>NZ_WJXZ01000009.1 GCF_009668025.1 Larkinella terrae | reverse complement strand
GGTGCCGGGCTTTAATCGGCGTCTCGAAGCCCGGCACCGGCCGCCCGGCCTTTAGGGGGTTGGGGGCAGACCTTTACGTAGAAGATGAGATTTTTAGACAGTCTCTCTGATTTACAGGACTTTAGCGTGTACCGGTTCGTGCTGTAACCGGTGTTGGTATAAAAACTCGATCAGATCGGCAACGAGGCCGGTCCAGCCGGTTTGGTGATTGGCACCGAGGCCGCTGCCGTTGTCGCCGTGGAAATACTCGAAAAACAGGTGCAAGTCCTTGAAATACGGATCATCCTGGTATTTTTCGTAGCCGTTGTAAGCCGGAATCCGGCCCGTTTCATCGCGCCGAAAAATGTTAACCAGCCGTTCCGCCACCAACACGGTCGCTTCCTTAATGCTCATGACCTGACCGGAATTGGTTGGGTATTCAATCTCGAAATCGTCGCCGTAATAGTTGTAGAATTTCAGCAGGGAGTCGATCAGCAGGTAATTGACCGGGAACCAGATGGGGCCGCGCCAGTTGGAATTACCACCGAAAAGACTCGTTTCGGACTCGTTGGGCACGTATTTCACCTGGAAAATTTCGCCGTTCAGATTGAACTCATACGGTTTTTCGCCGTGGTATTTCGACAGCGCCCGAATGCCATAATCAGACAGGAATTCCGTTTCGTCGAACATCCGTTTGAGCAACATTTTCATCCGGTGACCACGGAGCAGCGACAGCAGGTGCGTGGCGCCCTTGCCCGGTTCGTGCCAGCGCGAAATCATCGACGCCAGATCCGGACGGTTGGTCAACACCCACTCGACCCGGCGTTTGAAATCCGGTAATTTTTCCAGCAGATCGTCGTCCAGAATCTCGACGGCAAACAGCGGAATCAGACCTACCATCGAACGGATTTTCAACAACATGCTGGCGTTGTTCGGGGTGTGCAGCACGTCGTAGTAGAACTGATCGTCTTCGTCCCACAGGCTGATGCCCTGTCCCCCCAGGTTTTTCATGGCACCGGCGATGTGCAGAAAGTGCTCGAAAAACTTGGACGCCATGTCCTGATACGTGGGTCGGGTCAGGGCAATTTCGCAGGAAATCCGGAGCATATTCAGCGTATACATTGCCATCCAGCCCGTACCGTCGGCCTGTTCAATGTGCCCGCCCATCGGCAACGGCTGACTGCGATCAAAGACCCCAATGTTATCAAGACCCAGGAATCCGCCCCCAAAAACGCTATTGCCGCTGATGTCTTTCCGGTTCACCCACCACGTAAAATTGAGCAGCAATTTATGAAACACCCGTTCCAGAAAATTGATGTCGCCTTTGCCGTTCATATCCCGGTCGATCTCGTAAACCTTCCAGGTGGCCCAGGCATGAACCGGCGGGTTTACGTCACTAAAATTCCACTCGTAAGCCGGAATCTGGCCGTTCGGGTGCATGTAATACTCCCGTAAAATAACCGCTAACTGACGTTTGGCAAAATGCGGATCGAGTCGGGCCAGCGTCAGCGTATGGAACGCCAGATCCCAGGCCGCAAACCACGGATATTCCCATTTATCAGGCATCGACAAAATGTTGGCGGTGTACATATGCCGCCAGCTCGAATTGCGCTGGTAAGCCCGTCCGTGGAAGGGCGTGGGCATTTTCGGGTCGCCTTTCAGCCACTCGTTTACATTATAATAATAGAATTGCTTATTCCACAACATGCCCGCGTAAGCCTGCCGCTGGATGTTTCGTAATTCCGGATCGGTCACGTTGTGCTGCAACTGATCGTAAAATTCGTCCGCTTCCGCCAGCCGCTGATCGAAAATTGCATCAAAATCGGCAAACGGCTGGCCGTTGTGCGTATCCTGACTAAACCGCAGCCGAATGGTGGTCGATTCGCCCGCCGGAACGGTCCGCATGTACCGGGCCGAGGCTTTGGAGCCAATCTGGTTCGGATTGACGTATTTTTTTTCGCCTGTGGTGATGTAATCGTTGATGCCGTCCTTGCAAAACAGCGACTCGTTCGGAATGCCGTAAAGCCGCTCCGTGTTGGTTTCGTTTTCGCAGAACAACAATTCATCAGCTTCCTCACAATACAATTTGTATTTCCCCAGCAACTTATGATCGACCGCAATCTGGGTGGTAGAAATGCCGTTCAGAATCGGTTTGTAGGCATATTGCTCGTAGCCCCACGACCAGGTGTTGCGGAACCAGAGGGTTGGCAGCATCGTCAGTTTGGCAGCCTTGGTGTAGCGGTTATGCGCCGTAATCTTGATCAGAATGTCATTCTCGCCGTTTTTGGCGTATTCGATGAAGATATCGAAGTACTGATTCGAGTCAAAAATACCGGTTTCGACTAGCTCAAATTCCGGCTCCAGCCGGTTTCGACGACGGGCTTCATCCACCAGCCGGGAATACGGAAATGCCTGCTGCGGATACTTGTACAGCATTTTCATGTACGAGTGCGTGGGCGTACTATCCAGGTAATAGTAGATTTCCTTTACGTCCTCGCCGTGGTTTCCTTCGGGCCCGGTCAGACCAAAAAGCCGCTCTTTGATAATGGCATCCTTATGGTTCCAGAAAGCCAGCGCGAAACAGACGTGGCCCTTGTTATCGGAAAGACCGCCAATGCCGTCTTCGCCCCAGCGATACGCCCGGGAACGCGACATGTCGTGCGTAATAAAACCCCAGGCATTTCCGTGGACGCTGTAATCTTCGCGGACTGTGCCCCAGGAGCGTTCCGACAGATAAGGTCCCCACTTTTTCCACCCTTTGTTATCGGCGCGGGTATAAATTCGGTCGCGTTCGATGCTCTTTTCCATCTTGAGGTTGTATTCCATGTGAGGCTTCAGAAACAGGTTACGTCAAAAAAACTAGTTAAAACATTAGACGAGTAAACTGTCTTGAAGTCATTTATCGCCTTAATTTAGTATTCAGTTACAAGAATGGTGTCAAAACAACCGCATTAATTTTTATTTTTTTGCTTTTGAAAACACATCGAAGAGTGTCTATTCGTCCATATTTAACCGATTAAATTAGGTATTGTCAGACAGAGAGTGAGGGCGGTTTTCGTGCCTGGGAAGTGCCAGCACATTATTCGCGCCATAGTACGTTTTGGTAGCTAAATGTTTTTTTTCGGTCAAAAGGCGGTTTTGCCGTCGGGCGAAAAAACAACGGGCGATATGTTGCATATCGCCCGTTAGTCTCTGGTTATTTGTCAGTCATCAATCCGGATCTTTGGCTGGGGTGTTCGTGTTGTTATCCCGTTCCGTTCGCGGATACGGCATGAAGTTGCGGTTCCGTTCGCCGGTTACACTCGGCCCTGAACGACCGAAACGACGGCTGTCTTCCAGTCGAAAGCCGCTGAAGGCCAGTTCAATGGCCCGGTTTTTATAAATCTCGTTCAGCACATCACCCGCAACCGCCGGACCTGCATACGCCGGTAAGCCAGCTCCAACGCCCCAGACATCGGTCGCCGGGGTTTTCGTCAGCACCTTGTTCAGTTCGGTAATGGCGATGTTCACATCCGTCGGCGCACCACCCGCACTGATGCCGCGAATCAGGGCTTCGGCCCGAATCAGCGACATTTCGCCCGGCAGATAAACCGGCAGGGGGGAGTTGTTGGCCGTGGCAAAACCGGTTCCCAGATTCAACGTGCTCGGCGTGGTCCGGATGTAAAACGGAATCCGTTTATCCGCCGGATCAGGGGTGAGCCCGGATGGTAAGCCCAGCGTCGCGTTGACCGGTTCGATTACGTTGCGGTTACTAAAAGCAGTTTCATAAATGGGATTACGCGTATTGTCGTCGAACGAGAAAAACGATCGTTTGGTCAGATCGACTTTCGCGGCAGCGGCTGCCGCTTTGGTATAATCTCCCGCAAACAGGCTGTACCGGGCAATTAATGCCTGCAGGGTATTCGGAATATCGATTCCCGTGACGATGCTGGTCGTGAATTTGGTCGACAAAGGATTCGTTGCCACCAGCGTTGCGGCTGATTCCAGTTGAGTAACGGCTTCTTTCAGCAACTGAACCCGTGGAACAAAGGCCGCATTTTCGCCCGCTTTCAACGGCGCCTGCTCAAAAAACTGCGCCAGCGTTCCCAGGGACAAAGCCTTAAAAATGGCCGCGTAAGCGACTACACCACTTTTCGTCCCGGCCTCCGCTATCTTATCGGCATTGGCCAGAATAATATCAGCGTTGGCGTTGGTAATCAGGCAACTGGTCCAGAGTTGACGAACAACGGAGTTGGCATTGGTCACGTTGGCCAGCCCGGATTCCAGTGCTACTTCATCGACGTTCCCGGCGTTCAGCACCCGAAACTCGCGGGTAGTCAAACCGCCCGTTGCCACGGCATTGTAAATCGCGCCTAGCCGTCCGGCTGTGTAGCGGGATTGCAGGCCGTTAGCCATCGCAATCAAACCGTCGGGGGAATTGATAACCTGCTGTTCACTGGCCGAACTGGGGTTGAGGTACTCTTCTCGGCAGGCATTCTGGCCAAACAGAATTGCCAACAGGCAAACGATTACTATATGTTTTTTGAGAATCATGATCGTAAGGAGTTAAACAATGAATCGGAATTGCGCCTTTTTTCAGTTGGATTAAAACGTCGCGGAAAGTTGAACCTGATATGTTCTCGGAATGGGCACATTGCCGAAATCAAGTCCCCGAACCAGATCGGACGTACCACCCGCGTTCGTTTCGGGATCGAAACCGGGGTACTTATCCCAAGAATAAAGGTTGCGGCCAATCAGCGAAACACTGAAATTGCTCATGTTTTTGACCAGTGCGGGCATTTTGTAGCTCAACGAAAGTTCGCGAAGTTTAACAAACGAACCGTCGTCGATGCGCCAGGCTTCCGTGTTGTAAATGGAGAAGATGTAACCCCGTGGCAATTCGCCTTTCAATTCCTTTTCCGCATAATCCCCAATTCCGACCCCCTGGCGGGTTCTTTTGTCGGCATTGTAGACATCAAAACCTTGGACGGCATCGAGCAGAATTCGCAGCGACAGCTTTTTATAGGCCAGGCTGCTGGAGAATGATCCGGTCCATTTCGGATTCGGATTCCCGATGACGGCGCTCACCGGTGTTCCTTTCGGCTGACCATCGGGGCCCGTGTGATCAACTACGTAATCGACAGATCCCGCCGTTTGCGTTCCGCGCTCGACCTGCGAAAAGCCCTGTGGAGTCAGCAACAGCGAACCGTCGGGGTTGCGGGCGTAAGTGGTTCCGTAAAAAACACCCGCCGGTTGTCCTTTCAGGAGATAAACCGAACCGGCAGCGGTGTTAATGTTGATCACCGGACTGCCCAGTTCGAGCACTTTATTGCGGTTGCGGTTGTAGATCAACGTGACATCCCAGGTCCAGTCCTTGTTTTTGATCGGTGTTGCGTCCAGCGCCAATTCCATACCCCGGTTTTCCATCCGGCCGACATTGTTCACGATATTCGTACCGCCGTAGGAGGGAGCCAACACCCGGTTTACGACCAAATCGCTGATTTTCTGGTGGTAAACCGTAACGCCCAGATTCAGTCGATTGTTGAGAAACGACAGGTCGGCACCACCTTCGATTTCGGCCATGCGCTCCGGACGAACGCGGGGGTTGGCCAAAATACCGCTCGGAATGATCGTGTTTTTCCCGAGAAAAGGCGTTGGTGAAAATTGCCAGAACCGGCTGTAGGTACCCAAACCCGACAAATTGCCCGACTCGCCGTAGGACGCCCGAAGTTTCAGCCCGTTCCAGACGTTATTGAACGAAACGTTTTTCCAGAAATTCAAATCCGACACGACAAACGAACCGCTGAATTTGGGGTAAATCTGGTTGGTTTCGGTGGGGGAGAATTTCGACGAGCGGTCGCGCCGAACGGCCGCCGTCAGGAAAGCCAGGTTTTTAAAACCGAGTGTTGCCTGACCAAAATAACCGCTCAGATTATACCGGTCGGGCGTGTACGTTGCCTGAACGGTGGTACTTGCGGCACCACTGACGGTTTCAATAAATGGCGCCAGACTCTGACCGTTGGCGACCGATAAATCCTGCTGACTATACTGATAGTTAAAACCGGCAATGGCGTTCAACTTGAAATTTTCGTTGAATTGCCGCTCGTACGAGACGTTAAAATCGGAATTCAGCAACAAAACCTGATTGTTGGCCGTGGCGGCAAAACCGGTCGGATACCGTTCGAGAGGTAGATTGGCTACGGCCTGATACGGGTAAGGCCGAATGTAATTTTGTCCTACCTGGGAATACGAATCGACGCCGAGAATCCAGTCGACACTTAAGCCTTTTAGCGGAGTTAAATTTAGCTGAACATCGCCAATCGTACGGTTTGTGCTTTGCGTCGACCGCATGTCTTCAATGGTCGAGAGCGGGTTGACGCGCGAGGGCTCAACAGCTAGCAGATTGCCCGCGGCATCCCGTTTCGTGATGTCCCAGATGTTGTTCGTAATCGTGACCGAGTTGATCGGGCTGTAAAACACGTTCCCGTTGGGTTTCTCGTTGGAAAAACTGTTGCTGTAACTCAGTCCGGCGGTCATTTTGGCCCAGTTGGTCAGGCGCTGGTCGAGTCGGGCGCGGAGGTTATAGCGTTGAAAATCCGTGCCCTTCAGAATGCCCTGATTGGATAAAAAACCGAAGGAGACGTAGTACTGCGTGTTTTCGCGGCCGCCGGACACGGAAATGGCGTTATCTGTTCCGGTTCCGGTGCGGAATATTTCATCAAAATAATTATAGCGTGTCACATCGACCAGATTCGACGCTAGATTAGTCGTCGTTCCGTCCCGAAAGATGCCCGTGGTGGTAACGCCCGGATTGGCCGCGAGTTGAGCCGCGGTTGGCGCACCGATGGTATGCAGTCGCAGATCGGCAAAACCGAACTGTTTGGGATAAGTCGTAATGTAGACGCTCTTCCGCAACTCATTGATATTGAAGCTTGTCGTAAAAGTAACGCGGGGCGCTCCGGTTTGCCCGCGTTTGGTCGTGATCAACACGACGCCGTTGGCAGCCCGTGAGCCATATTGAGCTGCGGCCGCTGCGCCGTTCAGCACGTTAACCGTGGCAATATCGGCTGGATTAATATCCGCCAGGCGGTTTTGGCTTGGATTGGCCTGGCCGATCTGATTCCCAACGGCCAATTGCGAAACGTTGGTGCTGGCGTTACTGACAATGACTCCATCGACGACGTAAAGTGGGTCCGATGAGCCGGTTAATGATTTTATCCCGCGTAACCGGACGGAAATACCGCCCGCAGGATCGCCCGAATTCTGCGTAATCTGAGCGCCGGGCACTTTCCCCTGCAGGCTGTTCAAAAGCCCGCCCGTACCGGTTTGGGCTAGACTTTCCGCCCGAATCGTGCTGATGGCGTTCCCCAGTTCGCGCCGGGAAGTCTGGGTTGTTGAGCCGGTTGCGACCACTTCATCCAGATTCATTACGTCTTCTTTCAGCGAAGCGTTGGTCGTGATGGTCGGCTGGTTGCCCAGCGAAATGGATTGCCGGGTTGGCGCATACCCAATAAAACTGAAGTTGAGGCTGTATGAACCGGCTGGAAGCGATACCCCGAATGTATAATTCCCATTTTCGTCGGTAGCCGATCCGAGCGTCGTTCCGACAATAACAACCGTGACCCCGGGCAGGCCCTGCGCATTCGCGTCGGTGACGCGGCCATTCAGCGTATAACGCTGATTTTGGGCGAAAGCAATGTTTGATAAACTCAGGATTGCCAGAATCAGCCCAAGACAATGGCAACGGATCAGATAGATCTTTTTCATACGGTGGCAGAAAATTGAGGTTAGATTTGGACATAAGTTCAACATTCTCCCCAACTTTCGCAAAGGAGCAAGCGACTATCTTTGAATTGACAAACACAAGCCCGACTTTGTTATATTGCCGTGTAAACTGGAACCGGTTTACATATTCCGGCGGTATTGGCCGCCAACTTCGTACAAAGCGCGCGACAATTGGCCCAGCGAACAAACTTTCGTAGCTTCCATCAACGCTTCAAAAATATTACCGTTGGTCAGGGCGGTTTTTTGCAATTGCTTCAACGCCAGCCCGGCAGCCGCCTGATTCCGTTCCTGAAAGGCCTTTCGGGACTCAATAGCGAATCGTTTTTCGTCATCAGTCGAGCGAATGATCTCCTGCGGAATGCTGGTTGGTGAGCCATTCGGGTCCAGAAAGGTGTTGACCCCAATGATGGGGAGCTTGCCGCTGTGTTTCTGTAGTTCGTAAATCATGGATTCGTCCTGAATTTTGCTGCGCTGATACATCCGTTCCATAGCCCCCAAAACCCCACCGCGCTCGTTCAGGCTGCGGAATTCATTCAAAACCGCCTGCTCAACCAGATCTGTCAATTCTTCAATGATGAACGCCCCCTGCAACGGATTTTCGTTTTTGGAAAGACCGAATTCCTTATTGATAATCAATTGAATCGCCATCGCCCGCCTAACGCTTTCTTCGGTAGGGGTCGTAATGGCTTCATCGTAAGCGTTGGTATGCAGGGAGTTACAGTTGTCCGACAGTGCCGTTAAAGCCTGGAGCGTCGTGCGGATGTCGTTGAAGGCGATTTCCTGAGCGTGTAAACTCCGGCCCGATGTCTGAATGTGGTACTTGAGTTTTTGCGACCGCTCGTTGCCTTTGTATTTGTACTTCATGGCTTTCGCCCAGATCCGGCGTGCCACGCGACCCAGTACCGAATATTCCGGGTCCATGCCGTTTGAGAAAAAGAACGACAGGTTGGGCGCAAAGTCGTCGATGTGCATCCCCCGGGCGAGGTAATATTCGACAAATGTAAAACCGTTCGACAGGGTGAAAGCCAGCTGGGAGATCGGATTGGCACCCGCTTCGGCAATGTGATAGCCCGAGATGGATACGGAATAGAAGTTACGAACCTGCTTGTCGGTAAAATACTGCTGAATATCGCCCATCATTCGCAGGGCAAATTCCGTCGAAAAAATGCAGGTATTCTGGGCCTGATCCTCCTTCAGAATATCCGCCTGAACCGTTCCCCGCACTTTCCGAAGCGTATCCGCCTTGATCTTCTCGTAAACATCTCTGGGCAGTACCTTGTCGCCGGTCGTTCCCAGCAGCCGCAATCCCAGGCCGTCGTTACTGTCCGGCAACTGGCCGTTGTAGGAAGGGGAAGAGGGCATGGGGCTTGGGGCAGAGGGGGAGTTGCCGGTTTTTTGCCCATTACCCTCCGTTCCAAATTCCCTGCCCCCTGCCCCAAGCCCTCTGCCGTCTTCCCCCTGCTGCCGCAGCCACAATTCACATTGCTGGTCGATGGCGGCATTGAGAAAAAAGCCGAGTAGCATCGGGGCCGGTCCATTGATGGTCATCGAAACCGAGGTGGACGGGTCGCAGAGATCAAAACCGCTGTAGAGTTTTTTGGCATCGTCCAGCGTGCAGATGTTGACGCCGGAATTACCGATTTTGCCGTAAATATCGGGTCGGAAATCCGGGTCCTCGCCATAGAGTGTAACCGAATCAAAGGCTGTCGATAATCGTTTGGCGGGCATTCCCTTCGAGACATAGTGGAACCGTCGATTGGTGCGTTCGGGGCCACCTTCGCCCGCAAACATCCGGGCCGGATCTTCCCCTTCGCGTTTCAACGGAAACACCCCGGCCGCATAGGGGAACTCGCCCGGCACATTCTCCGTCAGCAGCCAGCGCAGAATATCGCCCCAATCTTCGTATGGAGGCAAACTGATTTTCGGTATTCGCAAACCAGACAACGAGGTGGAAAACAAACTTTGGTGGATCGTTTTGTCGCGAACCTGATACTGGTAGGTGTCGGCCCGGTATTTCAGCTTTATCTCCGGCCATTCTTTCAAAAGCCGCCGACAATCGTGGTGAAGGCGGTTTTCGAAATCCGAGTAAATACTTTTGAGGGTCATTGAAACCCTGTCAGCGGTCGGAGACCCTGACAGCGGTTGACCACCTTGCATAGGTTCGGTTGATGCCTGGAAGCCGCTGGAATTTTTCAAACCGCTGTCAGGATCTTCGACCGCTGACAGGGTTTCAATGACACCGTTCAATTGGTACATTTTGCGGGCGATGGCAACCTGCTCATTCACGAAAGCATCGTACTGATCGCTGGTTTCGACAATTTCAGCCAGATACCGAACGCGCTCGGCGGGAATGATGGTCGACGAAGCAACAGAATCAGCGGGTTCAAAGGTGTGAGCAAGAAAATGGACACCGGTTTTTTCCTGAACGATTTGCATCAACTTCGTAAACAGGGCGTTCATGCCTGCGTCGTTGAACTGCGAGGCAATGGTCCCATAAATCGGTAGCTCATCGTCAGCTATTTCCCAGATTGTCGCATTGGTAGTGCTGTGATTCCGGCGGTATTGTTTCCGAACGTCGCGCAGGGCATCAAGCGAACCTCTTTTGTCGAATTTATTGATGGCAATCACGTCGGCAAAGTCGAGCATATCAATTTTTTCCAGCTGCGTAGCCGCGCCGTATTCCGCTGTCATGACGTACAGGCTGACATCCGAGTGTTCGGTGATTTCCGTGTCCGACTGCCCGATGCCCGAGGTTTCGATAATGATCAGATCGAACTGGGCAAACTGGCATATTTCAATTGCATCCCGAACGTTCTTGCTTAGGGCCAGATTAGCCTGCCGCGTGGCCAGCGAACGCATGTAAACCCGTCCGGCGGCTAAGTCAGGGTGAATGGCATTCATCCGAATCCGATCACCCAGCAAGGCGCCACCGGTTTTTCGTTTGGAGGGATCGACCGAAATAATGGCGACGGTTTTCTCAGAAATATTCACCAGAAACCGACGAACCAACTCATCCACCAGCGAGGATTTGCCCGCGCCACCGGTTCCCGTAATTCCCAATATGGGAACGGTTTTGGAAAGCTCGGATTGCTGGTAATGAAGGGCGGTTTTTTCGTAGGCATCCGGCTCGTTTTCTGCTACCGAAATCAGTTGCCCGATCAGTTTGGGATTTTTGGATTGTGGTAAACCGGTCAACTGCCCGTTCAGTGCGCTTAATTGGCTGGCCGTTCCCGTTGCGTGGTCGCACTTTTCCAGCAAATCGTTGATCATTCCCTGCAATCCCATCGTGCGCCCATCGTCCGGCGAATAGAGTCGGGTGACGCCGTAGGTTTGCAATTCGGCAATTTCATCGGGTAAAATCGTGCCACCACCACCGCCAAAAACCTTGATATGGGCCGCATTCCGTTCCCGCAGCAAATCGATCATGTATTTGAAAAACTCGACGTGCCCACCCTGATATGAAGTAATGGCAACTCCCTGCACATCTTCCTGAATTGCACAGTCGACAATTTCAGCCACTGAACGGTTATGACCCAGGTGTATGACCTCCGCCCCCGAAGCCTGCATAATCCGGCGCATGATGTTAATGGCCGCGTCGTGCCCATCGAACAGCGAAGCCGCCGTAACGATCCGAATAGGGTTATGAGGCTTGTAGGGTTCTATCTTATGTTGTGATACCATGATCAAATTGCAAATTGTTGTGTAAAAGTAGGCAGAATGGCGGAAAAGCAGTATTATTGATTATCAATAGCAAGTTAAAAACCGGCATGTCGCCAGCGCAAAAGTTCTACCGTTCGATTGGTGTCCGTCATCATGAAGTTCGAACAGTCTGGTTATTTTTCTTACATAATTTCTTTCTCGGCATAGGAACGATCTTGGTCTATGTTTCGGCCAACGTCATTCTACTCGAAAATCATCCCGAAACCAGCTTGCCGATTGCCTATATTGGTTCCGCAATTGCAATGATGCTGGTCGGGAAAATCTATGCCCATTACGAACATCATCTGGCCCTGCGGAGTCTGGCCGTCCGGGTTTTGTGGGCGGTTATTATCCTGACGTTTATCATCGATGTCCTCGTTCTGGCCGGTCATTCGGTCTGGTCGTCGATTGCCATCATGGTGGGTTTTCGGTTGATTTACCTCCTGACGAATCTGGAGTTCTGGGGCGTCTCGGCGGTGGTATTCGATGTCAGGCAAAGCAAGCGGTTGTTTAGTGTGATCAGTTCAGGAGATATGCCCGCCAAGGCGCTGGGGGCTATTCTGGCGGCTTTGGTGCACGCCCATACCGACATGTTTTTTCTGCTGATCATCGCATTTGGCTCTTTTCTGGCGGCCATTTACATCCTTCGGCTCACGTATTATTCCCACGATATTCATACATCGCACAGTGCTGCGCGTGTCCGGCAACCCACTCAGTCGCGCCTGGTGGAGCAGTTATTTGGCAATAGCCATCTGATTACCTCGATGTGTCTGAGTCTGGTGGCGGTGGCAACGGTTGCCGCCAGCGTTGAATACGCTTTTTTTATCAACGTTAAGTACAAAATTCACTCGACAACCTCGCTGCTTCAGTATCTGAGTAAGGTGCTGGCCCTCACGTACCTGATTGCGATGGTTGTGAAGATCATCATTTCGGGACAGGCGCTGGACCGGCTCGGCATCCGGCGTTCGCTGCTGCTGTTGCCGACGACGGCTTTGGTGGGCGGGCTGGTGTTCTGGATTGTGTGGGCAATGGACGTCAGTGAAGCCACCTGGCTCTTGTATTACTGCGCGCTGTACCTCACCTTCGAGGTAATGCGCCGATCGCTGTTCGACCCGGTTTTTCTGGTTCTTTTTCAGCCATTGACGGCCCACCAGCGGCTTTTCGGCCATACCCTGGTGAAAGGTTTTTATGAACCGCTGGGGATTGCGCTGGCCGGAAGTATGATTTACGCATTCCACGCCTTTCCGGAATTGAACGAGTGGGTTTTGTTTGTCTGGATGGGAATTGGTACGCTGATAGCCTTTGTGCTGCTTCGGCGGACGTATCAGAACTACCTGAACGAGTTGAAGTCGGCGCTGAGTCGGCGGTTTTTGGAAACGAATGAACTGGCGGCTCCCGAGGAAGTTTTGAATCTGGTGCTGACCAATCTGGAAAGCCCCCGGGTAGAAGAGGTGATTAACGCCATCAATTGGCTGAAAACGCACCATCCGGATAAATTGGGCGAGCGTTCAGTCAATTTGCTGAAACATCCTGATTTTCAGGTTCGGCGGTTTGCGCTGGAAACCTTCACTGAATTAAATACACCGGTTGATTCGTCCACCATCTACAATTTAGCCCTTCAGGATTCCGAACCGAGGATTCGTGAACTGGCAAGTCGGTTGTATGGCGGTTTTCCGAAAGCCGACGCCAAATTAGTAGCGGACCTATTGCATCATCCCGACCTGACCATTCGTAAAGGAGCCATTTGGGGAAGTTGGAACAACCGGAAATTTGGGAAACAGGCCACGGAAAGTTTGGAGGAGTTAAGCAAGTCGGATAAGACCGCTGATCGCATTGCCGTTCTGGATATTATCCGCGGACTGCAATTGGTGCAGTTCAAAGAGTTGGTTAACCGTTCGTTAAAAAGCGATGACGCTGAGGTAATTTCTGCGGCCATTCGAACGGCAGCGGTGATGCAGCATACCGATTTAACCCGGCAACTGATTAGTTTGCTGTCTGATAAATCATACTGGCGCGCAGCAGCGCGTAGTCTGGTGGATATGCAACAGGCGGCTTTGCCTTTTCTGGACGATGCCATTCAATCTTCGACGGATGTAATTCTGATTCGACGGATTGCGGGTATTTGTGGTAAGATAAAAGTTCCTGAAAGTCACCAGCTACTAACGACGCTCGTCAGCCGACCCGATTTATCCGTACGGATGGCGGCTTTAAAGGCGCTGAGCCATTTCGGAATTTTGGCTACGCAATCGGAGGTATTCCATCGTATTTTGCTGGAAGAATTAAAACTGGCGCAACGGTTATTGCACGGCAGTCTTCATAAAACCGATAAGGAATTACTGGCGTGTCTGGATTACGAGATCGACCTGTTGCTGCAACGAATTTTCTTCCTGCTGATGCAGTTGTACGATCGGGATGTGATTGCGAGCGTTCGAACCGGAATCGATCATGCCTCGCGGGAACGTCGCGCGAATGCCCTGGAGATGCTCGACAATCTGATTCCGCGGGTGGTTTACCAGTGTTTGCAGGCGTTGGTCGATGACATACCGGTAGTCGAAAAAGTACGTTTGGTGGATGCGCAACTGGAGCCGTTTCATTCGCAGGAACCGTTGCTGACGTTTATTCTGCATCAGGGCGAAACGCTGTTTTCAACCTGGACCATCAGTGTGGCGTTGCGTCGCTGGACACCCCGGTCGCTGGCTAACACGCGGTTGTTGGCTAATTACCTGCACCATCCGGCCCAACTTCTGAGCGAAAGTGCCGATGGCGTTTTGCAACTTGTTAAGGAACAACATTCGGAATGGTACCAGCGGCTAGTGGCCGATCAACCTTCGAACTCTATTCAGACCATGAAGTCAACCGAAGCCCATATTTCTGATTTTGAGCGAGTTATTGTGCTAAAGAACACCCGCTTATTTGCGGATACGCCCGAAAATATTCTCAGCACGATTGCGCCGATCATGAAGGAAGTATCCTTTGAAGAAGGCCAGACGATCTTCCAGAAAGGCGAAATCGGCAATTGCATGTTTGTGATTTATTCGGGAACGGTCGACATTTATGACCGCCAGCAACGATTGGCACAGTTTGGTCGGGGCGATGTATTTGGCGAACTGGCGCTGCTCGACACCGAACCTCGGTCGGCGTCGGCGATCGTCGCATCCGACGTTCTGCTGTTCCGCATCGATCACGAAGATTTTTACGATCTGATGGAGGAGCGGGAAGAGGTGTTACGCAACATGATGCGGATTTTGTGTCAGCGCATCCGGCTTCAAAACGAGAAAATCCAAACCATGTCGGTCATACCGAGTAATGGCTGACAATTTCTTTTAACGTTTCCAGACGGTCCTGCTTGTTGGCCTGCCGTAGATTGGTGGCGGTTTTGGTCCAGTAATGGTGGTTGCTCAGAAAAGTCACCTGAATCCGGTTCCAGGCGGTTTCGTCGCGAACAAAATTCCGCTCTTTCAATTCTTCAAAGAGCGAGTTTGCAATTGGTTCGAAATCGGAACGACCGAGGTAATCCAAATCGGCATCGCACAGAATTTCCTCCAGCAGGTTCTGCGGACTTTGCGGTATTTTCGTGGCCATGATCATCCCGCATATCAGCTCGATTTGATCATCAGCATAGCCAAATTCGGGCAGCGATTCCCGGGCGTACCGGCACCCTTCTGCTTCGTGACCCTGATAAGTAGTAATAAAACCGCAGTCGTGATAAAGCGCAGCCGTGCGCAGCAGCAGTAGTAAATCCGGGTCCGTGATGTTTTCAGCCTGGGCCAGTTGCGAAACCACTTCCACAACGTCCAGGGTGTGATGAATACCGTGGTAGTAAAGAGTTGGCGAAAGATCGCGCTTCAATTTGGTAAGGATAAACTCCTCAGCTTTCCGGAGATTCATCAGCAAAAATAATGCGGGTAAAAGAAAGTAAAATGTTCAGAATCAAACGTACTACAAATCCGTACGGTTGTCAACACTTCTCTGGATATTGATGAAAAGTTGCTGGTAAAAAGCAAACGAATAAATTTTGTTTTCCTTATTTGGAAGGCAACGTTTTGGGTTGATTTAGCTATTCTCCAATTTATAAGCTTCTCCTGAACGAAAATCCAGCTATTGATTTGTGTTTGATTCAAGCTGCAATTATTTCCGGAGACAGGAAAGTACGGTGAATTTTTCGCGACCAGGTTAAATACAAAACCCGGCCAATCTGGTCGGGCTTGTTAAAATTGTAGTATAGCAAAGTTTAATTTATTAATTCCCCCGGAGCTGATCCATCAGCATTTTATTGAACATCCGCTCCGTATTGTGCAATTCCTGAAGCTGCTGAGCCGAAATAACCTTTAAAAACTTGGAGTTGTAGTCTTTCTCCAGGTCAACCAGTTTCTGTTTCAACTCAACCGATTCGTTCAGTTCATTGATCGCCGAATTTCCACCCGGTTTATTAGACTGACGAAGTTGCCGGGAGATGTCCCGTCTTTTGTCGCTGTATTCATTGTAAATCGGCCAGAACAGCGGAGCTTGTTCGGGCGTCAGATTCAGCCGATTTGTGATCAGCCCAATCTTCGCACTTTCTATTTTCTGACGATCCGGGTTCTGGGCAAGAGCCGGAAGGGCGAAAAGCAGGCCAACGAACAAAACCAGTAAGCGAGTGAACGATTTCATATTAAGTAGTAAAGGTAAATACTCGGTCATAATCCAGAAGAACGGGTTTAGAGTCAGTGGCCGGGCCGCCGAAGCGGCTGATTTATCGTTTAAGCAAATAGTACTTTAAAATGAATACGTTACGTTTACTTCAACAATAATCCGGATTGCTCCAACGGCAGCGTAACCCTAAAACCGTCGAATGGCTTAGATGGTTGCAGTTCCGGCCGCATCTTCCTCAATCATCTGCTGGATCGATTCCGGCGAAACGTGCAATTCATGAATCAAGGTCGAGTCGTTCGGCATATCGTGCGTCTTGATCATATCGGAATAATCTTCCAGGTAAATATCCTGATCCTGCAAATATTCCAGCACGGATTCCGTACTAACATTACTCAGCAGTTCCGGTTCGAGCGAATCCTGTTTTTTCGGGTACGTAAACCAGACCAGTGCTGCTACCAAACCAGCGCCAGCCAGTGTCGAGACCGATCGCTGCCACGACCAACTGATCGTAAAACGGTGTGGACGGCGGGTGGTTTCGGCTTGTATCCGCGACGGAAGTGTATCGAAATAGGCTTCCGGCGTCGTAAACGGCAACTGCCGCAAGGGATGCTGCCGATCTAATTCGTCAAGTCGTATTGGTTTTTTCGGTTCCATTGTCTTATAAGCACAACGGTTTGACAAGCAAGCCTGTATCGGGTTTAATTCCCATTCAGATAATCTTCAATTTTTTTAACCGCCAGGTGGTACGACGCTTTCAGCGCACCCACCGATGTGCCGGTAATTTCGGAAATTTCTTCATATTTCATATCATCGAAGTATTTCATGTTGAAGACAAGGCGTTGTTTATCAGGTAATTTGAGTAACGCTTTTTGGAGCTTCATCTGAACCTCTTCGCCCGACGGATCGGGACCTGATGTGACGTAATCAGAATTGCTTTCCAGCTTTTCCATTAACTCCCCTTCGACATCGCCGATGGGCAGGAAAAACCGGCGCCGTTTTTTATTCAGGAAATTCAGACACTCGTTCGTCGCAATCCGGTAAATCCAGGTATAGAGCTGCGAGTCTCCGCGAAAATTTTCCAGCGAATTCCAGACTTTGATAAAAGTCTCCTGCACCAGGTCATCCGCATCATCGTGGTCGATGACCATTTTCCGGATATGCCAGTAAATTTTCTGCTGGTATTGGCGCACCATCAGATTAAAGGCATAATTCCGGCTTTGCGGATCGCGGTATTTTTGCAGGAGTTCCTCGTCAGTCATTGTTTGGGTTTTCGGTTTATGGTTTACGGTTTTCGGTAAAAGTCCGACGGCAATCACATCCACCCGAACTACAAACCGAAAACCGAAAACCGTAAACGTTAAACGACTCGGGCTTTGGCCCGTAAAGCGGCTTCAACAATTTTTTCGGCGGTTAAACCGTATTTTTTCATCAACTGGTCGGGCGTGCCGCTTTCGCCGAAGCTGTCGTGCACACCAACCATTTCGAGCGGAGCGGGGAAATTCCGGGCCAGGGCCTGCGCCACACTGTCGCCCAAACCGCCGTTCAATTGATGTTCTTCGGCCGAAACCGCACAGCGCGTTTTGCGCACCGACGCGAGGACAGCCTCTTCATCAAACGGTTTTATCGTGTGAATATTGATAATATCCGCTTCAATACCTTGTTCAGCCAGGATTTCACCAGCTTTGATGGCTTCCCAAACCAGGTGGCCCGTCGCAAAAATGGACACATCCGGCCCTTCGTTCAGGACAATGGCTTTGCCAATTTCAAATTTTTGATCGGCGGGTGTGAAAATCGGCACAACTGGCCGGCCAAACCGCAGGTAGACCGGTCCTTCGTAATCGGCGATCGCGATGGTAGCGGCTTTGGTCTGATTAAAGTCGCAGGGATTGATGACGGTCATGTTCGGCAGCATTTTCATCATGCCGATGTCCTCCAGAATCTGGTGGGTCGCGCCGTCTTCGCCCAGTGTCAAACCGGCGTGTGATGCGCAGATTTTGACGTTTTTGTTAGAATAACAGACCGATTGGCGAATCTGGTCGTACACCCGCCCGGTGGCGAAGTTGGCAAAGGAAGTGGCAAACGGAATTTTGCCACCAATTGTCAAACCGGCCGAAACGCCGATCATGTTGGCTTCCGAAATCCCGCACTGCACGTAGCGTTCGGGGAATTCCTTGATAAATCCTTCCAGTTTAAGTGACCCGGCCAGGTCGGCGGTCAGTGCCACGACGTTCGGGTTGGTGCGGCCCAGTTCCAGAATTCCCGCTCCGAAACCGGAACGCGTGTCTTTTTTCTCTGTGTATGTATATTTTTTCATACTAAGTTCAGTGGTCAGTAGTCAGACATTCCGGCCGTAATCGGCAATTGGTTCAGGGCTACGGCGAGTTGCTCGTCGTTCGGAGCGACGCCGTGCCATTTATGGCTTCCCATCATGAAATCGACGCCGAAGCCCATCTCGGTTTTCATCAGAATCAGGGTCGGCACTTCCGGATCATTTTTCGATTCGTGCAACGTTTTGATGATGTCGCCCATGTCGTTACCGTTCATTTCCGTCACGTTCCAGCCGAAGGCCCGGTATTTAGCGCCCAGATCGCGGTTGTTCATCACCAGATTCGTAGGCCCGTCGATTTGCTGGCCGTTGAAGTCGATGATGGCCGTCAGGTTGCCGAGCTTGTGGTGGGGCGCGAACGAAGCCGCTTCCCAGATCTGGCCTTCCTGCTGTTCTCCGTCGCCCATTAACACGTACACGTGTTTGTCGTCGCCGTTCAGGCGTTTGGCAAAAGCCGCTCCGCAGGCTACGGACAACCCCTGTCCCAACGAACCCGAAGCGATCCGGATGCCGGGTAAGTGTTCGGCGGTGGCGGGGTGTCCCTGCAACCGGCTGTCGAGTTTCCGGAAAGTAGCTAATTCAGAAACCGGGAAATAACCGGAGCGCGCCAGCACGCTGTAAAAAACCGGTGAAATGTGGCCGTTCGACAGAAAGAAAAGATCTTCGTCGGTGGCATTCATGTCAAAAATAGCTGCTCCCTGCTCGTCACGTTTCAGGTGCATGACATCAAAATAGAGGGCAACCAGAAGGTCCGTACAGCCCAGCGAACCGCCGGGGTGGCCCGAATTAACAGCGTGAACCATCCGGACAATATCGCGCCGTACCTGGGTGGCAATGTGTTGTAATTGTTCGATTTCCATTTTCTATTAAGATAATAGAGATAAGACAAGAGAAATAAGATTAAATCTCTATTTGCACTTGTCTATTGTCTCTTGTCTATAATCGTACTTCTATTTTAAAATCTGCTCCGTGTGGTTTTCATTATCGACTTTGGTGATAATATCGGAAATGATTCCGTTTTCGTCGATGATAAAGGTGGTCCGAACAATGCCCATGTAATTCTTGCCAAACATCGACTTCTCGTGCCAGACGTCATAGGCTTCCACGAGTTTGTGATCCGTATCGGCCAGCAAAGCAAACGGCAGATTGAATTTCTTGATGAATTTCTGGTGCGACTTTTCATCATCGACACTGACCCCCAGGACTTCGTAACCCGCTTTGAGCAGGTAATTATAATTGTCGCGGAGATTACAGGCTTCGGCCGTACAACCGGGCGTGTCGTCTTTGGGATAGAAATACAACACAACTTTTTTACCCTTAAAATCCGAGAGCCGGACCGGGTTGCCATTCTGGTCGCGGGTTTCGAATTCGGGTGCCGCGTCGCCGATTTGGAGAGACATAATTTTTAAGTTTACAGTCTTCGGACTGGCAAGTAACGGCAAAAAAAGCACATTGCCCGTTAAAGCCTAATTTTCCTTGTTTGAAATAGCCGCCGAATCTACTGCCATTGGCCGGGGAGCCGGAGGCAACATCGCCGTTACGGTTGTCAGATTACCGGCCCGGTCTTTCACTTCCAACACCACAGTACCTTCAAATGGTTTGGCCGGATCGAGTTTATCCGACCAGACTAACGCTTTTTTATAATCGTATTGCATCAGAATCCACTCCCCGTTGACCATCGCCCGAACGCTGTCGATACCCGACAGATCGTCTTTGACAGTTGCTACCAGTGCCTGATAATCCTTTCGTAAAATTTTCACCGTCGGCGGATTCAAATCGGTCAAAAGTTGAAAAGTACCCAATTGACGGGCTTTGAACAAAAACCGCTCGTCTTTCCAAAAACCGCCGACGTACGAACGCCCTCCGCCATTTACCAGATAAATCTGGGTTTTCTGACGGTTTTCCAGCGGCTCCTTCGGCGCAAAATTGACTTCAAAATAGTCGTTCATCGCAACGATTCCCTGATTGATCGTCAGACGGTTACCGGAACTCGAAACGGCAAGATGAAGTGTATCATACAGGGTTTCCGGCCGAAACGTAATCGTAACCGCCGAATCCCGGTAGGTGGTTTCCTGACCCGGAATAATTCGCTTTTTGAAATTCAGCACCTGAACGGTTTTTCCAATCTTTATTGAATCCGGTAATTGCTTTTTTAAATCAATGACATAGCTGGCTTCGTTGGCCCGAATATAACTGACCGGTAACTCCAAAGTTGTTCCGCTCACATACAATTGAGCGACTGGAGCAGCGGTCGTCGGGAAATTCCGGGCCCGGATGATCAGCGTATTTTCTTCCATCGAAGTAAAAAGAGCCGTGGGCAATTTACTCGGTATCAGTTTAGCAACGGTTTCGCTTTCAACTTCAGGATTCACCGTAAACCGCAGGGTACAGGCATGCTGAAAGCAGTCGTATAGCGTGATGCTGACTTCGTGCGGCTGGCCGTCGAAAAGCGGCAATTTTCCACGTTTTCCATCGTAGCGGTACAAATTCAGCGTATTTCCGTCGGCGAGGTAACAGCGGTGAAACCGCTGGCCGGTCAGTTGTTCCACGCTGTAATTCATGTGGAGATTAATGAACCGGGTATCCTCGTTCGGGAAATTGTTCATGTTGTAGGCAAACACTTCCCGGTTGTCCAGTTGAATTTCGATACAGGTCAATCCATTTTTGAACGGCGATCCGCTCGTCCGGTCGTGGCCTAACACTTCCAGGCCAATCAACCCGCTGGCCGAAACGGGTTGCGTCAGCACATAATCGCCATTCGGCTTGCGAATTGGCGTAAAGGCAATCCGGCTGGCCTGACCATTCACGCGGGAAGCAGGGGTTAATGGCTGGAGGGCAATTCGTTCAAAAAAGGGGGGGAGCTCGTCCTCAATTTCCTGAAAACCAAACAGAAGCGGGTTTAGCAAATTGTTTTTAGCATCGCGGACTTCGAAGTGAAGGTGGGGACCACCCGAACCACCCGTGTTACCCGACAGCGCAATGATTTCTCCTTTTTTGACCGGAAACTGATTCGGTTGCGGACGCAGATCGATTTCAAATGTTTGCTTTTTGTATTGTTCCGCCCTCAAAAACCGCCCCAGCGTGTCGTTCAGGGTTTTTAGGTGGCCGTAAACCGTCGTTAGACCATTAGGATGTTTAATAAAAATGACATTGCCATAACCGCCCGTAAAAACCGCAATCCGGGATACATAACCGTCGGCGGCTGCGTAAACGTCTAGCCCCTCCCGTTGGGCAGTGCGGATGTCGATACCGGCGTGGAAGTGATTGGGGCGGAGGTCGCCTAAACCGCCCGAGAGCGAATTGGCTTCACCGGGCATGATCGGAAACAAAAAATAACCGGGCTGAACGGCTTTCAGAATTTCCTTGTCGGGCGTTGCCTGTCCGAAGCCTGCTGAACGAATAAATAGCAGAAAACCAACGATATAAACACTTACCAGCTTTTTTCTCACAAATTCTACCATAATCTCCAGCCTTGACTGATCGCTATTTTACATCAAACTCTAACATTTTCCGGTCTTCGATATAAGCCGTCAACCGGTCGCCAATCTGGACGGGGCCAACGCCTTTCGGGGTTCCGGTGAAAAGAATGTCGCCCTGAAGAAGCATAAAATAGTTCGAAACGAAGGAAATCAGGTAGTCGATCTGAAACAACATCATGGACGTATTGCCCGCCTGCCGGGTTTCTCCGTTAACGTCGAGCCGGAAATTAAGATTGCGCAAATCCGGAAAATCCGTTTTCGGGATAAAGGGCGACATCGGGGCTGAACCGTTGAATCCTTTGGCTAAGTCCCAGGGTAAACCCTTGGCTTTCAGCTTCGACTGAAGATCGCGGGCTGTGAAATCAACGCCAATTCCGATCTCATCGTAATACCGGTGGGCGAATTTTTGCTCGATATTTTTACCGGTCCGGCCAATCCGTACCAGAATTTCAACTTCAAAGTGAACATCGGACGAAAAATCCGGATAGAAAAACGGATCGCCGGAACGCAGAAGGGCCGTTTCGGGCTTGGTAAAAATAACCGGATCATCGGGTTGTTCGTTGTTCAATTCCTTGATGTGTTCGGCGTAATTCCGCCCGACAGCGATGATTTTCATGCGATTTAAACTTTTTCTGCGGTCACAAATCTAAACAGGAAAGACGGCCCAACCACAAGCTTATTAAAAAAAATGAACAAATTGGGGCTTCCAACAGTCTCTTATAGGTAGTTTTGACGTCTAAAATTGTAAACTCTATTAACTCTCACCATGAAAAAAGCGATAATGGCCATGCTGATGCTTGGCCTCGTCATTGCCTGTCAGAAGGTCCCGCTTACCGGTCGGAAGCAACTGATTTTAATACCGAACGAACAGATGCTGCCATTAAGTTTTACGAACTATAAAGGCGTGTTGGATTCGAGTAAGGTGGTTAATTCCGGCGGTCAGGAAGATATGATCAAACGGGTTGGTGTCCGGATTCAGAAAGCCGTCGAATCCTATATGGCGGCTAACAACCTGAGCGACCGCCTGAAAGGTTTCCAATGGGAATTCCACCTGATTGAAAGTCCCCAGGTCAACGCCTGGTGTATGCCGGGGGGTAAAGTTGCCTTTTACACGGGTATTTTGCCTTATACGCAAAACGAAGCCGGTGTAGCGACGGTTATGGGGCACGAAGTCTCGCATGCCATTGCCGAACACGGTAATGAGCGGATGAGTGAAGAACTGGTCGCGAGCGGTTTATTACAGGGTGGCCAATTGCTTCTGGGATCGCTTTCCCAGAACCAGCGAAGCCAGACGAACGCGCTACTGCTACAGGCTGTGGGAGCCGGTTTGCCCGTTGCCTATCAGGTTGGCCGTGCCTTACCGCACAGCCGCTCACAGGAGTCGGAAGCCGATAAATTGGGATTGATTTTTATGGCAATGGCGGGATATAATCCGCAGGAAGCCGTTAATTTCTGGAGTCGGATGGCCAAAGCCGGATCGGGTCAAAAACCGCCGGAATTCCTTTCCACTCACCCGTCGGATGAGCGCCGGATTCGCGACCTGCAAAGCCAGATGTCCGACGCGATGAAGTATTACCAGAAATCAAAACGGTAAAAAAGAACTATTTCGCGGAGTCAAGCGAAGAAAAAAAGAGTTAAGCAGAGAAAATAAATCTTCTTCGCTTAACTCTTTTTTCTCCGCTTAGCTCCGCGAAACAACTTTCAAAACGCTATTCTCCCAGCTCCTCGAGCACCTGCTTCACTTTCGCAGCGGCATCTTTCAACTGAACAGCTGAGTAAACTTTCAGACCGGACTCGTCGATAATGCGGGCGCCCTCTTCAGCGTTGGTGCCTTGCAGACGGACAATGATCGGAACCTTGATGTCGCCAATGGCTTTGTACGCTTCCACGACACCCGTTGCCACGCGGTCGCAGCGAACGATTCCGCCGAAGATGTTGATCAGGATTGCTTTTACGTTTGGATCTTTCAGGATAATGCGGAAACCGGCTTCAACGGTTTTGGCGTTTGCTCCTCCACCGACGTCCAGGAAGTTGGCAGGTTCTCCACCCGACAGTTTGATGATGTCCATTGTGGCCATTGCCAGACCGGCGCCGTTGACCATACAACCCACATTTCCGTCCAGTTTGACGTAGTTCAGGTCGTTGGCGGTAGCTTCCACTTCCAGCGGATCTTCTTCCGTGATGTCGCGGAGGTGAATCAAATCCGGATGGCGATACAGCGCATTGTCGTCCAGATTGACTTTCGCATCAACGGCCAGAATTTTATTATCCGATGTTTTCAAAACCGGATTGATTTCAAACATGGATGAATCCGTTTCGACGTACGCCTTGTAGAGCGATCCGACGAATTTGACCATTTCCTTGAAGGCTTCCCCTTGCAAACCCAGCGCAAAGGCAATGTTCCGAACCTGAAAAGGCTGCAATCCGATGGCCGGATCGACCCATTCCTTGAAGATTTTTTCGGGCGTATGTTCCGCAACTTCCTCAATGTCCATCCCGCCCTCGGTGCTGGCCATGATTACGTTACAGGCTTTGGCCCGGTCGAGCAGAATACCGATGTAAAATTCTTTCGGATCCGAAGCGCCGGGGTAGTAAACGTCCTGAGCAACCAGTACTTTATTTACTTTTTTACCCTCGGGACCGGTCTGGTGCGTAACCAGAACGTTGCCAATCAGATTCTTTGAAATGTCCCGCACATCGTCAACCGATTTGGCTAACTGAACCCCCCGTTGCTCCGAACCCCGGATTTTGCCTTTTCCGCGGCCTCCGGCGTGAATCTGGGATTTGATCACTACAAACTTGGAATTGGTTTGCGCCATGATCTGCTTGGCGGCTTCAACGGCTTTTTCGGGTGATTCGGCCACGATGCCTTCCTGAACGCGGACACCGTAGTTTTTTAATATCTCTTTACCCTGGTACTCGTGGATGTTCATATTGAGCAAAACAAGGAATGGTGAAAAAAAACTTATTTTCGCGGTAAACTTAACAAATTAATCGGTTATAGTTTCGAGTTTCAGGTAGTGAGTTTCAATTTACATTTTACATGAACATCGTTACGTTACGCCAGAAACGGTAAATCTGACCCCAATCCTAACTATATGGAACCGCTTCTGAAAGCAGTTGACCTGATCCGTTCGCACGGCGATCTGCCCGTTTTGAAGGGAATTAATTTAAGTATACAAGCCGGCGAAATCGTTTCGATCGTTGGTGCTTCCGGCGCCGGAAAAAGTACACTTTTGCACATTCTGGGCACGCTCGACCGGCCCGATTCCGGCCAGGTGACACTGGCTGGGCAAAATGTTTTCGGTTTGAACGAAAAGGAACTGGCCCGGTTTCGAAACGAACGGATCGGCTTTGTGTTCCAGTTTCACAACCTGCTCGCCGAATTTACGGCCCTCGAAAATGTTTGTTTGCCGGGCTATATTGCTGGAAATGAGGACCGGAAGGTGCAAGCCAGAGCAGAAGAATTATTAAATATTTTAGGATTAAGTGACCGAAAGGACCATTTACCGTCTCAATTATCAGGAGGGGAGCAACAACGAACCGCCGTTGCCAGGGCACTGATTAACTCGCCGGCCATTATTTTTGCCGATGAACCCAGTGGAAACCTGGATTCGCACAATGCCGAAGAATTGCATCAGCTTTTCTTCCGGTTGCGGGACGAATTCAAGCAAACATTCGTTATCGTAACCCATAACGATTTGTTAGCGAACATGGCAGATCGCAGACTGACAATTCGGGATGGAGCGATATTGGATGAGTAATACTAAGTAATAGTACTTACTTTGTTGCTTAGTTGTCGGATTTAGTAACTTGTGTAATTAGTTGATAGTGAGTGTCTAAGAAGGTAAATATTGATCGTGTAAAATTTTTTTGACCTTTTTGGATTTTATATCTTAACTAATATTATATATTTGCATCGAAAAGAAAAGTTTTTCATAACGTTGAGTAAATCAGAAAGCCATGAGGGAAATCCCGCATGGCTTTTTTGTTTTAGCAGAGTAAAACCACTTACTACTTAGGTGCGCCCATGGCGAGCATATAATCGATCTGGGATCACGATTAACGATTATACTCTTTCAGGCTTTGTAAAATCGCGTAGGTTAATTCGTATTCGGAGGCTTGCAGAATAAACATGTCTTCGAAGCGGCAAAATTCTTTGAATTTGGTCAGGTTATCACCCGTCAGATCGGTAGCTCGGCTGGCCACTAGGTCAAACCGGTAAGATGCCAGCTTGTGGCGACGGTCTTCCTGCATCAAAACCAGGGCTTTACGGTCCGATTTGGCCCGTTTGCTAAATGCTTCGTAGAGTAACGTGATCACGGAACCCGAAGCCGCCCGATCCAGCACCTGCTCGCCCGTTAGTCCGCGTTTGGCTTCCGGTTCGCTGAGCAGTTGTTCCAATTCCCGTTTGAGTTCTGCTTCCTGTTTCCCCCGAACCGTTACTTCATCCAGTTGGATTACATTATCCGCCAGTTGCCGCTTCATTCGCATGACGGGTTGCTGGGTAGTGCCATCCCACAAAAACGCATAACGGCCGTGCGTAGGACTGGTTACCACTACCGAATCGCCCGGTTTTACCTGTAAGTAATAATTACCGATCTGATTGGTGCGCCCGACCGCCAGCGTGCGTTTGTTGATGACACTGGCGTTACCGACTCCCCGGCCCGTTTCCTGATCCAGCACTTTGCCAATAATATATTTCGGCGTTTGCGCCAGTGACGCGAAAGAAACAAATAATAAAAGGAATAGAAGCTTCATAATCGACGGCAAGTTCGATATAAACAAAAAGGTTGGCAAAGTACGGCGGTTATTTAAGAAAATTTAACAGGTAAAGGCGGACTGATTCACCATCTAATAGAAAAGATTGTGATTTAGTTGTGTGTTATATATTTTTCTTATATTATTATGTATCAACACCTGAATCGCTTTTTGTTATGACAAACGATTATCTGAAGGGGCGCGGGGCTCAATTCAATGTACCGAATCGATTCCAGGCCCTTCGAATAGAACCGGATTCGGAGCAGGATGTTCCGGATGATGATTTTCCGGAACCCGCCGTAAAAACGCAGTTTTATGAGGACAATCCGAAGCAGATTGTCAGTCGACCGAATAGCCCGGATATCGGTTTTGTCGCTTCAGTAAATCCGTATATGGGTTGCGAACATGGGTGCATATACTGCTACGCCCGGAATTCGCACGAGTATTGGGGCTTTTCGGCCGGACTCGATTTCGAGAGTAAAATTATGGTTAAGAAAAATGCCCCGGCTTTATTGGAAAAAGAGTTTCTGTCGAAAAATTACCAGCCTGAAGTCATACATTTATCGGGGAACACCGATTGTTACCAGCCTGCCGAACGGAGGTTTAAGTTAACCCGCCAACTGCTGGAACGATGCCTGATGTATCGAAATCCGGTTAGCATCCTCACCAAAAATGCCCTGGTTCTGCGCGATAAAGACATTTTGCAGCAACTGGCCGCTCAGAATCTCGTGATGGTTTTGATTTCTATAACCACTCTGGACGACAGACTGCGGCAGGCGATGGAACCGCGCACGGTAACGGCTCAGCGTCGTTTGCAGGTTATGGCTGAATTGACAAAAGCTGGTATTCCCGTAGGCGTGATGACCGCGCCGATCATTCCGGGCTTGAACGATCAGGAAATTCCGAAACTGATTGAAGCGGCCGGGAAACACGGGGCTCGCTGGGCGGGTTACACCATTGTACGATTAAATGGTGCAATCGAACCATTGTTTGAAGACTGGATTCGGAAAAATTACCCCGACCGGGCCGACAAGGTGCTGAGCCAGATTCGGGAATGCCACGGTGGACAGCTTCACGACTCACGGTTTGGGACCCGCATGTCGGGAGAAGGACGATTCGCCGAACAAATCCGGCAGCTTCATCACCTTGCGCTCAAAAAATACATTCCGGACCACGCGTTACCCAAACTGGACACCAGCCGTTTTCTCCGTAAACGGCAGTTTAATCTGTTTGATTAAGACGCAGTTTGAAATAACAGAATGGCCGGTTTCTAAGCAGAATAAAAAGCGCATCAGGTTGTATTTCAAACGGACGAGAAACGAGTATCTCATGAACCGAACGACAGCAAGTAGTGAACTACCAAATCGGAATCGAATGAAAATAATAACATAACTGCCAGCGGATTAGTTAGAATTACGATGCACGTGATGTATCTGACTTAATCAACGTTATGAGTTACATTCAAGCTGGAACCGGTCGCAACGGCGAGCCGGTCAATCTGTTCTATCAGGATTGGGGTACGGGAAATCCCGTCGTATTGATTCACGGCTGGCCGTTGAGTCATGAAATGTGGGAATATCAATTAACGGAGCTGCCAAAACACGGTTTGCGTTGCATTGCCTACGATCGTCGGGGCTTTGGTAAATCGTCGAAACCGTGGGATGGCTACGATTATGATACATTGGCGGATGATTTGAAAGCCATTCTGGATGAACTGGATTTGAGAGATGTTACGCTGGTTGGTTTCTCGATGGGTGGGGGAGAAGTGGTTCGGTATCTGAGCCGTCACGGTTCGGAGCGCGTATCGAAGATTGTTCTGGTAAGTGCGGTAACGCCCTATTTACTAAAAACCGATGATAATCCGGATGGCGTTGATCAGTCCGTATTTGACGAAATGCTGGAAAAAATACAGGCCGACCGCGCCGATTTTCTGGCATCATTTGGCAAGCAATTTTATGGTGTGAATATGCTTAACCATCCCGTCAGCGATTCGCATTTGAAATGGGACCAAACGCTGGCATTGCTGGGTTCACCCCGGGCAACAATCGAATGTGCGAAAGCCTTCTCCAGCACCGATTTCCGGGCCGATGTGGCGGCAATTACGGTTCCAACCCTGATTATTCATGGTGATGCCGATCAAACCGTACCTTTTGAATCGTCCGGACAAAAAACGCACGAGCTGATTCCGCAGTCGCAACTGCTTGTTTATGAAGGAGAACCACACGGTTTATTCTTCACGCAAAAAGATGAATTAAACGAAGACCTGTTGACGTTCATTTCATCAAACGTACCGATAAACGCTTATTGAGGTAAGAGTCCGGGAATTATGAGTTAAGAGTTGGCTGACGCAAGCTGAAAAACTCTTAACTCATAACTCTAAACTTCAACTAAATCCGGTATTCGGTAATTTTTCGGTATAAGGTGGTCAGGCCGATGTTGAGGAGACGGGCGGCTTCGGCTTTGTTGCCATTGGTGTGTTTCAGAACCTGGCGAATGTGGTTTTCTTCCACCTGTGCCAGATCAAAAACCGGTCCGGTCGGTGTTGGTTTACCCGCATATAAAAGATCATAGGGGAGCAGATCCGGTTCCAGTTTGGGGCCATCGGCCAGAATAACCGCCCGTTCGATTACGTTTTTAAGCTCGCGAATGTTGCCTTTCCAGTCGTGCTGACGCAGCTTCTGCTGGAATTCTTCACTCAATTGGACATCCCGTTTGCCAATTTTCAACGCACTCTGCCGGGCGAACTGCAAAGCCAGATCCGGAATATCATCCCGCCGATCACGGAGGGAAGGGAGTTCGATTCGAAAAACCGATAACCGATAATATAGATCCAGTCGGAAATTTCCAGCCGCCGATTCCCGTTCGAGATCGCGGTTGGTTGCGGCCACGACCCGAACATCCACTTTCGTCGGTTTCGTGTCACCAACCCGGATGAATTCGTGCATTTCCAGTACCCGAAGCAATTTTGCCTGCAGATCAAGCGCCATTTCGCCGATTTCATCCAGAAACAGCGTCCCTTTATTCGCTTCTTCAAAAAGCCCCTTTTTATCACGGGCGGCTCCGGTAAACGCTCCCGCGCGGTGCCCGAACAGTTCACTTTCCAGAATTTCTTTGCCCAACGCACTGCAGTTCACGGCCACAAAGGCGCCGGTTCGCCGGGGGCTGGCCTGGTGAATGGCCTGTGCAAACACTTCTTTCCCCGTACCGGTTTCGCCGGTCAGAAGCACGGTGGTATCGGTGACGGCGACTTTTCGGGCGAGATCAACGGCTTTTTTGATGGCTTTCGATTCGCCGTTAATGCTCTCAAAACCAAAACGTTTACTGACTTTGTCTTCCAGTTGCCGGATGCGGAATTGCAGTTGGGCTTTTTCAATCGCCCGACTGACGAGCGGAATGATGCGGTCGTTGTCGTCGCCCTTCGTGATGTAGTCAAAGGCGCCGTTCTTGATGGCCGCAACACCGTCGGAAATGGTGCCAAAAGCCGTCAGTACAATGATTTCGGTGTTTGGGTGCTGCTGTTTGATCAGAGCCGACAGTTCAATGCCATTTTTGTCAGGCAGTTTAACGTCGCTGATAACCAGTTGAATATCTTCCTGTTCCAGAATCCGCAAACCGTTGCGGGCGTTGTTTGCCTCCAGAACCTGGTACCCTTCAAGGCTTAAAAGTCGCGCTAAAAGCTGGCGAAGCCGGTCTTCGTCGTCGATAATGAGGATGGTGCCTTGCATGAACGCAAAGATAGCAAAACAAGGCAGTTGGCGTCATACCGCCCGTACGGTTTTGACGTATTCCGACGGGGTTTGTCCGGTAATTCCCTTAAACTGGCGGTTGAAGTTGGAAAGAGTTCGGTAACCGCTCTCGTAGCTTACCTGCGTAACGCTCAACTTTCCTTCCATCAGGAGTTTGCAGGAGTGCCCGATCCGGATTTCCGACACAAATTCCGAAAAAGTTTTGTTGGCCCGCGCCTTAAAATAGCGGCAAAAAGCCGGGGGTGTCATGCCCGCCAGATCGGCGACGGAATCCAGGCTAATATCGTCGTGGAAATGCCCCAATACGTAATTATGAACCTGTTGCATTCGGTCGGTTTCCGACGGTTTGACGGTATTGGTGTAGCCCAGACTGGTAATGAAACGGTAATCGGTGGCGTGGGAGAGGTCGTCGAGCAGGCTCAGGAGCGTCATTAACCGGTTGAAACTCACCGGTTGGGCAGCTAGTTTCTGCAAAGCCTTGTGGACAATTTTCTGCGTTGGCCCGGTCCATTCCAGCCCGCGTCGGGCGTGTTCGAGTAATTGCTGCATGAGATTCATTTCCGGTTTATCAAAGAAATGATCGCCCAGAAAATCCTCCGAAAAATACACGACGATGCCTTTGGTGATTCGCCCCGAATCCCGCTGAAAAAAGGCCTGATCGCTGCGCCAGAGGTGGGGCAGGTTGGGACCTAAAAAGACGAGGTCGCCCTCGGCAAACGGCTTAATCGAGTCACCGATAAACCGGGTTCCCGTACCCTCCTCCACCAGAAATAACTGGTAGTGTGGGTGGAAATGCCAGTTGGCGTCGAAATGAGGTTCGACGAGTTCTTTCACAATGAACGAAGAAGCAACGGGTTCCAGGTCTTTTCGAAGGGCATTTCGCATGACTTTTGCTTTCTTTTGCTGTCTTTGACAAATTTATCAAACTTTTTTAGTTAAAATACAACCGGTATTTGACAAGAAAAGCCGAGAAGAATCCTGATTTCTTCGTTACTTTTGTAGTAATAGATTGAGAATAAATAGGAATAAGTCGGAATGAGTCATTTTCTCACCGAAATCTTACGTTGAATTAGCTGGTATTTTTTAATCTATTTTATCACCCCACGCCTATCACGCTTCAGAGAAGCAATAGTCGGCCTTACATTCAAAAAGAGACGGGTTAACAGCCCGATCGGTCAGTATGAAAATCAATATTGCCATCGTTGGACTTGGCTTCGGTGCCGAGTTTATTCCCATTTATCAGCGCCATCCGCATACGAACATGTATGCGATCTGCCAGCGGAATACCGAAAAACTGAATGAAATCGGTGATGCGTTTGGTATCGAAAAGCGGTACAACAACATCGACGACCTGCTGGCTGATCCCAACGTCGACGCGGTGCACATCAATTCGCCCATTCACAACCATGCCGAACAAACCCTGAAAGCGCTGCGGGCGGGCAAGCATGTGGCCTGCACGGTTCCAATGGCGACCTCGGTGGAAGAATGCATGGAAATCGTGAAGGCGTGTCAGGAATCCGGTAAGAAGTATATGATGATGGAAACCGTGGTGTATAGCCGCGAGTTCCTGTTTGTCAAGGAGTTATACGAGAAAGGTGAGCTGGGGAAAATCCAGTTTCTGAAAGCCAGCCACCAACAGGATATGGACGGATGGCCCGGCTACTGGCCCGGTTTGCCTCCCATGCACTACGCGACCCACTGCGTTGGTCCGGTGGCCGGTTTGCTGAAACTGGAAGCCGAATATGTGTCGTGTTTCGGTTCGGGAACGATTCGGGAAGAACTGATTCCGCACTACAATTCTCCCTTTGCCATTGAGTCGGCGCATATCAAATTCAAAGACAGTGATTTATCGGCTTATGTGTACCGATCGCTGTTCGATACGGCCCGGCAGTACCGCGAAAGTTTTGAGGTCTATGGTTCGTTAAAGTCATTCGAGTGGCCATTGATTGAAGGCGAAGACCCGGTGATTCACACGGCTAAAAAACCGGAACCGGAGATTCCGGAAAAAGTGAAAGTGCCGGATTATGCGCATTATTTGCCCGCCGAAATTCAATCATTTACGACGCACGGCGTTTATAATGAGGAAGATAACGCACACTTATCCTTCATTCAGGGCAGCGGTCACGGCGGCTCGCACCCGCACATGGTGCACGAATTTGTTTCGGCCATCGTGGAAGATCGCGATCCATTCCCCAACGCGGTGCAGTCGGCCAACTGGACGAGTGTCGGGATTCTGGCGCACGACTCGGCGATGGAAGGTGGGAAACTGAAAAATCTGCCGGATTTTGGGAGTTTGTAATCGTAAGAGTGCTACCTGCTTAAACCAATCCCTATGAAAAAACTGAACCTTTTTTTAACCCTTGGCCTGCTGGTTCTGCTCACCGATTGTGCTCGTCAGCAATCGGGCAGTAGTTCGCGCGAATCGGGTGGGCGGTCGACGGTTTCGGCGGCTAATTCCGAAAAACCGCGTCGGACCGAAATCCTGTTTCTAGGTGACAACGGACACCACCGACCCGCCGAACGCGTTCCGGAGTTGATGGCTGCGCTGGGTGATAAAGGCATTAACCTGACGTACACGGATCGGCTGACCGATTTGAATGCCGAAAATCTGGCGAAATACGACGGGTTGTTGATCTACGCCAACTGGGACAGTATCGCTCCGCAGCAGGAAAAAGCACTGCTCGATTTTGTCGCGGGTGGAAAAGGGTTGATTCCCGTTCACTGTGCTTCGTATTGCTTCCGGAATTCGCCGGAATACGTGAAAATGGTGGGCGGGCAGTTCTGGCGGCACCGGATGGACACCATTCAGACGCAGACGGTCCAGCCGAACCATCCGGCTATCATGGGCTTGAAACCGTTCAAAGCGTACGATGAGACCTATCTGCACGAAAAATTGCAGCCCGACAACAATGTGCTGGCTATTCGGGACATCAAAGCGGATCAGGAAAAGGACAAGCCCGGTCAGAAAACCGAACCGTATACCTGGACGCGCTCGTACGGTAAAGGCCGCGTTTTCTACACGGCGTACGGCCACGATCAGCGCACCTGGAATGTACCCGGTTTTCAGGCTTTACTGGAACAGGGCATTCTCTGGGCCGTTGGCGACAAGGTGAAAAAGCTGCACGATGATCTGAAACCGCAGCCGTTTCAGTACGTAGAGGCTGACCTGCCCAACTACGAAAAACGCTCAGGACCGCAGCTGCGGCAGTTGCCGCTGTCGCCCGAAGAATCCATGAAGCACATTCAGGTGCCGGTGGACTTTACGCTGGAACAGTTTGCACACGAACCGGACGTCATGCACCCCATTGCGATGTCGTGGGATGAGCGCGGACGGCTTTTTGTGCTGATCACCCGTGATTACCCAAACGAGCGCAAGGATTCGGGCGGAACCGATTACATCCTGATTTGCGAGGATACCAACAAAGATGGCAAGGCCGACAAGTTTACCAAATTTGCCGACGGCCTGAGCATTCCGACCGGTTTAACCTTCTATAACGGTGGCGTTATTGTGTCGCAGGCTCCGCACATGCTTTTCCTGAAAGATACCAATGGTGACGATAAGGCGGACGAGAAGAAGATTCTGTTCACCGGTTTTGGAACGGGCGATACCCACGCCGGGCCGTCCAATCTGCATGTTGGTTTCGACAACTGGATTTGGGGCTGCCTCGGCTATTCCGGTTTTGCCGGGAAAGTCGGCGCCGACAGCCTGAAATTTGGGCAGGGCTTTTTCCGGTTCAAACCCGATGGTTCGAAGCTGGAATACGTGACCAGTACGTCCAACAACACCTGGGGCTTGTCGTTCAACGAAACCGGCGATGTTTTTGGCTCGACCGCAAACAACTCCCACGGTTGGTACCTGGCCATTCCGCACCGGTATTTTCCGGGAAACAACGGAAGTGGTAGCCGGAGCACGGACACCCACAAGGACATGAAACCGATTACCGGAAAGGTCCGGCAGGTCGATGTGTTCGGCGGTTTTACGGCGGCAGCCGGGCATAATTTCTACACCGCCCGCGCTTTCCCGAAAAGCTACTGGAACAAAGTGGCGTTTGTCTCGGAACCCACCGGGCATATTCTCCACCAGAATATCATGGTGAAAAATGGTACCGACTTTGAAGATACCGAGGGTTTGGGTTTCAACCTGCTGGCGGGTGCCGACGAATGGGTGGCACCGGTTTTTGCGGAAGTTGGTCCCGACGGAGCAGTTTGGGTAGTGGATTGGTACAGCTACATCATTCAGCACAACCCAACGCCAAAAGGAGCGCAAAACGGTCCCGGAAACGCCTATCAGACCAGTTTGCGGGATTTCACCCACGGCCGGATTTACCGGATTGCCTACAAAAAGGCTCCGGCCTACACGCCCTTGTCGTTGAGTAAAGATCGTCCGCAGGAACTGGTGGCAGCTTTGAAAAATAACAATATGTTCTGGCGCCAAACCGCTCAGCGCCTGCTGGTTGAGCGGAACCAGAAAGATGTGGTGCCGCAATTACTGGAACTGGTGAAAGATCAGAGTCTGGACGAAATCGGGATTAATCCCGCTGCGATTCATGCGCTCTGGACCCTGAAGGGGCTGGGTGTGCTTGAAGGCTCGGATGCAACTGCCTTGCAGGTGGCAACGGCGGCTCTGAAACATGCGTGTCCGGGCGTTCGTAAAACCGCGGTTCAGGTTTTACCGCGAAACGAAGCTTCGGCCAGTGCGCTGCTGCAGGCTAATTCGTTGAATGACAAAGAACCGCTGGTTACTTTAAACACCTTGCTGGCGCTGTCGGAAATGCCGACCAGCCCGACGGTCGAAACCGCTATTCTGACGCGGTTGAACGATGCCAAAGAAGTGAACGACCGCTGGTTGCCGGATGCCTTTGCCTGCGCACTGACGAGCCACGATGGTAAACTGATGCAAACGTTTTTAAAGCAGCTGGTGCAGAATAGCAAATCCGCTCCCAAAATGCAGGAGTCGATGAGTGGCCACCACGATCACGCGGCTATGGCGGCACAAACCACGGCCCAGTCAGGCCAGGAATCCGCATCGTCGGGTAGTCAACCCGATCTGGTGGTTACGAAAATCCGTACGGAACCCGCTTCTCCGTTCGTTCGTGAATCGGCCCGCATTTTTGTCGAAGTGACCAACAAAGGCGGAACTGCTATCCCGGAAGGAACGCCGATTCCGCTGGCGATTCGGGTGGAAGGCCAGGGACGGAAGGTGGAATACGTCAGCCAGAAACATACCGCAGGAATAAAACCGGGTGAAACCGTAACGATTCAGGAAGGGAACAATGGCCCCTGGAATACTACGTTTAACGTGTCGTTCGAGAAAGCGGGTGACTATTCGGTGATTGCGACGGTCGATGCCAATAATGTGCTGGCCGAAGGAAACGAGCGGAACAATGCGTTAACGTACAAACTAACCTATCGTCCACCGCAAAACATGAGCGCGTTTGTGCTGGAACGGACCATTCGGAACTATGCTGCGGCCGCTCCGGCCGACTCGGTGATTGCTTTGTTGCGGCTTTCCCAGCAGTTGGACCAAACCGGTAGTGCAGCCATTGTAAAAGGAATTTCTGAGGGCTGGAACGCTCGCCGGAAAGCTACCTTGAATGACGCTGACAAATCGTTTGTTGCGAGTCTGGTCAATACCATTCCGTCCGACAGCCGGGATCGACTGGGCCGGGTTTTACAAGCCTGGGGTGTTTCGACTGAACAGGCTGCCGATCCGAATGTCGAAACCGTTCGCATCAAGCCGATCAAGGAAGCGTTGCAGTTTGACAAGAAGGAGTTTACCGTAACGGCGGGCAAACAGGTCGAGATCGTTTTCGAGAATGTCGATGCCATGCAGCACAACATTGTGGTGGGTAAACCGAAGTCGCTGGAGATTATCGGGGCGGCTGCGGATAAGCTGATCACGGCCAAAGATGGCGCCGAACGGAATTACGTACCTTCTATTCCGCAGGTTGTTGCTTCGTCACCGCTGGTCAATCCCGATCAAACGTACCGATTGAAATTCACCGCTCCAAGTCAGCCGGGTGACTATCCCTTCGTTTGTACGTTCCCGGGCCACTGGCGGATTATGAACGGAATTATGCGGGTAAAAACCGCTGCAGTCGAGAAAGCGGCAAAATAAAATGATGGATGATGAATGATGAACGATGAATCGGCTAACGCAGCACAAAACCATTCATCGTTCATCATTCATCATCCATTACAACTCCTCACTTTTGAGTGATCGTTTGCGGATGGGTTCCACAATGGGTTGCGGAATCCGGATGCTAAAGACGCTGCCCCGACCGGGTGCACTGCTGACCGAAAGTTTCCAGCGGTGCGCTTTGGCAATCTTCTGAACGTAGCTCAATCCGAGTCCGAAGCCTTTGACGCTGTGTGCATTGGCGCCCGGTGCGCGGTAATAGGCATTAAAAATATGCGGTTGGTGTTCCGGGGCAATACCGATGCCGTTATCCTGCACCACAATAACCAGCTGACCGTTTTCATTTCGGGTCATCAATTGGATAATCGGATTCACCGGTGTGTATTTCACCGCATTGTCAACCAGGTTCCCCAGCACGTTTACGAGATGGAGCCGGTCGGCCTGAACTACCGAGTAATGGGCTTCCAGATCCAGGTGAAGGTAATCTCCATGCCGCTCGGCAAGGTGGAATAACAATTCGTGCAAATCGATTGCTACCGAATGAATTTTGAAAGCTCCTTTGTTTTCCGAGCGCGCTACCGTTAAAACCGTTTCGACCTGCTGCTGCAACCGCAGGGTTTCCTCCTGTACCATCCGAACGTATTTAAGCATCCGCTCGGGCTGTTCCATTATTTTGGGCGACGACAGAACGTCGGCCGCTATTTTGATGGATGAAATGGGCGTTTGCAACTCGTGGGTCATGTTGTTGATGAATTCACGCTGATCTTCATTCCGGTTTTTCTGCGTAAGCATCCGGTAAAAAAGGTAGATGAAGAAGCAGGTCAGCAACAGCACAATTAATGAAGCCAGAATCCAGTTGTCCAGTTGTTGCGTCAGGTAGTGAACCTGATTGGGAAACCGAACGACGAAATAATACGGCGAAGAAAAGGAGGAGAGGGCTGCGCCATCGGACGCTGGCGTTTCAATGCGCTGCCGGGACGAATTCTCGTAGATGATCTGACCGGCGGTGTTGTCATACACGCCGTATTCAAATGTGGTCAGGATCTGATGAATTTCCAGTTCAACGCCCAGGTAAAATTCCAGCTTACGCGGATCGATCGGCGCATCCAGATTTACCAGATAGTAAGCCGGTGATAAAGTTACAACCTGTACGCCCACAGGGACGCCGGTTTCGGGCCGGGCCACGCGCCGGGCCACTTCAGAAAGTGCTTTGGTAACTGTTTGGAGAAACTGCCTTTCACGCAATTCATACGCTTTCCTGACCCAGTATACCTGAGTTGACACAACGCCAACAATCGCCAGGGTCGAAAGCACAATAAGGACACGGGTAGTCAGTCGTGACATATGCAATGCCATAATAAAGTGGACTTGATAGACTTACTCCGTTTAGACGGACGAATCTTTTGAAAGTCAGCTATTCAAGAATATTTTAAATAAAAAAGTAACAAAAGGTAACAATGAGATTCTGCGTCAAGCGGTGTGGAACGCTTAGGCTGGAGGAATTTGTAAGAAGGATAGAGAACTTAACTTTAAGTATTTATCAGACGTTATGTTCGTTACGGCAACTTTGCTAAGTAATTGGTTAATAAGCAATAATTCAAATATTGTGCCATAAAAAAATGCAATTAATGCGCAGGGAAAAGTGATTTAACGAACATAATGAGTTAATAGATTGTGTAACTGCCAGATTAGGAGGAGTTTATGAAAAAAATAAAAAATGCGTAGAGCGATTGCTCTACGCATAAATATTTTCCAATTATGTATAAGTAGAATAGCGCAGTCAACTCAAAAACCGCCTGTCAGGATTCCGACGGGGTAGCTTCCGGTTCCGGTTTGGGGGCCGGGGCTTTCCGGGTTGCGGCTGGCTTGGGAGTAGCCGCTGGTTTGGCGGCAGCGGCTGGCTTTGCGGCCGGTGCTGACTTTGGTTTGGGGGCGGGTGTGGCTTTGGCCTGCGGAACTTCTTTCTCCACTTTAGCAACGGTAGCCTGCCCGTTTTCCCCCGCTTTCACGGCGGTTTTTTTGACTTTTTTGGCCGCTTTTTTACTTTTCACATCAGCTTTCTTCTTGGCTTTAGCCAATTGCTTTTTCTTCTTTTCTTCCTCTTTCTTGAACAGCTTGCTAATTCGGTCGGCCAGCTTCGTTGCGGATTTTTCGATGGCCTTTTTTACTTTTTTGGACTGATCGCCGATCTCAGTTAATTTGGTTTCAATGGAACTGGCAATGTCAGTTGCCAGCGATTTCTTTTTAGCTTTCATATGGAACTTTTGTTAAGGTGTACTTCATAAAGAGAAAAAAATCTACAAACAACTACGAAAGAAATAGGAAAAACAAAATCACTCTGTTAAGTTTTTGTTAAGTTTTGTCAGAAAATCCCAGCAAACGATTCCGGCACTGACGGCGATGTTGAGTGAATGTTTGGTGCCATACTGCGGAATTTCCAGAATAAGATCGGCTTTTTCGACCACTGTATTATTGACGCCAGCAACCTCATTACCAAACACAAATGCGGTTTTTTTGTTGGAATCCGGCTGAAAATCCTGCAAGCCAAGGCTCCCCTCCGCCTGCTCAACGGCCGCAACGATCCAACCCGCCAGCTTCAACTCCTCGATCAAACCCACGACATCGGCCCTATACTCCCAGTCGACCGACTCCGTTGCGCCGAGGGCGGTTTTGGTAATATCGCGGTGGGGGGGAGTGCCGGTAATGCCACACAGATAGATTTTTTCGGCCCGGAATGCATCAGCTGTTCGAAAAACCGAACCGACGTTGTTCAGGCTGCGGACATTATCTAAAATCAGAATGTAGGGGTACTTATCAGCAGTTTTAAAATCTTCAACGGAGAGCCGATTGAGTTCATCGAGACTTACTTTTCTGGGCATTTTTGTACTCATCAAATCGAAAAATGGAAATTACTGAAGCGTTAAGGAAAAGAGTTTTTGAGTACTGGCGATAAGCAGATCTCCCTGCTTATTGGTAAAAACTGTACTGGCAAATAGTGTGTTTTCGAGGGAATCAAATTGAGGTATAAACCACTTGCCAGCTTGCGTATAGATGTAATTAATGCCGTCAATTTGTACCCACAGATTACCGCCTTTATCGAGATTGTAGTGAGAAACCGAGCGATTTGAGTCGAAACTTCCCACCGGAATGGTCGATAGTTTCTTTAGCGTTTTACCGTCAAATTTGAACAGAATGCCATCCCAAAGCGCGTCTTTTACAACAAACCACAAATGCCGGTTTTGGTCTTCAAAGGCACCCCAGATGTCATTGGAAATTCCTTTTTGAACAGATACATAGGTCGGTACTGAAAACCGCTGAACTGGAGTTTCCAAGGCCTGATTTTGGTAGATGAGTAGTTCGTTATTTGCCGATTCAATGGAAAAATTTTCTGTAAAAACCCGCGAGAGATTTATACCAATTATCTTACTGATCTTTTTTTGTTTAATGTCCCAAATGGTAATACCCTTATTGGTGGTGAACCAGATTTCCTGTTCAGTAGCCCGAATCGTCTGGTAATAATTCATTTCCGCAATGGCTCCTGCTTCTATCCAACTACCATTCACTAGTTGTTGGAGGGAAAAACCGCTGGGTTGCGACTTGACTCCCCAAACCGCTCCGGTTTCTGTTGTGAAAAGTTTGATGAGATTATTTTTCGGCAGCTCTACTACATTTGGTAGATTGACCAAGGCCAGCCGACCAGCGGCTTCGTTATAACCCTGAAACGTCAGGAATTGATTGAATTGACTTGTGCCGCCGTAGAAGGGAAAATGGACCAATTCGGATAAGTGAAACGGTTTGGTTTCCAGTGTTTTGGCCGAAGGACCTTTGAGTCCGGAGCGATCGTTGGGCGGATAATCCATCGTACCAATTACTGTGAATTGGCAACTTTGGATCAGGCAGATCAGGGCCAGAATTAAGATGGATGGCGGTTGATGGAAGCGAGTGTTCATGGGGTGGATCGTAAGATGGACGAAATTTAAAGTCTTTTCAGGAAAGGGCAAACAAATGGGCATTTATCGGCAACTAGAAGGCTGAAAAGACCACTCTGTCCTTAAAATTTCGTATTTTTGTTTAAATTAAGCATACAGAATTTGTGAAAGTTACTAACACCAAGACTGTCAAGAAAACGTCCGAAACTCCCCTAAACCGGCAATACAATCAGATCAAACTAAAATACCCCGGAGCCATTCTACTCTTTCGTGTGGGGGATTTTTACGAAACGTTCGGCGAAGACGCCGTAAAAGCCAGCCGGATTCTTGGTATCACGCTGACCAAACGGAACAACGGCGGAGCCAATGAAGACCTGGCCGGTTTTCCGCACCATTCCCTCGATACGTATTTACCCAAACTGGTTCGGGCGGGCGAGCGCGTGGCCATTTGCGATCAGCTGGAAGATCCGGCGATGGCCAAAGGAATTGTCAAGCGGGGTGTAACCGAGCTCGTTACGCCCGGCGTTTCGTTCAACGACAATGTTCTGGATACCCGCCGGAACAATTATCTGGCTGCGGTTCATTTTGCGAAAAACGCGGGTCCGGAAGGCCAGTTTGGCGTTGCGTTTTTGGATATCTCAACGGGCGAGTTTTTAACGGCGCAGGGCAATGCGGCCTACGCCGATAAGTTGCTGCAAAGCTTCAATCCGTCGGAAATTCTGTTTTGCAAGCGGTTTCGGAAGGATTTTGTCGAACTGTTTGGCGATAAATTCAACACCTACACGCTCGAAGACTGGGCGTTTACCTACGATTTTGCCTATCCGCTTCTGACCCAGCATTTTCATACGTCGTCGCTGAAAGGCTTCGGAGTTGAGGGACTGACCGACGGAATTGTGGCGGCTGGCGTCATTCTGCATTACCTGAACGAAACCGAGCACAAGGATATGGGTCACATTGTGCGGCTGACCCGACTGGAGGAAGACAAATACGTCTGGCTCGACCGGTTTACGATTCGGAATCTGGAGCTGGTCATGGCGCAACAGGATGGCGGTATTCCGTTGATTCAGATTCTGGATCAGACCGTTACGCCGATGGGTGCGCGGCTTTTGCGGAAATGGCTGTTGCTGCCGTTGAAAGATAAGCCGCTGATCGAGGAACGACTCAACACCGTTGAACTGCTCAAAAATGGAAACCCGGACGAGGCCGGTTCGGACCAGCCGAGTCTGCGCGAATCGCTGGGAACGCACCTGAAACAAATCGGGGATCTGGAACGGCTGATTTCGAAGGTGGCCGTCCGCCGGATTTCGCCCCGCGAAATGGTGCAGCTGAAGCGTTCATTGTCGCACATTTTACCAATCAAGGAACTGCTGATCACGGCGCTGGCGAATCAGCCCATGACGTCGTCGATTAAAAAATACGCCGACCAGCTCAACGCCTGTACGTTTCTGGTCGATAAAATCGAAGCGGAACTCCGGGACGAAGCGCCGGTGGTGAGCAATCAGGGCGGCATGATCAAAAGTGGCGTCAATGCTGACCTGGACGGTTTGCACGCCATTGCTTTTTCCGGGAAAGATTACCTGGTGCAACTGCAAAACCGGGAGGTCCAGCGAACCGGTATTTCGTCGCTGAAAGTAGCTTATAATAAGGTTTTTGGTTATTACCTGGAGGTGTCGAATGCGCACAAATCCCGGGTGCCGGACGACTGGATTCGGAAGCAGACCCTGGTGAATGCGGAACGGTATATTACACCGGAACTCAAGGAATACGAAGACAAAATCCTGAATGCGGAAGACCAGATTTTCAGCATCGAGCAGCGGATGTTCAACGATCTGGTGCTGGCGGCCGGGGAATATGTAAGCCACATCCAGCAAAATGCCCGGGTGATTTCGGTGCTTGACGTACTGGCGTCATTTGCCCGTGTCGCTGAGAAAAACCGCTACGTCAAACCGACGATTACGAACGACAAAGCCTTGCAGATCAAGGACGGGCGGCATCCGGTGATTGAGCAGCAACTACCGCCCGGCGAACCGTACGTTCCGAATGATTTGTATCTCGACGACGAAACCCAGCAGATTATCATCATCACCGGGCCGAACATGGCCGGAAAATCGGCTTTGCTCCGGCAAACCGCGCTGATTGTGTTGATGGCGCAAACCGGCAGTTTTGTGCCGGCCTCCGAAGCAGAGATTGGCATTATCGATAAGATTTTCACGCGCGTCGGAGCGTCCGACAACCTGTCGCGGGGCGAATCGACGTTCATGGTCGAAATGACCGAAACCGCCAGCATTCTGAACAACCTGAGTGAGCGGAGTCTGGTGATCATGGATGAAATCGGGCGCGGAACCAGCACCTACGACGGGGTTTCAATTGCCTGGTCCATTGCCGAATACCTGCACAACCACCCGACTTACCGCGCCAAAACGCTGTTTGCCACGCACTACCACGAGCTGAACGAGCTGGCGACGAATTTGCCGCGCATCCGGAATTTCAATGTTTCCGTGAAGGAAATGGGCAATAAAGTGATCTTTCTGAGGAAATTGAAGGAGGGAGGGAGTGAGCACAGTTTCGGGATTCACGTGGCGCAAATGGCCGGTATGCCGACGAAGATTGTCAGCCGGGCCGGTGAAATTCTGCAACAGCTGGAAAGCCAGCGCGAAGGTTCCAGCGACGGGCAGCGCGTCGCCTTGCGGGAACTGCCACAACCCAACGACATTACGCTCAAAATTTTCGAAGCCGGTGATCCGAAAGCCGAAGCAGTGAAAGAAAAATTGCGGAAACTCGACATCAATACCCTGACGCCGATCGAAGCCCTGCTGAAACTAAATGAGTTGTTGAAAATGATTGAATAACGGACCCACGAACTGGGCCATGGAGGCTTTAGTCTGTAAGTACGTTACTGAACGTGCCGCGATTCCATGTTGTGTTTGGCTAGCATGGTCTTCAATTCTTCCGCCCAACCAACATACCGTTCGCCATCTTTCGTATCGTACCCATTCTTGATCAGGCCGTCGGCTTCGGCAATGGCCTGGTCAGGCCGGTCGAGTAAGTAGTTCAGAACCATCAGGTTGTAATACGCCGAATACCGCATTTTCTGATTCCGCTTGTCGGAACCGGGATATTTATTTTTCAATTCCTGAAAATAGTCCAGAACCGGCTGGAGATCGCGGGCTAACTGGGTGATCGGCTGGGTGGCCGTCATGCGTTTCGATAACTCCTTGACGGCTTTAATGGCTTCCTGCTGAATCGGAAATTCGGGGTGGCTTTTTGAATCCAGAATCCAGAGAAATTCCCGAGTTTGGGTCGGCACGTACCCGTACCAGCGGTTGGCATCTTCGTTTACCCGCGCAATGGCGTCCGTAACGTATTTGGTAATCAGGTCCGTACGGATCGTTTGCTGGTTTTGCTCGATGTACCGCCGGGCATCCGCCAGATTCCGGTATTCAATAGTTGTATAGGACAGTTCATACGGAAAAGAACCGCTCGTCGTCACGCTTTTGACCGGATCGGACTGCGAGGCCGATTGCAGAAACCGGTTGTTCTGCAAATCCTTTGCCTTTTCTTTTTCCTTCCGGCTCAGCGATTTTTCATCGGTTCGGGTACCAAGCACTTTATAATTTCCGCTGAAACTGTAGCGGACAATCATGGAGTAATAGGTAATCTGCTCGGTCACCTTGCCGTCTTTATCCTTCTTTTCTTCGGTCCGGGTTTTGGTTTCGCTTCGCTCAAACCGCACGTTGCCAAATTCGACCGTAATGCCAACCGCCGGGTTGTTTTCAACCCGTTGAAAGCCCGACAAACCGATCTTTTCGTAAATCGACGACTCCGGATACGCCGATGCGACCGAAGGGGAGCAAAGCACCCGCACTCCGAACGTGCGGTTGTCGGCCGGCGTGTATTCTTTGGGCAGAATCAGGTAACCGGCGTCGAAATAGAAGCGGTCGAGGTCGACTTTCTGGGCGTTTCCCCGCGAACCGACCACCACCAGTGCGGTCGTTAAAAGAGCGTAGATCAGTTTCATAGAACAAAGTTATCGAATGAAACACCAGATTAAAGCGAACTTTTTACCAAGTGGAAGAGAAGGCGTTTGAACTGTAAAAAATCGGGATTTGATTGAAACTTCTCTCCGTGCGGTTTGACGCTTGACGCATTTCGGTTATCTTCAAACCCGCAATCGCGCTCCATTTTGTGCGAACCCATCAAATCCAGCGATAACCCAATGAACCTCAAAACCCGCATTCAACTCTCTGTCATGATGTTTCTCCTGTTTTCGACATGGGGAGCCTGGTACGGACAGATGAGCAAGTATCTTTTTACCCAATTAAACGCCACTGGCGATCAGGTCGGTAATGCGTATACGGCTTTTTCACTGGCAATGCTGGTGGCGCCATTTTTTATCGGTTTGATTGCCGACCGGTATTTTGCGGCCCAGAAGGTGCTGGGCGTTCTGAATCTGCTGGGTGCGGCCATTCTGTTTTTTCTGATTCGCGAAAATGATCCGGACGCGTTTTTCTGGCAGATTTTGGCCTATTGCCTCACGTTTGCCCCGGCCATGTCGCTGACCAGCTCCATTGCCCTGCAGCACATGAAGAATCCGGAGAAGGAATTTCCGGGCATTCGCGTGTTGGGAACCGTCGCCTGGATTGTGATTACCAATATTGTCGGATATTATAAAGTGGGCGATCAGGTGACAATTTTTCAGATTGCTATGTACGTTGCCCTGTTTTTTGGAGTGTTTTCCTTCACTCTTCCGAACACCCCGCCCAAAGCGAATGCCTCCGCCACAGTGGCTCAGATTTTGGGCGTCGATGCGTTTAAATTGCTGAAGGATCGCTCGTTTGCCATTTTCTTTCTTTCTTCCATTCTGATCTGCATTCCGCTGTCTTTTTATTACGCGATGGCGAACCCGGCTCTGACGGATTCGGGCATGACCAACGTGGAAAATAAAATGTCGCTGGGCCAAGCGTCCGAGTTTTTCTTTATGCTGCTGATTCCGCTGGCATTCGCCCGTCTGGGTGTCAAATACATGCTCGTCGTTGGGCTGGTGGCCTGGATTGCCCGCTTTCTGTTGTTCGGTTATGGCGACGCGGGTTCGGGCGAGTGGATGTTTTACATTGCCATCGTGCTGCACGGCGTTTGTTACGATTTCTTCTTCGTGACGGGGCAGATTTATACCGACAACAAAGCCGGAGAGCGCATCAAATCCTCGGCGCAGGGCTTGATTACCCTGGCGACTTACGGAATCGGAATGGGGATCGGCTCCAAATTATCCGGTATCGTAGCCGATATGTACACGACCAACGGGAAAGTAGACTGGACCTCCGTGTGGCTGGTTCCGGCGGGAATTGCTGCCGTCGTGCTGGTGCTTTTCGTCCTGATGTTCAACGACCGGAAGAAAACCGTACCGGCTGAAGATGAACTGGTAACCGGGCCGCTGTAAACCGGTTAAGCTAAAAATTTTCGGAAGGACGTCAGGTAATTGGCGTCCTTTTTGCGTTTTAGAGGAAATTGATGTTGTTTGGATTATGGAAAAGAAAAAGCGGATTACGGTTTATAATGATTTGAACGATCCTCATTTGGAGCAGGTACAAAAGTATGCCCGAATGACTCCGGAAGAAAGATGGGAAGAGTATTTGAAAATGCGAAAATTGTTTTTTGAATTGGGAGGAACTCCGCAAAAAGTAACACCACGGATTAGTGTAATCAGACCCTCATGGATGTAGAGAATAGTGATTTTCTTCAATTTGTTATTACTGCTGAAAACTCTTCAAACTCAGCTAGGTTGCAGATGTTGCATCTATTTTTATTTGTCTGTTTTGTATTGATTCGCCAACCGTCCAAGGCTCAATTTGATGTTAATGGATGTTTGGACAAGCATTTTACAAAACGCGATAATATTGAATGGTTACTAACTGGTTATAAGCGAATCTACGACTTTCACAAACAGGAGAAATTAGCCAGTGTCGGGGCGGGCTCAGGTGTAAGGGAGATTATTTATTCAATGATGGATGATAGTATCAGCTTTTATCTACAGGACATCAATCCGGTTTGTCTTCAACCGGAAGATTTGGCTCTAACAATCCGGCAAGTGTATCAAATTGCAGGTCGAGTAAGTACCGCCACTTTTATCCCAATTCGCGGAAAAGAAAAAGAAACCCGATTACCGGAGCGGTTTTTTGACAAAATAATTATTGAAAATAGTTTGCATGAATTTACATATCCGAATGAAATGCTGACTAGTATTCGGGGTAACTTGAAAAAAGAGGGGTATCTGTTTATCTGGGAACTCATCGCCCGACGACCGGGACAGAAACACAAGGGATGCCGAAAGCCGCTATTTACTGAAGAAAGTTTGCTTAAATTGTTAGATGAAAACGGGTTTAGTCTGACGGAAAAAACCGTAGTAGATCCTCATTATCAGGCTGATCGGGTATATAAGTTCGCTTTAAAATACTGATTTTTATAAACCGGTTTGCAGATCATCTCTCCGGCCCCGGTTTCGGAAATACCTGGCGCGTCGTTGCCCATTGCCGCCACATACAATCCAGCTCGCGCACTTTGTCAGGAAATTGGCCCGCTACATCCTGGGTTTCGCTTTTATCGGTTGCCAAGGTAATTTCTCATCAATTTCGCGCCTAGTGAATGGTTAGAAGATCGAAACAGTTGCCTTATGCCAATGTTTTTAAACGTGAATCCGCTTGTGGATCGTTATAGGATTAAACATTAAATTTGTCTGGCAGTCCTACTGTCACCATACAACCCTGATCGTAATCAACCGAATGAAAAGGCTTCGTTATCCGCTGCTGCTCATCTTCGTATCGTTAACGTTACTCTATTGCAAAACGAATAAACAGGCGCGGTCAACCTCCGTTTCGACCGCACCTGCTCAAACCGCTCCGAACGAACCGATCGATTTCACCCAATCGCCCTTCCTGACGCCCGAAGCTTCGATGAAACGGGTACAGCTTGAGGACGGCTTTGAGCTGAAGCTCGTTGCTGCGGAGCCGCTGGTGAGCACGCCCGTTGCCATGCTGTTCGACGAAAAAGCCCGGATGTGGGTGGTGGAAATGCCGGGATACATGCCCGACACCATCGGAACCGGTGAAGATCAGCCGAACGGGAAAGTGGTTTTGCTGGAAGATAAAAACCGGGACGGGGTGTACGACAACCGGAAAGTCATTATCGATTCGCTGGTCCTGCCCAGGGCTATTTGTCTGATCGATAACGGTATACTGGTCGCCGAACCGACGAATCTCTGGTTTTATACTTTGCAGAACGGCAAAGCCGTCGGGCGGGAACTGGTCGATGCGAAATATGCCGTCGGCGGAAACGTCGAACACCAGCCCAATGGCTTGCTTCGTGGTTTGGACAACTGGATTTATAATGCCAAATCGGATAAACGCTACCGGAAAAAAGGCGGAAAATGGCTGATCGAGCATACCCATTTTCGCGGGCAATGGGGCATAAGCCAGGATGATTACGGGCGGTTGTATTACAACAACAATTCGCAAAACCTGCTCGGTGATTATTTCTCACCCGGTTTTGGTGCCTGGAATAAAAATCAGCGGGGCGTTGCGGGATTTAACGAAAAGGCGGTGGCCGACAACAAGGTTTACCCCATCCGCCCCACGCCCGGAGTAAACCGGGGTTACATGAAAGGCGTTTTGAACGACAGCCTGAAACTCAATGAGTTTACGGCGGCTTCCGGACCCGTGATCTACCGGGGGGCACTTTTCGGGAGCGGTTTTGAGTGGAATGCATTCGTTCCGGAGCCTTCGGCCAACCTCATCAAGCGAAACATCCTCACGGAAAAAGGCTATGTCGTTACAGGTGGGCAGGCGTATCGGGGCAAAGAATTTCTGGCGAGTATGGACGAGCGTTTCCGCCCGGTGAGTCTCTATAACGCGCCCGACGGAGCACTGTATATTGTGGATATGTACCGCGGAATTATTCAGCACAAGACTTACGCAACGCCATATTTGAAGAACGAAATCCGGAAAAGGGAACTCACGCAACCGTTGTCGGCAGGCCGGATTTACAAAGTCGTCCCCAAAAATAAAGCGGTTTCGGCGGTTGTTCTGCCGGATGTTCCCGAACAACTTCTCCAGCTGCTGGGAAATCCGAACGGCTGGATTCGGGACAAAGCCCAGCAAACGATCATCGACCGCAATTACCTCCAACTGGTTCCGGGCTTACAAAAAGCCGCGCAATCTGGTAACACCTTGTTGGCGATCCACGCGCTTTGGACACTTGAAGGGCTGGGCAAACTGACCACGGAAGCGGTTCTGGCGACATTGGAAAAACCGGTCTGGCCCATTCGAATGCAGGGCCTCACCGCCATTCCGTCGGTGATAACGTCGGCCAGCGAGCCAAAAATAACGGCTTCGTTAACCAAACTTCTGGACGCAAACGATACGCTGGCGGCTCCCTACATCGGTTTTCTAGCCCATTCGATTGCGGAATTCAATCCTTCTGCCGCGCACCAGCTACTGACCCGGCTTTCGAAAGCTTATCCGCAAAACCGCTACGTGGCTGACGCCGTAACGAGCAATTTGCAGGATCAGGAAACCCAGTTTGAACAAGAGTTGGTGGCGTCGGTAAGTGACCAGAATGCGACCATTTATAAACAACTGCGAAGAGCCACCGCTACCGCGAAAAATGCGCTGGCGAATCGCAATCCCGAAGTGCTGAAGAAACAGTTTCCCAAGGGTGAAGCTTTGTTTACATCGGTTTGCCAGACCTGTCACGGCATTGACGGCAACGGGATCAAATCGCTGGGGCCGCCGTTGAATCAATCGGAATGGGTGACGGGAAACAAAGACAAGCTCATTTCCATTGTTCTGTTCGGTCTGACGGGGCCGGTAAAAGTAAATGGCCACGTCTACCAAACGCCGGAGGTAAGTGGTGACATGCCCGGAATTGGATACGATAAAGACTTGCCGAACGAAGACATTGCCCAGTTACTCAGTTACATCCGAAAGTCATGGCGGAACAACGCCGAGACGATTACGACGGAAGAAGTGGCCCAGAAACGGGCTAAATTATCCGGTCGTCAGAAGGCTTTCACCGAAGCCGAACTGAGTGGTCTCTAAGTTAAGTGCTCATTTTTCGAAAAAAAAACCGGCAGTTTTCAACCTTTGTGCAGGTTGAAAACTGCAATATCTAACTGAACGGAGCACTTCATTCCGTCGGCTGGACTTTCTTTCTGGCCTTTGGAGCCGGTTTTTTCAGGTTTTCCGCTACCCGGAATTCAACAATTCGCGTGATCAGATCCAGCGGCATGGGTTGATCGAGCGGAAATTGAACCGAGCCTTTTGCCCCTTTAAATTTTGAAAGTTCCTCCTTAAAAGCCTCAATTCCGGAAGGGACCGGATAAAATCCGATGTGATTTTTAAATGCAGCAAAATGGACTAGATTGCCATTTAAGGTGAACGTTGGCATCCCGTAACTGATGGTTTCACTTGCATTGGGGGCCGCTTTCCGAATGGTTTCCCGAATCTGAATCAAAAGCTCCTGCGTTTCCGGCGAAAAATCGGCTATGTAATTACTGAAGTCGGTTGGTTTGTTCATTCGTTTAAAGGTTTCGGTTATTGGGATTTACGAAGGTGATAAGGCCCGGCAATGTAAGCGAAATTGCCATTCCGTTCAATCCTTTTGCCTTTATTTCAGATAATTACAGTTTTCATAAAAAGTGTTTCAGCCACTCTTTTGCTGCCTTTTCGTCCGTAAATTCTTCATCTGAATGGGCGGTTTTCGGGATTTGAAGAGTAGACCCAAGATGAACGTGGCCAGTCTCGGTTGTCTACAGTGGATAACCAAGCATTTTGGTGATACTGAAAACGTTAAGGTAGTATTATCAAATTGTTAAGAATGTATGAAGTCTGACGTCGATTCATTAAGCCATTGTAATTTCGTACAATTTTAAATGGTTTCTTTATGAAGCGGCTCCGCGTCGTTGCCGGACTAACGATTAGTCTGTTAATCTCTTCACTTGTAAGCTCGTACGCCCAAACTTCCATTACACCATCGACACCCTGGGGAACCTGGTTCATCGGCACGGTTCAGCTTCCGGGTGGTGATAAAAAATGGGGCGGTTTTGCCGAAGTTCAGGCCCGTGGCAATGCGGTTTTCCACCAGTTTTTTTACCGGGAATTGAAAGGCGGAGTCAGCTATGACCTGAACGATCATTTTACATTTTCGCTGGCTGGTGGGCATTACGCAACGTATGATTACCAGGCACTGAAAGACGGTCCTCTGAATACCGAAACACGATTCTGGCAGCAACTCATTGTCAATCAATACCTTTCTCGGCTAAAATTTGAACACCGTTACCGCGTCGAACAGCGCTGGTTTACCTACCGGGACGGAACAACGCCCTACCGGAACCGGATTCGCTACCGGCTTAACTTGTTCGTTCCCCTGAACAAGCCGACCATTACGGCAAAAACGGCATTCCTGTCGTTCTACGACGAACTTTTTCTCAATCCCAAAGGACCGACTTTCGAGCGAAACCGGGTTTATGGGGGCGTTGGCTACCAGCTTGATAACCATTGGATTATGCAGGTCGGCTGGGTCAACCAAACCAACTACAATCCGGCCACGTTTGAATCCGGCATTTTTACGCCCCAATCGGCCTCCGGAAAGAATAACGTCGTTCTTGCGTTGACTTATCGGCTGGGCCGAAATAAGAACGAAAAACTGCCTTCGCAAACCGATTAATTGCCATTGGCACCTTCGGATTTTAAACCCTCCGGTTTGACGAAAACCGGAAGCGGTTTATATTGGGCAATCATTTGGTAATCATGTGATTTAATTGGTTTAAATGCGTCAGCTTATATGTATGAAATGACGTCGAAAGACCTGTATTTCGCCAATGGCGGGCAAACGCACTATATTTACAGAGACGGTTTTGGTGACCAATATAAAGCCAGTCCGGCTGAAGAAGCAGCGTGGCGGAAGGAACTCATCGAGCGCGAATGGAAACGACTGCATACCGAGACAAATGCGGTACTTATAAAGGCGTTAATCGGTAATTTAATGTATCATAATGCCGATAAACTGGTTCCTAAACTGACCAAAAAACTGGCTGAAGTTTCTCCGGAAACACGGGTAGTTATTGCGGGAAGTTTGTGGAGAATAAACGGATATAAAAAGAGCTTTTCGATTATTCAGGAAACCTTTCGTTCCCATCGGGAAGCCGTTTTATCGACAGTTTTTGCCACTTTTCAGGAAATGGTTGGCAATCAGGAAGTAGCTGTGTTTCTGATTAATTGCCTGGAAAATAACGATGCCGTTTTGTGCCAGAAAGCGCACGTAACCTTAACCATGTGGAGTTACATGGGACTTCCTCAATTGCGCGATGGTGATCTAATAAACAGGTTAAGTCCGGAAGATAAAAGATCGAATCCGGATACTTTTCAGGCTGCTCTAAAAACCGCTAAATGTATTTTAAAAATCCGCTAAGCGAGAATTGGCTTGACGACTTTCCCGGCTACATCCGTCAGCCGATACCGACGTCCCTGAAACTTATAAACCAGCTTTTCGTGATCGATCCCCAGCAGGTGCAGAATCGTGGCCTGCAAGTCATGAACGTGAACGGGTTCTTTAACGATGTTGTAGCTAAAATCATCGGTTTGCCCGTAGGTCATTCCTTTTTTGATGCCGCCCCCGGTCAGCCAAACCGTAAAACAGCGCGGGTGGTGATCGCGGCCGTAATTGTCTTTGGTCAGTTTGCCCTGCGAGTAGTTCGTGCGGCCAAATTCTCCGCCAAAAATCACCAGCGTATCGTCCAGCAGCCCCCTTTGTTTCAGGTCTTTCACCAGCGCGGTGGTCGGCTGATCAACCGAATCGGCCATAATTTTGATGTCTTTCGGTAAGTTTCCGTGCTGGTCCCAACCCTGGTGGTACAACTGAATAAACCGTACATCTTTCTCGGCTAACTTGCGGGCTAACAGGCAGTTGGCGGCATACGTCCCCGGTTTTCGACTTTCGGGGCCGTACATGTCAAAAATGTAATCCGGCTCTTTGGAAAGGTCGAGCGTTTCGGGAACGGAGGTTTGCATGCGGTACGCCATTTCGTACTGCTGCATCCGGCTGTTGATTTCGGGATCGAGCACGTGCTTGTACTGATCTTCACTCATTTTCGCCAGGTAATTCAGCATCGTCCGGCGCGACGTTTTATCGACACCTTCCGGGTTGTTGAGGTAAAAAATCGGATCCGGCCCCGACCGGAACACCACGCCCTGGTGCGTCGAGGGAATAAAACCGTTGCTCCACAATTTGGCGTACAGCGGCTGGTCACCACTCCGCGCCCGCGACAGCAGCACAACAAACGCTGGCATGTTTTTGTTTTCCGAGCCTAATCCGTAACTCACCCACGAGCCCATCGACGGGCGTCCGCCGATCTGATTTCCCGTCTGAATGAAGGTAACCGCCGGGTCGTGATTGATGTGTTCGGTGTACATGGATTTGATGAAGCACAGGTCGTCCACCATTGTCGTGTGATGCGGCAACAGTTCACTGACCCACGACCGGCTTTTGCCGTATTGCGCAAATTTATAGACCGAAGCCGCCAGCGGGAACGAACTCTGGCTTGCCGACATGCCCGTCAGCCGTTGCCCTTGACGCACCGATTCGGGGAGGTTTTGCCCCCACATCTGCTCCAGTTTGGGTTTGTAATCAAAGGTTTCCAACTGCGAGGGCGCTCCGCTTTGCAACAAATAAATGACCCGTTTGATTTTGGCCGGAAAATGCGGCAACCCCATTCCCGGATCGGTTCCGGCGGCTGTCGACTGGTGGGGCAGGAGGGAAGAAAGAGCCGCTGCGCCCAGCCCCAAACCGCTGCTTTGCAGGAACGTCCGGCGGCTCATTTGATCGTGTATTTCGTCTTTAAGATTGCTCATGGCACACACCCAGTCAGCGGTTGAAAACCCTGACTGCGGTTTAAAAGTTTTACAAAATCAAGAAAACCGCAGTCAGGGTCTTCGACCGCTGACTGGGTGTTGACTGGGTTTATCGTTTGATGGTCGCTTCGTCGTAATTCAAAATGGTGTTGGCAACTATCGTGTAAGCCGCGAGTTCGACGCTTTTCAGGCCAGGGTCGCGGGCGTACTCACCGGTTTTTAGCAACGATTCCGCCCGTTCCGGCGATTTTACAAACCCCTGATAAGCAACACCGTAGAGTTCGTTCATCAGCGTCAGCTCCCGCGGGCGCGGGTTTCGGGAAACAACGGCCTGGAAAAAATACCGGATGCGCTCGTTTGGATTCACTTTCGACCGCATGGTACGCTGAGCCAGCACGCGGGCGGCCTCCACAAACTGCGGATCGTTGAGCGTCACCAGCGCCTGCAAGGGCGTAGCGGTTTTCTGCCGTCGGACGGTGCACAAACTCCGGTCGGGCGAGTCGAAATTCAGCATCATGGGTGGGGGGCTCGTCCGTTTCCAGATCGTGTACATGCTGCGCCGGTACAGGCTGTCGCCGTGCTGCTGGCGGTAGCTGATCGTGTTGCGGGTGGCCAGAGCTTCCCAGATTCCGGCGGGTTGGTAGGGGTAAACGCTCGGTCCGCCAATTTTCTGAACCAATAAGCCGCTGGCTGCCAGCGCATTGTCGCGAACCTGTTCGGCAGAAAACCGGTAGCTGCTGCCCCGTGCCAGCCATTTGTTATCCGGGTCGCGCTCAATTTCTTCGGGTGTCGCTTTGGACGACTGCTGGTAGGTGGCCGACATCACCATCCGTTTGATAAACCGCTTCGTGTCCCAGTTTTCTTCCCGAAACCGAACGGCCAGCCAATCCAGCAATTCGGGATGCGACGGCAGGTCACCCTGACTCCCGAAATCTTCCTGGGTTTTGACAATGCCGTTGCCGAAGTAGTTCTGCCACAGCCGGTTGACCATCACGCGGGCGAACAGCGGGTTTTCTTCGGCGAGCAGCCACTGCGCCAGACCCAGGCGGTTTTGTGGATAATCGGCGGGCAATTTTCCTAACCGGAGCGGGGTTTGGGAATGCACTTCGGCACCAGGAGCGTCGTACACACCCCGGTTCAAAATAAAGCTTTTCCGGCGCTGATCGGCGGGAAGTTCCTGCATTGCCATTACTTCGGGAATGTCGGACAAGACCGCCACTTCCTGCCCCCGAACGGCGGATAACTGGCGGTTGATCTTCGCAAAGGTGGAATCTGAAGTAAGCAAATAATATTCAAAAAGATTCTGTCGCTGCTGACCGGTTCGTTGGGCGACTGGCAGTTGCAAAATCGGAGTAATCTGATCAGTGTTTTCAGCCAGTGACTGCACTTCCAACACCGAAAGCCGACGGTTGTAAATCCGCAGTTCGTCCAGGCTGACATCCTTGAGCGTTTTTTCCCGCGCATCGTATCCCAGCTCAAAACCGTAAAATTTACCCTGTTTGTTGGAATTGAATTCACCGTGCAGCAGGCCCTTCGTCAGGTTGTCCGTGATGATTTTCATTCGCGCCGGTTTTCCATCCACGAAAAACCGCACCCCGGCGGCTTTGGCTCCGCCGTCGTAGGTCAGGGTGAGGTGCTGCCAGCGGTTCAGACGCAGTTTATCCGTTGTCCGCAGTTCGATGCAGTTGGCGGGCCAGACGTAACTCAGCAAAACCGTCAGCGTCTGGTCAGGATTCAATTTCACCGAATACCCACGATAACCTTCGTTTTCGTAGTTGGTCCGCCGAAAAATGGCACCTTCTTCGCCGGTTTTAGCCGGATTCACCCACACACTGACCGAGAATTCCTGATTGCGCTCAAAATTCAGCCCTTTTCCAAACCGCTTCGGCGATTCCTGCATCTTCCCGTCGACCCGATCAACCGTTTCCGACAAAATCCCGATGCCACATTCGCCATTGAGCTGGATGCCATTTCCCACTTTTCCTGCGGTTGGCCCCGGTTTTCGTTCTTTGTCACCCGTTACAAAGGCCGTAAAGGATTTGTCGCCCCGGTTTTCGTAGCCGTCATTTACCTCAGCTTCCAGCGGCAAATGCACCAGCAAACCGCGATTTAAAGTCAAAACTGGCGCCGGTTGGCTGACCCACTGCGCAAAGGAGTTTTTGTAACGTTCTGGCTGTAAGCGGTTTTCGAGCTGCTGAATGTTGGACCGAATATATTTCAGGGTTTGCTCGGTTTGGGTGGTCGGCAGCATCACGGTCGGGCAGGCTTCGCCATTGTGGGTAATCTGTCCCGTTTCCTTGTTCTGGTTGAAAAACGCAAAGAGCGAATAATAGTCTTTCTGGCTAATGGGGTCATACTTGTGGTCGTGGCAGCGGGCGCACTCCATCGTCAGTCCCAGAAACGCTTTCCCGAACGTATTGGCGCGGTCGGCCACGTATTCAATGCGGTATTCTTCGGGAATAATGCCGTTTTCGCCACTTTGCGAATGTAACCGGTTGAAGGCCGTTGCGAGCAGCTTTTCCCGCTGGACTTGCGGATTGGGTGAAACCGGTAACAAATCACCGGCCAACTGATTCATCACAAACTGGTCGAACGGCAGATTTTGATTGAAAGATTTAATGACCCAGTCGCGGTACGGAAAGGCGTTGCGCATCGGATCGTCCTGATAGCCTTGCGAATCGGCAAAACGGGCCAGGTCGAGCCAGCTAATGGCCTGTTGTTCACCATAATGTGGAGATGCCAATAGTTTGTCAACTACTTGCTCGTAAGCATTCGGGGAGGTATTTTTCTCAAACGCTTCCACCTCGGCGGGCGTGGGAGGGAGGCCCGTCAGGTCCATGTAAATGCGCCGGAGTAAAGTCGATTTTTCGGCTTTGGGCGATGGTTTTAGCCCCAACTCCTTCATTTTCGCCAGCGTAAACCGGTCAATTTCGTTTCGGGCCCAGTTGGTTTCTTCGTCGGACGTGATGCCCCAGCGCGACAGAAAACTTTGCCCCACTTTCGGTACGTCCGGTTTTTCGATTTTTGTCAGCGACCAGTGTTCCTTGTATTCCGCGCCCTGCTCAATCCATTTGATGAGAATGGCTTTTTCGTCGGCAGTCAACGTCAGGTTCGATTTGGGCGTAGGCATCACCTCGTCAGGGTCGTGACTCAGAATCCGCTTGACCAGCTCGCTTTTTCCGATGTCGCCCGGCACAATCGCCCGCCGGCCTTCCTTGTTTTTCAAGGTTGCGCCTTCAAAGTTTGCCAGTTGCAAACCGGCTTCGATTTTGGCCCTGTCGGGGCCGTGGCATTTAAAACAGCGGTCCGAAATGATCGGCTTGACGTGCAGGTTGTAATCCACCGTTTCGGGGGTTTTCTCCATCGCCAACTGCACCTCCTGCGGAAGCTGATCGGGCTGACAACCCGTTAGAGCAACTACCGCCAGAACAACCCAAAAGCCAATCGTTTTCATACGTAAGAATTGCAACACACCTTAAAGATACTGAAAAACCGGGTTCCCGGTGTAATTTCGCCTATTATAATAAGTTGGTAAAAGACTGTCTAAATTTTATGATTTTCCTTTTCCCTTTGCCCCAACCCCTAAAGGGGCTTTGAGAAGCCGAGTAAAGCCCCTTTAGGGGGTTGGGGGCAGACTGAAGTGATGGAAAATCAGACTTTTAGACAATTTCTAAGTGTAACGAAAATTTTTCAGCCCAGGGTTTGGACCGTTGGCTGATTTTTACACACTATATACAATCAATACCCTTTATTCTGCGGAAAAGCCTGAATTCCTCCTTCCGTCCGGTCAATCTGGGTTTGCGGAATCGGGCGCAGGACGTGGAAATCGCGGATCTGGTTGGCGCCATCGGGGTTGTATTTTTTCACCCGTTCGAGCAGTTTGCCGGTTCTGACCAGATCGAACCAGCGGACGTACTCGCCCAATAGTTCGCGCGCCCGTTCGTCCAGAACAAAGTCGATAGTCAACTGATCTTCCGTTACTTTCATCGCGGCTTCCGATCCTTTTTTGGCTGCTCGCGTGCGGACCGCATTGATGTACGTCAGTGCTTCGCTCTTTTTACCGCTCATCATCAACCCTTCGGCGGCAATCAGATAGGCTTCAGCCAGCCGGAAAACCAGGAAATCCCGCGAACCCCGCATTTCCTGCACACTGACGCGGGTCGGGTCCAGAAATTTAGTAAGGGTCGGGTAAATCCGGTCGTTGTAGGCGCTGGGCGGATACACGCTGTAATTTTTCTTCGCCAGTTCGGCGGCTGTCAGCTCGCGGTCCGCCACCCAGATGGCCGTATCGCCCTGCGCAAATGTCACCTGTTTCTGGCCGATGGTGTAGGTGCCCGGTTTGTTGCTGTAAAAGACGAACTTGAACGAAGCTTCGTACCGACTATCGTTTTTCCGGTCGAAGAGGTTCATGACGGTGAACATCGTCGGCTTAAACCGCACCCACGGGCGGCCGTTGGCGATGTCGCGCTGCATGCCGGGCAGCCGGTCGTACTCCGCCAGGTAATACAGATGCGCCGAATTACCGAGTCCGGTGGTCAGCAAATCCGTGCTGTATTGAATGGCCCAAACCACTTCGCTGTTTTTCTCGCCCGCGCCCTGCTCGAAGATTTTGGCGTAGCTGGGGAGCAGGCTCAGGTTGGTGTTGGCAATGACTTTCTTCGCCAGATCGGCGGCTTTTGCGTGGTCATCGGTTCCGGCTGCTTCGGTTCCGGCGCGCGTCAGATAGACTTTCGAAAGTAGAAATTCGGCAGCCGATTTATACACCCGTCCGTAAATCGCAGCCGTGGCTGGCAGGTTGGCAACGGCAAAATCCAGGTCATCGGTGATGACTTTGTAAACGTCCTTGATGGGCGAGCGCGTGGCCGTAACCACCACACCTTCAGATTCTTTGAGCGAAATGTGAACCGGTCCGAACGTCTGGACGAGCAGGAAATAATAGTAGGCACGCAAAAACCGCACCTCGGCAATCCGGGTGGTTTTGAGCTTTTCGTCGAGCCCCGGCACCTTGTCGGCCCGGCCAATGACGGCGTTGCAATTGTTGATCCCGATGTACATGTTGTCCCACAGCGTATTGAGAACGGGTGCCCGGGGGTTGAGACCGCTGTCGTAGAAATTAAGATTCATGAACGTACCGCCGTACCCGTTGGTAAATTCGTCGGTGCCAAAAACCGACAGCGCTCCGCCTTCTTCCTGCCCGTAGAATGTTCGGATGTGGCTGTACGAGGCATTGACGGCAGTTTCAAAACCCTCCGGCGTGTTCAGGTAATTGTCCGTAATCTGCGAACGCACATCTTCTACGAGCAGACTGTTGCAGGATGTGGTAAAAAGACTCAGCCCGATCAGGGCGTAAAAGACTATTTTTTTCATCGGTTTGCTCGTTAAAAAGTGATGTTGACACCGGCCAGAAATTGACGCGAAAGGGGAGTATCGGAGGTCGGAATTTCCGGGTCGATACCGTTATGCTTCTGAACATAAGGTGCGTACATGAGCGGATTCTGAATGCTGCCGTACACCCGGATGGCATTGGTTCTCAGTTTTTTAGCCAGGTCAGAAGCCAGGTTGTAGCCCAGATTGATGTTCCGAACCTTGATAAAGGAGCCGTCAAAATAGGTCAGCGTGGAGTTGAACAACGGGCGCTCCTGCGACAGATTCGGCTGCGGATAAGCGTTGGTCGGATTGTCCTTGGTCCAGTAATCGACCTTGAAATTGTTGAACCGGCCCGCCAGTGCGAAAATCGAGCCGTCGTGAAAACCGCTCTGGATCATATTCCCAAACCGGGCGAAGAGGAAAATCGACAGGTCAAAACCTTTGTACGAAAACCGGTTGGTCAAACCGCCCGTGAATTTCGGAACGGAAGTGCCGAGAATCATGCGGTCGTCGGGATCGATCACACCGTTGCCGTTGCGGTCGTTGATCTTGTTCTGACCCACTTTGGAGCTGAACTGTGCCGCCTGTTTGTCTTCGCCCAATTGCCAGATTCCGATGCGCTCGTAGTCATAGAAAACCGAAATCGGCTGACCGATAAAGCGCGCATTTCCAACGTCATCGGCCTTACCCTGAGAGAGTTCCAGGATTTTTTCCTTGTTCGTAAAGAAGTTAAAATCTGTCGACCAGGTAAAACCGTTGTTCTGCGCGACAATGTTGCGCGTCGATAACGTAAACTCAAAACCGGTGTTGCGGGTCGAACCGACGTTTTCGAGAATGGACGTAAAACCGCTGGTCGTGGGCAGCACGCGGGGCAACAGCAGATCGCGGGTTGTTGACCGGTAAAATTCCACCGAACCGGTAATTCGTTCGTTCAATAGGCCGAAGTCGATACCTACGTTGGCCGAACCGGTGGTTTCCCACTTCAGGCTGCTGTTTCGGATCGTTCCCGGCCGGTAACCGTAAGCCGCCGTGCCGTCGAAATCATACGTGGTGCGGGTTAGCAAGCCCTGCGTCTGGTACGGATCGATGCCGGTATTTCCGGTTTCGCCGTAGCTCATCCGCAGTTTCAGGTTGCTGAAAACCTTGCTGGTTTTGAGGAAATCTTCGTTGATCAGGTTCCAGCCGAGTGCCACGGAAGGGAAGAAACCCCACTGATTGCCCGGCGCAAATCGCGACGAACCGTCGAACCGGCCCGTAAAGGTCAGCAAAAACCGGTCGTCGAAAGCGTAGTTGATCCGCCCCATGTACGACAGGATGGCCCATTTGGAATAAGCACTTCCCACGCTGTTGATGGTGCTGCCCTGACCCAGATTGAAGAACTGCAACGACTCTACCGGCAGGCCCTGCACGTTTGCCGACAGATTTTCCTGCGTCCGCGCCTGAATACTGTATAAACCGGTCAAATCCAGGGTGTGCAGACGGGCCAGCGTTTTCTTGTACGTCAGGATGTTTTCCCAGGTGTAATTGAAGACAAATTCTTCGGTCACGTTCGCCGACGGAACCCCGCCCTGGCTGGCATTGGTGAATTTTCCGCGAAAATTGCCGAGGTTACTTTTCGTCAAATCCGGGCCAAAATTCATCCGGAACTTCAAACCGTCGATGATTTCCGCTTCGCCGTACAAACTTGTAAACAGCCGAAACCGCTTGTTGACGTTGATGGATGCGCCTTTCACCAGATCCGACATCGGGTTGGTAATCAGGGCATCGTTGGTCGGTCGGAAAATCAGATTGCCGGTTGGGCCGTACGGAACCCCCAGCGGATTGGCCTGTAAAGCTAACTGATAGACGTTGAGATCGGCGCCGTTCTGAACGCTGTACGATCCCAGCATGGACGTTCCGACGCTGAACCGCTGGCCAATTTTCTGGTCGATGTTGATGCGGCTCGTAAACCGGGTAAAATCCTGACCCGGAATGATGCCTTTGTCGCGAAAATAGCCGAGCGAAATATTGAACCGCGTCTTGTCGGTGCCGCCCGAAACGCTCACATCGTGGTTGTTGGTAAAACCGTTCCGGACCACCATGCGCTGGTAATCCGTCGAGCGGCCTTCGGCAATGGATGCCAGCTCGACGGGTTCGAAAAGTAACTTGTCCGATTCAGCCGGTTTTTCGATATCGTAGCGTCCGGCGGTGCGCGCGGCTTCCCGGCGATAGGCGGCAAATTCGGCGCCGTTCATCATGTTGGCGTAGCGCGAAATGGTCGAAACGCCCAGATAATTGGTGTAATTGACACTGATGCGGCCCGGCGTGCCTCGTTTGGTGGAGATAATCACAACGCCGTTGGCCCCGCGCGAACCGTAAATGGCAGTGGCCGACGCGTCTTTCAGCACTTCCATCGACACGATATCGCTCGGATTGATGTCGTTGAAACCGCCCGAAATCGGAATGCCGTCCACGACGTACAGAGGATCATTTCCCGCGCTGAACGACCGCCGACCCCGAATTTGAACGGTTGCGCCCGAACCCGGTTTGTAACTGCTTTGAACCACGTAAACCCCGGCGGCCCGGCCCTGCAACATCTGCTGGGCGTTGGTAACGGGCACTTCCCGCAGCGATTTTTCCGAGATCGAGGTGATGGCTCCGGTGATGTCGGCCCGTTTTTGCGTTCCGTAACCCACCACCACGATTTCTTCGAGTGCTTTGGTGTCGGCTTTCAAAACCACGTCGATGACCTTTCTAGTGCCAACGACTATTTCTTCAGGCAAATAGCCGACGAACGAAAAAATCAGGACGGAGGTTTCGTCGGCAGCCTCCAGCCGAAACTTTCCCTCGGCGTCGGTAGTCGTGCCTTTGGTGGTTCCTTTTAGAATGACGCTGACGCCAGGCAACGGTTCTTTGTTGTCGCCCGCCGTAACGCGACCGGTAACTTCGATGGCCGCCGGTTCGATGGCAAGCAGCTTCGGAATGGAAATCGGGGCGGTTTCAACCCGACTGGTGGTCGGGTCAGCGGGTTTGGTATTTTTCGGGGTTACCTGGAAAATCAGATACCGGCGTCCGGCCTGTTTTTCGAACTGGAGTCCCAGTGGCTGGAGCAGATCGTTGAGCTGTTTATCCAGGTTGTCGCTCGTAATTTCGTCCAGATTAACCACCACCGTTTTATTCTGGATGAGCCGATTGCTGTAATTGAAAAATACCTTCTGCCGGGCCTGAATCGTCTGCAAAACCTGCTCCAGTGCCTGCGGACTTTCCGCTTTATTCGCGGCAGGTTTGGTTTCCTGATCAGGAGTAAGCCGCGCAAAACTTTGCCCCGGCGACGGCAAAGAAAATCCCAGCAGGGCCAGTGCGAATGCGGTCCTTCGTAACATGTACATAGATGGAGGGTTTAGGAATAAGGGTTAATCCATGAAATTAACGGGATTGGATGGTCACTTGCTGTTCATCGGTACGCGTAATCTGTAAGTCAAAAGCCTTCGCTAAAGTCCTTAAAATGGTGTTGGGATCACTGGCTGGCAAATTGCCGGTGAAGGTTAGATGGCTCAGCGAATCGTCCGCAAACGTCACTTTTAATTGATACGTATCTTCCAGCGTCCGGGCGATTTCCTGCAAGGGCGTATTGTCAAAAATCAGCACCTTCTGCGTCCAGGACGAATAGATTTCGGGTTGCTTCACCTGTTGCTGCCGGAACGTTTTCTGCACCTTGGAAAACTCAACGACATCGCCCGGTTTCATGACCATACTGGATTGGCTGTTCAGACTGGCTAGCTGACTGATTTGGATTTTTCCTTCGTTCAGAACGACATTGACCAGCCCCCGGCGGTTTTTGACGTTAAACCGGGTACCCAAAACCTCGATATTTACATCCGCCGAATGCACGACGAACTTCACAGGTTGTTGCTGAAACCGTTGCTTCGTTACCTTGAAGTAAGCTTCGCCTTCCAGCCACACCTGCCGCTGCTCCTGATTGGACCAGTTGGCTGGGTAGGAAAGGGTTGAGTTGCCGTTGAGCGTGATCTGCGAACCGTCGGGGAGGTTGAACTGCCGGATTTGCCCGAAAGTGGTTTGGATGGCAATTGTGCGATGAGTGTAGGTACGCCAGCCGAGCCATCCCGCCAGAAAAACGACCGCCAGAACGGCGGCAATGCGATACCAGCGCGCTACACGGAGCCGCCCGGAATCCGGCATCGGCTGAACTGAAGAAGGAGACTGACTATGGTCCAGAATGGATTGCCAGAGCGTTGCGGTTTCATTGTCGGCAAGTTCAGGCTCGGTCGGCAGACTCAGCAAAACCGTACGCGCCTGCTGCACAAATTGTTGCTGCTCATCCGTCGCGTTGGCAAGGAGGGCTTCCCACTTTTGATTAAGTTCGTCCGTTGGTTTTAGCACCCATCGGCGAAACTCATCGTTCTGTAACAGCATTTCGGGCAACCAGTTCATGGGGAGCAACATTTATTCGAAAACCAATTGAGGAACCTTCTACCCATGAATAGAGAGGTGCGGTTTTAAACTCACCATTTTTTTGGAGATAATTTTTAAAAAATGGTAATGTTGCCAGAAAATTCGCTGGGAAGTGCAAGCTGATCCGGGAAATTTGCAAGAAAAAAAATGGTTTCTGTGTAAAACCCAAGCCTGAACGCGCAACCAGGATTGTGGAAAAAAAACTTAAAACCGGTCGATTGTGAGGAGGAAAAGCAGGAAAAGGGAGTTTGCCAGAATGGCTCGGATGGATTTCAAGGACTTGGAAATGAGGTTGCAAACCGCCGGATAGGTCAGCGTCATAACTTCAGCAATGGACTGATTATCAAGGTCGTGGTAAAATTTCAGGTAAATAATTTCCTGTTGCCGGTTGGTCAGTTGGGTAATCGCTTTCCGGACCTGGCTGGCTGCTTCCTGATTCATCTGAGTTTCAATCAATTGCTCTTCTATGCTGGGAATCAGTTCGAAGGCGTAATCGGCGGAAAGCGGCCACATAACCCGCTTATGGCTTTCGGCCAGGAGCTTCCGGCGGAGGGATTTCATCAGGTAATTCTTAACGCTGGCGGTTTCGGAAACGGAGGTTGATTTTTGCATCAGCTCACTGAATAAATCCTGAATGCAATCCTTGACCACATCGCCGTCCGCATTGAATTTTCGCCCGTAAGCGTAGAGTGGTTTGACGTGCCGACTGTAAATGATCGACAACGCTTGCTGGTTTCCCGTGCGGTAAATAGACCACAACTTCTCATCGGAATGACGCGAATGTTCAGTCTGTACGGCGGTAAGGGAGTCGGCCATTTCCTCAGGATCAGCTTTTCAAATACAAAGCTTATTATAATAAGATTATACTATTTTTTAACCGAATAGTCCGGATTATTTTCGGGCAGGCGAATAAAAATACAGCTTCCCGATTTGATGAGAAGCTGATATTCAATGAGTTAAATAACGTGAGGTGATGGTTTTCTTTCCGAACCGATCTGTTTAGTTTCGTCCTCCCGAACGCTGCATGCCTCGCGGCTGGTAAAACGGATCGCGGTCCTGGCGTCCGTTGCGTTGTGCCTGTTGCCCGCTGCCGAATCTCCGCAGATTGTACGTAAAACTGAGCATGAAATACCGGTTCAGAATGCGGCTGTTCGTTTCTTCAGTGTACGTTTCCGTTACATTTCGGACAACACTCCGGTTTTGATTCAGCAGGTCGTAAACCTGGAACCGCAGTTCACCCTGTTTATTTTTGAAAAATTGACGCATCAAAGCCACGTTCCAAAGAGCGAAATTCTGCACCGATCCTGCCGATTTACCCGAATAATTATTGTACGTGATGTCGGTGGTTACAACCAGGCGGAAGGGTAATTGATAGTACAAATCCCCACTCAGTGATTTGTTGAAAAACTCCGTGTTTTGTGAAGTCTGGAGGGAATATAAAGCTGTCTGATAACTGATATTTCCGCTGATGCCAAATTCCAGTTTCTCGTCAAAATTGGAGTTGATTCGAGCGCCCTGGCTGAACGTCCAGTTTTGGGAACGGTTGGTCTGCTGGTTGACCAGGCTAACCCCGCGATTGAGGTTAACATTACTGGTAAAATTGACATTGGCTTTGAGGGGCTGGATGCGCCGACCGATCGCCAGAAAACCGCTCAGGGTGTAATACCCGTTGGTGTTCACGGGTTGCGTGGTTTGGGCGCCCTGATTCGTAAATGCGGTGGAATTCACGATCTTATTGTTGGTTTGGGTCGCGTTCAGCATCGCAAAAAAGCTCCGGAAAGTGGTCTGCTGGAAATTGTTATAGTTCATCGAAACCGTATTTGTAAACTCCTGCTTCAGATTTGGATTCCCCAATCGGATATTTAGCGGATTGGTATTGTCGGGAACCGGTTGCAGCTGGGAAACCGACGGCGCATTGGTCCGGCTTCGGTAATTGAACCGCAGCGAGCGGTTTTTGCTGAAGGTGTACGTAAACATGGCGTTTGGGAGCAGGTTCGTAAAACTCTTCCGTAGTTCTGAATCCGTTGTCCGGTTATCGCTCTGGAGATCGGCCTGCTGGACGTCGAAGCCCAGTGCATAGGTGTATTTCAAACGCTTGTTTTGAAATGTTGATCCCACGCGATTGGTCATGTAGTTATTTACAAAGTTATTGCTCAGCGTGGGGTTGAATATGGAATATTCCTTCGTCAATTCATCAAAGTTGTTTACCGTTCGGTTCGAGGTGTTGCGGTTATTCGAATAATTGTAATGGAATTCCAGCGTTTTGCTGAGCGACAGCGGCTCGGTATACGTCAGGTTAATTGAATTGGTCAAGGATTTACTGGTTTGCTCATTCCGCTGATTGATGTTCTGATTTTTTCGCCCGTTTGTCTGCCCAAAAAACTCGTTGATCGACTGGTTAATCCCGTCGGTATTCTGGTTGTTGACAGCAATGTTCCAGTTAAGCGACAACGTTCGGCCCTTGCGTTTGAATTTCCGCATCAACAGCGCGTTGTTGTTACCCGAAATCCCGTTTCCGGTCGAATTGTAATTCGTGTTACTGGTGTTGATCAGGTTGGTTGAATCCAGTTGCTGAACGCTGGCAATGGCATCATTCGTCAGGGTTTGTGATCGGTTAACGCTTTGGTATGCTGAATTTTGCATTGTAAAACCGGGCGTAATCCGAAGCGTCGTCATCGAATCGAGCTGGAGATTAAGCCGCATATTAAACCGGTGGCTGGTGACCTGATTTCGCGATGTGCTATTCTGGTTGACCTGGTAAGACGTGTCGGGCAGCGCATACTGCCGACGGCTCTGCTGATCCGTCAGAGTATTGAGGTCGTTCAGGAAATAGCTGGCGGCAATATCGGCTTTTTTGCTCCACTGATCGCGGTAATTCAAACCGCCCGCCAGTGTTCGGGTGATGGCGTTTGAGTTGCCGCCGTTCATACCGCCACCTCCTCCGCGTCCACCGCCGTCAAAACTGGCACCCAGACCGGCTCCCCCGCCGAACATATTTTGTCCCGTAAAGCCCTGCTGATTGACATTATTGGCCTGACCAATGAGCGAAATCTGCTGGTTTCCGTTGAACCGATTCAGGTTCAGACGGGCCGCATACCGTACGTCATCGTTCGTTTCGTTCGGTCCGGCACCGATCGATTGCTGGCCGAAATAGCCTTTTCTTTTTTCTTTCTTGGTGACCAGATTGATGGTTTTGTTCCGGTCGCCGTCGTCGATGCCCGAAAACTGGGACTGATCGGACTGCTGATCATACAACTGAACTTTGTCGATAATGTCGGCGGGCAGGTTGCGGGTGGCCATCTTCGGATCATCACCGAAGAACGGTTTTCCGTCGACCAGCACCTTTTTGACTTCCAGGCCCTGCGCCTTGATTGTTCCGTCGCGGTCGACCTCCACGCCCGGCAGTTTCTTTAGCATATTCTCCACCATCGCATTCGGCTGCGTTTTGAAGGAATTAGCGTTGAACTCGACCGTATCCTGCTTGATCACAATCGGTGGGCCTTCCTGCTTTACCACTACCTCGTTCAGGTTGACGGCCTGCGTGGTCATCTCAAACGTTCCGGCCTCATTGACCGGTTTTTCGGTAGCAATGGTAATGCGCTTCGATTTGTTGCGATACCCGACATACGTGATCAAAATCCGATACGTTCCGGCCGCAACCTTGTTGAACGTAAACGCGCCGTCGCCATTGGTAATCATGAATGTAACCACCGACGAATCGCGGATCGACAGGAGCGAAACCGTCGCTTCCATGAGCGGTTTTCGGGTCGTGGAATCGACCACACTGCCCCGCAGCGATTGCGAAACCGCGGCCGTATAACTCATCAGAAGCAGGCAAAAGGGGAGAAGTAAGCGCATTGGATTGAGTATTTCAGGTTGTTTACTGTTATTCGGTTTACGGTTTTTGCCGGGCCGACGTATCGTCGGCTGGTGCATTTTCTTTCAAATCGAATATTGAATACCGAATTTCGAATTCGTCAGCCGGTGAAAACCGTAAACCAAAACCATAAACTCTATCTCGGCTGTAAATTATTCATCATCTGCTGGCGGAAATCGGCCATGGCTTTCTGGCGAATCGTATTCATTTCGTCGGGCGTAACGACCTGGGCGGTTTTCGGGGGCATCACGTCGCTTTCGCTGACGCTCTGTTCGGCCACTTTCGTCGCTTTATAGGCCTCATTATCGCTCTCGATTTGGAGAACAACCCCTTTTTCGGGTGTTAGACTGGGAATGGGTGAATAGGTGAACGGCAATTCGGTGGTGTACCACACGGTATAAGACAGGTTCCGGAAGGGCACCGTTGCTTTTTTACAGAGATAGCCCGCAATTTTCTTCGTTTTGTCAGTTTCCTGCCAGCCAGTAGCTTTAGTCATTGGTAAATCCATCTGGTACGATTTAGTTACGGAATCTTTTTTGACTGTCACCACCTCAACGGCTTTTTGCGCGGCCAGGTCGAAAAACAGGTTTCGTTCGAATGGCCGACCGCTGAAATTCCGGTTCCCGCGCCCGTCGGGAATCGTTGCTCCAGCGGGTCCGCCAGGGCCAGGGCCCCCGGGTCCGGGTCCCCGATCATCCTGGCGAACATCCATGCTCACCTGGCGGATCGAAATGCCACCCCCGACGTTGCGGTCCTGTTCTTCCTTGCCGTGGTTTCCCGAAAAAATGAATTGCTGGGAAAACGAACGGGTTTCCGGTAAATCGGTGGGCGCATCGGCGCTGCCGGGTCGGACTTCCTGCCCATTGATGACGATTTTCATTTGGGAGAAATCGACCTTTTGCATGACTTCGTACGAAATTTTGCCGGATTTGGGCTGGGCGGAAGCCGCCAGCGAAACGAACACCAAACCGGCTAGAGCAGCGGCTGCGAATCGGAATGTTTGCATACGGAAATGAAGATTGAGAAAAGGCTTGAAAAATGTTGGGACAAAGATGGGGTAGCTGGATGTAAAGCACTGTTATTTAGTGTTAAACAGTGTTAAGATGCTTTGCCAGACCGCCGGATGTGGGATACATTTGTGTCTATGAAGCAGCGCATTCGGTCGATATTTGTCTTGATGACGGTTTGTATTCTGGGCGTCCTGGCGTTTCAGGCTTACTGGCTGTATACCAGCTACCAACTGCACGAGCAGCAGTTTCGGCGGACGGTGCGGGGTGCGTTTATTTCGGCCGTTGAAAAACAGCAACTCAGCGATGCCCGGGTACTGTTTGGGAGCGATGGGCCTGACAGGCGGCAACACTTCCGGTCTCGTCTGCGTGACCCGGAATTAGATGAGGAGCCTCAGGAGCGGATTACCGTTAATAGGCGGAAAGACAGTGTTTTTGTTCAGGTCGACAACCCGGACTCCAGCAGCCGGGAACGAATGAAGGTCAGGGTGGTTCGGGGTAATCGGCAGCCGAAATACAACGTTCTTGTTGACACCATGACCCGTAAAATCTCTAAGATGCTGATTCTGAACTGGTCGGGTAATCACAAATTCAACCTGAAAACGTTCGATTCAACCTACCGGGCCGAGCTGCATTTGCGCGATGTCGATGCCGATTATCAATTGGATACGATTCAGCTAAAGCCGGAGATGTTCGAAAAAAAGATGGATAGTCAGGCGATGGCCCGATTGGGCGAGCCCATTAAAACTCCACCAATGCCGATCAACCCCGTTAAAAACCAGTTTCTGCAAGCGACATTTGAAACACCAACGGGATACATCCTGCGAAAGATGGACTGGTTGCTGGCCGGTTCGGCACTGCTGATGGCGCTGACAATCTGGTGTTTTCTGTACATGTTATCGACGATTCTGAAACAGAAAAAACTGTCGGAAATCAAGAACGATTTCATCAATAACATGACCCACGAGCTGAAAACGCCCATTGCGACGGTTTCGGCGGCTGTGGAAGCCATGCAACATTTCGGCGCGCTGAACGATCCGTTGAAAACGAAAACGTACCTGACTATTTCCAAAAATGAGTTGCAGCGCCTGTCTGATCTGGTCGAGAAGGTGTTGAACATGGCAGTCGATGAGAAAAAGGAACTGGAACTGAACCGCGAATGGCTCAAACCCGCCGAACTGATTCAGGAAGTGGTGGGCAATCACCAGCTCAAAGCCGTAAAACCGGTCGACATCGCGGTGGAAACCGTGCCGGAAAACGCCCGCGTGCAGGCCGACCGGTTTCACTTGGGTAATGCTATTAACAACCTGATTGACAACGCAATAAACTATTCGAAGGAGTCGGTCGAAATTCGGATCAACAGCCAAACCGACGAGAACGGCTGGCAACTGACGGTGCAGGACAACGGCAACGGCATTCCGAAAATGTACCACGAAGCGATATTCGACCGGTTTTTCCGGGTGCCAACCGGAAACCTGCATCCGGTAAAGGGCTTCGGGATGGGGCTTTCGTACGTCCGACAGGTAGTCGAAAAACACGGCGGCCGCATCGAAGTCTCCAGCGAACCGGGGCATGGGAGTGTGTTTGTTATCTGGATTCCGAATTTTTAGAGTTTAGAAGTTATATAGCAGAGTTTAGCGGAGTAAAAAGAGTTAAGCGAAGAAAAGTAGACTCTGCTTAACTCTTTTTACTCCGCTAATCTCTGCGAAACATTCAATTACTTATGCCAACTGTACTTTTGATTGAGGACGAACTTTCGCTGGGGATGATTGTCAGGGACAGCCTGGAAGTGCGCGGGTTTACGGTTTTGTATGCGGCTGATGGCGAGGAGGGGTTCGGATTGTTTAAACAACATAAACCAGACATTCTGGTGGCTGATATTATGATGCCCAGGCTCGACGGTTTTTCGCTGGCCGAACGCATCCGGCAGATCGACGCCGAGGTGCCGATTATCTTTCTGACCGCCCGGTCGCAGACCGCCGATGTGGTCCGTGGTTTTGAGTTGGGCGGGAATGATTACCTGAAAAAACCGTTCAGCATCGATGAATTGATTGTCCGGATCAAGTCATTGCTCAACCGAAACCGCTCCCTTCGTCCACCGACACCGGATCGATTGCCTATCGGCAGTTACCAGTTCGATTACCCCAAGCAAAAGCTGGCCTGGAACGGCAAGGAAACGGCCATTTCGCACCGGGAAGCCGAATTGCTGAAACGGCTCTATGAGCAGCGAAATCAGGTGTTGGAGCGCTCCGCCGTGCTGGTCGATCTATGGGGAGACGACAGTTTTTTCAACGGACGGAGCCTGGACGTATTCATTACTCGCTTGCGTCGGTATCTGAAAGACGATCCGCAGGTGCAGATTGTGAATGTGCGCGGAGTGGGATATAAGCTTATCGTGTGAGACGTAGCTTTTTGTCAACCCTGGGATTGTAAAATTGAATTCCTTTTATAAAACGGAAATCCTTTTTGTTACGGGTGTAAAGCGGCAGATTCAGGTCGAGGGCAGTAGCTGCAATTACGCATCGCCAATAAATAGTCGGCCACCATTGTGCTCAAAAAGCAGCTGTGTAAATCGCTGGGAAATGTATTTGTCGATATGAATAATTGTAAACTTATTGATCAATTCTTTCGTTGCCCGAATTTCCTTTTTAAACATTCCCTGGTACAATTCGGCCTCAGTAACGGCACTGATGGAAAGTCGCCCAAAACCAATCTGATCAAGTTCCTGACGAACAGTTTGATCTTCACGAAAGTAATCGACAATTATGTTGGTGTCACACAGAATCAGCGCTTTCTTGTCCATGATTTGCGCCGAATCTCCTGAAAATCCCGTTTGTCTTTTTTCCAGGGACCGGCGTAGTCTGACGGTTTCTCCCCAGGTTGCGCATTGGATGGAATAATGGATCGCACATTATCATCCGTCACTTCAATGGAAGGAATCGTTTTTAGTAAGTCACTAACGACTTTATGCTGGTTGTCTGGTACGTTAATCTGAATAGTCCGCATCGGCTTTGAGTTGATAAAAGGCGATTCATTGGGTAACGCTCCTTTCGTTTGATCAGTTTATTTTGGTCTCAAATATCAACAAAATCGTTCAAATTTATTCTCCCAATGGCAACTGCTCCGGTTTTTCGCCCTGCTCGCTCAGCCAGCGGCTCGCGTCGGCGTTGGGGTTTTCGCGGAGGAAGCGGGCCAGGCGGTGAGCGGTTTCGAACGAAAACTGCGGCACCAGATCGACAATCGGATATTGATACACCATGCCCGGTTTGTTCGTCTTCACCTTTTTTACCTTCAATAAAAACGGTAAATACTGCACACTGCCGAACAACTTCTTATACTCGTCAAACTTGTTGCGCAGGTTCGGAATCGTGGTCTGTACGGCGCGCGTGCTGAACTGCCAGTAGCCCAGCAGCGGAATGTCACGAATCACGAACCGCAGGGTCAAAACCGGTAGCCACCGGATCAGTTTGGCTTTGGAAGGGTGGAGGCTTTTCTGCAAAAATGCCACAGTTTCATCCATAATCTGTGGGCGCCGTTCGGTGGTCGTCACAGCGTACTTTTTCAGTTCATCGTTCCAGATGTGGAAGGTATGGTTGTCACCGTAACCAAAGAGCTTGCCGTCGGCGGTCCGGATTTCGAGTCGTTCGTTGCAGACAAGCTCTTCCTGATCGGAATAGAACAAAATGGGCAATTCGGTGATGGTTTCTCCGTAGATTTTATGGACGGTTTCGGCGTGATCCCCGCGAATGCGAAAACTGTCGATGCTGCTGGGAACTACCTGTCCCGACCGCTCCACTTTCTCTCCCACGGCAATCCGCCCCAGTTCCGTCAGCGCCGACTGCGGGGGCTGCGGTTTGTCCGATTGAATACGCATGTTGTTGTTTACCTTCGATTCGACTGACAAATATAGGCAATCGGACCCAGCAATTGCTTATGATTCGGACGAACGCAATCACCCGCCCAACTTTTGCAAATGCCTTATAATGGAGAACACGGCGGGCTTACCGTTTCCATTGTGGTGCTAATTGTAGCTAAGGAAAAATGTTCGACCTTGAGAGCCTGTCAAACTCCAAAAATTCGGAATGACTGCTGGTTCCTATTATATTGCTCCGGAACGATCCTTCCTCCGTTTATGCGGCTATTTATCCTTATTCTGGGCGTACTGTATCTTCGGAGCAGCGTTGTGGCTGGCCAACCGCAACCACCTGCCAAACGTGCACTAATAATCGCCATCGGTAATTATCCGCGCAGCAGCGGCTGGTTAACGATCAACGCCCAGAATGATGTAATGCTGGTTCAAACGGCGCTAAGGAAGCAGGGATTCCAGGACATTAAGCTCCTGCAGGATCAGGACGCAGACCGAGTGGGAATTGTCAACGCTCTGAGAGACTTGATTCTACGTTCGCAAAAAGGCGATAAGATCGTCATTCATTTTTCAAGCCACGGCCAGCAAATTTCCGATAACAACAACGATGAAGCGGATTCCTTTGACGAAGCGATTGTGTGCTACGGGGCACCGCAGCAGGCCGAAGGGAGATTTGCGACCTACAACGGTGACCAGCACCTGCGGGATGAAGACCTGGGCCGAATGATGGATGAACTTCGTAAAAAACTCGGTTCGGATGGCGATGTCCTGTTGCTTGTTGATGCCTGTCATTCGGGAACCATTACGAGGGGAAGTACGGCCAAAATTCGCGGACATGCTCGTCCGTTGCATCTCACAGGGAGTCGACCGAACCGGCATCCGAACCCGTCCCATGCGTTTCTGTACCGCAAACCGGTCAGTCAGGAAGGAATGGCTCCTTACGTAGCTATTTCGGCCGCCAGTGCACGCGAGAGCAATTCGGAATGCTGGGCTGGAAAAATGCCGGTAGGTTCGTTGTCCTATGCCTTCAACCAGGCCCTGAACCGCCCGCGTCCGGCTGAAAGTTACCGGGGCTTATTTGCCCGAATCCAGTCGACAATGAAGCAGAAAGTACCGGGACAGACCCCACAGATCGAAGGAGACTACGATCGAAGGTTGTTTGGGGGGCAGGTGGTGGAACAGAAAGAGTATCTGACCGTCAAGGAGGTAGGTGACAATCGACTGGAGCTGGAAATAAACAGTGGACAACTCAGCGGTACCTTCGACTCCACGAAAGTAGTTATTTGTCAGGCCGGAACCGCCGATCCGAAAACCGCAGCGGTTTTGGCTACCGGCACCGTGGTACGGAGTGACCTCTATTCGGCTACTATAAAACTCAATAAACCGGTTATTGGAGCAAACCCCGCTAATTACTGGGTATTTGTAACTGAACATTCACTAGGCGACGTCGCGGTAACCATAATGCTCGATAGCCTGAAAAGTCCTGCCTTGCGCCAGCAGGTCCAGACCGAACTGCAACTTAATCGACTGGTGCGGTTTTCCGGACCGGTCGATCTTTACGCCCGGTCCGACGATGAGGGCCGCCAGGTCCGGTTTTACCACGCCGATGGCACACAACTCGACGCGGCCGTTTCCGTCTCGCAGTTGTCTGGCCTTTCCACCCAGGTTCAGCGATATGCTCAGAGTCAGTTTCTCCAACGTTTCAATTTCAACGGCAACCCGAGTGTGCAGTTCGATGCCCGGTTGATTCCACTGCGGTCCGACGCCAAAACGTCAGCCGATACCGCCAGTAGTTCCGCCCGTTGGCTGGTTGGGTCCTTGCTGGGTTTCGTGGCTGAAAAAACGCCCGCTGAGGCTAATAAAAAAGACCGGGCGGCATTACTGTTTAGTAACAAAGGAGCCGTAACTCTGTATTACAATGTAATCGATATCATGCCAAACGGCAGCGTTGGAGTCATTTTTCCCGACCCCAATGACCCCAACGACCAACCCGAAAACTACCGGGTAAATCCGGGTGAGACAAAATTGGCTTTCCCCTATATCCGGTTTGCACCCCCTTACGGCAAAGAAACGTTCAAAATTTTTGCAACCACCGAACCGGTCGACCTGCGGCAGGTGGTTGGTCGCCCGAGGGGGACTTCGGCTTCGCGTGGTTCGATGAAACTACTGGAACGACTTTACGACAATACCAACAGCATGACCCGTCTGGGGATGGGCACTCGCGGCAGTTCAACGGGCACTTTCCCCGACGATGCCAACATTGCAACGCAGAACTACGAATTTCTGATTTTGCAGGACCGGTCGTCCAATTCACCCAATGAATGAAATCCTACCGCATGTCCCATCTTCCGTACATCACATCGGGGACAGATTGAAGTTGAAAGTGAGCCAGGAATGAATACTACATTCTGCCCTTCTGTAGATCAGACGAGGTTACACCACTTCTTTTTTTACCCGTATTTGCCCATTTTGCATCAACGACGTTCAACCATTATGCAGAAAAAATTCAATCTGACCTCCTTCAATCTGTACGAGTTTCTTAAACACCAGAATTCCCAGGGCTTCAATGTTCCGTTCTTTCTGGCCGACAGACATACGTATCAGAATGCCCACGTTAATTTCCCTTTCCGGACTTTTACTTTTGGTCTGGGCATTACCTATACGGGTGACGGAGATGTCTTCAAAATCGGCAGTACCGATTACCTGGTGACCGCGGGTTGCCTCACCACCGTCGGGCCGGGGATGGTTTGCCAGTGGACCGGTAACTACACGGCGGAACACGATACGGTTTATTTTACTGAAGAATTGTTCGAGGGAATCCGAAGCAATGCATTTTTACATTCGCTGCCGTTCTTTTTTCACGGTGGGAGGCACGTAATCAAACTCCTGGACGACCAGACCAGGAAAATGGCTTCCCTGTTCGGTTTACTGAAAGAATTGAAAGACGATAAGAGTGCAGTTCCGGGCATTGTGCATTCGCTGCTGATGCTGGCGGACTCGTTTCACGCCGATCGGGAGAAAATGGTGGTGGGTGCAAGCCCGAACAACCCCGACGACATTTCCAGCCGCATTTCCAACGGGATCTCCAACCGCGAAAAGATCGTGCAGGCATTCAGAAAACTGGTTGCGGAGCACTTTCCGGAGCATAAGGAAGTCGCTTATTACGCCACAGCCCTGCATATCACGCCGAAATACCTGAGTGAAGTCTTACAGGCTGAATTAGGTAAGCCTGCCAAGGCGTTTATCGATGAATATGTGATGATGGAAGCTAAAAGCCTGCTGAAACAGACCTCGTTGACGATTCAGGAAATCTGTTACTGGCTTGGCTTTGAGGATGCTTCGCATTTTAACAAATCGTTTAAAAAGCAGACGAAAACGACACCGACCGAATACCGGAAAAGCTGAGCTGTTTAGCAGAGGTTTTTACTATCTTTCCCGCAATCCTTCCTACCTGCTCACCGCCTTCTCGCGATACCTTTGTTTTATTCAAACAACAGGACGCCTTGAAAAACGTCGCATTCATTTATTCACATTGCTCATTCTGAGGTGGGTGCCTGCTTTTTCACAAACAAAAAAAACACAATTATGAAAGGTATGGAGGTATTCAATGTAGCGGTTTCACAGCAGGTCCTGGATGATTTAAAAAGTCGTTTGCAAAACACCCGCTGGCCGGGAGAAGCGGAGGGTTCGGGCTGGCATTTTGGTACCAGCGAGGCCTATTTGAAAGAACTGGTACAGTACTGGCTCACCGGTTATGACTGGCGGGAACAGGAAACCGAACTTAACAAATACCCGCAGTACCTGGCCGATGTAAACGGTGTGAAAATCCATTTTCAATATATCCAGGGCAAGGGTGAAAATTCCAAACCGCTCATCCTGACGCATGGCTGGCCCGACAGCTATTACCGGTTTCATAAACTCATTCCTATCCTCACCGAAGGCGAGCAAAGTTTCGACCTTGTGATCCCTTCCATTCCCGGCTTTGGCTTTTCCGGAAAAACGTCCATGACCAGCGAGGCCGTTGCTGATTTGTGGAAAGAGCTAATGACCGAACAACTGGGTTATGGCAAATTCTACGCAGCTGGCGGGGATGTGGGCATGGGCGTAACCAAGGCTTTGGCTTCTAAATACCCTGACGTCGTGGCGGGCGTACACTTTACAGATATAGGTTACCCGATGGGTCAAGAGGATCCTGCCACCATGACCGAAGCCGAAAAGCAGTTTGCGCAGTTTGTACAGCAATGGTGGTATAGCGAAGGCGCCTATGCAATGGTACACGCTACCAAGCCGCAGTCGCTCGCTTATGGGCTGAACGACTCGCCTTCCGGGCTTGCAGCCTGGATACTGAGCTTCGGGAATGCGGGCGCTACTCCCGAAATCCTCGAAGCGGCCTTTGGCGGCAGGGACGCCTTGCTTACCAATATCATGATTTACTGGACCACACAAACCATTGCTACGTCGATGAGAATGTACAAGGCGGATGCCATTGCCCAGTGGAGCGGGGCGCAGCCTCTACAAAAATCGAACGTGCCGGCCGGTGTTGCGCTGTTCCCGCGGGAAGCCCAGTTTCCGAAAGAATGGGCCGAGCGTTTTGTCAATGTGGTCAGCTTCCGCCAAATGAAGGAAGGCGGGCACTTTGCAGCGCTGGAAGTGCCGGAGGTGTTCGCTACGGAGCTACGAACTTTCTTTTACAGCATCGATTAGGCACCAATCATGTGAGCCGGTGATGGCTTTCCGGCAAATCCTCCAGATTCAATCGCTGCCATGCCCAGTTGGTTCGCTTCGTTTCGCTGTACAGGATGTCGTTCCGCTTCGTTTCCAGCTGTAGCTTCCAGCGAAGTCCATGACGACTACCAATCAATAATTTTAGCAGTAAGCGGTTTTTGGCTGGATATAGAAAGACTTGAAAGTCGGGTTCGTTGGACAGTTGTACGGGGAGCGTATTGGGAGCATAGCGTCTGGGTTTTAATGGGTAGACCATCGAATACGGGCAGAATCGGAATCATCCGGCAGTTGCCCTTTCCCCGGCGTGGAAAGGGCAATTGACCTACCTAACGAATTGGTTTATGAAGTACCAGGAATTTACTCCCACCGGGAAACTGAGTGCATATATAGAATGCATCTACCTGTTCGAGTCGGATCAGTTGACTGGCGTGGATGATTTCGTCTTTCCTGGCGGAAGTATGGAAGTAATCTTTAATTTAGGCTCAGGTGTCTGGAAGACGGCTTCACCTGGCTTTTACCGACGAACCCCTGCCATCGAATTGTGAGGCCAGCTGACGAAACCGCTGCCGATCCGCTCGGAAGGAAAAAACCAAATGCTGAGCGTACGCTTCTACACCCATGCCATTGCGTCTTTTTTCAGGGAAGAAATTTGGGAGCTGACGGATCAGGTCTGTAATGCCGGTGACTACTTTGGTCCTTCCATTTACCACCTGCATGAGCGGTTGTTAGGCACGCCTTTGCTGACCCAGCGCATTGATCTGGTGGAGCAGTATTTATTAACCCGGTTGGGCCAATCGAAAGGGCCGGGTATTTCGACCAGTCTCATTTTATTCGCGAGTTTAGATCGTTTACGGGACTTACGCCATCCGATTTTCTGTTCGAGTCGTTTCCGGTTTCAGTAGCATTAAGCAACGGGTAGCCATTTCCTTATCCGCACGTCAAACTATCCCAGGATCATCTATGATTTGAACACAACGAACCGAAATTTGAACACGGTTTTCAGGACGACCTTTCTCATTTTTGCCTTACAAATAACAATAAGAAATGGACGTAACCTTAATAACTGGAGCTTCAGGCGGTATCGGTGAAGCCCTGGCCACTCAACTGGCCGCTCGAAAACATAATTTGCTGCTGGTAGCCCGCAGTGCCGATAAACTCGACCGGCTTTGTACACAACTCGCTGAATCGTATGGCGTTCAGGCTAATTGTATCCCGGCAGACTTGAGTAAGCCGGAGGCTGCCGGGCAGATTTATGAAGAATGTCGAAAAAAAAAGCTGACCGTCACCTTGTTGATAAACAATGCAGGTATTGGCTCCAGTGGCGAGTTTGTAAAAAATGATCGGCAAGCCGAGTTGGAAATGCTGCAACTAAACAATGCTTCTCTGGTGGCTCTCTGTCACCTTTTTCTACCCAATATGATTGCCAGCCGAAAAGGCGGTATTATCAATGTAGCCTCACTGGCTGCGTTTTTCCCAAGCCCGTATATGGCGGTTTATGCGGCTTCCAAAGTGTTTGTTCGCTCGTTTACCGAAGCCCTGACTCAGGAATGCAAACCTTACGGCATTCGGGTACTTTTGTTTAGCCCCGGTTTTACCAGTACCAATTTTATGAATACGCCCGCCAACGATAATGCCTGGGGTAAAGCACTGACCGATGGCGCGTATACGCAGACGGCCCAACAGGTTGCCATAGAAATGATTCAGGCGTGGGAAAAAAATGAAACCTTTCACGTATCAGGCCGCTTAAATGCCTGGAGCGTGCGGCTGGGAGCGTTGATTCCCAATGCCACCATCGCCCGCCTGTTTGCCAGTCGAAAACGAAAGCAAATGAGTCGCTAAGCCCAGGTGCCATGCAGAAAGAGATCCTACCAACCCTCAAAATAGATTCCATCGCCCAAAGCCATAAAGCCCTGGGTATTGCCAAGCCGAAGCATCCGTTGTTTAGCATTCTGCGATTTGAGGACTTGCCAAGAGTAAACAACGACAGGCGGGTGCGGTTAATTTTTGACTTTTACCAGATCGTCCTGAAAAAAGACTGTCCCGGCAAAATCCAGTATGGACAAACCCCCTATGATTTTGACGAAGGGGTCATGTCTTTTTTTGCCCCCAGGCAGGTCAGTATTCTGGATCCGGGCGAGGTATTGGCCAGATCCGGGTGGTTATTGAATATCCACGCTGATTTTTTCAGGACATTTCCATTCGGGAAAAAAATAAAGGACTACGCCTTTTTTGATTACGCCGTGAATGAAGCCCTGATCCTGTCAGAAGAGGAGGAACAATCGATTGATACGATCTTTCAACAAATTGAAAAAGAGTATCATCTGCCCATTGACCGGTATAGTCAGGACGTGGTCTTGTCGAATGTGGATTTGTTACTTACCTACTGCAATCGATATTATAACCGGCAATTTATTACCCGTGAGCCCAGACACAGCGAGTTGTTGAGCAGGGTTGACCATGTGATCCAGGAGTCATTGCGAAACGCAGCCGAGCACGGCCTGCCCACAGTCAATGACCTGGCCTCCCGGATGAACCTGTCGCCCAGCTACCTAAGCGATTGTCTGAAGCAACTGACGGGTCAAACGGCCCTGCAGTATATTCACGAAAAGTTGATCGAGCACGCGAAAGAAATCCTGGTTACCACTGACTTGTCAGTCAGCGAAATAGCATACCAATTGGGATTTGAATACCCGCAGTCTTTCAGTAAGCTTTTCAAAAGCAAGACCAACCAATCGCCGTTGGAGTTCAGGGCAACCTTTCATTGACCCGTTAACAGTAAAGATGGCCTCGCACGAACCCTGAGTGATACTTTGAACGCAATTGTTTAGAGCCAGAAAGACAGGAAGTTAATGCCGCCAACAAAGTCGCCTTTGCGAGAGTTTATACAATACGTATTCGAGAAATTCCTATCCGCCAAATTCCCATGAAAATAGTGCTCATCTTTTCAGCTTTGAAAGTGCTACTTTCTTCCCTGAACTATTTCCATACCAACAGGGCTCAGAATAAATCCTTAAACAACTCCATAGTATCAACAATCACAACGACGGAAAAATCGATTTCTCTGGAGGCAACTGCTTCCGTGGATAAAATTCCGTTAATGATGTCAACCGATCGAGCCCAGGTTGTTCCACCAAAGCAGAACCCCGCCAGTTCATCAAGCAACGGTAAACTAAAAATTATAGGTTCTGAAAATCAATACGATATACTTTTGCCAACTGACATCCTGTTCGATTTTGACAAGGCAACTCTGCGTCCAGAAGGGTTAACCCTTCTGGAAAGTGTTAAACAGCACTTCGCCACGCATGGAGTGGATCAGCTTCATGTGTGGGGACACACAGACTCAAAAGGCAATGATCAATATAATTTTAAGCTCAGTCAACGCCGTGCGATTGCGGTGGCTGACTGGCTAAAGAAAAACATTAAAACAAAAGGCCTGATCATGTCGGTTGGTCGGGGAGAGCAGGAGCTATTGGTTCCGAATACGAATCCGGATGGTAGTGATAATCCGGAAAACCGGCAAAAAAACCGGCGGGTAACCCTGTCAGTAGTCAAATACCCCAATGTCAATAAAATGCTGAACAAACCAAAAAATGCAACCCGATAACTTTTACTCCTTTCACTTCTTCAAAATCTGATTTAATCGGGATTTTTGCGGGAAAATGTGTCGGGTAAGTCGTGCTTGGTACTTCAAAAAATTGTATTTTTATCGACAATCATTGAAGGGATGAAATGGTGAATGAGCGAGTGCTGGAGAAATTGGAAATCCTGTCCGATGCCGCAAAATACGATGTATCCTGTGCCTCTGGCCAGAGTAAACGGGCCAATAAAGACAAAGGCTTGGGCGATTCCAAAGGTTATGGCATTTGCCATGCGTTCACCGAGGATGGGCGGTGCGTTTCGCTGCTTAAAATCCTACTGACCAATCACTGTATTTTCGATTGTGCCTACTGTGTAAGTCGAAAGAGCAACGACGTGAAACGGGCCGCTTTCACCATTGAGGAAGTCGTGGATCTGACCATTAACTTCTACCGCCGGAACTACATTGAAGGGCTGTTTCTGAGTTCGGGGATCTTCGACAGTCCCGACTACACCATGGAACGGCTGGTCAAAATTGCCCGGAAGTTGCGCACCGAGCAAAACTTTAACGGTTACATCCATTTGAAAGCGATTCCGGGCGCTAGTGAAGAGTTGATGAAAGAAGCGGGTTTGTATGCGGACCGACTGAGCGTCAATGTGGAAATGCCTACGGAAAAAAGTCTGAAACTGCTGGCGCCCGAAAAAAAACACCAGGATGTACTACGCCCAATGACGTATTTGAAAACCGAGATTGCCGGTTACAAAGAAGAAAAAAGTCGAAACCGTAAAGCACCGCTCTTTGCCCCCGCTGGCCAAAGTACCCAAATGGTGATCGGAGCCACACCCGAAAGCGATCTGGACATTCTGGGGATGTCTCATCATTTCTATAGTCAAATGAACCTGAAGCGGGTTTACTATTCGGGCTATGTTCCCATTAGTGACGACAATCGCCTGCCCTCCCTGGGCACCCCCGTACCGATCATCCGGGAAAACCGCTTATACCAGGCGGACTGGCTGCTTCGTTTCTATGGCTTTGAGTTCAATGAACTCGTGGGAATTGATCAGCCCAACCTGGAACTGGATGTAGACCCAAAGCTGAGCTGGGCTTTGCGGAACCTGGATCAGTTTCCGGTGGACATCAACTCGGCCGACCTGGAAATGATTATACGCATTCCGGGTATTGGGGTTCAAAGTGCCCGGAAAATCGTGGCAGCCCGTCGTTTTCGAAGGCTGCAACCCGAGCATCTCAAAACTATGGGCATCGCCTATAACCGGGCTCGTTACTTTCTGGCGTTCAGCCGTCCTTTTTCCCGGCAACCCGATTTTACCTCCAATCAACTCAAGCAATTGATTCTCACGGCGCAAAAAAGCAAGTACACGTCTGCTTTTTCGACCCAGTTAAGTTTATTTTGATCGAATGACAACCCTGCAGTATGACGGAACGTATGAAGGATGGCTAACGGCTGTCTTTGACATTTACGCCTACAAACTGGAGGATGTGGTTTTTAATAAACCGGGTGCCTCATCCGGTTTGATGTTCGGGTCCACGCACCGGGTCATTACGGATGAAACGAAAGGGGAGCGGGTCTGGCTGGGCTTGCAAAAGCGTCTGTCTGCCGATGGCTTGAAACGGCTTTACAAAACCTTCCTGGCGGATTTCGAAAAACCCGAAGAAACCATGTGGCATTTTGTCCGGCATGTATTTAACAACTCCCACAATGTGGAGGAAGATTACAGTCATCCGGCGGTTTGGGAAATCCGAAAAACCGCCAAGCGCGTAGACCGGGAAGTGCATCGCATGGAGGCCTTTGTTCGTTTCAAGCTCACCAGGGATCACTTGTATTATGCCATCATCGAACCCGATTGCGATGTGTTATCCCTGATTTCCAATCACTTTGAAAGCCGATTTGCTGATCAGCGATGGTTGATCTATGACGCCCGACGCAGGTATGGCATTTATTATAATTTAGAAAACGTGACGACGGTAGCGATTGATTTTCACCAGGGTCGGGCAACGTCTAACCTGATTGCAGAAATTAGTGATGAGCGGGAAGAGTTTTACCAGGATCTGTGGCGTAGCTACTTCAAGAGTGTAACGATTGCGGCCCGTAAAAATTTGCGTCTCCAACTTCAACACATGCCGAAACGTTATTGGAAGCATCTGACGGAGAAAATGAGTAAAGGCTGATGCGATTGCAGGTGAACAACTGCAAGCCATTATCAAAGCGATGAAGGAAGGAAGTATGCTTTATTAAAACCGCAATCATGGTTCAAATATTTTTTTCTTCCTGAATAAGACATTTCTTCGATTTTAATAGGAGAGTTTTGAGAAGTAAGCACCTTAAAATCAGTAGTTTATTGTAACGATATACTTGCTCTCAAAACTCTCCTCCAATGCTGCATTACAGAATTTGCTCCTGCATGGCCTGGTAGATCGTCCTGACTGTTGGCTGGAAGCCGAGACTGCGAGCCAGCGAACGATCACTGTGGAGATACCAGGGATTTACAAGCGGCTCACAGGATGATTCCAGCGGCTCGCCGACCAGTTGGGCTAATTCGTAAACCGAAGTCGGTGCTTCATCGGAAATATTGACGATACGTCCGTCCAGTGCACCGGTCAACGCCAGGTTCATTGCGGTGGCGATGTCGCGGTGATGGATCGTACTGATTTTCATGGCAGGGTGCCACTTTGCCGCTTTAACATGCTTTGGAAGATCCTCCAGATGTCCGTCCCCGTCACCGTATACGAAGGGAAAACGTAAAATCGACCAATTGAGTCCACTCGCACGGAGTTCCTTCTCTGCCGCAACCTTACTGGCCGGATAAGCATGTTGCGGTTCAACCGGGTCATCCTCGCGGCCGGGATGCGGATTGTTTGTATTGTAGACGTGGGTAGTGCTGGCCAGGATGAAACGCGTGTGTGGGGCATGGGCTGATGCCGCAGCAATAAGGTTGCGGGTGCCTTCCAGATTGCTTTTCCAGATCAATTCATTGTCCTTACTGCGAAACACGGCGGCCAGGTGAATAATCGCAGACACATCACTGACAGCCTGGGTGAGTGAAGCCGCATCAAACAGGTCGCCCGCTACGGTCTCCGCATTAGCGGGAACCTCTTTTCCCCCGCGCACCAGCGCACGACAATCAAAACCCGCTTCCACAAGACGCGGTAAAAGACGGGCTCCCACAAGCCCGGTTACTCCAGTTACCAGAATTTTTTCCATTTTTCTGCTCATGACTTTACTCGTTAAGTGATGAGCAAAGTTCGGTGGAGCCAGGTAAACAGGGCCGGATGAAAACCGACGAATTCAGGACAAATCCCGAAAAAAACCGGCGACGGTTTTACCCGTTACTTTTTTAAACAGGCGGGAAAAGTAGTCAGGGTCATTGAAACCCAGCTCAAAAGCCAGTTCTTTGACCGAAGACCGCTCTCCATAGTGAATTCGGCGTCTGGCTTCCAGCATTAAGCGGTTTATCACAAACTCTTTTGGTGAGAGTCCCGAATAGTGTTTAACAATCTGGTACAGGCTATCCGTACTCAGGGCAAGCTCCTCCGCAATGTCCTTAATGGCCGGGTGATCGGTCAGGTTGTTTTCGACAAATACTTTGAAGCCAATGAATTTTGTAAGTCTTTCGTCGGCTGGCATTCTTTCACCGGCAAAATAGGCCGCGTTAATTTCAGTCAGGAGACTATTCAGATGGGCCAGAATGAGTTCCGGATCCGTATTCGAAGTGGTTAATAAACCTTGAAGGAGTTCAAAGATTGCCTGAAGCCTGGCTGATGCAGCCGGAGAAAAGCCTATTTTTTGCTGATTGAGCGGATTTAGCAGAAAAGGATATTGTCTGGGTAATCGGGAAAGGCATTCTTCATCAAAGCCCAATTTATAATAATTGTTCCCGTGCAAGGCTAAATCCAACTCCTGAATCTGGTGGGGCAAGGAAAAAAGCAACTCCTGCTTGCCAACCACGAATGTTTCGCCATCAACGCCATATCGGGTAGAGCCATCCAGAATAAATAGAAAGAAATAATAAGGTAACCGGTGGGTAAATCCGTAGTTGTCAATGGCCTGTTGGGATAAATGGCCAAAATTCGGAGAAACAATCCGAATGGGCAGTTGGCTATTTTGGCTGAGGTTTTCCGGTAACGAACGGGTCTTTGGCATACCTAATTACTACCTGACATTCATGTATCAAAATTACATTTTTGAGGTTTAAATGGATAAACTTTTTGTAGGAATGGTGGACCTCAAACTGGATTTGTCGACGCGACCGAATTCCTCTTTTTATCTTACGAAACCGTCTTTCAACGAATTAGTTTAGCCGCCCGAAAGCATCAGAAACAGGCCGGTATTTTAATTAGTAACCCCGACGACTTACCCTTGCTAAAAGAATCGGGTTATTCCTGTCTGGCGATTGGGTCTGATCTGGGAATCGTGCGGGACGGATTTCTGGCAGCAACTTCCTGCTAAGAAAAATGAGATCGGTTTTAGGGTCGTACCAAGTTGCTCAGCCGTAGCCCTCAACACCTTATGAATTTTCCCTTCCCTGGTCACCGGTTGTAGGTTATATATCATCAGTCCCATAAGACCCAGTTTGCCAATGGAGAGCGATTAAAAGCTGGTAAATGAGATGTTGTCGGCTTTGGTGGCTAAATAGTCATCCTATCTCTGGTACAATTAGCTCATAAATAAAAATATATTACCATATAAACTATTTTTATAGTTTATATGGTAATTATTGATTTAATTTCGAACAATACTAAGAAATAGGAGCGGGATTCTGGTCCCGGTAGTAACCAGCGCCTACTCAAGATTATTATTTTTATATCAATCATGTCTTTTTTTATGGAATTAACTCCGTAAATACATCTATACAGTAATTAGTGTCGTTCCCTTCCAAATCGATGGTTTTAATAAACCTATGACAGCTAAAAAGAATAGGGTAGATTTTGATGATAATCAGTCTATTCCACCTCATATCACATATGAACTACTTACTAAATACCTGGAAAATGAATGCACAAAGGACGAAAAAGAAGTGATCGATCAATGGTATGATTCCTATGATGCCAATCCTAACGTTGTACCTGCCCCAGATGAAAAAGAAGAAGATATTAATTTGAAAATGTTTCTAAACATTCGGAAAAGATTAGGTAAAAACTCCCCCGAAAATACTATTGAATGAACGTGTTATTTTCTTATATTTTGTCAATCAATTATTTAAGCTAACTAATGCTGGTTAATTGTGTCCTAAGTTGAGAGTCAATAAAACGCATGTATCTGGTGGTTTTCTGAATCATTAATTTTCTTAAATAATTTTAATTTCTGTAGCATGTTATAAACTAAGTAATCCCGGCTCTGTCCAAAATTCGTTTTATACTGAGCGGATTATTTAACGATAAAACCTTGCCACGGAATCCGTATCAGCCTTGCTCGATGCGGCCGCTCCCTTGCGGTTTCCGTTTACCGCCTGGGACTTCCACTTTAGTAATGGAGATTTTCATCCCATTGTCAACCAACAACCGGGTTTAGTCATTAGCCCACTTGTGAAAGGACCAGTACACAGTTTGCAAAGCGGAAACTGTGTCGGCAAATCCCGCCAGATAATACCGTTTTTGCCGGGATTTCGATGCGGTCAGGTAGAAAATGGTCGCTTTGGAGGTCCAGTTCACGGTTTTCTCGTTTAAAAAATAGCTGACTCAAACAGCTTATAAGGTGAATTCAAGTAAACCAGATGTGTCTTCGCTTTGCAACGAAGACACATCATTTGTTTTACGCAATTTCTATCAATAGCCTGGATTCTGGATCAATGCACTGTTCTTGTCTATTTCACCTTGAGGATAAGGAAGTACATTGTTTTTTTCTCCAAAAACCAGTGAAACGCCGGCCGGGTTTTTAACTGCTGCAAATTTTGCTGCGGCAACACCCCAACGCTTCAGGTCAAAATAGCGGTGTCCTTCCATCGCCAGTTCAATCCGCCGTTCGTGACGAATAAACTCCCGCAGCGTTTCTTTCGTGCCATACTGCGTTTGGTCAACCTTGGGCATGGCGACACCCGTTCGGGTGCGAATCTTGTCAAGTGCTTCATAGATTGACGCATCAGGCCCGGACAGTTCGTTTTTGGCTTCTGCATAAGCCAACAAAACTTCTGCATACCGCATGTGGACAATGTTCATGTCGGTAACTGGAATTTTGGACCGGTCGAATGGCAGCTTGGAGAGGTCCATGTATTTCCGCTGTGCAAATCCCGTCAGAATCGGGTCGGTCGTTACAAACGTTGAACCATCCGGATTGATATAAGGATCACCGGGCACCTGAATCGTCATTTTCAGCCTTGGATCCCTTTTCGCGTACGGATTCGCCGGGTCATAGCCCGAAGCGGGATCGGTAATGGCTTTACCCGTGACGGTTTCATAGTCATCCACCAGATTTTTATAGGGCTGATTACCCCCGTACCAGCCGATTTCCACCAGCATGCCTTCATTTCCCTGCGGGTTGTTAGGGGCAAGGTATTTGGTGCTGAAAATGATTTCCGGATTTCCCTGCTGGGTGGGTTGTAAAAAGAGATTCGAATAACCGCCCTGAAAGATTGAAAACGTATTGGTGGCCATTATGGCACTGGTCAGCGCCACGGCATCAGCCCAGTTTTGCTGGTAAAGTCGTACCCTTGCTTTCAACAGTTGAGCACTTGCCCGAACGGCATGCCCGGCGTACGCCGTTGCGGGCAGTTTCGCGATCGCGTTGTCCAGATCTTCAACAATAAAAGCGATTACGTCAGCTTTCGGACTTTTCGCTATTTTGGCTTCTTCGGCCGTCTTGGGAGCGGTTTTATAAAGAATCACATCGCCAAAATATTGCACCAGCTCGAAATAGAAGAGGGCCCGGAGAAACCGGGCTTCGGCGATGTAAACATCCTTGGCTGCCTGAGAAACCGCTGCAAGGGCCCCCACGTTCTCCAGAAAATAATTTGCCGAGGCTATTCCCGCATAAGGCTCATTGTATAAGGCGGTTGGCACATTGGATGCATTAATTATACCAATACTGGGGTTCTGAAATCCTATTTGGTTGTGCCGGTCGTAGGAATTGTCTGAATACCCATCCAGAATGGTCCGGCGGTGCCCGAAAACGGCGGTCTGCAGCCTGCGGTAAACCCCCACCAGCGCCATGTCGACGTCAGCCTGGGTTTTCCAGAACGTAGCGCCGGAGATGGCGTTTAGCGGATTTTTGTCCAGATAGCTCTCATTGCAGGAACTGGTACCACCCAGCACCAAAGTCGCCAGCAAGGCAGAAGAAATAAATTTATGTCTGAAGTTCATTTGTTTTCCAGTTAAAATCAGCGTGAATCAGGTCCCCAATTCTTAGAACTTAAAGCTTAAGCCAGCCGTGTAAATCCGCAATTGCGGGAACTGGGCAAACCGGCCGGAACCGGCCCGCTCGGGATCGTTCCCTTCATACTTCGTCCAGGTCAACAGGTTATCCCCGGAAAGGTAAACCGTCAATCCTTTCAATCTGATCTTCTTCAAAATCTTGTCGTTAAGCGCGTAAGACAGGTAGAGGTTCTTTAGGCGCAGGTACGAAGCATCCTGAATGAAGTAGGTTGAAGAATACCCGGCTACGCCCGCATAACCCGTCAAATAGGTCGCTGGAACGGTGTTGCTTGGGTTGGTTGGAGACCAGGCGTTCAGGAATCGAATCGGGGGGGCTGAGCCTTGTTGAAAGGGTTCGTAACCCCAGCCGGTTGTCTGGGTATTCACCCCCTGAACACCCTGGAAAAAAGCAGTCAGGCTAAATCCTTTCCAACCTGCATTCAGGTTGAACGAATAGTTGTATTTGGGAAACCGGCTGATTCGAATCCGGTCTTCCGGTCCCACCGTACCGTTGCCATCTACATCCCGGATTTTCAGATCACCGGGCTTTAACGTACCCGAGGAGGGTTGTTTGGGGGAGTTATCGATTTCGGCCTGACTTTGGAATACCCCAATCCAGTCGTAGACAAAGAAGTTATTATAAGGCTGACCCACCTCGATCGTACCCAGCGTTGGAGCTAACAGCTTGGTAACCTTGTTGTTGTATTTGTGAAACAGCACGCTAACCCCATAATTGAAATCGCCAATACTCTTCCGGTGCCGTAGTTCCAGTTCAATGCCCTGGTTTTGCATGGCTCCGGCATTGACAATCGGTGGCGTCAAACCAACACTGCTTGGCAAATCCGCCCGCGTGGAAAGAATATCGGAGGTATTACGCCGATACCAGTCGATGGTTGCGCCGAAAAGCCCTCTGAAAAGATCGATATCCAGACCGAAATCCAGCATGGAAGTTTTTTCCCACCTCAGATCTTTGGTCACCAAACGGGTCAGCTGAGCGCCGGAAGCCAGCGTTGAGTACGGGTAAGCCGTCAGACTGAGTACATCCTGGTACGGATAGGTTCCATTGATGCTGGTCCCGTTTACCAGGGAATTTCCCAGTTCCTGATTGCCCAAAACACCGTACGAAGCTCTGAGTTTCAGGTTATTCACCCAGGATAATGTGTTTCTGATGAATCCTTCTTCGGAGAGTCTCCAGCCGGCCGAACCTCCGCCAAATGTACCAAACCGATAGTCCGGGCCAAACCGCGAACTTCCGTCCCGGCGAATATTGCCTTCCACGAAATATTTGCCTTTGTAGTCGTAGGTAGCGCGACCAAAAGTTGATCGCAAGGCCCATTCCGATGCCGTACCACCCGTCACCTGATTGTTGGCGCCACTACCATCCAGCACCATGATGGTTGTGTTTGGAAAGTCGTACCGCTGACCGATGATGTTCTCCGTTAAGTTGTTCTGTTGTTCAAACCCTGCCAGAAGCCCCAGATTGTGATCCTGTCCAAATTGCCGGGTGTAGTTCAGCGTACTGAAAAAAGTTTTCGTGATGCTGCGGCCTTCCTCCTGGCGAAGTCCTGAAAACGTGGGATTCCCGTTGGCAACCTGAACATAAGCACCTGACGCGTCGGGTTGATACGCATAGGATGGAGAGGAAAATTGCCGGTTTTTATATTGACTGTTCAAAAAAGTCAATCCGGCTTTGCTAATCCATTTCAACCCTTTCAGGATATCAATTTCTGCAAAAGCCTGGGCATTGATGTTGTAGGTTTTCGTAAACTGACCTCCGGTGGCGTATACTTCCTCCACACTCCGGTTGCCTGCTCCGTTCCCGATGAAATCGCGGTTGGTTGCTCTTCCGCTGCCATCCGGCAGGAAAGGCATGAATGTGGGGGCCGAAGCGTAGGCCAGCAGCAGCAAATCGTCATTGACCAGCCAGGGTGCCTTCGCATCCTGAAACGATAGATTCAAATTTGTACCGATCCGTACCCTTTTATGGATCTGGCTGGAAAAATCGATCAGACCATTGTAACGTTTGTATAAATACCCTTTCGTGATGCTGTTCTGATCCAGGTAATTGAACGAAACATTATAAAGCGTTTTCTCATTACCCCCGCTGAAGCCCAGGTGGTGATTGACAATCGGACCTTTCCCCAGGACATAATCCAGCCAGTTAAAGTTAGGATATTGAGGGTTGTTGGAATTGTTTCTGTACAGATCAATTTGCGCCTGCGTGTAAAGCGGGGTTTGTCCGCTTCGTGCCCGCGCTGCGTTGTACATTTCCATGTATTGCACCGAGTTCGTAATGAGTTCCGGCGTTCGGGTAGCTTCGCTAATTCCATAGCTTCCCGAATATTCGATTTCTGACGAGCCGGCCTTGCCCTTTTTGGTGGTGATCAAAATGACCCCGTTGCCCGCACGAGCCCCATAAATAGACGACGAAGCCGCATCTTTCAAAACGGTAACACTTTCGATATCCTGCGGAGAAAGATTCTTGATCGTACCGATAATTCCATCCACAAGGATCAGGGGGCCATTGGATGCTCCGAAAGAACCAAATCCCCTCAATTGGTACGCAGCATCATCACGTCCCGGTTCCCCCGTAGACTGGATGACATCCAAACCGGTCACCCGGCCCTGCAAAAGATTCTGCACATTGGGTACAGGCCGCTCAGTCAGTTCTTTGCCCGAAACCGTCGTGACCGAACCGGTCAAATTGGCTTTCGTCCTGGTTCCGTAGCCGACAACGACCACCTCGGAAAGCGATGACTCGGCAGACTTCAGGGTAATAGTTAGTGTTGTTTGCGTACCGACAGGCACCTCCTGCGTGATATAGCCAATATAACTAACCACCAAAACCGCACCTTCCTGTGCCTGGATGCTGAACTTTCCATCGGCATCGGTAACCGTGCCGGTGCTGGTTCCTTTTAACTGAACATTTGCTCCGGGCAGGGGGGCATCACCATTATCCAGGACCGTTCCTGATACCCTGCGGCCCTGCGCAAACAGCAGTTGACCGGACATGAACAAAATCAGGATTACAAGAAGCGATTTGGGAACCAATCCCTTAAAATGGGCTGCTCGGGTTAGAGATCCTTCTTGTTCAGCAAAGCGACGTCGGGCCGGGAGCCAGTCGCGATGCCCTTTCGTTTGAAATGGATAGTTTTGTTTCATAAATCGGGAAGAATTTGATGGAATTGTAAGGGTGAATAGGAAAGCTGTTTGCTGGTTAGATTTAATTTTTGTTGCTCACAGAATGCGACTGGTAAATTCCAAAATGGCGATCCACCAGTCAGAAATCATTTTAATTATTTATACTGATAAGTTGGATAAAAAATGCTAGTTTTTATAGTTTTTGTCTAAATGTTTTGAATAACCTGTCCATTTCCATAGGATTTATAACCAGGATAGGCATTTTGTTCCAACTTCTTACAAGTTCCTTTCATTTGAAGAAGGCAAAGTAGGATTGATAAAGTAGCAACTTAGGGGGCAACGGATTTCAGGACGAGACAAAGGCGGAGAAATGGATACTTGACGATGATATTCGCACCCACCTGCACTGGTTCCCCGATTTGAAAAGGAAGATTATTCACCACCTTTTGCTCAATCAGACCGTGGAGTGCAGGTGGAACCAGAAATGTTCCAGTTCGGTGGTTTCAAATACGGACCGGTTTAATCTGCATTCATAAGCTTATTGAAACCGCTCCCAAACCTGGCAAACAGGTAGCCTGGCTGGAGTCAAAAGGCAGTTCAGAAATAAGAGTAAACCTATTGGTACTTTAATTACCATTCGGTTTCTGGTTTTCAAGCAATTATTAGGTTGATTGGTAAACTGAAAGGAAGGCTGAAACGGTCATCGGCCCATGACAGGGAGTACTTTCGTGAAAGAAGCACAATAGGCCACCACCTGAAACCCTATCGCAGGTATCAAATTTACCTTTCCTAAACGCAGAAATTCAAGACTACCCCGATCAAGCCCGTAGATAGAAAAACTATTATCCCGGCTCGCAGCAATCAAGCATCATGCAACAGGCTTGCCAGGGACTTTTCGCGGGCAAGCCGTTGGTACTTCTCAATAGCCGAGTCTTTTCCGGCCTGAAGTTCGTTCAGTAAACCAGGGTCGATGTCGGTGATGTAATGCTTGGATCCCCACAGAATGAGCGCCACAATAATGGGGATAGTCTCAACCCCTTTTTCCGTCAGACTGTATGTAAACTTCGATTTCTTATCAACGGCCACAGCCTTGGTTAAGATGCCTTGCGACTCCAGGACCGACAGGCGATCGGCCAGGATGTTAGTCGCTATTTTTTCCGCTGACTGCAGGAATTGACCATATGTTGACTTCCCCGCGAATACCATATCCCGCAGAATGAGTAGAGTCCATTTGTCACCCAACACATCGAGCGATGTGCTGACGGGGCAGGCAGAACGTTGATTAAGCTCTTTCATACTACCACTTTATTTTTTACTTGCATTTTGCAAGTATTTTAATCTATCTTTGACTTGCGATTTGCAAGTAAATATACACCGGTTTTTATTTCTTTTAATATGATTCTAGTAACTGGAGCCACCGGTGGGTTAGGCCACCAAACCATCGACTTTTTGCTCACCACTACCCCGGCCGCAGAAATCGGCGCCCTGGTGCGCGATATCAGTAAAGCCACGGACATCATGAAGCGGGGCGTAGACGTCCGGCAAGCCAACTACTTTGACTACCCCGCGTTGGTGCGAGCCTTTCGAGGCTTCGATCAGGTGCTGCTGGTTTCCGCCGTGGCGTTTACCGACCGGTTTCACCAGCACCGGAACGTCATCGATGCCGCCAGGGAAGCCGGGGTGAAGCACCTTTTTTATACCAGCATCCAGCGCAGCACAAATTTTGTGATGCAGGAGGTCACCGAAAGCGACCTGGCCACGGAAGCCTACCTTAAAGCGTCCGGGCTGGTATACACCATTCTCAAAAACGGCTACTACTTCGAAGGCCTTGGGTACCTGATTGGGAGCGAGGTGCCAGACACCGAAATACTTTACCCGGCGGGAGAAGGCAAGATAGCTTTTGTTAAGCGGACCGAACTGGCAGCTGCCACTGCCGCCCTGCTGACCAGCGGAGGGCACGACAACCAGGAGTATACCCTGTCTGGGAGCGAAGCCTATTCGTTTCAAGATATCGCCCGCGAACTCTCCGCCTTAGCGGGTCGGCCCATCACTTATAAAAGCAGCGAGCTGGCACCCTACATCGCGCAGAAAGTTGCCGCTGGCTTCCCCGAAGTCGTTGCCAACTTCCTTGCCCAGTGGGGTGCCGCCACCCAACACGGCATGCTGGCCGGGACACACGATACAGTAGAGCGTCTGCTGGGCCGAAAGCCAACTTCGCTGCGGGAGTACCTGAAAACGACTTATTTTCCGGGTACCTGAACGCTTGTAGCAGCGGCCAATATCCCCTGCATCAGTCAACCAGTCCATCGATTTTCCACCGGACTTGGCTTGCTGGATTCCAGCCTGGGCATCTAAAAACTGGCCCGACTACAGGCTACGTTGCCGTGCTGGAACCATTGGTTTCGGCGGGCACCGTAGCCGAGTCAGGATGTAACATTCATAGGGCATATTGGTGCTTCAAACACTCGTCCAGGCTGCTGGCGAACCTGACCCCGTAAATTTTGCTGCCGGACCAGGAAATTGTGTAGCCGCAACCGCAATTCGTCGGGGTGAAATGGTTTGCTGATGTACTCATTGGCTCCGTTCGGTTGCAACCAACTTTTCCAGAGTGATGGGCTTTGTATCTGTTCCCAATTCCGCAGGTAAAAGATCATCAGTAGTCAAGCCGGATTTCGGCCTGGCCCGAGAAAGGTTTTATGGAGACGGTTTCCGTTTGTTCGTTATAGATCCCTCCGGTTACCTTGACCGGTTTTTTACCGGCGGGATGCGGGATCCGGATCAACACTTCTTTCGGTTTACGAGGATCCGGACAGCTCACGGTAGCGGTGATGTATCCCTTCTCAACTTCCGAAGTTACATTTGTCGAAATCGGACCGAAATAGCTCCTGACATTATTCAACGTTAGTTGATTGCCCTGCTCCAGCCATTGGCGTGGGACCGTATTGAACAATCGGAGGTTGGGATCCTCTTCCAGATAGAGCATCCAGCGGGTTTCCATCAAAAACCAGGCTTCCTCATGCGTCTTATGCGGACTTACCTTGAATAAATGCTCCCAGAAGGTGTAGGTTTCCCGATCGGCATGGGCCGCAAACGTGTTGTAGTAAGTGCTTAAAAAAGGTTTGGTCATACCCAGCTTCGCCTGCATCCAGTTATGGCGGCTGTAATAGGGTTGACTAAACGCTGAATTTTCCTGGTAGAAAAGCTCGCTGTGGTAGTTCAGTAGCGTTTTAGCTGCGGGTTCATTGGGGGCCAGTACTTCGCAGAATACCAGATACATGGGCCCAAGCATTCCATCCGGTGCCGTAAACGTACCATGCGACCAGAAGGTTTCGCGTTTCTGGTACATCCCTCGCAAACCGGTCCCTTCCGTCCAGGGCGGAGCCGTTGGACACCAGGTGCCATCGCCCAAGGGAACAACCGGCGATAACGCCACCGAATTAAAAAACGACTGGCGGATGTCTTCTTTCCAGGCATCCGCTTCCTTTCTGAGCCTTTCGGATTGGGCAGGGTCAATACTGGCCAGCATTTCGGCGCTCCGACTCATGCCAAGGTAGGCATATCCATTGAGCATGAATTGATGAAAATGATCTTCGGGATCCGCTACTTTCCCTTCGATCATTCCATACCCCCGGCCGCGCAGTTCTTCCTTTTTGTTCCGGTTGCGCCACGCGATCAGGTAATCACAGGATTTAATCAGTTTTGCCTTTATTTCCCCGACCCATTCCCGGTCGTTGGTATACCGGAAGTATTCGCCCATGTTCCACAGGGCAGCCCCGGTTTCGACCATATACCCATTGAAATTCTGGATAAAACCGTCCTCGTGCTGTTTGTCCAAAAAATAAGCCAATGATCTCTTTGCCACCTCGTTCCAGCCCATGGAGGCATAAAACTGAATGATTGGCGCGCTTTCGGTTCCGATGGGTGAATAGACGCCAATGGTCGGTGCAAGTGTGGCGTTGGGTTCACTGCCATAGGTAATCAGATCGAGGTGTAACAATCCGGCCCGAATCATTTCGTTGATCCGCTTTTCGGGGACGTGTATTTGTGCGGCCTTGTTTAGCTTGGCAAGCCAGAAATTCTTGCTTTCAGCGTAACGCTGTTCAAACGGCTGCATCGCCAGTTGCACAGCGCGTTCCTGAGAAACAGGACTATGAGGAATAAAAAAATCAAACAGCGCTTTTTCACCGGGTTGCAGTAAAATAGACATTTCTTCACCGGGCAGCGGTTTTCCGTTCAGTTTGGAAATACAGAAAACCCGGTTTTCCGAATAAGCTGAAAAACCGGTTTTTGGATCGAAACGATACGGAAATTTCTGCCACCACATAGTGCCCGGACGTGGCGTCTTAAACCACGCGTAACGGGGCACGGATCCGGTGTTGACCACTTCCGATCGGAAATATAAAACGGTTTCTTCGTCCGGATTAAGTGCTTTTTCTGATCTCGTTTTCACCTGGTCCTGCTGTTCTTTGGTAAACATGTGACCACCACTGAAACTGTCGGCCACCCAAAAATCGGTCCCTTTCAGCTCCGAAAGAGGTGATTTTTCCAGGGATACAAACGTAGTTGATTGATACACGACCTCATCATCGGTCAACGTTGAGTGTAAAATCGGGAGCGTACCCTGTTCCAGACGGCGCGAAACATTTTCCTTTACGCCAACGCCCCGACCATAGGTGTACAGATAATGAACCGGTTCATTTTTGGTCTCCGCCAGTCGTAACGCGGTCGACGATCGTTTGGGTGAAATAATGGACGCTTCGCCCTGAGATGCATCCGATAGGTTTTCGACAAGCTCGAAAATTCTAAAATCCCGGCTGGTCCCCAGCCAGGTGGGTACGGTCATATTTCGGACCTGCTTTTCAACCGAGGAAAAGGAAACTTCTTTCTCGGTTTCAATCCGTTGCAGTTTGGTCATCGTTTTTCGGGAACGTACAGTGGCCTCGACCTCCTGGTATGAACGTTTATCCGTCGCATTCAATACAACGGCGCCATAATCCGGCAGATAAATGGGGGAGGTGGCTGTAACATCCCGAAGAAAAAATGAAAAAGGATTTTTAGCCGTTTTAATTGACACGACGGTGGCTCCGGTCCCGTATTCGTTCCGGACGCTATCAATCGTGATCAGGATGCCTGGTCGGCTGGCTGATCCTACCTGAAAAGCGTGGGCTTTTATTTTGCCTTTTCCGGCTGACCCTTCGATTCTACGCAGAACCCCGTGCTGCAACTGAACCGTACCGGATGGCAACGTACCTTCTTTCCATTCGATCCTGACCTGGGCTGTTTGTTGAGAAAAGGCCTCTACACTCAAAACCGTCATCAAACACAGGAAGGCATTCGAAATCCATTTGTAATCCATAAACTCAATGTATCGGCTAAAATTAAGAGGTAATAGGATCAGAAGTTGATTGACACAATCGCCGGTACGGCTCCTGCTGTATTCCTGGATCCGGCTACTCCACGTTCATACTTACCTGGAAAAAAGTGGGATAACAATCACGACTTCAGGAGGTATTTCGCTAATAAAACTACTTATCGTTGTCTAAAAGTGGTAATTCTAATCGAATAAATGGTATAAAAGTACCATTTTTGGCTATTAAACTGGAATTCTTGAATTCGCCAAACCATTAAGTTTACATCTCTATCTCTATAAGTTTTTGTAGAAATTTTAATACATATTAAATACACAAAATTAATTGATTAGCCCCAACCGGTTTACGACTTATAACCCGAGTTGGCTAGTCACTACTTTTCAAGCTTTACCAATGAAGATTCTTTGGTTTACTTTTCTGGCGCTGTTATCTTCCTTAGTAACCTACGGTGGCAATCAAAATACGGCGCTGAAAATCAATAATCTGCGAACCGAGTACTTAGTGAATCCGGTTGGGATTGACATCGAAAAGCCCCGTTTGAGCTGGGAACTGGTTTCTGCACAGCGGGCACAGTCTCAGTCTGCCTATCAGATTTTGGTGAGCACGGATTCGCTGTCTCTGGTGAAAGATGTTGCTACCGTTTGGGATTCAAAAAAGGTGGAATCCGACCGGGCCAGCCAGGTGAATTATGCGGGCAGTAAGCTGGTTTCCCGGACAAAATACTTCTGGAAAGTCCGCGTTTGGGATGCCGGGAAGACCGTAAGTTCGTGGAGCGCCATCGCCAGCTGGTCAATGGGTCTGCTAACGAAAAGCGACTGGCAGGCCCACTGGATTGGAGCGCCGGAAGAAAACGTACCAGACAGTGCAAAATTTAACATTTGGCACAGTTTTCAGTCGGGGTCTGTTGCCACGGAGAATGCCGTGAATCAATGGGTTACGGTTGATTTGGGTTCGCAACAGGAAATTCGTCAAATTAAACTGTATCCCGTACCTTATAAACTTCACGCCAACGGATATTTATTCCCCAGGCGTTTCAAAATTTTGGTTTCGGCTAGCGCAGATTTCAAAAAGTCAGCGGTCCTTGCGGATGAAAGCGCCCAGGATTATGATCAGAAAGGGATGGAACCGTACCAAAAACAGATTTCGACTGCCACCGGCAGGTATCTCCGGGTCGTCGTCAGCAAGCTCCGAAAAACGGGCGAGGGGAAGTACGCTTTCGCTATCGCTGAGTTGGAAGCCATCAATGCCAATTCAGAAAATGTTGCCCTGAAAAAACCGGTCGTCGCATCCATTCCGTACGCGACCCATCCTGCTTTTTCAGCGGCAAACTGGAGCCCGGCCAAACTGACGGACGGTGCTTACGTCGGCAGTTCAGCCAATCGCAAGCCCTTTAAAACGTCCATACCCGCATCGCCCTTGTTGCGCAAGACCTTCACGGTAACGAAAAAAATTAAGCAGGCCACCCTCTACGCGAGTGCTTTGGGCCTATATGAAATAACCATCAACGGGAAAAAAGCCGGGAATCAGGTATTGGCACCCGAGTGGACCGATTACCACGAACGCGTTCAATATCAAACGTATGATGTCACGAAATCCCTGAAAAATGGCGTCAACGTGATGGGGGCGATGCTGGCCGATGGTTGGTACGCGGGCGGCCTTTTTTCCCATCCGGATCGGGGGGCGTATGGATTCGACCGGCGATTGATCGGGCAACTGGAGCTGCTGTTTGACGATGGTACCCGAACGCAGATTGTAACCGATGCCAGCTGGAAACTCCTGGAAAACGGACCCATCCAAATGGCATCCATCTTCGACGGCGAAAATTTTAACGCGAAACTATTGCCCGCCAGGTGGATGGAACCGGATTTTGATGACGCTGGGTGTAAATCAGCTGTCATCGATAAAACCGTCTCAAAAATCCTCAACGCCCAACTTAACGAGCCGATCAAAGTTATTCAGGAAATTACACCCGTGAAGTTGGTCAAGGTGAAGGAAGGTACGTACATCTTTGACCTGGGGCAGAACATCGCGGGGTGGGTAAACCTTAGAATTCCTTATAATCCAGCCCAGAGCATCACGTTCAGGCACGGCGAAGTACTGGATGAACAGGGACAACTCTACGTCAGCAATTTGCGGGCAGCCAAACAAGTGGACGTATATACACCAGGGTTAGAAAAATCCATTGACTATGAACCGCGCTTTACGTATCACGGATTTCGATACGTTGAGATTTCCGGACTTACTCAGGAACCCCAACCAAGCCAGGTTACGGGCAAGGTGGTGGCGTCTGCTGCGCCAATAGCCGGAACGTTTGAAAGTTCGTCGCCCGACCTTAATAAGTTGTGGACCAATATCTTATGGACCCAGCGAGGTAACATGCATTCGGTCCCGACCGACTGCCCCCAACGGGATGAACGGGCGGGCTGGATGGGAGATGCCCAGGTCTTTTCCCAGACATCAATTTTCAATCTGGATATGAGTGCATTTTTCACCAAGTGGGTGAGGGATATGGCCGATTGCCAACGAGCCGACGGACGGTATCCGGATTATACCCCGCAGGTGGATAAGTGGAATCGCTATTGCAATGCCCCCGGCTGGAGCGATGCGGGGGTTCTGGTCCCCTGGCGAATGTATGAGAACTATGGCGATACGGCCATCCTGGCCCGCCAGTATACCTCGATGAAAGCCTACATCCAGCACATTCTGGACACCAATCCGAATTTGTTGTGGAAAAATGAGCGGGGGAATATGTACGGCGATTGGCTGAACGGAAATACCATTATTGCGGACGACTATCCGAAAGAGGGGGGGAAAGTGGATAATGATATCTACTCGACGGCCTTTTTTGGAAACTCAACCCGAACCGTCGCCAAGGTCGCCCAGCTACTGGGGCATCAACAGGATTACGTGTTCTATGACTCCCTGGCCAACGCGATAAAAGCCCGGTTTATCAAAGAATACGTGACCGATGACGGCACCATTGCCGGCAATACGCAGGCGGCATACGCCCTCGCGCTGGAGTTTGACCTCGTGCCCGAAAAGCTGAAGAAACAGGCCGCAGTCCACATGGTACAGGCCATCAAAGCCTATGATTACCGGATCTCGACCGGTATTCAATCGACGATCCGGTTGATGAATCAGTTGTCGGAATACGGGTACGCCGACGTGGCGTATAAATTACTGGAAAGCCGCCGGTTTCCATCCTGGATCTACTCGATTGATCAGGGGGCAACCACCATTTGGGAACGCTGGGACGGCTACGTCAAGGGACGCGGTTTTCAGAACGTAGGCATGAATTCATTCAACCATTACGCCATTGGCGCCGTGGGCGAATGGATGTACCGAAGCATCCTGGGCATTAATGCCGATTCGGCTGGCTACAAGCATTTTACCATTAAACCGCGTTTGGGAGGCAGCCTGACCTGGGCCAAAGGATCGTATCACTCTATGGCCGGAAAAATTGCCGTTGACTGGAAAGTCGATAACGGCACCTTCCGGTTATCTGTTCAGATTCCGGCGAATACCACGGCGACCGTTTACCTGCCAGCCGGGAAAAGCATGAGCGAAAACGGGCAACGAATCACCGGATCATCAGACATCCGAATTGTGGAGACCACCGACTCCGGGACGGCTTTACGCGTGCCATCCGGTAGTTATACATTTAGCGTTGCTTTGTGAAGTAAGATAACCGATGAAGGGTAGAACAATAACGTTACTGGTCGTCTTCCTGCTTTGCGTAGCTTTTACCGTAAAAGCGCAAATTCGGGTGGTTGCTGCTTTGTGCGACAATCGGGCGAATCCGGTCGGTATCAACCCCCGTGATCTGTTTTTCTCCTGGGAAATGCAATCGCCAAAGGAATCGGTCAGGCAGTCTGCCTATCAATTGGTTATTTCATCGTCGAAAGCGAAGTTAACGGCTGGCCAGTTTGATGTATTCAATTCCGATGTGGTGAAAAGTGATCAGAGCATTCAGGTTCATTATTCGGGGAAAGCGCTTCAGTCGGCGCAGACGTATTGCTGGAAAGTTCGGGTATGGGACACGGATAAAAAACCGTCTGCGTGGAGTGGCCCGCAGCAGTTCACGACCGGAATCTTTACCCCGGCGGATTGGAAAAACGCCCGCTGGATCGGTTACGAAGATTTGCCCGATTCCGGGCGGGTCGTGCCCTTCTTTCACCTTCAACTGAAACCGGGTGATTCCCGAATTTTTAAAAACGCCCGGTCGCCGTTGCTCCGTAAAGAATTTACGACGGCTAAAAAAGTGGCAAAAGCGCTCCTGTTTATCAGCGGTTTAGGCCATTATGAGGCCAGTATCAATGGCAGCCGGATTGGGGACGCTTTTTTGTCGCCCGGCTGGACTAGCTATGATAAAACCATTCTCTATAATACCTACGATATTACCGGGCAACTCCGTCCCGGAAGCAATGCGATCGGCGTCGTGCTGGGCAACGGTTTCTACTCCATTTCGCAGGAGCGGTACGTGAAAGGAACGGGCACCTTTGGTAATCCCAAACTGATTGCCTTGCTGAAAATTACGTACACCGATGGCAGCACGGATCATCTAATTTCGGACCAAAGCTGGAAAGCAAGCCCGTCGCCCATCACGTTTAATACCATCTACGGCGGAGAGGATTATGACGCCCGTCTGGAGCAAAAAGGCTGGAATACGGCCGGTTTCGCCGATCAGACCTGGAAGAATGCGGTTTTAGTGACGTTGCCAAAAGGTAAGCTACTGCCCGAAATCGATTACCCCGTTCGGTTTCTGGATTCCTTAACCGCCAGGAATATGAAGGTGGTCGGACCGAATATTGTCGTGTATGATTTTGGCCAGAACTGTTCGGGGGTTCCCCGCATAACCGTAAAAGGGAAGGCTGGACAGATCCTGAAGATAACGCCAGCCGAGTTGCTTCATGCGGACGGAACTGTCCATCAGGCGGATGGCGTTACACCCCATTCGTATGCGTATACGCTGAAAGGAGATGGCGAAGAAACCTGGCAGCCCCGGTTTTCCTATTTTGCCGTTCGGTACGTTCAGGTGGAGGGCGTACGGGTTAAGGGAGAAGAGGCTGATCTGTCGGAGGTTACGGAACTGAAAGTTCTCCACAACCGCAATGCCACTTCGGCCAATGGTACGTTTGCCTGTTCGAATGAGTTGTTCAATCGGATCTATACGATGACGGATTGGGCGATCAAAAGCAATCTGCAAAGTTACATCACCGACAACCCCCAGCGGGAAAAACTAAGTTGGCAGGGTGAGCAGAATTTTATGCGCACGGCGATCAATTATACGTACAATGTGTACAATCTGTATCGCAGTCTGATTCAGAACATGGCCGACGCGCAGCACGAAAATGGCCTCGTTCCCGACATTGCCCCGGAGTATATTCAATTCGAAGGACCTTTTGTTGATTCGCCCGAATGGGGCACCACGGCGATCCTGGATTCCTGGTTTTTGTATCAGTTTTACGGGGATACGTCGGTAGTCCGCAAAACTTACCGGATGATGACCCGGTACGCGGATTTTCTGCAAAGCCGGGCGACCAACAACCTGCTCCTGTACGGTCTGGGCGACTGGCTGGATATCGGAAAAGTGACACCCGTCGGCGTTACGGCTACGGCTTATTACTACCATTCCATCAGTGCCTTAAGTGCCATGGCGGCTCTGATTGGAAAACCGGATGATGCCGCCCGCTACCGCAATCGGGCTGAAACGATTAAAACCGCCTTCAATACAAAGTTCTTTAATCCGGAGAAAAAACTGTATGCGACCGGTAGCCAAACCGCGATGGCGATACCGATCAGCATGGGCCTGGTAGAGGAAAAATACCAAAAAGACGTGCTCCATAACCTGGTGACGAACATTCAGGCGATCGACGCCAATCGGCTGACGGCTGGCGACGTTGGAAACCGGTATCTGATCAAAGCACTCTACGAAAATAATCACCCGGAAACGCTGTTTACCATGACCAATCGCGACGACGTGCCGGGCTATGGGTTTCTGCTGAAACACGGGGCGACGGCCCTGGTCGAAACCTGGGATGGCAAATCATCGCAGAATCAACTGGCCATGGGACATATTCTGGAGTGGTTTTATGAGGGCATTGCCGGAATTGCCCAGAAGGAAAATTCCGTCGCATTTAAGCACCTGAAACTTCGTCCCCAGCCAGTGGGTGATCTGACCTGGGCAAGGGGCAGTTTCCATTCGCCCTACGGCTGGATCAAATCCGGCTGGACCAAAGCCGGCAACCGGTTTACCTATCAGGTCGAAATCCCCGTAAACACCGTAGCCACCGTTTATCTGCCCGCGAAGGCCCGTTCAAAAATTACTAAAAATGGGAAAATCGTCCGGGATTATAAAATGGAAACGGATGCGGTTTTGCTGGAATTGGGTTCGGGTAAATACGAACTAAACGTGGAATGACCAAGGCAGTATAATGAATGTAATGGATCAATGAGAGGACTAAAAAATAAAACTGTAGTGATTACCGGCGGCCTTGGAGACCTGGGTTATGCCACCGCCACCCGAATGACCGAAGAGGGGTGTGTGGTTGTTCTGGTTGATCTTCAACCCGATACGAATCATAAAGCCTCAGCTCTGGATGCCTATTTCTGGCAACTCGATATCAGCGATGAAGCTGCGGTGGCGGAAACCTGTGCGGCCATTGAAAGTGAGGTTGGCCCCGCTCACGTGCTCATCAATACCGCAGCCCGGTTTATCTTCAAAGGGGTAGACGCTACGGCCGACGAATGGCAGCAGATCAATGCGGTCAACATTGGCGGTACGTCGCTGATGGCTAAATACATCGTTCCGCAGATGAAAAAGAACGGCGGTGGAAGTATCATCAATTTTTCATCGGTGAGCGGCTTTGTCGGACAAGCCACCTTCGCTACGTACAACGCCACCAAATTCGCCATTCGGGGACTAACCAAATGCTGGGCGCAGGATCTGGCGCCTTTTGGGATCCGGGTGAACACCTTGTGCCCGGGCTACATCTACACCAGCGCTTTCATCAATTCATGCGAAAAATTAGGCTTGAACATCGACGAAGAAGATCGTCGGGCATCAGCCATGCACTTATTAAACCGGCAGGGACGTCCCGAAGAAGTAGCTGCTGCTGCTGCCTTTCTGGCCAGTGACGATTCTTCCTTCATTACCGGCAGCGACTTATTGGTTGATGGCGGCTATTTAGCTAAATAAAACGATGAAACTGGTCGATCTATCCCATCCCCTGGTCCACGGACAGCAAACGTTTCCGTCTGACCCCAAGCTGAGCATCGTTCCGCACGGAAACACCCGCACCTTGAAATACAACATTACGCAAATCGTGATGGGGTCGCATCAGGGAACGCACCTGGACGCGATGTACCATTTTCTGGATGATGGCAAAACACTGGACCAGATGCCTTTGGAGTGGTTTTATGGGAAGGTGCATGTGCTGAGAATTCCCAAAGAAGCCCGGGAAGAAATTACCGTCGATGATTTTTTACCCTATGAACCGCTGCTGGTTCCCGAGGCAAAAATCATCTACGACACGGGTTGGTACAAAAACTTCGGGAAGGATGATTTCTTCGAAAATTTTCCGTCGCTGACCCAGGAAGCCAGCGCGTTCCTGGCCGACCGGAATATCCGGATGCTGGGCATGGACACGCCAACGCCAAGCCGCGACTGGTATGAAGTGCACCACATTTTGCTGAAAAAAGAAATCGTCATTGTGGAAAGCCTGACGAATCTGGATCAGGTTCCCAACGAATTTACATTCATGGGATTTCCGCTCAACTTACAGGGCCGTGACGGCTCTCCAATACGAGCAATCGCTCAATTCTGAAAGTCAGCTACCGATGAAAGCACTTTTTTATCCCGAGTTTAACAAACTCACGATTGCAGAAAGACCATTACCTCCTTTTTCCGAGCAGGAAGTCTTGCTGAAAGTACTGGCTTGTGGTATCTGCGGGAGTGAGCTGGAAACTTTTAAAAACCAAAGCCCGCGCCGTGTCCCGCCGTTAATTATGGGCCATGAATTTTGTGGAACGGTTGAAGATATGGGTTCCGATGTCATAGGTTTTACGAAAGGCGATCGGGTGGCCAGTAATAGCGTCGTGTCCTGCGGCACCTGCGGTCCCTGCAAACGGGGATTAACGAACCTATGCAAAAACCGGCAGATTTTCGGGATGCATCGGGGGGGGGCCTTTGGGGAATACGTGAGTGTACCGGCCCATTGCCTGGTGCCGATGCCGGAGAATACTACGCCACAAGCCGCCTGTATGGCCGAACCACTGGCCAATGGGATTCATATTGTTAACCTGACCCGGCACTTAAATCCTAAAAAAGTGCTGGTGATCGGTGCCGGACCCATCGGACTGGTTACGCAGCAGGCCTTTCAATCCCTGCTGGGCGTAGCCGTGTACGTAGCCGATCTGCGGAATGAACGGCTCGCCATTGCGCGGAAATTAGGCGCTGCGGCCACCATCAATTCCTCGGAAGAGGACCTGGTTTCCGCTATTTATGAAGTTACCGAGCAGGAAGGAATCGACCTGGTTGTTGATGCCGTAGGGAATTCCCGAACGAACCAGCAGGCTTTAAAAGCCGTACGGCCGGGTGGGGCAATTGTCCTCATCGGACTGTATGAAAACGCTCAGTCCTTTTTTACCTACGATATTATTTTATCCGAAAAGCAAATCATTGGCACGTACGCGGCCACGCAGCAGGAAATCAACGAATCGCTGCATTTAATCGCTTCCGGAAAAGTAGATGTGACGTCGTGGGTTCACTATTACCCGCTGGATGACGGGGTGACGGCCTTTACCGACATGCTGACGGCCAAGGCAGCTCACGTCAAATCGGTAATCCTTTTTTAACCAACTTTTATCACCCGATTTTTGCCATTGCGTATCTTTTGACGCTACCATTTTATGAATACCAGCACGAAGAAAATTGTCATTACGGACCACGGCTTTTCCAATATTAACCCGGAAAGGGCGGTACTGGAACAATCGGGATATGAGCTTATTGACGCACAATGTAAAAGCGAAGCCGATCTACTGGCGGCAACCCGGGATGCTTTTGCCCTAATCGTCCAATGGGCACCCATCACGGAAACCATCATCCGAAATCTGGATCATTGCCGACTCATTGTACGCTACGGTATTGGTGTTGATAATCTCAATCTGGCGGCCGCCCGGGAAAGGCAAATTCCGGTTTGTAACGTACCGGATTATTGCATCGATGAAGTGTCTGATCACGCGCTGGGCCTAGCGATGGCGCTCTACCGGCAATTACCGGCGACGGATCGGCGGGTTCGGGAGGGTGTTTGGAAAATAATTCCTCCCGGCACGGTTCCTGCCTGTAAAGATGCTATATTTACAACACTGGGATTTGGGCGGATTGCTCGGGTTGTCCTCAAAAAAGCCGCAGCGTTCCATTTTAAACTGGCTGCATTTGATCCATTTGTGAGCGAAGAAGAAATGCAGGCATTGGGTGTTCAAAAAATAACCTTTGAGGAAGCCCTGGCTAATTCGGATATCCTTTCCCTGCATTTGCCCCTCAACGACACAACCCATCATCTCATTAACCGGGAAACATTGGTGAAAATGAAGTCGAATGCGGTTTTAATCAATACATCCCGGGGTGGGTTAATTAATACCGTTGACCTGGCGCAGGCATTGATTTCAAACGAAATCGGTGGTGCCGGTATCGATGTCTTTGAACAGGAACCACTTCCTGATTCTCATCCGATCCTTCAGGCACCCAATACGATACTGACCTCGCATACGGCCTGGTATAGTCAGCGCAGCATTCCGATCCTTCAGCAATTTGCCGCCGAAGAAGTATTGAGGATGATAAATGGAGAACCGCTGAAGAACCAGGTAGCTTAATAGTCATACTGACTCTGCTTCTGGGAAATTTATCCGGAATGGTTTTCGCAAAGGTTCAGAGAGCTATTTATGATTTTGGTTAAGTCGGATCCTTATCGGCCAGGTTATTTTCCTGAAGCTGGTATTGTGATGCCTGAAAGTACATCGATCGATGCTTGAGCTGGAATTGTTTAGGCGACAGCTCGGTAAAGCTTTTAAATTGCTTGTTAAAGTTTGAGACGTTGTGAAAACCGCATTCAAAGCAAATCTGCTGTATACTGAATTTATGCAGCATTAATAGTTTACAGGCATAGCCAACTTTCAGTTCATTCACAAATTGTGAAAATGGCTTCTGCATTCGTTGTTTAAAATACCTGGAGAAAGCCGTTGGACTCATATTGGCAATATCAGCAGCATCGATTAACCGGATAGATGATTTAAAATTATTCCTGATGTAGGCATGGACCTTATTTAATCGATCATTCGTGTTTTCATTGATAGATACGTTGTATCCCTCGCTGGACAACAAGGTTAACTCTTTAGAATCAGCCAATAAGGAAAGAATTTGCAATAATTTGATTAATTTATCAACACCGCTTAACGTCTGAATATGATACATTTGATCAATAACTGCGGTCTGGGTTTTACCCATTATTTTGATCCCTCGCTGGGATAGTTGCAGAAATTGTTCAATCGCATATAATTCGGGGGTTGCAAAAAAAGATTTTCCCAGAAAATCTTTTTTGAAATGGATTACAAGCGCTTCTGACGACTGATTCTTTTCTTTGGAACTATCGGATTTCCAGGTATGCGCTAAATTCTTTCCAATAAAAATTAGATCGTTTTCATTGTATCGATCAATATGGTCTCCGACGAATCGGGTTCCAGAACTTTTAACGATAAGCGTTAATTCGTATTCGGAATGGTAGTGCCACAAGCCCGGAAACGAGCCACTATATTTAAAATAATTGACACTGAAAGAGTCAGTTTCTGTTTTTTTTACCTTCAAAAGAAGAGGATCCATAGAATGTATTTTCGACAGCTAATCAATTTGAGAAATGTGACCACGCTCCAATTACCGGATCGTTCGAAGATTAAGACAGGGAGGTTGTCGAGGTCCAAGGTCCTTCCTGAAAGGGGGCCGGTCAAAGATTGATGAACATAAATTTATATTGAAATAATATTATTTTTAACATAAGATCTGTATTTTTAATTTTTTTTCCATTTTTCTAAAACCAATTTTTTTACCATTTTATTATTCACCCTTAGTCCTGTTCAAGTATGCTCAAAATCATTACGATCAAAAGAAGTGGATCCTTATTCCTTCTGTGCAACTTACTTTTTAGCCTGAGTATTTATGCGCAGGTGCAGGTTTCCGGAAAGGTAACCGATGCCACAGGGGCCACGTTGCCCGGTGTGAGTGTGATCGTTAAAGAGACAACGATTGGCACTGTCACCAATTCCGATGGAATTTTTTCCATCCCAAATGTTCCTAATGTAAATTCTACCCTGGTATTCTCTTTTATCGGATACACCACCCAGGAAACTGTTGTGGGCAACAGGAAAAGTATTAACATTAGTCTGGCTGCGGCAGACAATCAGCTTAGCGAAGTAGTCGTTATCGGGTACGGTACCGCTAAGCGAAGTACGCTTACCGGGGCGGTATCACAGGTTGATTCGAAAGTCATTTCTGTCCAGGCAAACTCTACCGTTACCAGAGCCCTTGAAGGGGTGGTCCCCGGGATTCAGGTCTCTTCCATTGATGGACAGCCCGGTCTGGACATGGGTATTCGTTTACGCGGAGCGGGCTCTACGAGCCAGAACAGCTCCAATGCCCTGATCGTGATCGATGGGGTGCCCACTGAATACCCCAATGCCCTGTCCTCCATCAATCCAAAGGACATTGAAAGCATCAACGTGCTGAAGGATGCTGCTTCCACTGCCGTTTACGGTTCGCGTGGAGCCAATGGGGTTTTGCTTGTGACGACCAAGAGAGGAACAAAGGGCAAACCGAATATTTCGGTACAAACCCGGGCTGGATTCAATTACCTGGGTGGATTGCGGTATGATATCATTGATGATGCCAAAGACATTTATGAACATGCCTGGCTGTCTATCTACAACTCTGCTCGCTACGGTGTGAACGGCGGATCATCTACCGACGGTAAATTCACGACGAATGTAGCTAATCCAAACATGTCTCATGAAGCGGCCGCTATGTTTGCCAGTGCCCATTTATTCGATTACACGGGATCAAAGACAAACTTTGCCATGAACCTACTGGGAAACTACATGGCTTATGACGTGCCGGGTGCCGTGTATACCACCACCGGTAGCGGAGCCAATGCCAGTGCGACCATGTCGGGTGCGTACCTGATTGACCCGGCTACGGGCAAGTTGAATCCGAATGCAAGACCCCTTTGGGAAGCCGGATCGTACAAGGATTACTTCTTCGAAAAAATGTTCCGTCAGGAGCATACGGTTTCGGCAAGCGGTGGCTCCGACAAAATGGATTACTTTGTTTCTGTGGGCATGCTGGAGGATCCTTCGTATATCAGAGGGTCGACATTCAAGCGTTACAACGCACGTACAAATGTGAATGCACAGCTCACCAGCTGGCTGAAAGTAGGAACCAATCTGGGTTACAGTATGCGGAATACCCTGTCTCCGGCTACCCGTTTCGGACGGAACCCCGGAACCGTGCAGCAAAACGTGTTCAGATGGGTGAATGGGCAGAATCAACTCGTACCGTTGTTCGCCAGAGACCTTCAGGGAAATATCCGTAAAAATCCGAACGGCACCGACATGGTGTCTGATAATGCGAATGATACCTATTCGCCACTTGGCGTTCAGCCCGGTACCTTCCCGAACGGAACCACCAGTCAACCGCTCTATACGACCAACCTGATCGACCTGTTGGATAAAGACATCGATCTCAGGGAATCGCACGATTTGAACCTTAAAGGGTATTTCACGGTGAGTTTCCTCAAGAATTTCACCTTTACAAACAACATTTCGTATGACCGCTTTACGGAAGTGCGGACGCGTTACGGTACACCCGAGACGGGGGCTGTTGTGGGTATTGGCGCGATTGGAAAGTATTATACGAACACCGGCGTTTTCAACACCCAACAACTGCTGAACTGGGGTAAAGAATTTGGTCGCCACTCCGTTACGGGGCTGGCTGCCCATGAATTCTACCAGTATAAAAGTGATCTGCTGAACTACGCTTCTGCGTATTCGCTGATCAATGGGTTTACCGGTGCAGGTAACTTCACCAGTCGTTACAATACAGCGGGCGCACCGTTCGGTACGCCGGGTTATGGTGGTGACATCACCGCCATGGATAGCTATTTTGGCCGGGCGGTGTACAACTATGACGACAAGTATTTTATGGAAGGCTCGCTGCGCCGAGACGGTTCGTCTAAATTCCGCTTCAAAGAGAACCGCTGGGGCACCTTCTGGTCTGTTGGTGGTGGATGGCGTATTTCTCAGGAAAAATTCATGCAGCGATTCAGTGACGTCGTCAACGAATTGAAAGTACGGGCCAGCTATGGGGTTATTGGTAACCAGAGCGGTATCAGCAACTATTCGGGTTATCAAACCTGGAGCTACGGGGCGGTTTATACAAACTCAACGGCCGGAACCGGTGTTCCTGCCACGTACACACTCCAGCAAGGTGCTGCCGTCAATGATAAGTTAACCTGGGAAAACACGCATACCTTTGATGCCGGTATCGATTTCACCCTCTTAAACAGGAGATTGAGTGGAACCATTGATGTTTACAACAAGAATACGGTCAACTCCGTATTTGCGCAGCCTCTTGCTGCTTCAATGGGACAAGCTTCACTTACCCTGAACAGCGCTCAAATTGTGAACCGCGGTGTGGAAATTGCCCTGGACATCAAACTTATCCAAAACAAGAATATCAACTGGAGCATCGGCTTGAACGGTACCCACTACCGCACCATTCTGACTAAATTTCCCAAAAGTGTAGGCTCGCCAGCACTGGGCGGAAACTTTACCGGCTTCATCGATGGATGGGGAATTGCCAATGGTGGTGCGAACACCGCTGGCCAGATCATGTACCTGCGTGGTGAAAATAAGGATTACTACAATCTTTATCTCTACAAATACGCGGGAGTGGATCAGAATACCGGTTTGCCCTTGTTCCACCATACCGTTACGCCGGAAGATCAGGCTGCAGGACGCTTTAAGGATAGCAATGTGGGATCCATCGTTAGCACACCTGACTACACGCTGGCCACCCGTTATGAAATGGGTAGTGCAATTCCAAAAATTATTGGTGGCTTTTCGACAAGCTTTCAATACAAAGGTTTCGATTTCACCGCTATCCTGGCCTACCAGCTGGGGGGGAAATTCCTGAGTGTGGAATATGCCAACAACCTGTACCGATCGGGAAACATAGGGAACGCACTATCGAAAGAAGTATTGGGAAATACCTGGACACCTGAGAACAAAGGCGCCAAATTCCCGATGGCATTTTATGGCGATACGTTCTATACGAGTGGGGCTACCTTTGGGCCATGGCAGTATACCGATCAGGCTTTATTCAGCGCTTCTTACCTGAATGTCAAAAACCTCACATTGGGGTATACGCTCAGTGGCCCCTTCCTGGACAGATTGAAAACAAAAAGTGTACGGGTGTACGCTTCCGGCGACAACTTGACCATGTTGACGTCTCATTCAGGTATTGATCCGCGCATGTCGCTGGTCGGTGGAATGGAAGTAGGGGCAGCCGTGTATCTGCCAATGAGCACCTTTTCGGTGGGTCTTAATTTAAACTTTTAATTAGTCGCAAAAGATGCGTATTCTCAATAAATATATTACGAGTTTGGCAGTTTCGGGTATGCTGCTGGTTTCTGGGTGTGCCGATAAGCTGGAAGTGGAGCCACCACACAGCATTAGCGACAAGCAAATAGCCGAACTTCTGGCGTCGGGTGACGAGGCCAAAATCCGAATCGTCATGGGGGGAATGGCCAACGGCCTGCCCCTGCTGTTCAACAACGCGGGTGCCACTGGTGCGGGCGTTGCGGACATGTATTATTCCACGCAGGGATTGGATGTCAATCGCTCTATTGAAGGAAATGATATCATTCTGGGCGATCAGGAAGGGCTGAACGTCCTCTCCGGGTCAATCGAATATCAGCTCGGTGACTTCATTAGCTCTGCCAACGCAAAGAATGGAAATTACTGGAGGTATGGCTGGTTTTGTATTACGACGGCTAACCAGATGCTCAATTATCTTCCGGATGAAACCGTGGCCAACAACAATTTTCTGAAGGAATGTAAAGCCAGAGGATTGTTTGCCAGAGCCTATGGGTACAACTACCTGATGGAAAATTATCAGGCCGCCTTCCTGCAGGGTGGAAAGGACAAGCTTGGCCTTCCGTTGTATGACCGGTTTCAACCTACTCAGGACAACAAGCCTCGTTCATCGGCGGTAGAAACGTATGCCTTTATTAAAAACGACCTGAACCGGGCCATTGCCTTGTTCAAAGAGGCTGGGATTGGCTATACGGCGGATGTAACGGATATCGATCTGGCGGTGGCCAATTTCCTGCTGGCCCGTGTATCGGTTTGGACCGGGGACTGGGCTACTGCGATCAGTGCGTGCAATGAGATTCTGGCAAAGTATCCAACGCTTCTGAGTCAAGCCCAGTACGGAGGGAAGAACATTGGCACCGCAGCCGCTCCCGAAATACGGCCGGAATCCAACGGTTTTCTCAATAATGCGCAAAATCCGGAGGTCATTTTAGGTTTCCCGCTTGGAGCTGCCAACACGTACTTTACTGCTTACATGAATCCTTACGGTAGAGGTAACGGAGGTGTGGAAAGAGCTTACAAACGCATTGATAACCGACTGTATGAAAAAATAGCACCCAATGATTTCCGAAAAGATGCTTTTTCGCTGGAACCACTTGGCAACTACACTTACCCACCAAACAACACGGTTGCCTTTATTCCTTCTTACACGAACCTAAAATTCGCAGCTACCCACGGATTGAACAGCAACAACAAAATTGATGTGGGCGCTTCAACGGCGTTTTACATGCGTACATCGGAAGTGCTGCTGATGAAAGCGGAAGCCGAAGCGATGACGCCAGCAACAGAAGCTGCTGCTAAAGCAACGCTCGATAAGCTGTTGGCTGCCCGTACCAAAACAGGAGCGACACCGCTAACCACGGCTACTTATCCGGCGATGCAGGGGCTCACCACGTTACAAATGGTGCAGCTACAAACCCGCATCGAACTCTGGGGTGAAGGCGGCCGCGAGTTCTACAACAACAAGCGCTGGAATATCCCCGTGGACAGAGCCAGCTCGGCTAACCATGTAACCAAGTCCAGTCTGCCGGTAGCCAAGATGACCCTTCAGATTCCCGAAGATGAAATGTTGTACAACCCGTTAGCTGTGCAGAATTAATCAATTTTTGAAGTTAAAAAAGAGAGGTGTTCCGCAAGGTTCACCTCTCTTTTTTTGGGCTTTGCAAAACCGGACACTTTTCAGAGTCAAGAAGCCGGTTCAAAAATGCATTGAGAAATTAACCCATCAGACGATTTAAAATCGGTACAGCTTGCTTATCCGTCGTCAGCCGAAAGTGGATAGTTACGACCGGACTGACGACGGACTAGCTAGTGTTCAAAGCGCATACTGAACGTTGATGGGCGGCCTGCTTTTGAAGGGGGTAATACGAATGTTATCCACTGGTCTTTACTACGCTGAGTAACCGGCGTTCCATTAATGACCAGTCGGACATTTTTAACCGGGTACGGAAATTTGATAGACAGGGTTTGTGACGTGTCGCCGGAATACTGGCCATCCGTTTTCCCATCCTTCATCATATAATAAATTGCACCGTTGCGTAGTGATAAACGTTGGCCAAAACCAGAACGCCAAAAGGCCTCAGGGGCTACCGGTGAAAGTAGGAGCGATCCGTCAAGACCATGTTCGACGCCCAATAAAAACCGCTGAACAATCCGGATCAGATTCGCCGGATACTCATTGTACTTTTTAGCGCCGTATCCACCTTTGGCATTGTACCGCTCACGCCAGTAGTAGCCACTATCGCGACCCGCCTGGCTCACTGCCCGGATACTGCCGATCAGTCCTTCTGCATCCCCCATGTTTGCCCTCGCCCAGGCTTCCAGATACCACACCCGGCCCATGGCGGCCAGGTCCTGGTTGTCAGCATAGGTGGTTTCCCAGCTTTCATACGTTTCCGGTTTCGTTGCAATTCCGGTTGGCATACCATTGTAATAGAAGCCTTTTGCAGTTTTCAGTTGTGGCCATACTACCTTTTTTTGCTCTTCTGATGCAACCCCCGTGGCCAGGGCTGTCCAGTCGACATCGGTGAGGCCATGCCCCCTGACAACTCCTTTTTCGGGATGAATGTATTCGGCATACTGGGTTCCCTGCCAGAATTTTTTTTGAAAGAACGACGCCACACGATCAGCCAGTACCCTGTATTTTTGGGAAGCCACCTGGTTGCCCGCAACCTGGTTTAGAGACGCCAAGCGCTGGAGCGCGTCTGCCACATGCCCTTGTGAAACCCCGTCGAATTCCACCCGCGTCGGTCGCTCGACGTAATACCCGGCGCCACCCACCGCGCCTTCAGCAGAGATTAGGGAAGCCAGGTAATCGGCCGTTAAGTTTATGGAAGGCAATTGTTCTTTAAGCCATTGCTTATCAGACGTGAATCGAAAGATAACATCGGCATTCTGAATGTAGGTAGTCCCCGCCAGGGCTCTCAACGGATCCTTCGGTACCCAGTGTTGATACAAACCTCCATTGGGGTCCACTTCAGCCTGGTAATTTTTGGGCCCGATCTTTTTCCCGGCTTCAGCTGGAAGGATAGCCAGGGGGAGCCTCCCATCCGGCTTTTGAAAAGACTTCACATAGTCCCAATTGGCTTTTACCGTATTGATCTGTCCCAGCCACAGCAGCGCGTCACTCATCTGATGTCCGTCCAGCGAAGGGTAGCTATTGCCGTAACCAAAACCTATTCCGTCGGCACAAACCGAAAAATAGCCATTGAAAACAGCGGGATTAACTGCTGCCAGAATATTCTGATAAGCGGCTTTATCGTAGGCTTCGGCGATGAGCGGGTCTGGTAGATAAAGGGTATCTTTCGATTGTGCCCTCACCCTTGATGAAACTGAAAAGACAAACAGAATGATTAGTAGGCCCCATCGTGTGTATCTTACTGTGCGCATCTGCGTTTTGTTTTAATCCGGCAACAAATCTCCCCTTTTTTAGATAAGGATTGCTAAAATTTGAACAGCCTCTTGTAGAAGTTAAAAAAACACCCAAAGAAGATTATCGTGTCGGATGCCCAATCCGGCGTTCACAGAGTTTATGTTTTTTCTTTGGGTGGAAAAGGGAAAAAAGGGACTTCAATCAGCAAAATATGGCTTTTTGAACAATACACACCTCGATGTAAATAAAGAGTCTAACCTAGGTTAATAAGTCAGTTCCCAAGTACCTTTAATTTTGACTAAAAATATACATGACCAGAACAAAAAATAACAAAAAATATACATAATATACGGCATTGGGTCTGAGCAGAGAAAGGAAATTTCCTGACGTCTCTTTTCAGACCGGCGCATTTTGAGTTACAATACAGACGTTTTTCAATTCCTCTACCAGGTTAAACGGGTTATGGCAAAATCAATCAAGCAATTGTTCAATCGACGGAGCTTTCTTGGGCTGGCCGGTTTATCGACGTCTTCGTTCGTGATGCCGACTTTCCTGAACGGAAAAAAAGGCGATAGTTCCCTCCCCATCGCGCAGGAACCCACCCCGGAATACCAGACGCTGCGGGAAGGTGAGGCTTTTTTCGATACGAATAAAATTGTGATCTCCGCGTACAAATCCATGCGGTATTATAAAAAGAAAGAGCTTAGCTATCATTATGATCAGATCCGCATCTACCGCATGGAATGCCCTGATTTTAAATTTGGAATTGATTATAGTGAATATTTTCGAACCCTTGACTACAAAAAAGCAGCCTTGATTTTTCAGGGGAAAATGGAGCCTTCGCTGGATAACAAGTTTCGTTATGAAGACGAGGAAATCAAATTGGGCACGGTTTACTGCTATTGGATTGGCTCCGCTCAGGGCGTACCGGAAGGCCCCTTACCGGTGAAGGCGCGGGACCCGGAAATCTGGTGGCCGTACGAAACGGTTCAGAAACGGGCCAGCGAACTCCAAAAGAAGTTTCCCGCGCTCGTTCAGGTCAATCAAATTGGCGTAACGACCAATAAAAGACCCCTGGTTAGTCTGAAAGTGGGGCAGGGCAAGCGCTGCATTGCCTTGGTTGGGGCCGTCCATGCGGGCGAAGCCGGTCCCGAAATCATTCTCTACGTGCTGGAAAAGCTCCTGGAAAATCACCCCGACTTGCTGAAAAAAGTGTCGGTGGTCGCGATTCCATCGGCGAATCCGGATATGCGGGAACGGCAGGTGAAAGGGAATCCCTGGTACCTTCGCCGGAATGCGAATCTGGTGGATATCAATCGGAATTTTCCGGCGAATTGGGGGGACGTGGAGACAACCTACGGGTATTCAACCGACGATCCTCAGTCGAATACCTACCGCGGGGCCTTTGCGGAGAGCGAAAACGAAACCGTCGCCATCATGCAGTTTATGAAAAGTCACAAACCGGAAGTGATCTTTTCGTACCACTGTTTAGCCAGCATTGCGGGACAAACCTTAGCGGCTTCCAAGGATGGTCTGCAAAGCAAATCCTTTGTCGATCGGAGCAATGCCTATGCCAACACGCTCTGGCAGGGCATGGCGAACCGGGATGCGGCTCAGGAAAAGGTGCTTTACCTCTGTACGGCGGGTAGTATGCCGACCTGGAGTTACAAAGAATTAAATACGCCCGCTTTTGATATTGAAGCACCGTTTGAAGCCGCTGATTTAGCCCAGTGTAAAACCGATCAGACCAATCGGGCGCTCTTAAAAAAATACCAGGAAATGCATTTGCGCGGCATTTTGGCCGTTCTCAAAAGCATAGCTTTGTAACTCCAACAGGAGCCCGCCTGGACATATTCTGTCAGGTTGTTTCGGGAATATCAAATTTATGATCCATCAACTCCGCACAGTCCTGCAATTCAAGCAAACGATTTAGGATGCGCTCAGAGGCTGTATCACAAAAATCCAGGCCCGAATAATCAGGATTGTAGCCGCCCATATACGGAACAGCCATCATATAAATGCGGGGGTTAGCGACTTGATTCGCGTCTACTACCTGGAAATGATCATTAATGGCAAGTCCTGGTACTTTCAGGTAGAAGTCTCCGGTTAAACCTTGCTCAACCCGGTTAGTGTCTGCAATTCTTTCCATTTCCCCTTCCTGGGCTGACCTGAATCGTAACCGGGCGGGACTAACGGACCGGGCGTCGATCAAACTCTTAAAGGGAAAGTCTTCAAAGGGCAAATGGGGCTGCCCGATGCAGTCGACAAAAGTTTGATAATACATTACTTGCAATTGGTTGTCTTCGCTTGTGTACCGAACGGTAGCACCCCCGTTTTTTTCAGGCTCCACCTCACTGTCTGATCCAACTGAAATGATGCTAAGACGGTCCGCCTGATGCAACGCCAGCAATTCCTGGGCGGAGCGCTGGGGAACAAACGCAATAACAATCGCAATCAACGGCATGAGGACCTTTTGGAGTCGCAGCATGTCTTCCGCCGAAAAATATTTGGCCGGATAATTCATGGTATAGCTTAACTCGGCCAGCAGCTCCTTCCAGGAAATGGATTCCTGCCGCTGGATGGATTGCTGGGCTTCCCGGTATTCAATTTTAAACAGCTCAAACGCCTCCAGGCGTTCGCGTGGGTCCATCATCATGTCCACAAACTCTTCCAGCCTCATTGCTTTTATCTGCTCATACAAGCCTGGGTCTTTGGAGCGTAAAACCTCCTTAAAGTTTTTTTCAAACACATAATCCAGCGGCAGAAATCCATCATTCCGGGCCCGTTCAGCGGCAATTTCCTCAGTGGTCAGCAGCGCATCTTTCGACAGAAGGGATTCTTCCAGATGAAACCGGATGGTTGGCAAAAAACCTCCGCGCGAATGGATCACCAATTTAAAATCGGGCGAACTGGTGTCGGCCTGAAATGAAAGCTTGCCATCCGGCTGGGTGATAAAAGTTCCATTGTTGCGGGCCAGCGTCCGAATGGCGTCGATAGCCGTAAGGGAGGAACCCCGAATGGCCACCGTATGATTCAACGGCAGAATGAGTTTTGCGGGCGGGTAGGGGGAATCAAAGTAATTCCGGACTGTACCCTCGTGCTTTTTGGGCCAGTGGTGGCCTGTACAGAGGATTACCTGATCAAACGCAAAGACGTCCCTACCATTCACCGTCACTACCACCTGTTGGTGATCCGGTTGATCAGTTATATCTGTAATAGCACTGGAAAAATGCACTCGGGTACTGATGCCCAATTTGTTGGCTTGCTCCAATAACAAATCGAATTGGGCCGCCAGGTAATTGCCAAACAGCAAGCGGGGAACTACCTTGTATTCAGTAAACTTCTGGGGATCAATGCCATAGCGGTCGAGCATGGCCTGCGGAAGTGTTTGAAGCCATTCCTCCAGCGAGGTGACCAAGTCTGGCACTTCATTACTGGATACGTTGGTAACATGCTCCTCATTGGCACCCTCCTGGCTGTAGGGCATCCCCGCCCCAAGTTGACTATTTTTATCAAAAATATCGATTTCCCAATCGGAGCGATTGGCCTCCACCAATCGCTTATACATGAACAAGCCACTCGGACCTGCTCCCAGGATTGCAATGCGTTTACGGGCTTTCTCTTCGTTCATTGAGCTATAAAAAACCGCCCGATACCGGGAAGTTCTATCTTACTTTAAATGGTTTGTATCTGAATGATATGCCACTAAACCAGGACTGGGATTGAAGTGTTTTAGAGAGTCAACGAGCATTAAAATAGTTTATTTATTACCCAGGTGAGTGGGTTTAAAGAAAGTTGAGGAACCTGTTTTTGCTTGCCTACTCCTGGGAAAAAATCTTGACTGAATAGGCCGGAATCAGAAAAGTGGCATGGACGGCGCACTGATCCATCTCACCCTCCGACGTATGGGCGTCGTCCATCCCCTGTCCGGCAAAACTAGCATCGTATTGTTCGTTGTCGCTATTCAGGCGGAGCACCCAATGGCCCTCAGCAGGCATCCCGATCTTGTAATCGTAATAGGTTTCATGGGAAAGGTTCATGACCACGACGACACTATCTTTTGGCCCGCCCTGCTCAAAACGGTGATAGGCCAACACCTTTTTTTCCTGATCGCAACGCAGAATTTGTATGTTTTGCCCTTGAAGTCCCCCGGTGACGCCAAACCAGTTCCGTCGAAGGTGAATCAAGTCGCGGTGAAGGTTGACAAATCCTCTGAATTTCTCCAGTCGCGACCAGTCAATCGGATCGGTGTCTGAAAACCACTTGTCTTCCAGAAGCGGTTGCCCCTGAAATAGCATCGGAATACCCGGCGCAGTCATCACCAGCGCAACCCCCAGGGCGGCCCGTTTTTTGGAATACCAGTTGTTGACATCACCGTCCGCAATTTCTTCTGCCACGCGGGCCTGCCCATTGGCAACCTCATCATGTGATTCGGTATAAACAATTCGTTGAAAAGCATCACCGTTGTATGTGTGCTGGAGCGCAGCTACGACTTGCTCCATGTCCCGATCCTGATCGTTGGCGGTAATGATTGCCTCCCGAACCGTATGGACAAATTTGGCATCCCACTGCGAACCATACCCTAATCCACCCTGTGGGACTGATTCGGTGATGAATTCCAGCGAATGCATATCTTCCGCAATGGTGATGCAGTTGGGATACTGCTGGCGAATATCGGCGTTGATCCACTGCATCAACGTCATGCCTTCTTCAATGTCGTTGCCGGGATTACCATCGGCGTTTACATTCCGGATGTAGGGCACCATGTCCATCCGCAAGCCGTCAATGCGGTATTCCCGGAGCCACATCAAGGCGTTGTCGTAAATGTACTGCCGGACTTCGGAGCGTCCGTAATCGGGTCGGGTGTCTCCCCAGGGAGTTTTGGCCTTCCAGTCATTGTAAAAATAAATACCTCCACCATCGTTTTCACTCCAGCCATCAAACTGCCAGAGGTCTAGATCCGACGGGCCAAAATGGTTGTAGACTACATCCAGAATAACGGCGATTCCCGCCTGATGGGCCGCCTTGATGAACGATTTCAATCCGTCAGGTCCTCCGTAGTCTGACTCAATGGCGAAGGGGTTGGAAGGGTTATAACCCCAGGAGCGGGAACCCGGAAATTCACTGCAGGGCATCAATTCAACCGCATTGAAGCCCATTTCCTTTAAATAAGGAATTTTTTCGATGGCGGTGTAAAACGTTCCAACCTGATCTTTTTTGGTAACATGGAACGTTCCCACGTGCATCTCATAGATAACCAATTGCTGCCAGGTCGGGATTGCGAAGGAAGTAGTATCTTCCCAGTCGAAGGCGTCGTGGTTATAAACGACGCTGTTGCCCGAAGAGTTAGTCACTTTCAACGCGTAGGGGTCATTGCGGGAAAACGTTCCGTAGGGCGTAGTCAATACAAATTTGTATTCATCGCCTTCCTGGGAATCAGCTACCAAACCGGACCATTTTCCATTATCCTCACTAGTCAATTCAATCCCGGGGCTCTCCCAATTATTGAAACTTCCCTGAACAAAAACCTGCTCGGCATGTGGTGCCCAAACGCGATAAAACACTCCATCGGGGCCGCAGATAGCACCCATTCCTTCATATTCTCTTGCATCCAAATCCTGATTTGGTACAGCTTCCATTCCGTTAAACCGTGATGATTAAGTTTGGTACTATTTTCTTCATGTAAAGTCCGGTTGAACTTATTTTGTTTAAGAAATCTTCAACAATATTGTTCGGCTAATTAGCCTGCTTTTGCAATCCTTCGACAAAGCTTCCTACAATCTTGTTCAAAGCTAAAGTCAAACCTGGTTTTTTGTAGGCAAAATCGAAGCGTCAGTCAGCTGCCCAGATCCATTATAATAAATGAGAAATCCTTGAAATCAGGGTTCGTCGGACTACTCATTCCAGCGTACGGGTCATCCTTATGAACCGACTTTCGCTAGATATGGTTACTTCACAGAATGAAATCGAATGGACTACATTATGCCGACGAAACGCATTATTTCTGTCGTTCCCTCGCAGACTGAATTGCTTTTTGATCTGGGACTGGACAACGAAATTGTGGGCATCACGAAGTTCTGCATTCATCCGGCGGAGAAAGTAATAGGAAAAACCGTTGTTGGCGGAACGAAGACGCTGCACCTTGACCGGATTCACGACCTGAAACCGGATTTTATTCTGGCCAACAAAGAAGAGAATACGAGGGAGCAGATCGAAGAACTTCAGCGGCATTATCCCGTTCACGTGACCGATGTCAATACCGTTGCCGAATCGCTGGCGATGATTCGGGAAGTAGGCGAATCAGTAGGGCGAAAAGCAGAAGCGGAGCAACTCGCAAAGCGGATTAATGCTTCATTCCAGACTATAAAATCGCCTGGTTATTCGAGCGATTTGTCGGTCGCGTATTTCATCTGGCGAAAACCGTATAGGGTGGCGGCTGGTCAGACGTTTATCCATTCGATGCTGGAACTGGCCGGTTTTCAGAATGCCTTCGGCGATCAATCGCGTTATCCCGAAGTGAATGGAACCGATCTCAAAACCGCCCGGCCCGATCTGGTTTTCCTCTCTTCAGAACCGTATCCGTTTTCAAAAAAACAGGTTGCTGAACTGCAGGAAATTTGCCCGGATACCCGCGTTATGCTAGTCGATGGTGAGATTTTTAGCTGGTACGGCAGTCGTTTGCTGAAAGCAGCGGAATACATCCGGCACCTGCGTCACACCATAGGGTTATTGTAAAACCGTCTGGCTGGAGCCGTTGGAAAACCGGGCGGATTTCACCGCGCCGGGGCCCTGGAAATAATACCGAAGTCCGACAATTTTGCCCGCATCGTCCTGGAAACGACCTTCATAAGCCAGCTTATCGTTCACGAAGACCTTCGCCAGTTTATCCTTCACTTCGCAACGAACCTTGGCCCACTTCGTAAAATCGACGCCAAAACCGGAAAGGTCGCTGGTTTTTCCGGAAACTCCCTGGCCCGCAAAGGAAAGGTTCAGTTCACTCACACAGCCTTTTGCCGACAACTGGATCAAGTGCATACCTTTAGAACACAGCAACATAATACCCGTCCGCTGACAGACGGCGTTGAACCGATTGTAGGTGCTTTTCACCTCCGTTTCAAATCCGAAATCATTGCTCGATAATCCTCCCAGCGGTTGAACATAGTGTAGACTCGTTGACGGCACCTCTTTCTGAAAATCGATGCCCTGCTTCGTTAAGTCGGATTCGGTGATCGCAACGGTTCCGTCTCGGTGAAGTTGGTTGTCTGGAAAATAAACCGGAATCGAATCGCGATTGATCGTGCCCAGCCAGCCATCGGAGTTGATGTACAGATCGTGTTCCTTCACAATCGAATCGTTCAGTACGAGTTTGGCGCGGAAATAACCGGGATAGAAATAAATCCCTGCGTATTGATGCTCGTCTTTATCCACCCGGTACCGGCGTCGCGGGTCCCAGCTTTGCTGGATAAAAACGCTGTCGGCGTTGGAGTCGGTGGCGTCGTAATCGAACAAAACCGTATTGGGCAAACCTTTGGTAACTGGTCGGCTGGTAAAGGTCAGCTCCCCGTACTTCAACGGCTTAACCCGGTTCTGGAAGGCCCAGATGCCGATCAAACCCAGTAAAACCAGGGCACCAATGACCCACGGCCAGCGCGAGTTGGACGGACGGGAAACCGGTGCGGGAACGGGCTGGGGAGGGAGCGACTGAAGAGGTTCCGGATGGACCAGAACCGGTTGTTTCCGAAACTCCCGCCAGTTTTCGAACCCCACAAACTGGGCAAGCGTATTGAGCGTCGTGGCGGTGGGCGCACTGTCGTAGCGAACTTTTCCCCAGATTCGCTTGAGGGTGCTTACACTGAGGGTGACGTTGGTCTCGGCAAAAATACGTTCGCTCAGGGTCTCAAAATCCTGATTTTGCCACTGGCTGCTGTCGCCCCAATTCACTTTCTCTTCGATCAGCATCCGGCAATGCTGCAAGTTTTCGTCTTCCGTATGCATTGACAATCAATGTGAATCAATTTGAACAGTCTTGAACAGGAGCAGGATTACCATCTTTCGCCAGATTTTTACACCTTTGCTTTAATCAATAATCCTTCAACCAAAGTTACGTAAACCATCATGAAAAAATTGCTCATTTTCACAACATTGCTTTTGATCGCTCAAATTATGTATGCACAGGAAGACAAGTCGAAACGGCCCAGCCCTCCGGCCCAGGCGAAACAAACTGTCGGCAGCAAAACCATCACGATTGACTACAGCCAGCCGTCGGTAAAAGGCCGCAGCGTCTGGGATCCGGCGGGTAAAGTAGCGCCGATCGGTAAAGTTTGGCGGACGGGAGCGAACGAAACCACCACGATCGAATTCTCGGACGACGTGAAACTGGAAGGTAAATCCGTACCGAAAGGAAAATACGCCCTTTTTACGATTCCCGGCGAAAAAGACTGGACTGTGATCATCAACAAAGGCATCAAGTGGGGCGCGTTTACCTATAAGGAAGAAGAAGATGTAGTGCGGGTGACGGTTCCTTCAAAAAAGGCAAAAAGCTTTCAGGAAAAATTCAAGATCGACATTTCCAAGAAGGGTGACGTGGCCATGGTTTGGGCGGATACCGAAGTTGATTTTAACGTAAAATAACCCGCCACCTTGGTTATGGGCCGAGCAAACCCGTGCTTCTGTACGGCAGTTTGCTCGGTCAAATAGACGAACCCAGCAATCTGATTTCGCGATTAGGTAAAGATTAGCAGGTGACTGCAGCTACAACCCGCGGTCATGGAAAATCGGAACCAGGTACTAAACCGTATTCGTACCGGTCATTTGCAAAAAAAATCAGGTTCCCCACCCTGATTGTCGCCGGAGTTCACGATGGTTCGACGGAACGGTTTGTGTTTCTTTCCCAGACAATCCCCAACGCCCAACTCGCCATTATTTCGGGTTCCGGCCGCGTGGTTTTGATTCAGCAACCGAAGCTGGCTTCCGATAGTATTTATCATTTTATAGCCGATACTCGTTTTTAGCCCTATTTATTGCCTGCGGTTTTTGCCGAAGGACGGAATTCTATTGAGATGATTCTCAATCCTCATTCATTCTTTTTTCAGACAATGAACAGCCAGAACAACAAATTCTATTTTCTTTTTCTCATCGCCGGATTATTAGTCAACGCAGCGGCCAACGGCCAGAAAACCGCCGGGGCAATTGATCTGGTCGGTTTGGCGAAGAAAAACGGTTTTACCGTCATCAATCGCTCACTGACGGTTCTTCCTAATGGCGGCCGTCCGGGCGTTCGGCTGGAGCAGCAGGACGCCGACGCGGGTTTTGCCTGGTTGGCCAATTCAACGTTTAGTCGGGGAACCATCGAGTTCGACGCACGTGGCAAAGACGTTTTTCAGCGCAGTTTTTTGGGCATTGCGTTTCATGCCACAGACGAAAAACAGTACGACGCGATTTATTTCCGCCCGTTTAATTTTCGGGCCGAAGATCCGGTTCGTCACCGGCACGCCGTTCAGTACATTTCGATTCCGGGGTATGACTGGCCGACCTTGCGGAAAGACCATCCCGATCAGTACGAAAATGCCATCAATCCGGCACCGGAACCGAACGACTGGTTTCACGCCCGGATTGTGGTAGACAACGAAATCATCAGCGTTTTTGTGAATGACAATGTGAACCCCAGCCTGAGCGTGAAAAAGCTGAACGATCGCAAAGAAGGCAAAATCGGACTGTGGGTGGGGTCCGGTTCGGGCGGTGATTTTGCGAACCTGAAAATTACGCCGGTACGGTAGGAATTACGGCGGAGGTCGTATCTTCGGGTGATGGGAACCACTGATGATACGCTTTCTTCCGGCTCTTTTAACCTCATTCTGCATGCGGCCCGCCAGCATGGCGCGGATTCGCTGGAACTTTGCAAAACCGTTGGGGTGGACCCGGCAGTTTTGCAAGATCCCGACGGGCGGGTGCCCATCCGGGCGGTTCAGGCGCTTTGGCACGAAGCCATTCGGCAGACGGGCGAGCCGGATCTGCCGCTGCAACTGGGCGAACTGATCAATACGCTGTCGTTGGGTGTGCTGGCGTACGTGATGATGCACTGCCCGAATCTGGGTAAAGCCATTGAGAAACTCTGTCAGTATCAGGATATTGCGTGCGAGGGTGTGCTGACAACCGGACAGGTGGTGGGCGAGCGGTTTTTCATTTCGCTAAAACTGACCAGTAGCGCCATCGTCTATCCTGATTATACCCTGACTTCCGAATTTTCGGTTTACCAATCGGCTTTCCGGGCTTTAATCGGGCTGCCGGTCGCTGCCGAAGAGATCCGGTTTGGCTTTCCGGAACCTTCAAACCGGGCGGCTTACGAACGCGTTTTCGGGGCAACGAAACTGGTTTTTGATGCCGCCGAAACCGTGATGATTCTGGATGCCGAATGGCTCGGAAAACCGGTTATGAATGCCAATCCGGGACTTTTTCCGCTTTTTGAACAACACGCCCGGGAACTGCTTCTGAAACTTCGGCAACCCGATCTGTCGTTTCGGGTGAAACAGGAAATCATTGCGTTGCTGAAAGGCGAGGAGCCCACGTTGGCGCTCGTGGCCGACCGGCTGGCGATGGGCGTCCGAACGCTGCAGCTTCATCTGAAAGAAACCGGCGTAACGTATCAGCAACTGCTGGACGACGTTCGGCGAAATCTGGCGATTCAACACTTGCGCGAACCGTATTTCAGTACGACCGATATTGCCTATCTGCTCGGTTTTTCGGAGCCCAGTGTTTTCTATCGGACGTTTAAAAAATGGACAGGTTCGACTCCCGGAGCGTATCGCCAGCAGACGATTGCGGCTGGTCGGGCTTAGCCGCTTTCCCGACCATTCCTAAGCTGGTGTGGCTGAAGCTGTCTTCAAATTTCAAACCGTAGCCCATCATGCGATCCATCGCCGAATGCCCAAAGAGCATCACGCCAGTCAACATCAAAACCGGGTTAGCCAGCAAAAAACCGGTGGCGCCGATGGCAATGGCGACGGCCTTGTGGTGCGCCAGATTGTACGCGTAAGCCCCGATTTTCGGATTGATCAGGTAGCCCACCATGCTTAGGTCGGGAACCAGAATCAGGGCCGGAAACCACCACCAGGCAAATGGTAACTGGCTGAACAAGACGATGGAAAGTAGAAATTGTGCGACTTCTTCGAGTTTCAAAAGCGTTTTCATGACTGTCCTTGTGTTTTTGTGTACGACAAAGGTCAGTTAAAAAAGCCGGGTCGGAGGTGACCAAAAATGCAAATGGTAGTGACGAATTACGAAGAAAACCGCCTGGTCTTAAAGCCGGTAACCACGGATTGGCTAATTAACCAGCGTAACGGCCAGACCTTTCCGCAGCGTATTGTGGATTTCGGCAATCTGGTCGGTATACCGAATCAGTTCTTCGATCTCGGCGGCCGGCGCGTCGGCGGTAACGTGGGCTTTGTAAGTAAAGTTGGAACCCGCTTCGCCCTCGGCGCCGAATTCACTCGTAAATTCGACTTCGACGCCTGAAACCGGGATGCTTCGTTTGGCTGCTTCGCGGTAAATGTCGTTGCAGAAGCAGGTCGCCAGGGCCAGCATTAGGAGTTCTCCGCCGTTGATCGACGATCCAAAACCGCTTGATTTGGGCGAAATCTGCATCTCTTTGGCCGATTCATTGGTCGTTACGACGATTTCGTGCTGATTAAAACCGCTTTTAAGATGGGCTGAAATTCTCATAACGTTTCTTGCTTAACTTCCTGACTTTCCGTGTCGATCAGCAAAATCCCCTCGTCGCTCTCGTTCAGTTGACCGACCAATTCGCCTGCGGTGTTCCAAATGGACGATTTTCCGCCGGAGATGAAATTATCACTTGGCCCTACGCTGTTGGCCATCAAAACCGTCATGGCGTATTTTTGGGCAATTTCGGACAGGCTTTTAACCGCATTCTCGACGCCGATAGCGGTTTTGGCCACACTGACTAGATAGACTTTTGCTCCGTGCTTAAAAGCGGTTTCGGAATGCGCGGGTACCGATAACTCGTAGCAGATTGCCAGCGCAACGTCGGTCCCGATAAAACCGTATGGCCGATCACCGCTGACAAAAAACGGTTCTTCGTCCGCGTGTAAATAGTGTTTCGAGTAGGTTTGCCGGGCCAGATTGGGTTGAAAGATGATCAGAGTGATCAAATTACCGGAGGGACTTCGGGTCGGCATGCCAACCACAATAGTAAGCTGATTGGCATCGCTGATTTCCTGAAACTCATCAAACCGGTCATCGTCGGGTGTCGTGGCCAACTCGCCAGCGAGTTCCGGTTCATAGCCCGTCAGCGACAATTCCGGAAAAATAATTGTGTCAACTCCCAACGAAACCGCCCGGTCGATGAACGCTTTGTGATTTTCGATATTCTGTGGAATATCACCTTTAACCGGCCGGGTTTGGGCGACGCAAAGTTTCATATGGATTTCAGGCTTTTTTGGAACGCATGGCTTTCACTTTGGTCAGATTTTTATCCAGAGAAAGAGCTTTGTACTCGTCGGAATCAACCGCGTAAACCGCAACCTTTCCTTCAGCATTGTTATGAACACCCCAGCCATACCGTTTCGTCAATGGGGAAGCGCGTAAACAAGGTTGACCTTTAGAAAAGAAGCGTTCTCGCTCGGCCGGTAATTCGCTGGCAGCCAGATCTTTCTTAGTCGCGTAACATTGAAAAACTACGTCGTCAGAAGTGTATTGATACGGATGCTTTTTGATCATGTCAAACTGAATGTTCGCAACCGACCGGGCCTCTCCTTTGACCGGTGGCGTTTCGCCAAAACTGGCCGGTGAATCGGCGGCAACTTCGATAAGGGTGTTGGTATAGTTGGTAGTATGGGTTTTCATTTGCCGGGCTTTCAGTTAATCGTCTAATCCAAATATAAGTAGAATATCGAACGAAACGATACGGAAAGCTAACTCGTTTCGACCGTCCGTTTGACGCCTTCTGCCGGTTTTGTCGGCTGGAAATGAAACGCCTTTTCGAATTTGCTGCTGTCGAAAACGTAGTCCTGCTCGTACTGGTACATCATTTCCGGCAGTTCGCGCATGAAGGGGACAAAAATACCGATCAGGCGAATCATCCAGACGGGCAGGACAGAGGATCGGGGTTTTACCTTCATCTCGTTCGCAAACAGTTCGATCCATTGCCGACCGGTCAGGCGGGTTTGGTCGGTCGGCAGATGCCAGACCTGGTTGTAAGCGCTGGCGGTATTGCCCAGAATCGCCGTCGCTTTGGCGGCATCCGGCGTGTAGGTAAATGTGTGCACCTTATCGGTTCGAACGAACCAGTTGGCGGCTTTTCCTTTTTGGAAATTTTTGACGACAGTTTCCACCAACAGGCTTTTGTCGTTGTTCGGCCCGTAGAAATCGGCAGCCCGGGCAATCAAAGCCGTAATGGTGCCCTGCCGGGCCTCGTTCATCAGCGTGGCGGCAATCTCGGCCCGAATCTGGCCTTTTTTACTGCTCGGTCGAACCGCGGTTTCCTCAGTCATGTGTCCGACGGAATCCGGGCCGTAGAGATACAGGTTATCGAAAAACACCAGTTTGGCGTTCCACTTTTTACAGGCATCGATGGCGTTTCGCATCATCGCAGGCCATTTTTCGCGCCAGACCTTGATGTTATAGTCGAAGCCGACGGTCAGGTAAACGACATCGGAGCCTTCGACGGCTTTAAACACCTGATCGCGGTCAGACAGGTCGGCCGGAAACAGTTCGTCGGTTGGATTGACTTTTTTCGGGTTACGACTTACCAGCCGAATGCGGTCGGTATAGTTAGTCAGTTCTTTTGCTAGTTCTACGCCAATTGCCCCGCTGGAACCTAAGATCGTTTGCATGTTTTTCTGATTTGGATACCACGCAAAGGTCAGGCTAATAAATCGGGCGGGAGATGATCAAAAGCGAAAAAAGACTATGATTTTAGTGATTTATTGTGAAAAAAATGATTGGATTAAGGAATAATTGCGTCTCCATACACCACACCCCAGGAAGTACGGTGAAGCAATAACACAAACTTATCACTAACTTTGCTCTTTTGGTTTGCGAAAAAATCGAATTTGCCTTCAGTCGTATGCAGCGTCATAAAATAGGCATCGGGGCTAGATTTGGGAGATTGTTCGATATTGATCACATATCCAGTCAGTTTGTAGTCTTCCGTTGGAGCTATCAAACAATAAAGCCGAATGATTGTAAATCGCAGAAAAAAGCCAAATAGTAAGGCACTTAGAAGAAATAAAATAATTTCTCCGATGCGGACTGCCCACAAATCGTCTTGGTTAAACTTCGATTTTATGTAACGCCAAACAAATAACATCCAAATAATAATTCCCGATATAATGCTAACTTTTATGTCAAAATCACCCAAGCTACAAAAATTGCCGGGGCAAGGTCTGACAGTAAAAAGCATGAGCGAACCAATCAGGGAAAGCCAGGTAACTTGCCTGAATGTCAACTTCTTTAATTGGAAGATCATTACTTTTTATTTATATTAATTTCTTAATATTAAGGTAGTTATGGCTTTTTGTTTTCGTGTTTATCGATGTAAGGACTATTTAATAAATCAGCAATCGACGTAAAGGGTACTTCATCTTTCCGATAGCCGTAGGCTTCGGCCAGCGTCTGAATCTTGTTGTTGTCGCCCATGGCCAGATCGACGTCTTTCATTGTAAACTGACAGGGATGTTCGTAGCCGGCAGCGTGGGAAATTTCCAGAATTTCTTTCGTTAGCGTTTTGATGTAATTGTAAAACCGCTCACTTTTCAGGGTCGGATCAATGCCGTTCTGTAACCACTTGTTCTGCGTGGCAACCCCCGACGGACAGCGGTTGGTGTGGCAGATTTGGGCCTGAATGCAGCCGATCGACAGCATGGCTTCGCGCCCCACGTTGATGAGGTCGGCACCCATGGCAAACGCCATCACCGCGGATTCGGGCAGGCCGAGTTTACCGGAAGCAATGAACGTGATGCGGTGAACCAGACCGCGCTTCTGGAAAATCCGGTAGATTTTCGAAAAACCGTATACGAACGGCAGCGAAACGTGATCGGCAAAGGAGGGAGGGGCCGCGCCGGTGCCGCCCTCGCCACCATCGATCGTGATAAAATCCGGGCCTTTACCGGTCTCCAGCATGTAATCGGCCAATTCTTTCCATAATTCCAGTTTCCCGACCGCCGACTTGATCCCCACCGGAAGACCGGTTTTTTCGGCCATCGCTTCAATGAAAGCCACCATTGAAGGAATATCGGAAAAAGCCGAGTGCGACGCCGGAGAAATGACATCTTTGCCCATCGGAACGTGCCGGATTTCGGAAATTTCGGCGGTAATTTTAGCCGCCGGAAGCACCCCGCCTTTGCCCGGTTTGGCACCCTGCGATAGCTTCAGTTCCAGCATCCGGACAAACGGATTGGTTTCAACGAGCTTCACCAGTTTTTCCATCACAAAATTGCCCTCATCGTCGCGAACGCCAAAATAGGAGGTGCCGATATTCACCACCACATCCGCGCCGAATTTGTGGTAGGATGACAAACCGCCTTCGCCGGTGTTGTGGTAACATCCGAATTTCAACGCGCCCTTGTTCATCGACTCGATGGCTTTCGCCGACAGCGACCCGAAGCTCATCCCGCTGATGTTGACAATCGAACGCGGGTGATAAGGCCGTCGACGTTTGTGAAATACGCCGATAACTTTGGCTGCCGGAGCAGTATATGGTTGACCGTAATTTGGATTGTCGGGCGAAAGTTTGAGCGGGAGCAGGGCAGGATTGATGAAAATATACCCGGCGCTCGTAATATCCTGATCGGTGCCAAAGCCCTGAAAATTGTTTTCCTGTTTCGACGACGAATAAATCCAGGCGCGTTGCTGGCGGTTGAACGGCAATTCTTCTCGGTTATTGGCCACGATGTACTGACGCAGTTCGGGCCCAAAACTTTCCAGAAAATACCGGAGGTTGCCGACAATGGGAAAGTTGTGTCGAATGGCGTGCTTTTTTTGGTTGATATCGTAAAGGGCTACCAGAGCCAGGCCAATTAAAATCCATCCCCACCAGGGGATGCTGCCAAGAGATGTCAGGACAAGTTCCAAAATAGGTATGGTTCAGTGAGTGGTGTAAATGTAAGTAATGATGCAAAAAAAACCGGTAGGTCCCGAAAGTCCTGCCGGTTTAAATCGAATTTTAATCAGGTCGGTTAGTCAATAAAATGAACACCGGCCACCCGCGCCATGTCGTCCCAGAACGACGGATATGACTTGGCCACGACGCCCGGTTCTTCAATAACCACTTCCCGGCGCATCGCTACGGGCGCAAACGCCATCGCCATGCGGTGATCGTCGTACGTTTCAAAAGTCGGTACAGAGTCAGAAACGCCGGTTTTCCGAACTTCGTATCGGGTATTTTTTTCTACTTCCACGAGTTCGGCTCCGATTTTCTGTAGTTCGGTCTGGAGTGCGAAAACGCGGTCGGTTTCTTTGATTTTCAGGCTTTCGATGCCGGTTAGGGTCAGCAGAATGCCTTTTAAGGCGCAGCAAACCGCGACGGTTTGGGCCAGATCGGGGCAGTTGGTAAAATCCCAGGCCAGCGACGATTCGGCCGGTTTTTTCGTCAAAATAACCCCTTTATCCGTAAACTTACTTTCGACGCCCAACGGTCGCATGATGTCCACTATGGCACTGTCGCCCTGCAGTGAGTCATCTTTTAAGCCCAGCAAGTCAATTTCCACCGATTCATCTTCCGCCAGTGCCACCATGCTAAACCAGTAACTTGCCCCTGACCAATCGGATTCGATCGCATAATCAGCGGGCGAATAGGGGGTTGCCGGAACAGTCAGAGTTTTGTTTTCCCAGTTGGCAACGGTCTGAACCCCAAAGTGTTCCATTTGCCGAAGGGTCATTTCAATGTACGGGCGCGAACCCACGTCGCCGGTCAGTTCGAGCGTCAGGCCGTCGGGCAGGAGGGGAGCCACCATCAGCAGGGCCGAGATGTATTGACTGCTCACATCCCCGCGAATCGCCAACCGGTTGGTTCCGTTCCGAAAAAAACCTTTGGTGGAAATGGGCGGAAAACCTTCGTTTTGCAAGTACTCAATGTCGGCACCCAACGCGCGCAGGGCATCGACCAGAATACCGATTGGTCGTTCGCACATGCGGGGCGTTCCTGTCAGCGTTTTGTATTGACCCGTTACCGCGAAATAGGCCGTCAAAAACCGCATGGTCGTTCCGGCATCCAGAACGTCGGCAATCGGATCTTCCGATTTCAGCAGCCGAATCATGGTTTGCGAATCACGAGCCGCCGAAACATTGTGCAACGTTCCGCGAAAACCGCTTAGGGCGTTGATAATCAGGGCGCGATTGCTCTCACTTTTTGAAGATGCCAAAGGTATGGTTGCCCGGACAGATCCGGCAGGTGGGGTCAAACGTACAGCGTTCAAATCAGAAAAGGATTGGTTAATTTTTCTGCAAAACTAATTAATTGAATGATGAATGATGGAGGATGAACGATGAAGATTGACAGAATATCGAACATTGAATAACGAATATCGAATATCAAATAAAACAATTGGAAGCCTTCGTTATTCGATATTCGTTATTCAATGTTCGATATTGTTTTGACTATCAATACGTTTCCAATACTTTCAATCGGTGGTTTTTGTTGATTTTGTATCGGGGAAAACTCACTTTGTAGCAAATGGCGCCCAGGGCAAGCAGGACGGCGGGGGCTTTCAGGGCGCGGGGATCGGCGGTGAGTTGCTTCTCCTGGCGCGATACGTTGACGACATCGGCTACAAAAAAGAGCACTCCGGCGATGGGAAACAGATACGTGCCTTCGGTGATGAACGGAATGTGGCGGTTGACGTACACTTTCTCAATCCGGTCGAGCCGGAAATGGACGGTTTCGGGTAGAAACGTATTCGGATCTTCGAGAATTAGTATTAGCGTCGAGTCGGTTACGCCGTAAACCGGTTCCTTGTATTTTTTGCCTTTGTACCGAAACTTAATTTCTTCATTCGGGAAATACCGGTAGCGTCGAAAACCGCCCAAACCCCCCATGATATCCAGCGCAATGTATTTCTGTCCCGGTTTGATCATCCCGAGATACGGCGATTTCTGCTTGATCATCAGCGAGTCCACAGTTAGCGTATCGCTCTGTGCCTGAACGGAGTGGATAAAAAGCAGGAAAATGACCGTAGTAAGCAGACGCTGAATCATATGCTATAAACAACAAAGCTGAAAAAATATACCCCGCGCAGGTTCTTAATTTTTTTACCGTAAAAAACGGGCCAACCGGTTGTAAAGACCAAAATAGGAACGCTTCGCAGGGTAAATCCGTACTTTTTTGCCGGAAATTGGTTGCAAAATCAGTTGAAGTTTTTTCTATTCCAGCTACAGTCCTTTGCAAAAGTCGATTCCAAAATAACCTGAAACCGGCAAGGTATCGAGGCTCGACGACCCTGCCGGTTTCAGAATTGCGGCTAGTTACTCGGCATTGACGAGTTGTTTTCCTTTTGGGTATTTGATGGTGTACCTAAACACCAACTCCCGGTTTTCACCCGGTTTCAAGGACAGATTCCAGGTCAGGCGACCGGTTTCGTTATTTCGCTCAGCACCGGCGCTGTCGTTCAGTTCTACTTCAATCCGATTGTCGGTCGAAACCGGGATCTGGTCGAACAGCGTCAGGTTCACTACTTCCGATTTGGTATTCCGAACGGTAATCTTGTAGGTATACGAATCGCGAATGGACGAACTCAGGCCCTTGCGGCTGCTGAAATCCTGCGTTTTTTCGCGTTTTATGATGATTTTTTTGTCACGACCCAAACCGACCGTCAGCGTATCTCCCGCCTGTTTCAAATCCACCCGCGATTCGCCGACGTAAGTGCCTTCAAAATAAGTTCGGGCGTCACCCGTCAGCAGATTCAATTTTTCCCAGCCGGAAAGCGTCGCAATCAGAAATGCATCCTGGTCGACTTTGGGCGTGGCCGTGTAGCGGTAGGTGGCAGGTACTTCGCCGGTTTGAATATCGACCACCTGCGGACGGTTATTCGACAGAATGGTGTACGGAATGGAAATCTCAAAATTGACGCCCGTCGGCTGTTCCGAAGCCTGCGTAAAATTAGCCGTGGTGGCCAGATCGGCGGCTGGCGCGGCAGCGGATTCGTTGGCGGCTGCCCCCGCGTCCGCTTTTTTCATCATCGCCGACCGGGGTTGGGCGGGCGCCAGTCCCCACTTTCTGGTTGGCCAGCACCATTTTTTTCTCGTTATCGAGCACTTCTTTCTGCAGGTTCAAAACATCAAAGGTATCGCGGGCAATCCGGAGCGAATCCTCCAGCCTTTGCAGGGAAACCGGTTTCGGCACTTTCGTCAGAAAATTGGTGCGGAACTGAACACCCTGAATCACGGCCTCGCCCCGGTCTGAACTGACTTTGCCGCTCACCTGAATACTCTGCGGATCAGTTTGTGCCGAGGCATTGTCGATAATCACCCGCGTAACGCCCGGATTGATCGTCGCCCGCGCCTGAGCGTTGATTTGGGCGCGGTTCAGAAAAACCGTTACGTGCTGGATTTTCGAGCTGATCCGCTGTTCGTCGTCCTGCGCCCGGGCAGTCATCATCAACAACAAAGCGGCAATAAATATGGGAACTGTTTTCATGGTACGGCGTATAAAAAAGCGTTTTCGAGAATATAGATTCCGGTTGTGACGGTTTCGTTTAGTCTGTCGGCTATTTTTGCGAAAAAAACAGTCCACTATTCGGCTTCGATTTAGTGAATTGTCCGTTAAAACCGTTCGGCCGCGTGCAAATATTCGGCCTGATTCCACCAAACAAATGATTCCAGTTCTCCAAGTTAAAGACTTTACCCGGCAGATTTTTCTGAAAATTGGCTTTTCCGAAGCAGACGCTGACCTGGCCACCACGGTTTTGGTTCAGGCCGACCTGCGGGGTGTCGATTCCCACGGCGTGGCGCGTCTGGCGGGCTACGTCCGGCTGTTCGATCACGGTCGGCTGAATCCGACGCCCAACATTCAGGTAGTTCACGAAACACCGTCGACGGCGGTGGTCGATGGTGACCGGGGCGTGGGCCTGGTTGTCGGCCCGAAAGCTATGCAGATTGCCATTGAAAAAGCGCGGATTGCCGGAACCGGCTGGGTGGCCGTCCGAAATTCCAACCACTTCGGCATTGCCGGTTACCACGCCATGCTGGCCCTCGAAAACGATATGATCGGCCTGACGATGACCAACGCGGCTCCGCTCGTAGCACCGACGTTTTCGCTCGATAAGTTGCTGGGAACCAATCCCATTGCCGTGGCGGTTCCAGCCCTGACGCAGCCGCCCTTTGTGGCCGATTTTGCCTCGACGGCGGTGGCTTACGGCAAGATGGAAATTTTGCAGCGCAAGGGTCAGGACGCGCCCCTGGGCTGGGCGCAGGACGCAATGGGTCAACCATCAACGGATTCCAATCCCATCAAAAACGGCGGAGCTTTACTGCCGTTGGGTTCCGATCGTGAACATGGCAGCCACAAAGGGTACGGTTTGGGCGCAATTGTCGATATTTTCTCCGGCGTTTTGTCGGGAGCCAATTACGGACCGTGGGTGCCGCCCTTCGCCACAGCCGGTTTTATGGCCGCTAAAGAAGGCGTTGGGGCCGGGACCGGTCACTTCTTCGGTGCAATGCGCGTAGACGCCTTCCGGCCCGCCGATGAGTTCAAGCAACACATGGACAACTGGATTGGGGCCTTCCGCACCGCCCGGGCGGTGGAGGGCAAGCAGGTGCTGATTCCCGGCGATCCCGAACGCGAAATGGAAGCAGAGCGTGAAGCAAACGGATTGCCGCTGATCGAACCGGTTATTCAGAGTTTGCGGGACCTCGCGGAACGGTTTGGGCTAAAATGGGTTTAGAGTAGGAAACGACCGCTCTATGAAGGAACAACCCAAACCCATACTGGTTTTCCTGGCATTTGCCGCCATTTACATCATTTGGGGATCGACGTACCTGGCCGCGCTGTTTGGACTGGCGACAATCCCGCCGTTTCTGATGTCGGGCATGCGGTTTTTTACCGCTGGCGTATTATTGTTTGGCTGGAACCTGACGCAGGGCAAAATCAACCTGACCGCGCAGGTATTAGGCCGAAACGCCTTGAGCGGAATTCTGATGTTGTTTGGCGGAACGGTTTCGGTCATTTGGGCCGAGCAGCACATTCCGTCCGGGCTGGCAGCTATTTTGGTAACCTCGCTGCCGTTCTGGTTTGTCCTGCTGGACCGTCGCCAGTGGCCGACTTATTTTTCAAACTGGATGATTCCCTTGGGCCTGGTCATCGGTTTTGCGGGAGTGGTTTTGCTGGTGATTCAGCCGGGAAAAACCGCTTCGGCGCTGCCATCGACCGGGAAATTCTGGATCAGTGTGGCGGTTTTACTGGTCGGCGGCATTTTTTGGACCCTCGGTTCACTCTACGCAAAATACAAACCGTCGTCCTCATCAACCCTGCTGAACGGTAGCTTGCAGCTCATTTCGGCGGGCTTGTTCTGTGGTTTGGTTAGCCTGATTGCCGGTGAACTGAGCGGTTTTGAGCTGGCGCGGGTTACGACGAAATCCTGGCTGGGGCTGATTTACATGATCGTCATGGGGTCCATCATTACCTACCTGGCGTATTTGTGGTTGCTGAAAGTCCGGCCACCGGCGATTGTCAGCACGTATGCCTACGTGAATCCGGTGATTGCGGTTTTGCTGGGCTGGCTGTTTGCCAACGAGTCGATTTCGGGGCGTCAATTGGTGGCGCTGGCGGTTATTCTGATGGGCGTTCTGCTGGTCAATCTGCCCAATTACAAAGGCATTCAAAAACCGGTGCGGGCAAAACCCTGAAACGCTATTATAGAACCGCCTTCCTTGCTACATTTGCAGTCAAAAAATTATTGACCATAGACGATTGACCATCGTCCGTTGTCAATCGTCTATGGTCAATCGTCCAACTCATTTATGTCCCGTACGTTTGTAATTGCGATTCTGATTATCGTATCGGTTTTATTATCCACGCTTTCGTTTTATGCGTGGCAGATATTTAAAACGCCCAATCTGCAGGTCGGAGAAAACGACAAGGATTTCGAGTTATTCATTCCGCGCGGAGCTACCTTCGAAACCGTCATGGATTCACTTAACGCTCACCAGGTGGTGAATGATAAGATGTCGTTCCGATTTCTGGCCCGCTTCATGAAATACACCGAAAACGTTAAAAATGGCCGGTATGTCATCACAAAGAAGATGAGCAACCAGGAAGCTATCCGGAAACTCCGCTCGGGCGCCCAGGACCCCATGAAGCTGACTTTCAACAATATCCGGCTGAAAGATGAGCTGATTTCCAAACTGGGCGCCAAATTTGAATTCGGACCAAAGGCCCTGGACAGTTTGTTGAAAGATCCGCAGGTATGTGCGCATTACGGTTTTGATACAACCACCATCATGTGCATGTTTTTGCCCAACACCTACGAGTTTTTCTGGACCACCAGCGCCACCAATTTTCTGGACCGGATGGGCAAGGAATACAAGAAATTCTGGACGCCGGAGCGGCAGCAAAAAGCGAAAGACATGGGACTGACCCAGACGCAGGTACAGACGCTGGCATCCATTGTGGAGTCGGAAAGCAAGGCGAACGACGAAAAACCGCGCGTGGCCGGTGTATACCTGAATCGATTGAATAAGGGCATGCTGCTCGAAGCCGATCCGACGCTGGTTTTTGCCCTTCGTGATTTCACGATCCGGCGCGTCCTGAACGTCCACAAGCAGATCGATTCGCCTTATAACACCTACCGGTTTAAAGGCTTGCCGCCCGGCCCGATCAACCTGCCGACGCTGAGTTCGATCGATGCGGTTTTGAACCACGAAAATCACGAGTACCTGTATTTTGTGGCGCGTCCCGATTTTTCCGGCCATCACACCTTCGCCAAAACCTACGAAGAACACATCAACAACGCCCGGATCTACCACGCGGAGTTGAACAAGCGAGGGATTATGAAATAAAGTAGAATAAAGAGGTGAGACAAGAGAGTAAAGACTTTTCAGTTACAGTTATTCTTTTCTCTCTTATCTCACCTCTCTTGTCTTACAGAAAAATGTTTCAATACGAAGTTCCGCCCATTCGCGTTCGTTATGCCGACACCGATCAGATGGGGTATGTTTATTACGGCAATTATGCCCGCTACTACGAAATCGGGCGGGTGGAGGCCCTGCGGAGTCTGGGGTTTCATTACAAGGAAATGGAAGCGTCGGGGGTGATGATGCCCGTTTACGAAAACCGCTCGCGGTATTTGCGTCCGGCCCGCTACGACGACATGCTGACGATTCGGGTTACGATTCCGGAACGCCCCGGTGTTCGCATCATTTTTCACTACGACATTTACAACCAGCATGGCGAACACCTGAATACCGGCGAAACCACGCTGGTTTTCATGCAGGCAGCCACGGGGCGACTGACCAAATCGCCCGCTGAACTCAACGAAAAACTGAAACCTTTTTTTGAAACAGCGGTTTAAATTTTCGTCTAGTAACGCTACGTCATTATGTTGGAAAAATTGATGCGGTACAATGCCGTTCAGCGCGCAATCATCTTCCTGCAAAAACACCGGGCCTTCGATTCCCCGCAAAACTGGTTCGACTTTTTACGACAATTTATTCCCCGGGTCACCGACAATGACACCAGCGAACGGGCGGCTTCGGCGGCCTATAGCCTCATTCTGGCGGTTTTTCCGGCAGTAATCTTTCTGTTCACGCTGATACCGCTGATTCCAATTCCGGACCTCGAAGATCAGGTGATGGATTTTTTCTCCCAGGTGTTGCCCGCATCGACCTACGAAACCGTTAAAACGACGATTTACGACATCATCAGCCGACCGCGCGGCAACGTGCTGTCGTTCGGTTTTATTCTGGCTTTGTATGCGGCAACAAACGGAATTCTTTCGCTGATGATGGCCTTCAATTCGTCGCACACCATTGGCCGACGCGGTTTTTTCAAAACCCGTCTGATTGCCTTCGGCTTGACAATCATGCTGGCGATTGCCCTGTTTCTGGCCATTGCGGTGCTGGTGATCGGGGGTCTGATCACCGATTATTTGCAGCATATCCGGATTCTGGACAACATCGTGGTGACAACGATGCTGAGTGCGGGACGTTATCTCGTCGTTTTTGCGGTATTTGTTGCGGCTATTTCGGTCATTTACAAATTTGGCCCCGACATCGACAAACAGTGGAAATTTTTCAATCCGGGGAGCATTCTGGCTTCCGTACTGATTGTGCTGACCACCTACGGTTTTTCGTTTTACGTCTCCAACTTCGGGTCTTACAATAAACTTTACGGTTCCATCGGAACACTGATCGTACTCATGATCTGGATCAACCTGGTCTGTTTATTATTGATCGTCGGTTTCGATATGAACGTGGTGCTATACAAAAGGCAGGGCGATAAAAATGCGCTGAAGGCCGTAAAACAATAAATGCTCCCCAAACCGTTTAGAGAGCATTTACAATAACCCTAACCCAAAAATCAGAGGCCAAGCTCTCGGCAAAGGCCCTGACTGTTTCTTGCTGGTAATTAGAATAAAAACCGTGCCAGAACTGACTTTATTTACTTTTCGGTTTTATCAGTTACATACTTCCGGGTTCGTCCCAACTACGCCGTTCGCTAAAAAACGTTGTATTTTTCGATTGGATAATCCATACTATTGTCCTATAAAGGGTCATCGCTCTTTGTCTGATTAATCCTATCTTCATCATCAGTATGGCTGAAATTCCATTCGTGGCACCACCTGGTTTGCTGGCTGATTATCTGTCGTCCATCCGACCACTGGTAACCGTTATTTGCATTAGCTACAACCATGAACGGTTTATTACCGCATCCATTCAATCCGTTCTGAACCAGACTTATCCCATGATCGAGCTGATCGTTATTGACAACAATAGCAGCGATCAGTCGGCGGCCCGGGTGGAAGAATTGAAGCAACTGCATCCGAAAATTCAGTTCATCCGAAATACCGAAAATATTGGAAATTGCCGGGCTTTTAATCAGGGACTGAAACTGGCAAAGGGGCGCTACGTTATTGATCTATCGGCCGATGATTTATTACATCCCGAACGGATTGCGAGGCAGGTCGCCGGTTTTGACCGACTGGCGGGCGATTATGCAGTTATCTTCAGCAATGCGGCCTTTATTGACGAAACCGGGAAGCTGACCGGCTACCATTTTCCCGTCGGTGCAGCGGGCCAGGCGACGGTCGATGTGCCGTCGGGCTGGGTTTTCAAGGAAATTCTCGCGTCGTATTTTGTCTCGACTCCCACCATGATGATGCGGAAAGATGTACTGGAAAGTCTGGGCGGCTACGACGAGTCACTGAGCTACGAGGACTTTGATTTCTGGGTGCGGACGGCCCGGAATTACCGGTATCATTACCAGGATGAAGTGTTGACGAGCAAGCGGATTGTTCGAAAGTCGCTTTCCAGTCAGTTTCAGGACCGGAACAGTTCATTACTTAGTTCAACGCTGAAAGTCTGTTACAAAGCGTTCGACCAGTGCCAGTCTTCCGACGAATACCACGCCCTGGCCAGCCGGATCCGGTGGTTTATCCGGCAGTGCTTTTACGCCGAGCAGTTCGAGCTCGCGTTCCGGTTTAAGGAGTTACTCGAATTCATGGAAAAACCGGATTTTCAGACGGTTTTTATCCTCCGCCTTTGCAAATGGCACGTTCCAATAAACGGTTTATACCGGCGCTATGCCCAATGGCAGCAAAACCGCCAGATGAGCCAGGGCGATGTTCGAATGATGGTCTGACAAACAACTGATTCCCGATTCTCCTGATTTTCTTCTTTCAATCGGCCGAAGAAAGCGGTTATTTGCAACCAAATTGCCACAGGTTAGTTTAGCAGATAACTAATTGAATTGTATGTCAGCCGAGTTTCTACGGATTCACCCCGATACCCCCGAAGAGCGCAAAATCCGCCACGTTGTCGATGTTCTGCGCGACGGCGGAGTCATCATTTATCCAACCGATACGATTTACGGGCTGGGTTGCGACATTCACAACACCCGCGCCATTGAGCGAATTGCCCGCATCAAAGGCATCAAACCGCAGAAGAATGATTTCTCATTCATTTGCCACGATTTAAGTCATATTTCCGATTACGCCCGCGTTGGCAATCAGGCGTTTAAGTTAATGAAGCGGCTGTTGCCGGGGCCTTACACCTTTATTCTGGATGTGAGTCACCGGGTTCCGAAAATTTTGCACACCAACAAACGAACGGTCGGCATCCGGGTTCCGGATCACAACATTCCCCGCGGGATCGTGAAAGAACTCGGTAATCCCATCATTACCACCACAATCAAAGACATCGAGGACGATATTGTGCCGTACATCACCGATCCGGAAATTATCTTCGAGCGGTTTCAGCATCTGGTCGATATCGTAATCGACGGCGGCATCGGCGGCAATGTTCCTTCGACAATTATTGATGCTACCACCGACGACTTCGACGTGGTTCGGCAGGGATTGGGTATACTGGAAGAATAGGCGGTTTTTTCCGGACTATCCAAAATTGCTCACTCATTTTTTTGCAATTACTGTTCCGTTTTACGGCAGAGTTTCTATTTTTGGGAAAACGTATCTACGGACGAAAGTCCGTTTTTTATGAAAAATGTAAGAGAAATTAACGGACTTTAGTCCGTAGGTACGTCGAACTATTCACATTCTAATCAAAAAACGGTGGTAAACGGAGGGTGTATGTCATGCCGAGCGGCATGGAAAATGGTTGCAATTACGTCTTTAGTTATTCAATTTAACGCAATGTCCGGCTGCACGTCCGGCACTGGCAGCGGAGAAAAAACCAAAACCGATAGTGTTGCTGCGGCAACACCAGCCAAAGATTCGGTTCAGAAAGAAACCCCGGTTCAAACCGCTTCGGCCGACACCCTGAATGAAACCGATCCGCTGAAAGCTGATACGCTGAAATTCGCCGGAACCCTGCCCGACACGCTATTGCCCAAACACCGGATTCTGGCTTACTACGGCAATCCGCACTCCAAGAAAATGGGGGCTTTGGGCGAATACCCCCGCAAAGAAATGTTGCGCCGACTGGATGAAGAGGCTGCCCGCTGGCAGAAAGCTGATCCGTCGAAACCCATCCAGAAGGCCCTTCACCTCGTCGCGATTTCGGCCCAGGGCACTCCTCAGAAAGATGGAAACTACCGGCTACGGATGAGCGACAAAACCATTCGCAAGGTCATCAGCTGGGGAGCGCAGGATGGCGCCATTGTTTTTCTGGATGTTCAGGTGGGGCTGGCCGATCTGAAAGGCGAGCTGGCATTCCTCGAAAAATACCTGAAACTTCCCTACGTTCACCTCGGTATTGATCCGGAGTTTTCGATGAAATCCGGTGCCCGGCCGGGTACAAAAATCGGGACGTATGATGCCGCCGACGTGAATGATGCCGTGCAGTTCCTGAGCCGGATTGTCAAAGAAAATAACATTCCGCCGAAAGTGCTGGTGGTCCACCGTTTTACACAACGGATGGTGACGAACTACCAAAATATTAAACGCGATCCGCGCGTGGCAATCGTGATGGACATGGACGGTTGGGGACCGCCTTCCCTGAAAATCGATTCGTACCGGGATTATATTGTCAAAGAACCGGTGCAATACACGGGCTTTAAGCTGTTCTACAAAAACGATTTGAAGAAAGTCGACCTTCGTTCCAACCACAAGGTTCCGCACCTGATGGAGCCCGCCGAAGTGCTGTCGCTGGAGCCAAAACCGCTTTATATTCAATATCAGTAAGAAGTTAAAAACAGGTTGTTTCGCGGAGTTGGGCGGAGAAAAAACGAGTTCAGCAGGGAAAAATTACTCTTCGCTGAGCTCATTTTTTCTCCGCTCAACTCCGCGAAACTTTTTAAAACTTCACCTGCGTCTTAGCATACTTCTCTTTTTGGTGTTTCCAGCGTTTGTGCGACCAGAGCCAGTCGGAGGGGGCTTCCTGGATGGTTTGTTCCAGCCGGTCGCGGTAGCGGTTCAGGATGTCGCCATCGGTCAGATTGGCATAGGGCGGTTCGGCGATGGGGTAGAAGGTCAGTGAATAATGGCCGCGTCGGATTCGCTGCATTTCGATGTAAAAAACCGGCAGGTTGAAACTCCGGGCCAGCCGCTCCGGTCCCGGATAGAACGGCGTTTCCTGGTGCATGAATGTTGTCCAGTAGCCGAACTCGGGTTGGTCGGGAATCTGGTCGGCGACGAGGGCAATCAGTCGGGCTTCGTTTCGCCGGGTGACCATCTCGCGCAGCAGCTGTTTCATCGGGACCGGTTTTGCTCCGAAGTTAGACCGGATGTAATAAACGAGACGCTCCGAAAGCTCATTCGTCAGTTTTTTATAAACCGCATCGGCGGGCATGCCATTGACGACCGATGCGGAGGGCGCCCATTCCCAGTTGCACTGGTGCGACGCCATGATCAAAACCGCCTGCCCCTGTGCCAGTTTGTCCTGAACAACTTCCGGGTTGATAAATGTCACCCGGTTTTTCAACTCCGTGGGCGAAAAGCCCGGCAGTTTGAATGTTTCCACGAGAACATCCGCGAAGTTGCGGTAAAATTTTTTTGCGATCAGCAAGCGTTCAGTATCTGATTTCTCAGGAAATGAGCGTTTTAGATTTAAATCAATGACCTTTTTTCGGTACCGAATAATGTAAGCCATTAAAAAAAACAAAACGTCGGAAATGGCGTATAAGAAGGAAATTGGCAGTTTGGAAAAGAATCGAAAAAAAGCGAGCGTCATTGGAAATTTGGTGGTCCGATCGGCAAAACTACACCGGCAAATTAAAATTTTGCAAAACCGTTTGCTTGTTCAACGCGAAATTCATTTATTTGGTACTAATAATGCGTCGCGTATATTGGAAAAGTACCACGTTGGTCAACAAAGTCAGGGCATCCGGATCGAATTACACTATTTGCCCAGCCTGACCTATTTCACCGCACTCTTACCCTTCGATACCGTTTGGCTGGAAGCAGCCGAGCATTATGGAAAGCAAAGTTACAGAAATCGGTGTTATGTCCTGACGGCAAATGGCATCGACCGACTGACGGTTCCGGTACTCAATGGCACGCACAAACAGTTGATCCGTGATGTGCGGATCGACTACCGGCAAGCCTGGCCCGATCGTCACTGGCGATGTTTGGTATCGGCTTACAGCAAAGCTCCTTTTTTTGAGTATTATGCTGACGAACTCGAAGCGGTTCTTCGCAGGAAATGGGTCTTCCTGTTTGATCTGAATTTCGAACTGCTGACATTATGTCTGAAATGGCTGGGTTGGAAAAAGAAAATTCTCCTGACCGAAGTCTTTGAAAGACAACTAGATGGTGACCTTCTGGATGCCCACGGGCAGATTAACGCGAGGGGAAATACACAAAATGGCAGGTTTTATCACCCCGTTTCGTACCCGCAGAACTTTGGCAGCGTATTTGCACCTGACTTAAGCATTCTGGACTTGATTTTCTGCCAGGGAACGCTTGCCACCGACGTTTTAAAGCAGTCCACACGACAGTGAACAATACCGAAAATTTTTTCGTTAGTACGAGTAAGACGCAATACATACAACCCTAAGCGAATGGAAGCTAAATTTTCGAACCGAGTTAAAGAAGTTATCTCGCTCAGCAGAGAGGAAGCCCTGCGTCTGGGTCATGATTACATAGGTACAGAGCACCTGCTGCTGGGTATGATTCGGGAAGGCGAAGGGGTAGCCGTTGGGTTATTGAAAAAATTGGGCATTTCTTTGGACGAGCTGCGCGTAACGATCGAACAGGCGACCAAAGGAACCGCAACCAACAACGTCAAAAATCTGGCCAATATACCACTCACCCGCCAGTCTGAAAAAGTACTCAAGATTACGTACCTGGAGGCCAAGATTTTCAAAAGTCCGTTGATTGGTACGGAGCATCTGCTCCTGTCGATTCTCCGCGATGAAGACAATGTGGCGACCCAGATTTTGAACAAATTTAATGTCAACTACGAGGTGATAAAGGAAATGCTGGAATATCAATCCTCCGGTACACGTCCGCACATGGGCCCCGAAACTGACGACGACGACAACGACCGCGGCATGTTCGGTAGCAGCAGCTCCGGTTCGGGAAAAGATCCGAAAGGCTCTGAGAAGTCGAGAACGCCGGTTTTGGATAACTTTGGCCGTGACCTAACCAAACTGGCTGAATTGGGTAAACTGGACCCAATCGTTGGCCGTGAAAAAGAAATCGAACGCGTCGCTCAGATCCTGAGCCGCCGGAAAAAGAACAACCCCATCCTGATCGGTGAACCCGGCGTTGGTAAAACCGCCATCGCCGAAGGTTTGGCACTCCGTATCGTTCAGAAAAAAGTGTCGCGGGTGCTGTTTGGCAAACGCGTGGTTACGCTGGATCTGGCTTCGTTAGTGGCTGGGACCAAATACCGCGGTCAGTTTGAAGAGCGCATGAAGGCCGTGATGAACGAGCTGGAAAAATCGCCGGAAGTGATTCTGTTCATCGACGAATTACACACCATTGTCGGTGCCGGTGGCGCTTCGGGTTCGCTCGATGCTTCCAACATGTTCAAACCCGCTCTGGCCCGTGGAGACATCCAATGTATTGGTGCCACGACGCTGGACGAATACCGCCAGTACATCGAAAAAGACGGCGCTTTGGCCCGCCGGTTCCAGGTTGTTATGGTAGATGCTACCTCGGTAGAAGAAACCATCGAAATCCTGAACAACATCAAAGATAAGTACGAAGATCACCACCACGTTAACTACACGCAGGAAGCGGTTGAAGCGGCTGTTAAACTGTCAGAACGGTACATTTCTGACCGGTTTTTACCCGACAAAGCTATCGACGTGCTGGACGAAGTAGGTGCCCGCGTACACATCTCCAACATCTCGGTTCCTGAAGATATTCTACGGCTGGAAGACAGCATCGAGAACATCAAGAAGGAGAAAAACCAGGTGGTGAAAAGCCAGAAATACGAAGAAGCCGCCCAGCTACGCGATAAGGAAAAACGCCTGATCGATCAACTGGACCGCGCTAAACTGGCCTGGGAAGAAGAAACCAAGAAAAAACGGTATACGGTTTCGGAAGAAAACGTCGCCGAGGTTGTCGCCATGATGACCGGTATTCCAACCAGCCGCGTAGCCACCAACGAAGGGGCCAAACTGCTGAACATGTCCGACCAATTGACCGGTCGCGTGATTGGTCAGGACAAGGCGGTTCAGAAACTGGTGAAAGCCATTCAGCGGACGCGCGTTGGTTTGAAAGATCCCAAGAAGCCGATCGGTTCGTTCATTTTCCTCGGGCCGACCGGGGTCGGTAAAACCGAGTTGGCGAAAGTGCTGGCTTCTTACCTCTTCGACAAAGACGACGCCCTAGTGCGCATCGACATGTCGGAATACATGGAGAAATTCAGCGTAAGCCGTTTGGTCGGAGCTCCTCCGGGTTACGTAGGTTACGAAGAAGGTGGTCAATTGACGGAGAAAATCCGCCGGAAACCGTACTCCGTCGTGCTGCTGGATGAAATCGAAAAAGCCCACCCGGATGTGTTCAACATCCTGTTGCAGGTGCTCGACGATGGTATTCTGACGGACGGTCTGGGTCGCCGGGTTGATTTCCGGAACACCATCATCATCATGACGTCGAACATCGGGGTCCGTGACCTTAAAGATTTCGGCTCCGGTATCGGTTTTGCCACCCGTGGTAAAGCGGAGAATCAGGATGAAATCATGAAAAGTACGATTCAAAATGCCCTGCGGAAAGCGTTCTCGCCGGAATTCCTGAACCGTCTGGATGATGTGATTGTGTTTAACTCGCTGCAACGCGAAGACATCCACAAGATCATCGACCTGATGCTGGGTAAACTCCTCGGTCGGGTAACGAGTCTGGGATATAAAGTCGAACTGACCGAAAAAGCCAAAGACTTCCTCTCCGAAAAAGGATACGATCCCCAATACGGTGCGCGTCCGCTGAGCCGGGCCATTCAGAAATACCTCGAAGATCCCGTCGCGGAAGAAATTCTGAAAGGTGACCTGAAAGAAGGCGATGTGATTCTGGCTGACTACGACGACAACGGTGAAAACCTGATCATCACGGTCAAGAAGCAGGAACCGGTAACCGAATAAGGTTGATCCTGATACAATTAAGATACGATTTCAAGTAGGCTGGACGAAAGTTCAGCCTATTTTTTTTGAAGTTCGTAGGAAAAGCAACGGATTGCCATTGGAAAAATGAACCGGTATTATTATTGCTACAGGTAATTCATAACTCGACCTGTTATGAAAAAAGCTGCCGCCTTGGCTATCTGTCTGTATCTCACTCACGCATCACTGGCCCAAACCGAAGTTGGGCGCGCCTTATGGAGCGGAAATCTCCAGGTTAATACAACCCAACTTGCAGGTGACTACCCGAATGGCTATACCCGCCGAAGCCCGCAGGTAAATTTTTCGGTCAACCACGGAGTCTTTCTGGCTAACAACTGGCTCATGGGGATTTCCGCTAACGGATCGTATTACAAGCAGGTCAATTTCAATGAAATCCCGCTGAATCAGAATTACGTTCGGGGAGGACTATCGGCCTATGTTCGCAAATACTGGGGGGCTACTAACTGGCGCATTTACGCCGGTGGCGGTATTGGTGGTAGCCTCGATCAGTATCGGCTGGAAGTCTACGATTCGGGTACGAGCATGAGAAGCGAAAACAAAACCAATACATTTCAGATTGCGCCATTTACGCAAATCGGCGGGGTGTATTTTCTGGATAGCCATTGGGGACTCGAACTCTCGACCAACAGTACGGTTTTTCCGTTTACCTTCAGCAGCCTGACCGCCGGACTGGTTTACATGACGGGCCGCACGCGTCCGGAGCGGGAAATTCAGGCGGGCACTCCGCCAACAGTTGGTTCGCAGGCCCGGGCGGGGCGGTTTACGGTCGGCGCGAGCGTGGTTTTTACGGGGAGAACCGAAGAAATAAGTCACCGAAGCTCCGGAGCGCAAAGTCTGATGGCGGCCCCGGCAGTCGGTTTTTTCGTTGCCAATAACTTCCTGGTTGGGATTTCGGTGCCCATTACCTGGATCAATAATTCCGGAGTAAGTAAAACGACCGAAACCACGCTGGGCTTTGCTCCGTACGTTCGCGCCTACCTTTCCAATACGCGCCTGCGGCCTTACGTTGGAGCCACGTTCACGTACACTTCCTATTCATTTCGGCAATCGCCCTATCCGAGTGAGCAAGTCAACCACACGGCCGGGGGAACCCTGAACGGCGGATTGGCTTATCTGCTCGGTAAAAATTTTATTGCCGAAGCCAACCTGCTTAATTTAAACGTCAGCAAGCAGACCCAGAACAATCTCTGGAAGAACGGTTTATGGTTGCAGGGCTTGCAAGTTACTACCTCACCGGCTTTTACAGTTCAGTACGTTTTCTAGTTTGCTGCCGACGGCGAAGCGTACTTTTTGGAAGCATCGTCAAGAATCAGCACCCAGTCGTGGCCGTAGCCCGACGATGGGGGCGTAAATTTCTGCTGCCCCTGATTAGCGAATGATCCAATTGATTTTACCTGGCCCTTGCGGGGATCAAACCAGTAAGCGGCTACTTCTTTGCCGGTTATTTTTCCCATCTGAACCGAAAACGGTTTTCCGGCGGCTGTATAGACAAAGGCGTAATCTTTCCCCCGCGTGGCCTGAATCCGTTCAGCCGCAGCATTGTTGGCCTCCGTAACCAGAGATTGATCGGGAACGCGATCCAGCAACGGGCGCGCTTCCATCAGTCGCCGGACAAACCGCATCTGATTTGCTGCGGGTAGATTCATTGCATCCGACCAGGCGATGTGGGCACCATTAACCGGTTGGCGACCGGGCGCAAACATCTGCCAGATGTCGTGGCAACCGTACGTATGACCGTGTGCTCCCGCAAAAAGGTCGAGGTACGCGTATTTCCGCACATCGTACGCGTTCGAGAGTCCCAGATCGGTCGGATTGAAACAAACCGGGTGGTCTTCGTAAATCGGTTCGGCATCAATCACGGGCTTTGCCGGGCTGCGGTTATACACAAACGCAATTTTGTCGTAAGTCGGCGTATCGCGGCAATGACCGTTTTGAAGCATATTGAAGTCCAGCCACTTGTCGTTGTGGAACCAATGCGACGAACCGCCCATTTCGAGCGAATTCGGTTGCGGGTGAAAACTCATCAGCGCTTTATCGGGTCCGCCAACGCCGTCCTGCACACCCGCAGCCATGGATTGCCAGACGGCGACGTCCTGAGAACCCTCGCGCGGAACGCGGTCGCCACCCATAATCCAGACAATGTTTTCGCGATCTTTGTAGCGGTTTCCAATCCAGCGACCGTACTGGCGGGCATTTTCCACCGTGAAAATTTCAGGTCCGGCACCCCAGGTCGACTTAAACAATTTATCGCCCCAGGTTGGGAGCAGGGCAATGACCAGGCCATTGGCAGCCGCTCGTTCAATCAAATAATCGACATGTTTGAAATAGGCTTCGTTTGGTTTGGTTGGATCGTTGTTGAGTAACGGTTTGTCACCCAGTGCGTTGGGCGTGTTCAAACCATCGATTTCGGCCAGCGCCACAGCCTGTATAACCGTAAATCCCTGCTCCGCCCGTCGTTTGAAATACCGCTCGGCTTCTTCGCGATTCAGTCGGTGAAACAATTCCCAGGCCGTATCGCCCAGCCAGAAAAACGGGGTGCCGTCCTGATGTACGAGATACCGCTGATTGTCGGAAACCCGCAGCCGACCGTGCGAAAAGGGCGTTTGCGCCCGAATAGAAGTAACAATTAGAACGACAGCGAGTAGAGCGATCCAGCGTTTCATAGAGAAAAAAAACCAATATAGAGCGTTTTAGAAGTACGCACCCATCCTAAACATTTGATTCGGGATTTTTTACCTATCCCTTTTCCGCAAGTTCTTTAATTTTTTCCATTGCCGACGGCCATGTTTTCTGAAAATAATCTTTGTCCTGTTCTGTCACATCCAGATCAACTTGAAGCACGGTTTTTCCGTCCACCGTTTTCAGTGAATAATTTTCCGTAGAACCGGCCCATTGTTTCGTATACTCACTGTTGTAGTCTTCCACGCCATTTTTAATAGCGCCCAGGTGTTTAAACGACATGTATTCGTTGGGTACTTTAGCGGCAATGGAAGAAATCAGCCCTTCATTTTCGCCACCCAGAAAAAGTACTTTGCTGCCTTCCTGCCAGTCGGTTTCTACCCGTGAATTTTCGCTGAAAACGCCGGTCCAGACCGGATAAGTGGTATCATTCCAGAGAATATCCCACACTTTTTCCCGTGGCGCATCGATTGTGATTGTGTATTCTAGCTTTTCCATAAATGTGAACAGGTTTGTTTTCAGCAAATATGGACTGTTTTTCAGAGAATGATGAGGGGTAAAAATGACAAATTGTAGGGCCAATTCCGTACTTATTCTTTGTCGAGTTCAACCGGATAAACGGCGGAATGAAAACCGGTCTTTTTGACCGTACTTCGCCTTTCTATCAGTTTAAAAAAAGGAGAAATTAACTCGCATAAAAAGGTATTTTGAATACTCTTGAGAAGGTGTATCAGTGGTTTTTAAAACAGCGAGGCTACACGTTTAAAACCATTAACGAATTGCTTCGGTATTCGAAACCTGCACCATTCGTTTCAGATCATTTAATCCCCAATCCTGCAGGACATAAATGACTGGCAGTAACGTTAGTCCATATTCGGTTATTTTGTATTCAACTCGGGGTGGTATTTCGGCGTAAATAACGCGTTCGAGAATTTGATCTTCTTCCAGTTCCCGCAACTGATTGACCAGCATCTGCTTACTGATCACCGGAATGGCTTTCTGCAGCTTGCTGAACCGGTTGCAATTCTTACTGACGGCATAAATAATCAGCGGTTTCCATTTTCCGCCAATCCGGTTCAGGCAGTGGGTAACCGGACAATTGTTGGGATTGAAATCTTTGTTTTTGCGGGAACTGGCCATTGGTCTATAAAAATGTACTAGTAAACCCATAATGGACTAGCTATAAATTTCAGACGAAGATAATAGCTTTGGCGGAGTAAAAACACATCACCATGACGCTCGAACAAACGAAACAATTTATTCAGGGTGGCGAATGGGTCAGCATCGCGACTGAACTCCGGCCCAGCATTACGAAATCGGCTTCCGGTGAGATCCAGCCTTTTTACTGTTCCCGGGTTTTCAGGTATTCTCCCAATGACAGGTTTGAATGTGAGGTAACCAATTTCGCGGATCCTAACGGGAAAGTGCCTTTGGTGAAAATTGTCATCAGAGGCCACAACGTTTGGCAGGGCGAGCACCCGCTGGCCTCGGGCGCTTTTAAGGTCGATTATGTGGCCGATGAAGCTTATGAAGTAACGCCCTTGCACCCCGGTTTTGCCGATGCCGTAAACCGGTTTCCCACCAGTGATTTAAATCGCTGGGAAGTAGGTGTTACACAGGATGTAAAAGAAAAAGGCTTCCCGGCTTTTGGCCTGACCGAAGGCGAAATATACGTAGATTATGACCTGATTTACATTTATAATGACCTGTTTTTCAATGGCAGCAAAAACGTAGACGGTCGCGCATTTGACAAACCGGAAAACCGCCCCACCAATTTGCAGGTTCCGCTGATTAGAAAATGAAAAAGAAATGATGAATGTAAGCGACTGTCTAAAACTCAGATTTTTCTTTTCTTCGGTTTGCCCCCACCCCTCTGAAGGCCGGGCGGCCGGTGCCGGGCTTTTGAATTCGGTTTTAAGAGCCCGGCACCGGCCGCCCGGCCTTCAGGGGGGTGGGGGCAGGCAGATTTATAAATTTTAGAAGTCGCTTACATTCATCATTTTATTTTTCCAATGCTGTAAACCAGGCAGAAATTGCCCGGCCAATCTCTTCCGGCGAATCTTCCTGCAAGTGATGATGGCCCGGCACCGTCACCACGGTTTGCATTGGCCAGCTCAGGCAGAATTGAAGCGCATCGGTTGACAGAGTACCCGGATTGGCCTGAATGAACAATTTTGGAATGGAATTCCGGGCCATCCAGGTACCAAATGTCGTTACGATCTGCGTGACATCAGCGGGCTCGCCGTCAATTGGTAACTGCCAGGCCCAGGTCAGCATCGGTCGCCGGGATTCGCCGGGCTCGGTGAACGGACGGCGGTATTCGGCCAATTCTTCCTCCGATAAACGACGCAGAACGGTGGCGGGTAAGTTGACTTCAATAAACGAGTTTTCCTGTAACACCAGTTGCTCCCCGGCGGGCGATCGCAGCGCCTGAAAAATGCTTCGGGCAACTTCCGACATTTCACTCCAACTGCGGGGAGTAACCACGGCTTCCATGTAAGCAATGCCTTTTATGGCTTCCGGATGGCGGTAAGCCCAGTCGAAGGCCAGAGCCGAGCCCCAGTCGTGGGCGACGAACGTAATCCGTTCCTTCAAATTCATCGAATCCAGAAACTGGTCGAGATACCGGCGGTGATCGGCAAATGAATAGGTTTCCGGCCCTTCATTGCGTAATTTATCGGAATCGCCCATGCCCATCAGATCCGGCGCAATGCATCTTCCCAACGGCTGAAGGTGGGGAATGATGTTTCGCCAGATGTAGGACGAGGTGGGATTTCCGTGCAGAAAAACAATGGGATCTCCGCTGCCGGATTCTACGTACGCCATTTCATACCCTAAAACCGGTTGTCGTTTTTTGGGAGGAAGAGAAGCGGTTTTGGCCAGAACCGGGTTGTTTTGCTGGTTTAACGTTTTCATCATTTTTACAAGTTTCTTTCGATTGACGGAGGCAAAAGTAGGCCGGCGAAAAAGGGCAGAATTGTAAAAAATCAGTGATTTACCAGAACAGAGCGGATTTGAAAAAATCCTGCGGAGCCTGGCCAGTGAAGGTTCGGAAGTCTTTGATGAAATGCGCCTGGTCGAAATAACCGGCTTCGTAAGCCAGATCCGTTAAACTTCGGTCGGCGGATTGGGCCGTGATCAAATACCGAAACCGCACCAATTCGGCGAATTGTTTGGGCGATGTGCCCACGGCTTTGCGGAACCGTTTTTCAAACGCATCCTGACTAATCGACAGCGACTCGGCCAGCGATTTGATACCGGTTTTTCCGTGAGCGATTTTGATGCTCATTACCGCCTGGGCAAGCAGCGGTTCCGGGCCGGAGCGTAGTCGTTTCGAGATCAGAAATTGCTCTATGATCGCGATTCGCTGCGGATTGGTTTTGGCTCCGGCCAGCCGGTCTTCCACTTCCTCCAATTTTTGCGGCTGAATCAACTCATCGAGCGGGCGACTTTGACTGAATAACTCGTGCAGGGGTTCCCGGAAAAAAGCGGCTGCTCCGCCTTCCCGGAACAAGACAAGCAGGGTAGAGGAGTTTGCGGAATAGTTCAGCACGCGGGACGATTTTCGCAAACCGGTGATCACCGAAACCGGTAGGTTGCTATTTGTTTCGCCACTTTCGACCACCGTTCCCTTGAAGCGGAAAGCCAGCACAATGGAAGTGTCGGGCAATACGCGGTTTCCGGTTTCGGCGATGCTTTCCACGATCAGAAACTCCTTCACGAAAGGCTTCAGGCAATCGGTTGGAAGGTAGCGCGCCAGATTCATTACCAGAGGGAAAGATTGAGTATTTTGATGATTAAATTTTGAAATGCCGGAAAAAGTTCAGCGTTTCGTTATTCAATTCAAGCAAAACCGGCTTAACATATTGAATCAAAAACCGTTTTTACGATATGGGTGAACTACAAAAATATTGGATCGCCGTTGCTTCAAAGGATCACGTTATGCGGGGCGTTACCGGCGGATTTATGCAGGTTAATCACGGCAAGGAAGCACCATTAAAACGCACGAAACCTGATGATTGGGTCATTTTCTATTCGCCTAAACAGGCTCTGGAACTTGATGAAAAATGCCAGGCATTTACGGCAATCGGTCAGGTAACCAACGACCCCATTTATCAATTTTCCGTAACAGACGATTTCGTTCCTTTTCGGCGAAACGTTCGGTTTTATGACAGCAAAGAAGCCTCCATACTTCCGCTGATTAACAACCTTGATTTTATCCCAAACAAGAAATCCTGGGGCTATTCGTTTCGCTTTGGTTTTTTTGAAATTGGTAAAAAAGATTTTGAATTGATTCGCCAATCCATGCTCATTGATCGCCATGAATAGTTCTGATAACACAATGAATCCAGCTGTTTTCCTGCACCGACAACTAACCGTTGATGGTGTTTTCCTGCACGTGATTTCAGCTGGTCGGCCGGACAAACCCGCGCTGTTTTTCCTGCACGGTTTTCCGGAAAACTGGCAGGCGTTTGAAGCTGTCATGAGCGGTCTTTGCAATGATTTCCACGTGATTGCGATGGATTTGCCCGGCATTGGAAAATCCGGAAAGATAGCGTCCAGCGACAAACGCACCATCGCTGGTTATGTGAAAGGCGTCATAAATGCTTTGGAAATAACAGATGTGACGCTGGTTGGGCAGGACGTCGGCGGCATGATTACCTACGCGTATTTAAAATCATTTCCAAACGAACTTTCAAAAGCCGTCATTATGAATGTCGGGATTCCGGGGGTTGATCCCTGGCCGCAAATCAAGCAAAATCCGCGGATCTGGCACTTTCAGTTTCACAACATTCCGGATTTGCCGGAAGCGTTGGTGAGCGGAAAACAGCGGACTTATTTTGATTATTTTTACAATACCATTGCCGCAAAACCGGATCGGATCAGCGATAATGCCCGAGACGCGTTTGCCGAAGCGTATACCAGTGCGGATGCGCTCCACACCGGTTTTGAATGGTACCGCACGTTTGAGCAGGACGAAAAAGACAATGTCATCACCCGCGAAAATCAGATTCAGACGCCGGTGCTTTATTTGCGGGGAGAAAAAGAATACGGAAAACTCGACCTTTACCTCGACGGTTTTCGGGCCAGTGGACTGGTCAATGTGCAGGGGCAGATAATTCCGGGCAGCGGTCATTATGCACCGGAAGAAGCAACTGACGAAGTGGTAACCTTTCTGAAAGAATTTATGACTGAAACAAAAAAATAAAAAGGAACAAACCGTTCCACAACCAGCATTTGGGGAAATGAATTTTGCTAAGAGATTGTCTAAAAATCTTATCTTCTACCGTAAAGGTCCGCCCCCAACCCCCTAAAGGGGGCTTTAATCGGTGTGCTAAAGCTCGGCACCGGTCGCCCGGCCTTTAGGGGGTTGGGGGCAAAGCGAAAGAAGGAAAATTGTAATTTTAGACAGTCTCTAACAAATGGAAAATAATTTAGCGTTAGAAGCTCACTCTTTTGCGCTTAAATGACTGAATAATAGCGCAGTTTTTCCTTTTTATTGGACCGTGGTTTAAGAAATTGAAACTGGATTAATAGTTTAAAATAGCGTAAATAAGTTTATATTGCTCTGCTATTGAAAAACGCATAGAATTATCCATACCACCGATCCCCGTGTCACTTCAGGTAAATCAAATTGAAGAATTGATTGACGGTTTAAGCCAGCTTCCAACCTACACGATTGGCCGGAAAACCGATAACGCAATCATCGTATTAAATGGGAAAATCAGTAGCCAGCACGCCCGTTTAATTCAATGCACGGACACCAGCTTCGTGCTGGAAGATCTGGCCAGTAAGAATGGCACCTTCGTTAACGACTTACGAATCACCCGAAAAATTGTCGATAAAAAGGATAAGATTCGGTTAGCCGACATTGATTATACGCTGGACCAACTGCTTGATCAGCTGCCGGTTGATTCGACCGAACTCCAACCACTTCCTGCCATTTCGCCGAAAACCGCTTTGCCGATCGAAAAACCGCTGCTGGATTTTACGCAGGAGTTTGCTGAATTGCGGCAGGTGTTTGAGCAGTATCCGAAGCTCCGGCGGGATTGCCGGAACCGGGAGAAAATGATCCGGACGGGAAGCATCATTGTGTCTTCGCTGGTGGGCATTAGCGCCGTTGTGACCACGGGCGGAGGAGCGCTGCCTTTCCTCCAGATTATGTCGGGCGCCGGGTTGAGTATGCTCATCCCGACTTTGTGTTCGACCCTGCTGTCGACGGATGAAAAACTGGAACTCATTGATAAAGAGTACCGGGAGCGGTATCGCTGCCCCAACCCATCCTGCCGGGACCCCTTTGGACTGCGGGAATGGGAACAGCTAGCGCAACAGAAAACGTGTCGGCGCTGTCAGGCGATCTGGATTAAGTAAAAAAAGAATTTTTGCCGTTCACCTTTTCCGGGTAATCCCGATATACGGTCAAATTCCAATTTTAAGTTTGTTAACAGCATGGCACATTTTTCCGAACAGGCTGACCAACAGCAGGATCTATTTCCGCTGGTTCAATCAAAAAGAACAGGCAATGGCGGTTTGAACACCAACCAGCGGAAATTGCTGGGGATTTCAGCTGCGGCTATGCTGTTGGGTGGTGCGGCCTGGTCCCTCGCGCAAAAAATTGAAAACCGAAAAACCGGGGACAGCAAAACCCCTGACGATATATCCACACCATTTTCTCCTTCCGAAGAGTGGCCTGACGACATCGACGTTGCAGGCAAAGTGACCGATGAAATGTCTTTTGACGAGGCATTTGGAGCCGCCCGTTCCGAAGTGGGAATGGGCGGGGTATTCGGCTGGCACGGCCGCTGGTACAATACCTTTGAGAAAGAGGAATGGGAAAGCCTGTCGCTGGAACAACGGAAGGAATACACCGAAATGATTGTGGGCGAAAAATTGCCGGTTATCGCCTACCGACCGGCTCCCACGCTGCTCCCTGCTACCCAAATCGTAACCTCCGGTGCGGAGCCAACCGCCATTGAAGGCTACCTGAGTGGGGAGCGAACGATCGGCCTGGATTTTGATCAGGATGGCATCATCGATACACTGGTGCTGCACGGGGCCGACGGGCTGACGTACCGGGTTGTGGATACGACCGGTGATGAGGGATTGGATACGGTTTATCGCTACAATTCTGTAGATGGAGCCCTGGTGGGAATTGTCCGGCTGAACGAGCCGGTTGTGCTTTCCAACGACGATTTCAGCCAGTATCTGGAAAACGCGATGTCGAAAGAAGTCATGGATTCGATTCTGGAACCGGATGATTTAGCGTCGGAAACACCTTCTGAACTGGCCGAGGTCCCGGATGACGACGCCGATGAGGAGGGCGGTTTTGTAGCGGATGCGTATCTGCCGGATGACGACACCTATATTAACGACGGCGATGTCCATGAAATGAACGAGTAATCGGTATGAGCGGGTTTAAAATGACGCTTATCGCCTGCCAGCAATGTGGCCGGCGCATCATGGTTCGGATGGCCGATGCCGAACGGGGAACCATTACCTGCTCACACGTGGGATGCGGAGCGGTTAATATTCTGCAGACGGCGTTTCACTACGACGAAGCCATTGTGCAGGGCTTGCCGGAATTCGGGCATTTGACGTACATCGGCAAACCCGGGCGGATATACCCGCTGCAATTCGGACAGAACAGTATCGGCACCGCTGATTCATGTACGGTTCAGATCGAGCGGTTTCAACACAATGGCCGCTGTTTCATCAGCCGCCGGCACTGCACCCTTACCGTTTCGTTCGACAAATGGCGCGGCCGGTTGCGTTACCAGCTTCAGGACGGCGTTCTGGATGGCGAACTGCGGCAGTTGCATTCCAGTCTGAATGGAACCCTGCTTAACGAGACGCCTTTGCAAAAAATGGAGCTGATTGATGTGGATCACGAGAGTGTCATTACCCTGGGCGGAGTCGATCGTTTTCGGTTGACTCATTATTTTATTCCGTCGACGATGCTCGATACCTATAAAGTTGACTTGTCGTTTAACCCCGATCGTACCGAGTAGTCCATGCAGATTCAGCCCAATTTACCCTTTGCTTTTTCCCACATCGGCCAGCGGACCATCAATCAGGATACGCTCTATCCGGGTGAAAATGCCGCCGACGAACAAACCGAGTTGTTCATGGTGTGCGACGGAATGGGCGGAGCCGACAAAGGCGAGGTCGCCAGTCAGCTGTTGTGTCATGGCGTGGCTGATTATGCCAGGTCGATGGGTTATCCGGTTTTTGACATCGTGCACCTGCAGGCTGCGCTCGAACAGGTGTATGAAACGTATTACGACTATCTGAATCAGCATCCGCTCGTCAATCGCATGGGGTCGACACTCACCTTATTGCAATTTCATCAGCATGGCGTAACCGTTGCGCATTTGGGCGATAGCCGGATTTATCAGCTCCGGGAAGGAAAAATCATTTTCCGAACGAAAGATCACAAGCAGGTAAATGACATGGTCGAAGCCGGAATTATCACTGCAACCCAGGCGCTGACCCATCCCTGGAGAAACCGGCTCAGCCGGGCCGTCGTTTTAAACTCGCAGGAGAGCCCGGAAACGGCCGCCCGTGCAGTTCCGGATTTGCATTTTCTGACGGACGTTCGGGCGGGAGATTATTTCTTTATGTGTACGGATGGCGTGCTGGAACAAATCGATGATTACGTACTGGAAACCATCCTTTTCGGCAACATGCCCGATCAGGCCAAGGTAGCTTCGCTGGTTGCGGTTTGTAATGAACAGACCAAAGACAATTACTCCGGTTATCTGATTGGCGTAAAGAATGTTACCGAATCAACGGCGGTTTCTGAATCCCGAACAGGATGGTAACGTACTGGCTGCTTAGTTTGTGGGTTTGGTACATGGATACCTCATCTAAAACCGGTCAAACGTACGCCGTTATTGTGGGAATTTCTGATTACCAGGCACTTTCGTACGCAACGGGAGATTTGCGGTTTGCGGATCGCGACGCCCGGCAGGTCGTTCAGTTTCTGAAAAGCAAGCCGGGAGGAGAGGTTCCGGGTTCGAATATTCGGCTTTTGATAAACCGGCAGGCTACCTGCGCAACCATTCAGCAGGCGCTGGCGGTTTTTCGGAGGGCGAGGCCGAGCGATCGGGTCATTCTGTATTTTTCGGGTCACGGCTTACCGGATAGTTTTGTGCCCTACGATGTTGTTCCGGGAAACCGGAGCCGGTTGTTGACGCACCGGACCATCAAAGCCGCTTTTCATGAATCAAAGGCATTGACAAAACTGTGCATTGCGGATGCCTGCCTGTCGGGCAGCATGACCCAACCCGCCAGCCAGCGTACGGCCGCGGAATCCATTACGAAGAACGCCGGGAAGGGGAGTAATGTGGCAATGTTACTGGCGAGTCGGTCAACTCAGGATGCGGTGGAATCGAGCCGGTTGGCGGGCGGAACGTTTACGCATTATTTGCTGAAAGGACTCAACGGACGCGCTGATTTGGATCATGACCATATTGTAACCATCCGTGAACTGCACCGGTATGTGTCGCCCAAAGTTCGGTTGACCACAAAGGGAAAACAGGCACCGGTTTTTTATGGACGTTTTTCAGATAATCTGGCTTTATCTTATCTTTGAAGAAGCAATATGCTGAGTAATATATACTGAGTAGTGTAAGTGTGACCTTATGACCGCGACGTTTACTACGTTCCAGGAATTTAAACGACGCTACCCCATTCGCCCCAATGACAAAGGGGCCCAATTGGGCAGTGGTTCATACGGTCGTGTCATAAAAGTCGAGGACCAGCTTGAAACGGAATGGGTTGCCATTAAAGTCAGTGAATTTAAGGGCAACGATGCCAAATCCCTGCAAGCCGAAGTGAGTCTGGCCCAGCGCGTGCCCCGACAGGCCAATATTGCCCGCTACGACGCCTGTTACCGCCTGGAAACCGATACCAGCATCAGCGATTTTGCCATCATGAAGTATTACCCGGACGGCAATCTGGCGGATTTGCTGAAACGGGAAACCTTAACGCCGGTTCAGCTTTACGAAATAACCCAGGGAATTTTGCTGGGGTTGCAGCACCTGCACCGGAACCGGATCGTTCACCGCGACTTTAAGCCATCCAATATCCTCATTTCCCGCGACCATACCGGCCGGTTTATTCCCAAAATTGCCGATTTTGGCTTAAGTAAATTAGTCAGTGACGACGAACTCGACAGCTCGGATTTTGACCTGAGCGATGGCCGGGGGACGCCTTCGTACAAAGCCCCGGAGCAGATTGAAGGCAGCAAGGTCAGCTTTAACCTCGATCTGTGGGCGTTTGGAATCATTTTGTACGAAATGCTGACGGGGGAAAAACCGTTCCGGGCGGATCTCAGGAATGCGACCGAACAGTCGGCCCGGCGCGAGATTGAAAAGAAAATCGTGACGGTGGATTTGCCCGCTCAACTCAGCCAGCTGAGCGATCCGTATCGCAGCATGATTCAGCGCTGTCTGGTCCGGGATATTCATGAGCGGGTTCGCAAAGCGGAGGAGCTACTGGATTTGCTGGACCGAATTCCTCAATTGGTCAGTGAAGCCCGGAAAAAGATTGATCAGCGGGATTTCAAGCAGGCCATTTCGCTGTACGAGGAAGTGCTTACGCTTCGTGAGAATCATGCGGAAGCCGAAAAAGGGCTGGCGGAATGCCGGGCGATTCTTGAGGAACAGGACGTTTATAACCTACTGTGCGAAGCCGGTGATTTGTTCGAACAGTTTCAGTTTGAACAGGCCAAAAAACGCTACGAGCAGGTATTGCAGCTCAACCCGACGCTGGAAACCGCCATTCATGGGTTGGCATCCTGCGTGGAACAACTTCGACCCAAACCGGTGCTGGCTGAGGCTGAATTAACGGATGCTTATCTGGAAGACAAAACGGATGTTTACGATGTGCCGTCAGAGGTAACAACTCCCCAGAGCGCGACGCAACCGGTTTTATTTGTTGAAACCGGAACAACTCCGCAGGTAGGAAGACCGGGTTTACAACTTGACGACTCGTCTTCAACTGCGGTTTTGCAACCCGGAGTTCAATTGGTGCATCGGGCTTTTCCGTGGCGTCTGGTGGGTCCGGTGGCGGCTGGTTTCAGCGCTATCGTATTGTTTTTTTACCTGAAAAGTCCGGCTGAATCAGCTAAGCCGACCCCAACGAAAGGGGATTTTCCAACGGTTTTGGCGAAACCGGAATCAGGGTTAAATGCGGAGCCAGCGGTTCTGAAATCGCAACCCGGTGAGACGAAAGACGCCCTGACGAAGCGAATCAATGTGGCTCTCAATAAGGCCCGACTGGCTTTCCGGCGAAAAGAGTTTGATGGCGCCATTGTGTTGACCAGAAGTGCTTTGCTGCTCGATCCAACGCGCCGGGATGTCCGGTTTTTGTACGACGCGTCCCTGAAAAAAGCGCAAACGATTAAGCCCGCCGAATCAAAAACCGACTCGATCGGGCAGGCTGCCGGAACCACTGCCAGAACCTTGGCTGCGTCGACCGAAGTGAAACCGGATGAAGCAAAACCTGAATCGAAAGAAGCCCTATTGAAAGAAAAACAGGAACAATACGATCAACTGGTGGAAGAGGGGGTGAACGCCATCAAAACCGGGAATGATAAAGTTAAAGCCATTGCCTCCTTCAACAGGGCGCAGGTACTTGCGAAAGAACATGGCCTGATGACGGCTAAAGCCGAAATTGCCTACCTGACCTACCTGAACAAAGCCAACAAGATCTTTGCTACGGATGAATTTGAAGGGGCAAAACGCTGGTATCAGGTCGCACAGGCGCTGAAAGACACCGAGGAGGTTCGACGAAAAATTAAGCAGTGTGCCAATTAGTTTTCAAACGATATGCGTAACGTCCTACACCACATCATCTTAATTCTTCTTCTCGTTATGGTTTGGCCGCCAACAGTCTCCGCGCTGGCCCGAACCGCAACTCCAGCGCCGGTCATCGACGAAGAGTATGACCGTTACAAAAAAAAGGGCGACGACTTTTTCAGGGAAGGCAAGTATCTGGAAGCCCGTTGGCAATATGAAAACTGCCTTGAGGTACCCGGTTTTGAAAATGATCCCTATGCCCTGAAGCAGATTGAAACCAGTGCCGCCGGGCTGGCCCTGCGCCAGCAGGTTGACGAAGCGATGAGCCAGGGCAAAAGTCAGCAGGTTGTGGATCTGTTGTATCAGTTGTTGAATCTAAATCCGGAGGATGCCATTACTAAAAACCAGTTTTCCGATCATTACGAGCGGGAGGGAAACCGGCTTTTTAATCAGGGAAAGTTGCGGGATGCCCGGAATAATTATACCACAGCTATTGAGTTTGCCAGTGCAAACAAAGCTGAGCTTTTGCGGGAGCAGGTTCGGAACATCGACCAACTATTGCTGCCCGTTTATCCAAAACAAACCGGCCTGAAGGCGGCTGCCGGGAGTGTTGCCATTGGGTCAATGGTAACGGCACTGGTTTTACACGCTAATTATCGATCAAAATTAAGGGCACTGAACCAAATCGGTCAATCGCTCGATCCGAACGGAACGGGCATAATCGACAGCCCGATTGAGTATCGGGAGTATGATAACGCCTACGCGGCCGCCAATGCTGCTAAAAAGAAGCAGGGCCTGTTTACGGTTTTTCTGGGAGTTGCGGCAGTGGCCACAGCTGCGGAAGTGTACTTGTTTCTTCACAAACCCAAACCCCGCCCGCCTGCTTTGAGCTGGCAGCCATCTTCGGACTCGTGGGGCCTGGCGATTCGGTATTCATTCTGATTTCGAATTCCCACACGTCGATCTTTCAGAGTAATGATGAAGTCCCTATCCACGTCTACTATAATTTTGATCTTTGTTTGCCTGCTTGGCGTATCCCTGCTGGGATGCGAATGGGAATTGCCCGCCAGTAAAACCCTGCGCGATTGTGGAAAACCGGCCGGAAGCCTTGATGCTCAGATTCAACAGAAGGATGTCAATTTTTCGGTCACCGGAAGTACCGGGAAGATCGACAAGGTAACCTGGGATTTCGGGAACGGCAGCTCTACGGTTACAAGCGGTTTAACCGTCAGTTACAGCTATCCGTCGCCCGGCGAATTTTCGGTCCGGGCTATCTTGTCCAATTCCTGCCTTGACGAAACCATTCTGTCGCGTACGGTTATGGTCCAGGATGCGGCTTATCCTTCCGTTAGTTTACAGCCCGCTTTTGACATTACAATCAACACCGCAACCATTGGAATGACCATCACGTCGGCGGGCAACGCGGAAATTCTCAGTTATGGAATTTGCTATTCTTCGACAAACCAGGTGCCTGAAAGGGGAAAAAGCGACGTTTTGGTTCTTCAGAATATAAAGGTACTGCCGCTCAATACACCGGTATCGTTTACGCCGACCAACCTTACACCAAATACCCTTTATTACGTTCGCAGTTTTGCGACCAATCAGGAGGGGATTGGCTACAGCTCGACCGTCCAGACGTTTCGAACCGGTTCAAAACCGGCGGTCAGCAGCATGGGGGCCGTCAATGTGGGTGTTTCAACGGCAGGCGCCCGCTTTATGGTTACCAACGCCGGTATGCCAGCCGCAATTGAATACGGAATTTGCTATTCATCGACAAACACCCTACCGGATATTAACAATTCGCCGTACTTAAAAGTAGCCAATCCGATTGTCGGGACCAATGTGACCGTTTCGTTAACGGATCTCACCTCAAACACCCGGTATTATTACCGGTCTTATGCCAAACTCGCGTCCGGCGAGGTGATTTACAGCCCCACAACGGAATCATTTACGACGCAGGTCGATGCGCTGGCGCAGGATCTGGTGGCCAGCGTTTCCTTTACTGATGGCTCACGATTGGATGTTAGTGGTAACAACAACGATGTGAAACTGGTCGATAACCCCACTTTTGTGGCCGATCGGAAAGGTCGGGTAAACTCTGCTATTCAACTGGATGGCCAGAATGATTATTTCTATATGGACGAGAACGCTACCCTCCGCCCGGCCGAACTTTCCATCAGCCTCTGGATCAGGCCGGTAACAGTCGACCGATGGATGCAAATTTACAACAAGTCACGTTTTAGCGACGGGGCGAATGAGATGTATAGTTCGGCGATTCACCCAAGTGCAGCAGACCCGGGCCTTGTCGTTAGTGCCGATATTAAACAGAATAGTACTTGCCAGCGCGGGGCTGGCTGGCAAACGATTGCGTTCACCGGTAACATTCAGCAGAACGCCTGGCATCACCTGGTGATGACCTACAGCGGTCGGTTAGCCCGGATGTATTTTGATAACGTGTTGGTCGTTACCAGCGAAATTTTGCCGAGAAGTGCAATCGATGAGTGTCTGGGCGGAGATTTAAAATTCGGAGCGCAATCCCAGAGCGTTCCCAATTACTTTGATGGCGCCATGGACGACATTCGCGTTTACAAACGGGCGTTGACCGCCAGTGATATTCAGGCGCTTTATACTCAATAAACCGGTTTTCACTGAATCTTCCGGAGTACCTTCTGGGCCAGCGATTGAAAAGGATTCATTTTATCCGCGCTGATTTGCTTCAGAATGGGGATAGCCTGCTCTTTTTCATTCATCTTTACGTAGGCCAGTGCTAAAAACCAGACGGCTTTCTGGCGGAGCTCGGGCGACGGCGTTTGCTGTGCTTTCGTCAAGAGCGGAACGGCTTCGACGGGTTGGTCGTTGGAGAGGTAACTCAACCCCAGAAGAAAGTCTTTGTAGTGAACCGTTTGTTTATCAAGGGGTAAATTTTTCAGTCGTTCAATAACCGCATCGTAGTTACCCGCCTTGTAGTTTTTAAAAGCATCCAAAAAGGTAACCTTGGTTTCGGAAGAAACGTTTTCGGCCGGGAAGCCTTTCAGTAAATCGGCATTGGCATCCGATCGGAACGTTTCGTAATACGCCAGATCCGCCTGCCAACTGGCATTTCCCTGATAAACAAGGTAACCAAAACCAACGACAACCGCGATGGAAGCGGCCGCAGCCCAATACGTCCACGCCGGAAAGGACTGAAAAATCGTTGATCGCTTGGGGGAAGATTTGGCCGCCAGCAGCGATGTTTTGTACTGAATCCGGGCCTGATCGAGTGCATGAGTAATGCCAATGGCGCGCAATCCCAAGCGGAGATTCCGCTGACGCTCGATCTCAGTCCGAAGTTGAGCATCGGCCTGAATATCAGCTTCGAAGGTAGACCGATCCGTTGCCGACAGTTCATTTTTTAAATAGGCCTCAATTAATTCATACTGATCTTCAGTAAGTCTCATATTCTTTTTTGGTTAGTCGTCTGCCGGTAATAGGCTTTTAATTTTTCGGCGCACTGATACCGTTTTGATTTAACGGATTCTTCTTTCATATCCAGCCGTTCGGCAATTTCCCGCAAAGGAAGCTCATCCACGTAAAACCACTCGAGCAGGTTTCGGCAGACTTCCTTCAGTTGGTGCATCGATTGCTGAACGGCATACACGACATCCATTCGCTCCAGATCTTTTTCCACATCAACGGTATCAGCCAGGTCAAGATGGTCGGGCATGTTGCCGCGATACCGAAACCGGGCCGATTTCAATTCCGTAAGCCAGACACGTTTGCAGTATTCAAAAGCCACCGTTGTGATGCGCGCGCCCGACTGCAACTGGTACTTTCCGATTTCGATGTTCAGCAGAAAATTCATTAATCCTTTTTGAAAAGCATCTTCCGCATCCATTTCGGAGCCGTTGTTACTGAGTACCCAGCGCTGAAATGAAGGAAATACCGTTGCGTACAAATTATGGTACGCTCGTTCGTCGCGACGACTGAGCGCGTCGTAAAAATCCAGGTCGGTTGCGTAACCAGGTAGTGGACGGGTGGCCATAAGACAGAAAAAAAACGAAGATAAACCAGTTAACCTTCCAAGTCACGTACCGGGTAATTGTTCATTCATCGGGGAGCCAGCCAAAAGGTGAATAGTCAATCCGTGCAGACCGGTTTTTTTCTTCGGGCAACAGATTTTATCCAAAATTCGGCAAACGCCGTTCACCTTTTTGAAGAGAAGCGGATTTAGCTTTGAATCCGGTTAGCTACGTCATTCCCTGTCACCAGCCTGACCGGTTTTTATCCCCACTATCCACACCATTTTTTTATGAAAACACTGGCAAAGTATCTGTTAGACCACATTCCTTACATCAGGAACCTGCGTCAGCAACTGGAACAATACCAGACAATGTATCCACCGGGTCATTTTTATAGTCCGATTGTGAATACGGAGGAGTTACAATCGTTTCGTGCGACCTTATTCTCACGAAAACCAGATCAGTTGAAGGGGATAGAACTGCGCAAGTACGCTCAATTTCGGTTGCTTCAGCAATTTGCGGATTATTACAAAACAATTCCTTTTCCGGCGCGGAAAGATTCGTCGTTTCGCTATTATTTTGAGAATGATTTGTATAGTTACGGCGATGCGATTGTGTTGCATTCCATGCTTCGGCACTTTCAGCCGAAGCGTATTATTGAAGCAGGTTCCGGTTTTAGTTCGGCGGCAATGCTGGATACGAATGAATATTTTTTTGACAATTCGCTGCAGTTTACGTTTATCGATCCCAATCCCGAACGGCTCTACAGTTTGCTTCGGGATGAAGATAGCTCCAGCGCGACGGTTTTAGCATCCAGGTTGCAATCCGTTCCCTTGCAGGAGTTCGAGAAACTTGAAAAAAACGATATTTTCTTCGTGGATTCCACGCACGTTTCCAAAACCGGAAGTGACGTTAATTATATTTTTTTTGAGATCCTTCCCCGACTGAAAAGTGGCGTTTTAATTCACTTTCATGATATATTTTATCCCTTCGAATACCCGGAAGAATGGGTGTTGGGCTGGAAAGGTTTCGGCTGGAACGAAAGTTATATGCTACGCAATTTTATGATGTATAATCGGGATTTTGAAATTCTGTTTTTCAACTCATTTATGCACCAGAACTACCCGTCGTGGCTGGCCAAAAACATGCCCCGATTCCTTCATAATCCGGGCGGAAGTATCTGGCTTCGGAAAAAATAAGCAGTTGGTGAATGACGTTTTTTCCGAATTCTTTATTTAGAAATGGTTGAGCAATCATTCTGGAGAACCAATTTTAATCGTGCCGTCTTTCAAAAGAAAGACACCTATTTTAGGTAGAATCAGTATGAAAAACACGCCGATTTATTTACAATTTCCCATAAAATAGCCAATGCTTCTTTGGAGGTTTCTATGCCGTGGCCAGTGCTGGGTATTATCTGGCTGCCCTGTAAGGTCAGGATGTGTTCCTCCGCTAAACGAATGGTTTCGTTGGGCGGGAAAAGTGGATCGTTTTCTCCCAGAATCAGGTAGATTTCCGTCGTCAATCGGTGCAGCTCTTCTTTTTCCAGCGGAGCCGGGTAATCGCCCCGAAATTTGTGATTAGTCAGCGCGTACAGCAGGTATTCACTGATGAGGCTCCGATACAAATCCGGTACCGCATGGCGGGGTGGACAGAAGATTGCTTTATCGAGAAATTTATTCAGGTTTCCCATCGTGGGCCATAGGATCGGCAGCAGGTTATTATACAGATTCTGCACCGAAGTTGAGAACGCCTGAATGCCCGCCGGATTCATCAGAATGGCTTTTTTGACCCGCCGGGGCGATTCCAGGCAGAGCTTCAGGCAGATCAGGCCACCGAGCGAGGCTCCGACAATCGTCGTTTTTTTCAAGCCCAGGCCGTCCAGCAGTTCCGTGGCCCATACGCCGTAGTCGGTGCTTTTCAAATTGGGGCACATTCCGTCACTCAGGCTGGGCTGGCCGTTCACGTCCACAATGTAAAACCGGTGGTTTTCTCGGAAAGGCTTCAGCGCGTTGTCCATGTCCCAGAATAAACCACAGGTCCGGGCACCGGGAAAAAAGACCACGGGTTTGGCGTCCGTCAGGTGGGTGTTTGCCGCCCAGATCCGGGTATTACCAAAAGAGGTCGAAATCGTTATTCGCTCGTAGGAAAAACCGTTCAGGGCTTCCACCTCCTGATTCCATTTTTCCAGAAACAACGCGGCCTCTGCCGGTTTTTTGAACGATGATACACGGTGTGGTTTCATGGCGGATTAGTGTCATTATATTCGATGATCAAAAATAAGAAGGCAAGCAGGGTCGGGAAATTATAAATTGATAACGAGTCGGTAGAAGTTAATAGAAGGTAGGCCAAATCGAATAAATGGTATTTCCGGTTTACTATTTTTAACACCACCGCTTAATACATATGTCGGTAATTTGGTTTATCTTTTCGCGTACAACAATTCCAACACCATGAAAAAGCTTTTACTTTTTACCGCTATCAGCGCATTGCCCGCCCTGGTAGTTGCACAAACCGAAAAAGGACAGGGAATCTGGACAGGCTCGGCCGCATTTAATTTCGTGTCAACAAAGACGGATCAAGGTCAGGCAAATAGTTTTTATCGAATGCCACAAAGTAGACTTTCGTTCAGTCGGGGCGTCTTTTTTAAAGATAACTGGTTGGCGGGTGGCGGAGTCAGTTTGGGATGGCAAGCCGCCAAATATGGTGTGACAATACAGAATCAATCATCCGACAATCATTTATCGAATTTAAATGCCGGCCTGGATGGCTTCGTCAGGCGGTATTGGGGGAAAGACAAGTGGCGGGTTTTTCTGGGGGGCGGTTTGACGTTGGGATATGAGTCAGCCCGGTATACTGGCGAATCGGTAAATTCGAATCCGGATCAAGATCATTTCACGATTGCCCCGGTTTTTCAGGCGGAGCCAATTATTACCTGACCAACCGAATCGGGCTGGAAGCCACGGCAACTTCAAGTACTTTTCCGCTATCGTTCAACAGCTTCGGAGTCGGTATCGTCGTTCTGACGGGTGGAAATAGCATCGTAGGTCCCGAACCCTACGACGCGCCCCAAACATCAAAAGGGCGCTGGGTTCTTGGCGGCAGTTTTGGTTTTAGCTCGGAAAGTTCAAAAGGTAACCTTCCCGGCGCGACGGAAAACCGGACGAATACATTTGCCGTTAGCCCGTCCGTCGGCTGGTTTGTTAAAAAGAACCTGTTGCTTGGAGTTTCAATTCCGATTCAGATTAATACCGGTAAATCGTCTTCGAGTACGGGATTTGGAATCAGTCCGTATGTGAAAAAATATATTTCTACGAATCGGTTGCGGCCTTTTATTGCTGGAGACCTTACTTACATGACACTTCGAAACAAGCTGGAAGGCGTCGGTACGATCAACAATCACAGCGCGACTTTTACGGCTAGTGCCGGATTAGCCTATCTATTGGGCGACCGGTTTATTGTTGAAGCCACCTTGGGGGAGGTGCACGCTGGCCGAAACTTTTCTTCCTCCGAAGTCAATCTCAGTTCCTGGAACAGTGGACTGTCGGCAACCCTACAGCCCGCATTCACGATCAATTACGTTTTTAACTGACCGACCAGCGTTTGGGTATCATCCGCCGAACTGCCGTATTGTACGCAAATTTTCATGAGGCAGGGAAGAGGATGATAGTGTGTTTTACAAAACCGCTCGAAGAAATCCAAAACTACCTGTCCATCAATTCAATGCAGCTTTATTTCAGCTCACTGGCGCATTCCTCTACCTTATCGGTATTGATAAAATCGACGCCCAATTTGGCAAGTTGTTTCCAGGTGTTCGGATTGTCGGGGGCGGCCCAAAACCGGATCGGTTTATTGTCGTTGTGCGCGCGTTTGATAAACCGTTTCAAGGTTTCCCGATCTTTGTCCGGCATGACGCCTTCGCCGTTCCAGCGCGAATAATTCTGAAACGTGTCACTGATCAGGGCGACGTGTTTAATGGTTTCGTCATCGTAGAGTTCACTCGGTCGGCCGTCGAAAAGAATATAGGCCGGATAATCGACCCAGTTGGCAACGGGCGGGCGGTTTCCGCTGATCACCAGCTGAACGGCAGCCGGATTCATCGCGCGGTCGAAACAGGTCCGGTAGGGCGCTACGGCTTTTTCCAGTTCCTTGATCGCTTCCACGCCGTTGTCCTTCATGTCGATCATCAGCTGGAAGGAATATTTCCGGTCTTTGCTAACGGTACCACTGGTCGACTGGCGGTTTTTATTTTCGCCGAACAGCATCGCAATCGGTTTCAAATACAAAGAATCCAGCGTGCGCCCGGGTTTTAGTTGGGATTTATCGTGGGCAACTAGTAACTTACCATCAACGAGGTAAACGTCGGCTTCAATCGAACCCGCCTGGTTGCGAATGGCCGCCGTCAGCGGCTCCGGTTTTTCGTAATCGTTGTGGGCGTGAATTTTCTGGGCGAAACTCTGCTGACTGAGACCGACAATCAAACAGATAAATGCAAATCTTGTCATGAGTGATCAAAGGTGGGTTCGGAAAAAAGTCAGGCTACTCTTGCAACGTTTCGGGCAAAAGTAGTCGGATGATCGAATATATACTACTATTTTTGCGGCCAATCTTACAAACCCTCGTTACTCCCATTTACTCCATGAGTTTACTTCAAGGAAAAGTTGCGTTGATTACCGGAGCTTCCCGTGGCATCGGCCGGGCCATTGCCACTCGTTTTGCCCAGGAGGGCGCAAGTATTGCTTTTACGTATCTTTCGAGCGTCGAAAAAGGACAGGCGCTGGAGACGGAACTGTCGGCGTTTGGCGTAAAAGTGAAAGGCTACCGGTCGGATGCGTCGGACTTCAAAGCCGCCGAAGAGTTGGTTAACCAGATTGTGGCCGATTTTGGCACTATAGATGCGGTTATCAACAACGCCGGAATCACGCGCGACGGCCTGCTGATGCGGATGAGCGAAGAACAATGGGACGTCGTTATCAACGTTAATCTAAAGTCGGTTTTTAACCTGACCAAAGCCGTGATCAAACCGATGATGAAAGCTAAGAAAGGCTCGATCATCAACCTGACCTCGGTTGTCGGTATTCGCGGCAACGCGGGTCAGGCCAATTATGCCGCTTCCAAAGCCGGTATTATTGGGTTCACCAAATCGGTCGCACTGGAACTGGGTTCGCGGAACATTCGTTCGAATGCGATTGCGCCCGGTTTTATCGAAACCGAAATGACCGGTGAAATCAACGATAAAGCCGTTGAAGAATGGAAGCAGTCGATCCCGCTCAAACGCGGTGGTCAACCGGAAGAGGTCGCCGACTGTGCCCTGTTCCTGGCTTCCGACCTGTCCCGCTACATCACCGGCCAGGTGCTGCAGGTGGACGGGGGAATGCTAACTTAATGATGAATGATGGATTATGAAGGATGTCCAGGTCGTCTGCTGACCGTTTTCATCTCAATTCATCGTTCATCATTCATAATTCATCATTCAAAGAAACATGCGCTCCGAACTTTATTTTCAGTCTTCTCCCTGGTGGTTGCTGCTTTGTCTGGCGGTGGGAGCAGGTTACGCGTTTGCCCTGTACCAACGGAATTCCGGGTGGAGCCAGCGGATGAATCTGGCATTGGCCGCATTCCGGTTTCTGGTGGTCAGTGTCGTGTGCTTCCTGCTGCTTAATCCCCTGATTCGCAGCACGCAAACCATTACCGAAAAGCCAAAAGTAGTGCTGGCGATTGATAATTCGGAGTCGATGACGGTGGGCGGACGGGCGCAACTTAACCGGGCGCTGGAAGCGGCCGACCAATTGCGCGAACGACTGACCAGCGACGATATTGAGGTTTCGGTGCAAACACTGGGCGACAGTCTGGTGACCGGCGATCTGAAGACGATTCCATTCAACCAGCGTACCACGGATCTGTCGAATCTGCTGGGCGGCATCCGGAATTCGTACGAAGGGCGCAACCTGACCGACATAGTTTTGATTTCGGATGGGATTGCCAACCAGGGACTCTCACCGACCTTTGGCCGCTATAATTTTGCCCTGCACACCGTTGGCGTGGGCGATACAATTCCAAAGCGGGATGTGCAATTGAAAGATGCGGTCGCTAACAAAATCGCGTACCTCGGCAACCAGTTTCCCATTCAGGCCGACGTGGTCAGCTACGGTTTTCAGGGGAAAAACGGCACGGTGGTTTTGCGGCAGAACGGCAAAGAGCTGAGTCGGCAAACCGTCAACTTCAATCGTCCGGAAACATTCCAGCAACTGACGTTTCAGACGTTTTCCAACCAGAAGGGAATGCAGCACTACGTGATCGAAGTGTTGCCCCAAAGCGGAGAATTTACCCCGCGAAATAACCGCCGGGATGTGTACATCGACATCATCGACGGAAAAGAAAAAATACTCCTGCTGGCGCTGACTCCGCACCCGGATGTGAAGGCCTTACGCAGCATTATCGAAAAAAATCAGAACTACGAACTGGACATCCGGATTCTGAATGGCGGAACCGCCGAGATTCCCGATAAAGTTTACGATCTGGTCATTTTGCACCAATTGCCGGATAATCTAAACGCCGGAGCTGCCGCTGTGCAGAAGGCGCTGCAAAAAAATACCCCGGTTTTGTTTATTCTGGGAAATCAGTCGGGGCTTCAATCGTTCAACGGCCTGAATCCGGTGATGCAGATTACCGCCGGTGGGGGCCAGACCGATAAAGTGACCGGCCGGTTTAATCCCGATTTTCGGCAGCTCAATCTGGATGCGCAAAAGCTGACGCTGCTGGATCGGCTGCCACCGGTTTTGGTACCGTTTGGCGATTTTAAACTGTCACCGGGCAGTGAGGTGGTATTGTGGCAGCAAGTCGGCAGTGTTCGGACGAGCAAACCGCTCCTGGCGATCAACAGTACGGCCCAGCGCAAAGCCGCCGTGCTGGCGGGTGAGGGCTTGTGGGAATGGCGGCTGGAAGAGTTTGCTATCACCGACAATCAGGCAGTGGTTGATGAGCTGTTCCAGAAGGTCATGCAGTTGATTTCGATTAAGGAAGACCGCCGGAAACTGCGGGTGTATCCGATTCGGAACGAGTTTCTGGCGGGCGAAAAAGTGACGTTCGAAACGGAGATGTACAACGATATTTACGAGAAGTTATTCGATCGGCCGGTGCGTCTTGAAATTACCAACGAGCGGGATGTTCCGCGCAGTTTCAACTACACGCCGACTTCCAATAATTCGCGTTTTGAAGTCAGCAGCCTGCCCGAAGGCGTTTACCGCTTCCGGGCCACGGCTTCCCTGAACGGCCGGACCGAATCCGCCACGGGAGAGTTCATTGTGCGGGAACAACAGTTTGAAGCCATCAATACGACGGCAGACCACCTGATGCTGAGGCAATTGGCTCAGCAAACCGGCGGGCGTTTTTACAATGCCGCCACGCTGTCGTCGCTGGCCGACGACCTGGTGAAAAAGAAACCACCCGGGCGCTTGAGCAGCAATGAAGAGTTGAACGAACTGATTAATTTACGCTGGCTATTTTTCCTGATCGTGGTATTGATCAGCGTTGAGTGGGGATTACGGAAGTATCATGGTGCATATTAAAACCGCTAATAGTAGAAGTAAAAGTTCGGTAAAACGGGGCATATTGATCGGTTTTCTGGTGATAACGCTGGTGTTCTCACTAACCGGTTTTGCTCAGGATACCACCAGTCGAACGACTGAGCCTTGTTACCGATGTCGCCTTCGCGGACTTCTTATTGGTGAAACCGTTGTGTATAGCGCCACCATTTACGGCCTGAGCAAAGCCTGGTACAACAATCCGCTGACAAACTTCCATTTTTTCAACGATAACCACGAGTGGCTGCAAATTGATAAAGTCGGCCACATGCTGACGGCGTACCAGATTGCCCGGATTTCGGCGCAGGCGTATCGCTGGACGGGCCTAACGGATAAAAAAGCCGCCATTTACGCCGGATTAACGGGTCTGATTTTTCAAACGCCGATCGAGATTCTGGACGGTTTTTCGCCGGAATACGGTTTTTCGGTGGGGGATATGGCCGCCAATATTGCAGGTCCTGCTTTATACACCAGTCAATACCTGGCCTGGGGTGAACTGCGGATTCAGCCAAAATTTTCGTTTCACAACACGCCTTTGTATCAGGTTCGGAAAGAATTGCTGGGGAGTACGTGGCACGACCGCTGGCTGAAGGACTACAACGGGCAGACGTACTGGCTTTCCGTCAATCCATCGGCGTTCGGCAGTCGGGATTCAAAGTTTCCGAAGTGGCTGAATGTGGCAGCTGGCTACGGAATTCAGAACATGGTGGCGGCTGAAGTTCCGAAAAGTATCGAGATCGGCTACCGGCCTTACCGCCAGTATTACCTCTCCCTCGATATTGATTTTACGCGCATCAAGACCCGGAGCAAAACCTTAAAGACAGTTTTCTTCTTATTAAATACGCTGAAAATGCCTGCGCCGACGCTGGAATACAACGGGCGGAACGGTTTTCGTTTTCATGCGTTATACTTTTAATTTACCCCCGGTCGGACGGCCGCTGCCGGTTTAGATAGTGGATTAGAACCGGATTGGTAAAATCAGCTTATTATTTCAAGAATCTCACGGACAAAAGTTCGTAGGTACTCAGATATGAACATTGGTGATAAAGTAAGAATGGTAAGGGCGAAGGAGCAGGGCATCGTAACGCGCTTCTTACCCGGTAATCAGGTCGAAATTGAAATTGAGGATGGTTTCCGCATTCCGGTCCTGCGGTCGGAAATTGTGGTGGTGTCCGCGATGGAAGCCAAACGGTTTCAGGCGGAACCGGGATTGGAGCCGCAAAAACCGGCCAGGCCCGAAATCATTGCGAATTCGGGCATTTATCTGGCTTTTATTCCACAGAACGACCGGAATGGTGCCAGAGAAGTCGACGTATACCTGGTCAACAATACGGATTGGGAATTACCGTTTACCATCGGTGAAGAACGGGAAAACCGCTACCTGGGCCTGCATTCGGACGTTTTAAAAGCGCGGTCTTTTCACAAACTCGTGCAGCAGTATTCACTGGCGACTCTGGAAAACTGGCCGACTTTCCTGTTGCAGGGGCTCTGGCACCGGCGGGGGGCGTCGGCTTTGCGGGAACCGTTGATCAAACGACTGAAATGCCGGACGCAGACCTTTCAGGATCATACCGGTACGATTCCGGTTCTGAACCAAACTGGGACGGTTTTTCAACTCGATCTGGAAGAAACTGCTCAGAAAGAACCGCCGAAGGAGAAGAAAACCGGTGAAAAACCGATCGATGTTGCCGCCCTGCGCGATAGCCTTCTGGGATTGACCGATAAAAAGGAACCGGCAACGCTGGTGCGGCCCTCGTCGATTATCGACCTGCATATCGGTAAGTTACTGCCCAACGGTTTTGGCAGTCGGACAAACGTGGAATTGCTGGAGGTGCAACTTCAGGCGTTTGAGAAAAATCTGGAGAATGCCATTGCCAGCGGAATGGACCACATTACGTTTATTCACGGGGTCGGCAACGGCGTTCTGCGGAATGAATTGCACCGGCGGCTAGGCTCGTACCCCGGTGTTGCCTATTTCGAAGATGCCCAAAAGGAAAAATTTGGCTATGGTGCCACGAAGGTTAAGATTAAATAAAATAATTTTTACTACATTGACCCGATTCCTGAGCCTGGCACTGGTTTTTCTGGTGATACAGGCTTGCCAACACACCGCGACGACAAATCCGAAGGCGCCCAAAGCCGCTTATTCGGTAACCAAAATGGAGGTACAGAACGACAAGTTTTTATCGACTGTAAACATTCCGGTATCCATTGCGCTGACTGACGTCGAGCGGCAGATCAATAGTCAGGTTAATGGCCTGATTTACGAAGACAACAGCCTGACTGACAACGACGATGATCAGTTTATGACCAAAGTCTGGAAGCGTTCTCCCATTCAGGTTACTGCCCAGGATAGTTTATTTCACTTCACGGTTCCGCTGAAAATCTGGGCCAAAGCCGGTATGTCCGTGCTGGGTTTTACGAAATACCAGGAGACGGAATTCGAGCTGAACATCAAATTTGCCACCCGGTTTTCCATCGATAAAGACTGGACCGCCAACACCCAAACCACGTCGGAAGGCTACGATTGGGTGAAAAAACCGGCCGTCAAAATTGCTGGTTTCGATGTGCCGGTTACGAGCATTGTGGGAAGGCTCATCGATAAAAATCTGGGTAAAATTACGAAAGCGCTTGACGATCAGGTCCGTAAGGAAATCGATTTGCGGACTCCGGTTCTGAATGCCTGGAATACCATCCGTCAGCCGTACCTGGTTTCCGAAAAATACCGCACCTGGTTACTGGTCGTTCCCAAGCGGATTCTGATTGAACCCTTTCAGTTCGAAAAAGGCGCAATCCGGTCGACGATCGGCATCGAAGGCTACGCGCTGACCCAAACCGGTGCCAAACCCGAAGTCAAACCAGCCGTTACTATTCCGGAATTGATCGTCTCAAAGGAAATCCCCGACCAGTTTCGCATCGGGTTGCTGAGTGAAGCCAGTTATTCGGAAGCAACTAAAGTGGTTTCCGACGAATTTGTTGGTCAGTCGTACGAGTTTCGCGACGGTCGGTATAAAATAACGATCAAGGAGATTGATTTATACGGGCAGAATAACAACCTGATCATCAAAGCAACTTTGGCGGGCAGCATTAACGGAGCCATTTATTTACGGGGGCAGCCCTATTACGACGGCCAGACCCGGACGATTTCGCTGCGCGATCTGCATTATGACCTGGACACAAAAAATATTCTGTATAAAACCGCCAGTTGGTTATTACAGGGTAGTTTTGCGCGGACCCTGGAAAAACAGCTGACCATTCCGGTGGGAAATCAGATTGATGAGGCCAGAAAATCGCTTCAGGCCCGATTAACGAACAATCAAATCACTAAGGGAGTTATTATCAACGGTAAACTTGAACAAGTTACGCCGGATCAGGTTTACTTGACACAAGAATCGATGCTGGCGGTCGTATATGCGTCCGGTAAAATCAATTTGAAGGTCGAAGGATTATAGTTAAACGCGATTTCGTGCCTTTTTTTTGGCAATAGGCTCGAAAAATTTGCAGTTTTTCGATACCAGGTTTTTAAAGAACCTAAGTATTTATAGATTTGCGGTATTCACGGAATGGCAACCAACGCGGAGTAAATTGTCTTATCGCTCCGGAACGGTTTAACGAACCGGGGAGGAAAGTCCGGACAGCACAGAGTACCATACTTCCTAACGGGAAGGCAGGTGGAGGGAAGCGCTCAGCGTTTCTGACCATTTGACAGAAAGTGCCACAGAAAAAATACCGCCGTCGCTGGATTTAGTTTCTAAATTCGGTGCGGTAAGGGTGAAAAGGTGGGGTAAGAGCCTACCGCCCGGCTGGTGACAGGCGGGGCACGGTAAACCTTATGGGCTGAAAGATCAAATAAGCATTGGAATAGGGGCGACTCGTTCCTGTAATTCCGGAGTGATCCGGAATGATGCCGATGCGGGTAGATCGATAGAGTTCCGGAGTGATCCGGAATCGAGATAAATGATAAGAACCTGAAAGGGTTGTTTCGGCAATCTGATTCGGAGACAGAATCCGGCTTATAGATTTACTTCGCGGAAAGTTGCTGAAATAGTGAAAAAGAGTAGTTTTAGACGGTCCGCCGTAGCGCCGGTTTGCCGTGCGATTGTTCTACGTTAAAGGCTTATGAATTAAACCTGAGTTCTCATGAAGAAAATTTCCATTTTCGCTTCTCTGACGCTTCTGTTGTTAACGCAGGCTGTCGGGTATGCCCAAACTGACACCACCAACCGTTCCTCCGCCGGAGCATCCTCCCGTAATCGATCCTACGAAGGCGATTACAAAATGAATACCTGGTCAGTGACCGTCACACCCGCGATCACCCGTTTCTTTGGCGACCTGGATAATTACGGTTTTTACAAAGCATTTCCCGAAAAAGGCCCCAGCACCAAAATGACCGGGGCACTTGGCATTTCCATCAACAAACAGTTGACTCACCTGTTCGGCGCGTCAGCCGACTTTCACGTGGGTTCGCTGCGGGGTTCCAAACAGGCGCTCTACAACGCTTCGTTCCGTTCCAATTTCCTTCAGGGAACGCTTAATGCCAACGCTAACCTGAAATCACTCCTGTTTGGCACCAAAAAGCTGAAACGCTGGAAATGGGATGTTCACGCGGGTGCAGGGCTGATGTGGTTCGATACCCGGGTGTATGACCTGACCACGGGCCAAATGATCCGGTATAGCAACGACCGTCGCGATTACAGCTCGGTTACGCAGGGAAAATGGGAAGGAGACGGTTCGGTTTATACCCGTGAATTCGTTTTCCCGCTTGGATCAACGCTGCATTATGAACTGACTTCCCGGCTGGACATTGGTCTCGATGCAACCCTTTATATGGTTAACACCGAAAAACTGGACATGACTGTGGGTGGCGTTGACAACTCGAAAGCCGGTAATGTTTATGGCTGGCGTCGGGGTGACTCGGGTCTGGACAAATGGGCTGGCCTGGGATTGGCCATGACCTACAAAATTGGAAAAGATGCCGTTCGGGTTGGTAAAGATGGTGTTTATGATCCGGCAAAAGGTCGCTACCACCTGCGCTGGGCCGATCCGAAAGATTTGATCAAAGAACCGTATAACCCGACGATGAACGATGCGGATTCGATTGCCAAGGCGAACATGCCAAAACCGGTCGATCCCCGTTTGTATACCGATACGGATAATGACGGTGTGGCCGATTTGTTTGACAAAGAGCCCGCAACTCCGGCCGGCAGCATTGTTTCCGGAGCCGGTGTAGCGATGAACCTCGACAGTATCATCAGCTCGATTCTTCGCGGTAAATTTGCTCCGGAATGCGAAGCGTTGTTTGGAAACATCGAATTTGATACCGACAAAGCCACGATCCGCCCCGCGTCGCAGGACATCCTGAAGAAAGTGATTGAACTGCTGAATGTAAAAACCAACTGCGGTATCATCCTGGTGGGACACACCGATTACCGCGCTTCTTATGGCTATAACGTTCAGCTGTCAAAACGCCGGGTTGACGCGGCCAAGCGGTATTTGACCCGTGCGGGTCTTTCTGATCCAAGCCGGGTTACGGTTGAATACTACGGGGAGTATCGACCGATTGCGCCGAACACCTCCGGAGACAATCTCCAGCGAAACCGGCGCGTCGAGATCAAGATCGTTCCGATGAACATGCTGCGTTCGAACTACCAGTCTGGTCAACGGTTTGATCCGAGAGAACCACGCTAAGAAATAGTGACTTCTAAAACGCCAAAACCCCGACCTGATCGGGGTTTTGGCGTTTTAGACTGAATGATAAATGTAAAATGATGAATGCCGAATGTAAGAGTGTAATGCCACCCGGAAACATTTACATTCGGCATTCATCATTTCCAAAAATACATTCTGTATTTCCGGATAAAAATTTCTACCTTTGCCCCCTGATTCAATCGAAGGGCGGCCTCACTTTTGTGAACAAGTCGTTTCCTTCAACAAACACAATCCAATAAAATGGCAGTTAAAATCCGTTTATCGCGTCGGGGACGCAAAAAACTGGCTATTTACGACATCGTTATAGCCGATGCCAGAGCACCACGTGATGGTAGCTTTATTGAAAAAATCGGTTCGTACAACCCGAATACCGATCCCACTACCGTAGTTCTGAAAAGCGATCGTGCGGTAGATTGGCTGTTGAAAGGTGCCCAGCCAACTGATACAGCCCGTTCGATTCTGTCGCACGAAGGCGTTATGTTGAAAAAACACCTGCAAGTGGGTGTCATCAAAGGTGCCATTTCGCAGGAACAGGCTGATGCCAAATTCGAAGACTGGAAACAGGGCAAAGAAGGCCGCAAACAGGGCAGCGCAGATACCAAATCGCAGGCTAAAGCCGATGCTAAACAGGCTCGTCTGGAAGCAGAGCGGAAAGTGAACGAAACCCGCGCACAGGCAATTGCCAAGAAAAACGTGGTTGAAGAACCCGTTGCTGAGGCACCAACCGATGAGGCCGCTGCTGAAGACGCTCCGGTTGCTGAAGCACCAGCCGCTGAAGAGGGCGAAACTCAGGCATAGTATTTTGTCATTTAGTGCCGATGGACATTGGTCTGCCGGTACGTTTTAACAACTGATGGAAGTCTGTTTCTCGGAATGGATTTCCGTCAGTTGTTATTTTATAGCTACCCGTTCAGGCTACTTTACCGGAACACAAAAATTGTGAATCGTGACCAAAGACGATTGTTTTCAACTCGGAAAAATAACGAAAACGCATGGCGTGCGGGGCGAACTGGTGTTCTTCCTGGATGTGGACATGCCGGAACTGTATGCCGAAATGGATTCCGTTCTGATCGAGATAAGGGGGGATCTGGTTCCGTATTTTATTGAGTCGATTTCCATAAACCGTAACCGGGGGATTGTGGCGCTGGAAAGTGTTGAAACGATTGAAGAGGCCCAGAAACTGGTAAACTGTGAACTATATCTGCCCCTTGACAACCTGGACGAACTGGACGAAGGCCAGTTTTATTTCCACGAGATTGTCGGTTATCTGGTCCATGACGAAAAGCTGGGCGATCTCGGAACGGTTCGCACGGTTTACAATGTGGCCCCCCAGAACCTGATTTCGATGGATTATAAGGGGAAAGAAGTTTTAATTCCGGTCAATGACGAACTGACGCCCTCGGCGGATAAAGCCCGGAAGATTCTGCACGTCCGACTTCCGGACGGCCTGGTCGATATCTACCTGGAAGAACCCTCGGCTACGATCGGGAAGAAAACCGATGAGACCGACGAAGAGGAATTACCCGATGAGGATTGATATTTTAACCTGCCTGCCCCGTTTGCTGGACAGTTTTTTTGCCCATTCCATTCTGCAACGGGCCCAACAGGGCGGTTTTGTGGAAGTCAACATTCACGACCTGCGCGATTACACACTCGACAAACACCGCCGGGTGGATGACTATGCGTTCGGTGGGGGAGCCGGGATGGTGATGTCTATCGAACCCATTGCGCGCTGCATTCGGGCTTTGCAGGCCGAACGCACGTACGATGAAATTATCTACGTAACTCCCGATGGCGAACGGTTTAACCAGCGGACGGCCAACCGGCTGTCGCTCACTCAAAACCTGATCATCCTGTGCGGGCATTACAAGGGCGTTGACGAGCGGGCTCGCGAACTGTTTATTACGAAAGAAATCAGCGTTGGTGATTACGTGTTGTCGGGGGGAGAACTCCCGGCTGCGGTTATTTCCGATGCTATCATTCGGTTGCTGCCCGGCGTCCTGAACGACGAAACTTCCGCGCTGACGGATTCTTTTCAGGATGATTTGCTGGCGCCCCCGGTTTATACCCGCCCGGCGGATTTTGAAGGACATGCCGTGCCTGATATCCTGCTGTCGGGTCACGAAGCCAAAATCAACGAATGGCGATTTGAGAAGGCGCTGGAACGAACCAAACAGCGTCGCCCGGACTTGCTACTATGAGGGACTATAATTTCGGTGATTGGTAATGATTGCGGTGATAAAAGTGGAATAAATGATTTTAGATTGAATCAAGCATCATTAATCATCGCAACCATAACCAATCACCGAAATCATAATCTATCACTGTAATCATAGTCAGTTTTCCTGCTTTTCCTGTTCCTCTTTTTCCCGGCGTCGCTGCTCCCGGCGTTCTTTTCGGAGTTGACGGCGCGATTTGGGAACCGAGTCCGTCGGAGCAACTTCGCCTTTAGCAGATTCCTGCTGGGGCGTAATGACTTCCGGTTCTTCCCGGTCGCGCCCTAACACCCGGCGGAAAAAATCGTTGATTCCGTTGGTACTTTCCTCCGTTTCTTCATCCGGCATCATCAGCGAATCGATCTCGATGGAATCGGCGGGGGCGATTTCCTGCCGCAATCCTTCCCGCAATCGCACTCCATAAAAACCGTAGGCGGTTGTGTCATAAGGAGTTAAGCCCCGAGACGCCATAATTCGGCCAATCAATTTGAAATACCCCCTGAGATACGTTTTTACGGAACCATCCGGATAAAACCGGCTCAGCGTTGCTTTAGGCGAAGGAACGACATACGACAGGAGAATGCTTTCACCAATGTCCAGATTCGACGGACTTTTCGCAAAATAATACCGGGATGCTTCGCCGATTCCGTAGATGTTACGGCCCCATTCGATGAAGTTGAGGTAAATCTCGTACATCCGCTCCTTGCTGATAATGTGCTGGTTTTCAATAAGCCACACAATCAGAATTTCCTCGGCTTTGCGGGAGAGCGTTTTATTGCGGTTCAGAAAAGCATTTTTGACGAATTGCATCGAAATCGTACTTCCTCCGCGCTTGAATTTTTTGGTTTTGAAATTGGTCGCCAGCGAAACCCGAAACGCTTTTTCGTTAAAACCGTTGTGGGTGAAGAAATTGTAATCTTCGGCCGTCAGAATGGCGTTGCGCAGATTGGGCGAAATGGCGTTCAGCGGGGTGAAATCGGGGTTGGCGGGACCGACAATGAACTTCCGAACTAGTTTGTCTTTTTCGTAAACCTCGTGCTCGAACGGTTTATTGACGCGGCTGAAATCCTCCTTTCCGAATTGGAGAATCTTGAACTGATCCGGCGTGAGACCCGACGAGAACTGCACGGAATCGGGAATTGAACTATCCAGATGCAAAACCGCATCGTACTTCAGCTTCCCGGAAACTTTCATGCCTTCCAGCGACTCAAAAAGCCCCTGCGGAAATGAATCAAATATATCCTGCGCTTCCTGCGAATCCGTGTGAACCTGAACGTCGTAGATTTTAACCGGCGACACCGTGTATTTGATAAACGGCCGGGCTTTGGCTTTTCCCAGATAGATGGTCGACGTACTGTCGATACCAATGTAATTCTCACCCACAAAGACGTTGGCGTCCATCGCGGCATTTTCAACCAGCACGTCGCCCAACGCCACCGCCGGATGATTGATCCGCAGATTTCGCACCGCTCCGGCACCTTCAATCTTGAATTCTCCGCCCGAACTGGCCACATCGCGTAGTTCCGCCCGCAATGTATCGACTTGCAACTTAAGCTTAAACCGATGTTCCAGATACGGTAATTCAAGCGGTTTTCCGTCGGCATAAAGCGCTACATTGGCTTCCTGATCCGAAGGTGCCACGGTACCCACCAGGTGCCAGACCGATTCGCCATTGTTGACCCGGATGGTCGACGTCAGTTCGTCGTCGTCGATCGTGGCGGTTTGGGTCAGGAAACTCAGCTGCCGTTCGTTGTCGGTTAACCGCAATTCCAGGTTACGAACGTCCATGTTGTCCGGAATTTTGGCCAGCAGATTATCGACCAGGTTTTCGGCCACCACTGAGAGGTCAACCCGGCGTCCAGTGTCGGCCGTTTCGGCGGTCGCGCTTGAGTCTTTTTTCTGCGATTTTAACAGGAAATCGACGTTGCTGGTACTATCCCGGCGGACAATGTGCGCCAAACCATTTTGAAGCGTCAGGGAAGAAACCGCCACTTTTCCGAAAATAAGCGGCCAGATGCTGACGCCCACTTCGGTTTTCTCGAGCCGCAGCAGGCTATCGCGACCTTCCGGTACGACCGCAACGTTGGAAAAAGCCACCGTCGACAAGCCGGTGAATTGGGCCTTTCCGATGGTGACATTCAGATCGTAGTCGCGTTTTGCTTTCCGAATGGCTCTGGAAAGTCCTTCCTTGAGAAGAGCTTCGCGTTTGTTGTAGGCAATACCGGCTCCAATTGCACCCAGAATCAAAAATCCCAGCAGCACCCAGCCCGCGATGATCAGTATTCGTTTTTTATTGAATTGCATTGTAAACAAGTAAAGTGATCCGAAATAGGGTTCCGGCACTTTCATGGTGTGGCGCGAAGTTACGGCTATTTATCAAAATCCAGGTGGCAATTCCACCATCCCGTATCGAAGCGGGTACTAAACTGCTTGTAAAAATTGATGGCCGGTTCGTTCCAGTCCAGCACCTGCCACATCATTCCGGTACATTCGGTGTGCTGGGCCTCCTCGATGGTGGCATCGAAAAGGGCTTTTCCCAAACCCCGACCGCGAAAAGCCTCGTTGACAATAATGTCTTCCAGGTACAACCGCTTGCCTTTCCAGGTCGAATACCGATAATAGTATAACGACATGGCCACAATCTTGTTTTCGATTTCGGCCACCAGCACACCAAAAAGCGGGTTTTCGCCAAAACCGTCTTTCAACATCTGCTCCGGGGTGTTGGTTACTTCGTGCGGGGCTTTTTCATACAAGGCCAGTTCCTGAACCAGTTCAAAGAGAGAGGGAACATCGGCGGGCGTTCCTTTTCGGATTGTCATTCGTGATCGGTTTATTCGTTTAGTCTTTTAAATTCTGTCTTCTATAGTTCGCTATTCGTTATTCAGTGTTCGCTATTCGATATTAATAATCGCAACTAATTAAAAACTATCTAAAATTCAGAATTCATCTTACTGCGGTCTGCCCCCAACCCCTAAAGGGGGCTTTTGCAAGTCGACTAAAGCCCCCTTTAGGGGGTTGGGGGCAGACAGTCTCTTAAAGGTTAGTAATATCGAATACTGAATATCGAAAAGTAAAATAGCGAATTGCGAAATAGTGCTTATCGGTTTTCGAGGTAATTCTCCCATTTTTCCAGAACCGCCCGGAAATCGTCCGGCAATTCGGAGTTAAACTGAAGCCACTCGTGGGTTTTCGGATGTTCGAAACCCAGCGACCGGGCATGGAGCGCCTGACGGGGCATTAGCGCAAAACAGTTCTGGACAAATGCTTTGTAAGCGCCGGTGGCATTGCCGCGCAGAATCCGGTCACCGCCATAGGTGGCATCACTAAAAAGCGGATGGCCGAGGTACTGCATGTGCGCCCGAATCTGGTGCGTCCGACCGGTTTCCAGCTTGCATTCGATCAGTGAAACATAATGCAGGGATTTCAACACTTTGTAGTGAGTAACGGCGTGTTTGCCCTGGCTGCCATCGGGAAAAACCGCCTGCACTTTCCGGTCGCGGAGGCTGCGGCCGATGTTTCCGGTAATCGTGCCCGCTTCCTCCTTCAGTTCTCCCCAGGCAATGGCGTTATAAGTTCGCTCGATGGTGTGTTCAAAAAACTGCCGCCCGAGGTGGGCCATCGCATACTCAGTTTTGGCAATGACCATCAAACCCGAAGTATCCTTGTCGATTCGGTGGATCAAACCGGGGCGGATGCTGCCGTTGCGCGAGGTCGGCAGATTCTGAAAATGATAGACCAGCGCGTTCACCAGCGTACCGGTCCAGTTGCTGTAGGCCGGATGCACCACCATTCCTGCCGGTTTATTCAATACCAGCACGTCGTCGTCTTCGTAAACGATGTTAAGCGGAATATTTTCCGGTAAAATATCGGTATCGCGGGGTGGATGGGGCAGCGATACCGTAATGATATCCTGCGGTTTTATTTTGTAACTCGCCTTGATCGCCTTGCCGTTAACTTTGACGGATTCGCTGTCGATGGCGTTCTGGACTTTGGTTCGGGTGGCATTGGGTAATCGCTCGGTCAAAAACCGGTCGATCCGCATCAAATTCTGGCCGGGATCGACCACGATGCGGTAATGTTCGTAAAGCTCGTCTTCATCCGGATCAGCAAGCACCGGCTCTTCGTCCTGCTGAGCCATAATTTCAGGTTGTAACATCTTACAAAAGTACCAAGAATCGGACGTTTTAGCGAACGGTCACTGGTTTTTGTTAAAATATCGCGCGACCTTCTTATTTTTGTGGTCTGTAGTTGTACAACCTGAAAATAATGAACCGATCAGCCCTACTAAAAATGTGGCCGTTACAGGCTGCGTGTCTAAAATTTGCCATTTTATTACCTGTCGCATTTCTCCTGCTGAGTAGTTGTGATACGCCCGAACCCGTCGTGGTTCCTCCAACCGAGTTTGACGGCGTATTTACCGTACAGGAAGTCAATCCTAAAGACAATTACCTGTTAACGGTGCGGAAAAGCACCGAAAAACCCAACACGTTTCTGATCGAAAATCTGGCCAATCTGGTCAAGAACCCGATCGAAGCCACGGCTTCGGGTGTCTACCTGGTGATTGGAGATCAGGCTTTTATCAACTACCTGGGTGATCAGTACACTATTTCCGGCGAGGGTGAAATGGTCAACGAAACCCTGATTCTCCGCTACACCATCAAAGGCTACAACGGATACGCGGGCTCGGTCTTTGCGAAAAAACAGGTAAACGGTAAATAATCGAGCGGGACGGATTTGCTGACGGTTTCTGACTTTTCCCGACTCCAATACCTGCCAGATCCGTTTCCGGAACCGATCTCTTTTCGGCTTTATCTGAAGAGGGATGACGAGCTCCATCCGTCCATATCCGGGAATAAATGGCGAAAACTGAAATACAACCTCACCGAGGCCCATCAATCCGGCCACGACACCCTTTTAACGTACGGAGGGGCTTATTCCAACCACATTTACGCCGTAGCGGCCGCCGGGCGTGAGTACGGTTTTTCAACAATTGGCGTGATTCGGGGCGAAGACCACCGGGAGCGCGACACTCCGACCCTGACTTTTGCCCGGGAGCAGGGCATGTACCTCCATTTCATTTCGCGTGCGCAGTTCAGAAACCGGGCGGATGCGGTTTTTCGAGAGCAGCTTCGGCACCATTTTGGCTCGTTTTACGAATTACCGGAAGGGGGCACGAATGATCTGGCGGTGCTCGGTACGGCGGAAATAATTCCGGAAATTATACAACAATTGGGAGGAATTCCGGACTACGTCTGTTGCCCCGTCGGAACGGGCGGGACGCTGGCGGGTCTTGAAAAGTCGGCACCAGCCGGAACGAACGTGCTGGGATTTTCGGCCCTAAAAGGGTTTGTACCTACAAACCATTCAACGGCGCAGATTCTAACGGATTATCACTTTGGCGGTTATGCCAAAACCACGCCCGACTTGCTGAGCTTTATCCAACACTTTGAACGCAAAACCGGGGTGCGGATCGAGCAGGTATACACCGGTAAAATGCTGTACGGTATTTACGATCTGGCCAGAAATGGTTTCTTTTTACCGGACGCGACGGTGGTTGCTATTCACACCGGTGGTTTGCAGGGCCGCAGCCCGGTTTTAGACCTGTAACCAATCGGAAATTGGGCGAGTCGGATGTAACGGTTTCGGCCATTGCTAGCCAAACGCCGACCACGATCACACCCAGTCAGCGGTCGAAGACCCTGACTGCGGTTGAAATTTTATTTTCAATAGAAATCTCCTTTTAAATTTAGAAGAAATATATACCAAAGCCACCGCAGTCAGGGTCTTTGACCGCTGACTGGGTGTGGTCGCTGATGGGGTGCGACCTAATCAATGTATTTTTGATAATACGATTTGTAGCCAAGCAGCCTGGCGAACGGCGTCAGAATCCCAAAAATTACTTTTTGAACGAAAAAGGGCGGTTTGGCTACCCGGAAAACGTGGTCATAATGATTCATCATCAGCGCCACCTGCAGCAAATCGGGAACGCCATCCGCATTGGTTTTGTCATCATTGGCCAGCCCGGTGTTTAGTTCCAGCAAATATTCCGTGTCCATTGCCGGCACGGTCTTCCAGGAAATGACGGTTTTTTCGGCGGTGCCGTTCCACATCGAGTGAACCGTATTTCGCTCAATATGAATTGTATCGCCGGGTTGAAGCGTTGTTAACTTTCCCTTTAAACGAACACTTAATTCACCCTGTAATACCTCAAAATACTCGTCCTGCCTGGGGTGATAATGCGGAATGGGCTCTTTGGAATGGGATTCGTAGGTAGAAATTAATTCCAGATACCGGCCATTGGTATCGGCCCGGGTTTTAACAAACTGGATCGTTTGACCAGTTTTCGGATTGCGAATTTCTTTTCCTTTATGTGCCATTAGCGGACCTGTTGTTATACGAATGTAAAAAAGTTCGTATGCCGGTACTAGCACATTTTAGGAAACGGTTTACTCGTACACCTCATTTCCGGCCACTTCCCAACCACAACAACCCGTTGATCAGCAGCTGATTCTGGTCGTCACTGGAAAACGACGACGAGAGCTCTTTGTGGGTTTTATGCTCGTAATCGATGTCGTTATGCCCCATGTTTAAATAAAGCATGCGGTATTTTTTATTCGTCCAAACCACGGGATAATAACCGCTGTGCCAGATTTCGTGCGGTTTTGGACCGGTTCCCAACGGAAAGCTGGTGGAGTCGATGGAAACGAGAATGTTAATATCCGGATTGCTTTTCAAATCATTGGTCCAGCGGTACCACTCATTCGGCGCGGATTTAAACGTTACCGGTAACTTTTTAGTCGCCGGGTGTTTGCGGTTCGCAACCCGAAGAATCGCCGGGGTTGGTCGCCAGGTGTTGCTTTTATACGAGCCAGCCCCAATAAATTCATTATGATACCAGTCCCAATTCTGGGGATAGGCGGAAGGGGTTAGGGCAAAGGCGGCAAAATGGAACCCCATCCAGGCTCCGCCATTTTCCATGTATTTCTGAAAAGCCGCCCGTTGTTCCGGTGCTTCGGGGCGGGTATCAAAAAAGACAACAACCTGATAATTAGCGAGGAAATCGGCATTAAGATGACTCCAGTTGGACGTGGAATCGTAACTGAAATGGTATTTGGCGGCCATTTTGGGAAACCATTCATTGGCTTCGCGCACAAAACTAATGTGCGCTTTGTCATTCTTCGCCGTAAAAAAAGCAATCACTTTGAATTTAGGTGACCGGTTTTGCGCCTGCGCTCCGGAAACAAAACAAAGCAGAATCAGAACGATGAATTTAAAGGATTGGGGCATAGGATTTATCAGTTACGGTGGACGGTTTACGGATTTGCAGTAGAAACGCTCCCCGCGCAGTCGTAATCATTCAATAATGAATGCGTCAGGCACCGTAAACCGAAATTTAAACCGGCAAGTAAATGGTGAAGGAAGCACCCTGATCCAGAGCACTTTCCGCAAAGATAAACCCTTTGTGATTTTCAACAATTTTTTTGCACAAAGCCAGGCCAATGCCCGTTCCGGAATACGATTTTCGCCCGTTCAACCGGTGGAAAATGGTGAAAATCTGCTCAGCATAGTGTTGTTCAAAACCGATCCCGTTGTCTTTAAACAGAAGTTTTAAATAGGAGCTATTCCGATCCAGATGGGAGAGATGTTGCAGTGTCCCCGGGGGTAAAACCTCAGATGTAATCCGAATTTCCGGATTTTTCTCGGTGAATTTGAGTGAGTTACCAATTAGGTTTGAAAAAAGCTGATTCAACTGCAGCGGAATGGCTCTGATCGTCGGCAAGGGATCGTTGAAAATAACCGCGCCCTTCTGGTCGATTAATAGCTCAAAATCCGTGATCACATTCGTCAGAATCAAGTTAAGGTCGGTAGCCGTAAATTCGTCATCGGTTTTCGAAAGCCGGGAGTAGTTCAGCACATCCTTGATCAGCGCCGACATTCGCTGGGCCGACGAACTGATTTTGGCAAACAGCGCCTGCGCGGTTGCCGGATCGTGACTATCTTCCTGAAGCAATTCGATAAACGTCTGAATTTTTCGCAGCGGTTCCTGTAAATCGTGGCTGGCAATGTAGGCGAACTGCTCCAGTTCGTGATTGGTTCGTACCAACTCCTGGTTGATATTCTGAAGCTGCAGCGTCCGTTCAGCAACCCGCTTTTCCAGCTCCTCGGCAATTTCCTCCAGATTTTTCCGGGCTACAACCTGCTGGGTAATGTCGAGAGCCGTTCCTAACAACCGCCGACTTTTTTGATTCTGATCAAAAATGATTTTTCCCGCAAAACGCACCCACTGAACCGCGTGGTCGGGCCGCGCCAGCCGGGATTCGTAAAAAAGCCGCCCTGTTTGGGTAGCTTCCTCAAACGCCCGGGCCCGAACCTGAATAAAATCCGGGTGAATGGCATTGCTGAATTCTTTTTGGGGGTGAAAGCGATCCGTTGAAAACCCGAAAATTTCCGCCAGCCGGTCCGAATACTGGAAATCATCGGTTTCCATGTCCCAGTCATACGTTCCCATTTCGGCGGCTTCGATGGCCAGACGAGAACGCTGTTCGGCTTCAAAAATAGACATCCGGGCCTCCACCTTTTCCGTTACATCGTTCACCGTCACCATGATACCGGAAACGCTATTCTCGGTATCAAACAAAGGAGCGTACTCAAAATCGAGGTAGTATTTGCCCATGCCTTCCGGCGAATTAACGTAGGCCAATGCTTCTTTTTCGGTATACGATATCCCGGTTTTAAGGACATTTTCCAACAGCTTAGGGAACTGCTGGTTGTTCAGTTCGGGAAATAAATCCAATAATTTCTTCCCCTGAACTTCGGAAAGGGACCGTTTCCAGATGTTGTTCAGCAGGCTTTCGTTGGCGATTTCGATAATGTGATCCGGTCCCCGAAAAATCGTCATTGGAATGGGCGACTGAATGACCATATTCCGAAACTGGCGTTCGCTCTCCTGCAACGCATGTTTGGATTTTACCAGGGTCGTTACGTCATTGGCAACCACCACTACACCGATGATTGTATCATCTTCCTGCAGGGGCTGGTAAACAAAGTTAAAATAAACCAGTTCGTCTTTCCCGTGACGTTTCAGGGTAACCGGATATTCGTTGCCGAAATAAGGCTCAACGGTTTCGACTACCCGCGTCAGCAATTCGAAAATACCCTGATTTTTTAGCTCCGGTAATGCATCCAGAATGGGTTTTTCAAGAATCTCGTTCGGAGCTTTGTCGATCAGATTCAGGTAATTGTTGTTGGCCGCTTCAAAAATGAACTCCCTGCCCCGCAAAACCGCAATGCCCATCGGTGCCTGATTGATGACATTTTGCAGCTTCCGTTCCCCCTCGTTTCGAGTCTGGGAAATCGCAAGTTGAATGCGCACCCGCGTGACCAGCTCCCGGGCCGGAAAGGGGGTCGCAAGGTGATCATCCGCCGGATGCTCAGTGGCATCATGGCTCCGGTCGGCCTCTTTATCGATCAGTTGGATAATCGGTATGAATGCCGTTTTTGCATCATTTTTCAGCAGGTGAATCAGCGATAACTCACCAAAAACCGGACGCTGATCAGCACAAATGATCACATCAGGGCGGTTTTGGCTAATGTTTCGAAGCGCCGAAACCGCGTCGGGAACTGTTTCGAAAAAGTAGGTTTTAGCCAGAAGGCGCTGGATTCGCGAATCGACGGTGTCACCTATCCACAGTATATGTAGTTGGGGGACGTGTCCGGGGCGTGTCCGCTCCACTGTGCTTATACTTACCACCTCGATAGTAGAGAAATATTGGATACAACTGAAAGAAACCTGAAGGTAGCAAGAATGTTTATTTCTTCACTTCTTTAAAGTCCAACTGCTGAATTAAAGCCGGATTTTCGGGTGTAAGCGTAAAAAATACCTCAATATTGGCCTTCTCGCCCTCGATCAAAAACCGCCCCCGCAACTGGTTATCCGCCAATAGTTCACCGATCCGAATGGTTTTTCCGGCTTTGGCGTACAAATCCTGAACCGCTTTCCGACGAAATTCCACGGATTGATCCGGGAAGAAGTTTTCTGCAAAAATCGTGCTACTGGCCGCATTCGTCCAGTCGGGCAACAGTTTGACAATCTCGGCTTTCCGCTGTGCCAGAATTTTAGAAACCGGTATCATCCTCGGTTTCAGCCCCGCCGTCGCAATCAGCGTATCCAGAACCGCCCAGTTGACCGTTGCCATACCGGCATAAGTCAGGTTACCGTAAGCCACAACCCCGATTCCGTATTCCGGCATAATCCACCACTGACTGCCAAAACCGGGCAAACCACCCGTGTGCCCAACGTACACGCGGCCTTCGCAATCGCGGCTCCAGCGCAAACCGTATCCGTAACTACTCACCATAGGGCAGGCACGGCCGTTTGGGTATTTAAAACTGGCATTCAGGTTGTTAAACGTCCAGGGCTGCTGCATTTCGCGCAATGAGCTCCTTTTTACCGGACCGGTTTCGGCGCTACTTTGGGGTGGCCAGGCCGATTCATGGAACGCCAGGTATTTGCTGAAATCTTCAACGGAAGTTATCAAACCGCCCATCGCACCGTAAGAACCGTCGTGCAGCAGCGGTTCTTCCAGCCAGTCGTTGTTCTGCCAGCGGTAGCCGTGAGCCAACTGGCCGGGAGGCACTTTGTTGTACTCCCAAACCGTGTGGGTCATGCCCAGCGGTTTAAAAATTGCGTCATCGATGAATTGCTGGTACGGTTTTCCGGAAACTTTACTGATAATGGCACCCAACATCGCAAACGCCAGATTGCTGTACTCATAGGTAACCCCCGGAACGTTTGACAGCGAAAATCCGCCTTCGATCAGCCTGATCAGATCCGCCGGGCTGTCGTCCAGTTGCCGGTCACCCCACGGATTGTCTTCGGGAAATCCCGCCGAATGCGTCATCAGATGCCGGATGGTGATCAGGGGCGAATCAGACGTGAGATACGACAATCTTTTCAACTCCGGGATGTACAGATACGCCGGATCATCGAGCCGGAGTTTGCCTTCGTCGCGTAGTTTCAGAATGGCCATTGTGGTTACACTCTTGCTCATCGACGCAATCCGGAACAGTGATTGGGGCGTTGCCGCCGTTTTTTTAGCAACATCCGTAAACCCAAAACCGCCCGCGTGCACCAGCTTGCCATCGACCACAATGCCGAAGGCCAGACCCGGAAAGTGGTTTTTCGTGGCATAATCTCGGAAAAGATTGTCGATGGCCGGGAAAACCGCTTTGATCTTTTCATTACGCTGCGGATCGGTAAAAACCGGGGGCTGGTAGCTGGTCGAATAGGAGGCCGGTACACGATCCCCCGCAACGGGTTTGGGCTGGCTTTGGGCCGTCGAAGCAACCAAAAGCGCAAAAAGGAGATGTTTTTTCATGGATGTATTCAGTTACGCTAAAATAGGACGCATTTCTCAGAAGAGCTATTTCTGAAGAACAAGAACTACCTTTGTGGGAAACGAAGCGCCGTTACTCCTTGGAACCGAAGATCCTTTTTATTACCCCGCCTTTCACGCAGCTTAACACGCCGTATCCGGCGACGGCTTACCTCAAAGGGTTCCTGAACACGAAAGGCTTTCAGTCGTACCAGGCTGATCTGGGTATCGAGGTAATTCTAAACTTATTTTCGGCGAAAGGGCTGAAAACGCTTTTCGACGAACTGGAGGCTTCGGACGCGGAATTGTCCGAAAACAGCTATCGGATTTTTTCGCTGAAAGAGGATTACATCAGCACCATCGATCCGGTTATCCGGTTTTTGCAGAACAAAAATCCAACCCTGGCCCACGGCATTTGCGACCGCTCGTACCTGCCCGAAGCCGCGCGGTTTGAGCTGCTCGACGAACTGGACTGGGCCTTCGGCACGATGGGAATTCACGACAAAGCCCGCCATCTGGCCACTTTATACCTCGAAGATCTGGCCGATCTGATTACCGAAGCGGTGGACCCGCACTTTGGTTTCAGCCGCTACGCCGAACGTTTGGGCCGTTCAGCAACGCATTTCGACGAAATCAACTCGGCTTTATTAGCTCCCGAAACCCTGATTTCGGTTACTCTAACGAACTTGCTCGAAAAGCGGATTCAGGCGTGGAACCCTAACGTGGTTTGTCTGACGGTTCCGTTTCCGGGAAATCTTTACGGAGCGTTAAAATGCGGCCAGTATCTGAAGAAAAACCATCCGCAGATTGCCGTCATCATGGGCGGGGGCTACGCCAACACCGAACTTCGGTCGCTGAAAGAACCCCGCGTTTTTGATTACGTCGATTACATCTGCCTCGACGATGGCGAAGCTCCACTGCTTTCGCTGCTGGATTACCTAGCGGGAAACCGCGAACGGGAAGGTTTGAAACGGGTTTATTCCCGGACGGACGGGCTTGTAACGTACCACAACCAGAACCGGGAGCGGGATATTCCGCAGCGCGATACCGGCACACCTGACTACCGCGATTTGCCGCTGAACGACTATTTATCAGTCATCGAAATCGTCAATCCGATGCACCGACTCTGGAGCGACGGACGCTGGAACAAGCTGACGCTGGCGCACGGCTGCTACTGGGGAAAGTGTTCGTTTTGCGACGTAACGCTCGACTACATCAAACGCTACGAACCGCTGACGGCGGCTTTACTCTGCGACCGGATCGAAGAAATTATCAAACAAACCGGTCAGAATGGGTTTCACTTCGTCGACGAAGCCGCCCCGCCCGCCTTGATGCGTGATCTGGCCCTGGAAATCATTCGCCGGAAGCTGACCGTGGTCTGGTGGACAAACATTCGGTTTGAAAAAAACTTTACACCCGATCTGTGCCGTTTGTTGAAAGCGTCGGGCTGCATTGCAGTTTCGGGTGGGCTGGAAGTTGCCTCGGACCGGCTGCTCGAACGCATGAAAAAGGGCGTAACCGTTGCGCAGGTGGCCCGTGTGGCCGATGGATTCACTCAGGCGGGTATTATGGTGCACGCCTATTTAATGTACGGGTTTCCGACGCAAACCGCCCAGGAGACGATCGATTCACTGGAGATGGTGCGGCAATTATTTGAAATCGGAATTGTCCAGTCGGGGTTCTGGCACCGGTTTGCGATGACTGCCCACAGCCCGGTGGGATTGCATCCGGCGGGTTTCGACGTGATGCGAATCGGCCCCGAAACCGGTTTATTTGCCGACAACGATCTGGACCACGACGACCCGCTCGGCTGCGATCACGGCCAGTTCTCGGAAGGCTTACGAAAGTCACTGTTCAATTACATGCACGGCGTGTGTTTCGAGTTTCCGCTCAAAAGCTGGTTTGACTTTAAAACGCCACCGACCACCATTCCGGCGAACTATATCGAAAAGAGTATTCGTCAGTTATCAGACAGTGATTTTCGGCCCAATGCGCTCGTGGTCTGGCTGGGGAGCGTGCCGAATCTTTCGGTGCTGGAAGTCAAAAAGGGTAAAAAGGTAGTTGAACTGGCCGAACTGGTTTTTTATTCGAAGAAAAACGAATGGGCTCTGGAAACGAGTGTGCCGGTGGGTGAGTGGCTGGCGAAAATCATGCCCCAACTGGTGATTGCAAAGCACGAACCCTGGTCCCTCGACGGCTTAAAAGCGGACTTTGAAACCGCCGGGTTAGGGCGCTTTGGGAACTTCATGCAGTCGGAAATCGGTCGAAGTTTGCGGCAGAATGGCCTGTTGGTGGTGTGATTAATAATCCTTTTTGCTGTCGCGCTTCGCCTGTTTGTCGGCACGTTTTTCCTTTAGTGTTTTCTCGGACGGTTTTTTAGCGCTTCCTTTTGAGGGTGCTTTTTGCTGGGCCATGATGCTTGAAATTTGAGTTTGGCAGGAATAGATGGAAGAAAGTGGGATAAACTATAAGTCACCAATCTCTTGTTTCCGGCTCTATTCGCTAATGTCGTATAAGGTAGCCTTAAAAACGGAATAAGTACGTCAATCGAACATAAAAAAGAAGATTACTTCAAAAAACGCCCGTCTCACAACTTGAGCTATCTTTGCGCCTGATCGCAACCATTTCCTGAGATGACTCCTTCCCAGCCAAACAACCCGCTTCACGGCAAAACCCTCGAACTGATTCTAACGGAACTGGTCGACCATTTTGGTTGGGAGCGCCTGGGCCAGCGGATCAATATCCGGTGTTTTACCGACAACCCGAGCATCAAATCCAGCCTGACTTTTTTGCGAAAAACGGCCTGGGCACGTCAGAAGGTGGAGGAATTGTATCTGAGAATAAAAACCAAGTAACTGCCATTGACTAACCCGATTTTATGAAAAAAGCCTACCTTTTACTCCTGGTTTCTGTATTATTTATTGGCTGGATTTCGTCCGAAAAACCGGCTCCGAATTCGGAATTTCCGGCTGAAATCATTCATTTTAAAGCATACCCACAAAACCCGGTTTTTACCGGAACCGGCTCGGATACCTGGGATAATAAAATCCGGGAACGGGGTTTTATTCTGCGGGAAGGAAACGAATGGTACCTGTGGTATACGGGTTACGAAGCTGGAAAAGACAAGACTAAATTTCTCGGGTATGCCACTTCGACGGATGGTTTTACCTGGAAACGATATGCCGACAATCCAATTCATAAAACCGACTGGGTGGAAGATATATCGGTTTGGAAGTCTGGTAAAACGTATTACATGTTCGCGGAAGGGAAAGATGATATTGCTCACATCCTGACTTCAACCGACCGGATTCACTGGCAGGAGCAGGGGCCGATCAATATTTATTATACCGACGGAAAACCGCTCACCAAAGGTCCGTACGGAACCCCGGCGGTTTGGAAAGATGGAAATACCTGGTATTTGTTTTACGAGCGCAACGATGCCGCGGTCTGGCTGGCAACTTCCAGTGATATGAAGCGCTGGACGAACGTTCAGGATGAACCGGTTTTGAAAATGGGTCCCGAGAAATACGATCAGTTTGCGGTAGCTGCCAATCAGATCATCAAGTATAAAGGACTCTATTACATGTATTACCACGCTTCGGCGTTCAAAGACTGGCGGGAATGGTCGACCAACGTAGCGGTTTCGAAAGACCTGATTCACTGGAAAAAATACGCTGGCAATCCCATTCTTGGCGACAACAAGTCGAGCGGTATTTTAGTGAACGATGGGAAGCAATACCGCCTGTATACCATGCATCCGGAAGTGAATGTCTATCTGCCAGCTGAAAAACCGGCCAACTAAAAATACCAACGCATCGATCTCAATTTATGAAAAAACGGAGTTTAATCCCTGCTCTTTTTTGTTTACTCCTGGCGGTTTTAATGCAGCTTTCGGCAACCGCTCAAAATTCCAAAGGCAAAAAATCGACGTCTGGTAATCCGGTATTCCCGGGCTGGTATGCCGATCCGGAAGGCGTTATATTCGGTAATAAATACTGGATCTATCCGACGTTTTCAGCACCCTATAAACAACAGGTTTTTATGGATGCATTTTCGTCGCCGGATCTGGTGAACTGGACTAAGCACAGCCGGATTGTTGACACCACTGCTATCAAATGGGCCTGGCGGGCGATGTGGGCACCCGCGATTGTGGAGAAAGGTGGAAAGTATTACCTCTTTTTTGGTGCGAACGACATTCAGAATGACCAAAGCCCGGGAGGAATTGGCGTGGCCGTGGCCGACAATCCGGCCGGGCCTTTCAAGGATTACCTCGGAAAACCGCTGGTCGACAAGTTTATCAACGGCGCGCAACCGATCGACCAGTTTGTTTTTAAGGATAAAGACGGTCAGTATTACCTAATTTATGGCGGCTGGCGGCATTGCAACATCGCCAGACTGAAAGACGATTTTACTGGTTTTTTGCCATTTCCCGATGGGACGACGTTCAGGGAAATTACGCCCAAAGGATACGTGGAAGGGCCATTCATGTTCATCCGGAACGGCAAATACTACTTCATGTGGTCGGAGGGCGGCTGGACTGGCCCGGATTATTCCGTGGCTTACGCCATGTCCGATTCGCCGTTTGGGCCGTTTGAGCGCATCGATAAAATTCTGAAGCAAGACCCGAAAGTTGCGACCGGAGCGGGCCACCATTCCGTGATTCAGGTGCCGGGCAAAGACCAGTGGTATATCGTGTACCACCGCCGTCCGCTCACCGAAACCGATGGAAACCACCGCGAAACTTGTATCGATGTCATGTCATTCGATGCCAACGGCCTCATTAAACCGGTGCAGATTACCGTGGAGGGCGTGAAACCGCAGCGGTTGCGGAAATAATCTTAGGATTTGTAATGATCTGGTAATCTGCGAACTATCCAGACCATCATTACACCTAACAGTGATAGAAATCCAAATGACCAGCGGAGATTGAGGGCTTCGGCCAGAAAACCCACCACCGGCGGAACGATCAGGAAACCAAAATAGGCGATGGTGGAAACGGCGGCAATCACCGGGCCTGTTCCCGCCAGTTTGGATTGCGTGGCCAGGCTCAGCACCAACGGAACGACGCAGGACGTGCCGAATCCGACCATGATGAAACCCGATCCGGCAACTACAACGTTCGGAAAAACGGCAGCCAGTAACAAACCGCTCGCCATGAGAAGTCCGCTGCAGGTCAGCACGGTTTTCTTGTTGAACCGATTTACGAGCCAGTCCCCGGAAAACCGCCCGATGGTCATGGCGCTCATGTAGGCGACAAATCCGAGTGCGATCATTTCTTTGGGTGCGCGAACGATTTTCTGAAAATAGATGCCGCTCCAGTCGTACATGATGCCTTCAAAAGCCATCGACGCGAACGACATCAGCCCGAATTTCAGCAATGCCCGATCCGGTAACACAAAACCGGTCCGGGCGTTCGACTTTCCGGCCGGTTCCGGAATCGTGCTGGGAAACAAGGAGAGGGCGATCAGCGTCAGAAAAATGCTGACGAGAATGAAATGCCCGGCTGGTAGGACGTGAATCGAAATCATAAAGGAGCCCAATGCGGCACCGGCAAAACCGGCAATGCTCCAGATTCCGTGGAAAGACGTCAGAATGGAACGTTCGTAAAGTGCCTGTACACCAATGGATTGTGCGTTTACGGAAATGCTAAGCTGATTGCGGGCAGCGCCAAAGCAGAAAAGGACGAGTGCCAATTGCCACGTCTGTTCAACCTGACCCAGCAGTACCAGAATCAGGTTCAGAAAAACCGCTCCCACCAGCATCATGACCCGGCTGCTAAACCGGCCAATCAGCATACCCGTGATCGGAAGCGTCAGAATCAGGCCCAGCGGCAGCGCAAATAAAACTGCTCCCAGTTCGGCTTCGTTCAACTGAAGTTGCTGTTGCAGCGACGGAATCCGCGATGCCCAGGTGGCAAATCCAAAACCGGAAATGAAGAAAAAACCGGCAATCGAAAACCGGATTCGGCGGGGTGAATGAAGCGTATTTGACGGGCTGATGTTCAAGTTTTATCAAGAGAGTAAAAAGAAAAGACAAGAGAATAAAGACTTAAAAATAACCAAGGGCAATTTTTTGTCTCTACTCTCTTGTCTCACTTCTCATGTCTTATTTCTTTACTTTATTTACCGGATGCTCGTTTCACAATACCACCTACGAAACTGCCCAGAAAAGTCAGGAAAATGGAACCGTAAAGGCAAAAAAGTTCCAGTTCCAGTTTGCTGCCGTTAGCGGGTGCCGAGGTGAAAAATGTATACCCAATCCAGAGAATAACCACTTGTACGATCGCCAGAATCCAGCCTTTTCGGGGTTCCAGGAAACCGATGACAGCTGCCGAAGCTGCCGCCAGTAAATACGGCCAGTGAACCACGTTTGTCCATTTAATCATCATCAGCAGCAGAATACTGTTAGCCAGAACCAGCAGAAAATTGATGCCTAAACGAACATTGAAAAAGGGTTCATGGACGACTGAATCGCCGGAAGCGGATGAATGGGAGGGATGCGTCATGGTGGATATTTTTCGCAAAATTACGCACAATTCCCATCCGGCGTACATACCGCTCCCTCAATAGTAACCGGTTCAGCAACTGGATTTACTTCTTGCCATTCGCCAAACGATTTTTTCAGGGCACCCAGAAACGTTTCGGGAGCCTGCGCACCGGAAACCGCGTACTTCTGGTTAAAGACGAAGAATGGAACGCCGGTAACGCCTACCTGACGAGCTTCGTTGATATCAGCTTTCACTTCTTTGCGATACTGATCGGACGCCAGAACCTGTCTGACTTCATCCGATTCGAGACCAATTTCCGCGCCCAAACGAAGCAGTGTTTCGTGGTCGGCAGTGTTTAGCCCTTCGGTGAAATACGCCTTGAAAAGCCGCTCTTCCATGGCATCGCCCTTACCGTGTTTTTTGGCTAACTGAACGACCCGGTGGGCGTCGAATGAGTTGGCTATTATGGCTTTATCAAAGTCATACTGAAGTCCTACTTCACGCGCCATGTTCGTGACATAGTCGTTCATTTGCCGGGCGTAACCGATGGTCCAGCCTTTGACTTCGGCCAGGTATTCCGTCACATTTTTGGTGGGATCGGTTTCCTGAGCCGGGTTGAGCTGAAAGCTCTTCCACTCAATTTCAATTGCGTCCTTATTTTCGAATTGGGCCAGCGCGGATTCAAATTTCCGCTTTCCAATGTAGCAAAACGGACACATCACGTCCGACCAGATTTCTACTTTCATGATTCTTAAGGTATGAATTCAACGAAAACTTAGTTCAATACGATACTTTCCAACGATATGAATTCGTGTTGGTACATTATGAATTCGTGTTGGTACATTAATAAGGTTTTGGCGTCGAATTTGGTTCAGTTCAGACCACGGTTGGGCCGCTGATAAAAGCCAGAAGCGGCAATTTGGCGGTAAACTGCCCATCGTTTACGTGAATGGTGGGCGTTGGCTGACCCAGCAAGCTGTATTTCGCCAGAATGGGCCAGATCCGGCCCATTCATTGTTTCCATTGCCTCATTCGCCTATTAAATCTGGTCTGGCTTTTTTGTACATTTACGTTTTATACTGCTATCGCGAACGTATAAATGATTTCTTTTTCGCCGAAATGACGTACGAAGCCTGGTCTCCGCTCTTTCTGGGAATGGTGCTTGCCATCTTTCTGGTGACTTCCATCCAATGGCTGATGTACCGGGAGCGTATTTATGGGTTGTATACGATCTACACGCTGGTTTGGGCGGTTTATTTCGTCGTCAATCACTTCCATTTACCCCTCAACATCGGCAATTTTTACAAACTGATCCTGTCGTACTCCGGCTATATTCTTTATCTGGAACTCGCCAAACTCTTTCTGAATCTGAAAGAAAGGCCCCGGTTTGTTCGCTGGGTGGTGGTCGTACAGTGGATGCTGGTTTTTTACGTCGTGGTCAAAACTTACATCTATCTGTTTACGGATTTCTGGCAAACCAAACTTCATAATATTCTGCTTCAACCCGTTCGGCTGGCGCTGCTGTCGGTTGGCGCTTACATGGTATACACTTTTTTTCGGTCGAAGGATACCGTAGCCCGGTTCTTTGTGGCCGGAACCGCTTCGCTGCTCATCAACCATTCAATTACGACCATTCTCCTGATCCGTTCGCCAAATTTGAGTCAAAGCCTGCCATTCTGGCAGCATCCCGATTTATTTGTGCAAACCGGTGTGGTGCTGGATCTGATCTTTTTTTCGCTCGGGATTTCGTTCCGGCACCGGCGCGAAGCCATTCGGAAAGCCGTGGTGGAAAAAGATCTGGAGCGCGAACGCGAACAGCGTCACCGCGAAAATCTGGAGGCCGATCTGGCCATTCAACGGATGCAGCAGGAAAAAACCGAGGTGCAGATGCGCGCGCTGCAGAGCCAGGTCAATCCGCATTTTCTGTTCAACGGGCTCAATACCTTGTCCTCGCTGATCGACGAAGCGCCCCGGCAGGCCAGCGAATTTGTCGATGAACTGTCGAACGTCTACCGCTATTTGCTGCGGAGTAACGAAAACGAACTGGTGACGCTCAGCGACGAACTGCGGTTTATCCGGTCGTATTTCCATCTGCTGCAAACCCGTTTTGGCCGGAGTGTTCAGTTACATGTTTCAGTTAATGAACCATTAAAAGCGGCCCTAGTACCGCCGTTGACGTTGCAGTTGCTGGTCGAAAATGCGGTAAAACACAACGTAATTTTGCCCGACCAACCGCTCACGATTCGGATACGGACGACCAGCAACGACCTGTTGATCGTTGAAAATAACCTGCAACGCAAGAACCTGCGCATCGAATCGAACGGTGTTGGGTTGTCCAACATCGATCATAAATACCGGTTGTTAAATCAGCCGGTGCCGCTCGTTGGCGAAGCCGATGGCTGGTTTCAGGTCATTCTAACACTGTTAACCATTCCGCAGAATTCGGTTACAAATCCCGTAGCGCATGGGACAGCCTGAACTGGCAGCGGCTCTGGACCGGCTGAAGAAAGTGGTTTTTCCGGTAGTATCGCTCACCGACGACGAATGGAAGGATTTCGCGAACTGCTGGCATCCAGTCGATTATAAACGAAAAACCGTGCTGACGGCGGCTGGCGAAGTTGAGCGGTTTTTGTACTTTGTGGTCGATGGCGTGCAGCGGGCTTATTTTGTGGGCGACAGCAAACGGGATGCGACGCTGATTTTTTCGTATTCCGGTTCAATGTCGGGCATTATCGACTCGTTCCAGCTCCAGCGACCGTCGCTGTATTACCTTGAAACACTGACCGCCAGCCGACTGCTGCGGCTTTCGTTCGCCGATTTCAACCGCTTGCTGGCGACCTACCCGAACCTGGAACGTTGGGGACGCATCGGCACGGCAGCCGCCATGTCGGGACTGATGGAGCGGTATATCGAATTGATGACGTACACGGCCGAGGAGAAATTCCGCGTGTTGCTGACGCGCAGCCCGCACGTGCTGCAACTGATTCCACACAAATACCTGGCTTCGTACCTGGCTCTTGACCCCACTACTTTCAGTAAGTTACTGGCGACGGTCAAATTGTAGCGGTTTCGAAAATCTTGGTCTTCACCAACAATTTTCGGAAAAAACCGTCTTAGGTTTGTGCCTGTAAACACCAACAGCCATGCGCACTTTTCAGACTGATGAATTGCTCGAACAACTGACGAAGGACACCCAAACGCTCATTCAGACCGTTACAGATGCGTTCCGGCCGATGACGGACGCGGATCTAAACCGCCAGCCCGCGCCCGACCGCTGGAGCATTGCCCAGTGCCTGGAGCACCTGAACAGTTACGGACATTACTACATTCCGATGCTCGAAGCCGCGATCGCCAAAGGAGAGGAAAACCGGCTTCCGCCCGCGCCGACCTTCCAAAGTGGCTGGCTGGGAAATTACTTCGCCAATTCGATGCAACCCCAGGCCAATGGTTCGATTGCGCTGAAAATGAAAGCCGTCAAAGCGCATACGCCAGGGCCGAAACAGGACGCTTCGGCGGTTTTGAACCTGTTTCTTGAACAGCAGGAAGCCATTCTGGAACTGCTCGATCGGGCCAGCCGGGTCAACATTCAAAAACTCCGGGTGCCGATTTCCATTGCCAGATTTATCCGGCTTTCGACGGGCGACACCTTCCGGTTTTTAATCGCGCACGAGCAACGCCATGTGTTACAGGCACTTCGGGTAGCAACGGAATTGAATCTTCACCCAAAAATTTCGGTGGAATCGTAATATTTCCTATGTTTGGTTATGCTCCTAACCATAACCATCCTCGGCATTCTGGTCCTGATTGCCCTCATTTCGTTTGTCCGTCTTCACACCTTTCTGGCTTTTCTGGCGGTTTCGCTCGGCGTTGGACTGGCCCTGGGGCAAAAACCGCTCGACATTCTCGACTCCATTCAGAAAGGCATCGGCGGAACGCTCGGTTCCATCACCGCAATTATTGCCCTGGGCGCGATGCTGGGCAAGTTGGTCGCCCAAAGCGGAGCCGCTCAGCGCATCGCGGTCAAGCTCATGGATCTGGTCGGCACGCGACACGCCCGCTGGGCTTTTCTGGTAACCGGTTTTATTGTCGGCCTGCCGCTTTTCTATTCCGTCGGTTTCCTGTTGCTGGCGCCCCTGGTGATCACGGTTGCGCATCGCTATAAACTCCCCGCACTCTACATCGGCCTCCCGATGCTGGCGTCGCTTTCCGTAACCCAGGGCTATTTGCCGCCCCACCCGGCTCCGCTGGCGATTTTGAAGCAGTTCAACGCCGACATGGGCCTGACGCTTTTTTACGGAATTATCGTCGCCATTCCTGCCATTCTGATTTCCGGTGCACTGTTTGGCTCGACGGTGAAACGGTATACGACGCTTGGCAATCCAACATTCATTGCGCCCGAACTGAGCGATGAGCAGATGCCGTCGGCCACCACCAGTTTTCTAACGGTTTTGTTTCCGATTTTGCTCATTGGCCTCAGTACCTTCCTGAGCCCGTTTTTGCCGAACAATTCGCTGGCTCAGCAAATTATCGCTTTTGTGGGAGAGCCTGTCGTTAGCATGTTTCTCTCGGTGCTGGTGGCGACCTACACGCTCGGAACCCGGCGCGGGAAAACCATTCCGGAAGTGACCGGACTGTTTGGGGATGCGATCAAGGATGTCGCCATGCTTTTTCTGATTTTCGGCGGAGCGGGAGCCTTAAAACAAGTGCTGACGGACGGCGGGGTGAGTCAGTCCATCGCCGAAATGATGGAACATTCCACGCTGCACCCGTACGTGCTGGCCTGGGGTATGGCCGCCCTGATCCGCGTCTGCACCGGTTCGTCGACGGTTTCAGGGATTACGACCGCCGGTTTTGTAACCCCCATGCTGGCGGCCACCGGCGTGGAGCCGAACCTGATGGTGTTGAGCATCGGCGCCGGGAGCATGATGTTTTCGCACGTAAACGATACCGGTTTCTGGCTTTTCCGCGAATACTTTCAGTTGTCGATGGCCGACACCCTCAAAACCTGGTCGGTGATGGAAACGCTGGTTTCTGTAACGGGTCTGGCAGGTGTGATGGCGTTGAGCTGGGTAATTGGCTGATGTGAAGTGTTTATGATATATTGTGTATTTCCAAAAAAGTTAAATGTAAAAGAATCTCCGTTTTGGAAAACGAAACCTTATTTGTAGCTCAAACGCCTTTGGGTTTTACTGTCTCTGTAGAGAAGCAACGTTGGGAACTGATTGTTACTCAAAAGCATCCGGTTTTGTTAGAACAGGAAGAGTTGGTTAAAGCCACTTTAGAAAACCCTGATGAAATACGAAGAAGTAGAGCGGACGAATCGGGATATTTGCTTTACAAAACCATCCGAACAAAACGATGGATTTGTGCCTTCATCAAAAAGCCGGATAATAGACCCAATTTTTTAATAACAGCATATCCGACTGATGCTATTAAAGAAGGAGAAATAATATGGAAAAAGTAAGCGTTTTTTATGATACTGAAGGCAACACATTGACCGTCTGGTTTGGTAACCGCGAAGATGAGGTCATTAGTGAGGAAACTGGAGAAGAAATGGTTTTAATGAAAAACAGTCGTGGTGAAGTGATTGGTTTTGAAAAACTAAATTTTCGAACCAATGAACAGAAAGGAATGCCTATTGGATTTGAGGCCATTACGGTATGAAAGGAAAATAAACTATACGACTTCACTTCCGGCCCAAAGATTTAGGCACGATATTCCCATTCCCAGACGGCGCCGTCTTCTTCATCCCAAACCGTTCCCAGGCCCACAAAACCGTTCCGTTGAAGAACGCGGCTCGATTCATCGCCCGGCTCAAAGGTTCGGGCGCTGATGGTAACTGCGGGATCGGTTTGCTGGGCCAGCAGCACTAGTTTTCGGCACATTTCGGAGGCAATTCCCTGCCTTTGAAATTGCGGAAACGTTCCGTATGCGATTTCTACCCGCCCGTTTTTGGGCGCTCCTTTAAAAGCTGCACTGCCGACCAATTCGCCATTTTCCCGGGCGTAATAGCCAATCCACGGCGGTTGGTATCCAATTCGATTGAAAAAATCCACCGTCATGGCAAGGGAAGTTTCGCACTCGGGGTGTTCCTGAAAACCGGCATTTTCATCCAGCGTTGCTTTGATGGGTAGTAATTCCATAATGAATAGAGATAGGTTGCAAACGGGGTTGGCAGGACTGAAAACCGCAGGCTGAAAAACCGCTTCCGTGTTGGCTTGAGTCTAATTTAGTGCTATACTTGCTCAATTCCTAAACGACCCGACATGTCGCTGCGTATCAGACTCATCGCTCTGGGCTGGATTTTTTGCCAGACAGCTTTTGCCGTAAAACCGCCTAAACTCAAAGACCTGATTTCGATTCCATACGGCAAAAACGGTCGGATCGAATACCATCTCCAATCCGGCGAATTTGATCTGATTGCAGATTCTGGAACAATTATTTCGGGGGCGTACGCGGTCGTAAAAAACCGGGATGCGATTCTGAACAGCAAAGAGTACCCGACTCGCAAACATTCGCAAACCGCCATCAAAGACGGTTTTGGCGTTGGACAAAAGCATTCGATCGTCCTGACCCGCAAGGGTTCGCCGACGCTGCAGCAGATTTTTTATGTTTATCCGGATCGGGAATTTTTCTTTACGGAAGTGGTGGTGAGTGGCAATAGCCTGAAAAGCAATTACATGGCACCGATCGTTGCCGAAAAAGCTGATATCGGTGTTCGGGGTGACAATCGGAGTCTGTTCGTTCCGTTTGACAACGACGCGTTTGTGAGTTACGACTCCAGACCGGTACAGGTCGGGCAGTCGCTGACCAGTTCGGAAGTGGCAGCGGTTTATGAAAACTACACTCGCAAAGGATTGATCATTGGCTCGGTCGAACACCTGGAGTGGAAAACCGGAATCACGACTGCGGGCGTTGGTCAGCAGTTGACCGAACTGAAAGCCTGGGGTGGTTTGTCGGACGAAAAGATCACCCGCGACAAAATACCACACGGTTCGCTTTCCGGTAAGTCCATTAAGTCACCCAGGCTGTTCGTCGGTTTTTTCGACGACTGGCGCGATGGTCTGGAAGCGTACGGCAAAGCAAACCGCATCACCGAAAAGCCGTATGTATTCAACTGGGACAAACCGACGCCGTTTGGCTGGAATAGCTGGGGAGCCATCAAAAGCAAGATTTCGTTCGATAAAGCGGTGAAAGTGGCTGATTTTTTTGCCGATAGCCTGACCGGTTTTCGGAATGACAATACGGCTTACATCGATCTCGATTCGTTCTGGGACAATTTCTTTTCGGGCGGACTGAACGGTGATTTCAGCAAGCTGAAGGAGTTTGCCGATTACTGCCAAAAGAAAGGGTTGCAGCCCGGCGTCTACTGGGCGCCCTTCACCGATTGGGGCTGGAAATCCCGGAAAGTTCGCAAAGCGGAGGGCGGGGATTATCTGTTTTCGGACTTGTGGACCAAAGCAAACGGGACTTACCACGATTTTGACGGCGGCCGCGCCCTCGATCCGACGCATCCGGGGACAAAACAGCGGTTGACTTTTGCGATCAAAAAGCTGAAGGAATGCGGTTTTAAAATGATCAAGATCGATTTTCTGGGCCATGCTGCCATTGAATCGGACGGTTTTTACGACAGGTCTGTAACGACCGGGATGCAGGCGTTTCGGCAGGGAATGGAACATTTGATCGATCAACTGGACGGGCAAATGTTGATCTATGCCGCCATCTCGCCCAATCTGGCGATGGGGCGGTATGCCCACACCCGCCGAATTGCCTGCGACGCCTGGAAAACCATCAAAGACACGAAATACACGCTGAATGGCCTGACCTACGGCTGGTGGCAGACGTACGTCTATAATTATATCGACGCCGATCACATTGTTTTTGGTGAAGAGTCGGAGGGGGCAAACCGCGCCCGGCTGACCTCCGGTGTCATTACCGGTACGTTCATTACCGGCGACGATTATTCCGTCCACGGCCCGTGGAGCGTGCGCGCCCGGCAGCTGCTGCAAAACCGCTCGATTCTGGACCTGGCAAAGAATGGCGTTGCCTTCAAACCGGTGGAGGGCAATTCGGGAAAATCGGCGGGAGAATTGTTTGTTCGGGAAATCAAAGGGGAATGGTTTCTGGCCGTGTTAAATTACGATGACCATCCCAAAGAGTACATCATCGACCTGACCCGCATCGGGCTGGACGGATCGTCGGAATACCTGACCAGCGAATTGTTCCAGCATTCGACTTTCACAACCACCGGCACTCTACGCACCTCGCTGCCCGCCGGTGATGCCGCTATTTTTAAGTTGGTTCGGAAGTGAATCAGAATCAGAAAACCGCATTTTTGTGACTATTTCCTACCGAATACCTTCTGGCTTCTATTCAGATTCTTTGCTCTAAGCTACTCCAAATGGCTGAATACTGGCTGGCGGGTGCCAATTCAGTCGCTTAGCGACCTGATGTTTGTAGAAAGCAAGTCAGCGTAATTTCATGGGGGGCGCGTGGCGACCGAACAAGCAATCTGTTTGATCGCTACGCGACCAGGAGAAAATAGGATTTCAGATTTTTCTACAAACATCGGGTCGCGATGCGACCTGGTAAATCCCTATTTGAAATTGCCTACCAAAAAAATGGGTCAAACGGTCAATGCGCGTTATGTCAAAAATGTGATTTTTCTTCGAACAGCTTCAACGGTATACGCCATTAAACCATTAGCAATGGTTAGGATGCTAGATATTCTTCAAAACATCCTAATATCGATTTGTACAAATTAAACTTCGATTAAAAACGATGGTTTGCGCAAACCATCGTTTAAACAATATTTGTTTAAACGAATATAGGGTCTACCTTTGGTCAGGACTGAACAGAAAATGAACAAGCAATTTCGAAACGAATACCACCGACTGATCGCCAATCTGCACCAGACCAACAGTTTCATCTTCAACTATTTTGGTCAGAAACTGGCTCCGTTTGATCTCTCGGTTCAGCAATACATCGTCTTACGGCATCTTTCCGAAGGCTATCCGAACAGTTTGACAGCCGGGGAGTTGAAGGAAAAAATGAACGATCTGAATCCGGATATGACCCGGCTGGTCGACCGACTGGTAGCGAAAAATCTGATCGTGCGCGAAATAGACCCGCAAAACCGTCGACGGGTGAATTTACGACTGACCGAAGAATCGAAACAGTTTGTCGAAACCGCAGCGGCCCATTTTGCAGATTTTGAGTCGATTGTGAGTCACCTGACCGACGAGGAAGTAAGCACATTGAATACACTCTTGAATAAAATTAGAAACCGCTAATATGAAAACGTACGTACTAGGAGCGAGCCTATGGCTGATGAGCGCGGCCTGGGGATTTGCCCAACCGACGCCCCCGGTAATGCCGCTGGACCGGGCCGTTGAACTCGCTCTGCAAAATAATAAGAGTATAAAACTGGCCGACGCGCGGACGCTGGCGGCCGAAGCCCGCTCGCAGGAGGCCAAAGATCGCAGCCTGCCGCAGGCCAACGCGTCGCTGGCGTATTCGCGCTACAGCCTGCTCGGACCCTTTTCGCTGGGTGCCCCCGATGCAGACGGCAAATCGGCGCTGACCATTCCGGCGGGCGCTTTCAACGCAACAATTGGTGGCCTTACGGTGACCAAGGAAGTGTTTGGCGGTTTTGCCGAAAAATCGGCGGAGAAGTCGGCGGAATTGTTGACCAAAGCCAGTCGGCTGGATGCAAAGCGAAACCGCTCGGAACTGGTTTACACGGTGAAAGATGCGTATTACAACATCGTTAAACTGGTCCGTTCCACTTCTGTCATCGACCAAAGTATCAAGCAGTTTGATGAAAAAGAACGCGAAGCGCGCAATCTGGAAAAAGAAGGAATCGTGACGGCCAACGAAGTGCTGAAGATTCAACTGCAGAAGAATAACCTGCAACTGAGCCGCTTACAGGTCGATAAGGCCCGGCAAACCGCCTTGTACAACTTCAATCTGCTCGTCGGATTGCCGGAAGACCAAACCATTTCCGTTGATACGACGCTGGCTAATCCCGTGACGACGGCGGAACCGCTGAGCAATTTTGTCACGCAGGCCGTGCAGTCGCGCCCGGAAGTGGAAGCCAACAACCTGCGGTTGCAATCCGCACAGGAGCTGTTGCGGAACACCCGAAGCAGCCTTTATCCCCATCTGGGCGTTTCGGCGGGTTTCAATTACATCAACCCCACGGCGCACCTGATTCCGGAAGCCAAGTCGTTTGTGAGCGCCTGGAACGTGGGAGCGGGGCTGACGTATAATGTGGGTTCGCTGTTCAACATGAAAGGCAAACTAAACAGCGCCAAACTCGCCATCAATCAGGCTTCGTTGCAGGGCCAACAGCAAACCGATCAGATTCGGTCGGAAGTGGTGACGGCCTATAATAACTACCAACTGGCGCTGGAACAGCAAACTGTGATCCGGACGGCGGTTGGACAGGCGCAGGAAAATTACCGCCTAACGGAGTCGCGGTTTCGCAACGGGCTGGTTGGCTCGACGGATTTGCTCGAAGCCAACAGCTTTTTACTCCAGGCTCAACTTAATGTCATCAATGCCACCGTGGATGCCCAACTGGCTTACCAGCATCTGTTAAAAGCTACCGGCAACAACCTTAATTAATCTCGTTTGACGATACGATCATGAATAAGAAAACTCTGTTTCGCGTAGGTGGCCTTCTGGTTCTGGCCCTTGCTCTCTTTTTTGGTTACAGCGAATTTCGGTACCTGCAACGCCACGAAACCACGGACGATGCGCAGGTCGACGGTGACGTGAACCCGGTTATTCCCAAGGCGGGCGGGTACGTGAAAGCCATTAAGTTTCAGGACAATCAGTACGTAAAAGCCGGTGATACGCTCGTGGTTCTTGACGATGCCGACTACCGCATTCGGGTGGCGCAGGCCGAAGCCGCTTTGCAAAGCGCGATGGCGAGCGCGGGCGTGACTCGATCTAACGTTAGCGTGGCATCGGCCACGGTGGAAAGTTCGCAGGTGAGTGTCCAAACCGCCCGGAATCAGGTGGTTACAGCGCAGGCCAATGTGGCAGCCGCGCAGGCCCGGAGCCGGAAAGCCACCCAGGATTTTGAACGCTATGGACGATTGCTGGCCGAAAAAACCGTACCCCAGCAACAGTATGATGCCGTTCAGGCGGAATACGAAGCCGCTAAAGCACAACTTCAGGCCGCCGAAGCCCAACTGCAAACCGCTCAGTCACAGGTGAATGCGGCTGGTTCGCAAACCGGCGTAACCAATTCGCAGCGCCGGGCGACGCAGGGACAAATCTCGGTAGCGCAGGCTGCGGTGAAGCAACGGCAGACGGAACTGGATATGGCAAATCTGCAACTGTCGTATACGGTTATTCTGGCGCCCATTTCGGGCGTCGTGTCGAAACGCGCCGTGCAAATCGGTCAACTGGTGCAGCCAGGTCAGGCGCTGTGTTCGGTGGTTGGTAACTCAACGCTCTGGGTAACGGCCAACTTTAAGGAAACGCAATTGAAACAGATGCAGCCCGGCCAGTCGGTCGACATCGACGTGGACGCCTTTGGGGGCGAAAAACTCACCGGTAAAGTGGGATCGTTTGCGGGTGCAACGGGTGCGAAATTTTCCCTGCTGCCTCCTGACAACGCCACCGGGAACTATGTGAAGGTTGTTCAGCGGATTCCGGTTCGCATCGACCTGGATTCGAAAAGTCCACTGTTTGCCAAACTCCGTCCCGGTATGAGTGTGACGGTGGCCGTGGATTTACAGAAACAATAAACCATTCACCATTATGAAGTTAGGATTTGATAAATGGATCGTCGTCCTCACGGTAACGGTGGCGGCCCTGCTGCAAACCATCGATTCGTCCATCGTCAACGTGACGCTGAACCAGATGATGGGCAACCTCGGCGCGTCGTTGGGCGACATTAGCTGGGTTGTAACGGGGTATGCAGCCGCCAGCGCCGTGATGATTACGATGTCGGGCTGGCTGACGGCCAAACTGGGTCGGCGGAATTATTTCGCGGCTTCGATCATTTTGTTTACGATTGCCTCCATCTTCTGCGGAACGTCGACCAACGTCTGGGAACTGGTTTTCTTCCGGGTCGTTCAGGGCATTGGCGGGGGCGGTTTGCTCACAACGGCGCAATCCATTCTAATTCAGACTTTTCCGAAAGAGGATTTGGGGATTGCCAACGCTATTTTCGGGATGGGTGTCATCATTGGGCCGTCGATTGGCCCCACGCTGGGCGGTTACATTACGGATAACCTGTCGTGGAGCTGGGTGTTTTACATCAACATTCCCTTCGGAATTTTAGCCACTTTCCTGACCTACACCTACATCAAAGAACCGGCGGAAAAAGTGACGGCGGGCGGGATGGACTGGCTGGCGCTGATATTGCTCACGATGGGCATCGGCGGGTTGCAGATTATTCTGGAAAAAGGTCAGGAAAACGACTGGTTCGATTCGGGCTTCATTGTAGGCATGTCGATTGCGGCCGGAATCGGAATCCTTGGTTTTATCTGGCGACAGCTGACCGTTAAATTACCCATTCTGGATTTGAAATTACTGCTGCAGCGACGGTTTGCGGTAGGCACTTTGTTCAACTTCATTCTGGGTTTCGGGCTGTTTGCGTCGGTTTTCATCATCCCGGTTTTTTGTCAGACCATCCTCGGTTTCACGGCCAGCCAGACCGGTTTGCTGCTGATGCCGGGTTCGCTGGCCACCGGTTTCATGATGCCCGTGGTGGGCGGTTTGATGAGTAAAAACTATATCTCGCCCATCTGGTATGCCGCCATCGGTTTTGTGCTCTTTTTCGGATTCTGTTTCGATTTGTCGGCCATCAGTCTGGCGGCTGGTCCGGATTATTTCTTCTGGCCGCTTATCGTTCGGGGGGTCGGGATGGGGCTGATTTTTATCCCATTGACAACCATTACGTTAGCTGATTTGAAGAACGTCGAGATTCCGCAGGGCTCGGCCTTGACCGGGATGATTCGTCAGCTGGGCGGTACGTTCGGAACGGCCATTATGACTACCTACATTTCGACCCGCACGGTTTTCCATTCCTCCCGGCTGGGCGATAATGTTTCCCTCTACAATCCCCTTTCGGCCGAACGGATTCGTCAGTATACGAACCTGTTTCTGTCCAAAGGCGATGCGCTGATGACGGCTACGAACAAGGCGTACGGCGTCATGCAGGGAGCGGTGATCAAACAGGCGCTGGTCATGACCTACGCTGATGCCTTCCTGATTATTGGCTCGTTTTTCCTGATTTGCGTTCCGCTGTTGCTGCTGTTCATTGGCCGGAAAATCCAGGCTCCGGCCCACGTCGAAATGGCGATGGATTAAAAGGAATGTCAAATTACAAATGATGAATGCCGAATGTAAAAGTGTCTGGCAATCCGCACTTCTACATTCGGCGGATATCATTTGTAATTTATCATTTTCCCAGACCATTTCCTCCAGCCTATCCCAAATCGTTTTCCAGTCTTCGTACGTATATATGTAGCCGATAATTCAACATCGGAAACATGGTGTAACCTTTTACGCTCACAAACGTATGAAACGAATCTTTTCCCTGTCCTGCCTCCTGCTTTTTCTGTTGAATTCGGCGTTTGCCCAAAAAGCCACCAGTGTGGTTCAGGCCATTCGCTACACGAAACTCGCCAACACACTCCGGGCGTTGGACAAACCGCAGGACGCGATCAACCTGCTGGAGCGGGCCTTGCCGGCAGTTCGCGGAGTCAATCCGTATTGGGAAGCCGTCGCCTGTGAGTCGCTGGGGCTGGCGTATTACGAAAATGGGGACAACACTCTTGCGGATCATTACCTGAAAATCGCCCGGACTCGCTACGAGAGACTGCGGTATGTGGCCAGCGCCTGGGGCGTCAATGAACTGATTCGCGATATTTCCGGTAAAAACCTCTACGCCGGAATTCAATTTGGGGCGTCGGACGTTAAGCTGGCGATATTCAAAACGCGGTACGAAAGCGATTTTTACGAGAAAGATATCAAAACCCGGATCGAGGTTCCCAACGTCAGTTTGGTCGCCGATGCCGGTAAATCGCTGAAAGCTGGACAGGACGCGCTGCGGGTTTGCCTGGATTCCATCAGTCGCTACAACATTCCGAACGAGCGGATTTTTATCGTGTTCAGCAACGAGATGAAGGAAGGACTGGCCAAAACCCCGGCAACCAAAAAGATGCTATACGACCAGTTGTCGCGCGCGTTACCGAACGGTAATCTCCGCATCGACACTACACTTTCGCTGAACCGCGAAGCCGAATTATTTACCGTCGGTTCCATTCCCCGCAAGGTCTGGCCAAGTACTTCCTCACTCAATATTGGCTCTGACGTAACGCTTGGCGGTTATTTTGACGCCGATAAGACGTTCCATCCGATTGAAATGCCGGTGGGGACCAACACGCTGGTGAACCAGATAGAAAACAAACGGTCCCTGAGCAGTGATGCTTTTCGAAAGGAAGCGCCACGGGTGGTTAAAATTATTGCCGATACGGAGCTGGCTTACCGATTTAAGAGCAGTAACGCCGGTTTGCAGAAGCGCCGGACGGTCGGTTTGGGGGGCGACGTGGCCTGGGCTTTGGTGACGTACCTGCATCCGGAAAAAACCGGTACCACGGCGGTGGCCATTTCGATGGACGATGTCGAGCGATTCCGGAAGCTGGTCATGGAAGATTACAACGCCCTGACGCACCCCAACGTGAAAGAGATAGCCGACGCGGGAATCCGGACCAAAGCCGAGCAGGAAATTGCTACGGTTCGCGATCAGGTCAGTGAAAAGCAGCTGATTGCCGGGGCATTATGGCTGGAATCCATCATGAAAACCTATTCGACTCCCACGGCCCCGAAGCGGTTTGTGTTTATCCGAAATTCAGACATCGGCTGGGTAACCGGTAAATTTCTGGAAACCATCAGTGGTGAATACGAATCGACCATTGCCAAAGGCGCCTTGTATACTCGGTAGGAGTTGCGGTTAATTGTGCGATTTTGTTAGGCCCTTTTCGGCACATTTGCGTATATTGAAACGTAAATGTGCTTTTTTTTGACATTGATAACCCAACTATTCCATGAATTCCAATCGTCGCGACTTTATCAGAGGGGTGACAGCGGCTTCGGCGCTGATTGCCACGCAGAGTGTCGCAAAACCTTTCAATATCATTCGTGATCTGAAAAAGATCAGCCCCAACGACAAAATCCGGATTGCCACCATCGGCATGGGGATTCAGGGCAATTACGATACACAGGCGGCTTTGCGAAACCCGGATGTGGAACTGGTGGCCGTTTGTGACCTGTACTCCGGTCGGCTCGAACACGCCCGGACGGCTTTTGGGCAGCAACTGTTTACGACCCGCGATTACCGCGAGATTCTGGCCCGGCCGGATGTTGACGCGGTTTTGATCGTTACACCCGACCACTGGCACGACCACATCACGATAGCGGCCCTGAAAGCCGGGAAGCACGTTTACTGCGAAAAACCGATGGTGCAGCACCTGAACGAGGGCAAGGCTGTGATCGATGCCTGGAAGAAATCGGGAAAAACCATGCAGGTAGGCAGCCAGCGCATCAGCAGTGCGTCGTTCAAGGAAGCCAAGCGGATGATTGCCGCCGGTGACATCGGGCAGATCAATTACATCGAATCCAACAACGACCGGTTTAACGCCATTGGGGCCTGGAACTACTCGGTTCCGCCGGATGCAACGCCCCAGACCGTCGATTGGGACCGGTTTCTGGGCGACGCGCCCAAACGCCCGTTCGACCCGATCCGGTTTTTCCGCTGGCGGAATTTCAGGGATTACGGTACGGGTGTCGCTGGTGACCTGTTCATTCACCTGATTACGGGCGTTCATTTTGTGACCAATACGCTGGGCCCGACCCGGGTTTATTCGTCCGGCAACCTGGCCTACTGGAAAGAGCACCGGGATGTACCGGATGTGATGACGAGCATCATGGATTATCCGAAAACCGATCAGCACGAAGCGTTCCAGATGGTGTTGCGCGTCAACTTCGCCAATGCCGGCAAAATCAGCAACGTGACGCGAATTATCGGCAACGAAGGCACGGTCGAATTCTCGGAAAACAACCTGATCCTGACCAAGAAAAAACTGCCTATTGCGCCCGGTTACGGCAACTACGACAGCTTTTTTACGTTCACGGAGGACGTCCAGAAGAAATTCGTGGAGGAATACGACGCCAAATATCCGCCCGAAACCCGCACCGCCGAACCCGTTAAGGAAATCAAGTTCGAAGCGCCGAAAGACGACGATGCCCACGCCAAACACTTCGGCGACTTTTTCGCGAACGTGCGGGTGGGCAGTCAGGGAACCGTCGAAGACCCGGTTTTCGGTTTCCGCGCAGCCGCCCCGGTTCTGGCCTGCAACGAAAGTTATTTCGAAAATAAAGTGGTGCACTGGGACCCGGTGACGATGACGCAGAAAAACCCTTCGGTTTCGTCCGGTAAAAAGCCCGGAACCGGTAAGAAAAGCCCCGGCACGCTTAAAAAAGGAAATACGGTGGCGACAAAATCCTGAAATTCCGTTTTATTTGCTCCCGAACGATGGCCCGTATGCAAATGCGGGCCATTTTTAGTTTTCAGTTTATGGTTTGTAGCTTACGGTTTTCGGTTTACAGTTTGACCAGGATAGATCGAACCACCGCAAACCATAAACCGTAAACTATGAACCGAAAACCGAATGGAAAACTACAGTATCGTTTTGTTCATCATGGCGATCATGATTGTGTTGTCGGCGGTCGCTACCCGAATTAAAATTCCGTATCCGATTTTGCTGGTGCTGGCGGGCATCGGTATCGGTTATCTGCCGGGCATCCCGGCCATTACATTAAATCCGGAAGTCGTTTTTCTGATTTTTCTGCCTCCGTTGCTGCACGATGCGGCTTTTAATATCTCGTTCAAGGAATTGCGCAATAACTGGCCCACCGTCAGTTCACTCGCGATTTCGCTGGTTTTTCTGACCACCACGGCCATCGCCGTTACGACACATTACCTCATTCCCGAACTGAACTGGCCGATGGCATTTGCGCTGGGCGCCATTCTTTCCCCGCCCGACGCCGTTGCCGCGACCAACGTTACCAAGGGCCTGGGCCTTTCGCACCGGACGCTGACGATTCTGGAAGGAGAAAGTCTGGTGAACGATGCCTCCGGCCTGATTGCCTACCGGTTTGCCGTGGCTGCCATTGCCGGAGCCGGTTTTCGCTTTTTTAACGCCTATTTCCAGTTTCTGATCGTTGTTATCGGCGGGGTTGGCGTGGGAATCCTGTTCGGACTGGTGCTTGCGTATTTTCTGCGCCGGGTCTACGGCAACAGCCTGATTGCGATCAGTGCGATGGCGGTTTCGCCGTTTATCGCGTACCTGCTGGCCGAGGAAGTCCACGTTTCGGGGGTGCTGGCGGTGGTGGTGCTGGGCATTACGCTCTCGCAATACACCAACCGGCTGTTTCCGACTTCGGTCAAAAATCAGAACAAGTCGTTTTGGGACGTCATCATTTTCCTGCTCAACGGCCTGGTTTTTATTCTGATCGGGCTGCAGTTTCCGCAGGTGGTCAAAAGCATTGATCACGACGAGATTTTACCCCTGATTGGTTTTAGCTTCCTGATTAGCATTATCATGCTGATCATCCGAATGTGGTGGGTGTTTGGTCACAACAATAACCTGGAAAAAGCCATCAACAAGCGCAAACTTTTTCCGCAGCGGCAGGGCAGGTTCCGGTTTTACACCGACGAAAAAATCGACTGGCGGGATGCGCTGGTCATCGGCTGGGCGGGCATGCGGGGCATCGTTTCCCTGGCGTCGGCGCTGGCATTGCCGCTGACGCTGGACGAAGGCAAGGCGTTCCCGGAGCGAAATACGCTGATTTTTCTCTCTGTCGTCGTGGTGTTAATTACCCTGGTGGTTCAGGGGTTGAGCCTGCCGTTTCTGGTGCGGTTTTTGAAAATGGGGGATTCAACCGAAAAGTCATAAACCGCCCGTTCAATCTTTCGCGTGTTTAACCGGAATATTTTCCCCCTTCCAGATTCGTTTTGACGTCCAGTCTTTGTCCGGCCCAGTCCAGAACGCATCGCTGGCGGGCAAGCCCAGCATCAGAAACGCTTCCGAACAGAGATACAGACTGCCGGTTGAAATATAGGTTTCCCCAACCTGCGGCTGGTGGCCGTACAGACCGATTTGCAGCCAGCCGTTGGCGTCGAAAGTTCCGGGCGCTTCCACCTGTTTTTTGATAAGCGTATACAAAGCCGCCCGTACCTGTTGCGGTTCCAGACCGTCGGGAAGCGCTTTCAGCAACGCGACCTGCGAAAGTACCTGGAACGCACCAAACCGGTAGGCCAGCGACCGGCCCAGGGGCGGATAGGTGCCTTCCGGCGAAATCAGGCTTTCCTGCACTTCGGCGTAGCGTTGCGCGCGGGACAATGCGGTTTCGTATTCCTTTTTAATCGACGGATTTGGCACGGCATCCACCAGCGTTTTCAGAACGTCCAGCAGCATCGGCTGAATGACAAAGCTGTTGTAATAATCCCAGTGAAAGGAGGGACCGTCACCATACGTCCCGTCGCCTTTGTACCACAATTGATGCGATTTCAGGGCGTAATCAATTCGCATCCGGTCGTAATTTCCGTCGAATTTCAGCAAAGCCGCTTCGACTTCGGCACTGAAAAGCAGCCAGTTATTGTAATAGGGTGTGACGGACCGGGACGACTTTAGCGCGGCAATAACGTTTGCTTTCGACGTTGCGTCGAGCCGGTTCCAGAGCTGGGTGGGTGCCCGCAGCAGGCCCTGCGCGAAAAAAGCCGCATCGACCACGGGTTGGCCGCCCTTGTTAAAATTCAGGAAATCCGGCGATTTCGGGTCCGTGGCATTCCGTAAAGCAACCAGTGTCAGGTCGATGTATTTTTTCCGCAGCTTGCCCTCGGCGGTTTCGTCCGGCCCGAGTTCGAGCCAGGGCGCCATTCCGGCCAGCAAACGGCCAAAGGCCTCCAGATGCGTGTATTTTTCCCGCTCCGTACCCGATGATTCGATCGGCATTTTGGCCCGCAACTGGTTCTGACTCAGCGAAACCAAAACCGGGTCGGCAATGCGCACCAGCGTTTGCACCAGGTATTCCCGCTCCGCCGTGGGCGAATTTCCCGGAGCGTTTTTCTGCGCGCGGACGGATTGCAAAATGATTAGTGAAAAAAGCAGAATGGTAAATACACGAAAATTCATTTTTAAGGGGATAGGGTGCTTTAATTAATGTAATAAGTCGTTTCTAATCCGACTCCAAATCTCCCAAAATAGTCAGGAAAATCCAGATTTTACGGTCGCATTGCGACCAAATGTTTGTAGAAATGCGAATATCCCAAGCACTTCACAGCGGTCGCGTAGCGATCGAACCTCCCACGCGTTCGATCGCTACGCGACCAAAAAAGAATGCGTTTGGCGGGTTTCCTGCTACAAACATTCAGGCGATACGCGACCAAAAGTCGATTTGAAAGGAGATATACTAGCTGGATTCACAGTTGGAAGAATAAAAGGCGCAAAAAAAGTGGACGGTTTTCTCCGCCCACTCTCAGTTGCCAGGTAATACACTAAACGATCGTCCCGCCCATCACCGGGTCCGTAAAACTCGGTTTCCCGGTTTCGACGTGGCCCGCAAACCGCTTTTCAAAAACCGTACTTCCGGAAACTTTCACGCTGAAATCGTACCAGCCAAAACTCTTGCCCAAATCCAGCACCAGACTCGCCTGACTGCCTTTGGCAATCGCTTTCGTCTTCGTACCGGTTTTGTAAGCATTGTCCTTGACCTCGATAGTAACCGGCTTTGATTTATCCAGATTGCTGATTTTCAGTTCAATCGAACCGGTCAATTGCTTGCTCTGTGGCGTGGTCCGCTGGTAGTCACACAGAATGTCCAGCGCCGGGTCGTTGACGTCACCAATGTATTCGCGGAAAAAACCGTTCGGGCCATTGACCCGGAAGTGGTAAGTTTCCTTTTCAAAGTCGGCAAGCGGCCAGCTATCGGTCAGGCTGTCGCCTGCAGTGACCGCGTAATCCCGGACTTTGAAATCGCGTTCCGGTTTTTCACTGGCAGTCAGGAACGAATCCAGCGCGTAAACCGTAAACGGCGAGCCCGCCGATTTGGCCCCAAAAATGTCTTTTTTGGCCTGAAACGTAATCCCGAATGCTTTTTTATCGGCGCTCAACTTGCCATCGGCGTAAAGTTGATACGGCAAGGCACAAGCCGCCCGAACGCCTTTTTCCTGATTCGGAACGAGTGGCGACGCCATCGGCGACTGTCGGATTTGCGAAATTTCTTCCTTCGTAAGTTCTTTAAAACCAGCCGGTAATTGCTTGAACTGGGCTTTGTGGATGCTTTCGACAAATTCGTTTTTAGCCACGAACGTAGGCAATGGAATTTTCTCGCCTTTGTAGGGCCGGAATACAGATGTCAAATCCCCGCAAACCGTTCTCCGCCAGGCGCTGATGTTGGATTCCTCGATCTTTTTACCGGTTTTCTTGTTGAGGAAAACTTCCAGAAACTGGAGAATCGACGTATGATCGAACACCTCCGACGAAACCATGCCGCCCCGGCTCCAGGGCGACGCGATCACGAGCGGAACGCGGTAACCGAGCCCGATGGAACTGGCCCGCGCTTCGCGTTTGGCGTTGATGCCCTTGCGTTTCAGCTCCTGTTCCATAAATACGTGTTCGATTCCCGTGTCGATGCCTTTGGACGTGGTGCCGGTCTCGGGCTGGTCGGGGTGGGGGGCAACGAAAGGCGGAACGTGGTCAAAATACCCGTCGTTTTCGTCGTAGCAAAGAATAAAAACCGTCTTCTTCCAGACGTCCGGGTTCTGCGTCAGAATGTCGAGCATTTCGGAAATGTACCAAGCACCATACCAGGCCGCGCCCGGGTGGTCGGAGAAGTTTTCGGGTGCGACGACCCAAGAAACCGTCGGCAGGGTACGGTTTTTGACGTCGGCCCGGAACTGGTGCAGTACGTCACCTTTCGGGATTTCCACCTCGCGCTCCGTGCTGCCATCGTGGTATTTCAGCGACGTCAGTGAATGGTAATCGGGGTCGTTTTTGTTGGTGGTAAACGCTTTGTTGTGCAGGTTTTTCAACCGCTGCGAAAGCTTTTCGTAGTTTTCCCGGCTGAAGGTTTCGCGGTGCAGCAGACCGGTTTTTAACTCTTCTTCCTTCCGGGTCAGTTCTTTTTTCAGTTTGTCGGTTTCGCTGTCAGCTTCGGGAAGAGATTTGATTTTAGCGGTAAGGGCTTGAATTTCAGTTGGTAATTCAGCAACCCGTTTTTCTAGGTATTTTTGATAAGCCGCCGAATAACCGACGTTGTATTGCTCGAACCATTCAATCGGGTTGTCGGTAAAATTGGCCAGCCAGCCTTCCTGTTCGCCTTCAAAACCGACCGGCAAACTCAGTTCGTTCTGGTAAATTTTCCAGGAAATTCCGTTGTCTTCCAGCCGTTCGGGGAAGGTCGTCCAGCGGGCCGCGTCGCCGTAATCGACGTCTTCGTTGCGCACATTGGCTTTGGATTCCCGTTCCGGTTTTTCGCGAATCGTGCCGGTCCAGAGGTAAAGCCGGTTGGGCGTTGTGCCCGTTAGCGACGAGCAGAAATTCTGGTCGCAAACCGTAAAGGCGTCGGCCAGGGCGTAATAAAACGGAATGTCTTCGCGGTTGTAGTAGCCCATCGTCAGGGGCATTTTGGCGTATTCCTTGTGGCCGGAGCGCTTGGAATCCAGCCACTTATCGTATTTTCCGTTGTTGCGGGCATCCACCTGATTTGTCCACGAGTGCGGCAGCGAACTCATCCAGGTGGCTTTGGTATCTTTCAGATTCAGCCGAAACGGGGCGTAGGTTTCCCCGGCGCCGTTGGTTTGGAGCCAGACCGGATTTTTATTGGGCAGCGTAATCGCCCGCGGATCATTGAACCCCCGAACGCCCTGCAGCGTACCGTAGCAATGGTCGAACGAGCGGTTTTCCTGCATTAGAATGACAACGTGCTTGGCATCCAGAAAGGTGCTGCCCGGCTGGGGATCGATGGCGAGGGCTTTTTGAATCGAATCGGGTAAAACCTCGAAAAGGCTGGTGCCACCGGCTAGCAGGGCGGCTTTTTTCAGAAATTCTCTACGGCTGTCTGTCATTTCAGGCTGGATAGTGAGTGGTAAGTAAAGGTACTTTTTTTCAGGCGTGATTGGAAAAATTGGGGCCTATTTAACAGTATGATAACTTTTTGATTCATTTTTAATTCCGGCTTCAGTCGGAATTTTTCGAATGATATACCCGTTTTTCGGAAACATGTACCAGTAGGAAACACCGTACCGAAATGGATCAGGGCAGTAAAAAGGAGCGTGCTGGGTCTTCCTCAATTTGGCAAGATTTTGCATAGTTTCCGGTAAAACTCAGCGTGAATGCGATTCCTGTTACTATTTCTGTTGTTCCTTCCTGTTTCCCTTATCGCACAGCTGAAAGGCTGGCAGGAAATTACTATTTCCGACGGCCTTTCGCAGGGAATGGTCTACGACCTGAAGCAGGACCAGAAAGGCTTCATCTGGATTGCGACGAAAGATGGTCTGAATCGCTACGACGGCTTGAATTTTAAGATCTTCACGCACGATCCGTACAACAGTTACAGCATTTCCGAGAATAACTGTTCGGCCTTATTGATCGATCGTCACCAGCGACTCTGGATTGGTACCGGCAACCAGGGACTGAACCTGTTCGATGATCGAACCCGGCGATTTTATCACCTGACCATCAGCGACCAGGCGGCCCCCAACGCGGGGAATTACGAGATCCGGCTGCTGTCCGAAGATCCTGAAGGCAATATCTGGGTGGGTACGGATACCCATAAACTATTTCGGATCAAATTACCCGCTTCACTCAAAAGCGGTTTTCCAGATCAGACCGATTTTACAAAATCGGTTCAGATTAAAACGATCGACCTCCGTCAGCGATTTCCGTATACGCAAGCGCATTATTTTAGTTTCAGACCGGATGGAAAGGGATACATCGGAACGGCTTATGGCATGTATGAATTCGGCTGGAAGCAACCGGACAGGGCCACCCAACTGCCGCTGTTTCATTCCAAAACCGGTGATTATCATGCCATGTACGGCGATTATCAGCAGGATTACTGGTTTGCCAGCAACAGTAACCAGATCGAAGGCTGGCACCAGGGTGTGCATAAAACCATTGCCTTACCCCAAAAAAATTATTTCGGCGTTAAACTGAAAGCGATTGATAAGCATACTCTTGCGATTGCCACACCGGATCATTTGTGGCTGATGTCTCCGGCGGAGCTTTTCCGGCAGGACAGTTTAACGATTCGCAGGGCGTACGAGAAATTACCGCCGAACCTGGCAACAATTACGAGTTTGCTGAAAGACCGGACGGGTTCGATCTGGGCCGGAACCAGCGGTTACGGTCTGCGGAAATTCAATCCCCGCATCAAACAGTTTCAGGTTTACCTGCCCAATACCTCGCTTTCCAGAATTTATGTCGACCGGCAGGGTCAAACCTATGTGCGGTTTCAATATGCTTACGAACAACTTGACCGCAAGGCAAATCGACTCGTGCCTTTTCTGGACCCGAATTTGCCCGAAGCCGATCGGCGACAACGCAATCTGATGCAGGACCGCCGGGGCAACTTCTGGGTTTCCAATACGCATTTCCAAACGCATCAGCAGCATATTTTCAAATTTTCGCCGGACTGGAAGCTACTTAAGAAATACCCGTTGCCGTCTAACACAAACTTCGGATTTGTGGGGAATCAAACCCTCGAAGATCCACGAGGGCGTCTCTGGATCGGGGTAAACAATGGTAAATTGCTACGCTTCGATCCTGTTACTGAAGCCTTCGAAGTATTCTCGTATCAGAATCTTTTGCCCCAGAGCGGAGCAGAAATTGAAACCTATGCACTTCACCTGGAACCGGATGGCACGCTGTGGATCGGGACGCAAAAGGGACTGATTCGGGTGAAAAACAGCCAGACCAATCCAACGTTTTCGGTGTACAAAAACAAAGTTGCCAATCGCCGGAGCCTGAGCAACGATTTTGTGCTGAGTCTGGCGGCCGATCCTAACCAGGCCGACCGGTTTTTGTGGATCGGTACCAAAGGTGGAGGACTTGAACGACTGGATAAGCAAACCGGCCAATTCGAACATTTTACCGAAGCACAGGGCTTACCTAACAGTGTCATTTATGGCATTTTGCCGGATGAATTTAAAAACCTCTGGCTGAGTACCAACCGCGGGCTGAGCCGGTTCAATCCGGCAAAGCGGGAATTTCGGAACTACACCAAAGCCGACGGTTTGCAGGACGATGAGTTCAATAGTGAGGCTTCCTTTAAAACCGCATCGGGCGAATTGCTGTTTGCGGGTGTAAACGGCCTGACCGGTTTTCAACCAAAAGAAGTTTCGGAAACGCGCCATCAACGACCACTCGCCAATATTAAACGACCACTCGCCAATATTATTGGCTTGAAAATCAACAATGAAGCGGTTACGGTGGGCGGAGAAAATTCGTTACTGACCCAGGGAATCGAATATACTCCGCGACTCGATCTGGCTCATGACCAAAACCTGGTGACGCTGGAATTCGGCGTCATGGATTATACCAATTCGGGCAAAAACCGCTATCGGTACCGCCTTTCCGGTATCGACCGCGATTGGGTGGAGGCCGGAACCAACCGGTTCGCCAATTACGCTCACCTGCCCGATGGCAATTACCAGTTTGAAATGATGGGTTCAGCCGATGGCGAGGTCTGGAGTTTGCCGGTTCCGTTACAGATTCGGGTTCATCCACCGTTTTACCGGACCTGGTGGGCGTACATCATCTACCTGCTTGCACTGGTTTTGCTGGGCTGGCAGCTCTACCGGTTTCAGCGGCAACGGCTGATTTTGCAGCAACAGGTCGTTTTTGAGCAAAAAGAAGCCAGCCGTCTGGCGGAGCTGGACGCCCTCAAAACCCGGCTTTTTGCGAATATTTCCCACGAATTCCGAACTCCGCTGACCCTGATTCTGGGGCCCATCGAACAACTGGTGGAGGAATATTCGCAGGATTCGCGCTTTCCATTGCTGCAACGAAACGCGCGTCGTTTACTGAGTCTGATCAACCAACTACTCGATCTGAGTAAACTGGAAGCAGGTCAGCTGCAGCCGGAATTCCAGTCAGGGGATCTGGTCGCGTTTTTTCGGACCCTTGCCGGTTCGTTCGAATCACTGGCCGAGGACCGAAACATCCGGTTTTCGTATAAACTGGACGAAACGGAATACTGGGCGGAGTTTGATCCCGATAAACTGGAAAAAATCGTTACCAATCTGCTTTCAAATGCGCTAAAATTTACCCCGGCGGGTCAGGAGGTTCACCTGGAGGTGATGTTTCCGAACGAAGGCAAATCGCTGGTATTTACCATTCGGGATACGGGAATCGGCATTGCCCCAGCCCAGCAGGGCCATATTTTCGAACGCTTTTATCAGGTTGACGGCAATCTCAACCGGGTGTACGAAGGAAGCGGTATTGGTCTGGCACTGGTGCGTGAACTGGTCCGGGTATTGAAGGGCAGCATCGGTCTGGTCAGTTCGGAAGGCGTGGGAACGACGTTTACGGTTCAGTTGCCGGTGCGAAAAACCGCCAAACCGCCAGGTTTAGATTGGCCGTATTTGACAGACGTCGACCCGGGTCTGGTGTCAGCAGAACGTGTTGAAAACCCACAACCGGTTTCAGAAAGTCAGACCGCTGCCGAAAATATCCTGCTGATTATTGACGACAATGCCGATATCCGGGCGTTTGTGCGAAGTATTTTCGAAACCGACTACCAGATTCTGGAAGCCGTTGACGGGCAGGACGGCCTGGAAAAAGCGACGACTCTTTTGCCGAATCTGGTGATCTGCGACCTGATGATGCCCCGACTGGACGGTTTTGCGTTTTGCCGGATGCTGAAAAGCCAGGAAGCCACCAGTCACATTCCGGTGGTGATGCTGACGGCCAAAGCCGAAGTGGAAAACCGCATTGAAGGGTTTGAGCAGGGGGCTGATGATTACCTGACGAAACCCTTTTACCAGTCGGAAATCCGGGCGCGGGTGCGAAACCTGCTTCAGAAACAAATCCGCTTGCAGCAATATTTTAGTGCTCAGACTTCGCAGGAGTTACCGGCGAACGCAGCGGGAAAACCGCACGAGGAAGAGTTCCTGCAAAAAGTACGGGCGGTCATCGACCATCACCTTTCCAGCAGTGCGTTCAATGTGGACCAACTCAGCCAGGAACTGAACCTAAGCCAGCGGCAACTGGTCCGTAAAATCAAAGCTCTGACCGATCAGACCGCCGTAGAATTTATCCGCAATCAGCGGCTGGAACGGGCTGCAACCTATTTGCAGCAAAATGCCCTGACTGTGTCGGAGGTCGCCTATCAGGTGGGCTTCGAAAGCCTGTCCTACTTCACCAAAGTCTTCCAGGAGCGATTTGGCGTCTTGCCATCGGCGTACGCCCAGATTTGAATAATCTCCTCCCGGCATACTGAATGTGTCGAATTGAGCGCACCGGTTTTTGCTCCAGTTCTGCCTAAATCCCCATCTACCGGCCCGAAATGGGCTTTTTTTATGCCTAAAAATCGGCGATGGCGAAAATGGGCAAAAGAATGTCGGATTTGAGTTAACGCATTTTGGCCGGGCCGAAGCAGTTTTGTGCAGGAAACGTCACGGAAAAATACTGGTCATTCATTCTTTAACCCGACCCGCCTGTCATGCGAATGCGTTCCCTGTTTCTACCCCCGAATCGGTTTCTGCCCAACCTCAGAATGGCTCTGCCGCTGCTGGGCAATCTGATTCTTTTTCTTGCTGGAAACCGGTTGAATTATCCGGTGATATGGCTCGAAGGACTGATCCGCCAGCCAGTCGCCAATCGTTTTCTGTGTGATGTTTACCTGAGCAATCCATTCTACATACGGTCGGATTCTCCCGCCAATTCCTCCCTGAAACCTCCCAGGCTAAATCGAAGGGGAGAGGTTGAAAACCGGTCGTCGGAAAAGGAACAGCGGTCTTCATCGATCTACCGAATTCTCAAAATAGCCTAAACATCTTCCGCAGAATTATGAAAGCACTATTCCTATCCCTTCTGGCTCGGGCTGTATTTGGTCAGCGCAACTTTAATTTTCTCGACTGCTCCGAACCGGGTGAGGAGCCGGTAAAAGCATTCCCCTCCCCAAATGGGTAAAATGGTGTGTAGCTCGATGTTACCGATACATCCACGCACAATAATATTTTTGTGCTACTTTTAGGGTTAAATTTTTCTACCTATAACCAAACTTTATGAAAAAACTTTTTATCTGTTTAATTGCAGCCACGGTCTTTTTGGGCTGTTCAAAAGACGACGACAAAACGAGCGAACCGCAGCGAATCTACGGCCCCTCGGTTCCGATGGGAAATGGCAATGTCAAAACCTGGATTTTGCTGGATGCGCAGGGCAATCCGTCCTCCATCGGGTTTACACGCAGTAAAGAAGCATTCGATAACCTGCCAACGACACTGCCCGAAACCGCTTATATGCTGGCACTGCCCGACGAAGCCACTTCTAAAACGCCTTTTCAGCACGTGATGATCAACTGGAATCCGCAAGGCCATGAACCGGCCAATATCTACACCGTGCCCCACTTCGACTTCCACTTTTACATTCAGCCGATGGTGGAAACGATGGCAATTCCGACGTACGATAAAGCAATAGCCAAGTTTGATAATTTACCGGCGAGCGGGTTCATCCACACGGATTTTGCCAAAGGTCCGGGCGGGGTTCCGATGATGGGCGCACACTGGTCGGATACCACCAGCCCGGAGTTCAAAGGGCAACCATTTACCGAAACCTTCGTATTCGGCTCTTATGATGGTAAGGTGACCTTTTGGGAGCAAATGGTAACCATGAGCTACCTGAAAACCGCTCCCACCTTGGACAAAGCGATCAAGCTTCCGACTAAATACGAAAAACCGGGTTACTACCCAACCCGCTATACCATTCGGACCAATACTGACGGCAGCCAGGATGTGGCGCTGGAGGGATTCACCAAACGGTAAATTCCCAAATAAGCCGTGCTAATTCCGGCAGAAATGCTTGAAAGGGAAGGCCCAAATAAGGGATTGGCACCGGATGTCTGCCAGTTCTCCTTATTTGGGCTTTTCTTCTTTCGGTTTGAGCGTTCCCCGGGCGATCGGTTCCGGTTTGGCTTTGGGGTCGGTAAAACGCAGTAACATGGCCGTAGAGTACACCGCTTTGGGTGATTTGGTAATGAGCAACTGGTAGGAGCGGGTTCCGATGACCAGATTGTAATACGTCATTCCGCCGGATTCCTGCGGCAGTCCCCAATTCGCCACGGGCTGTTTCGCCAGGATGGTTTCGTCTTCTTCCGACAGGGCCGCGTAAGTCGTATCGGGCTGAAAATGCTTGTCGGTGATACCTTCAATGGCCGAGACAATGACCGGTGGCGTGGTCGATGCAGACTTGTTTTGAGCTGCTGCCGACAGGCCTGCCAGCAACAGAATAATGATCAATACTTTCATAACGTTGTGTCAAATATCCCGGAGGGATGATGTATTCGAAATACTGTACGTCGACAAAAAAGAGAACAGAAAAACGATAAGCCGAAACCGGCCGCTTTGTTAATCGTGTTTTTTCGCTTTTTTCTTGCGTTTTATGGGTGTATTGACGTGGATAATCGCGTCGTCTACAGCTTCGGACTCGAAAACCGGTTTGGTGGATCGGATTAGGAGCCGATCTACTTCGAGTTCGCCAATGCGCAGTTTGCGGACGTAACCCCGTCCGATGCGTACCTGACCAACAAACAGCGCTCCAACCGCCAGCGCCCCTACGGCCGTGGCTCCAAGCGCTAAAGCCCCCAGCGCCAGGCGTCCGACGGCGGCCTGCCCAATGCTCCGGCTGCCGATTCGGAGCGGAAAAGAAAACGATTTCGTTGACATGACGATTTTGAATGTTAGAATGTCTAAATTTTAGAATTTTCGTTTTTCGTATCGCCCCCCACCCCCTGAAGGGGGCTTTAAACCGTACTACCTGAATAAGTAACTGGTAAGCCAGGAGAGAGGTTTATTTGTTTTAGGCTACGGATGAATCCGGCAAGGCAAAATTCGATTCCAATACCTGCCGAAACATTTTTTTTGCACACCCGGTTATGGGCAGTAATCTTTAACAAAGCAATGTCATGATTAAAAAAGGGGATGTGGTGCGGTGGAAATACGCCGGTGGCCACGCGGAAGGGAAGGTTGTGGAAATTCACAAAGAAGAGATTGAAAAAACCATCAAAGGGACGAAGGTGAAACGCAACGGATCGGTCGATAACCCGGCGCTGGTAATTGAACAGGACGACAAAGATCATGTATTGAAACTGCAAAGCGAAGTCGAAAAAGTGTAAACGGGACAGCAGTATGGAGGATAATAAGAAAAAAGAAGTGTTTGAGGAATTTGGTGATCTGGTCAACATGTCACCCTCGGAACTGGAAAAATGGCTGGAGACGGACGAATCCAAATCCGTCGGCTGGGATAGTGGCGATGGCGAATCCGTTGGCCATAAATCGGGCGAAAAAATCATCCGAATCAAACGGAAAAAACGGTCGGATCTGGACGAGCGGGACTATGAACACATGCAGAAGGTCGTTGGCTACATCAAGCGCCACTCGGCCCAGCGCCCCGAAGAAGTAAAAGGCAGCAATTGGGCATATTCGCTCAAAAACTGGGGACATAATCCGGAGAAGTGAGCGGTTTTCGGAAATTGATTTTTAGTGTACGGTTTTCAGTAAGTTTGCTGCAAAACTATTCCGACTCCCATGCAACGTCGCACGTTTCTTCAACATTCCGGTTTACTGGCTGCGGCTGTCAGCGCATCCGGGACTGCGGTTTTGGCGTCGTCTTCCGCAGCGAAGGCGAAAAACAAACTGCCCAAATGGAAAGGCTTTAATCTGCTGGATTTCTTTTCGCCGAATCCCGCGCAGGGTCGAAAAGCCACCGAGGAGGAACAATTCAAGTGGATGCGCGACTGGGGTTTTGATTTTGTCCGGTTACCGATGGCGTACCCGGCCTACCTCAAATTTGACCGGAGCCGGAACATTACGCCCGACGAAGTCTACCAGATTGACGAACAGGCGGTTGATCGAATTGATCGGTTGGTGGAGATGGCCCATAAACACAACATTCACGTCAGTCTGAACCTGCACCGCGCACCGGGCTATTGCGTCAATGCCGGTTTTCACGAACCGTATAATCTCTGGACCGATCAACCTGCGCTTGACGCATTTTGCTTCCACTGGAATATGTGGGCAAAGCGGTATAAGAACGTGTCTTCGAAGAAAATCAGCTTCGATCTGCTCAACGAACCGAGCATGCGCGAAGACATGAACGACCAGCTTTCGAAGCATGGTCCCGTGCCGGGGGCGGTTTATCGGAAAGTTGCGCTGGCGGCTTCGGAAGCCATTCGCAAGGAGAATCCGAAGCATCTGATTATTGCGGACGGCAACAATACGGGCTCGACGGTCATTCCCGAAATCACGGATCTCGACATTGCCCAAAGCTGCCGGGGGTATAATCCGGGCATCATTTCGCATTTCAAGGCGCCCTGGGCCAATAAGGACCCGGAGAATATGCCGACACCAAAATGGCCGGGGCAAGTGGGTGAACGCTACCTGAGTCGTGAGATGCTGGAGACCTTTTATAAACCGTGGATTGAACTGGTCAACAAAGGGGTGGGCGTGCATTGTGGCGAATGTGGTGCCTGGAACAAAACGCCCCACGACGTTTTTCTGGCCTGGTTTGGTGATGTGCTGGATATTCTGACGAGCAACGGCATTGGCTTCTCCCTCTGGGAATTCATCGGCGATTTTGGCATTCTCGATTCCCGACGCGCCGATGTGGCATACGAAGACTGGCACGGCCACAAACTGGATCGCAAATTATTGAACCTGCTGCAGAAGTATTGATGGGAGAGGAGCAACCGGTTTTGGAAGTAATTCAGGAGCGAAAACCGCTCGAAATCCGTTACCAATCTCCTGATCTGGTGGCAATTAATAAACCGCACGGTTTACTCGTTCACCGGTCGATGATTGCCAGCGATGCCAGCGCGTTTGCCGTTCAGTTGCTCCGCGATCAATTAGGGCAACGCGTGTATCCCGTTCACCGGCTGGACCGTAAAACCGGCGGAATTCTGCTTTTCGCCTTGAGTGAAGCTATGAATTCGATTATGCAGCAGCGGTTTGCCGAGGGAGATATTCAGAAAACGTATCTGGCGATTGTGCGGGGCTATACCGCCGACGAACTGGAAATCGATTACCCGCTCCGGCGCGACGACGGGCTGGTTCAGGAAGCGTTTACCAAACTAAAAACACTTCGGCGCACGGAAGTGCCGGTTCCGTTCGGAAAACACCCGACATCCCGCTATTCGCTCGTCGAGCTGACGCCGACTACCGGTCGGTTTCACCAGCTCCGGAAGCATCTGGCGCACATTTTTCACCCGATCATTGGCGACCGACCCCACGGCTGCAACAAGCAAAACCGGCTGTTTCTGGAACAGTACGCGATGAATACGATGCTTTTACACGCCAATCGGATTCGGTTTCACCACCCGGTTTCGGCAAAGGAAATCGTGATTTCGGCCCCGGTTCAATCGGAATTTAAACGGATGCTGGCGGTTTTGTTCGGGGAAAAACCTGAACTTACCCAAACACTTTAAACCGTTCGTACGCCTGACGTGCCAGGAACTCGCGGTGGTCGGGGTGGGCGATGTTGATCAGCGCCTGAGCCCGCTGGCGCAGGTTTTTTCCGTAGAGATACGCAACACCATATTCAGTCACAATGTAGTGAACGTGGGCGCGGGTGGTCGTTACGCCAGCGCCTTCTTTCAGGAACGAGACAATTTTGCTTTCCCCGTTTTTAGTCACGGAGGGAAGGGCAATGATCGGTTTTCCGCCTTCCGAAAGCGATGCGCCCCGCACAAAATCCATCTGGCCGCCCACGCCCGAATACTGGTACGTTCCGATGGTGTCGGCGCAGACCTGCCCCGTCAGATCCACCTCGATGGCACTGTTGATGGCCGTCACTTTTGGATTCCGTCGAATGATGGCCGTGTCATTGGTGTAGGTCACTTCCTTCATCACAACGCCGGGATTATCGTCGATAAAATCGTATAATCGGCGGGTTCCCATTGCAAAACAGGAAACCAGTTTATACGGAATTGCTTTTTTGCGCTCGTTGGTGATCACGCCCCGCTCTACCAGGTCAATCACGCCGTCGGAAAACATCTCGGTATGAATGCCCAGTTGCCGGTGATGGCGCAATTCGGCCAGAACCGCATTCGGAATGCCGCCAATGCCCATTTGTAGCGTGGCACCGTCTTCGACCAGTTCGGCCACGAAACGGCCAATTTTCTGCTCCGTGGGCGTGGCGGGTTTCAATGGCATTTCGTACAGCGGATCGTCGCATTCAATGGCCGCGTAGAGGGTGTTGACGTGAATGATACCGTCGCCGTGGGTGCGGGGCACGTTCGGGTTGATCTGGGCAATAACGTATTTAGCGGTTTTGACCGCGCTCAACGAAATATCCACCGACGGACCGAGGGAGCAAAAACCGTGCTGGTCGGGCGGTGAAACCTGCACCAGTGCAACATCGAGCGGTAAGATGTTGCGCTGGAACAGCAACGGAATTTCGCTCAGAAAAATCGGGACGTAATCGGCAATCCCCACGTTGACCTGTTTCCGCATATTCGCTCCGATAAAGAACGAATTGGGCTTGAAAATGCCCGCATACTGCTCTTCGCAATAGGGCAGGTGCCCTTCCGTGTGCATATGGCAGACTTCAATATCTCGCAATTGGGAAGACGTGGCCCTTTCCACCATGGCCGCAATGAGTCGATGGGGCGTTTGAGCGACACTGTGAATAAAGACCCGGTTACCGGATTGGATTACCGCTACGGCCTGTTCCGGACTGACGATGGGAACCTGATGCATACGATGGAAACGGATTGACGAATGGTCTGTTTGAAATAACGAACAAACCTACCGCCGGAATGGATCTGATTTTATGAGGAAAATCAGCGGTTTGCCCAACCGTTATCGTATTCTTTCCCGATTTTCTCCAATAGCCAGCTTTTAAACTGGCTATTGGCGCTTTTACGGATTCGTGACTACGGCAGGCTCTTTGGGATCGATCATCGACTCGCTTCCGGTTAGGACCACGATGGCCAGCAGCGTCCAGGTGATGGCGCTGTATCCATTGGCGATATGGAAACCGGCGTCTTTTAACGTAATCGATAACAAGGCCGTAACCGGGAGCCACAGGCCGCAGGCCAGCGGAACGTAGCGTTTCCAGCCGCTGAGTCTTCCGGCGCGGACAACGGCAATGCCAACGCCGATCATGACAAGGTTGCTGATGGGCCAGAACGCGTCCAACAGGCGGTAGAGGATCGAATTATGTTCGGGCAGTACCATCTCGTAGACGTTCCAGATGTTGGCGAGCGTCAGCGTACTCAAAATAATGGGCGAAATAATCCGGCCGAAACGATCCGCTCCCGTAGCGCCGAGCCGACGCAGGCCGATGATGCTGCACAGCCAGCCCGAAATGTACAAAATACCCAAAAAACCGCTGAGCGGAGTGGTGTGGTAAACCAACTGTCCGCCGTGATTCTGGACGTGGATGTACGTGTTGATGCACAAAAAGGGCGCGCCAACGAGCGCCATGATGCCGAGTGATTTGGTATTCATCAGTAAGTGTTGTTTGAAGGGTTGTGGTGTTCGCTGATCGAACACCACAAATTAACTGCGTTGGCAAAGTCCTTAAAACAAAAGAGTTAACCTATTGAGGAAAAACCGGGTTGAAGTGTTGGAAGAGTTGTTTAAACGTCTGAAAATGTTCGAAGTGTATTATTAAAATCAAGACTTAACCAATCGGAGACCGAGTGGGGGCAAATGATTAAAATCGTTGTCTGTGGTATGAAGCTCTAAATCCAAATAAAGGGCAGAAGCTGCAATCCATATATCATTTTTGCCCATATTTCTCGCTGATAAGCCGGGCGGTAAAGGTTGCCCCTGCAGATTGCCCTGGCTATACGCATCAATTCGGGCATAAAAAGTTGTTATTTCCCTACTCACCTCAATGATTGGGAAACGCTCGAAAAGTCTCTGCATGAACGAAACTTTTTGATAACCCCAATCGGCTTTTAAAGCAAAAGCTTCTAATTCACCCACTACAATAACCGGAATGACGGCGCGAGAAGGTAGTGCTTCCTGCCGACGAATGTGTTCGATGAGTAAATTGGTATCAAAAACCATTCGCTGAAGCTTCCTTTTCCTGTTTCAATATTCGATCCATGCGTTGTTGTTCTTCCTCGGTAAAACCTAAATCTGGAATCTGAATGGGCTCTTTTTCACAAACTTCATCCAGAAAACGTTGAACTCCCCACCGCTTGATGTCGGCCGGTGAGTAACTATTCCATTGCCCTCGTTTAAGCGGAGGAATGGATTCAGGCTGCTTTTTTGTTTCCATATACTTCTACTGCGAATTGCGAACCAAAGAATATAGTTTTAACAGCAATTTACGAAAAAATAAAACATTCTTGGAGGTGGTTTTGGCGACCATCACCCTCAAAACTCCCAGCGGTAATTAATCACCGGAATCAGGCCCAATTGGTATTTCTGAACCACTTTCCCCTGAAACGCGTCAAAATAACTGTAAAACGCATTCTGGGCACTCGTCAGGTTTTGCAGATCGACGGAGAGCGTGCGGCTGTAGCGGGCTTTGCTCTTTTTCCAGTACACCCGCAAATCGGCGCGGAAATAATTGGGGAACCGGACGCTGAAAACGTCGCTGCCGTAAACCGTCGTGCTGGCCTGCTTCGACAAAACCGGGTCGATAGGCCGGTCGCGCAAACCGCCCAGGTACGAAAGCCGCCCGTTGACGCCCCAGATCCGGCTGCGGGTTTCCCGGCTTTTGGTCCATTCTTTTCCGGCCGTTACGCCACTCGTAAAACCGCCGTCGAAGCGCGTGCTGCGCCAGATGTTGTCAGCCGCTTTGTATTTTGACTCATAAACCGACCCCGACACCAGCACGTAATAATTCTTCGATAGATACTTCTGGTACGTCAGCTCCACGCCCCGGTTCCGGCCTTTTCCGGCGTTAATCAGCGGCTGATCGACGTACGCTTCAATCAGATTCAAAGCCGAAAAGTTGCTCCCCGGCAGGCTGCTGACGGGAACATCGAATAGCATTTGTGAATACCCCTCCATCTTCCAGTAGCTATCCGGCGAAAGCTGGTGGGTGTAGCCCGCAACGAGGTGGTGCGCTTTGGTAAACCCGAGCGATTCGTTGTTGTAAATTGGCGGAGTTGGCAAGCGGCTTTTCGACAAGTAGACTTGCGGGAGCTGCTGCTGGCTGTGCAAACCATAAGCCACTGACAAGGCTTTCCCGGGCAGGACTTCCCAGCGGATCGAAGCCCGAGGTTCCAGCGACTGGCTTTTGTTGAAGGTAAAGGTATTGTAGAATAAACCGGCGTTAACCGTCACTTTATCAACGGGTAACCATTGGTAATTGATGTAAGGCTGAACCATCCAGCCGTGGAGCGAACCCGCAAACAGGGTGTTATTGGCCGAACTGGTAACGAGCGGAGCCGAGCCACGCAGAATGTCGACCGAATTGTCAGCGTAGGTCAGAAACAGACCCGCCTTAACACTGTTACGCTCGTTAATCCGGTAATTCAGTGAAGAGGTTAAGGTCGACCGGGAACCCGTTTGGTCGTCCATCTGGTAATCGGCCTGAAAGCGCGGACTGCCCGGAAATTCCTGGTTCCGGCTGCTGCTGTTGGCCGAAACCACCAGGGCGGTTTTCCACAGCAGCCGCGACCCGATGGGTTGGGAGTAGGTCAGACCACCGGCGGCCATGCGTGTTTTGTAGGTAATGTAGTTCCGGTCTTTATCCTGTTCCTGTACGGCTTCGGCCAGCGGATTGAATACGTTGCTGCTCGTACCACCCAGGCCAAATACCGTAAACCGTCCGCCTTTTTTGGTCGGGAAATTCAGGTTAAAAGACAAATCGTGAAACCGGATGTCTTCTCCGCCGAAGGTAACGCCCAGCGCACCGAGCAAGCCCGTAAACGAATACCGGTAATTGACCAGATACGATGATCCTTTCTGCTTCGAAATCGGCCCCTCGGCCGCCAGATCCACGCCAATCAAACCGGCCTGGGCGATGAATTCATGGCGTTCGTTATTTCCTGGGCGCAGGCTCATGTCCATGACGCTCCCGACCGTATTGCCGTATTCCGGCGAAAAAGCACCGGTCAGAAACCGGGTTGTGCCCAGCAATTGGGCGCTCAGAATATTGACCCCACCGCCCGAAGCCGTGGGCCGGTCGCCGATGGTTCCGGCGTTGCTCTGGTGGTTAGGATTAACAATTTCAACGCCTTCCAGTCGCCAGATCAGGCTGTTGGGCGAATTTCCCCGTACGGAATTGATATTCGTGCCGTCGTTGGTCGTGACCACGCCCGCATAAGCCGTTGCCAGTCGCGCCGGATCGAGGTAGCTCGCCGGAAACCGCAATACCTGTTCAATCGTGATGTGTTCGGCGCTGATGGTGCGGTCGGTTCGGGTTCCGACGGCCGTGGCTTCCCCCAGTTGCGTCACGCCCGGTTGCAGGTTCACTTCCAGCACCTGTTCCTTGCCCGACTCGACCAGCACTTCGTTAATGATACTGGTTTCGTAGCCCACAAACGACACCGTGAGCTGATGGCGGCCAATCGGAACGTTTGCAAAACGAAACCGGCCCTGATCGTCGGTAATGGTGCCCGAACTGGTGTTCCCCGTTTGCAAATTCTTCAGGGTTACCGACGCCCCCACCAGCGGACGACTCTGGCTGGCATCGTACACAATCCCCCGGATGGTTTGGGTGGGCGTTTGGGAAAAACCGGTCAAGGCCAGGAAAGCCAATAAAAACAGGAAAAAAGAAGTGCGAAAGGACGTGTTCTTCATTTGTGATTCAGGAATTGATCCGCAAAAGTAACACGACAAATAACCAAGTCGATAAACATTGAGTTGTTCTTGAAAAAACAACTTAACATTTTTTGATGACAGCCATTGATGTCGCCCAAAAAACCTGGCTGGTGCACGAAATCCTGAACCAGCACTACGGCATTCAGGCCATTTATGGTCGGCTGGATCCGATGCATGAACTGATTGCCACGGTTTTGTCGCACCGGACGACGCACGCCAACGAGATGACGGCTTACCGCACGATGCTGGAGCGGTTTGGTTCCTGGGAAGCGATTCGGGATGCACCGGTGGCCGAACTAACCGAAGCCATTCAGACGTCGAATTATCCCGAAGTAAAAGCGCCCTGGATCAAGCAGATTCTGGCCCGGATCATTGCCGAACGTGGAGAAGCGAACGTCGATTTTTTACGCGAGATGACCACCGAAGACGCGATGGCCTGGCTAACGGCCCTGCCGGGAGTCGGGCTGAAAACCGCAACCCTTCTGCTGCTTTTCAATTTTCAAAAACCGGTTTTACCGGTCGATACCCACGTTCACCGCGTAACGCAACGGTTGGGAATCATTGGCCCGAAAGTGAGCGCAGAGAAGGCGCACGGCCTTTTGCTGGCCTATCTACCGCAGGACGCAACAGTCTTGTTCAATTTCCACAAGCACTTTTACTGGCACGGTCAGCGGGTTTGCACCTGGAGTTATCCCAGATGCGGGCAGTGCGTCCTGAACCCGCATTGTGATTATTTTAAAAAACAATCCTGAAAACATTAACTTGCCTTGTTTTGAGTTCCAATGTAACCGCAGTTCTGAACCCTGAATGAACCCTGTAGACTATTTCCTGATTGGTTACGCCCTGTTGATTACTACAATTTCCTTTATCCACCTCATTCGGGTTGACGCCTGGTGGATTCGCATTTGGGATTTCCCTCACCTTCAGCTGACGGTGCTGGCGGCCATTGGGCTGCTCGGTTGGGTCGCCCTCAGTCGGAATACGGAATGGCCGATGGTGCTGTCGATGACGGGGCTGGTGGCTGCCATGCTGTACGAAGCCTGGCTGATTTACCGGTTTACGCCCCTGCATCGGAAGGAGGTAAAATACGTTCGGAAATCGTCGGCGGATGGCCATCCTGACCTCAACACGATCCGGATTCTGAACGCCAATGTGTTCATGGAAAACACGAAATGCCCAGACGTATTAAAGCTGGTTGAAAAGCACAAGCCGGATGTGGTGATGATTCTGGAAGCAAATGAGCGGTGGCAGAAAGCGATGGAACCGATTGAAAGTCAGTTTCCGTACCGGATTTTGCACCCGCTCGAAAATACCTACGGCCTGTTGTTCTATTCGCGACTGCCGATTCGCCACCGGGAATTGCGGTTTTTGATTCAGGACGATATACCCTCGATTTACGCTCAGCTTGAACTGAAATCCGGGCAACTGATTCATTTTTACGGTATTCACCCCATGCCGCCCAGCCCAACGGAACATTACCGGTCGACGGAGCGGGATGCGGAATTGCTGGTGGTCGGCAAAGAGGTTCGCCAACTGAAAGATCCGGTGATTGTCGCCGGTGATCTCAACGACGTGGCCTGGTCGCATTCCACGCGGCTTTTTCAGCGAATCAGCGGCCTTTTTGACCCGCGCGTGGGTCGAGGCTTGTATAACACGTTTCATGCGAAGTATTTCTTTCTGCGCTGGCCGCTCGATCACATCTTCGTGTCTCATCACTTCCGCCTGCGATCCATCCGCCGGTTGCCCAATTGCGGTTCTGACCATTTCCCGATCCTGGTTTCGCTCGCGTTTGCTCCCGAAGCGGTGGTCCGCGACATTCCGGAACCTGAAAAAGATGATCTGGAAGAAACTGCCGATATTCTGGAGCGTGCGGGCGAGTAGCGGTTTTACCTGCCCAACCGGACGGTTGACCGTTGATTTTTCCAGTTTGACTTTAATTCCCACCGCTTTGCTCACCAAAGGCTGCATATTTGCAGCATGAACGCCCGTTTTTCCTATCGTCAGATTGCCGGAATTGCGTCAGTCATCATTGCATTGCTGGTGAACCTGCCTTTAATCCGGCTGGCGAACCGATCTCAACTAGCAATTTTTCCCGGTTTGCCGGATGCGGTTTTCCTGCTGTCCCGACTGGTTTTTCACGTTGCCTTTACCTTTTTTTTCATCGAGCTAAACCGGTACGCGCTGCTCCATAAACGCTACCAGTCCCGGTTAAATCTGCTGGGTTGGTACGGCGTCAATTTCCTGTTGTTTCTGATCACGACCGCCCTTTTCGTTGCAATCATGTTGCTCTGGTATCCCGAACGGCCCATTCTGCTGTTGGTTACAACCTACTTCCGGACATTTTTCGTCTGGGGAACAGCCTTGCTCGTCGCGAATTTCCTGACGGTTTTGCATCAAAACCGGTTGATTCAGGCCGAAAACGAATGGCTGAAACAGGAGAGTCTGCAAGCGCAGCTCGACGGTCTTCGCGCCCAGTTGAACCCTCATTTTCTTTTCAATTCGCTCAATACACTCAGCTCGCTGATTCGGGAGGGAAGTGCCAATACGCAGCCTTATCTCGTGAAATTGTCGCAGGTATTACGGTATTCGTTGCAGGTTCAAAACCGGGAACTGGTGCCTTTTTCGGAAGAAATGCAGTTTACAAACGCCTATTCGTTTTTGCTGACCATGCGGTTCGGGAATAATTTACAGATTGTGAATGACTTGCCGCCCCAGGCGTCCTGGCTGATTCCGCCCATGTCGTTGCAAATGCTCATCGAAAATGCCGTTAAACACAACATTGTTTCCGGCGCAAAACCGCTCCGTATTAACCTGACGATTGATCCGCTCCGCAACTCGATTCGCGTCAGCAACGGAAATCAACCCAAACCGGAACCCGCCGACGGCACCGGAACGGGGCTCCCAAATCTGGAAAACCGTTTCCGACTGCTGACCGGAAAACCCATTGAGATAGTGCGTTCGGAAAGCGAATTCAGCGTTCATTTACCCATCATTTCTGCCATCTGATGCGTGTTCTGATTATTGAAGATGAAGTTACGGCGGCTTCGCACTTATCCGCCCTGCTGCGCGAAATCGAGCCGTCGCTGACGGTTTTGGGCGTTATCGACAGCGTATCCGAAGGCCTGGAGCGGTGGGCGGACTTCCCTGAGCCTGACCTGATTTTTTCGGACATTCAACTGGCGGATGGCCTGTCGTTTACACTGCTGGAACAGGTGGCAGTTCCCTGCCCGATCATTTTCACCACGGCCTACGATGAATATGCCATTCGGGCATTTCGGCACAACAGCATCGACTACCTGCTGAAGCCCATCGAACCAGAATCCCTCAACACCGCCCTGCAAAAATACCGCTCCCTGAACCGCCCGGTTGGGAATGATCTGGTGCGCCAGATGCAGGAAATGCTGAGCAGCCGAATCTTTCAGCCGCGAACCTTTCGGACTAATTTCCTGATTCAGTTTCGGGATAAACTGCTGCCGATCAAGGCGAGTGACATTGCCTATTTCGAGATTGAAGGCGGGGTAGTTTCAGCCACACTTTTTACGAAAATCCGTTATCCGATCGATCTGAAGCTGGATGAACTGGAAAATCAGTTAAATCCACGGGACTTTTTTCGGGCCAACCGGCAGTTTATCATTGCCCGGAAAAGCATTCTGGAAGCGGAGCTGTATTTTAACGGTCGGTTGCAGCTTCAACTCAATCCCATGCCCGGCGGAGCGGTGGTGATCAGCAAAGACCGCGCTCCGCAGTTTAAAAAATGGCTGGAGGAGTTTTGAGACTTCACCCGCTTTTCCGGCGTTTTCACTGCCGAATCTGGCTCGTTCGGTGCGGTTTTTGGGCGACAGATTTTGGGATTCAGTAGGTTTGGAGCGTAAATCAACCCGTTAATTCCATTACCGATTTGTTCGTATGAAAACCAACCTGTTAAAAACCGCTTTGTTCCTTATCGTTTTGTTAGCCGCTTCTGCCTCCTTTGCCCAGCGCGCTCCCCTCGGTACACCCGAAGAACGGGCTGCCAAACTAACGGCCCGCATGAAGGAAAAACTGAATCTGACCGCCGATCAGGAAACCCCCGTGGCCGAAATCAACCTGAAATACGCGCGGCAAAACCAGTCGCTGATGGAAACCGGCGGACGTAACCTGCGCACCGCCCGTCAGGTTCAGAGCTCTATGAAAGAGAAAGATAAAGAATTGAAAAAAGTGCTGACCGCCGATCAATACAAGCAATATCAGACGGTTAAGGAAGAAATGAAAGCCGAACTGAAGGAGCGTCGAAAGCAGAAGTAAAACCGCATTGCACCCGATAATTAGTCCGCATCAACGGGGGAGAGGGTTGCCACATTCCACTAAGCCGCTAGAATGCCTGATCCTGCTTTGAAAGGGAGAAGGAATACGGAGGAGGAGCGAAGTCGAATGAACACCGGGTAGATTTGGGTAAACGTTGCGCTTGCCGATGACTGTATTTTGTAACCGATTGGCTAACTTCAGTTAGTTAGGGTATATTGCAGTTGTCTTTTCAGCAGCTTTCGTCAACGTATGCCTTACTCGTGCTTTATAATTGGCAAGGATTCCTTACTGATTGAATGCGCAAAAATTCTCCAACAGAATGGTTTTATTATTAAAGGCATAATTGCTGACGATCGTCTGGTAAACCGGTTTTGCAACGAAACCGGTTTACGGTTTTTGGATGCTCAACAACCATTCGACGCGGTTTTGGCGGTAGAACCCTTTGATTATCTGTTCAGTATCTCCAACGACTATATTCTACCTGAGTCGATCCTTGACCTGCCCCGGCGCTGCACGATTAATTACCACGACGGCCCGCTGCCTGCTTACGCCGGGGTGCATGCCACTTTCTGGGCGCTGATCAATCAGGAAAAAGAACACGCCATTACCTGGCATATCGTGGATGCGGGCATTGATACCGGCCCGATTTTGAAACAACACTGGTTTCCAGTTGAGCCCGACGAAACCTCGATTGGGCTGAATATCAAGTGTTACTCGGCAGCGCTGGCTGCTTTTCGGGAACTGGCCGACGAACTGGCATCGGATCAACTGGTAGCCCAGCCGCAGGACCTTTCCCGGCGGACGTATTTTGGTCGGAAAAACCGCCCCGACACCCTATTTGATTTTCGCAAACCGGCCGCCGAGACCGCCCGCTTGGTTCGGGCGCTGAATTTTGGATTTCATACCAGTCCGTTTGGCTTCCTGAAAATCAGGTTAGGTAACGACTTTTTTCAGGTTAAAGAACTGATAATGATCGATGAAGCGGGTGATTTTTCAGCCAATCCGCCTGGAACGATAACCGCCATCGAACCCAACGAGTTAAGGGTCGCCACCGGCAGCGGTTTACTGTGTATTCGATCGCTGACCACCCTGAGCGGAAAACCGGTTTCCTTCTCCGAACTCACTAACCAGTTCAATCTGAAAACCGGTCTGGTGCTGACTCAGCCGGACGATTCGTTTCGGCGGGAATACCTTCGGGCGGATAGTCAATTGAATCGGCATCAGGCATACTGGCTGGAGAAATACCGTACTTTTTCACCGAGCACGGTTTCCATATCGCCTTCTCAACAGCTTGAAAATAAGGCCAAAAGAGAAACGGAGTGGGTCCATGTTTGTTTGCATACCGCTATTGAAACGCTGCTGGATTCGCTTCCGACGGTTTCGGATAAAACCGATCGGCTGCTGACCGCTTTTCTGCTAACGGTTGGTCGTCTGGCCAGTCAGCAAACGATTGCAGTGGGCTATGCCGGACCGGAAAGCCGTGAGATCGCCCGAAAAACCGGTAGTCTTTTTGCCGATTGCGTTCCGTTCGTCCTGACTGTTGATTGGGAAACCGGTTTTGAGCACGCCCTTGCGGTTTTTCGACGGGAACAATCGACCGTTGAAAACCGGCAAACCGTTTCCTCCGATCGGCCTTGGAATGAATCGGTTTTGTCAGTCGGAATGCAGGATGATGCCGAATCGCTATTTCCTATCATTATTTGCCGTTCAACGGATAAAGAGGTCTTAGTCTTTGAAAATCAGCCGCTTGTTCTAGTCGTTTCCGACGATGCTACCTGCCGGATCGCTTACAGCCCGGCAAGCTGGCAGGCCGATCAGGTTGCGGAACTCATCAACCGCTGGTTGATTTTGCTGGAAAAGTTGCTCCAGGTTCCAACACAACCGCTGAAAACCGTCGATCTGCTGACGTCGGAGGAACGGAACCGCATGCTGGTTGACTGGAATGCCAAGGATGTTCCCTATCCCCGTCACCAGCCGGTGCATTACCTGGTGGAAGAACAGGCGCAGGAGCGACCACAGGCCGTTGCGTTGCGTTGTGGCCCCAACACGCTGACCTACGGGGAGTTAAATCAACGTGCTAATCAGTTGGCGCGGTATCTGCAAAAACAGGGCGTTGAGCCGGGTACGCTGGTCGGACTTTGTGCCGAGCGTTCTCCGGCAATGATTATCAGCCTGTTAGCTATTCTGAAAACCGGTGGCGCCTACGTTCCGCTCGATCCTTCGTATCCGCCCGCTCGTCTCGCGGAGCTGTGCAGGCAGACCCACATCTCGTTCATTTTGACGCAGCAAAAGTGGCTGGACCACCTGCCAACAACAGGTGTCACGTACCTGATTTTGGACAATGAAGAGGCTCCCTGGGAGAGCGAAAGTGTCGGCAATCCGGCGGTTTTGGTCGGCGCGGGCCATCTGGCTTACGTCCTGTTTACGTCCGGGTCAACGGGAAAACCTAAAAACGTGGCCATTCCGCACCGGGGTATTGTGCGCCTGGTGAAAGGAGCTAATTATGCTCAACTGGATGAAAATACGGTTATGCTGGGACTGGCTCCCCTTTCGTTCGATGCGTCGACGCTGGAAATTTGGGGAAGTCTGACGAATGGTGGAGAACTGGTCCTGATCACCGAAAATCGTCCGACTTTCGAATTAATTAAACATACCGTTCAGAATCATCAGGTTAACAGTGCTTTTTTTACAACTGCCCTCTTTAATGTCCTGATCGATACGGGAATTGAGGAACTGACTACCCTTTCCCAAATCATCATGGGCGGGGAAGCGGCCTCGGCCGAGCACGTCCGTCGGGCCCAACGCCAGATGCCGTTCTGTACCTTCATCAACGGCTATGGCCCAACCGAAAGCACCACGTTTGCCAGCTATTTTAATTTATCGGCATCGACCTGGGAAAACCGCTCGGTTCCGATTGGAAAACCGCTCAGTAACACCCGGTTATACGTTGTCGATTCGTTTTTCAATCCGGTTCCGCCGGGTGTTCCCGGCGAGTTACTCATCGGCGGAGACGGATTGGCGAGGGAGTATCTGTTTCAACCGGAATTGACGCGCGAAAAGTTTGTCCTTCATTCGTTCAGTAACGAGCCCGAACAGCGGCTTTATCGAACGGGTGATCAGGCGCGGTTTCAATCCGATGGCACCATCGAGTTTCTGGGACGTCTGGATGATCAGCTCAAAATGCGCGGTTTTCGGATCGAGCCGGGGGAAATCGAGCATGCGCTTCTTCAACATCCGGGACTTGCGGAAGCGGTTGTGCTGGCAATTGAACCGGCACCGGGGCAAAAGATGCTGGCCGCTTATGTTGTGCCCCGGCCCGGTGCCAATCCTGACGCAGAAGTGCTGCGGACATTTTTGCGAAACCGCCTGCCCAACTATCTGATTCCGACGGCTTTCTGCTTGCTGAAAGAGCTGCCGTTAACCGACAATGGCAAGCTGGACAAAAAACGTCTGCCCCCGGTTTTGCTGCGGAAAGCCCATCCGGACGCTGAACTGAGCCCGACCGAAACCGCCCTGCTGCCTTTGTGGAGCGCCGTGCTGAACCAGCCGGACAGCAGCCGGGAAGATAACTTTTTCGAACTCGGCGGCAGTTCGATTCTGGCGATGCAGTTGATTGCCCGGATTCACCAGCAATTCGGCCGATTGCTGAGTTTGAAAGATCTTTTTGAATTTCCGACGATTCAGCGGCTGAGCGCGTTTCTGGACCAGAATTCACAGCCCGGTTTTCCGCACCTGATGGAGTTAAAAACCGCCGATTTTGGCAATTCAGAATCGGCGATTCCGTTGTCGTTTGCCCAGACCCGACTTTGGATTATTCACCAGCTCCACGAGCTGCGGGGAACGTATAACGTGCCGATTATTCTGAAAATCAACGGCTTGCTGGACCTTCCGGTTTTGCAGCAGAGCCTCGAAGAAGTGGTTCGTCGGCACCAGATTTTGCGGACCACTTTCAGTCATTCGGATGGCGTGCCTTTTCAGCGCATTTCGGCTTCGGATTCCGTACCGGTTTTGGTCAGTGAGTGGAACGGACGGGAAGCTGATTGGCTAGATCAATGGCTCAATACGGAAGCTTACCAGCCTTTCGATCTGGAAACCGGTCCACTGCTGCGGGTTCGGGTGGCCAGTCTGGGCGACGATTCCTGGTTTTTGCTGCTGGTTTTTCACCATATTATTTACGACGGCTGGTCGACGCGCGTTCTGGCGAATGAACTGAGCCGGATTTATTCGTCGCTCAGGCAGGGTCAACCCGTTGCTTTGCTACAACTCCCGCTGCAATACGCCGATTTTGCCCGCTGGCAGCTGGCGCATTTTACACCTTCGATGCTGCAACGGGAACTGGTTTACTGGAAAAATCGCCTGGCGGGAGCGCCGTATCTGCTGGATTTACCCATCGACAAACCGCGTCCGGCGGTTCAGTCGTTCGAAGGCGCCGATTATTCATTTCACATTCCGGCCGACCGTTGGCCGCTGATTCGGCAGGGCTTACAGGAGCCGGGAACGACGGTTTTTCTGCGGCTGTTGACGGTTTTTTCGGTCTGGCTGTACCGGGTTACCCGAAATCCGGACGTCGTGGTGGGTATTCCGGTAGCAGGTCGGAATCGGTCAGAGTTGGTGAATAACATCGGTTTTTTTGTAAACACGCTGGCTCTGCGCATCGAAATTCAGGCCGAGGATTCATTTCGGACACTTCTGCGAAAAGTACGCGATTGGATGCTGGAAGCGTTCGATCACCAGGATTTGCCGTTTGAACAGGTCGTGGAAGCCCTGAAGCTGCCCCGAACGCTGGCACATACGCCCCTCGTTCAGGCCATTTTTGACTTTCAGGATGAGCATTCAAAAGACTGGCAACTGGACGATTTGCAGGTTGAACCGCTGCCTTTTGTGCAGCATACAGCAAAATTTGATCTCCATCTTTCGTTTCGGGAACTGGCCGGTGGCGTTGAAGGAACGTTCAATTACCGAACCGATCTGTTTAATTCTGTGACGATTGAGAAGTTTTCTCTTGACTTTACTGCCTTGCTGGAGACGCTGGCTTTGTACGCGGATGTGCCGTTTAGTAAGCTGGAAGGAAAATCCGGAGCGGTTTTCGAAACGCTGGCGGAATCGCCAAATTCCGAAAACCTTGTCTCTGAGGAAAAACCGCCCCTCCCGACCGCGACGGAAGCATTGGTCGAATGGCTCCGAACCACTTGGTCCGCTTTGCTGAAAGTGCCGGACGTGGGTCTGGACGATGATTTTTTCGAAATTGGTGGTCATTCACTGCTGGCTTTTCAATTGACCACCGAACTCCAGCGGCAGTTGGGCCATGCCGTTTCGGTCGGAGCAGTTTTTGCTAATCCGACGATTCGGAAACTGGTCATTCATTTAGAAACTGCTCATCCCGAACGGATCTGGCAATCGCTGGTGGCCGTCCAGCCAAAGGGCCGACGCCCTCCGCTTTATTGCGTACATCCCATTTCCGGCGACATTGGTTATGCTTACCAGCTTGTGCCGTACCTTTCTGACGATCAACCAGTTTACGGTTTGCAAGCCGTTGGTCTCGATGGCCGCACGGAGCCTTTTACATCACTGGAAGACATGGCTGCTTATTATGTCAAGTTGATTCTGGAGCAGCAGCCCAATGGCCCATACCGGCTGTGCGGGTATTCGATGGGCGGAATTGTCGCCTTTGAAATGGCCCATCAGTTGAAAAAAATCGGGAAAGATGTCGATCTGCTCGCGCTGATCGATAGTTATCCGGTTAACCCTCATGCCGACAATCCGAATCAGATTCCGATGGGACAGTTGCTGACGTATTATTACCATTACTGGCGTTCGTTGCCAAAACATCCCGGTTTACTCTGGCGGTTTTTTCAAAAAAAAGCCCCCCTGGCAACCCGTTATTTTCTGAATCGGTTGAAAAATTCGCTACCGGTTGGGGCTTCAATTTCCTCAATTGATGCCTCAAAAATTAAATCGATTCAATTAGGTAACCGTTTGGTAGCCAGTAGTTTATTAGCGTATAGTAAGTATCTGTTTAAGCCATATGATGGGAAAGTTGTGCTGCTGCGGGCTGCCGGAAATGACAACCTGGTCAACCACCGTCACACCGTCAAATTTGGCTGGGACCGATACGCCCGGCAAGGCGTCGATGTCCACTTCATCCCCGGATTGCATGAAACACTCTTCGCGGACGAAGGCACGATTGCAAAAATGGGCGCGGTTTTGACAGCTTATTTGAAAAGCGCGGTTTAAGGAATGGTAATATATAAGAGCCTGTTTAAAAAAGAAATTACAACTGTTCTCAGATCGCCCCCAACCCCCTAAAGGGGGCTTTGGTACACCGGTTAAAGCCCCCTTTAGGGGGTTGGGGGCAAAGCGAAGTAAGGAAAATTCTGAATTTTAGAAAGCCACTCAAACGCCGAATGTAAAAGTAAAACCGGGGGCGGAGCAATCACTTTTACATTCGGCGTTCATCATTTTACATTTTTCATTATCTACCCATCATTCCTTATTTTTTCCGGTTCGTGAACCCAATTCCCATGCTGTTGGAGCGTACGGCGGACTCGGTGCCCAGAAAATCCATCGTGACGGACGGTTTATAATTGACAAAATCATCGCCCCAGGCGTCGGACACCAGCAGTTGCTCGCCTGTTGGTTTGTAAATGGCCGTCACCGTATAACGCCCGATGGGAATGTCCTTGATGATCGTGTTGTACCGCTTTTTGGCCTGAATTTTCAGCGTTTTCCCGGTCGACCCGTCAATCAGTTTTCCCTCCGGCTTGAAAGTGAATTCAACATTTTCGTTATCGTACAGCTCGTTGGCATTGAGGTCGCGAAACATTTCCATTGTCCCGCCATAGTACAAATCCAGGCTCAGATCCGGAATGTGGCCGGTGAGTTTCCACTGGAAATTTCGGACCGGTTTTTCGGCTTCCGTAAAGCTATCGGGATTCTCGGGATCCAACTGGATTTTATATACTTTGCCGTTGTATTGTTTGAGAATATATCCCCGCACATTCCATTGGCCGAGGTCTTTTACCAATTGGATTTTGTACGTTCCGTCCGCGCCGGAGGAAACTTCCACACCCCGGCCCTTAAAGACATCGTTTTCGGTATAAACCGTGGCGCGGGGCAACGGATTGCCTTGTGGATCAGTCACTTTTCCGAGTAAATAGCCTGATTTGCCCGCCGTTGGTCCGCCCGGATTTTCCGTATCGGGTCCCGGCGAATTTGATTTACAGGACGTCATGGAAGTCAAGCTGCCCATGAGAATGAGCGCTGCGCAGCTGATGCGGGAAATGGTAGTTAAAATGTTCATCGTCGTGTTTGTCGTTTGTTTTTAGATGAACAAAACTAGCTCTTTCGGCGTCTATCATTCAACCAGGTGTGGTATGGGCAGCGGGAAGCCATGCCTGAATTGTACAAATGCCTGCCTGATTTGAGGAAACGCGTAAATCTGGTGACAACGAAGCGTGAAGGACCGTTTACCCAATATTGGGCATCTTACCCATGCCAAATTCATGCATTCTTCCGTTAAATCGGTAACTTAGAACCTGTAAATCGTATCAATATGTACAACAAATCACTACTGGTTATTGCAGCTTTCGGTTGCTGGGCATCGCTAAGTTCGTGCAGCAAGGATAAGGACCCCGGTACCACTGATCCACCGGTTACTGTTGGCGGTTATGTCGTCGCCATTCGGGATGTGGGTGCCACAAAATCAACGGATTACCTCCTGCAAACCACCGCGGTTTCGAGCGGTACGCTTTCCGTTGCGGGAAAAGGAATCGAACAAACGGGCAACCGCTCGTATATTCAGGCGGGAAAAACAATTTTTAGTATCGGTGGGAGTGGGACAAACCAGGGCTCGCCGTCGGCGGTTGCGTACGGTCTGGATGCGTCTAACAAGCTGGTTCAGAAGGGAAACTTTACCTTCGACAAATACTTTGACGTTCTGACGGCCATCGACGACAATACGATCGGCGGTGTTCAGATTCCGCGAACGGCGGCCGAAAACCGGGGTGCCATTTTTTACACCGCTACCGCCAGCGCGCTGACTGCTCAGGTTAAAAATTCCCTGGCTCCGCTCTACAAGGATGATCAGGTCTGGCCTTCGGGTATGCGGGTTCGCGACGGCAAAGCCTACGTTTCCTATTACCTCCAGAACCGCACCGACCTGCTGACACCCAACACGGATACGGCCTATGTAGCCATTTACACCTATCCGGCATTTGCGTTGGAAAAGGTGATCAAGGATGTTCGGACCGGTCCGGCGGGGTCGTCGAACAGCAGCAGCGGACTTATAAAAACCGAAAATGGCGATATTTATACGGTTTCATCCTCAGGATATACCTTTTCGCAGCGGACCAAACCAGCCGGTATTTTACGGATCAAAAATGGTGAAACGGTTTTCGATCCTTCGTATTTCTTCAACCTCGACGAGATTTCGAATAACCGGAAAATCTACTTCAGCCAATACCTCGGCAACGGCTTGGTGCTGGCCGAAATGGGGCGGTTTCCGACGGTAGGAGGGCAGTGGGCTTTCGAAGACGTTAATCTGAGCGCGGTTATTATCGACCTGAACGCCAAGACCATTAAAGATGTCACGGGTGGAATCCCGGCCCACGCGGGTCAGGGCGGTATAATGCTTTCGGTCCTGGTCGAAAACGGGAAAGCCTATTTGCCCGTCACCAGCTACACCGATGGCACCTACATCTGGGAAATCGACATCGCCACCGCCACCGCCAAACAAGCCGCCAAAGTGGATGCGAAGTATGTAACCGGGATATTTAAGTTGTAAGGATTGATGAATAACGAATACTGAATATCGAATTTCGAAATAAAATTTAGTAAACCTTCGAAATTCGATATTCAGTGTTCAATATTCGATATTTTATTTCCATTCCTATTTCATTTCCTGCTTACTTGATTTCTGACACAATTACAAAATTATCATTCCGGGTAATTCCGTAAAGGATCACTTTGTCTTTCACACTCCGGTCGATGGCAAACGCCTGGCCTTCGCTGACGGTCGGAATCGTTTTCAGGTATTTCAGCGTAGACCCGCGATCGGGCAATTGCAGGACATACAGTTCCGGTTTGTCGTGGCCGGTGCAGTAGATCGAGCCGTCTTTTCCCCAGGTGCCGCCCGAGGTGCTTTTGGGCGCGAAGGCCTGTAAAATATTCGCCGGAAACTGCCAGGATTCCAGCCGCTCCCAGCTTTTCGTAAACTTCACCAGCATCGTCCAGCGGTTATCGCGACCTTCGGCCGAGGCTTTGTCGGAATAATTGGCGAATGCAACCCACCAGTAGCCCTGGAAAAAATCCGCCCAGGTGGCCGAACCGGGATATAACCCAAAGCTGTGAGTGCCAATGTGCTGGAGCGTTGCGGTATCGAAAATTTCGATGGAGCTCACCATCGGCACCTCCGGGTAATTGGAATGCACGCAGTAAAGTTTCCGGTCGAGCACCACGCCACTGTTCATGTGTTTTAACAAACCGGTGGTGTCGTTCCAGGCCGCAACCTGTTTCCCGTCGGCTTTGGTGTGTTTCGTCAGCGAGTGGTTATTGATGACGTAAAAATGAGTCGCATCAACCGCGACGCCCTGTTTCACTTCCTTTAGCTGAAACCGCCGGATTTCCTGAGCCCGCTGGGCAAAAACCGTGTGAAGAGGCAGCCAGAATGTTACCAATGCCAGAAAAGAAAACCGCATGAGCCGGGCTGGAATTTAGAGTTTTTCAATTTTTATATTTCCCAGATACACCTTGATCTCATCCGATTTATCGGTTGTGCCTTTCCAGCTAATGGACTGGATGCGGGTATTTTCGGGAAAACCGCAGGTAACACAGGGTGCGCCGTACTTGAGCTTCCAGTCGGTGCTGGTGGATTTTTGCTGGCCGTTGATGAATACGGAAATGGTATTGTTGAGGACTTTTACTCCTACGTGAATTTTGGTCTTGTTGTTGGTAAATTCCTTCAGTGGAATATCACTCACCGCGCCTTCGTTGAAGTTTTGCACGTTCTGCGAAGGGCTGGTATTGAGGTCAATATCGATGAGGCCCCGGTAATTGCTCGCATAATTCGCTTCATTGCCCGATATCAGATTGATCGTGACAACGGCACCGGGACCACTGGTGTTTTCGGCGCCCCGCGTCAGCATTTTCCGAGAGTTGAGCGTCAGCATGGCTGAACCGCCGGTCATGTGGGTGAAATTCCCGTCCGTCGCCAGGTCAAATTCCAGCATAAAGTTGGGCGGCAGCGGGTAGGGCATCAGGGGTCGGCCAGATGGGGTTGAAATACCCCAGTTGCAACCAATTCCCCGACTGTCCGGGGATTTTGGTGAGAACGGCGTGGGCCGACTGCTTGCGGAAAAACCAGTTGACCGGATCTCCGCCCGCGGCCCCGGCCGAAAAATCATCGAAGAAGACCTGATTTCCAGTTAGTTTGGATGCGTTAGAAACCGGTTGAATGGCGGCTTTGCCCCGTTCCCGGAATGCGTTCAGTCGGGCTTTCAGCTGTTCTTCATTGGCCGGAACATACGGTTTCCCCTTTACTTTCTCGGGATCGAAGAAATAGTTGTAGACGTATTCGTAATTGAAATTTTGCGACAGTGCGGTGTACATTTCGTAGAGCTGGTTGCCATCTTCTTTGGTCTCGGGCGGAAAGGCAATGGCTACCCAGAGCGGTTTTTCGTCGCCCAACCTGCTTTCGAGGGTGGGGTCAATTTTATAAACCGGGTAGTAGTGCTTCTGTTCTAACTGGAGTTTATCGGGCGTAAAAATATCCGGGTCCGTTCCGAAGCTGTACATACTCACCTGCATGTCCCGGACCACGGCGGGTTCGTTCAGCGTCGCCCGGTGTTTATCGCGCAATGCCTGAATTTTGACCCGGTAGCTGTCAATGTTTTTTTTGCGCGATTCAAAAGCCTCTTCCTGCGCTTTCAGATTATTGGGCCACTGGCTTGCGATCGTCTTTTTTTCTTCGGCGGCTACGCTTTCAAGCGCATCCTCAGCCGCCTGTAGCAATTCGCCTTTGGTGACGGCCACGAGAGGCATTTTGTTACCGGGGGCCAGGTAAACCGTATTCCATTCGTTCAGCCAGGTAATGTAATTATGCGCGTTCGGATGAATGCGTGGGTCGGTACCCTTGCGTTTTTTCACCACCCAGTCGCCTTTGGCGTAACCATCGGGCTGCATGGTAAACATGTTTTTGCCGCTTTTCTGGATGAATTCGATGGTAAAAGCGCCAAATACCATATTGGTTGCTACCCAAAACGGTGTGTTTTCTTCCGGAATCGGGCGAAAGTGTCCCTTTTCGTCCAGCCACCGTTTGTCATGGCTGACGTTCCAGACCAGAAAACTGACTCCGTAACCGTTTTTACCGATGTATCGACTCGATGTTCCCAGTCCGGCAACGGGCGTGTAACTTTTTTTCATCCACTCGACAAACCGGTTGAGATTTTCGGTTTTCCGTTTCCCCAGCGCATCGGTAGCGGGCTTTAATTTATCGTACCGGGGATTGCTCCACCAGCCAACAACACTGTCCTGCATGCGTTGTTCCGCCGATAGCTGGGCCAGGGATGGAAGGACCGGAAGCAGCATCAGGGCAAGAAAAACGGTGGTTTTCATAACAATCCGGCTTTCGTTGATTTCGAATCGGGAGCGGTTTCTGGGAAATTTAACTGCCAGACAAAAATATCGATTATTTACTTTTTTTTCGGAGCATACGAAGCCGGATCGAGCGCTTTGGGCGACCAGTCGTTCAGAAAACCGGCTACTACTTTCGGGCTGTGACCTTTGCCTTCCTCCAGATAACCAGAGTTCTGGGTGTGCAGCCGTTTTCCTTTTCCGTCCAGAACTACGAAAACCGGAAATCCAAACCGCTGCGGATAATCCAGTTGGGCCAGCACCGCTTCGTTTTTGTTTTCGGGGCTGTAATTCACCCGCAGGACCACATAATTTTCGGCGAGCAACCGGCGCAACGTCGTGTCACTCTGGGTCAGATTGTGAAACCGAATGCACCAGACGCACCAGTTACCACCAATTTGCAGCAAAACATGTTTGCCTTCCTTTGCGGCTGTGGCAACGGCATTTTTGATGTCCTGCTGTGCATCCGCTTTCGGGTCGTAAAGGTGCGGTTTGGCGGTTTCCTGAGCTTTCGCGCTGGTTACCAGAAAGATAAATAGCAGGTTGATGAAAAGAAGCTTTTTCATGACAATGGAATTTAGCTGGTCGTGATTCAATCCATTGGAACCACGACCAGCGAATTTTAGAGCATCACGGGCTGCCCGGTTCGCACGGATTCGTCGCAGGCAAAAGCGATGCGTAGGCTGTTGACCGCGTCCTGCAAATGGTCGCTCAGGTCGATGTTCTCCCGAATGGCTTTCAGGAAATACCGCTGTTCGCGATTACAAAGTTCCTGGTGATCCGGTTCGTCCTGCATATCGATCCAGGTGTCCTCCCTCACAAACTGATCGTTCTGGTCGAGGGGTGCGTAGTGGACGCGCAGCGATTCGGTCTTGGTGTGCGAATCCACGTTATCGGATTTTCCGGCAGCTCCGGCGTTTTTGGCCACGATGGAAACGCAGCCCTTTGGACCGATCACATCTTTGACAAAAAAGGCGGTTTCGCTCATCATCGGTCCCCAACCGGCTTCGTACCAACCCACCGACCCGTCTTCAAACCGGATCTGGAGCTGGCCATAATTGTAGTTCCCGGTCGGAATTTCCTCCGTCAGCCGGGCGCCAATGGCGTTGACCTGCAGCGGTTTTGAGCGGGTCATCTGGCACATGACGTCGATGTAATGCACTCCGCAATCCACGATCGGACTCAGGCTTTTCATCAGATTCCGGTGAACGGTCCACATCCCGCCGTGGCTTTGCTGGTTGAGATTCATGCGCATCACGAGCGGTTTTCCCATTTCCTGAGCTACTTCGATAAACTTCTCCCAGGAAGGGTGCTGGCGCAGAATATACCCGACAACAACTTTTTTACCGGCTTTTTCAGCCGCAGCCACTACGCGCTCGGAACCTTCGACGGTGTCGGCGAGCGGTTTTTCGATGAATACATGGCAGCCGTGTTCGAGGGCCAGAATAGCGAAGGCTTCGTGCGTGTCGGGGTAGGTGGAGATACAAACCGCGTCGGGTTTCGTTTCAGCCAATGCCTGAGCGACGTCGGAGAACAGGGGATAACCACCGCCGAGCCGCTCGTTTAGCACTTCCTTGCTTTTCCCGGTCGAAACAATGCCGCAGATTTCAAAACCGTCGAGGGTTGAATACGCTATCGCGTGCGATGCGCCCATGTTGCCGCAGCCGATCACAAGCACCCGCACCGTTGAATTTGAAGTTGACATGAATAAATGGAATTAAGGGCGGCAAGTTGGGACAGGATGACGAAATAAAAAAACGGGGTGGTAACTATTCAGACCAGATCTGCAAAATCCCATCCTGATCCAACGAATACTGCGCTATCCGGTCAAAATCGACGTCGCTATGAACTACTTTGAGATTGAATTGAATGGCGTAGGCAGCAATCAGGCAATCATTTGGTTTACGAATGGTTACGCCTTGTTTGCGGAGAAACCGATATATTCGGGCAGCTTTATCGGCCATTAAATAAGGATCAACTTCCAATCGTTCCAAAAAATCGAAATTATCCTGAACACGGGATAATTCTTCAGGAAGCTTTACACCTTGCAAAACTTCTTGCCGAATGGTTGGACAATGCCAAACCGTCCAATCCGAAAGGAGGGCGGTATGCAGCAGGTCCGTTTGCGGACTTTCGATTTTTCTGAAATAATCAATCCACACCGAACTATCGAACAGCAAATCATTCATCAACGGAGGTGCGCATCTGATCTAAATTGCCTTCCCATTGTATGGCTCCGCGCATGCCCGCTAATTCGCGTTTTTTTAATTTTCGCAGGAATTCATACAAAGCTGTACGGATCAAATCTTCGGGGGTATGAATGTGGCTGAGTTGCATAGTTTCCTGCACCAGCTTGTCGTTTAACTCAATAGTCGTTTTCATACCGAATGGCTGATTTTAAACAAAGATAGCTTAACAACACAGAAAACCAGTCATTTGTCTCTACAACCGCCCCAGCCGGTAATTCAGCCCGACAATTCCCTGCAAACCGGGCCAGGAATTTTTCGAGTTTAGCAAACCGACACCTGGTTGGTGCGACCTGAAGGATTTGAAAAGAAAATAATCGGTTCGATTCCGAAAAGCGAAGAATTTCTGGATGCCCAGATCGAGGTTCCAGCGGTCCGAAAACCGGATATTCATGGCGGCAGTCAGCCCGAGGCCCATCAGAAAACCGCTAACCGATTCGGATCGATAAATCGAAGTGCCACTCGGAAACGACTCGATGGTTCCTTCCTGCCGATACTGCGAGCCGATGAGGTTGACGCCAATCGGGAAACCAACCTTGGTGGCTCGCCCGGACTGGCGAATCGGGTCAAACCGGTAACCGGCTTTGAAAAACGCCCCCGATGTCTTCAGGTCTTCTATTCCGCAGTCGCACATTAAACCGGAAGGCATGGCACTCCAGGCGTTTTTGTAGGAATAACCCGCGTGGAAGGTCAGCGCCCAGCGATTCAAATTGGGGCTCCAGGCACTCGTGAGTTCCAGCGAGCGGCCTGGCCATGTCGCCAGGTTGGTGCCGACCTGCCCCTGCCAGCGTTGGGCGTTCGCGACCAGTGTGCCGAAAAGCAAAAGAGCTACAACGGTAGCGGTTTTCATCATAAAAGCTGTTTAGGTTTTGATCTTTTCAATGACCCTCACCAGCGTGTAACGAAGGCTGGACCCGTCCTGGGGCGGATTTTTGATCTGCTCGCGTTTGACACTGAGTTTGTATTCAAAACCGCTTTTGTACGTAAATCCCTCAATTCCGGAGTAAAAATAGGTCCAGTTCGCTTCCCCGTCAATTTTTACCAATAAACATTTTTGAGGGCCAACGCCAACGCAATCCTGCTGATGGTCAGCCACCTGCATGGTAATAAAATCCGGTTTCAGACTGTCTTTGGAACAAGCTGAAAAAAGCGTAATCAGAACGAGCGAATAGAGACGAACCATGTTTTTCATCAGTGGGAGGTAGCTTGCTTTTTCTGACGACCCCAAACTAACGCAATTCGTTGGCAAAACCGGTTTAAATAAGTTAATTAATCTAAAACGGGAAGCCACTACCGATTTCGCCAATTCGGCAGTTCATCGACCAGCAAACGGAATGCAGAAAGTGCTAAGACAGACGTATATGGCCACTCTGGATCTTTCGGAAAAATGCACCTTTGTATAAGCGGCCCAGCGGAAGAGTTTGGTTAACGAGATTTACCTGATCCGCGTTGTAACTGATGAGTTTATCCCAGGCAATGATAAATGATTTATGCACCCGAATGAACTTGTCCTCAGGCAGTTTCTCCTCCATATACCCTAATTTTTCGGACGCTATGTACGCCTTGTCTTTCGTATGCACCTTGATGTAATCGGCAAACCCTTCCATAAAAATGATGTCCTTCAGGAAAATTTTTGTTTGATCGCGGCCAACCTTAAAAAACATATATGTCTCCTCATAACGGCTGGCAATCTGGACAGGAATATCCGGGATATTTTGAAGCTGCATATACTTGGAAACGGCCCGCATGAATCGTTCCTGGGTGATCGGTTTCACCAGGTAATCTAAAACATCCAGGTCAAAGGCGGTGGCCGCGTACTCGCGGTAGGCCGTCGTTAGAATGATTTTCGGGCGGGTCTTCAAGGAACGTATCAAATCAAGCCCGGACAGTTTGGGTAGCTGAATATCCAGGAAAGCCAGGTCAACCGGGTGTGTCTGCAAAAAGGTGAACGCGTCGACCGCGTTGTCCAGGGCGGCTAAAACTGTAAAACCGCTCAGCGTTGAAAGGTGCTGGATGAGGAGCGCCCTGGCCGGGGCTTCATCATCAACGATTAAGCAGTTCGTCATTTTTCAACGTTTTTATCGTTAAACTAATCAGATACGAATGGCACTCGTCAATAATCGCGAGATCATGTCCATCGGGATAAATCAATGACAACCGCTTTTTTACATTCGCCAGGCCAATGCCTCCGTTAGCGGATGCCGGAATCGGGCCCTGTTCGTCCTTGCTGTTGGCGATCTTAACCGAAAACTGGCCGGGCCGTCTGGAAATATCGACCCGAACCCAGCTGAATCCCGGCGAGCTGGCTACGCCATGCTTAAAGCTGTTTTCCACCAAAGGCAACAGGAGTAATGGGGCGATCCGGAGATCATCGATGGGGGAATAAATATTAATGGCTACATCCAGTTTAGGACCAAACCTGTTTTTTTGGAGTTCGATGTAATGTTCAATATAGGAAACCTCCGTCGCTAAGGGCACCGTCACCTGATTGGATTCGTACAAATTGTACGCCAGAAAACCCGACAGATGAGCAATCAGCGATGCCATCTCCGGACTGGTTTTCAAAGCAGTTGCATACATGTTATTCAAGGTGTTGAACACAAAGTGGGGCTGAACCTGCGCTTTCAGCAGGTCTAGTTCCGCCTTGGTTGTCTGCTGTACCAACTGCTGAACCCGAAAACGTTCCTCATACCAGGACCGGATAAAATAGTACAAAGCATATAAACCGGTAATTGTGTAGAGGTTGACCAGCTCGACCAGCATTTTTCCCGCCGAAAGCAACGGCATATGCTGGGCCTGGGGAAAGTATTTCGGATAAATAAGATAATAATTGATACACCGCCTGATTGCCAGCAAAAAAAGAGAGCCGAGAACCAGATACACCCATTCGGTTGCTTTACCGGTTTGGGCCAACCGCTTCTTAATGAAAAAATGAACGGTCAGCCAGGAAAAGAGGAAGGCGACGGGCAGGGCCATGCAGGCGTTGATAAAGTAGCTGTCATAATCGCCATACAAAGACGCCAGACCTAGCCACTGGTAGAGAAAATACAGCAGCCAGAAAACGGTATTAAATGCAAGGTCCCGATTGAAGTTCATTTGTTCGCCATCTCGAACCAAGGTAAGCGTTTTAACGGTTGGAGAGCGGATGCGGTTCTCGATTTTCGATCAACGACCTTTTTTTTCGGTAAACGGTGAATACAGATGAATGGGGTTGTGTACAGACAATAAATCGGCGGGTGACGACTTGTGGCTATTTTTGAGCCTACCTCAATAACTACCCGAATCACCATGAGACTACTGGTACGGATCGGCCGGGCCTTCTATGCGATTGCTCTTTTTGTGTACGGTTGTCAACAAGTTTATTTTGGCAGCTTCCGGGATGTATTTTTTTCGGTCTATCAGCATCACCTTCCTTTCCTGCGTATGCTCGCTTCCCTTTTCGGACTCTATCTGATCATCACGGGCGCTTTCGTGGTTGGATCTGGAAGTGGAAAAAAAGCGGCTTTGCTGCTGGGGGCTGTCTGGCTGACGCTTTTCCTGGGAACCCATCTGACCTACGAGCTCATTTCGGAACCCAATAAACTGTATCACCTGGGCTTGTGGACGGCCCCGTTGAAGGAGCTGGCCCTGGCTGGTGGAGCCTTTGTGGTCGCCTATTCGTTTGAGACGCCATTAAATGGGCGGCTGGCAGTTTTAGAAAAAATCATGCCCTATGGCAATCTGTTTTTCCTCTATACCATGACCAGCTTCGGGGTCTCCCATATTATTTATGCGGAGTTTCTGGTCAAAACCGTTCCCGATTGGATGGCCAACCCCCTGTTCTGGGTCAACCTGACGGGAATAGCCTTAGTCGCTTCCGGCATAGCCATTATGTTGGGAATACGAATCCGGATCATCGCCCTGTTGCTCTCGCTGATGATCTTTTTATGGTTTTGGCTGGTGCATGTCCCCGGCGCTCATTCGGATCCGGTTGGTAACCGGGGCAATCTCCTGGCCAGTGCGTTTGATGCGCTGGCTTACAGCGGGGTGGCGCTCCTGATCGGCCTTACGATGAAGCGGCAGAAATGGGTAGAGGACATTGAACACTGGGGCAATGAATCTACCCATCGGATGGATCAACGAACTACCGGGAAACATGAAACGAAATAACAGCATTGATGTGATGCGCGGTCTGGTCATGATCATCATGGCATTGGATCACGTTCGGGATTTGTTGCATACAAGCTCGCTATCGCAGTCACCTACGGACCTGACCACCACCACACCGGCGTTATTTTTTACCCGCTGGGTCACCTATTTATGTGCGCCGACTTTTGTGTTCCTTTCCGGCACCTCGGCTTTTCTATCTATGAAGGCTAAAAATGATCGGGCCGGTACCAGGCGCTTCCTTCTTTCAAGGGGCATCTGGCTAATACTCCTGGAATTCAGTGTAGTCAATTTCGGCCTGTGGTTCGACCTGAACTTCAACGTTCTTATTTTTGAGGTAATTGCCGCGATTGGCGTAGGATTTCTGATTATCAGCATGTTATTGCCATTGCCTTCCCGGACAATTGGGTTGATGGGCGGTTTCATCGTCGCTCTTCATGGGTTAGTTACCTTGATCCCGGTTCCGGAAAACGTACTTTTAAAAGTGCTGCTTTCACTTTTCTCCCCCACGGTTTTTCCTTATGCAACCGGGAAACTCTTTCTGGTCGCCTATCCGCCGATACCCTGGCTCGGCATTCTGCTAATCGGATACGGAGCGGGCTATCTGTTCGCGTCACCCGAGAAGGTTCAACGAAGGGTTTTTCTAAAAACCGGTTTACTCTCATTGGGCTTATTTACTTTTTTACGGGTAGCTAACCTGTATGGTGATCCGATTAACTGGTCTGCCCAAAAAAATCCGGTTTTCACGTTATTATCGTTCGTCAACGTGACCAAATATCCTCCATCGCTGCAATTCTGCCTTCTTTTTCTGGGGATCATGTTTCTGCTACTTTCGGTGTTTCAGGGTCTGACAAATAAATGGGCGTTAATTTTGATTGTGTACGGAAAAACGCCACTGTTCTATTTTCTGCTGCACTGGTACCTGATCCATCCACTGGTTTTTGTGATGGTCTTTCTGCAGGGATTCAAACCTTCAGAGCTGGAATTCGGCGCAAACTTCGGTCGGCCCAAGACGGGCAGCGGTCTTGAGTTATGGTCTATTTATTTGATTTGGATTCTGATTGTCCTGGTGATGTACCCGATTTGTAAAAGGTACGGAGCCTACAAGGAGCGTCGTAAAGAGCAGGTTTGGCTCCGCTATATCTGAGCGGCCTCCCGTTGAGGTTTGTTCTCAAATAAAGCTTTTACGCGAGACGAAGGATTGTTCATGGCTCTTATCCACATAATTGGCCTAAAAAGAGACGGCAGATTCTGGCGTAAAATCATTAATTCGTTCAAAAAGTGTCGGTTTAAGGAAAGGTTTCCCTTGTTACCTTTAACTTTGAGAAAAACGACTCCTGTATGAAACGAATACTCGTCCTGTTCCTGGTAATGCTGGGCAGCTACCATGCCTTTGCCCAGATCGATACAACCAGCTATCCGAAAGAAAGGCAGGAAATCAGGGAACTCATGCGTCATCGCAAACCAGATGTTCCTATTGACTGCAATGACTTCATCGCGGTTGGCCCTAAAGGTGATATTTCGTTTTCCCATCAACAATGGCAGGGGGTACAGACGAAAGAAAAAGTGGTTTTTAAATCCGTTCGGCCAATACCCGGCCATGAATTTATCCGCATCTACGAGGGCAAAATGGCGGTGGTTAATTTTCTGGCCAACGTCCAACTGGTGGTAGACGGCCACGATGTGAATTTGAAGGTAAGACGATTGGAAGTTTATCACAAGATGGCGGGTGGTTGGTGTCGGGTAGCCGGTCAGGGTACCGAAGTAGACGAAAAGCTGTTTCCCATAAAAACGAATTGACCGGGTTTCAACGATCGCTTTCCTCGCCTAACACAAAAGATTAACCTGTTTTTGGTGAACAGACTCCTGATTTTTTACTTCTGAATACAGGAACCGCCTTAACCACATCTGGCAAATTAGCCGGCAGGTCATGCCGATGCAGCCGTTCCATTTTATTTCAATAAGTCAATTAAATTATATTTTATATAAATTTTATTTAATTTAGCGTTTTGCCGTTTGGCCAGCCCTAAACCGGAACGTGTATGCCTGCCTCTGATTCGTTTAAGAACGCCAATGAGAAAGCCCTTTGGGAAGCTTTGGCCCAGGGCGATCAGCAGGCATTTGAGATTCTTTACCGCCATTATTTTAAAATTCTGGTTAGCTACGGTTCCCGATTGACGCCCGATCCGCTCTTACTGGAAGATGCCATTCAGGACCTGTTTACGTACCTCTGGCGTCGGAAAGTTCAATTGGCCGCGATCACAGAACCGAAATTTTATTTATTAACTGCTTTACGCAATCAACTGAAGCGCAATACCCGCAACAGCATTTTCGACGAGGCCGAAGACATTGATGAATTTCTGGACTACCTGGTTCACCTCTCAGACGAGCAGGCGGCCGTTGAGCACGAAACCGCGCTGGACCGATCCCGCCAAATCCAGGGGGCCATTGCCCGATTGAGCCCACGGCAGCAGGAGGCTGTGAATCTTCGCTTTTATCACGGTATGAACCTGGATCAGTCGGCGGAGCTGATGGGTGTTTCCAAACAGGTCGTCAGCAATCTCCTCTTTAAAGCCTATTCGATGTTACGGATTATCCTGAAGGGGGTGTTTTCTCTCCTGATTTTTTTATTCCCTTTGCCCAACGCATAAGAGGCAGTCAAACCTGAAATTACACGCCCCCAACCCTCTGAAGGGGGCATTAATCGGTGGGCAAAAGCCCCCTTCAGGGGGTTGGGGCGTGTAATTTCAGGCAGAAAATGAGCTATTTATAGGCAGCCTCAAACCCCCGGCTTTTTTCGCGGCCAAAAAAGATTTTTATAAAAAAGCGAGAAATATTTCAATTTCACTGATTAATTTCAAAAAAAACGTGACTCTGTATTGTAGAGAGGGACCTAAAGGGTGAACGATGCAGTACAACGAGTTTACATTGCAGGATTTTTTGAACGATGACGCGTTTGTCCGGTGGGTTCTGTATCACGAACAGGATGCCTACTGGCAGCAGGTGCGGACGGATCATCCGGCCAAACGGCCAATCATTCAGGAAGCGGTTCAACTCATCCAGCAAATTCACCAGGCGGAGGCCAACCGAGCCTTACCCGTCGATGAAGAGAAGACCTGGCAACGAATCCGGTCAACGACCATCGAGGCAAATTCGCCGGTGGCATGGCCCCGAAAAAGACAGTGGACCAGCGTGGCGGTTTTGTGCGCCTTCGCCCTTTTCTTTATTGTCTGGAAATGGGTGGATCATTCCACTTCAAAAACCGTTTACACGAAGCTCGTCACGAAAGCTGCCGAAAAGAATTCGCTGATTGAGAAGGTCAATCGAAATGATACGCCCCTGGAAATCAGACTTGAAGACGGCAGTGTCGTGTACCTGAAAAAGAACAGCCGGTTCAGTTATCCCGCCCATTTTACGGCCCAATCGCGCGAAACGTTTTTAAGCGGGGAAGCCTTTTTTCAAATTGCGCCCAATCCCAAAAAACCGTTTTATGTCTACGCCAACGAGCTGGTGACCCAGGTTCTTGGAACAAGTTTTGACATTAAAGCCTTTGACGATGATCAGCAGGTGGAGGTCAAAGTACGCACCGGGCGTGTGTCGGTTTATAACCAGAAACCGATCCGGTTAGTCAGTGATGAACGGCAGAACCTTGTCCTGCTGCCTAATCAGCAGGTTATCTTCAATCGCCAGACTGAAAGTCTTTCGAAACAACTGGTCGCGGACCCCCTGCCCGTTCAACCCCTTGCTGCCAGTGAAAAGCAATATTTTGAGGAGGTACCGGCCACCACGGTTTTAAAGACCCTGGAGAAGCGGTATGGCGTCCATATTTTATACGATGAAGAACTGCTCTCGCACTGTATTATTACGACCACACTCAGTAACCAGTCCCTGAAAGACCAACTGGAAGTAATCTGTCAAACGATTGGGGCTACCTATAAAGAAATGGACGCTCAGTTAGTGATTGAGGCTACGGGCTGCCCGTAATTTTCCGTTTTTCCCATTGTATCCTAAATCCTGAAATCCTATGCAGTAAAGCATTCAAACCCCACGAACAAAAAAAGAGAAGATGCGCCAACACCTTCTCCCGAATTTAACCAGCACTGCTCCAGTAGCTGATCGAAATTGTCTTGTCCTGATCAGAACAAAACCAGTCAAAAGTATGTCAAAATCTTTTACCAAAAAAGAGGTTTTCGCGCTCATGAAAATCACTTTAACCCAATTGATCCTAGTGGGCGTGATTGTCGGCAATGCAGTAGCCTATCCCGTTGTGGCTCAGGAACTACTGAAGGAGCGCGTTAATCTAAGCCTGAAAAACAGCAACCTCCGCCTTTTTCTGCGTAGCCTCGAACAGCAGGTCGATGTCGTGTTTTCGTACCAGAAAGGTGTCATCGAATTAGACGAGAAACTAAACCTGACGATCCAGGGAGAAACCGTCGATAACGTCCTGAAACAGGTGTTGATTCCGCGACGTATACACTATAGGGTTATTAATTCCAACCAGATTATTTTAACTCGCATCGGCGACTTGAAAAGCGAGCAGGGGAAGGTAGAATCCATCAATCCACTTGAATTTCCGGACCACGAAAAGGGGGTGGATCGGGTCGTCACCGGGCGAGTGACGGACGAGAAAGGCGAATCTTTGCCCGGCGTCAGCATCCTGGTGAAAGGAAGCCAGCAGGGGACGACCACCGATTCGGAGGGTAAATTCCGGCAATCGGTGGTGGATGGCAACGCCGTTCTGGTGTTTTCGTACGTCGGGTATGTCAGTCAGGAAATAACCGTCGGCAATCAAACCGCCATCAACCTGACCCTGAAAGAAGACGCGAAATCGCTGGATGAGGTGGTGGTAACTTCCTTTGGGATCGAACGGGAAAAGAAAGCCTTGTTTTATGCCACGCAGGAGGTAAAGGGCGCCCAGCTCACCTCGGTGGGAAACCCCAACGTGCTAAATAGCCTGCAGGGTAAAGTGGCCGGTGTGTCGGTCCGGCTGAACAGCGGCATGCCCGGCAAAGCACCCCAGATCACCATCCGGGGAAACCGGTCCATCACGGGTAATAACCAGCCGCTGTACGTTATCGATGGGCTGCCCGTCGCGGGTGGAGTAAGGGTCAATGACCTGAATCCCAACGATATCGAATCCATGAATATTTTAAAAGGACCGGCGGCCTCGGCGCTCTACGGTCTGCGGGCTTCGAACGGTGTGGTGGTAATCAAAACGAAAAGCGGGGGGCGGTCGGGCAAACCAACCATCAGTTTCGACAGCCATTTCAATGTCGACGAGGTGGCCCGTTTGCCCAAAATGCAGGACGTGTACTCCCAGGGTTTGAACGGAAAATTCGATTTGAACCAGATCTGGACCTGGGGCGCTAAAATCAGCGACATCGGTACCTATACCAATGAATTCGGGGAACAGGAAGTGGCCCGGGCCTACGACAATGACCGGGACTTTTACCAGCGGGGGCATACGGTTTCCAACAACCTGTCGCTGGCCGACGGCGGGGAATACGGCCATTTCCTGATCGGAGCGGGGCAAACCAGCCAAACCGGGATTGTCGAGGGCTCCGGCCTGAAACGCTACAACATCAAGTTCAACGGGGAAATGACCAAAATCAAAAACGTAACGGTGGGACTTTCCCTGAATTATTCGGACTTGACGGTGGATGATTACCCGGAGCTGGGGGGCAACGACAACTATTTCCGGGGACTTACCGACGTGCCGCCTTCCTATAACCTGAAAGGAAAGCGCTATGCAAGCCCTGCCAATCCGTTCCAGCAGGTGTATTACCGGGCCGGGCAGAACAATCCCTACTGGGTGGTGAACCACAACTCGCGCCAGAACAAAACCAACCGGACCTTTGGTAACCTGCTGTTGCGGTACGACATCCGGCCGGAATTGTCGGTCACGTACCGGGTCGGAATCGATTATTTCAACAACAAAGAGGTTGATTTTCAGGAATTGGGAACGGCGACGCGGGGGCGCACCCTTCCGCCGAGCGGGGGTAGTCTGACCATTAATAATAGCAGCCAGAACCAGATCAACTCCAACCTGTTTGTGACCTACGACAAGAATATCGGCGAAAAGCTGAATCTGAATGCCATCGTGGGGAATGAACTGTACGATATCAACAGCAGCAATGACCGGACGGCAGGATCGGATTTTGTAACCGGTGGTTGGGCCAATCTCAACAACGCCACCAACGTGGTCGGTAGCAACTCGATTTCCAGACAACGGGTGGTGGGGTTCTATGGCAACCTGAGTCTAGGGTGGAACAAGATTCTTTTCCTGAATGCATCGGGCCGCAACGACGTAGCGTCCAACATGCCCACCGGCAATCGCTCGTTTTTTTATCCGTCCATCGGCGGCAGTTTCATCCTGTCGGATGCCCTGTCCTTTCAGAAACGCACGGTTTCGTTGATTAAATTACGGGCGTCCTACGCCGAAGTCGGGCAGGTAGGACCGGTGTATGTCAACAATGCCGGTTTTGTAAAAGGCAGCCCGGGCGGTTTTGTGTTTCCCTTCAACGGCCTGACGGGCCTTACGCAGAGTTCGACGCGAATTGACCCCAACCTGCGACCGGAGAATACGAAAACCATTGAGTTGGGGGCCGATCTGAAGTTTTTTAATGACCGGATTTCGCTGGAATACACCTACTTCAATTCCAAATCCGACGGACAGATTTACAGCGTTCCGGTGCCGCTTTCCACCGGTGCTTCGGCCGAAATCCGCAATGCCGGATCGATGCTATCCAAAGGCCATGAAGTGGTGCTGGGCATCACTCCGGTCACGACGGCGGCCTTCACCTGGGATTTGGGGATTAACTTTACGTCGTTTGATAATACGGTACAGAGTCTGGCGGAGGGTGTCAATCGGATCGTCTTATCCGACCCCATTGTGGCCGAAGCCGGGTATGCGTATCCCTCCATTTATGGCCGGTCGTACCTGAGAGATCCGGCCAGCGGCCAGCTCGTGATCAACAACGACACCAAATCATCGACCTACGGTTTTCCATTAACCGACAACAACCTGAAGGTAATTGGAAGCACGGTTCCGGATTTTGAACTGAATATTTCCAACAGCTTGCGGTACAAGAATTTATCCCTTAGTGCCCAGCTCGACTGGCGGCAGGGGGGCGTGTTCTGGAACCACGGTTTGGCCGAAGCCAACTGGCGGGGGCTTTCGGTCGGAACGCTGGATCGGGAGCAGGACGTCGTGCTGGAAGGTGTGCAGGGACGCTGGAACGGCACCCAATTGGTAGTGGAAGGCCCTAATACGATCAAGATCAAGAAGGAATATCCGTATTACAGCCAGTTGTGGACCAACTATGAGTCCCAGTTGTCGGATGCTTCCTTCGTGCGGTTGCGCGAGTTGACGCTGAATTACGCGGTACCGGTCTCAAAACTGGGCTTGAAATGGGCGAAATCCCTGTCGGTCTATTTGTCAGCCCGCAACGTATTCCTGATTTCCGACGCTTTCTCCGACCCTGAAGTGAATTACAGTGAGGGAGGAAACAATATCGCAGGATACGGTCGCAGCGGTATTACTCCGCAGACCAGAAGCTTCGGTGGCGGCCTTAAAATTTCTCTGTAATTAAAAACCGGACACCATGAAATTATACAGATTAGTGATCGCCCTTGCCATGTTACTGGCTACGATGGGTTCCTGTTCGGAGAGCATCATGAATGAGATCGACAGCAACCCCAATCAGGTGAACGATGCTCCGCTCAATACGCGTTTGCCGCAGGCCACGATGGGTTACGTCAAAGCCGTCGCGGGGAGTTCGTCCAACCGACTGACTTCCTATTACATCGAGCACCATACCAACGTTCTTGGCATGGGCGGCATTTATAACACCATGACCTCTTACAATTCGGGGGGCTGGTCGGGGGCGTACGCGGCCCTGAATGACATGAAACTGATGAAGGAGAAGGCCCTTGCCGCCGAAGCCTGGGGCTACGCGGGTATCGCGGACGTTCTAACGGCCTACTCTTACGCCAATCTGGTCGATTTGTACGGCGAAATTCCGATGAGCGAAGCATTGCAGGCGGGTGTCATCCGGCAGCCGAAGTTCGACAATGCGCAAGAAGTCTATAAAAACCTGCAAAGTATGCTGGACGAAGCCATCGGTAACCTAGACAAAGGAGCTACCGCAGCGGTCAAACCGGGCAGCGACGACCTGGTTTTTGCCGGTAACCTGGCCAACTGGAAAAAAAACGCCCATGCCTTAAAAATCAGGTTGTTCAATCGCCTGAGCAATGTTGACCCGGCCGGATCGGCGAACAATGTGCTGAGTCTTCTCGACAAGTCGTTTGCCAACGACACGGAAGGGTTTGTGTTTAAGCAGTATGCCGATAACCGCAACTACGAAAATCCTTATTCCGGGGCCCAGCAAGCCCAACCCGAATTTGCGATGGGCAACGGGATTTACAACGCGCTGGCGTGGTTCAGTTCGGGCACGAATGTGGAAGATGATCCGCGCACTGCGATCTGGTTTTCGCGAATCAGCGGAGCCATCAAACCGGCCCCGAACGGACTGGCCGGTGGCGATTTTGGAGAACCCCGGCTGGATGGGCGGTTTTATTCAAAGCCCGCCGTTTTAAAACTGCTGAATTCCCCGCAGCCGCTTGCCACCTACGCGGAACTGAAATTCATCGAAGCAGAAGCCCAGTTTCGCCTGAACAACCGGACAGCGGCTTATGCGGCTTACCAAACCGCCGTGCAGACGGCTCTGAAACAGGCCGCACTTTTCAATCCTGCTGTCGCTCTTTCAACCGAAAAGATCAATGCGTACCTGGCGTTGCCGAAGGTCTCGCCGACGGCCGCGCAATTGACGCTCCGGCACATCCTGTTGCAGAAGTACATTTACCTGTTTTACGACCAACCGCTGGAGGCCTATAACGACGTTCGCCGGGAGCTGTTCATCCCCATCACGGACCCCAGCGGTTTAGCCAACCGGGTGCCGTATCCGGATTCGGAAATTACCAGAAATCCGCAAGTGCCTAAGAATGTGACACTCACGACGCTTTTTGATCCAACTACCAAATTGTTCTGGGCCAAATGAGTCAAAGGGTTGGGATACGGTTTTGACCCGAAGCGTCGAGTGGGTCGTGTTCCAAAAACCGGTCGGTGAAACGGGCGGACACCTTTTGTCGAAAGGATAAAACAGCTTCACGATGGAATTGAACAGGCGATCATTTGTCAAAAAAATGGGTTTGGGGGCCGGGCTGTTGGCCCAACCGTGGCCGTCCGCTCACCCGTTCGTCGTTCCGATCGCGGACGATCCGATTCGGGTGGGGCTCATCGGCGCGGGCGCCCGGGGGAAGTGGCTGGCTAAAATCGCTTCAACTTTGCCCGTTTTCGACATCGTTGCCTGCTGCGATCTGCTGGAAACCAACAGCGCGGCTTGTCAGAACGAAATCGGGAAAAAGCTGGCGTTTTATGACGACTACCGCCGGTTGCTGGACGACAATCAGGTGCAGGCCGTGATCATCGCGACGCCCCTTTTTCTCCATTTCACTATGGCCAAAGCCGCTTTACAGGCCGGGAAACACGTGTATTGCGAAAAAACGATGACGCATAACCGGGCCGATTCGCGGGCCCTGCGACAACTGGCAACCAACTCGCGGAACGTCTTTCAGGTCGGTTATCAGCACCGATTCAACCCGATTTATACCGAGATCAAGTTCCTGCTGGAGAAGGAGTACTGTGGCCGGATCGAACGGGTGGAATGCACCTGGAACCGTCACGGCGACTGGCGACGGCCGTTGCCGACTGGCGTGACGTTTCGGGGCAATGCCGATTATCCGGACCTCGAACACCTGGTCAACTGGCGAATGTATCAAAAATACTCGGGAGGGCTGGTGGCGGAACTTTGCTCGCACCAACTGGACATTCTCAACTGGCTGCTCGACGACAAACCGGAGATGATAACCGGCCTGGGCGGCATCGATCATTGGAAAGATGGTCGCGACACCTACGATAATGTTCATTTGCTGGTGCAGTATGCAAAAGGGGTGAAAGCCAGCTTTACGGCCCTGACGACGAATGCCTGGCAGGGCTATTCCATCCGGATTCTGGGCGATAAAGGATCGGTGGAAGTGATGGGCGAGAATGGCCACCGGGCGAAGATTTATGCCGAAAATACTGAGACAGAAAAAGCCGTCGACGGGGTGTCGGGTGCTACCAAACTGGCCTGGGATAACCACGAGGGCGTGCCCATCCGGGTAAAAAATCCGGCCAAAGACGATGTGCTTCCAACGGAAGGCGCGTTGACGCACTTTGCAGCGTGCATCCGGGAGGACCGAAAACCGTTCTCCAACGCCGAAACCGGGCACCTGTCTGCGGTTTCGGTCGATATGGCCAATGAGGCCATTCAAAAAAAAGCAATGATAAACTGGTCTGATTCGTATAACTAAACAGCTTAAAAGCATGAAAAGAAGAGAATTGTTGGGCCTCGGAATCATGGGTTCAATCTTGCCGGTAGCCTCCTCAACCGGGCTAACCTGGGGCAACGAATCGAATAGACGCGGTGCGTCTGTTTTCCAGGAACCCGCCAAAAAACTGACCGTGGTGGAAGATGTCGACGTGATCGTCTGCGGGGGCGGACCGGCGGGTGTGGCTGCGGCCATTGCCTCGGCCCGGAACGGCGCAAAAACGCGGCTGATCGAGTTCCACGGTTGTCTGGGCGGGATCTGGACGGCGGGTTTGCTGTGCAACCTGATCGAACACGAGAACAAGGGCGGTATTATGCAGGAAATTCTCGACGCCCTGAACCGTTCCGGGGCGCAGGTGTCGGCCACCAATTACGACGCCGAAGCGATGAAGGTGATTCTGGACCAGCTTTGCAAGGATGCAGGAGTGGATGTCCGGTTGCACACGCGCGTCGTAGCGGCTTATACCAACAGCAAAAAACGGCTGGAAACGATCGTGACCGAAAGTCAGTCGGGGCGCGAAGCCTGGCGGGCCAAGACCTTCATCGACACCACCGGCAATGGCGACCTGGCAGCCCAGGCCGGTTGTAGCTTTGTGAAGGGGCATCCCACCACCGGTTTGGCGCAGCCCGCATCCATGATGGCCATTCTGACCGGAATTACCAAGTACGACATGGTGCGCCATAATCTGATTAGCCAGGCCGGGGTGAAGGGATCTCAGCACAAAATCAACCTTCGTGAAGAAATCCGGAGCGTTGGCATGGACCCCTCGTACGGTATGCCCACCCTGTTTTTGATTCGTGATGACCTGTTTGCGATGATGGCCAATCACCAGTACAACATGAATTCGCTGGATGCCCAGGATATTACGCAGGCCACGATGGAGTCGCGGTCGGAGGTCTATAACATGGTGGACAAGCTGCGAAAAAAAGGTGGAATCTGGAGTGACTTACGAATTGTGGCCACCTCGGAGCAAATTGGGCTGCGGGAAGGTCGGCGGATCAAGGGCTTGTATACGGTCAATCGGGAAGACCTTATTAAAGGATCACGGTTTGAGGATGCAGTTTGCCGGGTGAAGTTTGCCGTGGACATTCACTCAGTCGATGGCAAAGGCGATAAAGGCTATGGCAGCGAGGGCATTAAAGTTCAGCCTTACGACATCCCGTTGCGCTCACTGATTGCCAGTGAAGTTGGCGGTTTGATGATGGCCGGGCGCTGCATCAGCGGTGATTTTTTTGCCCATGCGAGCTACCGCGTAACGGGCAACGCCGTCGCGATGGGGGAGGCCGCCGGAAAAGTAGCGGCAAAGGCATCGCTCACGAATCGCCTGGCGCATGAAGTACAATGGAAGGAAGTGAACAAGGTGTAGAATCGATTGGCTTGCAATCTTGCATGAAACCGTTTCGAAGATTAAGTGAAATCAAACCACTGGTACACATTCGGTGAGATTTCCTATGAAAAGGTAATCACCAGGTGTTGGGTCGGTCATTGAAAACCGTATTCAGTAAAAGCACGACGAAAAATTGAAAATTGGCTATTTCTTACTAGCGCCCGGTTCTCTTAAAACCAAGAGGTCCGGGCGTTGATGTACCATCAAGCGGCAATCTTCCTCCGCAATTATCACCTTCTGCATCGGATCATTCTTACTGAATTGGTATGGCTTACCAGCCATACCGACTTCTTAACGGGGATTTTTTCGGTGATTTTTGTCGCTACTGTGATTCCGACCCCAGCAATCGTTGTTTCATTGATTTATTTGGGTAATTTCATCGACCAACCATTAATTATCGATTGAGACAGCGGTTTGATTGAAGTCATCTAACCAGCTGGATGGAAACAAAACATCAGAGCGGTTTATGAAATAGGAAAGGTCATAAAACTTTTAGTGAAGCTTGAAATATATGTATCTCTATTTAGCTGATAAACAGGCCGTCTTCCTGAAGTATAGTTAAGTTACTTTAATCCAGACATGCAATGGCATTAATTCCAATTCGGTTCACTGCCTGCTTCCTGATGCTGTATTTAGCTTCCTTTTTGGAAAGTTCTTTATTGGCACAATCAAAAATGGGGCAGCTTAAAGCCGCTCTGCCCTCTATGATGGACAGTACGGGCATTCCCGCCATTTCCATAGCGCTCATTGAAAACGGCAAGGTGACCTGGACCGACGGGATCGGAGTAAAAAATAAAGAGAAGAAGCAGCCCATCTCTAGAACAACTATATTTCGGGGTGCATCCTTGGGAAAACCCATTTTCGCTTATGCCGTCCTGCAACTTTGTCAGTCCGGTAAACTGGCGTTAGATACCCCACTACTCACTTATGTACCTCAATCGCATTTGGAAAAAGTATTCTTCAAGGGTCACATGAGTGATGAGCAAATAAAGCTCATTACAGCTCGAATGGTTTTGAGTCACACCAGTGGTTTACCAAACTGGCGATCAGAAGGCAAACCGATAACGACCATGTTTCCCCCGGGCAGTCGATATAGTTATTCGGGGGAAGGGTATTACCTCCTGCAGCATGTCGTTGAATATGTTACGCAGGAAGCGATTGAAACCTTTATGCAGAAGATAGTTTTCAAGCCCCTGGGCATGAACAGTTCCAGTTATGTGTATCATCCTGCCGATTCACTTTCCTATGCCAGTTCGTATGATCAGGCGGGGAAGCGGGTTCCTGATGAGGTAGAAGCTGCTAATGTGGCGCATACGCTTCGTACCACCGCCGAAGATTACGCCCGTTTCGTAGTCGCCTTAATGGATATGAATGGCATACCAGATACCGCAACCCGTGCAATAGTTAAGCCTCAGATTCCGACCGATATCTGTCAACCTGGTGCCGTTTCCTGGGGGGCCGGGTTGGCCATCCAACATACCGCAACCGGCAACTTTTTTTGTCAATGGGCAAAAAGCCCCTCCGCCAGTGGTTATGTAATTGGCTCTTTGACACAAAAAAAGGCCCTGATCTATTTTGTCAACATCGCCAACCAGGGTTTACGAATTGCCGAAAGGTTGGTGAAAATTGGCCTTGATTATCAGGATCCTTTATTTGCCTGTTTTGGAGTGAAACCTTACAATTATAAGCAGTAAGCAATGGCCTGAACCGGGTTAAGCAAGACCACAGTTAACGCACCATGTTCCTGGCTATTCAGGTTGTTTCGAACTGGGCGTATAGGTAAGGCGGAGCATTTTAACTTTTGTCGGTTGCTGGGTGTAGGGATTCAGGTCCGTCACGTATTCCAGTTGAGCCAGGCAACTGCGGGATTCGTGCCGGAATCTTGACGGATCGATCATTTTAAATCCGGTCTGAATCAGCCTATTTTTCAGCGTATCGGCCACCCAATTTTGTTGCATCATGGGATAACTCATGATCAGGTCACAGGCATTTTTGTTATCCTGGCGAAAGCGTAAAAAATGAGTGATATACAAATCGACCCGCTTACGGTTCGACTCCGGAGGACTGTAGGAAAGGGTCGTCGCATCACCCATCGGCGATGATTGCTCCTCATACCGGATTTGGTCTCTGCTCAATTGGGTTTGAACTTCTTTCAATGTCCGGCCCAAAAACTGTTCCTGAGCCCAACAAGAATCCCAGGTAAGAAAAAAACCAGCCATCATGAATAGTAACACTCTCATATTCTGCAGATTACTCTTCACAATATTGCTTCCAAAACAAAAAATCGCCCATATTACTCTGCAAGTCTCTAATGCTAAAATGCTAAGCAGGGATTCATCAAAGGCTTTTGTTTTCATTGCAGTGTATTACTGACGACCAACTAACCGCCCGGTTTTATCCGTAAAAGTAGCGACTGGAAATGGATGTTTCCTTCATACGCCATTGTGCCTGCGGGCATTCCAGAAAAAAAGAAAGCCAGACGACCGAAGTCACCTGGCTCTTGTTACCGCTTAATGGGTGGTTATTTTTTCAATCAGGTACCTTTCACAGTATCCCCACGCATCAGCGATTTATAAATACATAACGGGCAATACCGGAAAGTTGTTTAAAATTTTGGTGAAAAAATTTTCTGAATTTCGTCCACCGGCCTTAATTCCATCAATTGGCCGGTTTTTGAGCTCTTCTTATCGGATTACAATTGATATTGAATGGCTGTTCCAATTTAGGGTCTAATTATTCTCGGCGGGTTAATGGCTTAAACCAGATGAAAATGGCTACCTTAACACGCCTGTTTTAAATTCCTGAGTCCATGAATCGCAAAATTTTGATCGTCACCGGCGATGGTGGCGAAAGTTACGAAACCCTCTATGCCGTCCACCGCTTTCAGGAAGAAGGCGACCTGACGGTGATTGCCGCCCCCAGCAAACGCCGATTGAACCTGGTGATGCATGATTTTGAACCCGGTTGGGACACCTACATCGAGCGACCCGGTTATTGTCTGGCTTCAGACCTCACTATTGGCGAGGTAGTCGTAGACGACTATGAGGCCATTTTGCTGCTGGGTGGCCGCGCACCCGAATACCTGCGCAATCATGCCGGACTGTTGGAAGTGGTCCGTGAGTTTGACCGACAAGGCAAATGGGTCTTTGCCATCTGCCACGGCATCCAGATTCTGGTCACGGCCGGATTAGCCAATAACCGCACGCTAACGGCGTATGAGCATGTGCGCGCCGAAATTGAGATGGGTGGGGGTACGTATTCAACCCAGCAGGCCGTCCGCGACCGTAATATAGTAACGGCCCAGACCTGGCAATCACATCCCGAATTTTATCGGGAAGTCTTTGCCTGTCTCAAAAAAGCGGAACTCGTTGAAGAATGAAGCCGGATGGGGTTCTGCTCCGCCAATCGGCGGGGCTTCGTGCTGTTTGGCCAAATCCGTAAGCTGCGCCAGCATCTCCCGGACATCGGAGAGCCGGTAAGTTGCATTTTTGAAAACATTTGGTCACCGGGCGCTTATCCACGCTCATATTCAGCGGGATAATCAGCTGTGGGGCATTTTGCAGCCTCTTTTCACCGTTATTTTACTCGGTTGATGCCGACAGTAATCGCTGGTATTCCAATTCAATCGTCTTTAGCTGCTTCGAAATGCTGATACCATCAAAGACTTCAACGGGTAAATGCGTCCGGCTTCCTTTCTCATCCAGTAGAAAGGCGTACAGGAGTTCGTGTCCTGAGCCAATGTATTGGTTCAAAATATCCAGGAGAACTTCAATGTCAAAGGCAATCACACTGAGTTCGAGTAGTTCTTGCTTAGGGGTAATGACGGAATAATAGAGATACATCAGGGCATTTACTAGCTGGAGCAATTCGCTTTTTCGAAGGTAGGTTTTCTTGTTATAACTTATTGATTGTCAGAAATTTTTAACTGACTCTTAACTGAGATTAAGATTGGATGAAGGGCGAATGGCCACATAAACTATCTTGTTAACCCTTCTTCAACGATTGCCAAATAGCGGGTCATTTTTAAAATAAATCCCCCAGTTCTGACTGTCCAGGTTTTTACTGTAAGTTTAAACCCGGTTGTAAGTTTCCTGAAAATAACTCCAGATTGCGGGCGTTGCTAATAAATTACATCATCAAAATTGATACATGCCCATGCAATCACATATGACAAATGCCCTGCTGAAGACGATCCTTCCATTGGTGTGTCAAACCGCGGCTTCCCAACAAGTTATCTTGTCCAACCAGGTTCGATTGCTTTCGTTGCTAACCAACAGTGATTACAGCGCAATCATGCAAGAGCAGCAGCAATTGATTGAAAAACATGGAGAGAAATTAATGGAAATGGCGCTTCTGGAGGTTCGCAAATTAACGGATGAGATTTAATGGGAGTCAGCGGGCTCTCTACAGTAAACCCAAAACCGCCTTAAACGTTACAAGTGGCAAAAATGATTTCCGGAAGGGCCAATTGTTGTGTTGCCGCCCATCCTAAATTCACTGCAAAAGTTGATTGACTGGTAGGGCGACTCCTTCAATTATCCTTAGCTTTACCGCACCGACTGACAATCTTATGCTCAAGCCCGAAACCATTAGGTTCCTTTCTTCCCTCAGAAGCAATAACAATAAGCAGTGGTTTGATCAAAACCGACCAGCTTACGAAGCCGCCCGCGCCGATTTTCTAAGCCTGGTTGAACGAACGCTAGTCGGCCTCGAACAGACCGACCGGGAAATAGCTGCCTCACAACTGCAACCAAAATCATGCGTATTCCGCATTAACCGTGATGTTCGTTTCTCCACCGACAAATCTCCATACAAAACCAATTTTGGAGCGTGGTTTAATGCCGGTGGTAAAAACAGCCGATCAGCGGGCTATTACCTGAATGTTGAGCCCGGAAACGCGTTTGTGGCTGGCGGTATGTATATGCCCGACACGGACGTTCTGGCCGCCATTCGCCAGGAAATTGATTATAATCTGCCCGCTTTTGAGAGTATTCTGACACAACCCGCGTTCCGTTCCTATTTCAGTGGCCTAAACCGGGAAACCGCCCTGCAGCGACCGCCCAAGGGGTATGACGTGAACAATCCGGGCATTGAATACTTAAAGCTCAAAAGCTTTACCGTCAGCCATTCTATTCCAGATTCCATGTTGACGACGCCAGGCCTGTCCACCACGGTGCAGGCGGCTTTTGCCAGCCTGCAGCCTTTGGTGAAATATCTGAACCGGTCTTTGCCTCAATCTGACTAATGCGTTGAATTGCGTTGGTCGCGTTCTGAATGTTCAAACACAGCCTCAACGACACCATTGATATTAATCGGTATTCAACCATCAAAAGGTCATGAATCGGAGCACGAGAGATGATATCCTAGTCATCAAATTTTTTAAGTGCTTCCGGGCTAACCGGGGTGAAGAAATTCACCAGATTGCCATCCGGATCCCGGAACAGTAACGAACGATTTCCCCAGGGCATGGTGGTCGGTTTCTGGATGATCGTGTCGCCAAGGATGTCGGCCAGCCTTTGATACACTTCGTCCACATCCTGAACACGGAATTCGATAATCGCGGAGTAATTACTGGCCGCCCTGGCTACGTCGTCACCTCCAAAGAGTTGCAAGGTGCGTGTGCTGCCGATGGCCAGCGTGGCTAAGGGGGTATGTAATTCAGCGAAATCTTCCGTATACTGCCTTACCGGCAGGCCCGTAACCTGCTCATAAAAACGAACCAGGGGCTTGATATCCGCAGTAATAATTCGAACGGAGACAAAATTCATAGCGTATTAGCGTTTGAGTTGAGTCGGCAAAGTAAACGACGTCCGCTGACAACAGTATGTCAGCAGAGCCTGGCGAATACCGTTACTCTAACACTAACTTATTTGCGGCATTCAATCCTATCCATAAAGCGAGTGTTTGTGAGGTTAAAACCGGTCTAACTCGCGATCATCTTCCCCGTCAGTCTTTGAAGACATTGAGGCTTTCATTTTGTAACTGGCGGTTCTGTAAAAACCATTATTTTCAAATCTTATTCAGCCGCGATCAGCGTTTGTGGGGCGGCAACCAATACTATTTGAGAAATACATCCAGGCGTTTACCTGAATTGTAATCGCTGAGGAAAGATCGATTGATTGGTAAACAATTTTACGGGTTGTCAATATATTTTTTGGCTAACGAATTCAGCTTATTCATCAATCGTTGATTGCCTGATAAACCAGCGGTTTAAAAGCTTTATCGGTATTCGTTACGTACGGTCCCCACATTTGCCGGTAAATTAAAACCAGCATATCTTCTTTAGGATCAACCCAATAGGAGGTTGAAAAGACGCCACCCCAGGAATACGTGCCCACCTGACTGGGCGTGAACGGACTCCCCTTTTCAGAAATGACTAAAAACCCAAACCCGAATTTATTATCGCGGGCATGCTCACCAACGTTGGGGTTCAGGTCGCCAATCTGATTCATGGTCATTAGCCGCACCGTATTGCGAGACAACAGCCGCACGCCATTATATTCTCCACCATTTAACAGCATCTGGAGAAAAACCGCATAGTCATAAATGGTAGTCGACAAACCACCTCCTCCAGAAAAATAATCGTGTTTTTGGATGGGGTAGTTCATGTTGAGCGCTCCGCCAAAAACCGCACTCTGCTTCTGGATTCGCCCGGTCGAATCACCGAGAAAAAAATTGACCAGCCTGGTCGCCTTTTCGGGTGGCACGTTAAAATACGTATCTTTCATTCCAAGGGGCTGACAGATCCGCTTCAGAAAATAATCCTCCAATGTCAGACCAGACCACTTTTCAACCAGATACCCTAACACATCCGTACTCAACCCATACTTCCATTGTTCCCCGGGTTGAAAAAAGAGTGGCTGACTGCCCAGCCGCGTCATGGCGTCGGAAAGGGTTTGATCCTTTACACCAACTCCTCCGGTTAAATTGCCTTTCGCGTAAATGGCGTTTTCTGCCGGGGAACCAATCGCCGGGTAACCCAGGCCCGATGTATGAGTCAGCAGATCGCGAATGGTGACGGGTCGTTTTGCCGGAACGGTCGTGTACGTAGTATCTTTTTGATTGAAGGTCGCCAGCACTTTTTGATTGGCAAAAGAGGGAATGAACCTGGAAACCGGATCTTCCAGCGAAAATTTACCTTCCTCCCACAGCATCATGGCGGCAACCGTCGTGAGTGCTTTGGTTTGCGAGGCAACCCGAAAGATGCCGCTTTTGCTGAGAGGTGTCTTGGTCGCTGGATCATTGTACCCGTGCGCTTTGTAGAAAACAATTTTGCCATGGCGGGCAATCAGGACAACGGAACCGTTCACCCATTTCTGTTGGACCCAGCGATGCATTCCCGAATCCAATCGAGCCAGTCGGGATGCCGAAAAACCGCCTGCTTCCGGAGCCGCTTCTGTCAGGATTTTTGCCTGGGCCCGGGCCGCGCCTGATAACATGACGGATGAAAATAAACTAAGCAGTACGATTCGGTAGCGGTTCATAGGAGGAATTGTCAAAAAAGAGATAACTATAGACACGCGTCAATCACTACCAGCGTAGGAGCGATCCTATCGTAGATCCTGCCAACATCTGATGCGAAATGTAACACTTTTTCAAGTTCACCGAATGAAGACTTTTCAGAATTTGGAAAGGGAGAAAGGCATGCAATCAGGTCGGAATTCCGGCTTTCGGACACTGTCTTTTTTCAACTCCCAAAAGAGTTTCACCCTGAGGCCGGTTATTGACTCAGAAAATGGTTAAAAAGTCGCAAACTACCCTTCTTTTTGACGTAAATGCACCTGCCGTAACCTGAGCGTTTGCGTTAATTTTACCCGACACAAATCTGAAACTCAACGTTCATGACCAGGACCAACAAACAGGTGCTTTTTATTCAGGGAGGGGGAGATAAACAAGATTATGAAGCTGATAAACAGCTAGTTGATTCGTTACAGGCCGGTTTAGGGAAAGCCTATAGCCTGCACTATCCGCGCTTACCGACTGAGTCTACCCCCGACTTTGGTCGAATGAAGCAGATTGGCCGGGAAATTTCCCGGATGGCTGGCGGGCTGATTCTGGTGGGACACTCTTTAGGCGCTTCCATGTTGCTGAAATATTGTTCTGAAAATGAAGTCAGGAAAGAGGTGTCGGCCCTTTTTCTAATTTCTACGCCGTTCTGGAGCGGTGATGAAGATTGGAAAGATGGATTTAAACTGCGTGAAGATTTTGCTGAAACATTGCCCAAAAACGTTTCCATTTTTTTTTACCATTGCCGGGATGATGAGGAGGTGCCGTTTGACCACCTGGCTATGTATAAACAGCAGATTCCCTGGGCCACTTTCCGCGAAATCGACAACGGTGGCCATCAACTGAATAACGATCTCCGGATTGTTGCGAACGATATCCTTTCGGTGTGAACTTCTACGGGAAAGTGTACAGGATTGAAACCCACTTTTAGGGAAGCCAGTCTTCCATTGCTTTCAGCTGTGGAAAACCGGTTATTGTCGAAATAGGAAAATCAGGCTGCTGTTGACCGTCAGCCAAGGAAGGAAAACGGTTATTAAAGAGACAGTCTTAATGACAGATGTAAAAAACTAACCACTAAAAAAATGAAAATCAGCGTATATATAGCGGTTTCGACAAACGGCTTTATCTCTAACTCACGAAACGTTCCCGACTGGTTGTCGGAAGAATACGGGCAGGGACTTTATGCAATCTGCCAACAAGGTAATGCCGTTATCATGGGTAAGACCACCTATGATATTCTGGCACCGGATTATCTTCCCCTGAAAGAGCAGGGCACAACGGTTGTCCTGACCACTGACCAACAGGCCAAAACCGCTAACTCAACCGTCGTTTTCACCCAGGTGACTCCCGCTGAAATAGTCCGGATGCTTACGGACAGAGGACACACCGAAGCGGTTATCATTGGAGGGGCAATGACAATGAGTAACTTTTTCGAGGCAGGACTCGTGGATGAGATTTATTTTGTCTTCGAGCCCGTCCTTTTTGGAAATGGCTTGTCCCTGCTAAAAGGAGTGGAGACTGATTTTAAGCTAAATCTGCTGGATATTAAAAAAATCAATAACAACTCCGTTCAACTGCATTATTCGGTACAAAAATAAGAGAAAGGAAATCAGGACTTATTAGTACCACGAATTCGCTTTTTGATCCTGCTGAGCGATTGAATTTTAGGGCGCTACATGGCTTATTCACAGTTTTGATTTCCGCCCAGCTTGTTTGTGTATCAATCGGATTGGCTAACATTACCTTGTTAACTCGTGTAATCACTTTTGGGGCTGTAACCTCAAAAACAGCCGCAATAACAAGACATGGTGGCACGCCCGGGCTTTAATCGATGTACCTTGGACTGTGAACCGACAGTATAGCTCAGGATAAGCGTTGGATCTTTGGAAGTCAGTTCACCGGTTATTTCGATGGGAATGGAGGCATACTCAACTCCATTGAAGGAATAGTACCTTCCGCTCACCTTAAAGGAACCCTTTGGGGCCTTGTCGATCAATGGAAAGACGGCATAGGCGCAACACATACCGCTTAAACGGTATTCGCCTTGATTAGTGGCTAATTCGACGCAGCCTTCTGACCAGGTGTCGGTTGGAAAAACGTCGGTTTGGGACTGACAGCCGGAAACGATCAGTACCGTAATCCACCAGAAAGCTTTCAGTTTTTTCATAAAAGAGACATTTCCCAAATGACCCTGAAAGCGAAAAACCGGTTGGAATGAACGATAGAATGTTTGCGATCTTCGTTCCTTCGCTAAGCCAGGTGCTCCGGCACTTCCAGGTTATTCGTTTTGGCCACGTTTTCAGAAACCGTCATCAGGCAGTCAATGATGATTCGAATCATTTCATCGGTCATCGTTCCAATCTCAGACTTGGGGAAAAACAGCGTCGTGACCTCATCCGGGCCAATTTTTATGTCGAGGCTAAAGACCTGGCCGTAATAGGAGAGGTCCGCAAACAGGAAATTCTTGAAATAAAAAGACTGATGAACCAGCCAGTTGATTTGTTCCAACTCAAGTTGGTCCCAGACCAGGCGAACGGAATGATCTAACAGGCGATACTTTTCAGGAGCAGGCAATGGTTGGTACTTCATAGTTTGGCAGGTTGGTTCTGCAAATTTCCGAAATCCGGCCTTCAATACCTGAAATTATTTTATGTTCATGCCAACCCGTTTGCTTACAGGCTGTTGTCAAGGCAGATATCATACCGGACTTTCTCTTTTAGCATCAAACCGATAAACCGGGGTCTGGGAGCGGCAAAACCAAAGAGATACCCGAAACCATGTACAGTTAGTAAGTCAGCACCCAAAGAACCACCAGGGAACTGATACGTTTTAAATTTTATCTCCAATTAATTGAAATTTTCCCGGAACAACTTCCCGGTATAATTCTATTATTTTTTCAGATAAGAAAAATTTTTGAAATTTTTCTTAGTTGTCTTATTGACAATTAAAAAATAAGCGTCAAATTTACAATTATTAAAAAGTGTCAGAATGACACAATCGTTCGGGGCCTGCCTGCTTAAAATTTCACGACAGGCCACAGATTTTATCATGGCATAACCAACCTACATCCTATGATAACTATTGCCTTAAGGGATAATATGTACTTTAAAGAGAGTGAGTCCTTCGGTTTCGAATTTCCTAAATCCAGGAAAACGCTGGCATTTCAATGGTATAACCCCGATCTGATCATCGGTGGAAGAACTTTGAAAGAGCAGTTTCGATCCTCGTTCAGCCCTTGGCCGGCAAACATTCAGCGGAGTGTAAGAGACTTTCGCAGCTTCATCGTGGAAACGATCAGTCGGTGAGTTCTGGATTACCTTCTGCCGCGTTCAGGCGGAAGGTCATTCAGTCTAGCAATTCGTATTACGCTTTTATCCGTTTACAATCCACCAAGTTCTATGGCTTTTCAGGTTCACGACCACGCGTTATGGCGCTCCTTTCGTGAAGGAGAAAAAAAGGCATTGGGTCAATTGGTTGAACGCTACTATCGCTCGCTGAAGCACTATGGGTTAAAATTCAGGGTGGATGAAGCCGTGGTGGAGGACGCTATTCAGGAGCTTTTCCTGCAACTCTGGCAAAACCGCCTGCAAATCAATGAAACCGAGTCGGTTAAACATTATTTATTAAAAGCCCTCCGGCACCACATCCTGCAGCATGTTCGGGTGCAGAAACGGCTGGCTTTTGAAGAACTGGATTGGGATACTACCATTCTGGAAGATGTTGATTCCGAAACAGTATTGATTCATCAGGAATCGTTCGCTAGCCTGACCAAAACCATACAGGCCCAGTTGGCTGCCTTACCAGCCCGCGAACGGGAAGCCTTATATCTTCGCTACTACGAGAATTTGTCCATTCCCGAGATTGCCGAAACGATGCAAGTTAATCGGCAATCTGTTTCTAATTTTCTGCAAAAGGCACTCACCAAGCTACGTACCCGGTGGCTGGTCCCACTGGCCTACCTGAGTTGTATTATTTTTTAAAAAAATTTCCTTTCAGAAGGGTATCGTTGGGTGCATTCTTCATACTATCAATACTATTAAGCGAAAAGTACCAATGGAGCTTCCGGATGAAACTCTTTCGAGCGTTGACGATTTCCTGGGAAATCAGGCTTTCCGGATCTGGGTCACGGAACGACGACCGGAAGATCAAGTCCTTTGGCAAACCTGGTTAGCGCTGCATCCCGAACGGAGAGAAATCTATGAGGAAGCCGTGGCGACCTTTTGGGTGATCCAGGGAAAAAGGGTTGACGTTACGCAGAAAGAAATACGGGAAAAAACCGCCGAAATTCTGGATCAACTGCCTGCTTCTCCCGCGCGCAGGCTCCAAATTCCCAGGGTGTGGGGGCAATGGCTGTCGGCAGCAGCCGTCGTAGGTCTGCTGGTTTGGTGGCAGTTCGGCAAAACCATTTTTCTGCCAGCTACGATAAACCGAACCGTCGAAGAGCAAGCAACGCGGGCAGTAAGCTGGAAACTGGTGAAGAATACAACCAATCAGAGCAGGGTCGTTTTCCTGCCGGATCATTCATCGGTCTTGCTGTCGTCAGGGAGTCAATTGCGGTTTCGGAAACAGATGGACGCAGGATTGCGGGAAGTTTATCTGGAAGGAGAAGGCTTTTTTGAAGTAACTAAAAATCCGGACCGGCCGTTCGTTGTCTACACCCACAATCTGACTACCAAGGTATTGGGAACCAGTTTCCTGGTGCGTTCATTCGATCAGGAGAAAACCGCATTTGTCAAAGTGAAAACGGGCAAAGTAATGGTTATGACTGCTAAAGCACCGGAAAAACCGGTTTTGCTGACGGTGAATGAAGAACTTAACATTAGTGGACATTCCAGACAAGTCGTGAAGCGGAAAAACCTGTTGGCCGAAGAACCCGCATTCTTCCCTGTCGCGCAACACTATGCGTTTAATTATAAACCGGTAACGGAAATTTTTGATCAACTGGAAGCGGGTTACCACATGCCGATTCAATATGAACGGGACTCATTAAAGAATTGCACGTTCACCGGCCAACTGAATGACGTCCCTTTTCTTGAAAAAGTCCGGTTGATCTGTCTGACCATTGAGTCAACCTATGAACTGGTCGACAACCGGATAATTATACACAGCCGGAGCTGTGATTAATCGAATTTCCATTCTTAACCATCCTAATCCTATGATCGAAAAAATGTTCTCTTTCCTCCTCTAAACGGGTATTTATCCGACCTCATTCCGTTTTACGGCCCTATTTATCGTAGGCACACTTTCCCCTTCCAACCGGGGGCTGGGAATTATTTTGCAATTTTTTGAAGACAAAAACGCCAACACCAATGCACTATTTTATAACCAATCGCAGCGTTTGGATCCGGATGATGAAAATTTCGAGTTTACAAATCCTGCTTGCGCTCACCCTGATGAACATCAGCTTTGCGTTTGATGGTAAAGCTCAGGAACTGCTGAACCGGCGCATCAGTCTTTCGATTCAAAATCAGGACGTGGAGACCACCATTAAGCAGATTGAAGAGCAGGCTAATGTTCAGTTTCTGTTTAGCCGCGAAATCATTCAATCCCGGCGGAAAGTTACGTATCAAGTTAAAAATGAGCAGCTTCATACCGTTCTGGAGCAGATTTTGACTCCGCTCAACCTCAGCTATGAGGTTGTCAATCAGCAGATTGTGCTCAAACGAATGGCTTCACCGGCCACCCTTTCCCCCAGTAAGGCGTCCAGCGAAGTGATGACCGATCAGGCTCAGGATGTGCAGATTACGGGTCGTGTCACGGGTGATAACGGGGAAGGCCTACCGGGCGTGACGATTCAGATCAAGTCGGCGACCCGGGGAACCACCACCGACGGCAATGGGGATTATCGGCTTTCGGTGCCAGCGGGCAACGGAACGGTTCTCGTTTTCTCGTTCATCGGCTATACCACAAAAGAAGTAATCGTTGGAAATCAGACGGTTATTAATGTCGCACTGGCTGTGGATAATAAAACGCTGGAAGAGGTCGTGGTCGTGGGATATGGGGTCCAACGGAAACGGGATGTAACGGGATCGGTCGTTTCGGTCAATGAAGCCACTTTGAAAGAGGTTCCGGCACCGAACCTGGTGAATCAGTTAAAGGGCCGGGCGGCCGGAGTTTCCGTCATTAGCAACGGCTCCACGCCGGGTTCTCAGGGGCAAATCCGGATCCGGGGAAACCGCACACTGACCACGAGTTCCGGATCGAGTGACGGGCTGGACGGCCCGCTGGTCGTGGTCGATGGAATACCCTATGGCGGACTCAATGACATTAACCCCGACGATATTGCGAACCTCGAAATTCTGAAAGATGCATCCGCTACGGCCATTTATGGGTCGCGTGGATCGGGGGGCGTTATTCTGGTAACGACCAAACGGGGTAAAATCGGAAAACCGGTTTTTAGCTACGACGGCTACCACGGAGTGACCAACATCATGGGCAAATTTAACGTCATGAACGGACCGGAATACGCCCGGTTTAAAGACGATGCGACCAAATACAACCGCACCAGCCCCGGCACGACCGCTTATCCGCTGACCCAGAAAGAAAAAGATGCCCTGGCTGCCGGTATTTCGACCGACTGGCAGGATTTACTGTACAAGCCCGGGTTCAACACCAACCACCAGCTGAGCATGGTCGGCGGGGTTGAGAACACGCAGTATTCGCTGGGCCTGGGTTATTTCAATGAAACCGGTATTATTCCCAGTCAAAAGTTCGAACGGTACACCGTCCGGGCAACGGTCGACCAGCGCATCGGCAAGCACATCAAGATTGGGTTGAATACCCTGAACACCCTGACTTATACGAATACGCCGGGTGGTGGCGGTGTTCCGGGGGGGCTCGTACGGCAAACACCCCTGGCCGCGCCTTACAATGCCGACGGTTCGGTCAACCTGTTCCCGGCGGAAGGCTCCATCGATGCCGCTGGGGTCAGCCCTCTGACGATCATCACCAAAAAGGATTCGTACCTGGGGCGCACCCGGGCCTTACGAACGTTTAATAGCATCTATGCGGAGGTAGCTATTTTGCCCGGGCTGCGGTATCGGATGAATGCCGGGTTGAACTTCAGCCAGTCGAACTACAATGGATACAATGGCCCTCTGACTTATTTTAACAGTGCGACGGTTCAGTCGTCCTCTAACGCCGAAATCAGCAATACCGAATACTGGGATATCAACCTCCAGCACCTGCTGTACTATGACAAGACCTTTGGAAAGCATAAAATAGGTGTGACGGGGCTGTATGAAATTACGAAAAATCACTCGCTGGGCAGCCGGTTTACCATAACCGGGGTTCCGGCCGATTACATCAAGACGTCTAATTTCTCGCTGGCGTCCGGAACACCGGTTGCCAACTCGGACTTCGGCAACTCATTTTCCGAAACCGGTCTACTTTCCTATATGGGTCGGGTAAATTACAGTTACAATGACCGCTACCTGTTGACCCTGACGCTGAGACGGGATGGTTCTTCAACTTTATCACCTGGTAATCAGTATTTTAATTATCCAGCGATTGGGGCCGGGTGGAATGTCATCGAAGAAGGCTTTATGAAAAGTGCTTCATTCATTTCGAACCTGAAATTACGGGGTAGCTGGGGGCTGTCCGGTAATCGAAACGTTGGAGCCTACGCAACGCTGGGGGCATTGTCGGCCGGATATTACAATTTCGGTACAGGTACAGCCGGTCAGCAGCTGGCGTATACGGTTACCAGTCTGCCGGCCACCGGTCTGGGTTGGCAATCGACCTCCCAACTGGATCTCGGGATTGACTTTGGCTTCCTGAATAACCGCATTACGGGGTCGGTCGATTGGTATCACCAGCAAACGAAAAACATTCTGCTGTCCGTTCCGCTGCCGCCGAGCAACGGGGCCGGTTCGACCCTGAAAAACCTGGGACGGACGGAAGGCAAGGGGCTCGAAACCGCGCTGACGTTTGATATTTTCAGAAGCTCGAAAGGCTTCAACTGGAGTGCCGACGTCACCTATTTCTTTAACCGGGAGAAAATCACCCAGCTCACCACGCCGACCGAACTCTCCAACTTAGGGGCAGGCTGGTTTGTGGGTCAACCGTTGTCGGTCATTTTTGACTACAAAAAAATAGGCATCTGGCAGACATCGGATAAAGAAAATGGAACCCTGGCCAAACAGACTTCCCCGGCACAGTTCCCCGGTCAGATCCGGGTCGAAGACCTGAATGGCGATGGGAAAATTGACGCGGCCGACCGGCAGATTCTGGGCAATTTCCAGCCAAAGTGGGAGGGAGGCATCACCAACCGGTTCAGCTTCAGAGATTTTGATCTGTCGATCGTCACCTTTGCCCGGATGGGAATGAAAGTGATCGTACCGTATCTCACGGGTAATTCCACCGGTTCGGGCGGTTTTGCTTTCTACAACCAGGGCCGGGTAAATCAGGTGAAAACCGATTACTGGACCGAAACGAACCCGACCAATGCGTTTCCGGCGCCGGATGCCGGAAGTGCGGTTGCATATTTTGGCTCAACGCTGGGCTACTACGACGGGTCGTTCATTAAAGTCAGAAGCATCAACCTGGGGTATACGTTTTCCAATCAGTTGATCCGGAAAGTCGGCATGAACTCGGCCCGGGTGTATTTCAACGCCACCAACCCGCTGATTCTTTATTCGCCTTTGGTGAAACAGAATCTGGCCGTCGATCCGGAGGGGAACAGCTACGCCAGTGGCCAGTCGACGCTGAATCCGCAGGGAGCCAGCGAACGCGGAACGCCGGAGCGTCAGATCGCCGTAAACCTGAACAACCCGCCCGTACGGCAATTCACGCTTGGGGTCAATTTTAAATTCTAATCAGGGATAGAACGATGAAAACAATAAAAGTCTGGTCCATCATTGGCCTTACCGCGTTGCTCAACACGGGCTGCGAAAAAATACTGGAGGAGAAACCCCAATCCCAGATTGTTCCTTCCTACTTCAATAGTCCGTCCGGTGTATTGGGCGGTATTGCCGGGGTCTACAACGACATCCGGGGGCAGTGGGGCACGGAAGGGTTCACCGTGGAGATGCAGGCCGGAACCGATGAGTTTTTGCAGGGAGCCAGCAGCGGTGGCGTTCCGCCTTATACGTATAACGGATTGAACAGCAGTAACTTCGGCTCGGCCTGGGGTGTTGCCTTTCAGGATATCAATACGCTGAACGGCGTCCTCAAATACGGCCAGACGACCGATCTGCCGGAGGCAACCCGCAAGCAGTACCTGGCCCAGGCGAAATTTCTGCGGGCGTTCTGGTACTTTTACCTGGTCCAGACCTGGGGTGATGTGCCCCTCAGCACTGAATTTATTACGGTACCTTCCCAGGCCGCTGCCCGTCAACCGGCGGCTCAGGTATATGAGCTGATCATCAAGGATTTGACGGAGGCCGCTGCCGATTTGCCTAACGTGCCTACCGCACCATTTTTGGGGAAAGCCGCCACAAAACCGGTGGCACAACTGCTGCTGGCTAAAGCCTACCTGACCCGGGGCTGGCTTACCAATACGGCGGCTGATTTTGCGCAGTCGGCTGCGATTTGTGCGGATATTATCGCCAATAAAGCCGCCTACGGGCTGGATCTGTGGCAGGATTTTGGCGACGCATTTGTACCGGCAAACGATTACGGCAAAGAAACCATGTTTGTCAGCGATCACATGCTTGACCCGAAATATGGCTATTATGCCGTGGGTGCTGCCGCCGGTGGGGGTGCCGCTCAAAATCTGACTCCCTGGTTTACCAACTGGAATTATCCGAATAACAGCGGTATCAATTCCTTCAAAAGCGCTGCGGGAGCCTACGTGAACAGCGGAACCTCGTTGATGATCCGGGATTCGCAATACGGACGACCCTATACCCGGATGCGCCCGAATAGCTACAAATGGCCGTCTGGTGCCAATGCCGGTAAGAATTACTTTCTGGATCAGGCATTTACCAATCGGACGGTCGATTCCCGGTTTATCAATTCATTCTACACGGTTTATATTTCCAACACGGCGGTTACCAATACGGCTACAGCCGCCAACAATAGCCGGGGAATCAGTTATACCACCGTCGTGGGGGCAGATACCGCCGTTTGGTTACCCGACTTTGAGGTAGCTGGCGCACCCCAGTTCATTGGTACAAGGCCTTTTAAAGGGCTGGTAGTCCCGCCCAGCTTGTGGGATAACGGTATTTTTCCGGCCCTGAAAAAATTCATGGACCCCAGTCGGGGAGCCAACTTCAACGATCCATCGACCCGGCCCTGTGTGCTGTACCGATTTGCGGACGTCTATTTAACAGGTGCTGAAGCTTATCTGAAAGCGGGCGATGCCACCAAGGCGGCTGCCCTGCTGAATACGGTTCGGCAACGGGCGGCTTTCCGGAAAACCAATACGGCAGCTCAAAATGCAGCTGCCGTAACGGCCATGACCATTACCCCGGCTGATGTAACCGTAGACTTTATCCTGGATGAACGCACCCGCGAACTCTTTGGCGAATGGCAACGGTGGCACGATCTGGTTCGGACCCGTTCGCTGGTGCGACGCGTAAAAGCCTGGAATCCAGAAGCGGCACCCTATATTCAGGATTATCACATGCTGCGGCCCATTCCGCAGGCGCAAATTGACCGGGTCGTGGAAGGACCTAAATTTCCGCAGAATCCGGGTTATTAAGTAAGTAAAATGGTAGATGCTAGGTGAAATCGTAGTGTAAAATGTAAGGAAATTTTCATTCTCCTACATTTTTGATTTAAATCCTGAACATTCCGGCCTGGACCGGAAAAGTATAAATATTGGTGAGCCGGTAAATGATTGACTGTAACCGAATGATGAACATGATAAAACGTTTTTGCGCGGCCGTATTAACGGCATTTTGTTTCATTCTGAGTAACTCCGCCATGGCTCAGACGACGCTGGTCAACCCGATCCTGACCGGTTTTTATCCTGACCCGAGCATCGTAAAGGTAGGGGCGGATTATTACCTCGTTAATTCCACATTTTCGTATTTTCCCGGCATCCCGGTTTTTCACAGCCAGGATTTGAAGAACTGGAAACAGATCGGGAACGTCATCGACCGGCCTTCCCAGATGGATTTCATGGGCGAAAAGCTGACTCGGGGCCTGTTTGCTCCGGCCATCAGTTATTACAAAGGCACGTACTACCTGACCTGCACTGACATCGATCACGACGGCAATTTTGTCGTAACGGCGAAAAATCCGGCCGGTCCCTGGAGCGATCCGGTGAAGATTCCGTCGGTCCGGGGCATCGATCCGTCGATTTATTTTGACGCGGAAACCGACAAAGCCTACATCCTTTACAACAGCGACGCCCCCGACCGAAAACCGCTGTACGCGGGTCACCGGACCATTCGGATGTATGAGTTTGATTACCGGAATCTGAAAGTGGCTGGGGAAGAAAAACAGTTGGTAAACGGCGGAGTGGACCTCAGCAAAAAACCGGTGTGGATTGAAGCGCCCCACATTATGAAACGAAATGGCTGGTATTACCTCTACGCGGCCGAAGGCGGAACCTCAGTCAACCATTCGGAGGTGGTGCTGCGAAGTAAGGATGTTTGGGGGCCGTATGTGCCTTTTGAGGGCAATCCGATCCTGACCCAGCGCGAATTACCCGCCGACCGAAAAGACGCCATTACATCGGCGGGTCACGCCCAGTTTGTCGATGGACCCGATGGTAAAATGTATTGCATTTTTCTGGCCGTCCGGCCCTATGAAGGCGATTTTTACAACACCGGCCGGGAAACGTTCATTGCGCCCGTCACCTGGCAAGACGACTGGCCGATGATCGAGCACGGCGAGAAAGCGATTTCGTACCGCTACCCGGTTTCGTACAAGGAAGTGAAACTCAAGGGCGCGCTGCCGCAGTCGGGCAACTTTGCCTACACGCTGACCTTCGACAAAGAACTGGACCCGACGCTGCTGTTTATGCGGACGCTGGATAAAAGCTGGTATTCGCTTTCGAAGAAACAGGGACTGACGCTGAAACTCAAGCCCGAAACCGTTATGGACCCGGGCAATCCGGCCTTCATCGGAAAACGGCAGCAGCACCTGTTCAGCACCGCCGAAACCGAGCTGGCATTTTCGCCCCAATCAGAAAAAGAAAAAGCCGGTTTGATCATTCTTCAGGATGAAGACCACTTCTACTGGCTGTGCCATTCACAAGCTCAAGGGAAGGACGTGCTGCAACTCTTTCAAAGCAAGCCGCGATCGAAAGAGATGGAACTGCTGACCGAAGTGCCGATGACAACCAAAACCGGGAAGGTGGGGCTGCGCATCAGTTCGCAGGGAGACACCTACAGCTTTCATGTTTCGACCGATGCCAAAACCTGGAACTTGCTGAAAGACAAGGTTGACGCCAAATTTTTGAGCACCAAAGTTGCGGGTGGGTTTATCGGGTGCCTGTACGGATTGTACGCGACCTCGTCCGGGCAGCAATCGGCCAACACGGCATCGTTCCAATACCTGAAATACGCGGGAAATGACCCGATGTACAAATAATTGTGTGTATTAGTGATTGTGTGAGTGAATAAGGATAAAATGAAAAGGCAGTTTCTTCTGGCGGTTTTAGTCACAATAATGCTGCTGGGTACGGTTTTGGGGCTGAACGCCCAGACCGCCCGGAATCCGATTCTCTTTGCCGACGTGCCGGATCTGGCGATGATCCGGGTGGGTAAAACCTATTACATGAGCAGCACGACCATGCACCTGAGTCCGGGACTGCCGATTATGAAATCGAGCGATCTGGTCAACTGGAAGTTAGTAAATTACGCCTACGACACGCTTGCGAGTGTCGATGCGCTGAACCTGACGAATGGCAAAAGCAGCTACGGCAGGGGTTCGTGGGCCAGTAGCCTGCGGTATCACAACGGCACGTACTATGCAACCACTTTTGCCCAAACGACGGGTAAAACGTACATCTATAGCACCAAAAATATTGAAAAAGGGCCGTGGAAAGCGACGTCGTTCAAACCCGCCTACCACGATCACAGCCTGTTTTTTGATGATGATGGCCGGGTGTACCTGATTTATGGAGGAGGCAAAATCCGGCTGGTCGAGCTGACGGCGGATGCGTCGGGCGTCAAACCGGGGACGACCGAGCAGGTGCTCATCGAAAATGCCAGCACGCCTTCGGGCACGAACGGCGGTTTACCCGCCGAAGGTTCGCAGCTCTTTAAAGTGAACGGAACGTATTATCTTTTCAACATCACCTGGCCCAAAGGCGGGATGCGGACGGTGGTGATCCACCGGGCCGACCGGATCACGGGGCCGTGGGAAGGCCGCGTCGCACTCCAGGATTTGGGGGTGGCGCAGGGCGGTTTGATCGATACGCCGGACGGGAAATGGTATGCTTACCTGTTCCGGGATTTTGGCGGGGTCGGGCGCATTCCGTACCTGGTTCCGGTGACCTGGGCAGACGGCTGGCCGGTGCTGGGAATCAACGGCAAAGTACCCGAAACGCTCGATCTGCCCGCCAGCAAAGGCCTGATTCCGAGCTTGGTAGCTTCCGACGAATTTACCCGAAAAACCGGTGACCGGGCCTTGCCGCTCGTGTGGCAGTGGAACCACAATCCTGACAACAGCTTCTGGTCCGTTCGCGATCGGAAGGGCTTTTTGCGGCTGAAAACCGGTCGCGTCGATACCTCATTCGTGCTGGCCCGCAACACCCTGACGCAGCGAACCATCGGCCCGGAATGTTCGGGTTCGACGGCGATCGACGTCTCCAACCTGAAGGATGGGGATTTCGCCGGGTTGAGCCTGTTGCAGAAAAACTACGGGCTGGTGGGCGTCAAACGGGAGAACGGCCAGACTTTCATCGTTATGGTGAGTGCCGCTTCCGGAAAACCGGTGGAGGTCGAGCGCGTTTCGCTGAAGCAAAAAAACGTCTACCTGAAAGCCGAGTGCAACTTCACCAACCGGGCCGACATCGCGCAATTCTATTACAGCCTGGTCGGAAAAGCGTGGCAGTCCATCGGCGAGCCATTGAAGATGCCGTACACCATTCCGCATTTTATGGGATACCGGTTCGGGCTGTTTGCCTACGCCACCGCGAACCCGGGCGGGTATGCCGACTTTGATTTTTTCCGTGTGACGGATTCGCTTACAAAAAAATAAAGCTTCATTCTGCTTCGAGACTTCAAAACCAGGATAAATCGAAGAGAAAATAATACCTTGAATCCAGATGAAATAGCTGTTAAATCTTACTGATGATGAAAGTACTGATTCCGCTTTTTCTGCTTGCCCAGCTGTTGTTGACGGCTAAGACCGCCGTTGCCCAGGATCGCAACTTTCATATTTACCTCTGCCTGGGGCAATCCAACATGGAGGGAAACGCCAAAATTGAACCACAGGATACAATCGGGGTAGACCGCCGGTTTCAAGTGATGGAGGCCGTCAACTGCCCGGACCTGGGCCGGACGATGGGGCACTGGTATACGGCGGTTCCGCCCCTGTGTCGGTGCCGGACCGGTCTGACCCCCGCCGATTATTTTGGTCGGGAACTGGTCGCAAATCTTCCCGAGAAGGTCCGGGTGGGCGTCATCAACGTGGCTGTAGGAGGTTGTAAAATTGAGTTGTTCGACAAAGATCACTACGAGGCATATACGGAAAATGTGCCGGGCTGGATGAAAAATTTCCTGAAGGAGTACGATGGAAACCCGTACGCACGGCTGGTCGAAATGGCGAAGCTGGCCCAGAAAGATGGGGTCATCAAGGGTATTCTGCTGCACCAAGGCGAGTCGAACACGGGCGACACGCTGTGGACCAAAAAGGTCAAGGTGGTCTACGATAACCTGATGCATGATCTGAACCTGAAACCGAAAAAGGTGCCGCTGCTGGCCGGTGAAACCGTAAACGCCGATCAGGGCGGTATTTGCGCGAGCATGAACAAGATCATTGCGACGCTCCCGCAATCCATCAAAAACGCCCACGTCATCTCCTCGGCTGGCTGTACCGACGCGGCTGATAACCTGCACTTTAATGCCGCTGGTTACCGGGAACTGGGGAAGCGATACGCGGCTAAAATGCTGGATTTGATGGGCTATAAGGACCAAAAAACCGAATAAATAAACCGTTTGCTTTCTTTCACCTGTCACTAATCTCTTAACCCTTTACTCATGCGAAGACGTTCAAAAAACCGGATCTGGCTCCTGTGGGCCATTCTTTGCGTTGCGGCCCCGGTGCTGGCCCAGCCCCCGCGCGGGCCGCTGGTGGTATCGCCCCAGATCAACGCCGACAAAACCGTTACGTTTCGTTACCTCGCTCCCCAGGCCAATGAAGTGAAACTCAGTGGCCAGTTTGAAAAAGCGCCGGTGGCAATGACGAAGGGGGAGCAGGGCATCTGGAGCGTTACCGTCGGACCTATCAAACTGGATATTTATCCGTACAGCTTTCAGGTGGATGGTGTGACCGTCATGGACCCCGCTAACGTGGCCTTTTTTCCGAACGAGCGGTTTAAAGCCAGTCTGGTGGATGTGCCCGGCGACACACCGTTGGTCCACGCGATGAAAAATGTCCCGCACGGTTCCATCAATTACGAGTATTACCCGTCGCTGGAAGGTACTACCGGCTCACTGGTGGTGTATACGCCCGCGGGTTACGACCAGAATCCCGCGACAAAATACCCGGTTTATTACCTCATCAGCGGCACCACGGACACGGAAGAAACCTTCTTTAAAGTCGGCAAAACCAACCTGATTCTGGACAACCTGATTGCGGAAGGCAAAGCCAAACCGATGATCATCGTCATGCCCTACGGCAACATCGCGGCCCGCGTGGCCGAGCAGAAAGGCGGTACCAAACCTGCCGATCCGACGGTGCGCGACGGTGCCGATGCGGTCAAAAGGGCAAACGATTTCGCGACGGATCTGGTGAGCCGGGTCATTCCATATGTCGAGAAAAACTACCGGACCTTCGCCAACCGGGAAAACCGGGCCATTGGCGGTTTTTCGCGCGGGGGCGGGCAAACGCTCCGCACGGCGTTCAGCAACATGGACAAATTTGCCTGGGTGTGCGCCTACAGTTCGTACCTGTCGCCGGACGAAATGGAACGCAGCTATAAACCCCTCGTCACCAACCCCGACAACACCAACAAACAGTTGAAGCTACTGTGGGTGAGTGTTGGCAGCGACGATTTTCTCTACAAAGGCACGGTGGAGTTCATAGACTACCTGAAGGCAAGAAAGGTGAATTATAAGAGCCTTATTACCGACGGTGGTCACACCTGGATGAATGTCAAGCATTACGTGGCCGAAACCACGCCCTTACTTTTCCGATAGCCCGCTGACTCTCATGAAACGCCTTATCTACCTGCTGCCAGCCCTGCTATTTTTTTCGGTGACGGTGATCGCCCAACGGCCGCCCGCCATCAGTTCGCCCGACGTGCATCCGGATCACAGCGTTACGTTCCGGTATTTTTCCAAAAAAGCGCAGAAAGTAACGCTAAGTGGCGAATTTCTGAAGTCTCCGGTCGCCCTCACGAAAGATACCTCCGGCATCTGGAGCGTGACGGTTCCGCCCGTCAAACCGGACATTTATCCGTACAGCTTTTGGGTCGATAGCGTCCAGATTGCCGACCCGAACAATACGTACATCTTTGCCAATGAACGCTTTAAGCGCAGTATCGTCGATGTGCCCGGCGACCAGCCGCTGGTGCATTCGCTCCAGAACGTGCCGCACGGCAAAATCAGCTACCGGTATTACAATTCGGGTACGTTGGGAACGACCCGGCAACTCCTGGTTTACACCCCGCCCGGTTTTAATCTCAACGGCAAAATCAAATACCCGGTTTTGTACCTCATTCACGGCGGTTCGGATACGGAGGAAACCTGGACCAAAGTGGGCCGGGCCAACCTGATTGCCGATAACCTGATTGCGCAGGGCAAAGCCAAACCGATGCTCATTGTGATGCCCTACGGCAATGTCCGCCCAAGTCCGATGCCGGACTTTACGAAAGACATGGTCAGCGACATCATTCCGTTCGTGGAAGCCAACTATCCGGTCAGCAAAGACAGCAAAAGCCGGGCGGTGGCCGGTTTTTCGGTGGGCGGTGGCCAGACCCTGAACATCGGGCTGACCCACCCCGAGACATTCGCCTACGTGTGCTCGTACGCGCCGTACACTGCCACGGAGGAGTTTAAGAAGAACTTCAGCGACTGGTCGCCGAACGCTGATCAGTTTAATAAACAACTGAAATTATTTACGATCAGCGTCGGAACGGAAGATTTTCTGTATGAGCCGGTGAAGCAGAACATCGCGATGTTCAGGGATAAGGGCCTGAAGCTGGATACGCAAATTGTACCGGGCGGCCATACCTGGATGAACTGCAAGCTCTATCTGGCTACCACGCTTCCGCAATTGTTTAAGTAGGATTAGCCCCAACCCCCTAAAGGGGGCTAAAAAGTGGCAGAGCTTAGCCCCCTTCAGGGGGTTGGGGTAACAGTCGAACGCTACACACATTTTCAACATTACATCCATTTTCACCTTAACCAATCTCCCAATGACTCGTCACACACTCGCGGTTTTTGTTGCAGCCGCATTCACGAGCGCAACCTGTTTCGCGCAGGGCAGCCAAACGGTTTTGGAGGATTTTAAACCCTCTACGCTCAACCAGCCGGGGCAGGAGTACCCGCAGGTCAACTCCCAGGGCTACGCCCGCTTTCGGATCAAGGCTCCCAAGGCCGACAGCGTGAAGGTCAGCCTGGGGCTGGGCGGCCGGGGAGGCACCAGACTCACCAAAGGCGAAGACGGTTTCTGGACCGGCACCACCGAAGGACCGATGGACGAAGGCTTCCATTATTACCACCTGACGGTCGACGGCGGCACGTTCAATGACCCCGGCGCTTTGAATTATTACGGATCGGTCCGTTGGGAAAGTGGTATCGAGATTCCCGCGCACGATCAGGACTTTTACGCCCTGAAGAATGTGCCCCACGGCCATGTGCAACAGATCCTTTTCCCTTCCCCCAGCACCCAGACGTCCCGCCGGGCGTATGTGTACACCCCGCCGGGCTATGAGAAGGAGAAATCGAAAAAATACCCGGTGCTGTATCTGCAGCACGGCTGGGGCGAAGACGAAACCGCCTGGAGCAACCAGGGGCACGCCAACCTGATCATGGACAACCTGATTGCGGAAGGTAAAATTAAGCCCTTTATCATTGTGATGACCTACGGCATGACCAACGAAGTGAAATGGGGCCGGATGAAAGAATTTCGCATAGAACCCTTCCAGACGGTTTTGGTCGATGAGCTGATTCCATACGTCGACGCCAACTTCCGAACGCTGGCCGACCGGAACAACCGGGCGATGGCGGGCCTGTCGATGGGCGGCATGGAAACCCACACGATTACACTCAACAAACCGGATGTTTTTGGTGCGTACGCGCTGCTCAGCGGGGGCATCTATAACTCAGAAGAACTGAAGGATAAGTCAAAAGCCAAGCTGATTTTTCTGAGTTGCGGCAGCAAGGAAAACCCGGATCGCGTCAATAAAGCCGCTGCTGAGTTAAAAGCGGCTGGTTACAACGCGGTTTCGTTTGTTTCCGAAAAAACCGCCCACGAATTCCTGACCTGGCGTCGCAGTCTGCACGAGCTGGCACCGTTGCTGTTTAAGTAGGAATTGCTTATTGCCCCCCACCCCCTCTAGGGCAGGGCTGTTAAGTGCTCGTGTGGTTATCATTTAAAGGGCCAATTTCCGGGCCCTTTTTGCCCCCAACCCCCTAAAGGGGGCTCTCAAATCCGGATATTTAAGCCCCCTTTAGGGGGTTGGGGGCAAATTTTAACAGCACTTAACAGCCCTGCCCAAAAGGGGGCTTTTTCAGACTATTAAAAGCCCCCTTTTGGGGGTGGGGGGCAATAAGAAGGGGAATCTAAAAATTAAACAGCCAGTAAACCTTACCTAAAACATGAAGCATAGTTTATTCTTGAAAAAGGCGTGGATCGCCATTTTACTGGTGATAGGGACAACAGCCTATTCGCAGACCATCGACAAGGAAATGCCGCAGGGCTTCGATCAGGTTCGGTCGGGGATTCCGACCGGGAAACTGGATTCGGTTACGTACGCGTCGAAAACCGTCGGAACAACCCGCAAAGCCCTGATTTACACCCCGCCCGGTTATTCGAAAAAGAAGAAATATCCGGTGCTTTACCTGCTGCACGGCATCGGCGGGGACGAAAAGGAGTGGCTCCGGGGCGGCCATCCGCAGGTGATTCTGGACAACCTGTACGCCGATAAGAAACTGGAACCGATGATTGTGGTGATGCCCAACGGCCGGGCCATGAAAGACGACCGCGCCGTGGGCAATGTGTTCGACAAAGACAAGGTGGAAGCGTTCGCGACGTTTGAAAAGGATTTGCTGAACGACCTGATTCCATTTATCGAGAAGAAGTACGCCACCCTGACCGACCGCGAACACCGGGCCATTGCCGGGCTGTCGATGGGTGGAGGGCAATCGCTGAATTTCGGGCTGGGCAATCTGAATAAATTCGCCTGGGTGGGCGGTTTTTCGTCGGCCCCGAACACCAAAAAACCGGAGGAACTGGTGCCGAATCCGGACGAAGCCCGGAAGCAGTTGAAGCTGCTCTGGATTTCGTGCGGGGATGCCGACGGGTTGATCACGTTCAGCAAACGCACCCACGATTACCTCTACGAGCACAACGTTCCGCACGTGTATTACATCGAACCGGGCGTCCACGACTTCAAAGTCTGGAAAAACGGCTTGTACATGTTCTCGCAGTTTCTCTTCAAACCTGTCGACGTAGCTTCCCTGCCGAAATATTCTCTGCTGGGTTCACCGGCCACCACCAACATCCGCTCCGCCAAATACCCGCAGATTTTACCCGATAACCGGGTGATCTTCCGTGTAAAGGCACCGAATGCGCAGAAAGTGCAGATCGATCTGGGCAAAAAATACGAAATGGTGAAAGACACCAGCGGTTTCTGGACCGTCACGACGGATTCCGTCAGCCGGGGCTTTCATTATTACTCCTTACTGATCGAGGGCGTGGCGGTGGTCGATCCGGCCAGCGAGACGTTTTACGGCATGGGTCGGATGGCGAGCGGCATCGAAATTCCGGATCGGGACGGCGGCTATTATGCCATGAAAGACGTGCCACACGGCGATATCCGGATCAAACGCTACCTGTCGAAAGCCTCGAACACCTGGCGAGAGATGTACATTTACACCCCGCCGGGCTATGATCAGTCGAGCGAGAAATACCCGGTTTTGTACCTCCTGCACGGCGGGGGTGAAGACCAGCGCGGCTGGGCGACGCAGGGAAGAACGGACCTGATTCTGGACAACCTGATTGCCGAAAAAAAGGCGAAACCAATGGTCATTGTCATGCTGGATGGCAATGGAAACAATCCGGGAGGACTGGCCGGTTTCAACGAAAACGTCCTGCGGGCGTTCGAAAATGAATTGAAACAGGGAGCCATTCCGTTTGTGGAAAGCAACTTCCGGGTGGCTACCGACGCGAAAAACCGCGCGCTGGCTGGCTTGTCAATGGGCGGTTTGCAGACGCTGTACGCCGGTATCAAGAACACCAATCTGTTCTCCTCGCTGGGCGTGTTCAGTTCGGGCTGGTTTGCCAATAATCCCAAATTGTCGGACCCGCAGTATGAATTCATGAAGGCCAATGCCAGCACCATCAACAGCAATCTGAAAAATCTTTGGATTTCGATGGGCGGCAAGGAAGACATTGCGTACCAGAACTGCCAGGTCATGCTGAAAAAGTTTGACGACATGGGCATCAAATACCAGTACAGCGAATACGCGGGCGGACACACCTGGCCGGTCTGGCGGCACGATTTGTTCGGGTTTGCCCAAATCCTGTTCAAATAAGCACTTGAGCTTAGCTGATCGATAAATTTATTTCGTTAACCCTATGTGCAATAGTTTTTATGAGACGGATCTACACAATTCTAATTCTGCCAGCGTTGATGGGATACTCGCTGACCAACCTCGCGCAAACCAGCGGGGGTAAAACGCCGATTTCGCAACCGCTCGTGTCCCACATTTACACGGCCGACCCCTCCGCGCACGTTTTCAATGGCAAAATCTACATTTATCCTTCGCACGACATTGATGCGAAGAACGTCAAGGAGGACGATGAGGGTGGCCATTTCGCCATGCGTGACTACCACATTTTGTCGATGGATAAAATAGGCGGGCCCGTGAAGGACAATGGTGTGGCACTCGACCTCAAAGACATCCCCTGGGCGGGCCGTCAGCTCTGGGCACCCGATGCGACGTACAAAAACGGTATTTATTACCTGTATTTCCCGGCCAAAGACAAACAGGATATTTTCCGGATTGGAGTTGCAACCAGCAAAAGCCCCACCGGGCCGTTTAAGGCCGAACCGGAGCCCATCAAGGGAAGTTACAGCATCGACCCCACGGTTTTTCAGGATACCGACGGCAAGGCATACCTGTATTTCGGGGGAATCTGGGGGGGGCAATTACAACGCTGGGACAACAACCAATACAACCCGAAAGGCGCTTTAAAGAAGAAAGACGAGGTTGCTTACCTGCCGAGCGTGGCCCGGTTGAGTGCCGATATGAAAAGCTTCGCCGAGCCGGTGCGGGAGGTGCAGATTCTGGATGAAAACGGAAAACCGTTCCGGGAGCAGGACAACGACAAGCGGTTTTTTGAAGCCGCCTGGCTGCATCAGTACAAGGGTAAATATTACTTTTCCTATTCAACCGGCGACACACACAACCTTTGTTATGCCATCGGCGACAACCCGTACGGACCGTTTACGTACAAAGGCGTCGTCTTAAAACCGGTACTGGGCTGGACTAATCATCACTCCATTGTGCAGGTTGGCAGCAAATGGTACCTGTTTTACCACGATGTCCAGCTCTCGGGTAAGACGCACCTTCGGAACGTCAAAGTAACCGAACTGACCTACAATCCGGATGGGACGATTAAAACGATTGACGCTTACAAATAAGTATTATTTGAAGTTCACACCGAGTTCAAACCTGTAAAGTCTTGAAGAAGCAGTCTAAAATGTAGAAGTTCCCTTGCTTCGTTCTGCCCCCCACCCCCTAAAGGGGGCTTTAATCGGTATTTCAAAGCCCCCTTTAGGGGGTGGGGGGCAAAAACATATAAAATTTAGAATTAGACCTTACAGGTTTTCCTAACCCATTTTTACCATGCGTAAATTAAGCTTTTATGGATTGATTGCGTTGACAATCGCCTTCGTAGCGCCCGAAAAAGGACTGAAAGATTATTACAAAAACTACTTCCCGATTGGGGTAGCCGTCAACCCACGGATGGTGCAACCCGGCCCGGATGCCGAACTGATCAAAACCCATTTCAACAGCATGACGCCCGAAAATGCGATGAAGATGGGGCCGATTCATCCGGAGGAAAACCGCTATAACTGGAAAGACGCCGACGCCATCGCTGATTTCGCGCAGCAGAATAACATCAAACTGCGGGGGCACACGCTCTGCTGGCACAACCAGACACCCCGCTGGTTTTTTACCGATTCAACGGGAAAAACCGTAAGCCGGGAGGTGCTGCTGGCCCGTTTGAAACGGCATATTTCGGATGTGGTGGGCCGTTACAAGGGTAAAATTTACGCCTGGGACGTGGTGAACGAAGCCGTTCCGGATGCGGGCCCTGACCTCTACCGAAAATCGAAGTTTTACGAAATTATTGGCGAAGATTACATCGAGAAAGCCTTTGAATTTGCCCACGAAGCGGATCCGGCGGCCCAATTGTTTTACAATGATTACAACACCGAAAATCCGTCGAAGCGGGACCGGATTTATCAGTTGGTGAAGAAACTAAAAGACAAGGGAGTCCCGATTAATGGGGTAGGGCTCCAGGCGCACTGGTCAATTTATGAGCCTTCCGCCCAGGAGCTCGAAGCTTCCATTCTGAAATTTGCCAGCCTGGGGCTGAAACTTCAGTTTACGGAAGTGGATATGTCCGTTTACCCCAAAGAACACGAGCGCAGGGACCATCGGGATACGGACAAAAGTGAGTTTACGCCGGAAATGGACGAAAAGCAAGCTGCTCAATACAAAATGGTATTCGACCTGTTTCGGAAGCACCGCGATAAGATTACGGGTGTTACATTTTGGAACCTGTCCGACCGCTCCTCCTGGCTGGACAATTTTCCGGTTCCGGGCCGTAAGGATTATCCGTTGTTGTTTGATCAGAACGGACGGCCCAAGAAGGCGTTTGATCGGGTAGTACAATTTTGAGAAATCGGGTCGTTATTGATGCGCCGGGAGCAATCGTACCGATTGACATTGAACACAGTAAGTAGCAAATCATTACTTTTAAAGGTTTTCTAACTCATTCTCCATTGCTATTTCCCTTTTTGGCCTAGTTTATTTTACAATTCATTCAGATCATCAAACGCTGTTGCCATGCTTACCCAGGAGGAGATCGATTTTTTAGATACGTACGGTTACCTGAATTTAGGGCAACTTTTGACTCCCGAACGGGTAAACCAAATCAATGACCGGTTGGCCCAGTTAATGGAATCGGAAGGGGAGGATGCGGGAAATGAACTGGCTCAGTCGAAATACATCCGCCATCCCAAAGAAGAGGGCGCTGATCGGTTGGCCGATTTGGTTAATAAGGGGCAGGTTTTCGATGTGTTTTACACCCACCCCCGTGTGCTTGCGGGCATTGAAGCCGTTTTGGGGCAGGAATACAAGCTGTCGTCACTGAACTATCGGGCCGCCAAACCGGGTAAAGGACATCAGAAACTCCATGTCGATTGGAGAAATACGGTGGTCAACGGCTCCTATCAGGTCTGCAACAGCATCTGGTTATTAGACGATTTTACGGAATTCAACGGCTCCACGCGCATCGTTCCGAAAACGCATAAGATCGGCCTATTGCCCGATGAAGCGATGGCTGATCCAAGTGATAAACACCCCGATGAAATCCGAATTATTGCACCTGCAGGTTCGGTTTTTATCTTTAATTCGCACGTTTGGCACGGTGGTACCACCAATCTGACTGATAAAGACCGGCGTAGCATTCACAGTTATTTCTGTACCCGGGACCAGCCTCAGCAAATCGACCAAAGCCGATACATAACCGAAGAGACGCGGCAACGCATTGGCGAAAAAGGAAGGTATATATTAGCGGTTTGAAGGGGGCGGTTTTTAAGTCGTTCGATCTTTGGTAACCTGGTTGCGATCTCTTAATCCGCCTTGATGAGCTGAAGCGTCACGATAAACTCACTGTTAGCTTCCTGAATGTCGGGCGCGGGCTGGCCCAGCATCGCATATTTCGCCAGAATATTACTCAGTCCCACGCCGTTGCTCAGCACCCGCATTTGCTTCCGCTGAATGTTGTTGTGAACCTGCAACGTACCCCGCTCGTCAGTGCTAATCTGAATTCGTAACGGTTGTTCGGGTAACGTACTATTGTGTTTTACGGCATTTTCAACCAGCAGTTGCAAGGTAAGGGGAGGAAGGAGATAGGGGCCAAACCGCTCATCGACGCGAATGCTCAGATCCAGGCCGCAGCCGTGACGCGTTTTCAGCAAATGATAGTATGACTGGATAAACCTCAATTCCGAGTCCAGGTCGGTCAGGTGTTGAGTTAAGTCGAGCACGTTGCTGCTCGGACCCTCGCTGCGGTTGGTTCGCAACACGTACCGATACACTGAGCTGAGTTCTTCAGCAAAGGACTCCGCCTGGCCGGGGTCCTCGCCAATCAGGGCAATGAGTGAGTTGAGACTGTTGAACAGAAAGTGGGGATTGACCTGTTGTTTCAGCACATCGAGTTGTTGCTGGGTATTCAGTTGCTTTAATTCGTATTCCCGCACCAGCGTCTGCCGCCATTGGCTGTGAAAATAGATGGCTTCAAAAATGCTCGCTGACAGCACGTTGAACACGGTACCGAGGAGGGCCATACCGCCAAATTTAGCCAATGAGAATTGGTAACCGGGTGAATCGGCCAGTTCATAAAACCAAAAGTTAAGCGCGCAAAGAAACCAGGTCAGGACGATATAAACACTCAGCGATGTCGCAATCCGTAGGGTGGACTGATTCAGGGCCGGAAAGCGGAATAGGATGTATTTGCGCCAGCTGTCCATCAGCCAGACAAACAAAAAATACGCCAACGCTGTGGAAATCGTGATGAACCAAAATAATGTAGCATCGGTGAGGTACGGTTCCCCGAGCATAAAATAGTTAACAAACGGCAGGACCGGGTACTGTCCCAGAAGAAGCAGCCAGTCACTCCGATCCAGGATAAACCATTGTTTCATACGTATTGGATAAGATACGGCAAATATATTTAAAACCGTTCAATGAACCGGTTTACCCCACTGCGCTCGAGGGGCGGTATTTAGGTGATGAGCTAATAATTCTAAGTTTCAAATCTTTGCTCACTGTTAGTTGTTTTGTAAAGTTTATGGTACATTTAGACTTATAAACTTTACATATTATGAAGAACCTATTCGCCGTGTTCGCTTACTCTTACTATATGAAAATCGTAGGGATACTCTGTATCCTGTGGGGACTGTTCTCTTTTTTTATCAATTACAGGCAACACCAAATTATTGACCTGAATTTGCTGACCGGTCTTTCCTGCTGGGGATTGGTATTTATCTTTTTCTCCAGGGAGAAGGTCGATGATGAGCGCATTCATCAGCTCAAGTTTCACGCTCTTACCTGGGCATTGCCGGTAGGTTTGGCTGTCACGCACCTGATCAATTACTTCTTTCTGAATGCCCAGGAACCCGATTCAGGAAAACCGTATCAATCTATTTCGGCCTATCAGTCACTGGTTCTAATTTTGGTGTTAGCCACCAGCCTGTTTCATTATCTAAAACGTAGACAGGAACAGTGAATGAAAAACCTGATAAAGGTTGAGCGGGCCCGCCAAAACATGACGCAGGCGGAATTGGCAGATCGCGTAAAAGTTTCGCGCCAGACAATCAACTCAATTGAAAGTGGCAAATTCATTCCATCCACGCTGTTAGCCTTTAAAATTGCCACCGTTTTACAGGTAGCAGTGGATGTGATTTTTCAGCTGGAAGATTCAGATTGGTAGAAAATTTTTCCGATACTTACCTGATAACGAAGGTGATATCTCCCCAGTCACTCTTTTATTTAGAAAGTGACTGGAGAGATGGCGTGTTAGCTCACGGGGTTATTCCTCGAATGAAGAGGAAAGTCTGTTTCGCACTCAATAACCAGGATTCTGTTTTAAGGTCGGTTTTCCATTTACGAAACTCTGGGTAATCGCATAATCCGGAATAGGCTGATATTCACTCTTGTTTTTAGTGAACTTCACCCCATTTCCCAAGGCCAGAGACCGGCGGAGGCTTTCTTTTGGTAGGTATTCATTATTTATAACCTGATCGGCGATTCCCCAGCGGACCAGATCGAAGAAGCGGTGACCTTCCATCCCTAATTCGATTCTTCGCTCAAATCGTACCGCCTGACGGGCCATCGCCTGACTCGCCCAGGCTGTTGGATACGGGTTTACTACATACTTGGCGGCATTGGTTCCGTCGGTTGTTTTAACGGGTGAGGCCGCGGCCCTCGCCCGAACCCGATTGACGTATTCACGCGCTTTCTCCAGGCTACCTACCTCCACTTCGCATTCAGCCGCCATCAGCAGGACATCAGCAAACCGCATCAGGTCATAATTCAGCGCGCTGGCAATCCCAAAACTTGCCCGAGCCACCTGCCCCGCACTAAACTCCGCCGATGAAAAAACGTGTTTTTTCCCTGTAAATGGTCCACCATTGGTGATCGACTCGCCCGGAGGAGCCGTGAAAGCCAAACCGCTCATCAAGCCCCAATCCAGGTAAGGAATGCCCCGACGCCCGACGGTGTGATCTAAACGAGGGTCCAGATTGCCCGCATAAGGTGTAAAGGGGCTGGCATCCGGAACCGTCTCATTCGAGGTAACATCCACGTTGTTATAGGTATCGAGCAAGGGCAGGCCATTTTCGTCGGTACGAAACGCATTGACCAGGTTTTGCGATGGCCGGTAAAACCACGAGTTTGTTCCCCCGGCAATACCGTTGGGATAACACAGAATCGCTTCCCGAAAACCGTTCGTATTGTCGCCGGCACCATCGCCAATCGCGCTTTGCACCTCAAACATCGCTTCTTTACTGTTCTGAGTTGCGATGCGGAAGTTCTCGCCAAAATTCGCGGTCAGGTCCAGCTTAACTCCCTGACTGGTTTTGCCTTGTCCGATAATCTGGTCGAAAAGGGCTTTGGCCTCGGCGAATTTATTCTGGTACAAATAAGCCTTTGCCAGATAAGCTCCAGCCGTCCATTTGTTGACCCTGCCTTTGCCCGTTTTCACTTCGTCCAGATTCTCGTAAGCGAATTTGAAGTCCGTTTCGATTTGGGGCCAGCTATTGATGTAATTGCCACTCGCATCGGTATTCTGGATTTTATAATCGGTGGCTTTCTCATCCACAAACGGAATGTTACCAAAGATTTTCTTTCCCTCGAAATGGTGGAAAGCCCGCAGGAAACGGGCCTCGGCAGCTACCTGTTTTTTCACGGCCTCGGTCAGAGCCGGGTCAGTTGCCTTGGCCAATGCCTGCAATACAATATTGGCCCGGCCAATGCCATCGAAAATACCGTTCCAGCGGGCGAGCAATTGCGAGTTTGTGGTAGGAGTGGCGTACTGCATCACCTGATTGATTTCGCTTTGGTCGGTGAAGTTGGTACCGCCCTTATACGCATCGCCCCCGGCTATGCTTCCCCAAATCCAGTTGTATGATCCGCTGAAGCCCAGAAAATTAGCAGCCTGCGAACCATCCAGCGTAGCGTAGGCATCGATCAAAAAACCATCGACTCCCTTTTTGCTCAGTAAATCGCTTTCACTATAAACGCCCTGGGGACCCAGGTCAAGGAATTGCTGCTTACAGGCAGAAAGCGTAACGATCGAAAGTAGAAAGGAGAAAACCGTATATTTTAGAATCAGTTTCATGGCAAAATTGCGGGGTTTAAAAGGAAACGTTTAGGCCCAATAAAAACTGACGCGGATTCGGATAGCCCGAATAATCGACGCCCAGATTCTGATCGCTGCTGGCCGTTTGTTCAACCGATGCACCCGATACCAGTCCTAAATCGGGGTCGGCGCCGGTGTATTTCGTGATGGTGAAGAAGTTCTGCGCCTGCGCATAAACCCGCAGGTTGCTCATTTTAACCGTTTTCAGCCACGTCTTCGGGAAGGAGTAGCCAAGCTGAATGGTTTTGCCCCGCAAATAGGACCCATTCTCCACGTAAAACGAACTCGAATTGCCCGTTACAAAAGCCGTATAGCCATTGGCGGCACCCACCCCCAATTGCGGTGTTTTGGCGGTTGCAGCCGTTGCGGGCGTCCAGCCGTCATATAGTTTGCCGGAAGCAACCGAACCACCCAAAACGCCCATGTACGTAAAGTATTTGGTGTAATTATAGAGCTGATTGCCCTGATTCCAGAACACAAAACTACTCAGGTCGAACCCTTTCCAGCTGAATCCGAGGTTCAATCCCATCTGGAATTTGGGATGGGGCGACCCCAACACGGTTCGGTCGGCCGTCGTGATGTTTCCATCGCCGTTCAGGTCTTTGTATTTCCAGGACCCAACCACACCCGAGGCTCCGTTTATTCTAGGGCCTGCATCGACCTCGGCCTGGCTGTTATAAAACCCATCAATTTGATACCCATAAAAGGACGAAACGGCCTGTCCCTGCGCCGTAATCAGGGCGTTGGTGATCCGGCTGGCCGCTACCAGTTGCGCCGTATTCTCGTTATTTAGTTTGGTCAGGCGGTTTTTGTAGTGGGTAACCGTCAGGGTGGCATCGTATTTCAATTCGGACGTGATATGTCCCTGGTTGGTGAGTTGCAGATCGATACCCGTGTTCCGCATCGTTCCCAGGTTGACCAACGGTTTGGTTACCAGCAATTCCAGGCCATTGCGCAGGCTCGGCACCAGCAAATCCCGGGTGTTTTTAGTATAAACATCGACGGCGATACTCCATTTTTCCCGCAAAATACTGGCGTCCAGCCCAATGTTCGTCGATTCGGTGGTCTCCCATTGGGTTTGCAGGTTTCCCTGTGAGTTGGCCCCATACCCCTGGGTAGAGCCAATATTAGCCCCGTTAATATCGTAAAAATTATTGCCGGGTGCCGCGCTATAGGTAGAATACTGGTTGAAGGCCGGCACATTGGAAATACTGCCCATTTGCCCCCAGCCAGCGCGTAATTTTAAGTCATCCAGCCAGCCAAACGATTTCATAAACGCTTCGTCGGAAATGCGCCACCCCACCCCCACAGAAGGGAAATTGGCATACCGGACATCGGGACCGAAGAGGGATGAGCCATCCCGGCGGAACGTTGCGTTCAACAAATACCGGTCTTTCAGACTGTAATCGAGCCGACCGAAATACGAAAACATCGAACTGCGCGACAGCAGGGAATTTCGGTTGATGTCGGCGTCGTTGGCGCTGATGTCGCCCAGCGACTGGGGCAGGCCCGTGTTGAGCGACAGGAAGTTAGTTGATTCGAAGTCGTAATTACTCTTGGAACCAAACAAACCCCGCCCGGCATTTTTAATGGCTTCGGTGCCCACCAGCACCTTTACATCATGAATCTGCGCAAACTTTTTCTGGTAGGTCAGCGTATTGCTCCACGTCCAGCTCAGGAAATTGTTGGTGGCTTCGGTCAACTGGGTGACGCGCCGGGATTGGCTGGCTTCGTATTCTTTCAGAAAGGCCCGCTGAAGTGTTCCGTTGCGGGTGTCCACCCCAAAAGAAGTTCGGAAGGCCAGGGCGGAATTGAAATCCACCTGCGCAAACACATTGCCAAAAGCCCGCAGGTTTTGATTGAACCAGTCTTTCCGGCGATCCAGATACGAAACCGGATTGTACCCAACTCCGGCTGTACCTCCAATTAATGAACCGCCGTAACCGCCTTTTATGTCATAAACCGGTATAAACGTCGCGCTGCGTATTGCGTAACCCCAGGCGCTGGTTTCGCCAATGACAGTTGCATCGCCCCGCCGGTTGTCGTACGATACCTGAAGGTTTTCGCCCACGGTCAGGAAATCGGTGGCTTTAAACGATGAGTTCAGCCGCATGGAATACCGGTCATAACCCGTGTTTTTGAAGGTACCCTGCTGATTAAAATAGTTCATTCCCAGCGAAAATGTAGATCGGTCGTTGCCGCCACTGGCCGAGAGCTGGTGGCTCTGGATGATGCCCTTTTGCGACATCGCATCGAACCAGTTGGTACCGGGACTGGTCTGAAAAATCTGGTACGGATTGGTGTAGTCGGCAATCGTATATAAATCAGGATTAGCCCTGGGATCGCTCGCCGACACGCCCCCTTTGAACGCATTGCTGACCACATATCGGTCCGGAATTGCAAAGGAACCATGCTGGCCAAAAACCGGGTCGGCAAACGTGGTAGCCGTTGTTTTATCCAGGTAGGTCAGCAACTCACTCGTGTTTAACAACTTGGGAATCCGGTTCAGTGGCGTTGCCTGAATGCCATAATAGGTATCGTACGACAGGGTTGTTTTACCGGTTTTGCCCCTTTTGGTGGTGATAATAATGACGCCATTGGCGGCTCGGGCTCCGTAGATCGAGGCCGAAGAAGCATCTTTCAGGACCTGAATCGACTCGACATCCTGCGGATTGATGCGCGAGGCATCGGTGGTCGGCATTCCATCGATAACGTAAAGCGGATTGTTATTGCCGTACGAGGCAAACCCCCGAATTCGGATGGAAGCCGAACTGCCGGGATCGCCGGTGCTGCTCACTGTCACGCCAGCGGCCCGTCCCTGCAACTGGGCTACCAGGTTCGCCGAAGGCGTGGCGGTCAGATCGCTGGCCTTCACGACGGACACCGCCCCGATGATGTCTTTTTTCTGCTGCGTGGTGTAGCCGGTTACAACGACCTCGGTCAGTTGATTCGTCGTCGCTTCCAGTTGAACATTGATTTCTGTTCGATTGCCGACGACAATATCCTTCGCCGTATAACCGACAAAACTGAACGTTAAAACCGTGTTCGCGTCCGGAACGCCAATTCGGTATATACCCTGCGCATCCGTTGTGGTACCCCGACTGGTTCCTTTTACGATGACGGTAACACCCGGCAACGCTCCACCTTTTTCATCCGTAACGGTCCCGGAAACCGATAGCTCGGCAAGTGCTTCATTCTGGATAGGCAGTTCATTTTGGGTTCCGAGGTTTTCGGTTTTCGGCAGCAGGGGTGACAGAATAATCTGATTTCGGATGACTTTATATTTGAGCTGTAAGGGTTGGAGCAGGCGGTCGAGCACCTGGCCCAGGGATTCGTTGACAATCGTGACCGTTATTCGTTGGGTTGCAGTCAGGAGTTTAGGGCGGTAGGTAAACTTCACATTGGCCTGTGATTCAATACCCGTCAGGACATGGATAAAATCCTGGTTCGCTACCTGAATGTTTATTTTTCGGTCTAAGAGTTCTTGGGCTGTTACATCCCGGGCCAAAGATACCCCCGCGAAAATGATCGCTATCGTAATATGCAGGAGCGATAGTTTCATGAGGAGAATCAGTTCTTTTTGGAATCGTACTGTTTTTTTCATTGATTTGACAGTTTTTGTAAGTAGAAGACACAAAAACGACCTTCACACCCGCTGGAACGGGATACTGTTTGTGAGAGCAGCGAAGGTCAGGTAGAGGCCGGTAACGCTGGAACCGTTACCGGTTTTTTATTGAGTTGACCGGTTTAACTATACGAGCATAGGCAGTTTGGTTTGGAGGTTGTCGGAATAGATTTAGTCGCAGCCTTTACTGTCGAGAATGATCCGCGCATCGACCAGTTTATAACTGGCACCAACAGCTTCACAGATGATGTCCATTTTTTCAAACAGATCTTCGCTGCCCAATGACGTGGTCAGTCGGCAATTACTCAGTCGTTCTTCGTCGAAAATGATCTCTACCCCGTAGGTTTTTTCAATGGCCTGCAAAATTTCAACCAAGGGGGCATTCCGAAATGAAAAAAGCTTTACCTCGGCCTGAGGCAGAATCGGAGACGGTTTTTCAACAAGGGTGCGGGAAAGGTGGGCGTCCTCTTTCGTAAAGGTAGCTTGCTGATTGGGCGTCAAAATCAACCCATCCTTCTCCGGGTCAGGGTGTTTATTGCTTTGCGTGGAAAAAACCGATACCCGACCGGTTTTCACCATGACATTGATCTGCTGATCCTGGTCATAGGCTCTGACCCGAAAACTGGTCCCCAGTACCTTCGTCGTGATCGCATTCGCATGGACCAGAAAGGGCTTGTCCGGATTTTTTTGCACCTCAAAAAAAGCTTCGCCTACCAGATAAACCTCCCGGATGGTATCGGCAAACGGTTTTCGATACTGGAGTTGGGTACGCGGCTCTAAAGAGACCCGGCTTCCGTCCGGAAGGCTTACGGTCAATACTGCGGATGTATTGTTGCTGACTTGTTCGAGAAGACCGGAGGCAATCTGACCCGCTGGCTCAACGTGGTCAACCCGGTGGTTGTTTTTCTGCGTGAACCACCAGGCACCTAACCCAACCAATATGCTAACGGAGGCAGCTGCCAACCAGACGGGCCATTGCCGCCAGGAACGCACCGGTGTTTCCTGCGCGCTTTCCCAAATACGCTTATAAAGCGAATCCACCTGCTGTTCCGATGGAAGATCAGCATCGATCTGCTCATTCAACGTTACCAGCAACTCCCGGGCCTGCCTGATGGTGTCCCGTTGTTTTGGGTGGTTCAGCAGGAAATCCGCCCAGAATGCATCGTCACTGGGCTCTCCCTGCAATACCCACTTGCGGAAAGCGCGATCCTGCAAAAAATCATCAGTCGTATAAGTCGGATACAACGGTACAGTCCTTTTTAGTGGGAAATTTGTATTATTTCAATTCACTAAGCAAGAGACTGCATTTCGTTGTTTTAAACCTGTTTACCGGAAAAAAAAATTTAATAGCCAGCCGAGACCTAAAAGGCAAATCGTGAGTGCCAGTCGGCGGAGGGTATGCAGTGCCTTTTGAATCATGTTACGCGCCCCCTGTTCACTTATATTCATGATTGCCGCGATTTCGGCATAGCTGAATTCCTGGTAATAGCGCAGGATCAATGCCTCGTATTGCCGGGCCGGTAAATAGGTAAGCCAGGATTTCAACCGGGCAGACTGTAACGCAATTTCTTCATCGGAAATCATATTGGCTTCCACCGAAGCCAGCGTGGGCTGCCAATGCTCTGTTTCTGCATTAAATGGCTGGGAATTTTCAACCTCCGGGCGAAGCGATCGATGAATTTTACGGCGTAACGACCGGAACAGGTAAAACCGAACGGACTCAGCTTCGGCCAATTGCGAACGTGTGCGCCACAAATCGGTGAACATATCATGAATGGCATCTTCCACCAGATTCGAATCGCGGTTAATTTTCATTCCATAGCTATACAACACGCGGACGTAGCGTTGATAGAGCCAGGAAAAAGCGACCTCTTCACCATTCCTGAAACGATTCCAATAGAGTTGATCTTCCTGATCGGTTGCCCCAGTAGCTTTCACGGAACAAAATAATGCGAATTTTCCCTAATATACTTCTAATTATTTGTCTGGGTACCGAATTTGAATCGGGAATCTACAGCTGCTATAACAAAGTATACCGGATATGTCGGATGGCCACTGGTCCATGGTCGCCCTGAAACATCAGAGGACCTAAAGGCCGCTCATCTTCAAATGCCGCTGATCGGGTGGGGCCCGTCACTTCCACATTCTCGTGAATCACCACACCGTTGAGCAGGACTTTGACGAATCTCGCATTCTCCGTTTTTTCGCCATTTTTGTCAAACCGGGGAGCACGGAATACGATTTTGAAATGCTGCCACTCGCCAGGAGCTTTGCTGGCATTTTGGGCAGGCGCCTTGCCTTCAAACCCATTTTTGGAGGTCCGGTTTTTATCCCAGCGTTGATAGATTCCCCCACAATCATAAAAAGCGGGGGTCTTAACTCCCCAGCTATCGTAAATCTGAACTTCGTAACGCCCCTGGAAGTAAACACCGGAATTCGACTTCTTGGCGATGGTAAAGTCAAATTCTACTTCAATGTCACCGTGATGCATTTTTGTAAACAAATGGCCGGTATCGGGCTTAGCGGGCAAATTGAGAACGATTCCCTTTCCCGGTTCAAAGCTATTTTCATCCGTAGACGGACTGAAGCGAACCGCTCGGGCCAGCTTCCAGTTGCTTGTTGTCGGATTGAATTCGCTCAAATTATTCAGGGAAACGGAATGTGAAGCGGTTTTTTTTTGAGCTTCACGTTCCCACGAACAGAAAAAAACAACGCAAAACAGACCGATAATAGAAAATTTCATTTTCTGTGGAATAAGAGGATGGGTTTAGTTTTATTGCTGCATTGCCAGGAATGCTGTTTATACCTTGTATTTTCGGTAGAGCTCTCCCCAGGGTTCCCGCATGATGCGGGACCGTAACTGATTCGCAGCGAAATTCCCCACAAACTCCTCTTTTTCCGGATTCCACTTCAGATCCTGGTTGAGCAGCAGGGCAATGTTTCCGAGATGGGCAAGGGTGACCGACCGGTGGCCGACTTCCGCCGGAGCTGCCGTCGGTTGCCGGGAAACCACACAGTCGATAAAGTTGCGGTAATGATTTTCACTTTTATAGAGGTGGATTTCCTGGTCGCCGATTACCGTTCTGTCGATCTTTTCGGGAGTCACTTTGTAACTGCCCCTCGACACCCAGATAGTCCCTTCCGAACCGTGAAAGGTAATGCCTCGGGGTGCCACGGCGGCATCCGATCCTACAATCAATTTCACGCCATTTTCGTAGATACACTCAAAATAGAATTCCACCGCCGTGTTCCAGACCGGATCGTTTGACCACTTCGCTTTGGGGTTTTTAATTTCCACTGGCCCGGTATGATCCGTTCCGATTCCCCATTGGGCAATGTCCAGGTGATGCGCTCCCCAATCCGTTACCATCCCCCCTGAATAGTCCAGATTCCATCGAAAGTTAACGTGGGTTCGTGCCGGGCAATACGGAACTTCGGGGGCGGGCCCCAGCCAGGTTTGGTAGTCAAAATCCTTTGGAACGGCCGTTGGAGCGGTCAAATGCCCGGTTTTTCCAAAATCAGGCGTTCCGTTGGGTAAGCCACAAACCACCTTTTCCAGTTTGCCGATCCGGCCATTTCGGACCAGTTCACACGCCCGGAGAAACTCGGGTCCCGATCGTTGCTGACTGCCAGTCTGAAAAACAACCCCGTATTTCTTCACGGCATTACTCATGGCCCGGCCTTCTGAAATCGTGAGCGACAGCGGTTTCTGGCAGTACATCGCTTTGCCTGCCCGGGCCGCCATCAAAACCGGTATGGAATGCCAGTGGTCGGGTGTTAACACCGCCACCGCGTCGATGTCTTTGCGATCAATAACTTCCCGGAAATCAAGGTATCCTCTGGTCGATTTGTACGGTTTGTTGTTCTCCTTACTGTAAAAATCATTGACCAATTCCATGAGGTATTCACGACCACCAACCCTGCCGTCCCAGTAACCCGTGCTTTTTTTATTGACGTCGCAAATGGTGGTTATTTGTACCCGCTTGTCCGGGAGAAAACCTTTAACGTCATTTTCGGCCTGGTTGCCTGCTCCAATAAAGGCCAGATTGATCCGATCCGACGGATTGACAAATCCGTTTTTCCCCAGGGCCGAAGCGGGAATCAAGGTTGGGAGAGCAAGGGCCGAGGTGACAGCGCCAGCGGTATTGCTGATAAAAGTTCTTCTTTTCATGCTTATTTATGATTTCTGATCAAGGGTCCGGCTGCCATTCAAAAGCAACACCCGTTAATATCCGGAATTCTGTCCACTTTTCTGCATTTTCGGGTTTCTATCCATTTCGGATGATAGCGCTCAAAAGAACTCTTCCCGAATCCTTTTGAAATTTTTTACATTCGGCTCTACGTTCGCCTTCCACTTAGAGCCACCGGATTGGGAAAACCGGTACTAGTAAGTCGGTTATTTCGCGGAGTTCAGCGGAGAAAAAAGAAATTCCCTCCGCTTAACTCCTTTTTCCTCCGCTGAACTCCGCGAAATAACGTTCTTTAAAGTCGATATAATCAAATCTTAATGAACAAACCGTTTTAGCGACAGGTTAAACCAATTTACAAATGATCCCCGTACGTCAATGAAAACCATGACTCAATCGATTGAACAGCTTAGTATCAATACCGTTCGGGTGTTGGCCGCTGATGCCGTTCAGAAGGCCAATTCCGGCCACCCCGGTTTACCCATGGGTGCCGCTCCAATGGGCCATATTCTCTGGTCGGAAGCCATGAACTACAATCCGGAAAATCCGGATTGGCCCAACCGCGACCGGTTTATTCTGTCGGCGGGCCACGGATGCATGCTGCAGTACTGCTACCTCTACCTGACCGGTTATGCGCTGAGTATGAACGATCTGAAGCAGTTCCGGCAGTTGGATAGCCAGACGCCGGGCCACCCCGAATACGGTTTGTCGAAGGGCATCGAAATCACGACCGGGCCGCTCGGACAGGGTTTTGCCAACGGTGTCGGGTTTGCAATCGGACAGTATCACCTGGCCGCCCGCTACAACAAACCGGACTTCCCGATTTTCGACTATAAAATTTACGCCATTTGCAGCGACGGTGACATGATGGAAGGCATCACGTCCGAAGCGGCTTCGCTGGCTGCTCACCTGCAATTGGGCAACCTGATTTATTTCTACGACGATAACCACATTTCCATCGAAGGCAGCACGGATCTAACGTTTACGGAGGATGTTGCGCAGCGGTTTCTGGCGTACGGCTGGCATGTGCAGGTCGTACCGGACGGCAATGATCTGGAAGCCCTTTCGCTGGCGGTAAAAGCCGCGCAGGCCGAAACCAAGCGCCCTTCGTTGATCAAGGTCCGGACGCACATCGGTTTTGGTAGTCCGAATAAAGAAGATACAGCAGAGGCCCACGGCTCGCCTTTGGGACCGGATGAAGTCAAACTGGTCAAGGAAAACTTCGGATTCGACCCCGAAAAATCATTCGTCGTGCCGGATGAAGTGCTTGATTATTACCGGAAAATCGGTAAGGAGCGGGCGAAGAAGGAAGCCGAGTGGAATGAGCTGTACAAGGCTTATAAAGCAAAATACCCCGAGCTGGCGGCCGAATACGAGCTCACCAGCAACGGGAAATTGCCCGCAGGCTGGGAAGAAAAGATACCGGTTTTTCCGGCTGGCGGGGAGAAGATTGCAACCCGGAAAGCTTCCGGCAAAGTTCTGAATGCCATCGCCGACGATCTGCCGCATTTGATCGGTGGTTCCGCCGATCTCTCGCCATCGACGGATACGGATCTGAAAAACTACAAATCGTTCTCGACCGAAAACCGGGAAGGCCGCATTTTCCACTTTGGCATCCGTGAACACGCGATGGGAGCGGTTTTGAACGGACTGGCCGTCACGAAAGGTATAATTCCGTACGGTGCCACGTTCCTGGTTTTTTCCGATTACATGCGTCCGACCATCCGGCTGGCGGCCATTATGAAACTCCGGCCCATTTACATTTATACCCACGACAGCATCGGTTTGGGCGAAGATGGCACCACCCACCAGCCCATCGAACATTTGATGGCGTTGCGGGCTATTCCCAACGTCGTGGTTATCCGGCCGGCGGATGCCAACGAAACCGCTCAGGCCTGGCGCGTTGCCATTCAGCATCCGGGCGGCCCAGTGGCAATTGTGCTGACCCGCCAGGGTTTGCCGGTTATTGATCAGGAAAAATACACCAAAGCGACGGAGCTGGAAAAAGGTGCTTATATTTTGTCGGATTCCGAAAAAGAGCCCGATTTAATTCTGATTGGCACCGGTTCGGAAGTTTCATTGTTGTTGCAGGCGCAGGAGCAGTTGAAAAAAGAGTCCATTGCTGCCCGGGTGGTTAGCATGCCCTCGTTCGAGTTGTTCGATCGGCAGAATGCTGCTTACAAGGAAAAAGTATTTCCGAAAACGCTGAAAAAGCGCCTGGCTGTGGAAGCCGGAGCCTACATGGGCTGGTATAAATACATCACCGACGAAGGCGATATTCTGGGCATGACGTCGTTTGGGGAATCGGCTCCGGCGGAGGATTTGTTTAAGAAGTTCGGCTTCACGGTGGAAAATGTGGTGAAGCGAGCCAAGGCATTGTTATCTTAAACTTCACTTCATTATTCGGTGTTCGTTATTCGATATTCAATATTTAAAACGTGATAAATGAATATCGAATACTGAATAACGAACACCGAATAACGAAGTGAGGCTAACGAAGTAATTGGAAATGTAAACTCCTCTCTCATGAAAATAGGCATTGCCGCAGATCATGGCGGTTTCGATCTCAAAGAAACGCTGCGCGATTTTCTGACCAATCTGGGATACGATGTTGTTGATTATGGCGCTTATCGGCTGGATAGTCTGGACGATTACCCGGATCTGATTATTCCGCTGGCGCAGGCGGTCGCCAGTCAGGACGTTGAGCGGGGCGTAGCGGTTTGCGGAAGCGGGGTAGGAGCGGCCATTGTGGCCAACAAAATACCGGGCGTGCGGGCGGCTCTGATCAACGACCATTTTTCGGCGCATCAGGGTGTAGAAGACGACGATATGAACTTAATTTGCCTCGGCGGACGTATTACAGGTAATCGCGTCGCCGAAGAATTTGTCCAGACGTTCCTCGAAGCCCGATTCAGCGGTGCCGAACGGCATTTGCGAAGATTGAAGAAAGTGATTAGTCTGGAAAATAAATAGGTTTTAATAGCTGGATGGTTCTGATGGCTAAATGGTTGGCGCACGCGTTCATAAGCGTGCGCCAGCCAACCATTTTTAACCATTTACACCATCCAAGCATCAGAACCAACCAGCAATATTGGAACTCCAACCATAAACAAAAAACCATAAACTACACATGGCTACCAATCGTGTTAAACAGATTCATGAGTTTGGCCAGAGCATCTGGCTGGATTTTATCGACCGGAAAATCATGGACTCCGGCGAATTGCAAAAGCTGATCGACGAAGATGGCGTGCGCGGCATCACGTCGAACCCGGCGATTTTCGAAAAAGCCATCAGCAGCAGTTCCGATTACGATGAGGACATCAAAAAGCTGGCAAAAGAGGACAAGAGCAACGAAGATATTTTTTACGGTTTGGCCGTCAGCGACATTCAGCGGGCGGCTGATCTGTTTAAACCGGTTTATGAAGAAGAAGTAAAGGGCGCTGACGGATACGTGAGCCTGGAAGTTTCGCCGTTTCTCGCGCTGGATACCGAAGGCACCATTCAACAGGCGCGGGAACTTTGGAAAGCCGTCGATCGCGAAAACGTAATGATCAAAATTCCCGGAACGGCACCCGGTTTGGCGGCCATTCAAACGGCCATCAGCGAAGGCATCAACATCAACGTTACGCTGCTGTTTGGCCTGGATCGCTACGAAGCCGTAACGAATGCCTACATTTCCGGCTTGGAAGCCCGCGTGGCGGCTGGGCAGCCGATCGACGGAATTGCTTCGGTGGCGAGTTTCTTTTTGAGCCGTATTGACGTCATGGTCGATCCGCTACTGGACGAAAAAGGAGCACCCGAACTAAAGGCTCAGGTGGCAATTGCCTCAGCCCGCAAAGCCTACGAAATCTACAAACGCGTCTTCAACGGCGAGCGGTTTGCCAAACTGAAGGAAAAAGGAGCGAAACCACAGCGGTTGCTGTGGGCCAGCACGAGCAGCAAAAACCCGGACATTCCGGATACGAAATACGTCGAAGAATTGATTGGCCCCAATACCGTCGATACGGTTCCGATGGAAACGCTGGTTGCATTTCGTGATCACGGGGTAGCCGAAAACCGCCTGGAAAACGATCTGGACAAGGCGACGGCGACGCTGGAAAAACTGAAATCGGTGGGCATCGACATCGACCAGATTACGCAGAAACTGGAAGACGAAGGCATCGAAAAATTCAATAAACCGTACGAAAAACTGCTGGCGGCCATCGACACGCAGAAAAAAGCCCTCGAAACCGCCTGAAAATGGATTTGGCACCGCTCAAAATACTTTTTCTGGATGTTGGCGGTGTGCTTCTGACCAACGGCTGGGGGCACGAATCGCGGCAAAAAGCGGCTAAGGAGTTCGGGTTCGATTACCTGGAAATGGATGTATTGCACGATTTTATGTTCAATACCTACGAAATTGGTCGAATCACACTCGATGAGTATTTGGACACGGTTGTCTTCAATCAGCCACGCGACTTTACGCGGGAGGATTTCAAGGCGTTCATGTTTGCGCAATCGCTCGAACTGCCCGATATGCTGCAATGGCTGATCGAGTGGAAAAAAGAAAACCGGGATATCCGGATTATTTCGATCAACAACGAGGGGCGCGAACTGAACGAATACCGCATCAAAAAGTACAAGCTGCACCGTTGTTTCGACGCTTTTATTTCCTCCTGCGAAGTCGGGATGCGGAAACCGGATCCCGGCATTTTCCGACTCGCGATGGGCGTAGCGCAGGCACGTCCGGAGCAGTGTCTGTATTTCGACGATCGGTTTATGCTGGTCGAGGCCGCCCGTAAACTGGGCATCAATGCCATGCAGCACCAGGGATTTGAATCGACTAAAACCATTCTGGAAAAACTTAAAAACCAACCGATAAACTTGCACGAGTTCAATGGCAGAAACGAACTATAATTTTGGAATGATCGGCCTGGGCACAATGGGCCGTAACTTGCTGCTGAACATGGCCGACCACGGTTTTCCGGTCGCCGGTTACGACATCAACCCGGATCAGGTGGCCGGTTTTGAAAAGGAAGGCGAAGGAAAACCGGTGAAAGGATTTACCGATCTGAAGGCCATGACGCAGAGCCTGACGAAACCGCGGGCCATCATGATGCTGGTTCCGGCGGGAAAACCGGTCGACAGTGTCATCGAAAATCTGCTGCCGTTGCTCGAACCCGGCGACATCATCATCGACGGCGGCAATTCCCACTTTACAGATACCGTTGTTCGGGATAAATTTCTGGATGAAAAAGGGTTTCACTTTTTCGGGATGGGCATTTCGGGCGGTGAAGAAGGTGCCCGCAAAGGGCCGAGCATGATGCCGGGCGGTGACAAAGGCGCTTACCTGACCTTAAAACCGATCTTCGACGCCATTGCCGCCAAAGTGGACGGCGCTCCCTGCGTGACCTACATCGGGCCGGGGGCTTCGGGCCATTTCGTTAAAATGGTGCACAACGGCATCGAATACGGCCTGATGCAGCTCATTGCCGAAACCTACGAGGTGTTGCGCAAAGGACTTCAGCTCAACACGGGCGAACTGCACGCGCTTTTTGCCGAGTGGAATGAAGGCCGTTTGCAATCCTTCCTGATTGAAGTAACGCGCGATATTTTCGGATTCAGGGAACCGGGCGCTGATCAATACCTGCTCGACCGGATCAAAGATCAGGCGAAATCGAAGGGAACCGGCAAATGGACCTCACAGGTGGCCATGGATCTGGAAGTGCCCATTCCGACGATCGATACGGCGGTGGCCATGCGCGATCTGTCCAAATACAAAGCGCTGCGAACTAAAGCCGCCAAGCTGTACGATCAGCCCATCGCGCCACTGGACGTTGATAAAGAAGAGTTTCTGAAAACCATCGAACAGGCGCTGTATTTCAGCACGATCCTGACTTACGCGCAGGGACTTGATTTGCTGTATCGTTCGTCTATTTCATACGGTTATAACCTGAATCTGGCCGAGATTTCGAAAATCTGGCGGGGCGGCTGCATCATCCGGGCGACTTTCCTGAACGATATTTTTAACGCCTACGAAAAAGCGCCGAGCCTGGAGCATCTGCTGCTCGACGAAACCGTTGCCGGTTTGGTTAACGACAGCGTTGCGGGCATGCGGACGGTGGTTGCCAAGGCGGTTTCGGCGGGCATTGCGCTCCCGGCCTACGCGGCAACGCTGACGTATTTCGATGCGTTCCGCAGCGAAAACATGCCGTCGAACCTTATTCAGGCCCAACGCGACTATTTTGGGGCGCATACGTACGAACTCATTGACAAAGAAGGCGTTTTCCACACCCACTGGACGCCATTTCCCGGTAAACCATGAAATCAACGAGTAAACCGCAGCCAACCGTGTTCATCATTTTTGGTGGAACCGGCGATCTGGCCTGGCGAAAACTGGCTCCGGCCCTGTACAACCTCTACTTAGACGGCTGGATGCCCGACCATTTTTCGATCGTGGGAACCGGCCGCACGAAACTCAGTGACGAGGAGTTTCGGGAAAAATTGCTGGAAGGTGTCAACCTATTTTCGCGCAGCGGAAAAGCTCAAAAAGAGCAATGGGACGCCTTCAGCCCGAACATTTATTACCAGGTTTCGGATCTGAAAGACACCAAAACGTACCAGGAACTGGGGTCACGGATTGAGTCGTACGAAACCGCCTGGAACGAGAAAGCCGACCTGATTTATTACCTGGCTGTTGCGCCGAATTTCTTTCCGATCATTGCGGATAACATTGCGAAAAAATGCCCGAAAGAAGGCATGGATCGCACCCGGATTGTGATTGAAAAACCGTTCGGCCACGATCTGGAGTCGGCAAAAGCCCTGAATAAGCTGTTGCAGGGCATTTTCGACGAAAAACAGATTTACCGGATCGACCATTATCTGGGCAAGGAAACCGTACAGAACATCATGGCGTTCCGGTTTGCCAATGCCCTGCTCGAGCCGATCTGGAACCGCAATTACATCGATCACGTCCAGATTTCGGTCACCGAACAACTGGGCGTCGAAGATCGGGGCGGTTACTACGACGGCGCCGGAGCGATGCGCGACATGGTGCAGAACCACATTTTACAGTTGCTCTGTCTGATTGCGATGGAACCGCCGATCAACCTGGACGCCGACGAAATCCGGAACCGCCGGGTGGACGTTCTTAAATCCATGCGTCGGTTCGACGCCGACGCGATCCGGTTTTCGGCCGTTCGGGGGCAATACGGCCACGGCTGGATCGAAGGCAAGGAAGTACCGGGCTATCGCGACGAGCCGGAAGTGAATCCCGAATCGAACACCGAAACCTTTGCCGCCGTGAAGTTTTTTGTCGACAACTGGCGCTGGCAGGATGTCCCGTTTTACCTCCGCACCGGCAAACATTTGAGCCAGTCGGCCTCGGTGATTTCGATTCAGTTCAAGAACATTCCGCACTCGATTTTTCCGTCCGAAGCCGCCGAAAACTGGCAGCAAAACCGTCTGGTTTTCAGCATTCAGCCCGAAATGAGCATTCGCTTGCAGATGCAGGCCAAACGGCCGGGGCTGGACATGACGCTGAATCCGGTGGATCTGGTGTTCGATTACAGCGGCACCTACCACGGAAAACCGCCCGAAGCTTACGAAACCCTGTTGCTCGACACGATGCTGGGCGACCAGACGCTGTTCATGCGGAGCGATCAGGTGGAAGCCGCCTGGGACCTGATCATGCCGATTTTGCACGCCTGGGAAAGCAAGAAAAGCCTGAGCTTCCCGAATTACCCCGCCGGTTCGTGGGGCCCCGAAAACGCGGAAGCGTTGATTGCGCAGGACGGTTTTCACTGGTTTACGCTGCCGCTTAACGGGAAACACTGATGAGCCAGCCCATTCTGCATATTTCTGAAACGGCCGACGCCACCGTCCTGGCGTTGGCCGACTTTTTTGTCCGGACGGCCACCGAATCAATTGCCGAAACCGGGCGGTTTTCGGTGGCGCTGTCGGGTGGGAGTTCGCCGAAAAAACTGTATGAACTGCTCGCTTCGCCCGATTACAGCAGCCGGGTGAACTGGAAAAAAGTCGATTTTTTCTTTGGTGACGAACGCTATGTTCCCGCCGACGATCCGGACAGCAATGCGCTGATGGTGAAAAAAGCCTTATTTGATCCGCTGCGTATTCCAGCGGAAAACATTTTTACGGTCGATACCAGCCTGCCGCCAGACGAGGCCGCCGAAAAATACACCGAAGCCATTCGGAAGCGGTACCAGGCCGAACAGGTTCGATTTGATCTGGTTTTGCTGGGTTTGGGCGACAATTCGCATACGGCTTCGCTGTTTCCGCACACGCCCATTTTGCACGATACGTCCGTGTCAGTCAAGGCGGTTTTTCTGCCTGACCAGAATGTTTACCGCATTTCGATGACCGCCCCGCTAATCAATCTGGCGTACCAACTGGCGTTTCTGGTGTACGGTTCGGGCAAAGCCGAAGCCGTCGCATCCGTCCTCAACGGCACCAAAGACATCGAAAACCACCCCGCCCAACTCATCCGTTCCGCCGAAGGCGATGTGCATTGGTTTCTGGATAAATCGGCGGCTGCTCAAATTTAAATGGTTGGATGGTTTGAACGGTTAAAAATGGATGGCTGACGCACGCTTATGAACGCGTCAGCCATCCATTTTTAACCATTTAGCCATCCAGCCATAAAAAACCATTCTTTAAATATTGAGCTTTCCAACAAACCACCTTTGAGCGTTTCAACAAAGTGGAACGTGTCGTTTCTGCCGACCTTTGTCAAAAATAAAAATAAAGGCAATGACAAAAGTTTGGTTTATTACCGGAAGCTCTCGTGGATTGGGACGCAGTTTGACGGAAGCGGTTTTGGCAAAAGGCGATCGGGTGGCAGCCACGGCCCGAAACATAAGTGCCCTTGATGATTTGGTTTTAAAATATCCCGGTCAGATTTATCCGATAAGACTGGATGTAGTTCAGTATGAGCAGGTTCATCAGGCCGTTGACGAAGCGGTTTCTCATTTCGGGCGGATCGATGTGCTGGTGAATAATGCCGGTTTTGGGATTATTGGAGCGGCCGAAGCCTTTACGGTGGAGCAGGTGCGGAGTCAGCTCGAAACGAATCTGTATGCTCCCATTGAAATCACCCGGGCGGTTTTGCCGCATATGCGTCGGCAACGATCCGGGCGGATTTTGCAAATCAGTTCGGTGGGCGGTCGCGTGGGTAATCCGGGCTTGACGATGTATCAGGCGGCTAAGTTCGGTCTGGGCGGCTTTACCGAAGCTCTGGCTAAGGAAGTTGCTCCCCTCGGCATACACGTAACCAGCGTTGAACCCGGCGGTTTTCGGACCGATTGGGCGGGCGATTCCATGACGTATGCCGCTCAGGTCGAGGGCTACGAAACGACCGTTGGTCAACGGATTGAATTTATTAAAAGTGGCCAGTTTGTGCCGGTCGGTGATCCCGAAAAAGCCGCTCAGGTAATGGTTGAACTTGCTGAACATCCCGAACCGCCGATTCATCTGGTTTTGGGAAGTGAAGCGGTCGGAATTCTCAAACAGGCCGACGTGGCCCGGATGGCCGAATTGGAAAAATGGATGCCGGTCAGCCTTTCAACCGATCACGACGAAGCGGAGGATTTTTTGGCCACTTCGCTGGGACAAACCATTTTGAACGAAAAGTAACACACCATCACACACCAGAATTAGTATGCAAAGTCTGAATAAAACCATCCTGATTACCGGAGCATCTTCCGGAATCGGAAAAGCGGCCGCGCTGAAATTTGCGAATGAAGGCTGGAATGTCATCGCAACAATGCGGAATCCGGAAAAAGAAGAAGAACTGACGAAATTTCCAATGATTTTAATTGCCAAACTGAATGTGCAAAAACCGGCTACAATTGAGTCGGCTATTCAGGCAGGAATGGATCGGTTCGGTAAAATAGATGCGGTGATTAATAATGCGGGTTACGGTCAGAACGGAATCTTCGAAGCCACTAATCCGGAGCAGATTTACCAACAATTTGATGTCAATGTGTTCGGCGTAATGAACGTAATTCGGGCGTTACTTCCCCACTTTCGCCGGCAGAAATCCGGTTTAATTCTCAACATTAGTTCGGGTGCCGGACGGTTTACCTTGCCGTTGATTTCTCTCTACGCGGCCTCTAAATTCGCGCTGGAGGGATTTTCAGAATCCCTTTCCTTTGAACTGGCACCGTTGAACATCAAGGTGAAAATCATCGAACCGGGTGGCACGGAGACGAATTTCAGCAACGTCACCCGTGAACAATTTGCCCATGATCCGACATTGACAGATTACAATACCTTTCTGGAGGCATCGGGTAAGATGTTCGGAGAATTGGTTGCCCACCGTCTGGTATCCGCCGGGCAAGTGGCAGATGTGATTTATGAAGCCGCAACCGATGGTTCGGATACACTTCGGTATATAATTGGTAATGAAGATTTTAAGAAGAGGCTATCTGCCAGGGCGCACCTTCCTGATCAGGAATATGTCAATTTCATCCGCTCGAGTTACACAAAATTTTTACCAGTCAATTGATTGAATTTTGATTCAGGGATGTTTTACCTACGTAGAACATCTCTGATTTTTTCTGACGATTTACCTATGGAAAACCGGGAAGCGGTTAAATCTCCGCAGATTGTTTATAACTGCTATTACACGAGAAGCCGCGAAGGGGAACAGTTTATTCCCGAACACATTTTAAGTTATCAGATAGCGGGAACACTCGTCATGAATGATGGCAATAAGGAGTACGTATTTAATGAAGGAGCTATTCGTTTCTGCAAACGGAATCACCTGGTTAAATTTAACAAAACTCCACCGGATAATGGTGAATTTAAATCGCTTTCGCTTTACTTGGATCAGGAAACCTTACGTAATTTTAGTTTGGAATACGGTATCGAACCCGAAGGAAATAAAAATGATGATGCGGTTTTAAACCTCAATTACAATCCGCTTTATCAAAGTTATATGAATTCGTTGATGCCGTATTTACAGGGGAGTGAAAGTATACCGGCAAGTCTGCAAGCGTTAAAATTAAAAGAAGCCATTCTGATTATCTTGCAGGCTAATCCCGAATTAAAGAATGTCCTTTTCGATTTTGCGGAACCCGGTAAAATTGATCTGGAAGGGTTTATGAATAAAAACTTTCATTTTAATGTCGAATTGAAGCGGTTTGCGTATTTAACCGGACGAAGTTTAGCTACATTTAAGCGGGATTTTGAAAAAATATTTCACTCGTCACCCAGCCGCTGGTTGCTTCACCGAAGGTTGCAGGAAGCGTATTTCCTGATCAAGGAAAAAGGCAAAGCTCCTTCCGATGTGTATCTGGAACTGGGATTTGAAGACCTGTCCCATTTTTCATTTGCTTTTAAAAAGGCGTACGGAATGGCTCCTTCCAAAATTTAATTCAAACGCCAATGTCCTGGCTTCGTTTTCTCTGGCAAATTCCGACCGCACTGCTCGTCCTGACCGCGTTGCTTTTTTTGATCAACGAATACTCGATTGCCCGGCCCAGCGAACGAACCAACGACATTCCGTACCTTTCCCCCAATTCGCCAGAGTTTAGCGCCGAGCGGCACGTGCTTGACGTCTACGCGCCAAACCAGAAAACCGCTCAGTTGCGGCCAGTCGTGATTTTTATTCACGGCGGTAATTGGGATAGCGGCAGCAAAAACTTGTATGCGTTTATTGGTCGGCGACTGGCAAAACAGGGCGTGGTGGCCGTCTTGATCAATTACCGTCTTTCTCCGGCGGTTCGGGTTCCGGCGATGGCCGACGATTGCGCCCGGGCGGTTTTGTGGACGACCCAGCACATTGGCGAATACGGTGGTGACCCCAACCGGATTTTCGTCATGGGGCATTCCGCCGGTGGTGGTCTGGCGGCTTTGGTAGCCACAGACCGTCAGCTTCTTGAAAAATGGAAACTACCCTTCAACGCCGTGAAAGGCGCTATTCTCGACGACCCCGCCGGGCTGGATATGTTCGATTACTTAAAGAAAATGGAGTTTCCCGGCGATGAGCAATACCTCGTTCCGTTCAGCACCGATTCGACGGTCTGGCGCGCCATGTCCGCACTTTATCAGGTTACGGCCGCGGGTCCGCCGATCCTGCTTTATACCGGCAGCCGGACGTATCCGGGCATCATCAGAAGTACGCAGAAATTTCACCAGCGACTGCTGGAATTGGGCGTGAAGCACGAGTACAAAGTTTTTCCGGGCAAAAAACACGTCGGTATGGTGGCACAGTTATTCTGGAAAAATAACCTCATCTACCAGGATTTACTCAAGTTGGTTGGCGCCCCAAAGTCTGACTAAAACGCCAAAAACCGCACCTGCCTCACTTCGCACCGAGAAGCCTCCAACCTAAAGCCTATCAAAAGCCCGAAGGGCTGCCCTATGGATTACCCCGGATGCAATCAGGGGCCACCGACACCCTTGGACACCCTCCTTCGAATCCCACAACCCGCCAAAAGCCCGAAGGGCTGCCTTATGGATAACCCCGGATGCAATCCGGGGCCACCGACACCCCTGGCCACCACCGCTGCCATCAACCTGCCAAAAGCCTGAAGGGCTTTCCCGTGGATAACCCCGGATGCAATCCGGGCCCACAGGGCTACTGACACCATCGCCCCCACGACAACCCCGAACGGGGTTGACTTAATAGAGAACCAATAATTCAACCCCGTTCGGGGTTGTCGAGTAATTGGGTCATTTGTATCCCCGGATTGCATCCGGGGTTATCCACGGGAAAACCCTTCGGGCTTTTGGCGGGTTGTGGGATTCGATGGAGTGTGTCCAGGGATGTCGGTGGCCCCGGATTGCATCCGGGGTTATCCACGGGAAAGCCCTTCGGGCTTTTGGCGGGTTGTGGGATTCGATGGAGTGTGTCCAGGGATGTCGGTGGCCCCGGATTGCATCCGGGGTTATCCACGGGAAAGCCCTTCGGGCTTTTGATGGATTAGTGGTTGCGGTGTCGTGCTTACTATTCGGAGACAAATTCGGTCAAATGGAAAGCGTTTTTTTCAAAACCACCGTCGTCTCCTGTTGCCGCTGGTTGACAAACTTTTTGCCTTTCAGAGCTTTGGCTTTGGCGGCTTTCGGGTCTTTCACCAGAGCTAAAACCGCCGGTAAGATTTTAGCAATATCGGTGTCATTATCAACATCGAACAACCAATCGCCGAGGCCAATAGCGCGCCACATAAAGCCCTTACTGGTCTGTTCGGCCAGGGTCGGCAAACTTAGCGGAAAACCGGACAGTGCGGGGGCTTGTTTCAGAAAATCCCGGCGACTCTAGTTTTGGAATTGGCCCGCTGGACCGGTGAAGTGTTTTCACTGGAAAGCATGAAGGAGAAGTCAGGATGAAAACCGCCGGACTTCTTGTAAGCCTAAGAACGCAAATTTCCTACTCAAACCAGAACCGTTGTTCAATCGTGTTGTTGTTTAATGCTCCTCAGCGGAGATAATCGGGCAGGGGCAAGGAAACGCTCGATTCGTCGGGAATGGCCGCGTGCCGAACTGTTTCGAGGGGAATAACCCCCGACCAGATCGGTAACTCCCGATCCTCGGGTTCGTCATTGGGACCGCCCGTCCGGATTTTGGCGGAAGCCTCATCCAGCGAAAACGCCAGAACCGTCGTCTTACGCACTTCACTGGCGGTTTCCTTGCGCAGATCATCCCAGCGGTTCGGAATCAATTTATTGGTAATCAGAACGAAGGCGGTAACTTTCTCGTCATGGTCCTCCACTTTTCGGGCAGTGGCAAAAATGATCACCGAGCGGTAATTGACAGAATGGCTGAAACCGGATTTGGCCAGCACCAGGCCGTCGAGCAGCGTGACGGAAATGCAAACCGGAATGCCTTTTTCAATTTCCCGGATGAAATGGCTCCCGACCGATCCGTGAATCAGAAGCTGATCGCCATCCCGCGCAAAAGCCGTCGGAATTGACCAGGGCTGCCCGTCGATGGCGTAACTGATGGTACAAAATAACGCTTCGTCCAGAATGGAATAAATGCGTTCGGTATCGTAATGCGCCCGCTTGGCGGAGCGGCTGGGCGTAGTGCGCGGAGTTTGCATAAGCAGGTTGTTTATTGTTTTCAGTATACGGTTTTAAAATAGACTTCAAATTTGCATCTTTACCGGACTATGTAAATCCTCCGGTTTTTATAATAGAAGTAGTCCGGTATGATTCCGCTGAAAACGCTGATCGTTATTGATAAAACCGCCGATGCATCGATTTTTCTGCAAGTGGCCGAACAACTTCGCCGGCTCATCAATGAGGGGTTGTTGCCTGCCGGTCAGAAATTGCCGGGAACGCGGCAGCTGGCCGAATTGCTTCAACTGCATCGCAAAACCGTTATCGCAGCTTACGACGAGTTGCTGGCGGAAGGATGGCTCGAAACACGGGCCGGAAGTGGAACGTATGTTGCCACGCATTTGCCGCTGGTTCGACCGCAATTTATTGGGAAAGAGGTTGATAGTGAATCTGTAAGCGAGCAGCCCGGTTTTACCTTTACACCAAAACTGCACCTGATTCGACCCTTGCTGCTGATGGCGGATGGATTGCGGCTGGACGACGGTTTTCCCGACATCCGGCTTGCTCCGATGGACGAGTTGGCCCGGGCCTACCGCAGTTATTTCCGCTGGGGAAATCCGCAGCAGCACTTCGGTTACGGCGACCCCAAAGGCAACCGGCTTTTGCGCGAGGAACTATCGGTTTTTCTGAATGAAACCCGCGCCTTGCGAACCACGGCGGACAATATTCTCATTTCGCGCGGGAGCATGATGGGGATTTACCTGACGAGTTCAACCATTCTGAAACCGGGTGATGTTGCGGTGGTGGGCGAAACCAACTGGTCGGGAGCCAATATGAATTTTCAACAAGCCGGAGCGGAATTACTGACGATTCCGGTCGATCAGCACGGCATCGATGTGGAAGCGTTAGCGGTTATTTGCGAACGTCGCCCGGTTCGGCTGGTGTACGTGACGCCCCACCACCATTATCCGACAACGGTTACGCTCCCGCCCGACCGGCGACTTCGGTTGCTGCAACTGAGTCGGCAACACGGTTTTGTGATTCTGGAAGATGACTACGATTACGAGTTTCACTACCTCCGTCGGCCGATTTTGCCATTGGCCAGCGCCGATCCGCACCGCATGGTGATTTACATCGGTTCGTTGTCCAAGTCGGTGGCTCCGGCATTCCGGATTGGCTACGTGGTGGCGCCCGAAACCGTGATCGACGAAATGGCCCGATTGCGACGCATTATGGACCGGCAGGGCGACTCGATGCTGGAGTTTGCCGTTGGGCAATTGTTTCGCAACGGAGACATGAGACGGCATCTGAAGAAAGCGCACCAGACCTATGCGGCACGTTGCGCTCATTTTTGTTCTTTGGTAACCAATGAGTTATCGGATGGGGTACAATTCAGTCAACCCGAGGGCGGCCTGGCGGTTTGGGCGACATTTGCTCCGGAAATTAATCTGGTGGAACTGGCTCAAAAAGCAAAAACCGCCGGGCTGATGCTGTCGGATGGCGTGGCACACAACCCGCCGGGGAAATGGCTCAACAGCACGCGACTGGGTTTTGCATCGAGTACCGAATCCGAGCTGGAACAAAGTGTGGCGATTCTGCGGAAACTGACCCGCGGTTGAGGAAAACCGCTACTCGAACTGAAACGCAAAATAGGTACACGAGCCTTTGGCGGTATTCAGAATGCCGTGCGGAACGTTGGATTCCAGGAAAATAATGTCGCCCACCTGCGCCGATTGCATTTTGCCGTCGATGCTTTCCTGTGCGGTATTTTCGATCAGCATCAGGATTTCGGCGGCCCGGTGGGTGTGGGGCGGATGGCTCCATAAACCCTCGTTGAGCGTCGTCACGTGCATTTCGAAGCGTTTGCACATGACGGTAGACTGGTCAAAAATATTACGACGCCCGCCGTTGGTGTTGGGTTTGTACACCACATCTTTCCAGTCGACCCAGAAAGAACCGCCTTCCATGCGGGTCAGATCCAGGTCCGGGACCTCCTTGGAAGTGTACCGCATGACGTGGTAGGTCACCGGCGCCGAGCTTTTATTTTCCAGCCGGTGGGCGTCGCCGGGCACGATCAGCACGACACTGCCCGGCCCCAGGGTTTTGATGCGGCTCCCGAGTGAAACCGTCAGCTCACCGGTTTTGACAATAATCATGGCTTCATCTTCCAGGATTTCAGCCGGTCGGGAAGGCTGATTCGGCGGAATTGTGATGCCGTGAACGCTGAAATTGTTGAAATCCCGCGTCGTGCCTTCCACAATCGTCCGATCCTCAAAACCGCCCCTTTTCTCGACCGGAGCCTTCTCCCAGGAATAAACCTTAGAAGGGATGGTTTGGGCGAAGGCGGATCGCGCACTAAACACGGTCAGGAAGAGGAAGGAAACGAGTAGCTTCATAAAAACAGAAATGGTTTGCTAACCGGAAAAGGCCAATGGCCATCGTAATTACTTTTCTGGTTCTGTGCATTTTTCCAGCTGGACAAAAACACAATCAGGAGCTTTGCGGGCTCCTGATTGTGTTTATAGCGGACGAAACTTATCGGCGACCACCTCCGTGGAAACCACCGCCCCCATGAAAACCGCCCCCGCCACTGCGGAAACTGCCACCGCCACTGCGGAAGCCGCCCCCGTTAAAATTGCCTCCGCCATTCCGGAAGCCACCACCGCTGTAGGTGCGACCGCCCCAATTGCCTCCGTAGGCACCAACCCGGCCACCGGGGCTGTAGGAGCGATTAACACCGGCTCCAACGCGACCTCCGTAAAAGCCGCCCCGGCTCATCATGCCATTCCGGAAATACGGCCGGGCCGAGCCCACGTATCCCCGATAACTTGGCACAAACCGGTTGCTGTACCGCATGCCCCGGTAATAACCTCCGAACCGGTTGTAGAGGTAGGGATACGCGTAATAGCCCCGGTTAATGAACCAGCTGTTAAAACCAAACGCCGGAAAACCGTACAATCCAAAACCACCCAGTCCGTAGGAAAGGCCAAAACCGCCCCAGTAAGCCCCGGGATACCAGAGTGGCGAACCGTACCAGTACGGATAGCCAAACCAGTAGGAGTAGGGGTTCGCGTACATCATACCTCCGGCGTAACCTGCCGGAGGAAGAATGTATCCGTTGGTTTGCGCAAATGCCTGAGCGGCCTGATTGAGTTCACGACCCGCCTGCGGGTCGGCGTCGATTTTCTGTTTGTAGTCGGCCACCTCGCGATCGTGCTGAACGGCCAGACTGTCGTGCAGCGAAGCCAGTTGCTGATTCAGATCACTCGGATTGGCGGCATACTGTTCTCCCAACTGCGCTGTCAAATCAATGTTGTTCGTCAGCGTCACCAGCGCATCCGGGAAATTCAGCAACTGCCGGAAAGCCGCCTGGGTCGATCCGTCAAAGGGACTGATCAAGCGATCGAACGACTGGTCGGCCCGTTGGTTCAGCTCATCGGCCTTGACCAGATCGCGGTTGTGATTTCGGTACAGGTGCCAGGCGGCATCATGCAGGTTTTCGTCCGAATTTGGGACCATCCGGTCGATGGCATCGCGGTTCAGATTGGTCGGCGATTGCGCCAGTTTCCGGAGCAGATCCGGATACCGGGTCAGCTCATAAAACCAGCCCTGTTTTTTACGATCAAATCCGCTGATCAGGTTTTCGAACGAGGAGCGCGTGTCTTCGCGAACGTCCTGCAGTTGCGTCAGCACCTGCGTATACTGGGCCGCGGTGAGAATCGATTGCCGGATGTCGGCATCGTAGGGAGCGATGGAATTAAGTAAACCCTGCTGGGTTTCCAGACGGCTCGACTGGCCGAAAACCGTAATACTCAGCAGAATGAATAAGGTTGTCAATGCGTTGCTGCGGAAACCCCAACGGTTGATCGTGGTTTTCCGGGGAGCCATCCCATTGGCATGAAAAAGCGTTTTCATGACGATTCGATTGGATGAAATGAATACTAAAATGGTAAGCAATGTATTTAATGCAAGTTCCGGTTTAAGCAGCGGAAAAAATCGGTATCATTACCCGCACAAAATCTTCCAGGTGTGGAAAAGAACAAAGAGCGGAGTTGACCGGTAAGCCTTGTGGAACGGCTCAGAACGAAAACCGGCCGTTTCCGATGCCAGTACCCATTTTCCCCGATTAAAATAGGATTCATTGGGAAAACCGCATGCAGTTGACTGGTCGTTGCCGGACGAATTATCGTCCGTTGGCAATACCCACTCTAAAGGAAAGAAATGATCGGTGGGTTGGGCAAATGCGAAATGTGACGATTTGAAGCAGGAAGCCGTTGAACGGTCTGGGGTAAAAGCGGGAACCGCCGGTTTTGCCTGAACGAGCGATCCTGCCACCACCAGGAGCAACCACGTCAATATGACAAACCGTCTGTTCATATACCTTCGATGAAAATTCCCGATTCGATACCTTTTAAACGTAACGAAGTGCAAATTTGTTCTCTCGATTCGTGAATTGATAATCGGGTTCACTCGTAAACTTTCCCCGAAATCTCCGGGTTATGAAACCAGCAGACGGAAGCTGACTAGTAACAAATTTATTTCAGAAACATGGCAGAAATTATCAAAACCGCCCTCATCACCGGCGGTTCGAAAGGCATTGGCTACGGCATTGCCGAAGTATTGATCAAAGACGGAATTCGGGTCGCCATCACCAGCCGGTCGGCGGAAGGTGCAGACAAAGCTGCGGCTGAACTCAATAAAATCAAGGCCGGTTTTGCGCTCGGTTTTGCCGCCGACGTACGCGATCTGGCATCCCAGCAACAGGCCGTCGATGCGGTTTTGCAGCAATGGGGACGGCTGGATTACGTAATTGCCAACGCCGGTGTTGGCCATTTTGCGCCCATTCAGTCGCTGACACCCGAACAGTGGCAGGAAACGATCGACATCAATCTGACCGGGGTTTTCAACTCCATCAAAGCTACTTTATCCGCTTTGAAAGAATCGGAAGGCTATTTTATTACCATCTCGAGTCTGGCAGGCACCAACTTCTTCGAAAACGGGACGGCCTACAACGCCAGCAAATTCGGGCTGGTCGGCTTTTCTCAGGCGCTGATGCTCGACTTGCGCAGCGAAGGAATCAAAGTGAGCACGATCATGCCAGGCTCCGTGGCGTCGTATTTCAACAACCACGAACCGAACGAAAAAGACGCCTGGAAAATCCAGCCCGAAGACATCGGCCAGATTGTCGCCGACCTGATTCACATGCCCGCGCGGACGCTGCCGAGCAAGATCGAAGTTCGGCCATCGCGCCCCGGCGGTAAATAAGATGGGCTGAAACCGCTCCTTAAAAAGAAGCCGACTTTTGCATTCGGCTTCTTTTTTATGCTCACCCAGGATAGGATTAATTCATGGCAATGTGCCGTTCTGTCGCTACGGCGGGGGCGGTGGTGTGCAGTTTGACTTCTTTCACCTGTTTGTTCAAACCGTCGGACACTTCGACCTGGTAATTACCGTCTTCCAGCTGACCCAGGTCAAACCGGATGGCGGATGATTCGGTGCTTTTATTCAGTTGTTCCGTGGCCAGCGTTTCGCCCGCTTCGTTTTTCAGGGTAACGTGGATTCGACTGCCTTTGGCTTTGTTCACGTTAACCCGGATTTTCGCGCTGTTGATTACCGGATAAACGACGGATTGGAAAGTGGCGATTTTTTCGGTGCCGACGTTGGGATCGTTGGCAAAACTCACGGTTGAAGCGCCTAACGTTAAAGCGATTAATGCGGATGCGAATAGTGATTTCATGGTATTTGTTGTTTAGGAGTTGTTTTAGTATCTTTTGTTTTCTGGACTACTGCGGCTGATTGACGATTCGTCGTTGCGATGGTTCAAAGGAATAGCGAAATGAGCTACCTTGCTATGCATAGTACTCGGGCGGTTGTGGCGATATGTGAACGGTTTGTCGGCATGACGAATACAAAAAACCGCTAATTTGCTATATTTAGTGGTCATCAACCTTCTCACTATGAAATCACCGTTACTATTCGTCGCTCTATTTTTCGTATCTTCCTTACTTTGTAAGCCGGTTTTTGCGCAGGTCATTACCTCGGCCCAAATCGATCAGCTGGTCGAACGGACCTTAAAAACCTTCGAGGTGCCGGGCATTGCGGTCGCCGTTGTTAAAGACGGAAAGGTGATTCATTCCAAAGGCTATGGGATTCGCTCGATCCACTCGAAGGAGAAAGTGGATGCCAACACGCTGTTTGGTATTGCCTCCAACAGCAAAGCGTTTACGGCGGCCACGCTTGGCATTCTAATCGACGACGGCAAGCTGAATTGGGATGATAAAGTCGTCGATTACATTCCGGAATTCCGGCTGTATAATTCGTACGTCACCGAGGATTTTACCATTCGCGATCTGCTGACTCACCGCAGCGGTTTGGGCCTGGGCGCGGGCGACCTGATGTTTTTTCCCGATTCCAGCGATTTCACCCTGAAGGATGTCATTCATAACCTCCGGTATCTGAAACAGGTTTCCGGTTTTCGGACCAAATACGATTACGACAATCTGCTATACATGGTGGCTGGCGAGGTCGTCAAACGGGCTTCGGGCCAGAGCTGGGAAGATTTTGTTGAAACCCGGATTATGAAACCGCTGCAGATGGAAAAGAGTGCCGCGTCGTTTTCGCGACTGAAAGACAAATCAAATGTAATTGATGCCCACGCCGTCATTGAGGGAAAACTGCGGACGGTACGACGGGGCCGGCTCGACGTAGGCAACTCGGCCGGAGGCATCAACAGCAGTATTAACGACTTGAGCAAGTGGGTGATCATGCAACTCAACGGCGGAAAATACGGCGACGGTTTGTCCAAAACCCTGTTCAGCGCCAAAGTCCAGGACGAAATGTGGACGCCCCAAACCATCATTCCCGTCCGGAATCCGGGTCCGTACAACACGCACTTCAGTGCTTATGGCCTGGGTTGGGGACTGAGCGATGTGAAAGGGTACAAACAGGTTACGCACACCGGCGGACTGCCCGGCATGGTGACGCAGGTGACGCTGCTGCCAGAACTTAAACTGGGCATTATCGTACTGACCAATCAGCAGGCCGGAGCGGCTTTTACGTCCATCACCAACCAGATCAAGGACAGTTATTTCGGCATCACCGGAACCGACCGGGTAAAGGAATACAGCGATCGATTGCGCGAAAATACCGCCAGTGCCGATAAAGTTACAGATGAGGTCAGGAAAGTAGTCGAAGCGCAAAAGAGCGCAGCCAAGCCGGATCTGAATTTTTACGCCGGAACCTACCACGACAACTGGCTTGGCGACGTTTCCATTGCCGTTAAAAATGACCGACTTCTGTTTGCAGCCAAACGTTCTCCTCGCCTGACGGGCGAATTATACTTTTACAAAGGCAATACGTTTGTCGTGAAATGGAACGACCGTAGCCTGGAAGCCGACGCCTTTGTAATGTTCGGGCTCGATTATGAAGGAAAACCGGTTTCCATGAAAATGAAAGCCATCTCGCCCCTGACCGACTTCAGCTACGACTTCCACGATCTGGAGTTTGGGAGAAAGTGATTGTTGACCATTGACGATGGACGATCGACCATCGGCTTTTGGCAATGGTCGATCGTCCATCGTCAATGGTCATTCCCCCCTCGCTACTTCAATCTTATACCTTTTCCCTTTCATTTTTTCGTCCTTGATTTTGGCCAGAAGGCTTGGGACTTTCGACTTCCGGACGGCCGCGAAGGAGACAAAATCCTTGACTTCGATCAGGCCCAGATCGCCTTTTTCGAGCCCGCCTTTCTGGGAAAAAAAACCGACAATATCGATTTTGTTGAGTTTATTTTTTCGACCGCCACTGATGTAAATGGTCTGAAAACGGGGCGGTTCGGGCAGCGGTTTTCTGGCCGGAATGCTGAATTCTTCGAGCGATTCGGGCAAATACCGGGGGCGTTCTTCGTCGCGGCTGAGCAGGACATAGGCCGTTCCGGACGCTTGCATCCGGGCCGTCCGGCCGTTGCGGTGCAGAAACTCGTGTTCGTGCAGCGGCAGCTGAAAGTGAATGACGTATTTCATTTCGGGAATGTCGAGCCCACGTGCGGCTAAATCCGTCGTAATGAGATAATTAATGCTGCCATTCCGGAACTGGATCAGGGCCCGCTCGCGATCATCCTGCTCCATGCCGCCGTGGTAAAAAGCGGCATAAATCCCCAATTCGTTCAGGAATGCACTCGTCCGCTCGGCGGTATCGCGGTGGTTACAAAAAATCAGCGCTGCTTCGGAATCCAGCGAACAGATCAGCCGGAACAGGGTATTGGTTTTGTCTTTCTCCTCCGAAAAAACCGCTTTGATTGTCAGTAGGTTAGCTCGATCATCGTCGGAAATAAAATCCAGTTTCACGGGCGAACGAACCCCCGTGAAATCCGGGATGGAAATTCCGGCAGTGGCCGAAACCAGGACGCGTTTGCTCAGCGACCGCAAACCGCCGATGATGAACGCCATTTGCTCCTGAAAACCGAGTTCCAGGGATTTGTCGAATTCGTCGAGCACCAGCGCGTGAATGCCACCCGGATCGAAGGTGTTGCGGTCGAGGTGATCGGCAATGCGACCCGGTGTACCGATCAAAACCGCCGGTGGATTGCTCAGATTCTGGATTTCGGTTGCCATTGGATGCCCGCCGTAGCAAACGTTGACCTTGTAACCCGTTCCCATTTTTTTCCAGACGTGCTCAATCTGCAACGCCAGTTCGCGGGTGGGCGCCAGGATCAGGCACTGAACGTTTTTTTGGTCCGATTTGAGCAATTGAAGTACGGGTAACAGAAACGCCAAGGTTTTCCCGGAACCGGTCGGAGCGAGCAACAGTACGGCTTTCTCCCGAACGATCGCTTCCCGCGCTTCGGTTTGCATCGGGTTTAAAGCCGCAATTCCCAGGTTCGCCAGAATGGGCGAAAGATCTAAATTGGTTTCCATACCGCAAAAGTAAGGTAAATTACCGGCCCTGAAGGTTCATTTTCGGGAAGCACTGTATCATGTCTCGGATTTAGTTGGAGAAAGTATTTTGCAGAAAAGAGAAAAGCCCGGTTTTAATTCGGAGAATCTTACCCACTTTTGTCTTTTAACCAACGAAATTACCTCAGAAGCCGCCAGCGCGGACCGAAAGTTTTATGAAAGAACAATCACGTCGGGAGTTTGTAAAAAAGGGTGTCGGGGCCGGGCTTGGACTCGGTTTATCGGGCAACGCTCCGAAAGAACTATTTGTCCATCACGTTTATTTTTACCTGAAAAACCCGGGCAGCGAGGCCGATAAAGCCAAATTGCTCGAAGGGCTAAACAAACTGGCTAAAGTGCCGACAATCAAGCTGGTGCACATCGGAACGCCCGCGCCAACCACACGTTCGGTCATTGAGCGTTCGTACACGTTTTCGTGGCTCTGTTTTTTCAATAACCTGATGGATGAGGAGCTTTACCAGACACATCCGATTCACCTTAAATTTGTCGAAGAATATTCGTCTCTCTGGGAAAAAGTGATTGTCTACGATTCCGTCGGCCCCAAGCGGTAACACCCCAATCCGCAACCCCGGCAGCGCCGGGCCGTCGATGAGTTCGGAAACCCCGTCAGCGGTCGCAGACCCTGACGGCGGTGAATTTAAGCTGAATAAATTTAAACCGCCGTCAGGGTCTGCGACCGCTGACGGGGTGTGCTAGTCCTAAACTCCTCTTGTAAATGATAACTTATTTACCTTTAAGAATCAGTAAACCGCTTGGTTTCTTGCTGACGATCACCACATACCTCCTCCAAGGCTGCTCCCAAAAACAATCCGCCGAAACCGCCAAGCCACCGGTTTCGGATTTTATGTACCAGTATTCGATCATTGACGCGCTGTTGGCGGGCGTTTTTGACGGCAACCTCACGCTCGGCCAGTTAAAAACCAAAGGCGATTTCGGCATCGGAACATTCAACCGGGTGGATGGCGAACTGATTGTCGATCAGGGTAACGTGTACAAAATTAGGTACGATGGCAGCATTCAGGAGGTGCCGGATACGGACAGTACGTCGATTGCGTTTGTCAAGTTTTTCAAGGCCGATTCAACGTTCATTATCAAAAACATCACGCTGGATGAACTGGAGAAAAAACTGCTGGCGGTTTTGCCCGCCAACGAAATGTACGCCATTCGGATGAAGGGCCATTTTGAAAAACTGACGTCCCGCGCACCTGGCGCAGCCAGAAAACCGTACCCCAGCCTGAAAGATCACCTGGCGAAACAGCAGCATCTGTTCAACTTAAGCAATACCGATGGGGTAGTCGCCGGTTTTTTGCTACCAGGCTACATCGCCAAGGTCAACGTACCCGGTTTTCACTTTCATTACCTCGCGAACGATCACAAATCCGGCGGGCATATTTTCGATTTTACCGCGACTGAACTGACGGTTGAGATCGATAAAATTCAGGGTTATACCGTCGAACTGAACACCCATGCGGATTTCGATAAAGTCGGGTTGGAGAAAGACCGGCAGGAAGAGTTGAAAAAAATTGAATAAGCGATTCCGCAGCATCTTTTATAGTATTCGTTCCATTTCTGTAATTTTCAATAAAATATATGGTTATCATTATAAATGGTAAAATTATATTTTGTGACTGGGTTACGGTTGTGAGAAAAAAATAAGTTAATTCGTCTTATCAACGAACGAACCTCCGTCCCATGAAAAGGTATTTTTTACCCGCTTTATTTTGTTTACTGACTCTGAGCCTGACCCAGGTTCAGGCCCAAAATATTCCTTCGCCGAAGGACCATTTCGGGTTTAACATCGGCGACGATTACCAGCTTGCTACCTACACCCAAACCGAAGCGTATTTTAAGAAACTGGCCGCTTCGGACCGGACCAAACTGGTCGATATCGGGATGACTGAGGAAGGGCGGCACCAGTACATGATCATCGTGTCGTCGCCCGAAAACCTGAAAAAACTCGACCGGTACAAGGAAATTTCCACCAAAATGGCCCGCGCCGAAGGCCTGACCGAGGAGCAGGCGAAGGCAATGGCCGCTGAAGGCAAGGCGGTGGTCTGGATCGATGGCGGTTTGCACGCAACCGAAACCGTTGGCACAATGCAACTCATCGAAACCGCCTGGCAACTGGTGAGTCGCAAAGACCCCGAAACGCTCCGGATTCTGGATAACGTTGTCATTCTACTCACACACGCGAACCCCGACGGGCAGGAACTGGTCAGTAGCTGGTACATGCGCGAACCGAAACCGGAGAAGCGCCTGCTTGAAAATGTGCCGCGCCTTTACCAGAAATACGCCGGTCACGACAACAACCGCGACTTTTTTATCATGAACATGAAAGAGTCGCAAAACATTGGCCGTCAGTTGTTTATCGAATGGCTGCCGCAGGTTATGTACAACCACCACCAGCGCGGACCGGCCGGTTCGGTGCTGGCGGGGCCGCCGTATCGCGATCCGTTCAACTACGTGTTCGAGCCGCTGATGATCACCGGGATCGATGCGCTCGGTGCGGCCATGATCAACCGGCTGAACGCGGAAAACAAACCCGGTTTTACGCGCCTGGGCGGTTCGGTTTTCTCGACCTGGTACAACGGCGGTTTACGGACGACTACGCACTTTCACAACATGATCGGTTTGCTGACGGAAATTATCGGCAATCCGACGCCGGAAGACGTGCCACTGGTGCCAAACCGCCTGATTCCCAACGGAAATACGCCCTTTCCGGTGACGCCCCGGAAGTGGTATTTCAGGCAGTCAATCGATTATTCCGTTTCGTTGAATTATGCTACGCTCGACTACGCGGCCCGGCACAGCGATCAGTTGCTGTACAATATTTACCGAATGGGCAAAAACGCCATCGAGCACGGCAGCTCGGATTACTGGACGCTTTCGCCGAAGCGGATTGACGCCATCAACCAGAATTATCAGGCCGATTTAAGGAAAACGCCACCGACGAGCGGAACGGCAACGACGCCCGACCAGTACGGTTTGTTGCCGCGCGGGGGCGGCATTCCCGTGAAATATTACGATGCGGTTTTGAAAGATCCTGCCCTGCGCGACCCGCGCGGATACATCATTACGACCGATCAGCCGGATTTCCCGACGGCGGTCAAGTTCCTCAATGCGTTGATCAAAACCGGTATTCAGGTGCAGGAAGCCACGGCGGAGTTTACCGTAGCGGGCAAGAAATACCCGGCGGGTTCATACGTCGTCAAAACCGATCAGGCGTTCCGGCCGCACGTGCTGGACATGTTCGAGCCGCAGGATCACCCGAACGATTTTCAGTATCCGGGCGGTCCGCCGGTGCGTCCGTACGATGCCGCTGGCTGGACCCTGGCTTACCAGATGGGCGTCAAAGTGGACCGGATTCTGGACGGTTTTGACGGTCCCTTCCGGAAATTGCCCTACGGCGAGTTGCAAATGCCAAAAGGCAAGATGGAAACCGGCACTGTCGCGGGCTACACGTTGAGTGCGCAGACCAATAACGCATTTATTGCCGTCAACGATCTCCTGAAGTCGGGCGTCGACGTATACCGGTTACCGACGGGTACAGCCGGGAAACTGGCAGCCGGAGCGTTTTACGTTCCGGGTTCGGCCAAGGCCAAAACGTTGCTGGATAAATCGGCAAAGGAGTTGGGACTGGAAATTACGGGCGTTGGCAAAAAGCCGATGGGGGCGCTGGTGAAGGTGTCGCCCGCGCGGATTGCGCTGTGGGATGCCTACGGCGGGTCGATGCCGTCGGGCTGGGTTCGCTGGCTGATGGAGCAATACCGTTTCCCGATGCAGGTCATCTATTCGCAGGACATCGACGCCGGTGATTTGCGGAAGAAATTCGATGTGATCGTGTTTGTTTCCCGGGCCATTCCGGCGGTGGGCGCTTCCGGTTCCGGTGGGGGCGAAGGCGGTTTTTCGAATCGGGAGCCCAAAGCTGAAGAATTGCCCGCCGAATACCGTCCGTGGCTTGGCAAAATTACGGCCGACAAGTCGATTCCGCAGTTGAAGAAATTCCTGGAAGCGGGCGGTAACGTCGTCACCATTGGCAGCAGCACAAACCTGGCTTACCACCTGGGATTGCCGGTAAAAAATGCGCTGGTGGACATGAACAGCGCGGGCATTGAGCGACCTCTATCGAACGAAAAATACTACATTCCGGGCAGTATTCTGCGCATTGATCTGGACTCCACCCAGCAAGCCACCTGGGGATTATCATGCCAGACGGACGTTTATTTTGATGCCAGCCCGGTTTTTAAAATCGCGCCGGATGCGGTGGCCAAAGGCATTGTCAAACCGCTGGCGTGGTTCTCGACCGCCAAACCGCTGCGCAGCGGCTGGGCCTGGGGGCAGGCCTATTTGCAGGACGGCGTGGCGGCTTTTATGGCCCCGGTCGGTTCCGGCAAACTCTACGCCTTCGGACCGGAAATCACCTTCCGCGCCCAGGCGCAGGGAACGTTTAAGCTGTTATTCAATCAGTTGTATTCTACTTCATTGCCATAAAAGCGACTTGGTCTATAAATCCCACGGGCCGGGAATGAACGCGGAAGCGGTACATTTCCGGCCCGTTTTCGTTAAAATAGGTTATCAAAATTGAAGCGTTTCCTTGACTTGGATCGGTTCTCAACCAAGCCCCCAATCCCCTAAAGGAGGCTTGAAACTCCGGAGCAGAAGCCCCCTTTAGGGGGTTGGGGGCAACCATAATAGAATGAAGACAGCCTTAACACCCTGCAACATAAAAAGCTTTTCTCCGCGGGATACTAAAACCGCTTATCGTGCCGGAATCGGTGCTTTCCTGGATCTTCCCCAGGCAACAAAAGCCGCAAGCAGGGCAAACACAATATTAGGTGCAATCCCGGCGGCTTCTCCCCGGGAAATATGGAAAATGCCCGCGCAGATCATCTGGACTACGATGGCAATGGCGGTAATGGGCGTCAGGCCGGGCCTGATCCGGAGCAGGGAAGGCAGAAGAATGCCAACTGCCCCCAGAAAATCGAATACGCCGGTGAGTTTCACGAGTTCAGGGGGAATTTGCGCCGTCCAAGGCCACATCCTGGAAAGCTCGGCAATTGGCTGAAAAAGTTTCAGGTAGGCCGCCCAGCTGAAACTGGCGGCAATGAGAATCTGGGCAACCCATAAAGCAATGTGAAGGGCTATTGGCGGTTTTGGATAATGAGTCATGAGTTGATCCGGTTTTAAGAACGGACCAAAAGTATTTATATTCGCTGTCCGTTGGAAAGCACTTTCCGGTTGGAAAGCAGATGCCAACGAGCTAGTATCATTAGAATCACTAAAACGAACCAGAAAAATATGCTGACCGGAGAGGGGTGTCCTAAGAATATGCTTTCGATCAAAGATGCGTTGGAAGCGCTGGAAGGAAGCTGGAAGTTGTTGATTCTTTTTGCGTTATCGTCCGGCCCCAAACGCTTCAAGCAGATTTCGAAGGAAGTCAGCGGGATTTCCGACAAAACGCTCTCGAAAGAATTGAAGAACCTGGAGCAGAACAAACTGATCACCCGGGAAGTATATGACACTTATCCGCCGACTGTCGAATACGCCATCACGGCGCATGGCAAATCGCTGGAGAAGGTAATGGAGGAACTTCACTTCTGGGGACTAACACACCGAAAGGAGATTATTGGCAAGTGATTTTTAGTTGTTTCGCGAAGCTGAGCGGAGGAAAGCGAAGTTCAGCAGAGAAAAATAACCTCCGCTGAGCTCTGCTTTCCTCCGCTTCGTGAAATAGCTGTTTCTTAACCTTCCCCCGGCCGCTGCTGAAAAATCTCCTCCAACGTAGCAAACAGCTCGGGATGTTTCTCCTTCAGTAAATCCGGGCGTTTAAAGAAGTATTCGGAAACGACGGCGAAGAACTCGGCTTCGTTGGTTGTGGCGTAGGGATTGATGTCAGAGCGGTTTTTCTGGATATCGGCGATGCTGGCGTGAATCAGTTGAAGCCAGGGTTTAAGGTGATTGCGGTCCAAGAGGTATTCGGGCGCGCCGTCGGTGGAACCGTCGGCTTTGTCGAGCAGGTGGACAAACTCGTGAATACCAGTGTTTTCCTTGCTGGTTTCGTTCGCAAAACCTTCGTGCAGTGCCGGTTTGGAGAGCGCCATCGTGCTTTGCAGCGCCCCGCCTTCGCCCACCATGCCGAGGATGTTACGGTTTTTGCCAGACGTTTCAAAGTCGGTATTGAAACGGTCGTCGTACAGCAAAACCGTCGTCAGGCGGTAAAACGACCAATCTTTAAACCCGAAAATTGTAATAACGGCGCTGCTGGCTACCAGCACCCGGTCCAGCTCATCGACGGTCGTGCCAACACCCTCGATGCGGGTGTGAGACAGGAATTGATCGACGCGCTGTTCAAAAACCGCCTTCTCTTCATTGCTCAGCGCGCGGTAATACGCGACGTGTTCCTCCAATAAATCACTATAGCTGGCCGATGCGGGCGGGCTAACCGCAACGCTCCGTCGCCGGTAATTCCAGATCAACCCGCCGAGCAGTAACACGGCCAGCAAAACTAATGCGTACGCCATTTCAATCAATTTGAGAAAGTTTAATAGTTTAACGTTTATGGTTTCAGGTTATGAGTGACTCACGGACAGAAATTTGTCTCAACCTTTAACCACGAACCATAAACCGTAAACGTTTTTCACTTCAAAACCGGCAGTAAAATACGGCTGGCGGCTTTTCCGCTGTGGTGAATTTTGATTGTTGCCTTTTGAAAATCAGCTTCTTTGGCGTGGTAAATATCCACGAATTTCTGCGGATTCCGGTCGACCAGCGGAAACCAGCTGCTTTGGATCTGTACCATCAGCCGGTGGCCTTTTTTGAACGTGTGTGCAATGTCGGGCAGTGCGTATTTCACGGTCGTGACCTGATCGGGAACAAACGCGACCGGTTTTTCGAAACTGTTCCGAAACCGTCCGCGCATTACCTCTCCGCGCACCAGCATCTGATAACCGCTCATGATGTATTTGTCGGCCTTGCCGTATTCAAACTCATCCGGGAAAACATCGATCAGTTTCACCACAAAATCGGCGTCGGTTCCGCTGATGCTCACCTGCAAATCGGCGGTCAGCGGCCCCGCGAGGGTCAGATCTTCGGTCAGTACGTCGGTTTCGAACACCAGCACATCCGGTCGATTGGCCGCAAACCGCTGATCGTCCGTCATATACTCGCGGGTGCGGAGCGTTTTAATCCCTTCGGCGTACGGCACCGGTTTGGCCGGATCGCTGACGTAGGCCGTGAACGAATCGCCGGCCGAAGCCGGTTTTGTATAGCTCAGAGTGCCCTTGGGTTGCAGATACAGGGCGGTTTCGGAGGTGTTGGCCGGGGGCCATTTTTCCAGTTGGTGCCACTGATTTTCGCCGGTATAAAAAACCGTTGCCTCCTTGATCGGATCGGCGCTGCCTTTGCCTTTCAGGTAAAAATTGAAAAACGGAATTTCGACATTCGTCGCGTACCATGCACTGGTTGGGCTGCCAAACTGCACGTTACCGAGCGACGAACCGTCGCTGCCACGACCGGCCCACTGCCCGTGAAACCACGGTCCCATGATGATTTTGTTGGTATTTTTCGCCTTGCTTTCGATGGCTTTGTACGTCGTCCAGGCGCCGTAGCAATCCTCCGCGTCGAATAGACCGCCCACCACCAGGGTTGCGGTTCCGGGCGAAATGTTGTTGACAAAATTGCGGACGTTGCGCGATTGCCAGAAGCTGTCGTAGTTTGGGTGCTGCATCAACTCTTTCCAGAACCGCACGCTATCTCCGGCAAAGGTGGTCAACTTCGGCAGCGTGCCGTTGCGAAGGAAAAATTCGTAACTGTCTTTCGTGACTACCTCCATCGGTTTCGGACCCACGGTTGTTGGTTTAGGCCGGGGCATACCAAAACCGCGCCGGATGTAGAAATTGAACGCATCCATCAGCATCAGCGCCCCGTTGTGGTGAAAATCGTCGCCGAGAAACCATTCCGTCACCGGGGCCTGCGGACTGACGGCCTTCAGCGCCGGATGGTTGCTCAAAGCCGCCATCGTCGAATAAAAACCGGGATACGATATGCCGAAAACGCCCACCTTGCCGTTGTTGTTCGGCAGGTTTTTCACCAGCCAGTCGATGGTATCGTAAGTGTCGGTGGCTTCGTCGACGTCCGTTTTGGCCTTTTTTGCCGGATTGTAAGGCCGGACATCCTCGAAGGTTCCTTCGCTCATCCAGCGGCCGCGAACGTCCTGCACCACCATGATGTAGCCTTCTTTCAAGTATTCCCGGTAGTGATTGCTCCAGAAATTGCGATAGGCGGTTTCGCCGTAGGGCGCGCAGGAATACGGCGTTCGGGACATCAGAACCGGGTGTTTTTCTGCATTGTCTTTCGGAGCGTAAATGGACGTGAAAAGCTTCGTGCCGTCCCGCATCGGAATGTAAATTTCCTGTTTGGAATAATTCGTTCGAAACCAGGTTGAATCGGGCGTTTGGGCGTGCACAAAAACTGGCAGCAGAGCCAGCAGAATCCGGTAAATGAGTTTCATGGTTGTATTCGGTTACGAAAGCAGTGAACAAAAAGTAAGATAGGAAAGAAAAGCAGAAAAACCCACTTCTGACGGGATAAACCGCTAACTTGCCGTTCATTCGTGCGGTTTTTTATTCGTTTCAACTCAAAATCCAACGATTGTTCATGCGATTTCTGTGGCTCATTTGCCTGCTGTTTTCCCTGTCTGCGTTTGCGCAGGAAAGTAAAGTGTTCGACGACCTGACGGTCAAAAGCGCCATCCTGAAAAAAGACAAAAAGTTTGCACTTTACCTGCCTCCCGGTTACGAAAACTCCCAGCGGTCTTACCCGGTTTTGTATCTGCTCCACGGCGGTGGTGACGATCAGACAGCCTGGCTCCAGTCGGGGAATATGCAGAATATTGTCGACCGGGAAATTCGGGAGGGCCGCATCCCGCCGATGATTGTGGTGATGCCGGACGCCGAAATGACGTTTTACCTCAACAGTGCCGCCGGGAAATACCAGTTCGAAGATTTTTTCATTAAGGAACTGATTCCGCACATTGAAAAAACGTACCGCTGCCGGGCGGAAAAGCGGTTTCGGGCCGTAGCGGGTTTGTCAATGGGCGGTTTTGGCTCGTTGCTGTACGCCATGCACCATCCGGATTTGTTCGGTTCCTGCGCGGCTTTCAGCGCCGGGGTTCGGACCGACCAGCAAATCCGGGAAATGCCGCATCAGGAATATCTGCGACGGTATCGCACGGCGATGGGTGAGTTGAAAGAAACCGATAACCGCATCACCGACTTCTGGAACCAGAACAGCATTCTGTATCTGATCCAGAAAATGCCGGAAGCGCAGAAAAAAGCCGTCCGGTTTTACCTCGATTGTGGCGACGACGACCAACTGCTGTATAAAGGCAATGCCGAAATGCACACGCTGATGCGGGACCTGAACATTCCACACGAATATCGGGTTCGCAACGGCGGCCACACCTGGGAATACTGGCGCAGCGGTTTACCGGATGCGCTGCAATTCATCAGCCAGAGTTTTTTGTAAATCTTACAACTTCCTGACCTGAACCGCCACCTTCGACTGGACGTTGATCAACGCCTGGATGCCATCGGGTCGGATCGCGATTTTCCGGGGCGTAAATCGAAAAGATTGAATACCAAGGGAGGTTTTTTGGCCGCTTTTGCCTTTTTTGAAGGCTGTACTGATTTTTTCCGGAAGCTGTTCAATTTCACCGCCCAGCGAAATCGTCAGGAAGCTTTCGAGCGCTTTGACCAGGCCGTCGTGAACCAGCGAATTGGAAAATTTGGAAAGCTCACTGACCGTTTCGGCATCAAAATCCAGGTCTTTGACGGACAGCGTGTTGGTCGTCGTGTCAAACGTCGGTCGACCGCGCAGATACAGCGTTCCGTTCAGTAAACCGCTGATATCGGTTTTAACAATCAACGCCCGTTGTCCGCCATACACCGAAGCTTTTTTGATGGTAATGGTCCCGAACAGCAACATCTTTTTTTCTTTGGCCAGCAACCGGGCCAGCATCTGATTAATATCCTTGTACGGAATAAAGCTCAGCAAGTGCAGATCCGAAAGTTGAGAAACGGAGTCGCGTTTCTGCAATTGGGGCAGTTTAACGGGTGAATTCGGGGGTTCTGTGGCTTGCAACACGGTTTTTGATTCCAGCGCAATTCGCAGATGCGTGGTTATTTTTTGCTGATCACCTTCGATGGGGCTGGCGGCAACGCTAAGGGGTTTGGGTATTAGCCAAAGACCTAACGATTTGTCGATCAGCAGCGGTTGCTGGATGTTGAGCCAGATGGGCCCGACCATTCGGTCGAGCCGCAATTCTTTGTAAACCGCCGAGTCGATGGCGGTTTCGATGGACGACTGGTGTTTGTCGAGGAGTTTTTTGGCAAAATTGGTCAGCGAAATCTCCTTGCCCAGCAGCCGGATTTCCGGCTCTTTGATCCAGTCGAAATTCGTAAACTGCACCTTACTGGCCAGCCGCCAGTTGGGCGTTACCGTCAGCGGGCTTTGAAAATTGATCTGGAGGGAACAGAACGGTTTTTGGTCAACCGTCTTTTCGGCGCTGAGGGGCGAGTTGATGTAGAGGCTCAAAGGCGCCGAAAATTTTACCTGCTTATCGGCATATTGAATATGGACATTTCCCGACCGAACGACTTTAAACGGAAATATACCCCCTTTTTTTCCTCCTGCAGAACCTTTTCCGACCAGAACCGGATCAAGCTCCCGGTTGATTTTTTCCTCTAATTCTTTGACCGTAAACGTTATGGGGCCTGCCAGATAGGAGGTGTCGCGCGGGATGGTCGCATCAAAACCCTCGGCTTTGGGCGGTTGCGGATTGGTTTTTCCGCAGTTCGTCAGGGAGAAAATCAGGAACAGGCCGAGTGAACAATGAATTAACTTCAACGTGGTCATTCAGAAGGATTGGGCGTAATACGTTACTCTCTGGTTATAACAACGGTTCAATTCCCGATGTTTGGGTCAACTATCAATTTAAGTGATTTCTAGGTTCATACCTGTTGCGAAATCGAAATGGGTAAAAACACGTTCTACTTTTTCGGTGCCTTGGGGGGCTTTTTCTTGAAAATATTATAATCTTTAAGTTGATTTTCTTCGGCAAATTTGAGAGCCGCTTCATACGACTGAAAGTAGCGGAGCCAGCCATTCTCTTCCGTACTTATCTGAACCGAATGATGCGTAACATTGCAAAGGAGGATATACAGAGCCATATGGGAACGTTGAGTTAGTCAGTTTCCAATTTCCAAACATTATTAATAATGATCATACATTTTTATTGAACGGCCCTGTATACGTAATGGGAAAGGGCCGTTCAATAACAGAATATGTCATATTTTGGTCTGGATCTATATACGTTGTACCTTACTAAATCGTTGATTATTAGTGCAAGACTATTCCATTTCGCTAAGTGTTACTCGGAAACGAACCCATGAAAAATTTTATTCTCATCCAGAAGTCATCGGATGGTAAACCCGTTATTGTCCGTGACTCCGACGGACAGTTGCAATGGTTTTCAACCAAAGCTGAGGCCGTGCGGTTTTCAGCAGATCAAAAGCTCCTCGACTACGAAATCTTCCGGTTGCATTTGGGGGAAATAGACCAGAAATCAGACTCGTTGGTTTAAACGCCTGAATTCACAGGGTGACTTTCCCGAAATCGGTATTGGTGTTCAATTCGACGTAGTACCCTTTGGTGCGATCGATATCCACGGTGATTTGTGTAGCAGTAAAATCATATACGTGGCCGCCCGATTTGAGGTCGTCGGAGAGGTAATGGAAATGAAAACCGGGGACATTCACCTTTTCCATATACGCTGGAATCAGAAAACCTACGGCTACTCCTGTCGTGTTGGTCAGGTTAAAAATGACCTGTGAGCGGGCCAGGTGATCGTTCAGGGTTGGATACGGTTTTTGGGCGGGAGCGGGCGCGCGGGTGGTCATTTTTGCAAACGTACCCTTCAGCCGAATGGCGTGAATCTCGTTGGCGGGCAGCGCGGCCGCGATTTTTTTCTGGATCTGATCCAGCGTCAGGCCCGCCGTCTGGATGGTAAAACTGGAGTCGGCTTTGAAAAACTTGACAAAGGCGAGCGAGGTACTGTCGCGGTCGGCTACTTCGGAAACCGTGCCGTTGGACCGAATCCGGTATAGTTTACCCAGATTGATCACCAACTCACCATCGACGCGGTTGAAGGTGCCAACGCCAAAATCGCCGTGTTTTTTAACCTCTCCGAACGTCAGGTTGCCATCGAAAACACCCGCCTGCAGGGCGCTGATGATGGAGTATTGGTAGAGAAAATCGCTGGAAGACGTGTCGGCCGATTGGGGTGTTTCTTTGGTCGTGCAGCCTTGATAGCCAAATGAGAAGAATATACTGAGGGACCAGCAAACGCGTTTTACCCTTCTGATAAATCGGCGGGCGGTTTTCAAAGCGGGCATAACGGAGTAAGAATACGAAGTAAATGATGGAACGGGATTTAAACGATTCCGCTCAAATCCCGTTCCAAACTTTACGAAACGCCTTTGAAAACTTCGGTTGTTACAAAGGGTTGATTATAAAGGCGTTTGCCGGTGGCTTTAAAGATAGCATTGGCAACGGCCGCGCCCGCCGGTGGGAGTGAAGGTTCACCCAAACCGGTCGGGTCGATTTCATTTTTGACGAAATGGACTTCAATTTCCGGCACCTCGTTCATCCGGATCAGTCGGTATTCGTTAAAGTTTTTCTGGTCGGGAATCCCGTCTTTGAACGTGATATTGCCGTACATGGCGTGACCGATTCCGTCGACGATGCAACCACGCACCTGCTGCTGCGCCCCGCTCTGATTGATGACAACCCCGCAGTCGGCGGCCGAATACACTTTTTTCAGCACCGGTTTTCCTTTTTCCATCACCACTTCGCCGACCTGCGCCACGTAGGAGCGGTGCGAGAAATAGACGCTAAAGCCCTGCGCAACGTTTTTGTTTTTGCCCCAGCCCGATTTCTCAGCAGCCAGTTCAATGACGCCCCGCATGCGGTCGATGTCGTAAGTGATCTTTCCGGTCGGTTTTTGTTTGGCTTTGTCGAGCAATTCCAGCCGGAACTGCACCGGATCTTTCCCGGCGGCATGGGCCACTTCGTCCAGAAACGCCTGCTCGGCAAACGCCAGAAAATTGGTGATCGGCGCCCGCCAGGGACCGGTTGTGATGGGTGATTTGTGGTCGATGCTGTCGATCAGCAGGTTTTCAACGGCGCCCGACGGGAAGTTGTCTTCGCGGGTGGCGTTTCCGGCGTTGATGCTGGCTCCCCGCAGTTTGTATCCGATCAGGGTTCCTTTGTCGTCCAGAGCGGCTTCGAACCGGTAGCGGACTGCCGGGCGGTAAATACCGCCGGTCATATCGTCCTCGCGTGTCCACATCACCTTCACCGGCGCATTGACCGCTTTGGAAACCTGTACCGCTTCGATGGCGAAGTCGGTATTCAGTCGTCGGCCAAAACCGCCCCCCATGCGGGTCAGCTCCAGGGTTACTTTTTCGGGTGGGAAACCCAGCAGTTTAGCCGCCTGATTACGAGCCGCTTCGGGCGTCTGACTGGGCCCGGCAAGCTCCGCGCTGTCTTCCTTAACGTGGGCAAAGAAGTTCATCGGTTCCAGCGGATTGTGAGGCAGAAACGGACATTGGTACTCGGCTTTAACGACCTTGGCCGCGTTTTTAAAGGCGGTTTCCACATCGCCGTCTTTCCGTCGGACGGTGGTGTTCGAGCTGTCGAGCATCTCTTTGAAAATGCGGTTATGGTCGGCCGTACTTTCCAGATTGCCGTCCTTTTCCCATTCAATCTTGAGCGCATCTTTCGCTTTTTTGACCTGCCAGGTCGATTTGCCGACGACGGCCACGCTGTTGTTGATCGTCACGACGTGGAGGATTCCCGGCATGGCTTTGGCTGCGGCCGAATCAACCGATTTGATTTTATACCCAAAAGCCGGGCGCTGCAGCATCCCAATCAGCATACCTTCGCGGTGAAAATCAAGACCGAACAGCGGTTTTCCGGTCAGTATTTTGGGATTATCAACATTTTTGATCGTTTGACCGATCAGGCTGAAATCCTTGATTTCTTTCAGCTTCACATCTGCCGGAACCGGAATCTGGGCGGCATCGTTGGCCAGTTCGCCGTAACTGAGCTTGCGTTTGCTGGCTGCGTGGGTCACAAAACCCTTCTGCGTTGCGCAATCGGCGGCCGACACGCTCCAGCGTTTGGCGGCTGCTTCGATCAGCATGTGCCGGGCGGTGGCTCCGGCTACTCGCAGCCGTTTCCACGAATGCGGAATGGAACCGCTGCCACCGGCCACCTGTCGTTCAAATTTTTTGGTGTCGAGCGGAGCCTGCTCTACCACGACGTTCTTCCAGTCGGCGTCGAGTTCTTCCGCAACGATAATCGGGAAAGCGGTTTTGATGCCCTGCCCAACTTCCGGATTCGGCGACAGAATGGTAATAACGCCCTGCGGATTAATGGACAGGTAACTGTTGAAGTCCACACCGGGCGCAGCCGAAGCCGCGTTTACCAGAACGGTTGGTGTGGCGGCCTCCGACTCCGTCCAGTTGAAGCCCAGCATCAGGCCCCCGCCGGTTGCGGCCGCAATTTTCAGGAAACTCCGGCGGTTATGATTGGGTAATTTGGTCATGTCGGTTGAAGGTTTTATGGGTTTTCGGTATTCCGTTTTCGGTTGTTTGTTGCATTGCAAATGAACAATTAACAATGAATAATGAACGCAATACGTTTACGAGCCGTAAACCGGATACCGATAAACTTATTTTGTTTTTGCGGCTACTTTCACGGCTTCCTTGATGCGGTGGTAGGTGCCACAGCGGCAGAGGTTGCCGGACATCGTGGCTTCGATTTCGGCATCGGTCGGGTTGGGTTTGCGCTTAAGCAGGGCAGCCGCCGTCATGATCTGACCGGCCTGGCAGTACCCGCACTGGGCCACATCGACCGCATCCCAGGCTTTCTGAACCGGGTGATCGCCATTTTTGGACAAGCCTTCGATCGTCGTAACTTTGGAGGCACCAACGGCAGAAACCGGTAACATGCAGGAACGCGTTGCTTCGCCATTCAGGTGAACGGTACAGGCTCCGCATTGGGCAATCCCGCAGCCGTATTTGGTGCCGTACAGCCCGAGATGATCGCGCAGGACCCAGAGCAGCGGGGTGTCGGCTTCGGCTTCGGTCTGGTAGCTTTTGCCGTTGATGAGCAGTTTATACAAGGCCATAGTGAAGAAGTGAGTTTGGAATGGAAGCTAAATTACAAAAATTAACCGCTTTCGGTGCAGAATTAAAACGGATTTATGCAGATTGGGGTCAGTGAAGTAGTTATCTCATTATGAATCAATTTACGTGTAAACGAACCACTGCGGAGGATCCGGATTTTCGGGACCTCATCGCGCTTCTGGATCAGGACCTGCGGGGGCGTTACCAGCCCTATCAGGCTTTCTACGACGGTTTTAACAAAGTGGATGATTTGGCCCGGGTCGTCGTGATTCTGGATAATGAGCAACCGGTCGGTTGTGGTTGTTTCCGACCGACGGACGATCCGATATGCGTTGAAATCAAACGGATGTTTGTGGCGCACGACCACCGAAGAAAAGGCATTGCCGAACGGGTTTTACGGGAACTGGAAAACTGGGCACTGGAAGAACGCTACCATTTTGCCCGACTGGAAACCGGTACCAAGCAACTGGAAGCCGTCGGATTATACCTGAAATCCGGTTACCAACGCATCGAGAATTACGGTCCTTACGCCGGAATGAGCACCAGTATTTGTATGGAAAAGAGGCTGGTTTTTAATTAGGTTGGCGCGTTGCAAATGAATACTTTACAGTGAATAATGAATGCAATGCGTCATTTCCAGTGGAGAATCGCACCGTATACTTTAAACGTTTTCACCGATGAGCAATACGGTTTACAAAAGATTAGCCGGGGTTTTCCGCAATCCGGCGGTTCGGCGGGAGTTGCAGCAACTGGACCCGGAACGGGATTACCAGCGCATGGTTCAGTTGCTGGTGGGCTACGAATTTCCGTTCGATGTGACGCGGGCGCTCGAACTGGCGCTGTTTCACACCTACGCCAGTCCGCGAACTTCGGCGCTGCTGATGCGGACGGGGGAGTTTGAACGGCATGGCCAGAAGCGGTACGACGACACAAGTATTCTGATTGCCTGGTTCATGCAATACGGACTGGACACCGAAACCGGTCGTCGGGCCATCACACACATGAATCGCATTCACGGTTTTTATCAGATTGAGAATGAGGATTTTCTGATGGTGTTGTCGACCTTCATTTTCTATCCCATCAACTGGATCAACCGCTACGGCTGGCGCGAACTGACGCCGGGCGAGGAGCGGGCTTTCTTTCTTTTTTTTCGGGAAGTCGGCCAACTGATGAACCTGACGGATATTCCCGAGACGCTCGAAGACTTACGAAAGTTTACGGACAGGTACGAAGCGGAACATTTCCGGTACGCCGAGAGCAACCGGCGCATTGCCGACGCAACGGTTCGGATTGTGGAAGGCTGGTTTCCAAAACCGCTGCGGTTTGCCGTGCAACCCACGTTTGCGGCTTTGATCAACGACAAACTTCGGGAAGCGTTTGGCTATAAAAAACCGGCGGCCTGGTTCTGTCAACTGCTGGAAGGTTCGTTCTGGCTCCGAAAATGGCCGCTGCGCTGGCTTACCTTCAAACCGTATCCGACGCTGGTCGAGAATACTTTTCACCGGACATACAAAGCTGGCTTGCCCAACCTCGAGGAGCTCGGGCCGGAGAAAATCAGTCAGCGAATCCGCCAGCGGTCGGCGTGAGTAGACCTCCAGCGGTTTTTTCTTATTGAACCTGTCAACTGCAACTATTCATTCGTATGATTTTGTCTCTACAAAAGTTATTTCGCAAACGGGGCCGCCCGGCGGTTAAGCAGAGAAAAAATGAGGTTCGCAGAGAAACTCCGCTTATCTCTGCGAACCTCCGCTTAACTCTGCGATACAGCCTTTTCGCTTTAATATTCTCTCCAGCCTTTTCTCAAAAGAACAACCCCAGTAAAGAAGAATGGATTCAGCTTTTTAATGGGAAAGACCTGAGCGGATGGGACATTAAAGTAGCTGGTGAAGACCTGAATGTCAACTATAAAAATACGTTTCGGGCGGAGAACGGCATGATTCGGATCATGTACGACCAGTACAAAACGTTCGATAACAAATACGGCCACATCTATTACAAGGACCCGTATTCCTATTACATTCTGAAATTCGACTACCGGTTTTTGGGTGATCAGGTGCCGGGTGGCGCGTCCTGGAATGTGCGCAACAGCGGGGTCATGATTCATTCGCAGTCGGCGAAGAGTTTGACCAAAGACCAGGATTTTCCGATTTCGCTGGAGATTCAGACCCTGGGTGGTTTGGGCAAGGGCGTCCGGCATACGGCCAATCTTTGCACACCGGGAACCATTGTCGAAATGGGCGGAAAAGTGATTCCTGATCATTGCATTGACTCGCAATCGAAAACCTACGACGGCGATCAGTGGGTGAGCGTAACCGCCGTCGTGCTGGGTGATTCGATCATCCACCACATCATCGAAGGGGATACGGTTTTGACGTACGAGAAAACGAAAGTGGGGGGCGGTTACATCAGCAAGCAGAACGATTTTGCCTCCGGCCACGTCGGAAACCCGGATTACTGGCTGAAACTGGACAACACACCCTTGAAGGAAGGTTACATTGCTCTGCAAAGCGAAAGCCACGCAATCGACTTTAAAAATATCGAATTGCTGAACCTGAAAGGCTGCATGGTGAAGAACGCTTTGAACTACAAGTCGTACTACCGCGTGGCAGATAACGGGGCATGTAAGTTTAAGAAAAGGTAAGGAGATTATTTCGCGGAGTTAAGCGGAGAAAATAAAGAGTTAAGCAGAGTTAAATTTCTTCTCCGCTTAACTCTTTTTTACTCCGCTTAACTCCGCGAAACAATTTCCTCACTCACTCTTCAACACCTTCGCCGGGTTACTCCGGGCAGCTTTCAAGGTTTGGGAGCCGATGAGCAGAAACGCCAGCGCCATCACCACCAACACACTAATGATCAGCTCGCTGACTCCAATGGGCTGGTGATATTCAAATTTGGTCAGCACATACTGGTCGAAGAAGATGTAGGTAACCGGTAATGCAACCAGAGTGGAAATGAGCAGCAGCAGCAAAAAACCTTTGCTGAGGTGGAAAATCAGGCCGCTTTCGGTAGCGCCCAGCACTTTCCGGATGCTGATTTCCTTGAGCCGGGTTTCGGTCATGAAAACCACCATGCCGAACAATCCCATCGACGCGATGCAGATCGCCAGGAACGTGATGAAACCGATCACCTTCACCATGACTTCAAATTGTTTATAGGCTTCTTCAATCTGGTCGTCGTAAAACGTGGCCTTCAGCGGGTGGATTTTATCAATTTTCTGCCAGGCGGCTTCGATGCCCGACAAAGCCGCCGGATAATCTTCCGATTTGATGCCCACGTTCAGGTACCCGCCGGGTTCTTCGGATGAATACCGGAAAACCGTAGGTTCGATTTTGTGATCCATCGTTCCGTAATGAAAATCTTTTAAAACCCCCACAATGGTCAGCGGCTTGTTGTCCAGCATCACCTGTTTGCCAATTGCGTCGGCCGGGTTGCGGTCAACGATGTGAAATCGTTTCAGAACCTGCTCATTGACAATGACTTCCGTCTCGTTGCCGCTGGTCGGACGGTTTTTAAAGTTGGTTCCGGCCAGAAACCGGTGGTGGTGGAGGGGAATGTAGTTTTCATCGACAAAATTGAGCCAGACCATCGCCGAATCATGCACGCTTTTGGTCTTGTATTTTAACTGCGTTCCATAAATGCTACCCAGGCTGGTAATCATCCGCGAGGTCGCGATTTGATTGACCGCCGGAATTTGGGCCAGTTCTTTTTTCAGCAGCGTACTTTTATTTCCCTGCATCCGAATGTTCAGGATGTTTTCGGTGGTAAATCCGAGGTCGAAAGAGAGAAAACCACGGTACTGCTTATAGCCGATCAGCGTTGTGGTGATGAACATCAGTGAAAATGTATATTGGATGACAATCAGGGCTTTGCGCAGGTTAATATGCCGGAACACCTTGAGTGACGAAGCATCCTTCAGAACCTGAACAGCCTGAATCCGGGAAAAAAACAAGGCGGGTAAAAAACCGGCCGCCAGGCCAACCACCACCGCCAGCAGCAGGAAATAAAGAATTAGCCGGGGCGATAAATCAAGGGTTACCAGGTCGGACAATTGGGGGGCCAATGCCATAAACTGCGTGCGCAGGATCAGAAACAGAACAAACGAAAAGATCAGCGCCATCACCGAAATGATCACCGATTCGGCCATAAACTGTCCCAGGACGTGGTTTTTCAAAGCGCCCACTATTTTACGAATCCCGACCTCGCGCGACCGTCGCATCGACCGGGCGATCGAAAGGTTCGTGTAATTAAAACAGGCGGAAAGGATTACAACCAGTGCGAGCCCGATCAACACCCAGGCCACCGGTTTGGGAAAGTTAACGCCAATTTCGTTGGACAGCCGTCCGCCAAAAATAATTTTGTCCATTGGCTGGAGCGACAGCGTAATTTTCTGGTGTTCGAGTTGTTTATTTTCGGTGGCACTCAGTTTGTCGAGATTGGCCTGAACGGTTTGCAGGTTAGCGGTTTCGGGGAGCGTGAGGTACACGTAATTCTGGTAAATATTGCCCCAATCCAGGATACCACCGTCGGAATCTGCCTTTTGGCCAAGCATCGACGCCAGCGAAATGAGGGCCTCAAACCGGATGTGCGACAGCTTGGGAATATCTTTCAGAACGCCCGTAACCGTGTAATTCGTGGTGTCGAACCGGACGGTTTTCCCCAGCGCTTCCGTTTTTCCGAACAGTTTTAGTGCGGTTTTTTCGGTGACTACCAGCGAATACGGTTCTTTCAGTGCCGTGGCCGGATTGCCTTTGAGCATCGGAAATGTGAAAATCTTCAAAAACGACGGATCAGCCCAGGTTGCCTCCAGGGGAATAATGGTTTCGTCGCTGACCTTTGCGTCACTGTAGAACCCCCGCCGGATCAATGATACTTCTTCAATCCCCGGAAAAGTTTCCCGGATTTTGTAACCGGCTTTCAGCGAAGTGGACGCCAGATCCATCGTCCGTTTGTCGTCTCCCTCGGTTTTGGTTACTATTCGGTAGATTCGGTGTCTTTTTTCGTGGAATAGGTCGTAGGAAAACAGATCGGTCAGGAAGGCGATGACCAGCAGGCCGACGGACATGCTGACCGCCAGCCCGATGATGTTGATGGCTGAAAATAATTTGTTGCGCACGAGACTGCGCCGGGAGGTTTTGAAGTAGCTGCCGAGCATGAGCCAATGAATGAGAAGGTTTAAAAATTCGGGTTTACGGACGGTATAGGGGCGGAAAAATTTCAGCGCATCGAGAATATAAATCCAGCGGGCGCGCCGGATGCCTTTGGTTTTCAGGTTGCGTTCAAAATATTCGTTCATGTCGCCCTCCAGATCCTCGAGCAGGTCGGGGCGGCAGTACCAGTGGAGCAGATTGCGGGCCCAGCGGGGCGGTTCCGGGAGTTTTTGAGTCGGTGTTTTCATACGGAACCCTCCAGATTGAAACCGGGAATAATTCGCCAGAGTGCTTCGCGAACTTCTTTTGATCGAGTCAGGGCAACTTTTCCCGCGTGCGTTACTTCGTAAAACCGCTTGCGTTTGCCGCCCCGCGCACTGGTCGCTTCGCCCATGTGGCTTTTCACTAGACCCTTTTCTTCCAGCCGATTCAAAACCGCATGCACAACGCCCAGCTTGGCCACCCGTCCGGTGTATTTGCCCAGTTCGTCGCAAATGGCTACGCTGTACGCGTCGTTCACCAGCGCCGCACTGGTCAGCAAGACTAACTCCTCAAATTCTCCGAGATTGGTTCCTTTCATGTACAGCGTTTATCGTTTAAGGTGTGGCGCCTAACGTTTATGGCTTAAATTTTTTGGTAACTATCTGGTTATTAGTTTTTTATTAAAATATTGGTGAACTGTATACCACAAACAGTAAACCATAAGCCCATTTTATTCACTAAATGTATGTAAAATGGATTTATAAATTCACTAAATGTATGTATAATACTTGTTGATCGGGGAATGGTCGGGATGAGCGGTTTTTTCTGGTTTAGAAAAGAAGATCTGGCGGACCCGGCAGGACATCTGAAGCGTTCGAGTTCTGAAGAAACGCAATCTATGAAGTACGTAAGATGGTGTTCCTCCGGAACTCAAATGCGCTTTCCTGCCTGTTTACCTACGAAGATTTTATCCCAAAGGGCAATTTTTTGTGGTTAAAAAATAACCGGGTACCTCAATCAATCCCTTAATTACCTTCCGTAATTTCCAAAACCACACTTTGCCGTCTCGCATCGACGGACGGATTAAAACCGACCGTCATTAAATAATCACCCGAATAAACCATTTGGTTGCGGTTGATCGGCGAATTACTTCCGGGATAGACGTTCACTTCCAGAATTTTATAATTCTTTTCCGGATTCAGGCCCCGCAGTTTGATGGGCGCCTGACTGCCTTCCCGGTACCGGTTTCCGACCAGGTAGCTGAACCACATGGCTTTATCCTGCTTTTCGCTGACGTAGAGCACCGATGCAATGTCGTTGGTTTGGGGAGAAACCAGCCGGAACAAATCGCCCTTCCAGATGACGTCTTTGACGCGGTTGTAGGTTTGAAGCGCCTGCTGACTGAATGCCAACTCTTTCTCATCCAGTTTGCTCACGACAATGTCGTAGCCCATTTTGCCCATCATGGCGACGTCCGTCCGGAATTTGATGGATTGTTTCCCCCAATCGGTGATGTGGTTGCAGGTGGCGATGGCCGGGAAAAAATACGAGTAATTCCATTGAATAAAAATCCGCTCCAGGCCGTCGGTGTTGTCGCTGGGCCAAAACTCCGTGAAGTATTTCAGTGCGCCGTAGTCTACCCGGCCACCCCCGCCGGAGCAGAGCATTAAAGGCAAGGTCGGGTATTTGGCCCGCAGTTTCTCCATCACTTTATAAAGTCCCTGAACGTATTCGATGAAGAGGTGGGAAGGGTTGGGGTTTGTGGCCGAGAAGGCGTTGTAGATCACCGCGTTACAATCCCATTTGATGTAGCCCAGAGTCGGATTTTTCGTCAGAATACCGTCCACGACACCGTAAACGAAATCCTGCACCTTCGGATTTGACAAATCCAGGACCAGCTGATTACGGAAATAGTATTCGGAGCGGTTGGGCAGTTTAATCACCCAGTCGGGGTGTTTTTCGTACAATTCACTTTTCGGACTGACCATTTCGGGTTCCAGCCAGATGCCGAATTTGATGCCCGCGCTTTCGGCTTCTTTGACCAGATATCCCAATCCGTGCGGGAGTTTCTGCTTGTTTTCCTGCCAGTCGCCGAGGCCGGTATGGTCGTCGTTTCGGGGGTATTTATTGGCAAACCAGCCGTCATCTAACAGGAATAAATCGACGCCCAATTTTTTGCCGTCTTTGAACAGAGCCGTCAGTTTTTCTTCGTTAAAGTCGAAATACGTCGCTTCCCAGTTATTTAACAGCGTTAGCCGGTTTCCTTCGCCCTGCGGAATGCGGTGTTTCCGGGCCCAGCGGTGCAGATTTCGGCTGGCTTGTCCCTTACCCGCGTTTGAGTACGTAAACAGAAAAGCCGGGGTCACAAACTCCTTATCCGGCGCCAGCATGTACTCCGAAGCGTAGGGATTGATACCCGCAATCAGCCGCAGATTTCGCAGCGGATCGACCTCGAACTGAATCTGATAATTTCCCGACCAGGCCAGCGTTCCGGCAATGACTTCACCGGTTTCCTCTTCCGCCGGTTTGTTGAGCGACAGCAGAAAGGAGGGCGGCTGGAACAGATCGGCCCGGGTTCCGAGTTTGGTGTCGAGCACTTTTAGACCGGCCGTCAGCGGAATTTCTTCGGGATTCATTTCCCGCGCCCAATCGCCATGGAAGTGCGTCAGGTAATAATGTTGCGCCGGAATGTAGAGGTTGGCGGAAGCGTATTTCTGCAAACGAACGGTTTTTTTCTCCGTATGACGAATACTTGACCATTGTTCGATCACATCTTCTTTCTGATAAGCTTTGTAATACAGCTTCACTTCAAACGGATATTGCGGGTCTTTCAGGAAAACCGTGGTCAAAACTACGCCATCTGCGACATTCTGGGTCTCGTGCCGAACGTATTTGAGGTCGGAAGAGGGGTTTCCATCGGCGTGGGAAACCTGGAGCGCCGGTTCCAGCAAGTTTCGACCACCCGCCGGGGTATAAACGGAATTGTAAATCTTCGTGTAATCTTCCCCGTGCTTTTCGTTGTCTGGTAATAGGGCGTAATCCGCTCCATTTTGAAGTCGTTTGCCAAGGTGAATAATGGTCGGATCGCCATCTTTGCTGACCCGGATAACTAGGGCCGTGTGCTGGGTTTCAATCGCGATTTGCGTATCGCCGGGGGCCGCCCCATTAGCGATTACGTTCAAGGAAATAGAGATCAGAAGTAGAAGGAAAAATTTCATGGGCAGCGTTCAGTTAAGGGTAACAAAGCTAAGAAAAGAAGCTTCATGGCCATTCATTCCCGGCAAATGCTGCACAAAATTGACTTCTTTTAAAATTGGATCTCCGCCATCGACTTAAAAACCGCCTTTCCCCGCTGGCGGGCCTGCGTCATCATTTCATCCGCTCCCTGCGAAGGCCCGCCAATGCGCAAAACCGCATCGCAATGGGAGAGCAGATCAATGGCTACGGGATGGAAGATTTTATTAAAAACCGCATCGCCAATCCGTTGTGAACCAGCCGCTTCGATCAACGGCAACGCAACCCACTCGCCAAGCATCGGCAAATACCCTTTTTCCAGTAATTCGAGGGCTATACGGGTCATCTGTGAAACATGGTCGGCAATTTTAACCGGGTCGTCGTTCGTGCCGGAGCGATAAGGACCGGCAATCAGAATCATCTTTTTCATGGGTTTGATCAATTGAAATTTGCAAATACCTGCAAATGTACTTCAGAAATGATCAATAATGATAAAAAATGATATATTTTGATCGAATTATTTTTGCTTTTTATTCCACTTCAACAATCATTTCGACCTCAACGGCGTAATCGGATGGTAAAGCAGCCACCCCCACTGCCGAACGAGCGTGTTTGCCTTTATCTCCAAAAACCTTTACCAACAGATCTGAACAGCCGTTCACTACTTTGGGATGATCCGTAAAATCAGGCGTTGAATTCACCATGCCAAGTACTTTTACGACCCGTTTTACTTTGTTAAGATCGCCAATTTCGGCTTTCAGGGAAGAAAGCAATCCAATAGCCGACAATTTGGCGGCTTCATAGCCCTGTTCCACCGTCAGGTCTTTCCCCACTTTGCCTTTAATGCCGGTTCCGTCGGCCCGGTTGGACACGTGCCCGGATAAAAAAATCAGATTTCCGGTTCGCACGGCTTTCACATAATTGGCCAGAGAGGGCGTGGGTTTGGCGAGTTCAATGCCCTGCTCTTTGAGTTTAGCCTCAACCGACTGGCCAAAAACCGCATTTGAAAATACCGCAAAACCGATGATTAAAAAGGTACAGATGTTTCTCACAAAAGTAGAGTTCATGTAAAGTAAGGTAGGGTTAACTATCTAAAAATTAATAATTTATCAACTTCTCATTTCTTTCATTACCTGCTGGATCGTATCGACGAATTTCTCGGTTACCTCGCGTTTGGGCGTAGTATCCCAGTTTCCTATAATACCGTTGCCACCCAGGTAAATTCCGTCTTTTCGCGAAATAATATTGGCTCCTCGCGCATTGAGTTTATAAGTCACTTCACTTTGGGGAATCAAACAGGCTAGTTGGCCTGAAATGGGGGTTAATTCCTGATCATTGAAAATTTCTTTCGCACCCAACCCCATGCAGTTGACAACGCAAAGTTCGGGCAGGGCGTCGATATCTTCCAGTTTTTTAATCTCCTGAACTTTCAATTTTCCGCCTAACATGATGAACGTGCTGAGCTGGTGATGGAGGTAACTTGGAATATTGAACATCATACTGGACCGCCAGGAAACGTATCTGGCTCCGAAGGAATGCTCCCTGGGACTCAGCTCTTTCCGTTCCGGAATCAAGCCGGGCAAATGGTACACTTCCCCGCCAATCGACGGGTCTATCTGTTGCCGGAACGGTTCGTTACTGACGCCATATTCATCCACCCACGACACAATATCGTCCATTCCGAGCATAAATTGAAACCGCCGGAACGAAAACCGGGTGGCGGTTTCCCACTGGTCATGAAAAGCCTGGGTAGCGATTTTGGGGTCGCAAACCCGCGACGCCGGTGACCAGGTTCCGGTAGCCAGATTGCTCGTTACATTGGGCGGTAAATCTTTGGTGTAAATCGTTACCTCACACCCTTTTTCCTGCAGCAGGCGCGCCGTTGCTAACCCAACGGTGCCCGAACCCAGAACGGCCACTTTTTTTTCGCCGGTCGTCTGAACGAGTTCGCGCGCCAGATTGCCGGTTCCCCACGATAGCGACCAGCCGCTGCCACCGTGGCCGTAATTGTGGACGATGGTTTTGCTTCCCAGGGTTTCTTTGGCAATTCGCGGACCGGATGCCCGAAACGGGCGCAGACCCACGGTTTCCTTCACAATCCGATCCAGTGAAAGCTTTAATTTAGGAACGTGATGCATCGCCTGGGCGGACGACGCTCCCATTCGAGTGGTACAGGAACTAGCTCCGGCAGCAACGGCCAGCGAACCCAACCCGGCCGTTTGTAGAAAGTTTCGACGATTCATAGTCTTACAAGTCCGGACAAGGGTGCCCGATTCGGGAGTTTGGTAAGGTGTTGAATGATAGGAAGACAACCCGATCAGGTTGTCTGAACTTTACTTATGCGGCCGGAATAAATCTACTATGATTTTTGAAAAATCAAAATAAGATTCTGAGGAAATATAAAATATATCCTAATAGTTTGTTGATTATGGCTATTTAAAGATGGTTATATTTTGTTGACCGGTAAAATGTTCTGAAACCCCGGTGTTTTTGCCCGCCAACAGGCATTGCCGTAATCGGGAATATCTTTTCGTGAACTGGATTTGAAAAGCCTGCTCATACGTCATAAGTGCAAAATGCTTTACTTCAGCAGCGCCATGACCGCGTCATCGCCCATCACGGCGTTGGACGGGCGGGGATGGGCCTCAGTAAAAACCTGCAAATCAGTGGGTTTGAGAAGGACATTGGAGCTTTCGTCGATATGCCCGTTTTTCATCACTTTGTTCAAATCGAGTTTCAGGTGAAGGGCCAGAAACCGGTAGGCCGCCACCCGTTTAGATGGGCCAAAATCATGTTTCTCATTCGGCAGGTGAACGTTTTCGACTTTGTTTTTGGCCCCATAAAAACTGTAAATCCGCTGCACATGCGGAAATTCGACATTCGGTGTGTTTTTGGTCCAGTCGCCACCGTCCGAGATCATAATCATCGGGCGCGGTGCTGCCAGCGCGGCAATTTCGACGTTGTTGGTTTCAAACGTAGGCCGTTTGTGAATCGGCATACCGCTTTCGCAAACGCAGCCGCCGAAGAAATGAGCCGAAACCATGACGACCGGTACGGAGACCTTCACCCGCGAATCGAGGGCGGTCAGCAAAAACGTCTGGGTTCCCCCGCCGGATTCGCCCGAAACCGCCACCCGGTTCGTGTCGACTTCCGGCAAACCGGTCAGGTAATCCAGCGCGCGAATGCTGTTAAGCGTCTGTAATTTAGCGGCTTCTGGTAGCTTGTGGTCGCACTGCTTTGAATCGCCGTAACCCAGCATGTCGTATACAAACACGACGGCTCCCATTTTCGCCATTGTAATACAACGTTGCTGCGTCTGTTCCACAAACCGGGCATCTGAGTTGGCGACATGGCCGTGCGGACATAACACTGCTGCGGTTTTTCCCGACATGCCGGTTGGTTTATACAGGTTTCCGGTGATGTAAAAACCGGGCAAACTTTCAAAGGCCACATTTTTAACGGTATAGCCATCCATTTGTCGCAAACTGTGGCTGATCGGTTTCAGAGGAGCGAAGTTCGGTTTGTCCGGGAGTTTCAATCCTTCCCGGATGCCTTGGCGAATCATTGCCGCCCGTTTTTCCCACGATGCTTTATCATTGTAGGCCAGCGCACAATTCTGAAGTGCTTTTGCGCCGTCGGGTTCGCTGAAATAAGCACCCTGACGCAAATCAGGACGGTTGGGATTGGGCTGGGCAAAGGCACTTAACGACAGGAGGGAAATCACAAAGGAACAGGTCAAAGAGGATCGCATTTCAGGTCGATTTTAGGGTTGTGCTAATGTAAATGTTTTTTGGAATGCAGGCAAAATTAGATGCGTTTTCGAATCGACTAATCACCAATAATACCGTTTATTTGCGTTCTGGATAAAAATCGCACGAGTATGACCCAAATTCACAAAACCGCTTTTCTATTTTCCCTACTGGTACTATCGACTTTCTATTTTGTGGCTGCACAACCGGCCAAACAACCCAATTTTATCGTCATTCTGGCGGACGATCTGGGGTATGGTGATCTGGGTTGTTACGGCCATCCGACCATCCGGACGCCCCATCTCGATCAAATGGCCCACGAAGGAACCCGGTTTACGCAATTTTACGTGGCCGCTAACGTCTGCACACCCAGCCGGGCGGCCTTGCTGACCGGACGTTTGCCGGTTCGCAACGGCATCTTTGGCAAACGGGTGGTTTTCTTCACCAACTCGGCCAACGGACTGCCTCCCAGCGAAGTGACGATTGCCAAAGCATTGAAAACCAAAGGTTATCAAACGGGTTTGGTGGGGAAGTGGCACCTGGGTTCGCAGCCGCAATACCTGCCATTGAACTACGGTTTTGATTCGTATTTCGGTTTACCCTATTCAAACGACATGGGTAAAGTTGGTTCGTTTGGCAATACCGCATCGGCACCTGCTCCGCCAAATTCAAATCCGCCTTTGCCCTTGTACCGCGACAACAAGATCATTGAAACCGAACCGGACCAGCGGTTATTGACCAAACGCTACACGGATGAGGTCCTGAAATTTATTTCGACCAACAAGGGAAAACCGTTCTTTATGTATTACGCAAGTCCTTTTCCGCACGTTCCGCTGTATGCTTCGGACGGTTTTTTGGGCAAAAGCAAACGCGGTTTGTACGGCGATGTGGTCGAGGAACTGGACTGGAGCGTGGGCCAGATTCTTAAAAAACTGAAAGACCTGAAGCTGGATAAAAATACCGTGGTCGTCTTTTTGAGCGACAACGGGCCCTGGCTGATTAAAAACCGGCTGGAAGAAAACGGTGGCTCCGCCGGACCACTGTTCGAAGCGAAAGGTTCCACGTACGAAGGCGGAATGCGCGTTCCGGCCATTTTCTGGGGACCCGGTTTGGTGAAAGCCAACACCGTTTCGTCAGCGGTGGCGACGTCGATGGATCTTTTTCCGACGATATTGAATCTGGCGAAAGTTGAGTTGCCGAAGGACCGGACACTGGACGGGCAAAACATCGCGGATTTGCTGGCGGGCAAAACGGACAAAGGAACGGAGCTGGTCTATTATTACGATTCGGATCGGTTGTATGCCATTCGGAAAGGGCCGTGGAAAGCCCATTTTACGACGCATCCGTCGTATTCGCCCGAAGCCCCGACTCCGCACGATCCGGCTCTGCTGTACAACCTCGAAGTCGATCCCGGCGAGCGGTATGAAATTGGTAGCAAGCACCCCGACATTCTGGAAGATTTGAAAAAGGAGTTTGAAAAACACCGGGCGGGCGTGGTTCCGGTTCCTCCGTTGCTGGACGCGATTGTTGAGAAATAGGCGGTTTTTGAGCACATTTGTTTTCCTAAATCGATTTTCATGAAAAAGCTGCTCTTCTTTCTGCTGGCATCCGCGTCGGCCTGGGCCAACGTTTCCCTGCCGTCCATTCTGAATTCAAACATGGTGCTGCAGCAACAGACCGAAATTACGATCTGGGGCTGGGCTGATCCGACGGAGAAAGTCACAGTAACGGCGGGCTGGACGAGCGAACCCGTCAGTGTGACCTGCAACGACAACGCCATCTGGAAAGTGAGCCTGCGCACACCGAAAGCGGGCGGGCCGTATGCGATCACCATTGTGGGGCGCAACAAAGTGGAACTCAAGAATATTCTGATCGGTGAGGTCTGGCTGTGTTCGGGCCAGTCGAACATGGAAATGAGCGGGAATAGCGCCAAAGATGCCCGCGCCGAATTGCCGACGGCTTACAACCCGAATATCCGGTTTTTCAAAATTCCGAAACGGGCCACGGAAGCCCCTCAGGTCGATGTGCGGGGAAACTGGGCGGTTTGCGATTCGCTTTCGCTGAAATACTTTAGTGCCGTGGGGTATTTTTTTGGCAAACGGTTGCAAAATACGCTGAACATTCCCATCGGGTTGATCGACATGTCGTGGGGCGGTTCGTTCATGGATTCGTGGGTGCCGGAAACCATTGCGATGCTGTATCCCGAAACCCGGCGGTCGGCCCAGACGATGCCGAAAGCGCCCTGGGCGCCCAATAAACCGGGCGTGTTGTACAACGGAATGGTCGCGCCGATCACGTCGTTTCCGATTGCCGGAGTGATTTGGTACCAGGGCGAAGCCAACCGGCACGATGCCCCGGCCTATTATAAGCTAACGCATGCCCTGGTTGATTCCTGGCGTGGGGTTTGGCAGAAGGACTTTCCATTTTACTACGTCCAGATTGCGCCGTACACCTACGGCGATAAATACCAGACGGCGGCCACCCGCGAAAGCCAGACGAAAGCGATGGACATCCCAAAATCCGGGATGATTGTGACGACCGACCTGGTGGACAATCTGAAAGACATTCACCCGGCGTACAAAAAAGAAGTCGGAAACCGGCTGGCGGGCTGGGCACTGGCGGAAACCTACGGCCAGAATGTCGGCATTTACAAAAGTCCGCAATACCGCTCAATGCAGGTGGAAGGAAACAAAATCCGGCTTACGTTCGATAATGCACCCAACGGTCTGGTGCTGAAAGGTTCCGACATTGCCGAGTTGGAAATTGCCGAATCTGACCGGGTGTTTTCCAAAGCGCAGGCCCGGATCAAAGGCAACACGCTGGAAGTCTGGTCCGATTCAGTCAAAAACCCGGTAGCGGTTCGGTTTGGGTTTCGCGACGCGCCGGTTCCGAATCTGTTCAGTAAGGAAGGCCTGCCGGTTATTCCCTTCCGGACGGACGACTGGGACCTGGGATTGAGACCGGTGTCTAATCCGTGAAAATGGGTTGTGTCGCGGAGTTGAGCGGAGGCAAAAAGAGGTAAGCAGAGTTATTTTTCTCCTCCACGTAACTCTATTTTACTCCGCTCAACTCCGCGATACAACTCACAAAAACCGGGAAAATACGGTCAGCAATCGGGGGTAAATACTCGTTGATTTTCAGTTGTTTATGATGAAATTTGTTGAAGCTGAACTTCGGCGGCAATACACCCTCACCCTCTAAACTTTTATGGCATCATGAGAAACCATTGCCCGTGCAATTGCCACATCATCCCACCGTTTGTGGTCGACAAACTTAAGGAAGCAGGTGTTGAGATTCCCTCGCAGAAAACCATCAACCGCGAATTCCGGGAACGTCGCGACGAGAAAAACGCGCTCCTGCGCAGTGAAGCGTTTCTGGTGACACCACCCATCAAAAATGCCGATCGTTTTGTTTACGACAGCAAAACCACCCAGCACCAGCGCCTTTTGCTGGTTAGGAAAGAAGGCGGACCGGCCGCACCGGACGCGGTGGTCAATACTGTTTACGAAAATGCTGCTGCGGTGCGTGACTATTACAAAACCGCTCTGAATTATTTTTCGGTGGACAACCGCGGGGCGGATCTGATTCTGAACGTGCATTTCGGAAAAGAGTACGCCAACGCGTTCTGGGATGGCGACGAAATGACCTTTGGCGATGGCGACGGTCAGGTGTTTACCAATTTAGCCAATGCGCTCGATGTTACGGCCCACGAACTGACGCACGGCGTGGTGCAATACACCGCCAATCTCACTTACAAAGGCCAATCCGGCGCGCTGAACGAGCATTACGCCGATGTTTTCGGATCGGTTATCAAACAGCACGCGAAAAAGCAAACAGCGGCTACGGCCGATTGGCTGATTGGTGATGAAATTATGGGACCCACGCTGCAGGGCCAGGCTTTGCGGTCGATGAAAGCGCCCGGAACGGCTTACAATAATGCCTTGATGGGGCAGGACCCGCAACCTGATCACATGTCCAAACTGTACAAAGGAGCGGCCGATAATGGCGGTGTTCACATTAACAGTGGGATTCCGAACAAGGTGTTTTTCCTGGTGGCCACGGCCATCGGAACCGATAAAGCGGCTTTGCTCTGGTTCGAAACGCTGAAAACGCTGAAGCCGACCACCAATTTTAAAAGCTTTAAAACCGCCCTGTTGAAGATCGCGAAAAAGCTGACGACCGCTGGTAATGTGCCGGCAACGACGGAAACGGTTACCAAACAATCGTTTGAATCAGTAGGTTTGTAGAAAAAACCGCTTCGGCCTCAGAATCTATGAAGTTGAGTTATGCCCGCGAAGGCGGCTTATTTTTTCAGGTGTCGGAAACGGAAATCGAAGTAGAGGACCTGCCCGCCGACTTGCAGACACTGGCCCGGAAGCTTCTCGAGAATCCCGATGACTACCGATCCCGCGAGAAGAACGCCAGCCTGCGCGACGGTTACCAGTATCGCCTGGAGCTTCGGGAAGGCCGCAAAAAAGTCAATCTAACTTTTGACGATCTTACCCTGCCCGACGGTTTTCAGCCGCTGATTCAGTATTTGCAGGAAAAAGCGATTAATGACCATTGACGATTGACCATCGACGATTGCCAATGGTCAATCGTCAATGGTCAATCGTCAAAACCCTAATACCCCGGATTTTGCGTCAGGCCCGGATTTAGGGCTCGTTCGCTGGCGGGAATGGGAAATAACCGGCGGAAAACCTCCTTGTTGTCTTTGAAACCCCAGGCGTCTTCGAATTTGCCGAAGCGGATGAGATCGTTCCGGCGCCAGCCTTCCCACGACAGCTCACGGGCGCGTTCGTCGAGCAATTCATCCAGCGTCAGCGTGGTCACCTGATCCGTTTTAGCCCGTTTCCGCAGTTTATTGACCAAAACTACCGGCGTTTGTAATTCGCCCGCGACGGTTGTCGCTGTGGCACCCCGCAGAATGGCTTCGGCTTTCATCAGGTAAATATCGGCCAGCCGGAAAACCGGGAAGTCGTTGCCCTGATACCGGGTGCTGGCGTTAGAATTCTTATCGGGATAAAACTTAACCGACCGAATGCCTTTCGCTTTGGCTAAATCATCATTCCCCACATCCAGTTTGGCGGGAATAACCAACGTAAGATCCGGTGAAAATTCGAGTTGCCACTTGATGGCTGCGGTTCCGTCGGTGCCGGCGTAGGTCGCATCGAGACCTTTTTTCGTTGTGTTGACCAAAATCGGCGTACCATCGAAATTGAATTGTTTCCCCACCAGCCAGGTGTCGTTCCGCACGTCGCCTTTGAGGTTAAATTTGGCGTAAAACTCCTTAATCGTGCTCATCGCAATACTCGGGCGGAACGGAATGCTATACTTGTTCACCAGTTCCGGGTGCGTGGCAAACCGCGTAAAGTGATTGCCGGGAACCACGTTGCCGTCGTACGGTACTGCGAAAATGATGTCCTTGATTTGCGGTCCGTTATCCCCCGCGAAGATGCTCTGGTAGTTGTCATCCAGCGCATACAGGGAGCCCGCACCGGTCAGAATGGCGTCACAGGTAACTACGGTTTCGGCATTTTTCGGTGTTCCGGAATAGACTTCCGCATTCAGATACAACTTCGCCAGCAAGGCATTCGCCATCCATTTGTTCACCCGACCGTAGGTCAAAGCGCCGACGGTTGCGTTCAGATTCGGAATCGATTCTTTCAACTCTTTCTCGATAAATGCGTAAACATCAGCCCGTTTTGACGTTCCGGGCAGTTTGGGATCGCCGAAAACCGTTACGATCGGAACGTTGCCGTACAGGTCCATCATGTAAAAATGAAAGAGCGCGCGCATGGTCCGCAATTCGGCCAGCGCCGTGGTGCGGGCGGGCGAATCGGCCGAAGCTTCAAACAGTTTGATAATCCGGTTAGCGGTATTGATGCCGCTGTAACCCCATTGCCAGACGCTGATGACGTTCGTGTGGTCGATCGTCCAGTTGTGCTGATGCAGTTGCCGATATTGCCCGCCGTCGTCGAAGTTACCATCCCGCGCCGGAATAATGGCTTCATCGGTCGAGAGTGTCTGCATCCGCCAGTATTCAACGGCGTAACTTACTCCGGCCTGATTATAAGCCAGTTGGGTGTAAATCGGACCGCTGGCTGCCACAAATTCCTCGGCGGTTTTCGGGAAGTTCGACGCGGTTAGTTCCGACTCGATTTTGACATTGAGATCGCTGCACCCACTCCCGACAAATCCGAGCGACAGGGCCAGCAAAGCAAGTTTTGATTTTCTATTTTTCATCGTAGTTTTTGTGTTAACGATATTCGGTTTTCTGTTTTCGCCGGGCCGTCGTTACGGTGAGTTGAGGCTGGATAGAAATTTCCGTGACATGAACCTTAAACGGTAAACCGTCAACCGAATACCGATTTAGAATGTGATGTTAGCTCCCAGCACAAATGAGCGGGTTTTGGGATAAAAGTTGTTGTTGTCGATTCCCGGCGTGATGCCGCCCAGGTTCATTTCCGGATCGATACCGCGATATTTTGTGATCACGAAGAGGTTGCTGGCGGTCACGTAAACGCGCAGGTTGCGAATGGCCGGAGCACCGGTTTTAATGGTGTAGCCCAGCGTTGCGTTATCCAGCCGGAGATACGAACCATTTTCCAGATAGCGGCTCGACACCAGGTATGAGTTGATATCCGCAAACGGCTCATCCAGCACAATCCGCGCCTGGTTGTAGGAGTTGGCGTCACTCGGACCGTTCAGTTGGGCCAGCGATGCGTTAAGGATTTTGTTCCCCGTAACGCCCCGCACAAATACGTTCAGGTCGAAATTCCCGACGGTGAAACTGTTGTTCCAGCCGTAAATCAGCTTCGGCTGCGCATTGCCGCCAATCACAAAATCGTCAGAAGTGGGCGAGGTTGTCAGCGTGCCGTCGGCTTTTTTGAATTGCGAAATACCTTTTTCGTTTTTGCCCGCATATTGCCACAAATTGAACGTTCCAATCGCCAGCCCTTCCTTCACGATCTGCGACGAATTACCCGATTGTCCGCGACCGCCGACAAAGGCCGTCCGGATGAAATTCAGCGTGAATTTGTCATTCGATAAAGTCGTGATTTTGTTGACGTTATGAGCCAGGTTGAGGTTGCTGCGCCAGGTAAACCGACCGGTTTTGATTGGGGTGGTCGATAGGGTCAACTCCACGCCTTTGTTACTCATTTTACCGGCATTGGCCGTCAGGGTGCTCACGAAGTACTGCGTGGTCGAAACCGGATAGGTCCAGATCAAGTCGGAAGTCAGTTTGTCGTAGTATTCGAGCGAACCGGTTACGCGGCCTTTCAGGATTCCGAAGTCAAGCCCGACGTTCAGCATGGCGGTTTTTTCCCATTTCAAATCCGGGTTTTCGTTCTGGGTTGGGCCCACGCCGTTGATGTAGCTGCCGTTGTAATAAAACCGCCCGGTTGAACCGTACCGCAGGATGGAAACAAACGGATCGAAGCCCAGCGAGTTTCCGGTTACCCCGTAGCCGACGCGCAGTTTCAAATCACTGAAGGCCGTCACGTTCGCCATGAAAGGTTCTTTGCTGATCTGCCAGCCTGCCGAAACCGTCGGAAATAACCCCCATTGGTTGTTTTTCCCGAACGCCGACGAGCCGTCGCGACGAACCGAAGCCTGAATCTGGTATTTGTCATTGTACTGGTAATTGATCCGGCCGTAATACGAAATCAATCGCAGGGTTTTAATAACCGTTGTACCAAAATCAGGAACAAAACCGGTCGGCGGACTGCTCAATCCTAAGTTGTTGTATAACAGCGCATCCGAAACAAAACCGCGGGTCGATGTCTGAAAACCGTCTCCCTGACGGTCCTGCTGCCAGGAATATCCCGCCAGCACTTTGAGGTCATGATTGCCAAATTGCTTGTCGTAATTGAAGTAAGACTCAATGATTTTCTTGGTGTTCGCATACGACGACCGAATCGCAATACCGCCGGTAGTGAGGGCCCCCTGCGCGTAGCGATTGGCGTAGTAATTGTAATTAATCTGCTCGTCCTGAATGGCAAGGTTGGCATTGTAGAACAGATTCGGCAGGATTTCGGCCTGGATTTTTCCGTTCGCCATGAACGTTTTGGTCTTGCGGTTTTCGGTAATGCTCTCAATTAGCGAAACCGGGTTGGAGTTGCCCCGACCAAAGTTCTCCTTGAAAGTGCCGTCTGCATTCCGAACGTTCACCGTCGGCAGGTACCGTACCATGTTTTCGTACACGCCATACGGAATGGTTTTAGCCGTATTGAACGTATTGCCGACCGAAAGATCGAGCCGCAGCCGATTGTTGAACGCCGAGTGCTGCACGTTGGCGCGAATGATGGTCCGTTCGCGCGACGAACCTTTCAGCACCCCGGGATTGTCGAGGTAATTGACGCTGGCGCCGTACAGCGTGTTGTTGTTACCGCCCTGAAACGAAATCGTGTGGCTGTGCGAAATCGGGCTCCGCATTACCTCCTTCTGCCAGTCGGTGTTGACGTTGTCTTCATCCGCCGGAGCCAGTGTTTTGCCGTTGGCTTTCAGATAGGCCCGGATTTCGTCACCGGTCAGCACGTCGATGCGGTTGGAAACCTGTTCAAGGGCGGTGTAGCCGCTGTAGGTGAGTTGTGACTGACCGGATTTGGCCCGTTTGGTCGTCACGATAATAACGCCGTTGGCCGCGCGTGCGCCGTAAATGGCGGTTGCTGAGGCATCGCGCAGGACGTCGATGGACACGATATCATCCGGCGGAATCAGGTCGATAGACGCATCTGGCACCCCGTCGATGACGTAAAACGGTTGTTGGGCCGACCCTTCGCGCAGCGTGGAAGGGCCGCGAAGTGTAACGGAAGGCGTTCCGTTGGGGTCGCCGGAGCGGGTAATGTTCAATCCGGCAACTTTGCCCTGCAGCAGTTGAGCGGGCGAAACCACCACGCCCCGGTTGAATTCCTCGGGTTTAATGGAGGCAATTGAACTGGTCACTTCCCGTTTTGAAAGCGTCCCGTAGCCCGTTACGACCACTTCCGTCAGTTGTTTCAAATCCGGAGCGAGTTGAATGTTAATCACCGGCTTGCTGCCCACGGTTACTTCCTGCGAGAGGTAGCCGACGTAAGAAAAAATCAGAACCGATTGCGGACCCGCAACCGTGATGGAATACTCGCCGGATGAATTCGTGGCGGTTCCGCCGGTTGTTCCTTTTGCGATCACGGTTGCACCCGGAAGCGGCTGGTTTTTTTCGTCCGTGATGCGGCCGGTGACGGTTACCTGAGCCGCAGCGGTTCGGGTGGCCGGGCCGGTTTTTCCCGGCAGCGTTCCGGCCTGGGCGGGTAGGCCCGTGCAGAGCAACGCCAGAACGGCCCAGCCCGCTGGGAGTAATGGTTTACGTAAAATTGGATTCATCATGTGCATGGAAATTGGTTTGATTGATTAGGTACGGTAAATAGAAATTTAGACGCAGATCACCCGAAAAGTAACCTCTCGAAAGCCGGGCTCTTCTTTTTGGGCCGCGCAAAGTACGGAAACGGGATGTTGACTGGCGTTTACGGAATGTTACGGTTTAGTTACGATTACGAAGACGTTGAGACCTGAACCGGTAATCTGCCGAACGTAAAACCGCTCTGGGGATTTATGAATGAAACAGAGAGATGGCGCGCACTCGGACAGTAGAACTAATAGTAGTACTATTTGGGAGTAAAATAGGAGAAATGTTTGGTGGCAAGCAAATGGAAGGAGAGGAGAATGTGATGAGCGGTTTTAGAAAATAAATTAGCTAATCCGCAGACAGTTACTTTTACGAGCTCGGCGAATTAGCACGCTCCATTTCTTCTAAAAAACAACTTAATTTTACAATGCTTACTCAAGGCAGAGTTTTATGAGTTATTTTCATCCCACCCACCAAAATAAATCGGTTTAAAAATATTCTTAGCGTTTAATCTTTAAAACCATGCACTACGGCGATTCTGTAAAACACAACGACCCCACTGTGAATAACGGTCATCCCATGACCATTTCGAGCATGGACGAAGAAGACAGTCTGGCGCTCTGTCGGCTCGACGATGATTCGGAAGAATGGTTCGATGTGGACGACCTGACGGTTGTCGCGGACTTCGACGATAGTTTTATCTGACTAAATAGCGGTTTTTAAACGTACGTAAACGGAGTTTTGGAGTCGATGTAGCTGATTTTTACCTCAGGCAGTTTCGGCTGCAGCCAGGGCACCAGCCACTGCATGCCCGGCGCTTCGCTCATGATGTGGCCCAAAACGCCAAGTGATAGCTTCTGACCCTGCTGACGGGCATCGCGGACGTATTCGGCGGTTTCCCATTCGCTGATTTCCCCGCACAGGAGTAAATCCGGTTTGTCCTGGCCCATCGCCAGAATGTGGCTGCGGCCGCCCGAGGCACCCGGCATCAGCGAAATCCGCTGGCAGGATTGGTTCAGGTCACCCACCACCCGCATCGTTGCAATGCCCAGGCTGGTCTTCGCGTGAGTAATGATCTGTTTCAACGCCTGGGGAGCGGGGAGCGTGATCAGCCGAGGATTATTCGCATCCATGTATTTTTCCCAACCCAGAGCGGTTACAACGCCCATGCGGATGCCGTCGGGGCGGTGCGAATGCCAGTAATCGTGGAACCGCCAGACGGCAATGCCATTTTTCTCCAACAAGTCGTGTTTTTTCCTGAAAACGTCATCCTTCGCCAGCCAGTCGGTTTCGTCCAGGTGATTATAGAATGTTGGTTCGTGAACGATGATGAAATTGGCCTTTTGCTGAATGGCTTTTTCGATCACGTCCATCGTGGCAAACATCGTGGAAATGATGCCGGTCACTTTCTGATCCGGACTTCCGGATTTGAGCGTATCGACGGTTTTCGGAAACGGTGCATTCGGAATGGTTTTCAAAATCAGTTCCATCACCTGACCCACCGTAACGGGTTGGGCAGCAGGCCAAAACCGCTCGGCCGAACTGACGCCCGGTACGCTTAACAGGATGGTCGCTTTCGTGATCGTTTCGACGAATTCCCGCCGACCCGGTTTTTCCGGCTTTATCATGGCTTTTGTTGTTTTTGAACTCGTTCAAGCGTTTTGGTCGATTCCGGCAAGCTTAACCAATTTTACGGACTTTTTTATGCCTTTATCCATAAAAAATGCCCCACAAAACAGCGGGGCATTTCCGATTTACAAGTTAATACGCAGCACTTTCTCTGTGAAAACCAGTGCGGTTATTTTCCGATCATTTCGGTTGGAGTGCTTTTCTCTACGGCTTTCATGACCCGGAAAAAATTGCCACTCCAGATTTTCTCAATGTCTTTTTTGGAATACCCGCGACGGACGAATTCAATCGTGAAGTTTTCGTACTGACTGACGTCGAAACAATCGGCCAGAGCGCCACCGCCGTCGAAATCGGCACCCATGCCCACGTGGTCGATGCCGATCAGCTTGACAATGTGGTCGATGTGGTCAACGGCGTCTTTCACCGTCGCCAGTTGAACCGGGTATTTTTTGTTCAGCTCCATAAAATCGGCCCGGAGTTTCTTCTGATCGTCTTCCGACAGTTTGCTCATCGCGCCCATCATCGACCGGCGGTCTTTGACGCCCCACTTTTCCAACATGGCTTTCTGGGCCGCTTCGCGCTCGGGGCTGGGCGGAATGGTTTTAACGTAATCACTCAGCAGGTTCAACTGAACGACGCCACCGTTTTTCGCCAGCGCTTTGAGCATGTCGTCGGTCAGGTTGCGCGGGTGGTCGCAGATGGCCTTGGCACCCGAATGTGACGCGATGATGGGGACTTTGGATAACCGGACAACGTCGTAAAACGTGGAATCAGAAACGTGCGAAACGTCGATCATCATGCCCAGCCGGTTCATTTCTGCCACCACCTGTTCGCCTAGTGGACTCAATCCCTGGTATTCAGCTCCCTTCGGATCGGTCGAGGAGTCGCAGATGTCGTTGTTGCTCGAGTGGCAGAGCGTCATGTAACGAGCGCCGAGGTCGTAGAATTTTTTCAGCATGGAGAGGTCGTGGCCCATCGGATAGCCGTTTTCTACGCCAATAAAAATCACACGCTTCCCGGTTTTCCCGATCCGTAACGCATCCTGGGGCGTCGTGGCCAGTTCGGCTTCGGCAATCGTATTCTTCAGCGTTGTGTGAATGGCGTCGAAAATGCCAAGCGCTTTGGTTTTCGCCGTTTCGTGCCCTTCGGGCGTACGCGGACCCTGACCCAGATAAACCGCCCAGAAAATCGCATCCAAACCGCCTTTCCGCATCCGCGGATAATCCACTTTGCTATTGGTGGCGCGGGCATCGTTCTCTTTCGTTACGTCAAAACCGGGGCGCGACAACAGCATCGGCGTGTCCGCGTGGGTGTCGACCGTAAACGCTTTTTCGTGAATTTTCTTTGCTTTTTTCAGCAGGGCTTTTTCGTCATCGTTCGCCGAAGCCGGCAAAAAACCGGTGGCCAGACAGGCCAGCAGGGTAGGGTAAAGCCAGTTTTTCATGGGGAATATTGGTTTAATACAAAGGAAAAAGGGTACATCGGCCGATGTACCCTTTGTGTTATCTTATTTGGCAAACCACAACTTGGTTTTCATGTCATTCTTGCCGCCCTGTTTCGTGAGCGCGTCGTTAAAATTTGTGAAGTTCAACGATTCTTCCGTTCCCGGATAGGGCAGCCGCGTGGGTATGACCCCGCCGTTGGTGTTGATCACGGACGGCGACAAAGCCGGAATTCCGGTGCGACGGAATTCCGTCCAGGCTTCCAGCCCCTGGCCGAACAAGGCGATCCATTTCTGCTCCATGATCTGCGTGTAACCGGCGGTACCGGTTTTCAGCGCATTGGCCGCCAGATAGGCCGCATCCGCCGTTAGTTTGTACTGAGCAAATGACGCGTTGATCCCGGCGGTGTAATTGGTGGCCACGTCGCCCGCGGCCGTGATGCCTTTGTAAGCAAATTCCGCTTTGATAAACAGCAGTTCGGAATAACTCAGGATAACACCGGGAGCGGTTGCCGCCACGAAATACGCACCGACTTTGGAGGTTTTGGCTAATCCGAGCGCGTTGGCATCGGCGGCCGACAACCCATTCGGAACGCCGAGGTAATCGCCACCGGCGGACGGTTTGTCGGCGTAAACCGCCAGACGGGCGTCGTTCATGGCTTTCAGTTTATTGACAATCGTTGCGCTCACCCGGTGATCATCGCGCGTTTTGCGGTTTTGGTTGATCGGATTGTTGTTGTTCGTGGCATCGATGTAGTTCAGCTGAATATTCTCCGCATTCGACGTAATCACCGGATATTTCACCGGATCGCCCAGAATCCGGCCAATTTCGGCTTTGACATCAATCGGGGCATCGGCTTTGCCCAGCATCCGGTTCAGGATACGCAGGCTGAGCGAGTTAGCAAACTTCTTCCACTTGGTCAGGTCGTTACCCAGCAGAATGTCTCCCGCAATGGACTTGCTGGCGTCGTTCAAAACAATCATGTCGTTGGCGGCTTTCAACTCCGCAATCAGTCCTGCATACACATCCTTCTGCGAATCGTATTTCGGCGACAAAGTGCCTTCCAGGCCCATCAGGGCCTCTTTGTAAGGAATATCACCGTAAATATCGGTCAGCAACGAAAACACCCACGAGCGCAGAATAACCGCAACGGCCTGGTAATTCGGATTATTCGAGTCTTTCCCGATTTTGTAAATCCGCTGGTAATCGGCCAGCGATTCGATGTAAAAAATCTGCCAGGACGAGTTGCCGTAAATGTCGCTGGTGATGGTGTACTGATCGACATCGGTGTACTGAATCCGGGCCCAGTACTGCGGAATCAGGTCGCCAATGTCCATGCCCAGCGAACCGCCCCAATAGGCATCGACCGCACTCTGAATGCCATGGGGCAGGAACAGGTCCGCCGTGGCAACGGTCGGCGCGTTGGGGTTGGTGTTCACTTCGTCAAAGTCACCCGTACAGGCGGTTGCGCCCAGCATCAGAGCCGCCAATACGGTTTTATTTCGGAACGTATGAAGTATGTTTTTCATGAAAGTTTTCGGTTTTCAGTTTACGGTATCCGGTTTTCGGTTTGACGTTAGAGAAGCATGCGCCCGCCAACCGAAAACTGAAAACCGTATACCGTCAACGGTTTTTACAAATTGAAACTAATGTTGAAGCCCATCGTGCGGGTGGTTGGCGTCTGGCCGTTTTCGATTCCCTGCAGGTTTCCGTCGTTGTAGTAGCTCGTTTCGGGATCGATGTGGGGAACATTGCTGTGCAGCAGCGCCAGGTTACGACCCACGACCGAAATCGCAATGTCGCGGAACGGCAGACGCTTGAACACCTGCCCCGACCACATATAAGTCAGCTTTACTTCCCGCAGTTTTACGTAGCTCGCATCGAACAGCGTAACTTCGTTGTTTGTCAGGGAGTAGTATTTTTTGTGCCATTCTTCCGACGAAATTTTCACCGTGTTCGGGGTGTAAACCGGGCTTTCGGCTGTTCCGGTATTGACCACGCCCTGACCAACGATGCCGTCTTCGCGACCAACCGTTGTCTCCTTTAATACGCCCGTGTAGCGCCCGATATTCACACTTTGCGAGAAGATGTCGCCACCTGATTTAACGTCGATCAACGTGCTCAACGACAGGCGCTTGTAGGTGAATGTGTTCTGCAAACCGCCGATCCATTTTGGCGTAAAGTTGCCCAGAATCCGGCGGGTCGGGTTGATTTGCGGATAACCGGATTTGTCATAAACCACGTTGCCATTCGGGTCGCGCAGCAGCCCCTGACCGAAGAACGTACCGTAGGGTTGCCCCACGCGGGCTTCGATCGTCATCCCGCGCACGGTTCCCAGCGTGTAAGTCGTCAAACCGTCGGCCAGTTCCACTACCTTGTTGCGGTTGCGGGCCCAGTTCAAACCGATGTCCCACTGAAATGCGCCGGATCTGACAGGAGTTGCGCTCAACTGCACTTCAATTCCTTTGTTTTGCAACTTACCGGCATTCAGTAACTTGGAGTTAAAACCGGTTGCCTGGGAGATGTTGACGCTCAGAATCTGGTTGAAGGATTCTTTGTCGTAATACGTCACATCCAGCCCAACCCGGTTATTCCAGAGTTTTACTTCCGCACCCACTTCGAACGAATTGGTGATTTCCGGTTTTAGATTGGCGTTCAGCATCGTGTTGTTTTCGGCCAGCGAGGGCGTACTTCCCCAGGGATTTTGGTACGAGTACGTCTGCATCAGGTTATACGGATCGGTATCGTTCCCCACTTTGGCAACTCCGGCGCGGACTTTTGCGAACGACAAAACCGGTGAGCTGACGTTGAACATATCCGTCAAAACCGCACTCACCGAAGCCGAAGGATAGAAATAGGAGCGGTTGCTGGACGGCAACGAACTCGACCAGTCGTTCCGGGCGGTCAGGTCAACAAAGAGGTAGTTGCGGAAACCGATGCTGGCAGACGCGTACGCACTGTTGACCTCTTTCTGCGTGTACGAGTTTTCGGCCACTTTGGCCTGACGCGAGTTCCCCAGGTTCCAGACGCGGGGAATGGCTAACTCCGTCGCACCCATGTAGTTCCGCTGGTAATAGTTGAAACGGTGGTTGCCCCCGACGTTGGCACTAATATCGAAATCGCCGAACTTATGGGCGGCATTCAACAGGAAGTCGGAGTTCGATTCACGGATGAAAATTTGCTCCTCGTTGTAGCTGTCGTACTGCTTCGCGCCGTTCAGGTTGTCGATTCGGGCCGCGTTTTTGGTTTTCCGACGGTCGGTATATACGTCCGTGCCGGTCCGACCGGTCAGCGTCAGCCAGGGCGTGAATTTGTAGGTGGCGGCCACGTTGCCGTATAACCGGTCCTTTTCGTTGAACTTCGTGCTGAGGTTTAGTACGTAATACGGGTTGGTCCAGTAGTTGTTGTTCCAGTTGTTCTGGTAAATGCTATTGGGCGCCGTGTAGTTTTTCAGTTTTTCCATATCGACCTGACGACCGAACCAGATGAAATAAAGCCCCCAGTTCGTGCGGTTGTCGCTACCGTCTTTCACGTAGTTCCCCGTCGCCCGAATGCTCAGTTTTTTGGTAAGGTTCCAGCCGGCATTCAGCGAAATGGTTTTGCGTTTGTAATCCGTATTGGGCAAAATACCGGTCTGGTTCAAGTCCGTTAACGACAGACGGAAATCGCCTTTGTCGCTACCACCAGTAATGGAAACGTTGTTGGTCAGCGTCCGACCGGTCTGAAAGAACTGGTTGACGTTGTCGGGATGCGCGATCCAGGGTGTTGGCGTCCGGGTGCCGTCGGCGGCAATTGGAGAGTCAAATTGCGGAAGCAGCCGACCGTCCAGTTTGGGCCCCCAGCTTTCATCCACGCCGTCGTTCACGCCTTTTCCCGTTCCGTCGACGAACGAAAACTGGCCTTTGTTACCCTGCCCGTATTCGTTCTGCCATTCAGGCTGACGGAAAGGGGTGTCAAATGCCGTGTTGGAATTGACCGAAACCCCGATTCCCCGGGTGCCTTTCCCGCTTTTAGTGGTAACCAGAATAACGCCGTTGGCTCCGCGCGAACCGTACAGGGCGGCCGCGCTGGGGCCTTTCAGAACGCTGACGTTGTCGATGTCGTCGGGGTTCAGTGAGGAGGCCCCATTTCCGTAATCGACGCCCGTACCTGAACCGTAGTTGCCGTTATCAATGGGAACGCCGTCGACGACGAACAACGGCTGGTTATTGCTCCCGATCGAACTGGTTCCCCGAATCAGAATCCGCGATGAAGCCCCCGGTGCGCCGTTGGAGTTGGTCACCTGTACCCCGGCAATTTTACCCGATAAAGCGTTGACAAAGTTGGTTGAGCGGGCCTGGGTCATTTGCTTGCCGCCGATTTCCTGCACCGAATACCCGAGTGCTTTTTTTTCGCGGGTTATCCCGAGGGCGGTTACAACCACTTCGCCGAGCAGAGCCGCATCTTCTTCCAGCGAAATATCCAGGGATGTTTTACTGCCAACTGCTATTTCCGTAGGCTTAAAACCGATAAACGAAACAATGAGCGTGGCATTGGCGGGTGTGTTCAGTGTGAATTCCCCATTGGAGTTAGTTGTACTTCCGCGGTCGGTGCCTTTGATCAGCACGTTGGCTCCCGGAAGCCCTCCGCCGTCGGTTTTAGACAACACCCGGCCCTTAAGCGTCAACTCCTGTGCATAGCTGACCAAGCTCAGGAGCAAAGCAATCAGCAGGAAGCAGGAAGTAGAAATTCGTTTCATAGAGATGAAAGATTAATGAAGTGAGATGAAATTGGACTATTATTGTTTTATTGGGTTTTTAAGATTAATATTTTTAAGTTCAAAATATGGTCAATAATGAACAAAAAATTTTAAATATTTAAAAAGAAGGTTTCATATTAGACCTTATTAGGGGTGGTTTACGTGGAAAATTAAAAATGTAATGTAAAATATAAAATAATACAATACCAAATTATATTCTAAAAATATTAAAATAATAAAAAATTATATTGCAAATAATTATATTATGCCGAATAATTATTTATCTAAACTTCTTAATATCGGTATTATTTGATTAATTAATTGAGTTTTCAAATTCTAGCTGTTGAAAATATAATTATTTAAAGTTTATATAAATTCTAGAATCTGCTTTATTACTTTATTAAGAAGATGCAAGAGTGTTCGGCAGGCGACATTTGCCAGTCGGAAGGGCAGCGAAAGGAGTGAATATGTAATCGGCTGCCGTGCAGAAACTCACCTGGCCAGGCAAGTAAAATGACCATGAACCAACCTTTACTGCATTCAAAGTCAGGTTGTTCAGATTGTTAGTTTGAAAGCCGTTGAACTATTTTCTCCTCAGAAAACCGCTTAAGTTTCTATGAAAAAGCTTTTTCCGCTAGTAGTGGGTTATTTTCTGATTGGTTTTCACCCGGTTTTTGCCCAATCCAAACCGCCCCGGCTGATCGTTCGTGGGGATGACATGGGATATTCCCATTCAGGCAATGAAGCACTGGTGAAGTGTTTCAAAGAAGGCATCGAATCGTCGATTGAGGTGATTGTTCCCTCGCCCTGGTTTCCGGAAGCGGTTGAGATGCTGAAAGACATTCCGAATATCGATGTCGGCATTCACCTGGCGTTGACCAGCGAATGGGACAACGTGAAATGGCGGCCTCTGACGGCCAGTCCGAGTCTGCGCGATGCCGACGGTTATTTTTACCCGATGATATACCCGAACAAAAATTACCCCAAACGGGCGCTGGTCGAAAACGACTGGAAAATTGAGGACGTCGAAAAGGAATTTAGGGCGCAGATCGAGATGGGGATGAAAAAGATTCCCCGCGTCAGCCACATTTCCGGGCACATGGGCTGCACCGGCATGGGTGATGAGGTGAAATCCCTGATTCAGAAACTGGCAAAGGAATATAATCTCCTGATTCTGGACCGGAACATGCAGGATTTGGGTGTTACGGGCGCGGGTTACATTGGTCCGCATGCGACATCGGCGGAAAAAATCGAGAGTTTTTCCAAAATGCTCGAAAGCCTGGAACCCGGTAAAACCTATTTGTTTGTTGATCATCCCGGATTGGATTCGCCGGAGCTGCGTGCCATTCACCACATTGGTTACGAGCAGGTTGCCGTCGATCGTCAGGGTGTGACCGACGCCTGGACCAGCCCCAAAATCAAAGAATTGATCAAAGCCAAAGGAATTCAATTAATCGGCTACCGGGATTTGCGATAGTAGTATTTGGTACAAATGTGCCGTCCCTCCAGAACTCAAATAAAATAAATGAAATAGAATAAGTAGCCGAATTCAATAAAGTAGTAACGGGTGCAACGCATCCGGGATTTTCCGCGTATGTACTGACGAAACCCGGAAATCCAACCTCCCATGAATGTACTGCTACTTCGAATCCGCTTGTTGCTGATGCTGGCCCTGTTGTTTGGAGTAACAAAAGGATTCGGCCAGCAGTTGGATTGTGCCAACATCGGTTTTGAGGAAGGGACCACCCGAGGCTGGATTCTGTCGAATGGCGTGGTGACAGATGTGAATCAGAAGGTCGAATACCAGAGCGAAGTGCTGGGTTCTTTTCAGAATGGCCATCTGATTACGAGTAGCGGTAACGATCCGCTTATCACCAGTGAGGTTATTCCGATGGTGGCACCGGGTAGTAACTATTCAATTCGGATCGGAAATGTAACCCGGGGCGGGCGTTTCGATCGCATCAAAGGCTCGTTTGTCGTCACGCCCGATAACACCCTTTTTCAGTACAAATTTGCGGTAATTCTCGACAACCCGGCCCATCAGGTCTGGCAGCAACCGGAATTTATGATCCGCATCACCACGCAGGATGGCTCAACCATCGGGTGTAGTTTCTACAATGTAACCTCAGCCGGAACCATCGACGGTTTTAAAAACCAGGGGACGATTCGCTACCGGAACTGGACAACGGGCGCGGTTAACCTACAAAGTTATGTCGGTCAGACGATTACGGTGGAAGTTACTGCCCACGGTTGTACGGAAATGCGGCACGTAGGTTACGCATATTTCGACGCCCAATGCCTGAAAGCCGAGATTACGACCGCTTTGTACTGCCCATTGATCGATCCGAAAATGGTCTTGAAAGCGCCGGAAGGCTTTGCGACCTACGTCTGGAGTACCGGCGAAACGACCCCGACCATCGCGATCAATCCCGTTCAGGGCGCGAAGTACTGGGTGAAAGTGAAACCCTTTTCCAGCCTGAACGAAACCTGCGAATTCCAACTGAACCATACCGTCAGTTTTGAGCCACAGAAAGAACCGGTGCCCGTGACGGCTTCAATTTGTGAGGGCGATGGCTATGTCGTTGCCGATTCGACGTACCGCAAGGCTGGTACTTACCTGACCCGAATCAAGCGGGGTGAAAATGTGTGCGATAGCCTGGTGAAAACCATTCTGAGCGTCCGGCCGTTGGCGCGCAGCTCGCAGACGGTCACGATCTGCGAAGGAGAAAGTTACACGGTGGGCACGACGGTTTATAAAACCGCTGGATCGTATGAAACGCGGATTGAACGGCCCAAACCGCTGTGCGACAGTATTGTTACGACAAACCTGAGCATCAAATCGATTGAATTTCTGGTCAGTTCGGATACGATTATTCGGCCGAACGCCAGCGCCCAGCTTCGCGCAACGGTTTCTTCGGCCGGGAATTACAAATACCAGTGGAGTCCGTCTGAAGGATTAGCGTGTCCGACCTGCGCGGTCACGACCGCAAAACCTTCTGAAACAACTCGTTACACGTTGATTGTCGAGGATCTGGAGTTTCATTGCCAGAAAACCGCATCGGTCGAAGTGACCATCGGCGACTGCACGATCCACACACCAACGGCTTTTACACCAAACAAAGACGGAAATAATGACGTCTTTCTGATTTTGGGGACCGACTGCGTGACAGAGGTGAAAGAATTTCTGATCTACAACCGTTGGAGCGAGGTCATTTTCCGAAAACAGAATTTTCCGGCTTCCGACCCGGCGTATGGCTGGAATGGCGAGTACCTGGGCGAGACCTCCGAAAGCGGTATTTATACGTATAAAATAAAAGTTGCTTATATCAACGGGAAACTTGACGAACGGCGCGGTACGGTTATGCTCATTCACTGACATTGTTGAATTAATTTTTAGTTTGCAGTATTAAAAAAAGAGTAACTTTATAAGTACATTTTGTTTCTGTCATTACCAGATTTCTATTGCCAAACTCTCTACCTATCCATGTTTCTCGCTGCTCACCGAGCTTTGCTCTGGCTACTTCTGCTGGGCTTTGCCATGCCTGTTCTGGCTACTCACCAGGTGGGCGGTCAGATCGAAATGCGGGCCATTGGCGACACGCCGGGGCATTTTCGGATAATCGTTACCAATTACCTCGAAGACAATAACCGGGCGGCCCAAACTACGGGCGGTGATATCGGTATCTTCCGTCGGCGGGACAATCAGCGGATGATGGTTTTTTCGGTGCGGGAAACCGATCAGCGGCAAAAGGTGGTTTTTACGAACGAAGCCTGTGCTACCTCCCAGAACCAGCGGATGATTGTGGCAACCTTTGGGGCTGATATTCAGCTCAATCCGTTGGATTACAATGATGCGGCCGGGTATTACATGTCGTTTCAGACCCAGAACCGGAACGCCGGAATCAATAACATCACGAACCCGCTCCAAACCGGTTTTACGTTTTACCTCGAATTCCCGGCACTGGTAAAAGACGGGCAGTATTACAACAACTCGTCCCCTCGTTTCAACTCCATCAACGGCGAGTATCTCTGTATCAATGAGCCATTTACATTTCCGTTTGGGGGCGTCGATCCCGACGGTGATGAGTTGCGTTACTCGATGATTACGCCATTGAATAAAAACGGCGGAAACAGTCGCACATCGGAAGTTTCGTCGGGGCCGTATCCGGATATTCAGTGGCTACCCGGTTTTGCCCCGAACAGTTCAATTCCCGGAAATCCGACGCTGCAGGTCGATTCCAGAAGCGGACAGTTGTCCGTGACACCCAGTCAGTTAGGGCTGTTCGTGTTTGCTGTGAAAGTTGAGGAATACCGGAATGGAATTAAAATTGGCGAAGTTCGCCGGGATTTTCAGTTTCTGGTTATCGATTGTCCACCGGTCACCGCCCCCAATCCGCCGGTTTGGGCAACCGGCCAGCTCCCCGCCACCGACTTCACGATTTGCAAAGGTAAGTCGCTGGAACTTCAAACCTCCCTGAATCCGGACTGGAATTACCAGTGGCGACGTGATGGCATCAACCTGGCAGATGCCACCGGCACTAAACTGACTGTTAATGAACCCGGAACCTATTCCGTTTTTGTTTCGCTGAAAACGCAGTGCGGGAAAGCCAGCGGTTCGCAGAATGTGAGAGTAAACGTGATCGATCTGAGTTCGTCGATCAATCCTGCCGGGCAATTATGCGCAACCGACGGCTCCGTAACGCTGAGCGTTCCGGGGGGCGTCAATATGAAATACGATTGGTTTAAGGATGAAAAACCGGTAACCGTTCCGGCAACTGATAATACATTAACGATAACCCAACCGGGCCAATACCGCGTTACACTCACGCAAACCCAGTTTGGGTGTACCTATACAACACCGACCGTTTCCCTCACGCGGGCTCCGGTGGTTCAAGCCGACATCCGGTCCGCCCAAACCCGCATTTGTCCCGGAGCATCGCTTCCGCTCGAAGGTCTGGGCGGGGTCAGTTTTGCCTGGCAACGCGACGGTCAGCCGGTGGCGACGGTCAGTGATCCGATTTTTTCGGTGCAAACCGCTGGTACATACGTGGTTGAAGTCACCGCGGAAAATGGCTGCAAGGCGGTTTCAAAACCATTTGCCGTTGAACAGATTCCTCCGGTGACGGTCACGATGGAAGCCATACCGTCGGTTTGTGGCACGGAAGGACCGGTTTATTCGCTGACGGGAACACCAGCGGGAGGGACGTTTGCCGGGCCGGGTGTTTCCGGAAATCAGTACGATTCAAAAGCGGCCGGAATTGGCAATCACGTGTTGACGTACAGCATTAATTTCGCGCCCGAATGTCCGGCGGCCGTGGCCCAGCAAACCGCCGTAGTCGCGCCGATTCCCACGGTTTTGTTTCCCGAAGAAATCATTACTTCGCCCGGTACCTCGCTGACTATCAGTCCGCAACTGACCGGCGATCCGGTGCGTTTTGCCTGGTCACCACCAACCTATCTGGCCGACGCGACCGAAGCCAACGCGCGAGTCGAGAACATTGGCGACGACATAGTTTATACCCTGAACGTTGAAAATGCTACCGGTTGCAAAGCCGAGGGGACGTTGGTCATTACGGTTTATGAGCGAATCTGGGTGCCGGGCGCTTTTACGCCCAATGCCGACGGACAGAACGATGTCTGGGAATTAAAGAACGTCGAAGCCTTTCCGGACGTTGAAGTAACCGTTTTTAACCGCTGGGGCGAGGTAATTTACTGGTCAAAAGATGGGTATACGCATCCATTTGACGGCACGATGAAAGGCGAAGCGGTTCCGGCGGGTGCTTACGCCTATGCGATTCGATATAAACCTGATTCGAAATTATTGCGGGGAACATTAATGATCCTGCGCTGATAATCAGATTTTTACGGTAAAACAAAACCGCATCGGAAATTTGATCCCGATGCGGTTTTGCTTTCGCTATATACTGAATTTTTTATTTGACCGGAATGGTTTTAACGGCAATGGTAACACCGTTTGCTGAAGTAATACCAAGGGGTTTGCCGTAGGTATCGATCAGGTTTTTCCAATACAAGTCACCGGGCGCAGTTGAATTTCCGGCAATCACGCGGCCAAAATCAAAATTGGTTTCCGTCAGGTTGGTAATGTTCCAGACATCGGGGGCCGGAAGGGCGGGAGTAGTCAATGTAAGTTTCGTATCGTTGTCCGATAAAGCCCATTTCCCGCTTGTGCTGACACCTTCTAAGCTGGTTTGAACAAAGTCACCCCCGGTTTTAAATTGCATGCGGAATTTACTCATATCCAGCAGGTTAGTCGAGCCACCTTTGGTGTAACCAGGAATGGGGGCAGCAGCTCCCAAACCTACTGTTCCGCTTTGAACTTCCCAGGTATTAATCAGCATTTCCGCTTTGGTTTTCACCGCAGGCGTTGTGTCATCATCGTCTTTATTGCAACTCACAAATACAGTTGTGCCAAGTAATAGGAACAGAAGGGCTTTTTTCATGGGATCAAGTTTATCAAGCTATAAGTTTTAGCTCGCAATTTAATTGAAATATTTTTGGATCAATGGGCGTAAACCGCGTTTAAACAACGGTTTGTAGCCTAATATATTATACGGTAACAAGATTGCGGGTTTCGGTGTACAGTTTATGGTTTTCAGTTTATTGTATTCGGTTGTGGTCCCCGCTGAGACTGACACAAGTTGCCACAAGAACGCGTCCGCCAACCGAATGCCGTAAACTGAAAACCGCAAACCATCAATGCAACCCCTGGCAAATACAATGAATGTGGCCGAAGCTTTGGGTTTCGGCGTGCCATTCAAAGGCGTCGTTATAGCGGTTATTTTCCCAGAAAAACTTACTGCGCGGGCGGTTGTAATTGCCGGTTTCGTTCATCGAAGCAGCATCGAAAAGACGACCGTTAACCATCACAAACTGAATCGCTTCGCTGTTGCGAAGGTCTTGTAACGGATTTTTGTCCAGCACCAGTAGGTCCGCCAGTTTTCCAACTTCCAGCGATCCGATTTCCCGGTCAAGTCCCAGGTTTCGGGCCGGAATGATGGTGGCTTGTTTTAGCGCCTGCAGATTTGAAATACCGCCCTGTCCGAGCATCCAGAGTTCCCAGTGCGCTCCCAGACCCTGCAACTGACCGTGCGCTCCGAGGTGAACACTCACGCCCGCGTCGGAAAGTTGTTTAGCGGTCTGCGAATTGCCTACGTGCCCGAATTCTTCATCCGGCAGCATCGTCCGCCGACGAGATCGGCTGTCGACCACGGCGCGGGGCGTAAACCGCAACAGGCGTTCCTGCTCCCAGACATTCATTTTCTGGTACCAGTAATATTCGCCCGAAACACTACCGAAAGCTACGATGAGCGTCGGCGTATAACCGGTTTTGCTGTTGCTCCACAACGACACCACGTCTTTGTAAACCGGATCGACCGGAATATTGTGTTCGATTGTCGTGTGACCGTCCATGATCATGGTCATGTTGTGGTTGAAAAACGAGCCACCTTCCGGTACCACCATCATGCCCAGTTCGCGGGCGGCCTGAATGATCTGCTGGCGCTGGTTCCGGCGGGGCTGGTTATAGCTTTTGACCGAAAACGCGCCCACGGCTTTCATCCGGCGCAGGTGCGAACGGGCGTCTTCGAGGCTGTTGATGATCGTTTTGAAATCACCGTCGGCACCGTACAGGATCGTTCCCGTTGAATACACCCGTGGACCGATCATCCGACCGGTTTTGACCATTTCTGATTGGCTGAAAACCATTTCGGTGTTCGACGACGGATCGTGGACGGTCGTGACGCCGTAGGCCAGATTCGTGAAATACGACCACTGCTGCTGGGGTGATTTGCCGTCGCCGGTGCCGATGTGCGCGTGCGTATCGATCAGGCCGGGCATGATGGTTTTCCCAGTCGCATCGATGATTTTGGCCCCCGCCGGAATGCTGACCGAACTGGCTGGTCCTACCGCCAGAATCTTGTTGTCCTGCACCACCACAGTTCCGTTTTCGATCACGGCATCGTCTTTCATCGTTAAAACCGTGCCGCCTTTGAAAGCCACAATGCCTTTCGGAACGTCGGTGGTAAGTTTCAAACCGATCGGAAGGCCGGTGCTGTCGATCGCTGGCAGTTTTTCGGGAGCGCCTTCGACAAATGCAAAACTGTTCTGAATGGAACGTGTGAAATATTCGGGGCCAATGGTCCAGTGCAGTTTTTTGCTGTCGGTCGACCAATGCAGGTAATCGCCCGCGTCGCGCGTGACTTTATAAACCGGGAAGGCCCTGGTGCCGCCCGAAAGATCGGCGGCTTTCCCGGCCTGCGTAAACGGAGCAATGTAGACCTGAAAAAGCTCCTGAAACGCAATCCAGCGGTAATCAGGGCTGGGAACGAAGCGCGTGGCATATTGCGACGTAAAATGCGTTTGCTCGTCGGCATTGTTCAGCGTCACGCTCTTGAAGGCCTTCGTAGCGCCGTCTTCCACAAAATAAATCCGGTCGCCGGTGCTGTTGAAAAGCGGGTCTTCGCCGTCTTCCCGAATGAATTTTGGCGTGCCGCCGTTGGCCGCCATGACATACAAACCGGGTTCCTTGCCGTACGCAAAACCCATAAAACCGTTTCCGGTCGATTTCCGAAACACGATCTGGGTACCATCAGGTGAGAAAACCGGGGTGTTGTAAAAGCCCTTTTCCCGCGTCAGGGTTTCAATTTTGCGGGTTTTCAAATCCAGTTTCCGAATGCTACCCGTCAACGAATCATTCCAGGTGGTGTAAAGGAGAAACTTTCCGTCGGGGCTGAAACTGGGTTCGTACTCAAAACTGGCGGTTTCTTTCGTCAATCGTTCGGGCTGGCCGTTGGGCAGCGTTTTCGTATAAAGAAAACCGGCAGCGTGAAAAATCAGCGTTTTTTCGTCGGGCGACGTGCGGGCGTGGCGAATCATTTTGGACTCAAACGTCGGCGAAAAAACCGTCTGCGGAAAACGTACGGCGTCGGTCACCGTCAGTTTGGCATTGACCGAAAACGGGATCTCAACCCCTTTGGCCGTCGACACGTTGACCCGGAATAATTTACCTTTGGCCCAGATCACCAGCTCTTTGCCGTCGGGCAGCCAGTCGTAATTCGGATACAAGCCCATGATGGCCCAGGCTTCCTGCTGGTCTTTATTCAGCTGATCGAAAACCGGAAACTCCTCACCGGTTTTCAGGTCGTGGATGAACAACACGGTTTTGGTACGAACGCGCCGGACAAAAGCCAGCTGCCGACCGTCGGGCGAAATCTGCGGACGTGTGGCCCCACCTGGTCCAGTGATGATATTCTTCACTTCGCCGGTTTGCCGATCCAGCCGCCGGATGGCGTAAATCTGCCCATTCGGGTCTTTGTTGTACTGGAAAATTGGCCCCGGACTGACGTCTTCGCTGAAATAAACATAACGACCATCCGGCGAAACGCAGGGTTCACCGGCGTCCTGCTGGTCGTTTTTTCGTTTGGTGAGCTGCAGACCCGACGTAATTCCTCCGGCGTGATACAGCCAAAGCTCACCGGCGCCGAGCGACCGGCGACTCGTAAAGTGCTTGCGGGCAATGAGATACTGGCCGTCGGGCGTCCAGACGGCGTTGTTCAGTAACCGGAAATCTTCGTTGGTAATCTGGCGCGGACTGGAACCGTCGCGGTTCATCGTCCAGATGTTGTCGCCACCGGCGCGGTCGCTGGTGAACGAAATCCGCTTGCCGTCGGGGCTGTAGCGCGGCTGAATGTCCAGCGGTAAACCGCCTGCCAATAATTTGGCCGTTCCGCCGGTGATGGGCAAGGTGTAGAGGTCGCCCAGCATATCGAAAACGATTTCGCGGCCATCGGGACTCACGTCGAGGTTCATCCAGGTGCCTTCACTGGTCGTTAAACTGACTTCTTTGGAAGGACCGTGCGAAGCGGCCACATCCCAGGTGTCTTTGGATTTTTGGGCAAACGATAGGGTCGAAGCCAGCAAAACAACGGCAACGGTGTACAAGTTTTTCATAGTGGGAGCGAAAGACTCCGAAAGATACTCATTGCACCGAAAAGAAGCGGCCAAAACCGCAAATAAGGAACATCCCCGCGCGGTTTATCGCCAGCTACAAAGATTTTGTTCGAACCGGATTTGAAGAAGAATGCAGGGAGCCTTGCACTTTTCGGGAAAGCTGAATCGTTACCAACCAAAAGGCATCAACCGGTTTCGGACTATATGGCCGAATGGTCAATGCCAGAAGAAAAGGTGGTTTTTTGAAGATGACTCTAAACAGGTGGTGGCGCTATTTATAACTTTCGATGTACCACTGATCGATGAACTCTTTTTCTGACTTCGTTCAAAAGCGATGGCGTCGCTGGTTGTCGCAATCAGGCCCTTTGCCTTCAAATTCTTCGCCGACTGATTCAATAATGCCTGCTTTCCTTTGGTTGGCGCTTTTGCTTTCGATTTTCCAGCGTTGATGACACCGTAACTCGGCCCTCCACAGGCCAGCATCCACATGCCGATCGCCAGCCCAAGGGCCGACTGAATTAATTTAACGTTCGTATTCATCTGGTGTGTATTTGTTGTTTATGCTGCGAAAGTAAAACCCAGACCGGATGGAACGGAATAAAATAAGGTCAAGTGGAAAAAATCGGGGTTTAAGTGGAGGATTGTTTCGGCGAATCGGGCGGTTATTGGTACGTTCTTGAAAAATGAATAGTAAAAATCGACGCGTCGTTTCTTATTGTAGGTAGACAAGGATTAAAGAGAATAGATTAATGACTTAAGGCCTTAAAAAGTGGGATCATCTTGCTTCTTTTCGCTTAGGTCTGATGGTCGAATTCAGTCAGATAATCGGTGCGTTTTTAAGGAATAACCTCTATCAATCTAGCCATCTTATGGAACCGGATAAAAAATCAGTTGTAACCAGAAGGAAATTTCTCGACTTGTCGGCCAAAGGGGCTCTGGCTACGACGGCCCTCGTGAGTGGTTTTCCCAGCATTGTACCGGCCTCGGTATTTGGCAAAAATGCGCCCAGTAACCGCATCAACGTCGGCGCGATCGGGGTGGGGCGAATTTCGCGGACGCACGATTTGCCAGGCGTCTGGCAATACGACAATGCCCTGATCATGGCGGTTTGCGACGTGGACAGCAAGCGGGTTGAAGAAGGAAAGCAACTGGTCAATGGGGTTTACGCCAAGAAATCCGGTAAATCCTACGATGGCGTAAAAGGCTACGGCGATTACCGCGAACTCCTGGCTAACAAAGATATCGATGCGGTTTTGATCAGCACGCCCGACCACTGGCACGCGCCGATGGTGGTGCACGCTGTCGAAGCCGGAAAGGATGTTTACATGCAAAAACCGGCTTCGCTGACCATTTCGGAAGGGCGGTTGATGGCCGATGCCGTGAAAAGAACGGGTCGGATCATGCAGGTGGGCAGTCAGCAGCGGTCGTCGAACCAGTTCCGGTATGCCGCTGAACTGGTGCGCAATGGCCGGATCGGAAAACTGAAAACCGTCTACGTCGGTTTGCCCGGCGATCCTTCGGGCGATGTGGAACCCGAAATGCCCATTCCGAAAAATCTGAATTACGACATGTGGCTCGGCACAACACCGGAGGTGTATTACACCGAAAAACGGGTGCACCCCCAAGTGGGTTACGACCGGCCGGGCTGGTTGCGCTGCGAGCAGTTTGGCGCGGGAATGATTACGGGCTGGGGCTCGCACCACATCGACTGTTCCCACTGGGCGATGGATACTGAATATACCGGTCCGATCGAAATCTGGGGGAAAGCCGATTTCCCGAAGAGCGGTTTGTGGGATGTTCACGGGATATTTCGCACCGAGGCTATGTACGAAAACGGGGTGCACATGATCGTGAGCAACGAACTGCCCAACGGGATCAAATTTGAAGGAACCGACGGCTGGATTTTTGTGTCGCGCGGTGATGCGGCAGTAACCGCCAGCGATCCGGTTGCCAAACAAAATGCGGCTAAAGCGCTGGATGCCAGCGACCCCAAGATCATTACATCCGTGATTGGTCCGAACGAAATTCACCTGCCGGTGAGCAAGGAACACCACGGCAACTGGCTGGAAAGCATCGTTAGCCGCAAGGAGCCGATTGCTCCCGCTGAGGTTGGTCACCGTTCGTGCTCGGCCTGTCTGCTGCATCACGCGGCTATGAAACTGCCCCGGAAACTGTATTGGGATCCGAAAAAAGAGCAGTTCAAGAATGACCCGGAAGCCAATAAACTTTTAGCAAGAACTCAACGATCGGCTTACGCCATTAAAACCGTAGCTTCATCAAAAACCGCCAAATCCCGTTAACGGAGCACCCATTCGAATGAAAATATCGCCCATTATTGGCAGCCTGTTTCTAGCTGCGCTGATTACCGCCTGTCAGTCTGAGAAAAGCAAGGATGACATGATTCACCTGATTACGCTCGATCCCGGCCATTTTCATGCCGCGCTGGTTCAGAAAACCATGTATGAAGGAGTCGATTCAACGGTCCAGGTGTATGCGCCGGATGGTCCGGAAGTGCAGTTACACCTCGATAAGATTAACGGTTACAATAGCCGGGCGGAAAACCCGACGCACTGGCACGAAGACGTTTATCTGGGCGCGGATTTTCTGGATAAAATGCTGGCCGATCAGGGCAAGGCCAACAAGGCGGCCAGCGTGGTGGTGATGTCGGGCAATAACCGCCTGAAGACCGATTACATTCAGAAAACGATTGCCGCCGGTTTTAACGTGCTGGCGGATAAACCGATGCTCATCAGCGCGGCCAATTTCGATAAACTGAAAGATGCGTTTGCCACGGCGGAGAAAAACAAGGTGCTGCTTTACGACATCATGACGGAGCGCTACGAAATCAGCACGCTGTTGCAGCGGGCGTTTTCGATGCAGCCGGACGTTTTTGGGACGCTGGAAAAAGGAACGCCCGAGAACCCGGCCGTGACCAAGGAAAGTGTTCACCATTTTTACAAAAATGTGTCGGGCAGCATTCTCACCCGGCCGTCGTGGTTCATGGATGTTGCCCAGCAGGGCGAAGGAATCGTTGACGTAACGACCCACCTGGTCGACCTGGTGCAGTGGGAGTGTTTTCCGGAACAAACGATTGATTACCAGAAAGATATCGCGCTGACTTCCGCCCGCCACTGGACAACGGATATGACCCTGAGCCAGTTTACGGCCATTACGAAACAGAAGGCTTTCCCGGATTACCTGAAAAAAGATGTGGTGAAAGACAGCGTCTTGCGGGTTTACAGCAACGGCGAAATCAACTACCAGCTGCGCGGAGTGCACGCCAAAGTGTCGGTGATCTGGAAATACAAGGCTCCCGAGGGAACCGGCGATACGCACTATTCGATCATGCGCGGCACCAAAGCTAATCTCATCATCCGGCAGGGAGCCGAGCAGCAATTCAAACCGACGCTGTACATTGAAGCGATTGGAAAAGAAGCCGATACGGAAACTGCACTGAAAACCGCTTTGCCAGTTATTCAGAAGACCTATCCGGGTGTTGATGTAAAGAAAATTGCCAAAGGTTGGGAAGTGGTCATCCCGGAAAAATTCAAAGAAAGCCACGAAGCACATTTCGGTCGGGTTGCAGAAAAATACCTCGAGTACCTGAAGACCGGTTCGTTGCCCGCCTGGGAAGTTCCGAACATGCTGGCCAAATACCACACGACCACGCAGGCGCTGGAACTGGCCAAACGCACTTCCGGATCAACCGTCGCTACGCGGTAATTCGTGATTACTGAACCTGAAAATTTAGCACTAAACGACCAAAAATCACGGGCTTTGATCCGTGGGTACGCTATGAAACGACAAGCAAACCGACGCCGGTTTATCAAGGAATCCGTCGCCACCGCGGCCGGTCTGGCCGGCCTGAGTGCCCTGCCGAATGAGCTACTGGCAGCCACTGAACCACCGCATTCACTGCCTCTGGTGGGTCGCAGTGCGCGGCCGCAGGGAGCGCCCCGAATCCGGTTTTCGGCCATTGGGCTTAACCACGGCCATATTTACGGGCAGGTGGAAGCCGTTATTCGGGGTGGTGGACAGTTGGTTTCGTTCTACGCCAAAGAACCGGAGCTGGCCGCTGCCTTCACCAAACGCTATCCCGAAGCCAAGCTGGCCAAAAGCGAAAAGGAAATCCTGGACGATAATTCCATTCAACTGGTGGTCAGTGCCGGAATTCCTGACGAGCGCGCCCCGCTCGGCATTCGCGTCATGAAAGCCGGGAAAGATTACATGGCCGATAAACCAGGTATTACGACGCTCGAACAATTGGCCGAGGTTCGGAAGGTTCAGAAGGAAACCAAACGAATTTACTCGATCATGTACAGCGAACGGTTTGAGAACAAGGCAACCATCAAAGCGGGCGAACTCGTCAAAGCCGGTGCTATTGGAAAAGTGATACAGACCATCGGCCTCGGTCCACACCGCATAACGCCGAAATCCCGGCCCGAATGGTTTTGGGACAAACAACGGTTTGGCGGCATCATCTGTGACATTGCTTCGCACCAGTTTGATCAGTTTCTGTTTTTCACGGGATCGACGCAGGCCGAAGTAGTGGCTTCGCAGGTAGGCAATACCAACCATCCAGATCACCCGAAGTTTGAAGATTTCGGCGACGCGATGGTGCGCGGCAACGGCGGAACCGGTTACATCCGGGTCGACTGGTTTACGCCGGACGGCCTGAAATCCTGGGGAGACGGCCGGTTGACGATTCTGGGGACGGATGGGTTTATGGAAATTCGCAAGAACGTGGACATCAGCGGGCGCGAAGGTGGCAATCACCTCTTTCTGGTCGATAACAAGGAAACGAAAACCATCGATTGCAGCCAGGTGGTAACGCCCTACGGTTCGTTGCTGATCGACGACATTCTAAACCGGACCGAAACCGCCATGACCCAGGCTCACTGTTTTCTGACCACTGAACTGGCGTTGAAAGCCCAGAAACAGGCTCAGGATGTAAAATTGAAGGTTTAATATTTGACCATTGACGATAGACCATAGACCATTGACGATCAACAATGGTCTATGGTCTATCGTCAATGGTCCAGCGTCTATGATCATCAGTCAGATAATCTATTTCCCATGAATCGAATTGCTACAACTTTTCTGACCGGTTTATTGCTGGTGCTGACCGCATCGGCGGGCTGGAGTCAGAAGGAAGAAAAGGTTAACTGGAAGAAAATCAAGGTATTGGTGTATACCAAAAATGGAAAGGGCTATGTTCATGACAACATTCCTTTTGCGGTAAAGAGCATCCAGAAAATGGGGGAGGAGAACGGTTTTAAGGTGGACGTCTCGGACCAGCCGACGGTTTTTACCGAAGATAATCTGAAGCAATACACGTTGCTGATTTTCCCCAGCACGAATAATGATGTTTTTGATACGGACGAGCAGCGCCTTTCCTTCCGCCGGTATATCGAAGCCGGGGGCGGTTTTGTGGGCGTCCATTCCGTGACCGGCACCGAGCGAAACTGGACCTGGTTCAAGCGCATGATCGGCGGCACGTTTGCCTGGCATCCCAAATTCCAGAAGTTTAAAACCACCGTCATCGACACGAAACATCCGTCGATGGAGGGCATTCCCAAAGTGTGGGAAAAGGCCGACGAGTTCTACTTCACGAAGGAAATGTCACCGGGACCCACGGTCGTTATGGCGCACGATTTGACTTCGCTTACCAGCGACGAACCTGAAAAAGTAAAGATGTTCGGCGGGACGTTTACGAATCTTTATCCGGCGGCCTGGTACTATAATTTCGACGGCGGCTACACCTGGTGTACGACCCTGGGCCACGATAAAAAGGATTACTCGGAAGATCCGATGTTCATCAAACACATTTTTCAGGGCATCCGGTACGTGGCCAGCCAGGTCAAAAAGATCGATTTTAGTAAAGCGTACGCCGATTCGCGGGATGCCCCGATTCGGGATAATTAAAACCGCTTACTCGTCCAGTAATTTCATGATATCCTGCCAAACGGCCTCGGCACTGCTGGGCCGTTTGGCGTTTAAATCCGCCATCTGCCCTTTTTTGTCGATCAAAATATACCGCGGAATGCTTTGAATGCCGAAGTATTGCACGATTCGCGACCGCCAGCCCCCTTTCGACCAGCCCTGTTCGCCCGGTAATTGATGGGTTTTCACCGCATTTTTCCAGTTGGTTTCCGAATCGTCGATGGAAATGTACAGGAACGCTACTTTTTCCAACTGCTTCTTCGTCAGACGCTCATAGAGTTTTTTGGAATGCGGCACTTCGCCAATGCAGGGGCCGCACCAACTCGCCCAGACGTCGAGATAAACCACTTTTCCCTTAAAATCGTCGAGCGTGACCGACTCGCCGTTCTGATTCACAAACGAGAAAACGTTGGGATCGACGGCTTTCTTTTTCGCGGCAACCTCTGGTTTGGGCTCGTCTTTTCGGGCCATTACCGCTCCGCAGCGGGCTTTTACCAGATCGGCATATGTCGCAGAATTGGGCGTGGCAGTGAGCGCGGCAAAAACCGTGCGGACGGACGAGGGCGCGGCTTTTTCACAATTGTCGAGCAAAAGCCGGGTCAGCGTATACTGGTAGGGCAAACCGCTCAGGTGCTGGCGGGCAAAACCGGCTTTCTCCGGCAGAATCTTGTCCAGGTCGTTTTGCGTGTATTTGGCAAAATTCCGGGCTTTGGAATTGAAATACGTCACGTAATAGAACAGGAAATTCCGGTACGGTTCGGACGTCATGGCGGTTTCATCATTGACCTTCGACTCATCGAACCCTTCCAGCATCACGGCGGGCAGCGACGGCACGGTTTGCTGAGTCGCCTGAACGTTCGTCCGCACAATGGGCCAGGCCATGAGCAAATGCCAGTAATTCCAGCGAATGCAGTTTTCAACGTATCTTTTGAAGTTCTCGGAAAATTGACCCGCCTGCGGATAGTCTTTGTAAAAAGCCTGTTGGGCTTTCCGGGCCGTAAACAGGTTCATTTCCCAACCATCGACGCCCAGCGTCTGCGCTTTGGCGTATTGGGCCGGAGCGTCGAAATCACTTTTAAATTTTTCGGTAAACTCCCGTAAAAACCGTTGTTCAACCGCAGCAGTGAATAGGGTTTCGGGTTTTGCCCCCGGATAAATATCCTGTGAAAAGCCGTTTGTGACCAGGCCGGAAAACAGCAGCAGGAGTAAAGCGATTTTTTTCATAATTCTTTATTGAATCTACAAGCAAATAATGGTCCAGATCTGATATGAAAACGGGCATTAAGCTGGCTTATTATTTCACATACTGGTAAATCAGGCCGGAAACGGTCGCCAGCGTTTCGGTGGCAGCCGCATCATCCGGCATTTCTTTTGAAAGTAGAACGATCACGTATTTGCGGCCATCGGGGAGGTAAACAATCCCGGAATCGTGACGAACCGTCGCGAAAGAACCGCTTTTATGGGCTACTTTCACGTCATTCGGCAATTTCGCCGGAATCACGGAGCTGAAGTGCTGATCGAGTAACACCTTGATCATTGCTTCCGATGCCTGGGAACTAACGGCCTTTCCGGTGGCGATTTTTTCAAACAGCACCATCAGGTCGTAGGCCGTAACGGTATTGTTCAGCCCTTTCTGGAAGGCTTTGGTGTCTTCCACGCCCCGCAAAACGTTGCTGTTTTTAGCCCCCAGTTCGCGCATGGTTTGCGTCACTTTTGTAGCATCCACCAAGTCGATGATGAGGTTGGTAGCCAGGTTGCTGCTGACAATAATCATATCGTACATGAGCGAATAAAGCGTCCGCTTTTTGCCGACTTCGGTGTACAATTTCGTTTCGCTGTCGTCCTCGGGCCGGAGGCTGTAGAGGCTGCCGTCGGCGATGCTTTTGAATTGGTTTTTAATCAGAACAGAATCCGTCAGGGAAAACCGCTTCTGAGCCACCTGCTTGTACACTTCGACCATCACCGGCGTTTTCATTGTACTGGCGGCATGAAAAACCTCCTGTTCCCGAATCAAAAGTTCACGTCCGTTAGTTAAATCTTTGAAAGCGACCGCAAACCGCCCCGGCTGCTTTTTGAATTCGAGCTCAATCTGCTGTTTGAGTTGCTCCAGCGTTGGTTTCGATTGAACAAAAGAGGCAAAACCGATCAGGGAGATCAGGAAGAAAGAAATACCGCGCCGAATGGCTTTGTTTTTTTGAAAAACCATAACTTGATTCCGTTGAAATCGGACGAACTATCCGCGTACGCTTACAAACCGATGCCCTTAATAGGCTTGTTAATGGGCCGAATTCCCGGTTTTTGAATTTTACAAGGTAAGCATTTTCGTTAAACAGACCCGTTTGACCCGATGACCAATCTTGAAATTGTTTTGATATTAATGGCCATTCTGGCCGCATTGGCTTCGGTGACGCAGAAACTGAAAATTCCGTACCCGATTCTCCTGGTGATTGCGGGACTGGTGCTGGGTTTTATCCCCAGCATTCCAGACATTCACCTGGACTCGGAAGTGGTCTTTTTAATTTTTCTGCCACCCTTACTCTTCGAAGCTGCCGGTAACATTTCGTGGCACGAATTCAAAGCCTATCGGCGCCCCATCGGGATGCTGGCGGTTTGGCTGGTTTTCCTGACGACAGTGGCCGTGGCTGCAGCCGCGCATTATTTCATTCCCGGTTTCACCTGGCCGCTGGCGTTTGTGCTGGGAGCCATCACCTCACCGCCCGACGCCGTTGCTGCGACGAGTGCCACGCGCGGGCTGGGTCTTCCCCGGCGGCTGATCACCATTCTGGAAGGCGAAAGTCTGGTCAATGACGCGTCGGCGCTGATTGCCTACCGGTACGCTGTGGCCGCCGTCACCAGCGGGAGTTTTGTGCTCTGGCAGGCCGGTCTGCAGTTTCTGGTTGTCGCTTTGGGCGGAGTCGCCATCGGACTGGCCATTGGGTACATTTTTACCAAAATTCATAACCGGCTCGAAAATCCGACGGTTGCCACCACGATCACGCTGTTGATGCCTTTCATGGCCTATTTGGTGGCCGAGCACCTGCATACCTCGGGCGTATTGGCGGTGGTGGCTACCGGTTTGTACCTGGCCTGGCATTCCTACGAAATCTATTCGTTTCAAACCCGGATGCAAATCAACGGTTTTTGGAATATTCTGATTTTTCTGTTGAACGGTTTTGTCTTTATTCTGATCGGTTCTCAATTACCCGTGATAACGAAAAGTATCGGGGGCGATTCCATACCGGCCTTAATTGGATACGGTTTGCTCATTAGTTTTGTGGCGATTATTACCCGGATTATTTGGATTTTTCCGCTGGCTTATCTCTACGCCATGATGCGAAAACGCGGGAGACGGGTTTTCCGGTTTAGCTCCAGCGAACTGTTCATCACCTCCTGGGCCGGAATGCGGGGTGTAGTTTCCCTCGCGACGGCCCTGGCGTTGCCCATTACCCTCCGCAATGGGCATCCGTTTCCAATGCGGAGCGAAATTTTGTTCATATCCTTCATGGTGATTCTGGTCACGCTGGTGTTGCAGGGGCTAACCTTACCGGTGTTGATCCGGCGGCTGAACGTGAAAGAACCGCCGGAGAAAGTTCTGGCAGAAGAGAAGAAAATTCGACTGGCCATCACCACCAGTTCGATTACGTTTATCGAAGGGGAGCTGTCACTGAATCTGCACGATGAGGTGTTGAGCGAACTGAAAAACCGGTTTGAGCAGCAGACCAACTACCTGAATGGTATTTTGCGAATGGATGAAAAACCTAAAAAAGGAGAACCCATTTCCGGACCGAATTTCTTTAAAGAGTTTGTTGAGAGCGAATTAGCAATTGTTGACCACCAGCGCGACCTGATCATCCAGTGGCACAAGGACGGGACCTACAGCGACGAGGCCATTCGGCGGATTGAGCAGGAACTCGACATCCGAAGTCTCAGTTTGGAAACCCAGTTGCGCCGGTTGCGGCCCGCGGAAACGATGGAATTATAAGCCTTTCAGCGGTTTTCTTCCTTTTTTGGATTACTTCATGATCGGATTTCGGTCGCAACCGGGTTAAAATTACTCTATTTCGAAGCTAAGTCGGTATTCTTTTTTAATTGTGCGTATTTTAGGGAGTAAATGAAATTCCTCAAAACCGTTCCCTGGTTATTCTCTCATTTTCAGGCCCATGCTTCGACATTACTCAACCGTCGTTTTTCGAACCATTCTGCGAAATAAAATTTACACCGGCATTGTCATCACCGGCCTGGCGTTCGGGATGGCGGCTTTTCTGCTGATTTCCGGTTACGTCCGCTTCGAGCAAAGTTACGATCGGATTCATCCGAACGGCGACCGGGTGTATCGAGTCGAAAGCGTCTTTTATAAAAACGGAGTACAGACTGAACATTGGGCGACCAGCTCCAATGGCTACGTCCCGGCTATGAAACAGGCTTTTCCGGAAATCGAAGCGTTCACGCGCATCGCCTGGCGGGGCTCGACCCGCGTCGTTCGGTACGAGGAAGCCAAGTTTCGGGAGGACCACGTCTGCTTTGCTGACTCCAATTTCTTTACTTTTTTCGGCTATCCGGTTCTCAAAGGTGATCGGCGGACGTTCCTGACCTCGCCCAATACCATCGTGATTTCGGAATCGGCGGCCCGGCGGTATTTCGGAAACGCCGATCCATTGGGCAAATACCTGGATGTCAGCACCATTGCGAGTTCGTATCATTGCGAGGTAACGGGCGTGTTTGCCGATTTACCGTCCAATTCGACCATGCAATTTAGTATGCTTATGTCCTTTGCCACGTCGAACCGGCGCAACTGGGATTTCTGGTACCAGCACGAAAGTTACTCCTTTGTCCGGCTAAAACCTCAAACCGATCCGGCGAAGCTGATTGCCAAATTCCCGGCCTTGTCAGAAAAATACAAAACCGCCGAAGCCCTCCGCGACCATGTCTGGAGCATCGACCTGGTTCCGCTGCACGACATTCACCTGAATCCGGCTACCCAGAACGAAATTGAGATCAAGGGCAATCGCCGGGCGGTTCAATTTTTGTCGGTTATCGCGTTCGTTATTTTGATCATTGGCTGGGTCAATTACATCAATCTGTCGACCGCCCGGGCGATGGACCGGGCGAAGGAAATCGGCATTCGGAAAACCATCGGTTCGCATCAGTCTCTGCTCGTGTTTCAGTTTTTATTCGAATCGCTGCTGCTCAACGTGCTGGCATTGGTGCTGGCCGTCTTGCTTGTGGTTATCGCTCATTTCGTTTTGCCGGGCTTTCTGGACATTCCGACGACTTCATTCGACTGGAGCGAACCCACGCAGTATGCGGTTTTTGCGGTAATATTTCTGGTTGGAATCGTGGTTTCGGGCATTTATCCGGCGCTGGTTTTGTCGCGGGTAAAACCGGTACTTGCCTTAAAAGGCCAATACCGGTTTACGGGCAGCGGGGCGGTTTTGCGCAAAGGACTGGTCGTTTTTCAGTTTATGGCCTCGATGATCCTGATTGTCGGGACGTTTGTCGCTGGGCGTCAATTGGCGTACATGATGAATCAGGATTTAGGAGTTCGCGTGGATCAGGTGCTGGTGTTGAAAGCGCCCGTGAAAACCGATCATTATGCGCAGAAAACCCAGACCCTGAAAAATGACCTTCGGGCCGTTCCGGGTATTACGGAGGTGACGGGTTCGGGAGCAGTGCCGGGGAAAGAAGTGGGGCAGATGCTGGCCAACCGCCGACTGCACGAAGGTCCGGAATCCGATCGGCTGTACGAAATGCTGATGATCGACTTTGATTTCCTGAAAACCTACGACCTGCAACTGGCTGCGGGTCGTGCATTCGACCGCAGCCGCCCCGCCGATTCGACGGGGCTGATTCTGAACGAGTCGGCCGTCAGGCAGTTCGGATTTAAATCGAACGAAGATGCCATTGGGGAAAAAATCCTGCTGGAGGTGACCCATGACCGCCCGAATGAAATCATTGGGGTTGTCAAAGATTACCACCAGCAGGGGCTCCAGAAGCAGTTTACGCCCCTGATTTTATTCATGGACCCCGACTACCGCTGGCTTCCGACGGATTATTACTCTCTGAAAATCAGCACTAATCAGGTAGATGGCCTGGTCGAAAAAGTGCAGACGGTTTGGGGGCGGTTTTTCCCGGAATCGTCGATGGACTACTTCTTTCTGGATGATTTTTTCAACCGGCAATACCGGCAGGATCGTCAGTTTGGCCGTACTTTCATTCTGTTCTCGTCGCTGGCGATTCTGATTGCCTGCATGGGCTTGTTCGGAATGACTTCGTACAACACGGCCCGGCGGACGAAAGAAATTGGCGTTCGGAAAGTGCTGGGCGCGTCGGTCGCCAGTGTGTTACGATTACTGGCCTGGGAGTCAATGCGTTTGCTACTCGTGGCTGGTCTGCTGGCGATTCCGGTTTCGTGGTATTCCATCCACCAATGGCTGTCGGTGTATGCCTTCCGGATCGAGCTGAACCCGTTTCACTGGCTGATTCCGATGCTGGTTCTGGTTTTGATTGCACTGGCCACCATTAGTTTTCAGACGATTAAAGCGGCTTTAAATAATCCGACCAAATCGCTTCAAAATGAGTGACGTACCAAAGGACTGGAGGAATGATCTGGTTTCACATTTGTTGATCGCGAGTTACTATCTAAAAAAACGGACTGAGTCCGTCGGTACATCTATGAAAATCTACGTTTTGATTATCTGTTTTTGGGCAATTTCCATTCAAAGTTTTGCCCAGGCTCCGGCAGCCAATCCGTTCATCAAAGAAAATTACAACAAGTTCGAATACCAGATTCCGATGCGCGACGGGATCAAACTCTTCACGGCGGTTTATGTTCCGAAGGACATTTCGGTGGAAAAGAAATACCCCATCCTGATGCAGCGAACGCCGTATTCCTGCCGCCCATACGGGACGGATCAGTTCCCGGCCCGGCGGCTTGGCCCTTCTGAATTTGTTCTAAAAGACAAGTATATTATTGTCTATCAGGACGTTCGAGGACGCTGGATGAGCGAAGGCGTTTTCCAGGAAATGACTCCGCAAATTCCCAATAAAAAGTCTAAAACCGATGTCGACGAAAGCACGGATACCTACGATACGGTCGACTGGCTGATTAAAAACGTTGCGAATAACAACGGTAAAGTGGGGCAGTGGGGAATCAGTTACCCCGGTTTTTATGCTTCGGCAGGCACGCTGAGCGGTCACCCGGCTTTGGTGGCGTCGTCGCCCCAGGCACCAATGGCCGACCTCTGGCGGGACGACAGCTACCACAACGGCGCTTTTCTGATTCCGCACAACTTCAATTTCTACCCTTATTTTACGAACCGGACGGACGGAACCCCAACGAAAACGCCGTCTGCTAAGGAATTTAACTACGGCACGGAAGACGGCTACGCGTTTTTCCTGAACCTCGGTCCGATGAAAAATTCGCAGAAAGCCGGGTTATACGAAGGAAAAGATCCGTACTGGAACGGCAACCTGGCCCACCCGAATTACGATCAGTTCTGGCAGTCGAGGAACATTTTACCGCACCTGAAAGGTATCAAACACGCGGTGATGATTGTCGGCGGCTGGTACGACGCTGAGGATTTGCACGGTATTTTCAAGACATATGCAGCCATTGAAAAGCAGAATCCCGGCATTTACAACATTCTGGTGGCAGGTCCGTGGACGCACGGCGGCTGGAACGATACCGGCGATCAACTGGGCAGTGTCAATTTTGGCGAAAAAACCGGTCCGTATTTTCAGGAAAACGTGGAGCGGAAGTTTTTTGCGTATTTTCTGAAAGGTGAAGGCGATGCGAAATTTCCTGAAGCCCAGGTTTTTGAAACCGGAAGTAACAAATGGCGGAACTTCGACGCCTGGCCGCCCAAAGCCGCCGTTGAAAAAAATCTATACCTGCTGCCAACTGGAAAACTGACTTTTGATGCCCCGGCAACCAGCAGCGGTTTTGCCGAATTTGTGTCCGATCCGAAGAAACCGGTGCCGTTTACCGAAACTATTTCGCTGGAAATGAACCGCGATTACATGGTGGAAGACCAGCGGTTTGCCGCCCGTCGGCCTGACGTTTTGGTGTTTCAGACCGACGTGCTCGACAAAGACGTGACGCTGGCCGGTAACATTCTGGCGAATCTGAAAGTATCGACCACCGGCACCGATGCTGACTGGATGGTGAAGCTGATCGACGTGTATCCGGGCGATGCAAAAGATAACGCGAATACGGCTAAAAACGAGAAAATGAGCGGTTTTCAGCAAATGATCCGGCACGATGCGTTTCGGGGGAAATTCCGCGATGATAAAACCAATCCCAAACCGTTCAAGCCGGGCGAAGTGACCAACGTCAACTACGAACTGATCGATATTCTACACACCTTCAAAAAAGGCCACCGGATCATGGTGCAGGTTCAGAGCACGATGTTTCCGCTCTATGACCGGAATCCGCAGAAGTTTGTGCCAAACATCCACAACGCCAATGAATCCGATTATCAAAAAGCAACCCACCGCGTTCACGGTGGGAGCTTGTTGAAAGTTCGGGTGGTGGACTGAGCGGTTTTTACAGACAACCCCCAAATGCGCCGTTCAGGTTAAATCGAAATCGGTCTTCGGCGTAATACTGCATGGTATTCGGGGTCGTGCAACCGCCTTTGGCCACAATGGCATCGAAGGTAGCGTTATTGACAACGAAAAAATCTTTTGGCCCGATGCCTATCGGAAGAACCCAGGAAAGCTGAAACTCAACCATCTGGTTGGAGCCAACTGCCAGTGTTGCCAGACTTGACAGGTCGACGGTCACCAGGTTGGAGGCTTCCAGGCGCGAGGGCAGCGAGGAGTTGGAATACCGAAACGAATACGTTGGAGCCGGGCCCGCCGGAGCCGTCTTTAACCGTTTGATGTACGCCCGAACCTTGAACGTAGCTGATGGTCCGGAAGTGGAGAACGCCTGGGCTGTCGTGAGGTTAATGGCGCAATCGGCAGACGTGAGCGCTTTGATGAGTGCCGGGCCGGAATTCTGCAAAACCTCAATGCTTTCAAAATTGAATTCGGGCGGATATTTCAGGCACCGTTCAAGTTCGCAGGGCGTCTCTTTGGTCAGAAAACAATAGATAAATTTGGAGATCGGGAGTAGGAGTCGGGCGTAGGCTGTCCAGGACCGATTGATCAGATCTTCTTTTTTGAGTTGCAGCGGAATTGTCATCGGGCTGGGCGCATCCACCAGCTGGTAATCCCATTGAAACGCTTTCGACGTTATGAGTTGTTCCCCCGGCAATGTGATCACGTTCTCTTTTAGGTACTGCGCAATCGGGTAGGCTTCGCCCAACAGGAATTGGTTCTTTTCATCGTACAGCATCCGGAGAATAGCCGGATTTTTGACTTTCTTCATCTGGGCCAACTGGTCCTGCGTCAGAGTCAGTCGCGAACCGTAATAGACCCCTTTGTCATCTTTACGAACCGGATTCAGCGGAGGGGCGGCTTCCGCTCGTTCATCGAGCACAAGCGTTTTTCCATCAAGGCCGACCAACGAGACTTTAAGCGAATTACTGGAAACCTTTTGCGGATCAATCTGGCAACTGACAACGGCCAGAAACAGGAGGGCGAACGTAGCGAAGGCGATTTGTTTCCACATGGCGTTCAGGAGGATAGGATGATGCGAACAAAAAAATATCATCCGAATCTAACCTATTTTTTACCGGAGAAACTTCAATTATTAGGCAACGGTAGAACGTTTAATTAAATGGTAATGCGTTAGTTATGAAAAAGGATGATAGGCTCTTTTGTATAAAAATCAAAAAACCGGTATCTGATCGGATACCGGTTTTTTAAACGAAAAATTAGTCCTACGACAGATATTTCCGCAGCATCCACGCCATTTTTTCGTGGTCTTCCATCAGGTTGGTCAGGAAGTCGGCAGTTCCGGCGTCGTCGAGTTCCTCACACTTGCTGACGTCTTCGCGTAGCTCGCGAATCGATTGTTCGTGGTCGTCCAGCAGCCGTTTGAACATATCCGGGGTCTTAATCTCGTCACTTTTGTCCTCTTTCAGGCTGGTGAGCTTCAGGAAATCTTCCATTGTCGAAACCGGTCGACCTCCCAGGGTACGGATGCGCTCGGCTACTTCATCGATGGCCGCTTCGAGCTGCTTGTATTGTTTCTCAAAAAACTCGTGGTATTCCAGAAAACTCGGTCCGGCCACGTTCCAGTGGTATTTGCGAGTTTTGATGTATAAAACGTGTTGGTCGGCCAGAAGGGCGTTCAAAAGCTCGTTGACTTGTTTCAGGGTGTCTTGATCAAGACCAATGTTGAGTTTCATGTCGTTTGTGTCTTAAAATGAGAGGACGGTTTTTCAGGTCCCGTCCATTCTAAAACCATCGGAAAGCCGCTTTGTTTGCTGGAAAACCCAAACAACACTTGATCATTCTTGTTTAGAAATAGTCAAGAGAGAAGAAAGACAAGAGAAGTGAGAGGTTGGATAAGAAAGGTGAGAATAGCGACTCGGTAAATGATATTTTGTCTCTCGTCTATACTCTCTTGTCTATTAAAACTCATCAACGTTATGAAACAGTCGAAAACGAAACGGTTTTTTTCAGATGCCTGGACTTTGTTGTTGGGAACGTACAACGGTTTTTCAAACGACCGGGGACTAAAACTCAGTGCGGCACTGGCTTATTATACGGTTTTTTCGCTGGCTCCTTTACTCGTTCTCCTAATCTCGATTACGAGTATTTTTTACGGTGAAGAGGCTATTCGGGGGCAGGTTTTTTCGCAAATCAACGGACTGGTTGGCAATCAGGCGGCCGCGCAGATTCAGGAGATGATCAAAAGTGTGGAGCTTTCGGGTAAAACCAGTGTAGCGCTGATCACTGGAATTGTTACCCTGATTCTGGGGGCAACCAGTATTTTTGTTGAAATCCAGGACTCGATCAACCTGATCTGGCGCGTGAAAGCCAAACCAAAAAGGGGATGGGTTAAATTACTGAAAGACCGCTTATTATCGTCGTCGCTCATCGTCAGCCTGGGTTTCCTGCTGGTCGTTTCGCTGATTGTTAACGGGTTAATTCTGGCATTAAGTGATACGCTGACCCGGTACTTCCCGGATATTGCCGTCATTTTTGCCGAAATATTTAATTTCCTAATTAGTCTGGCAGTAATTACGGTTTTGTTTGGAGTCATTTTTAAAGTTCTTCCCGATGCCAAAATTGCCTGGAAAGATATTCGCTGGGGGGCGTTTTTCACCGCGCTGCTCTTTATGCTGGGCCGGTACCTGATCGGGCTATACATCGAAACCACCAGCACCGGTTCGACTTACGGAGCCGCCGGTTCGCTGATCGTGATCCTGGTCTGGATTTATTACACAGCGGCTATTTTGTATTTCGGCGCGGAATTTACCCAGGTGTATGCCGAACATTACGGTATTAAAATCGAGCCCGCCGATTACGCGGTTTACGTCGAACAGCAGGAAAAAGAACGGGACGTTAAAACGCTGCCACCACAGAAAAATACCGAAACGGTTAAGGATTAAGCAGTTATTTCAGATTTGAATAACCGTATTCCTTGCGTAGAATTTCTTTAAGAATCGTTTCCTCTTCATCGTCCAGTCCGGCAACGGTCAGGCGGGAGGCATCCGGTTCGACGGTAATCGCGTGCTGTTTGTCTTTATTTAAAAAAGGCATCCGTTTAGCGATGACTTCGGTTGCGTCCTGCTGCAGTTTTTCCTGTTGGGGAGTCATATGTATGGGGTTTAGCGGTATAGGGTTTTCTGTTTACGGTGGTTAACACATACTTGCTGGCGCAAGATCAATGCCGTTAAAGGTGCCGTTGACAGAAAACCGTATACCGAATACCGTAGAATTACGATTTGCGCTGTTCTTTCGCCCAGGTGTCTTTCAGGGTTACCGTCCGGTTAAAAACCAGTTTTTCGGGCGACGAATCATCGTCGATACAGAAATATCCCTTGCGAATGAATTGAAAACGATCACCGGCCTGGGCGGTTTTCAGGCCCGGTTCCACGAAAGCCTGTACGGTTTCCAGCGATTTTGGATTGATAAAATCTTTAAAATCACCTTCTTCCGAGGACGGATCTTCAACTGTCAGCAAACGGTCGTACAATCGGACTTCCGCCGGAACCGCATGGGCCACCGACACCCAGTGAATCGTACCTTTTACATTGATTCCCGACGTATCCGAACCACTCCGGCTTTCGGGAATGTAAACGCACCGCAGTTCAATGACTTCGCCTTCCTCATTTTTGACGACTTCCTCACACTTGATGATGTAGGCACCTTTCAGCCGAACCATGCCGCCGGGGAATAAGCGGAAGTATTTCTTGGGCGGATTTTCCATAAAATCGTCCCGCTCAATGTATAATTCCCTTGAAAAAGGAACATTGCGGTGACCACTTGCGGGATCTTCCGGATTGTTTTCAATTGCTACTTCATCGACCTGACCTTCGGGATAATTGGTCAAAACCACCTTGATCGGTTTTTCGTCGACCACCGCCATCACCCGCGTTGTGGTTTTGTTCAGCTCTTCGCGAATGCAGAATTCGAGCAATCCCACATCAATTAAGTTGTCGCGCCGGGCAATGCCGATGCGGTCGGCAAACTCACGAATACTGGCCGACGTATAACCACGACGGCGCAATCCGGCAATCGTCGGCATGCGCGGATCATCCCAGCCACGGACGTGGCCTTCGTTGACCAGTTGCAATAGTTTCCGTTTGCTCATGACGGTATACGTCAGGTTCAAACGGGCAAATTCGATTTGCCGGGACGGAAAAATAGCGAGCTTGTCGATATACCAGTCGTAAACCGGTCGGTGAACTTCAAATTCCAGCGTGCACAGCGAATGCGTGATCTGTTCGATGGAATCCGACTGCCCGTGCGCGAAATCGTACATCGGATAAATACACCACTTGTCGCCTGTGCGGTGGTGGTGAATGTGTCGGATCCGGTACATGATCGGATCACGGAAGTGCATGTTCGGCGACGCCATGTCGATTTTCGCCCGTAACACTTTGGCACTATCCGGAAACTCGCCCGCTTTCATCCGCCGGAACAAGTCCAGGTTTTCCTCGACGGACCTCGTGCGGTATTGGCTTTCCTTACCGGGTTCAGTGGGCGTACCTTTTTCCGAAGCGATCACCTCCGCCGTCGAGTCGTCAACGTACGCGTAGCCTTTCTGAATCAGATTTTCGGCAAAAGTGTAGAGCTGATCGAAGTAATCGGACGCGTAAAATTCATTCTCCCACTCAAAACCGAGCCAGCGAACGTCAGCTTTAATCGAATCAACGTATTCGGTATCTTCAGTAACGGGGTTTGTATCGTCGAAACGGAGGTTGGTTTTTCCGCCGTATTTATCCGCCAAGCCAAAATTCAGGCAAATGGATTTGGCGTGACCAATGTGTAAATAGCCGTTGGGTTCGGGCGGAAAGCGCGTATGAACGCGTCCTCCGTTTTTGCCATTGGCGATATCCTCTTCAACAATTTGCTCGATGAAATTCAGCGAACGTTCCGCTGGCGCATCGCTCCGGCGTTCCGATTCGTCAGATGTACGAATATGAGTATCTTTGGGTACCTCAGACATACCGCATTATTCAGGTGATGAAAGTACTAAATTAAGGCCTTGGCTCGGCTTTGGCAACGATAGGCTAGTTCCGACGGCTCATTTCGTCCCGAATTTTGGCGGCTTTTTCGTATTCCTCCTTTTTCAGGGCTTCATCCAGCGATTGCTGGAGCTCATCGTACGTCATGTCCTTCAACTGCTCGGTCAGGGACCGCGACGAGCGGGACGTCGTCTGGGGAACGAGTTCTTCCTGTTCCTCGGCCTCATCGGTGGCGCTGGCGGTAATACCGGCTTCGGAAAGAATGGATTCGTAGGTGTAAATCTGAACGTTGAACCGGATTCCGATCGCAATGGCATCGGACGGGCGGGCGTCCACTACGGTTTCGCGCGTACCGTCGGTGCAAACAATGCGGGCAAAGAAAATGCCTTCCCGCAGGTCAGAAATAACGATTTCACGAACCGTAAAGCCGAATTTGTCGGCAAATGATTTGAAGAGGTCGTGGGTCATCGGGCGGTTGGGCACAATCTTCTCGATCTCGATTGCGATGGCCTGCGCTTCAAACATACCGATGATGATCGGCAACCGGCGGTTCCCGTATTCTTCTCCCAAAACCAGTGCAAACGAACCCGACTGCGATTGGCTGGGCGACAAACCTAAGATTTCAAGTCTAATCTTCTCCACGACGCAAAGTTAATAGAGTTTGGGAGTTTAGCGGTTTGCAGGTTTAGGAGTTTTTCGTCTGAAACTAAAAAAAACCAAAAACCGCCAACCACAAAACGCCCAAACACGAGTGTTAAAGTTCTTTTACCGCTTTCGTCAGCCGGGGCAGGACGTCGAACACGTCACCAACAATCCCATAGTCCGCCGATTTGAAAAACGGTGCTTCCGCATCTTTGTTGATAACTACAATGACCTTCGATGAGTTCACGCCCGCCAGGTGCTGAATCGCGCCGGAAATGCCGCAGGCAATGTAAAGATTCGGGCTGATTTTGATGCCCGTTTGGCCGACGTGTTCGTGGTGAGGCCGCCAGTCGAGGTCCGAAACCGGTTTGGAACAGGCCGTAGCTGCGTGCAGCGCCTTCGCCAGATCTTCCACAATGCCCCAGTTTTCCGGACCTTTGAGTCCCCGGCCCGCCGAAACGACCAGATCGGCTTCGGGCAGCAAAATGTCGCCGGTTGCTTTTTCGACATTGGTTACTTTAACTACAAAATCGGTATCATTCAAAACCGGACTGAAGGCTTCGACGGGAGCTGTTGCATCGGTTTCTTCGGGTGTAATCGTATTTTTTTTGATCGCCAGAATTTTTTTCTCCGCCGTCAATTCCGTAATCGCGAAAGCTTTTCCGGTGAAAATACTGCGTTTGACCCGAAAACCGCCCGACAAATCCGGCAATTCGATCACATTAGCGGCCAAACCGGCTTTCAGTTTCCCGGCCAGCCGAGCGGCCATCGAATCGGCCAGCGACGATTTTGCCAGCACAATGATATTAGCGCCTTCCTGATTGGCGGCTTCGGCCACGACGCTGGCGTAGGCCAGGGCATTGCCTTCGTTCAGCCGGGCGTCGCTGGCGTGAAGCACTTCCGTCGCCCCAAACCGGCCGGCTTTGGCCAATTCGTCGGTGCTGCCTTCGCCCAGTACGAGGGCGGTGGCTGTGGTGCCGGTTTGTTCGGCGACTTTTGAACCGTAATAGATCGCTTCAAGCGACGATTTCTTGATCGCTCCTTCTTCTAATTCCGCAAATATTAAGACTGACATTTTAGAGTGGATTTATTGACTGTCTAAACTTTAAATTTCCCTTCTTTCGCGTTGCCCCCAACCCCCTAAAGGGGGCTTTAATCGGTGTACTAAAGCCCCCTTTAGGGGGTTGGGGGCAATATAGAAAGCATGATTTACTATTTTTGGACAATCTCTTAAAGGTTTGGAAAAGAGTTATTTCGCGGAGTTTGGCGAAACAACTCCCTTAAACTTATATCACTTTCGCTTCCGTACGCAGCAACCTGATCAGCGTTTCGGCCTCCTCCGCGGGGATCATTTTGCAGGCTCCACGGGCGGGGGGGAGTTCGTAGCTGGAAATCTGGGTAAGTGTGTCTTTTCCGGCCGGTTCAACGACGGTCAGCTTCTTGGTGCGGGCCGTCATGATGCCACGCATGTTCGGAATTTTCCATTCGGCGATCGGTTCCTGGCAACCCAGCACCAGCGGCAAACCGGCCTCCAGATCCTCGTGGCCGCCTTCGATTTCCCGTGTGATTTTCGCCGTTGAGCCTTCGATGTCCAGTTTCATAACCGGAGAAATCGACGGAATGCCGAGCATTTCGCCCACAATGCCGTGTACCTGCCCGCCGTTGTAATCGATGGATTCGCGGCCCATCAGGATCAGATCGTAGCTGTTTTCTCTGGCGACGGCAGCAATCTGTTCGGCCACAAAATAGGCGTCGGTTGGCTCGGCATTCACCCGGATGGCGTCGTCGGCCCCAATCGCGAGGCATTTGCGAATAACCGGTTCGGCATCGGCTTCCCCGACGTTCAGAACCGTTACCGTGCCACCCTGTTGTTCCTTCAGTTCCACCGCCCGAGAAAGGGCGTAGTCGTCGTAAGGACCGGTGATGAATTGCACTCCCGCTTTATTGAGTTTGGTATTATTGTCCGTGAGCGTAATTTTGGTGATGGTGTCCGGCACACTGGTGACACACACTAAAATCTTCATGTTGTCCGTGGTTTAGATGTGATGCTGGCAAAAATACAAACTTGCCGGGAATAAAACGTATGCTTGCATACTATTTTTGGCTATTGGTTTACGGTTTTCAGTTTTCGGCATTCGGTGTGATTATCTGCCAGAACTGACGCATTACGCGTTCGGTATTCGGTATTCAATATTCGATATTTTAGAAAGCGTATGCCTCCGAAAACTGAAAACCGCAAACCGTAAACGAAACCTGAATGAACAATAACCGCATTCAACTGCTGCGGCAGTTTATTGAAGAACAACCCGATGATCCGTTCAATGTTTACGCGCTGGCGATGGAATACCGGAATGAACAACCCGCGGAGAGCTGGAAATGCCTGAAAAAGCTGCTGGACGAACATCCAACGTACCTGCCGACGTATTATCAGGCGGCTGACCTTTGCACCGAGCTGAATAACCGCTCCGAAGCGGAAGCTATTTACCAACGGGGCATAGAGCTGGCCAGGGAACAGAAAAACGAGAAGGCTTTGCTGGAACTGAACCGGGCGTACCGGGCCTTTCAGGACGATGATGACGAATGGTGAAGCCGGATGTGAACAGTAGGCCATGCGGTTTCCGGCCTTTTTGCGATAAACCTCATTAACGATCATGAAAAAATACGTTCTGTTGACATCGGTTGCCTTTCTGCTGACTGTGACGACATTCGGTCAGCGGTTTAGTAAAACGTTGAAAGACACGCCCGGCATGGTATCGTATACCATGCGGAATGAATTCGCCAAAGACATGCCCGGAACGCTCGACAAAATCAAGGCGATGGGCATTACCAACATCGAATTTTCCAGTCTTTTCGGTAAAACTGCCGCTGAAATTCGCAGCGAGCTCGACAAACGCGGCATGGTCTGCACCAGCCACGGCGTTGGGTATGACGACCTGATGAAAAAGATGGACATGGTGATTGCCAATGCCAAAACACTGGGTGCCAAATACGTCCGGCTCGCCTGGATTCCGCATCAGGGGAAATTTACGCTGGAAGCTGCCCAAAAAACAGTCGAGGAGTTTAATATGATTGGCAAACAGCTGAAAGACAAAGGGTTGATGTTTGTTTATCACAACCACGGGTTCGAGTTTGAACCGTACGAAAATGGTACGCTGTTCGATTACATTGTTCAGAAAACCAACCCGGATGATGTGAGCTTTGAAATGGATGTGCTGTGGGTGTACTTTCCCGGTCAGGACCCCGCCAAACTGCTCGAAAAATACCCGAAACGCTTCAAGCTGATGCACATGAAAGACCTCAAAAAAGGTGTTCAGGGGAATATGTCGGGCGGCACTCCTCCCGAAAATGACGTGGCTCTGGGATCGGGACAAATCAATCTGGCGGCCGTTCTGAAAGCCGCTAAAAAATCATCGATCGAGTATTTCTATATCGAAGACGAAAGCCCATCGGCGCAGCAGCAGGTGCCGCAGAGCATGGCTTATCTGAAGTCGATTTAATTCTGCTAACAGGAACGCGTATTTGACGGATTTACGGATTTTTATCCGTGTAAATCCGTCAAATCTGTTCAATCCGCGTTCCCATCCACTTCCGCGTGTTTGCCAGCGAAACCGTGGGCTTGATCATTCCAGATTCAAACGGCAGCAGCGGTTCTTTCCGAAAAACCTTCTGCGGAAAATCCGGGTTGGCAATGGCGTAACGACCAATTGCCAGTAAATCACCCAATTCCTCTGCAAGAATCCGCTCTGCCAGATTCAGCTCGTGCAAACCGCCGTTCGCGATAACGGGGCAATCCAGCAGCTGACGGGCAATCCCGGTCGACGAACTGCCGTCGGCATAGACGCATTCCCGTTGCCAGCCACCCCCTTCGGCGGCAATGTGCAGGTAATCGGGAGCCGCTTTTTTGACTTCCGCAAAAACCGCCCGGGCCATGTCCGCGCCTTCTTCCCAGCGATAAGCCAGGTTATTCACCTTGCCTTCTGATAACCGTAGGCCAACGATAAAATCATTCGGAACTACTGCCCGGATTTCACGCATCAGTTCAGCGATAAACCGAAACCGGTTTTCCACGGAGCCACCGTACTGATCGGTGCGCTGATTCGTATAAGCGGTCAGAAACTGGTCGGGCAGGTAACCATTGGCGCCGTGAATTTCGATGCCGTCAAAACCGGCATCAACGGCATTTCGGGCCGCTTTAACGTACCCGCTGATCGTCGTTTTAATTTCTTCATTGGTCATTTCTTTTGGAAGGGAAAACGCATCCAGACCTCCGGATGAAGCCGACGGTTTGCCAAGTGGTTGGATGGCCGAAGGAGCAAGGGTGTTGGTTAGAACTTGTGACAAACCGCCCGCGTGCATGAGCTGGCAAATGAAAACCGTCGGGAATTTTTTTACCCGCTTCGTGAGTTGACGCCACCCATTTACCTGTTGATCAGTGGCAATTCCGGGTTGGTTGGGGTTACAGATCGAAGCGATTGAATCGGGGTAAACCCCTTCGGTAATGATTGCAGCAAAACCGCCCCGGGCAAAGGCTTCATAATAATCGGCCATTGCACCGGTCGGAACTCCCTCGGCGGTGGCGCTGACACGAGTCATGGGTGCAACGACAAACCGGTTCGCCAATCGGTGCCGATTTAGAGTAATGGAATCGAAAAAAGAATGTGTATTCGGGTTCATTTTGTGATCGTTTAATGACCACAAATCTCCGTCGCTTTCCTTTTTCAACACTTAAACCAGGTGAAGAAAACCGCTAAAACTAGTTTTAGAAACCGGGCTTTTCCCGTCTCAGCTTACTCAGAAAAACCGGGGTAATGCCCAGGTAGGAGGCAATGTCTTTCAACGGAATCCGCTGAACAAGTTGCGGATTGGCTTTCAGAAATAGCTGGTACCGCTCGCTGGCCGGAACGCTCAGGTTTTTGATCACCCGCTGGGAGGTGGCAATCAGGGCGTTTTGATTCAGGAGTCGAAAAAACGTTTCCAGTTTGGGAACGCGTTGATACAATTGATCGAGCGATGGTTTATCGATCACCAGCAGCGTAACGGGTTCGAGGGCTTCGATGTTGAACGAGGAGGGAGTGCTGTTGATAAAACTGTCCAGATCGCCCGCCCAATGGTCTTCGACCGAAAACCGCAGGATGTGATCAACGCCCTGGTCGTCGGTATGATAGGATTTCAGGCAACCGCTCACCACAAAACTTTCATACCGGCAAACATCGCCCTGTTGGAGCAAAAATTGCCTTTTCTTCAGTCTGCGAACCGTAAAATGAGCGGATGCCAGCGTAAACTCGTCATCCGTCAGAGGGATTTTTTTCTCAATGTGATGGCGCAGGGTAGAAAACATGTTGCCAGAAATGAGGTTCTTTAGTGACGAAACCGACGCAAAGAAACGAATGGTTCCGGGTTGGAATTACTTCAATTCATTATTTTCCTTAAATGGTCCTATCGGGTCTTTTGTTATCTTGCCAGTCAACTACCATCACACATTCAACCGTACTTTACCCGAATGACAAAATCAAATTTGCCGCAGGCGTTCCGCCATCCTTATGAATTTGATCCCCGATTCAAAAAATCCGTTGCTTACTTTTCAATGGAATTTGCGATCGATCAGGCGTTTAAAATCTATTCCGGGGGGCTGGGTTTTCTGGCCGGTTCCCACATGCGCAGCGCGTTTGAACTGAAGCAGAATGTAATCGGAATCGGAATGCTGTGGAAATATGGCTATTACGACCAGACGCGTAAAACCGACAACGCCATGGATGTGCTGTTTCGGGAAAAAATATACGGTTTTCTGGAAGATACCGGCATCAAATTTACAATTGAAGTGCACCACACACCGGTTTGGGTCCGGGCGTATTACCTTGATCCAAAGCACTTTGATACCGTGCCGATGTTTTTTCTGACGACGGATATTGACGAGAATGACTGGCTGGCCCGTTCGATTTCGCTCCGGCTGTACGACAGTATTGCTTCGGCCAAAGTGGCGCAATGCATGATTCTGGGACTGGGTGGTGCCAAACTGCTGGATGAGCTGGGCTATGAACCGGACGTTTACCATTTGAACGAAGCCCATGCGGTTTCGGCGGCTTTTCATTTGTACCAGAAATACGGTAGCGCCGACGCGGTTCGGAAACGGATGGTATTCACGACCCATACGCCCGAAGAAGCCGGGAATGACAAACACGACATTAACCAGCTGAATGTCATGAGTTTTTTTGGTCAGGTGCCGTTGGAGACGGTTCGGGAAATTACGGGTATTGATGACAATGTCTTTAACCACTCGCTGGCGGCTCTGCGACTCAGCCGGAAGGCCAATGGCGTATCCAAACTACACGGTGAAGTGTCGCGGCATATGTGGGGCTCGTACAGCGATATTCCCGAAATTACGCACGTAACGAACGCTCAGAATTTGCGGTACTGGGCTGACAATGAACTCGAAACCGCCCGGAAGAAAGGGGACGGGAGGGCCGTTGCCGCCCGGAAAAAAAGCCTGAAGCAAACCCTGTTCAAAACTGTGGCCGACCAGTGCGGCAAGCTCTTTGACCCAAACGTGCTGACGATTGTCTGGGCGCGCCGGTTTGCGGGTTACAAACGACCGGATTTGCTGGTGCAGAACTCTGAGCGGTTTCAGCAATTGATGAACAACCCGAAATATCCCATCCAGTTTATCTGGGCCGGAAAACCGTATCCGTCCGACGAGGGTGCCACGCACACCTTCAATTCGCTGGTGTATTTGAGCCACCTTCACAAAAACATGGCGGTTTTGACGGGGTATGAACTGGCATTATCGAAACAGTTGAAGGATGGTTCGGATTTGTGGCTGAACACGCCGATTGTTACGCGGGAGGCTTCCGGGACGAGCGGCATGACGGCGGCCATGAATGCAAGCATCAATTTCTCCACCTTCGACGGCTGGGTCTGCGAGTTTGCTGAGCATCAGAAAAATTCATTTATCGTGCCCGTTGCAGCGCCCGGTTTGTCGTCCGAAGAGCGGGATGCATCCGATCGAACGCATTTTTTCGACCAGCTGGAAAATGTAATCCTGCCGCTTTACTACGAAAAACCGGACGAGTGGAATGCGTTGACGCTGCAAAGTATGAACGACGTCAACGGCTTTTTCAACTCCAACCGCATGGCGACGGAATATTACGAAAAGATGTATTGAAGAGTAAGGCTTGTTGAGAAACCCTGACAGCGGTCGAAGACCCTGTCAGCGGTTGAAAAATGTACTGAGCAATTAAAATTTGTTGAGAACAAGGTTTGCCGCTGACAGGGTCTGCGACCGCTGTCAGGGCTTTAAAGCGGCAATGTCGGCTGGAAGTCGTGATAAATGTTGGTCAGTCCGCCCAATTTGGCGCGTCCCTGCCAGTCATAATCAAGCTGATCGAGGCCCAGCATGGCAATGTCTTCCAGCGTGGCCACGCGTTTGTCCGGTTTCAGCGTGCCCCCGAACTCGCCGGGCCGGGCCGACGGATTCCACTGGTATTCAGGATCGACGAGGGTGCCGCGCGGATACATGATACCCGGTTGGCCTTTCCCGATCAGGTTAAGATTCAGGGGATGGCCGTCGGGCGTACCGGGAACCAGGCCCCAGCCGTGCCCGATTTCGTGGGCTTCAGTTGTCGAACCATCGAAACCCACGTTGTCGAGCCGGAAAAAACCGGTATTGCTTTTCAGCCCATCCATGTATGAAATCCCGCCCAGTGCATTGTCGGTTGCGGTTTCGACCCGGAAAAACATCTTTTTAAAGTCCCGGTTTTTCTTCAGCAACGGTAGCGGATCGTCGACGAAAGTGCCGATTACGTGAAAGCGAATCAGAAAATCGATATCGTCGAGGGAGAGAATAACCGCCGGTCGATCCCAAACCCGGACTACATTATAGGCAATTCGGTTGGCCAGTTCGTCAGTAGCGACGGAACCATACAGGTACAGTTCGGTAAAAACCGTAATCGTTTGATCCGAATCGTTTTTAAAGACGTTGTGATTTCCCGAAAAGTCCAGAAATTGGGGCGTGGGCATCGATTGCTGACCGAAGAAACGGATTTATTTAAAGATCTCCTGCAACGAAAGCCGGATGTCCATAACCCGATCAATCAACGTGTCCTCCCGACCGGCCTGAAAAGTCTGGTACTGCTCCGGACTGTCAAAAACGTGGATTTGCCGGAAAACCGGATCAACAACCCAGCATGATCGTGTTCCGGCTTTAAAATAATTTTCGGCTTTCTTAATAAACTGCTGGTTATTTTGGGAAGGGGAAATAATTTCAATGGCACAGAGTGGGGGAGTCGTCATTTCGACTTCGTCGTTGAAAGCTTCATAAGAAGTTGGCGGATACAACGCAATATCCGGAACGACTCCGCCCGTCGGCAAATCGACACTGATTTCGGAGAGAATTGTAAACCGGTCGCCCGTCAGTTTTGCAAATGCGATGATCAGGCGACTTTGAATAATGGCGTGGTTTTTACTCGGCATTGGTTTTCCGCGTTCGAGTTCGTATTGAGAGATCGTTGGGGTTTCCATACCGCTGTTTTTTTATCAAAAATAACATTTTTTCCCAGTTGCTTCACTATTTTCCAGAAAGTGGAATCCAATCCATCGCTGGCATTGCAACTCTAATGGATCGATCAATTGGATCAAGCCTGTAAAAGGAATTTGGTTATACAATAATATGATTTTCTACCGGCTTAACGAACGGAATGGCCTAAATGCCGATATTTTTCCCTGCTACGTAGCCCGTCGTCCAGGCATTCTGGAAATTAAAACCGCCCGTGATGCCGTCGACATTCAGCACTTCGCCCGCAAAAAACAGCCCCGGAAACTGCTTGCTTTCCAGCGTTTCAGGCTTGAGCGCGTCGGTTGCGATTCCGCCACAGGTAACGAATTCTTCCTTAAACGTACTTTTGCCGGAAACCGCAAATGTATTGTTGGTCAGCAGGTTAATCAACCGGTTTTGGGCTTTGCCGGCCAATTCGGCCCATCGCTCCGTTGGCGAAATACCGGCTTCCGTTGCCAGTGCCGACCACAGCCGTCCCGGCAGTCCAAACAGCGATTGCGTCGCTACCTGTTTTTTGGGATGCTGTTGCCGGTAACTTTGCATCTGCTCCCGCACCTGGTTTTCGTTCAGGGCCGCCAGCCAGTTGATGCGGATTTCGTGGGTGTAATTCAATTCCGCCAGCTCGCGTGCAGCCCAGGCCGACAGGCGTAAAACCGCCGGGCCGCTGAATCCCCAGTGGGTGATCAAAACCGGTCCGCGTTGTTCCTGCTTCGTGCCGGAAACCCGAATGATGGCGTCCGGCACGGAAACGCCCGCCAGCGACAGCAGCGGATTGTTGGGGGTATTGAACGTAAACAACGACGGCACCGGCGAAATCAGTTGTTTGGGCGCTTGATCGGCTTCGTCCAATCCCGGAATCCAGCCGTAGGAAGCCGGTTGCGGATAACCGCCAACCGCAATCAAAACCCGGTCGACGAGCCAGTTTTCGCCGGAAAGCGTTTCAATTTCCCAACGCCCATCCGAAGGAATCAGTGATTTGACCCCGCAGCTCGTCCGGATTTGAACGTTCAGCCGACGCGCTTCCTGCAGTAAACACGAAATGATCGTTTCGGATAAATCGGTAACCGGAAACATCCGTCCGTCGGCTTCGGCTTTCAGGCGGATGCCCCGGCTTTCAAACCAGTTGACGGTGGAAGCCGCATCGAATTGTTTGAGTAAGGGACGCAAAAAGGATTCGCCACGCGGGTAGTTTTTGATCAGTTTGCGATTGTCGAAACACGAATGCGTTACGTTGCAGCGACCACCTCCCGAAATCCGGACTTTGTTCAGGACGGTTTTGCTTTTTTCAAGTAACGTAATTTCGGCGTTCGGGAACGTTTCGGCGGCAGTGATGGCTCCAAAAAAACCGGCAGCTCCCCCACCGATAACGACAATTTTAAATGACGGCATGCAGAATCAAACTTTAAGGGCAACAACTGACAAAATTAATAACCGTATTTGTGTATTCGGTAACAATTATCGAATGCCAACTTTGGAATGTATTCGTAACTTAGCACCATGTTTTTTCGTTCGCCAAATACCCCTGAGCATGTTCATCGGAGTGGATTCCGGTTGCGCAGCAATACGCTGATTCTTCTCCTCATTTTCTTCCTGATCGGCCTTTTCCTGCATTATGGCGGGCGAACGGAACCGGTTGTGGCTTTCTGGAATGATATCAAAAGCCTGGTGGGGATCAAATCGTCGTCGAAAGAAACCGCGAAGGAAAATCCCTACAAAGCTCCCGAACCGACGCAGGAAGTAGCCGCCGACAACACGGACACGGAAGCGAGCGACGACCGGTCGATGCTGGAAAAAGCCAAATCGGAGGGCCGGGAAAACCGCTCGGTTCCGAAAGCCAATAGTACAAAAAAGCTGTTCGATTTTGAAAAACTGGTCGATTTTACGCTGCCGACCGTTCAACCAACCGACGAAATCATTCGTCACGACGGCTACACCCTGCGGTATCGCGAAGAATACGAACAGGCCGACTGGGTTTCGTACCCCTTGCTGGAAAACGAAATTCTGGGCGATGCCGAACGCAAAAATGAGCAGTTTCAGCCCGATCCGTCAGTTGAAACCGGTTCCGCTTTGTCGTCGGATTACTCCCGTTCCGGCTACGATCGCGGGCATCTGGCCCCGGCGGGCGACTTCAAGTTTTCGAAAGAAATGATGAAGCAGACGTTTTACATGAGCAACATCAGCCCGCAGGTGCCGGATTTTAATCGGGGAATCTGGAAAAAACTGGAAGAACAGGTGCGGGTCTGGGCGTTGCGCGATCAGGGAATTTACGTCGTTACCGGCCCGGTTTTGCGACCCGGTTTACCGACCATTGGCAAGAAAAATCAGATTGCCGTTCCCGAATATTATTACAAAGTGCTGTTGTATTGCAACAATCCGGATATTCGAATGATCGCTTTTCTGTTGAAAAACGAGGAATCCGACGGCTCACTGAAGCAGTTTGTCGTGACGGTGGATGAGGTAGAAAGACAAACCGGAATCGACTTCTTCCCCAAAATTCCCGACAAACTGGAGCAGCAACTGGAAAGCGCCCGACCGTCTCAGATGATCGCCAACTGGTTCGGATTCTGATGTCGGTTGAGAAGGCCAAAATGCCATTTCAAGTACCGAATCCCGCACTTTGTGACCTTCAAGGTTTCCGTGGGCTGAAAAGTTGAATTACTTGTCATCGATTTAAGTAATTCACTACGTCCCGTAAACAACATGTATCCGCAATCGACACCCTTTAACTCATTAAAAACCATTCTGAACAGTGCCCTGAACGGCAACAGAGACCATGTTGAAGCCGTTTGTCAACGGATGGGCATCAACCCGACCGAAGTCTTCGATTACGTTTGTCAGGCAATGGAATACGGAGCGGGTTATCGGCAGACGCAACCGGTGGCCGAGCAGGCCCGCGCCATTGTTCTCCGCCGACTGGATCACCAGCAAACCGCTCAGATCGAAGATGTGGCCGATGAATTGGGGTTATCGGTGCGGTCGCTGCAACGCCGTTTACAGGCCGAGGATGTCAATTTTCGGGAAATAATCGATTACGCCCGCCGGGATATCGCCCTGCGGTTGATCCGCACCACGCAACACAATATCAACGAAATCGCCTGTGTCATGGGATATGACGAACCGAGTTCGTTCCGCCGGGCCTTCAAAAAATGGACCGGTCATAATCCCAAGGCGTATCAACTGTCGGCTTGTTAGGAGAATGGTGTGCGGTTTTCGGTTTTCTGTAAACGCTGGCAGGAATGAGAATAAGGGATTTAATGGCAAATATTGAAAAGTGAATAACGAATATCGAATACTGAATAACGAATATGGAACACTGAAAACCGTGTTCAGAAAACTGGCTATTGCTTGAAAAACGTATCCGCGAATCGCAGGAATTGGGACCAGTCGTACCATAAAACGTCGTGGTCCCCAGGGCGGATGTGGTAACCGATTCGGCCCTGAACCGATTGATTCAGTGGTGGTTGTGTGGTTGCTGGTAAACCGTTCGTTCCTAAAAACCGGTAAACGGCATCAGCCGCCTGGGCGCTGGCAAACTCACCTGAAGGATCGGAACCCTTGTCGTTTTCGGCGCTGGCAACGTAAACCGGTCGGGGCGCAATCAGCGAAATAACCTCGTGCTGATCGAAAGGCAGCAGCGAGTCCTGATCCATGTATTTCTGAAAATTTCCGCAAAACCAGTGCGGAAAAACCGTGTTCAGCCGCCGGATGTTTTCGCCCCGGCCCCGACGAAACAGTTTGGCACCGCCCGCGCCCGATTCGTTGCTGATGACCATCGCAAAACGCGGATCGGTCGCGCCCCCCCACAAAGCCGCTTTCCCCAACCGCGACCAGCCGAAAACCGCCACCCGTTTGGCGTCGATGGCGGAGTCGGTTTGTAAATAATCCATGATTCGGCTCAAACCCCACGCCCAGGCCGCCACCGTCCCGAAATTGTCACCGCGATTTTGAAATTCGGGATACAGCGGATGAACGCCCGTTGTAAAACCGGTTTTCGGATTATCGGACGCAATGTCTTCGCGGTAGGCCGTCACCAGCGCATAACCCCGTTTCAAAAGACTATCGACCGGCCACTGACGGGCGTTGATGCCCCGGCAGGCTTCGGTCGAGCGGTGATCGGCTACGCAGGACACATCGATGTACGGATTTCCGCGACCCGACTCCATCCAGCTCGTGGAAATCCGTATACCGGGATCGGGATTGATGGCGTGATTTCCCCAGAAATTCAGGCCCAGGATAGCCGGAACCGGTTTTTGGACCTGATTCGGCAGGTAAATCAACACGTCGATGCGCGGCCCGCTCTCCAGTCCGTTCAGAAAAATGGCGATCTGTTTGCGGGTCGCTTTTCCGCCCAGCGCCTTCGGATCGGTGTCAAAAACGGAAAACGTCATTTTCGGCGGTTTGCCGGGTGCGTGGCCGTACATTTCGTTCGCAAACCACTCCAGCAACTCCCCACGGCGTTCGGTCTGCCATTGCCTGGCGGTTTTGACCGGTTTGCCATTTTTAAAAATAAGCGGATTGGGCAAGGAAGGCGATTGGGCCCGAAGACTGATGACGTTGAGCAGAATCAGGAAGCTGGAAAAGGCCGTTTTCATTGCGCAAAGTTGCTGGAATTTCTGACGGATGGTGAATAAATCGGCCGAAAACAGAAAATCCTGCCGACAAAGCCAGCAGAATTTCGATACCTAACCTGAAAAATATGCAAAAGTTTACTTTTGGGAATCCAGATCCTTCACCCAGTTTTGGGCAAAGGTTCGCGCGGCCTGAACCGGTTCTTTGCCCATGCGGAACAGCAGTTTCCAGTTATCGGGTTTGTTGCGGTATTCCGGATTCACGAATTCCATTTTAGAGCCGCGTTTCGTCAGTTGTGCGTCAAAATCGACGCTACCGGCCAGGGCAATAAAGTCGTTCAGCCGCTGCTTCAGCGCGGTGTTTAAACCGGGAGCGGTTTTATATTCGGCCAGCCGTTTCTGATAGTCGGCCGCCTGTGCCTTCTGCTCTGCCAGTTCGCCCTCCACATTCCCCCGGTTTTGCGCCATTTGCTTCTGGAGCGATTTGTTCGAGTAGGCAACATATTGCTTCTTGAACTCGTCCGGTTTGGTTTTGGAGAGCGCCTGTAACCGTTTCAATTCCGTTAATTCCTGCGTTTTGGCGGTTTTTTCTTGTCCTTCAGCATTCGAAGCTTCCTGCTGTACCATCTGAATCTGGCTTTGAATCATCATGGCCAGCGTAGCAGGCGGCATCTGGCTGAAGGCATTTTGAACCATCGCAGCCTGCTGGTTATAAGCCGCCTGAACGTCATTCATCGAGGTGTTTTGCGCCTGGGCCGCATTGCGGGTTTGGTCGTCACTGACCCCGTATTTGTTCTTCAGCCAGTTCTGATACCGGTTTTTAAAATCGGCGGAACTAACATATGACCGCACCACCGCGCCCATCGCCTGAACGGCGGCCACGCGCGAACCGTCCGGAATGTTCTTCGCCAGTTGCCGAACCTTCTGGGAATAAGTGGCGGTGAGGTGGTCCGAGGTAACGTTGGTGAATGCAGTTTGCTGAACCTGCTCGGTGGTCAGGGCGAGGTCGGCCACAATGTCGGCGGGCCGGGCGGCTATCCACCACCCACCGGCGACCACGGTGAACGCTACTACAAAAAAGTTCTTTTTCATTGCCGGATCGTCTTACTTGAATTTGGCCGTCAGACCGACGCGTAAAACCGCCACGCCGTAACCGATTTCAGCAAAACCGCCGATTTTTTCCGAGAACATGTACCGCGAACCGAGGTGCAGCCCCAGGAAAAGGGAGTTACCGTAAGGACTGTAATAGTCGCGCGAAGAACCGTAGGTATCGCTGTAAGAAGAAGTGCGGAGACCCAGCGAAATGCCCGCGTACGGGTCGAATTTGCTATCGCTAATATCCAGGATATCACCGAAATGGTAGGAGCCTCGGGCCGTGAAAAACAGAAAGGTGTAATTCCATTTGTAGCCACCACTGTTGTAACCGTAACGGGCGAAATCGAACGAGCCGCCGACCGATAAATTGTCTTTTATCGTGTATTCGAACGACGCACCGATTGGCAAACCGCGATACGTGTAGGTGCCAAGTCCAACGCCGGCGTTTAGAAATTTCTCGCCTTTTTCGATGGTTTGCGCCTTGGCAGAAGGCATAAGGGCGACAGCGATGAGCCACGCCAGAATGGTCAGTAGTGTTAATTTTTTCATGATGATATATTTGTTGTTGTTTGTTTAAACCGGTTTTATCGCCGGTTTCTGATTACAAAGATACCTGAGCTAAACGGCCGCCAGGATGTCATTTTACGCAGAAAAGGCGCATTTGGCGACAATTTTCGACCGGTTTTCAAATCGGGGAAATTAAACCAGCACAGGCTCCCTTTTCTGAATGGATACAGTCTGCGGACGCAGCGATTCACCCAGAACTTCGGCGATGTAGTTTTCGCACAATTCATTCGGATTATACGCCGAAAATTCTTTCTGCAGTTTCGCGATGCTTTGCCGGTAAACCGGATTCTTCAGCACGTTCGTTACCTGCATCCGGATCTGCTCGGGAGTCGGGGTTTCCGTTTTCAGATTCACACCCAGCCTGAAATAACCGATCCGGGCCGTGATCTCGTTTTTCCCTTCGTGGACGCCCGCAGCCACCATCGGCAGTCGGTTTTGAATGCTCTGCATGACCCCGCCGTAACCGCCGTTGGTCACGTAAACGTCGCAATACGGCATGATTTCGTTGAAGTCGATAAAGTCTTCGATGATCAGGTTGGCCTGCGGATACCGCGCCCGAAGCGCATCGGTTTGGGAGCCGCCGGTCGTGGCGATCACCAGGAATTCCGAGTCTTTAAAGGCTTCGAGCGTCGGAACGATGATCTTCTCGGGGTCCCGTTCAACGGTTCCCTGTGTAACCAGAATAACTTTCCGGTATAGTTTAAGGAGATCGTAATGGGCAAAACCGTTTCGCACCCCTTTCGTATACGGAAGCAGCGGACCGACAAACCGGACGTTGGGGCTCATATCCCGCCGATTATATTCAAAACCGGGCACCCCACTCTGGAGATAGACGTCGGCTTCCCGAATAAACGCATCGAAAACAAAATCCCGGGTTGGTACCAGTCCGTGCTGGCGCAGCAACCGGTTATAAAGTTCGGTGCACGGTTTTAGAAGAACGTTTTGGGTCAGGTACCGCATGATATTCTGTTTGCTTTTTCCCCAAAAACCGGTCGCCGGTTCCAGCCCCATGCCAGCCGGGGGCAGGTCCCTTGAACTTTCCGCCAGGGGAACGATACCAATCGTGCCGACCGGAATTTCCAGCAGTTGTTTGAGGATGGGCGCACCCGTAAATAGGGCGTCGCAGATCAACAGTTCAAACGGGAATTCCTGATAAATATCGATTACATCGGCGACAAACTCTGGCGCGCGGTTCAGAAATACCTCGTTGATATCGAACCGAAGCCGGGCGATGGTTCCTTTTATCCGCTGGCGTTCGGGAAATAATTCTTCCAGGGTATCCTGATTGACCACTTTGGCCGCCTGAAAAGGGTAGACCGGAATGCCCAGTTTTTGAGCTTTGGTAACGTACCGGCCACCGGTATACCAGCGGACATCGTGGCCCAGTTCCTGCAAATGTTTGGCAATGCCCGTCAGCGGATTGAAATGCCCGTCGGCGGGAATGGTTGCGAAAAGAATTTTCTTAGCGTTCATGATTTGTTGTTTGATTGGCAAGGTGTTCAGAATCGGAAATAATTGCCCTGGCCAGTATAAGAATTCCTGAAAGTCAGGGCAATAGCTTCCAAGCAAACCCCTTCAGAAAGGGGGTTACGAATTTATATTGAAGTAAAAACCGCTTAAATCACCGAAGCAAATTCAGGCGAAATGCTGTAAAAATACAGGCAGGAATGCGTCGACTGATTGCGCAGGGTGTGCCGCATGCCAGCCGGAATGGTCAGGGATTGACCGGCGGTCAGGCGAATCCAGCGATCACCGGCAAAAATTTCCAGCTCGCCGTATTCGACCGAAAAATATTCCTCTTCTTCGGAATGGGTGTGGAGCGCCGTTCCGCAGGCTCCGGCCGCCAGCCAGACTACGCCGTTATCAACTTTGGAATGAGGCTGCGTGGGCAAAAACCAGTACTTGATTCCGCAGGTAGCCGCCAAATCGAGGTCGGCTTCGCGGATGGCAACGTGAGAGAGATTCAACGTGGCCTGTGAGGTTACGAATGTGTTCATGGTTTCCGTACTCGGATGTATTTGTTGTTTATGGAAAATACGAAGTGGTTAACTTCATAATCCAAAGGTCATCGCTTTGGCACGATCTTCCAAAGCCGTTTGGAATGAACACGTAAGTTTGATGTTTGAACTGGAAACTTTGCGGGGTGAAACCGGTAGCTTTTGGGAGGTGAGAGATTGTTGACGATCGACCATTGACGATTGACTATGGTCGGCGGTCAATCGTCAATCGTCAAATAACACAAAACTATGGTCGGCGGTCAATCGTCGATGGTCAATCAACACAATCTGTTCAATATTGAAACAACTCCCCGGTTTTACGTCTTCTGCTTTTTCTTTTTAGCAGCCGGGAACAGGATGTTGTTCAGAATCAGGCGGTAACCGGCTGAATTTGGGTGCAGGTTCAAGTCCGTGGGTTCTTCGTTGATTTCGTGCCGGTAATCTTCCGGGTCGTGGCCGCCGTAGAACGTGAAGAAGCCCTTTCCGTAAGGGGCGTGCAGGTAGCGCGCTTCGTTGGCCGCCCGGTTTTCAGCCAGCACCACCACTTCCGGTTTAATAAATCCTTTCTTAAACGCGGTCGTCTGGCCCATAAAACCCTTGATGATATTCATGTGATTCTGGGTCAGCATCGTCGGAATCGGGTCCCATTTGGCAGAAAACTGAAAGAGCGTGAAGTAATCGTTCTGCTCGATCAGACCGCGTTCTTCGGGCTGGTTATCGATGTTGGAAAACTCGATCTGGTAAGGGTTGATGTACACCTGAAAATTCCGGAAAGCGAGGGTCTGGCTGTAATCCAGCTTGCTATTGGCGGCCGGATCGGCCGGATCGCCGTCGTAAATCGATTCCGCAATGTCGGTATTCTGGGTCGCCAGGGCGATATCGTAGGTATCCGTGGCATTACACATGGCAAACATGTAGCCGCCACCCAGGCAATAATCCCGAATTTTTTTGGCGACATTTCGTTTCAGTTCCGATACCTTACTCAAACCGTATTTCTTCGCAATTAACTCCGCTTCGCGCTTTTGGGCCTGGTACCAGGGTTGGTCGCGGAACTGGAAGAATTTGCCGTACTGGCCCGTAAAATCTTCGTGGTGCAGGTGCAGCCAGTCGTACTGCGCCAGTTTTCCGTCCATCACTTCTTCGTCAAAAACCGTCTCATAGGGGATCTCGGCGTAGGTCATCACGAGCGTCACGGCGTCATCCCAGGGCTGCTTGGTTTTGGGGGAATATACGGCCACTTTCGGCGCTTTCTGCAATTTTACTGCGTCCATGTTCACATCCGGCGACGAAACTTCCGCAATGATCTGATTACCCTGCGCATCGGAAATGACCTCGTAGCTGACGCCCCGAATCACCATTTCGTTGACAAATTTCTGCGTGTGCGGCAACATAAAACTGCCGCCCCGGTAGTTGAGGAGCCAGTCGACTTCGGTATCGAACTGGCGTAAAACCCAGTATGCAATGCCATATGCCTTGAGGTGATTCTTCTGACTTTCATCCATTGGAATCAGGATTTTCGACGCAAACAGGGGAGTCGTCAATGCCAAAATGAGGATGAGCGGTAAGAGCAGCCTTTTCATCGGTAATCTTTTTTTAGCTGTTTTGAGTAGCTTTGTATCTACTGGTAGTAAACGAAGATAAGCAATTTTTATGCTAATATGAATCTCCTCGAAAATATCCGCGAAGGCATTCGATCCATTATTTCCAACCGTTTGCGAACGATTCTGACGTCGCTGATCATCGCCATCGGGATCACGTCACTGGTCGGAATTTTAACGGCGATCGACGGATTGCAGAGCTCGGTCGACAACAGTTTTGCCGGTCTGGGGGCGAATACGTTTGATATTCAGGGACCGCAGATGTACCGGCGGTTTGGAGGTCGATCCGAAAAGCGGGTGCCACCCATCGACTACCACCAGGCGATGACTTTCAAACGGCGTTTTCAGCAGGGTGCCAATATTGCGGTTTACGCTTCCGTGACCGGGGCGGCTCAGGTAAAATACGCGTCCAAAAAAACCAACCCCAACGTTCAACTGATTGGCGTGGACGATAATTACCTGGAAATTAAAGCCATAAAATTGCAGTCGGGCCGGAATTTCTCCCAAACCGACCTGGAAAATTCACTGAATGTCACCATTATCGGCAGCGAGATAGCCACTACTTTGTTTGAACGCAACATCAATCCGCTGAACAAGGAAATTAACATTCTGGGCGGAAAATTTAAAGTCATTGGCGTGCTGGAAAAGAAGGGCGGTTTTTCGGGTGGGGGAGACGATCGCCAGGCCCTGGTTCCGCTGGAGAATGCCCGGGCGATGGCCGCCAACCGAACGCTGACGTTTGACATTACCGGTTCGGTTCCCAATATGGGAGATGCCGAAATGGCGGTAGCCGAAGCGCGGGGGTTGATGCGCCAGATCCGCCGTGATCCCCTCGGTCGACCCGACTCGTTTGAAATCAAACGGGCGGATGAGCTCGCCAAAGATTTTGAAAACATTACGGGTTACCTCCGGATCGGCGGTTTTGGCATCGGTTTTATCACCTTGCTGGGCGCATCCATCGCCCTGATGAACATCATGCTGGTGTCGGTCACGGAACGAACCCGGGAAATTGGCATCCGGAAATCCCTGGGTGCTACCCCAAAACGCATTCGCGAGCAGTTCCTGATTGAAGCCATCGTGATCTGCATCATGGGCGGTTTAGGCGGAATTGTGCTGGGAATCGGAATCGGCAATCTGATCTCAACGATTGTCAGTCAGGGCAACGGCCAGTTTGTCGTTCCCTGGTTCTGGATGGCGATCGGCATTCTGGTTTGCGTAACGGTGGGTTTATTTTCCGGCATTTATCCGGCCTTTAAAGCTTCCCGCCTGGATCCAATCGAAGCACTGCGGTACGAATAAGTGATTAGTAATGAGTCGAAAAACCGGTGGATAACGCTTTTAAAGGCGGTAAATCTGTGTAAGACGACAAAAAAATATTCATTATTCATTGTTCATTATTCATTTATAACGCTACTTTTGCACCCACGTTCGCTTGAGCGATACGCGCCGTTTGTATGCCGGGATGGCGGAATCGGTAGACGCGTTGGTCTCAAACACCAATGTCTGCAAGGGCATGCCGGTTCGAGTCCGGCTCCCGGTACAAAACAAAACAGGTCGCCCAATCGGGTGGCCTGTTTTGTTTTAACAGCCTCTCGGATTCCGGTTAGGGTAAAATTCAACTTGCCATGCGCTGACGTTCTCAAAAAATTATAAATAACTCAGCCACCAGTGTTCCTTATGACGCTGCTTATAAAGGTCGAAACGTTTACAGATTGGGTATAATAACAGAATAATCCCGATCCAAATTAAATAGACGATTTCGAGGTTAAACCCGAAATCTTTCAGGTCAATGTCAAAGGAAGTCTGGACCATCAGCTCCCAGCCATAACCGGTCAATTCGGCGGTGAGCAGCGCCAGAACGCGGATCAGGTAGAGATGTAAAATGTAATAAAAGAAAGGAACCCGACCGAACACGCAAAAGAAATCAACCACTCGGCCCCGCCATTTTTCCGAATTTGCCAAAAAGAGAAAGGCGCCGGACAGGGTTACCAATAAATACAAAAAGGAGGGTGGATATTTGGTGACATTAAGGAAAGACATAATCGTCTGACTGGCGGTTTCGTACGGTTTCCAGGGAGCGAGGTCGCCGTATACATTCGTCGAACGGATCAGCACAAACAGCACCAGAGCCGAAATTCCGATTGCGTTGAATAGTTTCTTTCGATTAATTGAGGCATTATAAAAATTGCCAAAATAATACCCCAGCGCCATCACGCCAATCCAGGGAACAATCGGATAAACGATGTTTAAAGTATGCGTTTCGGAGAGTTTGACGGAAGAAAGTTCGTGGACGATACTCCACCAGGCATTGCCTTCAAAATGAACAGTGTCCAGCAAATTGTGACCACAAATCATTAGGCACGAAAGAATCAGAATAAGATTTTTAGGAAGGTAAACGAACGCGGCTAAAAAAATCATGCTGATCCCCAGGCACCAGATGACGGCCAAATCAATGTTTCGAAACTGAACGTCGAAATACCAGGCAAATGCTATAACTGTGACCTCAAGAAAAACCAGCCAGAGTCCGCGTTTGAGCAGGAAGCCGGAAAGCTCCGATTTCGTTTTTCGTCTGCCCGAAAAATAGGCCGAAAGCCCTGCTAAAAAGCTGAACGTCGGCGCGCAGAAATGCGTGATCCACCGGGTTAAATAAACCGGCCAGGTGGCGTGTGCGGGGTCGGTGATATCCAAAACACTGCTGGACTGGTGAAAATAATCCCGCGTGTGATCGAGCGCCATCAAAACCATTACGAGCCCTTTCAACAGGTCGATGGACGCAATCCGGTTTTTCGTCAGCGAAGTCGGCATCGGTTGGCGGTTAATGATCATCGGTAACACTTTTTTTAGTCGGTTGGAGGCTATAATTCGGAAAACCAAAAGTATCGATATTCGCAAAGGGCAGGCAAACCGCAATTGCCAGTGAGCGGAATCCGGTGTATAAAGCGGGCCTATGACGCACTAACCGCCAGTGAAATCAGCGGACGTTTATTCAAGTTGCGACAGGCCCTTGACCTTCCGGTACGGTTTTTTGAAAAATTCCCCGACTTCCTGATTGAACTGATCCTTGTACCGTATCAGCGTCGAATGCCCGGAATTGGGTAAAATCCAGAGATACGATTTCGGCAGCGCTTCCGCAATCTCCAGCGTGTGCCGGGGCAGAATGACGTCGTTGTCGCCCCCGATGACCAGCGTCGGACAGCTTACCTTTTTCAAATCGGCCGTTGAAATATGCGGATTGAACACCATCAGGTTCAGGAGTTTTTTCTGCGCTTTGACATCCGGCGTTTGGGCCACGGTCGCCAGACTGTCATTGTTGGACACGATCCAATGAAAAAGCTTCGGTTCTAGGGCCGTGGTATCGGGCCATAAATTTGCACCTGTGATGGCCAGTTTCTTCACTTTTTCGGGGTGCCGCATTGCGAGCAATAATCCGTTGATACCGCCGTCGCTCCAGCCAATGACGTAACAGGAATCAATCCGCAGCGTATTCAGCAGGGCATTGAAGTCGTCGGCCATCATTTCGTACGTGAGCGAGTCGCCCGGGTCGACTGATTTTCCCTGGGCCCGGCTATCGGCCAGAATCACCCGGTAGTTTTTGGCGAAATACGGAATCTGGTTTTTGAAGTCTTTGATGGAACCGCCATTGCCGTGGATAATGAGCAGCGGTTTTCCTACGCCATACTCTTCGTAATACATCCTGAAACCGCGGATATTGGCGTATTTCCCCACTTTGGCATTGTTGCCGTAAACCGTGCTTCCGGTCGAAGCAACGGGCAATGTCGACTGAGCTGAAACCGATAGCGTCGACACGCCAATGATTAAAGTCAGGAGAACCAGTTTCAATCTGTTCATGGCTGCGGTTTTAATAAGGGTGAGCGCAAGGTGATCGTTAGCGTGAATGGAAATTTAATCGATCAAATATCTGGAATTCAGGATGAAAAGGCTTCTGCTAGTGTGCCAAAAATTTCGTCTGTTGTTGCCAGACGGAATGTTTTTGGAATTCAAATGCCGCCGTGACGGTCCAGGCGATATTGCAAATAAGGAATCTTTTGTAATTTGGAAAGCAGATGAATTGAATACCTGCAAAAGTCCTAAAGACCCTGAACCGCATGTCGCACACGAATTTCTCAAGGCGGGAGTTTCTCCGGCGAAACTCGCTGACCGGCCTGGGGGCGGTTTTGTCGCCCTCCCTGTTGGCTAACGGAAAAAGCCTTTTAACGCCTGAAACAATTCCTCAATCCATTAAAGCCCCCTCAATTTCCATCGCAGAAGCTCCGGCTTTGCTCGGCGGAAAACCCGTTCGGGCGAAAGCCTGGCCGACCTGGCCGTTGTGGAAACCCGAAACGGACGAAAAACAATTGCTGGAAGTCATTCGCAGCGGTATTTGGTCGCGGGCCAATGTGGTGAATGAGTTTGAAGCCAAATGGGCGGCCGCACTCGGCGTTAAACGCGCGCTGACCGTGGTCAATGGCACCAACGCGATCATGGCCGCACTGGCGCAATTCGACATTCGGGGTGGTGATGAGGTGCTGGTACCGCCTTACACTTTTATCGGAACCGTGGCACCCATCCTGATGGTTGGCGCCATGCCGGTTTTTGTGGACGTCGATCCCGAAACGTTCCAGATCGATCCCGCCAAAATCGAAGCAAAGATTACCCCCCGAACCCGGGCAATTATTCCGGTCCATATTCTGGGGTTACCCGCCAACATGACCCAGATTCTGCCCATTGCCAAAAAGCATAATCTGGTGGTAATTGAAGATGCCTGTCAGGCCCATTTTGCCGAAATAAACCACCGGAAAGTCGGTACGCTCGGCAACGCGGGCTGCTTCAGCTTCCAGAACTCCAAAAACCTGGCGATTGGCGAGGGCGGAGCCATTGTCAGTAACGACGATGTGTTTATGGACCGCTGTTTTTCCTACCAGAATTACGGCAATCCGTACGGTTTGGTCTCGGGAGTCATCGGCGCAGGCACGCTGATTCAGGGAACCAAACTGCGGTTAACGGAGTACCAGGCCGCCATCGGTCTGGCGCAGCTCCAGCGACTCGATGCCCAAACCACGCTCCGCAACGAGAATGCGGCTTACCTGAAATCGAAGATCAAAGACATTCCCGGCATTGTGCCGTATAAACTGTACGACGATGTGACCCGGGCGGCTTTCCACCTTTTTCCGTTTCGGTTCAAAAAGGAAAACTTCAAGGGGCTTTCCCGGGATGTGTTTGTGAAAGCCCTGACGGCGGAAGGAATTCCGTGCTCGAAAGGCTACGCAACACTGAACACGATGCCTTACCTGAACGATACGTTCCAGACCAAAAATTACCAGAAAATGTATCCGAAATCGATGCTGGACTTTAACAGTTACATCGAGCGAAACCGCTGTCCGCAGAACGACCGGCTTTGTAACGAAGAAGCCGTCTGGCTTACCCAGAACATGTTGCTCGGCACCCGAACCGATATGGACGAAATTGCCAGCGCCATCGAAAAAGTATACGCCCACGCCGATAAACTGCTTACTCAAAAATGAAAAAGCGGTTTTTAGGCTTCTGGAGCAGTTTTTTAGTGGTTTTATTGACCCAATCCGGTTTTGCCGGTGGCTGGAAAGCGGGCGTGGCCAGCGTCGTGATCACGCCCAAAGAGTCGCAATGGATGGCGGGCTATGCCGCGCGGACGCGTGCCGCCGAAGGAAAACTCCACGATTTGTGGGCCAAGGCCCTGGCGCTGGAAGACGAAAAAGGAAACCGGGTAGTACTGGTCACGTCCGATTTGCTGGGGTTTCCGAAAGTTCTTTCGGATCGCATCCGCGAACGGCTGCAGAAGCAACTTGGCTTGTCGAAAGCGCAGATTATCCTGAATAGTTCGCACACGCATTCCGGCCCGGTTCTGGGCCAGGCGTTGTTGGATATTTATCCGATCGATGCCGCTGAACGGACCAAAATCGAACGGTATTCGCAGCAACTGGAAGACCAGATTGTGACGCTGGTTGGTCAGGCATTCCGGAAACTGGAGCCTGCCGAACTCTTCGCGCAGAATGGCGTAACCCGGTTTCAGGTGAACCGACGCAACAACAAGGAAGGCAGCCTGCGGGAACAGACCGATCTCAACGGGCCGAACGATTACGCGGTGCCGGTCATTAAAGTGCTCAATACCAGTGGAAAACTGATTGCGGTTGCGTTTGGCTACGCCTGCCATCCCACGGTTTTGGATCAGTACCAATGGTCGGGCGACTATGTCGGTTTTGCGCAGTTGGAGCTGGAAAAAGCGCATCCCGGTGCCAGGGCCTTATTTTTTCAGGGCGCAGCCGGTGATCAGAATCCGATGCCCCGCCGAACGGTTCCGCTCGCCCGGCAATTCGGTCGGGAGCTGGCTGCGGCTGTCGACCGGGTGCTCGAAGAACCCATGCGCAACCTGCCTGCTCAGGTACGGACGGCCTATTCGGAAATCGAACTACCGCTGGCGGCCCCGCCAACCGAGGCTGAACTGACGACAACCGCTCAGGAAAACGAGGGTTACATGAAACGCTGGGCCATCCGGATGCTGGCCGAAAAAAAACAGGGGAAACCGTTTGTGACCAGTTATCCGTATCCCCTGCAGATCTGGCAGTTGGGCGGGCAACCGGTTTTCACGTTCGGCGGAGAGCTGGTCGTCGATTACGCGATTGCGTGTAAAAAACGCTTCGGTCCGGATGTTTTCGTGATGGGGTATTCCAACGATGTGATGGCTTATATTCCGTCAGCAACAATTTTGAAGGAAGGCGGTTATGAGGGTGCGACCTCCCAAATGGTCTACGGTTTGCCGACTATCTGGGCACCGGAAGTTCCCGAGCTGATTATTCGGGAAATGAGTCGCCTGGCGGGTCAGCTCGGCATTCCTTCCGCGAAATAAGGAAAGGTCAAGCCTGAAAACCGGCGGTTTTGGAAAGGAGGTAGAAGCTTTTAGTCTAAAAACCGCCAGTTTTCAGGCTTTTTATCGGGCAATTTTTCCGGCGTTTACGGGTTAGCGTAAGAAGCGATTCAATCTAAAACAGAACCCTGTCTGAACGGATTGAGCTGGTCTTATTAATCGTTGTATTGGTCTGATAATGAGTTGATAGAATCTTGTATCTTTGTGGTTAATCACGGTCAGAGCGCCGTATGCATCAGCGTGTGAATCAGAGACTTGCTTAAACATGTTTTCTGCCATGCCAACGAATTTGCCAGGTAATCAATTTCAGACATTCTCACACTTCGCACCGGACACCTTGTTCCACATTGCACGTCTGGAGGAGCATGTGCCGCAGTTGAACCACAGTCACAAACCGCACGCCCATCCATTTTATTCCGTAACCTGGGTTCAGGAAGGCAGCGGAATCCATGTCAACAACGGTAAAGCCTACGAAGTTGCGCCCAACCAGTTGTTTTTTCTGGCCCCGGGCAAGATGCATAGCTGGCAATTGTCGGCCGATACGAAAGGCTACAATTTGTTTTTTGATTCGGATTTTTGCCGGGGAACCTCCGGTCACCTTTTGTACCGATACCCATTTTTTCATGCCAACAAAGAGCACCCATTGCTGCAGGTAACCGACCCGGATGCGCTTTTTGCCGATATTTTTGACTTTATCTTCTCAGAATACCAAAGCAAGCAGGCCAATCGCTTTGAGGTCATTCTGTCGGCGCTTCATATTGTTCTGGAACTGTCTGATCGGTTGTACCATGAGCAGTGGAACGGCAACGGAACGTACCTGTACGACCGAATCCGGCAATATGAGCAGTTGATCGAACATCAGTTTCTGACCGTTCGGATGGTGAGCGACTATGCCGCCCAGATGAACGTAACACCCCATTACCTCAATCAGCTCTGCAAAAAAGTAGTCGGCAAAACCGCCAGTCAATTGTATCACGAGCGAATTGTACTTGAGGCTCGGTTTCTGCTGGCCTACACCAGCGATTCGGTTAAGGAAATCGGATTTCGCCTGGGCTTCCAGGACCCGTCTTATTTTGTCCGTTTCTTCCGGAAGAATACCGGCGAAACGCCTGCGGATTTCCGCCAACGCAAAAATCACCAACGCTGATTTGTACCACAGAAAATACGATTTGTCTTTTTACCAAAATTTCCGATGAATTAGTTTTGTCGTGTCTGATAATTCGTTCTTTTTTCGGAAACTAATTCGTTCCGTTTCCGTCAATTACTTCCTGTAGTATCCGTTCGTGAGTGTGAGGTTGTGGCGTTCTGAAGTTAGTAAGTCAAATACATCTTCCAGTCAAGTGCATTTTCGGCAGTGCTGAGCTGTCGGCATTTTTCGCTTTCTGCACGATCTGATTCGGTATTTAACCGGAAGAGATGGGAGACTGTATTGGCAGACAACTTACTCAACGTTATTTTTTAACTCACCGTAATGAAAAACCGTAACTTTACTGTTATGCGTTTAATCCTGCTTTTTGGATTAAATGCACTCTCGCTTGGGGGAAATTGTGCAACAACTTCTCCGTCTTTTTGTCGGATAATTGCTCCTTCTTCCGAACCGGCTCCGATCAACCGGCAACGCTACATTGGGATTACCATCTTCAATTTTGAAACCGATCCCCGCATCGACGATGAACGCATCGAACACTCGGCCGCAGCGGGTTGTAATGCCGTCGAAATCACGATCAACTGGGACCGCGTTTACCCGACCCGGCAAAGTACCGCCAACTGGAAAGTTGTTGATTCCCACGTTCAAACGGCGATTCGGCTCGGGTTAAAAATTGCCCTCCGCATCCATGTAGGACGAGAAATTGCCAATCTGGGCAGTTTTTGGGGGACGAGTGAAACGATGCAGGCTGCCGACGGGTTGCGAATGAACGGCGGAGGAATCACCCAGTTCAGTTATGCGCACCAGCCGACGGTTGAACTGGCTAAGAATTTCGTGAAAGAGACCACGCAGCGTTATCGGTATTTGCAGCAGCAAAACCGACTGCTGTTTATCTCCGTCGTGGCCTCTCCGGCGTTGGAATCGGAGTTCTCGCCCGTCCACAACAAACCCGATGGTACAAAATATTCGGCGGCTTTCGACTACGGCGGTCCGATGAAACTGGCGTTTCGGCAGTGGTTGCAGGGGCGGTTTTCCCTGGCCGACCTGAATAAACGCTGGAACACTGGTTTTGGCGACTGGAACGCCGTGGTTCCGCCGACCGGAAGCATTAGCGATCCGCAAAAACTGTTCAGCCTGAATCGTCAGGGCCAGGACTGGTACGTGTTCCGTCACCGCCTGCTCGAACGGTTTTTGAATGACATGACCAACACGCTGAAAGGCGTTGATGGCTCGATCCGGGTTGTCAATCAGCACGGCGCCGTCTGGGATCGGTTAAGCGGATTACGGGCGACCTACGCCTTTAAAAGTCTGAATCAGAACGCCGATGGCCTGAAGTTCAACGATGGCCCGACCTACAACCACCGGTTTTCGATGGATGTGGTGCGCAGTAATTTAAAACCGGGTGCCTTCATGATCAACGCGGTAGACGGCATGTTTTTCAACTCCGTTTCGATCGATACCTATTTTAATCAGGTCAAGGAATGCTTCCAGCACGGGGCATCCATGATTACATTGGCCAATTTTGGCGGCACCGACGCCCGCGCTACCCTGAGCCAGCTGATCCAAACGGTTCTGGATGCGGGTTTGCTGAATCAATCCGTCACGGATGTCCAGACCGGCGGGACGATTAGCTACAAACTGTCTGAAATTCTGCGGGATACGTATTCGCCAATCAGCACCCGCTGGACGGATCAATATAATAAGTCTGGGAAAAAACCGATCCAGGTCAATTTGATTGAAGATTTATTTGACGAAACGGACAACGCGGACGAACCCGCGCAGCCGGAAAAACCCGTTGAAGATCCGAAACCGAGCCCCACGGTTAGTGCTAATTACGATGGCTATCTGGATAAAGTGGAGTGCGGAACCATGCGTGGCTGGGTCTGGGACCGCAACGATCCGGATGGGTCGGTAACGGTGGAGTTTTCGGCCGACGGAAAGGTAATCGGCACGACCGAAGCCGACATTTACCGCTCGGATCTGGAGAACGCTGGCAAGGGGAATGGCAAACATGCCTACAGTTTTACGACGCCAGCGAGTTTGAAAGACAACAAAACCCACCAGATTTCGGCCAAAGTTTGCAACAGTTCGTTCACACTGAAATACGCGCCCAAGTCGCTGACCTGTGCGCCTTCGGCCCGGCTATCGGCCGGGTCCGCAGAAAGCAAATTGGAGGTAACGATTTTGGGAAATCCGGTGCAGGAACAGTTGAGTGTCGAAGTTCGGGGTGCGGAAGGAAAACCGCTGAGGTTTCAGATCAGCGACCTCGGCGGGCGCATTGTAAGCGAGCGAATAGTTGAAATCGCCCTTGGGGTGGAAAACCAGCAATTCCGGCTCGGCAGTGAAGTGACCGGGCTGTTGATCCTGCGGGTAATCGGCGGTCAGCAGGCCGTCACGGTAAAATTATTGAAATACTAACAAATCCGGAAAAGCCGCCCGAACGCGCCGTTCGGGCGGCTTTTTATCTTTTGCCAAAAAAGCAGTTCAGATTTGCCAGACATTCTAAAATTTATAATTTCCATTTCTTCGGTTAGCCCCCAACCCCCTAAAGGGGGCTTTAATCAGCATTTCAAAGCCCCCTTTAGGGGGTTGGGGGCTAACCGAAGAAAGGGCAAATCTGAATTTTAGACTGTCTCTTAGCGATTTTGAAGCGGATCATTGCGATTTGCCAGACTTTTCAGCGCTTAAACTTGCTTCCTTTAAACTCAGTTCTGTACTTTTGCAACTCTGAACCGGACTGAAAGCCCGGTTTTCAGCCTTCATCGACTTCTCTTTCTTCTACCGGCCTGCCATGATTGGGGACGGTTTTTTTGTGGATTAAAAGTTCAATAATTGCCATTTCTATTCCATCAGTAATCAGTAAAAAAGTTTGAGGTTTAAAGTTTATAGTCTTTAGATAATCGTCTGACAATAAGGTTTTTGTCGGTTTTTTAGAGTTATAAATGATAAACTCTAAACGAATTAACTACGTAGCATGACTAATTTATCGCAACAGCTGGAAATTTTATTTCCGGCAGAAGATCAGATTCCGGAAGAATTTCGGATCGAAGCCCTGCACCAGCGGGAGTACCTCGTCGATGGCGAAATCCGGGTGTGGGATGGCTCGACGCAGGAAGTTTTGTCACCGGTTTATGTGCAGACCCCAACCGGTCTGGTTCGGAAGGTCATCGGCAGTTACCCGCTCCCGATGGACGATAACGAAGCTCTTGACGCACTCAATGCAGCCGTGCGGGCTTTCGACAATGGCCGGGGCGAATGGCCGACGATGTCGGTGACCGACCGAATCCAGTGCATGGAGCGGTTTGTTGGCAAAATGATGGAGCAGAAAAAAGCCGTCGTAAACCTCCTGATGTGGGAAATTGGCAAAACCCTGGCCGATTCGACCAAGGAGTTCGACCGGACGGTGCAGTATATTTACGACACGATCGATGCGTTCAAGGACATCGACCGCGCCGGTTCCCGGTTTCGGATCGAAGAGGGAATTATTGGTCAAATCCGGCGCTCGCCCCTCGGTGTGGTGTTATGTATGGGGCCGTTCAACTACCCGCTCAACGAAACCTACACGACCCTGATTCCGGCCATTTTAATGGGCAATACGGTTTTGTTCAAACCGCCGAAACACGGAACCCTGCTGCACCACCCGCTGCTGGAAGCGTTCCGGACTTCGTTTCCGAAAGGCGTGGTCAACACGGTGTATGGCCGGGGCGCTACGGTGGTTCCGACCTTGATGAAGTCGGGAAAAATCAACGTTCTGGCGCTGATCGGGTCGAGCCGGGTGGCCGATAGCCTGAAAAAAATGCACCCGAAAAGCAATCGCTTGCGAGCGATTTTGAGTCTGGACGCCAAGAATGCGGCCATCATTTTGCCGGATGCGGACATCGAACTGACGGTGAAGGAGTGTATGCTCGGATCGATGTCGTTCAACGGTCAGCGCTGTACGGCATTGAAAATTCTCTGGGTTCATCGCTCCATTGCCGACAAATTTCTGGCGCGTTTTGGCGAAGAACTGAATAAGCTGAAACCGGGTATGCCGTGGAGCAAAGGCGCGCAGGTGACTCCGCTGCCCGAACCCGGAAAACCGGCGTATCTCGATGAGTGTCTGCGCGATGCGGAAGCGCAGGGTGCCAAAATTCTGAACGATGGAGGTGGGACCACCGTGGAATCGTTCGTGTTTCCGGCGTTGGTGTATCCGGTGAAAGACGGGATGAAACTGTACCGCGAGGAGCAATTCGGGCCGGTTGTTCCGGTGGTTCCGTTCGACGACATCGAAGAACCGATCGAATATGTGATCAACTCCGACCACGGCCAGCAGGTCAGTATTTTCGGCAGCGAAACCGGTCAGATTGCGCAACTGATCGATCCGCTGGTGAATCAGGTTAGCCGGGTGAATATCAACGCGCAGTGTCAGCGCGGGCCGGACACGTTTCCGTTCACGGGTCGGAAGGACTCGGCGGAGGGTACTCTGTCGGTCGAAGATGCGTTGCGGTCGTTCTCGATTCGGACCGTCGTGGCCACCAAAGATACGGAGCAGAATAAGAGCATTTTAAACGATATCGTCGAACAACACAAGTCCGAATTTTTGTCAACGAAATTCATTTTCTGATCAATCGTCAATCACTCTTGGCCGTGCCCTTTCCCCGGAGATTCTGGTTTTTATCAGAGCGCACCGGTGGAAGGGCACAGTTATTTTTTGCCAATACGGTTTTTTGGATAAAATTAATGCAATTTTAATTGGCATCCACCCTGATTTTTGGTCGGTTTGGTGAACTCATTGGTGAAAAACTTGTTAGAACCAGTAAATTTATTGGTTGTACTTTGACTATATCCCCAGTATGGCACTTGAACTATTACCAATCGATCGCGTTAGCAAGGAAGATAAGGCACTTTTTCAGCAATCATACTTCAAAAAACACCAACCGGCTATTATTCAGGATTTTTGTCACGATTGGCCCGCTTATAAAAACTGGTCATTTGAGAAACTGAAAGAACGCGCCGGGCATTTAACCGTAGATTTGTACAATAACAAGCCAGCTGAGCCCGATAAAAGCACCATGTTCGTCGATGAGCGAATGAATTTCGGTGAATATCTGGACAAGATTTCTTCCAATGAGCAGGTCGAATTGCGGATTTTCCTTTTCAATATTTTCAAACACATTCCCTCACTCAAGAAAGACATTCTGAAACCGGACATTGTCGACGGTTTTGCCATGAGTCTGCCGTTCATGTTCTACGGCGGAGCCGGTTCGGTGGTTCACATGCACTACGACATTGACCTGTCGCACGTTTTTCTGACCCAGTTTGTGGGTCGCAAGCGGGTGGTTTTGTTTTCACCCGAGAATACGCCCCTGCTGTACCGGCTGCCGTTTTCGGTCATTTCGTACATGAATGTTAACAATCCTGACTACGAAAAGTACCCCGGTTTGCAGCATGTGAAAGGGTATGAATGTACGCTGGATTACGGCGAAACACTTTACATACCAGCCGGTTACTGGCACTACATCGAATACATCGATGGCGGTTATGCGCTGGCCCTTCGCGTGTTGAACGAGTCCTGGATGAAACGGATCGAAGGCGCGTGGAATTTGTTTGGAGAAATGCGGATTGATAATTTCATGAAGAAATACTTCACCAAACCGTGGTTTGAATACAAAAACCGGAAGGCATTTGAGAATGCCAATGAAGCCATGAAGGACTTCCGCAACCTGGAAAAAATCGCAGCCTGATACCTGATTGAACCGGTTTTTTGCGACCGGATTTCCCTTTAAATCGCTTTTCATTCGCTGATTACCAGTAAAAACCAGCGTTTATTTCGTCGGAATTACCGGGAAATAAACGCTGGTTTTCCTGTTCTTGGATTTCTGAGGCAAATGCTTTAGGTTCGTCGCATGACGAAAATCGGTTTTAGTGGCTTTATTTTAAGCTTCTTTTTTTGCCTGGATGCGGTTTTGGGTTTTGCCCAAAAAGCAAAACCGGGATCTTCACCCAACATCATTATCATTCTGGCTGACGATCTAGGCTGGAGTGAGCTGGGTTGTTACGGCAATCGCTTCAATGAAACCCCGCATCTGGATCGCCTGGCGGCCGGTGGGATGCGGTTTACGCAGGCCTACGCCACTGCCCCGGTTTGTACGCCAACCCGCATTGCGCTGATGACCGGCCAGCACCCGGCCCGCGTGGGCATTACGGATTATCTGGACGCCAGAGACGAAAAATTTCTGTCGCCCAACTACCTCACGATCAACGAACAATTGAAAACGAAGGGCTATCATACCGGTTTGATTGGCAAATGGCACCTGACGGGCGATTATACGAAGAAAAAAGGCGAGCCCGCCAAACACGGCTGGGATGAGGTGATTTGTTCGGAAACCGGTTACATCGCGAACGGCGACTATTTTCACCCGTATTTCTTCATGCCCGACGTTCCGGCCAAAACCGAAAATGAATACCTGACCGACCGCCTGAATCAGGAAGCGGTAGATTTCATCAAACGAAGCTCCGCAAAACCGTTTTTTCTGTACCTGTCGCACTACGCCGTGCATACGAAACTGGCCGGAAAACCGGATATATCGGCCAAATATCAGCAGAAAACCGGCGCAGGCACAAAACTAAATAACCCGCAGTTGGCGGCCATGCTCGAAAGCATCGACGATGGCGTGGGCCGGATAGTTCAAACCCTGGAAGACCTCGGGCTGCGGGAAAATACCCTGATTCTTTTCACATCGGACAACGGGGGTGAACTTAATGTTACCACCAATGCGCCGTTGCGGGGTGGAAAATCGGAGCTGTACGAGGGTGGCATTCGGGAAGCTTTTATCGCCAACTGGCCCGCTCAAATCAAGGCGGGATCGGTTTCCTCACAGGTGATCAATACCCTGGATATTTACCCGACTCTGCTGGAAATTATTGCCATCAAACCGCCCAAAAATCAGGTACTGGACGGCCTTAGTTTTGCCGCAGTTTTGAAAGGAACCGCAATACCGCAGGCCCGAACGCTTTACTGGCATTATCCGTTGCCGAAACCGCATTTTCTGGGTGGCCGCTCCGCTGGAGCTATTCGAAGTGGCGACTTTAAACTGATCGAATATTTCGATACGGGCCAGATTGAGCTTTTTAACCTCTCCGACGATCTGAGTGAAAAAAACGATCTGTCGACATCCGTACCGGAAAAGCGGGCTGAAATGCTGACGCAACTGCGAAACTGGCGAACAAAAACGGTGGCCGATTCCAGCCAATTAAAAGAGCGCTTTAAATAAATGAACTACAGAACCCGGTTTGCCCGATTGACAGACGAAGCCGCCATTTTCGATTTATACCGGGAGGTGGCAAAAATTCCCGGCGGAATCGCGCGGGAAGCCGATGAGATTTCACCGGCCTATGTGGCTGCCAATCTGCAAAAATCCCTCAAAAACGGAGTTTCGCTGGTCGTTGAAGACCCAAACGACAACAGGATTTTGATTGCGGAAGCGCATTGTTATTTGTTGGAACCCCGGGTTTTTAAGCACGTGTTGTCGGAGTTGACGATCGTGGTTCACCCCGGTTTTCAGGGTCAGGGATTGGGGAGGTTGCTTTTTGTCGATCTGTTAAAACACGTTGAAGAGTTCCGAACGGACATTTTACGTATTGAACTGATTGCGCGCGAAAGCAATAAAAAAGCCATTGATTTTTATCTGAAGATCGGTTTTACGATTGAAGGACGGTTTGAAAAGCGGATCGACACCAAAACCGGGGCGTTTGAAGCCGACATTCCGATGGCCTGGTTTAACCCCCGTTTCAACGTCTGAAAATACGATCGAAGGCCCGTCGTCAGAAGGGGCGGACACCGTCGTTACCGGAATACGTACTTCTGGACTAATTTTTCAACCGTTTAAAAATACGATTTCGCGCAGGTTCGTATTTTTTGCGTAGAATTGGGCGGGTAATTCTTCACTACACCGAAACCCGACGGCACAGGCTGTCGAAGACTAAACATGGGACTTTTTGACTTCATCCGAAATGAGTTTATCGAGGTTATCGACTGGGTCGACAACTCGAACGATACGGTTATCTGGAAGTTTCCGGACAACGGCAACAACATCAAGTACGGGGCGCAACTGACCGTTCGCGAGTCGCAGGTGGCGGTTTTTATGAACGAAGGCCGGATTGCCGATGTGTATCAGCCGGGTCGCTACGAACTGACTACCCAGAACATGCCGATTATGACCACATTGCGGTCGTGGAAGATGGGTTTTGAGTCGCCGTTCAAAGTCGATATTTATTTTGTCTCGACCAAGCAGTTCACCAACCTGAAATGGGGAACGCAAAACCCGTTCATTGTGCGCGATCCCGAACTGAAACAGGTGCGTGTTCGGGCGTTCGGGGTGTTTGCCCTGCGGGTAGCCGATGCCGGAAAATTCATTAAGGAATTCGCCGGAACCACGCCCATCGTCCGCATCAGCGACGTCGAAGACCAGTTGCGGTCGGCCATTGTAACTAATTTTACGGATACAATCGCCGAAGCCGGAATCTCGGTTTATGATTTATCCCGGAATTACAAGGAAATCGGCGACAAATTATTGCCCCTGCTCCAGTCCGATTTTACGGGCTACGGGCTGGAATTGACGAAGTTTTACGTCGAAAATACGAGTCTGCCGCCCGAAGTCGAAGCCTTCCTCGACAAAACGACGCAGATGAATATGGTGGGTGATATGGCTCGTTTTCAGCAGTTTCAGGCCGGTGTTGCGCTGGAAGATGCCGCCGAAAACGGGGGAGCTGGTGGCTCGGCCGTGTTGCTGGGCGGTTTGGGCAATTTCATGCAGAACACCAACGCGGCCAATGCTCCGCAGCAGGCACCAAAAGAGGACAAAACCGAGGTCATGAATCTGCTCAAGCAACTGGGCGAACTGAAAGCCGCCGGTATTCTGACCGACGAGGAATTCAATGCCAAAAAAGCCGATTTGTTAGCCCGTTTATAACAGCAGGAGGGAGGCAGAATGAAGCCGGAGGAAAACCGCCCTACTTCTTTCTGCTCCTTTTTCCGTCCACCTCCCTTTTTCTCCCATGCAGTCACCCTCCGAACTTTCCGATGTGGTCCGGGCACCGTGCAAAACCTGTGGTGCGCAGTTAAAATTTTCGGCAGAGAAGCAAAAACTGAGCTGCGATTACTGCGGCAATACCGAAGCTATTGCGTTCACGAAGAATAACTTACACGAAAATCCGCTTTCATTTCGGGTAGAGGATCGTCAGTTGCCCAACGCGCCGACGGAGGAAAAACGACTGTTTACCTGCCAGAATTGCGGGGCCAAAACGACGGTTAATTACGACACCCCCACCATTACCTGCGCATTCTGCAATTCCAAAAACGTCAATCCCGACGCCCAGAAAACCCGCTTGATCGAACCGGCCGGTTTGCTGCCGTTCCGAATTTCGAAAGAGCAGGCATTGCAGCGGTTCAAGAGCTGGGTAGGCGATAGCTGGCTGGCTCCGTCGGATCTGGCCGCAGGTGCCATGCTCGACAACCTGCACGGGATTTACATTCCGTTCTGGACGTTCGATGCGCAGGCTTATTCAGAGTATTCGGGCGAGGCCGGTTTTTATTATTACGTGCCGGTGCAGGTGCGGGATTCGAGCGGGAAGATGGTCACGCAGCAGCAGCAACGGGTCCGGTGGGAATACCGCAGCGGTTCGCATCAGGCTTTTTACGACGATATGCTCGAAATGGCATCCCGAAAATTGTCGCAGCAGGAAAGCCAGGTGCAGGAAGCCAGCCGCTACGATTTGCAGGAAGTGGTGGATTATGACCCACGCATTTTGCTTGGTTGGGAAGCCGAGGTCTACAGCATCGATTTGCAGGAAAGCGCCCGGAAAGCCGAGGAGCAGATCCGAAACCGTGAGGAAAACGCCTGCGCTTCACAAATGGGCGGAGATACGCAGCGCAACCTGAACGTCGATACCACGCTGACCAACCAGACGTTCAAACACATTTTGTTACCACTCTGGATTTGTATGTATCTCTATAACGGCAAGCAATACCGGTTTTTGGTCAATGGGCAAACCGGGCAGATTGCCGGTGAACGGCCCAAATCGGCCTGGAAAATTGCGCTCGTCGTCATTGCCTTTCTTTTGCTCGTCCTGTTCTTTTACTGGCTTGGAAAACGATAAGCTTCATTAAAAAATGGCCGTTTTTTCATGCAAATTTTGTTCGTATTATTATTATCAAAAAGCGACCATTTTATCGGTGGGTTGTTGCTGTAATTAGTTAATTTTACAACATCGGCAAAGATGTTTTCCGGTTATTTATTAGGTAAACGGTTGTTGATTAGTTAGTTACACGCACAGTAAAAGGTCAATTTCAATTGCTTGAGTCTATCCAACTTGTAAAATCTTTTGGGGATGTTACGGCCGTTCGTGGCGTTTCGCTGGCTATAAAACCGGGCGAGGTTGTGGGGTTGGTCGGAGCGAGCGGCTCGGGAAAAAGTACGATGCTGAACCTCCTGGCAGGCCTGACCGACGCCACCGAAGGCATTGTTAAACTTAATAATGAACGAGTTAAGGGACCTTCGGAGCAACTGGTTCCTGGAAATCCACACATCAAACTGGTTCATCAGGAATACCAGTTGATGCCCAATGTATCGGTCCGCGAAAATATTGCCTATTCGCTGCGATTCTACGAAAAACGGTACCAGGATTTCCGCATTGATCAATTGATCAATCTGTGTCGACTCGAGTCGGTGCAGCACCGGTTGCCGCGCCAGGTCTCGGGTGGTGAAAAACAACGGACGGCCATTGCCCGCGCCATCGCTGAAAAACCGGCCGTGTTGTTACTCGATGAACCGTTCAGTCACCTCGATTTGCCGAACCGTGAATTGATTCGCAGCATGCTGCTCGATCTGGTGCGTCACGAAAAAACCGCCTGCCTGTTTGTGACCCACGATTCAACCGACGCGCTTTCGATCCCGAACCGCATTGGTATTTTGCAGGATGGGCAATTGGTTCAGATGGGTGCTCCGATGGATGTTTACCGCCGACCGTATAATGCGTATGTGGCCCAAATGACCGGCCCCGCCAACCTGATTCGGGCCAAACACCTGCCGTTGATGGGCATTATTCACGCGTACCAGCCGAACGCGCTGGCCTGTGTGCGCCCCGAACAGATCCGACTGTCTGATCGCGGGCGCTTCGGCGGCACCGTCCGGAACGTGTTTTTTAAAGGGGCTTTTATTGAAGTAGAAGTCGAAATGAACCGGTTTGTCAATCTGACGTTTCTGGCGCCTTCCAGCGAAAAAATCAAAGTGGGGCAACTGGTTGGGCTGGAAATGGCCCCCGATGCCGTACACTGGATGCGCGGTTCCGCCACTTAGTCGTCCTTTTTCTGGTTGGAAATCACCGTTTGCGGGTTTCCCCGGTGCGAAACGTCGGCACCACCGCGCGTGTTTTTTTCCAGCCGCTTCGTTACGGTTACAGCCGCATCACTCGCTCCCGATGCTCGGATAACCGCTTCGGCCGCCGTGAGGTCGTAGGCCTTCAAATCCGAGGCTCCCGAAATATCCACGTCGAGCAGTTTGGTTCGGCCGCTCAATTTGGTATCCGACGCGCCGGATGCTTTCAGCCGGATGCGGTTGGCGGTAATATCTTTCATCGACAGGTCGGCGGCTCCCGACAGAGCGATATCGAGTTCCTCCGTGTCGAATGAATCATTCACATCGCCGTCCGATGCCCCGGAAAGAGTGATACCCCGCAGGGCGGGCATCGTGACAATCAGCCGGGGTGATTTGCGGTTTTTCCCCGGAATCCAGTTGCCCGACGGTCGGTTGAACCGGGCGACGAGAACACCGTTCTCGCTTTTAACCGAAAGATATTCGGTTTCACCCGGCGACAGGTCGGCAACAATGTCAAAGCTGCCTTTCCGGATTTCGATGTCGATGGCGTTGGCTACGTCGATGCGATCGAACGATTTGATTCTGAATTGCTTCGTAACCGACTGCGCTCCGGATTTTCCGAAAAACATAGTGAAAAGCAGTGCCGTTAATAAAAAGGATTTGCGTTGCATGGTGGATGATGATTGCGATTTCTGGTAACAAGATGCGATCCGAAAGTGGAAAGTTGCACCATTGTTTATTTTCCTTTCTGCCACGGCACGGACCCGCTTTCCTGGATTTGGTTCATCAATAAAAGGGTTAGCTCATTCGCTTTTGCTTTTTCCTGGCCAGCCAGATTGGTTGTTTCTTTCGGGTCATCTTTCAGATTATACAGTTCATAAGGGGAGAACGGATTGGCTTGGAGCAGTTTCCAGTCGCCGAGCCGGACTGCCTGTGTAGTCAGCCCCTTGAAAGCGTCGGTTCCTTCCCTGCGGATGAAAAAGAGAGGTCGTTGTCTGAAAACCGAAGATGGATCGTTGCTTAAATTTGTGTTTAACACCGTTAGGAATGATTTTCCGTCGATAGTTGTAGTGATTTTCTGTCCGGTTATTTCCAGGAAGGTTGGCATCCAGTCGCTCAATTGCAGCGGTTCATTCGAGACGCGGCCCGGCTGAATATGACCCGCCCAGGCAACGCCCGCCGGAATCAGAATCCCGCCTTCGTACATCGTTCCTTTGAACGACCGGTGCGGGCCGTTGTTGGCTTTGCCCGGTCCCCAGCCGCCGTTGTCGCTCGTAAAAACGATCAGGGTATTTTCCAACTGGCGGTTTTTTTTCAATGTTGCCAGCAATCTTCCGATGTTAGCGTCCATGTGTTCGATTAGGGCCACAAGTTTGGCCCGCGTCGGATCGATGGCTGGTTCGCGCTTTTTAACCTGCTCGAGCCATTCGGCGGGTGGTTGCAGCGGATTGTGAGGTGCGTTATAGGCGAGGTATAGAAAGAACGGTTTGGCATTTCCCCGGCGCGAATTCAGGTAGGTAACGGCGCCGTCCGTGAACACATCCGTTGCGTGGCCCGGTGGATCGATGATCTGCCGATTGTGGCGCATGAAATTATGGTTGTTCCGGCGTTTGGTGTAATAATCGTCCATCATGTCGCCCAGAAAACCGTAAAATTCCTGAAAACCGCGTTCGTTTGGCGTGTTTGGTGTTTCCAGTCCGAGGTGCCATTTTCCAACCAGAGCCGTATGATAACCAGCCTGTTGCAAATAGGAGGGAAGCAGTTTGTCGGGAGCCAGATAGCCCCAACTGTCGCTCGCTACGTCGCGAATGACGCCGGGAACACCCACGCGCTCCGGCCATTGCCCCGACAGTAAAGCCGCCCGACTCGGTGAGCAAACCGGGCTGTTGGCGTAGAAATGCGTAAACCGCAATCCGGCCCGCAGCAGGCTGTCGATGTGTGGCGTTTTCAGATCGGTGGCTCCGTAGCTGGATAGGTCTCCCCAACCGAGGTCGTCGGCAATTATGAAGACGATGTTGGGCTTTGATGGTGCGACAGCGGGCGTGGTGCTGATGAATAAAGTACAAATTCCGGCCAATACTAAACCGAAAACCAGGGAGGCAAATAGGCGGTATTTCATAAAGGCTGACGAAAGCCGTGGGAATAAATAAACCATCGCCCGCAAATTCCGTAACTTTGCGCCATGAATCAAGTAATCGAACAACAAACTGAGGTCATTGAACGGCGACTTCCCGTTATGGAATCGTTTTACACGTTGCAGGGCGAAGGGTCGCATACCGGAAAAGCTGCCTATTTTATCCGGCTCGGCGGCTGCGATGTGGGCTGTCACTGGTGTGATGTCAAGGAGTCCTGGGATGTAAATGCGCATCCGAAATATGCAATTGACGATCTCGTTGAAGGAGCACTGCAATTTCCCGGGCGGATGGCCGTGATTACGGGCGGAGAACCGCTGATGCACGATCTGACCGACCTAACGCTGGCACTAAAAAATGCGGGTTTCAAAACGAATATCGAAACTTCCGGCGTTTATCCCGTAAGCGGTAGCTGGGACTGGATCTGTTTTTCACCCAAGAAATTCAAGGAACCGAATCCGGACATTTTTCGGAAGGCGCACGAACTGAAAGTAATTATCTATAACAGGAGCGATTTTGCATTCGCCGAGTCGTTTGTGGAGGCTCTCCGGCCCGACTGCAAACTGTTTTTACAGCCGGAGTGGAGTCGATCCAATGAAATGCTACCTCTTATCGTTGAGTATGTAAAACAGCATCCGCAATGGCAGGTTTCGTTGCAAACACACAAGTTTATGGATATTCCGTGAGGAAAAAAGGGTGGGCGGGCCGAAAAACCGCCTTCCTGTTTTTGCTTCTTTTCATTTTTCCTCCGCTTTTATTTCCCGCTGCTGCCCAGAATAAAAAAGCCGTTGAGCTTTACAAAAAAGCCGTTGAGGCTCTTTCGCAGCGGCAGATGCCACTTTCCCTCGAATTATTTCACCAGGCTGTTGAGCGCGACACCGGCTACACGGAGGCTTATCTGAAACTGGGGCAGGTTTACGAATTCATGCGGCAACCCGATCAGGCGTTTCAGGTCTACCAGCGGGCGATTCGGCAGCAGCCCGACAAACCCGCGACGGGTCTGGCTTACCAGTTTGTGAGCAGCCATTTACTCAAGAAAGGCAATTACCTGGTTGCCATTCCGTACATCGAGCGGTATCAGAAACTCTTCACGCCCCAGTCGTTGCAGTGGAAAAAAATTGACCGAATGCTGCAAACCGCCCGTTTTGGGGAGCAGGCCGTGCAGAATCCGCTGCCGGTAAAACTGCAACCGCTTTCGCCGACGGTACAGGCATTTCCGTCGCAATATTTCCCGGTCTTAACGGCCGACGAGCAGACGCTGGTGTATACGGTTTTGAAACCGGAAGGCGATGAGGATCTGATGGTTTCGACTCTGAAAGGCGAGACCTGGAGCCCGCCCGAATCCATTTCGTCCCGCATCAATTCGGCCAATAACGAAGGAACGCCCTCCCTGTCGGCCGATGGCCGGACGCTGGTGTTTACGGCCTGCCAGGGGCGCACCGGTTACGGCAGTTGTGATCTGTACATTTCCCGCAAAACCGGTGACACCTGGTCGGAGCCGCAGAATATTGGCCCCGTGATCAACACCCGTTCGTGGGAATCGCAACCGGCTTTGTCGGCCGATGGCCGGCGGTTGTATTTTGTGTCGGATCGAAACGGCGGAGTAGGCCGACGTGATATCTGGTGCAGTGAACTGGGCGATGATGGCGAGTGGAAAACGCCGTATAATCTCAAAACGATCAACACGCCCTTCGACGAAGCGTCGCCTTTCATTCATGCCAACGGATTGAGCCTGTTTTTTGCGTCGGAAGGACACATGGGCATGGGCGGTTACGATCTGTTTGTCGCCGACAGTACGGCCACCGGCTGGTCGAACCCGCAGAATCTGGGCTATCCTATCAACACCTCCGACGATCAGGCGGCATTGTTCGTGTCGGCCAACGGAGCCCACGCGTATTATTCGCAGGAGCAGGCTGCGAGCGATGGGAAGCAACGCTCCAGGCTTTACGTGTTTGATTTGCCGGAAGCCTTGCGTCACAAGGTTCGTCCGGTCAGTTATCTGAAAGGGATGGTGGCCGATGCCCGCACGAAAAAACCGCTGAATGCCACCATCGAATTGATCGATCTGGCAACCCATAAACTCGTCACCCGCGTGCAATCCGATCCGCAAACCGGGCAGTACACAGCCATTTTACCTACCGGCGGAGAATACGCGCTTTACGTCCTCGGGCCGGGCTATCTATTCAAAAGTTTGTCGTTCGATTTTACGCAAAAGCGAGAAGGTGAGGGACTTACGATGAGTGTGCCGCTGGAACCGATCAAGCCGACCGACGGCAGCGCTCCGGCCAAAGAAACGCTGAACAACCTGTTTTTTGAAACCAGCCGCTACGATCTGGCCGAAAAATCGCGTACAGAACTTGATCGGCTGGTGAAATTTCTGGAAGTGAATCCGTCGGTCCAGATTGAAGTTTCCGGGCATACCGACAATCAGGGAGGGGCCGCCAACAACCTCGAATTATCGAAGAAACGGGCGCAGTCGGTGGTGAATTACCTCGCCAAAGCCGGTATCGCCCCGACCCGTATCCGCTCCGCCGGATATGGCGAAACCCGTCCGGTGGCACCCAACACAACCGAAGAAAACCGGAAGCTGAACCGGCGGATCGAGTGGAAGATTTTGTGACTTTGGTTGACGATCGACCATTAATGTCTGACCATTGACGATGGATAATCGGCAATAGACTATGGTCAATCGTCGATCGTCAATGGTCAATTTTCTGACTCCGCAGCGCATGTCCGGAACCTTTGCTAGTCATTAACCGCTAACTTGGTTAAGCCGGGAATTTTTTGCACCTTTGCGCTTGTTTTTTCGATACATGGTTGGGTAATTCTACAAAACCCGACCCGATAAAACATTCAATTCTTTGTCAGCTAATGACCACTGAACACGTCAATTGCCTTATCATCGGTTCCGGCCCGGCCGGATATACAGCCGCCATTTACGCATCCCGCGCGGGAATGAAGCCCGTTCTTTACCAGGGTATGCAGCCGGGTGGCCAACTTACGATTACAAACGAAGTCGATAATTTTCCCGGTTATCCGGAAGGGGTCAACGGCCCCCAATTGATGACGGATCTGGAGCAGCAGGCCCGGCGGTTTGGGACCGATATTCGGTACGGTGTTGTTACTGCTGTTGACTTTTCGGGTTCCATTCATAAAGCGACGGTTGACGACCAGCAGGAAATCAGCGCCAACGTTGTTATTATTTCAACCGGCGCTTCGGCCAAATGGCTGGGTTTGCCGTCGGAAATGCGGCTGAACGGTTCAGGGGTTTCGGCCTGTGCGGTTTGTGACGGGTTCTTCTTCCGCGGTAAGGACGTGGCCATTGTCGGGGCGGGTGATACGGCGGCCGAAGAAGCAAGTTACCTCGCCAACCTCTGCCGGAAAGTGTATATGATTGTTCGTCGGGGAGAAATGCGGGCGTCGAAATTTATGCAAAACCGCGTAAAATCGCTGCCCAACATCGAAATCCTGTGGAACAGTGAAACCGAGGAAGTGCTGGGTGAAACCGAAGTGAATGGTGCCCTGATTAAAAATACGGTAACGGGCGAAAAACGCGTTATCGATATTTCCGGATTTTTCGTTGCCATCGGTCACGTGCCGAACACCGCCATTTTCAAACCGTATATTGAAATGGACGAAACCGGTTACATCGTAACCGAAAAAGGCAGTACGCGAACCAATGTTCCGGGGGTTTTTGCCTGTGGTGATGCCCAGGACAACACCTATCGCCAGGCCGTGACAGCCGCCGGTACGGGCTGTATGGCCGCGCTGGATGCCGAACGGTATCTGGCCATGAAAGAAGTTGAAATGCACGCGGAAGCGTAAACGATATACAATGTGTAACCACCACAAAGGGGGGAATGACGATTGACCATCGACTATCGACAATGGTCAGCGGTCAATCGTCAGTCGTCATACCTCACTTTGTCAAACTTTATCCCCGAGGATGAGAAAACTGGCAGTCTGGTGGCTGTTCGCCAGCGTTTGCTTTTTGGCAAGCGTAACGACCGTCGAAGCGCAGGAGAGAGGTAAATTTAAGAAGAACCTGAGCATCAAGCCGAAGAAATCAGAGAAAGAGAATCCGAATTTCCCCACGCAAACTCCGGCGCAGGAACCGGATGAGGAGTTTGAACAGGAGCCTTCCAATCTGCGATTTAACAATCAGTTTGAGCCGAAAAAAGAAGTGAATCCCGTTGTCTCCGAGGATACTTCAACCATTGATGAAGGCGAACCCGCCGTTGTGGAATACATTGACTCCGTTCAGGTGGGTGATGATTGGGTGAAAATCGCGGATTATTTTGCCATCTGGGACCCCCACAATGTCGATCCGTACGGTATCGATCCCCTCCAGTTTGACGAAGTCATCGACCTTAAATTATACGATCCGACGCAAAACCGGTTCTGGTCGGCACCAACGGTTGACGGCAAAGTTACTTCCATGTTCGGGCCACGCTGGGGCCGATGGCACAAAGGCATGGACCTCGATCTGGAAACCGGTGACCCGGTTTATGCGGCTTTCGATGGCATCGTGCGGGTTTCCGGTTGGGATGGTGGCGGGTTTGGACGCTACCTGCTGGTTCGTCATTATAACGGTCTGGAAACCGTATACGGACACTTGTCAAAAGCGCTGGTCGAGTCCGGGCAGTTGATCAAAGCCGGTGACCAGATCGGTCTGGGCGGCAGCACCGGTCGGAGTTCCGGGTCGCACCTGCACTTTGAAACCCGGTATGAAGGCAACCCCTTCAGCCCGACCTTTATGTACGACTTTCCGACTAACTCCCTGATTTCCGACCACTTTATTCTGACGGCTTCCGTCTGGGATTATTTGCGGGGGAAAAACGTCAACCTGTCCGGTTTTAAACCGCGTTTTAAACGAACCGTCCTGCACCGGGTCCGCTCGGGCGAAACCCTGTCGAGCATTGCCCGCCGTTATGGCCTGACGGCATCGACGCTCGCCCGGAAAAACCATCTTTCTACCCGTTCGCGGATTCGGCCAGGCCAGAAACTGAGAGTACATTAAGTTCCGGGTTAAATTTAGTTATGTATTTATGGTTTGATTTCTTTCGAAATGAAGCTTGATCTGCTCGTAATTGCCGTTCATCCCGACGACGCCGAACTGGGTTGCGCCGGAACCATTCTTTCGCTGGTTGCGCAGGGTAAAAAAGTCGGTATTGTGGACCTGACCCGGGGCGAACTAGGCACGCGGGGAACGCCTGAAATCCGGTTGCAGGAAGCAGCCGACGCTGCCCAAATTCTTGGGTTGTCGGCGCGCGAGAACATGGGTTTTCGCGACGGTTTTTTTCGGAATGATGAAGAACACCAGAAAGCCCTGATTTCAGCTATTCGGAAATACCAGCCCGAAATCGTCATCACCAATGCGGTTCATGACCGTCACCCCGACCACGGCCGGGCGTCGGAACTGGTGGTGGACGCCTGTTTCTACTCCGGTTTACGGATGATCAAAACCATCGATAACCTGGGCGACGACGCAACGGGTGACGAACAGGCCGCCTGGCGCCCGAAAATCGTTTATCATTTGATTCAGGATCGGTACATCAAACCCGATTTTATCGTCGATATCACCGATTTTTACGCGAAAAAACAGGAATCACTGCTGGCCTACAAGAGCCAGTTTTACGATCCCGCCAGCACGGAACCCATGAGCTACATTGCCAGTCAGGAATTCATGGAGTTTCTCCGCGCCCGCGCCGAAGAATTCGGCCACGTCATCGGCGTTAAATACGGCGAAGGTTTTACCGTCGACCGCACGATTGGCGTGAAGGATATTTTTGCCTTAACTTAAGGAATGAACAATTAACAATGAACTAATTCATTATTCATTGTTAATTGTTCATTTACAGAATTTTAAGGTGCCAGCCGTTCAATGATCCAGTTTTCCCCGACTTTTTGATACAGCACCCGGTCGTGTAAGCGGCTGGGGCGGCCCTGCCAGAACTCGATGCGATCGGGGGTGAGTAAATAACCGCCCCAATGAGGTGGCCGGGGAATGGGCTGGTTTTCGTACTGCTTTTCCAATTCCCGCTGCCGGTTTTCCAGTACGCTGCGGTTTTCAATGATCTGGCTCTGGTGCGAAACCCAGGCCCCGATCTGGCTTCCGCGCGGACGAATTTGGAAGTAAGCGTCGGACTCGGACGCTGGTACTTTCTGAATGGACCCTTCAATGCGAATCTGCCGTTCCAGTTCAGGGTAAAAAAAAGTCAGCGAAGCAAACGGGTCGGCCGCCAGTTCGGTTCCTTTCCGACTCTGGTAGTTGGTAAAGAATGAAAAACCGGACTCATCAAATCCTTTTAAGAGAACAATACGGCCGGAAGGTCGATTGTAGGAGCCCACCGTAGCCAGGTGCATGGCATTGGGTTCGGGAACCCCGGCATTCTGTGCTTCGGTGAACCAGCGCTGAAATTGAGCGAACGGACTAGCTGAAACATCCTGCGGGTCTAAACCGTTTAGGGTGTACTCTTTTCGGAGGTCGGCCAGGTGAGATAGCATAGGTGGGCGGGTTTCGACAGGTGGAAGCATTTAGCAAAAATTATTAATCCGCTTTTTTTCGTATTTTTGCAAAAGTAACGATTCCCAAAATCGTATGGCGAGCGACGAGCAAGAAATAACTGAACGCAAGGATCTGAATCCGGAAGTATCACAAGAGAAAAATACGGAAGCGGAGCCAACTGATGCGGTAGAATTAAATGAGGAACCGACCGACAAGGTAGAACCGGAGTCAATTGACAAACCGGCTGACGTTGTTGCATCCGCTCCGGAACCAGTGACGGCGGATGAACCGGAACCGGCGGAAGTTGAAGCAGCGGCACCAAACCCGGTTGATGAAACTGAAATCACTGCGGAGCTGTCTGATAAAACGGAACAGGCGCCCGCTGCGGAGTCGGCTGAAACTCTCTTGGCTGAAGCCGAGACCACCGCTTCGGCTGAACCGGAACTGGAAGCCCCGACTGCGGTTGAAGAACCCGTTTTGGAGTCTTCTGCCTCGGCAGAGATGCATTCTGTCCCGACTGAAGTGGCGGACTTGGAACTGGAAGAGGTAACTCCCCCTGCGGATTACAGCCAGCTTTCCAAAACCGATATGGTCGGTTTGCTGGAAAAAAATCTGGCTTCGCTGAAAGCCGATACGGTTTCCGCGTCTGATTATCGCCGGGCCGACGAAGTTCTGAAGGAATTACGTCCGTTGTTTGACCAATCCAAAGCGGCCGATCGGGCGGAAGCGCTGCAACGCTATATTCAGGAAACCGGTTCGGAAGAAGGCTTTGAATTCAAGCAGGATGAGGTAGTAAGCCGGTTCGATAGTCTTTATAAGCAGATTAAAGACCAGAAAAACCAGTACTTCCAGCAGCTCGAAAAGGCGAAGGATAACAACTTTAATGTCAAGACCGATCTGCTCCGCCGGTTGCGCGAGCTGGTGGAAGCCGACGAAAATAATGCCGGTGATCCCAAAGCCAGTTGGAACGGTTTCAAGCAGGTTCAGGACGAATGGAAAGCGGCCGGGAATGTTTCTTCCCCCCACAATGCCACGCTCTGGGCTACGTATCACGCGCTGGTCGACCGCTACTACAGCAACCGCAATATTTATTTTGAGTTAAAAGAACTCGATCGCAAGAAAAACCAGACCCAGAAAGCCGAGCTTTGCGAAAAAGTGGAAGCGCTGGTGCAGGCCAACGAAGGCAATCCGGTAACCAAGGCCGTTATCGACGAAGCCAACGCGCTTTTCGAGGAATATAAACACGTAGGTCCGGCGCCAAAAGCGGAGCAGGAGGTGCTGTGGCAGCGTTTCAAAAAGGCGCTGGATACGCTCTATGACCGCCGTCGGGGCCAGAATGAAGAAATTCGGAAAGAAGGTGCTCAGTTATACGATGAGAAATCGAAATTATACGAAGAACTGATTCCGTTTACCTCATTTACGTCGAATAGCATCAACGACTGGAACGAGAAAACCCGCGAGGTGATGGCGCTTCAGGATCGTTGGAACAACATTCGGGGGCCCATGCCGCGCGACGAAGGCAAGGAGCTGAGTAAAAAGTTCTGGGCGGCACTCAAGCAGTTTTTCCACCACAAAGGTGAGTTTTTCAAGCAACTGGAAGGCAAACGGGAGCAAAACCTGAAGGCTAAAACACAGCTTTGTGAAGAAGTCGAATCCATTCTGGAGTCCGGTGAAGAGTCGGCGGAAACGACCCAAAAGGTGATTGAACTGCAGCGCCAGTGGAAAACCATCGGTCAGGTTCCTGAGAAATTCAAGGATTCGATTTTTGAGCGGTTTAAAGCCGCCTGTGACGGTTTCTTCAACAAAAAACGGTCTCGGAACCAGGAGGTTGAGAAAGAGTTTGAGGAGAACCTGGCGAAGAAAATAGCCCTTTGCGAGCGCATCGAAACCGTAGCCGCCAGCGCAAACGCCGATTTGGCGCAGCTAAATACCTTTAAAAAGGAGTGGTCGCAAATTGGTTACGTGCCGAAGAAAGATATGCAGTCCATCCAGAAGCGCTACATCAATGCAGTCAACGCGTTCGTGGGTGCGAACGGCAAAATTTCACCGAAAGAGAAAGAACTGCTGACGTTGCAGAACGAAGCCGAGATGGTTCGCGAAACCGGTTCGTCGCGGGATCTGTATAAAAAGGAAGGCGATATTCGCCGGAAAATGACGACTTTGGAAAACGATATTGCGGTTTATAACAACAACATCGAATTCTTTGGGCGGTCGAAAGGCGCCGACAAACTGCGGGCCGATATCGACAAGAAAATCCAGGTGGCCCAGAAACAGCTGGAAGATTTGAAGCACCAGCTGAAAGTCATTCGGGAGGCCCAATAAGGGGAAAAACCGCTCTTTATCTGAAAAATAAAGAGCGGTTTGTTTGACCGAAAGGGCAAAATTGCTATTTTTGCACCAGATTTAACGAAAGCAGGTAGCCCATACGGTTTTCAATTTCCTGATCAGGAGATAAAGTCTAAAAGCCTCCATAGCTCAGCTGGTAGAGCAACTGACTTGTAATCAGTAGGTCGTTGGTTCGATCCCGACTGGGGGCTCTTAATAACAAAAAAGCACTTAGCAGAAATGCCGGGTGCTTTTTTTTGTTACTTGTATGTGAAGGTAGATTAGCTCTTACTAGAATGACACCGGAAGAAGAACAGGAATACAATAAAGCTTTCAATCAGATGGTTTCCTGGCTGAACGACCACCTGGAATTGAAGCGGAAAGATATGCTGGAATTGGCCAGATCGAACGGAAAGCAGGGCTATACGGCCATCCAGTACGCCATTATGTCTTTTTCGGGTTCAACGGGTATATTCCTGAAGGAAGTGTACGAAGGAAAACACAAAACCGGTGATTAAAAGGTCGGTAACTCCTGAGTACATTGGCCACAACTCTTCGCTTAATTTGAAAATTTCAAAGTCTTTAAAGCTATTTATTAATGCAAATGATGGGCTTCTTCGTCCGCAGAGGATAGCTGAAGAAAACCCGATGGATGGCGGATGATTTCCGGATTGGCCGAATTCTGATTTTTAATAAGAATGAATAGGTTGGAGGAATACCACATTTGGGCAATGATAAAATAGTGCAGACTAACATCATTACACAGGCACAATATACAGAATGTAATAAATAGAAGGCTTTGCTGAATATGAACGCGTTTATTGGTACAGAAAGGCTTTCATTCTCCGTGGAAAGTCATTATAAGGCGTAATGCATTTGGTTTATGGGAAGAGAATACGGAGACTTATATTGGAGATTGCTATTCCTATGATTCCCCTCGAAAACATGTTTAAAATGGCGTTTATGTTTGGCTCTGCAAACAAATTAATTGTGTAGGATTTGGGAGGTATATGCGTTTATAAATCTACCAAATTGATCAGGATTTCTTTTTAGGAGGCTTACCGTTTTCTTTTTTGAAAATATTATAATCCCCAAGCTGATTTTGTTCAGCATACTTCTGTGCTTCCTCGTAGGATTGAAAATACTTTATCCATCCATTTGGGTTTATTCCCAAGGCAACATCCTTGTTAGTGACATTGGATAATATGATAAAAAGAGCCATGTAACTAGTAAGTAGAGTTAAATAAATTCATAATTAGGCTCATACACGTACTAAAAAGTTAGTTTGTTTTATCAGCACTCGCAAGAAGTACTGTACGTATATACGCAAAAACAAAGCCAAAATATTTATAAGGAATTAAAAACCAGTTAAGTCATTTTTTATAGAACAAAGAATCTGGGTTATTGGACCAAATTTTGATTTTTTGCCCGGAAAATGTTTCAATATACTCGGTACAAATCTTTTAAGAATTGAGGTAGAACCGACAAAATTGTGACTTTCATGGATGCGTAAATGCTGGTATGAACGGTATTGCCAGTGAAATTAAACCTTGATGAAAAGACGAAAATTTGTAAAGTCATCCCTTTTGGGAGGCTCTGTTGCCAGCTTTTTGCCGCCTGTAAGCTCAGTTTCGGTTCAACAAACCGCGACCTCCGAGTTTTATGAATTGCGGATATATACCTTGAAAAACGGACGGCAGCAGAAGCTGGTCGAAAATTATTTCCAAAACGCTGCGATTCCGGCTTTGAATCGGTTGGGTAGCAAAACGGTCGGCGTATTTACCGAATATCTTCCCCAGGGATTCACCAAGCTGGTTGCGGTTATACCGTTTCAATCGCTCGACGATTATTTTAAACTGCCGGACCAATTGGCAAAGGATTCGGCTTATCAGCAGGCGGCAGCGGATTATTTGAATGCGACGGCAACGGAACCGGCTTACGAGCGGATTGAAAGCTCATTGCTGAAGTCATTCGCGCACATGCCGAAACTGGAAGCGCCGGAGAAAAAGCCCCGCATTTTTGAACTGCGCCGGTACGAGAGCCACAACGAAACCGCCGGAAAAAAGAAAATAGAGATGTTTAACGAGGGCGGTGAAATTGCAATTTTCAAGCGGGTTGGCTTGACCCCGGTTTTTTTCGGCGAAACCCTGATTGGTCCACTGCGCCCGAACCTGACATACATGCTCACGTTCGACAATATGGAGGAACATGACCAGAACTGGAAAGCTTTCGGCAGTGACCCGGAGTGGAAAAAAATCAGCGCCATTCCGGAGTACGCCAACGCCCGAATCGTTTCCAACATTGTTCGTACGTTCCTGATTCCTGCCGTATTTTCCCAGATTTAAGCACTTGTTTTCAGGTAGTTGCATAAGCGAGTAAAACGAGGAGAGGTAAGCGGACGAAGCTTCCTGATCAACTGAAAATAAGACAATCGGATACGCTGGTTAAACGCCTGACTGTTTAGCCAGCGTATTTGCATCGAAATTAACCCCTTCGCCTGAACCGCCCCGTAAGTGACGCAATTTCATCCAATATTTGCGGTGTTCGATTTACTGTTTACCCAATACCGTATACTAAATAGGTTAAAAATGATATAAGTAAGCTACTTTTAGTTTCTTAATTTGACATTTATAACATATATTTGCTAGAAGTTATAGTATAACTAAATTATAAAAAAGGACAATGCAACCCATCCAATCTCGTATTTGGGACGGCCAGAAAATGCTCTACATGGCCGGGCTGCCCATGACCCCAGAGCCCTATCTGACCATCTGGCTTCAAGAGGCTATTTCGCTAGTGAGTCAGGTTTCCTCGTTCAATGAAGAGGTGCCACAAGCCGCATTCAACTGGCGCTTGATGCGTACCATCGGCCAAGCAGACCGGCAGGGGATTTTGCTGTACGAAAACGATCTGGTGGAGTGGGACGGTCGGATTTTCGAGATTGGCTGGTCGAGTCATCGCTGCGGCTATGCGTTGTTTCAACCGCTGGGAACCGGCGAGTTTCCGGCTTTTTCGCTTAGCGCCCTGCACGCCCGCCAACTTAGGATCTTGGGAAACCGGTATGAACATCCGCAATTGCTGGAGCAGCGGTTTTTGTCGCAGGCAGCTTAATCAACTCAGAATTCTTTCAGGGCGTTTTTGCTTATCCACACCATTTTTTCTGTCCTATTCCGGCACCCTAGTTATACAAGTAAGATACGATTTATACCACCGAAACGGATTTTGCCTCGGGAGTATAAATCGTATTCGTGTGTAAAACCGCCCTTTTACACATAAATGACCGGCTTACTTCATCAATTGCTGCCGTTTTTCAAGGTTCGAGGAAGCGGAACTGGTGAAGATCAGCTCGGCATTGAGGTCGGGTTTGGAGGAGTCGAGGATGCGGGCCAGCGTCGATTCGACGGTCGATCGGTCATTATCAAAATCGCCATGGTGACGAGAGGTGGACTTACTTTTCGGATCTTTCATCTCGTTGTTGGGCGACTGAACCCAATCTGCATTTTTCGACTTGAAGAGTTTAGCTAACTCGGGGTCTTTCATCACGAATTTGGCCATTCCCAGAATCGGTTCTCCATCGCGGAACAATGGAATACGCGGTTTATTTTCGAATGCATTTGACACCAGATACAACAAAGACTTGTTGTAAATTTTCGCACAATTGTCATCCTGCTCCGCTTCATCGGTGAGTGTGTACAAGGCAAACCGATTGATTTTCTTGCTGTTAATTGCTGGTAAATATGCTTCTTTAAAGAGCTTGACTGTGCAGGCCGGAGCCCAGAGCGCGCAGGATTCAATCTTCAATTTCAGTTCGGTAGTGATGGCCTGAATAAGTGGAGCGTGAAAAATGCTACCAGCGCTGTGGCCGACCACGTGGATTTCCACCTTCGGATCTTTGGCTAGTTCGGCAATGTATTGCAATGCAATTCGCGCACCGCCGTTCGATTTATTGGTCGCCAACAGGCCATTTTCCTTCATTTCGCCCCATTGCATCTTCCCCATCAGCAGCCGGGCAACCGGTTCCAGGGCATCATCGAGCCGGTCCAGCATAAAATCCTTACTGGAGTCCAGAATCCCCTCCGGGCGACGGCGTTTCAGGGCATCCTGCAGAATATTGGTCGTGGTTGTCCAGAAATCGGTGTGCCAGATAAACGAAACCGGATAAACCTGCGCATCCAGGAGGGCTGGTCGGTAATCGGCCAATTGCTGAACGGCGGCATCTTCGCCCACCAATCCACCGTGCGCGTACAACAGGAGCCGTTTCCGGGACCAGTCGGCGGTTTTCTCCCGGAAGTCTTCCATGAAAATGGTTTCTACCTCTTCGGCAGACGTACCAAAGCTGCCGCCACCGTTTAATTTTCCGTCGTTGCCGATGCTGATGATGTGAGGGCGTAACTCAGAAAAGGCATAGGCATTGGACTTGCCGGAAGTAGCCGAGTTGCTGATCGCGATGGATTGGGGTTTCGATAGCATGACCGGCGCGCCCAGCCGCGCTACCCAGACATCTGAACCGTTCATTAGCCAGTCATCGTACGAAATTAACCCAAAACCGTCTTTGCCCCAGGTTTCGCCCCAGGAGTTCTGAATCCAGAAACCATTCTCGTCATATGCAACGATGGCGAATGCGTGTCCACCCAGCTTTTGGTCCTGCCATTCAATGACTCCGTTTGTACCGACGTTCTTCCATCCCGTATGAACACTGGCGGTCGCGTACAGAATGCCCACTTCAGCCATGGCGGTGTGCATCGCCACTAAGTCTTTGTGATTCACCCGGTAATACGCTCCCAAAGGACGTTTTCGTGCATCGCTCGTTCGTTTTTCGGTCAGGCGCTCGTTTTTTGCCGACGATTCGTAAGGCCAGCAGTCATCTCCGCAAATGCCGTGTTTGTGCCAGCCTTTCATTGCTCCCCGCGCACTCGAACCGCTGTAATCTTCCCCCGGCCACTCGTCGTAACGCCGGGCCATTTCATAGAGCATTCGCGGACTTACCCTGTTTGGATCGGGCACCACTTTCCGTCGGCGCAGAAGATAATTGGCAACGGTGGCGAGACCAAAACCGGTGCAGGCACCTTCCCGCCCCTGATCCAAAATAGGAACTTTCCAATATTTGTATTCTTCCAGATCGATCTGCGTTGGGACTTCGTAAAGGTTAGGAACGTAAATTTTATCGCGAAAATCAAGCGTGTCGGGCCGGGCGTTGTACTCGCGCTCAGCATCGGTTTGCAGGGCAGACATGAGACAGGTAAGGGTTAGAGTTAGGAATTTAAAAAGGAGAAATTAATCCTTTGAGTGAGCTGGCCAACGAAGAACTAGGGCAATTTTTTCGCCTGCGCTTCCAGAATCATTTGTAACTGAGCTTTTGATTCAGTAACATGCTCGTAACTGCCTTGCCCTAAGGTCGCTAGCTTTCGCAAGTTTGCCGAATTAATTTCATTTCGACTAAAGGTTAACACTGTAAGATTGATCTCTTTATGGGCCGATTGTCCGACAAGTTCATAAACTGAATCGCTGATCGGGAACTCGCCGTCGGTGGCCAGAATGATCCGGTTATTGCCCGAGGGAATAAAGTGTTTGTCGGCCAGTTTGTAAGCCGTTCGGATGCCGTCGTTCCCGTCGGTTTCGCCCGTGGAGCGGAGCTGATCGATGGCCTGGGTAATTTCGGCGGTTTTGGTGCCGGAAGTGGGTTGTAAAACTATTTTGGCTTTGCCCGAATAAACAACAATTGAAACCTGGTCTTCGGACCGTAGGAGTGGAAGTAGGGACTTTATGGATTTTTTCAATAACGGCATTTTGTAAGGCGAATCCATCGACGCCGATACATCGAGCAGTAAAATCAGGTGATTGGAGGCAAAACCTTCCAGGGTGGGAGCGGCTACCGTCGGCGCCGGATTGGCCGGTTTAGGCGTTACCGGTTCCGGTTTCTCCGCCATCGGAACGACCGGTTTCGGGGCTGAGGCTTCGGTTTTTAAAGTCGAAGATGCACCCGGTTTAGGCGGATTAAGGCGCTGAAAAGCAAAGACATTGGGTTCCTGGATCGTTTTCAGAACCCCGGTTTTGGCCAGTTCGCTGAATTTATTGTACTGATAAACCAGTTCGTTGTTGTAGAAATAATAAAAGGATTCGTACGGATGCGATCCGTAGGCCGGAACCGGTTTGGCATGTTTAACATTTTCGGCAAACCGTCCGGTATTTTCGGCCAGATCTTCGTAGGGCGAATACGGGCAAAGACCGTTGTTGCGGCCGTACCGGGTTAGTCCTTTCAGGTTTTTGTACTGATCCGTAATGAGCGATCGTCGGTCGGCTTCCAGTTTTTCGGTTTCTGGTAATTGCGCCGTTTCGCCTTTGTAAAACGACCGAATCCCGAATAACACCGCCTTGGTATCGTCGATGGCTTTGATCAGTTTCTGCCCGGAAACGATCCAGGAACTGGTCGGATTGGCCGGTTTATAACTTTCGTGAATCCGGCGGACGTCGGTATACAACTGTTCTTTTTTTTCATCAAACGTGTTGAACAGCTGCGCGTAACGATCCAAAATCGCATCGGACCGTTTCAGGCCATTCTGTTCATATTGCTTTTCCTGCGTGTAGGTAATCAGTTCGATACTCAACCCATCCATTTCCTTTAAAATATTCATCAGCACTTCGGTCTGGGCATTGATCGATGTCCGATAAATATCGGGAATTGACTTGCTGCCACCGAGCAGAAGCTGGTAATCTGCAGCCGGAATTTTATAATCGGCATGAGAATACGTCAGTTGGCCGCGCCGACGGTTGGGGTCCGGATTGCGGTGGTGTTCCGCCGACGACTGATAGTTGCGCACCTGAACCTGCAGGTGATTCATTTGCCGCAGCGATTCATTGATGAAGTCGACGTACGCGTTCAGTGCGTGAAAAGTGGCCTCCGAGGCTGGGGCCGTCGACAGTTTGGTTTTAAACGGAATCAGTGGAATGTCTTTAAACGGTTCCGTGCGGGCGATTTTCGGCGAGCTGTTCGCCGTTGATTCCAGCACAAAAACCGGACAGAAACTGGGGAAGTCCAGTAAGCGTTTCGCCGACGAGCTGTACTTGACAAATTCGTGGTAAAACGACAGGAGGTCGATGTTGTAATGATTGATCAGGTTCAGGTAAACCGCATTGCCGTGACACGCCGACTGCCTGGCCGCAAAGGTGTAATCGTTGATCGCATTTTGTTTCAGGTCCAGAATGGCTTGCAGGGCATTTTTAAACGAGCCGACCATACTCGAAGCCGGGTAATCGATGCCGGTAGCCGCCGAATTAAAACCGGCCAGGAGTTCGGCGTCTTTCAGCATGCTTTCCCGAATGCTGTCGACCGGCCAGTCGGACCGGTTTCCTTCATTGAATGCATACGGCCACAGCGCCAGCGTCTGCTTTTCCCGATTCAGAATCTGCACCATAGCGCGCTCCATTTTCAAGTAAGGATCGTTGGCGTCATAAGGTTGGTGCTGGCGATAAATTCGCTGAATCTGGCGGTAAAACGCATCCCGTTTCCGGCTGATCTGACCTACCTGCTTCTGCAGATCGGCCAGCAGCGCATCCGATTTTTTCAATTCGTCGCGCTGGTAGTCTTTCAGCCGGATGTAGGTTTCCAACGCTTTCCCCGACTGGTCGAAGGTTTCGAGCAACTGCCAGAGCGCCAGAGCTTCGTTATTTAATTGCTTGATTTCCTGTGGATTTAGGCCGGAATGAGCGGTTTCGAGGGCTTTTCTATAATAATATTCTTCGAGAGGGCCCGATGAGGGCAGCCGCAGCAAAACCGAGGAGTTGGTGCGGTATTGCTGCGTGGCGGCATAATAGGACTGTAAAATCTGAAACCGGTCAAAAACCACCTCGGCCGACTGGTTCAGAAAGGCAACGTAGTGATTCAGGGATTGTTGCGGAGGTTCCTGTTGCGAATAGGCCGAACTGTAGGCTGCAACAAACAGAAGGACCAGAAAAAACGTGGTGTTCATGGTTGATTTGTTGTACGCGCGGACTTTATGTCCGTATCTAACGGGTTGAGTGGTGGATAACGGGTTCTGTTCAAATGAATTAAGGCTGCAAGTTCTGATCTTTAAGCCAAGTTAACGATACCGTTCACGAAAAACCGCCATCCCGTTTCAATCCATTACCTTTGTAAATGGATTATTTTAAAAATCTGCTCGATTTACTCAAAACGGAACGGGAAGAAGACCGGAACCAATACCGTAAACTCACCGAAACCACTTCCATTGCCGAACGCCGGGCCAACGGACTGACGTGGTACCCGATCGCCATTCGGGGTTCGGAATTGAGTCGGGGCGATTACCTGACCGTAGAAGTGGAGCGTACCACTCACCACGACGTTCCGCACCAGCTTCGCGCCGGATTGCCCGCGCTGTTTTTCAGCAACCACGATCCGCAAAAGGATCGCGTTGAAGGCACAATCACTTACCAGAGCGGAAACCGCCTGAAAATCACCTTGCTGACCGATGAGTTGCCCGAGTGGTCGCGCGATGGCAAGCTGGGCGTGGAAATGCTTTTTGACGATAAGAGTTACGACGAGATGCAGGAGGCCTTGAAAGCGGCCAATTCCCTCGCCGAAAGCTCGCAAAACCGCTTGGTGAACATTTTAACGGGGCAGAAATCGCCAACTTTTCACCCGGATCTGCCCCAAATCAACAATCCACGATTGAATGACAGCCAAAACCGGGCGGTGGAAAAAATCCGGGCGGCCAATGAACTGGCGATCGTTCACGGACCTCCGGGAACCGGCAAAACGACCACGCTGGTGCAGGCCATTAAAACCCTGATCCGGCAGGATCATCAGAAGATATTGGTGGTTGCTCCGAGCAATACCGCCGTCGATCTGCTAAGCGAAAAATTACACGACGAAGGGATTAATGTGCTCCGGATTGGTAATCCGGCCCGCATTTCGGAACGGCTGACGGCACTCACGCTGGATCAGAAGATGGCCGATCACCCCCTGATGAAAGAGGCTAAAAAGCTTAAAAAACAGGCCAATGAGTTCAAAAACATGGCGCATAAATACAAGCGTCAGTTTGGCAAGGCCGAACGCGACCAGCGCAAGGCCCTGTTCGATGAGGCACATCGGATTATGAAAGATGTAGGAAACACCGAACAATACATCATCGACGATCTGGTGGCGAAGGCACAGGTGATTACTGCTACATTGGTCGGATCGAACCAGTACATGATTCGTAATCTGACGTTTCACACGGTGGTGATTGACGAAGCCGGGCAGGCGCTGGAACCGGCCTGCTGGATACCGATTCTGAAAGCGCAGAAGCTGATTTTGGCGGGTGATCACTGTCAATTGCCGCCAACCATTAAATCGGCGGAAGCGGCCCGCAAAGGACTGAGCACGACTTTACTGGAAAAATGCGTGTTGCTGCATCCCGAGTCCGTCAGTTTGCTCGACGAACAATACCGGATGCACGAGCGAATCATGGGTTATTCGTCGAAGGTATTTTACGGCAGCCAGCTCAAAGCCCACGCGTCGGTGGCGACACATGAATTGTTTCCGGGCGACAGTGCCCTGCTTTTTATCGATACGGCGGGCTGCGGTTTTGAGGAAAAACTTGAAGGAACCAGTTCCACCAATCCGGAAGAAGCAGCCCTGTTAATCAAACACTTAACCCAGGTCGTTACTGAGCTTGCACCATTTTATGCGCCGACGGATTTTCCGACAATTGCGGTTATTTCGCCCTATAAGCAGCAGCTAAATGTGTTGAACGAACAGTTGCTCCACGCGCCGGACCTGCAGCCTTATCTGGCTAAAATTTCGGCCAACACCATCGATAGTTTTCAGGGGCAGGAGCGCGACATTGTGTATATTTCAATGACCCGTAGCAATGATCAGCAGGAGATCGGTTTTCTGGCGGACATTCGGCGGATGAACGTGGCCATGACCCGCGCCCGCAAAAAACTGGTGGTGGTTGGCGACAGCGCCACGCTGGCGAGTCTGCCGTTCTACGCCGATTTTATAACCTACGCCGAGACTCATAATACATACCATAGCGCCTGGGAGTGGCTTTGAGATCAGCCGGTTAATTACCAACCAGCAACTTATTTTTGGCAAAAACCGGTATGTAAACACCGGTTTTGTCTTTTACCGGTAATTCAACCGACTTCCTTCGTTTTTGTTTCCGACCAATGATTCAAATTAACAACGCCCTTCAACCGGCTGACTTCAAAAATCGTCTCAACCAGTTCTGGGACCTATCCGCTCAAAAAATCAATCTGATCGACGCCCAATACGATGCCGCAAAAGGCTCACCGGTTTTTACGGCGAAGGGCCAATACACTACCCGCGGCTGGACCGAGTGGACCCAGGGCTTTCAGTATGGCTCGGCCATTCTGCAGTTCGACGCCACCGGCGATTCGGCATTTCTGGCGATGGGCCGGGAAAAAACGCTGAACGCGATGGCGCCCCACATCAGCCACATTGGTGTTCACGACCACGGCTTCAACAACGTCAGTACCTACGGTAACCTGCTGCGGCTAATGAACGAAGGCAAAGTGGAATTTGACGATTGGGAAAAGAATTTCTACGAACTGGCCCTCAAAATTTCCGGCGCGGTTCAGGCCAGCCGCTGGACGGCTGTCAAAACCGGCGGTTTTATTCACTCGTTTAATGGTCCGCATTCGCTTTTTGTCGACACCATCCGGTCATGCCGGGCGGTGGTGCTGAGCTACAGTTTGGGCCACGTTTTTCAGGGCGAAGGTGATCTGAAAATCAACCTGCTGGACCGGGCGCTGCAGCACATGAAAGCCACCGCCGACTATTCCGTTTTCTATGGCGAAGGGCGCGACATCTACGACATCTGGGGTCGCACGGCGCACGAAAGCGTTTTCAATACCAAAGACGGCAATTTCCGCTGCCCTAATTCCCAGCAGGGCTACACCGGCTTTACGACCTGGACGCGCGGTCTGGCCTGGGCGATGTGCGGTTTTGCCGAGCAACTCGAATACCTGACAGTGCTGGACGATGCGGATCTGCAACCGTTTGGCGGTCGCGAAGCTGTGGAAGCGTATATGCTGAAGGCCGGAAAAGCCACCTGTGATTTTTACATCGAACATACACCCATCGACGGCATTCCTTATTGGGACACCGGTGCACCGGGTCTGGCGCTGATGGGCAATTACCTCGACCGGCCCGCCGATCCGTACAACAATTTTGAACCGGTTGACAGCTCTGCGGCTGCCATTGGAGCGCAGGGACTGCTTCGTCTGGGTAAATACCTGAACGAAAAAGGAGACACCGAAACCGGTCAGAAATACTGGCAGGCCGGATTAACGGTGTTAGATTCGTTATTTAAAGAACCGTATCTTAGCACCGATCCCAACCACCAGGGATTGATTCTGCATTCGATCTATCACCGGCCCAACGGCTGGGATTATGTGCCGGAAGGCAGCAAAATTCCCTACGGAGAGTCGAGCATGTGGGGCGATTACCACGCCCGCGAAGTGGCGCTGTATCTCCAGCGGACGCTGAATAACGAAAAATATTACACCTTCTTCGGAGCGCTGTCATGATCGGAAACCCGCAATCCGTAGCCCCGGAGCCGTCATTTCGCGACTTCTCCAAATTGTGCGTTCACACGATTACGACCAAACCCTGGTCGGTGGAAGAAGCCGCCGAACACTTTGCGATGAGCGGGATCGGCGGCATCACGGTCTGGCGCGACGCCCTCGCCAATCGCAATATTTACCAAATCGGACAACTGCTGCGTGACCATAACCTGAGCATCGTGTCCCTGTGTCGGGGCGGTTTTTTCCCGAATCTGGAAGCCGCCGGGCGGCAAGCCGCGATCGACGACAACCGCCGGGCCATCGACGAAGCCGCCGAACTCGGAGCGCCCCACGTCGTACTGGTTTGCGGGGCCGTACCGGGCCAACCGCTGACCGAATCCCGCAAGCAGATCCGGGATGGCATTGCGGCTTTAATGCCCCATGCCGAAGCCAGTGGCGTTCGGCTGGCCATTGAACCTTTACATCCGATGTATGCGGATAACCGCTCGGCTATCAACACGTTAGGTCAGGCCAATGACATGGCGGAGGAGTTGAATTCGCCGTTTGTGGGCGTTGCTGTGGACGTCTATCATTTGTGGTGGGATCCCGATCTGGAAAAGGAAATAGCCCGATGCGGTAAAAATGGCCATTTATACGCTTTTCACATTTGTGACTGGAAAACGCCAACACTCGACCTGCTCAATGACCGGGGGTTAATGGGCGAAGGCTGCATCAACGTCCGTCAGATTCGGAGCTGGGTGGAGGCTGCCGGTTTTAACGGATTTAACGAAGTCGAAATTTTTTCGAATCGGTACTGGGCTGAAGATCAGGCGGAGTTTCTGGAGAAAATCAAACACGGTTATTTATACCATTCATAAAAATAGTTTAAGGTTTGGAGACTGTCTAAAATTCAGATTTCCCCTTTTTTCGGTCTGCCCCAACCCCCTAAAGGGGGCTTTGAAATGCCGATTAATGCCCCCTTTAGGGGGTTGGGGGCAATTTTAGACAGTTTCTTAGAGTTTATGATTTTACACTTGACCTACTGATTACAAGTCAGTTGTGCAGATTTTGAAACCGTAAACAATAAGCAAATAACTGCGTAACCACCAAAGACCGCCCAGCCATTTCAACCATTTTTAACCATTAAGCCATCCAAGGAAAAGTGAAAGAACACAAAATCGGTATTATCATGAACGGCGTAACCGGCCGGATGGGTACCAACCAGCACCTGCTTCGCTCCATTGCCGCCATCATCAAACAGGGGGGCGTTCGGGTAGGAGCAGACGAAGTGATCATGCCGGACCCGATCCTGGTGGGTCGCGATGTCAATAAACTGGAAAAACTCTGTCAGCTTTCGGGCGTTCAGAAAATGACGACCAACGTCGATGAAGCCCTGGCCGATCCCCACAATATCATTTATTTCGACGCCCAGACCACCGGTCGCCGGGCCGAAGGAGTTCGGAAAGCCGTTGCGGCCGGAAAACACGTTTACTGCGAAAAACCGACGGCGGTCAGCACGGAAGTTGCGCTGGAACTGTACGAACTCTGTAAAGCCGCCGGATTGAAAAACGGCGTCGTTCAGGATAAACTCTGGTTGCCCGGTTTGCTGAAACTGAAACGCCTGATTCAGAATGATTTCTTCGGCAAAATCCTCTCCGTTCGGGGCGAATTCGGCTATTGGGTTTTTGAAGGCCACACGATTCCGGCACAGCGCCCGTCGTGGAATTACCGCAAGGAAGACGACGGCGGAATCATCGTCGACATGCTTTGCCACTGGCGGTATGTGCTTGATAATGTGTTCGGTAAAGTAAAATCCGTATCGTGTCTGGGCGCGACGCACATCCCCGAGCGCATCGACGAACAGGGAAAATCGTACGTGGCCACCGCCGACGATGCAGCCTATGCGACCTTTGAATTGGAAGGGGGCGTAGTTGCGCAATTCAACTCGTCCTGGACCACCCGCGTTCGTCGCGACGACCTGTTGACGTTGCACGTTGATGGCACCAAAGGCTCGGCCGTGGCGGGGTTGCGGGAGTGTTACATTCAGCACTACGGAAACACGCCCAAACCGGTCTGGAATCCCGATATCGAGCAGCCGATCAAGTTTTTTGAAGGCTGGGCGAAAGTGCCGGAGCAGGAAGTTTTTGACAACGCGTTCAAAGTCCAGTGGGAATTATTTTTGAAGCACGTCGTGAAAGATGAGCCGTTCCCCTGGGATTTGCGGGAAGGTGCCAAAGGCGTTCAACTCGCCGAATTGGGACTGGATAGCTGGGAAAAACGCTGCTGGGTCGATGTTCCTGAACTATAATAGGATTAATTTATAAACCTGTAAGGTCTCCAAGACCTTACAGGTTTATATGTAAGTTAAAGCTAATATAAAGATCTAATCCAAACCTGTAAGGTCTTGAAGACCATGCAGGTTCTCCTCCATGAAAAAAGTTGCGTTTGTAACCGGTGGGAGCCGGGGAATTGGGTACGGGATTGCGGAACACCTGGCGAAGGCCGGTTTTGATCTGGCAATCAACGGTGTACGACCGGAGGAAGCCGTCGGAGAAGCATTGGCCGGTTTGCGGGAACTGGATGCCGATGTGATTTATTGCCAGGGTGATATTGCCGCTCGCGAAGACCGCGCCCGAATGATGGACCAAATAAAGGTCCATTTTGGCCGGTTGAACGTATTAGTAAATAATGCGGGGGTAGCGCCGAAAGAGCGACGCGATATTCTGGAGGCCACGGAGGAGAGTTTTGAGCACGTTTTGGGTACTAATTTGCAGGGTGCTTACTTTCTGACGCAGGCTGCCGCCAACTGGATGGTGCAGCAGAAGACGGATTCGCCGGATTTTACGGGATCGATCGTCAATGTGTCCTCTATTTCGGCTACGGTCATTTCGGTGAATCGGGGTGAATATTGCGTTGCGAAAGCCGGTTTGAGCATGGCTACGCAGTTGTTTGCCGCCCGCTTGGGTGAATTTGACATACCGGTTTTTGAAGTTCGACCCGGCATCATTCGTACCGACATGACGGCGGGGGTGATCGGGAAATACGATAAACTGATCGAAGAGGGATTGACCGTGCAGAAGCGCTGGGGATTCCCCGACGACGTGGGCCGGGCGGTTGCCGCGCTGGCCCGGGGTGATTTCCCGTATTCGACCGGACAAGTCATCATGGTCGACGGCGGCATGACCTTACCGAGATTATAATAAGTAGTATCGCAGAGTTGAGCGGAGTAAAAAGAGTTACGCAGAGAAATTAGTGAAAAACTTCGCTTAACTCCCTTTTTCTCCGCTCAACTCTGCGATACAACTCTTTAAAATTTCCTAAACTCCTTTAAAATGAAAAATCAATCCGACTCCCGGAGGACCTTCCTCAAAACCGCAGCCACCGGTTCGCTGGCCGTGCTGGGGTTACCCACTATCATTCCTGCGCATGCTTTTGGTGCCAACGACCGCATCCGGGTCGCGGTCATCGGAGTCAACGGACGCGGGAAAAGCCACATTTCCGATTTTTCCGCTCTGCCGAACGTGGAAGTTGTCACGCTTTGCGATGTGGATAACGTCGTTGCAGCTCAACGTGCTGCTGATTTTGAGAAAAAGTATGGGCGCAAGGTGAAAACCGAGCAGGATCTGCGCAAGGTGTACGACGACAAGAACATCGACGCCGTGAGCATTGCAACGCCCAACCACTGGCACGCGCTGGCAGCCATCTGGGCGTGTCAGGCTGGAAAGGACGTGTACGTCGAAAAACCCGGTACGCACAACCTGAAAGAAGGGCGAAAGCTGATCGAAGCGGCCAATAAATACAATCGCATCGTGCAGCATGGCGTACAGTTGCGGAGTTCGACGGCTATTCAGGAAGCCATCAAGCTCCTGCGCGACGGGCTGATCGGGAAAGTTTACATGGCGCGGGGACTGGTTTACAAATGGCGGCCCGACATCGGCAATCAGGGCAACGGGCCTGTTCCCGAAGGCCTGAACTGGGATCTGTGGCAGGGACCAGCGAAAGCCCGGGAGTTCAGTAAAAACTACGTTCACTACAACTGGCACTGGTTCTGGGAATACGGCAACGGCGATATCGGTAACCAGGGAATTCACGAAACCGACCTCGCGATGTGGGGCCTGGACGTGGGTTTACCGGAAGAAATTAGCTCATCGGGCGGAAAATACCTCTGGAAAGACTGCAAGGAAACGCCGGAAGTGCTGTCTTCTACGTACAATTACCCGAAAGAAGGCAAGGTGATTCAGTTTGAAGTGCGGCCCTGGATGACCAACAAGGAAGACGGCGTCGAAGTCGGCAACCTGTTCTACGGCGACAAAGGCTACATGGTCATCAACGGCTATAATGATTACAAGACCTTTCTCGGCAAAGAGCGTACGCCCGGCCCGGCCGGTCACGCGGGTGGGGACCACTTCCTGAACTTCATCGAAGCCGTGCGGGCGCGCGACAAATCGAAGCTGAACGGTCCGGTCGAAACCGCCCACCTGGCCTCTGGTCTGGCGCACCTCGGCAACATCGCCTACCGCCTGGGGCGGCAGTTAAAATTTGATCCGAAAAAAGAAGAATTCATCGGCGACTCCGAAGCCAATGCGCACCTGAGCCGCCAATATCGCGCCCCTTACGCACTGCCGAAGCAAGTATAATTTCGGTTTTCGGTTTTCAGTTTTCGGTGGCTGAAGTGAGGTAATGAACAATTCACAATGAAAAATGAATTGAATGCGTCAGTCCCGGCGGGGAACCGCACCGAAAACTGAAAACCGTAAACCCAAAACCGTATAAAAATGATTGAGCAACCGAAAACCGAGAAAAGCCTGAGTAGCCAGTTACTTCAATTGCCGGTCGTTGTAGCCGCGCTGGGGTATTTGGTGGACATGTACGATTTGTTTTTGTTCAGTGTCGTTCGCGTGCCAAGCCTGAAAGCCCTTGGCGTCGATGGTGACCAGCTATTGCCCGAAGGAATCGCCCTCCTGAACTGGCAAATGGCCGGGATGCTCATCGGCGGTATTTTCTGGGGCGTTCTGGGCGACAAACGGGGGCGACTTTCCGTCCTTTTCGGTTCGATTCTTATCTATTCATTAGCCAACATCGGCAACGGGTTTGTAACCAGTCTGGACCAGTATGCCGCGTTGCGGTTTGTGGCCGGTCTGGGTCTGGCGGGCGAATTGGGGGCCGGGGTAACGCTGGTAACCGAGGTCCTGCCGAAACAAATCCGGGGCTACGGTACGACAATCGTGGCCACGATGGGTGTTTTGGGAGCCATCATGGCGTATTTTGTGGCCGATATTTTTGCCTGGCGCATCTCATATTTTGTTGGGGGCGGTTTGGGCCTGGTGCTGCTGGTGATGCGCGTTAACATTTTCGAATCGAAGATTTTTGAAAAGGTGAAAGAACGGCAGGTGAAGCGGGGTGACCTGAAAATGCTGTTTAGCAACCGGAAGCGGCTGGTCAAATACATTCAATGCATTCTGGTCGGTTTGCCGATCTGGTTCGTCGTGGGCATTCTGATCACGTTTTCACCCGAGTTTGCGCAGGCGATTGGCGTTTCGGAGCCGGTTGTGGCCGGAAAAGCCGTCATGCTAACCTTTGCCGGACAGGTTTTTGGGGACATTGGCAGCGGTTTACTGAGTCAGTATTTCCAGAGTCGGAAAAAAGTAATCGGCGGTTTCATTGTCGTTTCGCTGGGGATCGTCCTGGTTTACCTGCTGGTTCCGATCAAAGATCTGAATGTCTTTTACGTAATCTGTATGTTACTCGGGGCTTTCAATGGATACTGGGCCTTGTTCGTAACGATTGCCGCCGAACTTTTCGGTACTAACCTGCGGGCGACGGTGGCAACTACCGTTCCGAATTTTGTCCGGGGAGCGGTTATTCCGCTGACTTCGCTCTTTGTTTACGGTAAAGGACACATCGGCACCCTGAACAGCGCCCTTGTGGTTGGCGTGCTGACAATCGCCGTTTCCCTGATTTCCCTGTACTTCCTGGAAGAAACGTTCAAAAAAGACCTGAATTACCTGGAAACGGATTAAACGCGGGCGGGAGCCAGCAACGGCAGGGTTACGGTGAAAAAACCGCCCTGGTCGGAAATGATGGGTTCCGGTTCGCCCAGCAAGCGGTATTTAGCGTTAATATTCGTGAGTCCGACCTTGTTTGACAACACCCGTACGTTTTTGGCTTGCAGGTTGTTACGCACCTGCAGCCAGCCGTCGGGCGTCAGGGCGATCTGAATATGGAGTGGTTTATTCGCCTGCACCCGGTTGTGCTTGACGGCATTTTCCACCAGTAATTGCAGCGTCAGGGGTGGTAATTGCCGGTCGTGGTAATGCGCCGAAACGGCGATGTCGAGCGAAACTCCGGCCTGATACCGCATCTTCAGGAGGTGGTAATACGATTTGATAAAATCAACTTCATTTTCCAGAGTCGTCAGGTTGTTTTCGTTGGTCTGCAATAAATACCGGTACACCCGCGCCATCTCGTCCACGTACTTTTCGGCCTGTTGAGGCTCTTCGCTGATAAGCGACGAAAGTGCATTCAGGCTGTTAAAAAGAAAGTGCGGATTGATCTGGTTCTTCAATACATCCAGCTGATTCAGAAGAACTTCGCGTTTGTAAATTTCGGCCTGAACGCTGTTTTCTTTCCACCTCTCCAGCGAGTAAAGTCCTTCATATAACCCGATAAAAAGAATGATTGTGCAGGTGCCTAGCCACAAATTGTTGGCGGCCATACTCGCCGGATGAAAGTCCAGAAACGGAATGAATTGAAAGGTGTAGAAAGGAACCAGCGTGGATGCGCCGATAATCGACAGGAAGACCAGAAATTCCAAACCGATGCGTATCAGGGTTTGCCGGATTTCGGGAAACCGCTTCATGATCCGAAAAATCAGATTTTCCTGAATAATCAGCAGCAGCAGGCAAACCAGGTAAGCAAAGAGGCTGGTCGGTAACCAAATGCGCCAGTCGGAAAAAAAACGGTCGCCAAACCAGTTGTACAACCCCAGGGGGACCGACCAGGAAACCAGTGCCATAAAAATCCAGATGCGTCGCTTGGAGAATTGGAGCAAAGGATGTTGAAAGATCCGGCGAAACCGCATTAGTTGACAAGAGTTGACGGTTTTTACGCTCTCCAACGGGCGATAAATTATGTAAAAACCGGTAAGCGAATATCTGAAAAAAGGATGATTTTATCAACTCAATTTGCAACCGCCGGTATGTTATTCAGCGGATTTTGCTTATACTAACTGAACAAAAACCAGTAAGGCTATTCATCGCATTTAATCGCAGACACAAACTTATTTGAAAAGATATGAACGGGCAAAATACTGAATGGAAAAGAATGGCTCAACATCCAATCCTTTTGTGTTTAATCGCTTTTGTTTTTTGGGCTGGTTACCACCCGGCTTCTGCCCAGCAACCGGGAATGATGGTGCGGCTTTCAGAAATTGAAATTGATCCGGTTTACCTGAAAGACTACAAAGCCATCCTGACCGAAGAATCGGCCGCATCGGTAAAACTGGAAAAAGGAGTGATTGCCATTTTTCCGATGTACCAAAAGGAAAATCCGACTCAGATCCGAATTTTGGAAATGTACGCCAGCCGGGCGGATTACGAGCAGCATTTAAAAACGCCCCATTTCCAGAAGTATAAAACCTCGACGCTTAAAATGGTTAAGTCACTGAAATTAGTGGATATGGATGCGGTCGATCCGTCAACCATGCGCCGAATCTTCAGCAAATTACAGGAGGATAAATGATGAATCTGCTCGATTAAAAGTGGTTTTACCGGCTTTTATTCCCCGCTTTTCAAAATGCGGCTTGGCGATTTCCGATTTGTTTGCAAACCAGCTCGCCCGTTCGTATTCGTCGAAACGGATTTTGCTTAGAAACGCGGCTGACACGGTCGAAGCCGTTTTGCGAAAATCAGCGTTAAAACGCAGCGCCCGTGCTGCCGCTGGTCGGATTGCCTTTTTTATCAACACTGGTCGATTGCGACGAAAACCGCAGGGCAACGGCTTTTAACGTTTGCGGATTTTTCGGGCTCGCTTCAACAATCACCCCGCCGTCCTGCCAGGGCGCATTCCGGTTTGAAGATGTTTCCGGCGAACCCTGATTCTGGTGGACGTAATTTATTTCGTAAAAGTCACGACCCAATTTGAAATACGGATCCGTCGTTTGGGGTTTCCAGCGCGCTCCCCAGACGTAAATCCGGATTGGTAAATAACCTCCGTTGGTAATATAAGTACTGACATCGTCGATGTTCCGGTTCCGATCGACCTTAAATTGCTGGTACAATCCACCGGCCTGGAGGTAGTCCAGCGCCCCGGCATCCGGGGTTTTCGTCAGCGAATAAAAGCCTGGTTTTCGGCCTCTTACCTTCTGATACGAATCCAGTTTCGACAGAATCTGGCCTTCCGCGAAGGCAAAAACCGGTGAGTCGAATGAATTGGGTTTCGCCATCGAAAAACCGGATTTACTTTTTTTGTAGGGCTCCTGCCGGATCGCGGCATTTGGTTCAGACTGCGTAGATTCCTGACCAATAAACACCCGGTACGATTGAGAACCCGCTTCAACCAGGAGATACAGTTTATTGCCAATCGTCTGGTATTGCGTTAGTTCGCCCACCAAAACGCCGTACTCCCCCGGAATGCCGGCCGCCGTTTCCGGAACCGGCGGCTCCGACGTTACGGTTGTGGAAGTCGTGCCTTCCAACACAAATCGAATCCAGGCGGCATCGAGCTGGGCGAGGGAGTCGGTCTGGTTTGCTGACAGATTTAGGCGGGGAAGCGGGAGCGTCAGCACACTTTTGGTGCGGGGAGCTTCAGGGAGATACAGGACGACGCGATTAAAGCGGGCCGAGGTTTGGGCAGTTTCCAGTTCCTGTTTGGTGCGGTTGATGGCCTGCTGCGTCCTGACTCCGACAATGCCGTCCTTATACTGATTCCCATAGCGCATGTGCGCTCCGTAACTGTCCAGCAAATCAAGCTGTTTGAGCAGGGAATCTGGCGCCTGATTTTGGTTCAGCAGTTTAAGAAAAGCGATAACCGATGAATCTTTCGGAAAAAAACCGGGTGCGGAATACCAGGAGGTGGGAGCGACTATTTTCCGGGCAATGGAGTCCAAAATAGATTCTTCATCCGAGCCTTTCTGGACGATGGAGCTGCGTTCGTACCGCAGCGCGTGCAGGTTGTAGAGAGCTTCGAAAGAATTCCGGATGCGCAGGGAGGCCCGCAGAAAAACCAATTTTAAACTGTACAATTCGGATTGATTGACCGGAATGCTGTAACCGGATTGTGTCGGCAGTTGGTTTGGCAGCGGGCGTTGGAACTGATACCCAAGCGATTCACCAATCCGGCGGATGCGCGTCAGGCTGTCCGGGTTTTTCAGACTTTCCAGCGGGAGCGATGCGGCCAGGTTGTTGTAAAACAGCGCACTGTCCGAAACCGTCGAATCGCTTCGGGAATAGAGCAGCTTGCCCAGCGCGGCCAATGGCGTTCCCTCTTTTCCGGCGGGTGTTTGCGTCCCCAGCAGGTATAGCAAAACCGCTACGATGCCCAGCGAGAGCAGGTAAGCAAGGCTCCGCTGACGCCGATGCGTCGACACCGCGCCATCGGTAACCTTGTCCCGAATCAAACCGGCTTTTTGGTAAGCATCCAGGTTGCGCAAACCGGCCTGCCGCTGCTTTTCGTCCGTTAGCATGACCTGGTAGGTGTGCAATTGCCGTTCTTCTTCGGCCAGACTTCCCGGCCTTGTTTTAACCGAATCCAGCAATGCCAGCACCTCGTTCTGAATCCGGCTTTTGAGTTCCGGCGGGAATTCCTGGAAACGCTGGAGCATTTGCTGGCGAAGCTGATCCGGTATTTTACTTTGTTGTAACCACGGCAACGCGGTGATTTTCAAGAGATTCGTTGTCGTCACGAGCGCATCGGTTCGGTAATATTGTTCAATCGCTTTCCCGATCGAAAGCGTCATTTCCCAGGTAGGAGTGGGGTAAACCGCCGTTGCATACGCCCATTGTTTCAGGCGGTTGACCTCCTGTTCGGACAGTTTTTCTGTATCGAACGGGTTTTCCAGAAAGGAATTGATATCGACTTCTTTCAGTTGTTCCGCCGACTTTCCGAAGAAACCACGATCAGGCACGGCGTCGGGATTGACCTGAAACCGCTGCCTTAATTCTTTAAACGTGGGCAATTCGCCGAGTTGAAAATAATCGCGCAGGAGTAACTGACCGTCGGGTGTGGCCGGAAGAACGATGAAAAATTGGGTCAGAATGGCTTCGATGTACGTCCAGTTTTCGGGATAAACCGGCGTCAGGAGGGCGCGGTTTTCCCAGTTGCCGAGCAAATTGCTCACCCAGGCGCTGAGGGTGCCATTGGAATAATCGATCAGCCGGATGCCGTCGGTGATCAGAACCAGGTAGGAGTCGCGGTGAAACCGGTACAAATCGCCGAGGGGCAACCCTTTTGGGTATTTTTCATTCCAGCAGGTGCGCGGATCGGTATTGAAAAAATACGTTTCGAGTTCGACTTCATCGGCCACCAGCACCTTGCTGAGGTAGGTATACAGCCGGGCCTGCTGGTGAAAGGTCGAGCGGCTGTCGATCAACACCAGGTAGCGGGGACGAACCTTGATTTGCTGGTAATAAATGGAGGGATAACCGCCCATCCGCGCTGTAGCCCGAATGGTTCGGGAAATGTCCATAATCTGCCGTTGCCCTTCATCGCGTTGATTCAGTTGCCGCGCCCAGACGTCCATCGAGTCGGTCACTTTGATGTTTTTCTCCTGATCCGGAAACGTCAGGGAATACGGCGGACCACTGCTGGGCTCGATTTTTTGGTCGGAAAAGAAATACCGGTACAGCATCAACCCGACCACACCCGAACCTAGCAGCACGAATGCCAGCAAATACCAGTAGTTTAACAGGTACACAGTCCGCACCACCGGTTTAGCCTTTATAAGCGGAAAAGACGGATAAGTCCGGTGATGACTGGTCGAGAAGTTGGTCAGCCGAACCGTTTGGTTACAACCTTTTTCCCGCAAACCAATGGTTGTAACGCTCGACTCGTTCAAGGGAGAAAAGGTATGAGAAACTACGGAATCAGTCGAGTTTACCAACTCTGTGCTGTCGCCAAAATTCCACCGATATGGATACCCTTGTTTCAGCCCCGGACTCCGGTTAATAAATGTTACGGTATTTCCTGCGATGGATTGCACCGACACATTGAGAACGCAGTTCTGGTCCGTAGGCTGAGTGGTAGTTGAATCGTCCGGCCTGCCTCCTTCGTCCTTTTTAGGATGCTGAGAATTCGCCAGATACAACCCAACAATGAGGGCGACAATGGCCAAACTCGCGCCCAGGTATTGGAACAACCGGCTGGTAAGTTTTGGGGTGATGGGGGAAATCGGCTTGCCTTCGGGCATCTCCGCTGCCGAAATTTGACCGGAGAAAAACCGGTTGAAGATCGTTCCGAATTGGTCCTGTTCATTTTCAGAGCGAGCCACCACCGGACCGAGTAATTCCCGCAACTCCCGGAGTTGCGTCGCGTCAGCTCCTTTATTCAAACCGTTTGGAAAATAGGCATCGGCAATCCGGAAACAACGGTCGTAGACGTCGGGCGTCACGGCAAAACCGTCCAGCCGAAGCTGCTCGAGGAATTCGCCCAGTGGCAACGGTCGTTGGGGAGATGGAGGAATCATTGCCGCCCGAAAAGGTCGTTACAGAGTCTTTAAAAGTTCCAGATCTTCGGCGTGTTTGGCCAGAATGCTGTAGCTGGCCAGGCGTTTTTGCGGTTCCAAAGCCATCGGAGCATCCCCGTTCAAAATGTCTTCGCGCAGGTAATAAATCCAACTGATCAACTCCGCCGTGGCGGGTTTCTTCTTCAGGCTCAGGCTGGTAACACTCACGAAAAAATTAACGTAGTCAGTGATAGTCTGTTTGACGGCCCGTTTCTTCGTCTCATCGTTCTGAAGCTCGGGCATTTTGTTAAAAATCTGATTCAGAACAATTTCCTGCAATTGCTCGGCCTTTGGAAACTCAATGTGGTAGAAAACACACCGGCGCAGGAAGGCATCGGGCAGGCTTTTCTCCGAATTGCTGGTCAGGATGACGAAAATGTTTTTTGTGCCGATGGCGTATTCCTCGTTGCCGTCCTCGCGCACCTGAAACCGAAACCGGTCGAGTTCATTGAGCAAATCATTCGCAAAATCACGCGGAGCCTTGTCGACTTCATCGATCAGCACCACCGAACTCCGGGCGACCGACGTATCAATGTCCTTCATGGGAAGGTACGGACATTTTTCGAGCAGACTCTGGTTACTCAGCACAATTGCCTGACCGAGCGCCTGAAGCCGGATGTGCCGGGCAACCTCGGGAACGGGCGGTTTTTCCGGAAGCGAAACCACCTTGCCCGCCGGAACGTCGGCGGGGTTTTCGGCCGGTTTTACGGCGTCGAAATGAGTGGAATGAAAATGACCCAATGCGTCGTAGAGGTAAAATAAATCGGTGGAAGTCGAGACGGTTTTGGTGTTAAACACCAGTGGTTTACTCAAATATTCGGTCGGGTATTCGGCGTGGAGATCGGCTGCCAGTTTTTCCGCCAGGCGGGTTTTTCCGGTACCGGGTTCGCCGGTCAGCAGCAACGGTTGTTTAAGCAGAATCGCCACCCGGACGGCGTTGTAAAGCGCTGAGTCGAGGATGTAATCCGACGGATTTTTCTCCATCCGGGGCGCGTTCAACTCCGTTTTCTCGTCAAACTCGAATTTTTCGACAATAGACATACGTCAATAAGGTTGGGATTTTGTGTTTATCTCGTCAATCAGATCCCGGAACAGGATTTCCAGCTTGGAGGCATCGGTTTTTTTTCCTTTTGTATCACAAACGCGTTGTTTGGCGTTGCCCACTTCCGACTGCATGCGTTCCAGCGAAATAAAACCGGTCAGGTTGTTTTTCAACCACTTCTGAATATCAACTTCCGCATCCGGCACGAGCAGCGGTTCGTCGTTTTCGTTAAGGATAATGAGCGGACTCTTTTCCAGATCTTCCGGATTGAAAAGGCCGAACTCCCGGAACGGTTTTAGAATTTTCTTCACCGGATTTCCGGCGATAAACGACGAGAACCAGCTTTCCGAGGGCTTGTAAATGATGTTCCAGAAAAACAGCAGATAAGGCGGTTTGGTCGGATTGCCGTTGTCATCCGGCGGGCGAAAATCAACCATGAACTGCCGGATCGAATCGACGACTTTCTTCTCCTTCAAATCATCAGCTTTGATCTGGAGGGCGACGATGGTAAACTGGCTGTGCTGCACTTCCGGAATGGAAATGATGTCCTCGTAGGCGTACCGGTCGCTTTTATTCTGCCCTTTGAGGGCTTTGTAAACTTCGAAATTGATTTTGATGGACTCCTGGTACGAACCATTCAGCTCAACGGTCCGGTTTTCGGTCGGATTAAAGGGATAAGTGTAACTGGTATTCGTGTTGTTCGTGATTTTTTCGTAGACCAGCTTGCGGGCCAGGCCGAGCGGAGACTGGTAATCCTCCCCAACCATCAGGTAATGTTGCACCGTCCGGTTCAGCACATCCAGGCGGAAACTCGAATCGAAAGCCGTGCGGTAATCATCCCGGCCACAGATGTAGGCTTTCTGCAGGTCAATCAGGGTTGTTTTCGCGGGAGCTTTCGGGCGTTTGTTGAGCAAATCCCAGCTTAAAATATCCGCGTTCCGGTAATACAAACCCCAGGCGCAGGGCGTTTCCGGGGATTCGGTGGAAAGCGAACCCCGTAAATACAGCGATTGGTGGCCCGCCAGTTTGGGTAAGGTCGAAACCGCTTCGTCAAACGCCTGTTCGAGGGTGCGGAGCGGTTTCGTAAAGGCGTAGTAAAAGTCTTTGGCGAATTTGCTGGCCTGTCCGTCGGGCACGGCCGTGGAGGTGGCAATAACGGCGCCGACTCCGTTATCCAGCAGCGCTTCGACGTAACCGTACGTCGAACAGCCGTTGAGGAAAATCAGTTTCGGCTTTTTACCACTCAGCAGTTTGATTAACTGATTCTGATTGTAATTGCCGTCGGTCAATACAAAATGGGTCTGGCTGGCGTGGCCGCTGTAGTGGAAAATGGTCAGGTTCTCGCTAATGTCCGTAATGGCCTTAAAAACATCGTCGGCGTCGGCCCCTTCGAGCGGTGTCCGGTAGATGAGATCGCCTTTCAACTCCAGCGGATCGAATAGATTGTTCAGACTTTTGATTTCGTCCTTTAATTCGCTGAGATAGCCCTGATCGGTCAGATTAGACGTATTGGCACTGGCAACCAGGATGATGGGTTTAGTCGTCATACTTTCCTCGATAATCCGGACTTTGGAAAGTAATATAAATAAATAGTCAGAAGCAACGGGGTGGCTACTTATTAAACGGCGTATGAAGCGCGTTTTTTGTCTACTAAGCGCGCTTTTTCAGACTTTACAACCGGCTTCGATCAGTTTGGAATTTTGAGATGCCGCATGATCACCTGCATCAGACTGGCTGGTGTATACGGTTTGACCAGCACTTCGTTCAGACCGGCCAGTTGGGTCTGATCACCCACTTCCTGGGCCAGGCTGGCCGTCAGGGCGATAATGGGCAAGGTTTCGTTTCGCTGGCGAATAATGCGGGTGGCTTCGTATCCGTCCATTACCGGCATTTGTAAGTCCATCAGAATCAGGTGGTGCCGCGACGAATCCAGCTTTTCGACGGCTTCCTGCCCATTGCTGGCTACTTCGACCGTTGCACCCAGCCGGTCGAGGACGTTTTTGGCCAGAATTACATTCATGGCGTTGTCTTCCACCAGCAGTACGAAAATTCCCTTTAGCGGTTTATCGGTCGGGATCGGTTTTGGTTCGGGTTCCGGCGCGGGCTCCCGCTCCAACTCGGGTGGTGGGGTTATTTTGGGGAAGGTCTGCGTGAAATAAAACCGGGATCCTTTGCCTGGCTGGCTCTGCAGGCGCAGGTCAACATGCTGGAGTTCCAGAATCCGTCGGCAGATGGCCAGCCCCAAACCCGTTCCGCCGTAACTGCGGGACAGGGACGAATCGGCCTGCGTAAACCGGTTAAAAACCATCTCCTGTTTGTCGGGCGCAATCCCAATACCGGTATCTTCAACCGCAAGGGTGAGGGTGATATTGTGTTCGGTCTCTTCATTGACGATCAGATTCACCAGGATCTGCCCCTTTTCGGTAAACTTAATGGCATTCTGCACCAGATTGGAAACGACCTGAGCGAGTCGGGAAGGATCGCCGGTTACTCTGGTTTTAAACCGATGATCGATGGTTACCTTAAGGAGCAAGGATTTTTCCGCTGCAGCCGTCTGGTAGCTGTTTACGACGTTTTGCAGGATGGTGGCCGGGTCCATCGGAATCATTTCCAGAACGGTTTTTCCGCCTTCAATCCGGTTGAAATCCAGAATGTCGTTGACGATGTGGAGCAGATTTTTGGCAGAAAACAGCATGACGTCGAGGTGTTGTTTCTGATCCGGGCGCGGGTGATCCTGGAGCAGCAGATGGTTCATCCCGATCACGGCATTCAGCGGGGTTCTGATTTCGTGGCTCATGGTGCTCAGAAATTCATTTTTTACCCGCAACCCTTCTTCCGCCTGTTCTTTTGCCTGTTTCAGTGTATAAGCAAACCGGAACGACAGTACGAGCGATTGCAAAAAGAAGAAGCCTATGTAACCAACAAAAAGAATGACATTTTCGGGAAATGCGATCTGGAAGTATTTAAAAATAATGATGATAAATACTGCCAGTAAAACCGCCGTGCTCATTAGCGAATACCGGGCGCCCGGGCGTTTGCGCTGAGCGGCCCGCCAGTAAACGTAAAAGGCGTAGCCAATGTAAATAAACATCAGTCCCAGAAAAGGATTGATCATTTGGGTAAAAATGCGGGCCGGAAACAGAATGGTCGCTGCTGCAAACGCCAGACAGATTCCCGCCAGAAGTTTTATTACGATTTTATTCACATCGTCCGGGTACAACGATCCGGTATAGACAACAAAAACCGCTATGCTCAGGTAGAGCGACAGGTATTCCAGGTGGAGCGTCAAGGACCAGGCAGTATCCTGAAATAAGGAGTGAAGGGCGTACTGGTCGCTGCCCACGATCCGGTAGCTGTAGAGCAGGCAGAAGAGCGAGAAATACAGGATCGAAATCTCGTGACGACCAAACAAAAACAGGCCAAGAAAAAACAATCCGCCCATGAATAAACATCCCGCCAATGTAAAGCTCAGGGCGCATTCGCGGTTTCTGGCGATCAGCAAATCTTCCGCCTTGCCCAATTCAATAGATTGGTAGGGTCCTCCTTTATAGTGTTGAAAATTAGCTACTTGTAGCAAAAGATGGAGCGTGTCGGAGGTCGGATGAATCGGTTTTACCTGCGTCGACCAGAAGGGCGTGGTCGTTTCCTTCGAAGTGCCGGGTGAGCCGTTGTGAGCTAATTCCTGACCGTTCAGGAATAAGCGGTACGATGTAAACGTGTCTGGTAACCGGAGAGCGAGTGGGGGAGTGGCTGGCGGCAACAACACCGTTAAGGCATACGTGGCATACCCCATACCGGGCAGGGGCTGGTTTTGTCGGGTCTGTTTATTCCAGATTTCCGGGAAAGGAGCGTAGTCTACATTTGTTTCCGAATCGCCGGGTTTCAGCATGGTTTGCCAATACCACTTCCAGGTACCGTTTAAGGGCACCGTTTGCTGATCGAACGGAACGGTCCGCAGATCCAGAACGCCACGCTGGGCCTGGGGTAAATTTCCGGACACCGATTGGGAATAGCCGATGGCACAACCCAGCAACCCATACGCCAGCAGGGCGGTCAGGCCCAGGCAAATGAGTTGGAGTGGATGGACCGAAGCGAGACGGCTTTTCATGTAACTGAACTGATTCCTGCGTTGAGTAAGCGAACGTACTAATTATCGGACAATAATCCGCCGGCTGGGGACGTAAATTTTACTCATTACCTTTTACGCCGGAAAGCGGGCAATACGGAGGCTTTAAACCGAGATCGGATGCGTAATTATACACATCTGCCCAATCCATTTAGTAAACTACTCAATCTGGAATGATGAGACTAGCGAATAGCTGGAAATTAATTCCCGCCGGGAATACGGGCAACGTCGAACCAGAAAGCCCGAACCTGGCTGATTACTTCCGTAAGCTGATGATAGCCAGATGGTTTTGTTAAATAGGAATTCGCTCCGAGTTGATAGCAGCGGGTAATGTGGTCGGGAAGGGAAGAGGTCGTGAAAATAATGACCGGGATGGAGCGATAAGCCGGATTGGAGCGGAGTTCGTTCAGCGTCGTGAAACCGTCCATCCGGGGCATGTTCAAATCCAGAAAGATTAAAACAGGCACGTTCTGAATGCTTTCCAGATGCTCCAGTAATTCGACACCGTCTCCTGCAAAAGTAACGTCGCAATCCAGCCAGGTTTTGTCCAATATTGACTTAAATAAAAGCCGATCGTCATCGTCGTCATCAGCAATGATAATGCGGTGTCTCTGGGCCATTGAAATACGGTTACTGAACGCGGTTTGTTGAGGTTTTTTTCAAATATAGATAATATATGTCAAATACAATTTTTACCCCCAACAAACTTTTTCAAACCGGAAATGGCCTAGCTTTTATTATAAAACATACTTTTTGGTAAGATTTGTTTCATCTGATTAAAAATGGACTATTTAAAGTTGAAACTGATTTTTCCTGATTCAAATTAAGGTTTGTTCATTTAGGGCGCTACACGTTTCGAAATGGGTTGGAAACCGGCAAAAAACGTGGGTTTCCTTCCGGCAGGGAGGAGGGATATTCGGGGCCTTGCTTTAGCCTTTCCCGAAGAGGTGAGAAATTGCACTTCATGCGGCAAATGCTTTTATTTGTGGCGATTTTTTTGCATATTTGTATGATTGGCCTACCTGTGAAAAGGTCATAACCCGTCCGACGGAATCCTGGTAGGGCGGTTCCACTTTTTAATCATCGCTTCGTCCGTATTATCGGACAGAGAATTGACTTCTTATGGCAGAAGAGACAGAAGAAAACAACAACTCCACCAACATTATTCCAATCAACATTGAAGACGAAATGCGCGGGGCTTACATCGATTATTCGATGTCGGTTATTATCTCCCGGGCGTTACCTGATGTCCGTGACGGTTTGAAACCGGTACACCGCCGGGTGCTTTTCGGAATGGCTGAGTTGGGCGTCAATTATAACAAACCGTTTAAGAAATCCGCCCGGATTGTTGGGGAGGTTTTGGGGAAATACCACCCACACGGCGACTCCTCCGTCTACGGAACGATGGTGCGGATGGCTCAGGACTGGTCGCTGCGGTATCCGCTGGTGGACGGTCAGGGGAATTTCGGGTCGATCGATGGTGACTTTCCGGCGGCTATGCGGTACACCGAGGCCCGTCTGAAACGGATTGCGGAGGAATTACTTACCGATATTTATAAGGAAACCGTCGACTTTCAGTCGAATTTCGATGATTCGCTGGAAGAGCCGACCGTTATGCCGGCCAAACTGCCGAACCTGTTGCTGAACGGTTCGTCGGGAATTGCCGTCGGGATGGCCACGAACATGGCGCCCCACAACCTGACCGAAGTCGTTGACGGGATTGTTGCCTACATCGACAACCAGGAAATTACCATCGACGAACTGATGGAGCACATCACGGCTCCGGATTTTCCGACGGGGGCTACTATATATGGTATGGAAGGGGTGCGCAACGCATTCCGGACCGGACAGGGTCGGGTGGTTTTGCGGGCGCATGCCACCATCGAAGAAAACAAAGGCAAGACCCAGATCATTGTTACCGATATTCCCTACATGGTTAATAAAGCCGTGATGCTGGAGAAGACGGCGGACCTGATCAACGATAAGAAGATTGAAGGCATTTCGGCGTTTCGGGATGAGTCGGATCGCGACGGTCTGCGGGTGGTTTACGACCTGAAGCGGGACGCGGTTCCGAACGTCGTGTTGAATAACCTGTATAAGTTTACCCAGCTACAGTCGGCTTTCAACATCAACAACGTCGCGCTGGTGAAAGGCCGCCCGGTTTTGCTGAATCTGAAAGATATGATCCGGTATTACGTGGAACACCGTCAGGAGGTGATCACACGCCGGACGCAGTACGAACTGCGGGAAGCCGAAAAGCGGGCGCATATTTTGGAAGGTTTGCTGATCGCGCTGGATAACCTGGATGCGGTGATTGAACTGATCCGGAGTTCCCGCGATCCGGAAGTGGCCAAGAACGGTTTGATCGAACGGTTCCAGTTGTCGGAAATTCAGGCCAAAGCCATTCTGGAACTGCGTCTGCAACGGTTGACCGGTCTCGAACGCGACAAGATTATTGCCGAATACGAAGAACTGGCCCGACTGATTGCCGATTTGCGGAGCATTCTGGCGAGCGAAGAACGGAAATTGCAGATTGTCCGGGACGAACTGCTGGAACTGAAAGCCCGTTACGGCGATCCTCGCCGGACGGAGATCAACATGCTCGGCGATGGTAACATCAGTGATCTGTCGCTGATTGCCGACGAAGAAATGCTGATTACCATTTCGCACGAAGGCTACATCAAACGGACACCCCTGACCGAATACCGGACCCAAAGTCGGGGAGGAGTCGGCTCGCGCGCGGCCAAAACGAAGGAAGACGATTTTACGGAGCATCTGTTCATGGCGACGATGCACAACACGCTGCTGATTTTCACGCAGAAAGGGCGGTTGTACTGGTTGCCGGTGTATGAATTGCCCGAAGGCGCCCGCGATTCGAAAGGTCGCCCGCTGGCCAACTTCATCAACATTGAATCCGACGACAAGGTGCGGGCGGTAATCAATGTGAAGGACCTGAAAAATGCCGACTACATCAACAACAATTATATAGTGATGTGTACGGAACAGGGAACAATCAAGAAGACTCTGCTCGAAGCGTATTCGCGGCCGCGCCAGAACGGAATCATTGCCATTACGATTAACGAAGAGGAGGGAGACCGCCTGTTGAATGTCTGTATGACCAACGGTCAGAATGACATCGTCATCGCGTCGAGCGAAGGCAAAGCGGTGCGGTTTAACGAAAGCCGGGTGCGTCCGATGGGTCGTACGGCCGCCGGTGTTCGGGGGATCGATCTGGATGCGGGCGTCAAAGCAGTCGGTATGGTTTGTATCGGTCGCGACGATGCGCAACTGCTGGTGGTTTCGGAAAAAGGATTCGGAAAGCGTTCTCCGCTGGATGAATACCGGGTAACGAACCGGGGCGCAAAAGGGGTCGGTACGTTGAAGGTTACGGATAAAGTTGGCAACCTGGTCGGGATTCTGGAAGTTACCGATTCGGATGATATGATGATTATTACGAAATCGGGAACGGCCATTCGGATGCACGTCGACGAGGTTCGGGTCATTGGCCGGAACACGCAGGGAGTGAGGCTGATCAACCTGCGCGATGGCGACGAAATTGCCTCCGTTACCCGGATTGCCCGGGAGGAAGATGTTGAAATTGAGGGAAATGGCACTACACCGGAAACTCCGGTTGATGGCGCAGAAGAACCATCGTCTGATTCAGTGGCTTGATTATCCCATAAATTATTCAGTACTTTCCAGAATTAATTCAGAAATAAATTTTAACCACAAATTTTAGTCATATGAAACGTCTCTCGTTCTTTCTACTGGCGGGATTATTATCAGTAGGAGCATCGTACGCTCAAGGTGCTGATGCTCTGACGGAAAAAGCTTTCCAGAGCGAGAAAGAAAAAAGCGACAAGGCAATCACCGACGAGAAAGCCAATGTCAAGCCAAAAACCTGGATGGATCGCGCTAAAACGTATGAGAATATTGCGACGCAGGCCATAAAACTGGATTCGAATGCTGCGACAGTTGCCTACGATGCTTACAAGAAAGTCGTTGAATTAGATAAGGATAAAAAAACCGGCGGTCCTGGTAAACTGGCGAAAGAAGCCGAAGAGGCCATGAAAGGGCAGACTATGTTCCAGGCTTTCATGAACTCCGGTATTTATAAGTATCAGGCGAAAAATTTCAAGGATGCGGCCCGACTGATGTCGATGGCGGGGGAGATTAATCCGAAAGATACAACGGCAGCGTTGTACGCCGGTATTTTTACGCAAAACACCGACAAGCCGAGCGATGCCAAAGCGCAGTTCGAGCGGTACATTGCCAATGGCGGTAAAGACGTATCGGTTTACACGACGCTGGTAAGTTTGTATTACCAGGACAAGGAAATCGAGAAGGCGCTGGCCACGATCGACAAGGGAATCGCAACCTTACCGAACAGCAAGGACCTGAGTACGCAGAAAACCAGTATTCTGGTAACTTCTGGAAAAGTGGACGAAGCGATCACGGATTTGAAAGCGGCTCTGACAAAAGATCCGAACAACGTGAATAACCTGCTGACCATTGCCAGCCTGTACGACAACCGGAAAGATAAAAATGCGGATGAGCTGGCCAAACTGGGAGGAAGCGCGAAGAAAGGACCGAGCGCAGCCAAGCAACTGGAAGAGGAGAAAGTAGTTCTGAAAGAATCACAGACGGAGTTGGCTCGTCTGACAGCACGGGCGAAAAAAGAGCCCAAAAATGTCGACGTGAAAAGTCAGATTACGCGCGTTAACCAGATGATCGCGGATTCCAAGACAAAAATTGGAACCTTGGAAAAAGATGTTCAGACGCAGGCTGCTGAAGCGCAGGCTGCCGGAAACCAATCCGGAAAAATTGCCGAGCTGACCAAGAGCGTGGCTGACGATCGGGCGGCTGCCAGAGAATATTACACCAAGGCGCTGGCCATTGATGCCAACAACTTCGATGCAAACTTCAACCTGGGTGCGGCTTACTTTAACGAAGCGATCGTGATCCGGAAACAACTCGAAGCCATGGACATGAAAGAATACCAGGCAAAGGGTAAAGAAATCGAAGGTCAGGTTTGCGGGAAATTCAAACAGGCATTGCCGTATTTCGAAAAAGCGAAATCGGTTAAAGATACGGACACCGACCTGAATGAAAACCTGACGAACCTTCAGAACATTCTGAAGCAGTTTGAAGAAAAGAAAGTTCCTTGTATCGAAAGCAAATAAGCTGTTCGAAATCGTAAGTGAGAAGCCCCGGTTGATCAACCGGGGCTTTTTCGTTAAAAGGAGGTTAGGAAGAGCATTGATGTGGAATATTGAAAATGTTAGTTAACATAATATAAATTATACAACAAATAAAGTTAACTAAATGAAAGCTTTATTTTAGCTCATAATATCCTGATACATAGAGTGTTATATAACAAGCTGTAGATGAACGATTTATGGATTCACGTGGAACACTTCTCAACTTAAATCCTGAAAGATAAACGCCGTGTCCCATTCGCCGGTTTTGGCGTACGATCGCCGGACGGTTTCCCCAAGTTGAAATCTAATCGGTTTGATGAAAATTGGGCCGTCGTAGACGAACGAATGAAACTCGCCATTTTCGCCACACGGATCGACAGTTGCAGGCAGATCATTTAAAACCGTATCGTCCAGTTCGCGGCCCGCCCAGCTTTCGGTCAGGTAATTTTCATTGATGCAAACCAGCACGGCTTTGAAACCGGATTGAACAAACTTCGCCAATAACACCACGGTATTTTGATTCCATAACGGAAAAACCGCCTGCAGGCCAAGCGCGTTTACCTGTTGCTCGCGGTATTGGCGTAAATCTTCCAGAAAAATGTCACCGTAAATTACGTGCGTAATTCCCTGATTTTTGAACTCTGTCAGGCGTTGGGAAACCAGCGAATTGTAGACGTCCATGGAAACTTCGCCCGGAAATTCCAGCTTGTATAACGGAAGACCGATTGCGTCGGCCTGTGCCTCGATTAGTTCCGTCCGTACGCCGTGCATACTGACCCGGCCAAATTCTGCGTTGACGTTGGTGAGCAACCCAACAATTTCGAATTGTTTTAATTGCCGGCAAAAAAAGAGAGCAAGGGCCGAATCCTTGCCCCCGCTCCAACTAAGAATTGCTTTGTTCAACGGTTGTATTTATTTAAAATAAAACGCTGACGGTGCGATTTCGGCTTTTACGGAATCGATCAGGGTGCCGCTCGACTGGTAGCGCAATACGTAACCGGCCTGTTTGTAAGATGGAGTCACACCTCCGTAGATGATGCCCGATTTAGGATCGACATCCAAACCGCTGAACAGTCGCTTGATGAATGGAGTCGTTGCCGGGACGCTCGAATCGTTGACCGAGAACCGGTAGAGGTCTCCGAATTCCTTGTAATTGGCGTCGTAATAACTGCTGACAAAATAGAAATACTTCTTGTCGGCGCTTAATCGGAATTTCGATGGCGACTTCGATTTATCCGTTCCGATTTTCAGGCGGTTTTCAACGACTTTACTTTGTGTGTTGACCCGAACCAGTTCGCCCGCCGAATACACCCACAATTTGCCATTCGCATCAACGGCCACCGGATTGGGATTCGAACCAATCTCGATGCCGGTTTTGAGTTGGTCGGTCGTAACGTCGATCACCGACAGTTTGGTGACGCCCCCCGCCGAACCGGCAAACACCTCACTGCCCACCAGCAAGAGAGACTCCACTCCTTTCACCGCCGGAATTTTTTTCGTCACGGTATTAGTCGACAAATCCACGACGGCTACGTAACCCGGATCTTTATAAAACGTGCCGTTGGTGTAATCACCGGACACATCCCAGCAGCTCACGTACACTTTGTTGGCGCTGACCCGAACGGCTGAGCGCGGATTTTCAATATCCGGTGATTTCAGCGTTGCCAGCGATTTGAATGTATTCGCATCCACAATTTCCACCTTGTCCTGCCCAGCCGTGGTATTGTCTACCAGAATCAATCCCTTGCCGTCCGACTCGGTATATCCCTGAACACTTCCGGTTAATGACCGCTGGTTAACCTGGTTAAAAATATCGTAGGAAGCGGTGGTTCCCGTTGGTGGAAAATACGTAATGGTGCCGTTGTTGTCGGTGAAATTTCCGGAGTTGACAACCAGAACGCCGGAACCGTACGGGACGGCCGCCGGATCATCCGGGTTGTTATTACAGGACCAGTTCAGAACGACCAGCAGACCAAGTGCCAGTTTTAGTCGGACCGACGAAGCGGTTTTCGTTTTTTTCATTGTTTTGTGGTATTCAGATTACAGATTAATTGAACGGAAAAAGAGCGCCCCGGCATGGCGTTGCGCTTGACGTTGAAGTAGACGGTATTGAACAGATTAGTGACTTGCCCCTGAATCCGGGTTTCGATGGACCCGAGTTTGATCTGTGTTTCGAGCAACAGATTGGTCAACATAAAACCGCGCAGAAACTGAATGTTGTCGAACGTGATGTACTGCCGGGAATTGATCTGATTCAGGATCGTGAAACGGTTTTTTCCGTGGGCGACATAGGCCGAAAACCGTCTTGAATGTTTGGGAACATAAACGAGTTGTTTCCCGATGATGTCCTGCGCGTAAACATTGTAAACCCGTTCCTGGCTCGAGCGCGTCAGTGCATAACCCAGCGTCAGACCCGATTGCCAGCGTGGCGTCGTGTAATTCAGTACACCGTTCCACTCCAGGCCACGGGCCACCACCAGCTGAAGATTTTCAACCCGGTAGCCGTATTCCGGATTCCAGTACGACCAGTCGTCGATGCGGTTTCGGAATACCGTTGCTTCGGTTGAGATCGAAAACCGCTCATTCGGGAGCCAGCGTTCCGAGAGTCCGGCTTCCAGATTGAAACCGTTTTCCGGACGGATATTTGGATTTCCCAGTACTTTCCAATACCGTTCGTTCAACGTAGGAACCCGATAACTGCGTGCAACAGACCCTTTAGCAGTCAGGTTGCTCGTAGCGGTTTTTAAAATCAGGTATTCCGCACCGACGGTCGGCGTAACTGGCGGATCGAAGCGAGTGACAAAAGCCTGTCGGATGTTGGCCGACAACAGCCAGCGATTCAGATCCAGTCGTGCTAAGGCGAAGAGATCAGCCCGGTCTTCCTGAATAAGCTGATCGCCATAGCCATCCACCTGCGTATTGTAATGCGACCATTCGCCCCCTATCCGGAGCGATACCTGGCTGGTTTTCAATTGGTATTTAAATTCATTTTCAATTCGACTGATTAGTCGATCGGTTTGCGAATGGCTGGGATTGGTAAAGTTTCCGCGTGCGTAATCAATAATATCCCGAATCCAACCCAGCCGCAAGGTCAGAGTGCTGGTTTCATAAGTAGTCAAAAACCGGTATGATTGCGAGCGGGTTCGTTCCCGGACGGTCGTGTCGAATGGTGTGACGGTCAGGTCGTTGTCCGTCAGCCAGAAGTTGACGGACAGTTGCTGATTTTTCTGATTTCTGAAATACAGATCCTGAATGAAACCTTTCTGTTTGGTGATCGAGCGTTCAACAAAATAATTTCCCCGCTCGCGGTATGGGAAATCGTTATTGGAATTGGTGGTGTAAAAGAATGTCTTTCCGGCAATCTGCCAGGTCTTTCCGGCCGGACTAACAAAGCGGACACCACCCTGCGTAGCAAAATTTCGGAAGCTGGCTAACTTTTGCCCGGCCGAAACCAGCAACCCGGGTTGCTGCCATTTCGGATTACTCATCAATAAAATACTTCCCCCCACCGCATCGGAACCCACGCAACTGGCGGAAGAACCATATTGCACCGCCAGTTGGTCGAAACCGGCAACGGGTAGTGTCGAGAAATCGGTTTGTCCCAGGGTGGGTTGGTTGATATTGATGCCGTTCCAGAGAACCGCCGTGTGATTGGACGAAGTTCCGCGGAACGACGAGGTTGCCAGCTGGCCGGAGCCGTAAATCTTAAAAGCAATGGGCGTTGTATACGTTAAAACATCCGTCAAATTTTGGAAACGGAATTGTTCCAGCGTTACTGAATCGATCCGCTGGGTTTTTTGCCCCACCGAAAACCGCTCGGGCGTAGTGCCGCGAACCGTCACTGCAGGTAACGTTTGATCAGTACCGCTGGTTTGTCCGTGAGCTACTGAAAACGAACAGACCAGTAAGGACAGGAAAATCCCGTCTCTAAACCGCATAGTGTTTCAATAATTAAAAACGATTGCCGATGCCGACGCAGAGACGCGATTAATCGCGTCTGTACATTGCAATTCAATTCCTTTTCACCCGAAAGAAACAGCGCAAATTAGAATGTATGAAGGCAGGTCTCCTGGCTCACCCCTGATTTTCGGCCTTCCCATCCGACACAAAACGGACAGTGGCAAGAAGAAGAAATCAGCTTCTACGGGTTTACAGTTGCGGGGACAGCGTTGGTTTTTCACCAACTTCCCTATTAAGCCATCGCTGAAAACATCAGGCGGCACCTCTTGGGGCAAAGGTAACTGGTCGGAGAGGATTATCCAATTCTGACAGAAGGCTTGTCAATCAAAACCGGCATTTGACCGAACAAAGGATGCTGGTTGTCAATCTTTTTTTCGTTCCAGCCAACCAATTCCTTTTTTTACGCTATTGCTAGCTCCGGTAGTTTGGGAAAAATAAATTTCAGAATGAACAAGAATCCCCGCATAACCCGTCGAAATTTTCTGAAAACCGGTACACTGGCCGGTGGAGGATTGTTGATTTCATTTGGCATTCCGACCCGGACAATGGCTGACCAGCTTGGTGTACAGCCACCGGCCGGAGCAATTTTAAATGCCTTACTACGCATTGACGTCGACAATGCGATTCATATTGTGCTGCCGAAGGTTGAAATGGGCCAGGGAATCTGGACCACGATTCCGATGTTGGTAGCCGAAGAACTGGATTGCGATTGGAACTCCATTCAAGTAGAGTCAGGTCATTCCGGAAAAGGAAATGATTTCAGGCAGGATATTCTGGTGCAGTCAACCGGTGGATCGGACACAACCCGCACCGAATTTGACCGATGTCGTCGGGCGGGTGCCACGGCCCGGGTGATGTTGGTAAGCGCTGCTGCCCGCCGATTGGGGGTTTCGGTTGAGGAATGCCGCACGGAAAATGGGTTTGTTATTGCCGGTGGTAAGCGAATCAGTTATGGTGAAGTGGCCTCGGAAGCATCGAAACTTCCCGTTCCGACCGTTCAGCTTCGGAAACCGAAGGACTGGAAATTCATTGGTAAATCACAAAAGCGGTTGGATTGTCGGGAAAAGATAAATGGCCAGGCCCGGTATGGTCTGGATATTCATTTCCCCGGTTTATTGACGACATTGGTTGCGCATCCGCCGGTTTTTGGAGGAAAGGTTAAATCGTTCGATGCCACCAAAGCCAAAGCAATTCAGGGCGTTCGGGCAGTAGTTCAGATTCCGACGGGTTTGGCGGTATTGGGGGATCATTTCTGGGCCGCAAAACGTGGTCGAGATGCGTTGAAAATTGAGTGGGATTTAGGAGGACACGACCAGTTGGACAGTTCGAAACAACTGGAGGAGTACCGTAAGCTGGCAAAAACGCCCGGTATTGTAAGTCAGCAAAAAGGCGATTTACCGACGGCCTTCGGAAAGGCGGTTCACACTTTTGAAGCTGAATTTTCATTTCCATACCTGGCTCATGCACCAATGGAGCCTCTAAATTGCACGGTTAGAATTGTAAATAATCACTGTGAAGTCTGGACCGGAACACAGTCACCGTTATTGCACCAGGCCGAGGTAGCAGCGTACCTGGGAATCAGTCCCGAGCAGGTTACGTTTCATACGCCGTATTTGGGTGGAAGTTTTGGACGGCGCGGTTCATTTAATTCCGACTGGATTATGGAAGCCGTGCAGATTGCTAAAATCAGTAGGCGTCCGATCAAACTGGTCTGGACGCGGGAAGACGACATTCAAGGCGGGTATTACCGACCGGTTTATTTGCATCATGTACGTATTGGTGTTGATTCGGCAGGTTTCCCGTTGGTATGGCAGCACCGAATTGTGGGACAGTCACTTTTTACGAATACACCTTTACAGGAATTAATTGTTCAGAAAGGAATTGACTACAGTACAGTTGGCGGAGTTCATGGTTCGCCTTATCTAATTTCCGTACCAGATCACTCCGTAGAATTACATACTACGGAGGTAAGCGTTCCGGTTTTGCCCTGGCGATCGGTTGGAAATACCCACACGGCTTTCGTTATGGAAACGCTGATTGATGAGCTGGCGACACGGACCTCGGTAGATCCCATTGCCTTCCGCCGAAGTTTATTGAAAAACCATCCGCGACACCTGAGTGCGCTTAACCTGGCGGTTGAAAAATCCAATTGGGAAAAACCGCTGGCAGCCGGAAAATTTCGGGGCATTGCGGTCCATGCAGCCATGGGAAGTTACGTAGCGCAGGTGGTTGAGCTATCCATAGAAAACCGCCGGATTCAAATTCATCGGGTAGTCTGTGTAATTGATTGTGGACTGGCGGTCAATCCTGACGGAGTTCGGGCGCAGATGGAAAGCGGCATTGTTTACGGATTGACAGCCGCCCTGTATGGAGAGATTTCATTAAGGAATGGGCAGGTCCAGCAACGTAATTTTCACGATTACCGGATGCTTCGCATAAATGAAATGCCCATTGTTGAGGTACATTTGATTGAAAATTCGGAAAGTATGGGTGGTGCCGGAGAACCGGGCGTGCCACCCATTGCACCTGCGGTGGCCAATGCGGTTTTTGCTGCTACCGGAAAACGGGTCAGGAGCTTACCGATACGCCTTGATTTGTAAGGGATTAACTGGGATGGGCTGGCGAATATTCCCGAAAAGTGCCATCCGTATAGAAGACGAGAATTCGTTCTATGACTTTTTCGTCTTTATTTTTTGCTACAGACGATTGTACCGGGGGTACATAAGGCGGTTTTTCGTCGGGCGTCTCTGGCTGAACCACCGGTTTTCGTAAACTGGGTTGGGGCTCGGCCGATCGCTGATTTACATTTGTGGAGGGCTGTTGATCTTCTTCCAGTATCCAATCGTAACCCAACTCCGGGAACCGTCGAATTATTTTCTGAATGATGTCGAAACTCGGGCGGTTCCGGCCCGAAAGAATGTGGGAGATACTGGAACGTTGAACACCAATCTCATCAGCGAAGTATGAGGGAGTCAGGTTCTTATCGATTAACACCTGTTTAATTTTGTCATTTACATTCATAACTCAAATCATTTTTACAAATGTAATAAATATTACAAATCACAATTGTGTATAAATGTAAATTATTAATAAAGATGTAAACAAATAACAATTGTAAATAGATAAAAGCAAAAAAGAGCCAGATTACAAATGTAAAATGGCTCAATGCGAATTGTAAATACTTTAACGAGACAAATCGTTTTTATACCGTTACATTATTCTCGCGTAGCGCTTCGTTCAAAGAAGTTTTCAAATCCGTCGATTCCTTCCGCTGCCCGATGATCAACGCGCAGGGGACGTGAAAAACACCTGCTGCAAATTCTTTAGCAATACTACCGGGAATTACCACGGAATTAGCAGGAACGTAACCCCGGTGTTCGACCGGCGTGGAGCCGGTGACATCGATTACTTTAGAGCTTCCGGTAATGGTTACGCCTGCACCCAAAACTGCTCTTCGACCAATGTGAGCACCTTCAACAACGATGCAACGCGAGCCGATAAAAGCACCGTCTTCTACAATAACGGGTGATGCCTGTGGCGGTTCCAGAACGCCCCCGATACCTACCCCCCCACTAAGGTGCACATCTTTTCCAATCTGTGCACAACTTCCAACAGTAGCCCAGGTATCAACCATGGTCCGTTCATCGACGTACGCCCCTACGTTAACATAGGATGGCATTAAAATCGCCCCTGGCGCAATGTAAGAACCGTAGCGGGCAACGGCTGGCGGAACCACCCTCACCCCCCTGTTTTGGTAATCTTTCTTTAACGGAATTTTGTCGTGAAATTCAAAAATGCCGACTTCCTCAGTCTGCATAGTTTGAGAAACAAAATATAATAAGATTGCTTTTTTGACCCAATCATTTACCGTCCACTTCCCTCCTTCACCGCCCGGCTCAGCGACGCGTAACCGCCCGCCGTCGAGCTCCTCAATTACTTCTTTAATCGTTTGAATTGTGGCTGATTCCTTCAATAAGGAACGATCTGACCAGCACTCTTCAATCACCTTTTTGTACTCCATAATTCAATAATTTGTTTAGAGGAAAAGTTTATTTTAATAGTTTTAATAAGCTGATTTTCTTATAGTTACAAGTATTAGTCTGAAAATGTTTTTATTATTATTTTACTATTTATAAACTTATCAAATCTTTGTTATGAATGCCATATCTACCAACGGTATTAAGTTGAATTATAGGACACTATTTTTTGATTTCCAACCACGGGAAGACTGAAAAACCGTATATTAATAAATAAATATAATATAAATCCATTATATAATTTGCAGCGTTTACTTAAGCTATTCAGGCTTATTATTATTCTCAAAATACGGAGGGTTTGCAATTGCAGGTAAGGATATAATTCACCAATGCGCAATAAAATGCAAAGGTTATGCAGTCTGGATTCTAGATGGGTTGGATCAAATTTTAGCCATAAGAACTGGACAAAAAAATAATGGAGATGATGCGGAGTATTTTCTTTTGACACCAAAGAGCCAGACTCAATTAGAAAACTGGATGATAGACCAATTCTGAAAAAATTGGAACTGAGAATAGAGAATTTCTGGATGGAAATCGAAAATAACAAGGCTAAAATTGGTTAAGATCTCACAGTTTGAATCTATTGAAATATCCGTTGAGACTTAAGAAACGAATATAAAAATAAGAAATTTATACTGCTTATAACTACTTTGACCTCATAATTGTGTTGAGATTAAGGAGAAAAATTCATAGGGTAAATGGTAACTTGCGTTAATGAATATATTAATATGAAATAGAATATATTTAGTAAAAACATGAGAGATATACTATTAAATTTAGTAAAATAATATATGTAAGTTAGTAAAATACTAAAATAAATACCAAATTTAGCTAACTTTTATACTTAAGATTGCTAACTCATCCCACACTTACTAAATACAGTAGAGTATTATATCCGTTTGTTATTTTCTTATTAGCTGTTGGTTCTTCTAATCTACAGGTCTACTATCAATCTTTACCCTTTCCGTTTCAAATTGTAATATTATCTTTGCACCGTTCTCGCTAACTATATTTAAACACACAATGGGTAAATTAAAAGTTGCTATCAATGGGTTTGGCCGTATTGGCCGCCTGTCTTTCAGAAGGCTTCTCGAAAAAGAAAATGTTGAAATTGTTGCAATCAATGATTTAACTGACAATGCAACTCTTGCTCATTTACTAAAATACGATTCGATACACGGTAAATTTCAGGGCGAAATTTCATCTGACAGCGAAAGTTTAACGATTAACGGCGTCCGTATTCATGCATATGCCGAGCGTGATCCCAAACAATTGCCCTGGGCTTCTTTAGGCGTTGATGTCGTTCTGGAATCAACCGGACGGTTTGTTGACGAAGCCGGCGCAGGTCAGCATTTAACCGCAGGAGCTAAAAAAGTAGTGATCTCCGCTCCTGCTAAAGGAAACATTCCTACGGTTGTTCTGGGCGTTAACGAAGATACATTGACGGGTCAGGAAACAATTGTTTCCAATGCATCATGCACAACGAACTGCCTGGCCCCGATGGCTAAAGTTCTGGACGATGTGTTCGGCATTGAAAAAGGGTATATGACGACCATTCACGCGTACACGGCCGATCAGAATCTGCAGGATGCCCCTCACTCCGACCTGCGCCGGGCTCGTGCAGCCGCATTGTCGATCGTTCCGACTTCTACCGGTGCTGCTAAAGCCGTTGGTCTGGTATTGCCGCAACTGAAAGGAAAACTGGATGGCTATGCCTTGCGCGTTCCTATTCCGGATGGTTCTGTAACGGATTTGACGGCGATCCTGAAACGCCCCGCTACTGCTGAAGAAATCAACAGCGCCATGAAAGCAGCGGCTGAAGGCCCTTTGAAAGGAATTCTCGAATACTGCGTTGACGAAATCGTTTCAACGGATATCGTTGGCAATTCAAGCTCCTGTATCTTTGATTCGAAGCTGACTTCCGCTAACGGCACACTGGTGAAAATCGTTGGCTGGTACGATAACGAGTTTGGTTACTCCAGCCGGATTGCTGACTTGATTGAGAAATTGTAATATTTGAGGAATTGGTACCGAAAAAGACGGCTTAATACGCCGTCTTTTTGCATTTTAGGTATTTTATTGAAAACCCTTTTCGCGTAAAAATCTCTTCGTATTTGGTCTTGATCCCGAGGTGCAGGTTATTCATTTCGGATGAGTACAGATCGCGGGTGGTCACTAAATCATGAAATCCATTCGCCGATAAAGTCTCGATGCTGAAATCGAAAAAGACATCATGGTCGGTTTTCAGGTGCAGAACCCCCTCGTCCACTAACATTTCGCGGTACAAGCTCAGAAACCGGGGATCGGTCAAGCGGTTTTTCGCCTGGCTAATCCGAAGTTGTGGATCAGGAAATGTGATCCATAACTCATTCACCTCGTCTTTGCCAAAAAAATCCAGAATGCGGTAAGCGTCGGTTCGCACAAATGCCACATTCATTAAACCGTATCCTAGAGCAGCCTGACTCCCCTGCGCAATCCGATCACCTTTCCGGTCGATACCGACAAAATTCAGATGTGGATAATGCCGGGCAAGTCCAACAGTATATTCTCCTCTCCCACACCCAACTTCCACCACAATCGGATAATCATTTTTAAAATACCGTTCCCGCCAGTTTCCCTTTACGGTTTCGTATAATTCCTTACCCGGCTCCAACACATTCTCACTGAGACGATTGTGCTCAAAACGAGCCAGTTTTTTTCTGCTCACGCCTTCAACTGATTTAATTCTGCCACAACATACGTACTCCCCGTCACCAGAATACAATCTTCCGGTTTCGCACAGGCCAGGGCCGATTCCAGCGCCTGGTTCACGTCTTTGAAAATTTCTCCCTCCAAACCGTACGTGTGAAACTCTTCCGCGAGAATTTCAGCATCCAACGCTCGGGGGATGTTAGGTTCGCAAAAATAATACCGGGCGTCTTTCGGAAACAATCGGATAACTTTCGATAGATCCTTGTCTTTCACAAAACCGACTACCAGATGTAACTGCTCGTACGAAACCGATTGTAAAGACTCCATAACATTCCGAATTCCAGGCTCATTGTGTCCCGTATCGCAGATTACTGTCGGATTTTGCTGCAAAACCTGCCAGCGTCCCTGTAAACCGGTTACCGTGACAACATTGGCCAATCCATTTAAAACATCAGTATCGGAAATGTGAAAAGCCTCACTATGGGAAGGATCCGGAAATAAGCCCGGCTGGGCCAGTATTTTTAAAACCGCCAGGACACCAGCTACATTTTTTAATTGGTAACTCCCCAACAAACCGAGAGTAGCCGGGAAATCAACTCCATTCTCGTTATTCAGCACAATTTTTCGACCGTTTTCCTCCACCCCGAGATCAGTAGCCGTATACCAGTCCGAGCCGACAATAATCTCGCTTCCGCTTTCTTCAGCCCGGCTTTTAAAAACCGGATACGTTTCATCGTCGTACTCGCTGATCACCACCGGAACGCCCGTTTTGATGATACCCGCTTTTTCGTAGGCAATTTTCTGGAGCGAGTCCCCCAGCACATCGCTGTGATCCCAGCCAATATTGGTAATCAGCGACACCAAAGGGGTGATAATGTTCGTAGAATCAAGCCGCCCACCTAAACCCACCTCAATAACGGCTATATCGACGTTCTGACGCGCGAAGTAGTCGAAAGCCATACCAACGGTCACTTCAAAGAAAGACGGCTTTAAATCCTCTATAAACGCTTTGTGAAGATCGACGAACTCGGCAACCTCCTCGTCGGGAATGGGAGAACCGTTAATGCGGATTCGTTCCGTAAAGGATTTCAGGTGGGGAGACGTATACAAACCGGTTTTGTAACCGGCCGACTGCAATACAGCTGCCAGCAAATGCGACGAGCTGCCTTTGCCGTTGGTACCGCCAACGTGAATGGTTTTAAACTTCTCCTGCGGATTTCCTAAATACGCGCAGAGTTTGATGACATTGTCTAGACCCGGTTTAATGGCCTTCGCTCCGATGCGATGAAAAACCGGTAACTGCGCATAGAGGTAATCAATGGCTTCCGAATACGTCATTCGGTACTAATTTGAGCGGATGTTGATGGTATAAGTACCTGTCGATAATGCAGGAGCAGCAGAGCCTTTTGGTACCAATTGCAATTTATAAACCTGTTGTTTATAAAATTCGGTAACTGTAGGACTAACACGGGATTCTTTCGTTCGCACAAATATTACATCTCCTTTATCGTCGACCTTGATTTCAAAAACGATTTTGCCGCTTTCTCCGGAATTATCTGTGGCCAACCGGGTGCTTCCCAGGCGCCAGCCCGCGATGTTCAGAGAAACGCCCGAACCGGTTCCGCCCGGCGTGCCGTAGAATTGCTTGGCATTGATGTTTCCGTCCGGATTTCCTTTGTCACCCACACCCGAGGCATCGTCGCCGTTGTTGTTCCCTCCTATTCCGGATGCTTTCCCGACCGTTCCGTTCGACCCGGCCGAGCTTGATTTCTTATATAATGCATTGGCATCCACCTTCTTAGGTTCCGGAACTGGCTCCGCTTTCGGAGGAGCAGGCGTCGGTTTTGGTGTAGTGGCTTCAACCTTTTTCGGTTCGGCTTTTTCCGGAACCGTCACCGGACTTTCTATTTTGCTGGCGATATCCGGTTTTTCGGTAACAACCTTACTTACTTTTGCATTAACTATTTTAGGAACCGGGGAAACCGGTGTTTTTTCAACCCGCGAGGTCGTCGTTACTTTCGGATTCGGTTTATCCTCCTCCTTTTTCACATCCTCCTTGTTTTTCGAATCGTTGGCTTTATTATAGGTCTGAATGGATCCGCTACCAATCAAATCCGTCCCGAAATTAACCTCGACCAGTTGAATCGGCGGTGGATCGGGAACCGACTGCCACAATCGGATGTAAAGCAGCAGAAAGAACAATAGGGCGCAAACGGCGAACGATCCGGCAAACGCCGTTACCCGATATTCATTCTCATTTTCCAGTGTGACGCGACTCATGCTATAGCTGTTTAGCCAATTAACGGAATAACCGGTAGAATGTATTGTTCTCCAACGGCAAAAATATAACGAATTCCTGAATTCTTCGGTTCACAAAACAAAAAGGCAACCCAGGGCCGCCTTTTCATCCTTACTATCATCGTAGCAGTCAAATCACTGTCATCACAATAAGATCACCGTAATCATTGTCCGATTTTATGCACCCACGCCCGGGCGCCAGACAATTTACTCACCGCTTCGATCGATGCCAGAATCTCATTTTTATCGGGTGAGCCAATGGCGGCCACTTTAATCAGCTCTTTTGTTCTAGCCTGAGGCAACACGTAAGCCGTTTCGAAACCGCCTTTCCGCAAGCGACGCATCAACCGGCGGGCGTTGGCTTTGCTGGCAAAACTTCCGGCAATGGCCAGGTAATAGGTTTCCGTTTTCTTCGGTTCAACAACCGGAGCAACCGCTTCAGCAGTTACTGCAGGTTTAGTCGGTTCAACAACGGGTGTTTCGACAGGCTGGGCAACCGGCGCACTGACCGTTTCGGCAACCGGTTCCGCTTTGGGAGTTTCAGTCACAACCTGCGGTTTTTCAGTTACCGTTTCTACTGGAGCTGCCGTCGGTTCCTCTTTATCACTAACGAATAGCTCGAACGGATTCAAACTACTCAATACCTGCGATGGCGTCTTTTTAACGGAAAAAACGATACCCAGGGAACAGATCAACAAAACCGCAGCGGCCCACGCCAGGTATTGTCGGCGGTTTCCGGAAACGGGCAATTCAACTTCTTTCCCCTCAACGGGCACTTCTTCGGCCTCAACCAGGATCGGCGTTTGAACGGGCGCTTTCACCAGCATAACCGGTTTTTTCTCTTCAGCCACCGCCACAGTGTTCACCAAACGAGCGGTTACCGGCTGAAACCCGTAGGATTCGCCCTGAAAATTATGCCGGATTTCCGGATCAAATTGCAGCTTACCCTCCTCATTTTCCGAGAATAAGCCCAATCCTTCTATCGTAAAGATTCGCTCCTGACGTACTTCCACTTTCAGCTCCTCCACAAATTGACGAATCGCCTGAAAAGCTTCGTCACGCGTCAGGCCGTCGTGAAGCATCATGTAGTTAGTCAACAATCCATCGTCCAGCTTCAGGGCTTCGTTGAAGGCGATTTTCTTCCGGGGCGGAAGATATAGACCGGATTCTTCAACAAATGTTGCCGGAACGTAATGCAAAATGAAGCCCCCCAGCTCGGGAATGACGATGCAATCGTATTGAAACAACAGTTTTTTGAGATAATCCGAAACGTGTACCATGGCTTTCAGTTAAGGTGGTGTCAGAAGCTGTATGACAATCCTCCGAGAAAGTTAAGCCCTTGTTGCGGATAATACAAATAGCGCTGATAATTACTACCGGTAATGTTATTTAACGAAACAAACGCTGAAACCTGTTTTCCTAGAAAATAGTCAATTTTCAGGTTCACATCCCAGATCGGTTTCAGCGTGACAATCTGATTGGTAACGAAATTTTTGCCCTTCATTCCCTGATAATGGTACAAATCCGCCGTGATAAATAATTTTTTATTCACGATAAAAGAATTTGACCAGTTCCCCGATATAGTCGGACGGTGCCAGGCTTCTTCCATCCGGCTCAGCGTGTAGTCGTAAAAATCCGCCCGCAACGTTGAGCGGAAAATCTCCTTGTAGGTATAACCGACCTGCCCCGACACCGTCAGGACGTGGGAACGGTTTCCATCGTAGACCACAAAGAACTGCGAAGTGTCTGGCCAGGTGTTATTGAAGCCGTAGAAATTCCGGTAGCGCGCGTACGAGACTTTTCCTTCGTAAGAGATTCCTCCGCCCAGTTCGCCTTTACTTCCGCCGTAGATATCCCAGGTTTTCTCAGTATTCGCCAGCACGACTTTAGGGGCCAGCCAGCGGTTTTCGCTCAGCAAACTCCGCAGCGTGTTGCGGTTGATATCCCCATCGACGCCTGCAAAAAAGTGAATATTCCCAGCCGGAACCACATCAATGTCTAAAACCGGAAAAGCACGCGTCCGGTTGATACTCTGGCGTTTATCCGATTCGTTAACAGCGTTAACCCCAAAAGTAGCGGTCAGGAATGAATTAGAATATTTGAAGGTCGGCTTCACCCGGAACAAATTCCGGTTGTCGACGGGCCCGTCCGTCCGCTGCGTCACATACGCATCGGCCGCAAAGAGTGCGTTGAAATTATCCGTGATCCCAACCGAGCCTTTCAGGTTGGTTCCCCACTCGAATTCGGTAGCTTCGTAATTATCCGTCAGATTGAATATGCCGGTTTTCAGCGAGTAGTCGATGTTCTTATCCGGATCGACGTTTTCAATACCAACGCGGAATTGCGTCGTGGTCAGCTTCTGCCGGATCGTCGCCCGGTCGATTTCCTGCGGACGGCGGTAGCCATAGAAATAAAAGGCTTCCCGATCATAGCCCAGGTTGGCCGACAGTTTGAATGCGTCCGTCTGGTAATTCCCATTCAGCTTCAGGCGGTTTTCGCTCGTTGCCGAATTCTTGCCGTCAACCGGCCCCACCGACGACGATAAATGCTTGTACGAGCCATCGACCGAAACGTTGTCCATCACCTGCCCGCTGCCGAACGCTTCCCCGAAAAAAGAGCCGTAATTGCCCGCTCCGACCTTGACGTAATTGTTGAACAGTTCCTGCTGCTCCGCCTGCGCGGCCGGAATCGGCAAAGCCGACGGATTCAGTTTCGGATCGCCCACCGACAACGAGCGGTCGTTGAATTCGTAGGTCAGTTTACGTTGCTCGTTCGACGGTTTTATCGACGGTATTTTATTGAACAGCCGGTTGGCCGCCGGCATTTCGATCTTTCTGTTTTTTTCAATCGTCACTTCCTGATTGTCCACCTCACCTTCCCGAACCGGGGGCGTGGTGGGACGCTGGGGTTGCTGAGCCCTTACATCAACCGCTTGGAGCAAAAGGCTGCCCGATACAATCGCAATCAGCGCAAGGTGGTCGATGGATGATTTTGGTAAGAACATGCAGATATTCGAGTTGACCGACGTGGTTTCGGATGAATAATTTAAGTTTCTGGATTCGATGCGCTTTCTATTCTCAGTTTTTGCTTTCGATCGAGGCTAGTTTCTGCTTCGCTTCGGCAACAATCTCTTGATTTTCAGCATTTTCGATGATCGAATTCAATACGGCTTTGGCCTGGGCAATTTCGTTCTGGGCTACGTTATTGTCGGCAACCAGAATAAAACCCTTCCCTTTCCAGTAATCGTACTGCGCAAAATCGGAGTTAAACCGCAACAGGGCGTCGATCGATTCCTTGTATTTTTTATTCCGGAACAGAATGTCGGCAATCCAGTAATTAGCTTCCGCTCCCTGCTCGTCTTTCGCCAGCGCAATGGTTTTTTCAAAATCGGTCGTTGCCTGTTTAAAATCGCCTTTGGCGTAAGCTACTTTGCCAAGCATCAGCTGCGCCCGGTTTTGCGCGCCCGGCACCACATTGCCCATCGACAAGGCTTCGCGGGCCGCAACCTGCGTCGAGTCGTAATTCCCGGTGGCGTAATACGTATCCATCAGACCCAAAACCGCCTGCGATTGTTCATTCTTGCTTTTCGATTGCGCCAGGACCGTGCGGTAATTCCGAATCGCGCGCGGATAATTCTTCTGCTGGCGTTCCACATCAGCCGCCCGGGCCGCTGCCCGCGTCACGAAATCCGACTTGTTGTCGCTGATCACCATGTAATAATACCGCAGCGCATTGGGCAAATCATTCGACCGGAAATACGAATCGGCCAGGTAATACCGGGCTTCGTACACCAGCGGACTGCCGGGATTATCGTTAATAAATTCCTGTAACGTCGTTACGGCCTGAGCGTACTTCTCATTGAAATATAAGCCTTTAGCATTTTCATACTCAACCTTTTGTACATCCGTACTTCCGGGATTATTCTTCTTATAACTTGACAACGTGCTACTAAATTCTTCCGACCGTCCGGCGTCGCTCAACGCATTCTGCAAGCCGAGCAAAGCCCCCGACGCAGACGGACTACCGCCGTACTGATCCAGAATCCGCTTGTAATCCTGAATGGCCGGTTCGTAAACCTGGAGGTTGGTATTAGCCGTTGCCCGCTTCAGCAATGCCGCCGGAATCAGGTAACTTTTGGGCTTATCATTGATCAAACGGGTAAAGCCACGAATCGAAGCCTGATAAGCACCTTTTTCAAAATCCACATTCGCGGATTGAAACAAGGCATCATCGGCGTAGCGCGAGTTCGGGAATTGCGTCAGGACTTTATCAAACTGCGCTTTGGCCTCCACATCCCGTTCCATGAAAGCCAGAATTACCCCTTTCTGGAACGAAGCATAATCCCGGTCAATACGGCCCTGAGCAATCGCATTGTCGTAATACCGCATCGCTTCGTTGTAATTCTTGTTTGCGAAGTAACTATCCGCTACCCGGACTGTCGCATCCTCTAGGGCCTGCTTATCCGCGCTGCCCGATTTGGAAATGAAGTCGCGGAAGTAGGTGATGGCCTGCGGATAATTTTTCTTGTTGTAGGAAGCATAACCGAGGGCATACAAACTTTTCCCCTGTAGATCGGGCGAAACATTCCCGGAGCGCATGACCTGCTGATAGAATGGAATCGCGTCGTCATATTTCCGCAGGGCTGAATAGGACTCGGCTTTCCAGAACAGCGCACTGTTCCGTAAGTCGGTATCGACCGGATATTTCAGCGACTTGTCCAGGTTATCGATCGCCTGTTCATAGCGTTCGGCGTTGAAATCATTCACTGCCTGATTATAGGTAATGCGTTGGTACGAAGCATTGATCCGGGGCGTACGCCGTTTCAGTCCTTCGATGTAGGCAATAGCGGCAGTCGTGTTGTTGGACGAAAAATATGCTTCACTCAACAGCTCGTTCGATTCGTTCTCAAACTTGCTGTTCGGGTATTTTTTCTGAAACTCCGTGAACTCCCGCACGGCTTCGCCCCCGTTGTTCAGGTCGAGCTGCAGTTTGGCGTGATTGAAGGCCGATTCTTCCTGAATTGGTTTATTGAAATTCAGACGCGCCGACTGATCGAAGGCATTCAGGGCAAAACTCGGATTCGAGGTTTGGAGGTAACTGATCCCGAGCCGATACGCCGAATATTGCGCGATTGTGTCTTTTCCGGCCGAAACGTTTTTCAGGGCCGCTATCGCACCGGCGTAATCACCGGTTTTGAAGAGCGCATCGCCATACCGGAACTGAATCGCGGGCGGAACACTCCGGCCTTTGATGTTACTGTATTGTTTATAATAAGGTATGGCTTTCGCGTAATCCCCTTTTTTGTAGTACACCTCAGCGGCAAACAGGGCGACTTCGGCCAGTTGAGCAGCATTCCCCCGGTTTCGCTGCAACAGCGGTTGGGCGTAGGCCAGCAATTCGTCGTATCGACCGCCTTTGTACATCGACTGCACAATCCAGTTCGGCACTTCATTCTGATAGGTCGGATTCTGCTCGATGCGTTTGAAATCCGCAATCGCTTCCTTATAATTACCCTGACGGAAATTGATCACTCCGGCATAATACGATGCCGATGCCGCCTGTTCCAGTCCGGGATCCTGCTTGATCTGGTTCAGCAGTGGCAAGGCCTGACGCAAATCCTGTTTCGAATAGTAGGCCATCGCCAGCAGGTATTTACTTTCGGCCTGCCCGTACGCATTCTGATTATTTTTGATGGCTTTCTCCAGAAACGTAATCGCCCGGTCGTAATCGCCTTTATCGAAGTAATATTTCCCCAGATCGCCATACAAAAGCCCGGCTTTGGGGTGTTCGCGGTGGTTTTTCACAAACCGGTCGACCTGCACCTCCGCTTCCGGAATGTCCAGGTAAAGACCCGTGAGCGCAATATAGTATTCAGCCGAAACCGCGTTCTGATCGCTGATGTTCGTGATCGGTTTTTTTCGTTCCAGATACTGCTGGAATTCCTGGCGGGCGGCCGCGTAATTATTTTTTTCGAACCACTCCAACCCGTTCCGGAACAGAACATCGGGTTCGGTGTAACTCAGGGTTCGTTGGGCCGTCGCCGGAAGCGACAATACCGAGCAGGTTAATAAAACCGATAATTGGAATGCTTTTCCAAACTGGGTCGGACGCATACGTTGGGGTTAAAACAGATTTTATTTATCGTAGTTACGTTATTACTTTTGTAAGTCGTAAAAACGGGTTTCTACCTTGTGAAAACGAAAGTACACGCATTTCCGTATGAAAAAAAATCATTGGCTTTTCTTTTTCCTTTCTCTAACGGTAATTGCTACGAGCGGTTTTTCAACCTCTAAATTCGCGGAAACACCAGCGGCTGCACCCGCTCCCGCAATTACCTATTTCCTGTCGATGCCCCAGCCACAGACCCATTATTTTGAGGTGGAAATGCGAATCAGCGGTGCTAAATCGGTTTCCAACGACTTATCGAACGGGTATATCGACGTCAAAATGCCGGTTTGGACACCCGGTTCGTACCTAATCCGGGAGTATGCCCGCCATGTGGAAGGTTTCCGGGCCTTTCAGGGAAATCAAGCCGTTCGATCCGAGAAGATCCGGAAAAACACCTGGCGGGTCAATGCCTCCGCCGGTCCCATCACGATTCGCTATAAAGTATACGCGTACGAACTTAGCGTACGGACCAGTTTTATTGATGCGTCGCACGGTTATCTGAATGGCGCCAGCGTATTTCTGTACGTCGATCAGTTCCGAAATCAGTCGCATCGGCTGGTGATTCAACCGTTTACCGACTGGAAAAAAATATCTACCGGGTTAGCCGCCGTTCCCAATCAAGCCAACACGTATGAAGCCGCCGATTACGATGTGCTGGTGGATAACCCCATTGAAATCGGAAATCATCAGACGTTTACCTTCACGGCTGCGGGTGTTCCGCATACCGTGGCGATGTACGGCGAAAAGCTTTATAATGAAAACCGGTTGTCCGAGGATATGAAGCGGGTTTGCGAGGAAGCCGCCAAAATCATTGGCGAGCATCCCTGTAACGAATACACTTTTATTATTCATCAAACACCTACGGGCGGGGGCGGTTTGGAACACGCCAATTCGGCAACGCTGCAAATCACGCGAAACGCGTTTCTGAATGCCCAGCTCTATCAAAATCTGCTGAGTCTGGTCGCCCATGAATATTTTCACCTCTGGAACGTCAAACGAATCCGGCCCAAAGCGTTCGGTCCATTCGATTACGAAAATGAGAATTACACCCACCTGCTATGGGTGTCGGAAGGCATCACGAGTTTTTACCAGTCGATGATTCTCAAACGGAGCGGTTTTCTGACGTCGGAATCTTACCTGCGTTCGCTCGCCAGCGAAATAACCGGTATTGAGAATGCACCGGGCAGCGAGGTGCAATCGGTGGCCGAATCGAGTTTTGACGCCTGGATCAAATATTACCGCCCGACCGAAAACTCGATCAACAGCACGGTTTCGTATTACAGCAAAGGCAGCGTACTCGGCGGTTTGCTGAATCTGGCGATTGTATCGAACACAGACGGGCAAAAAAATCTCGACGATGTGATGCGCCTGCTATATACTACCTATTATAAGAAACTAAAACGCGGTTTTACCGATGACGAATTTCAACAGGCCGTGGAAACCGTAGCCGGTCGTAAGCTGGATGATTTCTTTCAGAATTACGTGTTCGGAACAGCCAAAATCGATTACGATGCGTTTCTGAATCCGGTCGGGCTCAAACTCGTGGACGCCAGCGCCAGCAAGGGAGATGCGTACCTGGGAGCCATGACCAAATCCGCCGATGGCCGGTCAGTGGTTTCGGCCGTTCGGCGCGACTCGCCAGCCTGGAACGCCGGGCTGAACGTCAACGACGAGGTTCTGTCAATCGACAGTTTGCGCATCGGTACCAATCTGGATAAAGTACTGGAGACTTACAAACCCGATGACACCGTTACGGTTCTGGTCAATCGGGGTGGCCAGATTTTGTCGCTTGCCATCAAACTAACCGGAAATCCGCTGGCGGCCTACCGTATCGAGCCCGTCGACAATCCTTCGACCGAACAACGGGCGTTGTATCGAAAATGGCTTTCCGTAAAAAATAGTTAAGCTAAAATTCGTGACGCTCAATGGTGTCCGTAAAATCTTCGTGCATCTGGCCAAACCGCTCGTTGACCTGCCGCATGAACGGTTCGTCCAGTAATTGAATGACTTCCTCTTCGGAGGTTACATCCATTTCACTGATCTTGTAGGTCTGCTCATACTGGCCTGCTTCAATTTTGATCAGGTATTTGTTATTCCAGTAATACAGACCAACCCGGAAAGCCGGATGCGAAATTTCTTTTAAAAACCGCATTTTGTTACCATTTAACAGTGTTAGGTTACATATAAATTGCCAAATTCATCAATCATGCCTTCAACCACCCGCCATATAATCTTTCGTTATTCATTATTCCTTGTTCATTGTTCATTCTTTCTCTCCTGTTCGAACTCGGACAAAGACGAAGCTGCGCTTTTTTTTCAACGGGCCAACGTGGCTTTCCAAGCGGGCGAATACCGGCAGGCCATCCGGTTTTACAACGAAGCTATTGAAAAAAATCCGGATCTGGCTGATGCGTACAACAATCGCGGATTAGCCAATTTACGAATAGGAAACCCGAAGGCCGCTTTGGCGGATTACAACCAGGCCATTGAAAAAGACGCCGAATTCTGGCAGGCTTACTTCAACCGCGCCGAAGTTCGGGCGGATTTGAATGATCTCCAGGGCAGCTCCGACGATCTGGCAAAAATAAAACCGGTTTACAAAGATTCCTCCTATTATTACGTCCGGCTGGGCAATATCGAGATAAAGCAAAACCGGATGTCGGCGGCTCAGGCCAATTATGAGAAAGCGCTGGCTATTGATCCGAAAAATGCCGAAGCCCTGACTAACCGGGGCGTTTTGTATTTCAATCAGAAACAGTACGATCTGGCCAAAGCCGACTTCCTGCGAGCGACCCAACTCAATCCCAAACAGCATTTTGCCTTCAACAATTTGGGATTACTGCTGGGCCGGGAAGGAAAATACGCCGAAGCGCTGCAACTGACGGACAAGGCCCTGGCGCTGCAACCGGCGCAACCGTACTACCTCAACAACAAAGGGTATTTGCTCTTACAGTCGAACCGACCGGACGATGCCTTTAAATTGATTCAGCAATCGATCAAGCTGGATGACCAGAACGGCTGGGCGCACCGCAATCTGGGCATTTATTACCTGTCGAAAAATCAGTCCGCTCAGGCCATTACATCGTTGAAAACCGCCGAGCAACTCGATCCGTCCGTTGAAAATGTGTACGGTTATTTGGGAAAAGCCTACCAGCAAGCGGGCGATCCCGCACTGGCCTGTCAAAGCTGGAAAAGGGGTGCAACCGCCGGAGACGAACTCGCCAGGCAGGAAGCCGCCCGGTTTTGTCGCTAATCCGCGTTGAATGTCTTCTGAATCAATGCTTTATAAGCCTGAAACTGCGCAGCGTTGGTCATCTTGTCGGTTTCAATTTCCAACAACCCGGCCCATTCTCCCACGAAAAAACCGGGCAGAGCGGCTTCCAATTCCTGATAAGATGTCACTTTCCGATAGGTCAGTCCGGCATCTTTTGCGGTATTTTCGGCCGATAAAGGTTGTTCGGTTTCAAAATACGCATCGAGTTCCGGTTGGCGAGAAGGTCCGTCGATGATCCGGAAGATATTTCCGCTGTGGTTGTTCAGCACAATGATTCGCAGGTTGGCCGGAATCAGGTTATTCCACAACGCATTCCGGTCATAGAAAAAGGCCACGTCACCAATTAAAGCCGTTACCGGTTTTTCGGTGGTCAAGGCTGCGCCCACCGCCGTACTCAGACAGCCATCGATTCCGCTCGTTCCCCGATTGGCGAAAACTTCGATCTGCTGGTTTTCATCCAGGCCACAGAGATTCACATACCGGACAGGCATGCTGTTGGCGACGTGGAGCTGACTATCAACTGGCAAAGCATCCAGGATGCGCTGAATTACCGCCCACTCGTGGAAAACCGCATCGTCTTTCAGAAACTGCCGCACCAGCCGCGTTGCCTGGCGATCCAGTTTCTGCCAGGTTTCCTGAAAGCCGGTGTCAGCTTCGTCCTCGTCGTTGCTCACAAACCGCTGGTAATCAATGTCCGAAAAAAGTTTTTCGAAAAAAACCGTTGGTTCGTACGGAATTAATCGGGTGAGTGACTGGAACGGATCGGCCAGCCGATTGTGCGGCTGAATCTGCCAATGCGATTCCGGCTGATGGGCTCTGAGGAAAAGTTTGAATTGCTTCGAGATAAACGATTGGCCGCAGGTAATCAGCAAATCCGGTTTTAGTTTCTCCTTTATTTTCTCATCCGACAAACTCAGAAAAACATCAGACTGCGTGATAAACTCCTGATTGCGCGGCACATTAGAAATCACATCGCCGACAATCGGAATGCGCCATTCGTCGCTTATTTTTTTCAAAACCGCTAGTAATGCCGGATCGTGCGGACCCTGTCCGATGGCAATCAGTTTCCGATCGGCGGTTTCCCATTCGTTCTGCAACTGGTGCCAGGTTTCCGCCGGTAATGCCGACGCGGATTTCAGTTGTTCGATGATCCGCACCGGGCCGTATCCCAACCGCTCGTCGACGGTTGGGTAAAGTGGTTCGCGTAGCGGAATGTTTATGTGAACCGGTCCGAACGGCTCCGTCCTCGCCAGATCGACGGCTTCGTTCGTCGCCCGTTCGGCAAACCAGCGGGCGTCGGCATGCTCAAAATCAGCGGGCAACTCAAACGAGCGCTTGACGTGCTTCCCAAAAATTTCGGTTTGGTAAATGGTTTGTCCATCCTGCTGATGCGTCCAGTCTTTGGGCCGGTCGGCCGTCAGAATCAACAGTGGTATTTCCTGAAAAAATGCTTCGGCAACCGCCGGAGCCAGATTATAGACTGCACTGCCGGAGGTGCAAACCAGAATAACCGGTTGGCGGAGTTGCTGAGCCATTCCGAGGGCAATAAAACCGGCGGACCGCTCGTCGGCAATTGCGCGGGTGGTCATGTTCGGGTGACGGGCGAGGGCCAGTGTAATCGGTGCGCTCCGGGAACCTGGCGAAATAATCGCTTGCCGAATTCCTTTTCGGGCACACAACTCAACTAAATTCAGGACATGCTGATGAATAGCCACGAAATCTTCTATTTATAAAACCCCGGAACAAAGAAAAGCCGGAAACGCACATTGACAGCGTTCCCGGCTTTCTATTTCTGGTTTACCGTTTTTAGTTTACAGTTAATGGTTTGACGCACCAATAAACTTTACACCATAAACGCTAAACGATTTAACCCAAATAGGTTTTCAACGCTTTCGAACGCGAGGTGTGGCGCAAGCGACGGATGGCTTTTTCCTTAATCTGCCGGACGCGCTCCCGCGTTAGGTTGAATTTTTCGCCAATTTCTTCCAGCGTCATCGCGTGCTCACCGTTCAGACCGAAGTAGAGCGTAATGACATCGGCTTCCCGTTGGGTCAGCGTCGACAGGGCGCGTTGTACTTCTTTCCGCAATGAATCGTTGATCAGGCCCGAATCCGGTTTGTCTTCGCCGTCGTTTTCCAGCACGTCGAGCAAACTGTTTTCTTCACCCTGTACGAATGGCGCATCCATCGAAACGTGCCGACCGGAAATTTTCAGGGTATCGACCACTTCAGCGGCCGAAATCTCCAGCACGGCAGCCAATTCTTCGGGCGATGGTTCGCGCTCGAATTTCTGCTCCAGGTCGGAAAACGTTTTGGAAATCTTGTTCAGCGAACCTACCCGGTTCAGCGGCAGGCGAACAATCCGCGACTGTTCGGCCAGGGCCTGCAGAATCGACTGGCGAATCCACCAAACGGCATACGAAATAAATTTGAACCCCCGGGTTTCGTCAAACCGCTGCGCGGCTTTGATCAGACCCAGGTTTCCTTCGTTAATCAAGTCGCCCAGAGACAAGCCCTGGTTCTGGTACTGTTTTGCTACCGAAACGACGAAACGCAGGTTGGCTTTGGTCAGACGTTCCAGTGACAACTGGTCGCCTTCCCGAATTTTTTGCGCCAACTGTACTTCTTCGTCGGGCGTGAGCAAATCCACTTTACCAATCTCCTGCAAATACTTGTCAAGCGACTGGCTTTCGCGGTTGGTAATCTGTTTTGAAATCTTTAGCTGTCTCATGTACGGAATACTGCCTTCCGGCGGTCCGGTTTATTACTATTTCATCGGCTTATCGCCCAAGCAAGTCCAATTGGTAACGAAATCGTGTACTGAATCTATACACTAAAAAGTAACAAATCAGGCTGGATTTTTGTTCGCGGGCCGCGGCAGCAATACCTTCCGTGAAAGACGGTATTTTCCGGTTTTTTTGTCGACTTCAATCAACTTCACGCGAACCTCTTCACCCACTTCCAGGACCCCATCCATGGTTTCCAGCCGATCCCACTTGATCTCGGAAATATGCAATAATCCGTCTTTCCCCGGCAGGAATTCAACAAACGCACCAAACGGCATAATCGTCTTCACTTTTCCGTCGTAGATTTCGCCCACTTCCGGAACCGTCACGATGCCTTTGATGCGTGAAACCGCCTTGTCCATACCCGTCTGGTTGGTCGAGAAGATATTCACAAAACCGGCATTATCCTTTTCTTCAATAACAATCGTCGTGCCGGATTCTTTCTGAATTTCCTGAACCACTTTACCACCGGGTCCGATAACGGCACCGATAAATTCACGGTCAATTTTGATCGTGATCGCGCGGGGGGCATGCGGTTTCAAATCCGGACGGGGAGCCGCCAGCGACTTGTTCATTTCGCCCAGGATGTGCAGACGACCGGCTTTGGCCTGGTGCAACGCTTCCGTCAGGACGTCGTACGACAGACCATCAACCTTGATATCCATCTGACAGGCCGTAATACCGGCTTCGGTACCCGTCACTTTAAAGTCCATGTCACCCAGGTGGTCTTCATCGCCCAGGATATCGGACAGAACGGCGTATTTACCGGCGCTATCCGTAATCAATCCCATCGCGATACCGGCTACCGGTGCTTTGATTTTCACTCCGGCATCCATCAGCGCCAGCGTTCCGGCGCAAACCGTCGCCATCGACGATGATCCGTTGGATTCCAGGATGTCGGAAACGATCCGGATGGTATACGGATTGTCGGCTTCCGGCGGCAGTACTTTTTTCAGCGCGCGGTGGGCCAGATTTCCGTGACCAATTTCCCGGCGACCCGCTCCGCGGTTTGGTTTTACTTCACCCGTTGAAAAACCGGGGAAATTATAGTGTAACAGGAACTTGGAGAATCCCTGGAACATCGCCTGGTCGACAATCTGCTCGTCCATTTTCGTGCCGAGCGTGACGGTCGTCAATGACTGCGTTTCACCGCGGGTGAAAACCGCCGAACCGTGGGCCGATGGCAGGTAATCCACTTCCGTCGTAATCTGGCGGATTTCGTCCAGCTTCCGGCCGTCCAGGCGGTAGCGCTCATCGAGCACCAACCGGCGCGACGCTTCCCACTGCACATCGTGAAAATAGGTTTTGGCCAGTGACAGTTTCAACGAATCGACTTCACCATCAGGGAAAAGCGTGTTCCTGAATTCTTCAAAAACCGCTTTGAATGATTCGCTGCGTACTTTTTTATTTTTGTTGGCCTGCAAAGCAACAGCATAAACTTTATCGTAACACTGCTGTTTCACCAGTTGACGCAGTTCTTCGTCGTGGGTCTCGTGGCTATAAACGCGTTTTTCCTGTTTGCCCACCGCAGCTTCCAGTTCTTTTTGGACGGCACACTGCAGTTTGATCACTTCATGGGCAGCTTTTAAAGCTTCCACCACTTCTTCCTCCGAGCATTCGTTCATATGGCCTTCCACCATACAAATGTCTTTCGCCGTAGCGGCAACAATCAGGTCGAGCGTAGCCCGTTCCAGATCGGAGGTTTTGGGGTTAATCTGGTATTCACCGTCGATTTTGGCAACCCGTACTTCGGAAATCGGGCCGTTGAACGGAATGTCCGAAACCGCCAGGGCTGCCGAAGCCGCCAGGGCCGCCAGGGCGTCGGGCAGCACTTCCGGATCTGCCGAAATCAGGGTAATCATAACCTGAGTATCAGCATGGTAGTCTTCGGGGAAGATCGGGCGCAGGGCACGGTCTACCAGACGGCTGATTAATATTTCGTGATCGCCCAAACGGCCTTCCCGGCGCTGAAAGCTGCCCGGAATACGACCCGCCGATGCGAATTTTTCCTGATAGTCAACGGAAAGCGGCAGAAAATCGGCGCCTTCTTTTCCTTCCTTGTTCGATACCACCGTTGCCAGCAGCATGGTGTCGCCCAGCCGAACAACTACCGCACCGTCAGCCTGGCGAGCCAGCTTGCCGGTTTCGATCGTGATGGTACGCCCGTCTGGAAGATTAATGGATTGTGTGATGATTTGTGACATGCTTTTTTTGATAATACACCCGACAGCCGCTTTTTAACCGATTGTTGCATCTAAAAGACCGCAACTATAAAAACTTACTCGCAGACCGCTTCGTCGGACCATCCGACTATAAAAAAATTTAAAAATAGATTTACCCAACAGGCAAACATGAAATCAGGGAACCTGTTTTGCGGGTTCCCTGATTGTATTGAAGGAGTTACTTCCGAAGGCCTAATTCTGCAATAATGGCCCGGTAGCGATTAATGTCCTTTTTCGTTAAATAGTCCAGCAACCGACGGCGCTTTCCTACCAGTTTCAGCAGGCCCAGGCGGGTGCCATAATCGTGTTTATGCTTTTTCAGATGCTCTGTCAGGTGGTTAATCCGGAATGTGAACAGTGCAATCTGAGATTCAGCCGACCCAGAGTCTTCCGCAGTTCTGTTGAACCCCTGAGCAGCAAAGATTTCTTGCTTTTTTTCGGTATTTAAATACATCGTCAGACAGCTAAAAAGAATGAATGAATAAAATGAAACGCAAAAGTACCATTTTTTTCCGTAAATGGTGAAAAACCGGGTCAGATTTTTTCAGGCCATTTTGGCTTCTGCGCGACCGGCCCGCCAGTTGGCATATCGTTTTTTTAACCGTTCCCACCAGATTACATAGACGTCTTTGTCGAAGAGACGCGAGTCGTTTCGGGCCTGTTTCATCAAATAAAGGCCCAACGGCAATAAGGTAACATTGGCCATCCAGGCCCCGGCCGGCACCCAGATCAGGTCATCCTTGGCGTATTTATCACCCGTCAGCGTCAGCACGTATAATAGGATAAAAAACAGAATGGACACCAGAACCGGTACGCCAAAACCGCCTTTCTTGATGATGGCCCCCAGGGGTGCGCCGATCAGGAACATAATGAAGCAGGAAACCGCCTGGGTAAATTTATGGTGACTTTCCAGTTCGTAGCGGTTCACAGTTTTGGCTTTTTCCTTCAGGTACGTCTGATTCGATTCGGCGTAGGAAAGCATGTTTTTAGCCTGAGAAAGTGCCATTTCGTTGGTTTCGCCTTTGATACGCGGTTCAACCGGCCGCGCCAGCAGCGAGTCGATCCATTTGCCTTCGCGAACCACCGGCGGCACGGGCGTCGACGGATTCGTAATGATGACCGGCGCGGGCTGTTTGAACTGGTAACTGTAATACTGGCGGGACGTTGCCGCCGTACCGATCAGGCTGTTCTTCAATTCCTTTTTGAGCGAATCCGTCAGGGTCGACAACTCTTTCAGGTTTTTCATGTACTCGTGGTACTCAAACTGCTGTTCGTCGGTTCGTTTTAAACCGTACGAATCCAGGCTAATGCGTAGTTTGTAATGCTGAAAACCGTTCCGCAGAAATTTGGCCAGGGAGTTTGGCGAACCGTTGCTGGCATACGTCACACTGGACGTATTGTCGGTGTATTCGGTATAGTCATTCCCGTTATACAACTCAAAAACTAGGTACTGCTTATCGGGTGTGGTAAACATCCGGCCCGAATCCGCGAGAATGATTTCCCGGTTTCCCGTTTCCATCCCGTTTTCCTGGTGCTTGTAAATTACCATGCCGCGCAGTGTTTCCCCGTCTTTCTTATCGGCTTTGATGCTGTAACCCGGCAAATCGTTATAAAAAATCCCTTCTTTAATGCTCAGCGTAGCTTTCGAGGATTTAATGTCCCACAACAAACTATAGCCTTTCAGATTGGCCCAGGGTGCCACTTTGTTATTGAACCAGAAGGAAAAAATGGCTATTCCGGTGGCAACAATCAGCAGCGGGCGCATGGCGCGGGTCAGCGAAATACCGGCACTTTTCAAGGCGGTCAGCTCAAAAAATTCGCCGAGATTCCCAAAGGTCATCAGCGAGGAAAGCAAAACCGCCAGCGGCAACGCAATCGGAATGGTGATGAGACTGAAATAGAAGATAATCTTGGCAAAAACCCGCAGCTCAATGTCTTTTGACACAAACTGATCGATGTAAAACATCATCAAACGCATCAAAAAAATAAAAACTACGACACAAAGCGTCAATACGAACGGCCCCCAGAACGACTTCAGTACGAGCTTGTCAATTTTTTTCATGCCCACTAACTCCCCACAATTTCTTTTAATTTATCGATTAAACTGTTCCAGAGGGATTTAAGTTCGTCGGGGTCGGTGTTCGATGAGTAGTCGGTGATGCGCAAAAAAGTAGACTGGGTCAATTCACTGACATCAACGCGGAAATCGATGTAGTTATGTTCTTCGGAATCAGCGCCGTTGCCGTTCAGGAATTCGAACCGGACGCTTTTATTCTGACGAATGGAAACCTGACGGGCGAGGTGGCTTTCATTGTCCCAGTAAAAATCAAACTGGTGGTCCGGGCGCATATTCACTTTTTGGGCAAACCATTGGGATAGTCCGGAAGCGGTGCTGATATAGGGGAACAGAACCTTTGGAGAAGCTCGAAGCTCGTATTCCGCAATAAATTTATAGTTTTCCATATCAGTGAATTTAAATAGGTAATGTGGCAAAGTTAGCAGAATTTTAACACGGTAATCATAAAGGTGTATTGGAGTACAAGTTTTTTTTCCTACTTTTGTGGCACGAAATCTGGCGGGGTAGCTCAGTTGGTTAGAGCACAGGATTCATAACCCTGAGGTCACGAGTTCAACTCTCGTCCCCGCTACAAATGAAAAACCGCCCTCACTCCAGGCGGTTTTTGTGTTTAACCCTGTCAGCGGTTGGAAACCCTGACAGCGGCTCAAACCAAAGATAGAATTCACCGCTGACAGGGTTTAGTGCAAAATATCGAAGACCAATTGCTTTAGAATAGCGCCCTCGCTCAGAGAAGGGGAATCAATTCCTTTCGAAAGTGCGTCGGCATACCGGATGGAGCGGATAATTCCGGCTACTTTCCACAACGGATACGCCCGGGCGGTTTGCAGGTAATCCTTGACGAAAAACGTGTGAACGCCCAACAGGGTCGCCAGCGTTTTCTCGGACTGATCGCGCGAGGCCTGAACCATCAGCACTTTCGTAAAGAATTGATACAGAATGATGAGCATGGGGGGCAACGGATTATCTTTCGGGTTCCGGCTGAAATAATCGGCAATGCGGTTGGCTTTCAAAACATCCCGGATCGTAAGCGCTTTCTGCAATTCAAACACGTTGTACTCCTTGCTGATTCCCACCAGCCGCTCCACCGTGTCGGCGCTGACTTCTTCACCCACTTTCAGGTTGATCATGATTTTATCGATTTCGCTGGCCAGCCGTTTCAGGTCATTGCCAATGTAATCGAACAGCATCTGAATCGCTTTCAGGCTGATTTTAACGTTCTGCTGCCGACAATAGTCGCCGATCCAGTCCGGCACTTTGTTGTCGTAGAGTTTTTTGGAGTTGAGCAACACGCCTTTTTGACCAATGGCTTTCGCCAGCGCTTTCCGTTCGTCGAACGGCCCCGTGTGGCAAAGCACCAGAATCGTGGACGACAATGGGGCTTTAGCGTACTCTTCCAGCAGCGACTGACTGGCTTTTTCGTTTAAACCGCCCAGTTGCTGCGCTTCCTTCACCAGAACCAACTGGCGGTCGGCCATGAACGGATACCGCCGGGCCATGTTGATGACCGCTCCTACCTGGGTGTCTTTTCCAAAAACCGTAAATTGATTAAACCCTCTTTCGTGTTCAGGAACGGCTATTTTTTCAATTTCGTCGGCAATCAGTTCGGTAAAAAACGTTTCGTCGCCGTGCAACAAATACAGGGGCGCAAAATTTTTCTTTCGGACATCTTTCAAAATCTGGTCAACGGCGGGAGTCATAACGGATATGTATATACGTCGCTAGATACTTAAATTGAATGAGTTACATCCGGGCAGTTTTCGGTCAGAAAATCCCGGACATGTTGCTGCAAATCAGGAAAAAAGCGGTCGAAATAACCGCCAAAAGTAGTGTAATTCTCTTTCAAATCGTTAACGGCAGTGTCCAGATTCGACGGAAAAGCCGTCCGTCGCGACAACCCTTTCAGACTGCGGTCAATCCCTTCGAGAAACCGGTAATTCATCAGCCAATCGTTCTGCATCATGTAACCAGCCATCCGCCAGGCCGGGTCGGGCAGTTGATCGCGGTGATTTCTCAGAAATTCGTAAAAACCGCCGACAAATTCCGACAGAGGTTGATGGGCAATTTCGTAAAACCGGGTCGCCAGAAAATGATCCAGAAAAACATCAATGGCCGGACCAGCGTATTTATGACAACGCGGACGCACCACAATCCGCATCTCTTCAATCAAGGGGTGATGATCCGTAAACTGATCGATCTGGCGGTGCAGGCTGATTCCGAACTGAACCTCAGCGGATAATCCGTGCCGGGGATGGGCAGGATTTCCCTTGATAAAATCAGCGATAAAATTGCCAATGATCAGGCCCTCGTCTGTTCCGGAAAGATACGCGTGTGCTAATATATTCATCGATCAGACCACCTACAAATGCGGGTCGCCCTGCGAAATTACAGTTTCAAACCCCGGCGTAGGCTGGTATTGGACGGTTTCTATCCCGAATTTACGCAAAAACTCGACACCTTCGTCCGTCGGGATGCCTTTGTACTGCGCGTAGGAATGCAAAAAAACCACCTTTGCAATTTTCATACTAAAGATAATCCGCGCACAGGCGATGCAGGGTGAAAGAGTTACGTAAATCGTCGCGCCCTCGATAACCGCGCCGTTTTTAGCGGCATACAGAATCGCGTTCTGCTCCGCGTGCAGCGCCAGGGAACAACTTCCTTTGGAATCGCGCGGGCAGCCCACTTCTGGAAATTCCTCGTCGCAGTTGTGCGTACCGGAGGGTGGCCCATTGTAACCGATGGAGATAATACGGGTTTCTTTGGTCAAAACCGCACCGACCTGTGCCTTAATGCAATGGGATCGTTTGGACAGATTGACGGCCAGATCCATGAAAATATCGTCAAACCGGGGCTTGGTCATCGAACTTAGTTACTGGTTTCTAGTTTGTCGTTTATGGTTAAAAACTTAAAAAATCATCCTAACCTTAAACTATAAACCATAAACTTAAAACTATTTAACTGTTACTCAAGCTGTCTTTTGCATTTCCAGCCGTAGCTTATTCGAAACCAGCCAATCCGGTTTGTGCGTAATTACCCTGGCTTTCAGCTCATTCAGCATCGAATAAAGTCCGAAATAAGTCCGGTTGATATATAAACCGTGTTGCGAACCCCGGGCGACTTTCGAATTTTTCAGTTCCTCGACATTAGCGAGTTCTTCGGCAAACGCGTAAACCGTATCGAAATAACTATTGTCGCCGAAGTCGAAAGTTTGCGTTTCGAACGGTTTTCCGAGCAAAACAATCATCTTCTTGAAGAGATCGACGAAAAACGCCTGTTCTTTCGGAGAATCTTCGGGGACGATAAATTCCAGGTTCCGGAAAATCCCGAGCGTCGTCTGATCGTCGTCCAGCGTGTCAAAGTTGATGAGCCGGAAATAATTGTCGTAAAAGAAATCAGGGATAACCTTCACACAGCCAAAATCAATGACGCCCATCGTTCCGTCGGTGCGCATCAGAAAATTGCCGGGATGCGGGTCGGCATGAACCTGTTTAAGGTCGTGAATCTGAAAGTTATAGAAATCCCACAATGCCTGACCAATGCGGTTTCGGATCTCCTGCGACGGATTCATTTTCAAAAAATCTTTCAGGTGAAAACCGTCCAGCCAATCCATCGTCAAAATCCGCTTGCTCGACAATTCCGGGTAGTAATTCGGAAAAACCAGGTTCGGAATTGAGGCACACTGCTTCGATATATATATGGACCGGTTCAGTTCCAGTTCGTAATCCGTTTCCTCCAGCAACTTGGATTCCACCTCGCCCATGTAGCGATTGATATCCTTTTCGTTCAGGTTCAGCAGCCGAATGGCGAGCGGTTTGGCAATCCGCAAATCGGAACTGACGCTGTCGGCCACCCCCGGATATTGGACTTTAACCGCCAGTTTCTTCCCATTTTTCCACGCCTGATGCACCTGCCCAATCGAGGCCGCATTAACGGCTTCCATCTCAAACCGGTCGTAAATCTGCTGCGGAGATTTGCCAAAATAAGTCCGGAACATCTTGACAACCAGTGGCCCCGACAAGGGCGGTGCCGAATATTGCGACATCGCGAACTGATCGACGTAGGCCCGTGGCAGAATATTCCGGTCCATACTCAGCATCTGCGCCATCTTCAACGCGCTGCCTTTCAGCTCACTCAAGGCGTTATAGATATCGGTGGCATTGTCCTTGTGCAATTCCTCCTTCGTCCGTTCGGGATCGAGTAACTTTTTGCCGTAATGCTTCAGGTAATTGCCCCCCACTTTTACCCCCGCCTTCACAAACTGGCTGGCCCGGGCAACTTTGGTGGTCGGAATATGGTTTTGCGTTTTCATTTTATGAAAAATGACCAATTAACAAAGAAAAATGAACCGCTCGAATACGTCTTGTTCATTTTTCACTGTTAATTATTCATTATTTATTTTGAAAAATGAATTTAGCCAGATCAAACAGCGAATCCAGCGGGGAACGACCAATCAGATCGAAAGCCGTATTGACCGATTTTTCGATGGCGGTATCGGTTTTCTCAAAATTCTTGCTGACGTCGTTGATCCAGAAGTGGAGAATAAACAGGGTCTGCGTCCACAAACCGTCGGCGTATCGATCGGATAGAAGCGGCCGGGGTTCAACCTCCTTGCTTTCACGCCCCTCGGCCAGCAAATCGCGAACGAAGTCATAGTACGACTCCTTGAATGGTTGAAGAATTCGCGACGATTGGGTTCCCATTCGGGCCTTGGCCATCGGCGACGCCTGCACCTGGCTCTGCCGGATGCGGTTATAACTAAAAACCGCAAAACTGCGCTGGGATTTCAGGACTTCAATCCAGGTATAATAAAAGGCCAGCAGTTTTTCCCGGACCGAATACGTCTGGTAAATCGGGTCCGTTTCAATGTTTTGAAGGGCCTGCTTAAAAAAAGTCAGCCAGATATCGGCTTCAATTGACTCAAAGGAGGTGTACTCCTGGTAGAAATCAGCCTCTGAGATTTTTAGTTTTTTCGCAAATTGAAAAACACTCGGTGGTGGGGTTCCGTTTTCAAGCACGTAATCGGTGTAGGCTTTGCGGATTTTTTCCAGTTTTTCCATACCTGACCAACGATGTGTTCCGAAAAAAAGTTTAGCTTTTCATGTTCACAAACTGCAAAGAAACGTCCAGTTCGGCCCGGCGCAACATACCGATGACGGCCTGCAGATCGTCAATTTTTTTACTCGTCACCCGCACCTGGTCGTCCATCGCCTGAGCGGTTATTTTCGGAAACTGGTCTTTGATCAATTTCAGGATTTTCCGCTGCTGGTCTTTGTCCAGCCCCTGCCGGATTTTCAGCTCCCGGCGCAGGCGGTTTCCCGACTGCTGGGGTTCGGCCGTAAAATCCAGACTGCGCCCATCGACCCCCTGCTTCACCATTCGCGCCAGCAGAATATCCTCCACCGATTTCAGGCTCATATCATTGTCCGTATCGATCTTGACATTGAGGTCTTTTTTATTGAGATCAACCGAAGTCTTGCTGTTCCGCAGGTCATAGCGATTGGCTATCTCCTTGATTGCGACGTTGATTGCATTGTCCAGCGTTTGCAAATCTACTTTGCTGACGATATCGAAAGAAGCCATGAGTAAGTTAATTATCGGATAAAATAGTTGAATCAACCGTTTTTTTCGATACAAAAGTAGAGTCATCCGATTGATCGAACAACCTTTCTGGCCGTATTTAATGGAAGATACAATTATGAATCCCAGCGTATGTTTTACAGATAAAGGATAAAAATTTTGTATGTATATACAATGTATTTACTTTCGATGTAAATTCGCATAATCTGTCTGCCATGAAAAAAATTGTTTACCTGATTGGTTTCGCCCTGTCATTGGGCGCACAAACCAGTTTTGGTCAGTGTGCCCCGGCCTCCCCATCGTGTTCGGGCTGTACCGCATTAACCGCCAGCAATCAAAATCTGTCTTCCGGAAAGTACTGCATTACCACAACGGTCAGCAACCTCAACATCCAGGCCGGAGCCGTCGTTTGCGTCACCGCGCCCGGCTCGCTCGTTAATTCAAACCTGGTTGGCGGAACCTTGATTTATAATTCAGGGACTTTGTCTAATTTCAATGCCAACTCCGGCGACCTCCGTGTGCACGGGACGCTGACCAATCCCGTAAATTCCAACTTCAATGGTGCGCGGGTCATTGTCGAAAACGGCGGCATTCTGAACATGACAGATATGAATATCAACGGTGACCTGGTAGTCGACAACGGCACGGTCAACGTCACCAACCTGTTCAGAATCAACGGGAATGGCAATGTTTGCATGGCAAATATGGGGCAAATCCATACGCAATATTTCCAGAATAACAATAAAAACGGAACCACCGCCCAAAGTACGAAAGGCTGTATTTCGATTTCTAATCCGCAGGGGCAAACCAATCTCAACAATGTCCTGACCGGTTCTTCGAATGTGCTGGTTTGTTTGCCCGGTTCTTTCACACCGGGCAATCTGGGTTCCGCCACCGTCACCAATAACTGCTCGGGTTGCACGTCCGCCCTGCCCGTTACCTATGCTTATTTCCGGGCGCTGGCTCAGCAAACCGGGGTTCGGTTGGAATGGCAAACTTCAAATGAACTTAATCACGGTTATTTTATCGTCGAACGGTCGACCAACGCGATGGATTTTACAGCGATCAGCGGCCCGGTAATCGACCCGATTGGCACCCAAAACGGCAGTAAATCATATCGATACATTGACGATGCCATTACGGAAGGGACGTTTTATTACCGCCTGAAACAAGTCGATACGGATGGACAGTATGTTTACTCGAAACTGGTTGCGGTTATTCTGGGTGATCAAAATCCGGTAGTTCATGTATTTCCAAATCCGGTAGTCAATCAATTGAACGTCAGCCTGGAAACGGACGAAATGGGGATTATCGATACGGAATTATCAGATATCAGCGGTAAACTTCTGTTTTCGGAAAGCCGGAATAAAACGGAAAAGAAACAAGTCCAGGTCATAAATTTTCAACAGATTCCAACCGGAATTTACCTGGTATCGATCCGGTTAGGCAATCAGTTTTTCATTCGGAAAGTGGTGAAGTAATTCTCAAAACCTGGCAAGATAAGCACCCTGCTGACGAACCGAATGGCACGGAATCCCGCGTTCGTGGGCTTCCAAAAGCAGCCGGTCCGTCAGCGGGGTTTTGTTCGAGTCGTCAAATATAATGTTTCGGGCCACGAGCCTACCTTTTAGCTGATCCCAATTCTGTAAGACATCCTGACTGATAATCAGGTAATCAACAATCGCTCGCAAACGCCAATTGGCCTTTTTTGACAACCGATTGACGATCACGATACGTTTTCCCTGCCATTGGACCAGTGAAAGATCTCGATTTTGATGGAAAGCAAGTTGACTTTCAAAGGGGGCAAGCTGGGAATACGTAATTTCACTCACGCCCAGACTATCCCAGGTATTTCGAACATAAAACGTCACTTCGCGGCTTTTGTCGGACATTGGTTTCTTCGTCAGCAGCAAAGCTGTCTTCCCATGAACGAAGCTGATGGCCGATTGATGCGGGACAAAATGAACAATTAATAACCGCTGGTTTTTTCGCTTCACAATAGTTAATCCAGCCGATACAACCAGCAAAACCGCACAGCAGGCCAGTAACCAACTGTAGTATCGTTCCCGGCGAATCAGCAAACAAATTCCGAAAATAATGACCGCATAGATCAAAAGCAGTTCCCAACCCGTCGTCGTCAGCGGTTTTAGAATGGAGTCCGGTAGTTTTTCAGTATATACAATGGTCTGATTCAACAGCCACATTGTCCAGAACAGCACTTTCCCGACGCCAAGGCCAACGTACGGAATCCATCCTACGACCAGCAATCCCATTGCCAGAATTAAAACCAGGGACGAAAGGGGAATGACAAGGGGATTGGCGAGCCAGAAATAAGTTGGGAACTGGTGAAAATAAAAAATTCCCAGCGGAAAGGTCAGCAATTGGGCCACCAGCGAAACCGCCGTAATTTTCCACAGCCAGTCGGCCCAGCGAAATCGAAACGACATACTCTGATACAGACTACGATGCCAGAGAATTAAGCTACCTACGGCCAGATACGACAACTGAAAACCGGCTGTCGTTAGCGCGTAGGGATCAAAAAGCAGGATTAAAAAAGCCGAAGCCGCCAGCGTATTTAACGGGTTATTGGATCGGCCCAACGTCTGGCCAATCAGCAGCAACGAAAACATGAAAGCCGATCGCAGAACCGGGGCCGAAAAACCGGTCATCAGGGCGTAAAACCACAACAGGCCAACCATGAGGGCGGCAAAAAGGTAGTTTCCGCCCTTGCGCTTTTTCAAAAAACCTAGCACAAAACTTACGGCTGCGAATAAAACTCCTACGTGTAGACCGGATACCGACAAAACATGAACCGCTCCGGCGGCCGAGTAGGCTTGCTGCAAGTCCGTGTCGATGCCATCGCGAACACCCAGAATCATCGCCTTTACGATGGCAAATTCCTGCCCGACGCCCAAGTGGCTGGTAAAAACACTGTCAGCCCAATCATTGACGGCGTAAGCACTGGCAATCAGCCGATTGAGCGGATCGGTACCCAAAACCGCCCGGTCCGAAGGACGCAAGTACTGCTGATGATAAATGCCCCGGTTGGCCAGATGGCGCTTGTAGTTAAACTCGCCGGGATTCAAAGGTGGATCGATCGTGCGGGGAGCGCCCCGAACCAGCCAGACATCGCCATAAACCGGTTTTTTGGCTACTGTTTTATCTATGTATATAATTAGTCGCCCGTTTGCCGTTTGCCACGCCGAATCCGTCAGCACCTTGCGAACCTCCACTTCCAGACGAAAAGTTTTGGTGCGGTTTTCGGTCTGGGAAGCTACAACCGCTTCATAGGCCCGGATAGGCCGGTGGACATGAACCAAATTTTGGGAATCATACCGGGAAGTGTGGTTTTCGGTAATTAAATATCCTGTACAAGCAAGTATCGCCAGACTTAAAAGACCTTTTAGAATCGGATTTGGAAAAGATTTGAACCAGAAAGTAGTCAAAAGAAGCAGCGAGCTGGCAATCAGCAGGCCGACGATAACCGGAGCCAGGGAAGGGAAAAATAGATTGGCGACAATACCGCCAATCAGCGCCTTCACATAGCGAACAAACGGAAAAGCGTTCCAGCGTAGCATCAGGCCGGGAAAGAAGATGCGGGTAAAACCATTTTATAATGCTGAATTCCACACTCCTCGAACATCGGTCCTACAGCTTTAAAACCGAATCGGGCATACAGGGGCATCGCCGTGATCTGCGCGTTCAGATAAACCGATTCGATCGGTTCGGGCTGCTGACTAAACACATCCTCCAGGACAGTTCGGACCAATTCCTGCCCAACCCCTTTCCCCCGGAAAGCGGCCAGTACGGCAAAACGCTCCAGTTTTATGCCATACGAAGTTGTCCGCCAACGAGCTGTTCCACAAGGTGTTCCGTCAAAATATGCTAGAAAATGGTGGCTGATTTTCTCAAATTCATCATACTCATCCTCCGAGCGAACGTGTTGCTCCTTCACAAACACTTCCTCACGAATGGCAAACACCTGCTGAAGTTCAGCCGGACGGTTAACCTGAATCACTTCAATCATACGGCGGAGGTTTTCGGTGGACGGTTTCTTGTTTACGGTTTTTGGTATTCAGTTTTCGGTAGCTGACGCAAGCGTTACCATTTTGTGCCCGACAGCCACCGAAAACCGTGTACCAAAAATCGCAAACCGATTTAACGAATCAGCAATCTTTTGGATGCAGTTTCTTTATCGGTATGCACTTTCACAAAATAAATACCGCGACCCAAGGTTTCCAATGGAATACTGATCGAGGTACTGGGGTAATTCGTAAAATTCTGCGAACGTACAATGCGCCCCGCCAAATCCGTGACATCAACCTGGAATGTCTGAAAACCGGTGAACAGCACTTCCAGTGTCGATTCTTTTTGCGCAGGATTCGGAAATACATTCAAGGTCAACGTCTCGGCCTGGGGCAGCGGATCGGCGGATCGAACGACCCGCTGCCGCCGGGGACTGGCTTCGATAACTGCCCGCATCCGCGCTTTCTGATCCTGCGTAAACAGGTTCATGCAAGCATCCGGGGTATAATCCAGGTAATTTTCAATTTGATTACGAGTGCGTGTCCCGCTGCAGTTCGAGAACTTTTCGGGGCATTCGGTGGTCTGGTTGGCACTTTCGGTCGGTGGCGTATCGGCACAATAATCATCTCCACACATCGCATCGCCCCAGGTGTGAATCAGGCCGAGCCAATGTCCTACTTCGTGAGTCGTCGTCCGCCCATACTTATACGTTTTACTCACCACAGCACCTATATCGCTCCCGAAATAGCGGTAATCGATCACAACGCCATCGGTCAGTTCGTTTTCCAGCGGGGATAATCCGCTGATTCCCTGGGCTTCCGGAAACTGAGCGTATCCCAGGTATTCGTTTTTGAGCGTCGTTACCCAAATATTCAGATACTTATCACTGGGCCAATACGAAATGCTGGACAAGAGCAGATCGTCACCACTCGATCCGTCATACACGTTAAAATTTATTTTCTGCGAATAATTCCGGGTGATTCCGCTTGTCTGTTTGCCGTCGGGATCGGTTCGGGCCAGAAAGAACTCGATGCCGGTGTCCGCCCCAATCGGATTGGTATTGAACCCCCGGGTATCGGGCATCCGGCGGTAATCCTCGTTCAGAACCCGAATCTGGGACGCAATCTGTTCATCCGAAATGTTGGAATTATTCGCCCCACCCACAAAACCGGACGAGTTATTATGCACGACATGCACCACCACCGGAATGCGATAAACGACTTCACCAACCCGCGACCGTCCCCGGTTATTTCGCTGTTCCTGAATCAGTTGCTCGATTTGCTCGTTAAGTCTCAGCCGCTTTTCCAACCGCTGCGGATCTCTTTTTTGCAGGGTCTCTTCCCGGTAAATGATTCCACAACGTTGTAGCGTCTCCAGCGTTTGCGCCCGCGACACCGTTATTGCGAAGCTGAGAAAAATACCCAGTGCGGCAAAGAGTGGCTTATTTTTCAGCCCGTTCATATGCGGTGATGATTTCTTTAACCAGGCGGTGCCGAACCACATCGCTGCCATCCAGTTCCACAAAAGCAATGCCTTTAATATCCTTCAAAAGCTCCACAGCTTCGATTAAACCGGATCGCTGGTTTTTGGGCAAATCGATCTGCGAACGGTCACCGGTGATGATGGCTTTTGAACTCGGCCCCATCCGCGTCAGAAACATTTTCATCTGCATGGGCGTCGTGTTCTGGGCTTCGTCCAGTAATATAAAGGCGTTATTGAGCGTACGTCCGCGCATGTAAGCCAGGGGCGCAATTTCAATCGTGCGGCTTTCAATGTACAGTTTTAGCTTTTCGGCCGGAATCATATCGTCCAGCGCATCATAAATCGGACGCAGGTACGGGTCGATCTTCTCTTTTAAATCGCCGGGCAGGAATCCGAGGTTTTCGCCCGCTTCCACTGCCGGACGCGTAATGATGATCTTTTTGACTTCCTTATTTTTCAGCGCCCGAACCGCAATGGCCACGGCGGTATACGTCTTTCCGGTACCAGCGGGGCCAACTGCAAAAACCAGGTCATATTTTTCGGAAACGTCAACCAGGCGTTGCTGATTGGCGGTTTTGGCCCGGACAATCACACCTTTGGTGCCGTAAACAAGCACACTGTCGTCGTTCGGTAAGGCCGCGGCCGGTTCCCGCTCGTTATTCTTCAGGAAACTCCGGACATTTTCGTGGGTGAGTTTTCCGTACTTCTGGTAGTGTTCGATGAGCGAGTCCAGAATGTCGGTAATGCGGGTAATTTCCGGGGTCGTTCCTTTGATGCGGATCTCGTTCCCACGGGAAATAATTTTACTCATCGGAAAAGCGGCCGCTACCTCTTTGATGTTGTTGTTTTCAACTCCCAAAAAGTCGATGAGCGATACATTGTCAAGGGTGATTACTTTTTCTACCAAATCTCCATTCATATTTTCAGGGTGAGCGTACTTTGTTTTCCTTCTAAATTTAGAGGATCGTACGTACTAAACAACAAAATTCGCTAATTATTATCACAAGATCACCTCAATTTTCCGCAATCAGTTCACGATTAATCAGTTGCATTTGGTTTCGGAGCTTACATAAAAGCAGGCCCAAATCATCATACGATACCCGGTAGCGGAGGTTTCCAACCGTAAGCTAAATCGACGTTTTTTTTTTACTTTTTTTTCTGACGGAGTGGGAAGAATATGTACTTTAGAGACAACAAGTTAATGCCTCCATTTCTGTCCTCGTACCCCCAAAACCCTAAACCCGCGGCTTTTCATTCTACTGATGAATGGCTATACTTGCAATGCAATGAAGAACGATCGCCCAACCAATTCAAATTTTCGGAAGACCCCTTACCTAGGCAATCGACGTAGTCAGTCGGATGGCATTAACCACATGCTGACACCCACCGGCCTGGGCAAACTACCTCCGCAGGCCATCGATCTGGAAGAAGCGGTTTTGGGCGCATTGATGATCGAGAAAGACGCTCTTTCGGCCGTAATCGATATTCTGAAGCCGGAGAGTTTTTATAAAGAAGCCAATCAACGGATTTATAATGCCATCGTTACCCTGTTCGGAAATGCCGAACCGGTTGACATGCTGACAGTTACGCAACAACTGCGGAAAAGCGGAGAAATTGAGGTGGTTGGCGGTGGTGGTTACGTAACCGAATTAACCACCCGCGTTACATCGGCGGCCAACATCGAATACCACGCCCGCGTTATTGCTGAAGCGTCCATCAAACGGGCCCTGATTACCGTTGCCAACGAAATTCAGCGCGACGCCTACGAAGACACCACCGACGTCTTCAATCTCCTCGACCGGATCGAACAGTCGATGTTCCGGATTTCGGAATCCAACATTCGGAAGAATTACGCCGACATGGGAACCATCATGCGGCAGGCACTGGACGAACTGGAGCAGAAAAAGAACATGAAAGACGGCCTGACGGGCGTACCGTCGGGTTTCAGCGCGCTGGATCGCCTAACGTCCGGCTGGCAGCGTTCGGAACTGATCATTCTGGCCGCCCGGCCAGGGATGGGAAAAACCGCTTTTGTTGTCAGTGCGCTCCGCAATGCCTCCGTCGATTTTGGTCAAGCCGTGGCTATTTTCTCGCTCGAGATGTCGTCGGTCCAATTGGTAAACCGGCTTATTTCGGCGGAAGCGGAAATTGACAGCGAAAAAATCAAGAAAGGCAATCTGGCTCCGCACGAATGGGCGCAGCTGCACCATAAAATACAGCGACTGACCGAAGCTCCCATTTTTATCGACGATACGCCCGCGCTTTCGATTCTGGAAATGCGTGCCAAATGCCGCCGGTTGAAAGCCCAGCACGATATTCAATTGGTCGTGATTGATTACCTGCAATTGATGTCCGGAGATACGTCGGGCAAAATGGGTGGTAATCGCGAGCAGGAAATTGCCTCGATTTCGCGGGCCATGAAAAACCTCGCCAAAGAACTGAATGTGCCGGTTATTGCGCTTTCGCAGTTAAGCCGGGCGGTTGAAACCCGCGGTGGTGATAAAAAACCGCAACTTTCCGACCTTCGGGAATCCGGCTCGATCGAGCAGGATGCCGACATGGTTATCTTCCTGTATCGCCCTGAATATTATGGCATTACCGCTGATGAACAGGGCAATTCAGTCTCCGGAATCGGGGAAGTAATCATTGCGAAAAACCGCTCGGGTTCGCTCGATACGGTTCAACTCCGGTTTATCGGAAAATACACGAAATTTGGCGATCTGGATGCGTATTTTATGCCCCAGACTCCTCCCCCATTCAGCGGCCCCTCGGCGGGATTCGATCCCAAAACTTCGGGTGCGCAGTCCTTCGAGAATCAGGGCGGTATTGTCAAGAGCAAAGCCAACACGCTGAATACACCCAATACCAACTTCTCCAATTTCGGGCACATCGACCCCAACCAACAGGAAACACCGTTTTAATGAGCGTAGGGCAGAGGGCCAGAAATTACACCCTCTGCCCTACGCCAAAACTCTTTTCTCCAGCCGTACCACATTCTCCACATGGTGGGTGTGCGGGAACATGTCGACGGGTTGAACGTCTTTTACTTCGTACATGGAATCCAGAATAGCCAGGTCGCGGGCCTGGGTAGCGGTATTGCAACTGACGTAAACGATTCGCTGGGGAGCGGCTAAAAGCAGATTTCTCGTAACGGCTTCGTCCATTCCGGCGCGGGGCGGATCTGTAATCACCACATCCGGTTTTCCGTATTTATTGAACAGCGCGGGAGTTAACAAGGTCGCCATATCGCCCGACAGAAACTCCGCATTTTGAATTCCGTTGATCGAAGCATTGACGCGCGCATCGTCAACGGCTGATTCAACATACTCAATGCCAAGCACTTGTTTGGCCTGACGCGCGACGAACAGAGCGATGGTTCCCGTTCCGGTGTACAAATCATACACCCGTTCCGAACCGGTCAACCGCGCCCAGTCGAGGGTAATTTTGTAGAGTTCAAAGGCTTGCCCGGCATTGGTCTGGTAAAAGGATTTGGGACCAACCCGAAACGTCAGTGGCTGACCACTGCCTTCATCCATCTGTTCCTCGATATACGGTTTTCCCCAATACGGAACCACGACCTGATCCTGGTACGAATCGTTCAGCTTTTTGTTCAGAATGTAATTCAGGGATACGATCTGGGGGAAGTTTTCCAGCAGCATATCCATCAACCCCTTCAATTCCTCCGGCCGATCTTCGGCCACCTGAATTATCACCATCACCTGCCCCGTCGACGCGGTCCGGATAATTACCGTGCGCAGGAATCCGACGTGCGTGTTCAGATTATACATCGTAAAACCGTGCCGGAACGCGTAATCGCCAACGGCCAGCCGAATGGCATTCGACGGGTCGGGTTGCAGGTAACAATGCGCAATCGGCAGAATTTTATCAAACCGCTTCGGGATGTGAAAGCCCACCGCCCGCTTGTCGACCGACATCCCGGAACGGATTTCCTCCTCCGTAATCCAGCGACCGTCAGCGCAGGTAAATTCGAGTTTATTGCGGTAATACGTTGTTTCGGCGGACGCTAAAGTCGGGTGAATAGGCGGCAGTTCAACCTTGCCGATTCGGGTCAAATGGTCGAACACCTGCTGGCCTTTGAAACGAAGTTGTTCGTCGTACCGGATGTGCTGCCATTTGCAACCACCACAGGTACCGAAATGCGGACAAAACGGTTCTGCGCGGCTGGGACCAAAGGAGTGGATTTTTTCAACGACGGCTTCCCGGTATTGCTTTTTTCGGTTCACAATTCGGATATCGACCACGTCGCCCGGTGCCGCCACCGGCCCCCCGGAACGCCCCTCGACAAATATGACGCCCTCCTCCGTTCGTATCAAACATTTTCCTTCCGCAGCAACATCGTCAATTCGAACGGCTTGCAACCGTTGCGTCATCTTTTGGGTCTTTCCTGACATAATAAACTGTAATAAATTCTGTAAATTAAGCACCGTATTTTGGTTTCAACAACCCTATTTTAATTTGGATGAAACAGTTTTACCGGATTATTGCCTGGTGTAGTTGGTTGGTATGGTGCTGGATGGGCTTGTCGTTAACGGCAACTGCGACTCATATCGTTGGCGGAGAGTTGGAATTAAAGCGATTGACCAATCAAAGTCCGTATACCCATCAGATTAGCCTCAACCTGTATTTTGATGACCTGAACGGCAATCCGCAGGCCGAAGACCCAACCGTTGGCATTTTTGTTTACCGAAAAGGGGATAATGCGTTTATCGGGTCGATCGAATTGCCGCAGGTGGGTTCCAAAATCGTCGATTATACCAAACCCGAGTGCGCCCTTCCCTCGCTCCGAACCCGTTTATTGCGGTACAGTAGTCTGGTGGTTTTCAACATGACGGCCTTCAACGATCCCCGCGGCTACTACATGGTGTGGGAGCGCTGCTGCCGCAACAATTCCATCAATAATATTCAGAACCCCGGTTTGGCCGGTTCAACTTTTTACCTGGAGTTTCCGGCACAGCGGTTGGCAAATGGACAGGATTACCTCAACTCCTCCCCTACTTTCCGACCCGTTCAGGGCGATTACATCTGCATTAACCAGCCATTTTCGTTCGATTTTGGCGCTACCGATCCCGACAACGACAGTCTGGTGTATCGCCTGGTTACGCCCTACAACGGTTTTAGCACCTCGCAAAATCCCCGGCCTCAGGTCGCTCAGCCCAGTTCGGCCTATCCCGAAATCCGCTGGATCAATGGTCTGAACCAGGACCGGGCCATTCCCGGACCGGCGCCCCTGAAGGTTAATGCCAGAACCGGTCTGCTGACGGTTACGGCGGGACAGATTGGCCTGTTTGTTTTTTGCGTTCAGGTTGAAGAATACCGCAAAAATGCCTCGGGAGTCTGGCAAAAGATCGGGCTCGTCCGGCGCGATTTCCAGTTGAAAGTCATTGACTGCCAGAAGAATAACCCGCCTTCGCTGGCAATGCGTCAGCAGGGTCAGGTGAATTTCTACAAAGAGGGGACGGTGATGAAATTATCCGAAAAAGACGCCGGTTGCGTCGATATTTACCTTACCGATCTTGATCCGAATCAGCGGATCAAACTATCGGTTCTGGACGGCCCCGCGCAGGGCATCTCCTTCGCCCCGGCCGAAGTATTGATTCCAAAACCGGGCGATACGCTTCGCTCCAAAGTCTGTTTCGATAAATGCCTGGGCGACGGCCAGCCGCTGAAGCTGGCTTTGCTGGCAACCGATGAAGGCTGTCCGCAGGGCTTGAAAGATACGCTGTACATCACCATCCAGATGGAAGCGGACCTGAATCGAAAACCGGATGCCGAAACCACTTTGCCGGGAAATCAGACGACCGTTCAGGCCGGTAAATCCCTGCAGTTCAACGTGTTGGGCAAAGATCCCGATCAGGATATGATCACGCTGACGGCGGTGGGCCGGGGCTTTAATCTAGCGCAGGTGGGCATGAGTTTCTCGGCGGTTTCCGGACAGGGCTCCGTCAGCCAGCAATTTAACTGGTCTCCCCAGTGTGATCAGGTCAAAAATACCGAATACATCGTTGATTTTATCGTGACCGACACTCGCTGTAACCGCAATCTGCGCGATACCGTAACCGTTCGGCTGAAAGCCGCACCCGCAACCGGCCACCCTCCTACGGTGCGAACGACGCTCAATAATCCCGTGATTGAACTGACCATTACGCACACTGACTCGGTTCCGGCCGCCGTTCGGTTCGATGTAATCGCCGAAGATCCTGACCCGGAAATTCAGAAGTTAACGGCAGTTGGCAACAAATTCGACTGGACACGACTCGGTATGAAATTTGAAAACAAAACCGGCCCTAGCCCGCTGGTTTCGCCGTTTGTCTGGCAACCGGGCTGTGACGTTTTACAGGGAAAAGAAAAAGCCACCTACGAACTGGATTTTATCTCGCAGGACAACAGTTGCCCCAATCAGTACGACACGACCCGCGTCACGTTCGTCGTGAAGGACATTCCGGTGGATTACAACATCACCATCACCAATGTCATTACGCCCAACGGCGATGGCAAAAACGATATTTTTAGCGTTCCTAACTTACCTCAGGACAACTGTGTGGACCAATTCCGGCGGGTCGATATTCACAATCGGTGGGGGAAAGCGGTTTTTTCATCAACTGACCGGCTTTTCCGCTGGGATGGGGCTGATTATCCAACGGGCCAGTATTATTACCTGATTCAGTATACCAACCGATCGTACAAAGGAACGGTCAGCCTGCTTCGCTAGCAGTTGACATACAGGTTTACAAAAAAAGCTATCCCGAAAAGGATAGCTTTTTTTGTTTGAAAAGTTAGCGGTTATTAAAGCGCTTTCCGTTTCACATCGGCCCGGATTTCTCCAGCAGGCAGGGCTGCCGTATGCAGATTTACATACAACCGTCCTTCCATCAACGCATTTTCCTGATCCTGTTTCAGGGTGCTTTTGCCAGTAATGGGTGATGTCAGAGAGCTAAACGGAATAATAACCCCGCCATTTACGCCCGGGCCACCGGGTGAAAGGTGGAAGTGTCCGGCCGTTGGGGTAAGGCCGGTGTAATTAATCGTATAGCTCAACTCTTTTGTAACCTTATTATAAGTGCCTGTCATTGTGCCCGTTGCCGCAGAAGAATTTGAAGGAACTTCCTGGCTGCCGTTCAATGTGCCCACAAATTCAACCGTATCTTTCTTGTCAGGAGCATCTTTAATGGGTGAGCAGGACGTTACTGTCATGGCAGTTGCCACAAAGGCAGTCATCAGATACGCAAATGTTCTTTTCATAAATGGTCAATGTTGAATGGTCCAGATTGCACCGCAATAATACTAACTTTGCCTTAATTCTCTACAACCTTAGGCGGGCAATACCCATATAACTTTTAAAAATGAGAAGTTTCTTATTAAAAGTAACAAATATTGAGCGGCTGTCCGGTATTGTTCGACAAAGTTTCGTTCCCTTTCATGAAAGATAAAGTAATTGTAATTACAGGTGCCTCGTCGGGAATCGGCAAGGCACTTGCGTTTGCGTTTGGCCGCGAACAGGCCTCCATTGTCATTTGTGGCCGCAATCTGGAATCACTGGAAACTGTAGGGGCCGAATTACGCCAGAATGGGATTAACACGCTTTGCATACAGGCCGACGTGAGTCAGGAAGAGGATGTTAAAAAGCTGATTGACGCAACAATCCGCCAATTCGGCCGTCTGGATATTCTGATCAACAATGCCGGCATTACCATGCGTTCGATGCTGCTGGATGTCGATCCAAACGTCATTCGGCAACTCATGGATATCAACTTTATGGGTACGGTTTACGCAACCCGCTACGCGTTGCCGCACATCCTGAAAACGAAGGGTTCCATTGTCGGCATTTCATCAATTGCCGGTTTTCGCGGTTTGCCGGTTCGGAGCGGTTATTCGGCATCCAAATTCGCCATGAATGGTTTTCTCGAAGCGCTCCGAACGGAGCTTCTGCATTCGGGCGTTCACGTCCTGCTGGCCTGTCCGGGCTTCACAACGACCAACATCCGGTTTTCGGCGCTGAACAAAGACGGCCAGGTTGCGGGAGAAACCGTGCGTGACGAAAGCAAAATGATGAGTGCGGAAGAATGTGCCGATCACATTTTGAACGCCGTCAAACGCCGGAAACGCGACCTTGTTCTGACTACGGAAGGAAAATTCGTCGTCTTCATGAACAAATGGTTTCCCCGGTTCATGGACCGCATGGTCTATAACTCCCTCGCCAAAGAAAAAGACTCTCCGTTGAAACGGGCGTAGGGGTATTGGAAGAGGGCGGTGGGAAAATGCTCGATTTTATCCTTTGCCTTTGCCCTTCCCCCTTTGCTCAGCTTAGATCAGCCACACATTGTCTTTGCGGACATAATACAGGCCGTCGTTCCAGAAGACATGGAGCCAGATGTCCTGGCTGCCCAGAATGTTGACTTTGTGACCCCGGCTAATGACATCGACCACCGGCGCTGCGGACGAAGGATCGCGCCGGAGCAGCACCCGGTCGCGGTTGACAATGCCCGACTGGTAGCGTTCGGGCAAGTTAACCAGCAGTAATAAACCCGTCAGGTAGGCCAAAACAGTCAATTTGTGCCGCTGCCGAGAGGGTTCGCGGTTACGAAATTTAAGCCAGAAAATTCCGAAGGCATACGTTCCCAGCAGCACCAGTGCCAGCGTAATGTACAGGCCATATTGCTTGTAGAACAGGTAAAAATAATTGAGATCGTCGGTTTCATACCCGCGCAAATTATTCTGAATGGCGATGTCGTGCATCTTTTTCAGCACGATTTCGTCGGGCCGACGGTCGAAATAAACCTGCAGGTAATATAACATTTTAGCCACGTCGCCCTGCTTTTCATACATGAATGCCAGCTTCAGCAGCATGGGATCAGTCGGTTTGTAGCCATGCTGAATGTGGTATTCAAAGGCTTCCGTAGCCGCCGGATAACTCCCGGCAGCAAACAGAGAATCAGCCTGATAGATAGACAGGTAAGCCGACTTGGCCTCGACACCGAACGACCTCAAAAAAAGGGTCAACGAAAAAAAATAGAGCAATTTCAAAGGGTGACCTTGCATTTTCACGTCAAAAAAGGTACTTTTGCATCGCAATTTTGGGAAGCGACCTAAAATTACAAAAGGCAAAAGTAGAAAGGTTATGGTATTTATCATTTCTTTTCGTCTTCTCCTTTTCCCGATCTGGTAGCTCAGCTGGTAGAGCAATACACTTTTAATGTATGGGTCCTGGGTTCGAATCCCAGCCGGATCACCAAAAATAAGTCCACGATTTTCAGTGCCAAGTCTTCAGTCGCCACGATTTCAATCAAGCCTGATTCACTGATAATTGCTAATCGATCTGGTAGCTCAGCTGGTAGAGCAATACACTTTTAATGTATGGGTCCTGGGTTCGAATCCCAGCCGGATCACCAAAATTCAGGTCAGTATTTCTAACTGACAACGGTTTTCAAACCCGCATCCTTTCCCAGGGGCGGGATTTTTATTGGTCCCTCACCAAACCGCGCCGTGGCCAACTTTTTACGGGCAGTTCCGTTTACTCTTTTGGTTACCAACTGCCACGCCCATGAAAAGTATCCTTCAATTCATTTTTATATGCTTTCTGATTAGTATCGCGTCATGTAGCTCGGTTCGCGTCGTGAAAACCGAACCCGCCGACAACTTTGCGCTGACCAATTACCGGACGTTTGCCTTCGCTGATATAGAATCGACGGGCGACATTCCCCAAAGCGGTTTTTACCGGTCGCAGGTGGATGCGTTAAAAACCGCCATCGAACAACAGATGAATCGCCGGGGATTGCGCCGGGTCGATGCTCAACCGGACCTCATGCTGAACATTGGGATTGCCGTCGACGAAAAGACGCAAACCCGGCAAACGGACATCCGCAGCGATCCGCCGAACTACATCGGCCAACGGCGCTACACCTGGCGGACGCGGGAAGTGGAAGTGGGCAAATACCGGCAGGGAACGATTGATATACACCTGGTCGATCCGAAGCGGAATGAAATGGTCTGGCGGGGAATTGTGGAGGGCATTATTCCGAAAAAACCGGAGAAACTTCAGAAGCAGATTGACGAAAGTATGGAGAAATTATTTGCCCGGTTGTAGGTGGATTGTCGCGTGTCGAAACCGCCTACAACCGGGATGTAACGATTAAAACGGCAGCCCGTTGTCTTCCTCTTCAAAAGTGGTAAGTGGCCGGTCCGTTGCGCGCGGTTCCGAACGCCGGGGAGCGGGCGCGGCCGCCGGTTGCGGCTCGGCTCCGTCGGCCGATTCAATACGCCAGGCCCGCACATCGGTGTACCAGCGATCGTTGTATTCCCTTGATTCAATGCTAATTGCGCATTTTACCGTATCGCCCGGCACATATTGGGCCAGATCTGCGGCTTTGTCGCCCCAGGCCATCAGGCATACTTGTTTGGGAAACTGGTCGATGGTTTCAATCACAAATTGTTGTTTCGTCCAGGTTCCGTTGCGTCCCTGGCCGGTTTGTTCGGGTAAAACTTTGACCAGTTTACCGGTTATTTCCATTGCCATATGTGTGTGTTAATTTTCAGTTTGATTGCTTCAAATGCGAAAACCTTTCCGTTGAACGAAGGTTAAAACGAAAGGTTGAAGTTACAACTTTTTGGCTTAATTTCCCCGAAAAAACCACCTGATTGATCCTCTGACGTATGAAAATCGGAGTCTTATTACACGGAAACGGCGTCTACGACGGAACCGAAATTCACGAAGCCGTTCTGACGTTGCTGGCCCTGGCGGAAGTGGGTGCCGAGACGATCTGTATTGCCCCGGATGTGAATCAATACCACGCAGTCAACCACCTGACCGGCGAAGAAATGCCCGAAACCCGCAACGTCCTGGTCGAATCGGCCCGCATTGCGCGGGGTAAAATCCGTAACCTGGCGACGCTGACCGCCGACGAACTGGATGCGCTGGTGATGCCGGGCGGTTTTGGTACAGCCAAGAATATCACCAAATGGGCCTTCGAAGGTCCGAACGGAGCAATTTTGGAGCCCGTCAGACAATTTATTCGCGACCTGGTTGCCTTGAAAAAGCCGATTGTCGGACTGTGCATGAGCCCCACCACCATTGCCAAAGCGCTGGAAGGTAGCGGTATTTCCGCCACCCTCACGGTGGGTTCTGATCTGGAAGAAAGTCCGTACGAAATCAGCGGGATTGCCGCCGGAATCAATTCGCTGGGCCACCATGCTGAAATGAAAACCGTCCGGGAAATTTCCATTGATCGGGAAAATAAAATTATTACGGCGCCCTGTTACATGATGGAAGCTTCGATTCTGGACGTCCGGAACAACATCAAGGCGGCCATCGACGCATTGGTGGTGCTGCTGGAAGAGCAGGATTTAGATTTTACACGAGAGTAAAGAAGTGAAGGGACAAGAGTTAAAGACAAAAAACCGGGATATTCGTAGCCGGGCTTGATTTTTTAAGAGTCAATCTCTACTTTTGCATCCACAAAATAAGAAGTTTACCTGTCCATGTGGTGAAATTGGTAGACACGCCATCTTGAGGGGGTGGTTCCGCAAGGTGTGAGGGTTCGAATCCCTCCGTGGACACGAACTAAAAGCCGCTAAATCATTGATTTAGCGGCTTTTTCGTTTTAGAAAAACTTACAGCGCGGTATACGAGATGACCAGTGTCGTGGTGTAAGTTCCGCCGGGCTTCAGGAAGGGCGTCCCGCCCACCGCGCGGTACCGGATGGTCACATCCCGACTAAACAGGGCGGCCGCCAAACCCGTTGACAGGGTTTGGTTGGTGGTACTCAGAAAAATTTCAGGCCGGGTCGCCAGGTTGATCGACTGCACGCCAATCGACGAAACCGGAATGGAATTGGACTGGTATCGCAAATCATCCAGCGCGCGAATCTGAAGCGACCAGGCTACTCCCAGCGCAACAGAGAGGTTCACGGTAGCGTGATCCACCGAAACGCCGTTCTGGTAATGACTGACCGTGCTGAAACTCAGGGACGGATTTCCCAGCAATGTAAGACCCAGAAAGGCCGGAGCCGTTGTTGGCTTGCCCGTGGGACCGGTTTCGGCCAGTAATTTGCCGCTGCTGATCAACAGACTGACAAACAGAAAAAGGCCGCCAATCGCTTTCATTTTAAAACCGTTTCCAGTTCAGCCACTTTCAGCGCCTGGCTGGGTCCGCTGTCCAAAACCGCCACAATGAGGTATTTTCCGGCCGACAAATTCCGGGGCACTTCGGCCACCACTTTGAATTTATCCTGGGGCATCGTATTGACGGCAATCGGTTCAGCCTTGACTTCCTCCATCGTTTCCAGATTCAGGTATTCCATCCGTAACTGGCTTTCCACCAGGGCTTCTCCTTTGTTTTGAACCTGCACTTTTACCTGATACTGTTGCGCGGGTTTACTGACGTCCATGCTGGTAATGTCAATGTCCGGCGTCGAATTTCCTTCAGGAGTTAAATAGACGTGTACCCCAATCTGCATTTTGATCAACAACTGGGGGGCGCTGCTTTTGGCCCGCGCCAGTTCCTGTTCGTTCGACTGCGTGAGGAAAATCATCGCATTGCGGATTTTGCCGTATGCCGGTTTAGGTTCGGCCGAAATCGAAACCAGGACGTCTTTTTCCTCTCCCGGTTCCAGTTCAATCACACTTGGGGTAATTTTCAGCAGGGCGCAACACGAACCCGGCAACGTTCCCGGCGCGTAGTATACTTTGGAACCTGTCGAATCGCGACGCCAGTCGGCGCAGGTTGCCTGTAATTCCAGACGCGTGTTGGTTGGGTTGGTCAGGTGCATGCGGGCGGTTTGAACCGCATTCCCTTTTTGCTGAAAATAAAGTTTAGCCGGTGAAACCTGAAAACCCACCTGCGCCTGAGTAGATGGTGAAGCCATCCACATCAGACACAGGAAAAGTCCGGTGGCCCACCTGCTTCCCCAACTCATTCGGTAAAGGATGTGCCTGTTCATGCTGGATTAATGGGCCGCAATCGAGTAAAGCAAAGTTGCGCTGTAAGTCCCTCCCGCCGAAAGAAAAGCGGTATTTCCGGCAGTCGTCGAATACTTCATCCCGACGCTTTTCAGAATCGCTGCCGGCGCATTATTGGCAATAATCTGGTCGCTGCTCGACAGTGCCAGGGCCGGCGTGGTTCCCATTCCGGAAGCATTTTCGACCTGCACCGTTACGTTACTGACCGGGATGCTGGCCGACGTAGAAGCATTCACCAGGTCCGTTCCGGATTTTACTTTCAGATCATACGGTTTATTGCTGGTAATGGTCAATTGATTCGCCTTCGAAACGTTTAATCCATTTTTGTAATCATCGGCCGTGGCAAAAGTCAGGGTGGTCGTGTTGTCGTTGACCGTCATTGCCAATACGTCGACTAGAGTTACGTTCAACGTCACATTGACGCTGCTGCCCTGTGCGCGGGCGGATGATGCACTGAATACTGACACAATCATGGCCAGTACCCCAATTGTGAGGAGGTTTTTGAAAATTGTTTTCATACATGTTACGGTTAACTGATTATTGATTATATAATCAGGAATATGCCGTACAATTATCAGACCATTTATGTCTGATAAATAAAAATATTCAGTAGAACTGCTCAGGTATTACGTATAAGTATTTTTCCAGTTTCCTTTAACTAACATTTTCCGGTTCTGGATTTAAAATTGCAAGCTTCACTTTCCATCCACCAGTTACTAATTAGTTAGTATTGTGGCATTTGTATGAAAAAATTGATCCAGATTATATTCTTTTTAAGTCTTTATAACCTGTACGCAAGTACCGCGTGCGGGCAGATTTTAAAGGCCGAAATCTGGCGTGAATCGATCAAAACACGAATTGGAACTACTTATACAAATCGTCTGACAATTTCCAATGGCAGTACCCGGATTCAGTCGATTCGGGTAGCAGTTTTATCGGAACCTGCCATTGAGTTAGTATCAAAAATTCCGGAAAATCTGACGTTGAATCCGGGCGAAATAACGATGATTCCGTTGAAGGGATTTATCAATTCCCAGCCGGATTCGCTGCTAAACCGAATCACGATCCGGGTCGATTCCGACAACGGGCAACCGCTACTCCGAACTTCTTTCCTGGTTGAAGTGGAAGAAACCGCCCAGTCTAGTCTGTCGCTGTATACGCCCGACGAAACTATCCTGCTTTATTCCGGCGATCAGGTCGCGCAACTCCCGCTTCGGCTGGTCAATCACCGTTCTCGGCGCCAAAAAGTAGCGATTGAAGTTGCTTCGCTTCCCGACGGAATCGATCGCAGCGGTTTTCCGATCCTCGTCGCTTTATCCCCCCGCCAGGATACGAGCGTAACGCTGCGGGTTCCTCCGCTGCGCTATTGGTCGACGCGCACGCCGTACGAATTTATCGTGACCGTCCGGGATTCAACGGGCTCGGTTCTGGGCAATATAGTCTACCGAATGGCGATGGCAACGGCGACTAAACGATACGCTGGCCAGAACATTAATTCGACGGACGGTTACGGGGTAAGTGCCGCCGTGACCAAGTTAAGCAACAACCAGTGGGCGCGCGAAGGCCGAATCTGGGGTCGGGATTCGCTGGGCAAGTCGCAGATCGATTTCCAGATTCATTACCTCGATTACGTTTCCGACAATTTTCGCCAGTTGCAAAACTCCCATATTTCGATTCAGAACGACCGGACACTGGTCAGGCTGGGCAGTATGTACGATTACCACGAAATGCCGCTGCTGGGCCGGGGGTTGAAAGTAAATCTCATCCGCCCCGATCACCAGTGGACGTTCTGGGCCGTCAACACCAATCCGAACTGGCTGAACCCTCTCGCCAATACCTGGTCCGGAAATATGGTTTCATTCCGGTATGACCAGGCAATTGCGAACAGTCCGGGCAGTTTGTGGTCGGTAAGCAGCAGTTATTACACGCAATCAGCAACGATGCGGGCCGGTTTCCTGAATTTTGGTTCGTTGCAGTGGCACCAGTCCAAACGGCATTCGCTTGAACTTCTTGGAGGGCAAAGCGTGGAGTTCTCACGTCATGCCGCCGATCGGGCGCGCACCCTGGGCTGGGCCGGGCAAGTTAATTACGCCTATCATTCGACCGAATTGAACTGGCTGATTCGATCCTACGTCAGCAGTCCAAATTACGCCGGATTGCAAAAAGGTGCTACGCTCCTGCAAAGCCAACTCATCTGGCAGCCCTCGGAAGAAACGACGCTGGCGGCCCGGTTGAACCACATTCGCTACGATCAGATCTGGTATGCGTCGCCATCGGAACGCTTTCGGCGGATATTTGGCAACTCCATTGCCGAAATCAGTCTGAAGCGGCAATTAAAGTATTTTACCGTTGGCCTTCGTCCTTTCTGGTATTCTCAAATCGATTTTACAAATCCGTTCAGCCAACGCGCTGACTCCTACCGTATATCGACCTCTATTTCCTATCAGTATGGCCCCCGTCAACATGTTGATGTAAGTTATGATGTCGGCACCTTTCACGACCGGACGCCCACTTCAAACCGCCCGACACTCCTGAGCCACCGGGTACTGTCTTCCTGGACTCTGGGGGCATTTAATTTATACGGGTATTGGCAAAAAGGGGCGTATTATTTGAGCGATTTGCGAACCGATCAACCCAATCGGTCGATGGTGGCTTCGGTAACGCCAATGGTCGATTTCTCGCTCTTTAATCATCGGCTGATGGGCTCCGTTGGCTTGAATTACCTCTACGATGCCCTTTCGACCGGCACCCGTTGCCTGGCCGTAGGGCGGGTACGGTTTGACATTACACCGGATTTGTGGGTGCGCGCCGTCGGCAATGCTACGCCCTACAGCCAACAGGCCGATCTGGCTTACAGTCAATACCGGCTGGAAGTTACCAAGCAGTTCAGCCAGTTGAAATTAAACCGTCGCGGACAAATGCGGCTCAGTTTTTTCGAAGACGCCAATGCCAACGGAATCCGGGATTCCAACGAACGTTGGATGGACAGTCTCCTAGTCAGCGTTAACAATAACTCCCTGTTAACCAATTCGAAAGGAACCATCGTTTACCGAAATTTGCCTCCCAGCACGTACACGGTTTCGGCGGTGAGCGTCAACCAGGTTGGCGAACCGGTGCAATACACGGAAAAGCTCACGGTGGGTCGAACAGTAAACCGTATGATTCCGTTGCAGCGCACGTTCCGCGTTAAGGGTCAGTTGCACGCCCAGACTAAAAATTACGATCATAAACCTATCGAATTCAGCCGGTTTACGCTGGAAGTCTTGCGGAACGATCAGGCGGTTTTATCGACGGCTCCCCTCCCCGACGGTGGTTTTGTTTTCCACATGCCGCCGGGTGATTACACGCTCCGGGTTCACGATTACGCGCGGTTGGGCCAGACCGTGGTGCAAACGGTACCATTTAAGCTCAGCCAGAGCGGTCAGCATCCCGAGCTTGACTTAACGATCGATGCCTCGACCCGTGCCGTCGAAATCAAGCGGTTTGGGGCAAAATAAAGTTTCTGAAAAGCATTTCCGGGTAACTTAATCAGGCTTTTTTCGGTTATTATTTTGTACAGTTTGCCGGTAAAAACCACATCACCAGACTCTTTCCGGCCAATATTTCCATTCAAATTTGAACCGAGATGTGCTATTCCATTCTTGTCTCATCCAAGCTGGGCGAACTGGCTAAACAATTCAAAGCTGATACCGATGACAGTTCAGGTGAATACGTGCCTGGAGGTAAAATTTCCGGTTTTGTTCATCCGAAGCTGCCCGTCATTACGCAGGATGACCCGGGCAAAATTCAGCTTTTTAAATGGGGATTAATCCCGGCCTGGGCGAAAGAAGACAGAGCGGCTGAACTATCAAATTCGACGCTGAACGCCCGAGAAGATACGATTTTCGAAAAACCGTCATTTAAAGACAGCATTGTATCCAAACGTTGCCTCTTGCTGATCAACGGTTTTTACGAATGGCGGCACGAGAATAAAGACAAAATACCGTATTTTATTCAGTTGAAAGATGGAAAACCGTTTGCCTTAGGCGGTATATATTCGGTCTGGAAAGGCCAGCCTTCCTTTTCGATTATCACGACCAGCGCCAATCCGCTCATGGAATACATTCACAACACCAAGAAGCGAATGCCGTTGATACTCAGCCATCAGGAAGAACGACGCTGGATCGATCCGAACCTGACGAAGGCCGAAATTACGGAACTGATGCACCCTTTTGACGAAAATGAGATGGATGCGACGATTTATAAATAAATTAGGTCCAGGCCATTTTCAGGTTTAAAAATAGTAACGTATACTTACTTAAAGATTAAAGTTGCTATATTAGTATGTACAAGTTTGACTGTATACTTAATTCATGATATTTTTTAATTTAAAACTGCGGATGAAAATTGCATGGCAACGATAAATCTTCATATTGAGACGAATTCGGAGCACCTAGCTGCTTTTGAAAATTTGGCAAAAAAAGTTGGTGCCAACATCAGTCTTGAAAAACCGGCGGAAAAACAAAAAGCCGATATATTGAATGATATTGAAGAAGGGTATCGTCAATCTGTTCTGCATGAACAAGGGAAACTGAAATTACCGACGCTGGAACAGTTTCTCGATGAATTATGAAATCATTCCGACGCATCCCTACATTCGGGAAGCTAAGGCTTTAGCCAAAAAATATCCTTCGCTCAAAAACGATCTTCTCAAACTTTTCGAACAACTGCAAATAAACCCGCAAAGCGGTGAATCGTTAGGCAAAAGCTGTTACAAAATCAGAATTTCTATAGCCAGTAAAGGTCGTGGAAAATCCGGCGGAGCCCGTGTAATCACTCATGTTCGCATTACTTCGGAAAAAATCTATCTTCTTTCCATTTACGACAAATCAGATCAGGAAATAATTGAAGATGGTGAGATCAGTCAACGGCTTGACAATATCGAATAAGCAGGACGCTGCCTTAAAACCACTTCACCTCAAAACCTGGTCAACTTTCTTGATAACCGACACCAAATCCGCCGGGTTGTTGACGTAATCCATCGTGTTGACGTCGATTTCCAGCAGTTTTCCGGCGGAATAGTCGGCCGTAAAGGCTTCGTAATAGCGGTTGAGGTTTTCAAGGTATTCCTGGCTGATGCTTTTTTCGTAAGCCCGACCCCGTAATCGGATTCGTTCCTGAAGTCTCGGAATTCCGGCGCGCAGGTAAATCATCAGATCCGGCGGACGAACCAGCTCCAGCATGTTTTCGAACACCTTGCGGTAGGTCTGGTAATCGCGCGGACTCATCAAACCGCTTTCGAACAGGTTGCGGGCAAAAATGAAGGCATCTTCGTAAATAGTTCGGTCCTGTACCACCGACCGGTTTCCGGCGTTGATCGTCAGCATTTGTTCGAAGCGGCTGTTCAGAAAATAAATCTGCAAATTGAACGACCAGCGGTGCATGTCCGCGTAAAAATCTTCCAGGTAAGGATTGCCCTCAACGGCTTCTTTCAGAACTTCCCAACCGTAATGGGCAGCCAGCAAGGTGGCTAGTGTGGTCTTTCCGGCACCAATATTTCCGGTTATCGCAATGTGCATAGCAGCGGTTTTAAAGTCAGCATTACGCCAAATGTGTTCGTCAGGGATACTTTTTGTATCTTTGTGTGTTACCGATGACAGGAATTGATTGAAATATGAAGCCCTATCGCGTTTTACTATATTACTGCTATACAACTATTGAAAACCCCGCGCAGTTTCGCGATGAACACCACCGGTTGTGCATTGAACTGAATTTGCTCGGTCGGATCATCATTGCCCCCGAAGGATTGAACGGTACGGTTTCGGGTTTGCCCGCCGACTGCGACGAATATATGCGGATTGTCAAAGCCGATCCGCGCTTTGAAAGTCTGGAATTCAAAGTCGAAGAATACGACTCTCACGCGTTTCAGAAGTTGAATGTGCGCCTGAAAGACGAAATCGTCAATTCTGATCTGCCGGTCGATCCGCTCGTTCAAACCGGTATTCACCTTGAGCCCGAGGAGTTCAAGCGGATGAAAGACGATGAGGACGTAGTGTTGATTGACATGCGGTCCAATTACGAGCATTCCGTCGGCAAGTTTAAAGGTGCGATTACGTTCGATATGGAAAACCTCCGGGAATTACCGGACCACATGGACGAAATCAGGCACCTGAAAAACAAAAAGATCATCACGTATTGCACGGGCGGCATCAAGTGCGAAAAAGCTAGTGCGTACCTGCTGAAGCAGGGTTTTGAAAACGTCTACCAGCTTCACGGTGGGATCATTAAATACGGGATTGAAGAAGGTGGGGAAGATTTCGACGGCAAATGCTACGTCTTCGATAACCGCGTGGCCGTGGATGTCAACCAGATAAATCCGGTGGTTATTTCAAGTTGTTACCGCTGCGGTACGCCTACCGACCGGATGATCAACTGCGCCAGCCCGGCCTGCAACAACCATGTGACGCTCTGCGAAAACTGCGGAAACGCGCACCAGGGAACCTGCGCCGACGCGTGTAAAACCGACCCGGAATTGCGGCATTACGACGGAACCGGTTATTACGCGAAGGAAACCCGCGGCTACTCGCCCCTGTTGGGTTACCGGAGCCAGCAATCATCCATGAGTCACTAATTCCTTTTCGAGCACGAAATCATTCATCCAGTACGGTCCGATCGGAATATCTTCCTCCCGGACCACCCGAAAGCCCAGCCGTTCGTAAAATTGCCGGGCTTTATTGTAGCGGTTTACGTTGAGATACAGGCGTTTGCCGCCAGCCGCCATGCATTGCCGGATAACTTCATCGAGCAAAAACCGCCCGGTGCCTTTTCCCTGTTCCGAGGGCAGTACGTAGATTTTATGTAATTTAAACCGGTCTTCGGCCGACGAATTTTTCGAGTACGAAGCAAAACCGATCAGTTGGCGGTCCGAATACGCCAGGATAAACGTGTGATGCTGATTCAACATCTGTTCCAGCAGGGCTTCTTTCGAATAAATTGTCTGAAACATGTAGTTGATCTGTTCCTGATCCAGAATGGCGCGGTAGGTCGGTTCCCAGATTTGTTCCTGCAGGGCAATAATTGAATCGATGTCGGAAACGGTAGCGGTTTTGTACTCGAGCGGCATGTTTTTTTGCAATTATACTCCCAAAGGTAAAGGTTTTACCGACCACACTCAACCGCATCTTTCCTCGTTTTACACGTACCCATTTCATTAATTGATTACCTTTGAAATCCAGTAAACACACAAACCGAATTACCATGTCGGAACAAAAACCGCTGATTCTTGTCACCAATGATGATGGCATCACTGCCAAAGGTATCCGTACATTAGTTGAACTCATGCAGCAACTGGGTGAGGTTGTGGTGGTTGCGCCCAACAGTCCGCAATCGGGCATGGGCCACGCCATCACCATTGCTTCGCCCCTGCGCTTAAATAAAGTCGATCTTTTTCCGGGACTTTCGGCCTACGAATGCTCCGGCACGCCCGCCGACTGTGTCAAGCTGGCGAAACATTTTGTTTTGAAAGACCGCAATCCGGATCTGGTTGTCAGTGGCATCAACCACGGCAGCAATACGTCGATCAGCGTCCTGTATTCGGGAACGATGTCGGCGGCCATTGAAGCGGCCATCGAAGGCATTCCGGCGATTGGTTTTTCGCTGTGCGATTACGCCCACGATCCTGATTTTTCCCACACCCACGATCATATTCTGAAAATTGCCGGACACGCGCTCGAACACGGAATTCCGAAAGGCGTGGCTTTTAACGTAAATTTTCCGTCGAAAACGGACCTGCCTCTGCAGGAAATCCGGATTTGCCGGCAGGCAGATGCCCGCTGGCAGGAAGAGTTTGATCAGCGCAAAGATCCGTACGGACGCAGTTATTTCTGGATGTCGGGCAAATTTGTCAACGATGATACCGGCCAGGATACCGACGAGTTTGCCCTGTCGCAAAACTGCACCGCGCTCGTTCCATGCCAGTTGGATCTGACTGATTACAAGATCATTAGTGAATTACAATCGTGGAATATCAACGAACGGACGGCGGCCATACCGTCGCCGGAATCCGTTGAAACTGCAAAACGATCATTTTAAACCCCATTGACGCATGGCCTTATTGGGAAGCTTATTAAAACGTGGCATTTCACTGACAAACGTGGTCAGACGAAAAAAATTGAACGCCCTTAAATTACAGAAGAAAACCTTTGTCAAACTGATTGGAAAAGCGCGGTACACGCAGTTCGGGCAGGCCTTCCAGTTTGAAGATATCGAAAACTCCGCCTTTTTCGACGACGAAAAAGAATTTTATGCCAAATTCAAGGAACTGGTCCCTATTTACGATTACAACAAGATTTACAAGGATTGGTGGAAACGCTCCGTTGAGGGCGAAAAAAATGTTTGCTGGCCCGGTCGGGTGAAGTATTTTGCGCTCAGTTCGGGCACTTCGGAAGCGGCTTCCAAATACATTCCGGTGACCAAAACCATGTCGAAGGCGATTCAGAAAACCAGCATTCGGCAAATTCTGAGTCTGGGAAGATACCAGCATCTCCCCTCTCAATTGTACGAAAAAGGCTTTCTGATGCTGGGCGGCAGCACCCAGTTGAATTACCGGGACAATCACTTTGAAGGCGACCTGAGCGGGATTACGGCCAGTAAAATTCCGTTCTGGTTTCAAAAGTTCTACAAACCGGGGAAAGAAATTGCCGCAGAACGCGACTGGGCGCTGAAACTGGATGAAATTACCGAACAGGCCGATCAGTGGGACATCGGTTTTGTGGTGGGGGTTCCGGCCTGGATTCAACTGCTGATGGAAAAAATCATCGCCCATTACAAGGTCAAAACCATTCACGACATCTGGCCGAATCTGATGGTTTTTTGCCACGGTGGTGTTTCATTCGAACCGTATCGGAAGGGCTTTGAACACCTGCTCGCGCACCCGATTACCTACATTGAAACGTACCTCGCTTCGGAAGGCTTCATTGCCTACCAGACGCATCCCGACGCTGTTGGCATGCAGCTGGTGCTCGACAACGGCATTTTCTTTGAATTCATCCCGTTCAACGACGAAAATTTCAATGCCGACGGTGAGATTATCGACAAACCGCAGGCACTGATGATCGACGAGGTGGAAGAAGGCAAGGAATACGCGCTGATGATTTCAACCTGCTCGGGTGCCTGGCGCTACCTGATTGGCGACACGGTTAAGTTTGTCAACAAAAAACGCTGCGAAATCGTCATTACCGGCCGGACTAAGCACTTCCTGAGTCTTTGCGGAGAACACCTCTCCGTCGATAACATGAACAAAGCCGTCGAGCTGGCCTCGCACGACCTGAAGATCAATGTCCGGGAATTTACGGTCGCCGGAATATCCCACGAAACACTTTTTGCCCACCATTGGTACATCGGAACTGATGATAAAGTGGACGAAACGGTTTTGAGAGACCTGATCGATACGAAACTGAAAGAACTGAACGATGACTACGCCGTCGAACGGCGACACGCGCTCAAGGATGTGTTTGTTACGGCGCTCCCTAGCGCGATTTTTTATAAATGGATGGAATCCAAAGGTAAAATGGGCGGTCAGCACAAATTTCCGCGGGTTTTGAAGAAAAATTTGATTGCCGAATGGCAGGGCTTTCTCAAATCCCAGGGCATCGAAACCGAGGATATCCAAAACCCTGTCAGCGCCGGGCCGTCGAACGGTCAAAGACCCTGACAGCGGTTAAAGACCCTGGCAGCTGATTAAATCTTTCGAGAAAATAATTTCGCCCCAGGATACTCACCGCTGTCAGGGTCTTCGACCGCTGACAGGGTGGTTAGTGTTTCAACATCGCGACCAGGGGATCGTACAGGCGGGTCCAGGCCAGATTCAGGGCAATTCCAATAAACACAATGCCGGTCGTTCGGTTAAAAATCAGCACGACTTTGGGCGTAAAAAACCGCTTTAACTTGTGAGCGAAAATAGCCAGCGCCGACTCGGTTGAGAAGATACTGATCAAACTGGCGATCATAAAGGCGTACCGTTCGCCGGGGCTATAATGCAGGGAATTAGTGAGGTAAGCCGCCAGCGTCACCCAGGTAATGAAGTTGATGGGGTTGATCGCATTCAGCACAAAACCAGTCGTGAAATAATACAGGAAATTTCCAAAACGGGTTTTCGGATACGCCAGTCGCGGAGCTCCTTTGAAGATATTGGCCACGCCCATCGCCAGCAGCAGCAGCACCCCAAACAAGGTCAAATAAAACTCAAAACCTTCGATCTTCGGCAAAAAAGCCGTGCCGAACAATGCACAGACAACGAAAATGGAGTCGCAAACTACTACTCCGAAAGCAATCTTGACGCCCGAGCGGTAACCATTATCGACGCTGTTCTGCATCAGGGAAAAGAAAACGGTTCCGAAGGTCAGACAAAGTAGAATACCTGCAATTAAGCCGTAAAACGTTGCTTCAATCATCATTCGCTCAAATCTGTTTCAACCGCGCCACTTTCAACAGCGCGCAGACACTGAGCGCATCGGTGATTTCACTCCGCATCACCATTTCGACAGCGTCAGTCAATAAAACCCGTCGAATTTGCAATTGTTCAGTTTCTTCCGGTTCGTGCGTTCCCTGAACCAGTTCTTCGGCAATGTAGAGAAAGCCTTCCTCGTCCGTCGCCGAATTCGAGGTGTGAATCCGGCCAATCATCGTCCATTTTCCCGCTTCCAGACCGGTTTCTTCCTTCAGTTCCCGACGGGCTGATTCCAGCAGATCTGTGCCGATGGGCGCTCCACCTTCCGGAATTTCCCAGGAATATTCGTCGAGCGGATACCGGTATTGGCCGACCAGATACGTATACCCATCCTGATCGAGCGGAACGACGGCAACGGCTTTGTTCTTGAAACTGACGACGCCGTAAATTCCGGGCGTATTGGCCGGAGTTACAACATCTTCGTGCTTGATTTTCAACCAGTTGTTATCGTAAACAACCGTTGAAGTAAGTGTTTTCCAGGGATTTTCGGTGAACTCCATAGCGGCAAATGTAAAGAGAAATCCTTAACAGTTTACTACATTTGCAGGCTATAAACCTGCCATTGGCTTCATGCAACAAACCCAACGGATTAAATACAAATGGATGTCAATCTCGCTGGGTTTGAGTGCGGTGTTGATGTTGCTCAAGTTTACGGCCTGGTGGCTTACCTCCTCCACGGCGGTTTTAACGGATGCGCTGGAATCCATTATCAACGTGGTAGCCAGCGGTTTTGCGTTTTACAGCATTTACCTTTCGGGGCTTCCCCGCGACCGAAATCATCCGTATGGTCACGGGAAAATCGAGTTTTTTTCATCCGGTTTCGAGGGAGCGCTTATTCTGTCGGCGGGCGTATTTATCATTTTTCAGGCCATTCAATCATTTTCAGCACCGCAACCCATTACGCATCTGGATTGGGGCGTCGGCCTGATTGCCTTAACCACTTTCGCGAATGCGTTGACGGGTTGGCTTCTTGTCCGAAATGGCAAGGCCACTAATTCGATTACCCTCATTGCCGACGGCCGCCATTTACTAACCGATAGCCTGAGCAGCCTGATTGTTGTGGTCGGAATTGTCATTATTCTGATAACCGGGCTGACCTGGTTCGATGGCGTTCTGTCGCTGATTCTTTCCCTGGTGATCATCTGGAACGGTTTTGGATTGATCCGCCAATCGGTAGCTGGTTTGATGGACGAAACCGACCTGAGCTTACTCCAACGAATTGTTGATATTTTGAATCAGTACAAACACCCCAACTGGATCGATATCCATAACATGCGCGTCCAGCGGTATGGCGCTGATCTGCACATCGATTGTCACCTGACGTTGCCGTATTACTGGACCCTGGCGCAGGTTCACCACGAAGTCCACGAATTTGAGGAAGTCCTTAAAGGTGAGATCAATACGGAAGTCGAGATTTTCATTCACGCCGATCCGTGCCTGCCCGAATGCTGCCACTATTGCCGGATTACGGATTGCCCGGTTCGGGCGCAAGTGTTTTCGGGCGATGTGGAATGGACGATTTCCAATCTTTCCACCAATCAGAAACATTTTCTTACGGCCGAAGGATAATTTCGACAGGATTCGTTGTCAAAAAAAAATTGTAAAAACCTGTCAAAAAAAGTTGGGCATTTGCAACTTTTTTGTAATTTTCGGTGAGAATTTAGTGCTCAAATGAGATACTTAATTCAGGTTGTATTCATATCTCGGTTAAAAAGGCCCCCGCACTTGCTGCTGAGGGCCTTTTTCCTTTTAAATGATTACCATTCAATTCCTGCCTAACTTACCAACTGAGGTTTTCATTTTTGGCGAAAAAGAGCGGTTTTGAGTTGTCCAAATTTCAATGTATTTACCCCATTTTGATTTGGTAGCGAGAAATACTCATTTTCCCAATTTCAGTGGTCCAGTGACGGAGCGGTTTTAGAATACTTTTTTCCATCCTCCCGATTTCCAATCAGCTCTCCAACCTTTTTTTATGATTGATCCGACCACCTTTTTCATTAACTTGCCTTTCAGCTTCATCCCCGGTTAAGGGCCAACCCAACCTAAAACGTAAAAATATGGCATCACGTCGCACTTTTTTAAAACAACTCAGCGCGGTAACGGCTTTGTCTTCAGCCCTCCCGGCCCTTGCGGAAACGGCCGCTAAAAAACCGTTCTTTGAAATTTCGCTGGCCGAATGGTCACTTCACAAGGCACTTTTCAACGAGAAAAAAATTACCAACCTCGACTTTCCGGGTCTCGCCAAAAAAGAATTTGGGATCGATATTGTGGAATACGTCAATCAATTCTTCAAGGACAAAGCACAGGACGCAACTTATCTGAAAGAATTGCTAATGCGCTGCAAAGATAACGGCGTTCGAAACCACCTGATCATGATCGACGGCGAAGGATTTCTGGGCGAAACCGACGCCGCCAAACGCAACGAAGCCGTTGAAAAACACAAACCCTGGGTCGAATGCGCCAAAACGCTGGGCTGCAAAACCATTCGCGTCAATGCGTTTGGCAAAGGCACGGAAGAGGAAGTTGCCAAAGCCGCCGTCGATGGACTCGGGAAATTGGGCGAATTTGCCAAAACCATGAATATCAACGTCATCGTTGAAAATCACGGAAGCTACTCTTCCAATGGTCAATGGCTGACGGGTGTTATGAAGCAGGTAAATATGAAAAATGTCGGTATTCTGCCCGATTTCGGCAATTTCTGTATCAAACGCAGCGACGGATCGGAATGGGGCGGCAAGTGCGTGGAAGAATACGACCGGTACAAGGGCGTAACCGAAATGATGCCGTTTGCCAAAGGTGTCAGTGCCAAAACCCACGATTTCGACGCCAGCGGCAATTGCACCGAAACCGACTATATGCGCATGATGAAAATCGTGAAAGACAGCGGATTTAAAGGAATTGCCGGAATCGAATACGAAGGCTCCACATTAAGCGAATACGACGGCATCAAAAAAACCAAAGCGCTCCTGGAGCGCGTGGGGACACTTGTTTGATTTTTTTTTAATGAACAATTAATAATGAATAGGCTGACGCAAGAAATTCATTATTAATTGTTCATTTCAATTAAAGCGCAGCCGTCGGTTCGCTGACGTGGCGCAAAAATTCCTGGCGGGTGGCGTCGTCTTTGAATTTGCCGCCGTAATGAGCGGTTACCGTCGAGCTGTTGACATCCTGCACCCCGCGCATGGAAACGCACAAATGCCGGGCGTCGATAATGACAGCCACATCTTCCGTCTGCAAAACTTCTTTTAATTCATGGGCAATCTGCTCAGTCAAACGCTCCTGAACCTGCGGCCGTTTGGCATAATATTGCACAATGCGGTTTAGTTTGGATAAACCGATCACTTTTCCGCTCGAAATGTAGGCCACATGCGCCCGCCCGATGATCGGAACGAGGTGATGCTCGCAGTGCGAATGAACGGTTATTCCCTTTTCAACCAGCATTTCGTTGTACTGGTATTTATTCTCAAAAAGGGCCGCCTTCGGTTTATTCGCCGGATTCAGTCCGCTGAAGATTTCCTTCACATACATCTTGGCCACGCGACGGGGCGTACCTTTCAGGCTGTCGTCGGTCAGATCCAGGCCCAGAATGTTCAGAATCTCGCGAAAATGATCTTCGATCAGTTCAATTTTGGTGTCGTCGCTGATATCAAACGCATCAGCCCGTAACGGGGTATCAATTGAGGAACCCACATGCTCATCCCCAATTTCGTCCACTGTCAACTCATCCAGCATATTATAAGTAGGGTGATGGCCGTTAGACCGGGTATTCAACGAAGTTCCGTTCGGTTTCATAGAGTCTGATTTTCAAGTCCAGAGATAAATCAAGTTTACTGCGCAGCGAATCGTAAATAACAATGGCGATGTGTTCAGCGGAAGGATTCAGATTTTTAAATTCTTCGGTATCCAGGTTAAGGTTTTTATGGTCAAATTTGTCCGTAATGTGCTCTTTAATCAGATCGCTGAGCACTTTCATGTCCATTACAAACCCCGTCACGGGATCAACCTCACCGGTTACCTGAACAAACACCTCGTAATTATGGCCGTGATAATGAGGATTATTACACTTGCCAAAAACCCGCCGGTTTTCTTCCTCCGACCATTCGGGGTTGTGGAGACGATGAGCCGCGTTGAAGTGTTCTTTGCGGAACACCGCTACCCGTTTTTTGTCCATTCTGTCAGAACCGGCCACCCGGTTTTTTACGATTGTTAAAAATTCTCGACCAAAATGTCGTCAGAAAGGTTGTCTGCAACACATTTGAGCCGTCAAGCGGTGGAATTTTCCGCTTTCAGGAGAAATTTTAGTGAGTTTCGGGAATATAACAGCCGGGTTGCCGGTTTGGTTCATCGTTCTGTTACGCTTGTGTTAATTATCTATAACCGCATTGTTAGGGATAAACCGTTTTCTGTCCAAAACATTAATCGCGAAGTAATCGATGCATTTTTTTTTCCTACCGATATTTTGCTTTTTTTTACGCACAAGTCCACTGCTAACCCTTAATTTCAAGACCTTTTGAAAACGAATCGACGCCATTTTCTGCGATCTGCGGCCGCAACGGTTTCCTCTGCTCATTTATTTCCCTCCATTTTAACCGGCGCACCGGAGCAGGATAAGAAAGTCCGGCTGGCGTTCATTGGCGTCGGAGGGCGTGGCCGCAGCCACGTTGAACAGGCACTTTATCGGCCGGATGTTGCCATTACGGCAATCTGCGATATCGATCCCGAAGCCATCAACCGCACCAAAGCCATGATCAGCAAGGCCGGTCGGCCCGAAGCGGCTGTTTATGGAAAAACTGATCGGGATTTCGAGAACATGCTAAAACGCGACGACATCGACGGCGTTGTGATTGCCACGCCCTGGGAATGGCACGTGCCCATGTCCGTAGCCACGATGAAAGCCGGAAAATACGCGGGCGTCGAAGTATCGGCAACCGTCACCCTGAAAGAATCCTGGGACCTGATTGACGCATCCGAAAAAAGCGGAATGCCCTGCATGATTCTGGAAAATGTCTGTTACCGACGTGATGTGATGGCGGTTTTGAACATGATTCGGCAGGGAATGTTCGGAGAAATGCTCTATGCGCACTGCGGTTATCAGCACGATTTACGCAATGTTAAATTCAACGATGGAACGGTTAAACAGGGCGTTGGTGCCGAATTTGGAGCCAAGGGTTATTCCGAGGCTCGCTGGCGCACCCAGCATTCCGTCGAACGCAACGGCGACTTGTATCCGACGCACGGTTTGGGGCCCGTGGCCCACTGGCTGGATATCAACCGTGGAAACCGGTTTTTGCACCTGACTTCCACGGCAACAAAATCCCGGGGATTGCACAAGTACATCGTTGATAAGGGCGGACCGAATCACCCCAATGCCAAAGTCAATTTCAAACTGGGCGATATTGTCACGACGGTCATTCAGTGCGCCAATGGTGAAAATATCGTCATCATGCACGATACCAACTCGCCCCGCCCCTATTCGCTCGGTTTCCGGGCGCAGGGAACGCAGGGAATTTGGATGGACGACGGAAAAACGATTTATATTGAAGGAACGAGTCCAAAACCGCACCAGTGGGAGCCGTTTAAGGAGTATCAGGAGAAATACGATCACCCAATCTGGAAACGCCACGCCCAAACCGCTGAAAATGCGGGGCACGGCGGCATTGACTTTTTCGTCATCCGGGCCTTCATCGAATCCGTCAAACGAAAAGTGGCTCCCCCAATCGATGTCTATGACGCAGCGGTCTGGAGCGCCATAAGTCCGCTGTCGGAAGAATCCATTGCCAAAGGCAGCAAACCGATTGAAATTCCGGATTTTACGCGGGGAAAATGGAAAACCAACAAACCCATTTTTGCGCTGAATGACGACTATTAGGCGGGTAATTGCGTAAAATTCAAAATAAAATTCTTATTTTTAAAAAATTTTAAAATATTCTAAACAGCGGCAGTCGCTTCAGTCTGCCGCCCTGAACGCTTTATACGCCAAAACGATGACCCCGACCGCCACCCGGAATTCCACCAGTAATTACCTCGGCCCACTGCTGATTGTCGGCATGTTATTTTTCATTTTTGGATTTGTCACCTGGGTAAACGGTGTCCTGATTGCCTTTTTCAAACAGGCCTTTCAACTCAGCACGGTAGGCTCGAACCTGGTTGCGTTCGCGTTCTTTATTTCATACACCGTCATGGCCATTCCATCCTCCGTGTTGCTGAAGCGAACGGGTTTTAAAAACGGGATGTCACTCGGTTTGATCGTCATGGCAATCGGAACAGTCATTTTTATCCCGGCCGCGAAAGCGGTTTCCTATCCACTGTTTCTGGTCGGTTTATTCCTGATCGGGATCGGTTTAACGGTTCTGCAAACGGCTTCAAATCCCTACGTGACAATCCTTGGTCCACGCGAAAGTGCCGCCCAACGGATCAGTTTTATGGGTGTTGCCAATAAACTGGCCGGAATTATCAGCCAGTTGATATTTGGAGGATTACTGCTGACCAGCGGAACCGTATTATCCGCTTCCGAGTCGTTGGATAAAGTGGTGACGCCGTATATGATTCTGACGGGCGTTTTGATTGTGTTGGCCATGCTGATCCGGTTTTCTACGCTACCTGAAGTTTCGGAAGAACAGGAAGAAGATAAAACAGTAGTCGTTAAAACCGCCACGACGGAAAGTGTCTGGCAACACGCTAATCTAGTCCTGGGCGTCCTGGCCATTTTCTGTTACGTGGGCGTCGAGGTCATCTCCGGTGATACGATTATTAACTACGGAACCGCTCTGGGGTTCACAAATGATCGGGCGAAATACTTCACGGCCTATACGCTGTACGGCATGTTAGGTGGTTATATTTTGGGAATTATCTTGATTCCGCGCTTTCTTTCCCAGCAAAAATCGCTTTTGTACGGCACCAGCCTGGGAGTGATTTTAACGATTGGCGCCTTGATTTCGGACGGTTTCACTTCGGTTTTGTGCATTGCACTGCTCGGTTTTGCCATCGCCCCCATCTGGCCTGCCATCTGGCCGCTGGCGCTCAATCGCCTGGGTCGCTTTACGAAACTGGGTTCCGCCCTGTTGATCATGGGAATTTCCGGTGGAGCCCTGTTACCATTGTTACACGGTTATTTAACCGACACCGTCAGTCCTAAACTTGCTTACGCCCTAATCCTTCCTCTCCTGGGTTACATTTTGTATTATGCACTGGTGGGAAGCAAAAAAACCAATTGGTAATGAGTCAATTAAGCGTTTCTACACCCGGCCGAATCTGTTTATTTGGTGAACACCTGGACTACCTGGGTTTGCCCGTTATTGCCGCTGCTATCAACCGGCGCATCCGAATTACCGGTTTTCAACGGACTGACACCAAAGTGATTATTAACCTCCCGGACGTCAACGAACGGGAAGAATTCGATTTGTCGGGATCGAGTCTGGTTTACACCAAACCGCGCGATTATTTCCGCAGTAGTTACAATGTGCTGGTCCGGCACGGCTACCGGTTTTCGAAGGGAGTTGAATGTGAAGTTCGCGGCAATATTCCGATCAATTCCGGCACCTCCAGTTCTTCGGCACTCGTGGCGTCCTGGCTTCATTTTCTAATGCGCATGAGCGATCGTCCCCGACTGTTAAGTCGTCAGGAAATCGGCAATCTGGCTAACGAAGCCGAAACCCGTGAGTTTGGCGAGCCGGGCGGCATGATGGATCATTATTCGACGGCCATTGGCGATGTGATTTATCTGGAATCTGAACCGGAAATCGAAATCGAAGAACTGCGCCCCAAACTGGGTGCCTTTGTCCTGGGCGATTCGCAGGAACCCAAAGATACGCTGACCATTCTGGGGCGGTTACGCACCGGGGTGAACGACATTGTGAAAAAAATCGAAGCCATCAACCCGGAATTTTCGCTGCATACGACCGACGTTCTGGAACTGGACGATTACCGTCCGTATTTATCCGGCGGTGAAAATATCCTGCTCGAAGGCACTATTTCCAACCGCGATTTGCTCCGTGAAGCCCGGCAGGAATTGGAAGCCGCCGACCTGAATCACAATCGACTGGGCGATCTGCTCAACCGTCACCACGCGAATCTGCGGGACGCGCAACGCATTTCAACGCCGAAAATTGACCGGATGCTCGAAGCCGCCCTCAACGCCGGTGCGCTGGGCGGGAAAATCAACGGTTCAGGCGGTGGTGGCTGCATGTTTGCCTATGCGCCCGGCCATGCCGGTGCCGTTGCCGAAGCGATCGAACGGGCTGGCGGTGCGGCCTATATTATCCGCGTCGATGAAGGCACGAAGGTGGAAGAATAAATAACTCACTGATTTTCAATCATTATAGCATTAACTCACTTTTGGCCGTAAGGAACAATTTGGGCCAAAAGTGAGTTCTACAGATAGCTTTTGCGGGGAAAACGCTCCGGTTTTTCTACCTTTGTATCTCTTCCGCACACGCTGTTTAGGCTATGCTTGACTTCGCAACACCGTCATTACTATCATCCGCCGAAAAACCGGCTCTTTATTGCAATTCCCTTACCGGTTATTCCCGTCGTAAAACGATCACAGTACCCATCGGCACGGTCCCTTTAGGTTCCGATTTCCCCATTCGGGTACAGTCAATGACGACCATCGATACGATGGACACGCTCGGTTCGGTCGAACAGTCGATCAAAATGATCGAAGCGGGTTGCGAATACATCCGAATTACCGCGCCAAGTGTGAAAGAAGCGCAGAATCTGGAAAACATCCGCAAAGTATTACGGGCGCGCGGCTACACCACGCCCCTCGTTGCCGACATCCACTTTACCCCCAATGCCGCCGAACTGGCCGCTCGAATTGTGGAAAAGGTTCGGATCAATCCCGGGAATTATGCGGACCGGAAGCGGTTCGAAACCATTGATTACACGGATGCGTCCTACGCGGCAGAACTCGACCGGATTCGGAACAAATTCCTGCCGTTGGTCCGGATTTGCAAGGAATACGGAACGGCCATGCGGATTGGTACCAACCACGGTTCGCTCTCGGACCGGATTTTAAGCCGCTACGGCGATACACCCCTTGGGATGGTGGAATCAGCGCTGGAGTTTCTGCGAATTTGTGAAGACGAAAACTACCACAGCATCGTCCTTTCGATGAAATCCAGCAATCCGCAGGTCATGGTCGAAGCGTATCGGTTATTGGTCCATCGCCTTGACGCGGAGGGCTTAAAACCGTATCCGCTGCATTTGGGCGTTACCGAAGCGGGTGAAGCCGAGGACGGCCGGATTAAATCGGCGGTGGGCATCGGAACCCTGCTGGAGGACGGTTTGGGAGACACTGTTCGGGTTTCACTGACCGAAGATCCGGAACGGGAAGCGCCTGTTGCGCAGGCGCTTATCGACCGATATACCAAACGGGCGGAACACCACCCAATTCCACCGATCAACCATTACCCGATCAATCCGTTTCAATATACCCGGCGGAAAACCCACGAGGTCGCCAACTTTGGTGGGATTAACGTGCCGCGGGTGATTGCCGATTATTCCGAAATACCGGTTACGGATCACGAACAACTCCGGCCGGTTGGTCATTTTTACCTGCCTGTCCCCGACAAGTGGCGGATGAATGATCTGGGAACGGACTATATCTATACCGGATCGGAACCGGTATCGTTCATGTTACCCAACGGGCTGAAAGAAATATTGAATTACGACACCTGGCTTGCCGCCAGCGATAAGGTCCATAAATTTCCGCTGCTCCATTCGCATCAGTATTTAGCTAATCGACAAAAACCGTCCGGTTTACATCCGGTGCTCAATTTTGTCGAAACGCGTCTGGGTGACTTCTCCGACGAATTAGCCAGCGCGTTACAGAAAGACAAGCACGTGGTGCTGGTGGTTCGGACGGAAAATTCCCACGCAATGGCCGAACTTCGGCGGATTTACGGTGAATTAATCGACCGATCCATTACGTGTCCGGTTGTTAATCTGCGCAGTTTTCCGGACAGTCAGGGCGATTCGTTGCAATTGTATGCGGCTACGGATATCGGCGGTTTGCTGGTGGATGGCCTGGGCGATGGCGCCTGGCTGGCAACCGACCTGCTGCCCGCAATGCCGGAGGAAGAACGGCTGCAAACCGCCAGCCGGTACAATTCGATTGCGTTTGGCATTCTTCAGGCCGCGCGCACCCGGATGTCGAAAACCGAGTACATTTCCTGTCCGTCGTGTGGCCGTACGCTCTTCGATTTGCAGGAAACCACCGCCATGATCCGCAAACGAACCGATCATTTGAAAGGCATCAAAATCGGCATCATGGGTTGCATTGTCAACGGGCCTGGCGAAATGGCCGATGCCGATTATGGTTATGTCGGCATCGGAAAAGACAAAATTTCGTTGTACCGGGGTCAACAGGTCATTAAAAAATCGGTTACTGCCGAGCACGCCGTCAACGAACTGATCGAACTGATCAAAGAAGACGGTCGCTGGAACGAACCGGAAACGGAATTATGAGTTAAGAATTAAAAGTTATGAGGTTTTCAGCTTGCGTCAGCCAACTCATAACTTATCACTCTTATCTAAAAATCTATTATGTCCAGAATTGGGGAGTATTTTAAACTGGGGGAAGTGTTCCGGTATTTTTTCCGGGTTTTTCAGAAACCTGACCCGAGCCGCCCGACCAATACCAACATCCGCATGATGCACGGAATCAACCGAATTTCGATCATTATGTTCCTGATCTGTCTGATCGTGATGATTGTCAGAGCGATAATGCGATGAATATTGAAACGCTGCGCCAATATTGTCTTTCCAAAACCGGTGCTACCGAATCCTTTCCGTTCGGTGAAGAAACGCTGGTGTTTAAAGTCGGCGGCAAAATGTTCGGGCTGACCTCGCTGAATGACGATCCACTGTCGGTTAATCTGAAATGCGACCCGGAACTGGCCGTTGAGTTGCGAGAACAGTACGATGCGGTCCGGCCGGGATTTCATATGAATAAAGTTCACTGGAATACGGTTATCATCGACGGGACGATTCGGGAAAGTGAACTAAAAAAATGGATCGATCATTCTTACGAATTGATTGTGAAGAGCTTGCCGAAAACAACTCAGCGGGCGCTCGAAAAATAAGGCTTGAGTTGCAAGATTCGGGCTTTTTTGGTAGTTTAGAGTACTTTTGTGAAAACTTCAGACGAATGGAAGTTGCGCTGCTCGGATTCCTGTTCATGGTGTTTTTGTTCGCCCGGTATTTCGTGATTGATCACGATACGCCCGCCGACAAAGACCGTCATCGGTTTGCCGAAGGAATTGCCCTGGCCCAGCTCCACCGCTACGAAGAAGCCCTGGTTTACTTCAACGAAGCTGTTAAAAAGTATCCCAAATCTTCCCTGGCGTTTGCGTATCGGGGAAAATGCCACCTGCGGAATGAAAATGCGTATTCGGCACTCTTCGACCTGACTTACGCACTCAGCCTCGACAACACCATTCCCGATTCATACCTCGATAAAGGAATTGCGCTGTATCAACTTAACCAGTTTGGGGAAGCCTTTAAAGAATTTGACAAAGCCGTCTGGTATTTTCGGGGCCAACAACCCGACGCCATCCGCTGGCGGGCTCTGGCGCGGATGCAGCTCGATCAGTACACGCAGGCGCAAAAAGACCTGATTCGGGCCATTGAACTGGGCGACGAAAACTCGGCGTATTTGTTGAAGCAACCGCCTTTCTCGAATGTTATCTATTCCTAAAAAACCCCTGCCCTACTTCAAGCGGGCAATCTGATCGGTATTTCGTTTTGTATCCAGTTTAGCGGTTTTTGCCATTTCAAGCGATTTCTGAGCCGCTTTCAACCCATCCGTCGTTTTTCCACCCCGGCGATACACTTCCGCCAATTCAAAATACAAATCAGCCTGTTCGGCCGGATTTTTGGCCTGCGGAATCGCTTTATTGGCCCAACGCGCCACCGTCGGCGCATCGCTGGCGTCCGGGCTTTTCCGATTAAATAACCGGATCACATAAAGGTATTCGGGTGTAGAAAACTGGTTCTGGGCAATATGTTCATCCATCCGCGAAGCCGCTTTGGTAGCCTGTCCGGCGCGAAAATAGGCGTTTATTTCCGGCAAGAGCGTCCGGTTACTGGCCACCCGCGGTTCAATGCCCACCTGCTGAAGCTGATTGCGGATGGTAATGATTTTGGCGGCCGGATACTGACTGCCTCGGCTGCTGTACAACGAAGACATCAAAATATTTTCGCCTACGGTTTTCACCATCTCGGCGCCATTGGCTTTGACAAACTGGTCGAGGTGGCCAATCATGTACTGGAACATCGGATTATCGATGTCCAGAATCAGCTTTTGCAACACCAGCCAGTTGGTCGGACTGGTGTAGGTGTTAGCCGCCTGCCGGGTTGCATAATCGTTCATGACTTTGATGTTCGTCACGGTATCGCGCGTCACCCGGGCCAGCATTCCGTAGTCAATCAGGAAATTAGCTGAGCGTTCCCCGCCCTCATATCGTTTCGCCATGGCTGATGAACGGATTTCCGGATTCAAAGCCGTCGTTCCGTGCCGAATCACCTCGTCCACCGTGTTATTACTCATTGCCATGTGAATCAGATTCCCTTTGGCATCCATGTACAGAAACAACGGCAGCGATGGCACGAAGAGGTGATTTTTGTCCAGAAAAGCGACTGTACTTTTGGCCGAAATGTCGATTTTAGAGTTGATAAAGCGGGAATTGTAGAATTTTCCGACGCTCTTGTCCTGAAAAGTGGGAATAAAACTCTGGCAAACGTGGCAGGTTTCGGAATAGACTTCAATAAAAACCGGTTTTTTAGCCTTTCGTGCCGCTTCGAAAACCGTCGGAAGTGCCTCCTTCCGAAACTGCACGCCCTGAGCGGCCACCAAACCTACCGTAAGCCAAACAACAATTAAAAGGGAACTGAACTGTTTCATCGTAAGATTCTGGAATGGAATAGGTTTACGGTTTACCGTTTTCGGTAAGCTGATTCATTCAACAATTACTATTTAAAACGCGACAGCTTACCGAAAACGGTAAATCGTAAACCCAAAAACCGTTAATTACGCTTGCTTTTGCTGCTCGCGGTATTCTTCTTCGACTTTTTTACTCAAGGCCCGGCAAAGATTGTCGATCTGATCCGCCATGGGCTGATCGCCGGTCGCAGTCACAATGGTATCGGCCAAGCTTCCGAGCACTTCAATGCAAAACCGCTTCATGTCGGTCACGGCCATGTCTTTGGTCCATAAGTTCAGCCTCAGCGTACCCTGGTTGTAATGATCCCAGACCGAAACCACAACCGCTTTAGTGTCGCTCAACCCTTCATTTGGATTGTCCGTGGCATTCCAGAAAATCTTTTCCGGGATATTTTGATCGTCTAATTCAACTGCAAAATTGATTTCTGATTTTTTCATCGTTTTCGTATTCAAACATTAAAAACTCCGCAAACCCGGGCCGAATCGCCAAAAGGCAGCTCAGTCCATTGCGGAGTTCTACACCCTCAAAGGTAACCATTTGTCGCACGGATTTCCAATGGTGCGGGTGCGATTCAAAATCAAAAAACCGGCTTTTACCGCATTCTATTGCTGACCAAACACTTTCTTGAGTAAATCCGTCACCCGGGCCGCCGGGTTTTCCCGAATCCGTTTTTCTTCCTGTTCAACCAGGGTAAAAATTCCGTCAACCGCTTTGGTTGCCGCGTAGTGGGTTAGGTCCGGATCCACTTTCTGGGTAACAATCGGCAACTTATTGTAGGTATTGACGAGATCGCCGTAGTAGCGGGTCGCGCTGTTTTTCTTCAGGGTGCTGTCGATAACCGGCGTAAAAGCCGCTAGCAATTCCGTCGAAGTCGTTTTCTTCAAATACTGCGTGGCCGCGTTTTTTTCTCCCCGTAAAATACCAATCGCGTCCTGAATGGTCATGGAAGTTAGCGCATTCAGGAAGATCGGTTTTGCTTTTTTAGCGGCATCTTCGGCCGACCGGTTGAGCGATAAAATAAACTGGTCGACCTGTTTGCCCATTCCGATTTTGCGCAATGCCGACTCTACTTTCTGGGCTTCCGGGGGCATCAGAATTTTAATCAGGGAATTTTTGTAATAACCGTCTACGGCCGAGGCCTGGTCGGACCCTTTGCTTATTCCGATCCGCAGGGCTTCTTTCAAACCGCTGGCAATTTCGTCGCTCGACAATGATCCCCCCGACGCGGCCTGGCCAACTTTTTCAAGAATCTGGCCAAAGACATTCTTCTTTTTCGGTTGCGTGGAATCCGACTGGGCTAATGCGGTGCCCGAATAAACGGCGAGTATCAGGCCCAGAATTACTGTTTTTTTCATGTGCTAATCAGGTTGACTCTACTTGTGAAACGTTCGCCGAAGTTTTATCGGCAAAAGATAAACCGTTTTTTTACGTATTTTTGGCTCGAAACCAATCGGTCGATTGTTGTTTCATCAATCGCCTTTACTTCGTAAGACAGGAAAACTGGGCAAAAGTCAAAGGCCGAACCGCAAAAACTTGAAGATTCCCTTTCATGAAATCAATTTTGGCCGAAGTAATAACGATTGGTGACGAAATACTGTTTGGGCAAATTACCGACACCAACACCCAGTGGCTCGGTGCTGAATTAACAAAAATCGGAATCCGAACCGTCCGTAAATCTTCGGTTGGCGATCAAAAAGATGCCATTATTGGTGTTTTGAAAGAAGCCACCGAACGCGCCGATCTGGTGATTATTACCGGCGGTTTAGGGCCGACGAAGGACGATATTACCAAAGTAACGATCTGCGAGTTTTTCAACACAACGCTCGATCGAAATCCCGAAGCGCTGGCCTTTGTGACGAAGTTTTTTGAGAGTAGGGGTCGCCAAATTACTGAAATTAACGCGAAACAGGCCGATTTACCGCTGAACTGCACGTACATTCCGAACGACTGGGGCACCGCTCCGGGCATGTGGTTCAATGAAAACGAAACAGTTTATATATCGTTGCCGGGTGTGCCGTTCGAAATGAAAAATCTGATGCAGCACCGGCTGATTCCGATGTTGCAGAACCATTTTGAAACTCCGGCCATCGTTCACAAAATGATTCTGACGGTCGGAATTGGTGAGTCGTTTTTAGCCGAAACCATTGCTGCCTGGGAAGATGCCCTGCCGGGTCACATCAAGCTGGCGTATCTGCCCAGTTTCAGCCAGGTGCGACTCCGACTGACCGGAACCGGAACGGACCCGATTCAACTTCGAAAAGAACTCGATGAGCAGGTCGCGGCCGTTTTGCCGCTGATCCAGCAATATGTCTTTGGGTATGACGATGATCAACTGGAAACCAAAGTCGCCGAACTCCTGTCTAAAAAAAGCTGGATGCTGGCCACGGCCGAGAGTTGCACCGGCGGTTTTGTGGCGAGTCAGATCACGAGATTTGCCGGTTCCTCTGCGTACTTCGTAGGCGGGGTCGTAAGTTACAGCAATACGGTTAAAGTCAATCAGTTGGGTGTAAAACCCGAAACGCTGAACCAGTTCGGAGCCGTAAGTGAAGAAACTGTTCGCGAAATGGCGGAGGGCGTCCGTAAAAATCTGGGGGCCAATGTGGGGATTGCCACGAGCGGAATTGCCGGCCCCGACGGCGGAACACCCGAAAAACCGGTCGGCACGATCTGGATTGCCTGTTCAACCGAAAAACAAACCGTCTCCCGCTTGCTGAAATTCGGTCCGCACCGCGAACAGAACATTCAACTAACCAGCGTTCACGTCTTAAACCTCCTTCGGCAAACCTTGCTGGAAGAACAAGAGGAATGAATAGAATTAACAATGAATCATGAACATTGAAAACCGTAATCCTTTTCATTGTTCATGATTCATTGTTAATTCTATTCTTCTCTATCATAAAGTAGAAAAAAGGAAAATCTATGGCACTTGTTGACATGGTAATGCCCAAAATGGGCGAAAGTATTATTGAATGTACGGTTATCTCCTGGCTCAAACAGCCCGGTGACCGCATTGAAGCCGACGATTCAATTCTGGAAGTTGCTACTGATAAAGTCGACACGGAAGTTCCAGCTTCGCACACTGGTATTTTGAAAGAAGTGCTCGTCCACGACGGCGATGTCGTAGCCATCGGCAGCCCCGTTGCCCGGATCGAAGTGGAACAGGAAGAAGGTGTGGCCGCCGAACCGCTGCCGCCGGGTGAAACGGAAGAGCAGGACGTTGCCAGCGTGGCGGCAAAGCTGGAAGCCGAACTATCGCAGTTTTCGTCCCGGAATCCGGAAATTCGCACGGATGCGGAAACAGCGGTTGGCGAACCCAATCGCTTCTATTCCCCACTGGTTATGAGCATTGTCAAGGCCGAAGGGATTTCCCAACAGGAACTCGCATCTATTACCGGCACGGGTGCCGAAAACCGGGTTACCAAAAACGATATTCTGGCGTACGTTGAAAAACGGAAAACCGAGCCGGTTTCGCCTGGTCCGGCGCTGCCAAAAGCTGTATCGGTTAACGGACAGAACGATATCATTCAGATGGACCGGATGCGGAAGATGATCGCGGAACGGATGGTGGAATCGAAACGGATTGCGCCCCACGTTTCGTCGTTTGTCGAAACCGATATGACGGTTCTGGTGCAATGGCGGGAACGGAACAAAAAGGAATTTCAACAGCAATACGGCGAAAACATTACATTTACGCCCCTGTTGATCGAAGCGGTTGTCAAAGCCATTCGGGATTTTCCAATGATCAATATATCGGTTGATGGAGACCAGATCATTGTCAAAAAAGCGATTAACATTGGCATGGCGGTGGCACTACCGAGCGGAAATCTGATCGTGCCGGTGATCCACAACGCCGATCAGTATAATCTGGTGGGTTTAACCAGGAAAGTTAACGACCTGAGTCGTCGCGCCCGCGAGAACAAACTCACCGCCGACGATCTGGCAAATGGCACCTACACGGTTTCCAACATCGGAACCTTCGGCAATCTGATGGGAACGCCCATTATTGTGCAGCCGCAGGTCGCCATCATGGCCTTCGGTACGATTGAGAAAAAACCGGCCGTGATTGAAACGCCCCAGGGCGACCTGATCGGAATCCGTCAGAAAATGTTTATTTCCCACAGCTACGACCACCGCGTGGTTGACGGCTCACTGGGAGGCCAATTTGTCAAACGGGTCTCAGATTATCTCGAGCGGTTTGATTCGGACCGGAAGATCGTGTAAGCAGGGCCGGACAATTCAAGCTGTCATTTACGCACTTCACCCGACGAAAGTAACACACGGCACAGTTGGAGACGGAATCATGCCATCTTTAAGGTTAGTTTTGGGTCGATTTTCACTTAAATACCACCATTCCAATGAAAGTAAGACTGATTTTCTCCGGCGTACTGTGCGCGTTATCGGGTTTCACAGCTGTTTTTGCCCAAAGTAACGCGCGGGTCGATAAAATCCAGGGCATCGAAACGTACGTCATGTGTGAACCCCTGCGGGCGTACGAAACCGTGTTCGAAGTCTCCTCCGGGGCTAAAGCAGCTTCCCTGTTTACCGGTGGCGTTGTCAACGAAGGCGTTTCGGATAAAGCATCGCAATTTGTCAGACGAGCCAGCAAGCAGGGAAAAAGCGACAACAAGGAATTCGATGCGGTAGTTATTTCGGGCTCCAAAACCGCGATTGCGGTGAAGTTTAAAGGTGATGGTGGCGACAAAGGACTGGCTAAGGTCCGGAAAATCGATGGGTTGGCGGTATATGTGATGAATGAGCCCCTGAAAGAGTACGAAACCGTGGTCGATGCGTCCGGCGGTTTGAAGGCTAAATCCTATTTTACCGGCGGAATTGTCAACAATTCCATCGAAGAAGACATTGAACAGTTTGTCCGGCGGGTGAAAAAAGAAGCCGACGAAGCCAAAAAACCAATCGACGCCGTTGTATATTCAAGCGGCAAAAGAGCCATTGGTGTAAAATTTAAATGATGAAACCTCGCATTGCAATTGACATGGATGACGTGCTGGCGGACACCGTCGGCAAGTTTATTGACATTTACCGCCGTGATTTTGATACCGAAGCGCTGCCTACGGTTTTCCGGGAACAATCCTTTCATGAACTGCTCGAAAAAGACGTTTCCCAGAAACTCTCGGACTATGTTCATGAACCCGGTTTTTTTACGGACATTGCCGTGATGCCCGGTGCCCAGGAAATTACCCGCGCCTTATCGGAAAAATACGATCTCTTCGTAACCTCAGCCGCGATGGAGTTCCGCAATTCGCTTTCGGAAAAATACGACTGGCTGGATCAGCACTTTCCGCACATTCACTGGAAAAACCGGGTATTTTGTGGCGATAAAAGCATTATCAGAGCCGAGGTCATGATCGACGATATGCCGTACAATCTGGTCAGTTTTCAGGGTAAAGGCCTGCTGTTCGACGCTCCGCACAACCGCGATAACACACTCTTTGAACGGGTACTTTCGTGGGAAGAAATTGCGAAAGTGTTGCTTTAAGTGTAGAGATAAGAGGTTAGATTAGAGACAAGAGAGTTAAGCACACGGACATTCTTTTATTCTCTTGTCTCTTGTCTAAGATCTACTGTCTCAAAAAATCAAATCCCCGGCAATCATCAGATTGCCGGGGATTTGATTTTTTATTCCTTGTTGCGTTTACGCAGACATGGTTTCGTTTTTCTCCACCAGCCGCTCGTGACCGGTTTCAAATTCCGCGCTCGTTGCTTTTACGGGACGCATTTTGATGATACCCACCGCCGACAGGAATCTAATAACCGGATAGGTCGGATCGAGTTCGTACCATTTAGCGCCAAAATTAGCGGCATTCGGGCGTTTGTGGTGGTTGTTCTGGAACAGCTCGCCCATCATCAGCCAATCGAAGAACATCGAGTTCTTTGATTTATCATGGTTGTCAAAATTGGCGTATCCGTATTTGTGGCCGCTCCAGTTGACGATAGCGCCGTGGATCGGGCCCATCAGGAAGTGAATCGGCAACAGAAAGAAGAACGCCCAGTGCATATCGAGGTAAACAAAAGCGAAGATGTAGAACAGTGAATAAGCCGTTCCCCAGGCAACGCGCGAAATCCAGGAATCGCCGACTTTTTCCAACGATTCCCAAACCGGATAGTTACGATCAAATTTGGCTTCAATGGGTTTAACCCGGTTCAAAACCGCGTTATAAATGTCTTTTGTTTTCCACATCATCGTGAATACGTTTTTGGTATGATGCGGAGAATGCGGGTCTTTGGGCGTATCGCTAAACGCATGGTGCATCCGGTGCAAAACCGCATACGCCCGGGGGCTCAGATACGATGACCCTTGCGAAAGATAGGTCAGGAAAAAGAAAAACCGCTCCCAAACCTTACTCATCGTGAACATTTTATGCGCCGAATAGCGGTGCAGGAAAAATGTCTGGCAGAAGAGTGAAATGTACCAGTGAAGAACAAAGGCAATAAGGATTATTACCACGGGATAAAATTTGTTAAAGGTGAATGGCTAAAAACCAACTTCAGTGCAATTAGATTATACAAATCTACAACAATAACGTAGATAGTTAATAGAATAAGACAAATTTTTGAAAATTATTTTTTTCATCAGAAGGCGGTCGTCGAATACTGTAAAAGGTTCGCTCCCATCCGTAAAGCCTGCTGGCGGGCCTCTTCGGGGTCATTATAGACCGATTGATCCTCCCAGCCATTGCCCAAATCGCATTCGTAACTATAAAAACAAATTAACCGGCCTTCCCAAATTAATCCAAATCCCTGCGGTGACTTTCCGTCGTGTTCGTGGATTTTAGGAAGGCCATTCGAGAAGGCATATTTCTGATGATAAACCGGGTGATTGTACGGTAATTCGATAAATGACAGTTCGGGAAATACCTTTTTCATCTCGCGCCGGATGAATTTGTCCAGTCCGTAATTGTCATCAATGTGCAAAAAACCGCCCGACATCAGGTACCGGCGCATATTCTGAGCTTCGGCGTCCGAAAACACCACGTTGCCGTGGCCGGTCATGTGGACGAACGGATACGAGAACAATTCCGGGCTCCCGACTTCAACAATGTCCTCTTCCGGAAAAATATTCATCCGCAAATTGGAATTGCAAAACTTGATCAGGTTCGGAAGGGAGGTCTTGTTGGCGTACCAGTCGCCCCCGCCATTGTATTTAAGCTTCGCGATTTTATACGAATATTGCGCCCATACCGCCGTTGAAGTCCCGCACGTGAAAAACAAGATCGCAAGTATAAATCCAGTCAGTCGTTTCATTCCAATAGACTTTAAACGCTAAACTCACTTTAACAGAAACTTATCCGGCGTTAATTAAATGAATTGTGTGACAGGCTGCCAGCGCTGCGGTTTCCGTTCGCAGCCGGGTTGATCCCAAGGTAACCATTTTAAATCCCTTCTCAACTGCCTGAACAATTTCATTTGCCGAAAAGTCACCTTCCGGTCCAACCAGCATCAGCGTAGTTCCCCCCGGTTGGGCGGTTTTAAAAAAAGATGCAGCCGGTTCATTTTCAGGCAAATGGGCAATGTACCGGTGATCAGCTGACAATGTTAAGGCAGTTTCAAACTCCATTAAGGGGTTAATTACCGGCTTATAAAACTGTAACGATTGTTTCATGCCCGCAATTGCAATCTTTTCCAGCCGATCCGTTTTTAACATCCGGCGTTCGGAATGCTGACCGATAAAAAAGCTGAACTGATCGATGCCAAATTCGACCGCTTTTTCCACCAGCCACTCAATCCGGTCGCTGTTTTTGGTGGGCGCCACCGCCAGATGAATCCGGTACGGACGGGGCGGTTCAAACTCGGTTTCCACAATTCGAAACGTACAACGGCGCGGATCGGCGGTTATGATCACACATTTATGACGTTTTCCGTTTCCGTCGGTCACATCAATGGTCGCGCCTTTAGACAGACGGAGTGTTTTGACGCAATGCCGGGATTCTTCCTCGCTCAGAAACGAATTCGATTCTGCGTCGGGCTGATAGAACAAATGCATAATCAATCGCTGGCAAACACCGGTTTGCTTCCCCTTCAACGCTTCTTACTCCTCCGATTCGCCGTTCGAAAATGAATACATGGTCTTATCCAGCTTCAATGTATTCTTGTTAAACTGATCGATAAAATCTTCAATCACATCTTCCGTGATTTCCTCAACATTCAGGCAAACATCCAGGCTGATTCCGTACTCAAAATCGTGGTCAATCTCGATATGTTCCTGAACCTTAACAGCTTCCGTTTCTTCGATTTCCTCGATTAGTTCAGTCAGAAACAATTCAATTTCCTCTTCCAGTTCCGGTTCGATCCGGTAATCGGGTTTGCGTTCTTCCACCGGAACGTATTGCGGAAACGATTTTTTAACTTTCTCCATGGCCATTTCATACACAAGACTGCTGTGATGCAGGCGCAGGGTGTAAATGATGGCGTCGTATATAACTTCGTTCTCTTTGTGCTTTCCGACAAACTGAACATGAACGCATTCGCCGGAATTCAGAACCTCCAGGTCATCGTCTTCATCTTCGACATACACGAACGAGCTTCCTTCTTCTTTGCACTCATCTTTCAGAAGTTGAATTGTTTCCGGTTCAAATCCTTCGTTTTTATACGTTGCCATTTCAATTACTGTTAAATTTTATTCTTCCAGACAAATCTACGAACGCACCTGCGATATTCAACATCCAAATACGATACTCCGTTCAATTCACAATTTCTCGGCCGTAATTTCGTACGTCTGATAATGCCGCACAATCGTCTGAATGGCAAAATCAACGGCCGTCGGGATGGTTGATAAATCCGTCACAAGCAGTTGATCCTCCGGGCGATGAATATTCGGCATCCGCCCCTTGCGGTCCATCGCCGACAGGGTCATAACCGGTATTTTACGGCGGACAAACCAGACGCTGTCGAAGTCGGCAATGTGCCAGCGGCCGGGTTTTACCAATCCCTGAAACGGTTTTTCATCCAGCAGTTTTTCCGCCGATACCATCAATTCGTTGGCGTATTCAATCACTTCAATCGTCCCGGTATGCTTGATCAGGTGAAGCGATCCATTGCCTAAGGTATCAAAATTAACCACGGCCGTCCGGCCCTTCGGCCAGCTATCAACATGCTTATTAAGGTACGCGCGCGAACCGATCATGCCCACTTCTTCGGCGCCGGTCAATACGATTTCCGTCTCCAGTCCGGGCAAATAGAGTTGCTTCAATCGCTCCGCTGTGGCAATGGCGGCAACTACGCCCGTCGCGTTGTCGCTGGCTCCGTTGGAGTGGCCGTAAAGCCAGTATCCGAGCGTGCCGAGCAAAGCCTGAAGCACAAAATAGGCAATCAAACCGTAGCGAGTCCAGGGCACCCAGCCGCTGTTCAGGCCGAGTTGTTCGAAGGTCAGCAGAAAACCGGCGCCCAGCATCAAAACCAGTGAAATGACGAGCGAGATGTGAAAGCTATTGACAGTGCCGGTCCGGTAGAGCAGCGAAATCGGAGCAGTATCGTAATGCGCCATCAGAATGACTTTCATGACCGGTTTTTCGTGGTCACCCGCGTAACCGAAACCGGTTTCCCGCCAGCGTCCAATAATATTGTGCGAAGTAACCAGCGGAGGAAGCTGGGTTACCGGGGAAAACCGCCAGTTGAAAAAAAGCCAGGCCAAAACGATCCAGCCCCAACTCCAGATAACCGCTACCCAGCCCAGCCATGGAGCCACCAGCAAACCGCTTGATAATCCGGCAACTAACCAATAAATAATGGAGGTATAGGTCCGGGGAGTCCGAAAGGGTTCTACCACAACCGTTGCCTGAAGCTCCCGAAGAGTCGATGCCAGTAATTCGATGGCAGGCGCTTCGAAGTTCGTAGCCGCACCCCGGTGTGGCAGGCGGCTCAAATCGCGTATTAACGTTTCAACGGTAAACGGCATCTGCGAATTCTGTTAGGTCGGACGGGGGCAAGTTTCGCACTCAAAATTTGGTTTAGCGCGCAAAAGTGTAAATAAACGGTTAATTCTATAAAAAGCCGTGAAGCAGAACAAAAACCCCAGTCTAAAGTAACATAAAAACAAAAGCCTGCACCAATTGGCACAGGCTTTATGTAACGATTATGGTTGGAAAAACATAATTACTTGACAAACAGCATTTCGCGGTATTTCACCAGCGGCCAGTCTTCATCATCGATGATTAATTCGAGCTTGTCAACTTCGTACCGAATTACGTCGAAGAAATCCTTCACCTCCGTGGCGTAAACTTTGGCCATTTCGGCGGTATCCGTCAACGCATTGGCTTTCTTGCGAGTCTCGGTCATGGCGTCGACGCCCTTCTTGATCGCCAGCACGCGGGCCGAAACTTCGGCAATGATGCCTTTGATCGGATCGGCTTCCGTCGTCATGCCCAGATCAACGAGCGCTTTAGCGGTTTCGGCCAGTTTGTTCAGGTATTTCAACGCCGTTGAAACTACGTGATTCATGGCCAGGTCACCAATCACGCGCGACTCGATCTGTACTTTCTTAACGTATTTTTCGAGTTCGATTTCGTACCGGGAATGTACTTCGGAGTGGCTCAGAACGCCCGTGCGCTCGAACAGATCCAGCGAGTCCGGTTTCAGGTAAACGCCCAACGCTTCCGGCGACGACTTGATGTTCGACAGTCCGCGTTTGGCCGCTTCCTCAACCCACTCATCCGAATAACCGTTTCCTTCGAACAGAATGCGTTTTGAATCCGCGTAATACGCTTTCAGGATATCAACAATGGCCAGCTCTTTCTTTTCACCGGCAGCCAGACGTGCGTCCAGATCCGCCTTGAATTTGTTCAGCTGATCGGCCATGATCGCGTTGAGAACCGTCATGGTCGAAGCGGAGTTGGCACCACCACCGACGGCACGGAATTCGAATTTGTTACCCGTGAAAGCAAACGGTGACGTCCGGTTCCGGTCGGTATTGTCGCGCAGCAGCGACGGAATCCGATTGATTCCCAGTTTGTAATAAACGTTATCGCCTTTATTTACAATCACTTCCGACTTCGTTTCAAGATCTTCCAGCGCTTTCGTCAACGACTCACCCAGGAAGATCGATACGATGGCCGGGGGAGCTTCGTTGGCACCCAGTCGGTATTCGTTACCGGCCGAAGCAATGCTGGCACGCAGCAGGTCTGCATGGTCGTGAACCGCCTTGATGACGTTGACGAGGAAAGTCAGAAACCGAAGGCTCTCTTTTGGTTTCGAGCTGGGAGCCAGCAGGTTAACACCGGTGTTGGTTCCTAGGGACCAGTTGTTGTGTTTCCCGCTACCGTTGATACCAGCGAACGGTTTTTCGTGGAACAACACTTTAAAGTTGTGACGCTCGGCCACTTTCTCCATCAAGTCCATCAACAGGGCGTTGTGGTCGATGGCCAGGTTGACTTCTTCAAAGGTCGGAGCCACTTCAAACTGGCCGGGAGCCACCTCGTTGTGACGGGTCCGGACCGGCATACCGAGTTTCATGGCTTCGAATTCGAAATCAACCATGAACGCGTTTACGCGCGGGGGAATCGTTCCGAAATAGTGATCTTCCAATTGCTGACCCCGGGCCGGCGCATGACCGAAAACCGTCCGACCGGCCATTACCAGGTCCGGACGGGCAAAGAACAGGGCTTTATCAACGACAAAATATTCCTGCTCAGGTCCGAGTGTTGGAGTTACTTTCGTAACATTCCGGTCGAAATACTGGCAAACCGCTGTTGCAGCTTTATCAACAGCCGACAGAGCTTTCAGCAGCGGAGTTTTATAGTCAAGGGCTTCACCCGTATAAGAGATGAAAACCGAAGGAATGCAAAGCGTTTTACCACCGGCACCGTTGTCCATCAGGAAGGCAGGGGAGCTGGGGTCCCAACCCGTATAACCGCGCGCTTCGAACGTATTCCGCAAACCGCCACTGGGGAAAGAAGAAGCATCCGGCTCCTGTTGAACCAGGGCCCCGCCTTTAAATTTCTCGATTGCCTTGCCTTCCATCGTTACGTCGAAAAACGCATCGTGTTTTTCCGCCGTGTCGCCGGTTAGCGGCTGGAACCAGTGGGTGTAGTGGGTTGCTCCTTTTGCAACCGCCCAGGATTTCATGGCATTTGCAACTTCATCCGCAATATCGCGGTCAACCTTACCACCAGTTTCAATGGCCTGAGTAATTTTAAGGTAGGCTTCTGGCGACAACAGGGAACGCATTACCTCATTATTAAAGGTATACGAGCCGTAGTATTCGGAAACACGTTCCGAAGGAGCCGCTACCGAGAGGGCTTGCCGACTTTGTGCAATTTCGAGAGCTTTAAACCGAAAGTTAGACATATTAGGTTCGAGGTGGTTTTTGGATTAAAAACGCCCAAAAATAGTCATTATCTGATATAAATTCCAACAAATCACATCAATTTTAACCTATTTTTCACGAAAAATTGTTAAAAATCACAAATATCGGTTTCAATCGAATCAAAATTACACTTCTGGGAAAATAACTATTTCACAATATTTTTGCACCTACCCTAGAACGAATTGCATCTACGTAAGATGTGAACTTCGCTATTCTTACAACCGTTTATCTAATAAGCATTTATACCTCTTTAAAACCTGTTAACTTTACCGTCCATTTACCGTATTTTCTGTACTTAATGAAGAGTCGATTCCTGCTTATTTTGGTTTATTTCATTGGCTGGACGGTCTGGTTGTTACTTAGTCGGGTCCTTTTTCTGATCTATCAGCCTCAAACTCAGCAGTTGGACCCTTCAACGATTCTGGGCGTTTTTGCAAACGGCTTGCGGATGGATTTGTCAACTGCCGGTTATCTGACGATTTTGCCCGCTCTTCTGATTGCCATTTCCCCGGGGTTGTTTCCAAAAAAAATTTCCACGACGCTCCGGGTGATTACGTTTGTTGAATTGATTATCGTTTCGTCCGTCACCGTTGCCGATCTGGAAGTCTTTCGCGCCTGGGGTTTTCACCTGGATGTTACTCCGCTGCATTTTTTAAAATCACCCCGCGAAGCAGCTGCATCAGTGGCGGCCTCCCCCATTCTGTCGCTGGTAACGCTTTTCATCGGTATGTTGCTGGTCGGCAGTTATTTTTTTAACCGACTGATTCAGCAGTTCGTCAGCCAATTCGAACCGGTTCGCTGGTGGATTGCAACTCCAGCCCTTTTACTTGCTGTGGTGGCATTGATTCTTCCGATTCGGGGGGGATTTCAACTGGCGCCCATGAATGTGAGTACGGTTTATTTCTCACCGATTGCCTTTGCCAATTACGCGGCCGTGACTCCTCAATGGAATTTTATGCAATCCTGCCTGGAGGGGAATAAATACGGCACCAATCCGTTTGCCTTTTTTGAAAAAGGTCAGGCTTCTAAAACCTTAAAGTCTCTTTATCAGCCCGTTGCGGCTCATCAGCCGGTGATTTCCACCATCCGGCCCAATGTAATTGTAATCGTCTGGGAAAGCTTTACGGCCAAATCTGTTGCGGCATTGGGTGGTCGTACGGGCATAACGCCCCAGTTTGAAAAACTGACGCATGAAGGGCTTTTTTTTAATCAGTTTTATGCCAGTGGCGACCGCAGTGAAAAGGGCCTGATTGCCCTCCTGAGCGGTTTTCCGGCCCAGGCCACCGCATCCATCATGACCTTACCGGCCAAAGCGGAGAAATTACCGACGTTGGGGCAGCAATTTAAAAAAGCCGGTTACCAGACGTCTTTTTACTACGGAGGTGAAACGGAGTTTGCCAACATTAAATCGTATCTCTTTCATAATCAATTTGATCGGATTGTTTCCAAAACGGATTTCAGGCCTTCTGACTGGAATTCCAAATGGGGTGCGCACGATCACATTGTTTACAATCGAATTTTATCGGATTTGAGCAAAACGAAAGCGCCATTTTTTGTTTCGTTTTTCACCCTGAGCAGCCACGAGCCGTTTGAGGTTCCGATGAAAACCGTAATTACCGGTTCCGATGAAGAATCGCTGTTTCTCAATTCAATGTACTATGCTGATCAGAGTTTGGGCAATTTTATCGCCCAGGCGAAGAAGCAACCCTGGTGGTCGAATACACTCCTTATTATTACCGCCGATCACGGCCACCGCTTACCGGTTTTGACTTCCGACCGTGTGCGCGATTTTCACATTCCGATGCTGTGGCTGGGCGGTGCGCTGAAGGCTACGCCACGGGTGATTGATCAGATTGGCTCGCAAACCGACCTGGCTTCTACCCTGTTGCGCCAGTTGAATCTGGATGCTTCCGATTTTAAATGGAGTCGCGATTTGCTGAATTCCCAGAATCGACCATTTGCCTACTTCGCCTTCAACAACGGTTTTGGCATTGTTCAACCCAACCGCCATTTGCTTTTCGACAACACCAGCCGCCAGCTCATTTCATCGGGTGGAACTGTTCATAAAGAAGATATTGAATTGGGCGAAGCGTACGAAGAAGAATCGTACCAGGATTTTTTGAACAAGTAACGTGCGTAAGTTTTTGTATTTTTGCACCAATGAAAAAAATTGCCTTTTATACACTCGGTTGTAAACTGAACTTCTCCGAAACCTCGACGCTGGCCCGCATGCTGGAACAGCAGGGGTACGAGCGGGTGGAGTTCAATCAAAAACCGGATATTTTCATCATCAACACGTGCTCGGTGACGGATAACGCGGATAAAAAATGCCGGAAAATTGTCCGTGAAGCCCAACACATTAACCCTGACGGGTACGTCGCTATTGTCGGCTGCTACGCCCAGTTGAAACCGGAAGAAATCGCGACCATTCCCGGCGTCGATGCGGTTTTGGGCGCGGCCGAGAAATTCCGGCTGGCCGAATTGCTGGGCGGTTTTGTCAAGGAACCGTCAGGAAAAGCTACAGTTTATCATTCCCCAATTACCGAAGCCGTTGATTATCATGCTTCCTATTCGCTCAACGACCGTACCCGAACGTTTCTGAAAGTGCAGGATGGCTGCGATTATCCCTGTGCTTACTGCACGATTCCGCTGGCTCGCGGCAACAGTCGGAGTGACAGCATCGGGAACGTGGTTCGGGCGGCTCGGGAAATTGCGGCCCGAAATGTGAAAGAAATTGTTTTAACCGGCGTCAATATCGGCGATTTTGGGTTGCAGTCTAAAACCGGTCAGGGTAGTCAGCGGAGAGAAACATTTCTGCAACTGATCCAGGCGCTGGACGAGGTGGACGGTATCGAACGGTTTCGGATCTCGTCGATCGAGCCGAATTTACTGACCGACGAAATCATTGCATTCGTCGCACAGTCCAACCGGTTTGTCCCCCATTTTCACATTCCGCTCCAATCGGGTTCCAATTCGGTGCTGGGTTTGATGCGCCGACGCTACAAACGCGAACTTTATGCGGAACGGGTGGCAAAGATCAAGGAATTGATGCCGCAGGCCTGCATTGGTGTCGATGTAATCGTTGGTCATCCGGGCGAAACCGAGGAAGCTTTTCGGGAAACATACCAGTTCATAACGGAGCTTCCGGTATCGTATCTGCACGTTTTCACCTACTCCGAGCGGCCTAACACGCTGGCTCTGACCATTAAACCGGTGGTTCAACCGTCTCAACGGGCTGAACGTTCAAAGATGCTGCACATTCTATCGGACAAAAAAAGGCGGTTTTTCTACGAGCAACAAGTCGGTCGCGAAGCCACCGTATTGTTTGAGGAAGACGTCGAGAACGGCCAGATGTTGGGCTTCACCGAAAACTACGTTCGGGTTACGGCCACTTACGACCCTCTGCTGATCAACGAAACCAAACGGGTTCTGCTCACCGGTTTAAATTCTGCCGGAATCATGGAAGTCACCGATTGTGTGAGCGCTGAATCGCTTGTGCACTGAGTGTAAAACCCTGTCAGCGCCGGGCCGTCGCTACGGTCGCAGACCCTGACAGTGGTTTCAATTTGCCTCATGTTGCCACCTTTCCATACTATCCTGATTCTATTTCCTGCACCAGTTGCTAACGGCTTGTGACTGCTTCTCTGGAAATAGCCGAATTTCAAGCCGCTGGCAGGGTCTCCGACCGCTGTCAGGGCTTAGCAAAAAAAGAAGGTATCCGTCAAAGACAGATACCTTCATCGAGTACAACAAAACCACAGGCAACCCCTGTGGCTCTGTCATAATATTTTTGAATTAAGCAGCGTCTACCAGGAATTCGTCGTGCTGGCTTACATCCAGACCAACTTTTTCGTCTTCTTCGCTCACACGCAGAGGCAGAATGGCGTTGGTGACGATCAACAGCAGGTACGATGCACCGAAGGCAAAAACCGATACAATGACCAGGGCCATCAGGTGGATGAAGAACAGTTTGGTGTCACCGAAAGCCAGACCTTCGTCAACAACGGCCGAGTTGATGCCTTTCGAAGCGAAAATTCCAGTCATCAACATACCGACCATACCGCCTACGCCGTGGCAAGGAAACACATCCAGCGTATCATCCAGCGTTGATTTTGCCCGCAGGTGAGCAACCGTGTTGCTGATGATACCCGCCACTGAACCAATAAAGATCGAAGTTGGAATGGTAACAAAACCGGCAGCTGGAGTAATAGCAACCAGGCCCACAACTGCACCAATCGCGAAACCCAATGCCGAAACTTTCTTGCCTTTTGAAGCGTCGAACAGCACCCAGCCCAAACCAGCCGCAGCAGCCGCCGTGTTCGTGGTGGCGAAAGCCGAAGCAGCCAATGGCGTTGCGCCAACCGCTGAACCAGCGTTAAAACCGAACCATCCGAACCACAGTAAACCCGTACCCAGCAGAACGAAAGGAATGTTGGCCGGTGGGAAATAGCTCGACTCTACCTGCGATTTCCGGCGTTTCAGGTATAATGCTCCTGCCAGAGCAGCCCAGCCGGCAGACATGTGAACAACCGTACCTCCCGCAAAGTCAAGGACACCTAATTTAAACAGATAACCATCCGGGTGCCAGGTCATGTGTGCCAGCGGAGTGTAAACGAACAGGCTGAATAGCACCATGAACAGAACGTACGATTTGAAATTAATCCGTTCGGCCATTGAACCGGTAACCAGTGCCGGAGTAATCATGGCGAATTTCAACTGGAAGAAAGCGAAAACAACCAGCGGAACGGTAGCGGCCAGCGGCCAGGGCTTGCCATCCAGCACGCCATTGAACATGAAAAAGGTGGTCGGGTTACCGATAAAACCGCCGATGCTTTCGCCGAAAGCGAGGCTGAAACCAACAACAACCCACAGGATACTGATTACCCCCATCGCAATGAAACTTTGCAGCATCGTTGAGATGACGTTCTTGTTGTTCACCATACCGCCGTAGAAATAAGCCAGACCGGGGGTCATTAACAAGACAAGGGCAGCGGAGACCAGCATCCAGGCGGTGTCGCCCGAATTAATTCCTTCCGTAACAATGGTTTTGGGAACGGAGGGAAAAACGACTCCCAATACACTGACAAGCAGCAATAGGATTAGCGGTAAGTACGATTTTTTTTGCATGATACCAAAAACGGTTTAGTTGTACATTAGGATTGGAAAGGTCAGAAAAGGACCAGTGTGGGGTTGCGTATTAGAACTTGTAAATAAATGCGAGACCAAGAGTTGACTGCGACGATTTGGTAAACTTGCCATCGCTATCCTCAAATTGCTGTGATTCAGCGGTGTTGCTACCAGCCGGTTTGGCGTAGCTATCAATCCGGAATTCCGGTTTGATGATCAGGTTGCCATCGGCAGCCGTAATGTTACCCGTCAGAGTAATCGAGTTGACACTCGTTCCCTGTCCGAGGAAGTTGCGCAAACCACGGGCACCATCTTTATTGTCGAAATATTCGTAGCGGGCACCCAGGCCAAATTTACCGGTAAAGGCGTAGTTGGTATAAACCGCTACTCCACTCCATTTGGAAGTTCCGGCTTTAACCGGGGCATAGCCCTGAAAATCTTCTTTTTGTGACCCAACGGCGGCATTCAGTCCCAGATAGAATTTCTCGGTAATCTGGTAGGTGGTCGTTAAATCGAACACCGAATACATTCCTTTTACGGCTTTACCGGTAGAATCCGGATTGGCTTCGTTACTCACAATACCGTTCAGGTAAACGTTCCAGCCGGATACGGGAGAAAAGAAGAACTGACCAATAATGCCTTTCGCCTTGTTATTGTCTCTCCAGTTGTCGACGTTGTTAACGATACCCAGCATCAATGAAGCCTTGTCGCTGAACGCGTAAGTACCCTTGATACCCGTGTGGTAGAATGGGCCGTTATTGAAGAGGTTCGAAAGGGAATAGTTGTAGTTGACCGGCGCATCGATGACTTCATACCCGATGTGGGTACCAAACTGGCCCACCATGATCGAGAATTTGTCGGAAGTCTTCCAGTTAATATAAGCTTGTTTAATGGCCAGGGTCGTTGTTCCCTGTCCCAGGGGGCCGATTACATTCCCGTAGTTACCCAGGTCGGCATTTGGACCAAAGGTCAGGTCCAGCATCATGTCAACTTTGTCGGTACTGTACCCAATTTTAGTTTGAACTAACCCTAAAGAAATTTGTCCGGCACGTTGATCGAATACCCGGGCAGTTCCTGCAGCACCCAAATTACTACGTGATCGTGGATTATTGAGATTTCCGCTATAATATGAATCAATGTACCCTGAAAAAGAGAATTTACCTTTGTTTTCGGCTCCCGTCTCCGTGGCGGCTACCTCCTGCGGCTTGGATGTAGTCGATGTGCTGTCCTGAGCTTTGGACAATAAGATGGAAAACGAACAACATACCAGTAAAACAGTTTTTTTCATAATTTCCTTTGGTTTGTTCGAGGATCTACTGAATAATAAATTTGACTCACAAATATTATTAGTGAATATCTTAAATGCAAATATTTAGTGAAATTTAATATAGTTTTCCCCAAAAACACCTAAAAACTTTCGATTATGACTATAATTCAAACCTATTTTTCATGAAATACTGAGTATTTTACGAAAACAGCATATTTTGTAATACAAGCCTATTTTGAAATATTATACAACTATCAATTTATTCATTCATTCAATTAATTATAAGAATATTACAATTTTGAATAGTTGAAACAAAAAAAATCCCGAATCGTCGATCCGGGATTTTTTTGATGTATTGAGTAAGTCAATCAGACAGCCTCGGCATGAAGCCAGGCCTTTTTTGCCAGTAGGGTTTCTTCTTCTTCCACATTATCCGGGTCGGGAATACAACAGTCGACCGGACAAACGGCTGCACATTGCGGTTCCTCATGGAATCCCACACATTCCGTACATTTATCAGAAACGATGTAATAAAATTCGTCGGACACCGGGGTTTGCGGATCTTTCCCGTTGACTACCGTACCATCACCAAAATCGACAACATCCAACTCAGTTCCTCCGCTCCAGGTCCATTCGACACCGCCTTCGTAGATAGCGGTATTGGGACATTCCGGTTCGCAGGCACCACAATTGATGCACTCATCCGTGATCATGATTGCCATTTGCAGGTAGAAATTTAATGATTCGTAATGCGCTCAATTCTTCGAAAAGAAATAGCTGAACAATACGAAGCTGTTGCTTGATAGACTAAAACGATAATTGATCAACAAATATAATTATTTAAAGGTTGGGACCAAACTATAATTTATTTTTACCGGTTGATTACCGTATATAGTCGCCATGATAAGAATGAATTTAAACGATCGAATTACCACGTTTGTCCGGTTGGGTCAATTCTTGAAAGACCCCGAAAATGCGCCTGAATTGCAGGAAATCGCCGAAAAAGCGTATTACTCCAACCATTGGTTCACGACCGAAAACTGCGCAAAAGCCATTCAGGCGATTGCGGATGAATACCTGAATGAAGAAAAGTTATCGGCATGGATAAAAGGTTATAACGTTTCCGCCAAAGAGGTTAAAAATGTGGGAGTTGTCATGGCTGGCAATATTCCGGCGGTCGGTTTTCACGATTTATTGTGTGTTCTGCTGAGCGGGCATCGGCTTCTGGCGAAACTAAGTACACCTGATTTTGTACTAATCAATTATTTTATAAAAAAAATCATTGAAATCAATCCCAATTTTGCCGAACGAATCCAGATTAGTGAGCGTCTGAACCAGGCCGATGCGTACATTGCCACCGGAAGCAGCAATTCGGCGCGCTATTTTGAATATTACTTCTCCAAAAAACCGCACATTATCCGAAAAAACCGCTCTTCGGTTGCCATTCTGACCAATCGGGAATCGGAAGTCGATTTCGAAGCTTTAGGACACGATGTGCTCGATTATTTCGGGCTGGGCTGCCGCAATGTCTCGACCGTTTTTGTGCCCGAACATTACGATTTTGTTCCATTTCTAAAAGCACTTGAACCACTGGCCTTTAAATTTACCAGCCACCACAAGTTCAACAACAATTACGATTACAACAAGTCGATCAATCTGATTAACGCCGTTCCGCATTTCGACAACGGTTTTTTGCTGGTGCTCGAAAACGAGGGACTGGTCTCTCCCATCTCTACGCTTTACTTTCAGACGTATTCCGATCTGAGTCAACTCGAAGAAAAACTCGAAGTCCTTTCGGCCCGAATTCAATGCGTCGCTTCAAAGGACGGTTTTTATCCGGGCAGTGTTCCTCTGGGCAATACGCAGCGCCCCGGCCTTGGCGATTACGCCGATGGTGTTGATACAATGGCGTTTCTGGAAAGAATATAGGTGAAGGGAATTAATAAAGTTCCGGGAGGACATCACGACCTCCCGGAATCCTGTACTACAAACCTATAATGAATATGATCATTACTTTTGGTCAGATGCCAGCGAGTCGCCATTGGTTGCGGTCGGGGCAAGCGGTCGCATTGAAAAAAACGATTCCGAAGGTTTTCTGGACAAGGTAAGCAGGCTGTTAACGGTTGGAGCTTTATCCGGTATTCTATAAATCTTAACCCGGTAATCTCCCGAAGGCATGTAGCTCAGGTTAAAGCGATGATATTGCTGAAAATTTTTGCTGAATTCCTGACAAACCGTATTACCTTTTGCAGTTAGAATGTCAATCCGCAATCGCTCCTCGTGCGGATTGTAAATAAATAGTTTCAAAATAGCATTGTCACCGTCGGAAGTCGGTACAACCCGGGCCGAAATTCCCTCCGACGACGCCAGCCGCTCGGCATGCATCATTTTTCTGCGTGTGCGGGCAACTCTCGCATCCTCGTTATCCGTTGGCAATGCCACCGTTTTAACGTTTGAAGGCTCTTTCTTCTGCAAACTAATGCTGGTTAAGGCCGCATTGAGTCGCCGAACGTTTCGCTTCGTCAGCTTGACCAATTTGTTGGGCAGCACTTCCTGATGCATTAACTGTTGCTCCGGATTGTAATACCGAATGGCGGTGCCGCTGGTCCGGTAATCGGTTGAAACCTCCCAGTAACCGGATGGATTTGGCTTGCTGTTTTCATAGTAGGCCACGTCCTGTGCCAGAACAGAACCGGCGGGAAGCAGGCAGGCATACAAAATTCGAAAAATCGTTTTCATGGGATGGACAAAAGTTTGTTATGAACTTTTAGTCGCATACTTCCCATCAATAGGTAACATACTTTCGTAAAAATTGAAAATCACACATTTTTCGGCATATTTGATAGCATCATCGTCACCACCTTATGCGTTTTTTTGCCCGCCACCCCGCCGACTCCGACCTGATTACCGGACTGAAAGCCGACGGTTTGCCGCGCCGACAATCGGAGGATCGGTTATACCAGAAGTACCGGTACCTGATTACGGATGGCGTTCGAAAACACCGTCTTGACGAAGATGAATGCGCCAGTGCCTATTCCGATACCATTCTGACCGTTATCGAAAATGTCCGGGGAAACCGGTTTGAAGGTCATTCGGAGCTCAGCACGTATATTTACCAGATTTTCACCAACAAATGCATCGACCTGATCCGGAAGAAATCGAGTCAGCGGAGTCAGGTTCACAACGCGCTTTCGCTGGACGATTCGCTGCTGCAACTCCCCGATTCAGCCCGGTCAATTGTTCAGCAACTGATTGCCCAAAGTGATTTGGAACGCCTTCGTGGCCTGATTGCAAAACTGGGCGATAAGTGCCGGGAAATGATCCTGGCCTGGGGCGAAGGCTATTCCGACGAGGAGATTGCCCGGCAAATGAATTATAACACGGCTTCGGTTGCGAAAACGAGCCGCTTGCGGTGTTTGGAACGCTTGAGGGAATTGTATAGATGAACGAGCTGGAACGCATTGAGGATTATTTTTCCGGTCGGTTACCGGCGGAAGAGCGGGCGCGTTTTGAGACGTCCCTGCAAACGGATTCTGCCCTTGCCGAAGCCGTCGCCTTTTACCTGGCAGCGCAACAAGCCGCTCAAAGCGAAGCACGCAACCGGCGAAAAGCGGAGTTTGAAAAGCTGCGCACCGAAACGCCGGTCATTCGCCGATTGTCTGCCTTACCGGCTTTCGCGCTGGCTGCCAGCATTTTATTAATCCTTGGCTTAGGAAGTTACTGGTTATTTCAGCGACAATCGCCGTCGGCGATTCTGCTGGCGGAACAATATATTCAGGAAAATTATTCGCATGTGTCGATCACGATGGATGGCCGCAGCGACAGTCTGCAAACCGGGATCAGTTTCTACAACGCCGGAAAATTCCGCGAAGCCGGAGCGGTTTTTAACGAATTGGTACGCCATCAACCCGATAATGACCGGGCCCGGCAGTTTGCCGGACTCGTTGCGCTCCGAACCAATCAGTACGCAGCGGCCATTGATCATTTTCACCGGCTGAGCGAGCAGAGAGACCTGTTTGCCAATCCCGGCCTGTTCCTTGAAGCCCTCGCCCGATTGAAGCGGAATCAGACGGATGACAAAGCCCGGGCCGAAATCTTGCTCAAAATTGTGGTGAACCAGAATCTGGAAGGAAAAGCGCAGGCGGAAAAACTGCTGGAAGCGTTTTGAGAAAATACGGTTTTCGACGGAACTGGCGCAGGCAACAAATATTGAATAACAAATAGCGAATATTGATAACAAATATTGAATAGCGAATATTGAAAAGTGAGTAATGACGGGCCGCCCGCGTGATAACGAAAACGGATTTCCGTAAACCGAAAACCGTAATCCGATATCGTCCTCCAATTAATTTTCAGACAAACTGTTAGCTTGATTTACGAAAAAACCGACTAAAGGAGAAGCGGAGGAAATACCGCGTTTTTCAACGATTAGTCGATTTTGACTGAAAGCTTCCCGCGATGACTGACTTTGAATGGATCGATGATTACTTTGCGGGACGGTTGTCGCCGGTCGAACGGCACAATTTTGAAACCGCGCTCACCGATCATGCTTCGTTACCTGAGTCGGTTGCCTTCTATCTCCTGGCCCGCCGGATTGCCCAACAGGAATCAAACCGCATTGCCAAACCGCTTCTCATTCACCGTCCCATCTTCCGGCAGGTGGTTACGGCAGCCGCCAGCCTGGTTGCAATCCTGGGCTTTTTCTGGATGATTTGGGTTTGGAAAACACCCGTTTCACCTACCAATCTGGCCGATCAATATGTACAAAAACGGTATAGTCAATTTCCGATTTCGCTCGATAGCGCGACTGACAGTCTGAAAACCGCCTGTCATTTTTATAACCAGGGCAATTGGGAAGCCGCCGATGCGGTTTTTAAAACCATACTCCAACAACAGCCCAATCAGGCGGAAGCGCTAAAATTTGCCGGTATTGTTTCCCTCCGTCGCCGGAAATACGACCAAGCCATTGACTATTTTCACCGTCTGGGTCGGCAAACCGATCTCTATTCAAATCCCGGTGTTTTTCTGGAAGCGATCGCTAATTTGAAGCGGGGACAACCGATGGATAAAAACCGGGCCAAAAATTTGTTACACACTGTAATTCAGGACAATTTGGAAGGGAAGGACGAAGCCGAGCAGTTGATCGAACGGTTACAGCATAACTAACATGCCAATTTCATTCCCACACCTTTCCGCAGACGAGTGATTCCTTGAACGAAAACCTAATAAAAACCAATCTCTCATGCGTAACTCTCTGGTTCTCCTGACCATAGGATCCATTTTATTCGGATTTGCATCCTGTCAAAAACAAACTGCTCCCCCCAATTACGCCGTTGACCAGAACATTATTCTCTTCAGAACGGACAAACTCCGCGGGGGCTGGAGTTCAATTCCGGTTCAGAAACAATTACGAATGATCGATTCGGCAAACGCGTTGTTAAAAAAAGCCGGAAAAGACACGATGAAAATTGCCCGCTGGTGCGCCTGCGATAGCTCGCTGATTTTGCTGGAAGGCAAAGACCTGGACGATCTCAAGATCAACGGTCGGGAATTGGCCGACGGCACCCGACCCAGCGGTGGCGTTTCCGGCGATCCGCCGTACGATATTTCGTTCAATTCCGGAAATAATACGTTGATCTGGCCCCAGCTCATAGGCGAAAGCTCCCTGAACTACGTCACACAATTGCCGTACGAACCGGCTAATAAAGACGCTTTTGGACCCAATACGGGGCCATTTACTCCAACCCTTTCGCCAAACACGACCACCCCGTTTATCATCGCCATTACGGATACCGGAATCCGCCCCGGACCGTGGCTCGGCGGTTTGTTGAACTTCTTCTGGGTCAATCCAAACGAAACACCCGGCAAGGATATAGATCGCAACGGAATGAAGGGAGACATGGGTGGCTGGAATTTCATCAATAATTCACCCAATTTGTACGATTCGGTGGGTCACGGAACCCGCGTGTCGTCCCTGATCCACGAACAGTTGACCGGTTCGGAATGGGCGCAGCGAAATGTTCGTTTTATGTTCCTGAAAACGTTCAAACATAATGGGAAAGGCATTCTTTTCGATAATCTCTGCGCCATGTCGTATGCGCGGCAAAAAGGAGCCAAAATCATTAACGCCAGTTGGGGGTACTATAATCCGTCCCAATCCAAACTGCTGGCGTATTTCATCAAAGAACTCAGCAGTTCAGGAGTGCTGGTCGTTGCCGCAGCCGGAAACGCAGATTCAACGGCGGACGCCAGCGCCAAACTCTACTGGGGTGTTGCTCCAAATAACCTGCGGAACAGCGGCCTGAATCCATTCTGGCCCGCGTGTTTTAGCGGTAGTTTCAGTAATGTAATTACCGCGACAACGCTGAATGCTGAAACAAAAGTAGCGTTAAAAGATCGCAATATACCTTCGAACCAATTGATTGGGCCGTGTGGGAACCAGAATTATTCAGCCAGCTACGTAAATATTGGCGTTTTGAATAACCAACCACACACTGCCGGATCCGCCTATTCCTTTTGTCAGATTGTCGACATTCTCAACCAGGGGAAATCCACTTCCGGTTCCTCGTACGCAGCCCCGGTGGTGACCGGAAAAATTGCGGCTTATGCGGGTCCGAACTGGTCGTCGAGCAAGGATATTTTATACCAGAAATTACTGCAAACCACATCGGTTTATGGTAGTGTACTGAAAACCGACCCCAAATTTGTTCCGTTCACCACCAACGGCTTTTACGTTTTTCGAGAGGATAAATAAGATCAGGCACGCATGAAACCGACCCAGGTTGTCTATTTTAGCGTCCAGCCTGCCCATTTCGCCCGGGTAAGCTGGACGATTTGGGTTGGGATCAGTTTCTGGCTCGTAATCACGGGCGGTTTCACTCATGCTCAATGTCCTCCCCAAACCGCCATTCGCCAGGCATACGACAGCCTGATGCAGCTTCCCGCCGGGCAGCAGACTCCGGCGTTCCGTCAACTCCTCGGCGTTTGCAACCGCTGCCGTTCTAATCAGGACTCAACCTACGGCCAGATTTGGCACCGGCTGGGTGCGCTGGCTTATTTTCAGAAAGATTACAAAACCGCCCTCGTCTGCACGAAACGGGCCATAGCCATCAATGCCCAAAAACGCCCGGATGCCAGCCGATCCTTTCTGGCCAAAAGTTACTTTAATCTCGCCAAGATTTACCTCGAACTCCAGGACGAGCGGCAGGCGCGTCTGGTTTTCCAGCAATTTGTTGCGCTGGGGAGCCAATTCCCGGAGCGTTTCGAACTGGTGGCGATGGGCTACTGGAACTTGTCCACCCTGTTTTTTAAAGAGGCTGATTACCAGAAAGCGATCCGTCAGGCTGACTTGGGGGCACTCTTTTCCGAACGAATCAACCGCCCCGATCTGCTGGCGGCCAATCTGACCGAAAAAGCCAACTGCCTGAAAGAAATGGATGATTATGAGCAAGCCCTGTCGATCATGCAACGGGTCATTCAGATTTTTGAAAAAGAGTCAAAACCTACTGTCGAGCGCGCCAATGCGTTCGGGGCAAAGGCCAGCGTGCTGGTTCGATTAGGCTGGTTTCAGGATGCCTTAGCCGCGTATGATCAGGCGTATCGGATTCACCAGCAACTTGAGAACTCTTCCTACGGGCTCTCCCAGATTACTTCCAACATTGGATTTGTGTACGACAATTACCTGCACCAATACAACAAGGCCCTGGTTCAGTATCGGAAAGCATTGGCAACGATTGGAGACGACAAATACGGCCGGGTGCGGATTCTGAGCAACATTGGGGAGGTTTACTGGCGCAAAAAGCAATTCCGAAATGCCCTGAATTACTTCCAGGTCGCGCTCGACAGCCTGCATTTTGACGATCGACAAAAACCGCAGGCCCTGACCGAAGCCATTCGATCGACACCTTATAAAGAATATCTGCTGTCGATCATTCAGGATAAGGCGTACACCTGGCTCGATTACGCCCGAAATCAGCCTAATCCGTCGCGAAATTTCCTCCAAACCGCCCTCAAAAGTTTCCAGACGGCCGATCAGATTATTGACGTCATGCGATTTGAACAGGTCGGCCAGCAATCGAAATTGTACTGGCGGGAAACGACGCACAGCCTGTACGAACGCGCCATCGAAACCGCTTTTCTGTTGCAGGACAGCGAGCAGGCCTTTCATTTTTTTGAAAAAAGCCGGGCGGTTTTGTTAAGCGACAAGCTCAACGAACTGGGAGCGCGGCAGCAATTGCCCGCGCAACTGGCTCAACAGGAGCAGGAATTTCACCGCCGAATCAACAACTTACAAAACGAATTATCCGAATTGAAAACCGGTCAGCGGGCATTTGATTCCACGCGAACGGCATTGCTGACCGAGCAGGAAAAACTGGATTCGTTTCTGAAGAAACTGGAACGGGAAAATCCGACGTATTACCGCTACAAATTTGATAATACCGTTCCGTCGCTGGCTCACCTTCAAAATTGGCTGAAAGACCGGCAATCGACGCTGGTTTCGTATTTCGTTGGCGACAGCGCCCTTTACATGCTTTCCGTCGAACCAGCAGCAACCAGATTAATAAAACAGCCCATTCTCGATTACCAAAAAGCCGTGCAGGCGTTTTTGCAGCTATGTACGACGAGTCAGCAAAACCGCCAGTTCGGGCATTTTGTTGCTTTGAGTAATCTGATTTACAACCAGTTGATAAAACCGCTTTCGCTTTCCACCGAGCGGGTGATCATTTCGCCCGATTACCATTTCATTCCGTTTGAAACGCTCAGCCGGACCGCCAGTCAACCCGATTTTCTGATTAATCACCATGCGTTTAGTTACGGCTATTCGGCAACGGTTTTGTTGAAAGAAACCGCGGTCTCGTCCTCGGGCAGTTCGGAATTTCTGGGTATGGCGCCGGTCCATTTCAATCCGCAACTTCAGCAGGCAAGCCTGTTGGGTTCGGATCAGGTGGTGTCCAAAATTGGAAAGCTGTTCAGCCAGCCAACGGTTTTAACCGATCGGGCTGCGACCCGCCGGGCTTTCCAGACGCAGGCCCCCAACTTTCAGGTCGTGCAACTCTTTACCCACGCCGAAGCCGACAGCATCGGGCGCGAACCTCGTCTGTATTTTGCCGATTCCACCCTGCGGCTTTCGGAATTGAACGACGATTCGCCATACCAGACGCAGCTGATCGTCCTGTCGGCCTGTAAAACCAGCATCGGTGTCAATCAGCAGGGCGAAGGGGTTTTCAGTCTGGCGCGCGGTTTTGCGACGCTCGGAATACCAAGCGTTCTGACGACGCTCTGGAGTGTTGAGGATCAGGCCACTTACGAACTGACGGAACGGTTTTACGAACACCTGAGCCGGGGAACGCCCAAAGATCTGGCACTCCGGCACGCCAAGCTCGACTGGCTCAAAACCGCATCCCGGGCCAACCAACTCCCCTATCGCTGGGCCGGTATGATTCTGGTTGGCAACGCCGAACCGCTTTCTTCCTCCACCAAAATGCAGTGGTGGCTGGGGGGCGGTTTAGTGGTTATTCTGGCCATTATCGGCGGCAGGCAACTACGCCGTCGGAATAAGTCTGCCAAAGTAGGTCATTGAAAAACCCGCACATAATCGATTTCCATGCGTTGCGGCCAGATCGATTCATCGACGCCCTGCTGGCCACCCCAATTGCCGCCAACTGCCACATTTAGAATCAGATAGAACGGCTGGTCGAGCGGCCACTGTTCGTAACTGCTGCCGGTTTCTTTCTTGGAAATGGAATAATAAACCGCATTGTCGATCAGAAAATCAATCTTGTCGGTGGTCCAGTCGATGGAATATAGGTGAAAATCCTGCGTAACGCCCGGCACCACTTTGAAACCGCCTTTCTGGGTGTGTTTAACGTGGTTATAAGCATCGGTATGAATCGTTCCGTGAACCTGATTCTCGTTAAAACCGACATGTTCCATGATGTCAATTTCGCCATCCAGCGGCCATTTCATCGGCGTTTTGGCGCTCAGCATCCAGATCGCCGGCCAGGTTCCGCGCCCTTTTGGCAACTTCGCCCGAACGTCAATGCGGCCGTATTTCCATTCCGCCAACCCCTTGGTAATCAGTTTCGCGGACGTATAATCGCGGTTTTCGTGCTTCTCTTTCCTCGCTTCGATGATGAGCAAACCGTTCTCGACCCGGGCATTCTCAGCGCGTGGCCCCAGGTAATATTGCAGTTCGTTGTTTCCAAAACCGCTTCCGCCGACGTCGTATTTCCACTTCCTGGCGTCGGGCAAACCGGCTTTGTCAAATTCGTCGGCCCAAACCAGTTTACGTTCGGCAACCGGTTCTGGTTCGCTGATTTTACAGGCTAGGAAAACGGCCAGCGTAAGGATTGAGAATAGGACGCGCATAAAAGTGAATGAAAAATGTAAAGTGACGAATGCTAAATGTAAAAGTATAAAGTTGCCAGTCACATTTGCATTTAGCATTCGTCATTTTACATTTTTCATTCTTTTTTGCTCCCAAAGGCCCAGACCAGAAACTGCGGCATGACCGCGCTCCAGGTTTCGGGATTGTGAAAACCGCCCATCACCTCGACGTAACGAACCTCTTTTCCCCAACGAAATCCTTTGCGTTCGATTTCGGCGATCAGGTCGAGCGTGTCGTCAATGGAATCGATGACACCGTCGTGGTCGCGGTCGTCGGTTTCGTCGAGCGTCCCGGTTTGAAACCAGAACTTCGACCCGCGTGGCGGTTTTGTCTTTTGAACCTGCGCGTGTATAATTCGGTCAGTATCATCGGAATAGCCGTCGTTCAACCCGCGCTGCCGCCACCAGAACGAACCGGAGAACACCCCGGCTTTGCGAAACAGCTCCGGGTGGTTCCAGACCAGATCGAACGCCGACAAACCACCGAGCGAAAAACCGGCAAAAACCGATTGCTCCGGATCGCTCACAACCCGATAGTGTTTCTGCACGTATGGCAGCAATTCATGAATCACAAACTCGGTATACGATCCGGCTTTGGCGCCCCGGTGGAGGTAATCGGCCTGTGCGGCAACACCATATTCCTGAATCCGGTCTCCGCAATGAATGGCCACGAGCACAAACGGCCGGATGGCTTTTTGCTGGTAAAGGCAATCCAGAACCTGCGTCATGCGGAGCCGCTCCAGATCCTGACCGTCGTTGAGGTACAAAACCGGAAACCGCCCGGTAGAGGTGTCGTATTCGTTCGGAAAAATTAGATCCAGCCGTACGGACCGGTTCAGATGAATCGACACCAAACCGATATCCGTTCGAGTCGTCACACCGTCGGCAAAGGAGGAAGAAGTAATAAAAGCACTCATTAATAACCAGTTACAAACAACCCGAATCACATTCATTCGGCTAATGGAGGCAAAACAGGTGCCATAAATTGTTTCAAAATTACATACAGTTTTCTTGGAAATTCTTAAATATGGTTATCTTTCCTCCGGAATCATCAACAAAAAACACACGCTCACTTGCAGGAAGATTACAGAAAATGGTATTCGCACCACCTCGGTCGCGATATCGAAATGCTTGTTTATGGCGACTGGGGCTATCCGGTTTTGCTTTTTCCCACAACAATGGGGCGGTATTACGAAGCAAAGGATTTCAAGCTCATTGAATCCGCTCAGTGGTTTATCGACAATCGGAAAGTTAAAATTTATTGCATCGACAGCATCGACCGCGACAGCTGGTATGCCAAACACCTGCACCCGGCCACCCGCATCCAGAACCACATCTGGTACGACCGAATGGTCAACGAAGAGTTAATTCCGTGGATTCAGAAGGAATGCAATGTCGGAAAAATTGCGGTGGGCGGTTGCAGCTTCGGCGGTTTTCAAGCGCTGAATTTTGCCTTTCGGCACCCCGAAAAAGTGGCCCACCTCTGGTCGATGGGTGCCAAATTCGACATTAGATCATTTATGAGCGGCTATTACGACGACAATGTCTATTTCAACAACCCGCCCGACTATATTCCGAACGCGCACAACGACCATTTTTACCAGATGAACATCGTTCTGGGAACTTCGGAACACGATTTCTGTAAACCGGATAACTACGCCATGTCGGACATTTTCAACAGGAAAGGCATTCACCACTGGCTCGATGTCCGGCCCTGGGGATCGCATGACTGGCCTGTCTGGCGCGACATGTTCCCGCATTATTTGTCGCGGATTTGATTGACGGTTTATAGTTTACGGTTAAGAGACTATTTAAATTTTAAAATTTTTCTTATTAGCCTTGCCCCCAACCCCCTAATGGGGGCTTTAAGACGCCAATTAAAGCCCCCTTTAGGGGGTTGGGGGCGGACCTTTACGGTAGAAGATGAGATTTTTAAACCGTCTCTTAGAGCATTTAGTAAACCACGCTATTCCAACCACTAACTCACCCATCAACTATAAACGCTAAACCTTAAACTATTTGCAGGAATGAAATACGGCTACGCGGAAACGCATCGCTCCTATGGAGAATCCATTCAGCAGCTTCGGGAGTACATTGAGGAATTGCCGGGGCGAATGCGAGCTTTTTCGGACGAGGAATTAATGGAGCGGAAACCCGGCAAATGGTCACGGAAAGAGATTTTGGGGCATTTGATCGATTCGGGGCTCAATAATTTGAAGCGGTTTACGGACGCACAGTTTCTGCCGTCGCCGTTTGTCGTTCAGCGGTATGATCAGAACCAGTCGGTGGTGTTTAATCGGTATCACGAATTGCCGCTGGAACATTTACTTACGTATTGGCAGGCATTGAATCGGCAAATTGTGTATGTTACCGAACGTATTCCGGAGGAGATTTTACAAAAACCGGTCATTCCGCCCGGCGATTCGGAAACCGTTACATTAGCCTGGCTGATCGATGATTACGTCGCCCACATGGGCCATCACTTTAAACAATTCCAGTTTCAATAGCTTTATCCATTTACCTCAGATTTAGATTCTGTAAACGTATATGAAGAAAATAGGTATCCTTTTTGGCCAGGAAAATTCCTTCCCGCAGGCCTTCGTCGACCGCGTCAACAGTAAAAATGAAACCGATATTGCGGCCGAATTTGTCAGCATCGACAAAGTAGTTCAGGGCGAAGCCACCGACTACGCCGTGATCATCGACCGGATTTCGCAGGACGTTCCGTTCTACCGCGCCTACCTGAAAAATGCGGCCCTGAGCGGCACAGCCGTCGTCAATAATCCGTTCTGGTGGAGCGCCGACGAGAAGTTTTTCAACAACGCCATTGCGACCAAACTGAACGTTCCCGTCCCGAATACCGTGCTGCTGCCCTCCAAAGCCCGGCCCGACGACACCAACGAAAATTCGTTCCGGAATTTGAAAATGATGGATTGGGACTTCATTTTCAAATACATCGGTTTTCCGGCTTACATGAAACCGCATTCCGGGGGCGGCTGGAAAAGCGTATACAAGATTTACAACGCCGATGATTTGTGGGAAAAATACGCCGAAACCGGTCAGTTGGTCATGATGCTGCAGGAAGAAATCATTTTCGATGATTATTTCCGCTGTTATTGCATCGGCGGCACCGACGTTCGGATTATGCCGTACGAACCGCGTAACCCGCATCACCTGCGGTATGCCGCCGAGCCGAAAGCGACCGGCGATGCGTACAAAAAGCTGATGACGACGGTGAAAAACTACGTCATTGCCCTCAATCGGGCGTTGGGTTACGATTTCAACACGGTTGAGTTTGCCGTTCGCGACGGAATTCCCTACGCCATCGACTTCTGCAATCCGGCGCCCGATGCCGACATTAATTCGGTGGGCCAGGCTAATTTCGATTGGGTGGTGGAAGCGGCTGCCAACATGGCAATTGCCCGGGCGAAAGCGCAAAAACCGGGGGTCGACAACCTGACCTGGGGCTCCTACATTCAGAGTTCGGCACACGGCCAGCTTTTCGTGCCGGAAGCTTCAGAGGCAGAATCCACTGAAAAACCGGTCGAGAAAAAGGCAAAAAAAGAAGAGAACAAAGTCGCCAACAAGCCGAAAGCTAAGAAGGCCAAATAAAATTATCGGTTCACCCAGCCCAATCCCGTTTCATGCCAGTTTTCACTTTAGGAATCGAAGAGGAATTTCAGACGATTGACCCGGTTACACGGGAGTTGCGTTCCCACATGTCGAAAATTGTGGAGGGCGGTCAAATTCAGTTGCAGGAACGGGTGAAAGCCGAGATGCACCAGGCCGTCGTGGAAGTCGGCACCAACATTTGCACCAATATTCAGGAAGCCCGGGAGGAAGTTACCTACCTCCGGCGGATGATTTTCGATCTGGCCGAGAAGCAAAACCTGAAAATTGCGGCCGCCGGAACGCACCCCATTTCCGACTGGCAGGATCAGCTCATTACCGACAACGAGCGCTACGAACAGTTAATTGATGAGATGCGCGACGTCGCCCGCTCCAACCTGATTTTTGGGTTACACGTGCACGTCGGCATCGAAAACCGGAACGACGGGCTGCACATCATGAATGCCGTGCGGTATTTTTTACCGCATATTTACGCGCTTTCGACCAATTCGCCGTTCTGGTGCGGTCGGAATACCGGTTTTAAATCGTACCGCTCCAAGGTTTTCGACAAGTTTCCGCGTACCGGAATTCCCGATTATTTTGCGTCGGCCGCCGAATACGACGATTACATCAATCTGCTTGTTAAAACAAACTGTATCGATAATGGCAAGAAAATCTGGTGGGACATCCGCTTGCACCCTTTTTTCAACACGATTGAATTCCGAATCTGCGACGTGCCAATGCGGGTCGACGAAACCATTTGCCTGGCGGCCGTGATGCAGGCGCTGGTGGCCAAAATCCACAAACTGCACAGCCAGAACCTGAATTTCCGGCCTTACCGGCGGATTTTGATCAACGAAAATAAATGGCGGGCGGCCCGCTACGGCATCGAAGGCAAACTCATTGATTTCGGTAAACAGGAAGAGGTTCCGTATCACACGCTGGCGCAGGAATTGCTTAATTTTATCGACGATGTCGTGGATGAACTCGGCAGCCGGAAGGAAGTGGAATACATTAAAACCATTCTGGAAATGGGCACCGGAGCCGATCGGCAACTGGCGGTTTTTCGGCAAACCAATGATTTGAAGCGAGTTGTGGATTACATTGTTGAGGAAACTTCTCACGGCTTGTTGTAGTTACCATTAAATACACCATCCTCCCGAAGGAGCTTGTGCATCTAGATTGGATGCACCCTTTAGGGGGTTGGGGGCAATAAACTGTAGCTTTGAAACTTACCAATGGAATCAATGAAAGTGGCTGTTCTGGACTTATACAACAACGTCCCGAATGAAGGAATGCGCTGTATTCTGCAACTAATTCGAAATATCAGCGCGAAAGAAAAGGTTGAATTGACGCATACGGTTTTTAACGTTCGGGGAAAAAATGAGGTGCCGGGGCTGGAGTACGATATTTACATTTCGAGTGGCGGCCCCGGAAGTCCGCTACCGAGTGATGAGCCCTGGGAGGACCAGTATTTTGCGCTGATCGACCGGATTTTTCAGCACAACCGCGCGAGTAGCCAAAAAAAATATTTATTTCTGATTTGCCATTCGTTCCAACTGGTTTCGCGCCATCTCGGCATCGGGACCATCAGCAAACGAAAGTCGACATCGTTCGGCATTTTTCCAATCCATAAAACCGATGAAGGGCAATTCGATCCCTTGTTCCAGAAACTCCCAGACCCGTTTTTCGCGGTCGACTCGCGGGACTACCAACTGACCGAACCGAACTGGCAGCGGATTAGTGAACTGGATGCCAAGGTGTTGTGCCTGGAGAAAATCCGGCCCCATGTGGACTACGAACGCGCCATCATGGCGGTGCGGTTTACGGACGAAATTTTCGGTACGCAATTTCACCCGGAAGCCGACGGTGAAGGCATGTTGCGGTATTTCATGAAAGACGAAAAGAAGCAGCAAATCGTTGAAAATCACGGCGAAGCAAAATACAATGAAATGGTTGCGTCGCTGATGGACCCCCAGAAAATCGTCCTGACCGAATCGGTTTTGATTCCGGATTTTCTGCGACAAACTATCTGATTCACTTAAAACGGGAAACCGATTATGATCCCATCCATTCGTCAGGCTTACAACCAAGCATTCAGCCCGGAACAATACCGGGCTTTTTTGGATCAGATTCACCACGATTACCCAGGTCAGTTGGATTTTCGGGTAGCTGAGACCCCGGTTTTTGTCCCCATTGCTCTCAAAAACCGGATTCTGGAAGCCTGTGAATCGATCATCGATACGATCACGGAACCGAATTTTAAGGAGTTATCGGAAGCCGCCATACCGCCCGGTCAGCGGGTTCCAAATGAGAACGACCATACCTCTTTTCTGGCGATCGATTTTGCCATCTGTCGGGACGAAAACAATGAACTGACACCGCAGTTGATCGAGTTGCAGGGCTTTCCTTCCCTCTACGGCTTTCAGTCGTACGTGTCCGGTAATTTCCGAAAGTATTTTCCAATACCGGACGGTTTCAGCCACCTGTTCGACGTGGATTCGGATGAAACTTACCGGCAGCACTTACGCCGATTGATCGTCGGTACGGAACAGCCGGAACAAGTTATTCTGCTGGAAATCTATCCCGAAAAGCAGAAAACCCGCATTGATTTTGCCATCACAAACGAGATGCTGGGTATCGAAGCGGTTTGCCTTACCAAGATTCAGAAGGAAGGTCGAAAGCTGTTTTACGAGAAAGGCGGTGAACGCTACCACATCAAACGAATTTATAACCGGCTGATATTTGACGAGTTAGAAAGCATTCCCGATTTAAAAACCGCCTTTTCGTTAACCGACGATGTGGATGTCGAATGGATTGGACACCCCAACTGGTTTTTCCGCATCAGCAAGCACACGCTTCCGCTATTGAACAGTCCATATGTTCCGGAAAGTCGGTATTTGAACACGCTGGAAAGCTACCCGGACGATCTGGAAAATTACGTTCTGAAACCGCTTTTCTCGTTTGCCGGAAGTGGCGTCAAGCTTTCGGTTACTAAATCCGATCTGGATTCAATTTCTGATAAAGAGAATTATTTGCTGCAGCGAAAGGTCAAATACGAACCGGTGATTCAGGCACCGGACGGGCTGGTGAAGTGCGAAATCCGAATGTTATACATCTGGCACGAAAAAGACCCGCGCCCCACCCTGCTGACCAACCTCGCCCGTTTGAGCCGGGGCAAAATGATCGGTGTCCGGTTCAACAAAGACTTCGACTGGGTTGGCGGAACGATTTGTTTTTTTGAAGGGGATGTATGACAATTGACCATTGACGATCGACCATAGATTTCTAGCAATGGTCGATCGTCAATGGTCAATCGTCTAAACCTCCTCACTTCCCAATCCGGACCTGATAGCTTAGGTACGGGAGCGGGCTGGTGCGAATCAAACCGTTCGAACTGTAAATGGGGAGTAATAAAGCCGTGTCAAAAGCGTGACGACGGCGGTTAAACCGCAAACCGGCAGATGACAATCCTGCCAAATAGGTAAATTGCGGTTCAATCGCTTCTCCAATCAGAATATTATTCTGGTTGATGAAGGTCAGGTCGGGCGTCAGTTTTCGAACGTACCCGATGGTCATGACCCCGGACGAGGCTATTCCACGTTGAGAAAACGTAACTCCCGCTCCTACAGTGATATTGCGCTCAGCATCACCGACGGTGACAATACCCTGAGCCAGCCCCAATTTTGTTAACAGCCGTTCGTTTAGTCGAATTCCAATGTATTGAATATTCAGCGCAGCCTGCATCCGGGGGGTAACTTTAACGCCATATTTAGCCGAAAAAGTATGGAAATTACTTGGATTCAGGGTTTGAAACGTCGTTCCCATGCTGAAATTCTTGGTAAATCCAACATCGAGACGAGAGAACAAAACGTAGCTGCTTTGAAAATAAAGGCTCTTTTTCTCCGGCATGTACGCGGTTGGCATGACAAAAAGCCGGAAGGGAAAACCGTTCGGAAAGTCCGGCCCACTTCGCAAGGTACCGCCTACCAAATCGGCCCGAATGATCGAATTGACCGACAACAGCTGGTCTCCGTCCTTTTTAGTCCGAATCAGGTAGGAAGCACTATCCCGACGAACAAATTGTCCGCGGATCGTTGTACCGTTTTTGAGCAGAAAATCATACGTGCCGGGAATATGCGTCTGGCCGGGTTCGTAATACACATCCTGCGCCCAACCCTTTGAAACCAGCAAAAATCCCAGAAATACAGATAAGTAGATTAGCCTCATAGGCACAAAGGGTTGAGTGATTACGAAAGTTAATAAACAAACTGATTTCGCCCAAGCGTTATATAGGTGTATTTTTGTACCAGCTACTAACTATTTCATTGACGACCAACTCACTTTTGACGAATCGGCAACTCTTTTTTCAACACGTTGCCCAAACTTCCGACTTTCCACTGGCCCTCGAAATCGAACGGGCAGAGGGGATTTATTTGTATGGAGGTTCCAATCGATACATGGATCTTATTTCGGGCATCGGCGTCAGTAACGTCGGTCACCGGCATCCGCGCGTGCTGGCCGCCATTCAGGAACAACTGGATAAATACCTGCATTTAATGGTTTACGGCGAATATGTCCAATCGCCCCAGGTGGAACTGGCGCACGCCCTGGCCCAAACGTTGCCCGCGCCCCTGACCAATGTTTACTTTACCAATTCCGGTACCGAAGCCATCGAGGGCACCATGAAACTGGCGAAACGCTACACCGGTCGGCGTGAAATCATATCGTGTTTCAATGCTTACCACGGTGCGACCCAGGGAGCGCTTTCGCTGTCGGGAAGTGAGAATTTCAAACGCAATTTCCGCCCGCTTCTGCCCGATATCCGGCACATTCAACACGGCGACTGGGCCCATCTGGATCAAATTACCAGACGGACGGCAGCCGTAATTATGGAGGTCGTTCAGGGAGAAGCAGGAATTCGGGTTCCGGAAGTGTCATATCTTCAGGCGGTTCGGCAGCGGTGTTCTGACGTGGGCGCGATGCTGGTCTTCGACGAAATTCAGACCGGTTTTGGCCGGACCGGAACCTTCTGGGCCTTTGAGGCATTTGGCGTTGTTCCGGATGTTGTCGTCTGCGCCAAGGGCATGGGGGGCGGTATGCCGATCGGCGCTTTCATCAGCTCGGCGGAAATCATGGGCGTTTTCAAAACCAACCCGATTTTGGGACACATCACCACGTTTGGCGGTCATCCGGTTTCGTCGGCGGCTTCACTGGCCACTTTACGCGTTATTCAGGACGAAAAATTACACGAGCAGGCTGAAGCCAAAGGTCAGTTAATCAGGCAGTTGCTTGTTCACCCGGCCATTAAAGAAGTACGCGGCAAAGGATTGATGCTGGCGGTGGAATTTGAATCGTTCGAGGTTTTAAAATCGGTCATCGACCGTGCGATTTTGAACGCGCCAACCGGTGTTATTACGGACTGGTTTTTATTCTGCGATAACTCGATGCGCATTGCTCCACCGCTCATCATCACCGATGATCAGATCCGGGAAGCCTGCACAACCATCCTGAACGCAATCGATTCGTAAAACCGCCTATCGACTTAAGAGTGTTGTTTAACAGCGGGAACCGGTGAGCCATTCCGAACCTCTTCGGTAGCCGTGGTCATGATCAGGTCTCCCTCTTTTACCTCGCCGAAAACCTCAACATTGTCGCCCTCTTCCAGGCCTTTCTGAATCGGAACCCATTCCGCTTTCTGGTTGACGACCTTGACAATAAATACCCCGATCGATGAACTGATAATCGCCGATTTCGGAACAACGAACGTGGTGTTTTTGGTCGGCAGCGGAATGGTAACTTCAGCGATCATGCCCGGCAACAGTTTGCGATCCGAGTTGATCACATCCACCTCCGTCCGCTCCGAACGCAGCCGCTTGTCCAGGGCTCCCGCGAGTCGCTTCACTTTCCCCGTAAATTTTTTATCCGGAAATGCCTTCACCGTAAAGCTCACTTCATCGTTCAGATCGACATATCCGGTGTAAGCTTCGGGAACGGCAACCACCAGCCGCAGGCGTTTTTGCTCCGTCAGCACGAAAAGCGGCAATTCGGAACCTTTCCCCGATGGACCGATGTAAGCACCGGTGCTGACGTTCCGCAAACTGATAATACCGCTAAACGGCGCTCTGATTTCCAGGTACTTGCGCATATCAGCCACTTCCCGGTAGGCCGATTTGGCGGCTTCCAGCTGGGCATAATCTGATTCTTTTTTGGCCAGTGTCTGCTCGATCATTGACGCAGCAACCGTTCCCGGTGTTTTGGCGGCATCTACATACCGGTCGTAATTCGCTTTGCTGGCGATGTAAAGTGCTTCCTGCGCCTTCAGTTTCGATTCGGCCGAAGCCAGTTGCGCATTCAATTCAGGTGCCTCGGCCAATGCCAAAAGTTGTCCTTCCTGCACTTCTGAACCTACATCGGCATGGATGGATTTAACAAAACCGCTCACTTTCGCGTACATGTCCACGTCCCGAAACGCCAGCAATTCGCCCGGAATCTGGAGATTCGACGACAATTTACCTTTGTGCAGCGTAAAAACTTCAGTTGCTTCCGGTTCCTCTTTGATGGCCACCTTATCCGCCTTGCTCTCCGACGAGTGACAACCCGTTAATGAGCTAGCCAACAGAATCCCGGAAAAAACCGCAATCAGGGGATAACCGAATCTTTTAATTAACTGATTCATATACATTAGGAATATAATGTTTACTTTCTTTGTCTTCCGGGTCTAATGAAACCGACTGCGTCGATGATTTGGCCTGCACCCAGGCAAACACCAGCGGTAAAATGTGCAAGGCCGCAAAGGTGGAAGCAATCAGCCCGCCAATAACCGCGCGCCCCAGCGGAGCGGTTTGCGAACCGCCTTCTCCAAAACCGAGCGCCATCGGCAGCATTCCCACCACCATCGCAACACTGGTCATTACAATGGGTCGCATCCGCAGCGAAGCCGCTTCTTTGGCCGCCAGTTGGGCATTGTGGTTTTTCATTCGTAATTCCTCCGCGTTGGTCACCAGCAGAACGGCATTGGAGATCGAAACCCCCACCGACATGATCATACCCATATACGATTGCAGATTAAGCGTCGAACCGGTCAGCAGCAGCAAGGCCAGCGAACCCGCCAACACCGCCGGAACCGTACACAAAACCACCAGCGAAACCTTAAATGATTGAAAATTAGCCGCTAACATCAGAAAAATCACGATAATGGCCGTTAACAAACCGGTTTGCAGACTATCGAGCGTTTCCGTCAACACCTGCGTCAAACCGCGGGTTTCGATGAGTAATCCACGCGGCAGTTCGCCGAGATCGGCAATGGCTTTTTTCACATCGGTCGTGGCCGTTCCCAGATCCATGTCGTTCAGGTTAGCAGTCACCGACAAAACCGGCACAGCGCCGATGTTATCGTTTTCGCCGTATGTTTTATCCTTCTTAATGGTAGCAACATCGCTCAAAACCGGTCGGTTAGCATTCGGCAAAACCGGTATTTCGCCAATGTCGTTAATACTAGTCATTTTATTCTCCGGTATCTGTACCTGAACACTGTACATCTGCGCACTTTTCGGGTCGATCCAGACATTTTTCTCGGTAAATCGGGAAGAAGAAGTGGAAGCCGTTAACGACCTGGAAATTACCGAAACGTCAGCACCCAATTGAGCCGCTTTTACCCGGTCAATATCAATGTTTATAGACGGATAATTGATGGCCTGTCCAATCTGAATATCGCGTAAATACGGAATCTCTTTTAGCTTGGCAATTACTTTATTGGCGTATTCTTCATTCTGCGGTTTATTCTTACCAATCACCTTCACTTCAATGGGCGTTGGTGAACCCTGGCTCAGAATCTTATCGGTTAATTCAATCGGTTCAAATGACAGTTTTATATCGGGTAAAGCGGCTTTCATTTTCTCCCGATACTGATCTTTTAATTTATCCAGATCGACTTCATATTCATCATCCAAACTCACCTGCAAAACGCCTTCCTGCGGCCCGGCCATGAAGAGATAAATCGGACTGGTCGAAAATTGTGAACCGTGCATACCCACCATCGCCGAAGTAATTTCAACGTTTTCTTTTCCAACCAGTTGGTACAAAACATCAATGGCTTTCAACATGGTGGTTTCGGTTTTTTCCAGCCGGGTACCATCCTGCGCGCGCAGTCGAACTTGAAATTGACCGGCATTTACCCGCGGCAAAACATCCCGTCCGATGATGGATAAAAAGAATGCCGTACACCCCAATGCGATCACAAAATAACCGATGGTTATCGATCTTTTATACGGAAGCGACCATCCTATAAATCGCACAAAATTAATCCTTAGCCGCTCAAACTTGCTGATTTTTCCGTCGTTGTTGAGGTCAGCCTGATGCGCCAGTTTTTGTTTTCCGTTCAGGATGCGGTCTTCCGGTTTTACCGCTACTCCATTCTCTGCCAAAGATTTAGCACGGATAGCATCTTTTTTTCGGGATTTTCCGTTGGATTTAATGACGTGTTCTTTCATCAGCCAGTTTGCCAAAACCGGAACCAATGTTTGCGCCATCACGTAGGACGTAATCATGGAAAAAGCAATCGCCAGCGACAGCGGAAAAAACAAAGCGCCCGGTATGCCTTTCATCGTAAAAGCCGGTGCAAAAACCGCCAGAATACAGAATAAAATCAGCAATTTGGAGAACGCAATTTCCTTACAGGCATCCCAGATCGCCAGTGCTTTGGTTTTTTTCATGTCCATGTGCTGGTGGATATTTTCAATCGTAACGGTCGATTCATCCACCAGAATTCCAATGGCCAAGGACAAACCGCTCAATGTCATAATATTGATGGTTTGCCCGAATAACGAAAGAAATAAAACGCCGGAAATAATACAGATTGGAATGGTGATAATCACGATTAAGGCACCACGCGGATCGCCCAGAAAAAGTAATACCATCAAACCCGTTAAAATAGCCCCGATAATGCCTTCTGTAATTAAACTTTCAACCGAATTGATTACGTAAACCGATTGATCAAATTCGTACGATAACTTCACATCTTCGGGTAACAAGGACTGAAACCGAGGCAATTCTTTTTTGAGATTCTGGACTACTTCCCAGGTTGAGGCATCAGCGGATTTGGTGATCGGTAAATACACCGAACGGCGGCCATTTACCAAAACATAACCGGAAGTTATATCCGCAGCATCCTCCACTTTTGCTACATCTTTCAGGTATAAATTCTGGACGGTTCCGGTATAGATCGGAATGTTTTCGAAGTCCTTTACATTCTTAATTGTCGTGTTGGCAGGTGTAAAATAATTCAGGTCACCCACGCGCACGTTTCCGGCGGGAGTCGCCTGATTATTGACCCGCAAAGCCGCTACTAACTGGTCGGGAGTCAGATTATGGGAACGCAGCAACTCCGGGTCCGCTTTGATGACGATCGTGCGGGAGTTTCCGCCAAAAGGTGCCGGAGCCACCAGACCGGGAATTGAACTAAACCCGGCCCGGACGTACACGTTGGCCATATCCTGCAACTCGTTGTTAGTGCGTGACGGACTGCTCAAGACCAACTGACCGATCGGTAACGTCGATGCATCAAACCGCAAAATAAAGGGTGGTTGCGACCCGGGCGGAAATATGGCCTGGGCCCGGTTCGTATAGGAAGATACCTCGGCTGCTGCCTGGGCCATGTTGGTACCCTCATAAAACGACAGCTTTATCAGGGTAAGCCCCTGAATGTTACGCGTTTCAATACTTTTGACACCTGAAACGTACAACAGCAGGTTGACGTATTGCTTGCCAAAAAACGATTCCATCTGGTTCGGTGTAAAACCGCCATAGGGATGTGAAATATAAATAACCGGCAAGTCCAGGTTGGGAAAAATATCGATCTTGATCGTGCGAACAGCACCGACACCAAAATAAAATAATCCCGCTACCAGCACCAGAACGGTAATAGGTTTGCGTAAGGCTGATCGGATAAGGTCCATAATGAGGTATTTCTTTAAATGAATTTAGGCTGTACGCGCAATCAGTTAGCGGATTTGCCCCGTAATTTTTGCCGCCCAATACCAGGCTTTTTTGGGGTCACGGTCGGCCACGCTTTGTAAAAGAGCCATGTGCATACTTTGTTTACTTAGCAAGGTTTCCGTGGTGATAAAGACTTCCATGAAGGATTTCTTCATTTTATCGGCAATGATTTTGTAGAGATCGACCAAAACTTCATTTTTGGACGCCATTGCCAGGCGGATGTGAAATTGAATGTCGGCTTCGATGCAGGCTTCCGGGCGGTTTTGCAGGGCGGCTTCGTGGCGGTTTTGCAAAAAAACTGTCATCACATCGATGTCTTCCTGGGTTCGATTCAGGGCGGCTTTTTCCGCAATTTTCAGTTCCAGTAATTGTCTGACTTCATTAACATCATCACCTTCAGCACGTTGCAAACTCTGATGAAAGGGTTCGACGCTGGGTTGTTCGAGTTCAACAAATGTTCCCAGGCCCTGTTGCACCCGAATGAGCCCTTTGTTAGCCAGAATGCGGATGGCTTCCCGAATCGTTGATCGGCCTACACCAAAATACTGCATCAGCTCCGGTTCCGATGGCAGTTTCTCGCCTATTTTATAGTGGCTGGAGGCAATTTGCTGTTGCAATTTTTTAACCACCGCATCCGCCAGGCTCTCCCGTTTGATTTGTATCGTATCTGAGGTCATCATATCATCTGATGAGTAAAAATAAACCGTTAAAAATTAAATCACAAGGGTCGCAAACAATATGATTTATACAGGAAATGCATACATTAAATAAATAATGATTGGTAAGAGAAAAATCCAATTCAGACTAAAATTCACTGAAGAAATCGGTTAAATAATAGCTTTTATAGCCCATTCAATCAAATAAATTCAGTTGGAGCGGTAGGTAAATCTGTACTATTGGTCGTACAACACTATCACCCTTTCTGATGAAATATGTTCTTTTTCTAAGGTATTGAGCCATTCAGGTACAGAATAAATTCAACGCGAATCAACAAAAAACCGTAGCCTGCGACCTTTCCATTTTGTATCTTTAACCTTTCCGGAAAAAACCAATAAGTGAACTTTCCAAGTGTAACTTACCTCCGGTTTAGCATTTATTTGTTGTTACCTCATGCCCGCCATTGTTAACGAAAAGCTCCAGTTAGCGCACGACTTTGTTCTCCATACCAACCGAAATGTATTTCTGACGGGAAAAGCCGGAACGGGGAAAACGACGTTTCTGCACCAGATCAAACTCATGACTTCCAAGCGATTAGCGGTTGTAGCCCCAACGGGTGTAGCGGCTATTAATGCAGGGGGCGTAACGATTCATTCGCTTTTTCAACTCCCGTTTGGTCCACTGGTTCCGGGAGCAACGAGTCGGGAATCGAAAAAATTTAATCGGGAAAAAATTAAAATTCTTCGGACGCTCGATTTGCTGATCGTCGATGAAATCAGTATGGTGCGGGCCGACGTACTCGACGGAATCGACGAGGTACTGCGCCGTTTCCGCCATCGTTCTGAACCGTTTGGCGGAGTCCAGTTACTCCTGATTGGTGACATGCAGCAATTGCCGCCGGTTATTCGCGATGAAGACTGGGCGTTTCTAAAACCGCATTACGAAACGGGTTATTTTTTCGGCAGCCGCGCCCTGCAAAAAACGCCCTATATTTCCATTGAACTGGATCACATCTACCGACAATCCGATAAGCAGTTTATTGATATCCTGAACAGCATTCGGGAAAAACGGGTAAGTCGTCAGCAGTTAGACGAACTAAACCGGCACTATATCGCTGATTTTAAGCCCGATGACAAAGAAGGATTCATTACTTTGTCGACGCACAACAGCGCAGCTCAGCATATTAATAGCCAGAAGTTACTAGAGCTAAATACCGAATCGCATACGTTTGAAGCGACCATTGAGGGCGAATTTCCGGCGCAGGCCTACCCCACTGAAGCCAGCCTGGAACTCAAAGTTGGTGCGCAAGTAATGTTCGTCAAAAATGACATTTCCCGCGACAAACTGTTTTACAACGGTAAAATTGGCCAAATAACCGACATTGACGACGATTGCATTTACGTAAAATGCCCGAAAGAGCCCGAAACGCTGGCCGTGGATCGGATGGAATGGCTCAACATCCGGTATTCGCTGGATTCGGTAACAAACGAGATTAAAGAAGAAGCGGTCGGCAAGTTTGTTCAGTTTCCTTTAAAACTGGCCTGGGCCATCACGATTCACAAAAGTCAGGGCCTGACGTTTGAAAAAGCCATTATCGATGCGGCATCGGCCTTTGCCCACGGACAGGTTTACGTTGCGCTGAGTCGTTGCAAATCGCTGGATGGCCTCGTTTTGCGGGCGCCCATTCCGTCGCATAGCATCAAAACCGAACTGCTGCTGGAAGAATTTCACGAACAGGTTCAGTTGCAAGTTCCCACCGAAGAGGAGCTGCGTCATTCCAAGCAATCCAATCAGGAGGATTTGCTGATGGATCTCTTTACGTTCGACCGCGCCGATTATTTGATAAACCGCTGTCTACGGATTTTCAACGAACATGCTGCCAGTCTGGACGGCGAGGTACAGGCAGTTTTGAGCGACTTCAAAAAATTGTTCGGCGAGAAAGCCCGCAGTATTGCCATACGGTTTCAGAGGCAGCTTCCATCGTATTTCGCTGAAAACCTGCTGCCCGAGGAAAATGAATCGTTACAGGAACGTGTCAGGAAAGCAGGAGACTATTTTAAAAATCTGATTAGCAACGAATTACTACCTATTTTTTACTCTTGCCCAACGGATTCCGATAATAAGCTCGTCCGGGAAACCCTGCTCGAATCGCTGGATGAACTGGAAAAAGAGTTGTCCGTCAAACTCTATTGTTTTGAAAGTTGCCAAACCGGTTTTGATGCGCTGGCTTACCTGAAAGCACGGAACGGTGCCGAACTCGCTTTTCAGCCCAATCGAAAAAATAAAGAAAACCGAAAAACCGCTTTTTCGGAAGAATCCGGCGGCAAATCCAACGGATCGCTGTACAAAGCCCTGACCAAATGGCGGGATGATCTGGCCGGAGAGAATGACACGGCCGGTTACATGGTGTTACCTCGAAAAACCATTCTGGAATTAACCAAGTCAAAACCCTCCACCCTCGACGAATTATTAACCGTTAAAGGCTTCGGTAAAACGAAAGTGAAAATGATCGGCGAAGAAGTGCTGGCGATTATTAGAGCGTTTAGATAATGAACAATGTATAATTAACAATGACCATTTACGATTTTTGAAGCGATTGTCCATTTCATGTTAATTGTTCATTATTAATTGTTAATTATTCAATCCTTCTCTCCCGGATGATACGTTTTTTCAACGTGCTGGCGGATGTCTTCGGGGTAGAACCAGATGTCTTTGAATTTTCCGGCACTGAACAAAGCGGCCTGGTCATTGAAATGCGGGGAAGACGGATTGCTGCTGTGCCCGCCGTTGACGACTGTCCGGGCCTTCACGCGATCACCAAATTCAACGACAGCTACAAAACTATTGCCCACACTTCCGTAACGCTTTTTAGTTCCGGGATACGTGCGCGCCCCAAAAGCAGCCAGCGAACCCCAGTTTGAAGGCATGAAACCGACCGCGAAACTCGGTTTCGAATCATCAAAGGTTTCGTTAATTTTTCCCGTCAGACGCTGAAACCGGTTGATTTCCCCCCAGGCGGTTTTCCAGGTTCCAAAGTCCCGGGTCAGTTCTTCGATTACTTCAGCGAGTAATTTTACTTTTTCCTGAGGAGTTACGTTTTTAATCATGAACTCCGTAAACGTCAGGAAATCAAAGCGTTTATCACTCGGAATGCGGGGGCGGGCCAACCGCTGGATCTTCTCAGCCCACATCACGGCAAGCGTCGTTGCAACGGAGGTTGTTCCGTAGGTATTGGACCAGTTTTGCAGGGTGTCGATGGCTTCGGCAAGGGCTTTCGGTTGTTCATCTGCTTTCCCGGTTTGATACGCCTGCACCAGCGACGGAATCAGGTCGTCAAAACCGGGGAGATGCGGGTCATAAGCGGCCGCAATCAGTGTATCCAGGGTGAAACTGGACTTCTGTTGCAAAACCCTTACGGCATTGACACCCCGAAAATTTTCATCGTCGGGCGCCATATACGTTGGATACTGACTGATGGCCGGGCTGCTCGGACCTGCCACGGAAAATGGTGTCGAATTGCAATTCTGAATCCAGCCATTGGCCGGGTTTTTCACCTGAACGATGTCGTCAATATCGTGTAACCCTTTCCAATCGGTTTCCGGGTTGCTGCCGTCAACGGGCTGATTCCAGTCAAACTTCGGATTCCGTCGGGGAATAAAATTGCCGTGCCAATACGCAATGGTACCATTACGATCGGCATAAACCGTATTATTGGTTGCGTTCCCATTTAATTGCATGACCTTTTTGTAACCTTCGTAATCCTTCGCCTTGGTCCGAAGATACGATTGCGCCAGGGCATTCAGCGGATCGTTCATCATGCTGATTGTCATCCATTTATCGCCCACCTGACCGGCCACCGGGCCATGATGGGTGCGGTAAATCGTAAAATCTTTGTACCGGATTCCGCTGGCGGTTTTATACGGGAGTGAAACCTTTTCGGTCTTCACCGGTCGCCATTCATTTCCGTATTTGTAGAAGTAACCACCATCGCGCTTTTCAACCGTTTCCAGGTATTCATCCATCGAATCGGCATTCCCAGAGGTATGCATCCAGCCACAATTCTGGTTAAACCCCTGATAGACAAAGAATTGACCCCAGGTTACAGCTCCGTAGGCATTCAGACCTTTTTTGCTGGTTACGTGCACTTCCGAGCGGAAGTAAAAGGAAGTGTGAGGATTTATTAACAATAACGCATTTTTGGTAACACTTTTGGCAGGCGCAATCGCAAAACCGTTCGAGCCCGTGGGTTCACGCTCGTATTTTTCAAAATCGTTGACTTCTGATGTCCACTTCGAATTGGTGTAGAAAGCTTTAATTCGGTCGGTGGAAATTACACTGATGTTGCCGCCAATACTTCCTTCACTGAACAGTAACGGCATCCAGGGTTGAAACCGGGTAAGTAAACGGGGTTTGACGTTCGGGTGGGTATATAAATAATAATTGGTGCCATCGGCAAAAGCGTCCATCAGTTTCTTCATCCATTTCGGACTCTTCCGGTAAATCGCAATGGCCTGGGTGGTATCCATAAAAAGCCGGGCACGCAAATCGTGGTACAGGGCGGTTTCTCCTTCCACCTCCGCCATCCGGCCGATGGCGTCGATGTAATTTTCTTCCACCCGCGCAAAATCATCTTCGCACTGCGTGTATAATAGCCCAAAAACCACATCCGCGTCGGTTTTGCCGGAAATATGCGGAATATCCCAGGTGTCGCGTGTGATGGTAACGGCTTTGGCGCGTTTTTTCCAGCGGGCAATTTCATCCGGCCGGAACGTTTGGGATTTTCCAGCAAGAGCGGATAAAATAAAAATCAAGAGGAGAAGTGGTCGCATCGGTTGGGTCGTATTCGTCATTCGGTAAGATAGATCAAAAGACGAAACCGGTCAAGTTTCAGGAATCTGATTATTCCCGAATCTTAGAACCGGTCAAAAAAAAGCCAGACCCATGGCCTGGCTTTCAATCTATGTTCAAAATAGCCCGTAAAAATTACAGATGAGCTACCAGTTTTTGTTCCAGAACGGATTTGGCTACGGCACCAATGACCTTGTCAACCATTTTACCGTTTTTGAAAACCATCAAAGTAGGAATGCTGCGAATACCGAATTGGGCCGGAACCTGCGCATTCATGTCTACGTCCATTTTGGCCACAATCGCCTTCCCTTCGTACTCACCCGCCAGTTGTTCAACCGATGGTCCGATCATTTTACAGGGACCACACCATTCGGCCCAAAAATCCACAAGTACCGGTTTATCGGAATTAATTACTTCCGCGAAGTTGGCGTCGGTTATTTCAATCGCTTTTGCCATGATTGTATCTCGATTTTTTGTCTATTTTAACTCTTATGTACGTACAATGTTTTGAAGTTGAAAAAAGTTCAACGAAATCAATCATTACTGTTTTCCAGCAAATGAACAATTTCCATCTTCAAAATTGGCAGGTGTTTTATGACAATCGACCAGACAACTGTATCATTTACAGCATCATAAGCGTGTATGATTCGATTTCGGGTATCCACAATCCGGCGTGCATTTGAAATTGAAAGGGTTGGTTCCAATCGAAGTGCAATGTTTGTTGCTTCACCAATAATTTCAAGTTCACGTTCGATGGCCCGCCGAAGCATTTTGTTTGTTTGATAAATTTCAAACAAACGATTGTTTTCGAGATAATTATCGATTGATTCAATTGACACCAAAATATCCGTCAAACATTTTCGAATTTCATCGATCATTCCAAAATAGGGATTTTAGTCTGGTTGACCGAACGAATGAAATATGGATTCTGCAGAGTTGCTTCTTCAACTAATTCTACGGGACGACCTAATAACTTCTCCAGTTCTTCGGCCAGATCAAAATAATTATCCGCATAGTCTTCTAAATTAACTCGGTTTTGGTCGAAGCTGAGTAGCAAATCGATGTCGCTATCCGGCTCAAATCGATTCGTACAGGCTGAGCCGAAAACGTATAGCTTTCGCACATGATGCCGAAGTGCAATCTGTTTGATAGCTTCAAGATTATTTCCAATCAGTGCAGTTAACATTTGCCAGCCTACGGTTTTAATTCAATCGGTAACCCACCCCGTCCATTGAGTCCAGTTCTTTCAATAATTCATTGACCGGCGCGATCTTAAAAGGCCGCGATAACATACTGACATCGACCCGTTCTTCTTCATCCATTACCCGCAGTACCAGGTTGCAGGAGCCCGGATAGGTTTTGATCAGATCCGTAATTTTAGCGACAAACTCGTTGTTAATCAGCTTCAAATCCAGTTGCACACAGAGTTCCTTGCTGTATTTCGTCCGCACTTCGGTCAGCAGTTGGATGAAGTTCGGTCGGAATTCGAAGGCGTCGGAATTCCAGCGGTTTTGCAATTTCCCCTTTACGTGCAGGAATAACCCTTCTTCGATGTAATTTCCCATCCGGACAAAATCTTCGCCGAACAGGCTCATTTCCACCGTTCCGTTGTAATCTTCCAGTTTAAAAATCACGAACGGATTACCGTTTTTGGATTGCCGCAATTGCTTGCTCGTTACAATTCCGCCCACGGTGATTTCCCGCCCCTGATTCACTTCGTCAAACAATTTATCAAGCGTGCAGGTGCAGAAGCTTTCCAGTTCAATCCGGAACTCGTCCAGCGGATGGCCGGAGATGTAAAAACCGACCACGTCCTTCTCAAACTTCAGGCGTTCGATCTCACTCCAGGGCGGAACCACCGGCGGTTTGGGCCGCGCAATGTTGGGTTCTCCCCCCGCCCCCCCAAACAGGGATTGCTGGGCCGCCGACTTCTCGGCGTGGTAATTATTGGCGTAGCGGGTCAGTTTTTCAATGTAGGTCGACGTTTCTCCGTCGGCGGGGGTAAAATACTGCGCCCGATGCAGTTCTTCCTGGTTATCAAAGGCTCCCGCGTACGCCAGACTTTCCAGCGTCTTCTTATTAACCGTCCGGAGGTTGATCCGGATGACGAAATCGTACACATCCTTGAACGGGCCACCTTTTTTGCGTTCCTCAATGATCGACTCCACAGCCGCATCGCCGGTTCCTTTGATCGCACCCAGTCCAAACCGGATTTCACCTTTTTGATTGACCCCAAAAAACCGCTCCGATTCGTTAACATCCGGGCCCAAAACCGGAATCCCGATGGCTTTGCATTCCTCCATAAAGAAGGTAATCTTTTCAATGTTCCCCAAACAGCTCGTCAAAACGGCCGCCATGTATTCGGCTTTGTAGTGCGTTTTCAGGAAAGCCGTCTGGTAGGCCACAAAAGCGTAACAGGTCGAGTGCGACTTATTAAAGGCGTAGGAGGCAAAGGCTTCCCAGTCGGTCCAGACTTTCTCACAAGTCTTCAGCGCCAGTTTGTTAGCCGCGCAGCCATCCATGAATTTGCCCTTCATTTTGTCGAGCGTTGCGCGGTCTTTTTTCCCCATTGCCTTCCGCAAAACGTCGGCGTCGCCCTTGGTAAAGTTGCCCAGCTTTTGGGAAAGCAGCATTAATTGTTCCTGATAGACCGTGATTCCGTACGTATCTGCCAGAAACTCTTCCATTTCGGGTAAATCGTACTTCACTTCTTCCCGACCATGTTTCCGATTGATAAAGTTCGGAATATAGGCTATCGGGCCGGGCCGGTAGAGCGCGTTCATGGCAATAAGGTCCTCAAACCGGTCGGGCTTCAGGTCCTTCATGTACTTTTTCATGCCATCGGATTCGAACTGGAAGATGGCGTTCGTTTCACCCCGCTGGAAAGTCTTATAGGTTTCTTCGTCGTCGAGCGGAATATCGTCAATATCGGTTTCGACGCCGTTGATGAAAAAACCGCCGTGGTTTTGCCTGATCAGCCGCAGACATTCTTTGATAATGGTGAGGTTTCGCAACCCCAGAAAGTCCATTTTAATGACGCCCGCATCCTCGATTACTTTCCCTTCATACTGCGTGATAATCAGGTCAGTCTCTTTGGAGGTTGACACCGGAACAATGTTCGACAAATCCTCCGGTGCGATAATGATTCCGGCCGCGTGAATCCCCGTGTTCCGAATGTTTCCCTCCAGCTTCCGGGCCTGTTTCAGCACTTTGGCCGACAAATCGTTCCCGGCTTCAATGGCCCGCATCCGCTTCACATTCTCGACCTCCTCCGGCTGAATCATCATCCCGAGCGTATCGATGGAATCCTCAAAAATCTTTTTGAGGGTCATGTTGTAAGTCGGCTTGTCGGGAACAAGCTTAGCCAGCGCGTTTGATTCGGGCAACGGCAGTTCCATCACCCGCGCGACGTCCTTAATGGCCGATTTGGCTGCCATCGTACCATACGTGACGATCTGGGCCACCTGTTGTTTCCCGTACTTTTTCACCACGTAATCGATCACTTTCTGGCGACCTTCGTCGTCAAAATCCGTATCAATATCGGGCATGGACTTCCGGTCGGGATTCAAAAACCGCTCGAACAGCAGGTTGTATTTAATCGGGTCGATGTTCGTAATGCCGATACAATAAGCCACCGCCGAACCGGCGGCCGAACCACGGCCCGGTCCAACCATCACGCCCAGATCACGCCCGGCCTTGATGAAATCGGAAACAATCAGGAAGTATCCGGCAAAGCCCATTTGCCGGATTACACCCAGTTCGAACCGCAAGCGCTCGTCGATTTCGGGCGTCAGAACCCGGTAGCGTTGGCGGGCGCCTTCGAATGTCAGAAAGTCCAGGTAATCGTCCTGCGACGCAAAACCGTCGGGAATAACGAAGTTAGGCAACAGGATGTCGCGCTTTAGTTTCAGCGTTTCAACCTTGTCCACAATTTCGTTCGTGTTGTCGATCGCTTCCGGCAAATCGCGGAACAGGGTCGACATTTCCTCGGTATTTTTGAAATAAAACTGATCGCTGAAGAAGGCAAACCGCGTGCCTTTTTTCGAACCTTCCTCGTCGTTAAATTCCTTTTCGGAAGGCGTACTCAGCTTTTCGTTCGTATTGACACACAGCAGGATATCGTGCGCTACCCAATCTTCCCGATCCACATAGTGGGAGTCGTTGGAAGCAATAATTTTAACGTTGTATTTGCGGGCAAACTTGACCAGGATTTCATTTACCTTGATCTGATCAGGAATTTCGTGCCGTTGTAATTCCACGTAATAATCCTCCCCAAACCGATCCAGCCACCACCGGAATTCGATTTCGCCAGCTTCCTCCCCTTTTTTCAGAATGGTTTTCGGAACCGACGCCCCGATGCAGCAAGTCGACGCAATCAGCCCTTCCTTGTGCTGATCGATCAGTTCTTTCGTAATCCGCGGATACTTACCGTACAGACCTTCCATGTACCCCAACGAACAGAGTTTGATCAGGTTTTTGTAACCCGTCGGATTCTTCGCCAGCAGCAACTGATGGTAGCGAATATCTTTCTGTTCCTTGGTAAACTGCTTTTTGGTATGGTCTTCCACCACGTAAAATTCGCAGCCCACAATCGGTTTGATGCCTTGCTTGGCGGCTTCGGCCACAAACTCAAAAACGCCGAACATGTTCCCGTGGTCGGTGATGGCAACGGCGGGCATGTTGTCCGATTTGGCCTTTTTGATCAGTTTCTTGATCTCAGCCTGCCCGTCAAGCAGTGAGTATTGCGTGTGGCAATGGAGGTGGGAAAATTGCATTCTGCTGGTTTTTCGAGAAAAATACTAAGCTAAAAATAAGACTTTCCGGCGAGCTTATTCCGATTTAACCGTAGAATATTTACGTCAACCTGATTGTCAGCGGCTTAGAAAATAGCGCTTAAATTCATCCAGTTCCGCGTTTTCCATTTCAATATATTTCCCAAACAACTTATCGCCGACCTGTATTTTTAAGGCCGAAATACCCACATCGATCAAGCGTAAACCTTTATCCGTCAACAGAATGTTATCGTATTTTTCTCCGCTTTGATCGGACGGACGGCGAATATCCCGATGGACAAAACCGGCCTGATGCAACGCCTTTAATTCATCTTCAAAAACATCCAACAGTAATTCTCTTTTCGAAATTTCAATGCTCCTGAAATCCTGTGGGTAAAGCCGTTCCATCACCAGCATGTCCCATTCATTCTGCTCATCGTAATCCAACCGAATAAATGCGACAACCAACTCATTGATCTGATTGGCGAATTTCATCTTCTCTGCTTCCGATCCAATATCTGAACGCGTGTCGCCCCGAAAAACTTTAGCTACTTCAGTTTGCGATAAGGCAACGACCAGATTGTTTGCGCCATACGAGAGCTGATTGGGATACCGTTTCTGCATCGATCCTTAGGTCGTTTACTCGGCTAAAGTAGGTAAATAATAAATTTTAGGCCAAATCACCCTATTCAATCCGAATCAACTCCTCATGCAACGATTCAATCCCTCCAGTTTTTTGGAGCAAATCCAGGGATTTCCATTATTTTTTATTCCTTTTCTCATTCACCCAGTCCTGCTGGAACGTGATCATAATGGACTCATATTCAGAAACGGGGTAATTGATCAGCATGTGTCTGGCATCCCGACTCATGGGCAGGTAAACCAGCCCCCGAACCGACTGGCCGGGTTGGAGTGTGGTCGGTTTCATTGCCAATTCTTTCCAGCGATAAGCCTCATAATCATACCGTTGCATCCGGTCGGCGAACAAACCGTGGTCGATAATCCGTTTGGCCTGAATGGCTGTGTAAATATTATTGTGCGTAATGCGGTTTTGAACCCAACGTTCGGGCCGCTGATTGCTGCGCGACGACGACGAAGCCACATCACTGGCGACGGCTGCCACCAGCAAAACCGTATTGATGACCTTTGCCCGCTTGATTCGTTTCACTTCACGCTCCTGATTGTAAACCGTTTGATCCGCTTCCTGAATGGGGTCGGCAGCCGAAAACATCAGCGGTTTCTGGGGATAACTATTGGCGATAAAAACCGCATGCTGATCCTTGTCCAGTGCCGTATATTGAAAATCGGCCGGATCGACGTCAAACGGGTGGTCGGTTTTATTTTTCACTTCAATGTCAAGCGCCACGTATTGCAAATCCAGTCGTTCGAACGAAGCCACGACGGCGATCCCCTTTTCTTCAGCTTTCGTCGTGGGCCGACCGTCGATCTGAGCCACATCACCGGAGATTGGTCTGAGCTGGTAAACCTTTGTCGCACAACCGTTTAAACCGACCAGCGACACCGCACAAACCCACAAAATCAGTAAAGAATTTCCAGATTTCATACCATCATTTGTTTGATTATTCGAAGATACTCTTCTATTTAACCAAAATCAACCGGTTTTGTGAGGAACGAACCCGGAACGTTATAAACGTTATTTAAACAAATTTTGAGCAGCCAGCCACACGTTCCAGCCGCCAAAAACCAGCGACACCCCGACCACCAGTAACAACGCCAGGTTTTGCGACAGAGAATTCCGAAAACCGTCCGGAATCAGTTTTCGATCGTTAACCGCCAAAAACAGAAATATAGTAACGACCGGCAGTAAAATACCGTTGATGGCCTGAACAATCACGATGATTTTCACCGGGTTATAATCGGACAGACCAAACGCCAGTCCAACGGCCAGGACGCCAATCCAGACCAGGCGGTATTTCCACGAACGCTCTGACCAGCCCAGCAAACTTTTTCCGGTAATGGAAGCCGCCAGCGGAGCCGTCAGCGACGAAGCAAACCCAGCCGCAAACAAACCAAACGCAAAAAGCGAACCGCCCCAGGCTCCAACCCGTTCACTGAGCACTGCCGCCATGTTGGGGTACGAAAAACCGCCGGTAATGAGCAAACCTGCAATCAGTAACACAACTGAGATGAGTCCGCCCAGCAAAACCGCTATCCAGACACCCAATCGCATCTCGGAGAGCGTTTGACCCGGCGTGATGCCCGAACCGAAAAACAGGTTATACGGGACAATCGTGGTACCAATCAGGCTGTTAATGAGCAGCAGCGACCCCGCCGGATACGAAGGAACAACCAGCGCTTTGGCAACGTCGATGGCCGGGGGAGATGCGCCAAAAGCAACGTAAACGAACGCACCACCCATCGCAAACACAATGATTCCCAAAAAGTTAGCAATCCATTGCGTTGACCCAAGTGCCAGCAAAATGATGCAAACCGCTCCCACGCCGATTGTCAGCCAGCGCGCCGACCAGCCCGTTAGCAAAGCCAAACCGGAAACTGCTCCCAGGATGTTACCAGCCTGGTATGCCGCGCAACCAAATGTCACCGCGAAAAACAGCAGATAAGGGATTGTTTTGCCGCGTTTCTGATTCGCCAGGGCGATGGTTTGCCCTAAATCCCGGCCGGTTGCGATGGTGATGCGGGACGCTGCTTCCTGAAGCCAGACCGTTCCGAGTGTTGCGAAGGTCAGCACCCAAAGCAATTGCAGACCAAATTCCGCGCCCGCCATGGCGCAGGCCGTAACGGAACCGGGACCGATGAAAGCCGCCGAAATAACTGACCAGAACAAAATACTGCCAAGTCCGGAACGAATGGAAAGCGATTTGGGCACGGATAAAGAGTTTATATGATAGGAACACAGATTGGAAGGATGCAACGGATTTGACCGGATAAAAATCAGTTTTAATCTGTTAATTCCGCGGTCCTGTCAACATTAATTTTTCGCTACGGTTTTCCAAAACCTCCCCCGCCAGGCGTTTCGATTCGGATTCGTTCCCCGGCCAGCATGGCCCGGGTAAAAATTCCGGGCAAGGCGGTTTCCGATCCATCGACGGCCAGCAGCGTTTGCTTCCCGGTTTGTCCGGCGTCTCCGCCTTCCAACCCATACGGTGCTTCGTTTCGGTGCTGACTCAACAACGTGGCCTGAACAGGTTCCAGAAATTCGATTTCCCGTAAAATGCCGTCGCCACCCGGCCATTCTCCGGCCCCGCCCGAGCCCGTCCGAATTGAAAACCGGTGGAGACGAACCGGATAACGGCGCTCCAACTCCTCAGGATCAGTGAGTTTGGTATTGGTCATATGCTGGTGCACCGCCGATCGACCGGCAAAACTGGGTCCGGCGCCCGCTCCACCACCGATGGTTTCGTAATAGCCAAATGCCCTGTCGGCCTCTCCGGACCTACCAAACAAAAAATTATTCATAGTTCCCTGACTACCAGCTGCTAAGCCTAATGCTTTCAACAAGGTATCGACCAGCCGCTGGCTGACTTCCGTGTTTCCGCCCACCACGGCCGGGCATTCGGTTGGGTCATCCGAGAAAACCGGGTTCAGAAAACATTCCGGCAAAATGAGCGAAACCGGGGCCATCAGTCCTTCATTCAGTGGAATATCCTGATTACACCAAAGCCGTAAAACGTACAAAACCGCACTATTCAGAATCGACAGGTTCGCATTCAGATTGTGAGGATGGACGGCCGACGTTTCCGCAAAATCGAAAGTAATTCTCTGATTTTCAACAGAAATCTTCACGCAAATTTGATGACCGTCGTCCAGCGATTCCCGAGCCCAAAATGTTTTTCCCTCCGATCCACGTAAAACCGGTTTTAAGGAGTCTGTGGCAGCTTGCTGCAACCGTCGCATGTATTTCCGAACCATTGGCAAACCGTGCTGGTGAACCAGCTCCTGCAAGGCGGTTTCGCCCGATCGAAGCGATGCCAGAGCCGCTTCAACATCGGCCCGGTTTTCGGCCAGCGCGCGGGTTGGGAAAGCGGTTTCTACAAATCGCTTCTGCACTTCCTCCCACAAATATTCACCATTTTTGACCAGGTATTGCGGTTCCAGCACCACGCCTTCTTCAATGAGCCGCGTGGCATCTGGAGGCATCGAACCCGGTACTTTGCCGCCAATTTCGGCGTGGTGCGCGCGGTTGACTACGTATCCAATGAGCTCGCCCGAGTTGGTAAAAACCCCGGAAATCAGGGTCACATCGGGCAAATGCGACCCACCATATTTGGGATGATTCGTGATTACCACATCGCCCGGACCAATCGCTATTTTGCTCAGAACCAGCCTTGTACAAATTCCCAGACTACCCAAATGCACTGGAATATGCGGAGCATTCACCAGCAATTCGGCCTTTTCGTCGAGCAAAGCGCAGGAAAAATCCAATCGTTCCTTGACGTTCACGGAAAAAGCCGTTCGCTGTAACTGCGCGCCCATTTCTTCCGCAATAGCCACAAAGCGCCGGGCAAATAGCTCCGTTTGAGCGGCTTCCAGCAAAGGTTCTTCGGCGGTTTGTGTTTCACCGGAAAACCGGGCAATCGCATTTCGATCCCTATCGATTGCCAGTTGCCAACCCGTTTCCAGAAAGCAGGAAGACGTTTTGTTCAGCAATAAAGCCGGGCCTACCATCGAATCACCTTCGGACAAGGTATCCCATTCGTAAGCCGGAGTTTGTCCGGTAAAAAAAACTGGTTTAGCTATTTTTCCGGTTTTTGCTGCATTAACGGAAGATATAGTTGCTACCTGGTTGTTGACAATTACGCGAATACTTTCTACCTCAATAGTGCGGTTTGCCGGAAAATGGCCGTAAAGTTGTCGATATTTTTCCCGGAAGAGCGTTTCGACCTGATTTACCGTGTAAGGAATGTCAATGGTGCTTTCCTGGCCCTGCAACCGCATGAATAACAGAACGTTCTGAACAGTTATCGCGGCTGTTCCGCCAATATCCCGCCGTAAAGCGGTCATTGCTTTTGCGATCAGTTCACCGATCAGAGCATCCAAATCGGCTTCGATTTCGGCTAAGGGTTGTAGAATCTGTTGTGCTGCAATCCGTTCGATGCTGGCCTGTCCGATGCCATACGCACTCAGCAAACCGCCATCAAACGGGAGAATAAGGGTTTGAATACCCAGCAGTTTCGCCACTGCGCAACCGTGAAGTCCACCGGCACCGCCAAAAACCAGCAGCGCGTATTCTTTCGGATCAAAACCGCGCGCAACGGAGATTTTCCGGATTGCTCCGGCCATTGTTTCGTTGGCAATCCGAGCAAAACCGAGCAACAATTTTTCGTCTTCAATTTCCTGAAATGACTGACTTTCAACCTGTTGACGAACCTGTTGCAAAGCCGCCTTTGCTTTGTCCAGACTGACCGGAATACCAAACAAAGCCGGATGCAAGCGCTCCAGCAACAGGTTCACATCGGTGATGGTCAGCGGCCCACCGGCGCCGTAGCAGGCCGGACCGGGTGAAGCACCCGCGCTCTGGGGGCCAACCCGAAGCTGCTGGCCGTCGAACCAGCACACCGAACCACCACCAGCCGCCACGGTTTCTACCGCCAGTGACGGTGATTGCAGCTCGAACGCGCCTACCCGGGTTTTGAATTGATAATCAACCTGTTGATCATACCGGGCGACGTCCGTGCTGGTGCCGCCCATATCGAGGGTCAGTGTGCGCTTTACTCCCAGAACGGTAGCCACGTATCCCGCTCCGATGACGCCACCCGCCGGGCCGCTCAGCAAACTGTCCTTCGGTTGAAACAGCTCCGCTTTTACCAATCCGCCCCCGCTGGTCATCACCCGGACGGGATTGCCGCCCAATTGATAAGTCAGATTGTCCAGATACGTCCGCAAAACCGGTGTAAGGTAGGCATCGACCAGTGCGGTTTGTGTGCGGGGCAAATACTGAATGGCCGATGAAATTTCACTGGAAACCGTCACCGGAAAACCGGCTTTGCGGAACACATCACCAATCTGTTTTTCATGGGCCGGATTTCGATACGAATTCAGCAGCGAGACGGCAACAGCCTCCGGTTTGGTCAAACAAACCTGCTCCAGAAGCTGGCTAATGATCGGATCGGAAACGGGTTTTACCGGAAGGCCGTCGGCTCCCATCCGCTCGTCAAATTCCCAAACTGTATCGTAGACTATTTCGGCGGAAGGAATATTCAACTGAAATAAATGAGGGCGCTGCTGGGTGCCAATCCTGAGCAGATCTTTAAAACCGCGGGTCACAATCAGCGCCACCCGCCCACCTTTTCGCTCCAGCAGCGCGTTTGTTCCTTTTGTCGTTCCCAGACGCAATTCCAATGCGGGAAATGACTTATCTAACGGTGTTAATGTCAGCAATCGGGTAGCTAAAACCGGCGCTTCTTCACCCGTAAACAGCTCGACCGTTACTTCACTTTCAAGCTTTATCTCCTTATCAAGCAACAACTTGCCCGAACTTTCCAGATTTAAAACCGTAGCCGTTTCACCGGTTTCAAGAATTCGAAGCTGATATCCGTTAAAAATCGGTTCAATCAGCCATTGAGCTTTGAGTTTAAGCCCATTGTCAGACGATAATATACCGCGAAGACTACTATTACTAAGTACTTTGGTCCGCTGGATATTTCCTGCGGGATCGGTTGCCATTCCATCTGTAAAGGTTCCGCCGGTATCAATCCAGATTTGCCACATTTCGTACCCACGGACTGGGAATCCGTGTTTTTCAATCTTCAATTTTTAAACCAAAACACGGACTTCCAGTCCGTTGGTACGTTACTTACCGACAGAAATCATATTGGCAAACAGTCGGTATGCGCCCGGTACGCCCGCCGGAAGTTCGCGGAAGAAAACCAAGCCAGTATACATATAGTGACCTTTTCCGTATTTACAGTATATTAAGCTACCGTCTTTCGAAGCTTCGTTAACATCATGGGCCGAGAAAATAGGTTCATAGGCTTTGTCCCACTCCTGGGCAAAATAGATTCCGCGCTCCTGAACCCAGCCGTTAAAATCCTGCTCCGTGATTTTGTTGGGTGTATTTAACAAGGGATGCTGCGGGTTGATAAACGTCATGGTCGCGTCTTCTTCTGTTACGCGCTCCCGGCCAACCACAAACGGATATGGCCCCAATTGACTGGTTTTCAACCCATTTTGAATAAAAGACCCACCGGGCGTCACGTACTGAACAATCATGGTTCCGCCTTTTTCGACGTAATCCAGCAATTTGGGTTGGGCATTTCGCAGCCAGTCTTCGGTATTATACGCCCGAACACCCACGACAATGGCGTCGTACACCGACAGATTCGAGTTCATGTCGCGGGCGGTCAAGGGTGTTACCACACAACCGATTTGCTGCAGTGCCGCCGGAACTTCGTCGCCCGCGCCCGCAATGTAACCGATATTTTTGCTCTTTACTTTAATATCCAGTTTCACCAGCTTGGCTTCAGCGGCCGGAAATAAGGTCTGGGTCGGAATGTGCTTGTAGGCCACAACCCGCAGGCTGCTCGCGTAACCGGTTTTCTCCGGGGATGTTGTACTGACAACGGCACGCAACCTGCCTTCTCCGTAGGTCGTCGAGGGGTAAATCCGGAACGAAACCCGCACCTCCTGCGATTTTTCCTTCAGGTTAAACGGAATCTGCTCCGGCTCGACCCGCCAGCCCGAGGGAACTTCAAGTTTTAAGGTTCCGGAAACCGAAGTCCTGCCCGCTCTGAGAACCACATCAACGTTTTTCGGCGTATCGTCCGCAAAGACATACACTTTTTCGGCCAGATTGGCCATCACGGCCGGTTGAATGATAAATGGGCGGTAGATTTCGCCGTCAACCGGATCGGTGGATTTATAACTCCAGGGCTGCGTGAAGACAAACCGCTGACCGTCAATTTCAAAGCTATAAGCCGTGGTAAAAGCGGGCGGGTTTTCGGGAGAACCAATCAAGGCTTGATTGCTCACCTGAAACAACCCTTTATTGACCGGTTTTTCCAGCCAGTACGGTTGCGAAATGGGCTGATTGGCCGGAATCGTTACCGCCGAATTGAAAGCCACCACGTCGTTCGGCTTGAGCGCCAGGTTCATAGCCGTATCTTTCTTAACCGCTGGCATTTGAATCCCCAGCAGTTTAACCGGATAATCCGAACGGTTGACGATACTGCTTGCCACGCGGATTTGCTCGCCGGGCGAGGCTGCGAAATCCGCCGGATTGGTTTCATACCACAATCCGATGCATTGCTGGATCAGTTTTTCAACCTCCTGCCGTTTGGCTTTCACGTAAAGATTGGCTGTATCGAGTTGCGCCAGCGCTTTATAGGTTTGCACCAAAACCGGTACGGAGGCCGAGGGCTTATCGGATTTGAAATTGGTAATGGCTTGATTGATCAGCTGTTGCACCTTGGCGCTCCCCGGCACCCGTTTCCAGCTCAGGTCAACACCGTCGAACGGATCTTTCGGGGCAGGCTCTCCGCCTTTCAACAGCAAGTAATCGATTTTCACCCCGCGACTGGCCGGAACGCCAAACCCCTGACTCTTGTGCTGGCTCCGGCTTTCGGCGGCAATTTCACCGTATGATTTTCCGAGCAGCGGGTTATACAAACCGGTTTCCACCGAAATTACACCCGGTTCGTCCGGTTTTTTATTGCTCATAAAAGCGCCCGGAATAAACACGTTCCAGAAAATTCGCTTTGGCTGCCAGGGTTTTACCCATTTCAATTGTTCGGGGTATTTGGTCGGATCGTTGGCAATTTTAAACGCTTCCTCCGCCAGATACGCCGAGGCACTGTGGTGACCGTGACCGGCGCGGCTGTCGGGTGGAAACCGGGTAATGATCACGTCCGGGCGGTATTTTCGGATCATCCAGACGACATCCCCCAGAATTTGCTCCTGCCCCCACATCCGAACCGCTTCGTCGGTCGATTTGGAAAAACCGAAGTCGTTGGCGCGACTGAAAAACTGATCCGGTCCGTCGATTCGGCGGGCCGCCAGCAATTCCTGCGTCCGAATGACGCCGATGTATTCGCCCTGTTCCGAGCCAATGAGGTTCTGACCGCCATCGCCCCGCGTCAGGGCCAGATAACCGGTGCGCAGCAGCCGTTCGTTCGCCAGGTAAGTTAGTAGCTGCGTATTTTCATCATCGGGGTGGGCGGCCACATACAAAACCGTACCGACGACATTCAGTTTTTTAAGTCCCTGCAAAATCGCCCCGCTGGCGGCCGGTTTGCTTTGCCCGAACGAAAGTTGAAATAACGCGGTGATTGCAAGCGTGGTATGAAACAGATTGCGCAGAAAAAGTCGGTTGGTCATCGATCGGAAACGTTCACATGAATAACAAAAATAATCAGGCTAACTCAACGAATTACTATGCTGTGAAACGCATTTTGAAATACGCCAGATTTTTTTTCAGGCCATAAAAATAGCCACAGTTTTTCTATAAAAAATCTATCAAAACCGGTTTAGTGATTTTCAATTGCTATCATTCCGATTATATTTGCCACTTTGCAAAAATTAAACCTTTTAATCCTTCAGCATGAATTCGAGTATTTACCTTGTTCCCATTCTGGGTCTCATTGGCCTGGTGGTGATGTACACCAAATTTATGTGGGTTTCGCGTCAGGACGCAGGCAACGACCGGATGCAGGAAATCGCGTCGTACATTGCCGACGGTGCCATTGCCTTTCTGAAAGCCGAGTGGAAAATTCTGATTGTCTTTGGTATTGTGGTTGCGATCCTGCTCAGTTTTGCCGGAACGCTGGTTGAAAACTCCGATTGGCCGATCGGTATTGCGTTTGCCATTGGGGCCTTCACCTCGGCTCTTGCCGGATACATTGGCATGAAAATCGCCACGAAAGCCAACGTCCGCACCGCCCAGGCAGGCCGGACGAGCCTCACCCGCGCCCTTAATGTTTCCTTCACCGGTGGATCGGTCATGGGCATTGGTGTAGCCAGTCTGGCAGTTATCGGTTTAAGTTTGCTTTTTATTCTTTTCCATTCCATTTACGTCGGATCAACCGGTGACGTCAACGGCCTTCCGATGGAAAAAACCCTGGAAGTGCTGGCCGGTTTTTCATTGGGTGCCGAATCCATTGCCTTGTTTGCGCGCGTTGGGGGCGGTATTTACACCAAAGCCGCCGACGTAGGTGCCGACCTCGTGGGAAAAGTGGAAGCCGGCATTCCGGAAGATGATCCACGCAACCCGGCCACCATTGCCGATAACGTGGGCGACAACGTGGGTGACGTAGCCGGTATGGGCGCCGATTTGTTCGGTTCGTACGTGGCAACGATTCTGGCAACGATGGTATTGGGCCGCGAAATCCGCATTCCGGACGTAAGTAATATTCTGGGTCACGCGCCGATCGTACTGCCGATGCTGATCGCCGGACTGGGTCTGATCTTCTCAATTATTTCTACCTATTTTGTCCGGGTAAAAGACGATAACGGCAACGTTCAGGGGGCTTTGAATACCGGCAACTGGGCGTCGATTATTTTGACGGTGATTGCCTCTTACTTCCTCGTAAATGCGGTTTTACCGGAAGGAACGCTGGAAATACGGGGTGTTGAGTTCACGCGTCTGGATGTGTTCTATGCTATTTTTACCGGTTTGATTGTGGGTGCCCTGATGTCGATCATCACCGAATATTATACGGCAATGGGTCGTCGGCCGGTTATGACTATCGTGCGTCAGTCGTCGACGGGACACGCCACCAACATCATCGGCGGTTTGTCGGTCGGGATGGAATCAACGGTTTTACCGATTCTCACGCTGGCGGCCGGTATTTTCATCTCGTATAAATTTGCCGGTCTGTATGGCGTGGCAATTTCAGCCGCCGGGATGATGGCCACCACCGCCATGCAGCTGGCCATTGATGCCTTCGGTCCGATTGCTGATAACGCCGGTGGGATTGCCGAGATGAGCGAACTGCCCGAAGAAGTTCGGGGTCGTACGGACATTCTGGATGCGGTTGGAAACACCACCGCTGCCACCGGAAAAGGTTTCGCCATTGCTTCCGCTGCCCTGACTTCACTGGCCCTGTTGGCGGCTTTTGTGGGTGTTTCGGGAATCACCGGTATCGATATTTACAAAGCTGATGTGTTATCCGGTTTATTCGTTGGTGGGATGATTCCGTTCATTTTCTCATCGCTGGCAATTGCAGCCGTAGGTCGGGCGGCCATGAAAATGGTGGAAGAAGTTCGTCGTCAGTTCCGCGAAATTCCGGGCATTCTGGAAGGAACCGGAAAACCGGAATACGAAAAATGTGTGGCGATTTCAACCCAGGCTTCGATTCGGGAAATGATCCTGCCGGGTGCGATTGCGCTGGTTTCACCGGTCATCGTCGGCTTTTTGTTTGGGCCCGAAGTGCTGGGCGGTTTCCTGGCCGGGGTTACAGTTTCCGGGGTATTGATGGGAATTTTCCAAAGCAACGCCGGTGGTGCCTGGGACAACGCCAAAAAATCATTTGAAAAAGGCGTCGACATCAACGGTCAGATCTACTACAAAAAATCAGAACCGCACAAGGCTTCGGTAACGGGTGATACCGTCGGTGATCCGTTTAAAGATACTTCCGGTCCATCGATGAACATTCTGATCAAATTGATGTCCATCGTTTCGCTGGTTATTGCGCCGTACATCGCGATTCAGTCGTCTGAATCCGCCGGTTATGATCAGGAAGGCGTTACCGCCGAAGGTGGCATTGAAGTGGTTGAACTGGAAAAATCGACGGCGGCTGATAATGACGCAGTTAGTACGCCAAACCTGGGCGCTTTCAAACCGGTCAAACTGACCAACGGCGTTGATTTGAATCTCCCGGAACTGGGCGTAGAAAACAAACTGCTGGGGTTCATTCAGGATGCGTCAAAACCGGTCGACAAAGAAACCTGGTTTGACTTCGACCGCCTGACGTTCGAAACCGGTAGCGCTACGCTCAAACCGGAGTCGCAGGAGCAGTTGAAAAACATCGCCGAAATTCTGAAAGCTCATCCGGATGTCAACATCAAATTAGGTGGTTACACCGACAATACCGGCAATGCGGCTGCGAACCAGAAATTGTCCGAAGAACGTGCTTCTTCTGTCAAAAATGAACTGGTAACGTTGGGCACCGACAAAAGCCGCCTGGAATCTGAAGGTTACGGCCAGGAACACCCGGTTGCTTCAAACGACACCGAAGAGGGCCGCGCCCAAAACCGCCGGATCTCGATTCGCGTGACGAAAAAGTGAGTGTAGACAAGAGAGATGAGACAAGATAGTAGAGAGGTTTTAGTCTCTTGTCTCGCTTCTCACCTCTTTCTTCTCATTTAAAAGCAGAAAACCCGCTCAACTTGAGCGGGTTTTCTGCTTTTAAATCTATTAGTTTTGAAACCGGTCTTAAGCGGTTTTTCCACGCATGGCGCGCGGGATTTCGATGCTGGCGATCGGCAGCAGCGGACCATCCAGAATTTCAACGCCTTCTAGTTGCACGGCACCCACTTTAATGGTTTTGCCCAGATCCAGGTCTTTCACGTTCACATCCACGTAATCAGGAATCCGGTCAGCGGCTCCCTGCAGTTTCAGTTTCCGGAGCTTCTGAATCAGTTTACCCCCTTTTTGTACACCGGGAGCGGTTCCAACAAACCGGATGGGCACTTCAACTTTGATATCTTTTCCTTCGACGATTTCCAGAAAATCCGCGTGGATCAACTGGTCATTTACCGGGTGGAATTGCGTGTCCTGCAAAATGGCAACGTACTCATCGCCCTCGATGTTCAGCGTTACTTCGTACGCTTCGGGAGACGACAGCAGTTGACGAAACAGAATCGCCGGTGCGTAAAAATGAACTTGTGATTTACCACCGTACAGCACTCCGGGCACATAACCTTCGGCACGAAGAGCTTTTGACTCTGTCTTACCGAGATTCGCTCTGTTATACCCTACAATCTCGTGTTTTTTCATTTTGATTTTTGATTAGATGTAAGAAAAGAGAAGTGAGATTTTAGACTTAAACAGTAACAACAAGTTGTCTTTACTCTCTTGTCTATCCTCTTTGCTCTCTTTAAGAATTTATAAACAATGAACTAATAGATTCGTGATCACGAATGCGGCCGATGGCTTTGGCGAATAAATCCGCGACAGTCAGCACTCTTACTTTGGAACTTTGCTGGCGCATCGGCAGCGTGTCGGAAACCACCAGCTCTTCCAGCACTGAGTTGGCAATATTGTCGTGCGCTTTGCCCGACATAACCGCGTGCGTACAAATCGCCCGGACCGATTTAGCGCCTTTCTCCAGGATAATTTCGGCAGCTTTGCACAATGTACCGCCGGTATCGATCAGGTCATCGACCAGTACGACGTTAGCCCCCTCGACATCCCCGATTACCTGCATTGAGGCAATTTCGTTGGCGCGTTTCCGGTGTTTATCGCACAGGACGATGTCGGCGTTGAAATGCTTCGCAAACGTCCGGGCGCGGGCGGCTCCTCCCACATCCGGCGACGCGATCAGCAGGTTATCCAGATTTAGGCTCCGGATATACGGCACAAAAACCGATGTTCCTTCCAGGTGGTCGACCGGGAAATCAAAGAACCCCTGAATCTGACCGGCATGAAGGTCAATGGTCATCAGACGATCCGCGCCCGCAGCAGCCAGCATGTTGGCGACCAGTTTAGCAGCAATCGCCACCCGTGGTTTGTCTTTCCGATCCTGCCGGGCGTACCCGAAATACGGAATCACGACCGTTACGTAGTGGGCAGATGCCCGACGGGCCGCGTCCACCATCAGCAGCAATTCCATCAGGTTGTCGGCGGGCGGATTCGTGGAGTGAATCAGAAAAACGTCACACCCCCGAATCGACTCTTCGTAACTCGGGGACAGTTCGCCGTCGCTAAATTTACGCAGGGTATAACCGCCCAAATCCTTGCCGTATTGGTGGGCAATTTTCTCTGCCAGGTAATTTGATTGACTACCTGAAAAAATCTTTACCGTATTGAGGGATGCCATTCAGTGCCGAAAATTTCCGCAAAAATACGAATATTGTTTGATGAATGAGGTGAGTATGTCAAAGTTTTATTGTACCGAATTGACAATAGGATTATTGCCGTACAAAATTACCTTCTGCGAATCAGGAATGCTTATTTCGTAACAGTAAAAAACCGCTCTGTTACTTTTTGATACAAAACCGCACTGATCGTCGCCATCATCACGCCAATGCCTGCTCCCGCCAACACATCCAGCGGGTAATGGGCCCCAACGTAAATCCGGCTGTACGAAACCAAAAACGCCCAGAGAAACGTCCATTTTACCCAGCCAAACCGCTTTCCGACCAGCAGCCATAGTGCCATCGCCAGCGCAAAGGCATTGGCCGCGTGCGACGAAGCAAAACCGTAGGTTCCTCCGCACTCCAAAACCGGGTGAATGAGTTTTTGCAAGGCCGGTTCGTGACAGGGTCGCAGCCGGAGTGTTAGCGGCTTCATCACCGAAGACGCCATCTGATCACTCAGGGCCACGGCAACAACCAGCGTTAAAATTAAGCCCAGCGCCTGTTTCTGGTACTGAAAAATGAGCCAGCCAATCAACACGACATAGAACGGAATCCACGAATTCCGCATCGTCACCCACACCATCACCGGGTCAAGCCACGAAGCGTACAAGCCATTCAGCCAGAGAAACAGGTCGGTATCGAGTTGGTTGAGTTTTTCCAATTTTCATTGAGTATATGAGCGGTTGAGTGATTGAATAAATATCCACGCAAGATCATTGTCAACAAGTGGCGTAATTCACTCAATCGCCCAATCACTCAATCACAATTAGTTATAGCCCAATTTTTCCCGAACGCGTTTGATGGTTTGGGAGGCAATGGCGCGGGCTTTTTCTTCGCCGATCCGGAGTTCGTTTTCCAGCGCGGCTTCGTTTTCCATGTAATAGTTAAACAGCTCGCGTGGTTTGGCAAACTGGCTGATGATCAACTCGTACAATTCCTTTTTGGCATGGCCGTACCCGTAACCGCCCTTCAGGTAGTTCTGGCGCATGGTTTCGAGCTGAGCGTCATCGGCCAGCAAGGCATAGAGTTTGAACGTGATATCGGTATCCGGATTTTTCGGTTCTTCCAAAGGTGTCGAGTCCGAAATGATCTTTTTGATCATTTTGTACAACTCATTGGCAGGCAGGAAAATGTCGATGTAATTGTTGTACGATTTGCTCATTTTTTGCCCATCGATGCCCGGAATGGTCATGATTCGCTCGTCGATTCGGGATTCAGGCAGCACGAAAATCTCCTCGCCCACCCGGTGATTAACGGCACTGGCCATGTCACGCGTCATTTCGACGTGCTGTTTCTGGTCCTTACCCACCGGAACAATATCGGCATCGTACAGCAAAATATCGGCCGCCATCAGGCAGGGATACATAAACACCCCGGCATTGACGTCTGCCAGCCGATCGGCTTTGTCCTTGAAAGAATGCGCGTTTGCCAGCATTGGGTAAGGCGTAAAGCAGTTCAGGTACCAGGCCAGCTCGGTATGCTCGGGCACGTGCGATTGCCGCCAGAACGTATTTTTGGCCGTGTCAAGTCCGAAAGCCAGCCAGGCGGAGGCTACGGCGCGAATGTATTCCCGACGCAGCGCGCCGTCTTTGATAGAAGTTAACGAGTGCAGGTCGGCAATGAAAAAAAAGGATTCGTTGCCGGGTTGCTCCGAAAGGGCAATGGCGGGTTTGATGGCCCCCAGAATATTACCCAAATGCGGCCGCCCGCTGCTTTGAATACCGGTGAGTATGCGAGACATATTTTTTAATGTGTGACTTGCGAATGAGCGACGGGGCCTCCAGCGCGGTGAGTGAATTGTTCCTCCAGTTCTTTGCCATCAGCGAAGTGATTCACTCAATGACTCATTCACTCAATCGCAATTGGTTTCGCAAACTTCGGTATTTCTGGTTAGCTTTGGAACTGTATGAAGACGAAAAACGCACCGAATTCTCAGCTTACGGTTCAAACACTTGACTTTCTGCGCGATCTGGTCCAAAACAACAACCGCGAGTGGTTTCATGCCAACCGAAACCGCTACGATGCGGCTAAGTCTGAGTTTGAGGGATTTGTCGCCCGGTTGCTGAAGGGAATTGAAATGTTTCAGCCCTTACCCAATACCGCCGTTAAAGATTGTATTTTCCGGATCAACCGCGACATCCGGTTTTCGAAAGACAAGGCTCCTTACAAGAAAAATCTGGCAGCCGCCGTGGGGCCGGGTGGGCGGCATTCGGGCCGGATCGATTTTTATTTCCACCTCCAGCCCAACGGCGAAACGTTTCTGGGGGCGGGTATGTGGCAGCCGACTCCGGCGCAACTGGCCAAATTCCGGCAGGAGATTGACTACAATGTGGATGAGCTAAAGGACATTATTGAAGCGCCGGAGTTCAAAGCCTACTTTCCGGAAATTTCCGGAGAAACGATGAAGACCTCACCCAAAGGCTACTCCGCTGATCACCCGGAAATCGATTTGCTCCGGCGCAAAGAATTATTTTTCATTCACCGGTATTCCGATAAGGACGTTCTCAAACCGGATTTTGCCGACGAAGTGGTGAAAGGATGTCAGTTAATCAAACCGTACTCCGATTACCTGAACTACCTGTTTTTCGACGAAAAAGACGAAACGATCAGATTGTAAATCAATTAATAATGAAAAATGAACAATTAATAATGAGAAGTGGGGCTACCCAAATCATATATTATTAATTGTTCATTTTTCATTATTAATTCAAACTAATACTCCAATCCGGCGGGTAATGCTTTCGCCTGGTTGATAAAATCGGTGATTTGCTCCAGCGTCGGGGGGCGTTGCGTCAGTTGACGCACCTGATTGATTTCATTGATTTTGGCCGCCAGATTTTCCGGGTTGCGATGAGACAATTCTTTCACAGTATCGACGCCGGCTTCTTCCAGCAAATCGCTGTAAACACCGCCTATGCCCGAAATCCGGTTCAGATCCGCGCGGTTGGCGAGATCCAGAATAACGCTTGTTTCAACGCCAACGGTAGCTGCCAGTTGTTTACGTGCCGAAGCGGTTTTGGCGGCTTCCAGCAAAGCATCACTATTGGTCAAGCCTTGCGCTTTCAGGGCATCCGCCACCGAGCTGGTGATGCCTCTTAATTCTTGAACGGGTAAACTCATTTTTCGTTTAATTTTAGGAATACGAGTACCTACTTGAGACGATTTTTCGGCAAAAAGTAACACGATTCCTAAAAGAAAACGCACCCGGTTTTACCACCGCACTGCCAGCTTCACTCCTCCCGTGACGTTCCGGCGCGGAGCGGCATTGTAGTAGCGTCCGCCGAGGGCGTTGAGGTCGTAGCCCAGGCTGTAGGTCTGGTCCAGCAGGTTATCACCACTAACGTACGCATCCAGAGCCCAGTGTTTGCCGAGCGATTTCCGGAATCCAATGGTCGCATTCAGCATCCGGGCGATGTCGGATTTGACGGTATTGGCATCATCGAGCGGAAATTTATCGATGAACTGATGCGCCACGTGGGCGTATAGACCCAGCCGGGTTTCCGCATCCAGACCGGTAGCTACCACCAGCGGAGGAACGCCCGTTACGCGGTTTCCCGACACATCGACGGCACCTTGCTGGTAGTTCTTAAACCTGTAATTCGTAGCCGTCGTGCTGTTCCAGACCCGAACGGATTGCCAGAAACCGCCCGGTTTAGGCACCACCAGATTATACGCCAACTGAACTTCCAGGCCTTTCTGGTTGGTGGCTCCGGCATTGATAAAATATTCGGCTCCGCTGGCCACCGACCGACGCACAATGGTTTGGCGCAACCGGAACTGGTAAGCCGCTACGTCGAACTGAAACCGGCTCAATTGACCGCGTAACCCCACTTCCAGATTGGTTCCTTTTTCCGGTTCCAGCGTCGAATTGAAAGTACCCTCCGACGGCCTAACTTCCTGAATCGTGGGTGCCGAATAACCGGTGCTGACGCTCGTAAACACCGAAACAAATTCACCCAGTTTCTTTAACAAAGCCACCCGGGGCAACCAAACCGGTTGAAAAGCCCGGAGTTGAGGTACAATGGGAAGCACTGAAAACCGGGTAAAACGATAGGCAACTTCGTTTCGGCTCAGACCGGCGGTGGCAATAATTCCCAGCGGCAGTGTGGCTTCCAGTTGGGCAAAAATGACCGACTGAGACGCCCGAAGTTCGTCGTCGGCCTGAAGGGTGTCGGGCTGGCCCCGGCGGTTTCCGTAGTTGCGATCGACGGTGAAATTCTGCTGGTATTCGCCCCCGAAAACGAGTTGCGTCGGAACGCCTTCTTCAATCATCTGCCAGCGCGTAACCGTCCGCGCACCCAGTCCCTGATCGGCCCGCTTTTCGTAGTTGGTAATGAAGGGGTTATAAAAGTCGGTCGTAGAACCAAAAATGACAGTAGTGTTCTGAATCCGGCTGTTCCAACGGTACTGGTGTGAAAAACCCAAATAACCGGTTTTCTGGTAAATACCTGCGTGCTGATCCACGCTGCCCGCAATGGCCGGAGTCGACGGACGCGCGTTCCGGGGGTTTGCCAAAAACTGCGCCCGGTTCAAACCGCCGGGGGTTTGATACATCAGATCGGTATAAAGACCCATTACCGAGACGGTTTGCTTTTCATTGACGGAAAACGTTCCATTGACCGACAGATTATCGCGGTACATCCGGCTGTTCTGGCGATAACCGTCCGATTGCAAATGGCCGTAATTCACCGAAATGGCCGAATTATTTTTCCCGGTTTGAAACGAATAATTCTGTCCCGCCAACCCGTATGAGCCCGCCAGCGCACCCACTTCGGCCCGGTTTGCCAATTCACCGCCTGTATTGGTCAGGCCGGTCAGTAAAACCGTACCGCCGGTTCCGGCGCCGTACAAACTGCCCGAAGGCCCTTTGATGACTTCCACCCGGCCGATCGACCGCACATCCAGCGCGTTCAGGTAGGTAGTTCCGCCCGCGTCGGTGAGTGGCAATTCGTTCCAGTATATTTTGACATTCCGAACCCCAAACGGCGAACGGATCAGGCTCCCCCGAATCGAAAGCCGGTAGCTCCCGGGCGAACGTTCGTCCATCCGCACACCCGGCAGGGTGTTGAACGCGGGAACGAGCGTCGGCGTACCAAACCGCTGGGTCAGATCCTTCGCAGACAGCACATTCACCGAAGCAGCGGTTTCGAGCAGCGGCCGGTTGGTTTCATATCCCCGCACCGTTACCTCCGCCAGTTGAACGGTATCGGCCACCGAACGGCTGACCTGGGGGTGCTGGGCAAACAGAGAAATCGGTACCAGAAGTAAGTAGTAACTGTATTTAATCATGTTTTTACCTGGTTCAGGAAATTTTCAGTAAAACTAAGCTCTCAAAACGATTTTATCCTCTTTAGCATCAACTAACCTCAATTCAACCCCAAAAGTGCGCGTTTCAATCAACTCTGTATTGAGCAAACGGTTTTCTACAACTTATTTTACGAAAAAGTTATTATCCCAATTGTAAAGTACGTGACAACGTTGGAAAGACCGAACGATCGATGGCTCCGCTGGATAGGAATCCCGCTGATTGTGCTGTTGGCGAATTTATTATACCTCAAAGAGTATCACGACAACCCGGTTTTATACGCCGGTTGGGTGTTTATCGGCATGGCTTACGTCACGCTGGCGTGGGAAGGTTCCGTTAGCTGGGTTAGTTACGTCCGTAAACATTTCCCCGACGCCCGCAACGCCTTCCGGCGCATTGTCATCACGTTTAGCGGTTACGTGTTGCTTTCCGTTGTCTGTCAATCGCTGTTCATCTTGCTGACCGACCTCAGCGGCCTTGCCATTATTCCCATCACCGCCCGGGTCTATCAGGCTTACATCGGAATCGGTATTTTTTGTTCCCTGATGCTGGGAACGACCTACGAAATAATTTACTACCTGCACCAATACCGCCTGGCCGTTGCCGAAGCCGAGGCCGTCCAGAAATCCCGCATTCAAGGACAATTCGATAGTTTGAAAAATCAGGTGAATCCGCACTTTCTGTTCAATTCGCTTAACTCGCTGTCGGCGCTTATTTCGGAGGATAAACACCAGGCCAACCAGTTTCTGGAAGAAATGTCGAGCGTTTACCGGTATTTGCTGCAATCCAATGATCGAAAAGTGGTGACGCTCCAGACGGAAATCAATTTTATACGGTCCTTTTTTTACCTGCTGAAAGTGCGCTACGGACGGGCCATCGACCTGAAGATCGACATCGAGTCGTGTTTGCTGGATTGTTACCTGCCGCCCTTCAGCCTGCAGACGCTGATCGAAAATGCCATTCGGTACAATGTCGTCATGGCCGACCGGCCACTTCTGATTAAACTCCAGGCCGAACCAGACGCAACGAGGGATGCGGTTTTCCTGCGCATTTCCAATAACATTCAGCGTAAGACGTTGCAGGTCAATAAGGAAGCGGGCAGTCTGGCCCAATTGAGTGAGCGGTTTACGCTGTTGCGCCTGCCACGACCGGTCATTACCGACGACGGCCGTCAGTTTAGTGTTCAGGTTCCGCTGATCGCTAAAGGTGCCGATTTTTTGGTAAATTTACCCTGACTTTTCTGTACCGATGTGGGCTTGAAATTAAACCGCTATACCAATAAGGATACCTGGATCGCGCTGGGCATTTTGCCCGGCTATTATTTTTTCCTGAACTACATGCTGTTCGGGAAACTCTATATTCAGCGGCTGGATATTTTTGTTGGCGCTTCCATTATTACCACCCTTATCTGGACTCCGGCATTCTTTCTACACGCGGTTCCGGCGGTTTACCTGCGCAAGCGGTTTCCCAAAGTTCGACAGACCTGGATGCGCATGGTTATGGCGCTTTTCATCCACATCCTGATGTCTTCCTCGGCCATTATCTTCCTGTTTTATTTTTACGACTGGATTCATTTTCCGCATTATGTTTTCGATTCAAACCAGCTATTCTGGGCGATAGTATTCGGAACAATCGGGAACGTAATCGCCAATATTGTGCACGAAAGCGTTTATACATTTGAGAAATGGTCACAAACTATCAGTGAAACGGAAAAGCTGAAAAAAGCGAATTTGCAGAGCCAGCTGGACAGTTTAAAACAGCAGGTTAATCCGCATTTTTTATTCAATAGTCTGAATACGTTATCGTCATTAATTGATGAAGATACTGAGAAGGCTGAGCTGTTTATTGAAGAATTATCGAGCGTTTACCGGTATTTACTCCAGACCAATGAAAATGCCCTGACAAGTTTACGCGATGAATTAACATTTATCGAATCCTATTTTCACCTGCTTAAAACCCGCTACGGCAACGGCATCGACCTGGATGTGCGGATTGGAGACGGTTTTCAGGATGCGCAACTGCCACCGCTCACTTTGCAAATGCTGGTCGAAAACGCGGTTAAACACAATATTATCCTGGCCGATCAGCCGCTTCAGATCCGGATTGAAACAATCGATGGCGGACGTCTGACGGTTTCGAACAACGTTCAGCTCAAGAATCTGCGCGTTGCTTCCAACGGCGTGGGCCTGGCCAACATTGCAACCAAATACCAGTTGCTCGGTCAAGGCGGGCTGGAGATTCTGAATACAGACACCCGGTTTTGTGTCACCTTGCCACTCATGACTAATTAATCGTCGTTGCCAGTACGGCAGATTATTTCTGGAAGAATATGCAAACTTTTAACGATACCCGACTCCGAATCTTAGGCCCATTTATTCTCTTCTTTTTTGGGGCCTTATTCTTCCGGGTTAAACTGATACTGAGCTACACATCGGGCGAGTTAATTCGGTACTTTATCGTTGGGATTGTTTCCGGTTATATTTGCTGGAATCTGACTCGCTGGATCGTTCGATTGATTCAAAACCGGTATCCGGGATTGTCAAATACCCGACAGCGAATGTACCTGCTGATTCTGGTTTTTCCGATTCTCGTCAACATCGGCTTTTTTCTTCGGCAATTCGGCCATTCGCTGACCTATCCGAATGACGAATACCCCGTGCTTCAATTCGAGGTTGATTTTTTTATCATGTACCTGGAAACGATCGGTATTCAGATTTTTTACCACCTTTTATACATTAGTATTTACGAAGGTTCCTACCTGTTTATTCAGTGGCAAAAAACCAATCTGGAAAAAGAAGCGCTGCTCCGAACCCAGTGGCAGGGGCGGTTTGAGGTCTTGAAAAGTCAGGTAAATCCGCATTTTCTGTTCAATTCCCTGAATACTTTATCATCGCTCATTTCCGAAAATCCGGCACTGGCCGAGGAGTTTGTTGACGATATGGCCAGCGTTTACCGGTATTTGCTGCAAACCAACGAGCGGGAACTGACAACTTTGCGGAAAGAACTCGAATTCATCGACTCCTACTATCACCTGCTCAAAACCCGATACGGTGCCGGACTTTCGTTGCAGATTCTGGTCACTGAAGACAACCAGGAAGCGCTTTTACCTCCGCTGACGCTGCAGATGCTGGTCGAAAACGCCGTTAAGCACAATTCGATGCTTCCGGAAAATCCCCTTCGAATTGAAATTGAAGCGGTGGACGGTTTTCTGACGATCCGCAACACACTACAGCGCAAGAACGTGCGGGTGGAATCGAACCACGTCGGTCTTTCCAATATTGCCTCCAAATACAAACTGCTAAATCTGGCCCGCCCTACAATTGAAGAGAAAGAGGGCCTGTTTATCGTCACGCTGCCGCTCCTCCGCGAGAAGATTGGTGTTGGTTAATTCAGCGCTCATTTCATGGCGAAACTGTACCGGTTTACCCGGGCAATTTGCGGTTTCAATGGACTGGAATTTGGAAAAAAGTGACCGAATCTGCTATTTGGGGTATGATTTGACACGGGATCAGCAAACCCACCCCGCCCAAAATATAACGACCAAATTGTATGGATGTATTGGTGATTGAAGACGAAGAACTGGCAGTCCGGAAACTGACCAAACTTTTACAGGACGTAGATAATTCGATCCGCATCGTTGGTACGGCCGCCAGCGTTCGCTCTTCCGTACAATGGTTACAAAATAATACGGCCCCAGACCTGATTCTGATGGACATCGAGCTGGCTGATGGTCAGAGCTTTGAGATATTTGAGCAAACGCCCGTCGAATCACCGGTTATTTTTACGACTTCCTACGACGAATACGCGCTGAGGGCGTTCAAAGTCAACAGCATCGATTACCTGTTGAAACCCATCAAACGGCACGAACTGGAAGCCAGCCTGGAGAAACACCGGAAGCTGCGGAACCCGGCCGAAGCCGAAACCGGGGGAAAAATGGCCATCGACGCGCTCGTGCAGCAGCTCCGCCAGCAGATTCAGCCCGCCGAGTACCGCAAGCGGTTTCTGGTAAAGCACCTTTCGCAGTGGATGCCCGTTGAGGTGTCGGACATCGCGTATTTTTATTCCGAAGAGGGCGTCAGTTTGTTCCGAACCCGCGGCAACCAGAAATTTTCGGTGGATTACACGCTCGACGAACTCGAAGCAATGCTCGATCCGTTGCAGTTTTTTCGGGCAAACCGCCAGTTCATTGTCGATATCAACTGCGTCCAGCAAATTCATCCTTACTTCAACAACAAATTGAAACTCACGTTAAAACCGGCTCCGGAAGAGGAAGTGCTGGTGAGCCGCGAACGGGCAACCGAATTCAAGAAATGGATGGGAAAATAGCTAACGACCTCTAAACCAGTCGCTTGGGCAACTCGATCAGTGGATTGGGGGTTTCTTCCAGCAATTGCTTCACCCGAATCAGGTCATTCCGAAACTGGCGCTGCAACTGGTGGATCAGCAATGGCGCCATGAGCCGCTGCCAGCCTTTTAACTCCAGGCTCATTTCATACGTGACGCGGGTTTCCTTGTTTAACCGTTCAAACAGCCGCTGTTCCCACAATTCAACCGGACTATTCACGCTCTCGTGCGCCGTCCGTCGGTTGTGGGCAGCCGCCGTCACCTCGGCAACAATCGTCATTTCCTGATCAAAAAGGCGAACGATCTGGTGCAGTTTCATGCCCGAACGGGCCAATCCGGGCGAATCCTGTTTCAGGGCAAACAGGTTACTTCGCCAGAGCAAATCATATTCATAACACCCCAAAAATCCGTAGACTTCCGTAAGCGGCAATCGAATCAATTCGGAATGTCGAACGGTAATCATCTACTGGGTTTACGAGTTTAGATCGGGATTAAGGTCGGCCGGAAGCAAAGAAGAAAAACCGCTCTTCTGACTAGTTCTCAGCCGGTTATATGGTGATGCTCGTCAATAAAACGCTCGGCTTCCGATAGTGTTTCGCATAATTTGGTGGGAAGGACGGGTTCGCTCTTTTCAAACAAAGCCTCCGACGATAGCTTGGAAAACAGATCCGGTGACAGAATACTGATGTTATAGCGGACGCCCGCTTTATGAAGCTGCGGAAAATATTCATTGACGATCCAGTCAATAGCTCCGGACCAGGCGACACCGAATTCCTTGGTGTCGTGGACGTGAAACTGGCAAACGTGTCGCCAGCCCTCCGATTGTTGCCACTCCAGCATCTTCAGCGTGGCCGTCATCAACTCTTCATCGGTGCAAAAGCCGATCCACTTCATTATGAGGTAATTACGGGAAGGCTCGTAGCTCATGATCGCGTAAACGTCCCCTTCTTCGTTTTCTATACTGGCTAATTCATTCACGGCAATACACCAGGACTGTTAGACTTTATGCTCTATTGTAACCAGAGTCAATTACAAATATACTTTAAACGCCGATACCAGACCGATACCGAACCAGGGTTTCGGGCGTAATTCCCAAATAACTGGCGACAAATTCCGGCGGAATCCGGTTCAGAACTTTGGGGTGTTCTTCCAGCAACCGCCGGTAGCGGTTTTCGGGGGCGTCTTTCAACAGGGAAGCCTCCCGCCGTTCCACCCGCATCAACTGGTCCTGCAACAGCAGGGTCGCAAACCGTTGCCAAACCGGATACGTCCGGCAGAGTGCCATCACATCGTCGTAGTTCATTTCAAGTAACTGGGTTTCTTCCACTGTGATCACGTTGACGTTGGACGGTTTTTGGGTAAAAAAGCCGACAAACGAACCCAGCAGCGAATTCTCAAACAGGAACTCCTTCGAAACCTCCCAGCCGTCGATTTCGTAGAACAGACGGCCGCACCCTTTTTCGATAAAACCAATGGTTTTGCAAACCGTTCCCTCCCGCACGTATAGCTCGTTTTTGGCAAGAACACGGTGGCAAATGATTTGCTCAAAAGCGGTTTTTTCTTCGTCCGAAGGCCGAACAATTCGTTCAATATTGAACAGTACCCGATACATAAACAAATGAGAATGGAGCAGAAATATACTTAAAAATCCACTTTATACAAGGTTTCTAATTGTCGATCATTCAAACTTGGTGGTAACATTCTGAACAGTCCGTTGCGTAACGCGGCCAGAATGGGATTCTGAATCTGGGCAACGACCCCAATCTGCCGGGATCTTTCAGTGATGTAATGCGTCCGCTTCAGGCGCCGGTTTTCAAACCGTTTAAAAGCTTCGGCGGGTTGATCGTTGGCCGAAAGTTCGTCCGCCAGCACCACGGCATCCTCGATAGCCTGACACGCGCCCTGACCCATGTTGGGCGTGGTAGCATGAGCCGCATCACCCACAAACAGCACATTTCCAAAGGCATAGCGCGATAGCGGTTGCAGGTCGATGATATCGTTCCAAAGCAGATTTTCATCTTTCGTTCGGGCAATGATTTCCGGAATCGGACGATGATAGCCGCTGAACCAGTCCGTCAGGTCGCTGACCTTCGCACCTCGCATCCGGGCATCCTGAAACGGCGCGTTTACGCAGGCAAACCAGTAAATTTTGTTACCGGCCAACGGAACGACGCCAACCCGTCCGTTTCGCCCCCAGGTTTCGGTTGCTTCATGCAGATCCAGGTTCATGCCGCTGACATCGACTACCGCCCGCCAGCAGGTGTAGCCAGCGTAACGCGGTTTGGAATCGGGAAGCAACTGCTGGCGAATGGCCGAGTGAATTCCATCGGCCACAATCAGGTAATCCGTCTGGTGGACAGTTCCATCGTCAAACCGAATGATGATGCCCTCGCCACTTTGATCAATGGAAATGGCGCGTTTTCCCAGCACAATGGGGTTTCCGACCAGTTGATCCAGCAACGCCTGATGCAGGATCGCGCGGTGAATCGTAAAATTATCGATCCCATGCTTCCGGCCAACGGCGCGGCTATCGGTCCGCGTAATATCGCGGCCTTTTTCGTCCAGAATCACAAACGCATCCATCAAACGACCACCGGGCAGTATCGCATCGACAATTCCCAACTTTTGAAAACCTTTGACGGCATTGGCGGCCAGTGCCAGACCTGCACCCAGAGGTTTGATCGACGGCGAAGCCTCGAACAAAGTCGCTTTGATGCCAATTTTGCGTAAGGCAATCGCTGTCGTCAAGCCCGAGATGCCGCCCCCGATAATGGTAAACCGGTTTACATTTTTCATGGTTGTATCATTAAAAACTAGTCCATTTAAGGCTCCCGATACTGAACTTTCATGCAATTATCGCAACTGACGGATGAGCCCAAACTAAAGAAGTCCAGCGTCACCGTTGATCCATATGCTGATGGTAGAAACCGTTCTCATGGTGCCATAGCTGTTGTTTTAGCCCCAAAGGTGGTGGACAACCCCAATGGAAACCAGGTCTACTTCAATGAAACGGAAAAAGGTCAATATGAAGCGGATGGCTTATCGGATTAGGGGGAGGGTAACAATAAATTCACCATCGGTTTCCAGAACCGTGGGCGTGGGCTGACCGAGCATCTTGTACTTTGTCAGGATATGGAGCAATCCTTTTCGGGTCGATTTTACCCGATCGACCGACTTGCGCTGCAGGGTATTGCGAACCGAGAGCCAAGCGTGCTCCGTGGTGGAAATATGAATTTTCAACGGCTGGTCGCCGGAGACAATGTTGTGCTTAACGGCATTTTCAACCAGCAGCTGGAGCGTGAGCGGTGGAAGCTGGCTATTCATTAAATGATTTGCCACGTCGATTTTCAGGTCGATGCCGCGCGCATAGCGGGTTTGCAGCAAATGGAAATACGAATGGATAAACTGGAGCTCGCGGTGCAGCGTGGTAAGTTCTACGTCGTTGGTCTGGAGGATGTAACGGTAAACGCTCGCCATTTCGTCGACAAACTGCTCCGCTTTGACGGGTTCATCCGCAATCAGGGACGACAGCGAATTGAGGGAATTGAACAAAAAATGTGGATTCAACTGCGACTGCAGCGCCTTCATCTGCACTTCGGACATTTCCTGCCGCAGTTGCTGGACGGAAAGCTCGTTTTCGAGTTGTTTCCGCTCGTGTTTTTCCTGCTGGCGTTCAATTTTCTGTTCTAGCACCGCCGTCCGGATGGCCGCGTGCCGTTGCCGATAGCCTAAACCCAGTGAAAAACAGATCAGTTCGAGGATAATTCCCACCTGAATAGCCGTCAACGGAGCTTTCCAGAAAACCGATCCGGGACCAGGAAAAGTATCCAGATACGTCAGAATCATGGAGGTGACCGCTCCTACCATCAGCAACGTTGATCCGATGATAAAATACCGCGCCACGGTATCCTTCAACTGCAGAATTTTGTAAATCCCAAAAATGGCTAACCCAATCATTCCGAGACGGATAGCGGTGTGCGCCGTGTCATAAACGCGGGGATACCAGTCGCTGGCCAGGTAACAGATGTAGAATTGCAGGCTGACGTAAAGCGCAATACAGAGCTGCGTATACTGGAACACCCGAAACAAACCAGGCAGCCGGTTCCGTAAATTAATGAAAGCGTCGGTAAACCCAAAATAGATGAAGTAGGCTATCATGGGGGCGCAGGCCCGGATGAAATAGTAGTCGTTGTTGGAAAAGGCGGTGCTGAGTTCCGGCACGCGGGCGGTAAAATACCCCAGCCAGACCAGCATATAGAGTGTATATAACCCATAAATCCGCTCCCGATACGTGATCCACTGGACAACGTTCAGCAGCAGGATTGAAATTACCATGCCGATGAACATGGGTTGCCAGACTTCATAGGTCATACACTTCGCAATGCTTCGGCCTTAAGATACCGGCAAACATACAACAAAACCAGCCTTTTCCCGATGAAACGGTAAAAATGGCCAGTGAAGCGTCAGAGGGTAAAAAAGATTGTTGAGCGGAGGCAAGGGGAGTTAAGCGAAGTAAATCTAAAAATAATCTCCGCTTAACTCCTCTTGTCTCCGCTCAACTCCGCGAAACAATAAAAGCCCCCAAAACACAACGGTTTTGAGGGCTTGAGGTATTTTAAAGCTGCAGCTTACGCGTTTTGCTTCTGCTTGATCAGGTTCAGGGCCGAACCAGCTTTGAACCACTCGATCTGCGTTTCGTTGTAGGTATGATTCACCTGGAACTCTTCACTCGTACCGTCGGTGTGGTTCAGGCGGATCGTCAACTGGCCGTTCGGGCTAAACTCAGTCAAGCCTAGAATGTCGATCGTGTCGTCTTCGCGGATGTCGTCGTAATCGTCCGGATCAGCAAAAGTCAACGCCAGCATCCCCTGTTTTTTCAAGTTTGTTTCGTGAATCCGGGCGAATGATTTCACCAGAATGGCCCGAACACCCAGGAAGCGGGGTTCCATTGCGGCATGCTCGCGGGAAGAACCTTCACCGTAGTTTTCGTCCCCAACGACGATCGAGCCAATGCCCGCGGCTTTGTAAGCCCGCTGCGTCGCCGGTACTTCGCCGAACTCGCCCGTCAATTGATTCTTTACGGTATTAGTCTTTTCGTTGTAGAAATTGACTGCACCGATCAGCATGTTGTTCGAGATATTATCGAGGTGACCCCGGTATTTCAGCCACGGTCCGGCCATCGAAATGTGGTCGGTTGTACATTTCCCTTTCGCTTTGATCAGCAGCTTCAGGCCGAGCAGATCCGTACCTTCCCAGGCTTTGAAAGAATCCAGCAGTTGCAATCGATCCGAAGTCGGACTAACAATAATCTGAACACCGCTGCCATCTTCGGCGGGAGCCTGGTAACCAGCATCATCGACCGCAAACCCGTTCACCGGCAGTTCGATACCGGCTGGTTCGTCCAGCATCACTTCTTCACCGGTTTCGCTGGTCAGTTTGTCTGTCATCGGGTTGAAGGTCAGGCTACCGGCAATCGCCATCGCCGTCACCAGTTCCGGCGAAGCAACGAAAGCATGCGTGGTGGCCAAACCGTCGTTGCGTTTCGCAAAGTTCCGGTTGAAGGACGTGATAATGGAGTTCTGACGATTCGGATCGTCGATGTGCCGCGCCCACTGACCAATACAGGGTCCGCAGGCATTGGCGAGCACGACGCCCCCAATTTTTTCAAATGTATCGAGCAGCCCGTCGCGCTCCGTTGTAAACCGTACCAGTTCCGAGCCCGGCGTTACAGTATATTCAGAATGGGTTTTCAGATTTTTCGAGATGGCCTGTTGGGCGATGGAAGCGGCCCGGGTCAAATCTTCGTACGAAGAGTTGGTGCAGGAACCGATCAGACCGACATCCAGTTTTTCAGGCCAGCCGTTTTCTTTCACGGCCTGCGCAAATTTCGACAGCGGCCACGCCAGATCCGGGGTGTAAGGACCATTGACGTGCGGTTCGAGATCCGACAGGTTGATTTCAATGACCTGATCGTAATAGGAAGCCGGATCAGCGTACACTTCGTCGTCCGAGCGCAGGTGCTGACGAACCGCGTTGGCAGCCTCAGCGACATCGGCGCGGTCGGTCGCCCGCAGGTAATCGCCCATTTTTTCGTCATAAGCAAAAATCGAGGTCGTGGCGCCAATTTCCGCACCCATGTTACAGATGGTGCCTTTTCCGGTGGCCGACAGGCTATCGGCACCTTCGCCGAAGTACTCGACGATGCAGCCCGTTCCTCCTTTTACAGTCAGAATACCGGCCACGCGCAGGATAATATCTTTCGCCGACGCCCAGCCCGACAGTTTACCGACCAGTTTGATACCAATCAACTTAGGCATTTTCAGTTCCCAGGGCAATCCGGCCATCACGTCACAGGCATCGGCACCACCGACCCCGATAGCGATCATTCCCAGCCCTCCGGCGTTTGGCGTGTGCGAATCCGTTCCGATCATCAGACCGCCCGGAAAAGCGTAGTTTTCAATGACAACCTGGTGAATAATTCCGGCACCCGGTTTCCAGAAACCGATACCATATTTGTCGGAAACCGACGAAAGAAAGGCGTACACCTCCCGGTTTTTATTATTGGCATTTTCCAGATCCTGCGCGGCCCCAACTTCCGCCTGAATCAGGTGGTCGCAGTGAACGGTTGACGGCACGGCCACCTTGGAACGGCCGGCCTGCATGAATTGCAACAGGGCCATCTGGGCCGTTGCGTCCTGCATCGCTACGCGGTCGGGTGCAAAATCAACATAGTCTTTACCCCGATTCAGCGCCTTCTCGGCTTTTCCGATGGTAAGGTGAGCGTACAGTATTTTTTCCGACAGGGTGAGCGGATGACCCACAACTTGCCGGGCTGCTTCGACACGTTCGCCGAAACCGTCGTATACGCGCTGAATCATGTCAAAATCAAAAGCCATAGACAGGAGGAAATTTAGCAGTGAACAGAATAATGTATCTAAATAGATAACACCAGCCATCGGAAAATGAGTTTCCGAATGAGCGTCTCAAAATTAGATGATTTTCATTCTAAAATAAAACGGGCGGGCATTTTCCATTTAATTTGTAAACGTTATCAATATCGGGAGTCGGTTTTTAAAGCCTTTTCCGGCCAAAACCGGGAAGGACGCACTAGTTTTTACCGGCCAATGCCCCAGGTGTTTCGAGGTCTAGCACGGGCTTTTCACGGGGGGGCGAAACAAAAAGGTTGTACTTCAGAATGCAGAAAATGGCCCGAAAACCGTCGCGCCAGCCAATTTTCTTCCCTTCCTGATACGTCCGTCCGTAATAGGATATGCCGACTTCATAAATCCGGATGCCCGGAATCCGGGAAATTTTGGCCGTCACTTCGGGTTCAAACCCAAACCGCTTTTCTTTCAAATCGACACTTTTGATGACTTCACTGCGAAAAACCTTGAAGCAGGTTTCCATATCCGTAAGGTTCAAATCGGTCATCATATTCGAAAGAAGCGTCAAAAACCGGTTGCCGACGGTGTGCCAGAAATACAAAACCCGGTGCGGACGTCCGCCCATAAACCGTGATCCGTACACTACGTCGGCCCGACCGGCCAGCAGTGGTTGCAACAAGTGACCATATTCTTCCGGGTCGTATTCCAGATCGGCATCCTGAATAATGATAAACTGCCCCGTAGCCCGGCGAATTCCGGTGTGAATTGCTTCGCCTTTTCCCTGGTTGATCGGTTGTTTAATATACTGCACCAGCAGAGCCGGGTTTTCGTCGATAAACCGGTGAATGATCTTTTCAGTCTGGTCGGTCGAACCATCATCGATAACCACAATTTCCCGGCTGATTTGGGCCGGCAGGGCAACCTCGGAAACGCGGTTCAACACCGATCGGATGGTTTTTTCTTCATTATATGCCGGAATAATAATTGATAATTTCATTGAGGTGACAAGTGCTAAGAAAGCATATTCATCCCCTATTTTAGTCTGTTTTGTTTACATAATTTCAATTTCGGTTACATTTTTATTTACCAGTAGAGAGCGTGCTTCGAAAACCGTCGGCGATTGTATTTCCCCGTAATTCCAGATCGGGATAGAAATAAGGCGAACAGGGCCGTTCCTGATCATAACATCCCAGAAACAAGGGGCCGTGATTAGGAATCAATACTTCCAGTCCGCTTCGCGTCCGGCAACGGTCAAAAACGACTTCTTCCGGTCCCCGGTGCCGGAAGCTGAGCGGTTTTGGAAAAATGGCATAATGCAATAGAGGGAAATGCTCTTTCCGCAAAAATGTATTGGCATAAACGCTGAGTAATATAAGAAGTAAACCCGTTACTACCAGGTTGCTAAACGGCCTTACGTTCCAGAAATCGGAGCGCTGGGGCATAAATGGCAACAGGGGTAAAAAAGCCGTTAGCCAGATAAACTGATAACCAAACCGATAGTCGGGAGCGGAGAAAAACCAGAACAAAAAACCGATCAGCGCCACCAGCCAGGGCCATAACAGCTTCTGAATCCTGGCTCGCCGGATCGGATTCAGGAAGTGTAAACCAATGACAAAAGGCGAAAGAACCGCTAACACCCAGGTCGGTTTGTTCAAGAAATAATACGGTTTCAGGCTCCACCACATCGGAATCCATTCAGTCGCCGGTTTTTCCAGCAGACCGGGTTTGATTTCCGGTTCAAAAAGCCGAAACCGACCCCAGATCGTCACGTAATCCTTCTCAAATTGCACCCGTTCAAGCGGAATTTTCCAGTCAAAGGCAAACAGGTCAATTGCCGGAAACGGATACAATAAATAGCCCGAAAGAATCGTGGTGCGAATCAGCCAGGGCGCAATCAACAGAAAAGCCATCCCGGTCAAAAAAACCAGCGTGCGAGAAGAAAGCTGTTTCCGAACCGCCCAGCCGAGGGGCAACAAGCAGAATGCAATGGGAATGGTGGCCAGTTTGACCGTAATACAAAGGCAAACCAGCATAAAAAGCAGAATGTGCCGAAACGAAAACACCGGTTTTATGTCCAGCCAGATCATGAAAATGGTGATCGGCAACAACGTGGCCCAGACGTCCGGCGTTGGGGAATACACCTGACGAACGAGGTAAAACAAGACCAGAATCAGTAGCAGTAAAGCCAAAAACCGGATGGATGTGGCCGACCGAATTTGCCCCAGCAATCGCCAGCTGACGACCAAAAACACGAAACCATTGAGCGGAAATACCGTCTGACCGGCCAGATCGGTCAGCCCGAAAGCCGCCGAAGCAACCAGAAAACTGGAATTGAAAGCCAGGCGACCGTGCAGGTTGCCCAGACCGGGAATGACCCGAAATCGTTCGTACCAGCGAATGGAAGGTAAGTGATACAATCCGCTGTCGGCATTCACGGGTTCGAGGGTTGAATAGAGCAATACGACGAGGAAAATCAACCAGAAAACCGGTATTTGTTTCTGCTGAAGGGCAAACCGCCGGAAGTAACTTCTCGTGATTGACGGGGAGAAAACCGCCAGGATTAGGGCACCGGCCAGCCAGCTACTAGCCAGCACGTAATTGGCAGGCCAAAAAATCGACGCCAGTTGCACAAACAGCACCAGCAGAACCAGGCCCGCCAGGAGCAGGTCACTTCCGCGAACGGCTTCGGAATCGTCGATAATCCGCCAGCGGACCAGTAATTTGAAAATCAGTAAACCGTATATGGAACAACCGGACGCCAAAACCGCCCACAGAATCAGAAGAATCATTACCAGGAATTAAGCGAATCAACGAATGTTACCAAATGTTGAAGTATCAGTTTCAAATCATTTCAATTCCACAACTTTAGGCATTTTAGGACTTCTTTTATGTATTAATTTATTTTTTTTCGATTTACAACCGAATAACCGCAGAAACAGGGTCGTTTTTGATTGATCGGACCAACAACTAATGCAGACAAAAACCAAGGTGGTTTCGTATCTGCTTCGTTTTCAGCCAACAATCGCCAAATTACATCCTGATCATTTATACCTAATTTTTCGGAACGTTTTGGGCTTACAAACCGTTATACATAGCAATTAGAACCCGCCCGGCAATCATTCCCACCATTGGATTTGTAAGTATTACGTCTTTTGCTTCTATATTTGGCACGAGACGTGGGAACGGCTGTCGGTACTTTTTAACAATCAACCTGAATCTATATGTCAAAAAACCTGGTTATCGTGGAATCACCCGCGAAGGCGAGGACCATTGAAGGGTATCTGGGTAAAGATTTCGTGGTGAAGTCGAGCTATGGTCACGTTCGGGATTTGCCAAAAGACGATATGGCGATTGACATTCAGAATGGCTTTCGCCCCGTCTACGAAGTAACCGCAGATAAACGTCAGGTTATCAGCGAATTAAAGAAGCTTGCCAAGGAGGCAGAGGTAATCTGGCTCGCAACGGACGACGACCGCGAAGGAGAAGCCATCTCCTGGCACCTGAAGGAAGCGCTTGGTTTGAGAGATGATACCAAACGAATTGTCTTTCACGAAATCACCAAAAAAGCCATTCAGAATGCCATCGAATCGCCCCGGTTGATCGATATTGATTTGGTGAATGCGCAACAGGCCCGGCGCGTGCTCGACCGGCTGGTCGGTTTTGAATTGTCGCCGGTTTTGTGGAAAAAAATCAAATCCGGCAGTTCCATGGCGTTGTCAGCGGGTCGCGTACAATCGGTAGCGGTACGGATTATCGTCGAACGGGAACGCGAGATCGATGCCCACAATTCCAAATCCAGCTACAAGGTTACGGCCCAGTTTATTGTCGACAACGGGAAGGTTCTGAACGCCGAATTACCGAAGAATTTTAACACCGTTGAGGAGTCACGCGCTTTTCTGGAAAAATGCCGGGACGCCATTTTCACGATCAAGAATCTGGAAACCAAGCCCGCGAAAAAATCGCCCGCACCGCCGTTTACCACTTCCACGCTGCAACAGGAAGCATCGCGCAAATTGTCATTTTCGGTTTTACAGACGATGACACTGGCGCAGAAGCTTTACGAAAGCGGTAAGATTTCGTACATGCGGACGGACTCAACCAATCTTTCGCAGGAAGCCATCGACAAAGCCAAACAGGCGATTACGAGTGATTTTGGCGCTCATTACGTCCACACGCGGCAATACAAAACCAAATCCGAATCGGCGCAGGAGGCTCACGAAGCCATTCGGCCCACCGACTTTTCGGTAAAAACCGCCGGTGCCGACCGCAACGAACAACGATTGTACGACCTGATCTGGAAACGTTCCATCGCGTCGCAAATGGCGGATGCGCAACTGGAACGCACCACGGCTACCATCGGCATTTCGACCACGCCGGAAGAACTGATCGCGCAGGGTGAAGTCATCAAATTCGACGGTTTTCTGAAAGTCTATCTTGAATCGACCGATGACGAGGATGAAGAAAGCAAAGGCATGTTGCCCCCGCTTTCCATTGGTCAGGTTCTGAATCTGGACCTGATGAAAGCCACGCAGCGGTTCAGTCGCCCCGCCCCGCGCTACACGGAAGCAAGTCTGGTCAAAAAACTAGAGGAAATGGGCATCGGTCGCCCGTCGACCTACGCTCCTACCATTTCGACCATCGTCAAACGGCAATATGTCGTCAAGGAAGATCGCCCCGGTAAAGAGCGGGAGTTTAAGGAACTGACACTCCGGCAGGGCCAGATTCAGGAAAAAACCGGTAAGGAAAATTACGGTTCGGAGAAAGCCAAGCTTTTCCCGACCAATATGGGTCTTGTGGTGAATGACTTCCTGGTCGAATACTTTGAAGGGATTGTCGATTATAAATTCACGGCCACGGTCGAAAAGGATTTTGACGAAATCGCCAGCGGAAAGATTAGCTGGCAAGACATGATTCAAAATTTCTACGGCGATTTTCACCGGAACGTTGAAACCGTGCAGGGCGCTGCGCTGACGGGCTCAAAACCGGGTAGCCGGGAATTGGGCATCGACCCGGCAACGGGCAAAAAAGTGTCGGCTCGGCTGGGAAAATACGGCGCCTACGTGCAGATTGGCGAGGCTACGGATGATGATAAGCCGCAGTTTGCCAACCTGAAAAAAGATCAGTTGATCGAAACCATTTCGCTTGAAGACGCCCTGGATTTGTTCTCACTGCCCCGCGAAGTCGGTTTTTTTGAAGACAGTCCGATGGTGATTGGTATCGGAAAATTTGGTCCGTACGTCAAACACGACAATAAATACGTTTCGCTCACCAAAGATGATGATCCGTACACGGTTTCGGCGGAACGAGCCGTTGAACTGATTCAACAGAAACGCGCCGAAAACATTAACGAATCGATCGGCGAGTTTGAAGGGAAACTAATTACCACCGGAAAAGGTCGCTTCGGTCCGTACATTAAACACGACGAAAAGTACATTTCGTTGCCGAAAGGGGAATCGCCCGCCGGGTTGACGCTCAACCGCGCCATCGAATTGATTCAGCAAAAACGGCTGGCGGAAAGTAATAAATACATCAAGGAATTTCCCGAAAATCCGACGGTGAAAGTTGTCAACGGCATGTACGGCCCGTATATCTCGATTGGCAAACGGAATGTGAAAATCCCGAAAGACGTCGAACCGGCTTCACTGACCCTGGAAGACTGCCTGAAACTGGCGGGCGGAGATGCCGGATCGGAGGAAAAACCGAAAGCAAAAGCCAAGGCCAAGAAAGTTGCGAAAGCTCCGGCAGCAACCAAATCGGCCCCGGCTAAGAAAACCACGGCTGCGGTGAAGAAATAATGATAAATGTAAAATGTCCAACGCCAAATGTAGAAGTTACATATGAACTCACTTTTACATTTGGCGTTGGCATTTTATATTTATCATTACCTAAAAACCACTCGGCCGAGTGGTTTTTTTATGAACTTTTGGGCGTTTCTTGCGCCTGAATAAATGCGTAACTTGCGGAACCAGCTCCTAACGAAATGAAAAAAATTGTTGTTCTGTCCGGTGCCGGAATCAGTGCGGAAAGTGGGTTGAAAACGTTCCGCGACTCCAACGGTTTGTGGGAAAACCACCGCGTGGAAGATGTGGCCACCCCGCAAGGCTGGGCGAAAGATCCGGATCTGGTTCTGGAATTTTACAACCAGCGACGGAAACAGGCTCTCGATGCCAAACCCAACGCCGGGCATCTGGCGTTAAAAGAACTGGAGAACTATTACGATGTTACGGTTATCACCCAGAACGTGGACAATCTGCATGAGAAGGCCGGTTCAAAAAAGGTAGTTCATCTCCACGGCGAGTTGTATAAATCGCGGAGTACCCGGGATGAGAACCTGGTTTACGACATCAAAGGCTGGGAATTAAAACGCGGAGACCGGTGCGAAAAAGGCTCGCAGCTTCGCCCGCATATTGTCTGGTTTGGCGAGGCCGTACCGATGATGGAAGATGCCGTCGAATTGACGTATGCGGCTGATATTCTGATCATTGTGGGCACGTCGATGGCGGTTTATCCCGCAGCCGGATTGATCGATTACGTCCGGCCCCGAACCCCTATTTATGTGGTTGATCCAAACGTTCCGGAAATCCGTCCCCGGCCCAATCTGACGTTTATACCCGAACCAGCCACGACCGGTTTGTCGCGGCTGGCCGAGCAATTAATCCTTAATGCAAAGGGCGGGGTTTGATCATTCCGCCTTTCACGTCCGCAATACTGTGCTCGATTAGAAAAGCTTTTTCATCCACTTCGCTGATTTTATCCTTTAATCGAGTGATTTCCAGACGAGTAACAACAGCATACAGAATGTTGATGTCGTTGTCGCGCATCCCGCGTTTACCAAATCCTTTCTCCCCTTTCAAAACCGTTACACCCCTCGCGAGTTCTTCCGTAATAAGCTGGCGCACCTCCTCGTGACGATCCGAAACGATCATGACCGCGATGTACTCCTCAATACCATGAATGATGAAATCAACGGTTTTTGACGCGGCCAGGTAAGTCAGCATCGCGTACAGGGCGGTTTCCACGTTGATGAAAATGGCGGCTGAACCAAAAATCAGCACGTTGATGACCATAATGACATCCCCAACCGAGAGGAACGACCGGCGGCTGATGTAAATGGCGAGTACCTCCGTTCCGTCCAGAACCCCGCCCCCCCGCATGGCCAGCCCTATGCCCGCGCCAAGGAAAAAACCGCCAAAAACCGCAATCAGTAATTTGTCAGTCGTTACCATTGGGTACGGAATAAACGCCAGACAGATCGCCAGCAGTCCGATTCCCAGAGCGGTTTTTAGCGCAAATACCCAGGACACCTGCCGGAATCCCATCCAGATAAAGGGAATGTTGACGATAACAACCAGGATAGCCAGATCGATACCGGTTTTTATCTGGAGCAAAAGCGATATACCGATGACGCCCCCGTCCAAAAAGTCGTTCGGTAGCAAAAACCCTTTCAGCCCCATGCCCGCACTGAGTACGCCCAGAATGATGAAAATCGCTTCTTTTATTTCCCGAAACAGGGCCGAATTCTTAGCCCGTAAAATTCTTGTCTTTACCATATTTGTGGTTGGTTTGTGGATAATAAACTGAATAATAGCGAGTTGTAAATACGTCAATCGCTTACCGCCAGCTTGATGACGGTCCGAATTGGCGCAAAGAAGATCGAAGAATGTATCGGAATGCCGGGATGTCAGGGAGCGTTGATGGCAATCGAATGCCCGAAAAGTCGTCGGAAATAGGCGAAAAAGTAGCAAGCAATCCTTTGCAGGCGTGTCAGTCTCGCGCAATTGACCAGAACCCAAACCGTAGGAATAATGCAAAAAAAGAGCAGGGGAATCGGGTGCGAAACCGTGGGTGCCACAATGGCTTCGTGAACCAGCAGCCGGGGCAAACCGTCCGTCAGATGATCCGTCATTTCCCGAACCGACGAAGCTTCGACCGTAACACCTTTCACCGCCAGTTCCGGCCAGGGCGCGTCGGGCAACCCGGCCAGGAAGCCAGCCATCCACCCCATCAGAAGGAGGCAGATCAGTTGCAGTATGGTTCGGTAAAACTTCATTAAATCGATGAATGGACCCGGAAAATTTAATTAGTCACAATCCGGTTTTTACAAGTATACTGAATTTTTCGCCCAAAAACCAGCCAGTCTTTAAAATATTCGGTCGGAAAACGGGGCTCACGTCTGGACAAAACCATTACCTTTGCGTTTTTCTTGAAAAACGATGCAACTCCTCGACGGAAAAGTCCTCTCTCTCCAGATCAAGCAGGAACTCGCGGCTGAAGTCGCTGAAATTAAATCGAATAACGGGAAGATTCCTCACCTAGTGGCCATTCTGGTCGGCACGGCGGGCCGGAGCGAAACCTACGTGGCGAGTAAAATGAAAAGCTGCGAAGAAGTCGGTATGCATTCGACACTCATCCGATTCGACGATTCAGTTTCCGAAGAGGAACTAATCCATGCGGTCCGGGACGTCAACGAAAACCCGGACATGGACGGTTTGATCGTTCAACTGCCGCTCCCGGCCCATATTTCGGCCGATAAGGTGATGGAGACCATTGATCCGAAAAAGGACGTCGACGGTTTTCACCCAATCAACATCGGGCGCATGGCCAAGGGCTTGCCCGCTTACATCTCGGCCACTCCGCAGGGAATTCTGGAAATTCTTAAACGCTATAACATCGAAACCGCCGGAAAGCACTGCGTTGTGGTGGGTCGCAGCCAGATTGTTGGATTACCGATGAGCATTCTGATGCAGCGCAATACCTACCCGGGCAACTGCACCGTTACGATGACGCACAGCCGTACGCAAAACCTTGCCGAAATCTGCCGTTCGGCCGATATTCTAATTGCCGCACTCGGTCGGCCGGAATTTATTACCGGGGATATGGTCAAAGAAGGCGCTGTCGTGATCGACGTTGGTCTGGAGCGCGTGCCGGATGCCTCGAAGAAAAGCGGTTTTGCCCTGAAAGGCGACGTAAAATTTGACGAAGTGGCCCCCAAAACCAGCTACATCACGCCTGTTCCTGGTGGCGTTGGCCTGATGACCATCTGCTCCCTCATGCAGAATACGCTGAAGGCCGCACGTGGGGAAGTTTATTATTGAGTGATTTGTGATTGAGTGGTTGAGTAATAATTAGGACATTCAATCACTCAATCACAAATCACTAAAACACTCAATTAAAACTAGAATCCAAGCCCGATTACCAGCGGCTGGATCAGGTATTCACCGGATTTGAGGTTGTAGATGGTTCTGATTCCTGCTTCGAACGGGGTGCGGAGCCGCATGACGTTGAAGACGAAGGATATATCCAGACCAGTTGTGGCAAACTGTTCCGAGATGGCGCGCGGTTGTCCCTGCACCTGTACCTCGCTTTTTCCCTGCGCCACATCGTAAAAACCGTTGGCCTTCACCCTCTGAATGTACAGCCAGCGGCCGATCGACCAATGCGGGTTCAGAAGGGGCAACCGGTATTCCACACTTCCTGCGGTAAGTTGGTTGTAACTCACATACGACTGTCCGCGCGGAAAAAATATGGCGGAAGCAAATCGGTAATTACCCTGCATTTGTTGTTGATAACCAGCCCGTAAGCGCAATGAATGATGTTTTGCCAAACCCGGCAAATACAAGCTACCCTGTGCCCCCCACACTTCCCCATTCAATTGCCCGTTAAAAGGAGTTGTCCGCCAAACCGCCGAAAATGTCTGGCCCCAGCGCGGAGCCACATCCCGTTTGCTTTGCTTGAGGGTTCGGGAATACGAAGCCGAATAAGCCAATGAATGCAAAGATCCACCAAAACCGACCTCCGTAACCGGGCGAACCGGCAAATCATACCCGCTGACCTGCATTAAGCCATAATAGGCTGATAAATAAGCACTTTGAAGGTATTTAGAAGTCGTTAGCTGAAGCGGTATCCGAAAACCGGCAGTCAGTTGATTGTAATTCCAGGAATCGCTGCGGAGTGAATCGAGCGGTGCCCGGCGATCCACATAAACTGAAGTTGACCGGCGACCGCGTTGAAATCCGACGTCCAGGATCGGAAACAGGCCCTGATAACTCACATTTCCGTAATAATTCACGGTTCGTTCGGTCTGATCATACCCCACTCCCACATCGATCTGGGTTGTGCTGAGCAAATCCTGGGATTGCAGGCCTACTGTTCCGCCTTGACCGTCGGAAGACACCACCGGACCCCAGCTGTACAAATTGAAGGCGTGGAGCAAGCGACTAAACCGGCTTTGAGGGTATTTTTCAGAGGTGGGAATTGAATCAGCCAAAGCCGACCGAACCTGCGAACCGCCCGGTTCCTGTGCGACCAGTGGTCCAAAATACCGCACCGAATCATCGTTAACCTGCCTGATGGGAACCCACTTTGACGAGTCCAACGGCATTTCGGCAATCCGGTAACCAAAATGATGAAAATCGTGAAAGCTCAGCCTTTTTCCGTCGGCCGAAACGGTGGGATGATAAGCACCCAGCGGGCGGGAAGTTACCTGAAACCGCGAACCGGTTTCCGTGTTCAGCACGTAAATATTATCGATGCCGGATCGGGGCGAGTTATAGAAAACATACTGCTTCCAGGGCTGAACATGACTGATGTTTTCGTCCGAAACCGCTACCAAATTCCGCTTCGCACTGGTTTCAGAATCAAAGGTTTGAATGGTTTTCCCTTCCTTTTTCCGAGTCACCACGACCAGTGTTCGGTTATCGTCGCGCCAGCGCGGCTGAACGTAAAAATCATTCTCCGGATTGTCGAGAACCCGCAATTCCTGACCGGTTTTTGCGTCCAGAATAACCAGCCGGGTTTGATAGGATTCGTCGTTCCGAACCGCCACCAGCTTCGAGCCATCGGGTGAAAGAGCGGCCACAGCGTAGCGGCTGTGACTGGTCAGGCGTTTTAATTGACCGGTTTTCAGATCGTATACTTTGATTTCGGAGTAAATCCGCTGCCCGAAGCGAACATCGTAGCGAAATTCCGTCCAGCAGATTTTCCCAGCCGCTACCGATATTATTTCGGGGTTATTGAAAAGTCCCGGCACAAACACTTTCTTTTCCTGACCGTTTCGATCGAGAATCACAAACCGGGCAATGTCGCCCAAACCGGATTTCAGGGCAATGACCTCGTTGTCGGAGATGTACTGCGGATATTGGTAATTGGTATAGACTTTCCCGGAAGCTTTCACCGGAAAAGTTACTGCATCGGTCAGTCGTAGACTCTCCTGTTGTTTCCGCCAGGTTTCTTCCACGTCCGTCATTGTCCGTCGATACAACTCTTCAATCCGGTATTTCGTCGTCTTTTTTACACTGTTTGAAAATGAAAATGGATAAATGGGAAACCGGTAGTACCGATTCAGAACATTGCTCCAGGCATCGGCGCCGTATTCCCGCTTGAGATTGGTAGACATAAAGTATCCCAAAACGTAATGATTGGGCACATTGTCCCGGTACGAACCGCCAACGGCTTTCTGGTACGAAAACCGCCGTCCCGCCAGCAGATTCGCCCGCATCCCCAGATCAAAATTCGGCATTCTCCCCCGCCCCGCCCGGGTCAGAGCGGTTTCGGTTCCGACAGCGTCGCCCTCCCAAAACCAGTCCGGCACGCCCAGCGTCAGGGCCGAAAAAGCAGTATTTCCAAATAAAGTGTAAGCGGCCCGCGTAAATCCCTGCAGGGCTTTGTCATATTGAACGACATGCCTGAATTCATGAACGGCAAGTAAATCGAGCCACCCGAGCGTCCCGGCCAGAAAAGGGTCCTGCGCAGGCACCGCGTAGAATTCAGATCGACGCGGCATCATGGTCACAAATCCATTACTGATCATGGTTTGATTCTGCAAAATAACCGAGAGCCTGCGGGGCGTCTTTTTTAAGGTTGCGCTTACGGGCTCATAAACCTGCTCGAGCCGCCGGGCGGTTTGCTGAGCGGTCTGGTCGAGGCCCTCCGGGTAAATAACCCGAAAATGCGGGGTATTCACCTGGTTCCAGTGCAAACGGGTTGGATTCTGGTCTAAAATGGGAAGCGTCTGAGCCTTAACAGAAAGGGTGGCAAGCAAAAAAAACGGCAAGCAATAGCGCATAAGTTGGTTGAAGCTGTCCGAAAAATTGAGACCTTAAGGTACGCAAAACCGGGAAACAATTGGGTTCGGGCAAAATATGATTTGATGAGTTGGCAATAAACCAGAAAACTACTACCTTCATTCGCTCATTTCGGGTCCTGACCCTGTACCCATCTATCTGTCTATGTTGCCTAACCGACCATTTACTATTTTAGTTGCCGAGGACGATGAGGAAGATCGGCTATTGCTGGATGAAGCGTTTATGCAAAATGGTCTCTTCGATTGCGGCCGGTTCGTTGAAGATGGCGACCAGGTCATGGAATATCTGATGAATTGCATCGGTGAAAATCCCATTCACCCCCTTCCTTCGCTGATTATCATGGATATTAACATGCCCCTCCGCAATGGACTGGAAACACTGCTGGCCATTCGGGCCGACAACCGATTGAAAAATATTCCGGTGCTGATCATGACCTCATCGCGGCAGGAAGTTGCAAAAGCGTACCGAATGGGGGCAAATTCTTACCTGGTCAAACCCATCCAGTTTGCAGAATTGATCCAGATGGTGGGTGACGTTACCACTTACTGGCGCGATACGGTTAATTTACCGTATAACGAATATTGATTCCGATCAGGATTTTACCATGTGATACAATACGGATGCCTTAAACCGCAATTCCCTGAAAGTCTTGCTGCTCCACAATCCACCGCCGGTATAATACCGGTGGACGATGTTTTTGCTGTTGCCCTGAAAATGGAGCGTATGAAGGAGTATTTTCTTCTTTAAGAAGACATTATACGAATACGGGAATCCATCTTTTATAACAATTTTTTTACGACCTAATCCAAATTCGTATTCATCCAGGTTATAGTTCGTGGCCATTGAAATGTTATGATCAAAAGCCGCACCGTTTAAACACTCGGATAAATTACGAATCATGGGCATTTTTTCTTCGTAAAAAACATATAGAGCTGTCATATCCGAAATACCGGCCCGGTCGTTTTTAATTATTTTTTCGGACCGGATTTGATCCATAAAAGTAATAAAACGAGGCTCGGTGTATAACTGAATGGCCAGTTCGCAGAATTGTTCAATCCCTTCCATGGTCCAGAAAGACGAATGGCCGGAAGCGGAGCGAACCCATTGATAATCAGAACCAACGTTAAAAGCCGCAATTTGTGTATTCAGACCGGTTTTATTAGCATAATCGGTAATATCAGAATAGATCATTACGTCGGAATCGGCCGCAAAAACCCGGGTAAATCCCTCCCGTTTCATCAACTCCTTAATTGCAAACCAGCGAATAAAACAAAAATATTCGTATTCGAAATGATTGGGCGATTGGTGCACATAAACGTTTTTAAAACGATCGGAATCTGACTGTAAAAAGTCGCGTATATGGTAGTGAGTGAGAAATGAAAAACGGTTATTGGCCTCATCCCCCAGTAAATAAATGGGGCTGTTAGGATTGGAGTGGGCCGCCTGGCGGAGTGTATATTCTAAATAGTAACTGTAACCCTGGTGAACAAATACAATAGGAATACCGGGCCGTCCGCTGAAATCAATTTTTTTTTGATCTATCGAAACGGGGTCAGTACTTTTTGATTTAGGTGGCCTGGAAGATGTATCTATCATAACGGTGATTTGGCAAAAAACACACTAATATAGAGAATCAATTGAATTGACCCAATGAATGACCAAATCGTTTAAATATATTTCACAATTAATTCAATTAATTTCTTAACCTTGTCTGAATAAGGCGGATAAATATAGCTCAATACATCAAATTGGCGTTTCACAATTCCCCGTGCATTGGAAAATTCCTGGAATCCATAAAAACCGTTCGCTTTTCCGATACCGCTCTGATTGACACCGCCGACCGGTAATTCGGTGTGGGCAAAGTGGATAAGCGTATCGTTGATCACGGTGTTACCGGCGGTCGTCCGGTCCAGCCAGAACTGGGTCAAAGATTCTTTCCGACTAAAGATATACAATACCAGCGGTTTTGCCCTTCCCGACACAAAACGAATTACTTCCTCGCGCGTGTCGTACGGAATCACGGGCAGCAGCGGGCCAAAGATCTCCTCCTGCATCAGATTCATCTTTACACCGATATTTTCGAGTAGCGTCGGTTCCATAAACCGGTCCGCTGCATCGGTTTGGCCGCCAATCGAAACTGTTGCCCCTTTCGAAAGCGCATCTTTCAGCAGAGCGTCCAATCGCTGAAAATGACGGTCATTGATGATTCGCCCGTAACTTTCCGATGCCTGAACGCCCCGGCCGTCGGCGTCGTACATGTCCCGGATTGCCTCCCGCATTTCCCGAACAAACCGGTCTTTCACGGTCCGCTGGACCATCACATAGTCGGGCGCCACGCAGGTCTGCCCTCCGTTGATCCATTTTCCCCAGGCAATGCGCCGGGCTGCGGTTTTGAGGTCCGCCGTCTCATCGATGAGGCAGGGCGACTTGCCACCCAGTTCCAGCGTAACGGAGGTTAAATTCCGGGCCGCTGCTGCCATCACCATTTTGCCCACGTCCGTGCCGCCGGTAAAGAAAATGTGGTCAAATGGTAGCTCCAGCAGGCTTTCAGCCACCGAAGGGCCTTCCTCGACCACCGCGACTTCATCCTCCGAAAATAAGGTTTCCGTCATGACCCGCAGGAAAGCCGATGTTTCCGGAGTGCTCTCCGATGGTTTCAAAATAGCCGTATTTCCGGCCGCAATGGCCGAAACCAACGGTTTGATGCTCAGGTAAAACGGATAATTCCAGGGTGAGATGATAAGCGCAACGCCTTTCGGTTCGTAAGTCACAAACCCGGACGTTCCCAGCATACCCAGGGGCGTTGGCACCGGATGCGGTTTCATCCAGTGTTTCAGGTGGTGAATGGCAGTATTTAACTCATTGAGGGTTGAAAAGACTTCCGTCAGCTCCGTTTCGGCCGCCGGTTTTCGAAAATCGTCGTAGAGCGCTTTTACTAATCCGGACCGGTTTGTCAACAAATAATGCCGAATTTTTAATAACTTTTCAATCCGCATTCGGGCGGTTGTCTCCTTCACAAAAGGCGCATTCCGCCGTTGGGCCGCGAATAACTCCTTCATTTTATCTGTCTTTTCCTGAATATTCATCGCATGAATACGTTTTCATCGAAAAATAAGTAATAATACAGAAATACTAATATTTTTGTCAAAACACTCTTGTATGAGTATTGTCAGCAACAATATCAAGTATCTACGTCGGCTAAATGGGCTGACTCAGGAACAGTTTGCCCGACGAATTGGCATTAAACGATCGCTGCTGGGAGCTTACGAAGAAGCCCGAGCCAATCCCAATCTGGACAATCTGATGTCCATCGCCCGCGCGTTCAACACCAATGTTGATAATCTGTTAAAAAGTGATTTACGAAAAATTCGCGAAACTCCCGACCTGGCGCTGCCTTTAGAGCGTTCGTCCAGTGGTGAGCGACCGGTTAATCAGACAGGCTTTCCGGCCTCACCCCTGCCGAAAGATTTATCGGAGAAAGAAAATCCGGCTACCGCACCGAAAGCGTTATCGACCGTTCTGGAAAAATATTACCAACAACCCGCAGCTCCAGCCCCGGTCAATTTTCAAAAACCGGCAGATCGGCAACCGCCAATCAAGCTGGTGTCCCAGCGAATTGTTTTGCGGCCGGTTTCGCAACAGGACGGTTTTTTTCCGTTCCAATTGCCTCATAACCAGCCACAATCCCAAACGTTATCATTCAACAACGTTTACGAAAACTCCCGCACGGGCGCGCATCCGGTTGTCGAGCGCCGGTCGACGCACGAAATCTTTACCACCAATGTAATCCACTGGGTGCGTAAGCGCCAGTTTTCGGATTATTTGCAATCCTACCAGCAAACCGATTTTCTGAGCCGCTTACCCGTTTTGCAATTACCTTTGCTGCCACCCGACAATTACCGGGCATTTGAAGCGGACGAAGAGTATACATTCCCGGGGGCGGTCCTAATTGGAAAATTTATCCGGAACTGGTTCGATATCGCCGATGGAAATTTGCATATTATTGTGATTCAGAATCAGGGAATCCTTTGTCGCCGGATCTTCAATCAGGTCAAATTGAAAGGAACGTTGCTGCTAACCTCCGATCAACCCTCGATTAGCCGACGGGAAGTTTCCCTCCGGGACGTGCTGGAAGTGTGGGAAATTTCAGCATTTATCAGTCAGAAAATGCCCGAACCTGCCCCTTCGTTGGACGGCATCCGGAGTCTGGTAGATGATTTACGGTATGAATTAGATCGCATTCAAAAAAATAATAAGTAATTTGTATCCAATCCTGGTGCTTTGTAAAACTATAAACCCCTAAAAGCATCTCTACTTAACGTTGTGAACACTTTGACTCTGAATAACCCTTCGGTTTCTAACCGGTCCGGGCTTAAGTTCGTGAATTGGTTTTCTATCGTAATAAGCGTTTTTTTTATCGCTTTTTTTATCTTTTATGTGCTCACCTATTCCGTCAATTTTCCTTTTCAGGATGACAATAGTTTATTGCAGATTATCACTGAATTAAAGAAAGGATTAGGCTGGAAACATAACCTGGCGGTCTTTTTTAGAACTGAAAATGATCACCGAATTTTCGTCCCCCGCTTCATTAGCTACCTTGATTATCTACTCACAGGCCAGTTAAATTTCAAAAATTATATTCTGATTGCGACCCTTAATCTTCTTCTTATCACGGGTTTTATTTACCGGCTTTTCCGGCGGCTGCAATATCCTATTTACTATTTTTTTCCAATACCGGTACTCATTTTTCAACCCCAGTATTACGAAGTTAGCATCTGGGCATTAACCGGCCTTCAACACACAACCTTGCTGGTATTTCTGTGTATTTGCCTGGAATTATTAAAAAAACCGTCCCCAATCAAAACGGGAATCGCAATCCTGGTGGCATTCCTGGCCACATTTACGCACGGAAATGGCATTATGGTATTTGCAACCGGGGGTTTTCTGTTGTTGCTCGAACGTAAGTATAAAGTTTTCATTCCCTGGATTGTGGCAATGCTGGTTGCTTTAGGCATTTATCTCCTCGATTATACCCCCGGAAGTGGCGTTAAAAGTGCTATAAACTGGCTCAATATTCCACTGGCATTTCTGGCTAAAATCGGAGCAAACCTGTCCGTTTGGCAATCGGGGTCGGTCGGTGCATCGATTATCTGGGGTGCCTTAATTTGTATAGTGACCGTACCAACGTTGTTGATTATTTTTTATAAATCGTTTACGGTCAATAGGCCGCAGTCCGCTATTAAAAATGAATTATTCGCTTTTTTCTGTTTTATATTCCTGACAACCCTATTGATCAGCGTTTTTCGTTCCAATACGGCTATTGTTTTGGAAAACCGGTTTAAGATTTATGCCACACTGAGTTCCGCATTTTTTTATTTATTTCTGATTCATTCCTTTCCGAACTGGCGCAACTATTGTTTGATATTCTTTTCCGTTTTCGCGCTATTCATCAATGTCAATTCCTATTACATTTATACACCGGAGGTAGCAAACAAATACAGTCGCTCCGTGGCCGACACCTATAACTGGCGTAGGCATCAGACTGAATTGTGTAATTACAGTTCGATTGAAAGCAGTCTTTATTTCTTATTACCCGCTTATCAACAAGGTTATTGGCAGGTTCCCGATTTATTTCCGGAATTTGACAGGTTGGTAAAATCAACGGTGCAGCAACGGAACTTCCAGTCGCATACTTTTCAGACCCGGCATTTTATTTACGCCGAAACGAACTCTCCGCAGCTTTCTCTGGAAATTGAGACCATGCCCCTTCAGCGTACGGGCATCCGTGACAACCTGTTTGTGGTTTTGCACGATGAAGGCAGTCAAACGACATACCTTGCCGGTACCTTACCAAAAGTGGCTGGCCGTCGTAAATTGTTGTCGGAAGGTAGTTATTTCGGCCCCGGTTTTTCGACCGTGATTCCTCTGCAAGCCGTCCGCCAGGGTCAATACCGGCTGGGCTGTTTACACCAGAACGCGGATGGTCACCTGCAACTGATCATGACCCAGCAAATAATAACCCTATAGCGGTCAATTAGCTCTGAACCAGCTGGTTCAGCAACTTCCGTAGTTTGTTCACGGCGCTTTCATCACCAATTATGGACGTGCCGGTTTCATACCATTCGGGCGTTCCCAGATTCAGATATCGACCGGTTTTGCGGGGTAAATCGGGCAGGGCTTCTTCACTGAGGTAGTCAACGGCGTAAAACACTTCCATCATCGACGTTAATTCTTTCCAGGGCAAGGTCCTGGATTGACTCTGGTTGTTTTTCCGGGCTTCCAGACGAACTTCCCGCCGACTAAACGAAGCCGTCAAATGAGCTTCCGTGCGGTTGCCCGCTTCGATGACGACGTAAGTTACTTCAAACGGTTTTTCTTTCCCGGAGACTTCATAAGTTGCCTGAATTAACTCCTGGCTTAAAAACTGCCATTCCGTCGGGTGAGACGGCGTTCCCGCCGATTTTGATTGTTTTTCACCTTCAATCGTCACCAGAAAATAATCCTGATTGTCGTTTAATTTCTCCTCATTAAAGGTTTTCAGCTGAGTTCTTCGAATGAGTTCGCCAACGGTTTTTGTCCAAACCGGCAGCAATTTTCCCGACCAATCAAAATCATCGTTGATTGAAAATCCTTCACCCGTAATTTCCTCTTCATCCAGTTCATCCCGGTCAGTGTACGTCATAACCACCTCAATTTTCAGCCCGTTGTCGGCCGCTGAATGGGCGGTGATTGTAAAAAAATGGGCGTACGGCGGTGGAACTGCCTGAGCAGTTTGGTAGCGAATTTCAACACTTTTAAAGCTGGAATCGGACATTGCAGGGAATAATAATTGAAGAATGAGGTTCAGCAAAGATACGCCGAATCGCTCAAAATGAATGGCCTCGTTTCCAGTAATGCGAAACGCCCGGAATCTGAACCACACTCATTTACTGTATTCCAGTATATCCGCAGGCTGACAATCAAGCACTTCGCATATTTTTTCGAGTGTGGAAAAACGGATTGCTTTGGCCTTACCGGTTTTGAGAATGGAAAGATTTGAAAGGGTAATGTCCACTTGTTCAGCGAGTTCGGACAAAGACATTTTCCGGCGCGCCATCATGACATCGAGGTTAACAATGATCGGCATGGCTTAAACCGTTAAAGCGTTTTCCTCCTGAATGAAAAGCCCGCGCTGGTAAATAATGGCGATGGCGTAGATAACCAGGCCGGTAATAAAACCATTACCAATCTGTGTGATCAGGTCGAAACTGGAGTTATGAAGTTGTTGAAATACCAATTTATTGAAGATAATGTAATGAACTATTTTCAGGACATCCGAAACGACAAACAATATCGCCAGCATTTTCAATCGTTTAAAAATACTTTGTTTGAAGGGTTCAACCACGTTGGCTTCGCGAAATATTTGCCGGAATTGCGCCAAAATTCCTATGATCAGTAAAAAATTCAACAAAATGACCGCGAACGAATAATACCCCAGCGTTGAATTGGGCTCCACTTCCAGGCGGTATCGATTCACAATCGGGAAAAATTTAATCAGCCCATCGGTCGATGCCTTTGCTTTGGAGTTCTTTTTGTCATCCTCAACCTTAAAAACAAGCGGGCCGCTGCCGTCAAAAACGTACGATTTAGGCTTTTCCTGATTCGTGGCGAAGACCATAACCTCGTGACTAAAATAGGAACTTCCTTTCCCTGATCGATCATCCAAAAAACTTAACACCGATTTCACGGCTAAAAGTATGGTCAGCACAATCATACCGAAGTACAAAAAGCTGGTGGCTATCCGAAGAAATGAAAAAATGGCTTGTGGTTTCATACGATTGCTTGAAGTTTACGAAGCAAAAGTATTTCACCAATAATTGAAAAGCAATTATTTTTTATTGTTTTTCAATAAATTTTAATTGACAAAAATTAAAAACAGCTATTTGAGCTGTCGCAATTATGCCCAGAAAATCTGCTTTTTTGTGGTTTTAGTGGCTGTCTAAAATTCAGATTTTCCCTTTCTTCGATCTGCCCCCAACCCCCTAAAGGGGGCTTTGAAATGCCGATTAAAGCCCGGCACCGGCCGCCCGGCCTTTAGGGGGTTGGGGGCAAAACGGAAAAGGAAAATTATAAATTTTAGACAGTCTATTTGTGACTTTAGGAGTAAGCGGAAACAATTTCTTTTTTGTCAATTTTCCCGGTGGATGTTTCTTTAAAAACCGGAACAGTAACAATTTTTTTGGGGAGCGCATACGGCCCCATTTCCTCTCTGATGGCGGTTTTTATGTTCTCCAGGCGGTTTTCGGACCATTCCTGCTTTTCCAGAAATAAAGCAACCTGTTGACCCAGCCGCTCGTCGGGCAGGCCGTAAATAAAATACCGGTTTGCAATGCCTTCATTGGCTAACACTCGGGCAATGATTTCTTCGACCCGCTCCGGCTGAATTTTTACGCCCCCGCTGTTAATTATCGAATCGGCGCGACCCAGCAAACGGAAATGCCTTGAATCCACCAATTCAACGACATCATTGGTCTGAACAATTTCAAAGTCAGTGGCTGCGGCTTTGATGTTCAGGCAGTTCCGGTCATCAGTGCCAATTTCAACGCCCGTCAACGCGGTGAATACCTCCGTACGGTGGGGGCCATTGAGTCGGCGAATGGCAATGTGGGAGACGGTTTCGGTCATGCCGTACGTACTGAAAACCGGTGCATCAATAACCTGCAAACGATCTGCCAACGTGCGGTCAACGGCAGCCCCTCCCACCAGAATGGCTTTCATTTTGTTCAGCACGGGCAGGGTTTCAGCCGGTTCTTCCAGCATGGTCTGCATCTGCAATGGGACAAAAGCCGCAAATGCAATTAGCTCGCTATCAGCCGATAACAAACGGATCGGATTCGACGTTGGCTCGATTACCGTCATTACCAAATCAAGTTCCAGTCCCCGAACCAGCATCATTACCCCCGCTATATAGTCCACATTCAGGCAAACCAGTGCCTGATCACCCGGTTTTAACCCAAATGTTTGTCCCGTCAATCGGGCACTGGCGACCATCTGACGGCGGCTGAGCGAAATGGGTTTCGGCGCGCCGGTCGAACCTGAGGTGTAAAGGGCAAAAGTTGACTGACCGGAAATCCACGCCCGGCAAAACGCAATCGCTTTGGCGTCGTATTCGGTCTGCGGTTCTGGTAAATTACCCGGTGCGATTCGCATGAGTTGTACGGTTTGAATCGTAAAAATAACCTACTTTTGCCTCGATTTAGTGTGAATCAGTTTAGGGTCCTTCGTTTAAGGTTTAGGGTTCAATTGCAGCTGCAATCGGTTAGCAGACCCAAATTTCAATCGGAAAACCATAAACTAAAAACGGAATCAAGGCCATATGGCAAACGAAGCATTTGAAAATCCCATTTCAGTTGATAAAGTTACGGACAAACCCGGTTTGCTCGAATACGCGCATTCGGTGGGGGGCGCACTGATCAAACCGGAAGACAAAGGGAAAATGAAAGGCCGGGCGGTTTCGGCCATGCGTGAGCAAACCGATTTGCAGTTGTCGCAGTTATATCGGCAAATGCAATTGCTGGCCGAACAGGCTACGGCCATTCGCAATCGCGTCGAAGTATCCGAACGGATTTATGGCGCGCAGATGGGATTTGAGCCAATTGTCGGACACACGTATTATTTCTACGAGAAAAAAGACGGTACCGATGTCCTGTCGATGATCGCACCCGGCGAATGGGGCCGGATCTTCCCATTCCGGCGGTGTGTGGCCACGGTTCGGATGATGGCCGACCATACTTGGGACGTTACGTATCACGACAGTGAGTTTTCGGAAGCATAGAATTCTGATCGGCACGCAACCTTTGACCGAACTTGCGTGTCTGACTGGCAAATAGCAGTGTACAACCATTCTACTATTTTTACAATGCAGAGCAAATACCCGTGGGAAACCATTAAAGAATACAGCGAGATTTTATTTCAGTATTACGAAGGTGTTGCCAAAATAAGCATCAACCGGCCCGAAAAACACAACGCCTTTACGCCCCAGACCATCAAGGAAATGAGCGAAGCGATGGAACTGGCCCGACAGGACGAACGCGTCGGGGTCGTGATACTGACGGGTGAAGGCGGCAAGGCGTTTTGCAGCGGAGGAGATCAGTCGGTGCGCGGCCACGGCGGTTATGTGGGCGAAGACAATGTTCCCCGCCTGAACGTCCTTGACCTTCAGATGCAAATCCGACGGATTCCAAAACCGGTTATTGCGATGGTGGCGGGTTGGGCCATTGGCGGTGGACACGTCCTGCACGTTGTCTGTGACCTGAGTATTGCCGCCGATAATGCCCGTTTTGGCCAAACCGGTCCGAAAGTCGGGAGTTTCGACGGCGGTTTTGGTGCTTCGTACCTGGCCCGGATTGTCGGACAGAAAAAGGCCCGGGAAATCTGGTATCTGTGCGATCAGTATGACGCACAGGACGCCCTGCAGATGGGACTGGTCAACAAGGTCGTTCCGCTGGACCAGCTCGAAGATATGACACTCGACTGGTGCCGAAAAATACTTGAAAAAAGCCCGATTGCGCTGCGCATGCTAAAAGCGTCTTTCAACGCGGAACTGGACGGTCAGGCGGGGATTCAGCAACTGGCGGGTGATGCAACCCTGCTTTATTATTTATCGGAGGAAGCGAAAGAAGGCAAAGACTCGTTTTTACAGAAACGCAAACCGGATTTCAGTAAATTTCCTAAATTTCCCTAAGCCCAATCCATGATTGATCTTCATATCGAATCTCAGTCGAGCGTACCCAAATACCGTCAGATCGTCAACGCGGTGATCAACGGCATTGAAATTGGCACCTTAAAACGTGACCAGCAATTGCCGTCGATCAATGAACTGAGCGAAGAATACTATCTGGCCCGCGATACGGTCGAAAAAGCCTATAATTACCTGAAAAAAGAAGGAATCATTCAGGCTGTTCAGGGAAAGGGGTTTTTCATTCGGCGTGAAGGGCCGGGGCAACTCCGGATTTTGCTGCTGATCAACAAGTTTAGCGCCTACAAAAAGATCATCTATTATTCGCTGGTGAATGCGCTGGGTCACAACGCCATTGTCGACCTGCGCATCCACCACCACAGCGCCCAGCGGTTTAAAAAATTGCTGAATGAAAATCTGGGGCAATACCATTATTACGTGGTGATGCCGCATTTTTACGAAGAGACCGAGCAGGTCAACATCGTTAAGTTGCTGGAACAGATTCCGTCGAACGAATTGATCATTCTGGACCGGGATATTCCTGAGCTTAACGGGGCGTATTCAACGGTTTACCAGCAATTCGACCGGGATATTTACGAAGCCCTGGAGTCGGGTCTGGATGTCCTGGAAAAATACAAACAACTGACGCTGGTTTTTCCAAAAGAGGTGTACTACCCCCGGGAAATCGTGCGCGGTTTCCGCAACTTCTGCGTGCATTACAAAAAGGAATTTGAGCTGCTGGACACCCTGACAGGTCAGGATTTGCAATCGGGAACGGCTTATATCGTCTTGGAAGACAGCGATTTAGTTGAACTTGTCCGGCAGGTAAAACAGCGGGGATTGCAACTGGGGCAGGACATTGGCGTGCTGGCCTTCAACGAAACTCCCCTGAAGGAAGTGCTGGCCGATGGCATTGCCGTGATTTCAACCGATCACGAAAAAATGGGGGAAACGGCGGCCCGGATCATACTGGAAAAACGGAACGAAAAAGTAAAAAACCCCTTTCAGTTGATCCGCCGGGCGTCTTTGTAAGACAGGTTCTGGGTTGCGGTTTCTTTCAGACGAGCCACCCGAATTCCCGAAAACTGGCGGTTCCATTGAACGTAATCGGCGAGCGGTTCTGCCGAAATCATCACCTCCCCGGCTTGCGACGACGCATGCAGCAAATGAGCCCGGCGCTCTCCGGTGGAATCGGTTTGCCAGACAACAAACCCGACGTGTTTCATATCCAGGCCGGGTCTTGAAGCCGTCAGCATGATGATGTCGCCTTCCTTCAGGCTGTTCTCGATTTGCCGAATCTGTTTTTTGGGAATAAACCAGAAACTCTGCTGACTGATTGCCGACTCGATCAGCGCAATCTGCTGGCGGTTTTTCGGGTCGGAGAGCTGCGGATATTTCCACGTACTTTTGGTCATGTACGAAACCGGTTTCGAAACCTGCATCCCTCCTATTTTCTGCGTTACATCCCGAAGAATGCCTTTCTGTTCGTTGTCTACCAGCCATTCCGAAAAATAATGCAAGCGGCTGGCAAAGCCGTTAATGATTCCGTTCCGGTACCGAATCTGGGTTAAGTTTTTCCGGAAAACCCGCTCAAATTGCACCGAATCCGGATCGCTCAGCAGTTGGTGACGCGTCAGGGAAAGGGCCAGCGTCGTTTCCAGAAATGTCGTGCAATCGAATGCCCGGAAGTTGACAACCAATTGCTCGGTTTCGTTAACATCCAGTGTATGAGGCACGTATGGGCGTCCCAGAAAAGATTTGCTAATCGCGACCGCCGTTTCAGCCGGTGTCGTGCCGGGAGCAGACACCGGTTGTCGTAGTGAAGAAAAATTCGTGGATTCCTGGGCAAACGTATGAAATAATGGCCCCAAAGCCACCAGCAAGGTAAACAGTTTCTTCATTCAGGTACGGTGGTTAAGAAGACGCAAATGATAAAACGCGCGACCGTTTTCCGTGAAAATAGCAAAAATCTGACCACGACGCCATTCCCGACAATTTATTTGATTTCCAGAACCAGAACGCTCAGGGGCGGCATTTCGACTGGAACGCCCGCAGTTGCGGCTGCTTTGAGTTTGGTTTTTGTTCGAAAAATATCGGTTAATGAATAGGTTTTCGCGCCATCCAGTTGCAGCGTTTTCCAGGCTTCTGCCGGAATGCGAACGGTGGTTTTAGCGGTTTTTTCCTTATCAAAATTGCAGATTATCAACAGTTTCTGCTGAGCCGAATGCCGCAGGTAACTATAAAGCCGATGCTGGTCGTAGCCTGGACTCTGGCCGTTGTTATTGACATATTGCAAATCGTAAAATTCCCCGGTTCGAATCGCGTCACTGGAATTGACCAACTGGTTCAGCTGCTGATAAAATTTTCGTAACTCTTTCTGATCCTGGCTCAGTTTCCCGCCGTCAAACCGGGTGGTTTTCCCGATTTCGCCGTTCGTCCAGGCCTGGTATTCGGGAATGCCCCAATAATCGAAAATAGTCGTCCGGCCGTCTTCGCCCTGAAATCCTTCGGCCTGCGTGGGGTTTACGCCCAGTTCCTGACCAAAATAAATCATCAGGGGACCCGTGTGCAAGGTTGCCGAGAGGGTCATGGCCGGAACCGCCGTCCACGGATCGTGGGCAAAAAACCGGGAGGCAATGCGCTGTTCGTCGTGGTTTTCCAGAAACCGCAGCATATGGTTGGCGTAATCGCCGGATTCCTGCTGCCAGACCTTCGTAATGTCTTCCGTTGATCCCTTGCCTTCCATCAGTCGCCGGAGGGCGTCGTACAAGCCCACCTTATCGTACAGATAATCGAATTTGCCGGTAAAAATATAATTGCGGTATTGCTGCGGATTGTAGATTTCGGCGATAAAAATCAGGCCGGGATGAGCCGCTTTTACCTGCGGAATCGCCCAACCCCAGAATTCAACCGGCACCATTTCGGCCATATCGCACCGAAAACCGTCGACGCCCTTAGCCGCCCAAAACAATAAAATGTCCCGCATTTTGACCCAGGTGGACGGAATCTGGTCAAAGTGCGTCCGGCGGTTATTTAGGTAGTCGACGCCGTAGTTGAGCTTGATCGTTTCGTACCAGTCATTGATATCCGGTTGCGCCTTGAACACATCATTGCCCGTGGCTTTGGCCGGATTTTCTACATAATTCTCGGACGGCTTTTCCGGCGTCGTAACCGATTGCGGAACCTGAAAGGTCTGACCGGGCAGGTAATAAAAGTTATTTTTCGGATCAAACGCCTTCCCGGTATCGTCGCCCTCGCCCAAGTCCTGCACACCCGCCGGTTTGGCGTCGGAAAAGTACTGGCGGGCGACGTGGTTGGGAATAAAATCGATCACAACTTTCAGATTATTAGCGTGGGAGCGTTTCAGCAAATCTTCAAATTCACCCATGCGGTTTTTCACATCGACGGCCAGATCGGGGTTCACGTCGTAATAATCTTTGATGGCATAGGGCGAACCCGCCCGGCCTTTCACCACCTGAGGATTGTCTTTTTTAATTCCAAAAGCCGAATAATCCGTCATCAACGCATGTTCGACAATGCCTGTATACCAGACATGCGACACGCCGAATTTCTTCAGTTCCTGTAATGCTTTGGAGGTAATGTCATTAAATTTTCCGACCCCGTTTTCGTCCCGGCTTCCCCACGGCTTGTTGGTAGAATTTTGATTCCCGAATAGTCGCGTAAAAATCTGGTAAATAACGAGTTTGTCGGATTTGACGTCAGCAGGTACTGATGTATTCATAAGTAAGGTTGAAAGTTCGCAGGAAAACGTGGTTTTTGGTTGCAACAGGCCGATCGCTGCCAGGGCGATAGAAAACGTCCTGCGGTTTATTTTCCCTGATTCGGCAGCGGCTTTATCGGTCTTCATGTCCAAGATATACATTTAAAGGTGTTTGCCTGGGCTGGGCAATCGATTTTGGGCGCAAATTTCGAAACTACTGGAAAAATGAAAACAATTCCTTTATTTTAACCTATTTTTGATTGCTTTCTGATCCTTTTTAATCCGTTATGAACCGTTCCGTTCTTCTGCTGATTCCGCTCGTTCTTCTGGTTCATTTCCAAACGCTGGCACAAACCGCATCCATTCAGCGCGTCGATCCAACAAACTGGTGGGTCGGCATGAAAAACACCAACCTGCAATTGCTGGTGTACGGTCCCAAAGCCGGATCACTAACGTATTCGATCAATTATCCCGGCGTCAAATTGCTCAAAACGCATCCGGCCGAAAACCCGGACTTTGCCTTTCTGGATCTGACCATTTCGCCGACCGCCAAGCCCGGAACATTTCGGATTGTGGGGAAAAATGGCAGCCAAACCGCCAGTCATTCCTACGAATTAAAAGCGCGAACGAGCGGACCGAAAGGTCAGGGCGTTTCATCCGCTGATTTTATATACCTGATCATGCCCGACCGCTTTGCCAATGGCGATCCGGCCAATGACGCTTTTGCTGATATGCTCGACAATAAAGTCGACCGCTCCGTTCCGCACCTGCGCCACGGCGGTGATTTACAGGGCATTACAAACCACCTGGATTATTTGCAGGAACTGGGCGTCACGGCGATCTGGATGACACCGGTTTTGGTCAATGACGAAACCCTGAAGCAGGAAGCGCCGGATCGGATGCAGGCCGGTTACCACGGATACCATTTTACGGACCATTACCAGATCGACAAACGGTTTGGCGGCAACGAAGTCTATCGCCAGTTTGCGCAAACGCTCCACCAGCGTGGCATGAAACTGGTTCAGGACGCTGTATATAACCACGTCAGCGACGACCATTGGCTGTATAAAAATCAACCGTTTAAAGACTGGTTCAACCAGTGGCCTGCTTATACCGGAAGTTCGCACAAAGAGCAGGCGTTGTACGATCCGTATGCGTCGGCAATTGACCGGAAAGTGCTGCTGGACGGCTGGTTTACGCCTTTTTTACCGGATTTGAATCTCCGAAATCCTTTCCTCGCAACTTATTTAATTCAAAACGCCATCTGGTCCACAGAAGCGTTTTCGCTGGATGCCTGGCGCGTGGATACGTATAAATACAATGATCTGAACTTTCTGAATCGCTGCAATCAGGCGCTGATGACGGAGTTTCCCAACATTCACATTTTTGGGGAATCGTGGGTAGGCAATCCGGTGGCGCAGGCATTTTTTGTCAAAAACCGGATCGATCAACCCTTCAAATCCAACCAACCGGGCGGTCTGGATTTTGTGTTGTACGACGCCACCAATGCCGCCTTGCGGGAAGATTTCGGTTGGGATTCGGGCGTCAACCGATTTTATCAGGCGCTCACGACCGACGGTTTGTATACTGATCCGCAAAAACTGGTGACCTTTCTCGAGAACCACGATACGGATCGGTATTTATCCGTCATTGGTGACGATCTGGCGAAGTACAAAATGGGTGTTACCTGGCTGTTGACGACGCGCGGCATTCCATCGTGGTATTACGGCACGGAGGTGCTGATGAAAAACACCAAAAATCCGTCGGATGCGGAAGTTCGCCGGGATTTCCCGGGTGGTTTTTCGGGTGATCGGGAAAACAAATTTTCGGATGCCGGTCGAACGGAACGGGAAAAAGACGCCTTCAATTATGTCAAAAAACTGGCGAATTACCGGAAGAACACGCCCGCTTTGCAGTCCGGGAAGCTGATGCAATATGTGCCTCAAAACGGAACGTATGTATACTTTCGGTACAATGGTTCCAAAACCGTATTGGTGGCTACCAACTCGCTCGACCGGGAAGTGACGCTGGAAACCGCCCGGTTTTCGGAACGGCTGAGCGGTTTTAGCAAAGCCCGCAATGTGCTGACCGACGAGTCGATCAATAATCTGACAACCCTGAAATTGCCCGCGAAAACCGTGGTTGTCCTGGAGTTAAGTCGCTAAATTTCTGGCACGCAAACGTCATGAAAGTGTTTTTTTATCGCTTTCTTGCATTGTACAACCTGCAAAATCAAGCCTGAAATGCCCATAAAAGCCTTACTTTTTGACCTTGATGGCGTCATTGTCGACACCGCCATTTACCATTACCAGGCCTGGCGACGAATGGCCAACACCCTGGGATTTGATATTTCGGAAGAATTTAATGAGCAATTAAAAGGCATCAGTCGAACCGAATCGCTGGAAATTATTCTGGCCCACGGCGGCAAAACCGTATCGGAAGAACAAAAACTGGAGCTGGCAACCCGGAAAAATGAATGGTATCTCGAACTCGTTTCACAGATGACGCCCGCGAACATTTTGCCGGGTGTACCTGCGTTCTTCGAGGCCGTCAAAGCAGCTCAGTTAAAAACCGCTCTAGGTTCCGTCAGCAAGAATGCCCGACTGATTCTGGAACGAATCGGCATGCTGGACGATTTTGACGCGATTATCGACGGCACGAAGATCACTCGCGGCAAACCCGATCCGGAAGTTTTTTTGAAAGGAGCCGCCGAACTGGGCGCTCAGCCAGACGAATGTGTGGTTTTTGAGGACGCCGTTGCGGGTATTGAAGCCGCCAAGCGGGGGGACATGCTGGCTATCGGCATTGGTGACCCCACGGTTTTAACACAAGCTGACCTGGTCGTTCCTTCCCTGGCTCAATTGACTCTGGAACGTGTCCTAACCCTGTCAGCGGTCGGAAGACCCTGACAGCGGTTGAACGCAGCGGTTAAACGTCTTAACCTGTCAATACCGGACTGTCACTAGGGACAACAGACCCTGGCAGCGACTGAAATTAGTGTTTCTATTTACTTTTAAATGCAACCGCTGTCAGGGTCTAGCGACCGTAGCGACGGCCCGGCGCTGACAGAATTTAGGCCCATGCAAAAACTAGAAACCGCTCAACAGCTTCAAGAGCGAATCCGGACGGTTTTGGAGACAGTCGAGCGGGAGTTTCGGCCGTTGTCCGACGAACACCTGAACTGGAAGCCCGACACCAAACGCTGGAGCATAACCCAGTGTCTGCAGCACCTGAACCTGGCGGAACGGTTTTACATTCGGAATATTCAGAAAAAAGTAGACGACCTCCGGCTGGTGGAGGGAACCCCGACGGATCAGGCGCTGAAGAGCGGTTTGGCCGGCCGGTTGTTGCGCCATACTGTGGACCCGAAAACGAAAATGAAACTGCCAACGGCTTCGTTCATGAAGCCCCGCAACGACCTGGACGCTGGAGATGTCAGGAAGCAATTCGTTGAATTACAGCAACTTTTGCACGATCTGCTGAACAAAGCTACCTACCTCGACTGGAATGAGGAAAAACTGATGACGCTGTTTGGTAACTGGCTCAAAATCAATCTGGGCGATGCCTTGTTGATGCTGGTCGCGCATACCGAACGGCACATCAATCAGGCTTTGCGCGTGAAACAGGAAGCGGGCGCTTTTCTGTCGAAATAAAATTTTTATGCATATTAACGGTTTGAAAAACCGGTTTGCCAAACGGACCTGAGCGTTTCCTAATCCTATTCTGAATGAAACAATACCTGAAACACGACCCCTGGCTGATTGTTGAAGAAGATTTCAACCGTAATTACAACGAAATTACCGAGAGTGTCATGAGTCTTGGCAACGGACGCATGGGGCAGCGAGGCAATTTTGAGGAGAACTTTTCCGGCAAAACTCTGCAGGGAAACTACATCGCCGGGGTTTATTATCCCGATAAAACCCGGGTTGGCTGGTGGAAAAACGGTTATCCGGAATACTTCGCCAAAGTATTGAATGCGGCCAACTGGATTGGAATCAACATCAATATTGAATACGAAACCCTTGATCTTCAGACGTGTGAAGTTCGCGATTTCCGGCGTGTTTTGAATATGCAGGAAGGCTACCTCGAACGCTCCTTCGTTGCTTTACTGAAAAGCGGGAAAGAAATTCAGGTCAACGCCAAACGGTTTTGCTCGATTGTCGACGACGAAGCCGGTGCAATTCGCTACAGCCTGACTCCCCTGAATTTTGACGCCAAAATTACGATTGAACCGTATATCGACGGCGGAATTCGCAACCGGGACTCGAATTACGACGAAACGTTCTGGGACGAAGTGCGCAAAGAAACCGGTTACGGTGAGGCTTTTATTGAGCTGCGAACCCGCAAAACCGGCTTTCATGTTTGCACGGGCATGTGCATCGAAATTGAGCAGGATGGTGCCCGGATCGACTTCCAGTCGCAGCCCATTCGGCAGGAAAAATACGTCGCCAATCGCATGACACTTGAGTGTCTGCAGGGCCAGGAAACCACGATTTATAAGTACGCCGTCAATTTATCCTCCCTGAATTACGACTCCGATTCGGTGGTTTCGGAAGCCCGAAAGTACATTCAGCGGATTACCGGAAAGGGGTTCGAGCGCATGCTGATCGAGCAAAAGCAGGCCTGGGCCGACAAATGGAAAATGAACGACATTACCATTGAAGGCGACGTGGCGGCTCAACAAGGCATCCGGTTTTCGATTTTTCAGTTAAATCAAACCTATACCGGCGAAGATGAGCGGCTAAACATTGGCCCGAAAGGGTTTACCGGTGAAAAATACGGCGGCTCGACGTATTGGGATACGGAAGCGTACTGCCTGCCTTTCTACCTCGCCACTGCCGACCAGAAAGTGAGTCGGAATTTGTTGCGTTACCGGTATAAACATCTCGAAAAAGCCATTGAAAATGCGCAGAAACTGGGTTTTAAAGCCGGGGCTGCGCTGTATCCGATGGTGACGATGAATGGCGAGGAGTGCCACAACGAATGGGAAATTACCTTTGAAGAAATTCACCGAAACGGCGCCATTGCCTACGCCATTTACGATTACGTGCGGTATACCGGCGATGTCCATTATTTAGCGGAATACGGCCTGGAGGTTCTGATTGCCATCAGCCGGTTCTGGAGCCAGCGCGTCAACTGGTCGGAAGCCAAGCAGCAATACGTGATGCTGGGCGTTACGGGCCCGAATGAATACGAAAATAACGTCAACAACAACTGGTACACCAACTACCTGGCTGCCTGGACCCTGCGCTATACGACGGAAGCGGTTGGGATGGTGAAGGAGCTGGATGCCGAAAAATTCAACGAGTTGTGTGACCGCATCCATTTCCGCGAGGAAAAGGAGATTACAACCGCCCGACATATTGCCGACCACATTCATTTTCCCTACGACGAAAACCGCCAGGTTTTCCTGCAACAGGAATCGTTTCTGGACAAGGAGTTGATGCCCGTAAGCGATATACCGAAAGGACAGCGGCCGCTGAATCAACACTGGTCGTGGGACCGGATTCTGCGTTCGTGTTTCATCAAACAGGCCGACGTTTTGCAAGGCATTTACTTTTTTGAGGACGAATTCGACCCGGAAACGCTTCAGCGGAATTTCGATTTTTACGAGCCGATGACCGTTCATGAATCGTCGCTTTCGCCCTGCGTTCACTCCGTTCTGGCATCCCGGCTCGGCCGGAAAGAAAAGGCGTACGAGATGTATTTGCGAACCGCCCGACTGGACCTGGACGATTACAACAACGACACGGAGGACGGCTGCCACATCACCTCGATGGCCGGAACCTGGCTGGCGGTGGTAAAAGGTTTCGGCGGTTTTAGGATCAAAGGCGATCAGGTGATTCTGGACCCGAATTGCCCCGATAACTGGGAATCGCTGGCGTTTAAGATACGTTTTCGGGGTGCTTTGCTGGAGATAAAAGCGACCCAAACGGAGGTCAGCATCCAGAACTTTTCGGAAAAAAACGCGGAGGTTTTACTTTACGGAAAATCCCTGACGGTTTCGGCCAAAAGCCAGCAAACCGTGAAGCGCGCGACGGGTTTACCGATTAAGTCCAGGAAAAAATAGCGGTTTTGGTCTTTCCAGTGCGATGAATGTTCCGGAAAGACCAAAATTATTCAAATCAAACGCTTCAAAATTTATTGGAATAAGTAAGAGATTGTTTAAATTTTTTGATTTTCCTTTTCCGCTTTGCCCCCAACCCCCTAAAGGGGGCTTTAATCGGTATTTCAAAGCCCCCTTTAGGGGGTTGGGGGCATACCGAAGAGAAAATCTGGATTTTAGACAGTCTCTAACTGCGTTTCAGCTTTGCCGGATATCATTTCGTCCGTTCGTCCTGCCAGACTAAAACGGGATTTTTAGCATCTTTGGCAAAATCCGGGCAGCGTCCATCGCCTTTTCCCGTAAAACCGCCATCGGGTGCGCACAACGTATCGCAATTGGCAATGGCTACACTCGGAATATCACAGCAGCGCGCCGGAACGTAATAAACTTCCTGGCCCTTGTAATCGTACCGGTATATTTTCGCCGGTGGATTCCAGACAACTTCTTTCTTCAGTGTGTCGATCACCTGCCGGATGCAATCCGGGATGGTTACCGGAGCAGGATTTTCCTCTTTACAACTGAGAATCACCGCAAGAATGGCTATACTCACAACGGTTTTCATGGCTTTTGTTGTTTTTTGTACTGACTCCGAATGAATCGTAATCGTTGGAAAAACGCCCTAATTAATTGGATACCAACCGGAATCAGCTTTGCTTTTGTTCTTCTTTTTTCGTGTCAACAAGCTGAGCCCAAACGACTCGTTCCGGCATTTTATTACTGGCAAACCACGTTCAACCCCACTCCATCCGAACGTCAATTGCTGGACCGGCAGCATGTTCGAAAACTTTATATCCGCTATTTTGATGTGGATTGGGACCAGCAAACCCAGTCGCCCATTCCCAAAGCCGTCATCCGGTTTACCGCCAGGCCAGCGGGCTTGCAGGTGATCCCGGTTGTCTTCATAACCAATCAAACCCTGATTCGTTGTCAAACGGCGGCAATTTCGGATTTGGCGGACAAGCTGGTCCGGAAAATCAACCAGATCAGCCAGCAGAATGGCATTGATCCATCGGAAATTCAGTTGGATTGCGACTGGACGGCCACCACCCGCGAACGGTATTTTCAGTTGCTTCGGGAAGTCAAAAACCGCCACCGGGGACTTGTATCCGTCACCATTCGTCTGCACCAGATCAAATTTCCCGAACAAACCGGTATTCCGCCGGTCGAGCGCGGTATGCTGATGTTTTATAATATGGCTGACTGGAAACGTCCTGAAACCCGGAATTCCATTTACGATCTGGAAGTTGCGCGACGCTATACGGACTTCCTGGAAAAATATCCGTTGCCGCTCGACGTTGTCCTTCCGTTGTTCCGCTGGACGGTGGTGTACCGGACCAACCGGTTTTTGACTTTACTGAACAATGTCGATGAAAATACGCTGAAGACTTTTTCCTATTTGAAACCGCAAATGGAAAACCGTTACCTCGCTTTGCGCGATACCAATGCGCTCGGTTTTTCCATCCGGCGGGGCGATCTGTTCCGGGCGGAAGCTTGTAAACCCGCTGATTTGGAGGCTGGCAAGCAGCTTTTGCTATCAAAAATTCAAAATCAAAAACTTACATTTGCCCTCTATCACCTCGATTCCACCGTCATTTCCTCCTATTCCGATGCGTTTTTCCAATCTCTTTACCGGCCGTATCCCTAGCGCATTTCTTTCTCTTGCCATTTTAATCGGTTTTGCCTGTGGACCAAGCACTTACGACATCAACGAGTTCATGAGTTTTTTCATGCCGGAAAGCAGTCAGACTGCGTTGCGCGATCAGGTTTACATTTTTACTCCGCAATTGTACCGGTATGATGATAATTTTGACACGGACGAAGATTCCGTCGAAACGGATGAAAATACGCTGGCCTGGAAAGCGTATACGCGAGGGAAGGTGAAAGAATCCGAGATTTCGGCCGCGCTCTACCAGCGGAATAACCAGACAACGAACGGGCTGGTTCGCTGGGCCTCGGCATCCAATCCGGCCGCTCTGACGTATTTAAATCTGGCCTGGAAAGCCGAGGCAGCTACCCCGCAACCGGTCAATGTCTGGGAAGTGGATTCGGCCCGACTGGATACCTCAACCGCTGAATTGAGAATCTTGTTAACCGAAGCCCAAACCGGTTTTGCTGCAACGGCGGATCTATTTCTAAAAGAACGGTATGCTTTTCAGGCGGTAAAGCTAGCGGCTTTAGCCAAAAAATACGCGCAAAGTGTCGCCTTCTATGACGAATTGGTCCGGCCACTGGCCCGAAAAACATTTCTGAGCGATTGGGCGTATTGCCGTCATGCGGGCGCGACAATGGCGCTGGGCGATACCGCGAAGGCCATTTATGAATTTGCGCAGGTTTTCGATCGCTGTCCTTCCCGCCGACACGAAGCCGAGAGCAGCCTGCGGATTTACGGCATCCGGTTTCGGGAAAAAGCGCTGGATTTTTGCCAGAATGACCACGAAAAAGCCGGAGTTTACGCCATTTGCGCGATTCAACCCAAACAGGATGCGTTACCGTTTTTAAAAGAAATGGTACGGCTCAATCCTAAAAATCCGCTAGTCGAGCTGGTGATGGCGCGGGAAATTAACCGAAACGAGTATTTTTTCTTCCAGAGCACCTCGCCCATTTACGGATACGATGAGGCTAGCCGGAAGGATTCCATTCACTTTGTCGACCGCAAACTGGAAGCGCCGGACTATTTTCAGCAGTTGCGAGCTTTCGCTCTACAGTCCGCCGAAAATAAATCATTGGCCAATCCGGGTTTCTGGTACACGGCCACAGCTTACCTGGATTACCTGGCCAAGTCGTACGACGACGCCAAAACCCATCTGGACCTGGCAAGTCAACAACCGACTGCCAACCCGGTTTTAAAAAAGCAGATTGCATTGCAGCAAATGCTGTTGCTAACCGCACAAACCGAAACCATTACACCTGAAGTTGAAAATCAGCTTATTAAATACCTGGAACAGTTTGGCAATTCGACCAACTTTTACATGACCAACGCCTTTGTGGAAACCTGTAAGCAATTGGCGATCAAATACGGTTACGGAAAAACCGCCGGTAAAAAATCCGGTGGCTGGCTTTCCAGCTGCACCGGTTCAAAGCAAAAGGTGACCGATGATGTAGCCACGGCAAAAGGCTTTTTGCTCACTGCTTTAACCTCTTCGCAATTGAACAAGAACGAGCTTTATTTCGACAGCCATTCGGATTTATACGACATCGAAGACACCACCTCGGCTGCAACGGTTCAAAAAGTAGTTCGCTATGCGTCGAATTCTACCTCGTCCGACTTCGACAAACGCCTGCTCAAACTGACCGGTTTGACAAACGATGCGCTGAATATTTTGCTCGGCAGACGTTTGCTGGCCGAAAACCGGTACGCCGATGCAGCGGAAGCGTATGCGAAAGTAAATCCCAAAATTTGGGCGACAGAACCGTTTTCGGCGTATTTTAACGAAGATCCGTTTGCCATCAATCTGCTCGGCGAACAGCACGGTTCCCATCGGGGGAATTCCTACACACCGGTTTCGTTTCTCAAAAGAATGGTAGATCTGGAAAACCGGGCTCAAACCGCATCCGGCGATCAGGCGGCTGACCTCTATTATCAGATAGGTTGCGGAGCTTTCAACCTGAGCTGGTTTGGCAATTCGTGGATTTTATTGCGGGCCCGTTGGAGTGGTGCCGAACCGGTTTTAAATCAATATACCTATCATCAGGTTCAAAATCCGCAAAAAAATCAGCTGCTGGATCAGGTGAATTCGATGGATTATTACACCAGCCAGTCGGCGAAGGGCTTTTTTGAAAAAGCCATCGCTTCCGCTCAAAACCCGGAAATTGCCGCCAAAGCCTGTTTTATGGCTGCCCGTTGTGAGCAGAACGCGTTCCGCACTCGGCAGGAAACTGAATATGCCAAACGCAATTATTCCGTTGATCCAGAGCCGTTTGACTCGGAAATGAAAGTGCTGCGTCGCGAAAAATATACGAATTACCTGACGAAATTAGGGAAGCAATTCAACCAGACCCGCTTTCACCGGGAGATGATTCGGGAGTGTGCGACGTATGCTGATTTTGTGGCTGGGAAATAATTAGCGCCTGTTGTACCGTTCGCCAAAGTAAAAATTCAGCCCAACGGCGGCATACCCCCATTTGTCGTTGCTATTTTTACCGTAATGATTGCCTTCGGTATACGCCGGACTACCCGGAGTCATCACCTTATTAATATTATCCAGGGTAGCATCCAGTTTATCCGTCCGAACCAGATTCAGCCGGAGATCACCAAATATGCTCATCCGTGGCGATAGCGCGGTTGATCCGCGCATACCCACAATCCAAACCAGCTCATGGGTCATTTTAATACCGGCTTTTCCTTTTGCCTCGATCCCATCCCGCGAACGGTGGCTGTTTTCATTATTTGTTAGCCGCTGCAATTGACCGGTTTTTAAATCGAAGCCTTCGGCCCGAAAAAAGACCAGCCCGGCTCCGGCATACGGCCGGAATTCAAACCAGCCATTTCGTCCTTTGAACCACTGAAGCAAATCGGCCGAGGCAACTGCGCCGAGTTGCGTAAATCGCGTTTTTGAGATGGAATGATAAAAATCTTCCTGTTGCGATTGAAGACGGCCGGCATCAACCGGTAACTCAACTGCGACGGTTTTGGTAATGGGCACAACGAGCGACGCGCCCCCGAAAAATGTCGAAGATTGATCTTTTAAATCCCCGTACAATTGACTCAATCCCAACCGAATGGCTAAACTGGCGGGTTGGGATTCCGGATGTTTCTGAAATGATTTTGTCTGAGCCAGCGTCCGGAAAATAATAAAGTGGGTCAGCAGGTAAAAACCGGTGCGTAGGAGTATTTTCATCAGTCTGTGGATATATATTTTTCCTTAGACGCGGCATGTTAGAAAAAGTCATCATTTTAACCGTATAATTCAATCAATCCATGAAAAGAGCCCGTTAATAGGTCATTTTGGCATTAAATGAATAATCGAGTAATTTGCAGGTCCAGTTGTCACCAAACTGCCATTTATGGAACTTAATTTACCTGTCCTCGCAAATCCCTTTTTCATATCATATCCCGGATCTCTACAGTACACCATTATCGATATTTTTAAAACCGCCCATATTCATCAGAAAATATTTTTATTACTTAAAATCATTTTAGTACTAAGTCTTATTGGATTTTTGTTAAAAAAAGAGTTTCGTTTTCGAAATCAATTTTTATTTCTTTTTCTTATCTCCATTACGATACTTTTTTTTCGTTTACCAAATACAATACTTCCGGAGCAAAATATTGATGAAAGTGTTTACATTACCGGAGCGGGCGTTATGCTCAATGATCCCGCCGTCTGGAAATCGTTTGATTGTTTAACCGTTGGTCCAATTCATTCTTATCTTTTATCTATATCCTATTGGATATTTGGCAGCATTAATTACGCATCAATTCGATTATTAGGCATCCTTTTCTGTTCTATCCCTAGCCTTTTTTGCCTGTATTTCGCACTCAACTTTCTTTATGGCAAGCCAGTTGCGTACTGTATTTCCCTGGGTTATGGCCTGTTTAATGCCGTCCTGACTACGTTCGATTTTATCGGATACAGCTCAGAACTGTTTCCTCATTTTCTTTTATCCCTCGAATTTCTTTGCTTTTCCGCAATTTTAGCGGGTCGCTCCATCAATTATGCCTACGTGCTCTGCTTTATCGCGGGAATGATGCCATATGCAAAGTTGCAAGCGGTTTTGATTGCCGGATTACTGGTGGTTTTTCTCTTTATTGAAATCCGAAATCAGCTAACTGTTCAAAGAATCATCGGGCTCATTGGCTGTGGATTAGTTCCGTCAGTTATCTTATTGGTCTATTTATACAGCCAATCATTGATTAATGATTTTTACCAATCCTATTTGTTGTTTAATATCGAATATAGTGGCTCATTAACCGATTTGAAATTGGGTCTAGTACCGCAATTAATCATCGATTCACCGGAAACGATGCCCTTTTTTGTGGCTATTTCGCTGATCATTTTATGCCTATCGATTTATTTACTAACAAGAAACTCAATTTCACAAAAGCGTCGACTTACTTACAGTTTATTAATCTTGTTTATTTGCTGGTATTCGATCATTAAGCCAGGTCAGTCTTTCAATCACTATCTGATTTTTTTATTTTATCCGGTATTCTGGACACTTGGCATTGTTTCAGGAGAATTTCAACGCCAAAACTTCAGTTATTTTCGGTATTATTCTGTTTTTGTATACAGTTTATTCTTTCTCCTTACTGCTCTAACCTTCACTCAAAAAAGCCTTGGTATCGATTACCTTTATAGCTTTGATTATAAACCTGAACCGGTGGTTTCGACCATTCAATCACTGGCTAAACCGGCTGATCGAATGAGCATCTGGGGACACGGTAATCTGGCGCATTTGCATTGTTATACGTTTTTATTGCCCGGTACGCGGGATGTTTTTGCGTCCCGACAAATCAATCCTTCTTCGTTGCAATCGTATTTTATCGCCAGGTATAAAAAGGATTTAGATCAAAACCGCCCCCGGTTTATCGTCGAGGATAATCAATACGCGACTTATCAAACGCATCTCCAGACGATTTTTCCGGCTTTGTTGCAGTTCTATCGGTTGCATTCCCGACATGGATCGATCAATCTTTATGTCCGTAAGAACAATTCCGCAGCTAAAACGCTTCCATAATGTGATGTAACAGGTTGTGGAGTTACGTAGCAAAATGGATAAGTCGCCGACAGCCAGCGGTTTTGACCTGATCGCTCCTATTTATGATCCGCTTTCCCGGCTGGTATTCGGCAATGCATTGCGGAAGGCGCAGGCGCATTGGCTCGATCAGATTCCAAAAAATGCTGCTATTCTGGTGTTTGGCGGTGGTTCCGGCTGGCTATTAGCTCGAGTCCTTTCAGGTTGTGCACCCCGCAAAGTGATTTATATCGATGTCGCACCAGCCATGATTGCGCTGTCTCGTGAAAAAGTAAATAACGACAGCCGGGTCGAATTCCGGATCGGCACCGAAACGTCTATTACGGCCGACGATCGGGTCGATGCGGTTTTGACGCCTTTCATTCTGGATTTATTTACGGAAGATGAATTAAAAAACCGCCTGTTGCCAATTCTATACAAGTCTCTGAACGACAACGGCTTATGGCTCTGCGCCGATTTTGCGCAGCCAAAAACTGAGTGGCAGCGTGCCATCATGTGGTGCCAATACCGGTTTTTCCGAATCCTGAGCCACATCAGCGCCGACCGGCTACCTAACTGGCAGTTGCTGGTAACCAACCTGGTGCTTGCTGAACCTCAACAAGCGGCCTCTTTCTTTGGTGGCCTGGTCGTCAGCACATACTGGCGAAAAAGCGCCGACTGAAAGAATATCTGAGTTGAAGAGCCGGTTTCTGAAAAGAAATTGAACAACACTTTCTCATATCAAAAGCACAAAAAAAGCCAGCACGTTTTCACATGCTGGCTTCATCTATTGCCATTTCGATTATTTCACTTCTTCAAAAGGCACATCCGAAACGTTGTCCTGCTGCCCGGCTGACTGGCCACTCTGACCGTTGGCCTGGCCGCCATCACCCGCAAAATCGTCCGCCGTAGGGCCTTGCGCACCACCCGTAGCGTTGTAAAGCTCCTGCGAAGCGGCAGCCCAGGCAGCGTTGAGTTTTTCAACACCGGCATCAATTGCGGCTGCATCCCGACTGCCGTGAGCCGAACGCAACTCGCTCAGCGCACCTTCAATGGCGGTTTTATTACCTTCCGACAATTTATCGCCGTATTCTTTCAACTGCTTTTCCGTTTGGAAAATCAGTGAATCAGCCTGGTTGATTTTCTCAATCGTTTCGCGTTCCGCTTTATCAGCAGCCTCATTGGCTTTGGCTTCTTCGCGCATCCGGTTGATTTCTTCATCGCTCAAACCGCTCGAAGCTTCGATCCGGATCTTCTGCTCTTTACCTGTGCCCTTATCGCGGGCCGTTACGTGCAGAATACCGTTGGCATCGATATCAAACGTCACTTCAATCTGCGGAATACCGCGCGGTGCCGGTGGGATACCGTCGAGGTGGAACCGACCGAGTGAACGGTTTTGGGTCGCCATTGGCCGTTCGCCCTGCAGAATGTGAATTTCAACGCTGGGCTGGTTGTCCGAAGCCGTCGAGAATGTTTCTGATTTCTTGGTCGGAATCGTCGTGTTGGCGTCGATCAGGCGGGTCAATACACCACCCATCGTTTCGATACCCAGCGACAGCGGAATCACGTCCAGCAGAAGGACATCTTTTACTTCACCAGTCAGGACACCACCCTGAATGGCGGCACCAATGGCCACGGCTTCATCCGGGTTAACGCTTTTCGACGGTTTCCGTCCGAACAGTTTTTCAACTTCGTCCTGCACTTTCGGAATCCGGGTTGAACCACCGACCAGAATCACTTCGTCGATCTGGCTGGCCGAATAACCGGAATTTTTCAACGCCCGGCGGCAAGGCTCCAGACTCCGTTGAATCAGGGTATCCGACAGTTGTTCAAATTTGGCGCGGCTCAGTGTCCGAACCAGGTGTTTCGGAATACCGTTCACCGGCATGATATACGGCAGGTTAATTTCCGTTGAGCTGGAGCTGGACAATTCAACCTTCGCTTTTTCAGCGGCTTCTTTCAGGCGTTGCAACGCCATCGGGTCCTGCCGCAGGTCAATGTTTTCGTCGTTTTTGAACTCCTGCGCCAACCAGTCGATAATTACCTGATCGAAGTCGTCACCACCCAGGTGCGTATCACCGTCGGTTGATTTTACTTCAAAAACGCCATCGCCCAATTCCAGAATCGAAATATCGAACGTACCGCCCCCAAGGTCGAATACGGCGATTTTCATATCGTGGTGCTTCTTGTCCAGACCGTAGGCCAGGGCAGCCGCCGTCGGTTCGTTGATGATCCGTTTCACGTCCAGACCGGCAATCTGACCCGCTTCTTTCGTGGCCTGCCGTTCGGCGTCGTTAAAATAAGCCGGAACCGTGATAACGGCTTCCGAAACGGTTTGTCCCAGGTAATCTTCGGCGGTCTGCTTCATTTTTTGCAGAATCAGTGCCGAAATTTCCTGAGGAGTATATTGACGATCGCCAATCCGGACGCGCGGAGTGTCATTAGGTCCGCGTTCTACCGTATAAGCAATCGTTTTGATTTCATTCTGAACTTCGTTGAACCGTTTCCCCATAAACCGCTTGATCGACGAGATCGTGTGTTTGGGGTTGGTAATGGCCTGGCGTTTGGCTGGATCACCCACCTTGCGTTCGCCGTTGCCGTTGTCCATAAAGGCCACAACCGACGGGGTAGTCCGACGGCCTTCGCTGTTTGCAATGACCACCGGCTCGTTGCCTTCCATAACGGCGACGCACGAGTTGGTTGTTCCTAAGTCAATTCCTATAATCTTTCCCATGATACTTTTACGAATGTCTTGCTTTTAGTCGTTTGACAAACTACAATTGCCTATTGAACAAGACCTATGCCAGCCCGGTAATATGCCCCGAAATGTGACAGATTGACAGCTAAAGCTGACTGAATGGCTTTTTTTAATTGGGTTGAATTCCGATTGTATGACAAATTGCTAAGCCTTTATCCGGCAGTTTAATTACCTGTCACATTGGGCCGCTATCTGTCCGTTCCAGAAGTAAAAAGGCGGCCCGGAAAAGCCGCCTTTTTTTTACCTGCCAAATAAGCCGCCGAGCAATCCGCCCAGACCGCCACTGTTCGATTGATTCTGCTGCGTGTTGTTTCCGCCCCCCATAAAACCGCCCGCCACGCGCATCAGATCGTTCATATCCAGTTTGCCATCGGCCATGGCCGAACTGGCCGCGCCCATCCAGTCGACGCCTTGATTGCCGGTTGCGGCACCCAATATGCCATTGCCATCCACACTCGAATCGGTCGGGTCCTGGGCCTTGTGCATCAATTTGCTCAATACCATCGGAACGACCATCGTCGCAATGGACATGGCCACCTGGGGTGAAATTCCCAGCCGTTCCATCAGGTTTTGCTGGACATTCTGCTGCACTCCCTGCGTAACCGGATTCTGGTGCACGTTGGCATTGCCGCCCTGCCCCGTAACCATGCTTAGCAGATCGCCCAGACCACCGCCCTGCGCCTGTTGCTGTAAACCGCCGAGAATACCGCTTGAAATGGCCTGAAGTGCGTCTTCGTTTTGATGATTCGGAATAGCCGGATTGTTGATGACCGCATCGCCGGACTGTTGGCGAATCAGGTTCATAAGGGTTTCCATCATGACTTTAAGTGGTTTTGATTGGTTAAAATACGGAATTGAATTTGTTACTTAGCAGTTCTTTTGTATAGAACCGCTCAGGAAGCAATCGGTTTTATTAAGACGCAATTATTTACGGTTTGTAACAAATGTCGCACGAAGAATCTGAACCGGAATCCGCATTATCTGAATTACTGAAGGATTTATATTATCCCAGTGAATCCGACGAACCCGTTGAATATGTGGAATTTACAATCGATTTTGAACCACCCCTAACAGTCGGCCACATAAAAGATTTGTTACTGATCACGCCGGAAATTTACGTGGAGGAACTACCGGAACCGGACTTCTGGAAACCGGTGACGCAGGAGGAGGACTGGTACGAAGAGGAAGAAAAAAACCGTACGGCCCGTTTCATTGAATTAAAAAACCGGGTGGAGCAATTGTTCAGCGACCGTCAGGCGTTTCGGGTTGGAGACGACGAGGCCGACCTTTATTTACTAGGCAGAAAATCCGATGGCTGCTGGGCGGGATTGAAAACGCTCGTAGTGAATACGGCTTAAAAAAAACAGGCAGTCGGTGAGGACTGCCTGCTGATTACTTATTTCACAGTTTCAACAACGGCTTTGAAAGCCTCCGGGTGATTCATGGCCAGATCAGCCAGCACCTTTCTGTTTAATTCAATACCCGAGGCATGAATTTTGCCCATCAGGGCTGAATACGAAACACCGTGCAAACGCGCACCGGCGTTGATCCGCTGAATCCAGAGCGCGCGGAAATCGCGTTTTTTCTGGCGACGGTCGCGGAACGCATAAACGAGGCCTTTTTCAACCGCGTTTTTTGCTACCGTCCAAACATTTTTACGACGACCAAAGTACCCTTTGGCCAACTTCATTACTTTCTTGCGACGTGCCCGCGAGGCAACGTGGTTCACTGAACGTGGCATTGTTAATTTTGTTTGTTTTTGACAACAGGCGGCATGAAGGGAATGAATAATGAATAATTAACAATGAAGGTCACTGTTGATTGTTCATTTTTCATTGTTCATTGCACTTAAAGAGCCTGGCATCGGGTTGAACATGAAACCGTGCGGATGATCCGCGAAATCCCGGGTACTTAAACCAGGGCGAGCATTACCTTAATCCGACGCTCATCGCCTTTGAAAACCAGCGTGTCGTGAACGAGGTTCCGCTTCCGCTTGGTCGACTTTTTCGTCAGGATATGGCTATGGAAGGCATGCTTCCGTTTGATTTTGCCGGTGCCGGTCAGCGAGAAACGCTTCTTGGCGCCCGAGTTGGTTTTTACTTTTGGCATTGCTTTAAACAGAAATGTTGCTGATTGTGAAACAGGCCGCAAAGATAGTGAAAAAAAGTTTAAGGTTTATAGTATACGGTTTTAAGTTGCTGATCACAGGAACCTTAACCATAGACTATAAACCTTAAACCAGACACAACTTATTTTTTCGTCTGAACGACCTTGGGCGACAGGAACATGCTCATCCGTTTTCCTTCCAGTTTGGGTTCGGCTTCAACGCGGCCGATGTCTTCCAAACCTTTGGCAAACCGCTGGAGCAGTTCAACACCGCGCTCCTTGAAGACGATGGACCGACCCACGAACTGAACGTAAGCCTTAACCTTCGAGCCTTCTTTCAGGAAGTTGATGGCGTGTTTGAGTTTAAATTCAAAATCGTGGTCGTCGGTGTTGGGGCCGAACCGGATTTCCTTGATAACGACTTTCTGAGCCTTCGCCTTGATCTCCTTCTGCTTCTTCTTCTGTTCATACTTGAACTTCGAGTAATCGACAATCCGGCAGACGGGTGGTACGGCATTGGGAGAAATTTCGACGAGATCCAGATTCTGCGCCTGGGCCAGGGCCTGAGCCTGCTGAATATCGTAAACGCCCTGTTCGACGTTTTCACCAACTACCCGAACCGTGCGGGCTAAAATACGGCCGTTGATCCGATAAGGTTCTTCGACCACACGCGGGGGGCGCATGGGTCTGCGCTGTAATGCCATAGAGACTATTTAGAGTTGAAAAATGGGTCCGCTGTTGCGGTTGGTTACGTGCCTATAACGTAACAAAATTTATAAAGTTTCCGGTAAAATAAGCATTTTACGTATCCGGCGCAATATTTTTGTAAATGAACAATGAATAATGAACAATGAAAAGGCTGAAGCAGCTTGTTCATTGTTCATTATTCATTGTTCATTTTACGTTAAACGGCCTGAGTAGCCGGTTTAATTTCGTTCTGGAAAAACTCAATGAACTCGGCAACGGTCATAGATCCAACGTCTCCAACGCCTTTTTTACGCACCGATACCCGGCCTTCGGTCTGCTCTTTTTCGCCCAGAATCAGCATGTAAGGCACTTTATTGATTTCGGAGTCGCGGATCTTGCGGCCAATTTTCTCGTCGCGCAGATCGACATAACCCCGAATGTCATTTTCCTGTAACGTCAGGAAAAGTTCGTTGGCATACTCTTCGTATTTCTCCGAAATCGGTAAAACCGCAATCTGATCCGGCGAAAGCCAGAGCGGAAAATGGCCACCCGAGTTTTCGATCAGAATCGCAATAAACCGCTCCATCGAACCAAACGGCGCGCGGTGGATCATGACCGGCCGGTATTTCTGGTTGTCGGAACCGGTATATTCCAGTTCAAACCGGTTGGGCAAATTGTAATCCACCTGAATGGTGCCCAACTGCCATTTCCGACCCAGCGCGTCGCGCACCATGAAATCGAGTTTCGGGCCGTAAAAAGCCGCTTCACCCAGTTCCGTGACAGTCTTCAGACCGCGCTCGGCGGCCGCTTCGATAATGGCGGATTCGGCTTTTTCCCACAACTCGTCCGAACCGATGTATTTCTGCTTGTTTTCGGGATCGCGCAGGGAAATCTGAGCGCTATAATCCTCAAAACCAAGCGATTTGAATACGTAAAGGACTAAATCGATTACTTTGATGAACTCTTCCTTGACCTGATCCGGGCGGCAGAAAATGTGCGCATCGTCCTGCGTAAAACCACGAACGCGGGTCAACCCGTGCAACTCACCGCTTTGCTCGTAGCGATAAACCGTACCAAACTCCGCCAGCCGCAACGGCAGATCCCGGTACGAACGCGGCTTGGTTTTATAAATCTCGCAGTGGTGCGGACAGTTCATCGGTTTCAGCAGAAACTCCTCGCCCGCTTCCGGCGTCAGAATAGGTTTGAACGAGTCTTCGCCGTATTTTTCCCAGTGACCCGACGTCACATACAACTGCTTCGAACCGATGTGGGGCGTCACCACCTGCTGATAGCCCGCCCGTACCTGCGCTTTCCGCAGAAAATTCTCCAGCCGCTCGCGCAACATGGTTCCTTTCGGCAACCACAGCGGCAAACCGGCACCTACTTTCTCCGAAAAGGCAAACAGTTCGAGTTCTTTCCCCAGCTTCCGGTGATCGCGTTTTTTTGCTTCCTCCAGCAGGAATAGAAAATCATCCAGTTCCTTCTGTTTCGGGAACGTCACGGCATAGACGCGGGTCAGCATCTTGTTTTTCTCGTCGCCCCGCCAGTAAGCTCCGGCCACGTTCATGATTTTGGCGGCTTTGATAAAACCGGTATTCGGGATATGCGGCCCCCGGCACAGGTCGGTAAAGTTGCCCTGGGTGTAAAACGTTATCGTTCCGTCGTCGAGTCGTTCCAGCAGATCAAGTTTATACGGATCGCCTTTCTTCTCAAAGTAGGCAATCGCTTCGGCTTTGCTGATGGGCTGACGAATGTAATCCTGCTTTTTCCGCGCCAGTTCCAGCATTTTATCTTCCACTTTCTTGAAATCTTCCTGCGAAAAATGCTGGCCGTTCAGGTCGACATCGTAGTAAAACCCTTTCTCAATCGGCGGACCGATCCCGAATTGAATGCCCGGATACAATTCTTCCAGCGCTTCGGCCAGTAAGTGGGCGGATGAATGCCAAAAAGTCGCTTTTCCTTCCGGATCGTTCCACGTCAATAGAGTAACCGCCGAATCCGTTGTGATGGGGCGCGTGGCATCCTGAACCGTGCCATTGACTTTTGCCGCCAATACATTGCGAGCCAGCCCTTCGCTGATGCTTGCCGCAATTTCCAGACTGGTTACGCCATTGGGATACTCCCGGACACTGCCGTCGGGCAGCGTAATACGAATTTGGTCACTCATTGTCTATAAGGTTTAATCATTGGTACTCCAATTCCTGAATGATAAATGTAGAGCGATAAATGCTGAATGTAAAAGTTTTGGGATTGCTTTCACTTTTACATTTAGTATTTATCATTCTACATTTATCATTTTACGTAATCACCCTTCAATTTTTCGTCGAATCCCGACCGAACCGGGATCGGGGCTGAATCATCATGACGCGCACCCGCGTCGTGTCCAGAACCTGGCCAGGCCGGGTTGGCTGAAAGGGATGTTCTTCGTAAGGAAGTTCCGTTCCTTCGCCGTAAGTTTTCCGCTTTTGAACCCGCCAGTACCCGTAATAAGCCTGCAGGTCGGCCGCATTCTCCTGCATGGCTAACGCATACATCCGGCCCGCTTGTTCCCACTCCTTAAATTGTTCGTAACACATCGCCATGTAGTAATGCACGCGGGGATGGCCCGGCGCCAGCTTTAGCACCTGGTCGAAATGATACAAAGCCTGCGGCATATTTCGCAATTTCATCATGACCAGCCCGGATTGAAACTGGGCCTGTACCATGCTTGGCTGGAATTGCAGTGCTTTCTGGTAGAAAAAGTAAGCACTATCGGATACGGAGGTCTGCTGATAAATATGCCCGAGGGCGTACAACAAACCGGGGTCGTTCGGGAAATAACCCGCTCCGCGCTTGTTGTAGGCAATGGCCGAGGCATAATCGCCCCGCACCGAATGAATAATGGACAACTGCACGTAAGGTTCCAGAAAACGCGGTTTTAAGACTAGCGCCCTTTTGTAGTAGGAAAGTGCCCGGGTTGTATCCCCCGATTTGGCCGCCACCAGCCCATTCAGGTAAAAGGCTTCCCCTTCGTAAGGAGCCATTTGCAGCGCCTTCACCAGGTAAAACCGGGCGCGATCCAATTGCTTTTCATGCTGCATTAAATCGCCCAAAACGATGTACAATTCCGGCGTGTTTACTCCCAAGCCTTCGGCCCGAAGCGCGCTTTCCAGCCCTTCCTCAAATTGCTGGCGTTCTCGCAGAATTTTCGCTTTGATGAAGTGATAACGCCCCTCATTGTTCTCTCGTTCAAGGGCTTCGTTGATATCGGAGATGGCTTCGTCCGGCTTTCCGAGGTCCATGTAAATGGCAGCCCGTTTGGCATAAGCCGAGGCCGGGCGGTTTTGGTTGATGGCCCGGGTTAATGCTTCCAAAGCCGCCTGATTCCGGGTTTCCGCCGAATTTTCCGGAACCACGGGAATCCGGGTTTGACGACGGTCGTCTTCGGAACAGGCCGCCAGCAAACACCCCATTATCAGACAATAAAAGCTAAAAAACTTACCCATTCTTTTTCGAAAACCGTCGACAGTTGCCGTTTCCTGCTTAACGAATTTTGATTGAACCCGCTTGGTCACGAATGCAAATATACTTCTTTAGCGAGAAGCAAATCGATAAAATACCCCCAAAGGCAATCGTTTGGCAAAACTGTCGGTCAGGTATAATTCGCCGAATTCGGCATTCGGGCGTTCGCCGAAGTGGGCGCGCATCAGATTTTCGAGGATCAGAGCGGAAAATCCCAGAGAGTACAGATTAATGATCAGAAAGTAGTTTTCTTTATCCAGTAATTCCGAACAAAGCCGGAGCAATTCGGAAAGGTTTTCTTCCAGCAGCCATTTTTCACCTTCCGGCCCGCGACCGTAGGCAGGTGGGTCCAGAATCAAACCGTGGTAGGTATTGCCCCGCCGGACTTCGCGTTTCACGAACTTGAGCGCATCTTCCACCACCCAGCGAATATTATCCAGTCCGCTGGCGTCCATGTTTTCCCTCGACCAGCTAATGACCTGGCGCACGGCATCGACATGAGTTACTTCCGCCCCGGCCTGCCGGGCGGCCAGCGATGCGGCTCCGGTGTACGCAAACAAGTTCAGAATACGCGGTTTTTCAACCGGCAGCGCCGAAACATTTTGGTGAATATAGGGCCAGTTTGCGGCCTGTTCTGGAAAAATACCGACGTGTTTAAACGACGAAAGTGACAGTTTGAAGTTCAGATTCAGCCCCTTTTGCTGGTAGGGAATGAACCATTTTTCGTCCATCTGGGCGCGAAGCAACCATTCCCCTTTCTCCTGAGACCCTTTGTCGCGCTTAAAAACCGCATTGGGAAGTCGCTGCCATTCGGATTCCGGCAGTGACTTGGGCCAGATGGCCTGCGGCTCCGGCCGACTGAGAACAAACGCACCGAAGCGTTCGAGTTTCTCGAAACCACCGGTGTCGATTAATTCATAAGCGGGCCAGTTGTCGGGGGTTAATAAATCCAGGCGGTTATTGGGCATGACCTAACGCTAAAATACACTCGAACTCGTTGGGGCTGACCGGAACCACTGACAGGCGGGAAAGCCGGATTAACGGAATGTTCTGCAACAACGGTTCGGATTTGATTTGTTGCAACGTTACCGGTTTTGGCAAAGGTGCAACGGGTTCCAGTTCCACCGCCACCCAGCGCGGATCTTCCGGAATCGTTGGGTCGGGATACGACTCATGGCTGACTTTGGCAATTCCGACCACCTGTTTGCCCTCCACACTGTGGTAAAACAGAACCTGATCGCCCAGCCGCATAGCGGCCAGGTTGTTCCGCGCGGCATAATTCCGTACTCCATCCCATACCGCTTTCCCCTGTTCAACGAAATCGTCCCACGAATAGGACTCCGGTTCAGACTTAACAAGCCAATAGTTCAATGGAATGAGCGGTTTAATGGGGTAAAATGTCTGGAAAGCTGAAAGAATTAGAAAGACGAATTAATAATCGTCGAAATCGTCGCCGTATTTCGGCCCATACTCGTCATGCGCATGATCTTCGTCGAGCCCTTTAAATTTCAGTCCTTTCTTGATGAGCGAAATCTGGCCTGAATGGTAGGTGTCGTGGTTGATAACCCCGTGCAGCATATCGTAATACGTATAGTCACGTCCGGGCACGATGTCTTCCAGAAATTCGTCGTCGTCCCGTTTATCGAGTTCGTTGACCAGTTCCTCCTGACTCAGGCTGAGTTCCATTTGCAGCGCTTCCCATTCAAAATCGTCGATCACCTGAAATGATCCGAAATTTTTCTCCGGCGTTTTAATGTCGAAATCTTTATCGCCCTGCATTTTTTTAACGCAGAAAATCCGCCAGCTTGTCATGTGGAATACCAGCTCCGCAATGGAATGGGTGTTCGGCGTAAGCCGATGACCCGCCATTTCGGGAGAAACTCCGCTCAACACTTCCACTAAAGAAGGCCCGTGCCAGGCTTCCTCCCCTTCATACGTTGTATTGAGCAAATCAATGATTCGTATCAGTTCGTCGTTCTGTACCATTTTAACTTTGTGCTGTATTTGAGAGGAAATATAGCCTCTTTCTATTGTTTCGGCAAAGGTAAACAGGGTTTGTTATTTTTTTACTGTGTTACCAATCTATTCTGTCACTTAAAAAAGATATAAATTATTGAAGATTATTGTATAAAAAACAGTTTTTGAAGGAGTAGCGAATAATGCAATCAATTCCCTTTCTTAGGGCACATATCCATCCTTTAATCCAGCATTGGACGGCTTGGGACCCAATAAACAGACATGGTAATTATCAAATAAAAATACAGTTACCACTTGACATTTGTATAGACAATCAATAGTTTTGAAACGTTGAGCATCTGCTCGATTATTATTACTCAAAGGGTCAGCCTCCTCTTTGTGTTCAATAAATAGTTCACATTCTCTGTAGCTATCAACTTATGAACACTAATCGTCACACCGACGAGGAGCTGGTACGATATTACCTTGCTACTCAAAAAAGCGACTATTTCGGTCAACTCTACAAACGCTATTCAAACAAGGTATACCGCCGATGTTTGACGATTACCAAAGACCCCGTCGATGCAGAGGATTTTATGCAGGACATTTTTGTGCGGGTTTTATCGGGCTTACACAATTTCAAGGAAAAGTCAACCTTTTCGACCTGGCTTTATACGGTTTCGACCAACTACTGCATGGATCGGATGAAAATTGGCCGCCGTCGGAGTGATTACGTGGAACTGGATAGCGAAATCGTCAAGACCCTGGCCGAAACTAACGAATACGCGGGTCTGGAAGAACGTTACCAACTGGTCGATATCATCCTGGAAAAAATAGCACCCTGCGAATCGATGTACCTGCGGATGAAGTACGAGGATAACATGAACATCCGTGAAATGGCCATCATGCTTCAGGTAAAAGACAGCGCCGTGAAAATGCGATTGAAAAGAGTACGCGATAAAGTGAAAGACATCCTTATCTTCTACCAGCTCAATTAATTGCGGATAAACCTTCGATCGTGGAAATTCACCAGCGTTCTTCCACGATCGAATCAGCCTACTTTTTTTCGATTACGCTGACGTTGCCGCTACCTTCCAGATAACACATTTTCACATTGTGGTAATCTTCCACGCCGTTTTCGCGAAGAATGCTGATCAATTCATCTTCGGAAATCATTTCCTTTTTCATGTTCTGCCGCATCAGCTGTCCGTTTTTGACAAGTAAAACCGGGTCCGGTTCGACAATTCTCTTCAGAAAAACGGAACGATACCCAAGCCAGTCGATTAAATAATCCCAGAAAACCAGCGTCCCAACCAGGAAAAGTCCTTCGGTAACGGACTCATACGGCCCCGCCATGGCATTCTGGGCGGCATCCGAAATCATTGTAATTAACAGTAAATCACTGAGATTCAGCTGACCGGTGCCGCGCCGGAAAATCCGCAGGTATACAAATATAAACCAATAGGTCAGGGTCCCCCGAATGATCATTTCCAGCACAGAAGTGGTGGGTATGAATACCGACTCCCAGTTTACTCCAAAAATCTTTTCCATGAAGTTTAACAGTGTTTGGATCCGGACGGTGAAACCGGAAAATACAGGTGCAAAAAGATTGGCGATTGTGCATCCAAATTAGTACAGATTTTGACAGTTTTTAATTTTAGCTGTAACTTCACGCCATGAAGCGCATTCACATTCGTACGGCGTCATTAGCCATCCTCGTTTTATTGACTGCCCTGAGCAGGTTATTGCCTCATCCCTACAATTTCACGCCCATCGCGGGGCTGGCCCTGTTCGGCGCGGCCACCTTCGATCGGAAATGGCTGGGCCTGGTGATCCCGCTTGGTGCCATGTTGATCAGTGATTTTTTTATCGGATTTCACAGCAGTATGGGAGCGGTTTACAGTTCATTCATCCTGATCTGGTTCCTGGGGTTGATTCTGTTGCGGAAAATAACCGTCAGCCGGGTTGTGGCAGCGTCGTTATTATCTTCGACCTTGTTCTACCTGATTACGAACTTTGCGGTTTGGTACGGCAGTTCGTTCTATCCGCAGACGCTACAAGGTCTCTTGGCCAGTTACGTAGCGGGTCTGGCATTTTATAACGGACAATCCTTCTTTCTGAATGCGGTTTTGGGCGATTTGACCTTCTGCACAATTTTGTTTGGCAGTTATTATGTATTGCAACGCCAGTTTCCGGCATTCCGGCTGGCCCGATAAAACCCATAAAACATCAGTTTAAGCCACTTAGACCTGCATAATTGCAGGTCTTTTTTTTTATACATCGCATCCTCAAATTCCATTTTATCAGGCGAACCAGAGGAATAATTTTTCAGCAGACAATAAACGATTGTTCATTTCAGTTTTATCGACGAAGTGTTGAAAGATTATGTGTCGTCGATTCCTGCCCATCGTACTTGTACTGGTTTTCTGCGTTGGATTAAAACCGGCGGTTGTCGTATCACCAAGTGATAATTACGGCCGCATCGATTCCTACGCCCGCAATGCTCCGGATTCTTACAGCCGGAACATTGCCACCTTATCGGACTACTTGACGGGTCCAGCCCGAACGGATATGGACAAGGTCCGGGTAATTTATGCCTGGATGGTCTCCCACATTCGCTACGATCAGGAAGCCGTCTCGAACCGGAGTTCGCAGCGGTATTATTCCGAACTTGAATATGCCAACCGGGTTTTGCGGCAACGAAAAGGTCTGTGCACGGGTTACGCCTTATTGTTCAAGTACTTGCTGAAACGCGCGGGTATTGAATCGGTCAACATTCGGGGGTATGCGCGAACCGAAGACAAGGAAGCGGGCAATCCCATCAAACTGGTCGACCACGAATGGAACGCCGTCAACATTGAGGATGAATGGTATTTGCTGGACCTGGCTTGGGCGGTTACCACGGCACCGACGGGTGAAGCAAGCAACGATTTTTATTTCCTGACCCCGCCGGAACTGTTTATTTCCCAGCATTTTCCAACCGAAACCCGCTGGCAATTTCTCGATCAGCCACTCAACAAAGGTGAATTTGACCGGTTTCCCAAACTGTACGATCCGTATTTTCAGCTAGGATTTGGCCCCGGTTTCCCGCGTGATGGGCAACTTCGGGTTCAGGGAAGGGCGGCATTGACGCTCCAAAACGAGCAATCGCTGGAATATTTGTGTACGGTGAGTCGCTTCGGACAATCCAAAGGGTCAGAAGTTCCCGTCTCGGTTTCGCGCTATGGCAATCAGCACCAGCTTCAGGTCAATGTGCCCATTCGCGGCTGGTCAACGCTCCACATCTTTGCCCGCTCCCGCACCAATGCACGCGTAAAGAAATACGACTGCATCGCTTCGTTTTCGGTCTATAATTCGTGAAGAGACATGAGAGAATAGACAAGAGAAGTGGGATAAAACCACTCGTCAACTCATTGTCTCATATCTCTTGTCTAACATCTAACCTCTCCAGTTTACCTCAAATATATCCGCAGATTCCGGTTGGCGTCCATGCGGGCGTGACTCTTTTCGGGCATCACCACTGTTGACTCCGGGCCTTCGATAATCGCCGGACCGGACAATGTATCTTCTGACCGAATTCCGGCCCGGTCGTAGATTGGGCAGCCGCAGGGCGTCAGGTCTTTTTCGTAGTAGACGGATCGGTAGCCTTTCAAAGCGTAAAAATCGCCGGTCCGATTAGTCGGATTGTAGTAACCAGCCCGTTGCATGGCGGGCGGTATTTCCCACTGCGGATCGTTGGCGGCCAATACGAGCAGATACCCCAATGCGGAGGAGACACCCGCTCCCACCGGCACCACCACTTGTTTAATCCCGAGTTGACGGGCAATTTCGCAGGCATGAACGGGTCCGGCTCCTCCGAACGCCAACAGGCTATACGACTCCAATTGAGCGCCATGCGTGCTTGTCAACTCCCGAATCTGGCCGACAATGGTTGCCTCCACACCGTTGGAAACCCGCATGGCGGCTTCCACCACCGAAATTTTCAGCGGATTTGCGACGTATTCCTGAATCGCTTTTTTCGCCAGATCGGTTTTGAGCGGAATCGAGCCATACAGAAAATAATCTTTATTCAGATAACCCATGACGAGATCGGCATCGGTCAGCGTAGGATATTGGCCACCCCGGTCGAAACAGGCCGGACCGGGGCCCGGAATGGCATGTTCAGGTCGTAAAACCGGCTCATTATTTTCGTTGATTCCAATGTAACTATTACCGCCCAGCGAAAAGCTCCGAACCTGATTTTCAAGCGATTGATCCAGCGAATCCATCGACCTGGATGACGTTTCGGTCTGTAAAGAGACAAAAGACGTTGAGCCGCCTATCCGCAATTCCATCAGATTTTTTTGCCCGATCTGTTCGCCGAAATACCGCCCAGTCATCAGCCCGCCAATGCGGGGCGACATGATGGATTCGGGATTTTCGGCGGCTTCTTCCGTCAGAAGCAATCGCCCATGCCCCGTCACCCACCGAACCGGTGTAACCCAGCCGTCTTCCATCAACTTTTTTTCAAAATCACGGGCGCAGTCAATGGCCATTTCCTGGGGCATCTGAACGCTCATTCCCACCACCAGGGCTTCTACCACCGCCGGTTCAATTTTGTTTTCTGCTAGGAAAACGCCGATTTCCTGAACAATTCTTTGGGTTGAATCGTGAATTGTAATCGGTATTTTCTTGACCGATAATCGACCGGTGTCGTCCACCAAAACAAAATCTGTAAAGGTTTCTCCCAAATCAGTGCTAAAACGGTAACGACTCATGATAATCCCTTGAATGGGTGGATAGAATGTTACTTCGACGTAATGCGCATTTCGGTAATTTGCCAGCGTCCATCTGCCCCTTTCCGCAGCTTGGAAGTTGCGGTTTGGGGTTTCGGTGTTCCGGTTGCGTCGGTAGGTAAAACCGCATACACTTCCACCGACTCCGCCGTGTTCTCGTTGATTTCCAGCCGCCGAATCCGGTAGTTCCGGTATTTAATTTTTCCACTGGACGACTGGTACTCAGCCGGTGATTTTGCGCTGCCGTCGGTATCCGTAATCTTTGCCTCCGGCGTAAACCAGGCCGACAGATTCCCCGCAGAACCCGTGCCGGGATTTAAAACCGCCATCCGGTTTTTAAGCAGAGCGACAATCGTGTCCCGATCTGGATACAGTTTCGGCGTTGTGGTCCGGGTTTCGGTCCGACGCAGTCGACGTGCGGTATCTTCTTTCACCGGTGCAGTTTGCTGGGCCATCACTGATGCCGATACGCCCAATCCGACTAAAAATGTTAAAACCTGAATCTTCATAGTGGAACTGTTTTACATCTCATTGTCTGTTTCCAGCCAAAACCCAGATGGGTAATATTCCCGGAACAGCTTTTTTTTCGCTCAAAAGTAAAGTTTTTCCGCCAATCGGAACGTATTGCAATGCGCTTCTACAATGTCGGCAATCCGGGGCGAATACCCACCCCCCATCGAAACCACAATTGGCAAGTGATGGCGAATGGCCTGTTCAAAAACGAATTCATCCCGTCGTCGGCACCCCTCCCGCGAAATCTTCAATTTGCCCAATCGATCAGACGCCAGAATGTCGACTCCGGAAATATAAAACAGAAAATCGGGCTTTTGTTCTTTTAGCAAGCGAGGCAGGGTTTCCAGCAGCAAATCGAGGTACAATTCGTCGGTCATTCCGGTCGGTAATTCAATGTCCAGATCCGACCGTTCCTTGTGAAGCGGATAATTGTCCTTCCCGTGCATACTGAATGTGAAGACCTGCGGCTCCTGCTGAAAAATTACCGCCGTTCCATTGCCCTGGTGAACGTCCAGATCGATAATAAGAATCTTTTTAGCCAGTTGGTTATCCAGTAAAAACCGGGTGGCAACCGCAACGTCGTTCAGCAGGCAGAATCCCTCTCCCCGATCCGGGTAAGCGTGGTGGGTTCCTCCGGCAATGTTCAAGGCAATACCATCCTGCTGAGCAAACCGGCAGCAATCGATCGTACCCTGCGTAATAATCCACTCGCGCTGAACCAGACCCGGCGACAACGGAAAACCGATCCGGCGTTCCATTGCCGCCGGAACACTCAACGTTTTTAACTGGTGAACGTAGTCCGGGGTGTGAACCGCCAGCACCCAGCGGTCGTCGATCGGATCGGGCGAAAAAAAATTGTCCGGCCGACAGGTTCCTTCATACACTAACTGGTCGTGAATCAGTTCGTATTTGGCCATTGGAAAGCGGTGGCCCTCCGGCAAGGGGTGTCGGTAAATAGGATTATATGCAATTTTCAACATCACTCGGTAAGTTAGCGGCAATAACTGTTTACTATCCGCTTATGCAAACTGTAATTGTGACTGGAGGAGCGCAGGGAATCGGGCGCGTAACAACTCAATACCTATTGACCCACGGCTATCGGGTGGCGGTCTGGGAAAGCGACGCTGAGGCACTGGAAGAGTTTAGCGAAACGATGAAGTCGTCGAACTCCAAAGCGCTGGTTCTTAACTGTGATATCACGTCGGAAACGGCCGTCAAAAACGCAGTCAAGGCTACAATCGAGCGTTTTGGTCAAATCAATCACCTGATCAACAATGCGGCCATTATGATTGAAAAACCGCTGGATCGCTTCTCGCTCGACGACTGGAACAAAGTCATTGGCACGAACCTCACCGGTACATTCCTCTGCTCCAAATATACCGCTCCGCACCTGAGCGAACAACAGGGTAGCATAGTCAATTTGTGTTCAACGCGCGCTTTTCAATCGGAACCTAACACCTTTGCCTACTCCGCATCGAAAGGCGGTATTTTTGCCCTGACCCATTCGCTCGCAATCAGTCTGGGGCCGGATGTCCGGGTCAATTGCATCAGTCCGGGCTGGATCGATGTTTCGGTATTGAAGAAAAAGGGGAAAGCCAAAAACGAAACCCTGCGTCCGGAAGACCACGCGCAGCATCCGGCCGGGCGGGTTGGACAGGCCGACGATATCGCCCGCATGATCCTCTTTCTGATCAACGATTCCAATTCATTTATTACTGGTCAGAACTTCACCGTCGATGGCGGTATTTCGCGTAAAATGATCTACGTTTAGCAACCAGATAACACACTGATAATAAACGGCTTAAAAAATAATTTAAAAAAGAATTCAGCAATATTTTTTTATGTATAAATACTCATGTATTTTTACGCAGATTTAACAGACAAAACGCCTTTGTGTGGTTGCTCAGATGTCAGGAAATCAGGATAGTAATTTATCAAACCACGCGGTTATTGAAACCCGTTGGTTGACTATGGTAAATGAAATCCAGCACCAGCATGGCATTCTGATCGATTTGATTGAAAAGCTAGAACAACATCCGACGACGAATCCAAAAACTATTTTTCAGCTTACCCAGTTGCAACAACACGTATTGGATACGCTGAATCGGTTGATCGCCGAGTCGGTTGCGGAAATTGAACCCCTGCCCCAATCGCAGTTGCTGGAGCGGGTCCAAAAAAAACACATGCACAGTCAAATTCTGGTTAAGCTTAAACTGGAAATTGATCAGCAATTAGATAACCTCAGTTTTTGACGGTTTTGCCAATGAAATTTTAATTTTTCAGTGCAATTTTCTCTGTTTTCCTTTTTTTCTGTCCTACTCAATTAAAAACCCCGGCACGTGTGTCGGGGTTTTCACTTTTCACAGGATGGCAATTGGACTTTCTTATATAAATTGGTCGAAAACCGGACCTTTCAGCGGGCCACATTCTTATTCGGCAAATCTTTCCGTTGGAGAGCCCGACCCTGATCAATCAACTCCTGGTACGTAAAATCCTCATTTCGGACATCATTGATTTCATTCTCCACCGTTGCTCGGTTGAATGCCGACTGGCTGGTAGAATCAGCGTTCTTAGCCATGATTTCGGCGTATTTTTCCTTATCGTATTTTTTATCAAGCGGATTGCAGCTCAATAGGATTAGCGATAGCGCCAGAAAGGAAACAAAGTTTTGAAGTCTTTTCATACATTCAAGTCGCAGCATCGGGCTAACCAGGGTGTTACCGGCCACGAATCTATTGATAGACACGATTTTGATTACAATTGTTTTTTATTTGGATGGCCGCCTTTTTATAGACCCTATCTTTTGACTAGGGTAAGGATAGGGTCATCCATTTTAAACCAAATAACCACTCGCTTTATGTATGGGTAAATCCCGAAATCGGGGACCTATTTTTTTGAATGGTGAATCCTTTTTTTTTGGATGGCCTGCCAGATTCGATTTTCTACTTCTTCCTTTCCAAATAGATCCGCAGTAAGCAAATCCAGACTGCATTGATCAAACCATGAATTTACAACTTCATTATCCTGGATACTTGCAGAACCATCCAGATACTTGTTTAGAAAGGCCAATAGAACCTCATGCTTCAGCTTCTTTTTACACATTTAAGGTTTTGCAGGTTCGACGGATGTTGTATAAGTAGTCGATTTGCTTTTGGTGGGTAAAAGTAGGCTATGACGTCAGGGGAGAGTCAAGAAAAAAAGTAAGTTTTTAATTTTTGAAATCTACCAACCTCGGCCTTTGGACACCCAATTGTTCTTGCCGGGCGTCTTTATAGTGATTCGGTGAAGTACAGAGTTTTAAACGCTTTATCGTTATTGATTCAATTTCTTTTGATGTTTCTTCTGAGCAAAGAGCCATTCTAACACGCCCGGCGTATTGGCAACATCGGCCCAGATATAATGCCCCCCGCCGGAGAACTCCGTGTAACGCGGATGCCCACCGGCAGCGCGAATGGCTGTGATCATTGCTCGTGATCCCTCCACCGGCACATTCCTGTCCTTGGCGCCATGAAAGGCCCAAACCGCAACTCCCGTTACCAAAGGGGCGTAGACGGGATTGCCGGCTCCACATACAGGTATAGCCGCGGCAAATAGGTCAGGACGAGTACTGATAAAATGCCAGGAGCCATACCCACCCCGTGATACGCCCGTTACATACCGCCTTTGGGGGTCAATCGTGTAGTATTTATCTAATGCAAGAATGGCTTCAATGGTCAGGGTATCGACCGATCCGGTTTGGGATACCCCGCCCCAGCCGGTGCCAGGTGGACATCGGGGCACAAAAACGAAAGTTGGGTACTTCGTTCGGTTTTGCTCCCTGGAGAGCCATTGAGCGGGCGGGCAGGCTTCCACCTGCCCGACATTATCCTGCCTACAGGAATAAGGCAGACAAACGACGAGCGGATAAGTCTTATTCGGATCGTATCCTAAGGGCTCCATAAGTCGATAAAGAAGTGTATCACCCCTGGAATTAATGTAACTCCCTGATTTAAATGGCAGGGCCAGTAACAGGGCTTTACTGGTAACATGGAGCTGATTATAACTTTCACTGGCCAGCTTTACACCACTGACCAGGATCAATAAGAAAAGAATAATTTCCAGGCCCATCAGGGCATCGGCGAACGAGAAGCTGTTTGTCCCTTTTTCATTGACAGACCGGGGCAAGGTTTCCTGTAGAAAGTGGAGGATAAAGGGAATGGGCACTACGCTGGTCACCAACGTGATCCAGGGCCCGATGGTAGTCAACGCGGAAGGGCTGGAGATCAATTGAATATCCATGTACCCCACCGTAACGATCATTTGCATCAGGCCTAAGCCCAGCGTCAGGAATCCGCCAACTTTGAACCAGAGATGTCGGCTTGATGGGGACAGGATCAGGCTACCGGCATAAACGATATTGGTAGCGATAATAAGCAGGAATATGCCAGAAGAATACGACGCTACTTCCGGGTTAAGAAAGCGTATCCACAGGAAAATGAACCCACCAAACGTCGCTACGGTCGACAGAATACCAGTCAGGAAAACCAGTTGATAGTGGCGCTGTCGAAAGTAGAGCATCAAATAAAGCGAGGCCGTCAGTGAAATTAAACGGATCAGGAAAATCCACGCTCCAATAGATGGTAAGGTATAAAATCCATTACCCAGTTGGAAATGAAGCAGACTTTGAAACAGCCCTACGGCAACAACAAGGGTTAAACTAACGGTAGCATAACGGGACAGATTGCCAGACATAGCAAGTAGTTGTCAAGGGAATATAACGGATTTTGTTTGGGGCGTATTTCTAGACAAGTTACTCAATAAAGTGCATGGTCTGAAATAGTAATTTTTGCAATTAAGTCGTTCCAATCCGGAATCACACATAACCGTAATTTTCTTGCTTTGGTAGTGGAGAGCAAGTATTGGATAATCCCCGAAATCACAATGACCCTATCTGTTCCAACCAGATCAAATCTGACATCACCCCGCTCGACAGATGAAATAAACCACCCGGAAGAAAAGAAACCAATAATTATTGATAGATAAGTGCTACCTTTTCAAGAACAAATAGGTTTTGATTATTTCAAACGTTTTGAGTTCTTTCATGTAATTAAACAACAGTCCAAAAAATAAAGCCCGCCACAATTGCGCCGGGCTTCTAATAAGTCGTCATCTATTGAGATGAGACATCCAATCTAAGGATTAAATCAATAAAGTCGGCCCTCTTTATTGTTCCAAATAGGTTTGTCGGAAGAATTGTAAAGCACCATCATACCCGAATTTTCGATCACCAGGTGATGACCTTTTTGAGCTTCTGTACCCCGGTAGGTGTCAGTGCTCCAGAGATGCCCTCCCTGTTTATCATAGAGGGCTAAATTGCCATCTTTTTGCAATTGCAGGATTTCACCCGTTAAATTTTTTTCATTTGCGCACCAGATATGCTTCATTCCTTGAGGGCCTTTCTGAGCATCGCTGTAAAAGCATAAGTTGCGGTCTTCCTGCATTCGCAAAACGTAATTACCGTTCTGGGAGTGCAGTTGCTGGCCTACCTGGACGCCTTGACCCTGGTTAATTCGGCTGCGTTGTGCAAATAAAGTAATGTTAACTCCGATCGCGAGTATGAGCGTAAAGAAAATAGTTTTTTTCATAAAATAGTAAAGGTTTAATTTAGAGGGTTATAACTAAGTAATCAAAGGTAATTGTAAAGATTTTTCACTTCCGATCCAGATCGTTTCCGGCAAATCCATGCATCTGCTTCTCAATCTGTGAAATAGACCTCCAAATACAAAAAGCCCAACTCGTGGCTGGGCTAAAACGTATGGACAGAGAAAAGGCAAAAATTTGATGATGCTAATACTTACGTAAAAATGTGTAAACTGGATTTCTAAAACATCATTTTTTTTCAAACAATCGTCCGATTCATTTTCCACTTATTTTGCGGTCTAAGGTAAATACAATGGTTTTATTAAATTGGGTGACTTACTATTTAATGATTCCGAAAATGGATTTCGGCGTAAACCCGAACTATTTCATCGGTAACTAACTCATGGAATGATTGCAAAAAACCTTAGTCGAGTTTACCTCATACTTGTCCCTTTTGTGGTGGCAATACTTGGTTTTGCCTTAGGGCATAGTCGTTTCACGCTGTATATTCCCATTTGGCTTATTCACACCGGTTTAATGAGCTGGGCAACGTGGTACTTGAGTAAGCAGTTCATCCAAAAGCAGCAGCAGCGGAAAAGCCATCTCCTCATTGGCATTTTGTTTCTAATAGCTCCCTGGTTGTTTATCGCTATTTTTGCCGGAATGGGCCCGCCACCTATTACGGCGGAAGGATGGGTAGCTACCGCTACTGAACAACAAGTGCGCTACAGTATTCTGGTGTTTAGCGGGGTATTGATCACCGTTGGATTTACCTTCTTAAGCAACCAATTAAAACAGGCGGGTGAAGAGGTTTATTCGTTGCTCGGGTTAGTAGCCATTTTTTTAGCAATGCCCTTATTCCTACTTAATATGACATACTGGGGCGGATTTTTAACCGAATCATTCCGGATTTTTGTAGCCTCCGGTTCGGCTAAAAGACCTGACTGGTACTTCCCTTTACGAGCCCAATTTGCCTGGATAAGCGAAATTGAAGTAGGGTTAACGTATTTAGCCACTGCGGCTTTTGGAGCCTCCCTGAAAATGACTCGTTGGTTAAAATCAAAAGCTTGCTGGAGCTACATCCTTTTTAGTTTACTAGGCTTTTTACTAGGCGTCCTACCTGACTTCTCTTTAATGCCTCTTACAGTCGGCTCGTATTTTGTATCAATTCCAGCGATTCCGTTCATTATCCCCTACTTAATGGCGGTTAATCTACTGAGTCGTTCTGGCACGATTCAAACAGCTCAGGAAATTTAATTATCTCCACGTAGCAGACATCTTACCCTCTGCCAATTTACTCAATAAAGCACCTAATATAACGTAAGTTATACGGGCCACATTTGGAGAAAGGTAATTTCTTCAACGTTTCCACATTGGTATCCAGTCTACAAAACGTCCCAAAAACAAACCCGGCTAAATGAAAACCGGTCGATTCCCGGGTGCAAAACAGCACAGTCAAGTTAAAATCGTTCCCGCAAATGCTTACTTGTGCTTCTAGTGGGCGTTTAATGGCCACAGGCCTGCCAGTCGATCCTTTGTGGAATGTCCGAATCTGGGCAACCCCGGAAAAATGGGTATGGTTGAAATTGGAGTGAAACCGACTGAGGGCCAGCCGCCAAAACGTTCCTTAATCGCTTCGGGAGGTCGGGTGATCCACCAAAACGTAGACCGTCGCCGGACGGTGCCAGAACAGAAATACTCTGGGCTTGTGTTACTTCATGGGAGTTCTATTACAAATTCAAAAACCCAGAGAGTGATCCAGGAAAGTTAGTGGAAATGCTTTATGCCGAGTTTAATAGTTAGTGGCAAACAGACCATCCGTCCTAGTCTCAAACCTGGCCATGCCGCGATCAAACAGCTCAACAGTTAATAGATCGACGGAAAATAGGTACTATCTGAAAATTTCGTTTATCTGTTCCTCCAGGTGTTTGGTGATAACAGCACAATCCTAAAAGGGATCAAGTTCAAAAGTTGTGGATCATCTTGGATTAAGCATATAGCTGCGTTAATCGGTAAAGGAAAAAGTCCACATTTCTTACCCCTCTGAACTGGGCCCGGAAGGCTTTGATCTTGGCATTGAAT
>NZ_WJXZ01000008.1 GCF_009668025.1 Larkinella terrae | reverse complement strand
TACCGTGTTGAAAGACTTGAATCCGGCTTGCCGGACTTTTTCATGCCATTTAGCCAGGCGCGCTAAACCGTAGAGCTTTTCGGTGGTAGTTTCAAAAATGTAACTAAGGGACTGACTCAGTTCATAAGCGGTCTTCAAATCAGGATAGCGCTCAAACAGCAAGGTGGCCCGTTCTCGCTGACTGTCAGTCCAATCCGCCGATTTTTTATAGAACACATACCGGCTGCGGGCCAGCAGTTGTTTAAGCGTATCGCCATTGGAAAGTACTTCCGGTTTGTACCCGTACTGAGTTGATTTGGCTTGTTCAATCGCTTCATTTTCGGCATCGAGCGCTTCCCACCGATACTTGACACGCATCTGCTGGACCGCTTCCAGGGCTAATTGTTGAACGTGGAATCGGTCGGTGACCTGCGTGGCGCGGGGAAAGCATTTTTTGGCAATAAGGCCCATATTGCCCGCCATGTCCAGGGTAATTTCGGTGACCTTTTTGCGGAGCTTTTCGGGCATTTTCCGCAGGATTGGGATGATCGCTTCGGCCTTCGTACCGGCAATAATGGCCACAATGCTTCCCTTTCCGCCTTTGGCGTCTTTATTGGTTAGGATGGTGTATAACTCGCCTTGCGAAAGCGAAGTCTCATCAATCGAAAGGTGTGCTCCCAGATTCTGAGGATACAAAAGCCACTGTTTCGCATGCGATTTCTGGCCCCATTGGTTAAAACCGCCCTGAAAATTCCGATACTGACGAAGCAATGCTTTCCCATTAACCCCAAAGAATCGCCCAATGGTTTGGGTATCAGTCGGGTTGGTATCGACTGATGTCTTTTAAAAAAGCGGAAAACTCACTGGTCATCCGCGTTCCTTTTCCTACTTCGGTCCAGTCTCTGTACACGACTTTGCCGGTCTGGGTATTAAGCCACCGACGGCGCTTGATGTGCAGGAAAACCTGATGGCCCCGAATAGGAAAATCCTGCACCGTTATCGTCGGAAAGAAGCCTTTGGAGAGTAGGTTTTTCCGGTCCGGGTCATTCTCGTCAGCATTTTTCTCTTCGATATGCACATGAAAGACGCCCTCT
>NZ_WJXZ01000007.1:167151-397965 GCF_009668025.1 Larkinella terrae | reverse complement strand
TGCCGGGCTTTGAAATGCCGATTAAAGCCCGGCACCGGCCGCCCGGCCTTTAGGGGTTGGGGGCAAGGTTTAAAAGTGCAAAATCAAATTCTTGGACAGTCTTTAAGAAAATAAAAATGATGAATGTTGAATGTAAAAGTGAAAAGCCAATAACTTTTACATTCATCATTCATCATTTATCATTCATCATTTAACTACATGACTCACATTCAATCCTTTACGTTCAACGCGCTGGCCGAGAACACTTATATTTTATACGACGAAACCGGCGAAGCTATCATCATCGATCCCGGTTGCTACGACAAGCGGGAAAAAGAGGAACTCGTCGGTTTTATTGACCAGAACAAGTTAAAACCGGTCAAACTTCTCAACACCCACGCCCATGTCGATCATGTGCTCGGAAATGCCTTTGTGAAACGGCAGTACGGCATTGAATTATACCTCCACGAAAGCGATCTGCCGGTGCTCCATTCCGTCAAAGTGATGGCTCCTTACTACGGCATCATGGCGTACGAGGAAACCGAAGTCGATCAGTATCTGGTGGCTGGCGAAACCGTCACGTTCGGTCATTCGGAACTGGAAGTGCGGTTTGTGCCGGGACACGCGCCGGGGCATGTGGCTTTTGTCAGTCACGCCGACCGCTTTGTGATCGGGGGCGATGTGCTGTTTCGGGGCAGCGTCGGACGCACGGATTTTCCGCTTTCCGACTTTGACACCCTGGCCACCAGCATTCGCACCCAGTTATACACCCTGCCCGATGATTATGTGGTTTATCCCGGCCACATGGGTTCCACGACAATCGGCCAGGAGAAACGCTCGAATCCGTTCGTACGAGCGGTGAATTGACGAAGTGTGTCCCCGCGCCATACCGATTTCTAGTATTATTTTAACATTTATTGGGACTAATTTTTAATACTTACGGCCACATCCTATATTTGAAAAGCGAGACGTCTTTGACTTTCCCCAGAAAGTGTGTGGCATGAATATATTGAATAGAAAGCCGGTTTTACCGGAAGATCATGAACTATGGCAGCGGTTTAAGCTGGGAAATACGCTGGCTTTTGAAGCCCTGATGAGTAAATATGGTCGGATGCTTTTCTCATACGGCAGCAAGTATTCGTCAGATAATGAATTTGTTAAAGACTGCATTCAGGATCTTTTTCTGGATTTGTGGCAAAAGCGGGAATCGTTAAACAGCACAGTCGTGGTGAAACCGTATTTGCTGGCCTCCCTACGCCGACGTATTCACCGGGCGCTCGAAAAACAACGCTGGCAATCGAATACGCCACTGGACTGCGTCGAGCATTTTTCGATCGAATTTTCGGTTGAGGAAGGACTGGTCGAAGATGAAACCTCCCGCAATGTGGTATACAAAGTGAAGTACCTGATCGACCAACTGACGAAGCGGCAGCAGGAAGTTATCTACCTGAAGTTCTTTCAGGAACTGGACCGCGAACATATTTCCGCGATCATGAGCATCGCCCCCCAGTCGGTTTCCAACCTGCTTCAAGCCGCCATCAAGCAGTTAAAGTCGCAGTGGAAAACCGAATTCTTCCTGGTTTCGCTTTTTAATTTATTCGCCTAACCTTTTCCCAATGAGCCACCAACTAGTAATCCATCTACCAGAACACGAGTCCGAAGGACTCCACCGTGGATAACCCCGGATGCAATCCGGGGACTGACGAGCGAGTGTCCCACGTTGGGCCGCAACCCCGGAGGGGTTGAACAACCTACCGGTGAGCGGGTCAACCCCTCCGGGGTTGGAGATCCCTGGGGAGTTTCTGCACACCCCTCCCCGAATTTCATTCGGGGTTATCCAAAGTAAAGCCTTTCAGGCTTTCGCAACGGTCTAGTACAGCCATCCATCTATTGTCACTGCCTTTACATTTACCTTTTAGTGCCTTTTACCTCTACCATTTAGTACTGCTTCATTTTTTTTTGGAAAACAGTATCGGCGTACCGATTTCGTCTCTGGTAGTTCAAAACCGCCAACCAGCTTTCCGATGCCACAACGATACTCCCAAAACATCGAAAAATTAATCTGGAATGAATCCTTCCGAAAGTGGGTGTTACAGCCTACGCCGGAGAGCGATGCGTTCTGGTACATCTGGCAGGTGTCCAATCCCGACCGGGTGGAAGACCTGAAACTCGCCCGAACTGTCGTCGCAGCTTTGCGGGTCCAGGATCAGCAGCTCCCCGAACCCGAGCTCCAGCATCTCATTTCCCAAACCATTGCCCGTGCAAAGTTCGAAAATCCCAGCCCGGTCGCCCGCACGTTCCACTGGCAATCGCTGGTCTGGGTGACTCTCCTCCTTTTGCTTTTCGTCTTAGGCTGGTTTTTACTTAAATAAACAATTAACAATGACTATCAGCAGTTTACATTATTCATTATTAATTGTTCATTATTCATTCCCCAATCAGTCTTCCGGATTGAGTGCGAGTTTGCCGTCGGCGCCGAGGTAAATCCGGTAGCGGGAGCCGCGCCGGACGGTGTATTTATTGCTGCGGGTCCGATCAGTGATCAGTCGCACAAAGAGTTCGGCGCTGTTGGTCGGGTAGATGCTGACGTTGCTGGCTTTGATCGTAAACGAAGTCCAAACCTTCCGGTCCTTGCTGATGTCGAGCGTCGCCGGTTTGGTGTAGTCATTTACGAGAATAATGCTTTTCTGGCTGTAGCTGATCGTCACTTTCCGGCTCGAATCCGGCACGGGCGCATCGATGAAAAAGACTTTGATGTAATTCACTTCCAGGGTGTCGTCCTTCGTCCGGCTGGAATCCGCCGGAACCGGCCTCCCAAAAACCGGGATTCCGCAACCCAACAAGCCGATAATCAGGAGCCGTTTCATTCCGATTGGCTGGCCAGCCTTCTTTTTCGTTTGAATAAAAAATCGCCCGCGCCCGGCGTCAGGCCCTTGATGTGCCCGTAAGTCGGTTTTTGCCGGATCTGCGTTTTATTGTGCACTTCGTTTTTCATGCTGTCGAACAACTCTTCCGACGACAGGTATTCTTCCGAATTCGTCGCCAGCCGCTTGATGAAGTAATCCAGAAAAACGCTATTGTCCGGCACCTCCTCCAACGAGCTGCAACTCATGGCTTTGCGGCTTTTCTGGGTGTATTTTTCCTCCCAGGTCTGCAGTTTCGCATTGGTCATCATCTGGTACGTCACAATCGTGGAACCGTAACAGGCATCGACTACCAGTAACAGGTGCTGCGTTCGCATTTCGTTCAAAATCGACACCAGAGCCGCGTTGGACAGGTAGCTGTCGAGGTCTTCCTGGCGGGTGTCCTGCAGAGCCCAGAAACCGTTATTCTCATCGGTGCTGACGCTGTGTCCCGCAAAGAAAATCAGGAGGTTATCGTCACTCAGCAAGCGATACGACAGCGCAGTCAGCGTGTCCTTCACCATTTGCTTGGTGGCATTCGGCAGGCGAATGATCGACGCAAAATCGTATTGCTGCCGGAGCACGCTGTCCAGCCGGGCAATATCGCTGCGGGGCCGGTTTAGCTTGATGCGGGCATCGTTGTAGTCGTTAATGCCGATCAAAACCGCATGATACCGGGCGGTCGTCATCGTGGGTCGTTTGATCTTGGCGGGCAGTGGATATTCGTTGTTTCGCTCGGCTTTCCGGATAACCGAGATTTTCAGGTCATACTGCGCGGGCGCCATATTCGGATTGGAAATGTACACGAAGATAAATTTCAGACCCGCGTTATCCAGCGACAATTTCCGCCCCGTATTATCGGTAAAGGCGACGGTTGGCGTAATCGGCACGTTCAGCGTGAAATCCTTCAGCGTGTCGATGTTCGCGGATAAAACCGAATAGGCCGTCGTTTTCGAACCGCTGGTGGCTTTTTCGTCAATCGTGCAGTTTCCGTAGCAGTTTCGGATGGAAATAATCAGGTTGCGGTTCGATTGAATGGGCGTCACTTTCACCTGCAGCGTATCGCCGATGTGCAATTTGGTGTTGTCGACATCGACCGGATAAAACCGGTTGAAATGCCGCCCCGAGCCCGTCACGCTGAACGCCATCGCCGGGATCGAATCATTCCTGAACTGCACAATCGGCTCCACCACCGACTGCCCGCGCGCCGACTGCCCCACCAGCCAGCAACCCACCAACAGAAGGCCAATGAAGGATTTCATTCCGTTAAACACGTTTTTCTGCGAATAAGGTACACAATCGCACAATCGGATACAAAGAGTTTTTAGGATTAGGTGCGGATGTGCGGCAAAAGACGCGAGATTAAAGATAAAAGTCGCTGATAATGACAGACGGTCGGCTTTCTCTACCCTAATTTACTCCCGAAATGCTTGCCAGATGGCTTCCCAGAATGACGTCTGCAACTGGTATTCCTCCCGCACGTCGGCCAGAATTTCGCGCCGTTTTGCGGGCGAAATGTGTTTATTCAGCCACGGAATAATAAAATCCGGTCCCGGCCAGACCGACACCCGGCTGTTTTGAACGGTGTAGTAGGTTGAGCCATCCTGCAAAAACCGGTATTGGTTGATCGCACCCGCCCATTCCAGCAGCCGCTGCCCGCTGGTGCTCCACCAGACGGATTGGCCTTCGGATTGCAGGGTAGTGATGAGCGAACCATCCGGCGCAAAATCTCCCATCTCGACCACTTTGTTGTGATTGAGCAAATTAAGCGCACCGGTATTTCGGGTCCAGATAAAAGCCTGACTTTCGCCCGACAGTAAAATCAAAATCTGCTCGCCGGAAGGCGAAATCCGAAAAGAAGAAATCCGGTAGCCGTCGGACAACCGACCGGTTTTTAACGGGTAGTTTGCCACCGGTTTTCCCTCCAGATTCCAGAATGAGAACGCATCGTTGACACCCGCCGTCAGCGCAATGATCGATTCACCGTCCGGACTGAGGGTCACGGACGCCTGACCGGCCGGAAGTTCGATCGCCCTGCGGTTTTTCCGGCTCCAGAAATACAGCTTCCCCTCCTTCGTCCGCAGCAGAGCTTCCTGACCCCGGTTCGACAGAAAGGCCCGGTTTTCATTCAGATTCAGGGGTAAGCTGTCGATGGGCTGCCCGTCTGAATTCCAGAAATAACCCTTACCGGTTTTAGTGCGAACCAGAATAATCTGGTGATCTTCGGAGTAATCCAGAATTTCGCCCGGCATCCCGGTCAGGCGACGGTCCGTCCGGTTCCAGCGGAAAATGGTGTTATTGGTATCGACCATGAACACGTTTCGGCCATCGCCGGTCACCAGAATTTGTTCCATAATCGGTTCGGTTTCCAGCGAATCGACCGGTTTTCCCGCCCGATTCCAGCAATAAAGCCAACTGGCGTCGGTCAGCGTGGTAATGAACTGGCCATCCAGCGAAACATCAAAATCCCGTACGCCTTCCGGGTGCGGCAATTCCACCAGCCGTTCGTCCAGCAAATTCCAGAGATACCCCTTTCCGTCTTCGGTATGGGTCAAAATCGTTTTTCCATCGGGCGAAAAAACCGCCGTCGAAACTGCAGCCTTGTGGGACAGTTTCCCTTTGAATTGCTTGTCCGCGTCCCACAACTCAACATCCGTATCGACAACGACCAGGGTGGTTTGCCCATCGGGAGCCAGTTCGATGGATCGGATTCGGCGTTCGTACGCAAGCTTATCCACCACGCGGCCCTCCGCATTCCACCAGTAGACTACTTTTCCGTCGGAAGCCGCTATGCGCTGGCCGTCGGCGGAAAGTTTAACGTCCGTAAACAGGGAATTATCGGCCATCAACTGCAAGGGCGTCACCTGCCGACGAATTCGGTCCCACCGAAAAACCCGGCCATTGGTGGTGCTCACGATCAGGATACTTCCCTCACCACTCATGACGGCCGACAAAACCGCATCAGGAAACGTTTGTGAATCAAGCAGTTTTGTCCCGCTCCGGTCCCAAAGCTGGAGTTTTTTGTTCAGGCTAACGTCCTCATTGGAGAGAGTTGGAACCGTGAGCAGCATTTTATCGTCGGGCGAAAAATCGGCCAGTTCGACGGGTGACAGGGCATCGAGCGTTCCAATTTTGCTGCCGCTTGTGTTCCAGATCGTCACTAGGCCCTCTTCGTTTGTGGTCAAAACATTGTGGCCGTCCCGCGAAATCGTCGCCGTACTGACGGTGCTGTCGGTCCCGATTCGCTGCACCTGATGGGTTTCGAGGTCGCCAAAAAACAGCTTGCCCGGTTCCACCAGTGCAACCACCCGCCGACCGTCGTCCGACAGTTCAACCGACAAATACCGCCCCGGAATAAAAAGTCCTTCCCCATTTTGCCTGCCGGTCGGGTCCCAGCGATACACCCGGTTATCCTCCGCCACCAGCAGTAACCGCTTGCCATCGCTCGAAAAATCAACCCCCCGAATGGCCGTGTCATCCAGTTCAATCTTGGACGAATAAAGCCGGTGGTTGTAAAAATGGTTGTAGAGCGCCTTCCGGTTCAGCTCGTTCGGGTCCTGTTCGTACGCTTCGGCAACCGTCACCAGCGCCTGAACGGGGTCCATCCGGTCGGACTGAAGCACGATGCGGGTCCGGTTGGTTTTGTTCCACTGATTAACTGCGAACCAGACCGAGGCCAGCGCCACCAGCAGAAAAATCGATACAATCGCGATGCTGCGTTTCAGTCGGGCATTTTTCTGCTGCTGTTCTTCCAGTTCCCGCCGTTGTTCGCGCCGGTGAAACTCGCGACTCGCGTTGATGTATTCCCATTTGGCGTCACTTTCCGCCTTGCCCAGACTGCGGTCGAGTTCGGCGTGAACGGCTTTTTCGTAGAGTTGAATTTCGGACAACCGGCGGGGCGAAAGCAGCAAATCGTCCGCTTCTTTTTTCTCGATGTATTCCCGATAGGCTTCCTTCAGCCGCCGGATGATGTCGTTGATCTGCCGCTGCTCCGCCGACCGTCCTTTGTCGATGACTTTCGCCAGGCTGTCGTGCGCCAGTTCGTACGTTTCCTCATCCCGCCGGATCAGGCGGGTCCTTTCCAGTTCGGTCAAAATCCGCATCAGCAGGGCAATCGGCAGCCGGGCGGTTTCTTCGAGCGACGCCAGCCGGTGTTCCCGGCGGGTGCCTTCGTAGGTCACAAACGCTTCCAGCACCTGGCTCACGGCGGGTTGTTCGTCGGGCGGAAGCTGGTCGGTGATGGATTTTTTCTGTTCCGCCAGAAAGACCTCCAGCACATCGTCGATCCTGCCCACTTCCTCCACCAAAGCCGGGGTGATCCAGACCGGCGGCTCGGGTTCTTTTTCGTTTTCCTGCCGCCAGAGCCGATCCAGATAAACCTGTAAATAAGGCAGTTGGAACGTATTGGCCGAGCTGCGGTTATTTTCCAGAATCAGAGCCACCGTTTTCGCTTCATCGACCAGCCGAATGTCTTCAATCTGGCTGAACGTACCGACGATCACCTCCTGCAGATTGCGTTCGCTCATCGGCTCGACCCGCATCCGGAAATCGAACAATCCGGGCAGTTGGTCCTCATAGGCATAGAGGTACGCCAGAAAATCCTCCCGGATCACCAGGACAATTTTACAGGCAAGCGACGAATGCTCGATTTCTTTCAAAAAACCGGTAAACCACGTTTGCTCCTCCGCCGAACCGCTGATGAATAGTTCCTCCAGTTGATCGAAAATCAGGTAAATCGGGCGCAGCGCGTACCGAATGCACTCCGCCACGAGCGCAACCGGTTCGGTGGCGGTGTTTTCTTCCAGAATACCGCTCAGAATCGAAACCAGCGTTTGCCGCAAATCGCCCCTCCGACGAATTTGAACCGAAAAATAATCGGAAGCGGGAATCGCTTTGGCCAGACCGCACTGCACCAGACTGGTTTTTCCGGTTCCCGACGGCCCATAGACCAGCACCAGCCGCGACCGAAACAGGAGTTCGACCAGGCGCTTTTGCTCCGCGTTTCGCCCAAAAAACCGGTTTTTATCGGCGGACGTGTAGGCGTCAAGAAATTTAAACGGACTGCTTACGGCGAGTGGAGCGGGCATGGGTTAGTCGGACAAAGAAAGCAGGTCAATGTTGGTGTCAGTCGCTTCGGCAATCGGTTCGTTCGGGGTGGCAGCCAGCGGATCGGGCAACGCCAGCAGCGTCATCACGGTGCTGAACTGTTCGCGCAGCGTCGTAAAATCCTGTTTTTGCAGCACTTCGGTTTCGTTCGGCTTGAACAAAACGCTCAGCAAGGGATCTTCGGGCCGGGCAATGTGCTTGAATCGCACCGCCCCCTCGCCCGACGAATGAAAACTATAGGGATCGAACACGTTGCTTTTGATGTAAACATTCTGATCGATCAGCAGGGGCGAAAGATTCAGAAAATCAGCGGTTTCGGGCACGCCGGTGGCGGTTTCCCGCTGAACTTTCACCAGCAAAACCGATTGCGACGCCCAGGGATTCGACAGGTTGATTTCCTGAAACGACTTGTCTTCGTACGGATTCTGGGTGGTTCGCAAAACCGCCTTTTCGTGTTTATATTCTTCCGGACGGTAAAAAAACCGCACCACCCGAATGTTTTTGTAAGACTCCAGCTGGTAATTGGCCCAGAAACCCATCCGCTTGCACAGTTCCACCAGTTGGTCTTCACCCACCTGACACACCGACGGAATGTTGGCCACTCCGGCCGGGCTGTTGAGTCTCCGGCGTAAATCGTCGAAAAACAGAAAGCATTTGTAAAAACCCTCCTTCTCGTTAAACTGCCGGGCCAGTTCCTGCATTTCGGGCATAAAAAGCACTTCCTGGCTGCTGCTCAGAAACGCGCTCAGGCTTTTCAGCGCCTGTTCCACCTCGCCGGGATTCAGATTCGACCAGCCTTCGGTCAGCAGCCGCTGCAACAAGGCCCGGGTCTCGGCCGTCAGGGGCGGTTCCACCCCGTCTTTCCGGTAGTGAATCAGCCGGTCGATCACCTGCGCCAGCAGGGTAATGACAAGCAAATCGACCGCCGACTCAAACAATGCGGTGTAATTGAGCAGGCGTTCCCGGTCGCTCCTGATCGGCATTTTCTTGCCTTCGGGCGTGAACGGGGGCGTAAATAACCGCCGGACCGGTTCGGCAATCGGATACGGCAGGCGGCTCAGAATGGCGTCGTTGACCCAGAGGATCTGCGATTCGGACTGTTTGCTGACTTGCATGAACTTCTCCCGCAAGCTGGGTTCGTATTTAATGAGCGCGTTGAACAGGGCGTTCCGGAGCGCGCTGTTGGGCTTGTATTCAACGGCGGTTTGCTCGGCAGTTGTCGGTAGTTCCCACCGGGCGGCTTCGTCGGAAGGTTTGTGAAAATACCACAAATTCCGGCTGACCTCCGTTTCCTCCATATCGACCATGGCGCGGTTCATCACCTGAATGGTGGTGGATTCGCTCACCTGCAGTTTCAACTGAGCCTGCTCGAGCGAGGCTTCAATCGAATACTGATTGGCCAGAGCCTGGTAAAACGTAAGGGCAAATTCCGACGCGGCTTTGTCTTCAATCGGCGTGCTGGTGGCAATGATGGCGGCTTTCACGTTCTGGGCCGCCAGCAGTTTGATGTGTTGCAAAGTGGAGCAGCCGTTCAGAAACACCAGTTTCAGGTTCGGGCAACGACCGAGCAACTGGGCAATCCCCGCTCCCCGGGCCACGGTATCTTCGAGTTGCAAAACCGTACTGCCCGCGTGACCGCTGAAGTGAAACAAACTCAGCGTATTCTGGTAAGTCGCCAGTTTATCAGCCATGGAGCTGGTGGTCGCAAACGAGTCCCGCACTTTCTGGAAGTGTCCTTTGCTACTCCGCAAATCCAGCAACCGGTCGATGCCATCATCTTCATCCCGCAGGGACAGCAGCGGATGATCCCGGTCGTTGGCAAAACAAAAAAGGAGGGTGTCCATCTCGGTGGTTACAGGTCCGCAAGGTCTGGGCAATCCGGTTCCGTCCGTGAGCATCCGGCAAACCGCCGGACCGAACAAAATTGAACCCGGTGGCGAAACCGCTTGTAAAAATTGGAAGGTAAGTAATAAGTATCTGGATTCAAAATACGCCAATGAATGGCCGAAAAAGCGAGCCTTGTAACCATCTACTCATTTAGTGAAACAAATAAATGGGCAATCATGCATTTACGGATGGTTTTGTCTTATTTTGTAAATTTATTTTCCGGATTTAATGCTATTCTCTGGCTTGAAACACAGATAATAAAGCCGGAGTCCGAGTGAAATACAACCTCCGCGAACTGTCTGTTAATTTTTGGAATAACAATTGATGTAATTTTCATTAGTTGTCGTTTTTCCGCCTGTTACTGCCTGATTATTATTTGATTAATCAACGGTTATTATTCCCGCAAAATGGGACGTTTGAGCGAACGTGATGCGCCAAAAGGCTTTGTGATTACGAAATTAAAATCAACGTTATGAATTGGATTCTTTACGGATTAGTACTCTGTCTTTCTTTTCCCACACTTGCCCAGCGAACGATTACCATTTCGGATCTGCGGACTGAAAACCTGACCAATCCAGACGGTCTTGCCAAATCGTCTCCCCGTTTTAGCTGGATTCTGACCAGCAATCAGCGAAATTTGAAACAGGATAAATACCAGATTCTGGTTGCTTCGACGCCCGAAAAACTCAGCCAGAACGAGGGCGATTTGTGGAATTCCGGTTTGGTGACCAGCGATCGTTCCCAGTGGGTCGCTTACGCGGGTCAGGCGTTATCCAGCCGCCAGAGCTGCTACTGGAAGGTAAAAATACGAAGCAAGGACGGCGTTGAGTCCAGTTGGAGCCAACCGGCGCGGTGGACGATGGGCCTGATGCAGTCGAGCGACTGGACGGCCCAGTGGATCGGTCTCGATCAGACGTTTGAATGGGATTCGCCCACGGCCGTCAACACCCGCCTGTCGGCGCGGTATTTCCGGAAACAGGCCACGCTCTCCAAACCGATCAAACAGGCCACGGCGTACATCAGCGGTTTGGGCCTTTACGAACTTTCCCTGAACGGCCAGAAAGTGGGCGATGCCGTGCTGGCTCCGGGTCCGACAGAATACGATAAACGGGTTTTGTACAATACTTACGACGTGACGAGCTACCTGCAATCGGGCGACAACGCCTTTGGGGTTACGCTCGGCAACGGGCGGTTTTTCGGAATGCGCATCGGTTTGCCCAAAACTCCTGCTACCACGAATTACGGCTACCCGAAACTGCGGTTGCAGGTTGAAATTACGTATACCGACGGCACGACCGAAAAAGTCGTGAGCGACAACTCCTGGAAAGTAACCGCCGACGGTCCGATTCGGGCCAACAGCGAGTTTGACGGGGAGGTCTACGATGCCACCCGCGAGTTAACCGGCTGGGATCAGGCCGGTTACAACGCCAGCAGCTGGCTGACGGCCCCGGTGGTGAGTGCCCCCGCCAGCCGGATCGAATCGCAAACGAACCCGCCGATTCGGGTTACTCAAAACCTGACCCCGGTTTCCGTGCGGCAACTGGAGCCCGGAAAATACATCATCGATATGGGCCAGAACATGGTTGGCTGGGCGCGATTGAAAGTAGAAGGCCCGCGCGGAACCCAGGTAACGATGCGGTTTGCCGAAACCATCAAAAACGACGGAAACCTGATGATCGACAACCTGCGATCGGCGGAGGCTAAAGATGTCTATACGCTCAAAGGTGGGGGGCCGGAAATCTGGGAGCCGCGTTTTACGTACCACGGTTTTCGGTACATCGAGCTGACCGGTTTTCCGGGTACGCCAACGACGCAAACACTGGAAGGACGCATTGTTCACGACGATTTGCCCCAGACCGGGACCATCACCACGTCGAACGACATGCTCAACAAGATTTACAAAAACGCTTTCTGGTCGATTCGGGGCAATTACCGGGGTATTCCGACCGACTGTCCGCAGCGCGACGAACGCCAGGGCTGGCTCGGCGACCGGGCGACGGTTTCGACCGGGGAGAGCTTTATTTACGGCAACCAGAGTTTGTACGCCAAATGGCTCGACGATATCGAAAGCGCCCAGAAATCGGACGGTGCCATCCCGGATATCGTTCCAACGTATTGGAAATACGCTACGCCCAGTGTGACCTGGCCTTCGACCTACGTGCTGGTTGCCAACATGTTGTACGAGCAGTTTGGGGACGATGAGCCCATTCGGAAGCATTATTCGTCCATGAAAAAATGGGTAACGTACCTGGAAAAATATAGCTCGAATTACATTCAGCAGGCCGACGAATACGGCGACTGGGCCTTACCGCCGGAGTCGATGTCGCTGACCAAATCGGAAGATCCGACCCGGAAAACCGACGGTACCCTGATGAATACCGCGTATTATTATTACATTCTGAAGCTCATGGAGCGGTTTGCCACCCTGACCGGCAACGAAGGGGATCGCGCCAACTTCAGCAACCGGGCGGCACTGGTTCGGGCGGCTTTTAACCAGAAATTCTTCAATCCAAGCACGAATCAATACAGCAATAACACCGTTACGGCCAGTCTGGTGGCGCTGGGTTGCGGACTGGTGCCCGACGAACTCCGCCAGGCGGTTTTTAACCAGATGACGGCGGTGATCGAAGGTAAATTCAACGGCCAGATCAGCACCGGCGTGGTGGGAACGCAGTGGCTGATGCGGACGCTAACGGCGAACGGCCGCTCGGATCTGGCGATGCGGCTGGCAACCAATACCGGTTACCCGAGCTGGGGCTACATGGTTCAGAACGGGGCCACGACCACCTGGGAATTGTGGAACGGCAACAAAGCGCCGTCGTTTATGAATTCGGGCAATCACGTCATGCTGCTGGGCGACCTTCCCATCTGGATGTACGAAAATCTGGCGGGGATCAAATCGGGCGAATCCGGTTTTAAATCCCTCGTCATGCGCCCCGTTCCGTCCGGCGACCTGAACCGCGTCAGTTCGACCTTTGCGTCGGCTTACGGTACCGTAGCCAGTGAATGGACACTCAGCGGTCAGCAGTTCCGCTGGAAAATTACCGTGCCGGGCAATACGACGGCGCTGGTTTCCGTACCGGCCCAAAATCTGGCGTCGGTTCGGGAAGGAAGCCAACCGGCCGAAGAAGCGAACGGTGTTACTTTTCTGCGCATGGAAGATGGCCGGGCCATTTTTCAGGTAGGTTCCGGTTCGTATGACTTCACCTCGACTCCGACGGATGCCCAAAACCGCCCGCCGGTTGCCCCCGGTTTTACGCCACCCAGCGGGGTTGTCAACAAGGCCTATACCTACACCTTACCGGCTTTTACCGATCCGGAAGGAGGTGAGGTGACGCACGCACTCAGTGGCACCATTGCGGGACTGAGTTTCAATCCCGCTACCCGCGTCCTGAGCGGTACGCCGACTCAGGCCGGTACGTTCCCGCTGGTGGCGCAGGGAACCGACACGGAAGGTGCTTCCACCACCGCCACGCTGTCGATTGTCGTCAGCAACGATCTGGCCAGTTTTGACGGCTACCTGGACAAAGTGCGCTGCGACAGCATTACCGGCTGGGCCTGGAACCGGGATCGGCCCAATTATGCCGTGACCATCGAATTTCTGGAAGGAACCAATCTGGCCACCGCCACCCCCGTCGGAACGACCGTGGCCAATATTTTCCGGCAGGATTTAAAAACCGCCGGGAAAGGCAATGGCATACACGGGTATCGGTTCAAGGTGCCGGAAAGTTTAAAAGATAACCAGACGCATACCATCTGGGGGCGCGCCGAGGGCATTTATGTCCTGAAATGGTCGCCCAAAACCTTGACGTGCGAAGGTACAACCACACCCCCACCCGTTAACCAGCCGCCGGTCGCGCCAGCGGTTGCTTCCTTAACGGCGACCACCGGAGTAGCCTTTTCGACGACACTCCCGGCCTTTACCGACGCCGATAACGACCCATTGACGTACAGCCTGGCCGGTTCGGTCGCTGGGTTAAACTTCAATCCGGCTACCCGGGTGTTGAGCGGAACGCCTACGGCAACCGGAACATTTAGCCTGACCTATTCGGCTTCGGACGGGACCGTGTCGGTTCCGCTGGCCTTCAGTATTTCCGTTGAAAATCCGCCCGTGGTGAATACGCCACCGGTAGCACCGGTTTTAACCTCGCTGACTATCACTTCCGGTCAATCTTTTACGACCACTTTGTTGCCCTTTACGGACGTCGATGACGATCCGCTGACGTATTCGCTGGCCGGTTCAGTACCCGGTTTGACGTTCGACGCAGCCAGCCGCGGCTTGAGTGGAATCCCGACCACAACGGGCACGTTCAGCCTGACGTATTCGGCCACCGACGGCACCGAGTCGGTGGCGACAACCTTTAGCATTGTCGTTGAAAGCCCTCCGGTTGTCAACCTGCCACCCGTAGCGCCGGAACCAGCCTCCCTTTCGGCCACCGTCGGAACGGCTTTTAGTACGACTCTGACGACTTTCACCGATCCGGAAAATGAAAGCCTGACGTACAATCTGGCGGGAAGTGTTCCCGGTTTGAGCTTTACGGCGGGCAGCCGGATTTTGAGCGGAACGCCCACAACGGCGGGTACGTACAGCCTGACCTACACGGCCACGGATAGCCAGAATCAGAGTGCAAGCGTTAATGTGTCGGTGGTCGTTTCGAATACCGTAACCAGCCCGGGCCTGAGCCTGGCGGGGTATGACGGTTATCTGAGTACCGTCAATTGTACTATTTTCTCGGGCTGGGTCTGGCACAGGGACAAACCGAATCTGGCGCTTACGGTTGAATTTCTGGACGGCGCCACCGCTGCCACCGCGACCGTAATCGACAAAATTCTGGCCGACGATTTCCGGCAGGATTTGAAGAATAACGGGAAAGGAAATGGGTATCACGGGTATTCTTACGTGGTTCCCGAAAGCCTGAAAGACAGCAAATCCCACACCATCTGGGCGCGGGTGGAAGGCACAACCTATGTGCTTCGGCCCCCGACAAACAAACTGATCAATTGCGCAGGAACCACTCCCCCACCGGTTACGAATAAACCGCCGGTAGAACCGGCCCCGATCTCTTTGACGGCAACGGTTGGTCAGGCGTTTTCAACAACGCTAGCCCCTTTTACCGATCCGGACAACAATCCGCTAACCTATAGCCTGACCGGTTCGGTTCCCGGTTTGAGTTTCAACAGCGCCAGTCGGGTTTTGAATGGAACCGCCACGCAGGCCGGATCGTTCACCCTGACTTATACGGCCAATGACGGAACTGTTACCGTTTCAACCCCCGTTCGGGTTACGGTGGTCGCTCCGGCTCCCGTCAATAACCCACCCGCAGCGCCATCCATTGCTTCCCTCTCGGCAACAGTCGGTCAGGCGTTTTCAACGACTCTGGCGGTTTTCACCGACCCGGACAATGACCCGTTGACGTACAGCGTAACCGGTACAATTCCCGGACTTTCATTCAATGCGGCAACGCGGGTTTTGTCCGGGACGCCCACGCAGGCCGGGTCGTTCTCCCTGACGTTTTCGGCCAATGATGGAAAAGTGACGGTTTCGACCCCGGTTTTAATGACGGTAGTTGTTCCGGCACCCACCAATAAGCCGCCCGTTGCACCTACGATTGCTTCGTTGTCGGCAACAGTTGGTCAATCGTTTTCCACGTCCCTGGCGGTTTTCACTGATCCGGACAATGATCCATTAAGCTACAGTGCGACGGGGACAATTCCCGGCCTTTCATTCAATGCTGCGAATCGGGTTTTGTCCGGGACGCCCACGCAGGCCGGGTCGTTCTCCCTGACGTATTCCGCGAATGATGGAAAAGCGACGGTTTCAACTCCGGTTCGCGTCGAAGTGGTTGCTCCCGCAAACAGACCGCCCGTTGCGCCATCTATTGCTTCCCTCTCGGCAACGACCGGTCAGTCGTTTTCCACGACCCTGGCGGTTTTCACTGATCCGGATAATAATCCATTGACGTACAGCGTAACCGGCACAATTCCCGGTCTCTCGTTCAGCACCACCTCGCGGGTTTTGTCCGGGACGCCCACGCAGGCCGGATCGTTCACCCTGACGTATTCGGCCAATGATGGAAAAACGACGGTTTCGACCCCGGTTCTAATGACGGTAGTTGCTCCGGCACCCACCAATAAGCCGCCCGTTGCGCCAACGATTGCCACCCTGAATGCCACGGTTGGACAGGCGTTCTCCACGACTCTGACGGCCTTTACCGATCCGGACAACAATCCATTGACACACAGCATGACTGGCACAGCCCCAGGGCTTTCGTTCAATCCACCGAACCGGGTTTTGAGTGGGACACCCACGCAGGCCGGCTCTTTCAGCTTGACGTATTCGGCCAATGACGGAAAAGTCGCATCTTCAACCACCGTTCGAGTTACGGTGGCCAGCGCCCCCCCAGCGAACAAACCGCCCGTTGCACCTTCCATTGCATCGCTGACGGCCACGATCGGACAAGCTTTTACAACCACATTGGCGGCTTTTTCGGATCCTGAAAATGGCGCACTGACCTACTCGCTGACGGGGCAGCCGGGCTGGCTGAGTTTTAATGGCACCAACCGGACGCTGAGTGGAACGCCCGACCTAACCGGCACTTACTCCCTGACGTATGCGGCCACCGACAACAAAAACGCCAAAACGAGTCTAACCGTGACATTAACTGTTAATCCCGTTCCGGTAACCGGCAACTTCGAAGGCTATCTTGATGTGATTACGTGCAACAGTTTTTCGGGTTGGATCTGGAACAAGGACAAACCGAATGCCGCCGTTACCATCGAATTTCTGGAAGGATCAACGCTGGCAACGGCGAAAGTTTTCGCAACGACGGTCGCCAACATTTTACGGCAGGATCTGAAGGATGCAGGCAAAGGAAATGGTGCTCACGGTTACAATTATACTGTACCGCAAACCTTAAAAAACAATCAGGAGCGCATCATTTGGGGACGGGTTCAGGGAAATAGTTACATCCTGGTCTGGTCGCCCAAATCCATTAACTGCTCGCCGAATCAACGAATTGGCGCGGATAACTCGGTCGAAAGTGAATCGTTGCTGGAATTATCCGTGACACCCAACCCGACAACCGGTCTGGTTACCGCGCGCTTCCGGCTGGCCGAAAACGAAAAAGCCCGGCTGCGGGTCACCGACCTTCTGGGCAGAACATTGCACCAACAGGACGTGCGGGGAACCGGTCGGCCACAGGAAGAAACCATCGACCTGGGTTCCAACACGCCCGGGATGCATTTCATCCACCTCAAAACCGATCTGAAAACCCAGAGCGGACGGATATTACTAACGCGGTAACAATCCCGCACCGGCATACCCGATGGATGTGCCGGTGCCGGGTTCTGTATCGTCGCCATCAACTCCGCCGTCGGGTTCGAGCGAATCTGTTTCATCCTCTTTCGGAGCGTCGGCGGGGTTCGCCAGTTCCGGCTTGGTTTCCAGGCCAATGGCGTCCTGATGGCTTTCGGTTTCTCCGGGTGCTTGTTCCTGATTTTGCATGGTTGTATTCTTCATGTTACTCATTCAGTAACCGTCGCCCAACCGGAATGTTTCGCAAGGCTACAAGACTGTCTAAATTTTATAATTTTCTTTTTCGCATTGCCCCCAACCCCCTAAAGGGGGCTTAATTATTCGGATTTGAGAGCCCCCTTTAGGGGGTTGGGGGCGGATCGAAGTAAAGGAAAATCTGAATTTTCGGTAATCTCTAAAACCGATATACTAATTTCACCGAACCGCCCTGTTTGACGTTCGATCAACCCAAAAAACGCATCAGCCTCGTCCGCAAATTCACGTTTCTACCATTTTCGATCAGGTAGTCTGAAACCTCAACCCCGCGTTAGTCGTTATAGAAGGTATGAAGTTATTTTTGCGCATCCTCCGCTGGGCATTGATCGTTATCGTTGTCGTATTTGCCGGTTTGTTGACTGCCGCCCACTGGGTCGAATCGCGGGACAGTGACGAAGAAATTGCCGAAAGCTTTCAGAATGAACGGGTTAAAGCTGTCGTTCACCGGTACAAAATTGCCGACCGCACCATCCGCTACATGGAAACCGATGAACCCGGCAAGGATTCGTTACCCGTGGTGCTTTTTGTGCACGGCGCACCCAGTTCATCCGCATTTTTCAAGAAATTTTTCAAGGATACGACCCTGGTCAACCACGCACATCTGGTAGCGGTGGACCGACCGGGCTACGGCTATTCCGATTACGGTCGGGTAGAAACCTCGATCGTTAAACAGGCGCAACTGCTTCAGCCACTGATGGATCATTACCGGAAAGCGTCGTTTTTTATGCTGGTCGGTTCATCGTACGGCGGATCGGTGGCGGCCCGGCTGGCGATGAACAATCCCGATCTGGTCGATCAGGTGGTTTTTGTTTCCTCCGCGCTCGGGCCGGGGCTGGAGCGGACCTACCCCATCAGTTATTTTATTGATAAACCGCCTTTGCGCTGGCTGGTTCCGCGTCTGTTGTTGCTGGCCAACGACGAAAAACTGGCCCACCGGCAGGCCCTGACTGAAATTATGCCCGATTGGAACAAGATCAAAGCCGGTGTTACCTTCCTGCACGGCCAGCGCGACGATCTGGTTTACCCGACCAATGTGGCTTTTGGGCGCACCCACCTGATCAATGCCCAATCCAGGGAATATTTGTTGCCTGAAAACCGCCATGACATCGTGTTCAACAAGCGTGAATACATGACGCAGATCATTGTCAACATTCTGAATGCTTATGCCGATTCGGTGAAACTACGAAAAAGTACGCCCAGGATCCTGATGACGGCCAACCACTGACATGAAAAAATACCAGCTTCGCCGACTTTCGGATCAACCGATTATAACGGCCGCCGATGTCAACCCGTCGCATCCGCAGTTTCGGGTGATGGGTGCGTTCAATCCCGCAGCCTGCCGGTTTGGCGACGAAATTCTGCTGCTGCTCCGGGTTGCCGAAGCCGTGGATACCCTGCCGGGAAAGATTCAGGTGCCCATCGTACAGCAACTGGATGGTCAGTTTCAGCTGGTAATCAAAATGTTTGCTGAACCGGAAGGCGACTACGACCCGCGCGTGGTGCAAATCGGCGATCAGGCTTATTTAACCTCGCTGAGTCACCTTCGACTGGCGCGAAGCCGGGATGGCATTCATTTTACGGTCGACTCCAACCCATTTATTTTTCCGGAACGTGCCGATGAATCTTTTGGCGTAGAAGACGCCCGGATTACGTTGCTGGACGGTCAATACTGGATTACATATACGGCAGTTTCGGAAAATGGCCCTGGTGTGGGGCTGATCGTCACGAAAGACTTTGTAAGCTTCGAACGAAGAGGAATGATTATTCCGCCCCCCAACAAAGACGCCTGTTTGTTTCCGGAGAAAATCAACGGTTTTTATTACCTGCTGCACCGGCCGATGGTGGCCGACATCGGAAAACCGTCGGTCTGGCTGGCTCGTTCAACGGACGGCATTCACTGGGGCGACCACCGGTTTTTGTTCGGAGCTGCCGGAACGCAGTGGGAGCATTTGAAAATTGGCGCGGGTCCCGAACCGATTCGAACCGACGATGGCTGGCTGGTTTGTTACCACGGTGCCAGTGTCGATCATGAATATTCTCTGGCTCTCGCTCTCCTCGACCGCGACGATCCGACCCAACTGCTCGACCGCTCCACGGAGCCGTTGATGGTGCCCGAACTCGAGTGGGAGAAAACCGGTTTTTTTCCGAATGTGGTGTTTACCAACGGCTGGGTTCAACTGCCCGACGGCCGGATTCTGGTCTACTACGGAGCTGCGGATTATTGCGTGGGGGTGGCCGAACTGGTAACGGTGTAAAGTGGTTTTTAAAATTTTACGCCAAAGTAAAGTTCCGGTTCAAACAGGAAATAATGGAGTCATTTCTTTTCTAATCGGTCGAACGATTCCGGAGTATTTGTTTTAATCGGCTAATGCGTAACGGCCACTGAAGGTTCAATAAAAAACCGGATAGAGTTTGTTCTATCCGGTTTTTAGTTTTAGTCGGTCTCCCCGCTAGACACCAACAGGGGGCACTTTTTGGGCCGCTTCAGTCGCCTGTTTCCGCGTAACGTATTGATTGATTGAATACATCATCACAATGGTGATGGCCGTTGTTGCGGCTACGATGTAACCCAGCGTATCGTAGTGTTCCAGTTTACCGCCCTTGGCCTGCACCACAATCAGACCGGCAATCATCGAGGCAATACCGCCCGAAATTTGCTGAACCGACGAGTTGATGCCCATGTACGCGCCCCGGTCCTGCGGGTCGGGAACGCCCGAAACCAGCGCCGACGACGAAACCATCCGCGCCGAAATCCCCGCGAACAGCAACACGTTGATAATCATGATTTCCCAGAGCGGGGTAATGCCCAGATGACAATAGACAATCGTCACGATAATGCCCCAGATCGATGCGTAGAAAAACAGTGGAAACTTGCCGATTTTATCACTCAGTTTCCCGGCCAGCGGTCCGATAATGATGGCTGAAACGCCGGTCACCATATAAATCAGCGGCAGTTGTTCCTGCGAAATTCCCAGGTTGTAAATGGCAAATGCACTGCCGAACGGCATCATCATAAAACCGCCCGTAGCCAGCAAAACCGTGCTGGCAAAACCGCGCAGGTAACTCGTCCGGGTAACTGTGTGCCACAAATGCTGAAACGGATTCCGGTCTGATTTGAGGTTCAGGTGCGCCGTTACCGGTCTCATATACAGGGCAATGGCAATGCCAACGACCACGCTGACGCCCACAATCAGAAGAAAAGGCGCATGCCAGCCGAAGTTATTGGCCAGATACAAGCCCACCGGAATCCCCAAGACCTGGCTACCGGCAAACGCCGACTGAATCACGCCCATGACCCGGCCGCGTACCTGAAACGCAAACAAATCGGTGACAATGGCAAACCCAATCGAACCGATGACCCCACCAAAAATTCCGGTAACAATGCGGGCGATGAGCAGAAAATGATAGTCAGGCGCAATCCCACACAGAAGTGTTCCGAGTACAAAACCGCTGTAAAAGAACAGCAAAAGCTTTTTTCGGTCGTACCGGTCAGCAAAACCGGCTGTCAGCAATCCCGACGTTCCGGCGCTGAAGGCATAGGCCGACACCACCCAGCCAAACTGGGCCGTCGAAATGTTAAGTTCGGTCAACAACTGGGCGCCCAGGGGCGAGAGCACCATGAAATCCAGAATCACCGTAAACTGGATGAAAGCCAGCATTCCGATGATGGCTTTTTCATAGGACGTAAAGGCGGTTTTTGGTTCGGCAGTTTGCATAGGTTTTTCTTTCGGCAGTAATATAGTGTGTCGACTTAAAATCGGGATTAAAATCCGCCCCGGTTTAGTTTTCGGACAGATGGCTGACTTCGATCATGACGTTGCCCGGCCCGGCAAAATAGAATCCCAGCGAACCGCGAATGGGTCGGGGTTCGCGCTCAACCGCAACACCCGCAGCCAGCAAACGCTGGTAAATTTCGTGCACGTCTTCCGGTTCTTTCACCAGAAACCCCAGGTGAAAATCCGGCGGATAGTTGATTTCAGTCGCTTTTTGCAGGTTACTTAAAACAAGAATAAAACCGTCTTCGCCGTATAAAACCGCCAGCATGTTCTTGCCTTTGGTTTCCAGGCATTGAAAATGGAAGATGCTTTCAAAAAATGCCGTGGCTTCCGCGACATCCGGTACACATAAATTCAGGTGATTTAGTTTCATGGTGTTGATAAATAAATGATTATAAATAAATGAACGTTCACTATTTTTTAGGGTAAAAAAATTAAGGCTTCAGTGCTTTCAGGACCAGTTCCAGCGTTTGCTCCAGGATCTTTTCGTCTAGGACAAATTTGCTCCAGCCCGGCATCCCCCGCTCCGACTGCTGAAATTTAATCAGCTGATACAAAGGCGCATACGCCACCGACCAATACACCTCAACCGGCAATTTTACGAGTTCGTTCCGGCGGATGGCGTTCAGGACAAAGATTTTCATGGCAGCTGAAAACGGGTTTTGAGCGTCGGTCTGAAACCGTTCGTGGAAGGGCGAATGGCGCATCTGTTCCATAAAATGCATTCGAAGCGGGTATTTCAGACAGTAATTGGCCCGGTTCATCCACTGCACCCGCATCCCTTCTTCAAAATGCATTTCCGGATCAAAACCTCGGAGCGTTTCCTGACTCATCGTCTGCATTTCTTCGTAATAAATCTGCCGAATCAGGTCCTCGCGGTCCTTGAAATAAATGTAGATCGTGGCCGGTGACACGCCCGCAGCCTTCGCCAGCTTTTGCATGCTCAGTCCGTCAAACCCCTCCCGGACGATCATTTCCATCGCCTTTTCCCGAATCGCCAGTTCCTTCGTTTCGTCGCGTAGCCTCATAATGGATTCAAAAATAAACGAACGTTCTTTTATTTAAAAATATATTGTACTTTTTTTTGAGCAGACCACCATGACTGATGCATATAAGGCCTGCGAACGAGCCCGAAGGCTGCTATCCGGATGGAGCCTGTGAAAAAAGCCCGAAGGGCTGTACCGTGGATAACCCCGGATGCAATCCGGGGCCAGACCTAATCAAACCACCAAACCCGATCCACTGGAAATAAGCTCCGAGTAATCCCGCCAGAACAAGCCCGAAGGGCTGTACCGTGGATAACCCCGGATGCAATCCGGGGCCAGACCTAATCAAACCAACTCAACCCCGGAGGGGTTGAATCCGTCCCAGAGTATAGTATTCAACCCTTTCAGGGTTGCGACAAGACTTATGGCGTTTCCCCGGATTGCATCCGGGGTTATCCACGGTGCAGCCCTTCGGGCTTTTTACGCAGACTCTATCCACGGTGCAGCCCTTCGGGCTTGTTCTATCGGGATTGTTCGGATCTGATTTCTAGTGGAGCGGAGGAGGGCGTTTTGCTTGTTTTGGCAAGTTTTGCGTAAATTAGTAAGCTGTTAACCCTCTTGAACCATGCGTCACGTTGCTGTTCTTTTCATTTGCTGTTTCTTTCTTTATCCAACCTCTTTTTTCGCACAAACGCCCAAACGGCCACTTACCCATGCCGACTACGATCGCTGGCAAACCGTCCGCTTCGAGAAGCATTCCAACAATGGCCAATGGGTTAGTTATCAGATCGATCCGCAGGAAGGCGATGGCGTGCTGGAGCTGATTCGGGTGTCGGAGCCTTCTTCCACCAAAAAGTCCGAACCAAACCTGGAAGCCAAAGCGGGCGGACCAAACGTAGCTGCAGACCGTCAGGCTGCGGTTTTGAATCCAGCACAGACTAAAAAATACGTGTTCGCGCGGGGGTATCTGGCGCAGTTTACGCCCGACAGCCGGTTTTTGGTCATGCGGCTAAAGGCACCATTCAAACTAACGCGGGAGGCCAAAAAGAAAAAAGTCAAGGCGGATCAACTGCCGAAAGATAGTTTGCTGGTATTCAATCTCGAAACCGGAAACCGGATCGGTTTTGCCAATATCAAATCGTATTCGCTGCCCAAAGAAAGCGGTTCGTGGGCAGCCATTTTGCAGGAACATCAGGAAGTGAAAGGCGTCAAAAAAGACTCAACTTCCCAAAAACCGGCCACGCGTCTTCGGGCTTCGGCTTCGACGAAAAAACCGAAAGGCGACGATCTGATTCTGCTGAATCTGGAAACCGGCGCAACGCAATCATTTCGCTACGTAACCTACGCAACGGTTTCGGACAATGCAAATACGGTTTTTTATACAAAAGACGCGGTAAACGATACGCTGAAAAAAGCGGGCGTATTTATTTTCGACACCAAAAAACAGAACGAAATCCTGGTCGATACAAGCTCGAAACGTAAAGTTTACAAAGGGCTGGCCGTGGATAAAACCGGCACACAACTGGCCTGGATGGCCACCGCCGACAGTGCCGAAGCGGATGTGCGGGCTTATGCACTGTATTATAAGCTCTTAATGCCACCCGCCGTTGCTACGTCCCGAAAACGAAAAACCGCCCCGGTTTTTGCTGGCTCTTCGGGGCAGACGATCGTGCTGGCCGACACCCTGACCAAAGCCTATCCCAAAGGCTGGAACGTGAATGAATACCGCACGCCCACGTTTTCGGAGGATGGCAAACGCCTGTATTTTGCTACCTCGATTTTACCACCCAAACCGATCAAAGACTCAACGGTGCTGGACGAAGAGCGGGTGAAAGTGGACGTCTGGAGTTGGAACGACCCGACCATTCAGCCCATGCAACTCAAGCAATTGAAGCAGGAAAAAGAACGCGGTTTTCTGGCAGTTTGCGATTTAACGACCGGCAGCGTAACGCAGCTCGGAAACCGGGATATGCCAAATGTTCAGATCGATCTGAAAGCCGATCATCCGTACTGGCTGGGGCTGAGCAATTTGCCGTACCAGATCAACAGCATGTGGGACCCCGGTCAAACGGATTTGTATTTGATCAACTCAAAAACCGGCCAGAAAAAACAGATTGCCAACGACGCCCGGGTGTCGTACGCGCAGTTGTCGCCGGGCGGAAAATACGCCTGGTGGTACGACGAACGCGATTCACTCTGGCGGGCGTGGTCGCTGGCAGCAGGCAAACGCATTGACCTGACGCGGGGAATTCCGGTGCGGTTTTTCGACGAAGAACACGATACGCCCGACCTGCCCGGCAGTTACGGAGCCGCCGGGTGGACCAAAGACGACCGCTACGTATTGATTTACGATCGTTTCGATCTGTGGCGCATCGACCCGACGGGACAGGAAAAACCGGTCAACCTGACGGCGGGCTACGGACGAAAAAACCGCATTCGGCTGCGTCGTACGAATGCTGATCCGGAGGAAAAATTCGTTTCGTTAACCGGAAACCTCTGGCTGAGCGGTTTTTGGGAGAGCGATAAATCGACGGGAATTCTGAAGAAACCGATGGAAAATCCGGCGGCCGAGCCGGTGATTCTCGCCAAAGGAAACTACCGGTTTTCTAGTGTAACGAAAGCGAAAAAAGGGCCGGCGTTGACGTTCCAGAAAGGTAACTTCCGTGAATCCAACAACCTGTATCTGACCGATACGACTTTTGCCGAACCGCAGCAACTGACCAACATCAATCCGCAGCAGGACAGCGTTCGCTGGGGCAGTGTCGAGCTGGTGAAATGGGTTGGAAACAATGGTACCAAGCTGGAAGGATTGCTGTATAAACCGGATGATTTCGACCCGAAAAAGAAATACCCGATGCTGGTGTATTATTACGAACGCAATGCCGAAACGCTGAACGACTACAAAGCGCCCGCACCCAGCCGTTCGACGATCAACATGGCGTATTGTGTATCAAACGGTTACTTGGTTTTTGTTCCCGACATCGTTTACACAACCGGTATGCCGGGACAGAATGCCTACGACTGCATTGTGCCGGGCGTTCTGAATCTGCTGGAAAAAGGCTTCGTCGACCGCGACCGCATCGGTTTGCAGGGTCAGAGCTGGGGCGGTTACCAGACGGCATATCTGGTAACGCGCACGAATCTGTTTAAGGCGGCCATGGCCGGTGCGCCGGTCGTGAACATGACCAGTGCCTACGGCGGTATCCGCTGGGGAACCGGCATGAGCCGCATGTTCCAGTACGAAAAAACACAAAGCCGCATCGGCGGAACGCTCTGGGACAAACCAATGAATTACCTCGAGAGCTCCCCGTTGTTTTACGCCAACCGCATCGAAACCCCGCTCCTGCTGATGGCGAACGACCAGGACGGCGCGGTGCCCTGGTACCAGAGCATCGAGTTTTATTCGGCGCTCCGGCGCTTGAGCAAACCGGCCTGGCTGCTGGTCTACAACGGCGAAGATCACAACCTGACCCAGCGGCACAACGCCAAAGACCTGAGCATCCGGATGTACCAGTTTTTTGACCACTACCTGAAAGACGCTCCGCTGCCGCCCTGGATGAAGCAGGGCCGGTCGGCGGTGGAAAAGGAACTGGGCGTAATGAAGTATTAAACTGTAAATCAGCCGCCTGCCGGTTTTCTGAATCAGGCCACGGTTTGGTTCTAATTGGTGTCTACGAAAAGTAAGAAACCGCCTGAAGGCGAATTTGGAATCGGGCGTCAAAACGGAAGAAAGTTTATGAAAACCCGGTCCTGGTTTATTAAAATTGCTCCTTTCGTCTATATTTGCGTAATATCCAAAGATATAACCCTTCTATTAGCAGCATGAAAAAACAGAGTTTAGTTGCCCTTGCCACCTTATTAACGACGGGGGCTTTTGCCCAGCAGGACCCCATCCAGTTTACAGCCAAAGGAATTGTAGTTTTGTCCGATGCCGACATGGCTGCTTCCGCCCTGGTTGATGGTAACTTGTACAAAAGCAAAACCAGTCGCGACGCGCTGACGGTTATCAAATTTCCGCTCGATCGCACCGGTCAAAACATTACAACGGCACCCATTTCCAATTCATCCGCCCTGTACGACAAAGCCGCCTTGGTGACGCCCAACGGCCGTTTCGCTTTCGTTCTGGAAGGACGCGGTCAATTGGGCGACAGTGTTGCTACGCTGAAAGGTGGTGTAAAAGACCTGCCATCCGCAGCCCGGATGTTCATTGTTGATCTGGCACCGGCCAAGCCGACCGCCAAAGTCGTGAGTGTCGGTGCTTTGCCGACGGCCATCACCATCAATCCGCAGGGAAACACGCTCGCCGTGGCCTCGGGCGAAGCTGGTAAAGAAATGCGACTGATTGAGGTCGACAATACGGGAACGCCCAAACGGGTGATTACGGCGCCTTCGCCGGTTCCGGGTGCACGGATTACGGACCTGGTCTGGAGCCCGGCGGGTGATTTTATCGCCTACACCATCGAAGATTCGCAGGAAGTGGGCATTATGAAATATTCCCTCGATGCGGCCAAGAAACCCAATATTGTGCCCCACGGAAAACCCATCAAGGTAGGCGGTTTGCCCGCTACTGGAAAATTCTCGCCCGATGGAAAATTCTTCATTGTTTCCGATATCAAGAAGGCTGCTAATGCGTCTGGTGCGGGCAAAGGCGAGTTGTTTGTGGTTCAGTTCAGCACCGAAGATACGCCGGGCGAACACAAGATTGTGTCGCAGACCGCTTCGGGTGAGAGCGCCGAAGCGCTGGCCGTCAGCCCTGATGGTTCAATGGTGATTGTGGCTAATTCCGGCCAATCCTATCAGCCGTTTAACAACGCCGGTGCCGGAAAAAGCTCGCTTTCCGTCTATTCGCTGGATAAAGAAGGCAAATTGACCTTGGCGAACGAATACCCATTCGAGGGAATTGCGCCCCAGAGCGTTGAATTTGACAAGAGCGGAAATGCGATAGCCGTGGCGGTTTCTGAATTCCTCGACTATGGCGACCGGTCCGGTGCCGTCGAATTCTGGAAAGTAACCAAAGGCGACAAACCGTCGCTGGAAAAAATGCCGGGCAAAATCAACGTAACCCGCGGCAGCCACACAGTACGCGTTTATTGATTATAATGAACAATGAATAATTAACAATGAATGGCTGACGCACGCTGTTCATTGTTAATTATTCATTGTTCATTAATCAAGCCCGCTCCCAGCGGAATTGCTTCTTGACTTTCTTCGTTTTTCCGTCTCCTTTGTCTTTTTTCAGGCCTTTGCGATCGCTGGCCATTGAAGCGCGGGCGCCTTCGCCTTTCCGGTTCGACAGCCACCAGGTTGGGCTGTGCATAGTACCGAAGGTCGTTCCCCGGTAAACCCGCCCGCCGTGCTGGTGTTCCATCCGAACGTGACAACTTTTGATGGGGCAGTTTGAAGCCATACAACCCGTTAACAGCCATCCACATACCAGACTCATCCACAATCCAAGGCGTTGTTTCATCTCGTTTCGATTAAAAGCAGAAGGGATGAAAATAAAAAAAGTTTTGCTCTTTTTCTATTTTTCATCCCTTCTGCTTTTGGTAACAACCAATTACCTCCCGAAAGCCAATTCATACCCGGCATTTACCAAATATTCGGCTACTCTCGGCCGAACTACCCAGTAAACCCCGTTGTCCCCGCGCAAAATCCAGTGATCATTCCCCTTTACGTAGCGATTATTAGCACAATCAATCGCTTGCATTAATGTTTTAAATTCGGACTGTCGTGCTTCTTTCAACATCTCTGGCAGTCGTGGAAATGACACGCTCCGCCTTAACCTTAAAGTAATAGTTGAGTCTCGAGAGTACATACACGTAGAGTAAACAATTCAATAACTACTTTACTCATACATAAATCAGGCCAGATATTACAGTTTTGTAACCGTTTAGTAAAATAAGACAATATTAAGTAAATTTTTCAATTTCCAATTTACCAAAAACTAACATTTTATTTTTGACCCATCAGGTAGTTTTGCCCGGTATCCGATAAGGTACTACTCATATTATTACTCAGTTCAATTGTGGAAGGACTTCCCCATCAGCCGTTCCCTGTTTCCACTGTTCCCCAATTTTTCATGTCGGCCAGGTCCAAAACTAATTTGGGGCAATAAAGGCATATTATTTTGATTTACAATCATATACGGTAAAAATATTATCTGACTATTCTTACTTTTTGGGAAGTGGTATGACTTTTGGCGAGCCAGCCGTAAACCAACGTGAAATAATATCATGATCAATCACAGCCAATCTTTAGGATTTATTAAGATGAGAGCGGTTGCAATCGTATTAGCAGGTAGTATTCTGGTGGTCGATACGATGACGGGGTGTAAATCAATCAGAAAAAATACGAACAATACTCAACGGGGTGCCATCATTGGCGCCGGTGCCGGTGCCGTTGCGGGTGGGCTGATCGGACGCAAATCGGGCAATACCGCCATCGGAGCTATTTTGGGCGCAACCGTGGGTGGTGCCGGTGGTGCTTTGATCGGTCGGCAAATGGACAAACAGGCCGAAGAACTACGTCGCCGACTGGAAAATGCCCGGATTGAACGGGTGGGTGAAGGGATTAAAATTACCTTTGATTCCGACTTCCTGTTCGACGTTGACAAGTACAATCTGAAATCGGCAAATCGGGCAAATATTGAGAAACTGGCCGAAACGCTGAAAAAGTACGACGATACCGAAGTGTTGATCGAAGGTCACGCCGATAACACCGGTTCGGATCAACACAACCTGACGCTTTCGGAACGACGGGCCAAAACCGTAGCCAAAATTCTGCAATCAGAAGGAATCAAAGGAAACCGCGTGACTGAAAAAGGATACGGCGAAAGTCAGCCTATTGCTGACAACAGCAGCGCGTCGGGACGTCAGCAAAACCGCCGGGTCGAGGTAGCCATTTTTGCCAACGAAAAATTGAGAAAAGCCGCCGAACGCGGGACAATCGGTGACATAACGGCTAATCGCTAAGATTCGCAAACACTATCCGGTGTTCACTGTTACCATTACAAGTTGTCCAATCAATTTAATTCAAAAACGTTATGGAAGTTGCAAACACAAACAGCGAAATTCTGGATCGATTGAATACGCTATTGACGCGTACGCGTGACGGAGAGCGTGGCTATCAGGAAGCCGCTGAAAATGTAAAAGATACCGAACTGAAAACCTTGTTCCTGGCTCAGTCGCGGCAACGGGGAGAATATGCCACCGAGATCGACCGGGAAATCCGGACCCTTGGGGGTGACCCGGAAACCAGTACGAGCCTGCTGGCGGATTTACACCGCGCCTGGATCAACATCAAAACGTCATTCACCGGCAACGACGACAAAGCGGTGGTGGAAGAATGCAAACGCGGAGATGGTCAGGCCCTGGATGATTATCAGGAAATTCTGCAAAGCACCAGCCTGGCGGCCAGCACGCGAGAACTGTTGCTGCGCCAGAAAGAGCGGATCGAGTCGGCGCACGCGTCGATGTCGCGGCTGGCGCAAGTTGTTTAACGATACGCTTTTCAAAAAAAGGTCGCTGGTCCACTGGATCAGCGACCTTTTTTTTTGCCGCAATCCCTCACTTTAAAACCCGCCCTAAAAACAATCCAAATGTTTGGATGGTTGATTAATCAGCCGGGCTTACTAAAATCAAAAACCGCTACTTTATTCACCAAACAATCAACGGCAAGGCGGTTTTTGATCCGTTTATCCCGGAAATCAATTATTTATATGGAACCCATCAATACAGTAGAAAACCCGGACGAAGTCCGTTCCAGACCGGGAAAGCCCTATCCGCTGGGCGCAACCTGGGACACAGAAGGTGTTAATTTTGCCCTTTTTAGTGAACACGCAACCGGCGTTACCTTGTGTCTGTTCGACGCCAATGACCACACCCACGAAACACATCGTATTCCGCTCACGGAACGGACCGAACACATCTGGCATATTTACCTGGAGTCGATCCCGCCCGGGCAATTGTACGGTTACCGGGTCGAAGGGCCGTTTGAGCCATCGCGGGGTTTGCTGTTTAATCCCAACAAATTATTGCTGGACCCGTACGCGAAAGCGATCAGCGGGCCCATCCTAAGCAATTTGGCTCAGCTAGGATTTTCGCCGGACAACCAGGATGAAAACCGGTATTCGGAGCCGCAACCCGACGACAGTGCCCCGTTCGTTCCCAAGTCGGTTGTAATCGACTCGTCCTTTGACTGGGATGACGACCAACGCCCGGACATCCCGCTCAATCGCACGGTTATTTACGAATTACACGTGAAGGGCTTTACCCAGCAACACCCTGAACTTTCTAAAAAAATCCGGGGAACGTACGCCGGGTTAAGCAGTCCCGAAAGTATCGAATACCTTAAATCGCTGGGTATCACGACGGTTGAGCTGATGCCCATTCACCAGTTTACGGGCGAAAGCTACTGGGGTTATAACTCCATCGGGTATTTTGCGCCCCACAGCGAATATGCATCCAAAGGAGACGTTGGCCATGCGGTTGTCGAATTCAAGGAAATGGTGAAGGCGCTGCACAAAGCCGGTATTGAAGTTGTGCTGGATGTGGTGTACAACCACACCGCCGAAGGGAATCAGCACGGCCCTACCCTCTCCTTTCGGGGAATCGACAACCCGGCCTATTACTGGCTGGTGGAAGACAACGAGCTGTTTTACATGGATTATACCGGAACCGGTAACACCCTCAACATGAACCACCCGCGGACGCTGCAACTGGTCATGGACAGCCTGCGGTACTGGGTGAACGAAATGCACGTCGACGGTTTTCGGTTTGACCTGGCTACGGCGCTGGCGCAGAGCCTGAGTGCCGCCGGGCAGTTGTCGTCTTTCCTGGAAACTATCCAGCAGGACCCGGTTTTATCGCAGGTCAAACTGATTGCCGAACCCTGGGACATTCAGTCGTACCACGTCGGTAATTTCCCGGTGAACTGGTCGGAGTGGAACGGCAAATACCGGGATTGCGTCCGGGGGTTCTGGAAAGGCGATGAAGATCAGGCGGGTGAATTTGCCGCCCGGTTTCTGGGCAGTCCGGACTTGTACAATGACGGACGCCAACCCGCCAACAGCATTAACCTCATTACCGCTCACGACGGTTTTACGCTCAACGATCTGGTCAGTTACAACGACAAGCACAACGACGCGAACGGCGAAGAAAACCGGGATGGTGCCAATGACAACCGGAGCTGGAACATGGGTGCAGAAGGCCCGACCGACGATAAAACCATCCAGCGAATGCGTGAACAACAAAAACGAAATTTTCTGGCTACGCTGTTGCTCAGTCAGGGAACGCCGATGCTGCTTATGGGTGACGAGTGCAGCCGGACCCAGCAGGGAAATAACAACGCGTATGCGCAGGATAACGAAATCAGCTGGTTCAACTGGGAATGGAGTTCCGAGCAGCAGGCGCTGTTCGATTATACCCGGCAGCTGACGGCCCTGCGTCAGGAAATACCGCTGTTGCGTCGGCGGAAATTTTTCCAGCAGGACGAATTCGCGTGGCTCCGGAATGATGGCAAACAAATGACCGAAACGAACTGGCACGACGGCATTACCCGCTGCCTCGGTTTATTGATCGACGGTAGGAAAGTTGACGAGCAGGACGAAAACGGTGATCCCATCACCCAGGACCGGCTGCTGGTTCTGGTCAACGCTTTCTGGGAACCGTTACCATTCAGATTGCCCAAATTTGGCAAGAAGAAAGCCCGGTGGCAGGTGCTGGTCAACACCGACCTCGACGCCAATGTTCCCTACGAAGTCTCGGCCAACGAACCTTTCGAAATCCAGAGCCGGTCGTTGGTACTATTAAAACTTAAGTAAGAGATGAATTTTGAGTGATGAATGATGGACGATGAAAAAAGCTGACGCAAGTATTCATCGTCCATCATTCTTCATCCTTTCTCCCCCTCTTCTTTCAAAAACCGCCACTCCCGTTCTTCGATGGGCGCCTGCTGGATAAAGTCATATAGTTCAGCATCATTTTTAAAGCTCAATTGATGAAGTTGATAGGTTTCGACCGTCAGCGAAAACTCCTTTTGATCGAAAGGCCAGGGATCGACGCCCAGGGATTGATCCGGTCGTTGAAAAATAAAGTACGAAATACCGTCCGGGCCGGGGCTGATTTCGAGTCGGCGACCGTTTTCGGGCAGGTTATCCTGGCAAAGAATGAGTGAAAGGGCGTCGCACCACTGCACAAATGCGTAGGCAAACTCCACCTCCTTTTTAGACACCTTCAGTTGCTTCATCCAGGCTTTTTGATTTTTTTCCTGCTCCTCCAGAAACCGGGCAAGCTCCGAATTTTGATCCGTAAGCGACTGGTACAGAAACGTGGCATGCATCGACACCATCAGCGCATTCCAGCGGCTCTTTTCCAGTGCAATTTCAACCATCCGCTTCGCCTGCCCGACAGAATATTGCTCAATCCGAAAGTCAATTGGCGCTCCGGCGGCCGTGAGGTGGTTTTGTCCCTCCCAGGGTTCCTGGCCGTCGTCGTGTTCGGTCAACGCAACCAGTGTTTCAATCCAGCGATCAATCTTTCGGGTTTGATTCCAATGCATTGCAATTTTGACCGCCAGCAATCCATGCGCCTGCTGCTGAATCAATTCCCAGCCAAAATCTCTGTTTTTAACAATCATAATTCAGGTAAAAGAAATTAAAAAAATGTGATTCGGGATTAACTAACGACGCGTGCAAGCACTATCAAGCAAAAAGGTCGACCTGAAGAGGTCGACCTTTTTGAAATCTATCAGGCAAACTCAGCGGTTTTCAATGACCTTGTTTTCCCCTTCTTTGTAGGTATCCCCGGTCAAGGCCGCCCGGGCCATTTCAAAAAGCCGCACCATCCGGCTGGAAGTGGAATCCCAGTATTCGGCGGTTTCGGTATGGACTTTCAGGATGGAAAGTTGCGGATCATCTTTGCCGTCGGGAAACCAGGGTTTTGCCATGGGCGACCACAATTCCTCGATTTTGGCCCGATCCTGAAGTTCTTCGGCCGTTCCGTTTACAGAGACATACGACGCGTCTGAAACATTGGCGAAAGCCACATTTACTTTGTAATTCTTGTCGATCTGATCGGTTTTCGGGGAATGTTCTTTCGTTAAAAACCACAGATCGCCATTCTCATCCAGTTGCATAACGGCCATCGGTCGGCTGACCAGATTGCCTTGTTCATCCTGGGTTGTCAACATCCCCACCCGGATATCCTCGATCAGCTTACTGACCTTTTCCATATCCCTATTTCGTTGTTCCAAAGTTTCCATAACATGAGTTTTTAACTAAAAAACAGGCCGGTCGTGTTTAGTTTTCCTAAAAACAACCGGCCATTCCAACTTAGTATGTATATACGGTGCCGATTGCCGGTCTTAGGTCTTCATCGGTTTTACCATTTCCGTTCACTGGCGCAGGGTCGATATAGCCAGGTAAGGAGCAGTTTTCACATCGAAGATTCACAATCAATTGAACGCGTCGGACGAAGTAGTTGCCGAATTGTTTTTCCAGTCTGTGATGCCTATGGCGCGTTTCCTGACAGAATTTCCCGATGGTCGATGGCCCAGCCGGTTTGAATACCAGCACCGTTTGAATAGCTCTTTCGTAATGAGCGACTTAATTGTAAAGCATTTCCTGACGGCCCAGCGCTACAAAAAGCGACCGCGACATTTCGGATTCTGCATCTGGGTGTAAGCCCATTTCGAGAATAGCCATACAAACCCGAATACACTGACGGCAGGTCGACGCAATCTGACACGCCCGATCCGCGCTCATGCGTTCGCATTCTTCCGCGCATTTTTCGCATACTTCAATGCAGGTCCGGGCCAGAAGCCGGGTGTTTTCGGAACCCCGGACGTATAAAACCGCTACCTGACGGCACAGATCTGAAGCATCCAGACTCAGGAAAATGCAGCGATACAATTCCTCAATATCCTGCTGACGTGAACATTCGGTTGCGTATTCATCACATGCCGTAGCGCAGGCAACCAGTGTGTCGTAAATGTTTTTTTTCCAGATCATAACGCTTCTTCCTTCTTGAGTTAGTATAAATTGAGAAAATGATAAGGTTGGCTTGTGCAATAGTGATCAACTAACAGCGGTGTTGCGGGATTCGATAAACCGTTGACGCGCCCAAACCCGGGCTTCCGTAATACTGGTTGAAATAACCTTCTGTTTATCGGAGGATTCGCTTGCAAGAAGCGAATTGGCAATTTCAATCGCTTTTTCCCGGACACTTGGTGGTAGCGAACGCATCGCTGCGGGAAAATGGGTTTGATTCCAGACCATCATCGTTTATCGCTTGTTGATGCCAATCTTATTGAGATAATTATGCCAATTCTTAAATCCGCGGACTTATCAATTTCACCAGAGTTACAATCCTGATTATCAACAATTTCACCATATGCTATCACCAGAAAACACAATATTCCAAATCTCATACTCTGCCAATTTGTAGAAATCAGTTTCCCCGCTGTGTAAAAAAATCCACAGCGGAATCCAAAAAAAAGCCGCTGAAGTGTTCAGCGGCTTTAACTCAATGATGAAACAGCAATTCATCATTTATAACCCATCATCTATTTCGGAAAGATCAGTCGGAATGTCGTCCCTACGCCCTCCTGGCTTTCGACCTCAATAGAACCCCGGTGGCTGTTGACAATATTTTGGGTAGTGGTCAATCCCAGTCCCATTCCGCCTTGTTTTCCAGTAAAAAACGGATCAAAAAGACGCTGGCGGTTTCCTTCCGAAATACCGGAGCCGTTGTCTTCCACCGAAACCATAATCAGCCGGTCATTCAACGGCACAGTTCGGACGGTCAACACGCCGGTCAGCTCCTTCATGGCCTCAACGGCATTGATCAGAATATTGAGTAGAGCGGTTTTAAACTGCTCCTTGTCGAGCGGAACTGCACAATCCTCCTTTGTAAAATCGGTGATTAACTTCATTCCTTTCAACTGTAAGCGGTCGTGCACCAGGTGGAGTGTGTCGCGCACGGCGTCGTTCAGGTTATACGGTTTCAGTTCCAGTTCGCGGGGTTTCGACGAGTTGAGCATTTCGGTGATCAACTGCCCGATTCGCTCGGCGTTCCGGCGAATGATGTTGATGTAAAGTGCTAATCCGGGGTCGTCGGGCGGTAAATCCTCTTTGAGCTGCTCCAGGGCCAGGTGTAGGTTCGTCAGCGGATTACGAACCTCGTGCGCAATGCTTCGGGCGATCTGGCCGGTCATGCTTAGTTTTTCGGCAATCAGCAGATCGCGTTGTGCCTTCTTTTGCTGGGTTACATCGCGCACAATGGCCTGAAACCAGTTGGTCACCCCTCCCTTGTCGGGAATGGCCACTACGGACAGCAGGCAATCGATCTTTTTGCAATCTTTGCTGACCAGCACAATCTCACTGTCTTTGATGTGTTCCGAACTGTCGATCTGCTGCCGTAACTGATCGTAAACGTCCGACTTCTCAAACAGGTCGCGAACGTTCATTTTTCGCAGTTCGTCATTCGAGTAACCCGTCAGATTTTCCAGCGACGGGTTAATTTCCTGAAATTCAAAATGGCGGTCGGTTACAAAAATAGCGTCGATCGAACGCTCGAACAGCGAGCGGTATTTATTCTCTTTTTCGGCCAGTTCGCCCACCACATTGGCCTGCCGCAACGCGTATCGAATGCTTCGGCCAAGCAGTTGGGCGTCGATCCGGCCTTTCACCAGGTAATCGGCGGCTCCCAGTTTCAGGGCTGAATAATCAACTTCCAGATCATCCTGGCCCGTCAGCAGAATCATCGGCGTCTGGCAACCGGCCTTAAATGCCTCCTGAATCAGTTCAATCCCGGTGCGCTCGCCCAGGCGGTAATCCACCAGGTAAACATCGTAGGCATTTTGGTAAATGTGTTCTAAAGCCGAGTTGAAGTCGCTAACCCAATCCAGCTGAATATTGGCGTTGTCGCGGGTAGAAACCAGCGACTTTGTTAAAACGAAATCGTCTTCATCATCCTCAACCAACAAAACCCGGATGGGCTTCTCCGACAATTCATCGGGTTGAGTCATCAGGTAAGGAAACGGTGTCAATCCAGTATTTTTTTATAGTGGTAGTAATATCAAGTAACGTACTGAAATCGAAGGGCTTGGATATATACGAACTCACGCCTAAATCGTAAGTTCGCAGAATGTCTTCTTCGGCCGTCGATGTGGTTAATACAACGACAGGAATTTGCCGGAATTGCTCATTTGCCTTGATTTCACGAAGCGCCTGAATGCCGTTTTTTCGTGGCATGTTCAAATCAAGAATAATCAGGCTGGGCCGAATAGCCGATTCATACGGCTGACGCTGATGCAGAAAATCCATTAACTCCTCCCCGTCCTCCACAAAATATAAGTCCGATTTCAGGTTGCATTCCCGGAAAGCCTGCTCAATCAACATGCGGTCGTCCGCATCATCGTCAGCAATGAGGATACTGGTATTATATTGCTTGTTCGTCATTCGAATATATTATTGGAGTCTCGCTGCCCGCCTAATATTACCAAAGTTACAGTTACTTTCCTTCAATGAAAGGAACAAGTTTGCATTCCAGGTGTTTTGCAAAACTGCAAAATCTTACTTCATACCCTCTACACTTTGAGTATTATCTTCCACAATCAGGACTGGTTTTCTGAATTGATATACTAAAACAAAATCATCTAATCTAACATAATTTACTGTAAGTCAACACAATAAAAACAAGATACTTACCAATAAGTCCGTTTGGCACACATTTATCAAGGCGACAAGTATTCACCAACCACTAATAATTCATGAAAAGTCCGATTGTTACCTTGCTGCTTGCGTCAGCGTTACTAGGTATGATGACCGTTTCAACGTCAAAAGCACAAACGACAGCGCGTACCGGTATTAAAGCCGGTCTGAATGCCAGCACGTTATACCTGAATAATGTAAACGATCGCAATGAACGAATTGGATTCCACGTCGGCGTTTTTACCCAATTGCCCGTGAGTAGTTTTTTTGCCATTCAGCCCGAATTGCAATACACCACCAAGGGCGTTTCGGCAGATTATAATTTATTGGGAGCGACGGGCCGGAACACATTTAAGCTGAATTACGTAGAACTACCGGTTCTGGCAACCTTCAAATTAGGCAATTCGGTCGATCTGCAAGCCGGGCCTTATGCCTCTTACCTGCTGAACTCGAAAGTAACAACCGATGGGGATCTGGGTTCCGATTATCGAAATATCAACCGCGATAACTTCAATTCATTTGATTACGGAATTGCCGGCGGACTGAACATTTATTTCGGAACGGTTTTGCTCGGTCTACGCTACGGCCAGGGTTTGCAGCCTGTGGCTAAAGACGGAGGTGCCCGACTTTTAATGGGAAAAGCTAAAAACGCCACCGGACAGCTTTCCCTCGGCTTTACGATTAAATAAATAATTAAATCAGAATGAACAATTAACAATGAATAATGAAGTTGCGCGTCAGCCTTTCATTATTCATTGTTAATTGTTCATTCTGATTACAAGGTTAATTGTTCATTCTGATTACAAATGAATATCGTACGCTTTGAGCTTGTTATAGAGCGTCTTACGATCGATGTTGAGGACTTCGGCGGCTTTGGTTTTGTTATAACCGGTTTTTTCCAGCACCTTGATAATGGCCGCTCGCTCGGCGTTTTCTGAAACGGATTTGAGGTTGTTGGCAGCCGTGACGGCCGAAACGGGTGTACCGTTGTCTTCCAGAAGATAACTGGGTGAAATGATTTCATACGGCAGGCAATCGAGCGTAATAAGGTCGCTTTGTGACAGTAAAACCGCCCGCTTAACCACATTCTGAATTTCCCGCAGATTACCGTGCCAGTAATATTCTTTCAGCTTTTCTTTTACCTCATCGTCAAATCCCAGAACGTTCTTTTCCAACTGTTCGTTGGCCAGCTCCAGAAAGTGATCGGCAAACAGAAGAATGTCGGCTTTGCGTTCGCGAAGAGGAACCAGATCGATCCGGAATTCATCCAGACGATGAAAAATATCTTCCCGAAAACGTCCCTGGCGAACAGCTTCCCGTAGGTCTTCGTTGGTGGCTACCAAGATTCGGACATCGACAACAATATCGGTATTGCTACCAATCCGCCGGATTTTCCGCTCCTGCAAAACCCGCAGCAGCTTGATCTGGTTTTCATACGAAAGGTTACCAATTTCATCCAGAAACAAAGTGCCGCCGTTGGCGTATTCAAAGCTGCCCATTTTGTCGGACGTAGCACCCGTAAACGCACCTTTGGTGTGCCCGAAAAGTTCGCTCCCTGCCAGTTCTTTCGACAAAGCGCCACAGTCGATGGCGACGAACGGCTTGGCCGAACGTTTACTTTTCTGGTGAATCGCGTTGGCGACAAATTCCTTCCCTGTACCGGTTTCGCCAGTGATGATCACCGACATATTCGTGGGAGCAATCAGATCGATGTGTTTCTGCAGCATTTCGGCAGCCCGGCTTTTTCCGAAGATAAACCGTTTGCCGCTGGTGGCAATCGTCAGCGTTTTAGCAGCCCGGGCAGCCGGTTTGGCCGAACCCAGCTCAGGAGCCTCCTCGCTATCGCCGTTCGCAGTAGCAACCGCAACCGAACGGGACTCGGTTTTCTGGCTACGTCGTTCGAGCGCACTTTTTATCGTGTAGAGAATTTCGTCGGGATACAGGGGCTTGGTAACATAATCATACGCCCCGTGCTTAACAGTCTGAACTGCCATTCGGACATCCGAATAACCGGTAATGATGATAACCGCCGTTGTTGGATCCAGTATTTTTATTCGACGCAACATTTCCAGTCCGTCGACATCCGGTAATTTAAAATCGCAGATAACCAGTTCGAATGACTCTTTGCGCAGAAGATCCACGGCGTCATCTCCTCGTTGAACGGAAGCCGTCTTATATCCTTGTTTTGACAAAAAGCGTTCTAAAAGCAGGCATATATCCGTATTATCATCAACGATTAAGATTCTTTCCATAGAAGGACAGTTACAGTGTCCGATACTTAATGAGGGGATAAAGTTAACTAAACTTGGATATATTGTAAAGCCTGTTCGATGGTCTTCCGATTAAAAGGCTTACCGATAAAATAATCCGCCCCTTCCTGTGAAGCACGCTTGCGCTCGGCAGTTCCGTCAAAAGCGCTGATCATGATCACTTTCGTATTACGGGCGCTCATTCGGATGAAGGACAACAGTTCAAAACCAACACCATCGGGTAAGCTCAGGTCCAGAAAAACGGCATCATATTCCTGGGATGCCAGTTGTTGCCGACCTTCTTCAATAAAGTTTGCGCAGGTAGGTTGATAGCCCATTCGCTTCAATAAACCAGAAAGTAATAGACAAATATCAGCTTCGTCGTCAACAATAAGGACTTTCTTCGTATTTGTCATGTTCGATACCACCGGTTTGTATTGAGTCCCGGTTTGCCATCCCCTCATGCTCTCCACTTTTTGTTCCCGTTTATCATTATACAATATGTTACGTTAGAGCAACCTACAGATAATAACATGCCTAAATTTCACCAATTGCCATAAACCCCAAATAAAAGCTTAAAATACCGTTAAAAATACCCCGATACTGTAAAAAACACGTAGTAATGCCTAATTAGAGCGGTAAAGATAATTTCATATTTGAGTAAAAAGGTGTTTTTTTTCTACATAATGTTCTACAACTGTAGAAAATATTCTACATCTTTTACAATTTTAAAACAGGTATGAACAATGTTTTATAGATTAATTTTCAAGGAAAGATACCAATAATCACTTCATTTTTGGACTTTTTAATGATAGTCTATTCATCCATACTCTTTTGGCATAACTTTTTCTTATAAAGAAAGCATTCCACACCTTATTCACCATTTTATTCCAACACCGATCTAGAGCCATGGGAAACTTGCTATACACAATTGCAGTTATACTTATCATAATCTGGGCTCTCGGTTTTTTTGGTGTTTTAGGAACAGGATTAGCTGGCAACAACCTGATTCACATCTTGTTAGTAATTGCCATTGTTGCAATTCTTCTTCGCTTAATTCGCGGCCGGGGAGTTTGAAATAAGCACATCATTTAAAAACGCCGTTGACCCGTCAAGTTCAGCGAACGTCGATATAGTCGCTACTGATAATAACCTTAGCGATACGTTTAGGTTTAGGTGGTTTCATTTTAGGTTAAGTACAAGTTACGGTGGGTACGGAATCCCTGCACCAGATTTGAGTGCAGGGATTTTTTGTTGAACTTCTTGCAGAAATCCGGCTCAGAGCGCAAATCCAACACAATTCTCCGTCTCAACACGCAGTTCGATTCTACAATCTGTAGAAAATATTCCTCACATTCCCGGAAAACCGCAAAGACGGATCTAATCCAAAGAAAATTTGATTCAGCTGTTTATCAACACATTAGCTAGACAATTGCAGGCAATGGGACAAGTGTGGTACGAATTTTTCTATCCATAAACCGTCTACCGCCCCGGGCGGTCTTTTTTCACTTAAACCATTTGAAAGATTATGAAATCGAATTTCAGTGGACTGTTGGTTGCGATATTGACAGGTGCAGCTTTGGGTCTTTTGTTAGCACCTCGTAGTGGGAAAGATACCCGCAAGAAAATTTCAAATGATTCAGACAAGTTTCTGAAAGATTTGCAGGACACCATCGCCGATGGGTTCAACAGCATTCGGAATCAGTACGATGATACCAAACAGAATCTGACTTCAAAATACAATGATGCAGTCGATACGGTAGCTTCGCGCACAAAAGGAGCCGTTGAGCGAATTGAGCGCAATTCTAAACATTAATCCATTAAATTTGCTACCTTCATAAGTTGCAAACTTAAATTTAGGAAACACCATGAAAAGTTCAAGAGATTTTCTGTTAGGATTCATCACAGGCGTAGTAGCAGGTATTCTGACCGCACCAAAAAGTGGCCAGGAAAGTCGGCAATGGATTCAGGATGAAGCTGATAAACGCACCAAGGATCTGCAGGATCAGTGGAATAAAGGCGTTGAACAAGTAAAAACGCAGGTTGAGCAGGTTAAGTCTCAGGTCAATCAATGGACTGGCAAACTGCAGGATGAAGGCGAACAGAAGAAAGAAAAGTACAACGAAAAAGTTGATAACCTGGCTGACAAGGCGCATGAAGGCGTTGATGCAGCCAAACAATCAATCAAAGCGGAATAACTTTTCGGGTCGCTTGAAAACTAGGCTGATACGCCACTTATTGATTTACTCAACGATATGATAAGTAGCGAAATGCTTGGTCAGCAGGCATTTCGCTTTTTTGTTACTCAATTTATCTGCATCTTGGTAGGCCAAGGTTAGTAAATTTTAATTTTCTCCCGTTTTGTAAATTGGCCGAAAAACGGCATATTTATACTCATAAGGGCGTTTTTCCTTATAAAACGCCCTGCTACTGGGAGAAATCAAAAAATAACTAAGTAGTTTTCTTTAATTTTTTGAAGAAAATTTAATGCTGATGCTGTAAACAACTATTATATTTGCATACTTGCTTCAGAAACAAAAAAGTAAAAGATATTTACCTGAATCTATTTCAGGTAGCGAGTAAAGACAGCCTAAGCCTGAACGGGCGGCTGTTTTTAAATGGTGTGGATATAGTCGGAAAGCTATTCGGGCAGTCTCGAATAGCTTTTTTGTTGTTACTCTTTTTGTGATTTCACCTCATTTTAACCTCCCTTTAACTCCGGTTTAATCTGATCCTGCTACTTTTGAACGATCAAATTTCCGCTGTAAGTCAGCTAGTTTCTTACAAAAGGGAGGTTGAACATCAGAGCTGATGAAAATTAGCTTTGAATGGTGTGGATAGGATGAAAAAAGCTACCTGAAGATATATTTCGGGTAGCTTTTTTGTTTACTTGCGTTATATATAGTATTCGACCCGGATTCATTCAAATCCAGCTAAGCTATTCCGATTCAGTTATGAAAATTCTGGTGGTAGAAGACGAACCAAAGCTCGCTTCGTTCGTTAAAAAAGGTTTAGAAGAACAGTCCTTTGAAGTTGATGTTGCATTCGATGGCCAGATTGGACGAAATATGGCCCTGAGCAGCATCTACGATGTCATTGTGCTAGACGTTAACGTTCCGAAAATGAATGGCTACGATCTGGCAAAATCGCTGCGATCCGAAAACATCAAGACGCCAATTCTGATGCTAACGGCCATGGGTTCGCTCGATAATAAGGTGGCCGGTTTTGAAGCCGGTGCCGACGATTATCTGGTAAAACCGTTTGAATTTCGCGAATTGCTCGCCCGGCTGCGGGCGTTAAGTAAACGTACCATCGATACCAGTCTACAGGCCAATCTGCTGAAAGTGGCGGACCTTGAACTGGATCTGAACGAAAAAATAGCCCGGCGGGGTGGCAAACGGATCGAGCTCACGGCGAAAGAATTTGCCTTGCTGGAATACCTGATGCGAAACCGGAGCCGGGTGGTTTCCCGAATCGATATCGCCGAAAAAGTGTGGGACATTCACTTTGATACCGGAACCAATGTCATTGACGTGTACGTGAATTTCCTAAGAAAAAAAGTAGATAAAAATTTCCCGGTTAAACTGATCCATACCGTTATCGGAATGGGGTATATGCTAAAAGAAGAATAAAGAAACGCGAGGAAGGAAGGAATATCCGACCTTCCCCCATTTTCTTTCCGACTCGATTTCTGTCACCTGCCATGAACATCAGAGCCCGACTAACTGTACTTTTTGCGCTGCTGGTTGGTTCAATCATCCTGCTGTTTTCGCTTACCATCTTTTATTTATTCGATCAATACCGCGAACGGGAGTTCTATGACCGACTGCGCCAGAATGCGTTAGCTACCGCCCAACTCCTTGAGAATGTGGAAGTAAGCGGTATTACCGACAAAATGCTGCAACGGATCGAGCTGAATTACATGTCGTTGTATAAAGGACACGTCACCATCTTCCTGCCCGACAACCGCATTCTGCACTCGACCGACTCGAAACGGGAAATGGTTTCCCTCCAGTTTCTGGAACAGGTCCGCAATGGCAAGGAGATCTTCAAACGCAATGGCATGGTCGAAACGCTGGGCATCCGGTTTTCCGACCGTCATAAGCGGACGCTAGTGATCGTGGCCACGGCCATCGACCGCTACGGTTTTACCAAAATTGAATGGCTACGCGACATTCTGGTCATCAGCTGGATCGTTAGCATGGGAATTGTGTTGCTGGCCGGGTGGTTTTTTGCGGGAGATGCCCTCAAACCGGTCTCTGATATCATCGATCAGGTAAAGGACATTTCAGCTACCAACATCTACGCCCGGCTGCGCGTTGGTCGGCAGAAAGACGAACTGGCCAAACTGGCGGATACGTTCAACGAAATGCTCGAACGGCTGGAACAGGCCTTTATTCTCCAGAAAAGTTTCGTTTCCCACGCTTCCCACGAACTCCTGACTCCGCTGACCGTGATGGTGGGACAGGTCGATGTGACGCTCATGCAGCCCCGCAACGAATTCGAGTACAAACAGGCCCTTGAAAGTGTGCTGGAGGAAGGCAAAAAAATGAATAACCTCGTCAACGGGTTGCTCGAACTGGCGCGGGTCAATGCCGATGCGGCCACACTGTCGTTTAAACCGGTGCGGATCGACGAACTGCTCTGGCAAGGGCGCAGCCGTCTGTTGCAAAAAAATGAAGAATACCGGATCGATATTGAATACGAAAAACTACCCGGCAATGAAGAAGAGCTGATCGTCATGGGCGAAGAATCGCTCCTGCAAATGGCGTTTCAGAATTTGATCGAAAACGGCTGCAAATACTCCAAGGACCATCACACCACCGTGACCCTGAATGCCGGTGAAAATACCATTCTGCTAACCTTTACGGACCACGGTTACGGGATTCCGAAAGCCGATATTCCACACCTGTTTGAGCCCTTTTTCCGCTCCGAAAACACATCCGGCATCATCGGTCACGGCATTGGCCTGGCCCTGACCCACCGGATCGTGACGCTTCACAAAGGCCAGATTCACGTGGAATCAGAAATTGGAAAGGGGACTACCGTTGAAGTAACGGTGCCCGTCCGGAAAACCGTAGGGTCCGAAAAACCGCTGGCTTTCGAACTGGATGAATAGCGGAAAAATCAATTTAACCTGTTTTTAACTTACCGTTAATTCACTTTTAACTGTCCTCAACCACCTTTGACTTTTAAGTTATAAGTTGATTGGACATGGAGTCTGCTGTTTTATTATTTACTGCTGCCGGAAGCTTTGGAGTCTTCGTATTCCGGGGGCAGACGAAATATTATTTCAGCCTTTTCCTCCACATTCTCCTCATTATCACCGCTTCTTCCTGGGCTTTTCGGGCGTTATCCGCGGGCGGAGTGATGCAGTTTAATCTGCTGGAAAAAATCCGGCTTTTCCTGTCCGTTAATATTGATAGTTTATCGGCTTTTTTCCTTTCGGTTATCAGCCTGACCATGCTCACGGGTGTGCTGTACGCGAACGGTTATTTGAAATTGTACCGGCAAACCCGCTCGGATCTGCAACTTTCCTTTCACCACCTGGCGCTTCTCTGGCTACATATTTCGATGATTCTGGCTACGACCCTGCGGGGCGGAATCGCATTCCTGACGGCCTGGGAACTTATGGCGATTTCTTCCTTTGGGCTGGTGGTTTTCGAGGTCGAACGCAGGGAAATCTTCAAAATCGGCTTGAATTACCTGCTTCAGATTCAAACCGGTTTCGTCCTGATCCTGGTGGCTTTTCTGGCTTCCCACTCAACCCACCATGCGTTTGGCTTCGATAGTCTCAGCGCGTATTTTGCCCAGCACGAAGTCTGGCCGGTTTTTCTGCTGCTGCTGATCGGTTTTGGGAGTTATGCGGGTTTTGTGCCATTCCACAGCTGGCTCCCTCCTACGCAACTGGCGGCTCCTTCACACGTGTCGGGCATTATGTCGGGCGTACTGATCCAAATGGGTATTTACGGGATTCTCCGGGTGATTACCTACGTTCACACCGAGCTCCTCACAATTGGTTTAATTATTCTTGCTATTTCGTTGCTGTCGGGAATCGTCGGAATTCGGCTGGCGTTTACTCAACACGATGGCAAGAAACTGCTGGCTTACAGCAGCATCGCTAACGCTGGAATCATTGGCATTGGCATTGGATCGGGTTTGGTGGGGCTGGCGTTCGGATCACCGGTTCTTGCGGCTCTGGGCTTCACCGGCGGGATTCTGCACCTTGTCAATCATTCGCTCTCCAAATCGCTCCTGTTCTATTGCGTCGGTTCCATTTACCGAGCGACGCACACCCGTAATTTCGAGCAACTGGGCGGTTTAATCAAAACCATGCCGAAAACATCGACGGCGTTTCTGGTCGGCACACTCGCCATTTGCGGCTTACCGCCTTTCAACGGTTTTATCTCCGAATTTCTGATTTATTCCGGACTCTTAAAAGGGCTCAGGTTGGAAACCGCATCGCTCAACCTGATCATCTGGACCATAATCGGTGGCCTTTCCGTTATTGCCGGATTGACTCTATTTGGCTTCCTGAAAGTTTTTGAAACCGTATTTCTGGGAACTCCGTATTCTGAGCCTGTTGGGCAAGCAAAGGAGGTTACCGACGACATGATGATGCCCAAAGTGATGGCCGGTTTGGGCATTTTGGCCGTCGGCGTATTTCCAGCCTTTTTTTTAAGACTGACCGGTAAAGTAACGGCCCTTTTTGTGAACGACCTGAGTCCACTCAACGAAGTTACCTCATCCCTGATTTATTCAGAGATTGCCGGAACGATCCTTGTTGGCCTGATTTTGCTGGTGCTGTGGAATCGGGCCCAAAAACCGCTTCGAATGAATTATCATCAACCGAATTCGTTTCGTAAACCTCACCGTGAGCATTGGTATGGGTAAATAGGTCGATCAAAATAAAACAATTTCCCCTGGCCGCTCGTCGGCAGTTTAACGTCATTTCGATGGCAATCCCTTAATTATCTGTAATTTATTTAGGTTATTGGGAGCTCCGGCCGGTCACTTGACCGGTCGGACTTTTTTTGCTTACCCCAACATTCCGGCGAGATTCGCCGGGGAGTAGTTGACATTTTTCAACGTCTTTTGGTCCACGGTCCGGTACACCAGGTATTTCCCATCCGACTCCACGTAGTGGCATTCAACGCCTTTATTCTGGTAATGCTGCACCGTTGCTTCGGCCTCCGCCACCGTCAGGCAGGCTTTACTGAGGTTCGACCGCTGTACTTCGTCGAACAGCGACTTGAACTTTTCGCCCAGACCAAATTCCAGAATGGCACCGGCCAGGACGTATTGCAAATCACAGAGCGCGTCCGCCACTTCAACCAGGTCTTTTTCGGCAATGGCCACTTCCAGTTCCTTTAACTCCTCGGCCAGCAACGCAACCCGAAGCTGGCAACGGTTTTCGGACGGAATCTGGGGGGTTTCTAAAACCGGGTGATGAAATGTCCGGTGAAATTCAGCAACGGCGTTTAACGAATCGGGTGTCTGCACTATGATTACAGTGATTAATGATGATGAAAATGATAAACTCGGTTCCGGAGTTGGGAATTCAAATCGTAGAAATTGCCATTTTGAACAATCGCTTTTAAGATTAACCTGTTGCGAAGGTAATGATTAAAGATTTCCTCCAAAAACCAAATTATCCCCAATCGATCCCATCAAGTTAATCATCAACATCACCGTAATCACCGGTCAGAAGTTACTTTTGAATAGTTTAATCGAAATGGCAAGCAGAATAATCCCGAATACTTTCCGTAGAATGTTGGCCCCGCCCGGTCCAATGCGGTTTTCAATCCAGGCCGACGATTTAAGTACGACGTAAATCAGCACCAGATTGATCAAAATTCCGGCCAGAATGTTGGCAGTTGTATACTCGGCTTTCAGCGACAAAATGGTCGTCATGGTTCCGGCTCCAGCAATGAGCGGAAACGCAATCGGTACAATGTGGGCGGCTCCGGTGCTGTGGTCGTCGGCTTTAAAGATATTCCGGCCCAGAATCATTTCCAGTCCCAACAGAAAAATAATGAGCGCCCCGGCCACGGCAAAAGACGACACATCTACCCCGAACAGTTTCAGGATGGATTCGCCTACGAACAAAAAGGTAATCATCAGCACGCCCGACGCCAGCGTGGCTTTTTCGGACTCGATCTTCCCGGTTTTCCGGCGAATGTCGATAATAACCGGCAACGAACCGATGACATCGATCACCGAAAACAGGATGAGCGTAACCGATATGATTTCCTTGAAATTCAACATACGTACCGACGAAGAAACGTCTTCAGTTTCTCAATTTCCCAGTCCTCAATCGCCGGAAAGTTGGCAATCCGGAACGTGTTCGATTTCCAGTCGCCGTACCCATTTCCAAGCGTAATACCGGTTTTTTGCGCAGCGGTTTTCACCGCCCGTATGTCTTCTTCGCTTCCCTGAACGGCAATAACCGTGTCCGACCGCTGCTCCGGATTTTCGATCAATAACCGCCAGTCGGTTTCTTCTGCCAAAAACCGGTACCAGTCGGCGGCCCGTTGCCGAACCAGCGCATCGACTTCCGCAATGGGCGGCACCTGCTCCAACACTTTCATTAACAGATAAATACCTAAACCGTTTGGCGTATACGGCGTCTGGTTCTTCTCCATATTTTCGTGCACGAACAGCAGGCTGTTGTAAAACTGTCGGTCGTTGATGATTTCGGCCTGCCTGAGCGCGTTGGGCGAATAAATCAAAACCGCCAGCCCCGCCGGTAAACCCAGGCATTTCTGAACAGAGGCAAACCAGACATCCGCCAACGACCAGTCGAACGCCAAACCACCCAGCGACGAAACCGCATCGACCGCGATCAGTCCCGTAAATTCCCGCCGAAACTGCGCCAGCGTATCCATCCGAACCTGCGTTCCGTTCGAAGTTTCATTCTGGACCACACAAAGCACATCCGCTTCACCCGGCAGAATCATCGGTTTGATGCGGTGGGCGTACTCCATCCACTTTTTCCCGAATGCACCACCGTAAGGGTGCAGGCTGCTGGTCACCGTCAGCGATTGGGCAATAATTTCCCAGCATTCCGTGGCAGACGATGCAAATGCAATGTGATAATCCGCCGGAATCGCCAGCTTTTCGTGTAGCAACCGAATCGTTTCCTCCACCACGGCCATAAAACCGGCACTGCGGTGATTCTGGCTGACGATCCCCGACTGAATGGCTTCCTGCGCATATCCGGCGACCTGCGGATATACTTTGGAAGGGCCGGGATAAAAAGTAATCATTTTCGTTTCGCTATGATTTACGCTCTAAACTCAACAGATACTGCACGGCCAGGTTATAGCCCAGCAACCCCAACCCAACGATGACACCTTTGCACTTTGCCGACAGATAGCTGTGGTGACGGTAGGATTCGCGGGCGTGAACGTTGGAAATATGCACCTCGACGGCCGGTGCCGGAACTGCCGATAGCGCGTCGGCCAGGGCAATCGACGTATGCGTGTAGGCACCGGCATTGATGACAATTCCGTCGATCGTAAACCCAAGTTCGTGAATCTTATCGATCATTTCGCCCTCGTAGTTGGACTGAAAATACCGGATTTGAACGTCCGGGAACGCCTGTTCGATGGTTTCCAGGTAATCGACAAACGTCCGGCTGCCATAAATTTCCGGTTCGCGCTTGCCAAGCAGGTTCAGATTCGGGCCGTTCAGAATGAGAATTTGTTTCATGGATGTATTGGTCAGGGGCGGTTTTTGTTTCCGTTGAATGATTGTGTATCCCCGAATAAAACCGTAATTCGCAACGGATAACCCGGGATTTACACTGTGTGGCAAAGTTACATTAACGCGTTTAAAAACTACCTGAAACTGGAACGTTCGCTGGCCGAAAATTCCGTTGAAGCTTATTTACACGACATCAGCAAGTTACACGAGTTTCTGGAGCTGGCGGGCGAACCAGTTTCGCCAACGCTGGTTTCGGAAAGCTTGATCTTCGATTTTCTGGCTTATCTGAACGACCTCGGTTTGTCGGCGCATTCGCAGGCCCGGATTCTCTCCGGTCTGAAAGCATTCTACAAGTTTCTGCTGCTGGAAAACGAAATTCAAACTGATCCGACCCAATTGATCGATGGACCGAAACTGAGCCGGAAGCTGCCCGATACGCTCAGTTTTCCCGAAATTGAAGCCATTCTGAGTGCCGTCGACCTCTCAACGCCCGGCGGCACCCGCGACCGCGCCATGCTCGAAGTGCTGTACAGTTCGGGGTTACGGGTTTCCGAATTGCTTGATCTCCGGTTGACGAGCTGTTATTTTGAAGTCGGTTTTATTCGGATTTCCGGGAAAGGGAACAAAATGCGCCTGGTGCCCATCGGCAAGGACGCGATTAAACACACGACCCTGTATGTCGACCATGTTCGGAATCAGCTGGAAATCCAGAAGGGCGCGGAGGATACGGTTTTTTTAAACCTGCGCGGTGGGCCTCTTTCGCGGGTTTCGGTTTTTAAAACCATCAAAAAACTGGCCCTCGAAGCCGGTATTCAGAAGGAAATCAGTCCGCACACGTTCCGGCATTCCTTTGCGACGCACCTGATTGAAGGCGGGGCGGATTTGCGGGCGGTTCAGCAAATGCTCGGGCACGAATCGATCACGACGACGGAAATCTACACCCACCTCGACCGCGACTACCTGAAACAGATCATTACGGATTTCCATCCCCGATCGGCCGGAAACAAAAGTACCCGCCATCAACAATAGCGGGTACTAATCTCGTCGGTTAACCCTAACCCAAATCACATTTTACTTTTAATACTCACGAAGGTTCTCCGACGGTTTTTTCGCCGGAAAAATGATGTTCAGGTTGTTTGAATAATAGATTAAATGAGGTCATGCTGCCGTAAATACGGGTTATGTATTGCTGAATATTCACCTTCTCTTCGTCGTCGATCGAACTGGCATTGACCCGTTGTTCCAGCACCCGCAGCCGATCACGCATCATAACTATTTTATGAAAAAAGGCATCAATCGGTATTTCTTTAGATGCCAGATCTGCCCGACCCGGTTTTAAAATCAATTTGCCGCCCTTCCATTTATCCCCCAGTGGCACCAGTTCTGAGACATCCGCCCATTTTTGCAGGATTCTGGATAAGGATTGCTCCACGTCGAACAGGCTGACCAGGTCGTGGTCCGGTTCCACCAGTTCGATAATTTCAAGTGGTGTGGCCAGCTTTATTATTTTGACGCCAGATTCGGCAAAAGTCACAACATAGCCGTTCGATTTTACATTAATTATAACACCCAGACCAAATTCGGCGTGTCGCACCCGTGATCCAATTCCTAAAATAGTATCCATAAACAATATTTTTGCTTGCACAAAAACCAATCAAATGATGTGCCAAAATGGGAGGGATTGACGATTGACCGTTGACGATTGACCATTGACGATGGACCGTTGACCATTGACAAAAGAATGTTTTCGGGAATTCTCTGCCTCCAGTAGTCGGTGGTCCATCGTCAATAGTCAATGGTCAATTTTCAAGCTGCCCCTTTCGGAAGAAGGACATTACAAATGCAGGTGGATTTTGAAGTTATTGCGGTTGCTTCATCGAAAAGGTCAAAAGCGGTTTTGATGCTTTGCCAAAGCTCATCGCTGTGTTTGTGGTCATTAATCGTTACAATTAGGAACCCGTTGGCTTTGAGATAAGTAGCAAACCGCTGGAGTGTTTTGACCGGATGTTTGCTGTAATAGACCGACTCATTGAAAATGATCATATCGAACTGGACGGTCGGCTGGTGTTTATCCATATCGGCCACCAGATAAGTGCATTTTTCGTCGGCCAGCACCCGGGCGGTTTCAATTGCGCTATCCGAAATATCCAGCCCGACAAAACGCCCGTAGTTCTGGGATTGCAGCCGCTGCTGGAGGAATCCTTCGCCACACCCAATCTCCAGAATTTCGGGCTGGCCCGGTTTGAGGTGTTTGATGTAACCGACGATGACGCTGAAACGAGCCAGTTCATCGAGACCTTTCAGGCCGTCCCACAAACCTTTGTCGTACTGGTAATTCCACCGGTCACGATCGATTCGGAGAATCTTACGTTTGAAAAATGAAGTGAACGATTGCATACGTTGAGTAAAAAGGGCACTGGACGGACCTTACCGACTGGTACTATCTTTAACAAATAGCGTGTCGGCAACGTCCAGCGCTGAAGTGTCGATGGCTGTACCATCCGGCTCAGCAGGTAACGCCCGCTCAAGCTGGCGCTTTTTGTTCCAGGGTGCCGTTGTGCGACGCCCCATATCGACGGCGACAAAAACAACAATAAGGGTAAAAATTAGGGCTGCCGTAAACAGGATGCGCCGGTTTTTATTCATGATTCTTTCAATTTTTTGGGCGAAATGAGGTCCACCAAATGCCCCGTCCGACCCGAAATCTCCGCCCAGTTCAGGTCTTCGAACTCAATGACGGCGACTGCTCCCTTGCTCATCGAACCGACATCGGCGTGGGTCAGATACTCGGCGAAATAGGAAATGTCAGGATTGTGTCCGAACAGCATCACTGACTTGCAGTTTTTATCCAAGCCGTTGATTGCGGCAATGTAGGCTTTGGGGCCGCCATCGAATAACTTCGGTTCAAGTACCAGCGTTTCCGGATCGACCCGCAGTTGTTCCGCCATCACTTTTCCGGTGTCTTTAGCCCGGTTGGCCGTGCTGCTGATCAGGCAATCGGGCTTTACACCCAGTTCGGCCAGGTGATGTCCCACCCGCGCGGCTGCCATGATGCCTTCCGGAACCAGATCGCGGTCATGGTCGCGCTGAAAACTCGCCCGGTCTTCCGCTTTGGCGTGACGGACAAGATATAACGTTTTCTTCATGTGTTAGGTTAAGTAGACCGTTTTTTTTCAAAACTAATCATTCTGCCGAAAAGACAATTAGTCAACTCGCCCGGACGACGGAATGTTGCTCAGCCCGCCCCTAAAAATTTCGTATCTTTGTGTTTTCACAGAAACCGATTTGCAAAATCCGTCTGCAGTAGCAGACTATTTATAATGAGTACGATCGAAGAAATCAGCCGTCGCCGAACTTTTGCCATCATCAGTCACCCGGATGCCGGAAAAACGACCTTGACCGAAAAACTGCTGCTTTTCGGAGGAGCCATCCAGACCGCCGGGGCCGTTAAGTCAAACAAAATCAAGAAGTCGGCCACCTCGGACTTCATGGAAATCGAAAAGCAGCGCGGTATTTCCGTGGCCACTTCGGTGATGACGTTCGAATACCGAGACCTGAAAATTAACATTCTCGACACGCCGGGCCACAAGGATTTCGCCGAAGACACCTACCGGACGCTGACGGCGGTCGATAGCGTTATTCTCGTCATCGACTGCGTAAAGGGCGTGGAAGAGCAAACCGAGCGGTTGATGGAAGTGTGCCGGATGCGCGACACGCCGGTGATCATTTTCATCAATAAACTCGACCGCGAAGGCCAGAACCCCTTCGATTTGCTGGACGAACTGGAAGCGAAACTGAACATCCGCGTTCGTCCGCTGACCTGGCCGGTCAACATGGGATCGGATTTCAAAGGGGTTTACAGCCTGTACGATAAAACGATGAATTTTTTCCGCGTCAACAAAACGAAAGTGGAAGAAGATATTCTGGAAATCGACATCGATTCGCCGGTTCTGGAACAGAAAGTGGGCGAACGGGACGCCGAGCAACTCCGCGAGGATTCGGAACTGATCGAAGGCGTTTATGATCCGTTCGACCGGAAAACGTATCTGGAAGGCAAAGTGGCACCGGTTTTCTTCGGATCGGCGGTTAACAACTTCGGCGTCAAGGAGTTGCTGGATACGTTCTGCAACATTTCGCCCGAACCGATTGCCCGCGCCACCGACAAGCGCGTTGTTTTTCCGGACGAGCCAAAGTTTAGCGGTTTTGTCTTTAAAATTCACGCCAACCTCGACCCACGTCACCGTGACCGGATTGCGTTTCTGCGCATTTGCTCGGGCGTTTTCGAGCGTGGCAAGTTTTACCACCACACCCGGCTGGACAAGGACGTGCGGTTTTCGAGCCCGTTCAGTTTCATGGCCGACAGCAAAAGCATTGTGGATGAGGGCTTTCCGGGCGATGTAGTTGGTTTATACGATACCGGTTCGTTCAAAATTGGCGATACGCTAACCGAAGGTGAAGAGATGCGGTACGTCGGCATTCCGAGTTTTTCGCCCGAAATCTTTAAAGAATTGATCAATTCGGACCCGATGAAATCCAAGCAACTGGAAAAAGGGATTCAGCAATTGACGGATGAGGGGGTGGCTCAGCTCTTTACGATGACCAGCGGAAACCGGAAAATCGTCGGCACCGTCGGGGAACTTCAGTTTGACGTGATTCAATACCGGCTCGAACACGAATACGGCGCGAAATGCCGCTGGACTACCATGCCCGTTTCCAAAGCCTGCTGGCTGACGTCGGATGACAAAAAGAAACTCGACGAATTTATCCGGCTGAAAGGGCTGGCGATTGCCTACGACAAAGACAGCAACCCGGTTTTTCTGGCTGAGTCGGACTGGATTCTGCGGATGAACATGCAAAACAATCCCGAAATCAAGTTCCACTTTACCTCCGAATTTAAAACGGCGGTGGAGGCTTAATTTATTTTAGCGCCCTTATTGACAGTAGCCATGTTGGAAAATACCTCCGTTACCCAGCGGTTTTTACGTTACGTCCAGATCGACACGCAGTCTGATCCGCGATCAACCACCAACCCGTCCACCGAAAAACAGAAGGATCTGGGGCGGGTATTGGTGGAAGAGCTTCACGAAATCGGGATCACGGACGCCGAAATGGATGAATATGGTTACATCTACGCTACGATTCCGTCCAATACCGATAAAACAGATGTGCCGGTTTTGTGCCTTTGCGCGCACATGGACACCTCGCCCGACGTAACCGGTGAAGGCGTAAAACCGCTTACCCACCACGGCTGGGACGGCACGGACATTGTTTTACCCGACGACCCGACCCAGATCATTCGCCTGGCCGACCACCCCGATTTGAACGATCAGATCGGCAACGACATCATTACCGCCAGTGGCACAACGCTGCTCGGTGCCGATAACAAAGCCGGTGTAGCCGAAATCATGGCCGCAGCGGAATTCATGGTGACAAATTCAGTTATCAAACACGGCACGATCCGGATTTTATTTACGCCGGATGAGGAAGTGGGGCGCGGAACCGAGAAAGTGAACATGGAAAAACTCGGTGCCGATTTTGGCTATACCATCGACGGGGAAATGCGCGGAACGCTGGAAGACGAAACGTTTTCGGCCGACGCGGTTAAGATCGTGATCCGGGGAGTAAGCACCCATCCCGGTTTTGCGAAAGGGAAGCTGGAAAATGCCCTGAAAATTGCCGCCGATTTGCTGGCCGCGTTGCCCAAAGACAACCTTTCGCCCGAAACCACGGAAGGTCACGAAGGGTTTATTCATCCGGGCCATCTGGAAGGCAATCAGGATCAGGCGGTTGCGGAGTTTATCATCCGCGATTTTAGCGTAACCGGTTTACACGAAAAAGAGCAATATCTCCAGCAATTGCTGAATACGGTTTTGACCTCCTATCCGAATTCCAGCGCCACATTTGAGGTTCGGGAGCAATACCGCAACATGAAGGAAGTGCTGGATCATCACCCGCAGGTGGTCGAAAACGCGCTGGAAGCCATCCACCGGAGCGAATTGTCGCCCGAGCGCCGGAGCATCCGGGGCGGCACCGACGGCTCTCGGCTGTCGTTCATGGGTCTCCCCTGCCCCAACCTTTTCGCGGGCGAACACGCGTTCCACTCCCGGCTGGAATGGGTGTCGGTGCAGGATATGGAAAAAGCCGTTGAAGTGATCGTGAATCTATGTCAGGTTTGGGAGGAAAGAGCGTAAAGCAACTTTGAGCCGTTTAGTTACGTTTGGATAATAGCACGAATCCAGCTATTATTACTGAAGTAATTCCGGATTCTTTACAATCACGTTTTACCACTGAGAGATGGCAACTTTAACAAAAAGGTCTAAAAGCGTCCTTAAAAAGATGGCTGAAGACAAGGAAAAAACCAGAGAATATCTCAAGAGTGGCGATGAATCCAAAAAACCTGCCGGAATCAAGTTCTTCACGCCGGACTTCTTACCCACTGAAAAGGGATAGCGACAGTTTTTCCTTCACAACCGATCACGGCGCCACTTATAAAATAGCCTTCGTTCAGGATGCGGACTATGTTGGTGATCTTCCTTTCGCGAATGACGTTTACAGTTTTATTCTCGAACAGATTTCCGGAGAATACAAAGGCCGTGATCTGCGGATGAAGCAAACCGTTATCGAAACGATCGGCCTTTTTTTGAAAATTTACCTCTGGCCGTAATCATTTACATCTGTAGTCTGGAAAACGATCACGAAAAAACCAGATATAATTTGTTCAATCGATGGTTTGACGAGTTCGGCAACGCTTACTGCAAAATTAACTACAATGACCGGGAGAGCAGAGTATATGCCTCTGCCCTCTTTCGGAAGGATCACCCGGAACGGTTTCTTATCGAAACCGCCTTTAACAAAATATTTCAGGAAAAATAAATCTTCGGTATTACGCAATCGTCTTCGTCACCCCGCCGTCGACCCGAATAGCGGCACCGTTGGTCGCCGAAGCGAGCGGACTAACCAGGTAAGCTACCATATTGGCAATTTCCTGCGTGGTCGCAAACCGCTGAATAATGGACGTCGGGCGGGCATTCTTGAAAAAGTCCTTCTCCATTTCTTCCACCGAAACCTGATTCATCGTTGCCATATTGCCGATAAAATCACCGACACCTTCGGAAAAAGTGGGACCCGGCAAAACCGAATTGACGGTTACATTGGTGCCCTTGGTCAGCTCAGCCAATCCTCGCGAAACGGCCAGCTGGGCGGTTTTAGTGGTTCCGTAATGTATCATTTCGGTCGGAATCTGAAGGGCCGATTCGCTGGAAACGAAGATGATGCGGCCCCAGTTTTTCGCCAGCATCTGGGGAAAATAGTGACGGGAAAGCCGGACGCCACTCAGGACATTCACCTCGAAAAACCGCATCCAGTCTTCATCCGGAATGTCCGCAAAGTTTTTGGGTTCGAAAATACCGACGTTGTTGATCAGTATATCGACCTCCGGCAGCTCCGCCAACAGTTTATTGACATCATCCGCTTTGCTGAAATCGGCCGCAATGCCCCGAAACTTGGCGCCAGGCAGTTCGCCCGACAGTTTGTCGACCAGTGCCGCTACTTTTTCCGGATTCCGTCCGTTCAGAATCACTTCGGCTCCTTCCTGCGCCAGTGTTTTGGCCACAGCTAAACCAATCCCGGCCGTCGAACCGGTTACCAGGGCGGTTTTTCCGCTCAATTGCAAATCCATAATTCAGTTGTTTTTAAGAATATCGTTCCGTAATCGTCCGGGCCCGCTCCCGCGTTTCCAGAATTAACGGATGAACCGGTTTGCCAAGCGCTTCGAGCACGTCAGAAACCGCGTCTTTAAACAACAAATTAACGGGCAATTCGTGCCGCTCCTGAGCGGTTTTTAGCACCACAACCGGTTTTACCTGCCCCTGAGCCGCCTGCAGACCGTACCAGGCTTTTGCTTCCAGCCAGGTTGCATCAATGGACTCGGCGGTAGTATCCACGACAAATTCTTCAATCGGTACGTGCAGATTTTTCCGGTCGGCCATCCGAATATCCAGATCGGCCAGTTGCTGACGCAGCCGAATAATGTCCTTACCGGAACGGATGCGTTCGCGCAGCGACTGACGGATAAAATACGTGATGGCCTGCGTGACGTTCAGGCCAATTTCGGCCATCTGCTTGAAAATGAGCGAGGTTGGCGACATGCCGGGAATCGTGTTCGGATCATGAAGCAGCACCCGGCCCGGTTTGTCATCCTGATCCGGAGTTAAAAAACCGTCGATTCGGGCGCAGACGTTCATCCCTAAACGGGTAAATACCTCGGCGACACTCAACTGAATTTCGCGGTTATGCTCCAGACTGGTTTCCACCGGAATCCGCTTTTTGGTGGTATTGGACTGGTATTTGGATTTAAAATCGAAACTCGTAACGTTGTAAATCTCGGTCGGTGGCAAGGCAACGGCGGTTCCCTCATCATCCTGAATCACCCCGCACGAAAACTCCTGCCCGCTGATGAATTCTTCAAACAACACGTCATCTTCGGCATTATTCGACGCAATCACCAGCGACTCATTGCCCGCTGCCGCCCAGGATTCCGTTTTTTCAAGCAGTTGGCTCGGGTGGTAAACGGTCTCACCGGTTTCTTCAATCACCACCGGATAGGCAATGCCGGAATCCAGCTCGGTGATGTCCTGCACAAATATGAGCTTTTCTTCTTCTGAAAGTCCTTTCCACGCTTTCAGGTCGATTTCCTGGCGGAAAAAACACTGATCGACGGCCCGGATAAATTTGTTCAGATCGTTTTCCCGAACAATCACCACGCCAATGGACGAGCCCTGATGCGGAGCTTTCACGACGATGGGCAGCCCCAGGCGGTTTTGCAGCGACTCAAACAGTCCGGCCTTATCCGCTCCATCCCAGGCCGTACGACTCAGCACCGACATCTTTTTTTCCTGCCGGTTGACGAGTGCAATCAGCTCGTTTTGCAGAATTTTATTGATGCCTACCGCTGATCCCAGCAAACCCGGTCCGGTATACGGTATTTTGTACCATTCCAGCAAGCCCTGAATACCGCCGTCTTCACAATCGGGGCCGTGCATGGCCAGAAAAACGAGGTCAAAATACTGGCTAAACTCCTGCGGCTGAATGCGCTGGCCAATCGCGTTGATTTGCGTTTCCTGCTCTTCAGCAGATAATTCCGCTAACGATTCGATATAAACGCTGAACCGGCCGTCGGTTTGCCGGGGATAAAAAGCCCGAATGGAGCTTTTATGGAGGAATTCTTCCCGAATCAGAATAAAATTGCCCAACCCATCCACAAACACCATCACAGGCTCAAACAACGCTTTGTCGATATGGGTCAGGGCTGTACGACCGCCCGCAAAAGAGACTTCCCGTTCACGCGACGGGCCACCGAAGAAGATTCCTATTTTCATGGGACGTATCTACTACCCACGGACTTTAGTCAGTGAGCGTATAAAGATGTAATTGACTAAAGTTAGCGTTAATGTTGTCTATTCTATTTAGACAAATACACGAACTAAAGTCCGTGGGTATTGTCGCAAAATAACAAAAAAGCCGCTTATCCGATGGAAAGCGGCCAAAAGTCTTTAAAACTTGAACCCGAACGATTCTGATTATGATTAAAAAGCCGGGGTCAGATTGATGGCTTCAACCCGCGAAACTTCCGGCACGGCTTTCAGGATGGCTTCCTCCAGGCCGGCTTTGAACGTCATCGTTGACATGGGGCAGGAGCCGCACGCACCAACCAGTTCCAGCCGAACCACTTTATCGCTGGTTACTTCCAGCACTTTGACATTACCACCGTCTGCTTCCAGATAAGGGCGAATGCTATTGAGTGCCTTTTCGATGCGATCGACTAATATTTCGTTATCCAGTACAGTTTCCATTCGAACGTTATACAAAGGTGGTCAAGTGACTAATGGTAAAAATACGTTTTTTCTCTCTTAAATCCAATCGAATTGGCTCATTGCCGAACAATTTCGACCGGCCGGGTTTTGTCAAGTGTTGCGTTCCGAACCGAAATCTGTTGGGCCAGCGCTTCAGCCGCCGAGCGAAATGCGCCCGAGGTCACCGGATCATTTTCGGTCACTACCGGTTTTCCTTCGTCGCCCGCTTCCCGAATACTCTGCACGAGCGGAATCTGCCCCAAGACCGGAACATCAAACTTGTCGGCCAGCAACTGACCACCCCCTTTTCCGAAAATATAATATTTTGAATCCGGTAATTCGGCGGGTGTAAAATACGCCATATTCTCAATTACGCCCAAAACCGGTACGTTTATTTGCGGCTGCCGAAACATCGCGAGGCCTTTGGTGGCGTCGGCCAGAGCTACCTTTTGCGGAGTTGTTACAATCACCGCGCCCGTAACCGGAACGGTTTGTACCAGCGTCAGGTGAATATCGCTCGTACCCGGCGGCAAATCGATCAGGAGGTAATCCAGTTCACCCCAGTTCGTATCACCAAAAAACTGCCGCAGCGCCTGGCTTGCCATCGGACCGCGCCAAACCACTGCGTTGTCTCTCGGCGTCAGAAAACCGATCGACATCAGTTTGATACCGAATTGCTGGATCGGCTGTAGCATATTTTTGCCATTCACCTGTCCAACAGCGGGTTGCAGTTCTTCGGCACCAAACATCACCGGAATTGAGGGCCCGAAAATATCGGCGTCGATGATCCCGACTTTCGCACCGGATTTATGCAGCGCTACCGCCAGATTGGCTGTCACGGTCGATTTACCAACTCCGCCTTTTCCCGAAGAAATAGCGATGATGTTTTTCACGCCCGGTAAAACCGGTGTATTGAATCGGGTCGAGCTGACATCCGCCGTCAGGTTCACAATTACTTCAATATCCGGGCCGATGTGGGTGTGAATGGCATCGACACAGCGTTTTCGAATCAGTTCTTTTAACGGGCAGGCCGGTGTAGTCAACACCACGGTAAACCGCACCTGATCAATTCCTAATTCAATGTCTTTCACCATGTTGAGCGTGACCAAATCGCGCTTCAAGTCTGGTTCTTCGACGTGCCCGAGGGCATTTAACACCGATTCTTTGGTAAGCTTATAAGTTGACATACGTAGCGTTCTGTTGGATGAACAGCGAATTAAGCGGCCTGGTTCGCGCCGGGATCAATCGTTTTAAAAGTCCGCAGCCGTCGCTCGACTTCCATCTTTTCCGGGCTCACATCGACTTTCTTCGAAACCGCATCCAGTTGTTTCAGCAAATTTTCCAGAAACCGCCGGTACGACTCCGTTCCTTCGTGAAAAGGCCGATGCGCCAGCGCCTTCCGGAGGTTTTGCCATTCCGTCAGGAACGTGCGAAGTTCGTCATCAAAAGCGCTTTCGGCAAACTTTTCAAAAATATAGGTTTCGGCAACGGCATTGGGATGGATCAGGTCGGCTTCGTAAAACCGGTAATCGCGCAAATCATCCATCATCAGTTCGTAGGCCGGGAAATAATGCACCTGCTCGTGCCAAGCCGTCAACTCGTGGCTCACCGTCCGTAAAATCGATTTGCTCACCTGATTCAGCGGCAGCGAATCCCGGGTATGACGCACTGGACTGACGGTCAGCAGAATCTGCAGCTTCGGATTGGAGCGCTTCAGTTTTTTGACGAGATCGGTCAGAACCACCTGCGTGTGCTCGCAGGTGTACAGGTATTTTTCAAACAGAAAACCGGGCATTTTCTGGCAATTGGCCACTACCTTCCCGGTTTCGAGATGGCGATAGACCATCACCGTCCCCAGCGTCAGCACCAGCCAGTCGGCGTTCCGCAGGGCCGCACCGGTTTGGCGCAGGCTTTCGGTCAGGCGGAGGTGCAGTTCGTCGCGGCTGCGGTCCCAGAGCGAGGAATGAAAATCGTAATGAAACCACAACCCATCGCGTTCAACGTACAGATCCGGGTCCGGGTCGGTGCCCTCAACGGCCGCCTGCAGAAGTTTGGCGATGGATACCGGATTGAACAGGGTGCCGAACGGATTGCTCAACACATCGACTTTATTATCGATCAACTGGCGTCCCAACACCTCGGCAAAGCACGAGCCGATGGTCACGATCCGGGAGTCGGGCCGGATCAAAGCCGGAAGTTTTTCCGGTGATAGTTCAGTACGAAAGTCCATGTATTGATAACAAAAAAGCGGTTCGAAAAAGTCCGAACCGCCCTAAATTATTTTATAGACTAACTCGCTATCAATCAACGAATTATTCAGCTGCTACGACGTCAAACTTGATGGTCTGTTTCACGTCTTTGTGCAGGTTAATCACGGCGTTGTAAGAGCCCAGAACTTTGGCGTCGTCGATGGTGATTTTCTTCCGATCGATGTCGAATCCTTTTTCTTTCAGGGCATCGGCCACCTGGGTGTTGGTCACCCGACCGAAGATTTTTCCGCTTTCACCGGCTTTGGCCAGAATCGTTATGGGTTGCTGGCTGATGGCTTCGGCCAGGGCCAGAGCGTCGTTTTTGGTTTTCTCGGCTTTGTGTGCAGCCTGCCGAATGTTTTCGGCAACCACTTTTTTATTTGATTCCGTTGCCATGACAGCAAAGCCTTGCGGAATCAGGTAGTTACGGCCATAGCCGGGTTTTACGTCAACGGTGTCGTTCTTAAAACCCAGTCCGGCGATGTCGGTTTTCAGTATGATTTGCATGATATGAATGAGTTTTCAGTTCATGGCATACGGTTTTCGGTATACGGTTTTCGGTTTCAAAATGAGCAGAGGAACCGAAAACCATAAACTGTAAACCGTAAACCGTAAACTTATTTCAGAGAATCGCCTACGTATGGTAATAAAGCGAGGTGACGGGCGCGTTTAACGGCCTGGCCCACTTTGCGCTGGAATTTCAGACTCGTTCCGGTGATCCGGCGCGGCAGGATTTTGCCCTGCTCGTTCAACAGCTTCAATAGGAAGTTAGGATCCTTGTAATCAATGTATTTGATACCGGATTTCTTGAAACGGCAATATTTCTTGCGGTTTTCGTTTTTGCTAACGGGTTCGTTCTGCAGGCTCATGGTTATTTCTCCTCTCCAGCTTTTTCAGTTTGTTGTTTGCTTTTTCCCAGTTGTCCTTTCCGCCGACGTTCGTTGTAAGCAACGGCGTGCTTGTCCAGAACAGTCGTCAGGTAGCGAATAACGCGCTCATCGCGACGGAACTCAACATCCAGTGCTTCCGGAACTTTCGTTTCCGATGTAAACTCGACCAGGAAATAGTAACCTGTGTTTTTGTGCTGAATCGGGTACGCGAGTTTGCGCAGACCCATACTCTCTTCGTTTACAATTTCCGCGCCGTTATCGGTCAATACTTTGCGGAACTTGTCGACAGTGTCCTTTATCTGAGCTTCAGATAAAACGGGAGTTAAAATGAACACCGTCTCATAGTTCTTTGTGAACTGCATGACAATTGTGTTAAATGGATAATGATTTCAAAATGAGGACGCAAAGGTAAGAAGAAAGCCGGAAAGGAGAAAGGTCAGACCGGTTTTTTTTATAACCCGCCCGTTCTCTCTCCGATCCGGCTTTCGCCCAATGAACTGCTTACTTCACCGTGAACTCGCCCTGACCAATTTTGAAGCCTTCCGAGTACAATTCGATCTGGTGCGTTCCTTCCTTGAACGGAATGTTGCCCCGGCCATACACAAATGCAACCTGCTGCCCCGAATTGTCGTAGGTGATGGTCTGTTTCGCAGTGTAAACCATTTCCTGACCATTAAAAATAAATTGGCCCGAACCCGTGGCCATATCCGAAATCACCGATCCGCTGGGGTCCAGAATCCGGAGGAAAATTTCTTTTTCGTTCAGTTGCGCCAGCGGATTCGTTGACAGCCGGAATGCGATCTTTACCTTGTCGATCCGCCGGGCCCGGTATTCACCCCCGTCGCTCTCTTTCCCGCGCCGGTTGATGGCGTTAACAACCAGATTTTCAGCTTTCAGGGCCGACGCCAGCGTGACCTTTTCGGCCAGTTCCCGGTTTTTCTCCGAAATGGTGTTCACCGTGTCATTCAATGCCTGCCGTTCATTTTTCAGGCTGGTATTTTCTTCCGTCAGCGTTTGATTTTGTGATGTAAGAATGCTGTTTTCCTCTTTTAAGCGACCAATTTCCTTGTCTTTTTCGTCCAGAATGGAGAGGTATCCCTTGATTTTTGCATCGTATTTTTTGATGTCAAAAGCCGCCACATTCCGCAGGTTTCGTTTGTCGGCTTCGAGTTGCTCTTTCACTTTCAGGAGGGAATCGACGCGGCCACCCAGCGACTGGATTTCGGAAATTTTAGCGTCCAGTTGCGTTGAAATGGAATCGAGCCGGGTTTTGGTGACCAGCATTTCCTGGGTTTTGTCAGTTAAGGTAGTTTGCTGAGCCTTATTGGTTTGCCGCTCCTGGTAATAAAAATAGAGCAGTAACAAATTCAGTGCAGCCAGAATCCCCAATGCCACTAATAGGTAGTTTTTACGATTGTTGCGTCGGTCCTGGTTATACGACTCCATGGATGTTAATACTTGATTTGATTCGTGTTAGTTGGCGTAAAGTAAGGGTTTCCTACCCTTTTTTCAATGAATTGCGGCATTATTTTCCAGCCGTACTACGCGAATCAGCTTCGGGGAGAATCCGGTTGCATCCGCTATCTTTGCACCAAAATTGAGTAATCAGACAATGACAATTGCCGCGAACATCCGCCAGATCGAAAGCCAGCTACCCGAAAAAACCCGGTTGATTGCCGTGACCAAAACCAAACCGGTCGAATTGCTCCGGGAGGCCTACGACGCGGGCTGCCGGTTTTTTGGCGAAAATAAAGTCCAGGAAATGGTCGACAAACAGCCTTTGCTGCCAGCCGACATCGAATGGCACCTGATCGGTCATTTGCAAACCAACAAGGTGAAGTACATGGCTTCGTTCGTGAGCCTGATTCACTCGGTCGACAGCCTGAAAGTGCTTCAGGAGATTAATAAACAGGCGACCAAACACCAGCGCGTCATCGACTGCCTGCTCCAGATTCACATTGCCCGGGAAGAAACGAAATTTGGCTTCGACGAACCGGAAGCGGAGGCAGTATTGAAAGATCCTGAACTGGCGCAGCTGCACAATATCCGAATTGTGGGATTGATGGGCATGGCAAGCAACACCGACGACGAAACCCAGATCCGTCAGGAATTTCGCAGCCTCAAGCAGCTTTTCGACCGGCTGAGCGGTTTTCAAAGACCGAACGTCCAGTTCCGGGAGCTTTCGATGGGCATGAGCGGTGATTATTTGATCGCAATTGAAGAAGGCAGTACGATGGTCCGGGTTGGAAGTGCGATATTTGGAACTCGAAACTGATCAAACCGCAATCATGCATAAATTCTTTTTACAATCCGGTGCCATTCTGGGCTTTTTGGGCGTTTCAATTGGAGCCTTTGGTGCCCACGCTTTCCGGGCCATGCTCGAATTGTCGAAGCGAACCGAAACCTTCGAAACCGCCGTCAAATACCAGTTTTATCATGCCCTGGCCCTCGTGGCTATCGGAATTTTGTTGCAGTTACCGGCCACGTCGGCGGCTTCAGCCAAATATTATTCGTGGGCCGGTTACGCTTACCTGTTCGGCGTCGTTATTTTTAGTGGGTCGCTTTATGCCATCTGCTTTACCGGAATCACCAAATTCGGGGCCGTTGCGCCCATTGGCGGTTTGCTCATGCTGGCAGGCTGGGCGTTGTTGCTGATTGGAAGCATGAAAGGGTAAAAGAATGATGAATGTAAAATGTTAAAGTTGTTAAGGAGCGATCACTTTTACATTTTACATTCAACATTTTAAAGATTGTCTAAATTTTAAAATTTTTCTTAGTCGCTTTGCCCCCAACCCCCTGAAGGGGGCTTTGGCACACCGATTAAAGCCCCCTTCAGGGGGTTGGGGGCAAAGCTGACAAGAAAAAAGCTGAATTTTAGCCAATCCCTTACATTTATCATTAATTTTCTTCAGCACGTATGAAGCTTGTGAATATAAGTCTGGGGCTGTCAGTTTTATTGGCCGGTTGGCTGGCCTTGTCCGCGTTAAGCCCGGCGATTTCCCGGACAACGGAAAAGACCGTGGTGATGACCGATTCGGTGAAACGCGATCCGAATACCGGTCTGGTGGCGGATGAACACCTGACGCTCGTGGTTGCCCAGTGTACGGCCTGTCATTCGAGCAAACTGATCCTGCAAAACCGGTTTACGCGGGATGGCTGGAAGGAGAAAATCCGCTGGATGCAGCGCACACAAAAACTCTGGGATCTGGGTGAAAGCGAGCCGGTTATCCTCGATTATCTCGTAAAACATTACGGACCGGAGCAAAAAACGTTCGATGGTCGGCGAAAACCGCTACTGGCCATTCAGTGGTACAAATTGTAAGTCTGATGAAAAAAAACGCTTATCAATATCTTTTCGGACAGGATACGCTCTATCAGGCCGTTGAACCCGAACCGGTTTTGAAAAAACAACCGGTTTTGGAACCGACGCCCGTGGAGCCCGAACCCATTGTTGAACAAGCGTTACCTGAACCTGAATCCACACCCGCTCCGGTCGTTTCCGTTGAACTGCCAGAACCGGAAACGATTCAGCCGATCGCCGTAGCCGAACCGACACCGCCCGTTGCGGCTGTCGTCGAGCCAACCGCTCCGCTGGTTCCGACGCCAGTCAATGCGTTACCTGAACCAGCTCCAATGGCCGAAAAACCTAAAGTGCTGATCCTGATCGATGAAGAACTGACGCCCGGCGAATTGATTTTCCTCGAAAACATCCTGAAAGCCATTCACCTGAACCTGAACGAAATCGATATACTGAATCTGGCCGGTTCAGGTCTGGTCGATTTCCACGCGGTTTTGGAAAACAAGGTTCTCCACCATTTTATTTCGTTCGGCGTTCCCTTCAAAACCATTCACCTCAACCTCCAGATGGATCGTTACGATCCCATCCGGATTTTTGGCATCACATTCCTGCTCGCCGACCCACTTTCGGCCATCGAAGCCGACGCGAAGCTGAAACGAAAACTCTGGGCCGTTTTGAAGAAAGTATTTTTGGAATAAACCCAAAAATGACTTTTATTTAGATACCTATCCTGAATTTCAACGTAGGGGAATACGGTTTTGCATTTTCCCCATTTCTTTTTTTACTTCTCACATGGTCGAATCCTCTACAGGCGCTGCGCCCACCCAATCGGGTGAGTCGGCAGACCAGCCCGGGTTGCGGAAAGTGATTACAACGGCACAGCTGTGGTCCATCGCCGTGGGCATGGTGATTTCGGGCGAATATTTCGGCTGGAACTACGGCTGGGCCGTTGCCGGAACCATCGGTTTTCTGGTGGCAACCCTGCTGGTGACGATCATGTATCTCGCTTTTATTTTCAGTTACACCGAACTGACCACCTCGATTCCGGATGCGGGCGGGCCGTTTACCTATGCCAAACGCGCTTTCGGCTCAACGGCAGCCTTCATTGCCGGTTTTGCCACGCTCGTTGATTTTCTGATGTCTCCGCCTGCCATTGCGGCTGCACTCGGAGCTTACGCCAATTTTCTCAATCCAGCACTGCCGGTTTTGGGCGTAGCAATCACCACCTACGCTGTTTTCATTGCCATCAACATTCTGGGAATCAAGGAGTCGGCTAACTTTTCTATGATCGTAACGGTTTTGGCCGTGGTCGAATTGCTGGTTTTCATGGCGTTGGTGGCACCAGCCTACGAAACCAAAAACCTGGTCGCTCACAACGAATCGTTCAACGCCGGTGGGGTATTTGCCGCGTTGCCATTCGCCGTCTGGTTTTACCTGGCCATCGAAGGCGTTGCGATGGTGGCCGAAGAAGTTAAAAATCCCAAGAAAACCATTCCGCGTGGGTATTTATTGAGCATCGGAACGCTGGTTGCGTTGGCGCTCGGCACGATGCTGCTCACGGCGGGCGCGGGTGACTGGCGGTTGTTGAGCAAAATTGATTATCCTCTTCCCGAAACGCTGGCGATGGTGCTGGGCCGTAACAGTCCGTGGTCAAAAGTGTTCGCCAGCCTGGGCCTGTTCGGCCTGATCGCGTCGTTTCACTGCAACACCATCGGGTATTCGCGGCAAATTTTTGCGCTCGCCCGTAGCGGTTATCTGCCCGGTTTTCTGTCCACCGTCAACCGCCGTTTTCAAACCCCGCACTGGGCGCTCATCGGTGGTGGTATCATCGGGATCATTGCCTTACTGTCCGGCACAACCGGCGACATCATTATTCTATCGGCGCTTGGTGCGGTCGTCATGTACATCAGCAGCATGGTGTGTCTGTTTCAGTTACGCCGGAAAGAGCCAAACCTCGAACGACCCTTTATCGCGCCCTTCTATCCGTACGTACCCGCCATCGCGCTGATTTTGTCCAGCGTCTGCCTCGTTGCCATTGTTTACTACAACCTGTGGCTGAGTCTGATTTTTGCCGGATTAGGGGTGACTTCCCTGCTCCTGTTCCGACTCGTTAACCCGCGGTTGGCCGATACGCCCCCGGTTCGTTAAACAAAAAACCGCCGAACCATTCAGAAAAACCGTTTGTTGCACAATATAACGCCGGTTCGACCGGTTTTTATTCAACACCTGATCAAGGTCGTGACCGGTCCGATATGGCGTTCGCAGAGCAGCTAAACAACAAGACTTCTTTACCGGATTCCCCCGCTTATCTTCCAGAACCGCTCCCGAATTGGCTGGAAGATGAGGATTTGCTCCGCGACGAAGCGGCTGTCCTCGGCCTGTCCGATGCCCGTCTGGAAGAAAAAACCGCCCTGATTAATCTGTATTTTCAGCAACAAGCCGCGCTTCTGCAGCGGGAACTCGAAAACCACGGCGAAAAAATCGGTGAACTGAATCTATTCATCGAACAGCAGTCAAACCGGATGGCGGAACTGCAACGGAAAACCGATGAACTGGAAGCTGCCAGGCCCGACGGCGAACCCCAGTTTCTGAAAACCACGGTGGGTCTGGCCGCATCAGCTGGACTTATGATTGGGACCTATTATTTATTGGACGAAACAGTCCAGCCGCATTTTCGGGAAAGTCAACTGATTGCCCTCGGAATCCTTCTGGCCAGTTTTTCCGGTCAATATTACCGACCCGCGACGAAGACTGAAACCAACTCCAGCCTTTCGTTTCATCGGTTGTTGACCGAAACCGCCTTGCCCTTTGCCACTTCATTTTTTGTTTTCATCCAGGCAATTCAAAACCAGTCGGCGTTACAATCGATTGCCCTTTCCGGGTTCATTTTCGTTCTATTTGTTGCTTCCGGAAAAAGAATTTCCGGTTTGGTAATGGCGTTACAGAACGATTTTCGGTATTGGAATCAGGGGAAAAAACTGAAAAAAGAGCGCGAAACGAAAACACAAACCTGGGGAAATGAAGTTAATCAGTTAACAATCAGCATAGACGCGATGCGCGTGCAGAAATGGCAACTGTTGCCCGCCCTGCAACAAGTCGAAGCCGCATTGGCCCGAATCAACACCCGACGCGCGTTGTTGATTCATCTCTTTGAAACGGAATTCAAGCTTGCCCGCAGCCTCCGCGACCGGCTTTCGGAACGCCAGCGACGGGCCATCCTAGCAGGTTAACGAGGGATCGGCATTCTTACGCCAATCCCTCTTAAAAGGAAAAAGATATGAATGAGCAGCAACCAAATGACAGTCAGGATTTTCAGCACGGCTACACCAGCGGAGTCGAAGGCACCGACCGCCAGAATTACGAAGGGTATCTGTCGAGTCAGGTAAGCGACGAGTGGATCAGGGAGCGCGTTGATAGCAAGCGCGACGAAATCCGGGAAATCGACCAGCAACTGGCGGATACGACGGCCCTGCGCCGGGAAGCCTACGACCGGCTTCAGGATCACGTCATGCAAACGACGCTGGCCGGTAAAAACGCGGAACTCCTGGAAGCTGACATCAAAACCGTTGAAGAAGAACGCGTTAAACTGAAAGAACGCCGGGAAAACACCGCGTCGGAATATTCGCTGCTGGCCGGTCTGATATTCGTGGCTGCCGGTATTTCGTTCGTCGCCGGTGACCTCATTATTTCGCACGAAATTGTTGCCTACGCCCTGAATATCCGCAACAACGTCGAAGCCTGGATGTTCGCGGTTGGTCTGGCGATGGTTTCCATTTTGCTGAAACCGGCCTACGACCGGCTGATTGAAGAACCGTATAATTCAAATCCCACACCCGAAGCCGCTCGGCGATACGGCTGGTTTAAAATGGGGCTGGCCACGCTCTCGATTATTACGCTGGTCATTCTGGGCTGGTTTCGGTATGACGCCTACCGGACGGACAAGCTGAAAGAAGCCATCAATAAAAGTATCAAAAATATTCAGTTGAATGCCACTCCGCTGGACCCTACTAACCCGAATCCGGTGACGGACCAGCGCGTTTTGCAGAAAATCGAACAGCAATTGCAGCAATCCGACGAGCTGAATCTGCAGTTGGTTAACAGCCCGTGGGCACTGATGTCGTTCGTTTTGAGTGGCGTTTTGTTCGCGCTGGCGGGTGCGGTTTGTCTGGGGATTGGCTTACCGGTTTTGCAGAAGTTCTGGTTCCGCTGGTTGCAGGTCGATCCGAAGCTGTGGCGGCTGCGTCGTCGGCGAAACCGGTTGGAGAAAAAGTATCAGGCGGCTCAACAGGAAGTAGCTAAACACCTGACGCAGAAGAACATCATGGATCACGAGCTGGAAGTGTTACCCTCGCTCGACGAGTTGCGTCAACGCAAACAGCAACTGACCGAGGATATTGACCGGTTGATCAACGACCGGAAACTGGCCCGCACCGACAGCCGGATTGCGTCGTTCAACGATGGCTACGAAAAAGGGCAGGCTGCTCGTCAGGCGATGAGCGAAGAAGAATACAATCAGTTTCGGAACGGTTTTTTCTCGGTTTCCAATCTGGCCACCAAAGCCCGCTCCTCGTCCGATCAGGAACGGCTGGCGTCCGACAAAACGAATTACGCTACCCCCCGCCCGATCAACGGCTTACGCCCTCACCAGGCCGTCCGGAAGCGGTTCGCGGAAGGGCTGGATGGCGAAAATGAATGATTTTTTCATTGCGTGATTTAGTGAATGAGCGATTGAGCGAAGAATCCGATTGGGGTTCACTCAATCGCTCATTCACAATTCACTCAATGAAAATTATTGAATCGGCGAGTAATCCGTAGGTTTCATGTAAACGGATTCCACTTTGGTGGTCAGCGGGCCGTTTTTCTCCGAATCCGCTTTCGCTTTTACCCATTTGGGATCGGCCCGGAATTCGTCAAAATGCTTCTTGCCTTCGGCTTCGCTGGGATGCGCCAGAATATACACCAGTTTCGACTGACCGGTTTCGTCGGGCTGCGTGGTGAGCCAGTAAGCAACGTTGGTCATGCCGTGTTGTTCGAACAATTTCAGGGTATGATTTTTAAACCGGGCCACCAGGTCGTTCAGTTTGCCGGGAGCCGGTGAATAGGTCCGCAATTCGAACACCCGGCCGGGTGCTTTGGTCAGTTTGAGTCTCGGTGAAATCTCGGCTTCCGTCATGAAAATCTGATCCACTTTCGCGACGATTTTCCCATTGGCTTCGGTTTTTGCCACCACTTCTTTCCACTCCGGATCACTGCCGAACGCTTTCCAGGACGCATCGCGGGCTTCTTTGTTGGGGTACGAAAGGATGTAAATCAGCCGCTCGGGCGAGCCATCGATTGGCGTCCAGTAACCCACGTTGGTCATGCCGTGTTTCTCGAAAATTTTGCAGGTATACTTCCGGAACCGGTCGATAATGGCTTCGTAATTTCCGGGTGTCGGGTAATAAATCCGAACTTCATACAAACGGGATGGATCAGCCGGAGGAGCGGTTTTCGAACCCGAATCGGCTACGGCAAAACTCAATGCTGTCACAAGAAGGCTACAGGTTAATAGGAAATTTTTCATTGAAACTCGGATTTAGTTAAGATACAAAAATAACTAGAGATTGATCATGTTGAATTATTTAAACATTATTTTGAAAAAGGCGCACCTTTCAGATAAAAACCTATCTTTACAAATAATATATCCCTATAAAATTTTGATTTCATGCTGAGTCGCGTTGCAAACTCTATCTACTGGATGAACCGCTACATCGAGCGGGCCGATAATTATTCCCGTTTTATGAGTGTAAATTTTAACCTGGCGCTGGATCTGCCGCCCAATGTCGATGAGCAATGGGAACCGCTTTTAATTGCAACCGCCGATAATTACCTGTTTTACAACTTCTACCAGGAACCCACCCGCGAAAACGTCATTGATTTCATGACGTTCGACAAGCGAAATCCCAATTCCATTGTCAGTTGCCTGAACAATGCGCGCGAAAACGCCCGGACCATCCGTGAGAGTATTTCCAAGGAAATGTGGGAAAACCTGAATGAGCTTTATCTGCGCGTGCGGGACACCACCACGAAAGGCGAATCGAATTTAAACCGGCTGCAGGAATTTTTGAACGACGTCCGAAACGGTTGCCAGCATTTTTACGGCGTCATCGACTGCACCATCACGCGCAACGAAGCCTGGCATTTCGGGCGGGTTGGGCGGTTTCTGGAACGGGCCGATAAAACCTCCCGGTTTCTGGATGTGAAGTATTTCACGCTCCTCCCCGACCTTGATTCTGTGGGGTCAACGCTCGATCTGATGATCTGGACGGCGGTTTTGAAATCGGTCAGTGCGTATAATATGTACCGCCAGCAGTATAAGATGATTAGTTCGTCGACAATCGTGGAATTTCTGATTCTGGACAAACTGTTCCCGCGCTCAGTCGCCCATTGCATCCGGCAGGCGGAACTGTCGCTTTATGAAATTTCGGGGAATGCGATTACGAACGGCTTTAAGAACGAAGCCGAGAAATCGTTGAGTAAACTCCGATCGGAAATTGAGTTCACCGAAACGTCTGAACTCTTCAAAACCGGTCTCCATCAATACCTCGACCGGTTCCAGACGCGGAATAACGAGGCAGCCAAAGCGGTTTATGAAACCTATTTCAGCCTGAAACCGGTGGAAGTTTAACGGAAGAATGAAGTGGGGAAAAGGGTTAAAAAGCGGTTTTTAGCCCTTTTCCATTTTATTTAAAGAATGGGAATGTCAGGGCTACGTAAGCCATGGAAGCCCGGTTGCGAAAACGCTGGTTTTTATCATCAATGTTGACGGTGCTGGACCGCATCTCGGTAGTAATCCACTGATAACCCCCTTTGACACCCAGCCGTCGCATCACCCGCAACCGGACGTAAACCTCCGTCGATAAAGAACCCAGGTCGTTGTCGCCCAGCAATCGGGCATTAATGCGCTGAGGTTGAGCAAATTGCTTCGGTGAGGCCCGAAAACTTACCGTATCGACTGTTCCGGCGGTATTGGTAGCCGTAAACCGTCCGGTGGATGAGCGGTAGCGCCCTTCCCGGTTTTTTCCAAAACCAATTCCCAGCAAGTCAGCCCCGGCACCCACTTCAATCGGTCCGACACGAACCTGGGCCCGCAAACCAAAGTTGACCGCCGTGGCCGTTACCCAATCGAAGCGCATGGTATCGAGATTTGCCGGTACAATCGGCGCCGAAAGTGCCGCAAAACCGGTTTTTTCGCGCGTCAGTTTTGCCGGAGCCGTGGTATAATTCAGGTTATCCCCGTAAAATGTGTTCAGTTTTACCGTCCAGCCAATGGAAAAAAGCTGCTCCTTGCCCACGTTCAGCATTTCGTAGTAGGTGATGGAGGGAACCAGATAGTCGTTTTTGAAAGCGGCCCCGACATCAACTCCGCTGCTCAGACGGCTGGAAGTAGGGGTTTGTGAATAGGCGACAATAGTGAGGAAAGTAAATAAGGCTGTTACTATTTTTCTCATATGGTAGACTTACTTTGTAATGCAAAGTTAATGGGATAAACTGAAAGGTCTATAATTTGTTAGTTACCATTCCGTCATTTTTTCACATCCTGCGGTAATTAAGCTGATTTTTACCCGATTGGTCCGTGCCATTTTGAAAGCGAAAGGCAAAATACAGCTGCGTTTTCAATTCCAGGTCTTTCCGGAACAGAATCAAAACCGGTTCCCGACCAAGTAGAAAAAAAGTATCCAATGATTTATACTAAATTCGTGCAATCGGGTGGTTTGATCCCAGTTGACACCCGATATGTACTCAACTAATCAATCATAACTAATGCCAAAGCAATTCTCCAACCTTATTTTCTTACTCATTTTTACCCTGGCGGGCGTTCTGCCGGTTTGGGCACAACGGCCTCCCGCCTATCCTTTGGTCACGATTGATCCTTATACCAGCCTCTGGGCGTTTAGCGACAAATTGAATGAATCACCGACCCGTCACTGGACGGGCAAAAACCAGCCGCTCGATGGCCTGATTCGTGTGGATGGCCGGACATACCGTTTTATGGGCTCCCAACTAACGACGCTAAAAACCGTTGTTTCCACGGCCCAAACCGAAGCTTATGAACTGAGTTATACCTTTCAGAAACCGGGCGATGGCTGGGAAAAACCGGGTTTCAAACCCTCATCCGACTGGAAAACCGGTAAAGCGCCTATCGGCGACGGCGCTTCCAGCAATCCGATTCAGCCCGCTACGATCTGGAAAACCAAAGAAGTCTGGTACCGCCGAACCGTTACGGTTTCCGACCTTAATTTTGAACACCTGGTCCTTTATATGAGCCACGATGACGATGTTCTTGTGTACATCAACGGCGTGAAAGCCCACGATAGCGGCCCCAGTTACGTTGGTGATTACAAAATATTTCCCCTCGACGCGGCTGCAAAAGCGGCCCTAAAAAAAGGATCTAACCTACTGGCTGTCAGTTGCCTGAACCCGGTTGGGGGCGGTTATGTTGATGTGGGTCTGGTCGATGAACGAAAAGTCAATCTGGGTGCGCCGGTCGCGCAGGCGCAGCAGCAAAGCGTGAAAGTGCAGGCGACACAGACCGAATACAAGTTTGCCGCCGGTCCGGTTGCGCTGACCGTCAATTTCACAACGCCCTTGTTACTGGATGATCTGGAGGTGGCAACCCGGCCTGCTTCCTACCTCACCTATTCGGCCCAATCGATCGATGGAAAACCGCATACGGTTCAGATTTACACAGCCGCATCCGGTTTGCTGAGCGTGAATCAACCCACGCAGGAAGTGGTCGGGAAACGGTCGTCGGCTGAAGGGTTGACGGTTTTGTCGATCGGCACTACTTCACAAAAAATCCTGGGGCGCAAAGGCGATGATGTGCGGATCGACTGGGGTTATGCACTGCTGGCGGCCCCCACGGCCACCACGACGCAAACGGCCATCGGGCAGCCAACGACCCTGTTCCGCAGTTTTGTGAGCAAAGGCGTTATAGCAGACGATGCCAGCCAACCAGCCGCGGCCGACAGCCGATCGCTGGCCGTTGCGCAATCGCTGGGAACGGTTTCGCAAACGCCCAAAACCGCCCACCTCATTCTGGGATACGACGATATTTATTCCGTACAATTTTTTGGTAAAAACCTGCGGGCCTGGTGGCGCCGGGACGAATCGATGACGGCAGAAAAAATGCTGGCAGCTGTTGAAAAAGATTACGCCAGTCTGACCGAAAAAAGCCGCCAGTTCGATCAGAAACTGTACGCCGAAGCCGAGAAATCGGGTGGAAAACCATATGCCGATTTGTGCCAGCTGGTTTATCGGCAATCCATTGCCGCTCACAAAACCGTTGCCGGTCCCAAAGGCGAAGTCTTGTTTTTGTCCAAAGAGAATTTCAGCAACGGCTCCATTGGCACGGTGGACATCACGTATCCGTCGGCTCCGCTCTATCTGATTTATAACCCGACTTTGCTGAAAGGCATGATGGAGCCGATTTTTCAGTATTCCGAAAGCGGGAAATGGACCAAGCCGTTTGCCGCGCACGACGTTGGAACCTACCCGCTGGCCAATGGGCAGACGTATGGCGAAGACATGCCGGTGGAAGAAAGCGGTAATATGCTGATTCTGACGGCTGCTATTGCGGCCGCCGAGAAAAACGCCGATTTCGCCAGGCAACACTGGCCCACCTTGACCGTCTGGGTTGATTATCTCAAAAAAGACGGTTTTGATCCGGCCAACCAGCTTTGCACGGACGATTTTGCCGGTCACCTCGCCCGCAACGCGAACCTGAGCGTGAAAGCCATTCTGGGCATTGCTTCGTACGGGCAATTGGCGAAACAACTGGGGCAGACGGAGTTAGGCGAGCAACACCTCAAATTGGCCCGCGAGCTGGCTCAAAAATGGGTTCAAATGGCGCAGGACGGCGATCATTACGCGTTAACCTTCGACAAACCGCAGGGAAGCTGGAGCCAGAAATACAACCTGGTCTGGGATAAACTGCTGGATTTGGGCATTTTCCCGAAAGAAGTGGCCGAAAAGGAAATCCGGTATTACCTCACCAAACAAAAACCGTTCGGTTTGCCGCTCGACAGCCGGAAAACGTACACCAAATCGGACTGGATTTTCTGGACGGCAACCATCGCCGAAAAACCACAGGATTTTCAGGCCCTGATTCAACCCATTTTTAAATACGCCGATCAGACACCAAGCCGGGTGCCGCTGAGCGACTGGCACGAAACCACCGATGGCAAGCAGGTCGGTTTTCAGGCCCGCTCCGTGGTGGGGGCTTATTTCATTAAATTACTGAACGATAAACTCCATTAATTCACCTTTTCACAATCTAAACCCATGCTGAAAACCCGATTGCCCCTGTTGCTGAGTTCTGCCTTGTTGCTCGCGTCCAGCAGCGTTTTTGCTCAGAAGAAAATCTATACGTTTCCCATTGGTATTCAGTCGTATACGTACCGATTCAGCTTTCCAAAAGGCGTTGAGGCAACCCTCGACACCATTCAGTCGCTGGGCGTCACCGAAATGGAAGGCAGTACGCCCCCGGGCGTCACGACCGAAGCGTTCAAGAAAATGCTGAAGGATCGGAACATCAGCATTCCGGGCACCGGCGCGGGCTACGATGAAATAGTCAAAGATCCGATGGAGGTGGTGAAGAAAGCCAAAGAGCTGGGTGCGAAATACGTCATGGTTGCCTCGATCCCGCATCAGCGGGGGAATTTCACGCTTGAAAACGCCAAAAAAGCCGTGGAAGATTTCAACCGGGTGGGCAAGGTGTTGCAGGAAAACGGCCTGACGTTCTGTTACCACAACCACGGCTTTGAATTCCAGCCGTACGAAGATGGTACGCTGTTCGATTACCTCGTGAAGAATACCGACCCGAAGTACGTATCCTTTGAAATGGATATTCTGTGGGTCACCCACGGGGGGGCCGACCCGGTTAAATTGCTGAATAAATACGGTAGCCGCTGGAAGCTCATGCACCTGAAAGACCTCAAAAAAGGCGTGAAAGGTGACCTCACCGGTGGCACTCCGAAGGAGAATGACGTGACGCTGGGAACGGGCCAGATCGACATACCGATGGTGCTGAAAACAGCCAAAAAGGTCGGCGTCAAGCACTATTTCATCGAAGACGAAAGTCCGACCTGGTCGTATCAGGTGCCGAAAAGCATTGCTTATTTAAAGAATCTGAAGGAGTAACGCTTTCCGATTGTAAATGGAAGGTCCGTAGAAAACCGCCTGAGCGGTTTTCTACGGACCTTTTTTTGGTGAATACGTGGCGGAAATCTTCTGGAAAGAAGCGGTTTCAAAAGGTAATATCAATCCCACTACCCCTATCGACGGCTCAAATACTGGCCGAAGCGAGTATGCTCTCAATTTTGCTGAGAAGTTCGTTTGGCTTAAAGGGCTTGATCAGGTACGGCGTTGGTGAAGCGAGCAACACCATCCGCTGGACGGGCGGCAGATCAATCGCCGACATCAGAATAGCGGGAACGGGCTGGGGTAATTCGTTGGATTTTGCGACGACATCCAGTCCGGTGGACTCCGGCATCATCACATCCAGCAGCAGCAGGTCCGGTCGGGGTTCGGTTTTCAGGAGCTCAATGGCTTCCAGTCCATCCGATGCCATCACTACCTGATACCCGGCTTTTCGTAGGATCTGACTCAAAAATTTGCGTATGGCCGGATCATCATCCGCCAAAAGGATTCTTGGTTGAGAATTCATAGTACAGAGAAAAGGATGAGTAATAAAATAGCACTCTCTAGCCACCCGGAAAACCCTGTCTGGCAAAGGCTCCGGATTCGCGGCCCAATCTATGACTGAATGTTGAATTAGCGCATAAATAAGTCTGACAATCTGAAAAAAAAGTGAGTAGACGGAAAACCTTAGCGGAACGATCAGGCTCCGCTGAGAAAAGAGCCAGTTGCTGCCTGCTGACTCGCCCAATTCCTGAATTTGCTCCTTCCGGAGGTAAAGTGATTTATTGATCGGTCGCCTGTTGTTAGTAACTGGTGCGGTTAGCGTTCATTTAACCGTTAATTTTAGCAATCAAAACCATCCTTTAACACATTGATTAACAGACGCTAAAGCAAATTGAGTATTTTTTTGGTAACATATTAAGGGGAATCTGTAGCAAAATGCCCTTGCCGACGCATTAATGGCACAAAGTTTGACGTTTTTTAGTCTTAAAACTATGCGAGATGCCAACGAATGATCGGCCCTATTTTATGATTGCAAAACCCGGCTCCAGTGAAGATTTTGACTTTGGTGAAGTTAACCGGTTTCAGGCGAATACCAGTAGTCATCGTATGGCGAAATACCGTAAAAATAAGCCGTATAAACTTAGTCTTTCAAAGACTATTTTATGGTCTTCAATTTTATTGATTGCCGTGGGCTTCTTATTTTTATGGTTCAAATTAATCGAAAAACTCATCGGCCTGTTCATGCAGTAATAAGCCGTCGCAAGCCTAAACAGGCGGTTTTCAGATTACATTAGTTCCTTTTTCACATCGGCTGCAACCGCCATTTCATCGGCGAAATACATGTCCATTGCTTCCTTGTTTTTCACCGCTATTTTACCCCGGTAACTGCACTGGAAATACTCTTTTACGAGTTGGTACGTAGCGGATGAAATATTGATTTTTCCAACCTCGCCGTGCTGTTCCATGCGGGCCGCCGTGTTGACGGTATCGCCCCAGATATCGTAGGCAAACTTGCGGGCACCCACGATTCCGGCCACCACCGGCCCGGTGTGAATCCCGATCCGAAACTCGAAATGCCGCAGCCCCTGAGTCTGCCGCTCCGCTTTGTTGCGCAGCATGAACGCCCGCATTTCCAAAGCCGCCCGGACCACTTCGGTGGCATTTTCCGGATACGCAACCGGCAAACCGCCCGCGCACAAATACGCATCGCCAATGGTTTTGATTTTTTCGATGCGGTAGCGGCTCAGAATCTCGTCGAAAGCCCGGTAATAATGATCAATTTCGTGAACCAGTTCTTCGGGTGAGAGCAATTCGCCGGTGCTGGTGAAGTTCTGAATATCCGTAAATAAAACCGTTACGCGTTCAAACCGGCGCGGTTGTGAATGGCCCGTCAGTTTCAGTTCATCGACAACTTCCGACGGCAGAATATTGAGCAGCAATTCCTCCGACCGCTGCTTGGCCACCTGAAGTTCTTCCGTCCGCTGGGTTACTTTTTGCTCCAGGATGACGTTTTGCTCGTTGACCAGACGCCGGTTTTCTACCAAAAGCCGGATCTGTTCCTGCTCGGCCTCCTGCCGCTGCTTTTTCAGCAAATCCACTTTGTAGGTAAGGGCAACCGCAAAGAACAGAATCTCAACGCCGACACCGAGGTGAATACTTTCGTAAGGCAGAAAACCGTAGGGAAACACGCCCACGGTATACAGCAGGTAGATGAAGATGCCCAGGTAGAAAAACAGGTTCCCAACGATGTAAAACAAGGCCGGGCGAAATCCTTTGCTTAACATGGCAACTCCGGCCACCAGGCTGAAAATTCCTTCCAGCAAAACCACCAACGGCACGATATCAACCCGGCTGCCCAAACTGTAATTCAGGCTCACATTCAGCACACTTAGCCCGAAACCGATCAGGTAAAGCACAACGATTCCGAAACCGATTTTGTAAAAAACCGGAGCCTGATAACGAAGGCGTAAAAAGGTCAGCGTGAACAGAATATGGAGAAAACCGGTCACGGAGGGCAAAGCAGCTCCAAACCGTTCGATGGAAGGATTTGCGGCCCAGAAAAACTCGCTCGTATGCCCCCGAAACAGGGCCATCAACAGACCCATGAAAAACACCCAGATCGCATACCGCAGATTGCCTTCTTCGCGCAACCGGATGTATAAAACCAGGCTGTAAACGATGATAATAAGGATAAATCCGTAATAAACCCCGTAAAACAAATCGGATCGGTGCTGGCTCTGTAGCAGTTTGATCGCCGAAAGCGCGAACATGGGCAGGGCCGAGGTGTACACGCCTTCCATGTAGACGTAAAACGTGTGAACTTCGCCATTCCGGGATTGAATGGGGCAAAACTGCACACTTTTCCGAAACGAATTCCGGGATTCGGGCTGAAGACTTCCCAGGGTGTTGACGGCCAGCACCCGGTTTTCAACCGTTTCATAAACCCGCATCAATTCGGTTCCTGCGTAGATAAACTGCAGAAATAGCTCACGATCGGTTTCGTTGGCCAGCTGGAACCGGAACCAGTAACCGAGCTGGTGGTCATACGGTTTGATCAGGCGGTTTTCGGTCGGAACAAACCGGAACTTTTCCGGATTCTGAAGCAGATCGTCAATCGCTACGGAACCGGCTTTTACTTCCAGCAACTCACTGGTGCCGAAGACATTATATGCGCTGTTCAGGTCGCTGATCCGAATCGGCGCGGCTCCGGCCCGGCAAAATACGGAAAGGCTTAGCAGCAAAAAGAGTAGAAGTCTATTCATAGTGTCTCCAATCGGGGTCAGGAAATGGTCGGCAGCAGGGCCGTTCGCAGCATTACGTCTACTTTATGAGCCGTCGTACCGAATTCTTTCCGGGCAACGTAGATCAATGGCAACCGTAAAATCCAGGGCGGGCGGGCCACCAGATTCCCCATTTTGGCCGCTTTGGCCTCCAAATCCGTCAATAGCCGCTGTCGTTCCGATTCGGTTTTGGCCTCATAGAGTGCGAGGCTGTTGGCCCAGGCCTGCTCCCGGCCCTGCTTCATCACCGCACTTTCAACGGCCTTGATTTTATCCGAGAAATACTTCACGAACGTGCCGAAGGGTCGGAAAACCCGGCCCACATTATCGTTCATCTGGTCGTACATATCCTCAAACAAGCCGTTCATTTTCACGAAATCATTACTAAACAGCTGAATATCTTTGCCCTGGTAAACCTCGGCTACCACAATGGGTAAGTCGTAAGAAATGTGGGCATTGGCAGCCGAGAAAATATATTGATCGGTGGTGATGAGCGTCCGCGCGGCATCGAACGACAGTTGCCAGGGTGCCGAAGCCGGTTTTCCATCAAAATACTGGTTCAGCGCTTCAAAATACCGGTTTCCAAATCCGACATCGACCTGCTCCATTTCCACCGGATTTTCAAACATTCCCGCCTTCAGGCCATCCTGCACGCGCAGCGTTACCAATTTATAAATGGCGCAGAACAAACCGATCGGATTGTTCTGCGACCGGAAATGACGGGCTACTTTATCGAGGTAAAAAATCACCTCTTCGATCGTTTTTGCCGGTGGAATCCGGAAATCCGGCTTCTCCGATTCCCAGGTGTCGGTCAGGGCCGACGGCAAATAAAACTGCTCGCTTTTTGCGCCGTTGTAATACGCCATCACGAGCCCGATCATCTGGTTGCTGAACGCCCGGCCCACCGCCCCCAGCAGCAAATGGCGGTCGCTGGTCGAGCGGAAGCCTTTGTCCAGCCACTGAATCGCATTGATGGCTGCCGAATCGTTCGGATCGTCCTCTTTGGGCACATCGAGCAGATCCGCGTAGTTGTCGCCAATAAAAAACCGTACAAAAACCGCCGGTAAATTCCGGAACGGTCCGAACGAAAGCCGGGAATTCATCAGATCGATGCAGGCTTCGGTAAGCTCAGCGCCTTCCCGGCCGCCATCCGGCGACTTTCCGGCCTGTTGCTCCAGAATGGCGTTCATCAAAAACCGCCCGTCGTCCGCATTTTCCGAGTTCAGGTCGTCGTCAACGCCGATCATGTGCCCGACCACTTTCCAGAGGTGCAGATAGGCTTCGCTTTCCTCAGGCGTTAGCTCGATGCCCATTTGTTTCAGGCCATCAATAATGACGACCCCGAACGACAGCAAGGTCCCGACCAGATCCTGCTGATTGATCGGAACGCCGTAGGTTTCCAGATCCCAGCGGTGCTGCTGGGCGTGATACCGGATGACGGCGTGCATCAGCCGAACTTTCTGGATGGAAACAATGGCCAGCCCATCGTGTTCGAAACTGTTCAAGGTCAGGATGTTCACCACAAACTGGGCGGTTTCCATCAATCGCCGGGTAAACGAATCGAGCGAGCCGTCGTGCACGCGCAGCCGACCGGTGCGATAGAGCACTTTAGCCCCCCGCCAGCAGGTGTAACACAAGGGGAGCGATTTGCAGAGGAGCAGCAGCAGAATTTTCGGCCCGTACAGTTTAAAAACATCCGTTGCAACCGCGAGTTTAAAAGGCTCGGCCCAATCGGGCAACCGGCGGGTTTTAACGAAATAATCTTCCACGATCTTTTTCAGACGCTCGGGCAAAACGTCGAAAGCCGGGTTCGGAAAGGTGCGGTTTCGGACCAGCATCTGAAAAATCTGATCGATCTCACCTTTCTGGTTATCAAGCAGAATGGCCGCAATCGTTTCGTCGGCGAGGGGGTCGCCCAACCGTCGTTTGCTCCACAGAAATTCGTCGGTCCAGGTGGCAACTGAAGGGCTAGTCATTGGAAAGTTGTAGGAGAGTTAAGGTTACACAAATAACCATAATAGTAACTCATTTCCCAATTTCTCCGGCACATTCTCCCTTTCTACCGCAATGATTTTTATCCGGTTTCGGCATTTTGTAGATTACCGTGAAAAGCAACGGCATGAAGCGCAGCATTCCTCCCCTGATCATTCACATTCTCATTGGGCTGGCCTTTCTGGCGCTTCCGTACATTTTTGCCCCGCGCGGTTTTTCGGGCTTGACGCAACTGGCTGATAACCCGCACGAACGGACGAATTTTCTGTCCTATCTGTTCATGCTGGTGTTCTTTTATTTCAACTATTATTTTCTGATTCCAAACCTCTATCTTGGTCGAAAATACCTGCTTTACGTTGCCAGCGTCGTGGGCTGTTTTTTGGTTATAATCGGGATGGTTCTGTTTCTGGATCGTCAGGATATAGTGGTTTCCTCCTTACCTCGGCCGAATCAGTTGCCCGAAATCACCGGTTTTGAGCCGGGTGATTTGCCCGAAAAACCGCCTTTCGGATTTGAGCTGAGCCACGCCCTGTTTCTGTTTCTGGTCGGTATTTTCGTCTCGCTTTTTCTCCAGATCAACAACCGCTGGCGGCTTACCGAACAGGAGAAACTGGCCACCGAACTGTCTTACCTGAAAGCGCAGATCAACCCGCATTTTCTGTTCAACACGCTGAACAGCATTTATTCACTGGCCATCGAAAAGTCCGACCGAACGGCCGACGCAGTCGTAAAACTCTCGTCATTAATGCGTTACGTCATCCGAGACGCGGGTAGCAACCAGGTACCGCTGGCCAAAGAAGTGGATTACATCAGTGATTATATTGCCTTGCAGAAACTGCGGCTGGACGACACGGTGCAGATCGAATTTGCAGTCAGCGGTCTTTTCAACGGGAAACAGATTGCCCCGCTGATCCTGATTTCGTTTATCGAGAACGCGTTTAAATACGGTGTCAATCCCGAAGAAAAGTCGATGATTCACATCACCATCTCGCTTTCAGCGAACAACCTGCGTTTGTACGTGTTCAACAAAAAAGTTCGGGTTTATCACAATGACGAAGCTTCGGGCGGTATCGGGATTGAAAATACCCGAGCCCGGCTGCAACTCATGTATCCCGATCAGCACGTTTTGACGATTACGGATAATCCGACCGGTTTTGCCGTGGAACTTACGATAACTCTTGCATGATCCGAGCCATTGCGTTAGACGACGAACCGCCCGCCCTGCGCGTACTAACCCATTTTTGCAGTCAGATTGGCTCCGTTGACCTGCAAAAAACGTTTTTGCGCCCCGACGAAGCCCTCCATCACCTCCATCAGGTTCCGACCGAGTTGCTGTTCCTGGACATCAACATGCCATCGGTTTCGGGCATTGAATTTCATAAAGCAGTGCCGGATCAGATGATGGTAATCTTCACGACTGCTTACGCCGAGTACGCCGTAGAAGGTTTCACGTTGAACGCCGTTGATTACCTGTTGAAACCGTTTACGTTCGAGCGGTTTCAACAGGCCGTTAACAAAGCGAACGAACACCACCGATTGCGGCATCCCGCCGAACCCCGGAAAGAAGCTTATCTGTACATCCGGGCCGACTATACGTTGCATAAAATTACGCTGGCGGACATCGTTTTTATCGAGGGTCTGGACGATTACCTCAAAATTCACACCGTCACCAGCACCCGCCCCATCGTGGCCCGCATGACGATGAAAGCGATCCTGCAAAAACTGCAGGAAGCGGACCCGGATTCCGGGCAGTTTATTCGCGTCCACCGCTCCTACATCGTTCCGTTCCACCGAATCGAGCAGGTCCGAAACCGGATTATTTCGCTGGCGGGTGAGGAAATTCCGATCGGCATGAGCTACGAAGCCGACTTTTTCAAGCGGTTTCAGCCGTAATCAGGCGGTTCTTCCCGAACCTTCCCGCTCCAGCTTTCCGATAAGCTGGGCGTATTTGGTCGCAATGCTCAGGAATCCTTTGTCGTTCGGATTAAATTCGTCGTACCAGTATTTCAGTTGCTCGGTGGCCGGACGCAGCGTGCCGCGCAGATCGATATATGTCACATTTTCGTACCCGGCAGCCGCCCGTTGCAGTCGCTCGTTAAACCCATCGACCATCAACCGGATCAGGTTTTTCTGTTCCGCCAAATCCATAATTCCCCGTTCATTCAGGGTTTTACTGATCAGACCGGTTTTTCCGGACTGGGTTTCGGCCGCATCCGGAATCAGGTAATCATAGCCGTGAACCAGCACCCGAACCTTTTCATTTCGCAGTCTGATGAGTCGGAAAAGCCGGTTCAGATCCGACTCCAGTTCGTCGAGGGCGGCCTTGAAAGCGTCCGTCAGATAGCCTTGCGGAGCCGATTCGGTCTTCGCTCCTTTCTCGCGGATATAGGTTGAAAATTCCTCCCCGAAAAAATGCGTTCCCCCGCCACTCAGCAGAAAATACCGGGGACTCACCTGCGCAATGGTTTCCAGGAACTTTGAATTTTCGATGTATTTTTTCAGCGATTTCCCGACGCCCGACGTGCAGTTCACGGAATAAACCCGCGCCAAATAATCGACAATGTCGCTCAGCAGCGGATACTGAAACCACGAATCGCCACCGGCCACCATCCGAACCCGGTCCGGGTATTTGATCAGGTTCTGTTTGTACTGCCGGTTGCGGACCTGGTAGGCAATTTTGTCGTTCACAAACGCGGTCAGATCACCCCACAGCCCGCGCTGGCCGTCGCCGGTAATGACCAGTTCTTCGCGCAAAACAAGCGTGGAATCAACCGGGTTGGGCCGGAAATAAAGACCAAGGGCAAAATCGGCCATCGGATTGTCGGCCGGAACGCCATCAACCAGAACCGGTTCCATCATCTGGCTCAATTCATTCACATCCACTTTGTTATACATCGGATTCGGAATGCGAACCGTAACGGTCTGGGTGCTCCAGTCCGGAAATTCCTCTTCTTCTTCCGTGTCGAAAGCCGACGCCCGGGTCGGTTTCGTTTTCTCCCCCAGTGTATACGGCGACGGCAGCACGTCCAGCTCCAGCATCGACAGGGTGGCTTCGGAAAGCGGGTTGACCGACACAATGACTTTGAAATATTCCGTCACTTCGGGCCAGTTGTACTGGCGAACGGTTTCCTCCAGGCTCATCCGTACCACGTCCAGCCGCCCCGTCAGCGAGTTCCGGCTGGGCAGACCGAGCCATTCCGACTGCCCCGGTTCGAGCCGGTAGTTTCCCACCTGAAGCCGCTCGTTGATAGGCAGAAAACTTTTCGTGGACATAAAATCCCGCGACAGGTACAAAACCGTGCAGTAAAGCGTCTGGAACGTCGGATTGGTCAGCTGAATTTTGACTTTGTTGGTCCACTCGGTTTTCCCTTTTGGTGAAATGCCTTCGCGCAACGGAATCGTCACGGGTGCGGGATTGGCCCCTTTCAGCGTTATGGTTTCTTCCGCTTCCGGCGTCACCGCAATCGTCAGAATGGGTTCGGCGGCTTCGGGATTTCGCAATTCTTTCAGGTACTGCCAGGCGGCCAGATGCCGCAAATCCGACGTTAAGGCTTTAAACGCCAGATCCAGATCATCGGCAGCAACGGGCCGGATAAGCGGGCGGTTTTCGTCGTTGGGCCGGGAAAAATACCATAAACCGTTGCGAACGTGCAGCGTATAGTCGGCGCTTTCTTCCACTTCTTCGGGAACAAAAAACGCACCCGCCTGCTCGGTCAGGGTTTGCAACAGCAGCGCCTGTTCGGCAACGTCGCCGTTGTGGTTGATGAAATGGAGCTTCACCGGTTCGCTCAGCAAGCCTTCCACTTCAGCCCGATAGGCTTTGGCCGGGTCAAGGGTAGACTGCTGCGCAGCTTCCAGTTTCAGCAGCGTATAATCAGCCCCAATTTTTAGCGGAGTGGCCGGAAAAGCCGGTTTTCCGGTTTCATCCAGAATAACGATGCTTTTGGTGGTTCGCCCAACGCCATGAATCGCGCCCACATCGAGCAGCCAACGTTGCTGGCTGGGATTAAAGGTGATCTCGGCGGTAACGGTCTGGGCGTTGATGGGACGTTTCAGAAAACCGAGTTGCAGCAGTTGGTCGGACGAATCGCCCGCTGCGGAAATCCGGGGACGCTGCTCGTACGCAAACCGCATGTATTGTCGAACCCGGTTGTGAAGCGTCTGGTACGAAACATCGCCGTTGGTCGCTTTCAAAACCGCCAGCAGATTTTTGGTAAATACGCCCTCTTTGTTTTCCCGGTCTTCTACGGCGGCTTCGTCCGATTCGCAGGCCGCCAGTTGAACGTGCGTTCCCAGCGGAATCAACTCGTCGAGTCCTTTATGCCGAAAATCGTCTTCCGAAAACCGGTCGTGAAAAATAAAACCCTCCCACGGCCGCATGGGTGCCGATTGCGACAACCGGCGTTCCTGCATTTTCTGTCCTTCGGGCGTTTCCGCCAGCAAATCGAAAAACCGGGTGTTATCGCCGGAATGGCAGCAATCGAAAATCGTGACGATGTGCGCCCCGGTTTGGCTGAGCTCCTGAATCAAAAACCGTAACTCTTTGTCCGTCAACAGATAATCCCAGGTGTGAGCGGCATCGCCATCGAAACAGACGATACTTTCGAGCTTTTTGTCGGTTTCGGTGGGCCAGAGGGCCGGGTCAGCGGCTTCCTGGGCGCCGTGGCCCGCGTAATAAAACAAAACCGTATCGTTCGGGCCGGCGTTTTTCAGGTGCGTGCGAAAGCCCCCGACAACGGCGGTTTTGGTCGCTTCCTGGTCGCTGAGGTGGAGCGAATGATGTTCAAAATCCGTCAGACCAGCGAGGTAGCTCTCCATTGTGGCCGCATCCTGAACGGCGCCGTTCAACTGCCGCACCTGTTGGTAGGCGTTGACGCCCACGACCAAGGAATAAAGTTTCGGTTTTTCGGAACCCGCTGAGGTTGCGGAATTTAATGGATTCATGACGGGGTTTGACGGAATAGAGTAGCGATCAGCATATCGGTAACTAATCGCAAGAAATATAGGGAATTATCCGCAAATTTCACCGACTCTCCGTCACGCCAACGCGTTCGCACCACGCTAGAACCGGGCAGGTGGAACAATGCGGCAAACGGCCCGTGCAAATGTGTTTTCCGAACGGCATCAGCAACCGGTTAATGTCGATCCATTGCGCAACAGGCACGCGTTCTTCCAGTACTTTCAGCGTATGTTCCGGTTGCTGCGTGTGCACAAAACCCCAGCGATTGGTCACCCGGTGCACGTGAATGTCGACACTGATGGCGGCCTGCCCGGTTGCTACGCCCAGCGTCAGGTTCGCACACTTCGGACCAACGCCTTTGAAGGAGGTCAGCGTTTCAAAATCGGCGGGAATCTGCCCGTTGAATTCATCGACCGCACGCTTCGCGATGCCCAGCATCGTGTAGGCTTTTTGGTCAGGGTATTGCGTTCCGTAAAGCAGTTTCGCCAAAGCCGCCGGTTCCAGTTGCAGCAGTTGTTCGGGCGTTCGGGCCACGGCAAACAGCCGCAGCGAAACCGGAATGGTCACCTCGTCCAGCGTGCGGATGGAGATGATGCAGGAAATAAGCTGCTCGAAAACGCTGTTGTAACCCCGTTCGAACAAGTCGAACATGGCGGCTTTCGGGTACGGCCGGATGGCTTCCTCAATCCGGCTCAGAACCAATGTCAAATCAAAATCAGGTTTCACAAAATAGGTAACCAAAAAAAAGCCGGGTAGTTTATGGTTTACCAAAAGCGTTCGCAGAGATTTGCACCGGTTTTATTCAAGAACCGTTTTACGGGCTAAAACCCGTTCCATTGCTTCGTTCAAACCATTATGCGAACTGTCGTTTTACTAATTTTCTCCAATATTTTTATGACCACGGCCTGGTATTGGCACCTGCGCTACAAAGGCGAATCGCTGTGGAAAGTGATTCTGATCAGTTGGCTAATCGCTCTGGTCGAATACTGCCTGGCGGTTCCGGCCAACCGCATCGGATCGTACCAATTCAGCGCTTTTCAGCTCAAAACCATGCAGGAGGTAGTTAGTCTGGTGGTTTTCGTTGCCTTTGCGGTTTTTTACCTGAAAGAAGACATCAAGTGGAATTACATCGTCGGTTTTGTGTTGATTATCCTGGCGGTTTTTTTCGTCTTTAAAAAGTGGTAAGCAGGCTGCGGTAGTAGACTTCTCCGAACAATTCCTTTGGTGATTGATCCATTCGTATTTCCTGATTTTATGACAACAAGACGAGATTTTCTGAAAGCAACCGGTAGCCTGGCAGCCGGGGCGTTTCTGGCACCGACTTTTGCGGAAGCGGCTAAAGTAAAAAATGTGGGCATCCAGTTGTACACGGTCCGGAAGGAAATGCTGGCCGACGCCGTCGGTACGCTGAAACAACTGGCCAAAATTGGGTACAAAGAACTGGAATCGGCCCGCAGCGAAAAGGGGAATTTCTACGGTTTAAAGCCGAAGGAAATCAAAAAAATCGCCGGCGACCTGGGCATGAACGTCCGTAGCGGTCACGTACACATCGATAAAGACTGGAAAAAATCGGTCGACATGGCCGCCGAAGCCGGGCAAAGCTACCTGGTTTGCTCGTCATTACCGTCTGAGGGACAAACCGTTGCCAACTACGAGCGATGTGCCGATACGTTTTCCAAAGCTGCCGAAGACTGCAAAAAAGCCAACCTGGTGTTCGGTTACCACAACCACGATTACGAATTTGAAAAGAAAAACGGCAAACCGCTGTACGACATTCTGGTGGAGAAATCGGATAAAAATCTGGTCAAAATGGAGCTGGATTTGGGCTGGGTGATCGTTACGGGCAACGATCCGCTGACGTATTTTGCCAAGTATCCGGGCTGTTTTCCGCTCTGGCACCTGAAAGACATGGACAAGGTCAAAAAGGAAAGCACCGAATTTGGCAAAGGGCAGATCGACATTGTGAAAATGCTGAAGAACATCGACAAATCCGGCATGAAATACTTCTTTGTCGAGCAGGAAGAATATCCCAAAACCGCTCTGGAAAGCGCCACTTACGACTTTAACTATCTTGCAAAACTAAATTATTAGAACCACCCCTGTCAGCGCCGGGCCGTCGTACGGTTGAAGACCCTGACAGCGGGTTCTTTCTCCAACCGGCAGAAACCTACTCATTTCGAGCGAACCGATAACTTCCGCTTCAACGCCCGAAACCAGGTCTGCGCCATTTTTTCCGCACCCACAGCGTTCGGATGAACTTTGTCCGCGATCGTCATTTTTTGCCAGTCCCAGCCTTTGGCCTGATTGACCAGAATCAAATTCTTCGAATTCAGGTGGTTAACCATCGCTTTGATTTCCTCGTTCAGGGCCGGGATGTAGCTGTACTTGGGCAATTTCCCGCTGGTAATAACCTGCGCCACCAGAATGATCACCCGCGGGTTGATGGCCGTTAGCTTGCTGATAATTGATTGTTGGGCCGCAATAATCCCCGCGACCGGTTTTTCGGTATCAAAATGGTTATGTCCGGTGTGCAGCAAAACCACATCTGCGGGAAACCGGGTGTAAATGCTATCGACGATCGACGCCAGATACTCCGCATTTTTGCCCCCGTATCCCGCGTTGTAAACCGTGTCGGTTGGGCTGACACTGGGCTTCGGGCCAATAAACTTCAGCCTATACCGCGCGTCCCGGATTTTTTTCTGAAGCGGAAAAAGATACGAGACAAAATCGGCACCGCCCTGCGTGATGGAATCACCCAGGCCAAGGATCGTTATCTCCTGGCTGGTCGTGTCGTTCTGGTTGGGTTCGGAGGCATCCGGGCATGCCGGATAACCGACTGATACCGAGGTTGAAAGCATCAAAACAAGGGAAACAAGACAACCAATTCCAGCGAATCGCATACATGACTTTTTCTCTATAAAGCATTCGGATGCCGTTTCCTTCTTATTGCAAACGATAAAAAAGATAAATCCATAGACAGCGACATCCTCGCTAAGCCAATGCGGTTTCGGCGGTCGGTTTTGGCCGAATCAGCATGGGTTGCGGTTTCCAGTAGGTCAGCGACCGCCAGAGCCATTCAAAAGGACCAAACCGGAAATAGCTCAGCCAGATGGGCGATGTGATCAGTTGAAAAACCCACACGCCCGCAACGAGGTAATAAAGTTCGTGGTAAGCCAGTTTGCCGAAATAGCCCAACCCGTAGCCGTTGAAGAAAAGTGTACAGATGATACTCTGCATGAGGTAGTTGGTAAAAGCCATCTGCCCCACGGCCGTCAGGGCTTTCATGAGCCAGGGAACGACGTTCGAGCGGTAAACCAGGATGAGCAAACTGGCGTGACCAACGGCCAGCAACCCCCGCCGGAGATCATAAAGCTGGAACGGATCGACCCGGAACGTATCGAACACCTGCCCTGCGTTCTGGAGCCAGTCGACAAAGCTGGCACGGAAAAAGAACCAACTGATCGGAAATCCCAGGCCGTACCCGACCAGCAAGGCAACAGCGTAGGTCGAGGTGGGCAGCTTATTGGAAAAGAAGCCCCACCCGAGTAAAGCCATGCCCAGAAACATCATCGACAGCATATCCCAACTGCCAAAATAAACACCCCAGGATTCGGCCCCGCTGTTGTTCGGGATCAGGCTGGCGAAAACCGTGCCGTAACCCGAACGGCGTTCCTTGACCAGTTTGGCATCCCGTTTGGGGTCCGGCTTGAAGTTCTTCTCGAAATTTTCCCAGGCGGTTTTGGCCTCCAGTTGCTTGGCCGACGGTTTTTTATGCGCTTTTTCAAGCTTGACCGCTTCCAGATAGCCGGTCCGGTTTTCACGCATTCCGCTGTACCACAGATCATTGCGCAAATAATTAGCCCCAATGCACAAAACCGCCATTACGACCAGCCAGCCCGGCTTCATTTTTCGGAAAGGATACAACAGCATGCCGCAAAGCCCGTAGAAATAAAGGATATCTCCCGACCAGAGTAGAATATAAGCGTTAAAAACCCCGAACAGGACGAGCCAGAGCAGACGCCGATAATAATAGTCGGCTACCGTTGGGCCCTGCCCCTGCTCCGGTTTATTCGTCAGAAACAGAATCATTCCGGCCCCGAAAAGCATCGAAAACAAAGCCCGCATGGTGCCCGCAAAAGCCGTATCGACCACCGCCAGCGTATAAAAATCCGTACTTTCCGGATGCTTGACGATGTTGATAAATCCGGACCAGACGTAGCCAAAACTTTTAATATTCATCATCAGAATGCCCAGCAGTGCCAGACCCCGAATCAGGTCGATGGTCTGAATCCGGTCGGCTTTGGCAACGGGCTGCGGGGAATCGACGGTAGTTGAATAATCCGTTGAAGTTGCGGAAAACAGGGTAGCGGAGGCATCCGCTGGCAGATAAGATGAAGGAGAAGTTTCCATGCAAAGGTCAGGTTGTGAAGTGTTTAGGATAAAACCGGGGTGGATTCGGGGCCCGGTTCGTGCCGACGCAGGGGCTGCCACTGGCCAGTGGTCAGCGACTTCCAGAGCCATTCGACCGGGCCAAGCCGAAAATGACGCAGCCAAACCACGCTGAAGACGATCTGCAGCAACCAGAGTTCGGCCACAATCAGGTAAAGCGCGGAAAGCCGGAGCTGACCAAAATACCCAAAACCGTAGCCATTAAAAAACAACGTACACGCAACCGACTGGGTGAGGTAGGTGGTCAGCCCCATTTGCCCTACCGCTCCAACGGCCTGCCACCACCAGCCTGCAAAATTTAGCCGGTACAGCACCATGACCAGACTGGCCCAGCCGACCGCGGACAGCGCCTGCGAAAAGGGTCGAAAAACCTCGTGAAGCGGCAACCAACTGGTAGAAATATAGTTCGTAAAATCCGTGAGCAGCCATTCATTCGAGAAAACCGATAGCCAGGCCAGCGCCTGTCCGATTAACAACCCGACCGCGGCCAAACCGGTGTACTGCCGGGTCGTCAATTGATCGGTGTAGAACCCCCACCGAAACAGCGCCATACCCAGTAAGATCATCGAGGCAATATCCCACAAACCCAGCCGGTAAAGGTACTGCGCCTGCGTGGCCTGGATAGTCGGCAGCAAATGACTCCAAACCGTCGAATAGTCGGAGCGCATGGCTTTGATGGTGGACTCATCCTGCTTTTTATCGTATTGGTGGCTTTTTACCAATCCTTCCCAGGCCGATTTATCGTCTTTCTGCTCATCGTTAAGTGCTGCTTTTTTCGCTTTTGTTGCGGTTTTCTTGTCAAGTTGCTTCTGCTTCTTTTCGAGCGCAACTACTTTTTGGTATTTCTCGTACTTTTCCTTTTGCTCCGTGAAATTCCAGTAGGTTTTTCCGCTGTAAATCAAACCCATCGCAAGCGCGCTGACCAGCAAAGTCCGCATGGACATCAACCGAAACGGAAACAACAAGATGCCCACGATTCCGTAAAGGAAAAGCAGATCATAGGTCCAGAGGAATCCGATCGCGTTGATCAGCCCGAACGCAATGAGCCACATCTGGCGCCGGATGTATAATTCGGGAGCGGCCATCCCGTTTGCGGTTTTTGTTTTACCCAGAAAGAGCAGAATGCCGGCCCCGAACGCCATTGTGAAAGCGGCCTGCATGGAATGACCAAACAACACCTGAATCAGGGTGATCAGCCAGTAACTGCCGCCGTGAGGCCCCCGAATAAAGTGCTGAATCTGCGGTTCGGTCAGTCCAAAAGCCTGAATATTCACCAGCAAAATACCCAGCAAGGCAGTTCCCCGAAGGATGTCGAGAGTTGAAAACCGCCCGATCCGAGGCCCCGGCGCAGTTTGATCCAGATTAGGCGCTTGTGCAGCTTCCATTAAAAATTAGTTAGGTACTTGAAGGGAGAAAGTAGCGAATTGAAACGCCTTCAAAATGACTGAGTTAATATATCGAATTTGCGGATTCCCGGCTTTAACTATTTAGGAATCGGTCATTTGGGATTCAAATTCGTTGAAAAAACTACTCTTTCCTGAGCGGAGAAGAGCGCCAAACCGATTAAAAATCAATTAATTACTGGATTGTTAACTAAACCTTATGTACCTTATTGTGATCAGTTAGTTACAACCGATAACTCTATCCTATCTTGGCTTTACTGGATGCATATCCGAAACCGCTGACGGCGGATCAGGTGGCTTATCTCCTGCGCCGGGCCACGTTTGGCCCAACCGCCGGTCAGATCAAAGCGTTGGCTGGTCAAACGGCGGCTCAGGTGGTGGCCAAACTGCTGGCCGATCAGCCCGTTCCTGCTCCTCCCCTTTCGTTGGAAACCGGCAAGACGTTTCACGACCTGCCTTTCGATTCGGTCAACACGGGAAAATTAAAGCAGTACGTTAAAAACTGGTGGGCCAATCTGATGCTCAATGAACCGGTTTCGCTGCTCGAAAAAATGACGCTGTTCTGGTCGAACCACTTCGTCACCAACGATGCAACCGTGACGGATTACCGCTACACGTACCGCTATAACTGCCTGCTGCGGCAACACGCACTGGGCAATTTTAAAGCGTTCACTATCGCCATCACGCAGGACCCGGCCATGCTCCGGTTTTTGAACGGAAATCAGAACGTAGCCGGTACCGCTAACGAAAACTACGCCCGCGAACTCCAGGAGCTTTTTACGATCGGTCGCAACGGCGGGTATACGGAAGACGACGTCAAGGCGGCCGCGCGCGTCCTGACGGGCTGGGCCGACACCGGTTACCGCGATGTCAACAATGCGGCCATCACCAGCGCGTTTCGGGCCAACCGGCACGATACCGGCGATAAACAGTTCTCGGCAGCCTATCAGAATACCGTGATTAAAGGGCGAACGGGAAACAATGCGGGTCTGGACGAACTAAATGAGCTGCTGGATATGATTCTGCGCCAGGCAGAAACGCCCCGCTACATCTGCCGCAAACTTTACCGCTGGTTTATCAACTCGGAGATTCCGGCAGACGTCGAAACTAATTTTATCCAGCCCCTGGCGGAGGTTTTCCGGAAGAATAATTTTGAGGTAAAACCGGTGTTATCGGCTCTATTTCAAAGCCAGCATTTCTTCGATGAATCCTTGCGGGGTGCCATCATTAAATCGCCAGCCGATCTGGTTGTGAGCACCTTGCGCTTCTGGGATGTTCAGGCACCGGACTCCTCCCAGAACATAACGGCTTTTCACCAGGTTGGGAATTACATCAATGCCCGGGTCAAGGAAGAGAAGCAGGAATTACTGAATCCGCCGACGGTTTTCGGCTGGACGGCTTTCTACCAAACCGGTTATTACCAGCAGTGGATTAATTCGGCTACGCTGGGGCTACGCGGTTCTTTCGGCGATGCCTTAACGACCAGCGCCCTGAAGCTGAACGGAAAACCGGTTATCGACATTCTGCCCTACGTCAAAACGCTTTCCGACCCCACGGATCCGGCGAAACTGGTTAATGAACTAACGGGGCAGTTGCTGGCGGTTGCCCTGACGCAGGCGCAAAAAGACTTTCTGACCGATACGGTTTTGCTCAATTCGATTCCGCGTTATGAATGGGCTGGTGAGTGGAACGATTACGTCAAATCTCCGAACGATGCCGCCAAAAAACGGGCCGTCCAGACCAAACTAACTGCTTTCCTGCAATACGTTTTCCGAATGGCAGAATACCAGGTTTATTAAATGAAATTTTCGCCCAATGAAACTATCGCGTCGTCATTTTTTACAACACGCTGCCTCCTCGCTGCTGCTGCCGGTTCTGGTCGATGGGTATGGCGCCCGGGCCTTTGCGCGTCCGTCGTCGTTTGTGCAATCGCTGATCAGCCTGGCCGAGCAAAGCGATCGGGTGCTGGTCATCATTCAGTTACAGGGCGGGAACGATGGCCTGAACACGGTGATCCCGCTCGACCAGATGAATCTGTACTCGTCCGCGAGTTTTCGGGGAAACATTGCCATTCCCGAAGCCAAAGCGCTGAAACTGAAGTATTATCCGGAAACCGGTCTGCATCCGGCGATGACCGGAATGCAGCAGTTGTTTAACGAAGGCAAACTGAGTATTGTGCAGGGCGTTTCGTATCCGTCGCCCAATTTTTCCCATTTTCGGGCGAGCGACATCTGGATGACGGGAACGGATGCGGACAAAACCGCTACCTCGGGCTGGACCGGGCGCTACCTGGACAGTCGGTTTCCGGGATTTCCCGAAAATTACCCAACCGACAAATTACCCGACCCGCCAGCCGTTCAGATTGGCTATGTAACGGCAACAACCCTCCTCGGCCCGACCAACTCAATGGCCATTGTGCTGCAAGATCCCGAGACGTTTGCGCGGCTGGTGGGCGAAACGCCCAAAGATCCGCTGACCACGATTCCGGGCTATGCCGGACGACAGATCGACTTCATTCGCCAACAGCAGGCCAGTTCGGTCAGTTATGCCAGCCAGATCAAAACCGCGGCTGGCAAGGGAAAAAATCTGGCAGTGTATCCCGATAAAAATGCCCTCGGCGACCAGTTAAAAATCATCGCCCGACTCATCAGTGGCGGTTTGCAAACGAAAGTTTATTACCTCACTTTGGGCGGTTTTGATAATCATGCCAACCAGGTGGTTGCTTCCGACACCACCACTGGTACGCACGCAACCCTGCTGAAAACCCTTTCTGACGCGGTTTTGGCCTTTCAAAACGACCTGACGCAACTGAAAGTCGATGATCGGGTGGTGGGGATGACGTTTTCGGAATTCGGGCGACGGGCCAAATCCAACGGGAGTTTCGGCACGGACCACGGCACTTCGGCTCCGATGTTTGTTTTTGGCAATGCCGTTAAAACCGTGATTGTGGGCAAAAATCCGAACCTGAGCGATCTGGACGCCAGTAACCTGAAAATGCAGACTGATTTTCGCCAGGTTTACGCAGCGATCCTGACCGACTGGTTTGGGGCCGACGCCAGTGTTGAAACCGCTGCGCTATTCCGGGATTTTCCGGCGGTGCCGGTATTTCGGCAAACCATTACGGCGGTCGAGCCGGTTCGTTCGGATGCCCGCTTGTATCCTAATCCGGCTTCGAGCGAGGTGGTGCTAGAGTCGGACTGGCTGACTCAGGGGGTAAAAAATCTGACAATTTCCGACTTGCAGGGGCGGATTTTGCCCGTGCGGTCATCGCGGCCAACCGCCACCTCCGTGCGGTTCAATGTCAGCAACCTGCCAACCGGCACGTATCTTCTGCGGGTCGAAACCGCTCAGGGTGTTTTCACCAGAAAAATGGTTGTGGCCCACTAAAATAGTGGGCAAGGCGGGTCGGCTACTGGTTTGTTTCCCAATTATTGACTTCCAAATCCGGAAATAGTAAAATCTATACACAAATAGTCTAAATTTCGTTGATAATAAACCAATCGGGACGAAATTTCCCGGTAGTTCAAATCACGATTCGTATGAAATGGTCCTTTGTTATCCAGCAAAAATTAAAAGCGGCAGTTCTATTAACCGGAATTATGCTACTCATTGTATTGAGTACATTTCTTTCGCGAAGAAATATAAATGACATTGATAAATCTTTCTCTTCCATTTATCGGGATCGCCTGGTTCCGGCGGTCGATATGGTTTATTTAAGCGAGAATTTATACACCAAACGGTTGATACTGGAACGCTATCTTTTCTCTTCCGCTCATTCTTCACCACAGGAAATCAACCGGCTACTTAAAAAACAGAATCGTTCGATTGATTCGCTGCTCACCAATTACGAAAAAACATTCCTGATCGCCGAGGAAGCGAAAAGCCTTCAGTTATTTAAAAACCGGGTTAATCAATACGGGCAACTCGAAAATAAGATTCTCCACTGTGTACAAACGGGTTATAAAGAAACCGGTTGTGAGTTATTCAATGAAAAGGGGTCGGTTGTATTTCAGCAATTAATAAAGGGTTTAAATGATTTAATAACGATTCAATATACTGAGGGCCAAAGCCTTGTGAAGGAATCAAAAAGCGAATCATCCCAGTTTAATCTCATTTCTACCTTGCAGATAGCCATTGCTATTTTCATCGGACTACTGATATTAGGCCTGATTTATAATTCCAGAATTACTACGCACGACAAACAACCTTTTCACTTAAACTAACAGGATATTTGTTTTTATATACAAATAACTATTGGTTTGAAATCGGAAAATAAACTGATCCGTTAATAAACTTCCTTACTGGAAATGAATTTACTGGTGTACATTTACTCCGAACCTATTTTACAGTCTATCTCTCTGCTTACCTGAGAAAAAAGGAGTACTTCATTACAATGATCAAATTCGGGTTTTACCTAGCTTTGGCTTCGTTGATACTGGCCTGTGGAGAAGATACTGCCTCTACTAAAGTACAATCTTCCGATAATGAAAAACCGCTTCTGAACAGCCGATTAAAGGCAGATTCCAGCGGGATTCCGATCAGTTCGTTTCAATTATACCTCAACGATTTTCATTTTTTTAGCGGAAACCGTGCCAGCCAGCAGGAAACGCATCACTATTGTTCGCAGCTCAGCGAAGATGTAACGCAGTGTGTTATTTTCGACGGAAATGCGAGGAATGCCAAACTGACTGGTGTTGAATACATTATCTCGGAGCGGTTGTTTAAAACATTGCCGGAGGATGAAAAAAAGCTCTGGCATAGTTACCGGTATCTGGTCAAAGGCGGTTTGCTGGTTGCGCCCAATCTGTCGGATGAACAGGAACACGACCTGATGGGAAGACTGGTGTCTGCCTACGGAAAAACCTGGCAAACCTGGCAAAACGGTTCAAATTCGAAGCTGCCCCTCGGCGGACCGGCTTTGCTGATGAGTTTTACGCGGGATGGTCAGCTTGATCCCGATCTGCTGAAAAACCGGGATAAGCGGCTTCATATCGAGTCGGCGGAAAAGCGGCAATTACGCAGCGACATTCTGGGCCGGGCGTCCATCACCGGCGCAGATTCCTGGGAAAACGGTCCGGCCATTCAACTTCCGGCCCTCGTCAAACGAAATCAGCCGGATCTTCAGAAAGATACCCTTCGGTAATTTTTTTCTGCTTTACTTTGCCGCGCAGTCACGCATTTGTCGTGTGACAACCTTGTAAAACCCTGAATAAACCACTTGCTTCCGGCATGGCGGATGGTAACTCCGCCGACTAACATGAATCTTGGTATAGAAATTGGCGGCACGAAACTGCAGATCGTAGCCGGCAAAGGAACAGCGATCCAACAAAATTTTCGATTCTCAGTCGACAAATCCCGGGGAGCCGCCGGTATTCTGGCGCACATCCAGAAAGCCATCGACCAGCTTTCCGAACCCATCCAGACCGTTGGTGTCGGCTTCGGTGGCCCCGTCGACACCCAGACGGGACGAATCGCAACCTCCCATCAGATTGAAGGCTGGTCGGGATTTGGGCTGGCCGACTGGCTGCGCGAGCGGACCGCGGCCGAACGGATTCGGGTGGAAAATGACGCCAACGTGGCGGCTCTGGGCGAAGCGGTCCACGGCGCCGGGCGGACCTTCCGGCAGGTGTTTTACGTCACACTGGGCAGTGGCGTTGGTGGCGGATTGATTGTCGATGGGCAAATTTACCACGGTATGCCGCCGGGCGAAACCGAAATTGGCCACATCCGGCTCGACAAAACCGGTACTACCCTCGAATCGGTCTGTTCCGGCTGGGCAGTCGATCAGGAAGTCCGCCGGGCCGCAGCCGAACTGCCGGAGAGTGCCATTTTAAAGCAACTGGTGGGCGAACACCAAACCGGTGAAGCCCGGTTTTTACGGGCGGCCTTTGATCAGGGCGACCCGACAGCCCGGCGGATTTTGGAGCGAATCGCCGATGATCTCGCTTTTGGCCTGTCGCATGTAGTCCATTTACTGCATCCCGACGTAATTATTTTGGGGGGCGGTCTGTCGCTAACCGGCGAACCGCTGCGGGCTGCCGTTGAAAAAATCCTGCCAACGTACATAATGGGCGCTTTTCAACCCGGACCGGCCATTCGGCTGGCTGAACTGGGCGAAAATGTTGTACCGATTGGCGCTTTAAGTTTATAACCTGAAGGGCCGAACATAGTCCGGTCTCTTCCAGAAATCCTTTAACTTTTACTGCATTATGCAAACCTATTTTGAACAATACCTCGTTCACCACCAGGAAGCTCTCAATTCCATTCCGGTTGATCGCGTCGAACGGATTGTGGAACTGCTGAAGACCTGCTGGAAAGAAAACCGGCAGTTTTTTGTCTTTGGAAATGGCGGCAGCGCGGCCAATGCCTCCCATTTTATTACGGATCTGGGCAAAGGAGCGTCCGACCGGCTGGGCAAGCGGTTTCGCTGTATGTCGCTGAACGACAATACCGCCTGGATTACCGCCCTCGGCAACGATTATTCCTACGACGACGTATTTCTCGGGCAGTTGCAGAACTATGCCCAACCGGGCGACCTGGTGCTGACCATGAGCGTCAGCGGCAGCTCACCGAACCTGGTAAAAGCCATTCAATGGGCCAAGGAACACGATTTGACGACGGTTGCGCTGGTCGGTGGAAAACGCGGCAGCCTGGCCGATCTGGCCGACGAAGTGATCGTCATCGACTCTCAGCATTACGGCCGCGTGGAAGATGCCCACATGACGATCTGCCACATGCTGTGTTACGCATTTATGGAGAATAGTATCTAATGAGTTAAAGAGTTGTTTCGCAGAGTTGAGCGGAGAAAAAGGGAGTTACGCAGAGTTTTTAATTAATTTCTCCGCTTAACTCTTTTTCTCCGCTCAACCCCGCGAAACAATTGCAACTCTTCAGCTATACCGATCATTTCGCCAGGGGTAGGCGGTGTTGGAATATCCGCGTTCTTCCCAGAATCCCAGGCGGTTTCCGGCCAGAAACTCGATGCGTTTGATCCATTTGGCCCCTTTCCAGGCGTAGAGCTGGGGGGTAATCATGCGGACGGGGCCGCCGTGTTCGAGCGGCAGCGGCTGGCCCTCGGCGGTATGCACCAGAAGAACATCCAGCTTGAGCGCTTCCACCAACGCCAGATTGGTCGAGTAACCGTCAAAACCGTAGCACATGACGTGCGTAGCGGTTTCTTTGGGCATCACCAACGCGGCCAGATCGGCAAACCGGACGCCCACCCAGGGCACATCCAGCTTCGACCAGGTCGTTACGCAGTGAAAATCGCTCACATCTTTCGTTTGGGGTAAAGCCATGAAATCGGCCCATTTCAATCGAATGGGATTCTCCACTTCGCCATCGATGGCCAGTTGCCATTTATCCAGCGGAATCCGGGGGTGATGACCCAAGTCCAGCACCGGCCATTTTTTCGTAACCGTCTGACTTTTTGGTATCTTCGGCATCCCGTGGCGGTTCGGCGGACCCGAGCCCAGCGGTTTTTCGTCGGTCATCGAGGGCGTATTCTGGATCGCTTCTTCAAACCGCCGTTTGAGTTTCATCCGGGCGTCAATGATTCGATCGAGTTTATCGGATTCCGGGGCGGTTTCGTCTGGTTCCATGTTTTTTCGTTTGATGAATAACAGCAAGAAAGTCGTTCTGGTTTTAGATACAAAAAAAGGCCGTCGAAAATACGCATGGAACCGCTGAACCGTCGCCAACACGGAGTTTTGCTGCTGATTCTGGTGCCGGTTCTGGCAACCGTAGCTTCGCATGTGGTCTTCTACCGGCGGTTTCCGTGGCAGACGGATTACCAATTTCCGATTGCTTATTTTCTGACCGTAAGCACGGTGATCCTGTCGTGCTGGTCGGTTAATCTCCTGATTTTTCGGTTATTGGATCGTAATTTACCGTTTTCCTACAATCCAGCCCGACGCATCGGCCGGCAACTGTTGTTAGGCGGTTTTGCCACGTTGCTGACGTTTTCGGTTGTCTTTCCCAATGCCATCCGGCTTTATACTGGCTTCTGGCCCAATGCGGTTCAGCTTACGTCCGGCGTTTTTGTCTGCATTACCATTGCAACGCTTGTCAACGGTGGTTACGTCGGACTGTATCTGCTTGAGGCTTTCCGACTTGAGAAACAACAGGCCGCTGAAAATCTCAACGAAAAACTGTCCGGTTTGCAACAAACCACCCGACCGGTTTCGGAAGCTGCGGTCTTGATCGACTTCGGGGCGCGTCAACTCCGTTTCCGACCGGACGAAATCGCGTATTTTTTCTCGACGCAGGGCCTTGTCCTGCTGGTCAAAACCGATGGGCAGCAGTTGACCACCCACTACAATTCCTTTGCAAAACTCGAAAACCAGCTTCCCGCCAATTATTTTTTCCAGCTAAACCGGCAGTTTATCGTGTCCGTACAAGCCGTTCGAAGCGTGCAGGACGACAGCAACCGCAAACTGATCGTTACGCTAACGCCGTCTTTGCACAAAAACCAGCCCGAAGAAACCGTCACGGTCAGTCGCTACCGGAACGTCGAATTCCGCAAGTGGCTCCAACAGCTTGCCGTCGGCTGACCATTCATCCGCGAATACAGTACCATTCATTGAATCAGTGCTGAAAAAGTCTCTACGTTGCCGTTTTGCAAACTTGTTTTACAGCATCAAACCAAATCTGTAAATCAAATGCAACCCAATCTTTCGCACCTGTACGAAAATCCGCCCATCTGGCTGAGCCTTTGTTTCGGCGGAATTCTAATCATTACCCTGGCAGTTTTTTATGCAGCCCTCCGCCAGGCCGTACCGACCAAAGCCGGTTTTATTCTTTTTGGTATCCTCACCTGGCTGGCGGTTTTACTGGCACTGGCCCAAAGCGATTTTTTCCTGAAAACTGATGCGGTGCCACCGCGCTTTTTTATGGTGATTTTACCGCCGTTTACACTTATTCTGGCTTTGTTCCTGACTAAAAATTCACGTCGTTTTCTTGATCAGCTTCCGATCCAGACCCTGACCTGGCTGAATACGATTCGGGTGCCGGTGGAATTGGCGCTGTATGGTTTATTCATCCATCACTTCATTCCCGAGCTGATGACGTTCGAGGGTAGGAATTTCGATATTCTATCCGGATTGACGGCCCCACTCGCGGCTTACTGGGCGTCGCAGAATACTGCGGCCGCCCGCAGAAAGCTGTTGATCTGGAACATTCTGGCGCTGTTGCTGCTTATCAATATTGTAACGCATGCCGTGCTGGCCGCGCCCCTACCCATTCAGCAACTGGCGTTCGATCAGCCAAATGTGGGCGTGTTGAAGTTTCCATTCGTCGGATTGCCCGGCGTGGTTGTTCCGCTGGTTTTGTTCGGGCATCTGGTTTCGATCCGGCAACTGACGAAAAAACACTTGTAAGGTCTTTTAAAACCTTACAGGTGTTATAAAAGTCACCTTTCAAACTTGATTAAACGGTTCGCTTCTTTCGTTCGAAATAAACCGCCGTTCCGATAAAGGCCACAATCAGCAATGAACAAACCAGATCGACCACCTTGCCGACGCGAATCGAAACCGGGTCGAACTTGAAAACGATTGTGTGTTTCCCGGCCGGAACGCGCATGGCCCGCAGCACATAATTGGCTCGCAGGTGGGGCATTTCTTTACCATCGACGGTCACTTTCCACTCGTCGCGAACGTTGTAGTAGATTTCCGAAAAAACCGCCAGTTGTTCGCTTTTGGCATTGCTTTCGTAGGTTAGTTCGTTTGGTTTGTAACTGGTCAGCCGGATCGTGTTGGCGGAATCGGGCTGGATTTTCAAGCCGTTCAGTTGCTCGGCAAATCGCTGATCGACCACGGCCGACTGGCGGGTATTCAGGCTATCGAGGGCCTGCATTTCGGCGTTGGCGTTCGGCACCATCCGATAATCTGCCACAAACCAGGCATTTCCCAACGCACCGGGATTCAATTGAGCCGCCGGTGGTCCCGGCGCCTGTTGCGGGTTGGCCGACTGGCTTTGCGTAATCAGGTACTTCGTATTCAACATATTGAGTACATTGAAATAATTCGGTGCATCCGGCGTCTGGCGTAAATTCCGGTATAATTGAAATTCCGCTAACTCCTGATACCGGCGCAGTTTGGCCGCGTGATAACCCCCCAGGGATTTGTGGAAATAGGATGCCTTCGCATCGCTCATGAAACTAGTAGTGGCATCCAGCACCCGGAAATCGAGGGCTTTGTCGGCCAGAATCTGCTCGTCGGCGGCTGTGGGCGTAACCGTCTCCTGAATGGACTGTTTACTCACAAAATCATCGTTGTTGAAATACCGCTTATCGACGTTGAAGAGGTCAAAAATCATCAGCGCCATCAAAACCGGGTAGAAAATAACCGACTTGATGCGATCCCGAACGAACAGCCAGATCAATGCTCCCACCACCAAAATCAGAAAGGCTGACCGAATGGCATCCGTGCGAACCATACTGATGCGGTCGTCAACAATAGCCGCAACCACCTGTTCCGCCAGATTTTTATTTTGTAAACCCTGTTCCAGATTACTGGAAAACATTTCGTCATTCATGGCCCGGAAGCCTTGAAAAACCGTAGGGGCCAGCGCCATTAGCAGCGACAACCCGGCGGTTACAGCCAGACTGATGAGCAGAGGCCGGTTCAGTTCTGCCGCCGTCAGTTTCTTATCCACAATCTGTTTCAGCGCCAGAATGCCCAGCATCATCAGCGGCAATTGCGCCAGTGTCAGCGTCATTGTAACCGCCCGGAACTTGTTGAAACCGGGAAAATAATCGAAAAGTAAATAATTGAAAGCCGGGAAATTATGCCCCCAGGCCAACGCAATGTAAAAAATTGCGATGCCTAACGACCACCATTTCAAACGTCCCGGAACAATGATCAAACCCAGAACAAAGAGGAAAATGACAATGGCTCCCGCGTATGCCGGGCCACTCTGACTGTAGAGATTTCCGTGATAGAGGGGCAGTTGCTGGATAAACTGCTGCGCCATACCCGGATCGACACCAATGCCGGTCATCTTTTTGTACGTTTCCGAATCCGTTGTCAGCGCTCCCATAGTAGGTCCTCCGGCGTAGTTTGGAATCAGCAGCGTAAAGGTTTCGCCAATTCCGTAGCTGTACTGAAACGCGTATTCTTTGTCCAAACCGCCCGACGGGCTGGCAGTTGCAGTCGCCGGAGCACCGGTTTCGGCTTTCGGCGAAATGGTCAGTTCGGATTTCCCACGGGTCGTAACCGTCACGTAATCAGCCGCATTCCAGAGCCGGGTCGTGTGCGTACCGACGGCCAGAATGGCAGCTGCGGCCAGCGCCGATAAGGATAGAACCAGCGAACGAACGCGTCCTTCGCGGATGGCCACCACACTCTCGATCAGCACGTAAATGATGATTCCGAAAGCGAGGTAATACGTAATCTGGACGTGGTTGGCGTATAATTCAAGACCTAGAAAAACCGCTGTCAGGGCGGCCCCGGCCAGATAACGCCCCCGCAAGGCCATGATCACGCCCGCCAGAACGCCCGGCGCATACGCCAGCGCCAGTATTTTTGAAACGTGACCGGCTTCGAGACTGAGTAACGTATACGACGCAAATGTGTAAGCCACCGCCCCCAGGGCCGAAAGCCAGCTGTTAACCCCCAGCGCCAACAGTAAAATATAGCCACCCAACATCATCAGCCAGAGGTAGTTAGCCGGATCGGGAAGCAGCAGATTGATGTACTGACCCAGTTTATGCGTCAGACTGGTGGGGTAATCACCGGCAATCATGTAGGTCGGCATTCCGCCGAACATGCTGTTGGTCCACCAGGCCCACTCTCCGGTTTGTTTCTGGTATTCGACCACTTCGCGACTGGCCGCAACCGACTGAATGATATCGTGTTGGTTTAGTCGTTTGCCCTTCAAAACGGGTGAGCAGTACATAACGGCTAATACTGCAAATGCAATAACGGCTAGTAAATGAGGAAGAAAGCGTTTGAAATTCATACAATCGGTCGAAATGCGAAGCTCAGAGCAGCTAGTCAAATAACGGGTAAAGAAACGCTTTTTTCTAACAAGGCGAAAACTCCGCGCGTCACTTTTTCAGGACAATGCGTTACCTGCCGGACGCGAAACCGTCAAAGGATAAGACTATTTATCCGCAATTTCTTATTTTTATGGAAGCAAGAAACGTTGAATTCATCATGGTCGCAGACCCGCAAAAAAAGCTGTATACCTTCGAGGAGTATGAAGCGCTGGAAAGAGAGGAAGGGATCCGGTATGAATACATTGATGGAGAAGTATTTGCCATGGCCGGAACCACCAAACGGCACAATACTATCGTTCAATCTTTTGCCCGCCTGTTGTACCCTTTCTCCCGGAAAAGTGGCTGTACGGTTTTTACAGAAAGCATCAAGCAAAAACTAAAAACCGGTGAAAAATACGTCTACCCGGATGTGATCTACACCTGCGAGCCCGCCGATCTGGCCGACGATTCCGAAACAGTCGTTCGCTCGCCCAGTTTACTGATCGAAGTGGTTTCAGACTCTTCAGAACGAAAAGATCCGATAATCAAGCGATTTGAATACGTCAAAATACCATCCTTACATTATTACCTGCTCGTTCAGCAGAAGCAGTACATCATTGAAGTCTACGAACGCTCGGCTGGCTTTTGGAAATACACCATTTACGATGGTCTGGAAGCCAAAATCGAGCTGACGAAATTGGGGATTACGTTGACAGCAGCGGAGATATATGAGTTTTGAACTTGGATTACGCGGATTAAAGGATTAAAAGGATCTTATTGGATAAAAACCAGCGGTAACAATCCTGGTTAATCCTTTAATCCGTGGAATCCAAGTTCAGAACAATTTACGACAATTTCACCACCGTTACTCCGGCCCCACCCCGGTCGGCGTGTTCGTCCTGCATGGAAACAACCTGCGGGAAGGTCCGCAAGTGGTTTCTGACTAAGGTGCGCAGAATGCCGTCGCCTTTGCCGTGCACAATCCGTAGTTCAGGATAGCCGAGCATCAGGCCGTTATTGATAAAATTATCGAGTTCCACCATTGCTTCTTCGCCCCTTTGTCCCCGAATGTCAAGGTTGAAGCTGAAGTTCATCATCTTCTCATTCAGGTCGATGCCCTGTATTTTCGGGCGGGCGGTTTCGCCCACGGCTTCGCGGTAGACTTTGCGACTGACTTTTTCCAGGCGGTTTAGCTTGATGGTGGATTTCAGATCGCCAATCCGGATTTCGGCGTCCTTTCCCCGAATCGCCAGCACCTCGCCAATCGTGGATTGCCCCTTGATCTGCACAAAACTACCTACCGCGATGGTCCCGGATTCAGGCAGAAACTCTTCCGTTTCAACCTTGGCCCTGGCCGGTTTTGCATCCTCCACCAGGGTTTCCTGCCGCAGCTCTTTTTTATCAAACTGCTCCAGTTCCTGCCGCACCAGCCGGGTCATATCACGCTCGGCCTTGTTCTCCTTGATCTCGCGAATGGTGTTTTCAATCCGCTGGTTCGCTTCGGCCACCAAGGCCCTGGCCTTCTGCTTGGCTTCGTTCAGCAATTTTTTCTGATCGTTGTCGAGTCGGGTTTTCAGGGCGGTGGTTTCGGCCAGTTGCTGGGCCAGTTTGCGCTGATTGATCCCCATTTCCAGGTTTCTTTCGGCAAAAACCCGCTTTTCGATGTCCAGTTCTTTCAGCAGTTTTTCGAGATTGACCTGCTGCGATCCCAGTTTTTCCTTCGCCCGGTCGATGACATTTTTCGGCAATCCGATTTTCGACGCAATCTCGAACGCAAACGAACTGCCCGGCCGACCAATCTCGAGTTCATAGAGCGGTTCCAGGTGTTCGCCGTCAAACCGCATCGCCCCGTTGACCAGCCCCGTGGTTTTATCGGCGAAAAGTTTCAGGTTAGTGTAGTGCGTATTGATCACCCCGTACGCACCCGATTTGGTCAGTTCCTCCAGAATGGCCTCGGCAATGGCGCCCCCCAAACCGGGTTCGGTTCCCGTACCAAATTCGTCGATGAGAAACAGCGTTTTGCGATTCGCAAATGTCACAAACGCCTTCATGCTGGTCAGGTGCGAACTGTAGGTACTCAGGTCGTTTTCCAGCGACTGTTCGTCCCCAATGTCGATGAACAGATTCTGAAAAATTCCCGCCGTCGAGCCTTCAATAACCGGAATCAGCAAACCGCTCTGCACCATATATTGCAGCAGCCCAATCGTTTTGAGCGCAACGGATTTTCCCCCGGCGTTCGGCCCCGAGATGATCAGGATTCGCTGACCCGGATCGAGCAGCAGATTCAGCGGGACCACCTTTTTGCCCTGTTTCTGAAACGACAGGTGCAGCAGCGGGTGCCGCGCCTGAAGCCAGTCCACCAGCGGCTGGTTGACCAGCTTCGGCATTCCGGCGTCGATCTGCAGCGCAAACCGGGCTTTTGCCCGAATGAAGTCGATTAGACCCAGAAAAGTCGTGGCTCGCTGTAATTCAGGCAGATACGGGCGAAGCACGTCGGTCAATTCGCGCAGAATGCGGGCCACTTCGCGTCGTTCCTCGTATTCCAGTTCGCGGATTTCGTTATTGGTGTCGAACACCTCCGCCGGTTCGATAAAAACCGTCTGGCCCGTGGCCGACTCGTCGTGGATGAAGCCTTTCAGCCGCCGTTTGTGTTCCGCCGAAATCGGAATAACCACCCGCCCGTTCCGGATCGTGAGCGAAATATCGTCGGGCATCCAGCCCTGCTGGCGGGCATTCCGCATGATGCCGTCCAGTTTTTTGCGCAAACCGGCCTGCTCAGTGATGATGCGACGGCGAATGTTGGCGAGTTCCGGCGAGGCCGAATCGCGGACGTGGCCCCGGTCGTCGATCACGCGCTCGATGGCATCCGTCAGTTTCTTGTCAACGGTGATGGAATCGGCGAGTTCGGTCAGGTACGGGTAAACGTCTTTTTCCTTGCCCGCCAAAAACCGCAGGCACAATTGAATGGTCCGCAGGGTGAGCTTCAGGTCAAAAAATTCTTCTTCGGTGAGCATCATGCCCTCGATCCGAATCTTACCGAGCTGCGGCCGAATGTCCAGGTAATTCGACGCCGGAAATTCCGGTTCGTATTGCACGATGGTTTTAAATTCGGCCACCTGCCGAAGCATTTTGTCGATCAGCTGGAAATTATCGGAAAACCGGATTTTATCAACATACGACTGTCCCAACGGGCTCATACAAGCCTGCCGGAGCAAATCGCGGATTTTATCGAAACCTAATTTTTGTTCAAATGAATCAGGATAGAGCATTTGTTGTTCTTCTTGTTGTTACGGACCGGCGGGCGATCCCGTCTAGTTAGTGAGATTCTGGATGGTTTAGAACACCGTTTAACACCAAGATCTTACGGACTAACAGTCCGTGGATACAAGGGTACATGAAATAACACGGGCAACAGAAAAGCAGTTCGGTTGCTTTTTTCGTAAAAACCGCAAAATTACACCCTGAAAGTCAATTGCCGGTTTAAATCCGGACAACTTTCACGCATTTTGCCATCTGGACCTATGAATTCGTTTAAATTGATTGAATGCCCGCGCGATGCGATGCAGGGATTGGCCGATTTCATTCCAACGGAGGATAAGATCCGCTACCTGAATGCCTTGCTGCGGGTCGGTTTTGATACCCTCGATTTCGGCAGTTTCGTATCGGCCAAAGCCATTCCGCAGCTGAGCGACACGGCGGAGGTACTGGCGGGTCTGGATTTAACCGAAACCCGAACAGAGCTGCTGGCGATTGTTGCCAACCTGCGCGGGGCCGAACAGGCGGTTTTGTACCCGGAAATCCAGTATCTCGGTTTTCCGTTATCGGTTTCGGAAACGTTTCAACTGCGCAATACCAACAAAACCATCACTCAGGCTTTTGCCGAAGTGGAAGCCATCCAGCAACTCTGCGTCACGCATCAGAAGCAGTTGGTCGTCTATCTGTCAATGGGTTTCGGCAATCCGTACGGCGACCCCTACAGCCCTGAAATCGTGGGGCAATTTACCGAACGACTCGTCCGTAGCGGTATCGCAATCATTGCACCTTCCGATACTATCGGCTCTTCCACTCCCGAAGCAATTGAGACGTTGTTCGGGCATTTACTACGGACTTTTCCGACGATTGAGTTTGGTGCCCACCTGCATTCCCGACCGGAACAGGTCGCCGAAAAAGTACAGGCGGCTCTGCGGGCGGGCGTTCAGCGCATCGATGGCGCTTTGCAAGGTTTGGGCGGCTGTCCGATGGCTTCCGATGCGTTAACCGGTAATTTACCCACGGAACAAATTACCTATCTTATTAAAAAAGAGGGCATTTCGCTGCATATCAACCAAAACCGCCTGGCCGAAGCCTTGGTGTTATCCTCCGAAATCTTAGGCTCCCGTACCCACGGACCGGCGGGTGGCCCCGTTTAGAGAAAAATCCCCTGTACTTCGTCTTTTACGGCTTTGAGACCGGAAGCCGTCGGCTGGACATTTTTCTGGATAACTTTATCAAAAATCTTTTTAGATAAATCCAGCGCGGGCGCATCCGGAGCGGTTTCACCGGCAGCTTCGTTTATCAGCAGCACCACCTCATTCATGGCATTCTGGACGGATTCCCAAACCGCCTGGCTCATGTAAATCTGCTGCGAAACGTTGTGGTTGTATTCTTCCCGGATTTCCTGAAGCAGCAGTTGCTGAAAATCCAGGGCCAGCGGGGCCTGACCGTTCAGCCGCAAAAGCAGATTGGCGGGCGTGATTCGTTCCAGAAACAACGCCATGCGTTCGTAAGCCTGCAAGCGCAGGGGCGTTACTTCGCTGGCATAGCGGTTTTTCAGATCAACCCGCTGTTTGTCAGCTTCGCGTTCCAGCATCAGCTTGACGGTTAGATACATGCCGTATAAAACCAGCCCGGCCGGAATCAGTAATTTTAATAAATCAGGGATAAAGTCCATAAGCAATTTCAAGTGTCGGAAGCGACTTTCAGTTGTTCGTGCCGATTAATTTGTAGTCAACCATTCACAGAATCATAAACTGAAAACTGGTATCTATTGGCAATATTTTGGGGTAAAGTTTGTAAATTTCAGTCAGCAAAAGGAATTTTTACACAGTATGTTTATTGAAAGTATCGAAAATCCGGTTCGTCTAACCCCCGAAGCCTGTGAACAGATTCGGGAAACATTTCGGGCCAATAAAATTCCGGACACCTACGGTTTACGGGTTGGTATTCGGGGCGGGGGTTGCGGCTCGTCGTGGTTGCTGGGTTTCGACCAGCCCGGCCAGTCGGATGAAGTGTTCGAAATCGACTCCATTCGGGTCATTATTGACAAAAAGCATCTGCTCTATGTCTTCGGTGTCGAAGTTGGGTTTGAGACCAGTGAAGAAGAGCGTGGATTTACCATTCAGAAGCCTGAGCAAACGGTGTCAAATCAACGTTAAACAACGTTGGAACTATGTCAGAAATTTTGGCATGATTTTGGGGTTATATTATGTATCGGAAGCCCAATTATCATTTTTTTGTTGTGAGTCTACTCAACAAGCATATTTTTCTCATTCTATCCATTCTGGCACTAGGATTGTCGGTCTTCTTCTATTCAGTGCTGGAAAGGGGCGCCATCAGTGCGGCCGATGAACAATACCTGCGCACCACGCAGCAGCGGATTAAAACAGAACTGGCGATTAGTGGGGAAGAAGTTCAGGCAATCTCAGAACTGCTGAAGAAAAAACCGCCCTACACCTTTGCCGAATTAAGCCGCGAAACCAAATATCCCTACTACATTTTCCGGAACAAGCAGCTTCTTTACTGGTCCGACTTCCGGTTTATCCCCGACTATAAACGCCTGAAAAGCATTATTTACCCGAAACTGGTTCAATTTCCGCAGGGACAGTATCTGGTAAACCGGCAATTCATCAAGCAGCAGAACGACTCGCTGGAGGTATTTTCGCTGGTAAACGTCTTTCGCAAGTACCAAAACGAGAATAGTTACCTGCGCTCCGGTTATAATCGCGATCTGTTTTCGCTCGACCCGAAGGAAATCTCAACCGAAAAAGGGAGCCTTTACCAGAGCATGTACGATCAGACGCCGGTGTTTCTGTTCTCGGTCATTCAACCCGAACTGGAAAGTTACCAAAACCAGACGTCGCCGGTCAATACGGTTATTCTGGCCACCCTCTCGGTATTTTTCATGGGCGTCTACCTCATCCGGCGCACCCTGAATTTACGACGAAGTCGCCACTACGGGGCCGGTTTTATCATTCTTGCCCTTTATCTGGTCGTTTTACGATCGGTGATGCTTTATTTTGGCGTACCGTTTCTATTTTATGAAACCGCCCTGTTCAATCCCCGGTATTTTGGCTCGTCTGTAGTGGCTCCCTCCCTCGGCGATCAATTGCTGAATTGCATCGTCATGGTCATTCTGGCCTTGTATTTAGCCAATACGTTTTACCGGACCCGATCGTATTACTGGCTGCTTCGTAAGTCGGATGGGCTGAAAGCTATTATTTCAGTTGCAACCGTCATTCTGAGTTACGGAGTATTTTACGGTTGTTACCATGAACTGAGTACGATTTACGGAAAGTCTGAATTTACACTCGACATTACCCTGAGTCTGTCCTTTACCAGTTTAAAACTAGCCTGTTTGCTGGTTTACATCGCCATTTCGACGGTTTTCTTCCTGCTGCAACACGTCTTTTCGAGCCTGTTCATCCGCCTGAATCTATCCTATTGGCGGGGATTGCTGTGGTTTTCGATTGGCACCCTGGTCTCGGTATTTATTCTGTGGCAAAGTTCATTACCAATGCCCTGGATTATTGGGCTTCAGGGCTTGTACTTCATGGTTTTGTATATCAGCCGCTTTCCAAGAGCGCTATATTCATTCCGTTACAAAACGACCCTTTATCTGTTTTTTACGGCTCTGATCTGCGCAGCTTTGTCCACCTATGTAGTTTACAATCAGGGACTTAAAAAAGACCGAACCAATAAAAGCGAATTTGGTGAGCAGTTGCTGGTTGAAAACGATGCGTTTGGCGAATTTCTGCTCAACAAGACCAAAACTTCCATTACGCAGGATGCCGACATTCTGCGGGCGTTGACCAGCGATACAATATTAGTGAACGAACGAATCCAGCAGCGGATCAAGAGCACCTATCTGGACGATTATTTTCAGCGCTATACCACCCACGTACTGGTTTTCAACACGCTGATCCCGTCGGCGGATTCGCAACTGGCGGAGGCCAGTTATCAGAAATATGTCCAGCAGTTTCGTCAGGAACGTTACCAGACCCAGTATCCGGATATCTATTTTATTAACAATGCCGGGAACAACTTCGTCAAGCAATACGTCCAGTTTCTTGACATTAAACAGGGCGACAAACGGATCGGACATATTGTGCTTGATCTAAAATTGAGCAATACGGATCATGAAAATCCGTATTCCAATCTGACCGACAAAAAATTCATTCAGGCCCCGGAGACGCAGGTATATAATTATGCCATTTATAATCCGAGCAAGCAACTGTTGTACAGCAGCCGGGAATATAACTACGAGCGAAAACTACCGGTGAAATATCTGAGTGATCCGGTTTTCTACGAGGAAGGCATATCGCACAACGCCTACAAACACGTCGGATTCAAGAATCAAAGTGGCCGGATTGTGGTCGTATCGTCGAAAGACTACCCAATTCGGAACATTTTCTCTAATTTCTCCTTTCTGTACCTCGTCCTGATTCTGTACGTTTTGGTATTGATTCTGGGCTATTCCATCCGATTTGGCTTTTCCCGGTTTTATATCAATTATTCAACCAAAACCCAGCTTTATCTCAACGCGGCTTTCTTTCTGCCGCTGGTGCTGGTGGTTGCCATTACCTTCGGGGTCATCAGTTCCAACTACGATGCTTACCAGGAAACTACCTATCTAACCAATGCCAAAAACATCAGCTCTAATTTCCTGGGAAGCTGGAGCGGTTTTTTAAATGCGAAAACCAGTGAAGGAGTTATTGAACAGGAGCTGAATAAAATCACGCAGGACGATGACATTGATATCAGCGTGTTTGATAATCAGGGAAATCTGTGCTGCTCTACGCAACCGCTGGTGTATGAAAGCGGTCATTTATCGAAACGAATCAATCCGGCCGCGTACATTCACCTGATCGAAGACAAAGAAAACCAGGTTTTGCTGACCGAATCCCTCGGAACGAAACAGTATCGGACGGCCTATGCGAGTATAAAATCGTACGACGGACGGCTTCTGGGGATTATCGGTGTATCCCATTTTAGCTCGGAACCCGAGCTGGAACACCAGATGATCGATATCGTCACTACGGCCTTGAGTGTGTTTACCGGTTTATTCCTGATCTTTCTGTTCGTTTCTTACTGGGCTTCCAACGTCCTGACGAAGCCCCTGAAAATCATCACGCAAAAAATCCGCAAAACCAACCTCGATCGCTTCAATGAGCCGCTGGACTGGAAATCGGACGATGAAATTGGTCTGCTGATCGGTGAATACAACCGGATGCTGGTGAAACTGGAGGAGAAAAAGCAGGCTTTGTCGCAAAGTGAAAAACAGTCGGCCTGGCGGGAAATGGCCAAGCAGGTGGCCCACGAAATCAAGAATCCGCTGACGCCCATGAAGCTGACATTGCAACATTTGCAACGGACGCTGCAGTCTGACAATCCGACCGCCCGCCGGGTGCTACAGCGGACGCTGGAAACGCTGCTTGATCAGATTGATAACCTAAGTGACATTGCAACCTCGTTCTCCGATTTTGCTAAAATGCCACTGCCTAAAAATGAGTTGTTTGAAATTACGTCGGTGATCAATAAAGCCGCCGATCTTTATGCCGACGACGGTAAAATTACGCTTGTACGGGATATTTCACCGTATCCGGTTATGGTGATGGGCGACCGGCAATTAATCGGCCGAATTCTTACCAACCTGATTATCAATAGCGTTCAATCTGTATCGTCTGACCGGAAACCGGTTATTCAACTGCGGCTGGCAGTGACGGACGAACACATCAATATTGAGATCAGCGACAATGGCGCTGGGGTTCCCGAAGCAATTCGCAGTAAAATATTCCTGCCAAATTTCAGTACGAAGGAAGGAGGCTCCGGCCTGGGTCTTGCGATTGCCAAACGGGGAATTGAACACGCCGGTGGCAGTATCTGGTTTGAAACCGCAACGGGCGAAGGCAGTACCTTTTTTATTACCCTGCCACACATTCCACCAATCGGTACCGGCAGCGGCTTAAAAGGCGAAAATATCGGGTTAAATTAAGCTTCCGGACTTGCCCGGTTTTAGTCAGTCAAGTTGCCTTTATTGTTTTTCATTCGGCACGTCATCGTCAATTGTTACGTGCTTCCAGTTTTCACCCGAACGAATCCGATTGAGCTGCGTATGGGTTATGCCAAATTGTTTCGCAATCATTTTCAGGCGGTTTTTCTCATTTTTCAGCAACTTCTTGATCATCTTGACCTTCGACTCGGTCAATTTGTAGTTCCGGGTTCGGCGGGGAATTTCCCGATTCAGAATGTTGGGACTGGAGCGATTATGCTCAATCATTTCCTCTTTCGTTACCCACTTCAGGTTCTGAAAATGATTGTTTTTCTTATCGTGATCGATATGAATGACGTAGGTCTGATCCGGATTGTCGCGGGTCAGAAAATGTTCGGCAATCAACTTATGAAAATAACGATTGATTGTTTTACCACCAGTCCGAATGTTGAGCGAACGATAGCCCTGAATGATCGAACCATTAATCAGCGTACCATCCTTCGTATCATTTTGAAAACTCTTCAGGCGACCATAGTTTGATACTTCGTAGCGGGGCGGGTTCTCAACACCATCAAAGTTGATCGGGACCCATTTTTCATTCCAGTAGTTACTGGTCCTCTTGTCAGTCATGCTTAGGCTAAGTAGCTAGTCTAGTGGTGGCAGGTTGTTTAATATCTAATTAACAAAATAATTTATTAAGTGTTTATTAAATTTCACTTAAAATATTATAAATACCTCAAAATCAACATATTACAAAAAACACACAACCATTTTCCTTTTGTACTTTGTTCAAGAAAATCAAGTATTTGTTAAACGATTACTTAATTTAGTGAAGGTCCAAATCAAATAAAAGGTGTGGAGAAAGAGTCAGGAATTGGACTCCGGCGCAATACATACGAAATTAAACCCACTTTAGTTTTAAGCAGACTCATTATTATGTGTTGAGGTCGAAGATAAGCTGGATTTTCTCTAGAAACTAAACTGGTTGTCAGATAGTTTTAAAAGAAAGTAGATTAAAAAAATGAAAACAAAAACTCTGGTGGTGGGGGCTTCGGAAAATCCGGAGCGCTATGCCAATAAAGCAGCCAATCGACTGGTGCAACAGGGACACGAAGTCGAGTTATTGGGCTTACGATCAGGAACGATTCGAAACAATCCCATTCGGACCGGTCGGCCCGAATTAACTGATATTGATACCGTTACGCTTTACGTCTCACCCAAAAATCAGACGGGCCTGTACGATTATATCAAAGAGTTGAAGCCCCGGCGGGTTATTTTCAACCCCGGCACGGAAAATCCGGATTTTGAGAAAGACCTGGAACAACAGGGAATCGAGCCAGTTGAAGCCTGTACGCTTGTCATGCTGGCCATCGGGCAGTATTGATGACAATAGACGGATGACCATTGACCATCGACAACTGACGATTGAAAATGGTCGATGGGAGCTGTCAAGGGCAGAATTGATGACAATAGACGACTGACCATTGAAAATGGTCGATGGTCAATTGTCAATGGTCAACTTTCACCACTTTATCAAAGCGGACGCCCAGGTAAAACCGCTGCCGAAAGCGGCTAAACAAATCAGATCGCCGGACTGGATACGGCCCTGCTCCCAGGCTTCGGTGAGGGCAATGGGAATGGACGCTGCGGTGGTGTTACCAAACCGCTCAATATTGTTGATCACTTTCTCCGGCGGCAATTTCAACTGCTGCCGAACGTAATCCGAAATGCGAATATTGGCCTGATGCGGCACCAGCAACGAGATATCGTCGGCATTGTAGCCGTTGGCTTTCAGTGCTTCGTTGATCACCTCCGCAAAGCGCACGGTTGCGTGTTTAAAAACCGCATTACCGTTCATGACAACATCAAAACCGCCCTCGTCGACCATTTCTTTCGTAGCCGAGCGCGACGGTCGACTGCTCCCCGGATCTTTCACATACAAATCTTCTGCGTAGCGACCGTCGGCGTGCAGGTGCGTGGTCAAAATGCGGTGTTCGGAATCTTTGGTGGCCTGCAAAACAGCCGCCCCCGCGCCATCGCCGAAAATAACGGCAACACCCCGGCCAGCCGTACTTTTGTTGATCCAGGTTGACTGAATTTCCGAACCCACTACCAGAACGGTTTTGTACATACCAGTTTTGATGAATTGGTCGGCGATCGACAAGGCGTAGACAAAACCCGAACACTGGTTGCGAATGTCGATGACCCCGATTCCTTCCAGTCCGAGTTCGCGCTGCATCAGAAAACCGGAACCGGGAAAAAAGTAATCCGGCGTAATGGTTGCAAAGACAATCAGCTCAATATCATCCGTTTGCAAACCGGCGCGATCAATCGCCATGCGGGAAGCCGCCGTCGCCATGCTGGCGTTGGTGTCTTTTCCGTAGGTAAAATACCGCCGTTGCTGAATACCGGTGCGTTCCCGAATCCATTCGTCCGACGTGTCCATGTACTGGATCAGATCCTGATTCGTAACGACGTTTTCGGGGACGTAAAATCCCAGACCGGTGATTTTGGAATAGGCCATTCCTTAGGCAGTAATTTCGGCGATCGAGAACGTATATTCTTCCATAATCAGGTTCGCCAGCAGTTGGCGGCAGGCGGTATCGACGGTCGCTTTCGCCGTTTCTTCCGATTCCGCTTCGACCTCCAGCCGGATGTGTTTACCAATCCGGACGTCGCCCACCGAATCGATGTGGAGGTTGTGTAATCCTAATTTTACGGCTTTTCCCTGCGGATCAAGGATTTCCTTTTGGGGCATTATGTCAATTTCAGCGATGTATTTCATGATTGGAGGTCCGGATAGAAGACCGAAAGCAGACAGGAAATTCCGGAGAACTTCGTTGCCTCTTTCTTCCCTCACTCCTTCTTTTTAGCAAAAAATGAGATCAAAATGTACAATACGATAATGAGCGGTACGGCTGCGAATTGCAAAAATAACAACAGAAACGCCGATAGTATCAGAAAAATGAATTTTATGCGGTTTTCGCGCCAGCCGAATGATTTGAATTTGAACGCCAGTAATGGCAATTCGGCTACCAGCATGAACGAAAAACCGATCAGAAAAAACAGCGTAATGGGGTTGTGCCACAGAAAAGAAAACTGCGGCTGGTAGTGACTCATGAGCGGAAATGCCGCAATAAAAATCGTATTGGCCGGAACCGGGAGACCAATAAACTGGTCAGACTGACGGGTGTCGATGTTGAAATTAGCCAGTCGCAGGGCCGATAAAACCGCAATCAGATACGCCAGATACGACCAGTTGCCAAGTCCCTGAGACCAAAGCTCCTGAAAAATCAGCGTAGCGGGCAGAACCCCGAACGTCACAACATCGGCCAGCGAGTCCAGCTCTTTCCCAAACGGGCCGGAAACGTGCACCAGCCGGGCCACAAAACCGTCGCCAAAATCGAGGATTCCGGCCAGAACAATCAGCCAGGCTGCCGTTTCGGGCTCACCGCGTAAAGTCATGACCAACCCGACGCACCCGCACAGCAGGTTGCCGCAGGTCATGGCATTGGGCAGATGACGAAGTAGCTTATTGATTGATTTGAAAAACTAAGTGAAACACGGCGGAACTCCATTTCCTAAAAACCGCAAACAACGGTGTAAATCTACACGAGAGTGTGGTCAACTCAAATTTTGGGCGAAAGAAAAAGAATTGATTCGCCGGTTAATCGCTTGTCCGTGCCGTTATCGATCAAAAAAAGCGTAAATTGGTCTTCAATTCCAGCAGCAAGAAACGTTCAGTGGACCAGCCAGCGAGCCGAAAAATCATCCACATCGACATGGATGCGTTTTATGCCTCTGTTGAACAACGGGATAATTCCGCGTTGCGCAACAAACCGATCGCTGTAGGAGGGTCGAGCCAGCGGGGCGTAGTGGCTGCGGCCAGTTACGAGGCCCGCAAATTTGGAGTTCGCTCGGCAATGGCGTCCACGGTTGCCATCCGCAAATGCCCCGATCTGATTTTTGTCAAACCCCGTTTCGACGTCTATAAATACGTTTCCAACGAGATACGGACCATTTTTGCCGAATACACCCCACTAATCGAACCGCTGTCTCTGGATGAAGCGTATCTGGATGTTACTGATAATCTGAAAAATATTGCATCAGCGACGCAGATTGCCGAAGAAATCCGCGCCAAAATTCACGAGAAAACCCAACTGACGGCTTCCGCGGGCGTTTCTTACAATAAATTCCTGGCCAAACTGGCCTCCGATTTCCGGAAACCGAACGGCTTGTACGTCATCAAACCCTCGCAGGGGCTGGCCTTCGTGGAAACCCTGACCGTCGGGCAATTTCACGGCATTGGTCGGGTGACAGCCGCCAAACTAAATCAGCTCGGCATTTTTACCGGTTTAGATCTGCGGCAACAATCGGAGGCATTTCTGAAAAAGCATTTTGGCAAAGTCGGAAGCTATTACTACACCATCGCCCGGGCCATCGACGAGCGTCCGGTTATGCCCGACCGGCTGCGGAAATCGATTGGTTCGGAAAACACCTTCGACCACGACCTGTCTACCGAGGCAGAGTTACTGGCCGGTTTGCAACCGGAACTCGATTCAGTCTGGCGGTTGTGCGAACGCATGCAGGTGGTGGGCCGCACGGTCACGCTGAAAGTAAAATTCGCCGATTTTGAGCAGATTACACGCAGCCGGACCACGTTTGGCCCTATTTCCCAGAAGTCATTTCTGGACCGAATCGGCACCGACTTGCTGACTGCCCTCTTTCCTGTCCCCAAAGGCGTCCGGTTATTGGGCGTTTCGCTGTCCAATCTGGAAGCCTCCGATGAATCATCCGGTCAGCAGTTAGTACTTCCTTTCTAACCACTATTCAAAACCGTCGGACCTTCTACCTATTGTAGGCTATCTTTCCATCGCCTTTTTTGTTATTTTTGTCCTGCATCACTTCAAAACCGCAGCAGACAGACTATGAAAATGTTAGCGATCCTGACCTTTGCCCTCGGAATTTCCCTCAGCGCCGTCGCGCAGGATAATGTGAGCTACCACGGCAAGAAAATTACGGCCGACAACGCCACGCCATCTTCGGCACTGGCGGCTAAAATGGGCGATAAAAAAGAATTAGCGACCAAAGTCGAAGGCACCGTCGAGTCGGTTTGCCAGGTGAAAGGCTGCTGGATGCGGGTTAAAACCGCCGATAACCAAACCATGCTGGTGCGGTTCCGCGACTACGGTTTCTTTGTCCCGAAAGACATTGCCGGCAAAAATGTCGTTTTTGAAGGAACCGCCGAAACCAAAACAACTTCTGTAGCTGAACTTCGTCATTATGCCGAAGATGCCGGAAAAAGCAAGGAAGAAATCGCCAAAATCACGGAACCCGAAAAAGCCCTTACGTTTACGGCTGACGGAGTAATTGTCAAAAAATAAAAAGCTGACAATCAGGCAAAAACCGCCGTCAGTTTTGATAAATACTGTATCCTGAAAGCCGCAGATCGTGCGGCTTTTTTGTTTTTACGGTACTCGTTGAAGCACTTTAAAATCAAAAATGAAAAATGATGAATATTGAATGATAAAGTAATGAGGCAGAGCCACTTTTACATTCGACATTCATCATTTTTCATTTAAAATTTCTTCCTTAAAACCCAAAGTATCCTTCGGCGTTGTTGTAACAGATGTTCTGCACAAGTTTGCCGATCCACTCGATGTCGTTGGGTAATTCGCCATTTTCGACGTCGTTCCCGAAGATATTGCAGAGAATCCGGCGGAAGTATTCGTGACGCGGATACGACAGGAAGCTGCGCGAATCGGTCAGCATCCCAACAAACCGGCTCAGTAAGCCCATGTTCGACAGGGCGTTGATCTGCCGCTCCATGCCGTCTTTCTGATCCAGAAACCACCAGCCCGAGCCAAACTGAATCTTGCCCGGCGTCGATCCATCGTTGAAATTACCAATCATGGTCGCCATGATTTCGTTGTCGCTCGGATTCAGGTTGTACAGGATGGTTTTGGCCAACTGATCCCGGTCGTCCAGACCGCCCAAGAACCGCGCCAGCGGACCTGCCTGCCGGAAATCGCCGATGCTGTCCCAGCCCGTATCGGGGCCGAGGGTTCGCAGGGCCCGTTTGTTGTTATTCCGTAGCGCGCCGAGGTGAAACTGCTGCGTCCAGCCTTTTTCCCAATCCCATTCCGCAAACCGGTCGAGCATATACGACTTGAATTGCAGTCGCTCGGTTTCGCTCAAAACCGCATTGGAAAGCAGTTTTTCAAACGTCGAACGAACTTCTGATTCGGTATACGGTTCGGCGTAAATGAGTTCCAGGCCGTGATCCGACAACCGGCAACCGGCCTGGGCAAAGTAATCGTGCCGCTGTTTCAGGCATTCGATGAAAACGTCAAGCGACCGAATGTCCTGGTTACAAACCTCGCCGACCCGTTTCACATACGACTGAAAAACCGGTACGTCGTCGATTGCCATCGCCTTGTCGGGGCGGAACGTTGGCAGCACTTTGATTTCAAAACCGTCTTCGGCAATTTTCCGGTGATGCTCCAGCGAATCCGTCGGATCGTCGGTGGTGCAAACTGTCCTGACGTTGAAATGACGCAGCAAAGCGCGGGTCGACATGCCGGGCAGTTGCTCGGTGCAGGTATCGTAAATCTGCCGGGCCGACGTGGCATTCAGCACCGTTTCGACGCCAAAGGGGTTTTTCAACTCCATGTGCGTCCAGTGGTAAAGTGGGTTACGCATTGTATACGGCACGGTTTCGGCCCACTTCTGAAATTTCTCGTAATCCGACGCGTCGCCGGTGCAGTATTTTTCCGATACACCGTTGGTCCGCATCGCCCGCCATTTGTAGTGATCGCCGTAGAGCCAGATCTGCGTCAGGTTCTCAAACGTTTTATCGGCAGCAATCTGATCGGGCGGCAGGTGACAGTGGTAGTCGATGATTGGCATCGACTTGGCGTAATCGTGGTAAAGCCGCCGGGCGGTATCGGTTTGGAGAAGAAAATCTTCGTCTAAAAAGGATTTAATCGGTTGATCAACCAGCATGATCGTAATGGAGTTCGTTCAGGAAGTAAAGCCGGTTACGCCGACTTTTTACCCGTCAACAACGCATCGAGTACAAACGAACAGCCCGGAAGCACGTCGATGGGCTGGTCCCAGTTCTTCAAAAGCCAGTCTTTCTGGGGTTCCGCAATCCATATTTTTCTTGATTCGGTAAAAATCCAGATCACTTTTTCGACGCCAAAATTGAGCAATTGGGTGGTTTTTTCCTGGTAATAATTAAAATCAGAATGAAAGCGGCTGAAGTCAGCTTTGGTGTCTACTTCAATCGCAATCTTCGGCGGAACCCAGGCATATTTGGACAGATCCTGACCTTCCAGCTGCGAATTCGAAAAAACGGCAATATCGCAGGCTCTCCAGTCATTCTTTTTAAACTGAACACCTAATTCATTGGTGACCACCGTAAACTCTTCCTCATTCAACCCATTGATTAACCGGGCGACCAATTTGGCGATCAATATTCCTCGTAACAAACGCGAACTCATTACGCTTTCTGCCGATTTAATACCGCTCAAGACATCCTTGTAGCCGGCGTAATAAACCGGTTTGCCGTCCCACATCTCATAGACGAGCGATTCGAGCAAACGAGCCCTCGCGATCCGGGCCTCGCGCTGCGCCGGATTGCGTTTTGTATTCTGTTTTTCCTGAACTTCCGCCATACGTCAGTTTATGGTTAAAGGTTTTAAAGTTTAAGGTTAAAACCAGGACCAGACTTTAAACCTTAAACTTTAAACCATAAACGATTTTACAGCAATATACAAAAATCAAAGACTCGACCGCTCAATTCCCAGCATCAATCCGCGCAGCTCGGCCAGCCCGCGCAAACGTCCGATGGCCGTGTAACCCGGGTTCGTTCGTTTACCGGAATTCAGATCATCGAGCATTTTGTGGCCGTGATCGGGACGGAAAGGCATCCGGAAATTCTCGATTCCCTCCTCTTCCCGGCGACGCTGTTCGCCCAGCAATGCGCTGACGACGGCAAACATATCCACATCGCCGTCGAGGTGATTGGCTTCGTAGAAATTACCTTCCTCATCGCGTTTGGTTGCCCGCAAATGAATGAAATGAATGCGGGAACCCAGCCGATCGACCATGCCCGCCAGATCGTTGTCGGGCCGAACGCCGTACGAACCGGTGCAGAAACACAGCCCGTTTGCCGGAATATCAATGGCATCCAGCACCAGCCTGGCATCGGCTTCCGTACTGACCACGCGCGGCAGGCCCAGAATCGGAAACGGCGGATCATCGGGGTGAATCGACAACCGAACGCCCGCATCCTGCGCCACGGGGGCGATTTCCTGCAGAAACGCGTACAGATTTTCGCGTAACTCCTTATCGCCGATGTGCTTATACGTATCCAGTGTCGCCTGAAACTGCTCGACGGTATAGCTTTCTTCCGAGCCCGGCAAACCCGCGATGATGTTCCGCTGTAAACGTAGGGCAGCGGTTTCGTCCATCGCTTCAAACCGGCTGCGGGCATTCTGAATCTGTTCTGGCGAATAATGCGCTTCGGCGCCGGGACGTTTCAGAATGAACAATTCAAAAGCCGCAAACTCCGTGGCATCAAACCGCAAAGCCGTCGAGCCATCAGGCATCAGGTAATCCAGATCGGTGCGGGTCCAGTCCAGCACCGGCATGAAATTGTAACAAACCGTATCGATGCCGCAGCGACCCAGGTTCACAATCGACTCCTTGTAATTCTCGATGTATTGCTGAAAACCGTCGGAGCGGGTTTTAATGGCGTCATGTACCGGAATACTTTCCACTACCGACCACGTCAACCGGTGTTCGCCCGGAGCGGCTTCAATGAGCGATTTTCGGGCGTTGATTTCATCGACGGACCAGACCTGTCCGTTCGGAATATGGTGTAACGCGGTTACAATTCCCGTTGCGCCGGCTTGCTTGATATCGGCGAGACTAACGGGATCGGCGGGACCGAACCAGCGCCAGGTTTGTTCTAATGCCATTTTTCAGTTCGTAATTTTGACGGAAAAGTACCCAAACCGGTTGGCTCTACTCATTTCCAGATGCAGGTTCTGCCAGCTAATTTTACAGCAGAAGCGGTTTTTCCGGATTTTAAGTTACGATTTCTTCGTATAACTAAATTCGTTCCCAATCACCAGCCCATCCAGTTTATTGCGTGCCTCCTGCGCGCGCAGTTCAACCCGACGGATTTTGCCGCTGATCGTTTTCGGCAATTCGTTGACAAATTCGATGATGCGGGGCATTTTAAACGGTGAAAGATGCGCCCGACTGAATACAAAAAGCTCTTCGGCCAGAGCAGCCGAAGGTTCAGAGTCCGGCGTCAGCACCACAAAAGCTTTAATTTCGAATCCTTTCACCGGATGCGGACTTCCCACAACGGCCGATTCCACCACTGCCTCGTGTTCCAACAGGGCGCTTTCCACCTCAAACGGACCAATGCGATAATCCGACGATTTGATCACGTCATCGTCCCGGCCGACGAACCAGATGTAACCATCCTGGTCTTGGTACGCCTTGTCACCCGTAAAGTACAGCCCTTCCCGAAAAACCGCTTTCATTTTTTCCGGCTCATTGAAATATCCGGCAAAAATCCCGTTTGGCGTTCCGGTATCCATTTTCACGCAGATCGTCCCTTCCTCGTAAAGCGACTGTTCGTTTCCTTCATCGTCGGCGATAACCACCTCATACAAAAAGAGCGGTTTTCCCATGCTGCCGGGCTTGATCACCGCGTTCGGCAAGTTGGCGATGAGGCAGGAACTTTCGGTCTGGCCGAAACCGTCGCGAATCGTTATGCCGGTTCCTTTTCGCCAGACCTCAATGATTTCGGGATTTAAAGGCTCGCCAGCCGCCACGCATTCCCGCAGGCTCAGCCGGAATGGCGTCAGGTCTTCCTGAATCAGCATTCGCAGAACGGTTGGCGGACAGCAAAAGGTCGTAACCTTATGTTTTTCAAGCTGCTGCAATTGCAATCGGGCATCAAACCGCCCGGGCTGGCTGTACGAAAAAATTGTCGCACCCATATTCCAGGGGGCAAAAAAACTGCTCCAGGCAAACTTGGCCCAGCCCGGTTGCGCAATGTTGTAATGAATGTCATTCGGCTTCAAACCAATCCACGAAGCGGTCGTCAGGTGCCCGATTGGGTACGTGAAATGCGTGTGATTCACCACTTTCGGCATTCCGGTGGTCCCGGAGGTGAAGAATAGAAACAGGGGGTCATCGGCCCGGGTCGGTGCGGCTTCGGCGGTTTTTGGGTAGTTCTGCACTTCATCATAAGCGATCCAGCCGTCGCGTTGGCCGTCGGTCAGAATCTTCAGGCCGATGTGAATAGTGGCCAGTTTTTCGGCCGCGTCGATTTTCTCCGCGTTGTCCGGGTCGGCCAAAACCACTTTCGGTCGCAGCTTGCCAAACCGGTAGACGAGGTCGTTCACTCCCAGCACGGTGGCCAGCGGAATCAGTTTAAAACCGCCTTTGATCACCGCCAGAATGGACGTCCAGATAGCCGGAAGACTGGCGAGCTGCGCCATGATGACGTCGCCCTGCTGCACTTCGCTGGCCCGCAGCAGGTTCAGCAACTGGTTACATTCTTCACTCAGTTCGCTATACGTATGGGTTTCCGAACGGTCGCCATTGGTCCAGATCAGGGCCGGTTTGTCCGGAAACCGGGCGACGTTCAGGTCTTCAAAAACGTCGGTGACCCAATTGAAATACGCCGGTTTTTCAAGTTCAAGATCCGGAAGAAGATCGAATTTTTCGTTAAAAATAAGGCTTCTAACGCGTTCGACGTACGCTGTTATGTCTTGACCCATAGCTATATATGATTTTCAAACATACGTAAGCCGGTGACCGGAAAGAATTACTCACGTTCAGGTGGAATGATTGGGAACCGGGCCGAAAAATTAACTTTACCCGGGTAAAATAGCATCCTGTTGTAATTTTACTATACTTCGCAGAATTTTGTCTTTTTAAAGATTGCAAACCTCGTTTCATGAAGCCCGACCCATCCGGAAACTATCGCTGGCGCATTGTGCTGCTTTTGTTTTTCGCGACCACCATCAATTACATCGACCGGCAAGTGCTTTCGTTCACGATGATCGACGAAACCTTTCGGCGGGAGATGATGGGAAAACCGGTCGGCGAAGCCCTGACCGAGAGCGATCTGGATCAGTTCAAGGTGCTGTACAGCTACGTCGATACGGTTTTCAAAATTGCCTACGCCCTTGGTTTTCTGCTGATTGGCTGGCTCATCGACCGGGTTGGCACGAAGCGTGGTTTTTCCCTTTCCATCATTATCTGGAGCATTGCGGGCGTTCTAAACGCGTTCATTAGCTCGCTGCAGGGCCTCAACCTGGTCCGGTTCATGCTGGGTATTGGCGAAGCCGGTAATTTTCCGTCGGCTATTAAATCCGTCGCCGAGTGGTTTCCCAAAAAGGAACGCTCGTTTGCTACGGGCCTGTTCAACGCCGGAACCAACGTCGGCATCATTGCCACGGCAGCTCTGATTCCGTGGCTTACGCTCCAGTTTGGCTGGCGGCTTTCGTTTGTGGCCACGGGCTTGCTGGGTTTTCTGGTGCTGCTGGCCTGGCTCCGGATCTACCGCCGACCCGAAGAACATCCGCGCGTCAGCAAAGCCGAACTTGCCTACATTTTACAGGATCACGAAGAGGAAATTCCGGAAGAAAAACTATCCTGGTGGCGTTTGCTGGGCTTTCGGCAAACCTGGGCCTTCATCGTCGGGAAGTTTATGTGCGACCCCATCTGGTGGTTTTACCTCAGTTGGCTCCCCGATTTTTTCAACAGCAGTGAATCCCTCGACCAGCGACTGGACCTGAAAAACGTCGGACTTCCCTTTCTGGTCATTTACATCGTTTCCGACGGCGGCAGCGTGCTGTTCGGCTGGCTGTCGTCCAAGTTTATCCACATGGGCTGGTCGGCAAACCGGGCGCGAAAAACCACGATGCTGATCTGTGCGGTTTGCGTCGTTCCAATATTTTTTGCCGCCCAAACCAGTAGTATTTACGTAGCTATTGCCTTGATTTCATTAGCGACGGCGGCCCACCAGGGCTGGTCGGCCAACATTTATACGTTTGCTTCCGACCTGTTCCCCAAAAGTGCCGTGGCTTCCGTGACCGGTATCGGCGGCATGTTTGGCGCAATGGGCGGTATTTTGCTGGCGGCCGTAGCGGGAAATATCCGGGTCAACCTGGGTTATTTGCCCTTGTTTATCATCGCGAGTTCGACGTACCTGATTGCGCTGGTGATTATTCACCTGCTGTCGCCCACGATGCAACCGGTGACTAAAAAGGAGTTGGAAAGCATCGGCGTTTAGATTAAATGGATAGATGGTTAAAAATGGTTGGATGGTTAGAAGGATTCAATGATTTAACCATCACAACCAGCTAACCATTTTAACCATAAACAGCCATCCAACCATTTTTAACCATCTTTCCATTTTTAACCAGTAAACCGTATTAACCATTTAGTTAATTGAAAAAAATTGTCACTTTCGGCGAGGTCATGATGCGACTGGCTCCGCCCGGTTTTGCAAAATTTAATCAGGCGCATTCGCTGAATGTCGTCTATGGCGGAACGGAAGCCAATGTGGCCGTTTCACTGGCTTATTTCGGGTGTAAAACAACGCACGTAACCCGGTTTCCCGACCACGCGCTGGGCCGGGCGGCAGCCGCTACCCTGCGCTACCACGGCGTCGATACGGACCACATCACCTTTGGCAGCGGAAGGCTCGGTTTGTATTTTCTGGAAACCGGAGCCGTCAGCCGTGCCAGCCAGATTATTTACGACCGCTACGATTCGGCCTTTTCGCTGATTCAGCCCGGCGATTTCGACTGGGAAGCCATCCTGACCGGCGCCGACTGGTTTCACTGGTCGGGCATTACGCCAGCCTTGTCGCAACAGGCTGCCGATTGTTTACAGGAAGCCATTCAGACCGCCAATCGCCTGGGAGTGACGGTTTCGGGCGATATTTATTTTCGGAGTAATCTCTGGAAATACGGTAAAAAACCGCAGGATATTCTGCCCGCTCTCACCGCAGGCTGCGACCTGGTGCTGGGCAATCAGGAAAACTTTGAGGAACTCTACGGCGTCAAAGCCGACTCGTTCGAAGACGCCTGCCGGGGCATGCAGGCGCTGTTTCCACGAAACCGGTATTTCACCGACACCGAACGGCAATCCATCAGCGCATCGCACAACCGGCTGGTTGCCAAGCTGTTCGACGGAGCAAAAACGTATTCGTCGGATGTATACGACATTACGCACATCGTTGACCGGATTGGTGGAGGAGATGCTTACCTCGCCGGATTGATTTACGGGTTATCCGTCAAAAACGATCCGCAATACGCCGTTGAATTCGGGGCAGCCGCAACGGCCCTGAAGCATACCGTTGAAGGTGATGCGAACTTAGTTACCGTTCCGGAAGTTGAAGCCGTAGTCGGTGGCGACAAGTCCGGCCGATTGAGAAGATAGTTTTTAACCAATTAACAATGAATAATGAACCGGTTTAAACTTTTCATAATTGAATCAAAATGACTGCATTTTGTCATCCCGGGGAACGAGGGATCTTCGAATGAATACTACTCGATCCTATCACCCGAAGATCCCTCGTTCCCCGGGATGACAAAGTGGAAAGTTTAAACAGTCTCAATGAATGGGGTAACCTGTTGAAATTCATTGTTCATTATTCATTGTTCATCATCTCCAAAAAACCGTGTCTCGTTTTTCAAGATTAGATGTTTACCAGACCATTCGGCGGGTGCCGGTGGTACCGGTTTTTTACCACGCCGACGCCGAGGTGTGCCGTGAGGTGCTGGGAGCCTGTTACCGGGCCGGTATCCGGGCGTTTGAATTCACCAACCGGGGCGATTTTGCCCATGAACTGTTCTCGGAATTAGCCAAAATTACCGCCCGCGATTACCCGGATCTGGTGCTGGGAGCCGGAACGCTTGTCGAAGCCGCAACTGCCGCACTGTATATTCAGTCGGGAGCGAACTTCATCGTGGGGCCATCGTTTCACGAATCCATCGCCCGCATCTGTAACCGTCGGAAAGTAGCCTACATGCCCGGCTGCGCAACACTCACCGAGATTTCGGCGGCCGAGGAATTTGGGGTTGAAGTAGTGAAAGCCTTTCCGGGCGACACGCTAGGACCCGGTTTTGTCAAGGCTGTCAAAGGCCCGATGCCCTGGACGAGTATCATGGTCACTGGAGGGGTCGAACCCACGCAGGCCAGCCTGAGCACCTGGTTCGGGGCGGGGGTTACCGCCGTCGGCATCGGTTCCCAGTTGTTCCCGAAAGATGTCCTGAAAAACCGCCAATACGATCAGATCGAAACCAAAGCCCGGGAAGTGATCGCCATCATTGACTCGCTGCGCTCGCAATGATGGATGATGGACGATGAAAAGTGGAAGCAAAATTCATCGTCCATTATCCATCATTCATAATTCCAGTTCAGGTTGCGCCCAATGCGTTTAAACTTTACTTTTACACATTACAAAACGAGTTGATTTCCGTCGAGACAACCGAGAAAGCTATCCAGTATCATGACATCACTGAATCGTTCGAACCATCCGGCAACCATCCACCCCGAACGCGTACTGCAATTTGGCACGGGCGTTTTGCTGCGTGGTTTACCCGATTATCTCATCAATAAAGCCAACCAGCAGGGTATTTTCAACGGTAGTATTGTCGTCGTTAAATCGACCGGCGGGACAACGGATGAGTTTGCGGAACAGGATGGTTTGTATACGGTAGTCACGCGCGGTTTTCAAAAGGGTCAGACAGTCGATAAACACACGGTGGTTTCGGCCATCAGCCGCGTGCTTTCGGCGAAGGAAGACTGGAAAGCGATTCTCGATATTGCCAAAAAACCGTCGTTGCAGGTCATCATTTCCAACACGACCGAAGTCGGGATTCAGTACGTCGCGGAGAGTATTTTTCAGAATCCGCCCCAGTCCTACCCGGGCAAGTTAACGGCGTTTCTCTACGAACGATTCAAGAGCTTCGGTGGGGGCCGCAGCAAAGGGCTGGTGGTTATCCCGACGGAATTGATTTCGGACAACGGGCTGAAACTGCGCGACATCGTTGAAAAACTGGCCAAACATAACGAGTTGGGCAAGCTGTTTATGAAGTGGCTGAAATACCACGTCCGTTTCTGTAACTCGCTGGTCGATCGCATTGTACCGGGAAAACCGGATGCCGAAACCCATCAGCAGACGCAGCAGGAACTGGGTTACGAAGACAAGCTGCTGATTATGGCAGAACCGTACCGGCTCTGGGCCATCGAGGGCGACGACCGGGTCAAAAGCGTCCTGACGTTTGCCAAAGCCGATCCGAATGTGATCATCGACGAGGATATCAATTTTTACCGGGAGCGCAAACTCCGCGTCCTGAACGGCGGCCATACCATCAGCGTTCCGCTGGCTTACCTGCTCGGTCTGGAAACCGTCAACGAGATGATGAACCACCCGCTGATGAGTCGTTTTGTGGAGGAAGTGATTACCCATGAAATTGTGCCGACCTTGCCCGAATGGATGATTCCGGAAGAGAATCCGGACGCGGTTCGGGAATTTGCCGCCGACGTGCTCGACCGGTTTCGCAATCCGTATATCGAACATTTGCTGCTGAGCATTACGCTGCACGAAACCTCGAAAATGCGCGCCCGGAACCTGCCGACCATTCAGCGGTTTGTGGAACAGCAGCAGCAGATTCCGCAGCGCATGGCGCTCGGTTTTGCGGCTTACCTCCGGTTTATGAAAGCCGTCCGGTTTGAAAAAGGCGTTTACCTGGGCGAAGCCACCACTCCGACCGGTGGCATCATTACCTACCCCATCCGCGACGATTACGCCGAATATTTCTACAACATGTGGCTGAAAGTCGATGTCCACGATGCGGCTTCGGTGCGGAATTTTGTGCAGACACTCTGTGCCGATTCGGCGCTGTGGGAAACGGATCTGGAATCGTTGACCGGTTTTGCCGATGCCGTAGCCGATCACCTCAACAACCTGCTGACGCTGGGTGTGGAAGCTACGATTGAACGGCAACTGGTTACGGCCGAATCTACGACCAGCGGCTCAGGAATTGATTGAACGCATCCTTGTGCTGATCGCTGACGGGGATGGTGGCGGCTCCGATCTGGATGGTATTGCGGGTTACGGCTTCGATTTTGTCCAAAGCGACGATAAACGACCGGTGTACCCGCATAAACCGCCGGGACGGCAGCTTGTCTTCCAGCGCTTTTAAGCTGGTCAGCGACAGAATGGGCTTGGGTGCGGTATCGGGACGCTCCTTCCGCAAATGCACTTTTACGTAGTCCTTCAGGCCTTCGATGTAGAGAATATCGTTGAACGCAATGCGTACCAACTGGTATTCCACTTTCAGAAACAAATATTCTTCCTCCGGTTCGGGAGCGGAAGGTAACACGACTGTGGGCCGGTGAATCAGCTCAAAATAGGCCCGCGCCTTGTTGGCAGCCCGCAGAAATTCTTCGTAATTGAACGGTTTGAGCAGGTAATCCAGCGCATCGACCTTGTAGCCTTCTAGCGCAAAGTGGTTAAAAGCCGTCGTGAAAATAATTCGGGGAGCATGGCCGCTTGTCTGGTTGCGTTCCAGCACGCGGGCCAGTTCCATTCCCGTCAGATCGGGCATCTGAATATCCAGAAACAACAGATCGACCGGGTGATCGTGAAGCCCCTGTAACGCTTCTACAGCACTGCTGTAACGCCCCGTCAGCGTCAGAAATGGAGTTTTGTCGATGAAGGCACACACCAGCCCGAGGGCCAGCGGTTCGTCGTCAACCGCAATGCAGTTTAATGTCATGAGAGTTGCAGGTTCAGATGAACCAGGTACTCGTTGGCGGGGGCATCTTCCTTCACGGAAAGTTGGTAGCGTTCGGGATAAAGCAGATCGAGCCGCCGACGCGTATTGGTCAGGCCGATACCGCTGCCCACTTCGAGTGACTGATTTTTTTCGGGAAATATCGTATTTCTCACTTCCATTTCCAACTGTGAACCTTCCTGGTGAATGCTAATCACGATCCGGCTGGGCAGCATCGCACTGACGCCGTGTTTAAAAGCATTCTCGACAAACGGCAGCAACAACATCGGCGCTACCGGCACATCCCGCAGCGGTTTGGGCTGTTCGAGCGTCACAGTCACCTTGTCCGTCAGCCGGAGTTGCATGAGCTGGATGTAGTCCTGCACAAAGTCAATTTCCTTGCTCAGCATGGTCGTGTTGTTACCGGTTTCGTACAGAACGTACCGCATCATCCGCGACAGCCGGTGCAGCGCTTCCCGCGACGCTTCGCCGTCGATGAGCGTCAGGGCGTAAATATTATTGAGGGTATTAAAGAAAAAATGCGGATTGATCTGGGCTTTCAGGAACGACAGTTCGGAGCTAACCCGGGCCTGTTCCAGGTCGAGCCGCAGCCGGGCGTCTTCCTGCCACTTCTGAACGGAGGCAATGCTGGTACCGATTCCCAGCATCAGAAACGTCGTCACCAGAACCGACTGGCTCCAGCCCCAGATATTCCGGGGTTTGCGAATACCGCCCTCCGGGTGAAACGCGCGGAACATCTTTTCGGGCAGATCAAACCAGGTATCGATGTTAAAAAGCAGAATCAACACCATCGCGGCTGTTCCAACCAGCGAGGCTATGTAAAGACCGGTTTGGTCGCGGAAGAGTAACCGGGGCGCCAGAACGAGGGTATTGAAATAATAGGCCCCAACCAGCAAGGCGAAATAAATCCCCTGCTTTACCCAGAAAAGCCTGGGCAAGGTAACATCCCAGTTCAGCGGTTGATAAACCAGGAGGGCAAAACCGAGTAATCCCCAGGCCAATACGTGAATCAAAACCGGAACATTACGGCGTAACGTGAGAAAATTCATGGGATGATAGGATTTCAGGCGATACTCACAAGATGAATAATTTCTTCCAGAATGACAAAACAACCTGGCATCAAATGAAACCAGGTTGTCCAACTACCATCTCTATTAAATAATATCTATATTCAGACAAAAGAAGAAAGAGAATAGATAAGCGATTAACCGGTTAAAAATTAATAAGATAATCTATCATCTTTTTTCTTTTGTCTAACTGTCTCCTATATACAGGTTCGACTAAAGTATTGTATGAATTGCCGTCGAACTATGATTGTCGTCAATCGATTTACAATCATACGGTACAAATTTCAAAACCGCATTTGAGAATCGACAAATTGCCCTCTTGTCCCGACCAATAGCCAATTTTCACCTATTAGTACCTTTCAATTTGTATTTTAAACATAAACCGGCGGTTTTCATCCATTAATCGGTCAGATCAACCCATTAATCGACGTCTCTAACTCACTGGTATATCGCGTTTTGCGGGCAATTTTCTCTGGTGTTGCTTTGTGTCGTTGGTCAGCTGCCAGCCGGTTGCTCCCCGACAAGCGCTCCATATTTCCCACAAAAAACATCATACCAATGAAAACCGTAATCGCTTCTCTTCTTATCGCTTTTTGCGCATCGACTGCCAGCTTCGCCGGTACCACCACGAACCCGACGGACGACAAAGTTCCGTTTGAAACATCGGTCATTGCTTTTCCCGCCCATATGAAACTTGACGTGATCGTTCAGAACCTGGAAGGTGCTAACCTGACCATCCGTCTCGTCAACGAAGCCGGTATTACGCAGGCAAGCCAATGGCTTAACAAACACGAAAAAGCATTCCGCACCCGCTTCGACATCAGTGCCCTGAGCGATGGAGTCTACAAAATTATCGTTACCGATGGTGCCAATACGAAAACTCAGGAGATCAATATCTCAACCAACGTACCCACGCCGGTAACAAACCGGACCATTTCCATTGAGTAATATCCAGCGAGCCCACTGTCTAACCGGCCAGTGGGCTCACCAGGAAACTGAAAAGTTCCGTTTGGATTCATCGGTGAAAAGACGCCATCCGGCGATGTTCCCCAGCCTTTAGTCTATTACATTTTCCAGAATACAACTGAGATTGTTGTTTTGTAACTTCAATGCATTCTGAGCACGAAATCATGAAAAAAATTTCCCTCTCTTTATTTTTAGTAGCATTCAGCCTGATATCCTTTCAGACGCTCGCTCAATTTCCGGGCGGAGGTGGTGGCGGTTTTGGCGGTGGGATGCGCGGCCCGGGCATGGGTGGGCAGCGTGGTAATGACCAGAAAGAAAAAACATTTATTCCCGGCACCGCCGACGACGATCGGCCCCGCGGTAACGGGAAAATCAGCGGCCTCCTGATGGACTCCACCTCAAGCCAGCCCGTTGAATATGCAACCATCGCTCTAATAGATACGAAAACCAATAAGCCCATCGACGGTACGACGGCCGATGGCAAGGGAAAATTTACGTTATCCAAACTTGCTCCGGGCACGTACAAGCTCCAGTACTCGTTTCTCGGCTACTCAAATAAAACCTCCGCTCCCATCAATATTGTAAAGGGTTCGGATATCAACGTGGGTGTCGTCAAATTATCCCAGGACGTTCGCACGCTGGGTGAGGTGACCGTTACGGGTCAGGCGGCTTTGATCGAAGAAAAAGTGGACCGTCTGGTTTACAACGCGGAAAAAGACATTACGTCCAAAGGGGGTGATGCGACCGACATCATGCGGAAAGTGCCGATGCTGAGCGTCGACCTCGACGGAAACGTCAGCCTGCGCGGAAGCAGTAACGTTCGGGTGTTGATCAACAACAAACCGTCGACCATCGTGGCAACCAGCGTGGCCGATGCCCTGAAGCAGATTCCAGCCGACATGATCAAGTCGGTGGAGGTGATTACCAGCCCGTCTGCCAAGTACGATGCGGAAGGTTCGGCCGGTATCATTAATATCGTAACCAAGAAAAATACGTTGCAGGGTGCCACCATGAATGTGGATATGGGAACCGGTAACCGGAGTTCGAACCTGAACCTGAACGCCAGCTATCGTCAGGGGAAGATGGGCTTCAACCTGGGCGGTTTTGGCCGGGCGATGTACAACATCAAAGGGGCCTTCAACAGTACGCAGAGCACTGTTGGACAGGTAGGAACCACCACCACCATCCAGTCGGCAGATACGCGTCAGCGCGGCATGTTTGGCAATTACCAGCTCGGCTGGGATTATGATATCGACAAGAACACGTCGCTGACGGCTACGGTGCGGTACGGTTTGCGGAACATGACCAACTTCCAGGACAACCTGCAAACGCTGTCGTATCTGAATTTGCTGGCGAGTATGTCGGGCCGGAATGTCGCGACGAAAAACACGTCCGGAACCGTTGATGCAAACGTCAGTTACACGAAAACCTACAAGCCGAATCAGGAACTGAGCGTTCTGGGTCTCTACAGCCGCAACAACAACACCAACAACTTTGTGGCGGAATTGCTGAACGGCACCGACATGCACACGATTACCGGTCGTCAGCGCAACGACAACCTGAGCTCCAACCAGGAATCGACGCTGCAGATCGATTACCAGACGCCCATCAAGAAAAACCAATTGCTGGAGTTTGGGGGAAAAGGAATTTTCCGGAACGTGAACAGCGATTACAAATATTTTATCGCCGTTGGTGATAACGAAAATTATCAGAACAGCCCGAATCAACAGGCTAACACGCTGAATTATGACCAGAACATCACGGCCGGTTATGTGGCTTACACCTACGCATCCAAAACGAAATGGACGCTGAAAGCCGGTGGTCGTTACGAATATACCTTCATCAACGCACATTTCAACCAGACTGAGCAAGGCAGCGACCTGAGTACGATTCCGAACTACGGCGTTTTTGTTCCGAGCGTCAACGTTTCGAAAAGCATCAAAGGCGGCAAGATCGTGAAGCTGGGATATAACCGCCGGATTCAACGCCCGGGCATCCAGTTCCTGAACCCGAACGTCAACGTTTCCAATCCGCTCAACATCAGCCAGGGTAACCCCTTCCTGAAACCGGAGTTGACCGATAACTTTGAGTTGGGCCTGAGCGGCCAGGTTAAGAAATTCTACCTGAATGCCACATTGTTTGCCCGTGTAACCAACAACTCCATTACGAGTGTTCGCGATACCGTGACCCGTAACACGGGCTCGGTTGTGAATCCGGTTTACCAGCAGGTGATTAGCAGTAGTTTCCAGAACATCGGGAAAGAACAGGCGTATGGGGTAAACCTCTTTACAAACGTGACGCTGTTCTCGATCTGGCAAATGGGCGGTGGTATCGACCTGTATCACACCTACCTGACCAACAACAACGCCAGCGCGGTTTACGGCGCATCCAACTCGGGTTGGGTCATTGGCGGCCGGTTGTTCACCAGTGTGACGCTGAAAAACGGCTGGGGTCTTCAGGGCTTCGGTGGCGGTCGCGGACGCCAGATCAACCTGCAAGGGTATCAGGGCAGCTTCGCCTTCTATAACCTCGGCGTCAAGAAAGACTTCAACAACAAGCGGGGCAGCATCGGTATTGGCGCGGAAAACTTCTTCAACCACCCGTTCAAGGTGCGTTCCGAGTCCAAGTCGCCCATCCTGACCCAGAGCAGCGTGAACAGCATGTATAACGCCGGTGTTCGCGTCAACTTCTCGTACCGCCTGGGTAAAATGAGTCTCGATGGCTCAGGATTCAGCCTCCGCCGGAAAAAATCCATCAACAACGACGACCAGAAAGGCGGTGGGGATGATAACGGCGGTGGCCAGCAGCAACAACAATCTCAACCAGCGGGTGGAGGAGCCGGTGGCGGCCGTCCACGTCAAAAATAATACCTGACTGTTCCTGACCTGGATGCGCTGATCTGTCGGGCGGATGAAACCTGGAATACTATTCTCATCCGTCCGACGTTTTGGCTTCGGGCCAGTCCTGCACAATCCTTTTATTTTAACCAACCATCCTTCTCTATCATGAAAACAAACCAAGTTGTTGCCGGTTTTCTCGCGGTCGTTCTGTTAACCGCAGCCCCATTAATGACCATCGCCGGTACGCACGGCCCCGATAAACGTGCGGCTAAAACAGTGGCAAAACCGGTTACGTACGCCGTTGATCCTGAACAAAGTACGATTGTGTGGAACTCGAAGAAAGTGGGTGGTGAACACACCGGAAACATTAAGCTGGCGAAAGGTGAGTTTGTTTTTGATGGCAAGAAACTGACGGCGGGAAATTTTACGGCCGACATGACCACGCTCAGCGAAAACAAAAACAGCGAGCGTGTGGTGAACCACCTCAAAAGTGACGATTTTTTTGGCGTTGAGAAAAACCCGACCTCTACGTTCAAAATCACTAAAGTCGAAGCGATTTCCGGCGCCAAAACCGGTGAACCCAACTACAACGTTACCGGTGATCTGATGATCAAAGGAACCACGAAACCCATCACGTTCCCGGCGGTTGTTAAACAATCGGGCGATGATGTGGAGGCTACTGCGAAACTGACCGTTAACCGGTTGGATTACGATATTAAATACCGGGCGGCCATCATCGGTACGGCGGCAGACCGGATTATTGAAGATACGTTCACGCTTGACCTGAAAATGGTCGGTAAGAAGTCGAAACCGATGTAATTTCGGGCTTTTATTACCTTTTCTGCCCTACCAGTAAGTCATTCGTTATCAAAAGAGGAATCTGTTTTCATTGATCGGTTTTATGTATTAATGAAAAAAGAACTCTCCTTTGGCCAGCGAATGACTTTTTCTGTAAATCGGAACGCAACAAATCTCCCGTAAGCTCAACCATCTGTGATGAAATACAAAACACGAATTGCTAAACCTATCTCCTTCCTGATCAATGCGACCCTGCTCGTCGGGCTGGCTTCGTTTACCTTACAAGACAATCCGAAAGATCAGAAACCGGACGAAAGCCGGTTTACGCCGGTCGTTATTGCCGACAACCTCGACGAACCGATGGTGTTTGAAGTCCTGAAAGACGGAACGGCCTACATTATCGAACGGAAAGGAGCGTTCAAGAAATACGATCCAGCCAGCAAAACCGTCAGCCTGATTGCCACGATTCCCGTCAACACCAAATACACCAGTGCCGAAGGTGTTTCGCGCGAAGCCGAAGAGGGTTTGATGGGACTTTCGCTCGACCCCAATTTCGATAAAAACCACTGGGTGTATCTGTATTATGCACACCCGACCGAGAAGAAGCACATTTTGACTCGTTGGGATCTCGTCAATGATCAGCTCGTGAAAGGTTCCGAAAAAGTGGTGATCGAAGTAACCACCCAACGCGAAGTTTGCTGCCATACCGGTGGCGGAATGACCTGGGACAAAGCCGGGAATCTATATCTGACCGTCGGAAACAATACCGGAAACCAGCAGGCTGCCCAAACCGACGAACGGCCGGGTCGCGCCAGTTGGGACGATCAGGGACATGCCGGAAATACGAACGATTTACGCGGTAAAATTCTCCGAATCCACCCCGAACCAGACGGTTCCTACACCATTCCCGACGGCAACCTGTTCGCTAAAGGAACCGCTAAAACCCGTCCGGAAATCTATTCGATGGGCCACCGCAACCCCTGGCGGATTTCGATCGACAGCAAAACCGGTTATGTGTATTGGGGCGAAGTGGGTCCCGATGCCAACGAAGATACGGAGATTGGACCGCGCGGTTACGACGAATTGAATCAGGCCCGCAAACCGGGGAACTTCGGATGGCCGTGGTTTGTCGGCAACGATCAGGCGTTCCCGGTTTTTGATTACGCGACCAATAAACCGCTCGACAAAAAAGATCCAAAAAAAATCATTAATAATTCGCCGAATAACACCGGTTTGACGGAATTGCCGTCAGTCGCGCCCTCGTTCATTTATTATCCTTACGGCGTTTCCGAAAAGTTTCCGCTGGTGGGTAGTGGTTCGCGCAGCGCAACGGGTGGCCCGATTTACCACCGCTCCGATTTCAAAGATCCGAAGCGGCCCTGGCCAGCGTATTACGAAGGTAAATGGATTGCGACCGACTTCTCGCGCGGCTGGATTATGGCCATCACGATGGATGAAAACGGCGATTACAAATCCATGGAGCGGGTTTTGCCCAATTACCGCCCCGTTGAACCCATTGATATGAAATTCGGTCCGGACGGTGATTTGTATACGTTGGAATACGGCAGCAACTGGTTCCGCAAGAGTGACAACTCAAGGCTGGTCCGGCTGGAATACAACGGTGGAAACCGCAAACCGCTCGTTCAGGCGACGGCCAGCAAAAAAGGCGGCACGGTTCCCTTCCAGGCCACCTTATCGTCGGAAGGCAGTAAGGATTTGGATGGTGACGCGCTGAAATACCATTGGAGAGTGGCAGCTCCGGGTGGTGCGGCCCGCGTGTTTACGACGGCCAATCCAACGGTTTCGTTCGACAAAGCCGGGTTGTATACGGCCACGCTGACCGTGAGCGATCCGAAAGGCGCCAGCAATAGCCAGTCGGTCAAAATCATCGCGGGCAATGAACCACCGGTTGTTGCAATCAATCTGGCCGGTAACCAGTCCTTTTTCTTTCCCGACAAACCGATCCAGTACGCGGTGCAGGTAACGGACAAAGAAGACGGTAGCCTCGCCAAATCGAATGCGGCCTCGGGCCAGATCAAACCGTCGCGGGTCGCCATCAGTATCGACTACACCTCCCAAGGTTTCGATTACGCAGAAGTCGTTCAGAGTCAGCGCAGTGTCGATGCTTCCACGCAATTCGCCGTAGCGCAGACTTTGATTGGTCAGAGCGATTGTAAAGTTTGCCACCAGGTCGCGTCCAAATCCGTAGGCCCGTCTTTTAACGACATTGCCAACCGGTATAAAGGTAAACCCGAGGCATTCAACCCACTGGTGAAGAAAGTCATCAACGGCGGTGGCGGTGTCTGGGGCGAGGTTGCGATGCCCGCTCACCCGGCGATGTCGGCGGGCGATGCGGCTGCGATCGTCAAATACATTCTGAACAGTACCGAAAAAACGTTGAGTACGCTGCCGGTTCAGGGCGAATATATGGTCAAAATCCCGGAAGGCGACAACGGCAAGGGAGCGGTTTTGGTGCGGGCGGCTTACACCGATTCGCCGGTCAAAACCATCCCTTCGCAAACGGCAGAAAGCCAGATCGTTTTGCGCAACCCGGAAGTAAGTCCGGCCGATGCAGAAATCACCAAAGGCGTCGACATCAAGGCGCGCGGCATGGGAAGTGGTGTTAGCCTGATGGCGTTTTCGAACGGGTATATCGGCTATAAGAAGCTGGATTTGACCGACATCAAACAACTCGAACTGGTTGCATCGGCACAAAAGCGCGAAGGCAGTGTCGGCGGAACCGTCGAAGTTCACCTGGATTCGCCTACAGGCGAGCTGATTGGTCAGATTCCCGTCGAAGTAGCGCAGCCCCGGGCCGCCAACGCTGCTCCTACCGCTACTTCGATCCAAACCGCCGGTGGGGCCACCCCGGCCGCCGGAACCGGAACGGCAGCCCAGCCAAAAACCGCTACGCCTTCGTATACACCGCGCGGTCCGGTTCCGCTGAAAGTCGATCTGAAAGAAACCAGCGGAAAGCACGATGTGTATCTGGTTTTCAAAAACGACCAGGCCAAAGCCATCGAACCGCTGTTGTCGCTCTCCAGCATTAAGTTTATTCCGACGATGAAGTAGTTTTAAACCCGTTACGACGATGTCTTCCCGAAGAGAATTTCTCAAAAATTCCGGTGCGCTGGCGCTCAGCAGCCTGATTTTACCGGCTTATGCCCGGGCCAACTCCCTGACCGGTTTTCTGGCTCCGGCCCCCATTGGTTTGCAGTTGTATACCATCACCAAATTAATGGCGGAAGATCCGAAAGGTACGTTGCAAAAAGTAGCCGCCATTGGTTACAAAGAAATCGAAACGGCGGGCGGTTTGAAAGAAGGCTATTACGGTTTCAAACCCAAAGAATTCAAGGCGCTCATCGATGATCTGGGCATGAAATGGCGGGCACACCACGCCGGTGGTGCTCCTTTCCGGCCGCGAACTCCGCCCAGTGTTGGTGGCGCTCCGGCCGGAGCTACTCCCCCCGCTGGCGGTCCGCCACCCAACGCCGACCGCCAGGCGCTGATGGCGGCTATGGCCAAACGCCCAAACTTGCGGGACAACTACCAGCAACTGGTCGATGACGCGGCTGAAGGTGGCTTAAGTTACCTCGTTTGCGCCAGCACGCCCGTTGCGACGCTGGACGAGATCAACAAATCGATCGAGGTATTTCAGAAAACCGGTGAAGCCTGTAAAAAAGCCGGTATCGCGTTTGCGTATCACAACCATGCGACGGAGTTTGATCCGGTTGATGGTGGCAAAACGCCTTACGAACTCATTCTTTCTCAGACGGATAAGGAACTTGTCAAGATGGAATTGGATCTGGCCTGGGCCACAAAAGCCGGAAAAGACCCCGTTGCCTTGTTTAAAGAAATGCCGGGGCGGTTTCCACTCTGGCACATCAAGGATATAAAAGACGATCTGAAAACCATCACGGAAGTGGGCAATGGTGTCGTCGATTTCAAGCGGATTTTCAAGGCGGCCAAAACCGCCGGACTCAAATACTATTTTGTGGAGCAGGACGGTGCCCCCGGCATCGAAAACGTTTCGACCAGCTACCAAAATCTGGCAAAAGTAGTGGCGTAAACAGCGGTTTCAGGAGTCGGGAAATTCCCAAAAATCCGACTCCTGATTCTAACTGAACGATAAATGGCCCTCTTGGAGGGCTTTTTTATACTTTTCTTTATCGAACCGAAACAGATAAGGCGACTTGAAGGCCCCTCCTTTTCGTTGTTCTTCCAGCCGTTCGATAATGCCCAAGGCCCGCATTTTCTTGGAAAAATTGCGGGGATCGAGCGGGCGGTTCAGGATGGTTTCGTACAATCGTTGTAACTCCGGCATGGTGAATTTTTCCGGTAACAAATTGTAACCGACAGGTTGCCAACTCAACTGAACACGTAGCGTTTTGAGCGCAACTTCAATGATGTGATTATGGTCAAATAGCAACGGAGGTAGTTTTTCAACGTCCAGCCAGCGGTATTCATCCGTCAAAAAGTCGGCAGTGGGTGTTACTTTCATGAAGTCGACCAGGGCAAAGTAACCGATGGAAACCGTTCGGTCGGGCCATAAACGGGTTGAATTATCCGGCCAGTTCAGTTTCCGACTGATTTCGGCCCGGTTGTACCGAACCTCTTCGCCAAAGGTGTGGAATTGCTGCAGAAAAAGCTCTTTAATACCGGTTCGTTCTTCCAGAATTCGCTGGGCCGCTACATCCACCGATTCCTTTTTATAGATAAAGCCACCCGGCAGCCCCCACTCATCGCTCTGCTTCCATCGTAACAGTAAGACTTTCAATTGATTATCATAGAAACCAAAAATCACACAGTCAATCGAGAGGCCCAGAATGCACCGCGCATCGACGTCCTTGAAAAAGGCTATCAGTTGTTCTTTATAATCCATGGAGAAAAAATAAAAAAATAAGCTTTATGTATTTAATACATATTCAGTATTTATTTTTATTACTCTGTCAACACCGGCCCTGTCAGCGGTTGGAGACCCTGACAGCGGTTGGAGACTAGTTTACACATCACCAATTATTTAATATAACTGTAACTATACCCTGTCAGCGGTCGCAGACCCTGACAGCGGCTAAATAGCAACTCTTATTAACTCTTAAAAGCCGCTGTCAGGGTCTGCGACCGCTGACAGGGCGTGAAACTCCAAATGAAACAATTTTCCATCAGGCTGTCCCTATTCCTTTTATTACTGGTTCAGATACCGCCACTCCGGGCACAGCAGGCTCACGTTAATCTGGACTGGAATCCGCAAAAAAACACACAAAATCTCAATCCGTTCGGTGCCAATGTCATTTCACCCGAAGTAACTGACAACCATATGGTTACATTCCGGCTTAAGGCTCCCCGAGCTCAGGAAGTGCTGCTGACAGGTGGTCCGATGTTGCTGGCGCTCAAATCCACTAAAGCGATTCCGTTCCAGAAAACCAGCGACACGCTCTGGACCCTGACAGTCGGCCCGGTAAAACCGGATATTTACGTCTACAAATTGATCATCGACGGAGTGACAGTCGTCGATCCAAACAACACGCTCACCGGTTTTTCGGATCAACCCGGCTACAGTCAGTTGGTAGTTCACGGCGATGGTCCGGCTTATTACGATGCCCAAAAGGTTCCGCATGGAACCGTCACGCGCCACGTCTACCATTCGGATGTGCTGAATGGAGAACGTGAAATGTACATCTACACGCCCCCCGGTTACAATCCGAAGAAAAAATATCCGGTTTTATACCTATTGGGCGGCAGTGGAGAACTGGCTTCGACCTGGGCGCTCGACGGTCGGGCGAATTTTATCGAGGATAACCTGATTGCGGAAGGTAAAGCCGTGCCGATGATCATTGCCATGCCCAACAACCAGGTCCTTCACCGGAGCGACCCAAAACATACGGAGCTGACGTTCAAACTCTTCGAAGAAGAATTACGCAAACAGATTGTGCCTTTTGTTGACAAAAATTACAGCACGCTGACCAACCCCAAAGGCCGGGCACTGGCCGGTTTGTCGATGGGTGGACGGCATACGCAACTGGTCGGTTTTAATTGCCTGGATCTGTTCAGTTCCTTCGGCTGCCTGAGTTCGGGAGATCTGAATACCGAACAGACCAGTGCAAAATTTCTGAACGATCCGGATATCAATAAAAAAGTGGATTACCTGCTCGTTGGGCAGGGAACCGGCGAAGTAGCCACGATTGGTCTGCGGGCCGTTGCGCTGCACGAGGCTTTGCAAAAACACAACGTTAAGCACGACTATTACGTCGGTGGCGATGGCGCCCACGATTGGGGAACCTGGCGTCATCTGCTCTATTTCCGGCTTTTACCAAATCTGTGGCAAAAGAAATAATTCCTAAAATGGTGTTAGGAGTCGCTCCTGAGACCTTGCGCAAAAAATTGAAAAACCGGGCCTTCGAGTCCGGTTTTTTCGATTTATAATGCTTGAATTTCCGTACCCTGATCCGTCACGCGAATTGTTGTCGATTGTACCTTTATAGCGCAAACCTTCCATCCTGACCTCAAACAGATAAGGGTTTTATCTCGTTAACCGGGCCAGGTCTTATTTTCCCGGCCATCCATCGAATGTTTGCCAGGACCCACAAAATAGATGGTAAGATAGATTAGAAAAAACAGCAGAGGCATTTCCTTTTTGCCAAACGGATCGCTGCCGTGGGCAAAAAAGACAACAACCAACATATTGACCATAAGCACAATAGCTGCCAAACGAGTCTGAAAACCAAGGAGGATAAGAACGGAACATCCAAATTCGGCCAGTGTAGCAAGGATTAATGAAGGCGCACTGCCGATCCCGATAGGATCGCCGAATGTAAAATTTCCCGTAATCAATTTAGTGAATTTGGGCCAGCCATGCGTCAGCATCAAAGCCGATGCACCAATCCGCAGCAACAAAAGAGCGAAATGTACCGTCGCCGGACTAGCCTTGGTTCCTAACAGTGGTTTCATAGAAAGGTAGTTTAGTTACCCTATTAAACGAGTCTTTCCAGATTCTGTTCGATAAAAGGCGTTGTTTATCGAATTTCCAGCTCCTCAAATATTCCCAGCCTGAGAATTTAATTTACGTCACCTCGTTTATAATCTTTATCAAAAATTAACATTTCATTTATAATATTTAAACTTCTACGTATCAAATACTTAGAAGACCATTAAAGCAATAAGCACAATAATTAGCTTAGAATATCTATTTGAAAATAATTCTATATTTTTTTTAAATGAATACTATTTTAGATTTATGGTTTACTATTAACCACACATCCAAATGAGCACTGTTATTGGAATTACCTCAAGTCGTTTTGTCGCAATATATATGACTGAAATAGCCAAATCAGTTTCTTTAAATATACAACTACTATTTGACATAAAACAAGTTAAAAGTTTACTAAACTCAGCGTATAAAGATTGGATACTTTTTGACATTTATGATAAATCATTGGATTATTACGAAATAATCAGTGAATTGAGAGAAGTAGACCCACGTTTCCGATTAGCAATATTAGTTGACAATAGCGTAATAAATAATAAATATTTTGAACTATATATACATCGCTTAAAACCCGATTTAGTATGCGGTTTTCACGAATTACCTTCCTGTTTAAAATCCATTTCCTTAGGACAACGATTTCTACCTTCGCTGCCAATGGCTATATCTGTGCAGGTAATACCAGGCTGGAACGAGTTAACTGAGCGCGAAAAGGAAGTTGTTTGGCAACTTGCAGAGGGAAAATCAACGGCTGAAATTGCTAGTCAGTTATTCATTAGTACTAAAACCGTGGGAAATCACAAAACAAATATCTCATCAAAACTAAATGTAAGTGGTGGTCCAGGCTCTTTAATACGATTTATTTTTAAAAATAAAGTAGACATATTATCAACAAAACAACAATTATAGAAACAAAATTAGTAGATATTCCTTATAATAGATGAGTATCATCCCTCATGTACCAAGGGTTTATTCTTGAGAATTTTATGATGTTTTTATCATAAAATCCACCCTTTGCAATCATGAGAAAAAGTATTTACTTTGCATCAGCAAAACATCTATTTTTACTGATACTCACCCTGATTGGGACACTTAGTTTACAATCTTTTCGATTTGGTAACAATGTTAAGAAGGAAATTTCTCCGGCTAACTTATCTAAGGAAATGAAAAATCCTTCAGCAAAACGCCTAAAAAAAGAAAAGAAAAAGCGAGATATCAGGCCCGTTGACCAACCTCTTTTAAGTTTACGTTCTACTAATTATAGTAAACAAAACCAGAACTATGTTGACAATGATCCTGTCCGATTTATATTCTATTCGAACAAAAAGGAGGTTAACTTAGGCGAAGAAGTAGAATTATCGATTACTGCTCAGTACTATACTTTGCACCCGGCCTTGATCACTGTTTTTCCGGGTTCTAACGCCTTCAGTCTGAAGGTGATCGTACCAGAAGGTTTTGTTCAGACAGGTGGTGATTACGTCGATCTGATTGGTGCGGAACTTTCCTCTTATCAGAAGACAGCCACCTATACGCTGAAGGGGAAATTCATTTCGGTTCCCAAGGACAATTCATTCCGCCTGCTTAGAAGTCACCGAAACGCGGATGCTGGCAGTAAATTCGTTGAAAAGGGGAAACTTCAGGTTATCTGCCGGAATTCCGTCGAAGCATACGCTAACAGCGGTTCTTCGAAAGAACTAAGATTAGCTGCTTCGGATGTTGCTTGTACACCTTTCTCAGAAACATGTTCAGGAAATAACCAGGAGATTCGTAATCAAACCATATCGGTAACTCAGTCAGGTACTTATTCGATGGTAATCAGCTATCGTTCACCCGAGAAAACCGTTGCCGGAATTGTGCGGATTGATGGAGTCGCGCAAACGGTCAGCTTCCCTCAAGTCAATACCTACCAGAATCAGACTGTTGGAACAATTACGCTGAGTGCAGGTACGCATACAATTGGGTTAAGTTCAGGCTCAGCCGGAGGGTACATCTGTTTTAACTCAATCTGTTTAACCAACACCCCCTCCACGCCTGCTTGTGATTATGCCATCACCGCTAGCAGTAGCAATGCCAATCCGGGCTGTGGAGCACCGATTACACTCACTGCAGGCTGTACAGGCAATGATTGTAGTGGGGTGAGCTACAGTTGGAGCAGTGGTCAAAACGGCCAGACGGTCAGCACCACCTCGGCCAGCAACAATGGGCCTATGACTTACACGGTTACTGCTACCAAAACCGGTTGTTCAATAAAAACGGCTCAGACTACGGTTACTGTTAGTGGGTGCGGGGGAGAAACTCTTACTGGTTGTTACATCATCCGCTCCAAAAAATCCGGCCAATTGATGCAAGCGCTCTCTGGAGATGTAGTCGAACAAAGGGCAGCTAACAACTTGTCAAACCAGATTTGGAAAGCCGAGAGCAAAGGTTCGAATCAATATCGGTTCACAGTTCAGGATGGCTCGAATAAAAGTATGCAGGTCAATGCCGCCAATCAGGGCGAATTGATCCGAATTGGGACATATACAGGCTCAGATCTGCAGAAATGGACAATATTGAGCGATAATAATGGTGGTTTCCGGCTTAGCTCAGCAAATGGTCTTCTCACCTGGGATCTGCGTAATTTTGCCAATGATCCACAGCTTCAATTGTGGGGCAATCCTAACGAATCGGTAGAAGATTACCGTGTCTTTAAGTTCGAATCGGTTGGCTGCTCCGTTAATCCACCAACAAATGGAGTCTGCACAACTTTACGGACAGCCGACTCTCCCGCCAATCTGACTGCCGGGCTCACTTATCGTTACTTCCAATCTATCGCTAACAATGACTGGTGTACTGCCAACGGACTTGGTGGCCAACCGGTTATAAGTTCAGGTGTGGTCAACGGTTTTAACCTAACGCCAAAACTTCGTGATGATAATTTTGGTCTGGAGTTTACAGGATACATTCAAGTACCAGCCGATGGTCAGTACACTTTTTACTTAAGCAGTGACGACGAGTCTCGGCTCTTCATCGGAGGACAACAAGTCGTTATTCATAGTGGCTGCCACGATACCGCTCCTGTAGGTCAGGAACCAAGTGGTAGCATTTGTCTGAAAGCAGGTTACCATGCGATTCAGGTGCTATACAGTCAAGGTGTAGGTGGCGCCGTGCTAAAAACGTTCTGGCAGGGTCCCTCCATAGCTAAACAAGAGATTCCAGCCAGTGTGCTATTTCGCAGTGGTACAACAACAGGGTCCTGTGATTTTCAGGTAAATGCAACCGGGCCAACCACGGCGGCCTGTAGCAGTGGAATTACGCTCAACGCTCTTTGTACGGGAAATGATTGTAATGGCATTAGCTACAGTTGGAGCACTGGTCAAAATGGTCAGTCGATCAGAACCACCTCGGCCGGTAGCAATGGCCCTATGACTTACACAGTTACTGCATCCAAAACCGGTTGTGCGGCCCAAACGGCCCAGACCACGGTTACTGTCAGCGGGTGTGGCCTCCCTCCCACGACTGGCTCCTGCACAACTTTACGAACAGCCGACTCCCCCACCAATCTGACTGCTGGGCTCACTTACCGTTACTTCCAATCTATTGCAAATAACGATTGGTGCACATCCACTGGACTTAGTAGCCAACCAGTGGTTAGTTCTGGCTCGGTGAATGGTTTTAGCCTGACACCAAAACTCCGAGACGATAATTTTGGTCTGGAGTTTACAGGATACATTCAAGTACCAGCCGATGGTCAGTACACTTTTTACTTAAGCAGTGACGACGAGTCCCGGCTCTTCATCGGAGGACAACAAGTCGTTGTTCATAGTGGCTGCCACGATACCGCTCCTGTAGGTCAGGAACCAAGTGGCAGCATTTGTCTGAAAGCAGGCTACCATGCGATTCAGGTGCTATATAGCCAGGGTGTAGCGGGCGCCGTGCTAAAAACGTTCTGGCAGGGTCCCTCTATAGCTAAACAAGAGATTCCAGCCAGTGTGCTATTTCGCAGTGGTACAACAACAGGGTCCTGTGACTTCCAGATAAATGCAACCGGGCCAACAACGGCGGCCTGTAGCAGTGGGATTACGCTCAACGCTCCTTGTACGGGGAATGATTGTAATGGCGTTAACTACAGTTGGAGCAGTGGTCAAAACGGTCAGTCGATCAGCACCACCTCGGCCGGTAGCAATGGCCCTATGACTTACACCGTTACCGCTACTAAAACCGGTTGTGCGGCCCAAACGGCCCAGACCACGGTTACTGTTAGTGGGTGTGGCCTCCCTCCCACGACTGGCTCTTGTACAACTTTACGCAACGCCGACTCTCCCACCAATCTGACTGCCGGACTCACTTATCGTTACTTCCAATCTATCGCTAATAATGACTGGTGTACAGCCAACGGACTTGGCGGCCAACCGGTTGTAAGTTCAGGTGTGGTCAACGGTTTTAACCTAACGCCAAAACTTCGTGATGATAATTTTGGTCTGGAGTTTACAGGATACATCCAAGTGCCGGTCGATGGCCAGTATACTTTTTACTTAAGCAGTGACGACGAGTCCCGGCTCTTCATCGGAGGACAACAAGTCGTTGTTCATAGTGGCTGCCACGATACCGCTCCTGTAGGTCAGGAACCAAGTGGCAGCATTTGTCTGAAAGCAGGCTACCATGCGATTCAGGTGCTATATAGCCAGGGTGTAGCGGGCGCCGTGCTAAAAACGTTCTGGCAGGGTCCCTCTATAGCTAAACAAGAGATTCCAGCCAGTGTGCTATTTCGCAGTGGTACAACAACAGGGTCCTGTGACTTCCAGATAAATGCAACCGGGCCAACAACGGCGGCCTGTAGCAGTGGGATTACGCTCAACGCTCCTTGTACGGGGAATGATTGTAATGGCGTTAACTACAGTTGGAGCAGTGGTCAGAACACGCAATCAGTTAATACAACAGTTGCTAGTGCTGATGGTATCTCTACATACACCGTTACAGCTTTCAAAGCAGGCTGTTCGAATAAGGCGGCCCAAGTTAATGTAACGATCAATGGTTGTACATCTTCCGGTACTTACCAGTCCATGGGTAGAGCTGGGACACGTCGCGATCAGTTTGATGTCACACAATCCGGTGCACAGAACGCCATGGTTGGTATAAATGATGTATCAAATTATAACGTAAGCGGGTATAACACTTTTTACTTCATTAACGATGTCTTCATAGGTAATTCATTAATTAACTATCAGTTGCCAGTTAATGCAAAGTATGTTGTAGACAAACTTATTACTAAAGCTACAGTGAGCTCTGGCTACCAACGTGTTGAAGACTTATGGAAACAGAACAGTGAGGATCCCAAATGGATTAATAGTTGGCATCAGCAAATAATAGACACGTACGACGCAGGAACACCAATAGGTGATCAAATAATAAATGGTGGCAAAGGTAAACTATTACCTCTATACGAAACCTGGTTTATTAGATCCAATAATTGGAATTCTGAAGCTTTAAAAAGCACCCCTCCTTTAGACTTACCTACTGGAAAGGTTTTCGGCGGAGACCCTTTAGATGGCACTGCAAATTTATCTGAGTATCGTTCCCACGGTTGGAATCTAATTCATCGAACATCTATTAATGGTCAAGATGTACCTTTTAATGAACGCTTGGTCATGCCAAATGCAAAAAATTTCTACGACGGCCTCCAAAGATCAACAGCACCAATTAAGAATTATTCTAATGGGAATCCTTCATACGAGCAAGGTGTAGCTGCCCAAGATTATGCTGGACTTGATAATTTTGGGTGGTTAATTGATCAAGTAGGAGAAGATGAAAATTATGTTTTAGGGTATAGCGATGGATATTTGGGCTATCACGAACGGTTTAAACAAAGAAACCCTACCAGCCATACTTTTGGTAATTATCATGCCAATTCTTTCCGATACAGGGCCTTCTCTAATAATTTTCAACCTTCTGAAGGCGGTGTCCGCAACCCCTTAAATTACAACAATTATATACGTCCTTATCAAAGTCAACAACAAGCTAGAACTGGAGTATCTGGGAATCTGGATCCCTTTTATTCCGATCATGGGGGTAAAAGTTTGAGCAGCATTGGAGTTGAACAATTAGTAAATTTTTATCCAACTAATGTAAATGATGTCGACGCAATCTATGTCAAACTTCACGAAATAGACATCATTCTAAAGCAAGACCCTTCTAACAAGCCTATTGGATATTTTTGGGCGTTAAGAGAAGATGCATCCAAAAACAGTGGCATGCCTGGCGACGCATCCAGTGGGCAGAACTCGTATGAATGGGAGCATGAAACAACAAATCCAGCAGGACGAGCCCTCCAAAAATCTCAAAGTGTTTGTAGTCTAATCGCTGCGGAAGTTTTTGCATTTGATATAATGACTCGTGGCAAAGGGTTAGTATACTTTCATAATCAGCCACTAGCCGGGAATGATCGAAACAGGATTAGTTACAGCGAAGCTCGTCCAATTACATGGTTACCAAATCCTGGAAGTCCTAGCAATTTCCCATATGGGGCATCAGGCGAGGGAGAAGTTCCATTAACTCCATTAGTTGGTTTTGACGCAACTTATCAAGGACGTATTAAAGCACAAAAAGTTATGGATTGGCTTGGAACAACAGTACCTAACTGGGAGTATGCAAGCTATTCCTTAAGTGGTTCGCTACGAACCGCTCCATCTGATGGATCAGCCATACTTCAACATGCCGCGGCTTATAAACCAATGGCAATGATTTTAAGTAATGGTAATAAAAAAGCAGTTTGGGCATTTGACCCTTATTGTCAGCCCAATTCGGTGCAAACGCTAAATGTAAACTTAAATGATGGAACATCAATTGACATAGTACTTAAAGGAAATGCATTACATGTAGTACTAATAAACTGAAGTACAGGATAATACTCCTAATATTAAAATTTATTTCTTACTGTTGAATTGGCATTATTGAATAATATTAGTTTCGCCAATTTAACAGTAAGAAATAAATTTTAATATTATGTTGTTTAGTTAAAAATCATATTTTAAACTAAAAAACAATTTATGAAAACCAATTCTATGCCAATTAAATTAACAATTACCAATTTATCCGCAAATGAATTTATATTATTTTTCTCTTTATTTACCTTTTTTATTATACAAAAGTTACCTTTCATTTTACATAATGGTGAAATAAATCCCGATGAAAGCCAAATGTTAACTCAGGCTATTACATTAGAGTTTGATCCCGTTTTTTGGAGGTCTGTGGATGGTACTACGAGTGGACCTATCAATAGTTACCTTCTATTATTATTAGAGTATATAGGATTTCCATTCAATTATTCGACGCTGCATTTGTTTTCAGTCACACTCACTATAACTTCACTAGCAATAACCTATTTCACGTTACGAATCTTTCTTCCGTTTAATGTCTCATTTCCAAGCTTATTCATTATTTATAGTTTTTTTTTCTTTACTAATCATAGAGACTTTAACCATTTCAATAGCGAATTACCTTCTGTTATGTTACTTACAACTGGTGTTTTTATTCTTGCTAAAGTATATTATAAGAAACAGTCTTCGCCATTGATGTATGGTGCTTTGGGAGTCATTTGCTGCCTGGTGCCATTGGCTAAATTGCAGGGAGCACCTTTAGCATTTTTATATATAACTTTTGCTATTTTTAACTTAACTGGCTCTAAAATAAACAAATTTGATAAACTAATAGGAATTGTTTCAATTGGAATTGGATCAGGTTTAGTAGGTGGGTTATTACTTTACTATTTATTCCAAAACAAACTCATTTATGACTTTTATATAATGTATGTAAAAACAAATTTAGTTCATAATAATCCTGGAAATAGCCTTATGCTCTTTATAAAATTAATTTTTAAATCATCGTATGATTTTTTATTCTTCTTTACATTCAGTATTTCAATCTGGGTATCTTCAGTTTTCACTACAATAAGGAATAAAACCAATTTATTAGATAATAAAGTACTTTGGTTTTTAATTATAAATCTTATTATATCTTTTTTTGTAATTGCTAGGACTGGATATATTTTTGAGCATTATTTGTATTACACTTTCTTCCCAATTACTTTATTGAATGCTTTTTTCATAAATCAATTAGTAAAATCAGAGAATTTAAAAAAATATTCTGAAATAATATTCAGTATAGTAGCGCTTATTTTTTTTACTGGATTAGCAATAACAAATTATCTTAAATATTCCAGCAAAAATCAATCCTTCTCCGCAAGCCATACACCATTATATGAAGACAAGGTAATTAATTTAATTAACCAATATGCAAAGCCTACTGATTGCATTGTTGTGTGGGGCTGGAATTTAAATTATCATGTCCTTACCGGATTGAGACAGGGTACTCGAGAGAATCATTCCATTCGGTGTATGAATACAAATTCTTTAGGTGCTATACGGGATCTAAAACTCGTTGATTATTATCGCCAACAATATGTTGATGATATGAAGAGAAATAAGCCAGTGGTTTTTATTGATGAAGTAGAAGCAAATAGTTTTTTTATCAACCCAAAAATGGTTGTACACCAAAATATTCCTGTATTAAGAAACTATGTAGCTTCTAACTACAAATTGGTCAGCAAAGAATCAGGTGTATCAGTTTATGTCCGTAAAGACCGAATTTAAATCAAGCCAAAATAGCTTAAGTTAACCCTATTAGGGTTAACTTAAGCTAAAGGCGCTCCGATAATCCGTTTCTGATCTTCCAAATTATCAAAATTGATACAACAAACGCGCTCTTACCCCGGCGGACGTATGGTTGAGGCTAAACTGCGTCGACATCAATGGATTTGACAAATAAGGACTGCCTTGAATGATCCAATGGCCCCACTGCTTCTCAATCGAAACATTCACGAGCCAGTTGTTATATACATTCGGTGAGCACTTTTCAGAAAACTTTTTCTCTATAAAATCAAACGGCCCTACCTGATGCATATAGGTTATGTTGTCCTTCGCTTCCAAACTGAAACTCGCTCCAACTGCGGGGGTTAAGGCAATAGAATTGCCGAGCGGAATCCGGTATCCAAACGTGATGGGTAATTGCAAAGTCGATCCTCCACGATTAATATCCAGAATCTGGGTGCGGATTTCAGGTGGCACTTTTCCCGGATAATCCCGCCGGAAATCGCTCCTGCGATTGAAGGCATACTGGATCTCATTCACAAATTTCTCGCCCGTAACTTTCAAACTATTCAGGCCCAGCCCGATGGTTAAATGTTCACCCATCAGGATTTCAGTAGCAAATCCAAAACCGCTCTGGCGCCCGCCAATCTGAGCGCTTGCCCCGGCCCGAACGTGCACGAACGGCTGGTTCGGTTTTTCAACCTCCGGTTTCAGGAGGGACGAAGCGGCCAGACGCGGAGTGGACGCCCGCATCCGGCGAAGTCGACGATCAAATTTTTCAGTATAATAACTCGAATCTATTTCCAAAGGCCGATGCGGCACGAGCTCCCAGGAAATCGAAACAGATTCGGCCAATGGCGAAACCGAACCGGAATTGCCGGATGAGTTCACCTGACCCGAGGCACCATTTCCATTCGCCGACAAAGGCCGGGTGATTTCAAATCCGGACGGTTTTTGCCGACCGGAGTACCGCATCTCATCCCGTTGATTCCAGTGTTCACCGGTTGAATTAGAAGAATTTGACGATCGGAAATTGTTTTGGTCGGAAGATTTACGGCCAGTATTCAACCGATTCGGATCATCCGATTCATTAAAGCGGTTTTTCGATTCCGAAAACCGCTCCTTCGTTCCGGACCGTTCCGGCAAACCGCTGCCCTGCGGCAGACCTCCCTCCGATCGTTGCGTTTGCGACGGTTCATCAGTTGAACTGTTTCTGCCCGCATTCGTTTCGGACTCATCGGTTTCCGAATTTTCAGCCAATGCGCGCTCGTCTGGCCGATATCGAGGACCGATGGGCGTTAAACGGGGCGCCGGAACCTCGCGAACGATGTAAACCGTATCGGTTTTTGGGGCAACCGCCACCGGCGTATCCACCGGAACCTGTTGGAGAATCGTCACTGAATCCTTCAGTGTCCGTACGGTTTGTTCCAGTTTCTGGTTGGTGCGGTATTGCCAAACCGTCAGAACCACCAGCCCGGCAACCGTGGCAGCACTCATCATGGGCACCAGCCATTGCACCGCTCCACCGCCAATAGACGGCACGCCGTTGCGACGCAGAAATGACCGGAGATGCAACCAATCGGACTCCTGGAACGGAGGGTCTATCCCCTCCAGCTTTTGTCGTATATTTTCCTCAAATTTATCAGTTTTCATAGTAACGAATAGGAATCGCAGGATCGGATGGAAACAGGTGTGGGTAGGCAGACTTGATGGCCTGCTGAAGACGTTGCCGCGACCGCAGAAAATGCGAACGGATCGTGGCTTCGTTGCTTTGCAACACCTCGGCAATTTCCCGAAGGCTGTAGCCATCTACTACATGCATCGAGAACACAGTTCGATAAGCGGGCGGCAGTTGCTGGACCAGCGCCAGAATCTCGTCGGCCGAAATCTGGCCGATTACATCGTCTTCAAACGCCACATCCTGACCCGCTTCCAGGGCCGTTGTGTCTAATTTGTGGTATTTGCGGTAATAACTAATGGCGGTATTGATCAGAATCGACCGCAGCCAGGCTTTGAACGGATGGGAAGCGTCATATTGATGAAGCCGTTGAAAAACCTTCAGAAAACTTTCATTCAACACTTCTTCTGCTTCTTCCGTATTGGCCGAATACCGCATGCAAATACTTTTGGAATAGCTATAAAACTTTTTAAACAAAACACGCTGAGCCTGCGCATCATTGCTGCGGCAGGCTTCAATCACACTATCGATATCGTTTTCCGCGAAGGAGGGGCGCTTTCGGAAGAACAAGGCCGTAACGATTTAAGTAAATAATTCACGCATACATTCCCAATACGTCAATATTCGGGCGACTGTTGCAGCCTCCAGCTACTTTTTTTCTTTTTTTTCGATTACCTCAATTTCTGCATTTTTTTTCGAATACCGCTGCAACAGTGCCAGATTCTCCGGCGTAATGGCAATTGTATCGTTGGAAAACCGGGAGGCTTCAAGGTTAGACTGACCCGCTCCGACGTTGAACCTGAAATTAAAAAAGCAATGAAAATGCACTTGTTGGTCATTGCGGATAGTCTCCATTACGACTCGGGCCTAAATTCCCGACAAAGCTACATCGATCAGTTTGTCCAGCAACTCGAACGCGGGGGGCTGGAAGTGGTCGTGACTTATCATGCGCCGATGGCGCTCTGCACAATAGCGGACGTGTTGCAGCGAGTGCCGCTCCGCCGGTACGACCTCATTATCCTGCAGATTGCGAATCGCCATTTGCGCGACGCCCGCATGGTACTTCGGCCCAGCGCCGGAGATTTGCTACTGGAACACCTGAACGCCTGGAAGTTACGTCTTCAATCGTGCCTGAGCAATATCAAACCGCTGCGCGAAATTTACGGACATCTGTCGGTGATTCTGGAAACCCTTCGGTTTCACCGGGGCCGGGTTATCCTGATGACGCCTTTCCCCCATCGTGAACCAGTCAGCGGCTGGCTGCGCCGGAAAGGCAGCGCGATCCTGAAAAGCGAAGGCAACCACCGGGGTTTCCGGGTGTTTGACGTACAGGCGCTGATCGATTCGCGGGAAGAATTTTTTATTACCGGCGACCGAGAACGCCTGAATGCTATCAGTCACGAACTCATCGGCCGTCGGCTCTACGACTTTTTCCGAACTGAACCCAGCATCTCGACCGGTCATTTGAAACTGGACACCTGATTGCCCACCAACTCTTTACCAACCAATTATAAATAACTTCAAAACCATGAAAAAATCCCTTTTAGTCGCATTGACTGTTATTGGCGCGTGTTTGTACGGATGTAACCAGAGTCAACAGTCGGTAAATCCGGATTCCGATTCGTCCACTTTATCGATCAGTTCGGCCCGTCTGGCTTCCGATAGTGCCGGGTTTTTCTGCAAAAAGAAAGTAACCAAAATTGCCGTTACCGAGCTTCCGGCGGCCGTTAGCAGTTACATTTCTTCCCATTATGCCGGAGCGACAACCGACTATGCCGCGAAAGACGATGCCGGAAATTACCTGGTTGCCATCACGCAAAACGGCGAAGCTAAAGCGCTGTTGTTCAATGCAGACGGTACCTTCAACGAAGAACTGGAGCTGAAAGGCGGTCCGGGTGGCAAAGGTGGCCCGCACGGAAAAGGCGGACCGGGTAAGAAAGGAAGCCTGGAGCAGGTTGCGGTTACCGATCTTCCGGCCACGATCACCAGCTACATCAGTTCGAACTATGCCGGAGCGGAAATCAAAACCGCTGCCAAAGACAGCACCCGTGGCTATTTGGTCATGATTGTGGTCAGCGATCAAGCTAAAACCCTGCTGTTCAATACCGACGGCACTTTCAACAAGGAAGTTTCCAAACCGCTTCGCGGCAAACTGGCTTCCGTTGCCGTTGCGGATTTGCCAGCGGCAGTTACCAAATATGTTTCGGACAATTATACGGGTTCGACCATTAAGGATGCTGCCAAAACACCGGAAGGACAATTGGTGGTGATGGTGAAAACCAGCGATGGAAAACCGGTTGCGCTACTTTTTGCGGCTGATGGCACCTTCAAACAGGTGTTGAAGCCGAGAAAATAAGGTACTCACCTTTCTTTTCCCCGGTCAAGCGGTGAGATGGCATCGCTGCCGGGGGAAACAGGTGAACGTGGGACAGTGAATGTGAGGACTGAATTCTGAATACAACCTGAAGTATCTATGAAAAATAAATTGCGCATCAAATCGGCGTGGTGGGGAATGTCGTTGCTGTCTGTTTGGCTACTGTCGTCCTGCAACAAGCAAACCGATCTGGTTACACCGACAACGACCAGTAATACCACGTCTGACAACCAAACCGTTGACAACTGGATTCTGGAAAACATGCGGGAGTATTATTACTGGAATGACAAAATTCCCGCCAGCCCCGATTTAACGCTGGCTCCCTCCGATTTCTTTGACTCGCTGCTTTATTCGTTCGACGCCACCCAGCGCCCCGACGGCGACCGGTTTTCGTGGATCGAGGAAAATGCCGATGAGCTGTCGGCTTCGCTGAGCGGAGAATCCACAACAACGGGGATGGAATTTACCTTGTACCTGCGTTCGCAGGGTTCTACCAATGTCATTGCGCAGGTTTTGTACGTGTTGCCCAACTCACCGGCCGCGGCTGCCGGTTTCAAACGGGGCGACATCATCAGCAAAGTAAACGGACAAACGATTACCACCAGCAACTATAACTCGCTGCTCTATTCGGGCGGTACATCCTACTCGTTTGGTCTGGCCGAAGTTCAGAATAGTGCGCTGGTGGATACCGACAAGTCGATTTCGGTAACGGCCACAACCTTCCAGGCCAACCCGGTTTTTATGGATTCGGTGTATTCAGTGAGTGGAAAAACCGTTGGTTATCTGGTATATAATCAATTTGTTCCCGCTCCCAACAACAGCAACGGCTCTGAATACGATGACCAGATTGATGCCATTTTCAGCAACTTCAAAGCCAAAGGCGTCAACGAACTGGTTCTCGATCTGCGCTACAATCCGGGCGGTTATACGTCTTCATCGGCAAATCTGGCGAGTCTGATCGGCAAGAATGTCGACCAGACTAAGGTTTATTTCCGGGAAGAATGGAACTCAAGCCTGACGCCCTATCTCAAACAGGAATACGGCGATGAATTTTTCCTGCAACGGTTCGTCAACAAATCACAGAACATTGGCGGCAACCTCCAGCGGGTGTTTGTCCTGACAACGGAAGGAACCGCTTCGGCCAGCGAGCTGATTATCAATGGCCTCCGCCCTTATATGACTGTAACCACGATTGGCACTACAACCTACGGCAAAAATGTGGGGTCTATCACCATTGTTGATGATTCCGGAAAAATAAAATGGGGCATGCAACCGATCGTCTTCAAATCTTTCAATAGCCTGGGCCAGTCCGACTATTCGACCGGTTTTACGCCCAACGTGGAAGTTCAGGAACCGATTAACCTGCTCCCGCTCGGCGACGTAAACGAAGCGCTGTTGAACGAAGCACTGTTTCAGATTACCGGAAGCCGCACCGCCCGGCGGGCCGCTGTCGAAAACCACCTGACCAGCCTCGGTTCGTCTTTCCAGCGGAAAGCCGGAGGAGGACGGATGATTAAAAGCATGTCGAACTTTAAAACCTTTAAGCTATAAGCAACACTTCTAAGCAGGCCATCTCCCATGAAAACCGCTCTCACTACGTTCTGGCTTTCCGTTATCGTCTGCCCGGCCCTGGCCCAGGGAATCAGCGACTACTATCGTCCGTCGGTGGACCCCATCGATGCCTACAACCCGGTCGAACGAACGGCCAAAACCCGCCGAACCGAAATGAAGCAACTCGTGGCCCGCTATGGAGAAGCTTATATCCGTGAACGCTGGTACGTCGGTGCCGACGGTTTTTTCCGAATGGATAAGAGTCAGCTCGACCAGACCTTCAACGGACTTATCAGTACCAAAGCCACCACGCAATCCGGCTGGAGCGCCGTGGTGGGCTGGGTGAGCAACGAACGCTGGGCCGTGGAAGGCGGGTACGCGCGCTCCTCCATCCACAACACCCTGGTCGTCGGCAGCGGCTCCAATGCGCTAGACCTCCGCTTTGAGAATAATAAGAACGGGATGGTGCTGCGGGGCAAACGACTCATGCGATTTGGAAACCGGGTGGCCGGACGATCCGGATTATGGCTCGGTGCCGGAATCTGGGCCATTCCGAACAACGGGCGGCAGGTCAGCAGCTTTCTGGTCGAAGGATATAATTACAGCGGGGGCGGGGGCGGTTTCGGTCGCACCAGCCGGAGTCGGCTCGACACCATTCAGATCTTCGGCGAAACCCGCCTGAGCTCATCCCTCAGCAGTATCGCCGAGGCATCGGTGGAATACATTGTCAAGCTCGGCGGACGCGCCGAACTCAGTTTTTTTACCCGCAAACAGTGGGGACTTAGTAACTCAATCTCAACCAACCTAATGTATAGTGTCAACCGTGGAGAGTCGCAATCGGCTGTTCTTCAGAGCAACGGCAGCGGCTGGAGCGTAGGCCTATCGCTGCGATACGTCTACGCCCTGCGGTATGACCTGCGAACCATGCCGGGCATTTTTAATCTGCGGGGAAACCGCGCCGGTTCGGCCAGTGAAAAACGACGAAATAACCAGCTTTAAGTTCATGATTGATACCAGACTAAACCTTTTAACACCCAGTTCCCTACTCCGTTGCCAATCCGGCAACGGCTTTTCCATTTACTCACTTTCCCCTTTTTTTCTATGAAAATTACATTCAAGCACGGGCCACGCACACCGTTCTCAACTGCGATCAAATTCATTCAAAACCGTCGTTCAGCAACGCTCACCATTGTTTTTTACGCCATGATCTGGGGCTTTTGGGGCAGTTTCCTGAGTAGTTGCAAAAACGAAGATACCGTCGATGTGCTGGGCGACTGGAACCGCCGGTCCGATTTTGAAGGTGTGGCCCGGAACGCCGTGGCCGGGTTTGTTCTCAATAACGTTGCCTACATGGGCACGGGAACCAATGCCGACAACGATCGGCTGAAAGATTTCTGGTCGTACAACCCCGCTAAAAATACCTGGACTCAACTGGCCGATTTTGGCGGGGAAGCCCGCAATACCGCCGTCGGTTTTTCGGCCGGAACGAAAGGTTACATCGGTACGGGCCTGAATGTCAACAGCGAACGGTTGAAAGACTTCTGGGAGTTTGATCCAGCGGCCAATGCGTGGAAACGAATTGCTGATTTCGGCGGTACCGCCCGGCGCAATGCCGTGGCCTTTTCGGTGGGCAACAAAGGCTACGTGGGCACCGGTTTCGACGGCAATTACCTGAAAGACTTCTGGTCGTATGACCCGGCCAAAGGCACCTGGGAAAAAATCGCCAGCTACGGCGGAGCGAAACGCCTTGGCGCGATCTCGTTCGTGATCGACGGTCTGGCGTATGTCGGTACCGGTAACAACAACGGATCGGCCGAAAAAGACTGGTGGGCGTATGATGCCGCCAATGATACCTGGATCGAAAAGGGCGATTTTGAAAGCGATGAGCTGGTGCAGCGTAGTTACGCGGTCGGATTCGCCATTGGCACGAAAGGCTACGTGACCGTCGGTGATGGCAGCAACGCCGTCTGGGTCTACGATTCGGCCACCGACGACTGGTATGAGCAGGGAACATTTGAAGGATCTTCCCGCCAATATGCCTTTGGTTTCGCGATCAACGGAAAAGGATACATCACCACTGGAAGCAGCGGCTCCGGCCGTTTCGACGATTTGTGGGAATACGACCCAACGCTTGTTCAGGACACCAGCACCAACTAAATCGATGAAAAACAATCGGTTGCGACCAATAGCCACCTTGCTGGCCGGGCTGGTTCTGATTACGGTTTACAGCCTGTTTTTCCGAAAACCGGATTATGAACTTCAGACCATGTCCACCGGAAGCGGCTGGGGCTACCAGATCGTTCACAACGGCAAAACCGTGATCAATCAGCCAACTGTACCGGGTCAACCGGGGCAACACGGTTTTCCTACGGAGGTCCTGGCCCGGAAAGTGGGCGAGCGCGTCGTTTCAAAACTCCGTCAGGGTCAGTTCCCTCCCACGCTCAATCCGGCAGAACTGAGCCAGTTAGGTGTTTCGGTGCAGTAACAGGTTTACGGTATTCGGTATACTGAAAACCGTATACCGAATATCAACTCGACTTGATTTCCTTTTTCAGATAACTATTCTATGCGAACATTACCGCGCTTTTTTGCGCTACCGATTTTAGTCGGGATTATCTGCTCGGCCTGCATGTCGGGTGACCTGGACGTCGGCCAGAATGTGGTCAAGCCCGACGAGATGCAGCTTCAATACATCGACACCGTAACGGTCAATCTGTCGACCATTATGGTTCCGGATTCCTTTATCACCTCCTCCGACAGCAGCGTTCTGGTTGGTCGCTGGAACGATTCCCAAACCGGTCTCATGTCGGCCCGTGGCTTTGCTTCTCTGTCTTACGTTTCCAACGATTTACCCGACCAGAAAGGCATTCGGTTCGATTCGCTGGTGCTGGAATTGGTTCATGCCTATTCGGTGGGCGACACCCTGAGTCCGTTCACGCTTCAGGTGCACCAATTGCAGAAACCGCTCGAAATTGGGCCGGTTCATTACAACACGCAGGCCGTTGCCTACAACACCAGTCCGCTGCTCCAGACGACGGTGGTGCCTCAGTTCAAGGAAGAAATTCGGCAGATTCGTCTTCGGATTCCGGAAACGCTGGCCAAGACGTTCTACGATAAGCTGATCAGCAAGGAAATCAACAGCGCCGAAACCATGTCCGATTTCTGGAAAGGAATGGCGTTTCTGAGTTCGTCCACCAATAACGTTTTTCTGGGGTTGAATCTAACCTCATCGCTGTCGGGAATCCGGCTGTATTACCGGGGGAACGATATCAGCCAGACGAATTACAATCTGCTTTTTCCGTTTCAGGCGTCTCAATTTACCCAGCTAACCAACAACCGAACCGGCACGCCCCTCCAGGCACTCAAAGTTCAATCCGATGCCGTTTCCAGCCGCTCCACGCAGAATGCCTCGTTTGTTGTTCCGGGCGCTTTTCTGAGCACGCGGATCGAAATACCTTCGCTGACCGAATTTATCAAACCGGAAAACTTCATTGGGTTAAACCTGGCCGAACTGATCATCGAACCGGTCCGAAAGGATGTGCGCGACAACGCTCCGCCCCCGTCCAACCTTGGTCTTTACTTTACCAATAACCAGAACGAAACGACGGAAGCCGTTCCCGGCACGAGCACCGGTGCCACCTCCGCCGTAGCCGCGTACACATTTTTGCCCAATGCCATTGAACTTGAAGACGCGTATGTATTTAACATCACGCATTACATCAACCAGGTCATAAAGGGCCAGGCGGTCAACCGGCCGATGCTGCTGCGGGTGCCGGTGGGGCAAAGCACGATGAAAACCATGCTCCAACGGGCTATGCTCGGCAACCGGCAAAATGCCACCGACCGAATCCGGCTGAAATTGTATGTAACTTCGGACACCTAAACGGGTTGAAAACCGCTAGATTAAATCCCATTGCCGCCGGTATTCCCGCGATAAATACGCGTTGGCCTCCCGGTCGTGGACAAATTTTTCCTTTCTGGCATTCCATTCCAACTTTTTGCCCAGGCGGTATGAAATGAGTCCCAAATGCATGGGCATCGTCATCTGGCGGGCGTATTCCAGATTGGACTCGGGCTGCGACCGGGATTTCACGGCATCGACAAAATTTTGCTGATGGCCGGGAGAGCGTTGTATGGTCTTGGGGATCTCCGGAATGTCCGTCATAATCACTCCGTTGACGGTGATTTCGCGGGAACCGTAATCGCAGAGTAACGTACCTTTGTCGCCTTCGAAATAGGCCCCAATGCCTTTCTTAGCGGCTCCCGGCACGTTGGGCGGTTCGGAAGTCCAGTAGAGCTTCAGATTTTCGAACTCATAATCTATGTTGATCGACTTGGGGGCGTCGGCGATTCCGTCCGGCGCTTCCCCGGTTGCGCTGACGCTTTTCAGGTTTTTCGGCTGAATCGACCACCAGACCACGTCGGCGATGTGGCACCAGAAATCCTGAAAAACCCCACCCGAATAATCCAGAAAATACCGGTAGGTAAAATGGCACCGCTGGGGCGTATAAAGCGACTGCGGAGCCGGACCGAGCCACATATCCCAGTTGAGCGTCGACGGTGGCGTCTGGTAATTGGCCGGACCCAGATCAGGTGGCAAACCGGTTTTCCACAGGCGAACGGTATGAACCTTTCCAATGGCGCCACCCCGAATCAGTTCAACCACGCGGTGGTAATTATCTCCGGCGTGAATCTGCGTTCCGAGTTGAAAAACCCGCTTATGCCGGTTCAGATTTTTCAACATCTTCTGCCCTTCGCGAACATCGAACGACAGCGGTTTTTCGCCATACACATCCTTGTCGGCCTGAAAAGCCAGAATGGCAATCTGAGCGTGCCAGTGGTCGGGCGTGGCCACGGTAATGGCGTCAATGTCTTTCCGGTCGAGAATGTGCCGAAAGTCTCCGTATCCCTGCGCCTTCGTTCCCGGATTCAACTCCGACAACCGTTTCAGGCTGCTGTTCAAATGGTCCTGATCCAGGTCGCACAAGGCGACAATTTCGACTTCGGGCAGTTTGGCAAACCAGCCCATGTGGTTGTTGCCCATGCCACCCAGGCCAATGTGGGCGATGCGCAGCCGGTCGCTGGGAGCCACCTTCCGGAGGGTTGGAAAGAACGCCAGACCAAGCGCGCCAGCGCTGCTCTGTTTCAGGAATTCCCGGCGGTTAAGCGGATGATTCATACGGTTATAGGGTCGAAAATTGGATTTCAAGGTACAAAAATAAGCCTTGTCATTTTTCAAGTATTCACGAAAAATTAACAGGTTTTCCACGGAAGAATCTGGCGGCTTTTCGTTATTTTACGTCTCTATCATGCCTCCTCTCCACCTTCTTCCGACTTGTATGAACAGACCCGTACATGCCTATTTTCTAATCGTTTTCCTGCTTTTAAGCGGTCTGCCACTTCTTTACGCCCAGAAAACCGAAAACGTCATTCTGGTCACACTCGATGGCGTTCGCTGGCAGGAAGTTTTCAACGGTGCCGACTCAACGCTGCTTTTCGACCCGGTTTATTCGCCGGATACGGCAGCGGCCCGCAAAAACTTCTGGGCTGCCACGCAGCAGCAACGGCGCCAGTTGGCTTTTCCGTTTCTCTGGAACACGGTTTCCAAACAGGGACAACTTTACGGTAATCGATTGAAAAACAGCAAGGTTAATAATTCCAATCCGTTCTGGTTCAGTTATCCAGGTTACAACGAAATCCTTTCCGGTTACGCCGATGATCGCATCAAATCGAACGACAAAATTGATAATCCGAATACCACCGTCCTCGAATTTTTGCACAACCAGCCTGCGTACAAGGGAAAAATTGCCGCCTTTTCGTCCTGGGACGTCATCGAAGCGGCTGTCAATGAGAAGAAAACCGGGATTTACGCCAACTCGGGTAATGAGCCAGTGCCTTCGCCTAAAACCGCTGCGGATTCGCTGCTCAACAGCATGATGTCCACCATTCCCCCTCAGGTTTGGGACAAAACCGTTCGCAGCGATTTTCTAACCTATTACATGGCGAAGAATTATCTGCTGCAAAACCACCCGAAGGTCCTTTTCATGCAGTTCGACGAAACTGACGGGCTGGCCCACGCCGGCCGCTATGCCGACGACCTGCGGATGGTCCATGCCGTCGATGCGTTCCTGGCCGATCTCTGGAAAACGATTCAGCAAATTCCGCAGTACGCCGGAAAAACGACGCTGATGATCACGACCGATCACGGGCGCGGTCACACGCCGAAATCAACCTGGAAAGGACACGGCACGAAAACGCCGGATTCGTACCAGATGTGGTTTGCCGTTATCGGCCCCGACACACCGCCCACCGGCGAGCAATCCGGCGGTCCGGTGCTGTACCAGAACCAGCTGGCGGCAACCGTGGCCCGGCTTCTGGGGCAGGATTTTAAATGCGAACACCCGGTTGGAGCACCGGTTTTGACGGTTTTGAAACCGTAGAAGAAGAGAATGTTAAATGCAAAATGATGAATGCTAAATGTAAAAGTGAGTTGGGAATTTTGCCACTACTTTTACATTTAGCATTCATCATTTTACATTTAACATTCTTTTTTGCAAATCACCCTTTCATCAGCCGTCGGACCACGAGGATGCCAACAACCAGCCCAAGCAGAATACCGCAGGCGTCGGCCAGGAGGTCGAGCCATTCGAAATCCCGGTTGATGGGCATGACCAATTGGTAAATTTCGATTAAAAAACCGTAGACGACGCCGATGATGAAAAGGCGGACCGGAAACCGGTAGATGGTCACCCACAGAAGGCCCCACAAGCCGAAGATGCTGACGTGCAGAAGCTTATCATTCACCGTTAGCCCCGGAGAGGGATAATCGCTGGGCCAGGCGCAGCCGATAAAAATGATGATTGTCCAGGCAATAGCGGCCCATTTGATTAGAACTTCCAGTCGCATATCAGCGGGTGAGGGCCGTCATTCGCCACTCGGTCAAAAACAAAAATAGGATAATTACACTGACTAAATAAAGCACATTCCGGGAGTCGATCAGGCCGCGTCCCAGCGCCTGGTACTGCTCGTCGAGCGCGATCCAGGTCAGCGGATAAGCCAGCGTGCCCCAAAACTCCAGTCCGGCAACCGAACTGATTCCGACGTATAAAAGAAAACACAAAAACACGCCCACAACAAACGCAACAACCTGATTTTCATTGATTGAAGACGCGAACAATCCGACTGCCACAAAGACGCCCCCCAGCAGCAGCAGCCCCACGTAGGAACCAAAAACCGAGGCTGAATCCAGATTACCGCGCGGGTTCCCCAGTTGGTAAACCGAGTAATAATACAGCAGAGTGGGTAGCAATAACAGTACCACCAATAGCCAGTTAGCCAGAAATTTAGCGAGGATCAGTTGCCAGCGCGTCAGCGGTTTGGTGAGCAGCCACTCGATGGTTCCGGTCCGGACTTCCTCAGCAATGGAGCGCATGGTGATAGCCGGGATCAGAAACAGCATCACGTAAGGCGTCAGGTTAAAAAAAACGCCCAGGTCGGCATAGCCGTAATCCAGCAGACTCGTATCGGGAAAGACCCACAACATCAGCCCCACCGCCGTCAGGAACACAATCATGATGACGTAAGCGACCGGCGAGCTGAAAAAACCGTTGATTTCTTTCCGAAAAACTGGCAGCATTTTTAATTCGATTGAAAGACGTTAGACAAGCGATAAAAGACTTAAATAACTCATTCAGAAACTACTTTATTGCCCGTCTCTTCTCTCTTGTCTAACCTCTTCCCTCTCACTATTGATTCTCAAAATCAGAGAAAGGGGGGCGGTTTCGGCGGAGGAAAGCGGCAACGACCAGGGAAATCAGCACGCCGAAAATAGCCGCAAACAAAATACCGATTCCAAACTGCAATCCGGGACTCTGGACTTTCTCGGTAATCTCCATCGCTTTCTCGATGTCGCTATCCGACATGCCCCGGTTTTCCAGTTGCTCGCGGGCATTGTCCAGCATTTGCTGGCGGATAGTCGGATCGATGAAATTCGTGTAAATCAGGTTGTAGGTGATCGAAACCAAACCGGAGACGACCGACAGCAGGGTTCCCAGCCCAACGCCTTCGCCGAAGCTCATAAAACCGCTGTTCAACGAGCGGTATTCGCGCATGGCCATGACAATGATTACGATCGAGATGATCAGGCTGACCCACTGGATGGATTGATTGGTAAACAGACCGGCGACATTGATAATGGTGGTCCAGATCATAAAAATGACGCCGGAAATCAGGCCCCATTTTAGCGCAAGGCGGGCGGTAGACGGTTTTTCTTCCATGTCAATACACGTTTAGTTAATTAGGACTTAGGCGATTTTGAACGGTTTGGTGCGTCGGGTGCGGGATTGTACAGACTGTAATCCTGCTTCCGAAAAAGTAAGGAAATAACCAGCACCGGCAAAATAGCCAGAACGGTTTTCTTGCTGATTTCGTCGCCAACCAGGGTTTCCAGCGTAATCCGATCGACGCCTTTGAGCACGCTCAGGTATTCCTTCTGCCCCAGCGATTCGACCAGCCGCCCTTTGGTTGAGACGATTAATTGCCGCATTTCGTCAAGATACTGCGTAAAAACCGTGGGATCGACGTATTTCAGGAACAGGTAAATCAGCCAGGCTGTCAGCAGGGCACCCACCGTATTCACCACGTAACAAATCGTCAACGCTTCCCAGAGGTGTAAAAAACCGTGGCCGATATTTTTCCGATAATACCAGACTGCCGCCACCATCATGATGATCTGAAATCCGAAATCCAGTACTTTTTTATTTCCCAACGGCATGATATTCAGGGAATAAAGCACCAGGAAATAAATGAAACACAAGCCTCCCGCCAGCAACCCAAAAAAAACCGGGAGCTTTAACAACGGATGGTTAAAAAATGAAATGAGTTGTTTCACTGCGTTTTATAAGTGTTCAACAAAGCCCTTGTTTATAGTCCATAACGCTTTTCCCCGTAAGGTTTTGCCAAAAAACGGCGAGTTTTTTGACCGGGAAGCGGTTCGTTCATACGTCCATTCGGCATCCGGATCGAACAGCGTCAGCGTCGCTGGCTGGTTTTCGTCGATGGTCAGCGCGGGCAGGCGCAGGATTTCGCGCGGGCGTTGGGTCCACTTCTCAATCAATTGTTCCAGCGGCAATTCCGGGAAATGGGTTCTGACCAGCGCAAAGGCGGTTTCCAGTCCAATAATGCCAAACTCGGCGTGGTCGAATTCGATGTTTTTGCTCTCATCGTCCTGCGGATTGTGGTCCGAAACAATGGCGTCGATGGTGCCGTCGGCTAACCCCTGCTTCAGTGCTTCGACATCGGCGGGCAACCGAAACGGCGGATTGACCTTCAAATTGGTATCGAAACCCATCAAAGCCGAATCGGTAAAAGCGAGTTGGTGAGCGGCAATATCACAGCTGACGGGCAAGCCCTGCGCCTTCGCCTGCCGGATCAGTTCAACGGAACGAGCGGTTGAAATCGTCGAAAAGTGTAAAAACGTTTCATTAGACTGTTCGGCCGTGGGTGGGTACGTGTATTCCAGCAGGCGCAAATCGCGTTCGATGACAATTTCCTCGGCCATCGCGGGCATACCTTTCAGGCCCAGCAAGGTGCTGGAAAGCCCCTCGTTCATCTGCCCGAAATGCGTCAGGTTCTGCTCTTCCGGCCGGTTCATCAGCAAACCGTTGAACGGCCGGAGGTACTGCAGGGTTTTCAGCAGCAGATCGGGATGTGTCAGCGGTACTTCGCCATCCGAAAAAGCCACCGCTCCGGCATGATGCAGATCGATCATGTCCGTAAAATCCTGCCCTTCCGTTCGTTTGGTAATCGCGGCAATGGGGTGAACCGTGACCGGCTGCCCCTGCGTGGCCTGCCGGATGTAGCCCAGCGTATCTTTTGAATCAAGTACCGGTTTGGTGTTGGGCAAAATGGCAATATCGGTAAAACCGCCCAGTCTGGCGGCCTGGCAAACCGTACTCAAATCCTCTTTCTGTTCGTAACCGGGATCTTTCGCCGAAACCCGCATATCGACCCAACCGGGCGAGACGCACAATCCTTCCCGTTCAATGAGCTGCATGGAATCGTCGGCGTCTATTGACTCACCGATCTGGCGGATCAACCCATTTTCAATTAATACGTCACGAACCTCTCCATTCAGGGGCGACTGGGCGTCTACGATTCGGGCGGCACGAATAAGTACTTTCATGGGAAATGCAAAAAAAAAGCCCCGGATGGAGCTTCCTGATCAAATCGGTGGGTTAAGCACCTACTAAATCTTTATAGGCTTCGGCGGATAACAAGTCATCGAGTTCCGCACCCTCGGTCAGTTTCAAACGAATGATCCAACCCCGGCCATACGGATCATCGTTGACCAGTTCGGGCGATTTTTCGACTTCCGGATTAATTTCAACCACTTCACCGGCGATTGGCAAAAAGAGATCCGACACGGTTTTAACGGCTTCAATCGACCCAAACACCTCGCCTTTCGCCAAACTCTGTCCAACGCTCGAGATGTCCACAAAAACGATGTCACCTAATTCACTCTGGGCAAAATCCGTAATACCAACAATGGCGGTGTCACCATCCATGCGAATCCACTCGTGATCTTGCGTATACTTTAGTTCTCCGGGAAAATTCATACGTAACGTTTCGTTTAGCGTTGCAATTTACACAGGTAAACCGGTTTTACAAACCCCCGGCCGGGCCTTGTTGGCGGTCATTTGAGGGCAAAGGCCACGTAGCGGTCGCCGGAACGGGTTTTCAGTTTCCCTCCGCCACAGGCAATAACCACATATTGTTTGCCATGCACCGAATACGTTGCGGGAGTAGCATAGCCAGCCGCCGGAAGCTGCGCTTCCCACAAAAGTTTGCCGGTTTGCCGGTCAAAAATGCGGAATTTCTCGTCGGGCGTTGCGGCAATAAAAAGCAAACCGCTGGCCGTGACAACGGGACCACCGTAATTGTCGGTTCCGGTCGGTGGCAGGCCCTGTTTGGTCAGTGCCGGAAACTCACCCAGCGGAATCTGCCAGCGATGCTCGCCGGTATTCAGGTCAATAGCCGTCATCGTTCCCCAGGGCGGTCGACTAACCGGATAACCGTTTCGGTCATACCAGCGGTTATAGCCCGTGTGGGTGTACGGCACCCAGGTGAGGGTTTTCGTTGTTGCCACCGCATCCTGACCGGTTTTCCTGCCGGAAATAAAATCGACAATGGCCGCCCGTTCGGCCGTCGACAGGTACGAAAAAGCGGGCATCATTCCCCGGCCTTTTTGTAGCAGTTGAAGAATCGCTTCCGGTTTCATCCGGTCGGCAATCCCCAGCAACGACGGATACGCCCCGCTGTGATCACCCCGACGATCAACGCCGTGGCAGGCTCCGCAATTGGTCGCGTACAACTTTTCGGCACTGCTCACAGCCGTCGGTTTTGGCGCGTCGACCAGCGACGAATAAACCGGAATTTCCTTGGCCGGAATGTAAATAACACCGTTTGGATCAACGGCGGCTCCTCCCCATTGCGCTCCGCCGTCGGTACCCGGAAAAAAGATCGTTCGCTGACGGCCCAGCGGATTATACGGTGTTCCGGTTCGGCTGGCTCGTAGCTGGTTCACAATTTCCTCCCGGTCGGCAACGGTTTCGTTGATGTCTTTTTCGGTAAAAATCTGCCGGGTAAACGGCGCCGGTTTCAGCGGAATGGGCTGCGTGGGAGATGCTTTTTCACCAGGAATATCGGAAGCCGGAAACGGTTTTTCCTCAATCGGAAACAGCGGTTTTCCCGTTACCCGGTCGAAGACAAACACCTGCCCCTGCTTGGTGATCTGGGCCACGGCGTCGATTTTTCGGGGCCGGCCATCCGGGCCATTGTGAGTAACCGTCAGCAGATTCGGCGGAGCGGGCGGGTCGCGATCCCAGATATCGTGGTGAACGAGTTGATAATGCCAGATTCGCTGTCCGGTCCGGGCGTTGAGCGCCAGCAGGCAATTGGCAAACAGATTGGCTCCCAGCCGGTTACCGCCGTAAAAATCGAATGCCGCCGAGCCGGTGGGCACATATACGATCCCGCGTTTCCGGTCGATGGCCATGCCCATCCAGTTGTTGGCACCACCTACGTTCAGGTAACCGTCTTTGGGCCAGGTGTTGTAGCCAAATTCGCCCGGTTCCGGAATGGTCCGGAACGTCCAGACCCGTTTTCCCGTCCGAACGTCGTACGCCCGAATATTTCCTTTCAGCGCCGTTGGGCCTTCCGACACCCGGGTCCCGACAATGATGCGGTTTTCAAAAATAATACCGGGCGTATTGGAAATGACGTAATCATCGGCACCGGTTCGGGCCAGGCCGTCGCGCAGGCTGATTTTTCCGCCCTGGCCAAAGGTTGGCACCGGTTTCCCCGTTGTCGCATCGAGCGCATACAACAGGTGCCCGAAGGCAAAGAAAATCCGTTTATCCCGGCCGTCGCTCCAGTAGGTGACGCCCCGGCTGTTCATTTTAAAGGTGTCGTCGTTCAGGGCGGTTTTCCAGCGTTCTTTTCCGGTGGCCGCGTCCAGCGCAAAAGCCTGCGAACCCGCCGAAACACCGTACAAAATACCATCGATCACGATCGGGTTGCACTGAATCTGCGTCTGATTGCGCACTGAGTCGGCCCCACCGGATGCGTATTCCCAGACCTTCGTCAGTTGGTTGACATTTTCCGGCGCAATCTGATTTAAAGACGAATAATGGTTCTTTTCGGCGTTGCCGTTGTATTCACGCCAATCGGTGTCGGCCAACTCCTGATAAGGACCCGGAATAAAGGCAAAACCGATGAGAAGCAATAAAGTGACGGGGAGCCAGGCGGCAACGTTTCGGAGCATCAGAAAGTCAAATCAAACCGGTTTATCTGCACATTGAAAGAAAATTATACGACGTTGTTACTCCTACCACTTAAAAGTTCTCGCCTAAAATTCGAAGGAAAACCCGCTTAAGTAACCGATAACGAAAAAAGGGGAGTTTAAATGCCGCATCAATAACCATCTTTTTCTATCTTTCAGGTATTTACCACCTGGCAACATTCATTCCTAAACCGCTATCTTTTTCCTCTTACATGAAGCAATATTACTACCTGGAGGGCAACCAACAGCTTGGGCCGTTTACCCTGGAAGAATTACGTTCGAAACCCATCCAGCCCGATACGAAAGTCTGGACGCAGGGACTTCCCGACTGGGTTGCCGCCAGCACGGTTCCCGAAATCAACGAATGGCTGTCGGGTGCGCAAATTCCGCCCATCAACCCGTCTTTACCACCCATTCAAAGTCCCCCGAGCCGGCCTTTTCAGGATTCGTACACGCCCAACCAACCGCTTGGCGGCACGATGCCGAAGCCCAAAACATGGCTGGTCGAGTCCATCCTGGTGACGCTATTTTGCTGCCTGCCCTTCGGGATTGCCGGAATTGTGAATGCGTCCAACGTCGATTCCCGGTATTCCAATGGCGATTTTGCCGGTGCCCAACGCGCTTCCGACGAAGCCGCCAAATGGACGAAAGTCGCCTTGTTTGTTTCGATCGGTTTCTGGGTCTTATACATCGCAGCCATTTTCATCGGCGTTTTCAGTGGGGTCACCAACTCTTTTTTCTAACCCGTTTGGGCGGGCCGCGTTTCTGGTTCTGCTGCTCGGGATAGCCGCGTTCTGTTTCTGGTTTGACCCCAGCGAAGTGTCATTTTTTCCGCCCTGCCCGTTTCGGCTGCTGACGGGGCTCGAATGTCCGGGTTGCGGCTCGCAGCGGTGTCTGCACCAGTTGCTGCACGGCCACATGGAGCGGGCTTATGGGTACAATCCGCTGATGGTTTTGTCTATCCCGTACGTTGTAACCGGGCTGCTGCTGGAATACACACCTTTGCGGACAAAACATTCGGCTTTTCACCAGCGGTTTTACGGCAAAACCGCCAGTCGGATTGCCTTTGGAATGGTGGTTCTGTTCGGGATCGGGCGGAATCTTTTCTGATTCAGAAGGCTTCGCCCAGCGAGATGTAAAAACCGGTGCCTTCGCGGGTTACGCCCAGGTCGGCGCGCAGGAAAACGTCCTTTTTCTGAAAAAATAAAAACCGCACCCCTCCGCCCGCGGCCCAGCGAACGTGGTTGAGCTGGACGGACGCAACCGAGGGCGCCACGGTTCCTAATCCGGCAAAAAGGGAGCCGCCCCAGCGTTTGCTGAAGCCAAAAGGCAGCCAGCGGATTTCAGCCTGCGTAGCCAGCACATTTTTATCACGGTACCGGCCCAGGTAATAGCCCCGCATGAGCGACTCGCCCCCGATCAGGCCCAGGTTATTGAACGGAACATCGCCGGTAATGAATGTACCAGCCAACTGCATGGCCAGCACCCGGTTCGGCCGACCAAGTGGCCGGTATAACCGCCCGTCGAGCACCACACTCTGGTACTTGAAATCGCTGCCAAAACCGGGTTGGTACCATAAAATACCGGTTTCCAGAAATTGACCTTTCCGAACATTCAGGACATTTTTCCGGTCGTCATAAACGAGTGCCAGACCGAGTCCCGTCGTTTTCGACCCCCTCCCTCCGACCGGCAATTCGAAATTCGACGTTTCTTCCGACTCGAATGAGACCCGCTGAATGCTCTGGAAATCGGCTTCGGCACCCGTGTACCAATTGTTCCTGATTTTACGAAGAATGCGCTGGCGAATCTGAAAATAAACCGAGTTCACCAAAACCGGGTTGGACTTTGACGTAGCCGGGCCGATGCCGTAATAGAGTAGCGGAAATTGCTGGTAACGCGCCTTTCCCAGAAAGAAATAGGTGTTCTGGTCGGTGTAAACGGCATTTTCGAGCAAGGCCCCAAACTGCCCTTTCAGTGTGACGAAGGTATTGAGATTGATTTCGCTCAACCGGTTGACGACGGTATCGCCTTTCACATAAAACAGCGAAAAAGTCCGAATGCCCACCTCTAGGCTGGTTTCGGGCGCAAAACCGAGCGTTGGGAACACGATCAGTTTGGAGGTAGCCGCCGAAGAAGTATCATTCAGAATTTTCTTCACAAACCGGACGACCTGTCCCTGCGCCCAAACCGGCGAAACCGCCAGTCCGAAAACCAGTAGCAATGCAATAATCCGCAGGCGAATTTCCATAGTGCGTCCTCTGTCTACCACTGACAACTGGAAAAACCGCCTGATTGATTTACGGTCACTAAAAAACCGGTAGAAATGGTGGTTACTCGGCCAGATTGAACCGGACCTGAACACCGCCCGCCGTGGTCGCCCGACGGTAGGAGTTGGAAACCAGCGGATCGTTGAACGTCCGGTCGAAATAAACCTGCACATTCAACCGGCGACTGACGACGTAACTCACCTGCGGACGCAGCTGGAAGTTAACGTTTCCGGCCGTAATAATCTGTTCGCCAACGCCATTAACGTTCGTGGGCGTAGTGGATGAATCGTCAAACTTCCGCTGCACCGTGCGCGTATCGCGGAACGTCAGGTTACAGTTGAACGTCAGATCATTTTTCAGGCGTTTGTACGCTCCGTTGATTTTGAACGGCACCTTGAAATTCGTTTTTGTAAATCCAAACCGGAACGTAATGTCTTTGTTACTCAATTCGGCCACCTGGGCGTTGGACAAGTTCAGCGCGACGCTGCGATCCTGATTGTATTCCAATCCCCCGCTGATCTTGCTCTGCGTCCGGAACGTAATCCCCAGCAAGGGCGCAAATCGCTCGGTCATCGTGATCGTACTCATGACAAAAACCGGAACGAACTGTCTGTCAATGTTATAGCGCGATGCCAGCGGATAATTCATGACCGCCAGATTGACGTACATTGCTTCGTAATCGAGTGAGGATGTAAAATTGCCGACGCTGTAAGTTGAGTTATAGCTGTGCGAAAGCGTAAAGGCGCTAAATAGCTTTCGGAACGGTTTCAGTTGCGACAGTCCATTGTAATCGACCCGCCAGTTGGGCAACGGAAACCGCAGGAATGGATTCTTATCCACCGTGTTGGGATCTTTCCCGCTGTAAGCCGCAAAAAATGCCGGAATCAGCACGTCCTGCGACGTCAGATTATATTGTCCGCCGTTTCCGGATTCGGGATTTTCCCGCGTCAGACGATTCAAAATGATTTTGCGGTATTCGGCAAAGCGATCGAAAATGGGCGATGAATTATCCTTATTCAGCTTGGAAAAGGCGGTTTTGAACGACAGGAACGACATGCTGAACTGGCCATTCCGGTAGGGACTCAGGCTCTTGTAGGAACCACCGATGGTATCGGGCCGGTAGATTTCCTGGTAACTATCCTGCCGGGTCAGCCGGGCTTCTACCGTAATCCGGAAATCCTTGAACGGCTCCAGCGTAGTCCGGGCGTCGAACTTCTTGCCCCGGGTTTGGGTAAACGGCTGATTTTGAACGGTACTGTGCGACAACCAGCCCCGCTCGGAAGCTTTGCGGTTAATAGCCCGATCCTGACTGCCTAACACAAACGGCAGGCCCGGCGCATTCTCGCGCGAAAGGCCAAAAAACCGGGGTGTCGGTAAAAAGCCGGGCAAAATGGTCGATTCCTGAATGGTATAGTTAAAATTAATCCCCCGAATGGTCAGCAGCGTGCGGACGAAACTCTTCAGCACCCGGCTCTCCGACCGCTGAATGTCCTCGATATCACCGGGATTTCGCGTGAAATTTTTCCGGGGAACGGAGGGCGTATTGGCAAACCGCAGGGACTTGATTTTATTATACAGCCGGATGAAATCCACCCGTCCCTGAACGCCCCACTCCCGGTTATTCTTGATGGTATTCCCAAACGGAACATTCAGCGTGTCCGTAATGCCGAATGAATTGGCCTGAAACTGATAGCCAATGTTGTAGGTAAGGTCGGCGGCCACCCAGTCGAGCAGCGGTATTTTGTCCAGCGGCATCCGGTACGTTGTCCGCATGTTCTGTTCAAAGTTTTTCGTCCGGCCAAACCGTTTGGCATTGGCCCAGACCGAATCGATTTTGGCCTGCGTGTTCAGATCCCCGGCGGGTTCGTCGATAATGGCGTTGGCGCGGGCGTTGTAGGTAAAAATCAGGTTGCGGGTCAGGTTCCACTGCAAATCGTAGTAGCGATTGAACCAGAAGAATTTTTCAAACTGCGGCACCATACCGGCCGTGGTCAGTTCGGAATTCCGGAGCTGGGTTTTGATGAAACTCCGGTCCACCTCGCCCCGAATTTGCACCTGCGTGGGCAACAGCGTCAGGTTAAAATCCCGCAACCAGCGCAGATACGGGCGCTCCAGCGATTCAAATCGCTTAAAGGGTTCAAACGGTTTTGGCTGAGCGCTGTACACATAAGCGAGTCCACCCCGGGTTTGCTTTTGTACGTACTGCTCGGTCAGAATATTGGTCCGGGTCGCTTCGTTGAACGCGTACGTAAACGACAGGTTTTCAACATCGTAGAAATGGTTTTTCGCATTCGGATTGGTTTTTACTTTCCGGAGATTGGACAGGTTAAAGCCACGCCGGATCGAATTATCCTCCACCAGTCGCCGGTATTTTTCCCGTTCATTTTCATTCAGCGTCGAAAGGGTCGTTTCCAGCGGGGTGTCTGGATCAAGCGGGTTGAAGTGCGGCTGAATCAGTCGTTTATCGTAGTTGACATAGAGCGGAATCCGCAGGCCCCATTTCTCGGGCAGCAGTTTATCGACCGAAATCTGCGACTGAATCCCGTACTCCGTCGTCGTTTCCCGCGATCGCTCGGAAATCCGTTGCTGCACCCCGCCAAAACCGAAGGTAGATACTTTACCCGAGGCCGTCACCGTGGCCACATCCGCCAGTTTGGCGTTCAGGACCCCCACGGCGGCTCGTCCGGCGGTTTGGTCAAACCCATTTGCGCGCAGTTCGTCCACCCAAACGGTAAAACTTTTGGCCTGTTCATCCGGCGATTTCGGGTTGCGAACCCCAATCATAACCACTTGAACCGCGCTCAGGTCCGGGTTCCCGACCACCGTCAGGTTATAGCGCCCGTCGAGACTGGCCATCGAAAATGGTTGCTGGGAAGATCGGGTAAACTGGCGGTTTTTCTCAGCTTTGAGGTTAATCAACTCATCGATGGCGATATCCAGGTCATTGGCCGCTGGCCACACCACATCGTCAGGCTGGGTTCCTTCGGGCGTATTGACCAGTTTCGGAATCTCGATTTCGTAATAGTTGTCCGTAAAATCGGTTCCCAGCCGGACAAAAGCCGACACCTGGCCGCTTTCTTTTTCCTCGTTGTGCATGTGAATGAACATCTTCAGCCGCTCCCGGAACAGGAGATCGAGGTTGGTATTTTTGAAAGCCGCCCGCGAATCGCCATCCCGCAGGTTGGTTACGCTCAGGCTCATCGACTGTTCATTTAATTCAACCTGGTTGATTTGCGTAAAATCGCGGTCGCGTTGAAAACCGGGTGGCACCCGGTAAATGTATTTGTTGTTTCCGGGGGCGCTGTTCTCCTCAATGTTCACCGCAGCCACTTTAAACTGCGCGTCATACGGTTCCGGCACTTCCTGCAACCCGCGGACCGACAGATCGCCGGTATATTTCCGGTATTGGTTGGAGGTCATCTGCAACTGCGCAAACCGCAGCACCACCGGATCGCTAAAATCCGTCAAGTACATCCGCGCAAACCGCATCGACTTAAACCCGTTGATATTCCCGACTTTCCTGGGATTATCCCGCACCGGGATCCGGAACAGGTACCAAGTTACCGGTTTCCCGGCTTTCGACTGCACATCCACTTTATCGACAATGTACCCCTTGCCAACCGCCAGCTGGCCCGGCCGCAGATCGACTTCGTATTCGTAATACGCTTCGTTATCGTTGATGGTGTTGTCGGTATTCAGGTCTTCAATGTCGGGCAGGGTGGTCGATGCGGGCGTCACCAACTGATTGCGGTCCTGCGATTCCGGCGAATTATTTTCCATCCCCATGTATTGCTTGTACCGGCTGACGATGTACTTGACCGAATCGGCACGCTGGCCGTAGTAGAAAATAAAGTCATCATTGGCGGGGTCGCTCAACAGCCGTTCGCGGGCCTGGGCATTCAGCCGGGGCGATACCTGATCGATGTAACTCTTGAAATACCGGTTTTCGTCGCGGTTGCTCAGACCGTCCAAACCGACGTCCTGTTGCGGTCGGGCCACGTTATCGAATGCCTGCGTGACAAATTGCGAACGCGTGACCCGTCCCCAGGCGGTTGAATCGGGAGATAACCCATTCGGAACCGCCAGACCATTTTCAAAACCGTACCGGCTGTCTTTGACAACGTCTTCCGAAATATCACCCAGGTTGAAAATCAGTTTACCACCCGTGAGGTTTGCTTTGTTTTCAAAGCCGTCGCGAATAATGGCATTTTCGGCGTCAATCGCTCCCAGAAAGGGGTCCATCAGCCAGAATTCGATGTTCTCGATGTTGGCATTGTCGAAATCCGCATCGGATGAAATGGCCCGCATGACGGAACCGAAATTCTTTCTTGGATCACCAGCCAGCCGACCATCGGGAGCCAGGTTCGGGTTAAAATTATACATCCCCCGTTCCCGCGGGAAATAGGCGACGTCCAGAATATTTTCCGGCAGGTTCACCAGCCGCGCCGAGCGCCCTTTGAACAATTCGTTGGAAAGGAAGAACTGTTCGTAAAAGTTCTTCAAATCATTGTCGGTCAGGTTATTCTGCGGTGCCCGGTTAGAGGCTATTCCGGTCGATGTACTAAAAGTATTGTCCACGGTATACACCGAGATTCGGGCGCGGTTGAAGGCGTACCCCAGCGGTTCGGCGAAGGTTCCCTGCGGAAAAGCCCGTTCCGGGGTAGTCGGTGTCGAGCCCAGCCGCCAGCGCGTGGGTTGGCGGGTCAGATCGTAAAGGGTTCGGGCGGCTTCAAAATCGTCGATGAACGCGTTATTGTTCACTCGTGGAGCCACTCCGGGAAACAACTGCGCGACTTCACCTTGGAAAGCGACAGTAGACAGTTCTTTCGTCTGAATGAGGGGCAAACCATCCAGCAGCTTGGTCAATAACCGCGAATCCTTCCGAATCATGGCATCGAATCCCAGGATGGTGTTGTTGACCGGTTCGTTACCAATGGCCACGCGCGTCAGAAAACCGGCGGGCGTCTCCCGCATGTTCATGGCGGTCATCCCCAAATTGACTTCCGGACTCAGCTTATAATCGAGCCGCGTTCCGACCAACCGCCGAATCTGGTTCTGAAACAGGTCCGGACGCTCGAACCGCACTTTAATTTCCTGCCCGGAATTCAGCATGCTTTCGTTCAGAAACCGCACCCGGCCAATTTGGGACTCCACCACAAAGTCAACACCCGGCGACAGCGGAACTCCGCCCGCCGTGACCTGAACCGATTTTTCGTCTACACCATACGGCAAAGACACATCACCGGCGGTTGACGACTGGTAACTTCCCTTCAGGAAAAATTTATTCTTTCCCGCCACCTGTTGCGCATCAACCAGGGTAGTCCGGTACAATTCGTTGTAAACGTACTTCGCTCTAAAGACGTCGGCGTCTGTACCGGTGCCCAATTTCCGGGACAAATACGACCCGAAGGGTTCCAAAACCGGGAATATAACCCGGCCATACCGACTGTCGACGGTGACACCCTCAACAAAATCAAAATTACCGTCCTTCTGCGGATCAAGCTGGGCGTTCACCTGGTCCATGTTGAAGACCTGCACCAGCGGAATATCCTTGATCTGACTTTCCTGCAGGTTCGGGTTATCAATACCGGTTAAATCGTCTTTGTAAACGACTCGCAACTGGAAATTCTGCTTGTTGATCTGCGTGGTGTTGAGCGAATAAATATTCTTCATCATCAGGTTCCACATCGGCAACTGCGTGTTGTTGCGAATCGTCGATGACTTCAACAGCTTCAGAATCAGCACTTCATTATCCTGACGGCTTTGGTAATCTTCCGTCAATTCACCGACCTGATACTTGCGTCCCTGGTAGGTGTATTCGTACGAAACAGCCAGCACTTCGTCGTTGCGCAAGGGCGTCACCAGCGAGATATACCCCAGTTCAGGCTGAAATTTATATTCGGTCTCCGTCAGGCGTTTGGCGCCCCGCAACAGTTCGTAATCGATGCCTTTGGCAAATCCAAAACTCCCATCCAGCAATGCGTTTACCTGATCCACCTGCCGAATGGCGGCATTGGCTTTCAATTTGGTAAAAAGTCCATTACCCGTTGCATTATCCGCCGGGCTGGCCGGATTGGTATTGACGGGTTGTACATTGGGGTTCGCGGTATTGAAGGGCTGAGGTTCGGCCAGATCTGCAAAACCGACAATATTCCGCAAGGTCGTGGTGGTATTGGTGCGGTTGGTCACGTATACCTCTAAACGAGTAATGGTTACACCCGACATGATTTGCGGTAACCGGTTCAGCGCCCGCTCGTAGTTATTCCGGAAAAACTGCGAAAGGAAAAAGTGGCGGTTTTCGTCGTACGAGTCAACCCGGATTTCGTAATTCTTCTGCAAGGAACCGCCTTTGATTGTAATTTCATCCTGCTTCGAACGTTGCTGGGAGGCCACCACCGTGGCATACAATTTCCCGAAACGCAGCTGGGTTTTCACGCCAAACAAGTTCTGAACACCGGGAATCAACTGGCTACTGAGAGGCCAACTAATGTTACCGGCTTCCAACCCCTGAATAATACTGGGGTCCTGCGCCTGAAACTGAGGCACATCCGATTGCATCAGGCTTCCCGCTGTTGGCAAACCGCTTGTCAGGCCGTTGGTACTTGGCAAACCGGGCAATCCATTCGTCAAACCGTTGGCGTTGGGCAAAGCCGGAACCGGCGGGCGGTAATTCAGTTTCAGGACGTTTTCAAAATTGAAACTGGATTTGGTGTCATAATTGGCCGTTACCCCCAACCGTTCCCCGATCTTTCCGTTGAAATTAATATTGATCTGTTCGTCAAATCTAAAATTTCCGTTCCGACGCTGCAGAACCGGTGTCAGCGGGTTATCGATGAATTGGTAGAGGTACCCGAAATCGAGCAATACGAAACCGTTCGGCTTGAAATCCACCAGGTTACCACCAAACAACCGATCAAAAACCGGTGGCAGTTCCAGCTTCGGAACCAAACCCCGCCCACTGACCGCGCTTTGCCCGTCGTTGCGGGCGCTGTATTCCCGCCACAAACTTTTCTGAACACGTTGGTTCTGTAATCGGTTATAGTCTTCGTACGACATCGTTTCGGCCGGACGATACGGTAAACCGGGTGAGGGTTTGGCCGGATTTGTCCCACCGACGGGTGCAATGGTGGCGCCGGTTGTAGCCGCGGGGGCGGTTGCTGTCGCGGAGTTCGGGCGCGTTACGTCCCGCTGGGAACCGATTCGTTCCAGCACCGAAATCTGCCCGGGTTCACTGAGTTGGATGTCCGTAGAAACCGCTTTGGGGTCGCGCAGTAAAAAAGGTGATTTGGGAATTGAAATTGAAAAAGGACTCACATACCGGTCACGCCAGCGAATGATCGGTCGACGTTCAGCGGTGCGCGTGGCCCGGATACTGTCCTGACGTGCGCGCGCAATCGAGTCAGCCAGTGAGACCGGACGGCGTTGTGCAGGTGTCTGGGCTGCCAGTGGATGCGTCCAGGCCGATCCTAAAATTAACGCACACAACACCCCCAACCAGGGCCCTATCCGGCTATTAATCAACCGCAACCGGGTTGATTGGTGGGACTCAACACATTCCAAGAGAGGCACGTATAATTTGATTCGGTGGAATAGGTAGTTTGTTTAATTAAGAGACATCTCTATCACCAAACGGCGAAAACCTTGCCAATATTTTAGTCAAAAGTTAAGAGTTAGGCGTTAAGAGTTGGCTGACACATGCCATTTATCTCACAACTCTTCATTCTTAACTACTAACTATTTGAGTGCTAAACGAATAAGCTGTTCCACACTTAATTCTTCGCCTTCGCGTTTGAGGATTGTATCCAGACTTTTTTCCGCAGCTGGCTTGGGAATTCCCAAGGTTACGAGTGCCGCCAGCGCTTCATCACGCACCGGATTGATGCTCATCCGGTAATTCGGCGTATCGGCCTGCGCCATGATACCCGCTTTCTTCATCTTATCGCGCAGCTCCAGAATAACCCGTTGAGCGGTTTTACTTCCAATGCCTTTGATTGCCTGAATAGCCCGGATGTTTTCCATCAAAATGGCCTGGCGAAGTTCAACGGGCGTCAGCGTCGACAACATGGTCAGGGCAGTATTCGGACCAATTCCCGACACTCCAATCAAATCCAGAAAAAGATTTTTTTCGTCAAGATCCGCAAAACCGTATAAGGTCTGGGCGTCTTCGCGAATGTGCTGATACGTATACAGTTTAAACGGTTCGCCGAGCTTCGGTAATCCCGTTGAAGTATACAGCGAGAGGTGTATTTCATAGCCTACTCCATTGGCTTCCAGGATGACAAGAGTAGGTTCTTTGTGGGTGATTTTTCCGGAAATATAAGCAATCATAGAAGTCTCTTCGACCCGTTGTAAACCGGTCTCAAACAGACAAATATAGGAAATAATTATGAGTTATGAATGATGGATTATGAGTTAACTTACGCACTTTTAACTCATAATCCATCATTCATAACTCATAATTATTTCGGTAATTTCGCTGATTAGCCTACGATCAATCGCTGACCGGGTTTGAGCGAATTGCCTTTGATTTTATTCAGTTTTTTCAGTTGATCGACCGTCAGATCACTGTAGCGCTGCGAAATATTCCAGAGGGTATCGCCATCCTGAACCCGGTGGTATTTGGGTTTATAGGTTTTGGTCCGCTTCGCCACTTCCGGCCGGTCGCTGTTATTTCTGGTCGACTTTGCTACCCGCGAGGAGGTCGTGGGGGCCGCCGGTTCGCGCAGAATGATGAGTTTCTGTCCTTTCTGAATCCGGGTTGAACGCAGGTGGTTCCATTTCTTCAGATCATAGACCTCCACGTCGTATTTTTCCGCTATTCGCAAAAGTGCTTCCCCGCGTTTGACTACATACGTAATTTTTCGGGGCTTTCTGCGGACAACTTCCTCAATATTTTCATCTTCCGAAGCAATTGGATTGGCAGCTACTACCGGTCGAGATTCGCGGGCCTGTTCTTCATTGGCATCCGTAAAGGGGAAATAATCCCGCTTCCGCGACGAATCTGAACTATAATTGACACTCTCCGTCGAAGCCAGCAGCATATTTGTCGACACGGTTGGAGTCCGTCCGGCGGAGTCCAGAATCGCCCGACGGTTTGCCGCAAAATAATCGAAATGGGCCTTGGGTACGCGCAGCACAAAACTGCGGGTTTGATCCGATAGAACACCGGTCATGATCGACGGATTCATCTTTTGCACTTCGGCCAGCGGAACACCGCTGTAGGTACAAAACCGCTCGATCGACAGATAACCGTTGACGTGAATGGTGTCGCAGGGAATGGGGTATTCGGGTTGTTCCGCGTAAATGCCGTGATCATTGGCGTGGTTCATCATGTAAGTCAACGCAATGAACTGCGGAACATAAGCGCGGGTTTCCTTGGGCAAAAAGTTATAAATCGTCCAGAACGAATCGCCCCCGGACCGACGCATCGCGCGTTTGACGGTTCCCGGACCGCTGTTATAAGCCGCCAGCGCCAGGTGCCAGTCGCCAAAAACCCGGTACAGATCTTTCAAATACCGGCAGGCGGCATCAGTCGATTTCACCGGGTCCATGCGTTCGTCGATGTACTCATCCTGATACAGTTTGAAGTCCGCCCCGGTATACGGCATAAATTGCCATAAACCGCCCGCTCCCACTCGCGAAACCGCTTTTGGATCAAGCGACGACTCGACAATTGAAAGGTATTTGAGTTCATCAGGGATTTCGTACTGGGCAAGCAGGCGCTCATACAAAGGGAAGAACATCGGCATCCGCTCCATTACTTTCTTGGTGTAACTCGGACGGCGGAAGGTGAAGTAATCGATAAAACCGTGGACGGTTTTATTGTAGTTTAGCGGGATGGTCTGCTCCAGTTTTGCCAGTCGGTCACGGAGAACGTCTTCCGGAACGGATAAAACTTCCGGCACATCCACCACTTCAATGGTTTCCTGGGTCGAATCAGCTCTGACAATCGTGGTGTCGGCTTGAAAATAAGCTCCCCAACTGCGGGGAACGAGGCTTAAAAAAATCAGTACGGTACAAGCCAATCGGAGGCCGTGAAGGGTCTTCTTCAGGTTCGACATGAGCAGGTGTTTGGTTACATGATGGTTAAGTATTTTTCAAGGCAAGAACGGTCTGGTCGATAAAAATAGGACAAAAAATAGTTTTCATCAAATTTTTAGGCAAAATAGGCCGCAAAACGAATGAAATCAGTCGTTTCTCCAGACGTAAATTTGTGGATATTAGTCAATTAGTCGAAAACCAATTTTCGTGCCGCAGCTTATACGATTTCGATCATTTCTTTACGCTTTCTCTACTAACGTCTGAGTCAGTTCGTTGGCCGCGGCCAGTAAATCAGCTTCCTGGAACGGCGCAGCCATCAGTTGAAAACCGATGGAAAGTCCATTTTCGTCAGTCCCGTTCGGAACGGAAATAGCCGGACAACCAACGACGTTGGCCTGCACCGTGAATATATCCGCCAGGTACATTTGCAGCGGATCGCTGGACTTTTCACCAATCCGGAAAGCCGTCGTCGGTGTTACGGGCGAAGCCATCAGATCGTACTGCGTAAAAAATGCATCGGTTTCGTTTTTGATTAAACGACGAACCTGCTGGGCTTTGGTATAATAGGCGTCGTAATAACTGGAACTAAGGGCAAAAGTGCCAAGGATAATCCGGCGACGAACTTCATCCCCAAAGCCGTCGGTCCGGGATTTTTTGTAGAGCGATTCAAGATCCGTAGCTGCGGGGCTGCGGTACCCAAACCGGACGCCATCGAAGCGGGAGAGGTTGGAACTGGCTTCGGCGGTAGTTAGAATATAATAAGTAGGCAGGATGTGTTTCAACAACGGAAAATCAACGGGCTCAACCGTATGCCCCTGTTCGCGCAACCGGTCCAGGGCTTCCCGCGTTTTTTGCCGAATAACCGGGTCAACGCCTTCACTTTCCACGCCATCGCGCAGGTAGCCAATTCGCAAAGGGCGGTTTAAGGTCAGTTGCTTCGTATAAGCTGGAACCGAGTTTCGGCTTACTGTACTGTCAAATTCATCGGCGCCCCCCATGATTTCCAGCAGCAAAGCCGCATCCTCGACCGAACGGGTAATGGGTCCGATGCAATCGAACGACGACGCGTAGGCAATCAATCCCCAGCGCGACACCCGGGCGTAGGTGGGTTTCAGGCCGACCGTACCGCAAAATGCCGCAGGCTGACGCACGGAACCGCCGGTATCCGACCCCAGTGAAGCCAGACATAATCCAGCCTGAACCGCCACGGCGGAACCACCCGACGAGCCGCCCGGCACCCGGTCGGTATCGTCGGCATTCCGGGCCGGACCAAATGCCGAATTCTCGTTGGATGAGCCCATCGCAAACTCGTCGCAGTTCTGACGTCCGATGATGATCACGTCCTCGTCAATCACCCGTTGCACGGCGGTGGCAGTAAATTGCGAGACAAAACCGTCCAGAATCCGGCTGCCCGCCTGAACGCCGTGCTGGTTGTAACAGAGAACGTCCTTGATTCCCAATACCATTCCGGCCAGTCGCCCGGCCTTCCCTTCTTTTACTTTCGCATCCACTTCGTCGGCCCGTTGGCGGGCTTCGTCGGCGTAAACCGCTACGAAGGCGTTAAGGTGCTTATGGTCGTCAATTCGCTGCAGGTAGTGTTGCACCAACTGGCGGCAGGTAATCGATCCGGCAGCCAGATCGCGCTGAATTTCAGAAAGGGAATCGTACGGTTTTCCGGGCATAGTAAAGTACAGCTGGTAGAAAAAAAGAGACAACAGAACGACCGTTCAGGCCGAGCTGTTGTCTGAAATTCTGATAAAATGATAAATCTTAAATGTAAAATGTCGAATGTAAAAGGTACTGACTGTTACCCACTTTTACATTTAACATTCATCATTTTACATTTATCATTCCTTATTTGATATTCGTATCGCGAAGTCCTTCTTCGATGTTTTCGCGAACGTCTTTGGTAGCGTCTTTAAATTCTTTGATGCCTTTGCCGAGCCCCTTCATCAGATCAGGAATCCGTTTTGCACCGAAAAACAACAGAATCACCAGACCAATCAAAAGAAGTTCAGTTCCACCAAGTGAGCCTAGGAATGCATAAATTGTGAGTAATGCCATGATAGTATGAGTTATGAGTGTATGCAGAAACTCTTTACAAAAGTAACGAATATTACGAATTTATTGTGCACTAAAAAAACGATTTCACCCAATTTTAATCGACGACGCGTGGTTACGCTCCCACTCGGTAAACCGGTTGATATCGTCCGAGATCGAACTTACTAACCAGAACAAAAGCGCAATATCGTCGGTCATTCCCAACAGTGGCAACACGTCCGGGATGAAGTCGATGGGTGAAACGAAGTACACCAAAACCGCTACCATCCGCAGGAGTGTCTTTCCGGGAATGGCCCGGTACTCACCCTTGGCGTAAGCGCGCACCATGCGCACCAATATATTAATCTGGTCTTTGGCGGCCGAATAACTGGCACCAACACCCAATACCCGGGTCTTTTCAGCAACACGGTGAAGCAAATCGAGCAGGCTCTTGCCGCTTCGGGCGTACCGTGACGCTTTCTCAGTCGAACGTTTAAAAAAAATAGAACTCAGGATTGCCGTTAATAAGCGACGGTTTGCCATAGGTTGATTAGGAATTAAAGTCCTTGGATCGCTGGACATACCTATAACACATTTTATACCCCAAATGTCTTATTTCTTAAAAAAAAGCCTGCGTCACGGTGTCAGTGTTCAGCGGCTGTTCTATTTTTGTGTCGTTTAAAATAGTTGTCAGTTAATAAACCATTAACTCTATGAAAATTACCGTAGTAGGTGCCGGGGCCGTCGGAGCGACCTGTGCCGATAACATCGCCCGACGCGAATTAGCCGAGGAGGTTGTGCTCCTGGACATCAAAGATGGTCTGAGCGAAGGCAAAGCGTTAGACATGCTTCAGGCGTCTACTTTGTTAGACTGTGATGTAAAAATTACCGGTTCTTCCAATAATTACGAATTAACGGCCAATTCAGATGTTGTCGTGATCACATCGGGCATTCCGCGCAAGCCGGGCATGACGCGTGAGGACCTGATCGGCACGAACGCCAACATCGTGAAAGGCGTGACCGAAAACATCCTGAAACACTCTCCTGACGCTATTTTCGTCATTATTTCCAACCCGATGGACACGATGACGTACCTGGCGCTGAAGTCGTCCGGTTTGCCCAAAAACCGCATAATCGGTTTGGGAGGAATTCTGGATTCGGCCCGTTTCAAGACGTACCTGTCGCTGGCGCTGAAGTGCTCGCCCAACGATTTGCAGGGAGTGGTCATCGGCGGACACGGCGATACGACCATGATTCCTCTGACGCGGCTGGCAACTTATTCGGGTGTGCCGGTTAGCCATTTCCTGGACGCTGAAACGCTGCAAAAAGTGGCTGCTGATACGATGGTCGGTGGTGCTACGCTGACCAAACTGATCGGAACCTCGGCCTGGTATGCACCGGGTGCTGCGGGTGCCGCTTTGGTGGAAAGCATCGTTCGCGATCAGAAACGTGTCATTCCGTGCTGCGTATATCTGGAAGGTGAATACGGTCAGTCGGACATTTGCCTGGGCGTACCGGTGGTAATCGGTCGCAATGGCTGGGAGCGGATCGTTGATTTTGAACTCAATGACGAAGAACAGGCGGCTTTCAACAAGTCGGCCGACGCCGTTCGGAACATGAACGACATTCTGAAAACGCTGTAGTGAAAAAGACAAGAGAGGTGAGAAGTGAGACAAGAGACTACAGTTTCTGGCTCATTTCTCACCTCTCTTGTCTTACTTCTTTATTCTTAAATAAACACCTGATACTGAAGCACCAGCTGGCCGCGCCGACCCTGCTCCTCCAGCTTTCCGGTAACGGGCTGCGCGATGTAATACGGGCGGTTTTGGTAATCGAGTGTTAATTTGGAATTATGGCCTTTGATCAGCCAGTTGAGGCCGAGGCTGTAAACGCCCATGCTGCCATTTACGCGGTCATAATTGCCAAGCTGTGCCTGAGCGTATGGCATTAGCGTTCCGTTGCTGCCCAGTAAATCCTGCCGGAATAAGTACCCAAGCTGCGAATAAATTACCTGCCCCGTACCGAACATTGGAAACGCATTGCCCTGCGTTCCACTCAATCCACCGATGGGCTGCGTGGTTCCGCTGGCCGGGTTCATAAGGCCGTTGTACCGCAGGTAGTTCCGGCCGTAATCAAGGTTAAAATACCCCAGATACGCATTTATCGCATTTCCCCTGGCCCGATTGACGGGCATATCCACGAAAGCGGCTACCGACCAAAGGTTCATCGTGCGGTAAACCGTATCGGTTGCGGTATCGCCGGTATGCCAAACCGCCTTCTTCTGGGTAATAAAACCGGCTTCGAGGTTCACGATTTTCTTTTTACCCAAATACGTGCCCGTCATGTAGCCCGGTGTCTGGTGCGATTCTTTATCGAAAAACGAGTACAGCAGCATTCCCTGCAACTGTTTGGTCTGCCCTTTCAACGCAAAATTCGCATTTGGCCCCAGCGCCGGCGGAGTTGCGCCATTGGTCTGAATCGGAAACGGATCGCTAACGGCCACGCGGTAATCGATCGGCCCCACCTGACCGCGGGCGTAAATACTCAGCTTCCGGGCAAATTCGTCGGTCTGGTCAACCGTGGCCTGGGCAAAAACCGGTACGTCCATCGACATAATGTTGCTTACTCCCGGTTGTGTGAAGCGGGATAAACCGCTGACGATGGTCAAACCGCCCCCGATCTTCAAATAATCTTTGTTCTTAAAAACCAGGTATTCCGCCACCGCGTCGTGGAAAAAAGCCTGAATTTTCCGGTTTGAAACCGTACCGTTGGTATTAAACGCCGGTGATGCATTCAGGAAATTGAAGTTGTTCATCCCAAACTGGAAGTACAGCAACACCCGGTCGTTGATCTGGCCGAACAGCTGAATTCGGGTCCGGCGCAGGCCAATGTCGAAGGTATTGTCTTTGGGATCGCCAACTACCGTCGTACCGGGATTGCTCTGGTTGAGTCGCAACCACGTCTGATTCAGGAACGTAACTTTAAAAAAATGGGAACCCGACTCGTTCAGATTGTATTTCAATTCATTTTTCTCCGGAATGCGTTTGACGGACGGGGATAAGGAGTCCGCCGGTTGTTGGGCATAAACAAAATTGGTACTGACCAGACCAAGGATCGTCACTAATTTTCTCATAGGAGGTTGTGTGATGGACATACGAATAGAGTCCGGAAGCGAAGAACTCTACTCAGATGGTCGCTTTTATCTCCGGTATGTACCCCGCCGGAAAATCAAAAACCGGACGATCTGATGCCTGATCGTCCGGTTTTTGATTCGGTCAACTGCGGATTTGATGGCGTCGGATGCAACTGAGATGCGTTGCCATCTCATCCTAAACCACCGGTTTTGCCTTTAACTCTGCTTAAACCCAAATTTTATTTGTCGACTGATAAATACCACAACCGCCATCGTCAGTAATCCCACCACCGAACCGATGCCGCCCCACATGATGTCTAAAACACTAAAATTACGGAGCGGTAAAGCCAGTTGGCCTACTTCGGCAATGGCGGCAATGGCCGTCAGTCCAAGGGCGGCCACCAACCACCATGACCACGAATAACGCGAATAGGCGAGCCAGGTACCGGTCAGGAAACCCAGAAATACAAACGGTACCGCCGTGCGAAGATCTTCATTTTGTTTGACATCCGCCCAACGCGCCACCCAATCCGGCAAAAACCACACAAACCGCATGATGGGACTCGGCACCCAGCTTAAATAGAAAACCAGGGCAACACCCAAAATGATAAAAAGATACACAATGCGCATAGAGCAATTCTGCGAATAACTGCCTGAAACTGGCGACGATACAGTCTTTTCAATGGTAAATCAAACCGGGAGACTGAAATCCAGTCTCCCGGTTTGATTCAAAAACTATACCATAATTCTTAATTTGGTTACTTAGTCCACTCGCAGGCCGGTTCTCCCAGCAGGGAATCCAGCCACTCCTGACCGGTATCGATGGGCGCTCCGTCAGGGAGAGTCAAAACCGTTGGTTGGGGTACCAGAGTCGGATTTTGTTCGTATTGCCGGATCAGGTGCGTAATCAGTCCGTAATTAGAAATTGGGTTGGCCAGAGCGGGTTCAACCATCGTTTTGATCCGTAAAAGAGAACGGTGTGCCAGGTCGCGGGTGGTACCGTCGGCGTCTTTGTTCTGAGCTAGTGCGATCAGTTGTTCCGTCAGTTTCAGGGCGGTCATGTGATTTATCGTTCCGGTGTAGGTTTTGTCGACCGGGCGCTTGTAAACGGTTTTAATGAGCTGATCCAGCAACTCATCCAGCCCCAACTGGTTCGGATAGAACATTTTCTGGTAGACCAGCCGGGCGCACCGCTCCGGATTCAGCATCAGCCGCAAAGTCATCCCAACGGCGGCTTCGGGTGGTCCCAGCGGATCGAACGTCATGCCCGTCCGGCGTTTGAATACCTCACGCGGGTTGGCATTGTAACGGAACGGTCGCGGTGGAATGGATTTCAACAGGTAGGGCGGCACCGCCAGAAAAACCGGGTTGAGCGTGCTCAGCAACGCATCCAGCGCCCGGCGTTGTTCGTCCACCGGCACCGTCGACAAAACCGGTTGTCCGTCACCCCGCAGCGCGTTGGTGTAGGTTTGCCCACCCAGCACCTTGGCCGCAGCTTCGGTCTGGTAGCGGTGAAAAAGGTACATTGGGACAAAAACCTCTTCCAGCGTCGCCATCGGCGTTCCGGCCGGTATTTTCTTTTCCGAGAAATTATCCAGCGCAATCCGGCGAACTTCCGTGGTCCGCTTCAGTTCGTCGACGGCATTGCTGCCATTGTCCCACAAATGCGTTGCCGGATGAGCACTCCCTTCGGGCCGGGCATCCTGATCCGTCAAAAAAGTCAATCCTTTGGCGTGCATTTGCTGGACGATTTTATCCAGTTCCTGCTTTTCATTCGTCCCGGCCGGAAAATCCTGGTACCCCCAGGTAATACTCCATTTATCGTAATCGCCGATGCCTTTGGTGTACGCATCCGACAGATCGATACTGGCCCCTTTCACTTTGGCTACCATCGTGGGATAATCCATGACCGACGCCCGGTTTTGCGTGCTGGCAATGTAGTTGTGCGGCAAACCGAGCGTGTGTCCGATTTCGTGGGCGGCCAGCTGGCGCAGCCGGTCGAGCGACATCTGCATCATTTCGGCAACGTGCGATGTATCCGTGTCGAATTTCCCAACCAGCCCCTGCGCAATCAGGTAATCCTGCCGTACGCGCAGTGAACCTAATGTTACTTTCCCCTTGATAATTTCGCCCGTTCGGGGATCGATAATGCTGGCGCCGTATGACCAACCCCGCGTGGAGCGGTGCACCCACTGCACCAGATTATACCGGATGTCCATCGGGTCGGCATCGGCGGGGAGCAGTTTAACCTGAAAGGCGTTCCGGTAACCGGCAGCTTCAAACGCCTGATTCCACCAGGCCGCCCCTTCCAGCAAAGCCGTACGAATGGGTTCGGGTGTGCCGGGGTCCAAGTAATAGACAATCGGTTTAACGGCTTCACTGATGGCGGCTTTCGGATCTTTCTTTTCCAGCCGATGCCGGGAGATATAGCGTTTTATGATCGGCTGACTGACGGGCGTCGCGTAATCGAAATACTCAATGCCACCGTAACCAATTCGCGGATCAAACTCCCGGGCTTTGTAACCCGGTTCCGGCAATTGAACAAACGAATGATGCTGGCGCATGCTGACGGCCGTTGGTGTTGGCACCACCGAACGCAGATAAGCGCCGGGCGCATCGCCGGTCAGCGTGATGGTCGCTTCAAATTCCGTGTTTTGGGGAAAAGCCCTGGAATGAGGCAGATAGATCGCACATCGACTGGCATCCAGCTTGAAACTCCCCTGCCGGGTCTGGCTGATGTCCTGAACCGCTCCCACGGCATCGAGCAATAAAAATGGCGTCAGATCGACCAGAACCCGGTTTCCTTCCTCGGCGACAATATCAAACCCCCAATGAACCGACTGCGCAAACGACTCCTCAACGGCCCGGCGTTCGAGTGGATCATTGCTGATGGCCCGGTACCGGAAATTGGGTTCTACCAGCAATACTTTGGGACCGGTTCGCTGAAATTTAACGATGTGTTCCTGCCCCAATCGCCCGCGGTCCAGGCCGATGTCATTGGAACCAACGCCCGACGCCAGCGACGGGTAATAAAGCAGCTCCGTATCGAATTTATCAATTTCGAGCCAGATCTTTCCCTTTTTTGCGTCCCAATAAAAGGTTAGAAAACCGGGTTGTTTTTCCATCCCACTGGTAAACGTGGAGATAGTTGGTGCCGCCCCGCCCGCCGTCTGGGCTGGTACTAATCGAACAAAAAACAGGAGGCAAAAAAGGAGTAGGCGGTATTTCATCGGTTCTGCTGGTTTGGTACCTAAACATACTTCAGGGGACGATTAGACAAAAGAAAAAAGAGGAGAGAGTTCGTCTTTGATTTTAAGCGGTTAGTCGTTTATCCATTCTCTTTTTCTTTTGTCTGCATTTAGAAAGAACCTTTCCCTTACTGCTCTTCGGCTTTCGCCACGCTGCCGGGCAATTCATACAGCAGCCAGGTTTTGTTCCGAATTGACACCGACTTCTGCCGGATTAAGCGGATGAAATCCGTAATGCCCAGCGGCTCATTTCCGTTGGCGTGGATCAACACCAGGCTGCCCTGCTTCGGTTGCTGATTTTTTGCCAGCCAGGCATCGCTCCCAATGGGCAACAGGCCGAACGTCAGCACCCGATCGAAGACGGTTTTGTCGGAAACAAGTCCCGGAAACCGGAAGAAAATGGACGGCAGCAAACCGTTCAGGATCATGGCCTGCTCGTTCATCAGCACCTCGTCGTTCAGGTTTGTGGCCGGTTCGAGCAGAAAATTAACGGGCAACGGCAACCGCGGATCGTAGCGGTGATGAAACGAATGGTTGACCCACGTAATGTCCAGGTCCCTCCGTTTGACGAGGCTTTTTAAATACGCCAGATCCGACACGTGGCTTTGCATCCACAAACCGGTGATGGTGATCGTCACCGGAATCGGTTTTTCTTCCGGTTCAAAAGCCGCAATCAGTTGTTCAAAAACCGCCCGCGTCAGCGGTTTGGTGGAGGGGCACAAATCGATCGTCAGGCTAAAACCGCGTTCGGTGGTGTCGGCCCGTTCAATGCCCGCGTCCTGCAACGACCCGTCGCGGTTTTTCTCGGCCTGCAACGCCCGCATGTAAGCGGTTTTCGAAAATCGCTGTTCAAGGTCTGCCCAGGTCGCGGCCCGAACACTGGCTGTCGGCGGACTGATGATGCGGGTTTCCAGGGTCTGCGGATGAACGACCAGATACTGCATCCGGCCATTTTGCTGCCATTGACGAAGCAGAATCTGCTGATCGGTGGTGGTTCCGAAAAAGACTTTGTAGGATGATAATTGCCCAAAAACCGGTACCGAAAAAACCAGCCAAATCAGCCCAGTTCGGCTAATCCGGCTCATTTTAACTCAAACGTTACTTTGACCTGCGCCGGGATCCGGATCGTTTGCGGAATATCGAGCAGGTTGCTGCCGTAACCAACCCGGGCGGCCATAACATCCATTTCGGCCCCAAACCGTCGCTGCAAAACCGGGTCCGTTTCTTCCGTATCCCGAACGCTTAACACCGCGCCTAAGGTCCGCCCGGCGGCTTTTGCCATCACGGCGGCTTTTTCGCGAGCCACTTCAACGGCCTTTTCCAGCACACTGTTTTTGCGTTCCTCCTGCTTGGTGGAGCGATAGGACGCCTGAAACCGGTTAAAACCGGCACTGATCAATGCCAGCTGCAAATCCGGATAGCGCTCCGGTTTTTTTAGCTCAAAAATAACCTGCTGCATCGTGATAATTTCCTGCTTCCGTTCCCCGGGTTGGTAAATACCATTATCGTTTTTTTGAACATTCAACAGCGTATACCGAATGTCTTTTTCATCAATCTGGTAATCTTTCAGTAACTTCACCAGTTGCTTTTCGGCATTCTGATGCGCGGCATACGCCTTCCGGGCGTCAGTTGGGTCCGAATATTGCAGGCTTACCGTTACGCGTACCTGATCAGCAGGCAGTTCCAGTTCTGCCTCGCCAATTACCACAATCCGGTTCACGGGCAGATCGGGCGTTTGAGCCAGTGCGGAAGAAAGACTAAGAACACTTAAAATAAATAATGAAAGTTTTCGCATGTTTGTAAAAGATAACCTAAAGTTACCCGTTTTTCAATCGTGATTATTTGTAATTAACACTCGGAATGAAGGTGAATTGCCTTTATGATTCTCTGAATAAATCCATCGAATGCGCATTATATTCTATTTATTGGTAATCTCCCTGATCGGGGTTCATGGATGCAAACATTCCGGTCCAACCATTGACCCTACAACGCCGACAACGGTGGTTTATCATATCAAAGCCGGGGAGAATTTCGCCGATCACAACGACCTTTCGTTTCTCACCAAAACCAGTTTGTCGTTTAGCGCCGTTTTTGACAGCTCCGCGATTTATACCAGTAAAATCCCTGAAAACCAGCACGATATAAACAAATTATACGGTTTTTCCGACTGCGATTCTCACCACCAGACCGCCAGTGCCCGGTACGGCTGGAACTGGCGGGATAAGGCCCTTCGCATTTATGCCTACTGCTACCGCAACGGTGAACGCGTCTCCGAAGAACTCGGCACGGTCGAACTAAACAAGCCAACCGATTACCAGCTCAGCATCGTCGGTGGTAACTACGTGTTTACCTTCAAAGGAAAAGAAACCGTCATTGCCCGTGGTTGTACGACGGTTGATAGCAAGAATCGTTACCGGCTCTATCCGTATTTTGGTGGCGACGAACCCGCTCCCCACAACATTACCATTTCTATCACGGAAAAATAACTTCGGAACTACAGTCCCGGAATTTGCAAAAACAGGTTCGGATTCGGGCAAATCGCCAGGAACCACTCCCGATCCGTCAGCGAACAAACGCCCGGAAAGTCTCCGGTATGACCCAGCAGATCGGTTATCAGTTGGAAATGCAGGTGCGGTGGCCAATCCCCGTTCTCCGGAAACGGACCAATTTCCGCGATTTTCTGACCGGTTTTTACGGGCATACCGACTCGTAATCCCGCCAGCGACGGGCGGTTTAAATGGCCGTAGAGCGAATAAAGCGGTTTTTCGTTCCACTGATGTTCGAGAATGATCGTCGGGCCGTAATCGCCAAAGTGATTGTTGTCCTGAAAACTATGCACCACGCCATCAAGCGGGGCAAAAACCGGCGTTCCGGCAACCGCCCAGAGGTCGATGCCCAGATGGATGCAGCGTGGCTCCTCGGTCTGGTTGAAATGCGGACTGCGCCGGTAAATGACGCGGTGTTCGTTGTAACCACCCACGCCAACGACAACTCCGTTTCGCTGAAGTTTACCAAAAACGTAATTCGTAAACACTTTAGTGTCCGTAAGGTCGATCCCGGCCAGTTCCGGATTGTTGTCAGTAAAATCCAGAATCAGGAACGGGTCCCGGTGAAAATCGAATGGCAGAATCATGGCGCAAATTTGGTCAGTTTCGTTTACAACCTATCAACATTTGGGAGATTCCGGCGCAAGATTTATATTTAATGTTCTTTTACTGAAAAAAGCCGGTTTTTCGTTTTTATTATCATCAACTACCCAACTCAATGGAAGCAACCGTTTCAGCCCCTCAACCCATTTCCGCCAAACATCCGCCAGGCTTGTATGTCCTGTTTTTAACCGAAATGTGGGAGCGGTTTAGTTACTACGGCATGCGGGCCATTCTGCTGCTCTTTCTGATCGACAATGTTCGGGGCGGCATGGGGCTCAGCGAAATGGAAGGGGCGGCCATCTACGGTTTGTATACGGCTTCGGCTTACCTGCTGGCGCTGCCCGGCGGCTGGATTGCCGATAACATTCTCGGACAGCGAAAATCAATCTGGTACGGCGGTTTCGTCATCATGTTCGGTCACATTCTGCTGGCTATTCCGGCCGGTAATGCACTGTTTTTCATTGGCTTGATAACGGTTGCGCTCGGAACTGGATTGCTTAAACCCAACATCAGCTCCATCGTTGGCGAGCTGTATCCCGAAGGGGGTGCCCGGCGCGATGCGGCTTTTTCCATCTTCTACATGGGCATCAACATGGGCTCGTTTCTGGGCATCACCGTGGTGGGTTACCTGGGTCAGAAAGTTGGCTGGCATTACGGTTTCGGGGCAGCAGCCGTTGGCATGTTGTTCGGCCTGATCGTCTTTCGGATTCTCGGACAAAAATACCTTAGTAACTACGGAAACGTGCCGACCAAAACCGAAAAAGCAACCGAAGGCGGAACGCAAAACCGCAGTCTGTTTTTCCTGATTGGTTTGATTGCCCTGCTGATCTTCATGCAGTTTACGGGCGTTCTGGATCTGACCACCGCGCAGGGATTGGCCAAAGGCGCGGGAATTATTATCACCCTTACCGCTGTCGGTTACTTTTTGTTTATTCTGCTGCTGGGCGGTTTAACGCTCGTTGAGAAAAAACGCGTGGGCGTTTTGTTCGTGTTCTTCGCGGCTTCGGCCATTTTCTGGGCCGGTTTTGAACAGCAGGGCTCCTCGTTTCAGATTTTCTCCGACCGGTATACCGACCTGAATGTATTTGGCTGGCAAATCCCGTCGAGCTGGTTTCAGAATTTCAACCCGGCTTTTATTCTGATTTTTTCACCCGTTCTGGCGGCTCTCTGGATTTTCCTGGGCAAACGCAACCTGAACCCTCCCCCCCACCTCAAGTTTGCCGTGGCGCTGCTGCTGTTGGGATTGGGTTATCTGGTTATGGTCGTGGCGTCAAAAATCGCGCTGACCGGCGAGCTTACCTCTCCACTTTTCCTGACGTTCACCTACTTATTCCATACGCTGGGCGAGCTTTGCCTGAGTCCGGTAGGACTGAGTTCCTTCACGAAACTGGCTCCGAAGCGGTATGTGAGCCAGTTGATGGGCGTCTGGTTCGTCGGTACTTCACTCGGTAATCTCATTGCTGGTTTGTTCGCGGGAGGTTTCGACGAAAGCAATGTCCATCAAATGCCCGAACTGTTCATGAGCGTCGTCTACTTCAGCTTCGGTTTTGCAATCCTGATTCTGATATTCTCCAAACCGCTGAAAAGCTGGCTGGGAGGGGTTAAATAATTAACAATGAACAATTAACAATGAATGGCTAACGAACTATTCATTGTTAATTGTTCATTTAAAAATAGCTTCCTCATAAACATGAAAACCACCTTTCTTGCGCTGACCGCCTGGCTTTTGGCGGTTCATCTGGTTGTTGCCCAAAAACCGGGGGCGGTTCCGGAGTGGAAAACCGCTACCAGTAACGGCTACTCGTACCGCTACGTGACCAATGACCCCATGAAGACCCGGTTTTATACGCTCAAAAACAGTTTGACGGTCATTCTGAGTGTCAATAAAAAAGAGCCGCGTATTTTCTCGTTCATGCCAACGCGGGCGGGTTCAAATACCGATCCGCGATCCAATACCGGTTTGGCCCATTACCTCGAACACATGCTTTTCAAAGGCACCGATAAATACGGCAGCCTGGATTGGGCCAAAGAAAAACCGCTGCTCGACCAGATCGATGCGCTCTATGAGCGGTATAATAAAACGACGGATACGGTACAGCGGAAGGCCATTTACCGGGAAATCGATCAGAAATCGGGGGAAGCGGCCAAATTTGCCATTGCCAATGAATACGACAAAATGATCGCCAGCATGGGCGCGCAGAATTCCAACGCGTTTACCAGCTACGAGGTGACGTGTTACCTGGAGGACATTCCCGCCAACGCCGTCGACCGTTACCTGGCGCTTCAGGCCGAACGCTTCCGCCAGCCGGTTCTGCGTATTTTTCATACGGAACTGGAAGCAGTTTACGAAGAAAAAAACCGGAGTCTCGACAACGATCCCTGGAAAGTGGAAGAAGTGCTGATGGCGGCTTTGTTTCCGGTTCATAACTACGGCCAGCAAACCACGATCGGGACGGTGGAACACCTGAAAAATCCGTCGCTGGTTGAAATCCGGAATTACTTTACGAAGTATTACGTGCCCAACAACATGGCAATCATCATGGCGGGCGATCTGAATCCGGATGATTTAATCAAAAAGATTGACCAGAAATTCAGTTTCTGGCAACCGAAAGAAGTCCAGTTGTACAAACCCGCTCCCGAGGCTCCGTTGACGCAGATTCAAACCCGCGAGGTGTTCGGCCCCACGCCCGATAATGTCCGGATTGGCTACCGCATTCCGGGCGCGCTGGATGTCAAATCGTCGCTGCTGGCCACGCTGGCCGACGAAGTGATGTCGAACTCGGCGGCCGGTTTGATCGACCTGAACCTGAACAAGCAGCAGAAAATTCTGGGTGGCGGCTCAACGCTCGAAAAGCTGAAGGCTTATTCGGTCTGGTCGTTGTCGGGACGGCCTAAAAAAGGTCAGACGCTCGAGGAAGTCAAAGACCTGTTGATTGGTCAGGTGGAAAAGTTGAAACGCGGGGAGTTTGACGAAAAAATCCTGCGGGCCATCATCAACAATTACAAGCTCAACGCCATTCGGGCGCTGGAAAACAACTACAGCCGGGTAAGCCCGTTGCTGGATGCGTTCGTCAACGACAAAGGCGAAAGCTGGGTCAGCTACACCCGACGGCTGGATGACATGGGCAAAATCACCAAAAAAGAGGTCGTCGATTTTGCCAATCAGTGGTTTAAAGACAATTACGTGATTGTTTACAAACGCAAAGGCGAGGATAAGAGCATTCAGAAGGTCGACAAACCGACCATTACGCCCGTTGCCACCAATACCGACAAGCAATCGCCTTTTCTGCAAACGGTTAACGATATGCCGATGGCTCCGGTAAAACCGGTCTGGCTTGATTACAAGAAAGATGTGAAACGCGGAAAAGCCGGAATTGCCGATGTATTGTATGCCCCCAACGTTGAAAACCAGATTTTCCGACTGGGTTACCGGCTGAAACTGGGTACTTACCACAGCAAACTGTTGGGTCTGGCAACGCAATATCTGTCGTTTTTGAGCACGGATAAGTTGAGCGCCGAGCAGGTTAGCACCGAATTCTACAACCTGGCCTGCGGTTATTCCATTCAGGCCAGCACCGATTACACGACCATCCGGCTGAGCGGTTTACAGGAAAACTTTGCCCCCGCCGTGAAACTTCTCGAAACGCTGATTCGCACCTGCAAACCCGACGAAAAAGCGCTGGAAGAACTCAAAGGGCGGATGCTGAAACAGCGCGCCGACACCAAACTGAGTAAACAATCGATCATGCAGGGGTTGATGCAGTACGCGCAATACGGCCCGAAAAATCCGTTCAACAATCAATTGACCAACGACGAACTTCAGAAAGTGACGGCTACGGAACTGGTGGCGTTTATCCACGGTTTGATTGATCTGCCGCATACGATTATTTATTACGGACCAGAACCGCTGGCGGCTTTTGAGAAACAGATCGTCACTTTACATAAACTTCCGGCTGCGTTTGCCACTGTTCCGAAAAAGCAGGTTTTCACGCAAGTAGCGCAACAGGAAAACCAGGTGCTGTTTGCGGATTACGACATGGTTCAGTCCGAAATTTCGTGGGTTCGGAATACCAAAGTGTTCGACCCAGCTCAGACTCCCATCGTTGAATTTTACAACAACTATTTCGGGGGTGGTATGGCTTCGGTCGTTTTTCAGACGCTCCGGGAATCGAAAGCACTGGCGTATTCGACGTATGCTTACTACAATACGCCCTCCAAAAAAGATGAACAATATACGCTCATCGGTTACATTGGTAGTCAGGCCGACAAACTTCCCGAAGCCATCGGCGGCATGAACGAATTATTGAATGCGTTGCCGGAATCGCCGGTGGCGCTGGATGCCGCCAAAAAAGGACTGAAAAAAGGCTACGAAACGGAGCGGATTTTGCAGGATGCCGTCATTTACAATTATTTATCCGCCGAAGAGAAAGGGCTTGATTACGACGAACGCCAGAAGATTTACGAATCGCTCGACCAACTCAGCTTCACCGACCTGAAGAAGTTCAGCGACGAATACCTCGCCAACAAACCCTATACCTACTGCATCGTTGCCTCCGAAAAGCGCGTCAACCCCGCCGATTTGAATAAATACGGTAAGGTTATCAAACTATCACTGGAAGAAATTTTCGGATATTGAATGATGAGTTATGAATGATGAACGATGAATTACTGCGTTAGCCCATTCATCGTTCATCATTCATAATCCATAATTCCTCCTCATCCCCCCGCTTTCTTCGCCTTATACCCTTTCCCCGTCAGCCACGCCAGGACTTTGTCGCGGTGATCGCCCTGAATCAGAATTTCGCCGTCCTTGGCCGAACCACCGGAGCCACAGGCGGTTTTTAATTGCTTGGCCAGCTCGGTCAAATCGGCGTCGGTTCCAATAAAATCCCGAACGGCGGTAACGACCTTTCCTCCACCCTTTCGGTCGAGCCAGATTTTCAGGTTTTGCTGCGCCGGTTTCAATGTCTCTGCTTCCGATTCGCCGGATTGATACGCGTAATCCGGATCGGTGGAATACACGATTCCGAAGCGGGATTTATCGCTGGTGTTTTTCTTGCTCATGGTTCTGAGAAATTCCCCTGCTTCAATGCGCTCTTAGAGGGATTGGGTTGCCAAATTTGCCGGTTTCCAAAACACGCGCACTTTACTGGTGTCTACTTTGCGCCGTGCCTGCGCAAGATCGTAGTTTTCCTGCACAGAAAGCCAAAATTCCGGTGTTGTGTTGGCAAATGCAGCCGCCAAACGAATCGCCATTTCAGGTGTTACGCTTTGCTTGCAGTTAATAATGGCTGAAAGTGTTTTTCGGGTTGTACCTAGTCCATCGGCAACTTCCTGCACAGTCAATTTTTGACCGGTTTCCTCCCGCAAACCTTCAATTGTTTCACGAATCAATTCGCCCGGATGGGCTGGAGCAAAGAGTGCCATATTTACGTTTTTGTGTTTCAGTGATAATCCAGGTAATCCACATCGCAGGCATTTTCACCGTCGAAACGAAAAATAATTCTATAATTACCCGATACTTTTACGGAATAAAACCCTTGCAAATCGCCGGAAAGCGCATGGAATTTATATCCTGGCTGATCCAATTCTTGCGCACTGGAAGCTGCCTCCAAACGGGTCAAAATCATTTTTATTTTCTGAACATGCAGTTGATGAAGCTTTGAACGATCGCCTTTTAAAGCGTATAATTCCAGACCTTTGTGTCGGTAACTGACAATAATAACAATATAGTAACGTGAAACGTGCCAGGTAGCAAGAAAAAATTTATTGCTTTTGCAAGCAATAATATAAATAACTTTCGTCGCAATTTCTAAAAAAATTTTACCGAATCACCAGCAAACTCGACGGAACCACTTGCACCATCGCAGTAGCGGTTTCCAGCAAAATGGGCTCGCCATCGACGTGAATCAACAACGGCTCCGCCCCTTTCACTTCCACGGATCGGGCGGGCCGAACGCTCAGGTAACTGGACTGATCGAGTGTTTTATTGAAAAGCTGCCACGCCAGCATCGCAACCGCCTGACGGGGAAACGGTTTCAGATAACAAACGTCCAGCAAACCATCGGAAACGTTGGCTTTCGGCGCAATCCAGGCGTTGTTCCCAAACTGCCCAGCGTTGGCAACCGTCAGCGAAAATAAGGTGTGGCTTTGCCGGTCAATTTCGTAGGCGACCGGTTTGTAATGCCAAAACGCCTGGTATGCCGTTCGGATGTACGTCGGCAATCCCCGCACCGGTTGTTTGGCAAACGCGTGGGCGACGTAGGCATCAAACCCGATACCGGTGGTACAAAAGAAAGGATGCTCGTTGATTCGGCCACTGTCAATCACCACCGGTCGGCCATTGACGGCCTGTTCGATGGCTTTCCGGGGATTGAGCGATAAACCCAGGTGTCGGGCCAGGCCATTTCCCGAGCCAACCGGCACAATTCCCAAAGCGGTTTGCGAGTTCAGAATGGCCCGGGCGGTTTCGTTCACCGAGCCGTCGCCCCCAATAATCACTACCCGGCGAATCCCCGCCCGCATGGCGTTGGCGGCCAGTTCCGTTGCGTGACCCGGGTGTTGGGTAAAAACCGCTTCGGGCGTAAAACCGGCGTCGGTGGCTTTTTTCAGCAAAAATTGAATCCAGTTCTGTTTGTCCTGAATCGAAGCGGTGCCCGATAACGGATTGACAATCGCCAGCAAAGTTGGTTGCGCCACGATCAGGAAAAGAAAATAAACAGAATCAGAATAAACACAATGATAAAAACATAATACCAGCCATCCGAAAAGATGTAGGGCTTATATTCTTCGTAAAATTTGCGGATTTTATTCATTAGTATTGGGGAATTATACGCCATCAAAGTTCGGTATAAAATGAAAAAACTAGGTAGCCTATTCCTTTTTTTGTTGGTAATCACCGCATCTCAGGCTCAGACACCAGCTGACCGGAAAGCGATTCTCGGCATTCTGGATCGTCAAACCGCCGACTGGAACGCCGGAAACACGACGGCTTTTATGAACGGCTACTGGCAATCGGACTCGCTGACGTTCATCGGCAAAGTTGGCGTCACCTACGGCTATGAGGCCACGTTGAGTAATTACAAACGGCGCTATCCCGACCGGGCGTCGATGGGAACGTTGAAGTTTACGATTCTCAAGCTGGAGTTTCAGGCCCCGACGGTGGCGTATGTCATCGGGAAATTTCACCTGACACGCCCGAAAGTTGGCGATGCGGAAGGGTATTTTACCTTACTTTGGCGAAAAATGAACGGGAAATGGGTCATCGTCAGTGACCACTCCAGCTAATCGTGATGTTATGACAACTTTTGAGTTAAACGCCGTTCACCGGCACACGTTCCGTTTTTCGCAGACTGACGTGGAAGCTTTTGCGAAAGTAACCGGCGACGACAATCCGCTGCACCTCGACCCGGTTTTTGCCGCTCAGACTCCTTTTAAGCGCCCCATTATTCACGGCATGCTGGGCGCCAGCGTGTTTACCAAAGTACTGGGAACGGAGTTTCCGGGGCATGGCTCGGTGTACCTGAAACAAACGCTCGAATTCCTGCGGCCGATGTTTGTCGACGCCGACTACGAAGCGGTTTTTACGGTGATCTCGACCAATCCCGACAAGCATACCGCCGAAGTCTCGACCGAAATCAAAGACCAGCAAACCGGGAAACTGACGACGCGGGGCGTGGCGACGCTGATGTATAAAAAAGGATAAGTCAACTGAAAATTGGAACCCGGTTTTCCCATAACCAAACAAGCCCGGCGAAATTCGCCGGGCTTGTTTGATCTGGAGCCAGATCGGGTTTACGCTTTCGCATTTTTCTGACCCTGAACTTCAGAACGAATCTCCTGAGCCAGTGTTTTCAGATCTTGCATGCCTTTACGTACTCGCGTCCCTGCTGCCTGGTTGCCTTTTTCGTAGAATTTCTCGAAATCACCTTCCAGAGAGGTCACCAAATTTTTTATTTCATCGAAGCGTGCCATAACAGAATGTATGGGGTTTAAGTTGTGAAAAATGCCCTATAACGCTCAAAAACCGCGTTTTTGACGAAATATACGCATTCTATTATTCCACGCAAGAATTCGGCAAAAAAAAACGTTGGAAAAGTCCAAATAAAGCACGTTTCCTTACTAAACGGTTATTCAGCGGCCGTTTTTGCGACTTCTGAGGGCATTACATCCCCTCCAATCACCATCAGGTGGGCATTTTCGCGATAATAGCCCCGATTCAGTTTTTCAGACACGTCACTAAACGCATTCAGGGTATGTTCGACGTCTTCGAGCGAGTGAGCCGCCGTCGGGATGATCCGCAACATAATGACCCCTTTCGGCACCACCGGATACACGACGATCGAGCAGAAAACGCCCATGTTCTCGCGTAGATCCCGAACCAGAACACCCGCTTCCGAAACACCGCCTTCGCTTTGCAGCAAAACCGGGGTTACGGGGGAAGTCGTATCGCCAATGTTCAATCCGCGTGCCCGCAAACCGTCCTGCATGGCCCGAACATTTTCCCACAGCTTCTCGCGCAGCTCAGGGTGGTTCTTGATGAGTTCAAGCCGCTTCATTGCGCCAACGACGTAAGGCATCGGCAGCGCCTTTGCGTACGTTTGTGAACGCATGTTGTACTTCAGGTACATAATGATGTCGTGGTTACCGGCAATGAAGGCCCCAATGGCTGCCATCGATTTGGCAAATGTGGAGAAGTACAGGTCGATGCCGTCCTGACACCCCTGCAATTCGCCAACCCCAGCCCCCGTCGCGCCCATCGTTCCGAAACCGTGCGCGTCGTCGACCAGCAATTTAAAATCGTATTTTTCCTTCAGCGCCACGATGCCCTTCAGGTTGCCGACTTTGCCCGACATCCCGAACACGCCTTCCGTAATCACCAGAATGCCCCCGCCTTTTTCGGCGGCTTTTTTAGTAGCCCGCTGTAAATTTTTCTCCAGACTTTCTATGTCGTTGTGGTTGAATTTGTAGTATTCGCCCATCTTGGCTTTGTGCAGCCGGATACCGTCGATCAGACAGGCATGACACTCGGCGTCGTACACAATCACATCGCGGTGATCGACAACGGCTTCGATCGCCGACATGACGCCCTGGTAGCCGTAATTGAGCAGGAAAGAATCTTCCTTGCCCACAAACTCGGCCAGTTGCTTTTCCAATTCTTCGTGAAGATTCGAATTTCCGGACATCATCCGGGCACCCATTGGATATGCTAACCCCCATTCGGCCGCAGCTTCGGCATCGACTTTCCGAACTTCCGGGTGATTGGCCAATCCCAAATAATTATTCAAACTCCAGTTGAGCATTTTCTGGCCCCGAAACCTCATGTGCGGCCCTAATTCGCCTTCCAGCTTCGGAAATGCAAAATAATGGTGTGCGTTAAACTCCCGCGAGGACGACCCGATGGGTCCGAGGTTGGTGCGTAATTTCTCAAATAAATCCACTTTATTGCGCTATTTACCGGTTTATAATGAGTTTGTTAACCACATAAGTACAAAAGTAAATTAAAATCCGCCAACCGCCAAGCCGCACCTGGTTTTAGAAATAACGGGCAGAAATTAGGAGCGGGCAGTGAGAAGTATATTTTTGTAAGCGCATTTCTTTTCGGTTCTGTACCGTTCAACTACCCGATTCGCGCCGAAAAAGAACGATCAATGTATGCCAGCCCGATGACCAAAATTCACAAACTTCTTGTTGCCAACCGGGGCGAAATTGCCCTGCGGATTATGCGAACCGCCCGCGAAATGGGCATTCCAACCGTTGCCATTTACAGCGAAGCCGACCGCGCGTCGCTCCATGTCCGGTATGCCGACGAAGCCGTTTGCGTGGGTCCGCCCCCCTCTTCCGAATCTTACCTGAAAATCGATACGGTCATTGAAGCCTGTAAAAAAACCGGTGCCAACGCAATTCATCCGGGGTACGGTTTTTTGTCGGAAAATGCCGGGTTTGCGCGGGCGGTTCGGAACGCCGGGCTGATTTTCGTCGGGCCTTCGCCGGAGTCGATCGAGGTTATGGGCAGCAAGCTGGCCGCCAAGGCTGCGGTAGCCTCCTACAACATTCCGATGGTTCCGGGCACGCCCGAGGCCATTACAGACCGCGAGGAGGCCAAGAAAACCTCGGCCCGGATCGGCTACCCCATCCTGATCAAAGCCAGCGCGGGCGGGGGTGGCAAAGGCATGCGGATCGTGGAACGGGAAGAAGATTTTGACGAAGGCATGAACCGCGCTGTGAGTGAAGCCACTTCGGCCTTCGGCGACGGATCGGTTTTTATCGAGAAATACGTTACCTCGCCCCGACACGTTGAAATTCAAGTACTTGGCGATCAGCACGGCAACATTATCCATTTGTTCGAGCGCGAGTGCTCGGTGCAGCGCCGACACCAGAAAGTGGTGGAAGAAGCGCCGTCGTCGGTGTTAACGCCCGAAATCCGGGCCGAAATGGGGCGCTGTGCGGTCGAAGTGGCGAGGGCCTGCGGCTATTACGGCGCCGGAACGGTGGAGTTCATCGTCGACGACCAGCTGAATTTTTATTTTCTGGAAATGAACACCCGGCTTCAGGTCGAACACCCGGTGACGGAGCAGATCACGGGCATCGATCTGGTGAAGCAGATGATCTATATTGCGGAAGGAAAACCGCTGGAAATCAAACAGGAAGACCTGGAAATCAACGGCCACGCCATCGAAATCCGCGTTTACGCCGAAGATCCCGCCAACAACTTCCTGCCCGACGTCGGCACGCTCGAAACGTACGTGCGGCCCCAGGGAAACGGCATTCGGGTTGATGACGGTTTTGAGCAGGGCATGGCCATTCCGATTTATTACGATCCGATGATTGCCAAGCTGGTCGCTTACGGTGCCACCCGCGCCGAAGCCATCGAAAAGATGATCCGGGCCATCGACGAATACCGGATCACGGGCGTCCAGACGACCCTGCCGTTCTGCCGGTTTGTGATGCAGCACGACGCGTTCCGGTCCGGTCAGTTCGACACCCATTTTGTTAACCATTACTTTACGCCCGACAAACTGACTTCGGAAACATCGGCGGAGGAAACGCAATTGGCAGGGGTGCTGGCGGCCTGGTTATTCGAAAATAGCCAGCCCAAACCCGAAACTGCTGCGCTTGGCTCGACGCAGCGAAGCAGCAAATGGAAAGAACGACGGCTCCGGTAGCCGCTGCGGTTTTTGCGGTTCCCGACAAAGCGATCAATAATGTTTACGCAAAATATCCGGTTTTACCTCGAACTGGCGGCCCGGTTCTACGTATTTCTCATCATGAATGTGTACGGCTGGGCCAAAATGACGGGCCACCAGTTTTACCGACCCGGTCATTTCCCGGAAAGGGCGGCTCAGATTCCGTTAGCCGAAGCCAGCGGTTTTGATCTGGCCTGGGCCTTTTTTGGGCATTCGACGGCCTATATTTTATTCATTGGCATTGGGCAGGTCATTGGTGCCGGGTTGTTACTCTGGAACAAAACGAAACTAATCGGCATCGCAATCCTCCTCCCGATTTTACTGAACATCGTGGTCGTTGATATTTTCTTTGAGATTGAAATCGGGGCCATGTTCGTTGCATTGAGCTGTTTACTGCTATTGCTGCTTGTTTTGGCCTTAAACCGATCCACTCTGCAAGCTATGTTTGCGGTGGCCTGGCAAAAACCGGCCTCCCAAAAGGTAGCCCTGCGCGAGCGGGTGAAGGCAACGGTTTTCGCGCTGATCCTGCTGGTGCTGCTTTTTGTTCTCGAAAATTTGCTGGCCCGATTCGCCGGATAGCGAGGCTGTTCCATTTGCTTCCGTCAAAAAAATGGAACAATCGGTAAGTAACAACTGAAGTAATTAAGACGGTTGTGTAACTTAGCAGCGGAAATAAAACAGATTCCAATAAACCCTATGAAAAACCTGGTAGTTATTCTGTGTGTAGCGCTCCTGTCTGGGGCCTGCTCAAAATCGTCAACAACGAAAACCGCATCCGGTGGAAAAGCCGCCAAACCGGAAAAAGGCTGGATCAGTCTCTTCGACGGCAAATCGTTCGACGGCTGGAAAGTGGGTAAAAATGCCGATTCGTTTAAAATCGAAGATGGCGCCATTGCGGTGAACGGCCCCGTTGGCCACCTGTTCTACATGGGTCCGGTGAAAGATCACAACTTTAAAAACTTTCAGTTCAAAGCCAAAGTGATGACCCTGCCGGGTTCCAACTCCGGTATGTATTTTCACACGCAGTACCAGGAGGAAAGCTGGCCTAAAAAAGGCTTTGAAGTTCAGGTTAACAACTCGCACACCGACTGGCGCCGGACGGCCAGCCTGTACGCCATTCAGGACGTGAAAGAAACTTACGTCAAAGACAATGAGTGGTATACCGAAGAGATTATGGTTCAGGGCAAAAAAGTAACCATCAAAATCAACGACAAGGTGGTGAACGAATACACCGAACCCGAAGGTGTCGAGCGGCCGAAAGACATGTCCGAGCGCAAAATCGGCAGCGGAACGTTCGCCCTGCAGGCCCACGATCCCAAAAGCAAGGTTTACTACAAAGACATCATGGTGAAGGTGTTGCCTGATTGAGTAGGAAAAAGAGCATAGAGTATAGACAAGAGAGGAAAGATAAAAGGTAGTGTTTACTATTTTTTGTCTTTCCTCTCTTGTCTATACTCTATGCTCTTTTTCAAAACATCTTCCGCGCTTCCGGGTTTCTTAACTATCAAATAACGAGAAACACCATGCATCATTTCGAAACCCTCACGGAAGCAATGGAAAGTCTGCGGGAGCGCGGCTACACACACGATTTCAAACCTAAACGGGATTACCTGGAAGAAACCGGCACCGGTTTAAAGTTAAAAAGTGAAGAAATTAATGTCGATGAATTTCACCGGTTCGAAGGCACGTCCGACCCCGGTGACGAAATGACGCTCTACGCGATTTCGACGACCAACGGCATGAAAGGCGTCTTTGTGTCGGCTCAGGGCACATATGCCAACGAAGTAACGCCGGAATTAATGCAAAAATTTTCGATTGCCGAACGGGCAGAAACCAACACAGAAGGCGCTGTAAAGCCCATTCACGCGATTGGACTGGAAGCAAACGAATAGGAAGCAGCAAGCCGTTTACACGATTTACTTGCAATCGCCCCCCCGCGCAACGTATATTTGCCGGTGACCGTCTGCAAGTACCGTGTTTTTTCAGGAAAAAGCCACGAAATGTAATCGGCTCATCGTCAACTGCTAACTGTTTTTTTGCTAATTTTGCGCTCTTTTAAAAGAGATGCTCTTTTCATGACCGTATGAAGCTGTCCGAATTTAGGTTTGACTTACCCCAAAGTCTTGTTGCCTTGTATCCGCCCGAACGTGGGGAAGCGCGGCTGATGGTTGTTGATCGGAAAACAAAAACCATCGAACATAAACAGTTCTCCGACATCCTGTCTTATTTTGGTGACGGCGACGTGATGGTGATCAACAATACCAAGGTGTTCCCGGCACGGCTTTACGGTAATAAAGAAAAAACCGGTGCTAAAATTGAAGTTTTTCTGCTGCGTGAACTGAACCGCGAAATGCGGTTGTGGGACGTTCTGGTCGATCCGGCCCGGAAAATCCGGGTGGGAAATAAGTTGTATTTCGGTGATAGCGACCTGGTTGCGGAAGTAATCGATAACACCACTTCGCGCGGACGGACGATCCGGTTTTTGTTTGAAGGCTCGCACGAAGAGTTCATGAAAGCCATCGACGAACTGGGCGAAACGCCCCTGCCCCGGGAAATCAAGCGCAAAACCGAAGATTCTGACCGCGACCGGTATCAGACCATTTTTGCCCAGCACGTTGGCGCCGTTGCCGCTCCGACGGCCGGTATGCACTTCACGAAAACCATCATGAAGCGCATGGAAATCAAGGGGATCCACTTTGCACCAATTACCCTGCACGTGGGTTTGGGAACCTTCCGGACTGTCGACGTCGAAGATCTGACCAAGCACAAAACCGACTCGGAAAATTACTCGATTCAGGAATCGGCGGCATCCATTGTCAACGAAGCGCTGGACAACAATAAGCGGGTATGCGCCGTTGGAACGACCTCACTCAAAGCCATTGAGTCGTCGGTTTCGGCCAACGGTCGGCTGAAATCGGTGGAAGGCTGGACGGACCGGTTTATTTTTCCGCCCTATGATTTTAAAATCGCCAATTCCTTGCTGACCAATTTTCATCTGCCGGAATCCATTCTGATCATGATGACGAGCGCGTTTGGGGGGTATGATCTCATCAAACAAGCCTACGAAGTTGCCATTCAGGAGAAGTACAAATTCTTCAGTTACGGCGACGCAATGTTGATTCTTTAAATTGATAAGAGATGTTAGACAAGAGAATAGAGACTACGGAAAAGTCTCTATTCTCTTGTCTTTTTTCTTTACTCTCTTTCCATGATAACCCGTTTCGCCATCATTGTCGCCGGAGGCAGCGGCAGTCGGATGGGCATTGATTCGCCGAAGCAGTTTTTACCCATTGGCGGTTTACCCATTCTGATGCACACCATTCGGCGGTTTCGTTCCTATTCAGCTGATTTACAGATTATTCTTGTTTTGCCTGCGGTACAAATACCGGTTTGGGAAGAATTGTGCCGTCAGTATCAGTTTGATGAACCGGTGGTGATTGTTCCGGGCGGTGCCACGCGGTTTCAGAGTGTCCGCAATGGCCTGGCGCAGATCCAGACCACCGACGGCCTGGTGGCGGTTCACGACGGGGTTCGCCCTTTTGTGACGATTGACATCATTCGCCACGGTTTTGAAACCGCCGAACGTTTGGGAAGTGCCGTTACCTGCGTAGCGCTGAAAGATTCAGTTCGTCTCGTTGAGCCTGATGGCCGCAGCCGGGCCGTTGAACGGGTGAATTACCGACTGATTCAAACCCCGCAAACCTTTCAGCTGGCACTTTTCAAAACCGCTTTTCAAACGGCTGAACAGCCCTTTTTCACCGACTGCGCCAGTGTCGTTGAACACGCCGGTTTTCCAATCACACTCATCGATGGTTCTTACGACAATATTAAAATCACCACGCCCGAAGATTTAGAAATTTCAGAGCAGAAATTACGATTAAAACAGATTTGAGAAGAAAGACAAGAGAGTAAAGACCTACCCGTAAAATCTTTACTCTCTTGTCTTTTCTCTCTTGTCTTTTCTCTCTATTCTTATTCGAACTCATGCGCCGATTCCCTCCTGATCACTACATTTCCGGCATTCGCTCCGGCGACCGGCTGGTGCTCAGCCGGGCCATTACACTGGTGGAGAGCCAGTTGGAAAGCGATCAGGAACTGGCGTTAGCGGTTTTGGAGCAGGTTTTACCGCAGACAGGCCAGTCCATTCGGGTGGGGATTACGGGCGTTCCGGGGGTGGGAAAAAGTACATTTATCGAAGCATTCGGGAAATACCTGACCGGAGCCGGAAAAAAAGTAGCGGTTTTAGCCATCGATCCCACCAGCCAACGGTCACACGGCAGTATTCTGGGCGACAAAACCCGTATGGAAACCTTGTCGATGGACCCGCTGGCCTACATTCGGCCGACGCCTTCCGGCGGGTCGCTGGGGGGAGTTGCCAACAAAACCCGGGAAACGATGCTGCTCTGCGAAGCGGCCGGATTTGAGGTCATCCTGATCGAAACCGTGGGCGTGGGACAATCCGAAACGCTGGTGCACGGCATGGTCGATTTTTTTCTGCTGCTGATGCTGGCGGGCGCGGGCGACGAACTTCAGGGCATGAAACGCGGCATCATGGAACTGGCTGACGCCATCGCCATCACGAAAGCCGACGGCGATAATGCCAACGCTGCCGAACACGCCAGACTGGACTATCAGAACGCGCTGCACCTCTTCCCTCCTGCCGCAACGGGCTGGATACCACCGGTTTTAACTTGCTCAGCGCTCCAGAATCAGGGAATTGTCGACCTCTGGCAAATCATTACCGACCATCAGCGTCTCCTGATGGAGAACGGTTACCGCGACCAAAACCGGCAACAGCAAAACCTGGACTGGCTGCACAGCACCGTCCGGCAGCGGTTGGAAAACCGGTTTTACGCCCAACCCGGTATGCGGGCAAAGCTAACGGAAATTGAAGACGCCGTGCGAAATGGTGAAATTCTGCCTTTGCAGGGTGCCCGGCGCTTAATGAATTTCTCTCCTTAATATTCCTCTGTGGCCAGACTGTAATTTAGCCGCGACCGATACCATTCCACAAACCGGCGAATGCCTTCTTCAATCCGAACAGATGGCTGATATCCAATCAGTTGAGACGCTTTTGCAATATCAGCATACGTCAGCTGAACATCACCGGGTTGCATCGGCAGGCGGTTTATCCGGGCGGTTTCGCCCACGGCCCGTTCGATCACATGAATCAGATCCGCCAACGAAATGGGGTCAGAACCACCAATATTCAGCACTTCGTATCCTTTCAGATTCTCCAGCGACTGGATGATGCCATTGACAATATCCTCGACGTATGTGTAGTCACGTGAGGTTGAACCGTCACCGAAAACGGTGATGGGCCGTCCATTCAGAATACTGTCCGTAAACTGACTGATGGCCATTTCGGGGCGCTGCCGGGGGCCATAAACGGTAAAAAAACGCAGGCAAAAAATATCAAAACCGTACAGGTGGTGGAAGGTATGGCACAGCAACTCGGCGGCCCGTTTGGAAGCTGCATAGGGCGACAGGGGTCGGTCAGCCGTATCGGTTTCCAGAAACGGAACTTGCTGAGAGTCTCCATAAACCGATGAGGAAGAGGCAAATACCATTTTTTTTACCTGCCAGCGTTGCATGGCCTGCAAAACCGTCAGCGTACCGTTTACGTTGACGTCATAATACAAACCCGGGTCCTGAACCGACGGCCGGACGCCCGCCCGCGCGGCCAGATGAACGACCGCGTCGAAGGCATAATTCTGAAATAACGTATCGATCAGTTCCGAATCGCGGATATCGCCTTCGTGGAAGTGGTACTCCGGATCGTTCAACGTTTCCTGAACGTTTCGCCATTTGATATCCGGATCGTAATAGCTATCCAAATTGTCAAGACAAATCACCCGATGACCTTCTTCCAGTAATTGTTTGGCTAAGCTAGAACCGATGAATCCTGCCCCGCCAGTTAGTAAAATAATCATGAACTGAGGTCTTTCGTTAAAGTTGCTGATTGAAAACTGTATACATGACCCGCCAGTGATACCACGGCCGTAATCAGGTAAAACAATAAACTCACGGAAACAGCCGCGTCGGCGGGCACATTTAACACCTGAGCACCTATTAAAAAGGTCAGTTCCCGCGCCCCTGCTCCGCCAATGGTGAACGGAATGGTGGCCACAATCGATGAAAACAGAAACACTAATACATACGTTTCCGGTTTTCCCTGCGCTTCAATGGCCTGCAGCAAAGCCAGAATTTCCAGCATCTGAAGTCCCTGAACCAGGCCGGACCAATCGATCGAACGTTCAAAAACCGGATAAAAAGCGGGCATAAACCGTTCCATCAGTTTTTTGGCCCCAAAATGAAAAACCGGTATACACAACAGCCAAAGCCATCCGATCTGATATTCCAGCCAAAGCGACACTTCCGGAACCACCACCACAAAAACCGCCAGGGCATATACCAATGGTAATAAACCAATCAGTCGATCGATTAGCGTCGCACCTATTAAAACCTTAACCGATGTTCCGGTCAGACGGTTCAATAAAAAAACCTTATATCCGTCGCCACCAATGCCGCCCGGTAAAAAAAGGTTGTAATACATCCCCAACCAGTACAGTTTCAGGTTGGGCAACCGACGCAACCGCAGGTTAACCTGAGCAAACAGCACCCTCAACCGCTCGGCCGATGCGACTTTTGACAAAATGAATAAAACCGTTGCCACCACCAACCAGAATACGTTGGCCTGGGTCAGAACGTCCCAAACCCGTTCTGGTTCAACCTTGCGGAAAACCAGCCACAACGACAGGACCGATAACGCAATTTTAAGAGCGGTTTTCAGAAAGCCCGGCATCATTCCACTTCATTAAACCAGCTCAGACTTGTAAATCCGTCGAATTTTATACGGTTTTTTATCCTGAGATTCATAATATGTTCGCATCTGTAATTCAGTCATGATACCGAATGTAATTAGTTGGATACCCGCCAGAACGAGTATGGTTCCAAGAATCAGCAATGGCCGACCCCAGATGTCGTTGCCCATGAGTTTCAAAATGAGCAGATAACCGTTGATCAGCAGCCCCGCCATCAATGCAATAAGCCCCCAGTTACCGAACAGGTGCATCGGTTTTCGGAGGTATTTTTTCATGAACAGCATCAGGATCAGGTCGCTGACTACTTTCAGGGTTCGTCCCAGGCCATATTTGGATTGACCAATTCGGCGAGGATGATGCTGTACGTCGGTTTGCGTCATTCGCGCTCCTTCCAGCCGGGCCAGCACCGGAATAAACCGGTGCAGTTCGCCGTACAGTCCCAGATTTTTGGCCAGATCTGCCCGGAATACCTTCAGGGCACAACCGTAATCTTTCAGGTGAACGCCCGATGTTTGCCGGATAACCCAGTTGGCAATACGGCTGGGAAGTTTCCGAAGTAGTGCTCCGTCCTGCCGGTTGGCCCGAATGCCGGCCACCAGGTCATAATCGCCTTCTTCGGCCAGCCGAACCATCATGGGAATGTCGGCGGGGTCATTTTGCAGATCCCCGTCCATGGTAACAATGAATTGTCCCTTTGCCACGTCGATACCGGCGGCCAATGCCAGACTCTGCCCGTAATTTGTTTGCAGGTCAACCACGATCAGTCGGTCATTGTGCACGGATTTCAGTTCGGCCAGCGTCCGATCGGAAGAGCCATCATTGACGTATACAATCTCAAAATTGTAACCAACCAATGCCCGCTCGATCTGCTCGATCATCGGAAAAATATTCCCTTCTTCATTGTAGACACAGATTACGATCGAAAGGTACGGTTGCATAAATATTATTTTTTCAAATCGAGGTTAAATCGCTGACAATCAGAACGATTTAAAATCGAATTAGTTTAGCAGGGTGCCGGTCATAGAGGAAAAAGTCCGAAAGTGTCTGGTACCGTTCGTTCCACAGGCTGACCGAGTCGGCGATATAAAGTGCATTCGGAAGCTTTTTGTCCGTCTTCCGCAGAATTTCACTCCTGATTACTTCAATGTGGAAACTGTTAACATCAGTCTGTCCGTCGGAACCGATTGTCTGTTTATACCCATACAGCGGATGTCCTAGCGATTGTTTGGCGATCCGTTCCGACGAATCTTTATACTCCTGTCGGTGGGCCAGCCGGGGCGGAATAACCAGCCAGTTGAAACCATTTCGGAACATGGCCAAAAACGCAATTAAAATAATCAGCCGGTGTTCCGGTTGCCGGATATAGTGGTAAGCGATAAAGGCCAGACCCGCAAACAGCACCCCACATTTCCACCACAAACCGGGTATTACTTTGGTTTCCGGGTGAAAAAACGGCACCCAGGAACCTATTGTCAGAACAACCAGGAAAATGCCCAGAAACCCTTCCCAGCCCCGACGTCGCCAGTCGGTGGGTTTGGTTCGTTCGTAATAAACATAAGCAAAAACCGTAAAGAGCAGGGGCAGCAGCATCAGCAAATACCGGGCATATACCTGCGGAGAAGACCAGTAAATAACGAAGTTTACCAGAAAAATGAGGGCGTTAAAAAGGATAAAAGGATGTCCGGTAATGAGCGGTTTTTCAGAAGCACTTCCGTCGGTTGCTTTCGAGCGTTGAAAGACGCCTTTTCGGAATAACAGAATGACCAGGAACATCCAGGGCGCGTAGTGATACAGCATCTCAAACGGAAACGTCAGCATGTGCAGCAACGTCTCCCTGATACCGAATTGCACCACCGTCCGCTTGGCGCTTTCATCAAACAAAACCGTCGCTATCTTCTCCGGCGGGATGTTGTTACGGTCGAAATATGCCAGGTAATAACTGCCGATGATCAGCAGAAAGAGACCAATTCCGGCAAAATGGGCCAGGCTGAACAACTTCCTAAATTGTCGGGTATAAAGAAAATAAGCAAGTAAAGTCAGTCCCTGGAAAACGATCGATGGCAAGCCTTTCATCATGAACCCCAGCGCGGTCAGCAGGTAAGTCGTCAGAAATAACGCCCAGTAGTTCTTCTTCCGGTCGAAATGATACACCAGAATAAAAGCCGCATAAGTCAGCCATGAGAAGGTGATATCAATCAGACCCAACATGGAATCGTACAATAAAATCCGGGTATTGGTCACGAGCATCAACGCGGCCGCAAAGGCAATCCGCGCGCCCAGTTGCGGCTTTACCAGCAGGTAAATTGTCAGACCATACAGCACCAGCGACACGGCCATCGGAAACCGCAGGGCGAAGGATGAGTAATTGCCAAAGAGGTGGAATGAAGCCGCAATCAGCCAGTTATAGAGGGGCGGTTTGTTAAAATATAATTCACCATTCAACGTCGGCGTGAGGTAATCGCCCGATAAGATCATCTCCAGCGCCACTAATGCCCGGCGGGGTTCGTCCGTACCGGTATCGAGCGGCAGAAAGCCGAGGTACGAAAAAAGGGCCGGAATCAACAAGCCAATACTGAGCAGTTGCCAGAAAACCGGTCGCTGAAAGATGGGACTTTGCATCCTGTAAAGGTAGGACGGATTTACAATCCATCGATACCAATCGATGGGAATAATAGCCGTCCAACAAAAAAGCCCACTGGATGTGGGCTTTAAAAAATACAAAATATGACTTTACGAATGTCCGACGGCTTCTTCGGTATCGCGGTTCCAGTCGGCCCCCGGAACCCGGTCTTCATTCCATTTCGAATCGGCCAGGGCGCCGTCTTCGTCGCGGGCCAAAGCCTCATCGGAAACATCGCCCCATTCAGAAGAATCATTTTTTACCTCATTGGATTGGGCTTCCACCGGTTCGACATCCTCCAGCTCAATATCGTTGGATTGATATGATTCGGAAGGCAGCACATCGCCCGGCAAATCGGTTTTGGCCAGTTGGCTTTGTTCCGGCGCAACACCCATGGTATTGCCCATTCGCTGAGCGGCATATGATTCCGTACTTTCTTTTCTCGAATTGCTTGAAAGGCTCATAACGTTGTTGAGTTAAAATTAATAAACTGGTTTGTGCTCCGTCGATGTGCCCGTGTGGGCCACATCCTCCTCGGTCTTTTCCTGGTCCTGGTCAGCTTTACTAACCTTATCCTGTTTCTTCGCAGCTTTCTGCGCTTCGGGTGTCGGGACATCCTCTGACGAAGCATAATCGTCGGGGCCATGGGTGGTAACATCCACGGTACTCGTATTGGTTTTGGTACCGGCAATGCTCTCCTGACCTTCTTCCGTTATATCTTCAGCGGGATTGTCATTCTCCTGATCGTTGAAACGCAGTAAACCGTTGGCGCTGTCCATGTCCGTACTGCCGATAAACCGGTCATTGCGGCCATCCTCCCCACCGGTTATCTCCCGGCTATCCATCCCGTTGGCCGAATTTTCCTGTTCCGGCCGATTTCGGTTATCTATCTTAGCAATATCCTGCTCGTTGATCTCATTTTCCATACCGTTGAGTGGTGGTTGAAAAGACCACAATGCTATAACCAGCCAGTCGGAAAAAGGTTATCATTTCAATCCATTCTTTTATTCTATTCCGGCCCGATTAAATCCCACAGATTGCCGTATAAATCCTCGAAAACCGCTACCGTTCCATAGACTTCTTTTGATGGATCACGAACAAAGACTACCTCATTCGCAACGAGTTGTTTGTAATCACGCCAGAAATCGTCGGTATGCAGGAACAGAAAAACCCGGCCGCCGGTCTGATTTCCCACCCGGCTTTTCTGCAATTCATTGGCGGCTTTCGCCAGCAACAACCGGCAGCCGGTCGAGCCCGGCGGAGCGACGACAACCCACCGCTTGGTTTCCGACAAAACCGTATCCTCAACGAGGGTGAACTGTAGTTTTTCGGTATAAAACCGGATCGCATCGTCGTAATCATCGACGACCAGCGCAAGTTGAGCAATGTTCTGTTTCATAGTACGTTTAAATCACCAATCTGCTCTCTAAATAACCGGTAAGGGCTCTGACATAAGAAGCCTTCGGCGAACTTCTACCTGACCCTAGCTTTGCGCCCTCGACAATAACCGCATCTTATTCATGAATGCCAAATTACTTTTTATCGCAGCCTTATTGTTCGTCGGCTGTTCCAAAGATCCATCCGCTATTGAAGGGGGAAAGGCCGATTGGGGAATCCAACCCGCATTACCGGTTGTGAATGGGGAAGCAACGTTCAACCTCAATGCCGCCGACGATTACGTAAGTGTCATGGGAAATTCTGTTCCCAGAATGCCTAATTTTCCGAAACTGAGCGCCAGATCGGGCGTCGTTCGCGGTTATGTGGCGGATTTAAGCGGAAACCCGCTGGAGGGAGCGTACATCGGTGTTCGGTCCACTGCAACGGGCGGTTCGTATTCCGGGGCTTCCGACGAAACCGATGTCAACGGCTACTACGAAATTACCGTTCCCTGGGGTGCCGCAGAATTTTATGCCGCCGGTTATACCATTGATTACGGCGAAGGGAGAGCCGTCGTGAGTTTGGGCGCTGCCGACGGCAAACTGGGCAGTTTTGCCTCCGCCGAAGGCCTGGTAAAAAACTTCGTTTTATTATCGTATGGGGTCTTTAATAAAGACCTCGTTAGCCAGAAACCGCGAGACCCGACCAATTACGCGGGTGGCTGTTTCTACATCACCTACAACGTAGCCGACGCATCCAGCGTTTATAATCCGGAAACCTACATCCCGGAGAATGCCGAAATCCAGGTAACTCTCACGCCGGATGAGCCCGGTTTATTCGGCGAAAACAAGAAATTCGTGATTAACAAAAAAGCGAGCCTTCAGAACTATAATTTCATTGTTATGAATGTTCCGATCGGTCGGTATACGCTTACTGCAAAGTTGAATGGAAAACCGCTGCGTATGGAAGCCGTTGGCCGATACGCCAATCTGTACCCCTATTTTGGGTTGAAGCCCGGAACAGCAACCGGTTCGGCCAAGCTCCTTTTTACGCCCGATACCCAATCCGGCAATTCACTGACACTGCCCAACAGAGGTAACTGGGGTTCGCTCCAGATCAAAGTGGAACGGGCCGAATAGACTGACTGTTCAATCGTTTAACCAAAACCCCAACGGAGACATGCACTTAAGACCCGGCTCCGTTGGGCTCAGCAATATTCAGGAATTGTATTTTCCTTCTTTCTTCAATTTCCCCGCCATTGCTTTTCGCAATTTTTCCACTTTGGGCAGAGAAACGTTCTGAATGTAAGGTTGATTGGGGTGCAGTTTGCAATAATTCTGGTGGTAGGTTTCGGCGGGGTAAAACACCGAAAACGGCACCACTTCCGTCACCACTTTATTCGGGTAATGTTTCGACTCATTCACCCGCTGAATGGCGTCTTCAATGGCTTTTTTCTCCGCTGGATTTCGATAGAACGCAATGGAGCGGTAATCGCGCCCAACATCTGGACCCTGGCGATTAAGCGTCGTAGGATCGTGACCAGCAAAAAAAGCATCGAGTAACTCGCTGTAACTGATTACGCTCGGGTCATAATATACCTGCACGGATTCAGCGTGGCCGGTTTCGTCCGTGCCAACCTGTTCGTAGGTCGGATTTCTCAGATTTCCGCCCGAATAGCCCGAAATAACTTCCCGAACGCCCTTCAATTGGTCAAATCCTTCTTCCTGCGCCCAGAAGCAACCTCCCGCGAAGGTCGCAACGGCTTCACCCGGTTTTGGTGTTGGAAGCTTGGCAAAGCTGGGCGATGCTCCAAGCAACTGTGCCTGTGCAATGCCCGCGTATAGACAACCAACCAGTAAAAAAAACAATGGAGTTTTCATGTTATACAGCCATTTTGCGGGTTCAACGCCATGAAGCGGCCCGTCTTTGATCAACGCAAAGCCTGGCTAGTTTGTTGCTTCGCCCGGTGTTCAGAACGTTATTCTAAAAACCGCCGACTGGCTTTTCCAAAACAAAACACCCCGGCTGGCCTTGCCAGTCGGGGTGTTTTGTTTCCTATTCTGAAACTGATTAGTTCGGATAACCGGGATTCTGCGGTTTCAGGTTGGGGTTGTTGAGCATCTCCTGCTTGCCCAGCGGCAGCAACAGGTGTTTCTCCTGCAACGGCTGATTCGAGCTCAGGTTGACGTGGCCCACAAAGTTGTCGAAACCGTTCGTCTTCTCGTTATATACCTTCCGCAACCGAACCATGTCGAACCAGGTCAGCTGCTCGTAGCACAGTTCGTGCCACCGTTCCCGCCACACCGCTTCCCGGAACGTCGCCTGGGTGTAGGTGCCCAGGGCTGGAGTCGTCAGACCCGCCCGATCCCGGATTTTCTTGAACGCATCGTAAGCCGCCTGCGTCGGAGCACCCAATTCATTTTGTGCTTCGGCATAGATCAACAGCGTTTCGGCGTACCGGATTTGCGGCACGTTCAGGTTGTTCTGACGTGTTCCGGCAACTCCTGACGTACCATTCGACGTCCGGTTGAAGTGCTTGAAGATGTAGTTCGCACCCAGGGCGAACGGTGCCCCGTTTCCGTTGGTGTAGTAGGTCGAGTAGAAATAACCGTCCTGATCTTTCGCCCGAATGTCACCCGGCTCATACGATGCGTAGAATGATGGCGTCGGCACCGTACTTCCCGTTCCTGATGGTCCGTTGTAGGTCACCGGTTTGAAGTTCGGGTACATGTTGTCCATCGGGTTACCCGCTACCAGCGTGTTGTATTGCAGCATGAACAAATGCTCCATACGGTTTTCGGTGCTTTCCCGGTGTACATCGTTATAGTTGGTAAACAGACCGATCGCCGTTGGGTTGGCATTGGCGTAGGTGATGACTTCCAGGGCTTTGTCAGCCGCCAGTTTGTAGTGCGTAGCGCCTTTGCTCAGTGGGAAACCAGCCATCGTCAAATACACTTTCGACAACAGGGTTTTCACGGCGGCCAGGTTTACCCGACCCGTCAAATCCGTCCAGGCCAGACCGGCGGCTTCAGCGGCTACCAGGTCATCGACGATTTGCTTGTAAACGGCATCCTGGGGCGTGCGCGCGGGCATGAAGTCTTCCGAAGTCGCCGTTTGCGGTTTGGTAATCAGGGGCACATCCCCCCACAGACGAACCGCCGTGAAGTAGGCATTGGCCCGCAAAAACCGGGCTTCGCCCAGAATTTTAGTTTTCTGAGCGGCATCCATCGGCGTAATGCCCGGCACGCGATCGAGAACCTGATTGGCCTGCGCGATCACTTTGAAGAGCCCGTTCCAGTAATTGACCACGTGCACCGTGTTGCCGTCGTGGACCAACCCGTAGAGGTTGTTCAAATCCGAGTTCTGAGCGGTTTCAGTGGTGGAGGTACCGGTGAGCGCTTCCAGCAGTTGCCAGTTGGAAGAGAAAATTCCGGCGCCATCGCCCATGAAGCGCATATCGGCGTAGACCGAAGCAATGGCCGCTTCCGCGTGGTCGGGGATGGTGTAAAAATTGTCGGGGGTCAGGTTGGAGGGTGCTTGCTCATTGAGGAAGTCCTTGCAACCGACGGGTCCCAGCAGAATAGCTCCCAGCAGGGCTACTTTGCTCACTTTACTCACAATATGTTTCATTTTAAGAAAGTCTTTTTTAGGTACTTAGTAAATGGGGTAACTGTGCAAATTTGATTTTCAGTATACGGTTTTCAGTATACGCCAGACCATCACCACCGTTGTGGCTTTACGTCGAGCCTTGCACTCCTCAGTAATCCGCAGGGGTCGCCCGTGCGATACTGAAAACCGATTACTAAAATCTTACAAACCGATTTGGAGACCGAACATGTACGTAGTCGGTTTGGGGTAGTTGTGCCAGATCATCCCTTGTGAGAACGCGCTGTTACCATCACCCTGGTTGGTCGGCGTTACTTCCGGATCACCTACGATTGGATCATCAACCAGCAGGAAGAAGTTCTGCACCGACACGTACGCCCGCAGACGGTTCAGTTTCAGCTTGCTCGTCACCAGGCTCGGGAAGGTGTAACCCAGCAACAGGTTTTTACCCCGCAGGAACGATCCGTCCTTGATCCAGTGGCTGTCCACGTTCGTTACGTAACCCGCCCGCGTGTCCCGAATCTCAGCGATCATCGTGTTCTGATTCGTCGGCGTCCAGGCATTCAACACCGAGGTGTAGCTGTTGGCCAGCGCCTGACGGTCTTCGCTCGGGTGCAGGTTCATCAACATCACATCGTTGCCGTACGAGAACTGCGTCTCAAACGTCAAATCGAAGTTCTTGTAGCGGAAGCTGTTGGTGAAAGCACCCCAGCCTTTCGGGCTACCGTTTCCGATAATGCTCCGGTCGGCGTCCGTGATGGCTTTGTCTCCGTTCACGTCCAGGTACTTGATGTCACCCGGCAGAATCGTCAACCCGTTCCGGTAGCTGGTGAACTTGGCGGCTTCTTCGCGTTCCGCTTCGCTCCAGACACCCACCCGGGTCAGACCCCAGAAAGCACCTACTGGCTCGCCAATGCGAATGACGTTGGTTGGGTTGGTGAAGTTCGGACCACCCACGTTGAAAATATCCGAAGGCGTCGCTAACGTCAACACTTTGTTGCGGTTGAACGAGATGTTGAAAGTCGTGTTCCACTGAAAACCGCCCGCGTCGATGTTCACCGTGTTCAAACCAATTTCGAAACCTTTGTTCTGCATTGAACCCACGTTCCGACGGATGGTGGCGTAACCACTCGTGCGTGGTACGGGTGCATCCAACAGCATGTCCGTCGTCAAACGATAGTAGTAGTCCATTTCCAGGTTGATGCGGCCTTTCAGCAAGCCCAACTCAACGCCAACATCCGTTTGGGCGGTTTTTTCCCAGCGCAAATCCGGGTTAGCCAGACGGCTGATCCCCGTTCCCGATACTTTCGTATCGCCGTACACCGTTGCGTAATTCGAGCTCAGCAGCGACAGCGAGGTGTAAGCCGGGATTTCCGAGTTACCCGTCAGACCGAAGCTGGTCCGTACTTTCAGATTGGAGATCAGTGAGTTGCCTTTCAGGAACTCCTCTTCCGATGCCCGCCAGGCCAGAGCCGCTGAGGGGAAGAAAGCGAACTTGTGGTTTTCTCCAAATTTTGACGAACCATCCGCCCGACCCGTTACCGTCAACAGGTATTTGTCCATCAGGCTGTAGTTGATTCGACCGAAGTACGAGTTAAACGCAAACCGCGAGGCACCCGAGCTCACGCTGGGGTTGGTGGCACCGGCACCTAAGTTGTTGAAACCGAAGTAGTCCGTCGCAAAACCGCTCACGCTGGCTCCAATGTTGAACACATTGGTTTCCTGCCAGGAAATCCCCAACAGGGCGTTGATGCTGTGCTTCTCGTTGATCTGCTTGTTGTAGGTCAAATAGTTTTCCAACGACCAGAACGATTCTTTCCGGTTATTGGTCGATGCGTTACCGTTCCCTCCAATGTTCAGCGTCCGGGTTACAGAGTTGTTGAACTCTTGCGTTTGAATGTTTGCTCCCAGAATCGTCCGCATTTCCAGTCCTTTAGCAAAGGTGATGTTCGAGTACAGGCTACCCAACGTGGTTTGCGTATTGAGGATGTATTTGGTATCCATCAAACGGTGCACCGAGCTCATCGTTCCTTCCGCATATGGGAAATCCCGGTTATTGGCGTAGGTCCCATCTTCGTATTTCACGGGCAGGAAAGGGAAGTCTTCCACAATCTGGCGAGCGACCGCATCGCCCTGATCCACAATGTTTTCCGACTGGTTGTTGTAGCTCAGCGTACCTCCGATTTTCAACCACTTCTTCACCTGATCATCGATCGTAAACCGGCCTGAATACCGTTTCATGTACGACGTCTTGATCAAGCCCTGGTCATCCCGATATCCCAACGATACAGAATACTGGGTACGATCGTTACCCCCGCTGAAACCCAGCTGGTGGTTTTGCGACAGCTTGTTCTGGGTGGCTTCTTCCAGCCAGTTCGTATCGTATTTCGGACTGCCATCGGAGTTCCACACCCGTGGATCAATCCGGCGGAGTTTGGGGTTCAGATACGCCCATTTGCCAGCCGCCCAGCCGACGGGGTCATACTTGGCCATGTTGGCCCACGCCAGGTCTTCCGTCGCCATGTATTGAGCCGTGTTCAATACGTGCGGGCGGTTGGGCCCGATGGTGTTCACGCTGAAATCCACGTTATACGTCACCTGACCTTCACCCGATTTTCCTTTCCGGGTTGTTACCAGAATAACCCCGTTGGCACCCCGCGCCCCATAAATGGCGGTTGAGGAGGCATCCTTCAAGACTTCCACCGACACGATGTCGTTGGGGTTGATGTAGTCAATGGCCGAGCTGAACTGGGCTCCGTTGCCCTGGGGAAGCATCACGCCATCCACTACGTACAGGGGGTTGTTGGACGAGTTGATGGAGCTGAAACCGCGCACGCGGATGGTGGTCCGACCACCCGGGCGACCCGAGTTGGTGTTGACCTGCACACCCGGCATCCGGCCCGACAGCGCCTGCTGCAGCGACGGAGCGGGGCGTTCTTTCAGTTCGGCTTCTTTCACCGTTCCGACCGCACCAGTCAAGTCACTTTTCTTGGCCGTACCGTAACCGATGACGACGATTTCTTCCAGCACTTTATTGTCGGCCTTCAGGCTAACGTCAATCGAATTTCTTGAACCAACACTAATTTCCTGAGACAGGTATCCCACGAATGAAAAAACCAGGGTAGCACCTGATTCCGGTACGTCAATTTTATACTGGCCATTGGCATCCGATACAGTACCGCGTTGGGTACCTTTCAATACGATACTAACCCCTGGCAAAGCCGAGTTCGACTCATCGGTCACTTTCCCGGTCAGGGTACGATCCACCGTGACGGTGGCTAAGGCAGATTTTGAAGAGGTTCCCGAATTGGGGTCCTTCGCAGCGAAGGTAGTACTCATGCAGACAGAAGCCAGCAGGATTTGAGGGACAGACAATCTCATCATCCTGACAAGCCGGGCTTGCGGTAGTAAGAGTTTTACCATAGATTTTCTGGGCCGTTTTAACGGCAGTTTAATTTAGAGTGGTAGATTTAGTTGGAGGGGAAACATCATTATTTTCTGTAAAACTAATAAAATGTTAGGTTGAAATCTCTAAATAGTGGCCACAATTAGTAAAAAATATTAATAATGTTTTTTTTATTTGAACTTATCAATCAATTTCCTTTATTACCGCACGAGGGCTTTAATCTTGTTTTAATGCGATTTTAACGCCTTTTTGCCACATTTCTGTAATAACTAACTGTTTATCAAAACATTACTAAATTAAATTTCTATTACTTGACTCAGAGCTTCGATCAATTTATAGTCATTTATTGTTAAAATAGAGTTGTATGTGCACATCATTTAATGAAAATTATTCAAAAAAAAATTTTCATTTTTTTCTTCTCAATCGCATTATAGCGGGTTCTGTTGAGCCGAAATCCTCAAAAGAGTAAGTGTATATTTTACTCTTATACCCACTATTCGACCAGGAACGGAAGGGTCAATTACGAAAACCCTGCCGCGAAAACCCAGTGAAATTGTTAGTCAAAGTACCATTTAAGCTCATCTTGAACGCTTTGCATCCTGGGATTTTCCCGCATACGCTTGTACCTATTAATTATATAGGCGAAAAGATGTTTGTCGCAGGTTTTTGGCGTTTGATTCAGGAAGAGAAAATGCCGTTTACGGCTCAAACGGGTTCGTTCAATTTCAAGCCGGGTTGCGTTAGGCAGATAAGAGGCAAGGAATTACTTTTAACACCTGGCGGTGTCCAAAACGATGCTGGTTCGGGCATAAAAAACCGTCACAACCAAAACCTTAAAAGAATTGATTATGACGGTTTTTGAATGTGGTTTTAAGGCCGTACGAAACGTAAATGGCCATTAGCGCAACACGATTGGCTGAAAAACCGTGTGCGTTTCCGTTCAAAGACTCTGCTCTTCGGCATCGACGGTAACTTCTTTCTGGTTACCCGTCAGTTCGTCCAAGAGTTCCTGTACATTGATGGTGGCAAAGCTGCTGGCGTAGTCCGACATGGCATAGGGAATAATCAGTTCATTCCCATTGATAAGCCCCCCACAACTGTACACCACATTCGGGACGTATCCTTCCCGCTCATTTTCGTCGGGACTCAGCAACGGCTCTTTCGAGCGGCCGATTACTTTTCCGGGATCTTCCAGATCGAGTAAAAACGCGCCAATCGCGTATTTCCGCATCGGGCCAACGCCGTGGCTCAACACCAGCCAACCGGCTTCCGTTTCAATCGGCGAACCGCAATTGCCGAGTTGTACAAACTCCCAATGATAGGTCGGTTTCAGCAGAATTTCCTTCGTTTGCCAGAAATACAGATCATCCGAATACATAATATAAATGTTTTCGCCATCCTGGCGCGAAAGCATCACGTACCGCCCGTTGATTTTTCGGGGAAACAACGCCATTCCTTTATTCTGTACTTCGGCACCATTTAACGTGCTAATACTGAAGTGGGTAAAATCCTTGGTCTGAAGCAGTTGCGGAAAAGTCACCTGACCATTGTAGGCCGTATACGTCGCGTAATACGTGACTTCGCCGTCGTCCTCGACAAACCGCACGAACCGGGCGTCTTCTATCCCGTTGGTCTCGTTGGGTGATGTTGGAAAAATACAGCGTTCATCCAAGCTCTGATCTTCCTCAAAATCAAGCTCATAATTAGAGCGCGCGAGCGTCCGTAAACTACTCGCAATGGCCTCGTATTCAGCGTGGTGACGGTATTGATTGAGGACACGCTTCAGCCGGTCTTCCATTTCTTCCAGCGCAAATTCCTCGCCCAAACCGCTCATCATCATTTCCGAAATGGGGTTCGACAACCGAAGTTCGTAGAGTTTCCGCTCAAACTGGGTTCGGTTAAACCTGTGGTTGGGTACAATTTCCGGGGAAGTAACATACCGCGACGGCTTGCGCAGGATAATCTTGCTGTCCTGATCGATGTAGCCCATCCGGAACGTAATCGACGAAATATGGCCTTCCCCCGTCGACCGCATGCTCAGAATAAACCGTTTAAATCCCGGCGGCACATTGGTCTGGTCCGGGTGCCAGACCATCGACGGATTGAATAGGGCCGCCGATTCCAGCGAATATTCCATGGTAAAATAGGCGCCCAGAAGGAGTTTTCGCTCCAGTGTCAGTGGCTCGTCGGTGAGTAACTGCGATTTGATGTGATTGAAGCGTTTCAGGAAAAACCGCTCCAGCTTATAATGTCGACTTCCAAATTCGCGAATAACTTCTCCCAACTTCCGCTCCGCTTCTTCCTCGGTCATGGCATTGACCCGGGCAATTATTTTAAGCGTGCGTGTCGAGCTACTGCTTTCAAAAGGACGAAAAAGAACGCGGGTGGGGTCGGGTCGTAGTACAATTCCGGTACGAGTTGCCTTAATCATAGTTACTTCAAGTTAATAACGAAGAATTAAGCTAACGTAATGAGGGAACGAATGGCGCTAAAAGAGTCCAATTCATTCCCTCATTACGTTAGCTTTCAACGTTTAGACTAACAATGTTAGTGCCGCATTTGTAACTTCAGCGTCAGAAATTTGTTTTTGTGTCAAATGAAGTTCGGTTAAAGCCATCAGATAAGCCAGCGTTGATTCTGCGCCCTGATTCTGGTTAACCCGATCGACGTGTAAACCGTCGCGGCAGCCACCGGTATTGGGATCATAAACCGATAATCCAAGGTCGTTGTGGCCGGTAAACCACTTGAATATTTTCGTGGCCCGCTTTAGCCAGACGGCTTCCCTCGTCACCCGATAGGCCGCCAGACAGGCCGACACAGAACTTTGAACTTCAAGAGGTTGCTGATCGAAATACGCCCTTTCACCACCTTTGACGTAAAAACCGTTGGTACCGATCGGCTGAAAATAACCGGTGGTGGAAATACCGTTGCCGGTCATCTGTAACCCGATCAGCCAGTTTAAGGTCTGAATGCCCAGGTCGCTCAGTTTGCCGTCGTTTAAGGTCTCCCCGGCGCAGATGAGCGCGTGCGATAACTTGGCATTATCGTAGGTTAGATACCCTTCGAACCACGGCCAGTCTTTGGATTTGGCGTCGTTGTACCGAATGAGCATTTTATCGACCAGTTGTTGCAAGATCGTTTTGACCAGTCGGTCGTTGCCAAACCGCTTCAGGTATTCGCAGGCACCCAGAATCCCGAAGGCCCAGGAACGGGGCGAAGGCAGATCAACCAAGGTAGGCAGGGCCTGGTGCAACATTGGCATGGCCCAGGTAATCAGATTCTTATCCGCAGAGCGGCCCACGCAGGTACCCAGCGCCCAGATGGCCCGGCCCGTACTGTCGTCGGAGCCGACATCCTCGAGCCACCGGCGGTCATAACTCATGAAATTGCGGAATTGCCCGCGTCCCTGAATAAAGGCGTAATTCAGAAAAGCCGCAAAATCGTCAGCCGTTTTCGCCAGTTTCCGATCGCTTTGCCCGGCTTCTTCAACCATCACGGTCAGGATCAGCGCCCGGGCGTTGTCGTCGGTGCAATACCCTTCATCGTAATGCGGCAAATGGTAGCGGGCGTGCTGAATAATACCGGTCGAATCCGTCAGACGATACAGGTGATCCAGCCGAATCGGTGGTAACTTATAGGTTCCATTGCCATTTCCGTTCATCAGCGCCAGCGGACTGCCGGGCAATGCAATCGGCTGTTGCCGGGCCCGGACAAACGAATCGACGTAGCGCTCCATGGCTCGCTCCCAAATCATCCCCCGACCCAGCATATAAGCTTTTTTGCGCATACCGTGTCGAAGCGGTTCGTCGCTCATCAGGTTAAGAATGGCGTCGGCAACGGCATCCGAATCGTTGAACGGCACCAGAACGCCCCGTCCATCGGCCAGCAATTCTTCAGCGTGCCAATACGGCGTCGAAACAACGGCTTTTCCGCAGCCGAACGCATACGACAGCGTTCCCGATGTGATCTGGGCCGCATTCAGGTATGGAGTAATGTAAATATCAGCCGCACCCAGAAATTCCATCAGGTTGTCAAGCTCGACAAACTGATTGAAAAAGAGCACGTTATTTTTGACGCCGGAGTCGGCAGCCAGTTTTTTCAGGCTGTCGCGGTACACCTCGCCCTGGTCGCGAACCAGATTCGGGTGCGTGGCTCCCAGCACAATATAAACCGTATTGGGAAATTTTTCGACGATGCGCGGCAGCGCTTTAATGACGTTTTCAATGCCTTTATTGGGCGACAGCAAACCGAAAGTCAGCAGTACCTGTTTGCCTTCGATGCCAAACCGGTCCTTGTGAAAATGCGGATCGACAAACGGCATATCGGGAATTCCGTGGGCAATGACGTCGATTTTATCTTCCGGAACATCGTAAATATCTTTCAGGAATTGCCGACCTTTTTCAGTCATCACCACCACCCGCGCCGACAGATCGGCGATGGTTTTCAGGACCATCAACTGATCCTGATCGGGATTGCGCAAAACCGTGTGGAACGTTGTAACCACCGGCATCGTCAGGTTCCGAAGCAGGGTCAGAATATAATTGCCCGCTGTTCCACCGTAAATACCGTATTCGTGCTGCAGACAGACCACTTCGGTATTCATCGAATTCAGGAACTCGGCAGCTTTTTTGTACGAATTCAGGTCGTGCTGGTAAAATTCGTATCGAACTTCATCCGGATAGTCGTAGCCTTCGGGCACATCATTAACCGACACCACCATCGCCGAAGATTCCGGATAAAAAGTGGTAAATGATTTGTATAAATCAGAAGTGAACGTGGCGATTCCGCATTTGCGCGGCAGATAATCACCGATAAAGGCTACACTGGTTGGCGTGTGTACGTTCGGGGTTAGGCCTTGTAGTGAGGAATAATTCATAATTTTTTGAAGATATAATGGTATAGAATCCAGTCCAACGCGCTTCCGATTTCAATAAATAAAGAATGAACGACCGTAAATCTGTGTATCCTTAAAGGTAAACCACCAATCCCCCCAGTTGTTTAGAATCAATTTGAATTTAATTAGGCTATGACCGGTTTTCGGCTCTCCGCCTATCTTAATGAGCTGGCAAACGGCGACCGGTTTTTGATTGATCAGAAGTAAAATATCGGACAAAAGCCAGTCGATCCGATTGATTCTCAGTTAATTTCTAAAATAGTACTTAATCAAGCTCCACTCAGGAAGCCGGGGAAGTGTTTGGCGGTTCATTTTCAAAAACTATCCTGATTTAGTACCTTGCAGTCCTAATCTTCAGTTCTGTCTTGATGTTCTGGCACCGCGTTTCGGATTATATTTTAAAAAATCGCATTTTCCTGCTTATTTTCATTTTTGTAGGAACGGTCTTTATGGCCTATCAGACCACCCGCATTCAGCTTTCCTACGAAATTGCCCGGATTCTCCCCTCCAACGACCCCGACTTTGAGCTCTACGAATCGTTTAAAAAACGGTTTGGGGAAGATGGAAGCGTTATGGTGATCGGCATTGAAACCGCTGACCTGTATCGATTACCGGTTTTCAACGGCTGGTACGCACTGAATCAGGAAATCAAGAAATCGACGGGCGTACAAACTGTTCTTTCAGCGGCCAGTTTGTTCCGTATTGTCCGGAACGACAGCATCAAACAGTTTCAGGTTTTGCCTCTGGCCCCGCGCGCACCTACCACGCAGGCCGAGGTCGACAGCATTCAGTCAATGGTGGCTTCGCTGCCGTTTTACAAGGGTTTCGTGTCCGACAGCGCCGGTCGCTCGCACCTGATGGCGGTTACGTTCGACCAGAAAAAACTGAATACCAAGGAGCGTATTGGCATTGTCCTGGATATTGAGAAAAAAGTCCGGGCGTTCGGAGCCCAATTCAACATTCCGGTTCACATGTCCGGCATGCCCTACATCCGCACGAAATTTACGGGCAAGGTCAGCAACGAAATGGTTTTGTTCATGGCGCTGGCGTTTGGCGTTACGGCGGTGATCCTGCTGTTTTTCTTCCGATCCGTCGTAGCGGTTTTGGCCGCCATCAGCATTGTCGGTGTTGGAGTGGTCTGGTCGCTGGGCTTTCTGGTGTTGTTCGGCTACAAAATTACGCTGCTGACCGGTTTGCTTCCGCCCCTGATTATCGTCATCGGGATTCCGAACACCATCTTTCTGATTAACAAATACTTCGAAGAGTTTAGTCACCACGGCGACAAAATCCGGGCGTTGAACATTGCGACGGAGCGCATCGGCGAAATGACTTTTTTCGCTAATGTTACCACCGCTATTGGTTTTTTCGTCTTTTACTTCGCCAGCAGCCCGATGCTCGCTCAGTTTGGTCTGGTGGCTTCGCTGGGAGTAGTGGTTACGTATGCGCTCTGTCTGGTGTTGATTCCCATCGTGTTTGGGTACCTGCCCGAGCCGTCGTCGAAGCAGCGGGGCCACATGGATAGCCGCTGGGTCGTGTCCTTTCTGAACTGGGTGAATCAAACCGTTCACCACCGGCGCCGGGCCGTTTACGCCATCATCGGTATTCTGGTGGTTGTCAGCGTGGTTGGCGCCATGCAGATCAAAGCCGTCGGTTACGTCGTGGACGACTTACCGAAAAACGATCCGATTTATACCGACCTGAAGTTTTTCGAGAAAAGCTTTCGCGGGGTTCTGCCCTTCGAAGTTTCCATCGATTCCCGCCAGCCGGGACGCGTTCTGACGCCCCAGACCCTGACCAAGATGCGGCTTTTGCAGCGCGAGTTCGAAAAATACCCCGAATTTACGCGGCCGCTCTCGGTGGTAGAAGCCGCCAAATTTCTGTACCAGGGCTATCGCGGGGGCGATCCGAAATACTACGTCCTACCCGGTGCGCTCGAAATGGCCAAGTTAGCCAGCTATGCGCCCCAGATGAAAGGCCAGTCCAACGTTTTCAAGGGCTTTCTGGACAGCACCCGGCGCTACACCCGCGTCAGTTTTCAGATGGCCGACGTCGGAACCGTTCGCATCCGGCAACTGCTGACCACACTGCAACCCAAAGTCGATTCCATTTTCAATATCGACCGTGAAACCGGCAAACGGGTTTCCAACGGCGATATGTATGACGTCCGGATTACGGGAAGCAGCACGATTTTCACGAAAGGCAATGAATACCTGGTCGACAACCTGAAGGAAAGTGTCTATCTGGCGGTGATTCTGATCACGGCTTTGCTGGCGCTGCTGCTCCGCGACGTCCGGACGATCATCATCTGTTCGCTGCCCCGGATTGTTCCGCTGATCATCACGGCGGGCATCATGGGCTACGCCGGTATTCGGTTAAAACCGTCCACCATCCTGATTTTCAGCGTGGCCTTCGGAATTGCCTCCGACGGAACCATTTATTTCGTGGCCCGGTATCGCGAAGAACTCCGGCGCGGGCTGAGTATTTCCAAAGCCATTACCAACACCATTCACCAGGCGGGTATCAGCATGATTTACACGGCTTTTATCCTGTTTGCCGGTTTTGCCATTTTCGCCTTCTCGACCTTCCAGGGAACCGTTGCCCTGGGCGTTCTGGTGTCGATTACGCTGCTGATGGGGATGGCCGCCAACCTGATTCTACTCCCGGCTTTCCTGCTCTCCCTCGACAAACGCAAAAGCCGCAAGGAGCTTTTGGATCAGGAGCGGGCAGCGTGAGGGCGGTTTTCGCCGGGCCGACGTTTAGGTAGGCTACCGAAACCTCGGCCCGGCGACAACTGTAA
>NZ_WJXZ01000007.1:0-167141 GCF_009668025.1 Larkinella terrae | reverse complement strand
TGCCGCGGCCCCTTTTTGCGTTCGCCTCCACAAACGTCGCCCCGGCGAAAACTGTAACCCGCTCTCAAACCTCCTCCAGCAGACTCTGGAATAGCACGTATTGATTCGAATATTGCTGCTGGAGCTTGCCGAGCAGTTCGTCGGCGTGGAGTTTATTGAACCGGAAATAATCGATCCGGCCTTTGAACGAAAACTGAAACGTGTAGGTCTCTCCACCATTTTCCACTTCCGTGAGTAACCGCAGAATTTTAACCGCCAGCGGCAGACCGGTTTCCATGAATTGCGGCACGAGTTCAAACCGCATCCAGTTTAACCATTCCCGCTCGGTGGCTTTGTCAATGTTAATCGTCAGATTGTAAAGAACCATGAATAAAAGAAGTTGAAGACAGACGATTGACCATTGACGATTGTCCATCGTCAATGGTCTACGGTCAATAGAAAAAGGGGTAACAGTAAATTCGCCATTTTTGTCCGGAATCTTGTAGCTATTCTCGCTCGTCTTAGCCACAAATGTTGTTTCTTTGCTACCAGACAAATCTACTCACTCTATGCTTTACAATATACTGGTCCACACCCACTCGGGTCTTCGCTGGATTGTATTGATTCTCCTGCTTGCTGCCATTGTAACCGCTTTTCGCAAGTGGCAGGGGCGCGACGAATACACGCCCGGCAACAACAAATTATACCTTTTTGCCCTAATTGCAACCCATACGCAATTCACCATCGGCCTGATTCTTTATTTCCTGAGTCCCAAAGTGCCCCTGTTTGACGGAATCGATTTTGGTACTATCATGAAGACGGCCATTTACCGGTTTTACAGTGTCGAGCACATCGTTGGCATGCTGATCGCCGTTGTTCTGATCACCATTGGCCGGTCAAAATCGCGACGGATCAGCGGCCCGGTTCAGAAACACCGCACGGTTTTTATGTTTTACGGGTTGGGATTGCTGGCCATTCTGATTTCCATTCCGTGGCCCTTCCGCATTCCTGGTGCGGGCTGGTTCTGATTACGTACCAATACGGGCGCGGCAATGAGCAATAGACAGTCCAGGTAAGGGTGTTCGTTGTTCATTGCCGGGCGGGCCGTTCCGACTGACGTCATTCTATTTCACAAAATGCAACCCGTGCCCCAATACCGAACGGTTTTGAACTGGATTCAACCTTCTGCGGCTGAACGGTTTGAGATTTATTCGGAATTGGGAATGCCGCAGGCCGTTTTAACCATCACCCGGCCCGATTACGCCCTTATTGAGTCCCGCTTTGGCATCTATCAAATTCAGCGACCGACGCAACTACCAGCGATTACCGTTACCGACCTTTCCGGTTCAACGGTGGCAACCATCCGAACCAACTGGTGGGGGCGGTATTCCGTGACGTTCGACGGCAGCGACGAACTGCGGTTCCGTTCATCGAGCGTCTTGCGAAACCGCTGGCTCTGGCGCAATAGCAACGGCGAAGTGCGGGCAGTGGTGCAGCGCAGCCGGATTTTCTTTTCACCCGAGTGGCCCATCCGCGAAGTGCTTTCGGCGCTGTTAGCCGGTTTAACCATTTATTTGATCGTTACCAAATCCTCACTATTTCAACGACTTATGGTACCTGGTTGACGGTTTTCAGTTTTTGCCATGCCGACGGTTCGGTAGCTGGTACGTCCTGTTCGCTACTCAACTTTTTGTATCACTATTCGATAGTTAAGAATGCGCAGGCAACTAAAATGTCGGCCTGACGAAAACAGTAAACCCAATACTGTAAACCACACCTTCACATGGTACGAACTTTCTCTTTACCCATTCCTCCGGATCAGCAACTTCGAAATGTCGGCTGGAGCTGGATGCTCGGCACCGACACGCTACCGTATTTGACCAACGAAGTGGTGGTGGTTAAACCGGAAGAAACCGACGCGTATTACGGAGCCGTCAGTCAACTGTTTGAAATGCTGGTCGAAGCCGGGCAGCACGTCATCGACAACAACCGGTTTAGCGAATTGGGCATTCCTCAAAATCTGGTTGAATTGATCCGGTTTTCCTGGAACGACGACCGGCACATTCAGTTGTACGGGCGTTTTGACCTCGCCGGTGGAATCGACGGTCAACCGATCAAACTGATCGAATTCAATGCCGATACGGCCACCTGCATTCCCGAGACCGCCGTGGTTCAAAACGCGCATTTGCGGGCCAACGGTCTCGACGAAGAACAACAGTTTAATACCGTGTATGAAATGCTGGTCGAGCAGTTTCGCGAAGTGCTGGAGCAAAATACCGATCTGCAACCGACGCTAATGCTATCGTCCATGCGCGGTTTTCCGGAAGACGACAGCAACGTCGCGGTTTTGGGTGAAGCCGCCCGCGAAGCCGGTTTTACAGTCGATTTCGAATACATCGACAAGGTTGAGTTTTCGGTTGAGGAAGGACTTTTCAAGCAAAATCCTCAGAACGGGCAGTTCGACAAATTCGATTTCTGGTTCAAATTGCTGCCCTGGGAATACATTGGCTACGAGGAACCCGACCTGGCTCACATCCTGACGGAAGCCGTTCGCCAACGGAAAGTGATGGTGCTGAACCCCGCCTATTCGCTGTTGTTTCAGTCAAAATACATCCTGAAAGTCCTATGGGAACTGTATCCGTATCACCCGCTGCTGCTGCAGACCGACAGCAAACCGCTGACCGATCGGCCGTACGTCGAGAAGGTTTTGTTCGGTCGCGAAGGCGCTAACGTTCGCATCCTGGATGAGCGGGGCAACGTTCAGGCCGAAGCCGAAGGAGAATACGGCGATTACCCGAAAATTTACCAGGAATACGTCGATTTAGCGACCGATGCCGCCGGAAACCGGTACCAGGCTGGGGTATTTTTCGCGGGTGAAGGTTGCGGTTTGGGTTTCCGGCGCGGGGGCATTATCCTTGACAACGGCGCGCAGTTTGTCGGTCACCTGGTCGAATAACCCTGTCAGCGGTCGAAGACCCTGACAGCGGTTAAAACCCCGTTAATCTTTGAAGACCCTGACAGCGGTTGAAACCCCGTTAACATTTAAAGACCCTGACAGCGGTTAAAACCCTAGCAAAAAACTAAATCACCAAATTACCCCATCAGCAGCGACTCCCCGCCATCAATCCAGAGGGGCGTGCCGGTAATGTGGTTCGCCCGCTCGGAAGCCAGAAAAACCACCAGTTCGGCCACCTGCTCGCTGGTGCCGGGTTTGCCGTCGGTCAGGGGAATGGTGCCTTCCGGAAATTCGACCGGTTCTTTGGCCGACTCGATCTTGCGCTTTTTCGTACTGTCGTCAATCTCGGTTTCGATAGCTCCCGGACAAATGACGTTCACCCGGATGCGGTGTTTCGCCAGTTCGAGCGCGGCCATTTTCGTAAACGCCACCTGACCGGCTTTGGTGGTTGAATAGGCCGTAGCCCCCGTATTGCTGAAAATCCGCGTTCCGTTCACCGAAGCCGTAATGATGATCGAACCGCCGTTTTCCTTCAGGAGCGGAACGGCATATTTGACCGTCAGAAACGTACCGCGCAGGTTTATTTCGATGGTTTTGTCCCACTCCTCCGGCTTCAGGTCCTCGATCGGTGCCCAGACGCCGTTGATACCGGCGTTGGCAAAAACGATGTGCAAACCGCCCAGCTGTTTCTGAATCTCCCGAAACGCTTTCTCCATTTCGTCCGGTTTCGAGATGTCCGCCAGCAGGGCAATCGCTTCGCCCCCCTCCCGCCGGATCTGCTCGACGGTTTCCTGCAATTCGTCGTCCGTCCGGCCCAAAGCGGCCAATCTGGCCCCTTTTCGAGCCAGCAAAAGCGCGGCTGCCTTGCCAATTCCCGATCCTGCACCGGTTACCAATGCTACTTTTCCGGTAAATTCCTTATCTTGACTCGCCATATCGTCAGCCGAATTAGTTGCTTTCTGACTCATCTACCTATCCGCTGCCTTTTTTGTTAGAAAATTCAGTCATTTCTTTTCAAATTCTCTATTAAATGAGCGTTTCTGAATTCATTGAAAACCCAGGTTGTTCGTTTCAAAATTACAGTAATCGTCCATGAACAACCTGAGTCTCTACTGCATCGCTGCGATTTACGTGGTATCGGGTTTTCTGCATTTTTTCCGACCTGAGCCTTACCTCCGCATCATGCCGCCGTACATTCCGAACCACCCGCTGATGGTGTTGCTGAGCGGTATTGCCGAACTCGTTCTGGGCGTCGGGCTGCTATTTCCGGCCACCCGCATGCTGGCGGCCTGGGGGCTAATTCTGCTGCTGATTGCCATTTTCCCGGCGAATGTCTACATGGCAACGGCGGAGAAGTTTTCCTCCATACCGGGCTGGGTCCGCTGGGGCCGGCTTCCGCTGCAACTGGTGCTGATCTGGTGGGCGTGGCGCTACACCTGAACCGGATGATCAGGGCGGCTTTTTCGCCACCGCACCCCTTCTTCCACTTCGCCTACAAACGTGAAACCGGTTTTCTGCAACACCCGCTGCGAAGCGTTAAACTCCCTCAGTGTATCGGCGATGACCGTTTTTACGTCCGGTTGTTCAAAAATCCAGTCCAGAAAACAGTTGACGGCTTCAGTTGTGTACCCTTTTCCTTCGAATTTTCTGTCCATAAAATACCCGATCATTATTTGACCGTCGGCATCCGGCGGCCCCGCCATTCCCAAACCGCCGATGGTCAGGTTCAGCTCCCGATGAACCACAAGCCAGTGCGTATACCAAACCCACCTATCGGGATGAGCAATGAGGTTCGGGATGACAAAGTGTGCGAGTGCTTCATCAAATTCCGCCATAAAACGGGCATCGGCTTTGAGTTCAAAATGAGATAAATCCAGACAGCGGGCGGTTTCCAGCGCAGCCCGGCTGATGGACAGTTGTTCGAGATCAGAAAGTGAAAGTGGAATAATTTGTAACCGGTTTGAAATCAGAGAAGTCATTGAAGTAACTGATAAACGATTGAAAATAAAGACAATAAAAAACCGCATCACCATTTTCAGTGATGGCAGTCCTGAAACATCAATCGTTAAACCAGTTCAGGCGAAGAGCCGGAAAGAAGCAAAATGTACAGAGGCAGTTGTTTTATAACCGGCTTAAAAGTAGAGATAACCGACCAAGAAATCAACTCAACTGGTTCGAATTGAAGCGGTTGGCGGTTTTTAATTTCCAAAATTGTACCAACGGTCAATATCCCCCGTTTTACGGTAATCGATCGAATTCCAAAAAATCCTACTTTTACTTTTTTTGTAAGAGTCAACGAACCAAACCTTCTATGAAATTCACCCATTCGATCCTGCTGGCGGTTGGCGGCATGCTATCGCTCACCGCCTGTAAAACCGAAAAAGACGAAACCGCCCGCACGGTTTTTTTTGATAAATCGGGCATGGATACCACGGTCGTTCCCGGCAATGATTTCTTTTCCTACGCGAACGGAAATTGGGTTAAGAATACGAAAATCCCGGACGATCAAACCGGTTGGGGCTCCTTTTACGAACTGAGCGAAGAGAATCACAGGAAAACCAAGTCCATTCTGGAAGAAGCAGCCGCCAGCGGAGCCGCCAAAGGAAGCACCGAGCAGAAAGTGGGCGATTTCTACGCCAGCGGAATGGATACGGTAACCATCGAGAAACGTGGCTATGATCCGCTGAAAGCCGAACTGGCGAAAATTGCCGGTCTGAAAGATTACAAGGAAGCCCTGCATTACATGGCCGACGACGAAATCAACCGGGGTGGCGTTTTGTTCGGAATGGGGGTTGGCCCTGACGACCGACAGAGCACGATCAACCGGCTTAGCTTCAGTCAGAGTGGGTTGAGTTTGCCCGAAAAAGACTACTATTTCAAGACGGATGCCGAAACAGTGAAAGTCCGCACGGCTTTCCTCAAATACGTGACCCAACTTTTTACGCTGACCGGCGTGGATTCGACGACGGCCCGGAAGAAAGCCGACGGCATTCTGGCATTTGAAACCGCCCTGGCCAAATCGCACAAGGCCCCGGCCGAGCTGCGCGATCCAATCAAGAATTACCATAAACTGTCAGTGGCCGAACTGACCAAACTGACGCCCAACATCGACTGGAAATCGTTTCTGGAAACGCTGACGGCGAAAACCGATACGGTTTTGGTGGGACAGCCGGAGTATTACCAGGCCCTGAGTGCGGTTTTGCCGACGACACCGATCGACGTTATTAAAGACAAAGCGGCATTTGGTTACATCGATTTCAACGCGTCGCTGTTGAGCAAGCCGTTTGTGCAGGCCCGATTTGATTTCTACAACAAAACCTTGTACGGACAACCCGTTCAGTCGGAACGCTGGAAGCGGATTGCTCAAAATACCGATACGTATCTGGGCGAATTGCTGGGGCAATTGTGGGTCAAAAAGTACTTCACCCCCGAAGCCAAAGAGCGGATGCTGACGCTGGTAACCAACCTTCAGAAAGCGTACCGAAACCGCATTGAAAAGCTGGATTGGATGTCACCGGAAACCAAAAAAGTTGCGTTAACGAAGCTGGACGGCGTAACGAACAAAATTGGTTACCCCGACAAATGGAAGGATTATTCGGAAGTGGAGATCAAGCGGGATGGGTATTTTGAAAATATCCAGAGCGCGCGTAAACACGCTACGAAAGAGAATTTCGCCAAAATCAACAAAACCGTCGACCGCAGTGAGTGGCAGATGACTCCGCCCGAAGTCAACGCCTACGCCAATCCGTCGTTCAATGAAATTGTGTTTCCGGCCGGAATTCTGCAGTTTCCGTTCTTCGATAAAGACGCCGACGATGCTATCAATTACGGCTCCATAGGCATGGTGATCGGCCACGAAATGACCCACCTTTTCGATGATCAGGGTCGCCAATATGATGTCCAGGGCAATTTGCGCGACTGGTGGCAGAAGTCGGACGCCGACAAATTCACCGCTAAAGCCGATCAGGTGGTCAATCAGTACAACAATTACACGGTTCTGGATAACCTGAAACTAAATGGACGACTGACATTGGGTGAAAACCTGGCCGATTTGGGCGGTTTGGCCATTGCATTCGATGCGTTCAAGTTAACCGATCAGAGCAAATCCGAAACTAAAATTGACGGATTCACGCCGAATCAGCGGTTTTTCCTGGGCTTTGCGCAGGTCTGGCGTATTAAAATCCGGGACGAGACACAGCGGGCTTACGTTCAGATTGACCCGCATTCCCCGGCCAAATACCGAGTCAACGGGCCATTGTCGAATTTTGCGCCGTTTTATCAGGCATTCAACGTGAAACCGGGCGAAAAAATGTACAAACCGGAAGTGGACCAAACCCGCGTCTGGTAACGTACTTACGGGCGTTAGCGGCTGATGTGAAAATTAGCACCGAGTTTAATCTGAGGGCCCCGGTTGTTGCCTGCATAGACCGGGGCTTTATCGTAATAATTGTTCTCGATCATTAACTCGATCCCTAAGCGGTCGGTGGCCCGGATGCCCAGCCCCAACCCAATATTCAGGCTGCTAAAACCGCGACGATCGTTGGGCCCGACATCGCTGGAGCGGAATTTTCCGACATTAAAACCGCCTTCGCCAAACACATAAAACGCATTTCGAACCGGATAATACCGGACAAAGGCCCCCGCTGAATTAGCCCGGTAACTGGTAGAAGCCCGGCTTTCGAACGCACCCCGCAACCCGATGGCCAGCCCACGCTGAATGAAAAGAGCTACCCGGGGGTTAAAAGCCGTGTAGAGCCCCTGCCCTTTTCCGGTTGCGAAACCCAGCGCAACGCCAATAAAGGCAGCTCCGCGCTGAAACCAGGGCGAACCGGGGCGTTCGATATAGGATTTTTGATCGTCGGATGGCGTTGTCATCCTACTCGATGAATCGGGAACGGGAGTTACCGGAACGTCCCGACGAAGCGTATCCGTTTCCTGCGCCTGTACAGCTACGGTTGTTATCAGACAAATGGTCAATGCATAGATTAACCGATTTATAAACCTTTTCATTGGAGTACAGTGAAGTGTATTCCTAAAACCCCAGAGTCGAAATAAAGTTTATTTGAACGCAAAGAGCACCGGTTTTTACAAGGATTCATCGCGGTTGTGCGATTTTCCCAGTAAAAACCGGTGCTCTTTTCTACGGATTGACTAAAAACTAAACCTTTCCCAGCGCGTCGATCACCTGCGCAACCTGCTCCGCACTCGTTGCGGGGAAGTTGGCAATCCGAATCTGGGAGTCTTTGAACTGCCCGTAACCGCTGCCCACCACCAGGCCGGATTCCTTCACCTTGCTGATGATTTCTGAAGACGGTTTTTGGGTATTGGCCACCACCACCGTGCGCGACCGATGGCGGTCTTCTTTCACAAACGGGGAAAAACCGGGGTGGTTTTCAACGAATTTATAAAGCATTTTGGCCTTTTCTTCCGTCTCCCGGCGAATGATTTCGACACCAATCCGGTTGAAATCTTCCGCGATTTTCCCCAGCAGATAAATAAACAGCACGTTTGGCGTCGCGGGCGTTTCGTAGGTTTTGTAGTTCTTCCACAAGGTCGGCAGGTTGTTGTGCGCGCCGATATGCTGGTCGCCGTGCTTCAGGGTTTCAGCCTTTTCGAGGCACTTCTCATTCGCGATCCAAACGCCCAGACCGGCGGGTAAACCAAACGCTTTCTGAACGGAGAAAAAAGCCGTATCGATCAGCGAATAATCCAGATCCGGAAACGGAGCCGACGAAACCATATCGACCGCGATCAGTTTTTTGGCGTTGCTGCGTTTCAGTTTATGAATATCCGTTGGCCGGATCTGCACGCCCGAACTGGTTTCGTTGTGCGTCACCGCAATCAATTCCGCATATTCTGGTACCTCAATTTCGCCGTAATCGAAGCCTTCGCCGAACGGTTTTTCCTGCTTGTGGGCGTATTTCTGAAGCGAAGTCGCGTATTCGCAGAACTTTTTCGAAAAGGAGCCATTCACCAAATGGAAACTTTCGTGTTCAACGCAGTTGAGCAGAATCCGCTCCCATACTTCGGAAGCCGAACCCGTAAAGAAAATACCGTGCGATTCGGGAATCGTCAACAGCTCGCGCAATTGCTCGACGCAAAACTGGTACAGACTCCGAAACCGGGCGCTCCGGTGCGAAATCGAGCCAATCTGTTCATCCATCGCCGTTTGCAGGTGTTGGTAAACGGTCGGATATAACTCCGCGGGTCCGGCGGTGAAGTAGGTTTGTTTCATAGTTGATCAATAAAAGTATTGCCCTGTCCAGCGCAGACTATCTGGAAACATAAGCCCAAAATTTCCAAACCGCTCCTCATTGGCAAGCACGACGCCATTGTCCGGATTGCCTTTCTCGTAAATAACCGGTAGCTTTTCGTTCAGCACCGCGTTCAGTTGTGGCTTCGTCAATCGACGATTGAGCTTACCCGTGCCCGAGAACGATTTTCCATCCACCGAATACTGAATGCAGGCCCGGTAAAACTGCCGGTATTTGGTGCTGACATATTCGTACCGGACCACGGTTCCAACAGCAAACGCACTGTTTTTCCGAATCTGCTTTCGTTCGTAAATGCTATACATTTTCGGTACGGCCGCCAGAAAAAGCGCAAGAGGGATAAAAGCAACCAGAAGGGCTTTCGAAGGGGGCCAGTCCATTTGTTTTCCTTTTATCTCCTCTTTCATTTTTTTCCTTCTAATATAACAACCGGAATTTGATCGTGTTGTCGATATTCCGCAGTTCGTTCACCACTTCGTCCGAGTAATCCTTGGCAATATCCGTAATCACATAGCCAACCTGCTCGGTTGTTTTCAGGTATTGACCCTGAATATTGATGTGGTAATTGGCAAAAATCGCGTTGATTTTCGCCAGAATACCCGGAACATTCGCGTGAATGTGCAGCAAGCGGTGCGAATCTTTCAGGAGTGGCAATTGCACTTCCGGGAAATTGACGCTGCCGTAAGTACTACCATTGTTGATGTATTCCAGCAGTTTGCCGGGCACAAAGTTGCCGATGTTCTCCTGTGCTTCTTCCGTACTGCCGCCAATATGCGGGCTCAGAATGACGTTGGGCAAACCACGTAACTCGTTGATAAACTCTTCGTTGTTGGTTTTCGGTTCGTACGGAAACACGTCAACCCCCGCACCGGCCACGCGACCGGTTTTGATGGCATTCACCAGGGCCTCAATATCGACGATGTGTCCGCGCGAGAGGTTCAGGAAAATAACACCTTCTTTCATCAGCGCAAATTCCCGCGCGCCAATCAGGTTCTTGTTGCTGGCCCGGCCGTCGGTATGCAAACTGATGAAATCGGAAACGGCGAGCAATTCGTCCAGCGTTTTGCACTTCCGGGCATTTCCGAGCGCCAGTTTATCCACGATATCGTAAAAATAAACCTCCATGCCTAGTGCTTCGGCTACTACGGAAAGCTGCGTACCGATGTTGCCGTAGCCCACCAGACCCAGTTTTTTACCGCGAACCTCGAAGCTGTTTTTGGCCGATTTATCCCAGACGCCTTCGTGCATTTTATTGCTTTTCGGAACGATGTTCCGCACCAGCATGATGATTTCGCCAATGGCCAGCTCCACCACCGAACGGGTGTTGCTGTAGGGCGCATTAAAAACCGCAATGCCTTTTTCGGTACAGGTTTTCAGGTCGATCTGGTTGGTTCCGATGCAGAACGCCCCGACGCACATCAGCTTGTTGGCGTGTTCGAGCACGCGGCTGGTTACCTGCGTTTTGGAACGAATACCCAGAATGGAAACGTCCCGGATTTTCTCGATCAGCTCGTCTTCGTCGAGGGCACCCTTCAGGATTTCAACGTTAAAACCTTCGCTTTCAAACAGTTTCACCGCCACCGGATGGACGTTTTCCAGCAGCAGAACCTTGATGCGGCTTTTGGGATACGATTGACTGCGGCTCAATTTATTATGGTATAAAAACTCGTCGAGGGATGGCGCTACGTGGTCGGCTTTCTCAATGACTTTCGGCCGCATCACGTTCTCGGTAAAGGCATAAAACCGGTTGGCCAGCCCCGACTCCCGGATTTCGTAGTCGGTATAGCCGTCACCGATTACGTAAATGTCACCTTCCAGTTTCAGATCCCGGATCAGTTTTACTTTGCCTTTGTCGGTTGAAAGCGGGTTTTCGCAGTCGCAGCTGACAATGTTACCATCGGCATCGAATACAAACGTATTGGCAAAAACGTTTTCCTCCTTGATTCCCAACGACGTAACGATCGGCACAATGAATTCTTTAAAACCGCTCGACACGATGTAAATATGGTCGGCGTGTTCGGTCAGGAATTCGCGGTTTCGCTGAAAAGAGTCCGAAATTTCGTTTTTCAGTGTTTCGATCAGAGCCGGCAGGTGGTCGCGGTGCGCATGCAAGAGTTCCAGCCGGAGTTCGATTGATTTGGACAATGAAATCTCACCCGACATGCCCCGGTCGGTAATGATCTTGATTTTTTCGAGGATGGCTTCCCGGTCGCGGTGACCAGCCAGTGAGATTTCTCCGAGCACATCCAAAGCTTCAACTTTGGTGAAGGTGCTATCGAAATCAATGACGAAATACGTCTGTTCGAGCGTTTTGGTTAACATCGTGTTTACTCCAGATTATTGTCAGCATTTAATAATTCTTCCAACTCCTGCCTAAGTATAGGAAGATGTACAGTTATTATTTTCCAGATGATCTCATAATCAATTCCAAAATAATCATGCACCAGAATATGACGAGACCTTATTATTCGCATCCACTCAATTCCATCATGCTGATCACGAAAGGGTTTCGGCACCCGGTTTGCGGCCTCTCCTATCACCTGAACGTTCCTGATTACTGCATCACAAGCCATGCGATTCGCCAGAAAATCGTCAAAACTCATTCCTTCCGTGTATTCTCGAATGGCCTGAATCGCATCCAGCATATCATTCAGTAAAGCATGGCTCGACCGCTTAGACATACTGTAATTGCTTGCTGATAAATGGAAGTAATCTGGGTTTGATTGCTTTTCGTGTTACTAAATCAACCTTTTTCTGAAGTAACTCTTCTAGTTCAATCGCCAGATCAACTACCTCAAAACCAACGGGCTCACTAAACTCAACCATAATATCCACGTCGCTTTCTTCCGTAGCAGTTCCGTCAGCGTAAGAACCGAATAAAGCGATCGACACCAACGGATAGCGATGAAAGAGAACATCTTTATTCACTTTTAGAATCTGCTTTATTTGTTCCGCGTCCATTATCAGTTGAATTTTCACTGTACAGCATCATTTTTCAAAAACCGCAATGCCCGCTCTTCCGACCAGTAAACCGTTTTGTTTGGTCCGGCGGGGGCAAAACCGCAATGGCCTCCCTGCGTTGGAAACTCCATCCAGACGTTGGGAAGTTGACGCGCCAGTTCTTCCGGGAAACATTCGCGCGACAAAAAAGGGTCATTTTTGGCATTAACAATTAAAGTCGGGATCGCAATTTTGTCCAGGTATTGCAAGGCGCTGCTCTGCTCGTAATAATCCTCGGCATCACGAAAACCGTGTAATTGGGATGTAAACAGGTTGTCGAATTCCCGCAAAGTTCGCACTTTTTGCAATCCCTCCGTCGGAATGGCTCCCGGCATGAGGGCGGCTTTTTCAAAAACTTTGCGCTTGAGTGTCCGGTTAAAGCGCTTGTTATACACCTGACTGTCCCACGCTTCTAGTCGGCGCGAGGCCGTAGTCAGGTGTAAGGGCACGGAAAACACGACGGCTTTTTCAATGGCCGGATGAATCGCGGTTCCCTGCTCTCCGAGGTATTTCAGGGTCACATTTCCGCCCGCACTAAATCCCATCAGATTAATATGCCGATAGCCTTTTGCCAACGCATGATTGATAACCACTTGCAGATCACCAGTTTCGCCGAGGTGATAAAACCGAGCCTGTCGGTTCATTTCGCCACTGCAACTGCGGTAATGCCAGGCTAAACAATCAAAACCGCCCCCGTTCAGGTGCCGAACCATTCCCGCCAGATACTGCCGCCGGGAATCACCTTCCAAACCGTGGGAGAGAATCGTTAACTCATCACCGCCCGGCGGCCCGGTCTTAACTTCAGCAAAGCTCCAGTCCAGGTCCAGAAAATCGTCGTCGGGGGTTTCAATACGCTCGCGGGTGTAGGCTACGCTGACTTTTCGGAACAAAGCCGGGATGATGGTTTGCAAATGTCCGTTCCACAAATGAGCGGGCGGACGATAATCCGAAGTGGTAATCAGCGGCATAAGGTATTCTCTGAAGAAACACAAAGGTAAGCGGTTCGGCGGCAAAGGGAAAATCAATCGGCCAGAAAGACAAAAGAGTTTGATTCTCTCGATCTATTTGGTAATTTCTTCACATTGGATTGAACTATTTCGACTGACCTTTCAACTTATTTTATCGTCCGATTAAACCAGTTCTCTATCTTTTTGGTCTAAGTTTTGTTTTATTTGTGACCAATCATTCACTAAAAACTTTCTATTACCTATGAAAAAGGGATTGTTAGTATTGTTTGCGTTGCTGGTTACGGCAACCTCAACCCTTGTTTTTGCGCAGGCCAAAAGTCCACACCTGAAAGTTGAAAGCCCCGGTAAAAATGTAAAAGTCGTTTACGGGCAACCCTCGAAACGGGGACGTGTTATTTTTGGCCCGAACGGTTTGGAGAAATACGGGACGGTTTGGCGGACTGGTGCCGACGAAGCGACCGAAATTACATTTGCCAAAGATGTTACATTTGGCGGAAAACCGGTGAAAGCGGGCACGTATACGCTCTTTACCATTCCGAATGAAAAAGAATGGACGGTTATCCTGAATAGCAAATTGGGGCAATGGGGCGCGTACGACTACATCGACCCGGTGAAAGGAGTCGAATTGAAGAAAAAAGACGTCGCTCAGTTCACGGTTCCGGTTAAAACGAACGCAACGCCGGTGGAAAAACTGACCATCACCCCAACGGACTCCGATGTAACGATTGCCTGGGATAACGCAACCATTGCGATTCCGGTAAAGTGACTGCCACAGCGTAATCCAAATTTAATAAAACCTCCCGGAGCGATACGCCGACCTACGTCCTTGTAGCGGTTTTTAGTACCCCGGAAACAGCACAGCCCGACCATTGGCCGGGCTGTGCTGTTTTTAAGAATGAACCGTTAAAAATAGCTGGACGTTTTACCCTTACGGCTGATCCGCGTTTTTGGCAGTTCCTCCGTTTCCACCGGCCAGCGAATTGATCCAGGCGGCAATTTTCATGGCGTCGGCTTTGGGAACCTGCGGCATCGGTGGCATTTCAGTCGAATAATCCGGCCAGTTTTGCGGTTTCGGATTGTAGATCAGCTCCAGAATTTTCTCGTTCGAATAGCCTTTCTTCGCTACATCGACAAATGCCGGGCCGACCTGCCGTTTTTCGGCATTGTGGCAGGCCGTACAGGTATGGCGGTTGAGCAGCGGTTTTACCTCCTCGAAGGTCGGCGCTTTGGCGATCAGCGCACCGGTTTTTGTACCAGTTGCTGCCGTTTTCGTACCGGTTTTTACACCCGGTTTTGCCGGAACGCCTTTTTTGCCCGCCGGAGCGGTTTTCGACGCCGATGAGTTAAACGTACTCACTTCGTTCATCGCCAGTTTCTGACCTTCGGGCAGGTTGTTCAGCGTGTAGTAAGCGGTGGGGTGAACCAGCGAATACGAACCCTGAGCGGCCCGAACCCCTTCAAGCGTCAGGTTGTGGATGTAATACTGGCGCAGGTTGTCGACAATCACGCGGGCTTTCAAACCGTCGGCCGACACTTTAACACCTTTCACTGAGCAGGTTTCCTTGTTGACCGTCGGGCTACCATAAACCGGGTGGTATTTGTAAATGAAGCTTTCGACCGAATACGAAGCCAGATCTTCGGCAGATTTCCGGTCGACGGGCGTGGTGAATTCCACCTCAAAACCGTCCGGCATGGCCCGAACTGCCCGCATTTCAAACGGCATCTGGTTGTTCCAGGTCAGGCGTTGCAAGCCTTCGTCGGCATCGCCCGCCGAACCCCAGCCACGGTTGGTTTCGCCGACAAACAGCGAACCGTCTTTGGCCCACGCCATCCGCAAAACCCCCGAGCGAAAACCGCTGCGGAAATCGATCGAAGCACCCTGGTATTCGCCTTTCACTTTCTCCATAAAAACCCGGGTAATTTTGCTCTGGCCCTGATCGCCAACCAGCAATTGTCCCGAAAAAGGTCCGAATGAACCCTCCGGAATCTGAACGATTTCCGAGTTGGAAATGCCCTGAATTCCGTGCGGCAGCCAAACCACTGGCAGTTGAATTTCCGGAAAATCCTTCTTCATTTCGAACAAGGTGTAGTATTTTTCGTCGATCACGTTTTCCGGTTTGATGGCCCGGCCCCGCTCGTCACGGTTGTCGCGCGGATTAATTTTGGCGTATAACTGCTCCTGCGTTAGCTTAACCGGCGATTTCGGGTCGGCACTCCAGCGCAAACCCGCCGGGTGACCCATAAAAGCTCCTTTTTTGACGTGCCAAACGCCCCCGGAACCAATCCAGTCGCCCTGGTTATCGGCGTAAAACAATTCGCCGTTGATCATTCCCAAACCGGCTGGTGAGCGAACGCCTGTTGCCCAGGGCTCGATCTGACCGTCCTTGGTAATGTGCATGATCCAGCCACGCCAGGGGACACGACTTTCGCCCGCCCACCATTTTTCGTCACCGAAAGCGACGTTACCGGAAATAAAATACGAACCATCGGGCGCGATTTTAGGACCAAATGTATATTCGTGGTAGTGACCCGAAACCGGTATGTTGGTGACGGTTTCGATAATATCGGCTTTTCCGTCCTTGTTCGAATCCACCAGTTTGGTCAACTCGCCACGCTGGGCGCAATACAGGGCGCCGTCTTTGTAGGCCAGGCCCAGTACTTCGTGTAATCCCGACGCAAATTTGCGGAAGAACGGACGGCGGCTCGTCGGGTTTTCAACGATAAAAATGTCGCCCCGACGGGTGGCAACGCCCAGATCGCCGTTCGGCAGAACGGTCAAACCGCCTACTTCCAGCAAAGTGCCTTCCGGTGCCGACACCTTCAGAATTTTATAAAAATCTTCTTCCTTGGGCGACTCCTGCGCCCAGCCCACCGAGAAAGTAGCCGCTGACAACAGGATGCCAGCCGCGGCCCGGCGAAGAATGGATGTATGTATTCGTTTCATAAATTAAAACAGGATCGAGTAAACCAATTTTCCCTTCACCGGAACGATCAGTTCCTGTCGATCGCCCACTTTCCGAACGGCGGGTGTTGCCCCACCGGCATCGTCGATGCGCACGTAATACGCCTTTCCATCCACGATGTACATGCCGTTTTCCAAAGCTGCAATCGTGCTACCTTCCGCCAACCGGGCGTACAGGTCACCGGCGGGATTTTGTACCGTCACTTCCCGGCGAACGCCCTGCCCGTTTTCCAGCACGCGGGTCGCATCCGTAACCGTGGAACCGAAGGTTTGATACCTAAACGTCGGACGATCGCCTTCGTCGAGCACATAGCCCCGTGGACGAAAACCGCTGCCGGTCGTGTCGGTAGCCCAGGCCGCCGTTGGAGACGACAACTTAGCGAGTCCTAATACCGGCGCGCCCAGTCGCTGTACCATACCCATCGGCCGCGACGAACCATCGCCCCGCTCGTGCCACATGGGCGTTGTGTCCAAAAACTGTCCCCGCCAGACCTGCACCAGTGCACCATTGTCCATGTCATAGGTGTAATGCACCTGCTCGGGGCTGCCCACCGAAACCGCATGAACAACCCGTAACGTCCGGCCTTCTTTATTTTTATAGCCGGGCATATCCATAAAACTCCGCAGAATGGTGTTGGTCGACGCATCAACCATGATCGGATCGGTGGGATCGCCGTTGTAGGCACCGCTGGCGTCGCTGATGATGTATTCGCGAATGCCGGGTCCGGTTACCGCCAGGCCGATCGACGGTCTGGCCCAGTCCTCCATTTTGGCGTACAACAACTCGAACGGCACATCGCCCGCGGGCAGCGTAATGCTCCCGCGCTGACGGCGGTCGCCGGGCGTAATAACGGTTTTGTTGTTGATCTTCATCATGCCACCGCCACCGGCAGCACCCAGATTGAAGGCGTAATCACCGGCTTCCTTCACGCGAAGCGTGCCGGTGTAGCGAATCAGAAAGTCGTTCGGAATGCGGGTCACGTTGGCCGTCAGAATAACCGACGAACCTTCGGCTTCCGGCGGCAATTTGCTGAAATCCGGTTCTTTATCGAATCGTCCCTTGTAAACCGCATATTTCAGGTTCATCAATTCCGGACGCGGTTTATCGTAGTTTTTAATGATGATGTTCCGGATTGCAACCGGGCCGTGATCGCCCTGAATCCGGAGCGGCCCGCTGGCTACCTCGTCTTTACCGAGCGCCCCGCGGGTGGGTCCCGCCAGTTCGACGTTTTCGTGAATCGCCACGCCGTTCAGTTCAACGAGCAACATGCGGGCGTTTTCGATTTTCTTGCCGCTGGCGTCGAAGCGCGGAGCCTGGAATGAAATCTTCAGGTGTTGCCACAAACCGGGTGCCCGGCTGGCATTCTGACGGGGAGGGTGGCCGTCGTAGCCTTTCTGTCCATCGGGGCGGCTATCGTCCCAACGTTCGTAAATACCACCATTATCGCCCGCTTTGGGATTTTTGGCTCCCCAGCTATCGAGCAGTTGAATTTCGTAGCGCCCCTGCAGATAGACCCCCGAGTTCGAACCTTTCGCAATCAAAAAATCCAGATCGAGATCCACATCACCGTGCTGGAAATTCGATACCAGATCGATGTTCCCGTCTTTAGCGGGCAAATTGACCAGAATTCCAGTTCCCGGTGTACTTTTCAGGACGTCTTTCTGGTTCAGATCGCCGGAAACGTCACCGACTATACGCCAGTTGTTACCCGGTTTTTGGAAAGCACTTAAATCGTTTAGTGGCAGAGCTGCGGGCTGGTCCGTTTTGGGCTGGGCAATAGCCAGTCCGGCGCTAAAGACCCACCCGACACCAAACACCAAACGGGCGAACGTCGTGTTCATAGAGGTTGACTTCATTAGATTTTAGATGAAGTCGGGAAGTTACCTATTTTTTAAAAATTTTTATAAAATTGATTGCACTTCCACCCATCTACTGCATTATTTCGATAGCGGTTTTCAGAATTTCAAGAGACGTCCTTCACTTACAGGTATCCGGTTCTTTATCGGACAGAATTAAAAAATAAAGTCTCGCAAGCCGGAGCGACTCATGCGTTGACATTTTCGCCTATCTTTGAAGGCGGTTTTTCGTGCAAATCATTGTTCACCCAATCCTATTCTGACGAATGAAAAAAAGTACTTTAGCCCTTGCCCTTGTTTTAGGTCTGACCCAACTGGCGATTGCCCAGGAAAAGGAAAAACCCAAACAAAATCCGGAATCATCCGAAATCTGGGAACCTGTTCCTCGGGTGGTAACACCGGGTGAATTATCGCCCGGCACGGCATCGGGCACCACGGCCCCGTCCGATGCGATCGTTTTATTTGACGGAAAGGACGGCAGCAAGTGGGTATCGGTAAAAGGCTACAGCCCCGACGCCTGGGGTGGTGTAACGGAAGGCTCGAACCCCTGGCCGGTTCGCGATGGCGCCATGTTTTCGGCCAAAGGCGCTTCCCTGCGCACCAAGCAGGAATTCCAGGATTTCCAGCTTCACATCGAATTCCGGACGCCCGATAAAGTAGAAGGCAACGGTCAGGGACGCGGCAACAGCGGTATTTTTCTGCAGGGCCGCTACGAGCTGCAGGTGCTCGACGGTTACAACAACCCGACGTATTCAAACGGGATGGTGGGATCGATCTACAAACAGGCGATTCCGCTGGTTAATCCAAGCCGCAAACCGGGCGAATGGCAGACCTACGACATCATTTACTTCGCTCCCAAATTCAACAAAGACGGCATGATGGCCGAAATGGGCAAGGTGACAGTTTTGCTGAACGGTGTGCTGGTGCTGAACAACTTCAACATCAAAGGAACCACGGAATACATCGGTTACCCGAAAGTTCAGGCGCATGGCAAAGGTCCGCTGTTGCTGCAGGATCACGGCAATCCGGTCGGATTCCGGAACATCTGGATTCGGGAGTTGTAAAAACTTTAGAGCAGCCTTTTTAAAGGGGGGTTATTTCGCGGAGTTGAGCGGAGTTAGAGAAGTTATGCGGAGAAAAAACTCTGCAGAACTCTTATAAACTCCGCTCAACTCCGCGAAATAACCCCTTTTTTTACCAAGCCAGCAAATCCTTGTTTATATTGCGTCTAAATAATAACCTTCTCATGAAATACCTCCTACTGCTCGCGCTCGGCTGCCTTGCGTTCACGAGCGATAAACCGGCTTACCAGTTTTATTCCCAGAAATTAAAAACCGTTCCCTATCAGAAGGTTCTGAAAGAAGCCACCGATGCAGATGTGGTTTTCTTTGGCGAGCTGCACAACAACCCGATTTGTCATTGGCTGGAACTGCAACTGACGAAGGATTTATACGAAGCGAAAAAAGAGCAGTTGATTCTGGGAGCTGAGATGTTCGAAGCGGATAACCAGACGGCTTTATCGGATTACATTTCCGGAAAAACCACGGACAAGGAGTTTCCGAAACAGGCCCGGCTCTGGAATAATTACAAAACCGATTACCGCCCGCTGGTCGATTTCGCCCGTGACCACAAACTGACCATGATAGCCACCAACGTGCCCCGACGGTATGCCAGTGCGGTTTCGCGGCAGGGGCTGGCGTCGCTCGATACGGTTCCGGCGGCTCAGAAAGCCTGGATTGCGCCCCTCCCCATTACGGTCGATCTGACGTTGCCCGGTTACAAAGCCATGCTGGACATGATGCACGGCAGCGGCTCGAAGCCCGACCCGGAACAGGGTGGAAATTTTGCCCGCGCCCAGGCCATCAAGGATGCCACGATGGCGTATTTTATCCTGCAAAACCGCAAACCCGGCACCACTTTTCTGCACTACAACGGGTCGTATCACTCCAACAATTTCGAGGGAATCAGCTGGTATTTGCGCCAGCAACAGCCGGATTTAAAGATCGTTACGATTGCATCGGTCGAGGTGCCGGACGTGGAAAAACCGGATAAAGCCAATCGGAATATGGCCAATTTTATTCTGCATATTCCCGCGGATATGACGAAGACGTATTGAGGAATATTTAGCTATCTTCCAGCAACTTTATCAAGTCTTCTAATTCACCGTCTGAAATAGTACTTCGTTCCGATTTATCGTAAATAAAAGACAGGGTAATCGTCTCATTTAAAATCTTAACGTAAGTGATTACGCGGGCACCACCCGACTTTCCAGTACGTTTAGAGGTAATTTTGAGTCGTACTTTATAAAAGTTGCTGCCCAGTGCTTCGCCAAGCGTCGGATTTGCCAGCAGTTCTTCACCCAGTTGTGCTAGGTCTCTGGCAAGAGAGGGATATTTTTTAGCTAAGCGTTTAAATTGCCTGTCAAACAAGGCCAGCGTCACTATTTTAAAGCTCATTGAGGAGGTCGGCTAGAGGACGAGCCTGTTTTGTTCCCTGCTCGATAGCTTTTAATTCCAGAATAGCTTCTTTTAATTCAGAAAGTAGTTGTTCTTTCGTCGACTCCTCGACTTCATACTGTTCTAAATCCCGGTACCTTTTTTTCAATTGTTTCCAATCCTGCATCGGAATAAACACTCCGGTTGGGTTGCCTTTGCTATCGTGAATAATCTGGAGATTCATACCTGAAAGGTCTTCTTTCAAAAATAAACGAAAATGCCTGTAAAGCAAAATTTCACCGCTCCGCCAACATCATCAATAACCACACGAAACTGTAGTCCCGCAGTTGCGCGCGGAGTAATTTGAGGGCTTTCGAGAGGTGGTATTCAACGGTTTTGTCGGTGAGGTCGAGCTTCTGCGAAATTTCCGGAATGCTCTGGCCTTCGAAACGGCTCAGGCGGAAAACTTCCTGCGTTTTGGTGGGCAGTTTCTGAAGTTCGGTTTCAATGGTCCCGACCAAATCGCTGTAAGCCAGCTGGTTTTCGGTCGAGAAATCGGCCTGAGGGGCAAAAATCTGCTGGTATTCCTGAAATTTTTCGCGAACAATCTGGCCCTTGACGTAATCGATCACCGAATACTTTAAGGCTCCGAACAAATAATGGTCGGTCCGGCGAACGGCCAGCGATTCCCGTTTCTGCCACAATTGGACGAACAAATCCTGGACTAATTCTTCGGCAATTTCCGGCGATTTGGTCTTCTGAAACGCGACACGATACAACGGATACCAATACCGGTCGTACAGTTCCGCCAGCGCCAGCCGGTTTCCGCCGGATAACGCCTTCAGCACCCGCTCATCATCCCAATCTTTCAGCGACGAAAGTCGTAAATCTGCCGACATGATTTCCTGATGTCGAAAAAATGAATACCAAATTACAATTTTTTTATCAAAAAGTGCCATCGCCCTGGATTTACCCCTTGATCGTGTCTTCAGTACAGGCAATTATCAATTGTATTTAACAAACAATAATTTAGCAAAAACTGCCCGTTTATATAAATAATCAAATTTATTATAAAATCATTTAGGGCAAACCGGGGGTTTTGTCGACTTCCACAGTACAGGAACAGGTTCAGCGGCCCATGCAAAAGGAAGAATTCGTCCGACTACTGACTAAATACAACCAGGGTCAATGCTCTGAAGCGGAAATCAGGCTGATTGACCGTTGGTACGACCAGTTGGGTACCGACGGAACATTTGCGCTGAGCGACGAAGAGCGACAGAATCTCAAAAAAAGGCTTTGGCAAAAAATTGATTCGCAGACTACCGAAGAAACCGAAACCGCTGCCCAACCGCCTGAAAAACCGGTCCGTTTGCCCGTGTTCCGGCGGTGGGTTGCGGCTGCCGCCGTGGCGGTCCTGATTGGTTTTGGCACCCTGTTCTTCTACCAAAACCCGACGAATTCACCCAAACCGGAAATTCGGGAAACCGCAGCTGAAACGGGGTTTGTAACGCGGAAGAACGCCACCAGTCAGACCCAGCTCATTACGCTCATCGACGGCAGTATCATCCACCTGCAACCGCAAAGCACGATTCGGTATGCCACCCAGCCGCAGCCCCACAAACGGGAAATCTGGCTCAATGGCAAGGCGTTTTTTCGGGTGCAAAAAGACGCCAGTCGCCCGTTTCTTGTTTACAGCGGCACCATCGTGACGCGCGTGTTGGGAACCAGTTTCTGGATTACGGCCCCGAAAAATGCGCCGACGGTGGAAGTGGCGGTGCATACCGGCAAGGTTGCGGTTTTTAAAAAAGACCGCCAATCGACCCTAAAACCGGAAGAAGTTGAAGTGACAGACAATACCGGCGTCGTGCTGACGCCGAATCAGAAAGTAACCTTTTTTATTGACGAAAACCGCCTGACCCGAGGTTTGATTGATTATCCCGAACCGATCCCGAATCCCGTCCGGCCCGAACCGGCGACCTTCGTGTTTGACGACAGCCCTTTGCCAGAAGTGCTGAAGCAACTCGAAAGCCAGTACGGGATTGCGATGGAAATCGGGAATGAGGTGCTGACCGAATGCCGGTTTACAGGAAACATTACCCGGCAACCGCTCTACACAAAACTGGAACTGATCTGCCAGTCGATCAACGCCCGGTATGAAGTGCAGGGAACGCGTATTCTGATCAACGGAACCGGTTGTAACCCTTAACCAGACCTAAACCCTACAAATGCCTATGAATTAAGCAATTACTCACAAAAAAGCCGAAAGTGCGGCTACACTTTCGGCCCGGAATGTACCCCCTGATGCGCATCATAACTCATCTGCCAGGATGAGTGGGGCTTGTTTTGTCAAATGCTTCCATTTTTTCCAACAAAACATACAAAAGTATGAAATTTTGTCGAATGCTCGGTTTGACCCTTCTAACCGTCATGAAAATCTCTTTTTTACCTATTTTCCTAAGTCTGGTGCTGGCCGGATCGTCGTTGGCGTACGACGGAAAGGCGCAGGACATGCTCCAGCGTCCCATTTCGATCAAGGCGGATGAGGTGGCCCTGAAGCAGATTCTGACCCGGCTGGAGCGAATCGCCAACGTAGATTTTGTGTATAGCCCGAACGCCATTCCTACAGCCCGGAAAGTGACGCTCAATGCCCAGAATCAGAAGCTGTCGACGGTGCTGGAATCGCTGCTGAAACCGCTCGGCCTGACGTATCAGGTCATCAGCGGACAGATCGTGATTCAGTTGCCGCCCGCACCGCAATCGTCAGTCAATGATTCGAACGTCTTTCTCGAAACCGCCCCCGAGGCCGCCGACCGAACGATCACCGGGCAAGTTACCGCCGAAAACGACGAAGGAATGCCGGGCGTCAGTGTCGTGATTAAAAATACGACGCGGGGCACCACCACGGATATGGATGGCAAATTCCGGCTTTCGATTCCCAATGATCCTTCCACGACCCTGGTTTTTTCTTTTGTAGGCTTTGTCAATCAAGAAGTTACTGTCGGTAATCAAACGAATTTCAAAGTCCAGCTGCTCGCCGATCTGAAAACGCTGGAGGAAGTCGTCGTCGTGGGCTACGGAACCATGCAGAAGAAGGACCTGACCGGGGCCGTGGCTTCCATTCAGGGCGACGCCATCACGACCCGCAAAACCACCCAGATTTCACAGGCGCTGCAGGGCGCCATGCCGGGCGTCACCGTCACCCGGGGTAACAGCGCACCGGGAGCAACGGCTAACATCCGAATCCGGGGGATCACCACGATCAGTGAAGCCGGGGCAAATCCGCTAATCATTCTCGATGGGGTTCCCATTGACGACATCAACTCCATCAATCCCAACGATGTCGAAAGCATATCGGTCCTGAAAGATGCGGCTTCGGCTTCCATTTACGGTTCGCGGGCGGCCGCCGGTGTCATTCTGGTGACGACCAAACGGGCCAAAACCGGTCAGCTGAGTCTCGATTATACGGCGGAATACGGCCTGGAACGGGCCACGCGGCTACCGGATTACGTGAACGCCAAACGGTATATGCAGCTCACCAATGAACTGCGCTGGAACGACAACGGTAACAATGCCAATCAATATCCCACCTACGCCAAAGACCTGATCGACAATTACGACAACCTGCACGCGCAGGACCCCAACCAGTATCCGAATACCGACTGGCGCAGTATGATGCTGAAAGATTTCGCGCCCCGGCGCAGTCACATGCTCAGCATTTCGGGTTCGGGAAAATCCCTGCGCTCACGGGTTTCGCTGGGCTACGACAAAACCGATGCGCTCTACGAAGGCCGGAGTTATGAACGGGTTACCGCCCGGGTCAATAACGACCTCACCATCACCAAATTTCTGTCGGCCAGCGTCGATTTAAATTTCCGGCGGGCCTTTTCGCCCCAACCCATCACCGACGACCGAGGCAGCCCGCCTTCTTATCCGTTCTATAAAATGGGCATCATGCCCCCGGTTTATGCCGCCATGTTCTCGGACGGACGCATCGGCTCGGGCAAGGACGGGGCCAACATCTACGCCAAGCTGAAATACGGCGGTTTTAACAATGCCTGGTACAATCAGGTTGGCGGTAAAATCAGCATCGACTTTACCCCAATCAAAGGATTGAAAATCACCGGCGTACTTTCGCCCTTCTTCAATTTTGATAAGATAAAAGTCTTTACGAAAAAGGTCCCGTATACCTTGTGGAACAGTCCGAACACCGTTGCCGGGTACATTGAAGGGCAGTCGCAAACGAAACTGGAAGAAAGCCGCAACGATAGTTATCGGTACACGACGCAGGCATTGGCCAACTACGACCGCTCGTTCGGTAGCCATCACCTGAATCTGCTGGGCGGTTACGAATATTTCTACGCATTCAACGAGTCGCTGGGGGCGTCGCGCGGGCAATATATTCTGAATTCCTATCCGTACCTGAACCTCGGCCCGCTGGACTTTCGGGACAACAGCGGCAGTGCCAACGAAAACGCGTATCGCTCCTGGTTCGGGCGGGTGATGTACGGTTACAAAGACAAGTACCTGCTCCAGGCCAACATTCGGTACGATGCTTCTTCGCGGTTTGCGTCGGCCTACCGCTGGGGTTCGTTTCCGTCGGTTTCGGCGGGCTGGGTCATTTCGGAGGAGCCATTCATGAAATCGAGCGCGTCGTGGCTGCCTTTTCTGAAACTCCGGGCGTCGTGGGGTTCGCTGGGCAATGAGCGGATCGGGAACAATTTTTATCCCTACCAGGCCATCCTGAGTTTTGAAAACAACGCCCTCTTTTACCAGGGGAATACGGCGGTTTCGGCCCAGTCGGCGGCTCAGTTCCAGTATGTCATCCGCGACATTTCCTGGGAAACCACCAGTTCGGTCAACGTAGGATTGGACGTCAATTTCTTCCGCGAACGGCTCCGGCTGACGGGTGATTACTACAAAAAAACCACCCGGGACATGCTGCTGGAACTGGAGATTCCGGATTATGTTGGTTTCGACAATCCTTACCAGAATACCGGGAAAATGCACACATCGGGTTGGGAAATGCAGGCCACCTGGAACGACAATCAGGGCGATTTGCGGTACAGTGCTTCGTTTAACCTCTCCGATTTCAAATCCAGCATGGGGGATCTGGGTGGCACGGTTTTCACCGGTGACCAGATTATTCGGGAAGGAAGCCAGTTCAGGGAATGGTACGGGTACGTGTCCGAAGGTATTTACCAGACCGCCGACGAGGTTGCCAACTCGCCCAAGCTGAACGCCAACGTCAAACCGGGTGACATTCGGTACAAGGACATCAGCGGCCCCAACGGCGTGCCCGACGGCAAGATCTCCCCCGAATACGACCGCGTTTTGCTGGGCGGTTCCCTGCCCCGGCTTTCGTTTGGTGGTAACTTCAACCTCGGCTACAAAAACTGGGATTTCGCGCTGGTCATTCAGGGTGTTGCCAAACAGAATTCCCGGTTGGGCGCGGACATCGTTCAGCCGCTGCGCGAAAACTTCGGAACCTTCCCGGCCATTCTGGACGGCAACACCTGGAGCACCTACAACACGCCCGAGCAGAATCTGCAGGCGAAATACCCGCGCTACACGAACACGTCGGCCGGTAACAACTACGCCCTGTCTGATTTCTGGCTGATCAACGGCGGTTACTTCCGGCTGAAAAACATCAGTGTGGGCTACAATATTCCCCGCGTTTTTGCGCAGAAACTGAAAATGCAGAGCCTTCGCGTTTATGGCTCCGTCACGGACCTGCTGTCAATCAGCAAGTTTCCGAAAGGCTGGGACCCCGAAGTGGGCGGTCTGGGCTACCCCATTACGACCTCCTTTGTTCTCGGCGCTTCCGTTAAATTCTAACCCGATTTTCCATGAAACTGAAAATAGCTATCTTCCTGTCCGGCCTGTTTTTCATGACGGCCTGCGGCAGTCTGGACCTCAATCCATTGTCCGACGGCTCGGGCGAAACCTGGAACTCGAACGCCGAGGAAATCGAAATGTCGCTGAACGGTTTGTACAAAGACGCGTTCTGGATGCAGGATCTGGACGAGTGGACCGACGACTGGACGTATCGCGACGCCACCACGCCCGTCACGGGAGCGACCATCAACGGCGAAACCGATTTCGTCATCACCTGGTGGACGAACACTTACAAGGCCATCGCCCGCGCCAACAACGTGATTCAGAGCGTCGACCGGGCGGGAGCGGTTTTATCGAAAGACCAGATCGACCGCTATGCCGCCGAAGCGCGGTTTATCCGGGCCTGCCAGTATTCCCGTTTGCTTTCCCACTTCGGCAACATTGTGTACACCGAAACCGCCCTGACCATCGAAGAAGCGCTAACCTTGAAACAGACGCCGAAAGAGACGGTGTTGCAAAAAATCTACGCGGATTTTGACTTTGCGGCATCCAAACTGAAACCCACTTACAGCAGTTCGGAATTGAAACGGGTGACGGCCGGAGCTGCCTACGCCATGAAGGCCCGGATTGCGTTGCAGATGAGCGACTGGAAAACCGCCCGCGACGCGGCCAAAGCCTGCATGGACCTGAAAGTGTACAGTCTGCATACCGATTTCGGCAACTTGTTTTTGTCGAAAACTAAAAACTCGGTGGAAACCATTTTCGCACTTCCCCGTTCAGTGGCCCTGAAAGTGACGCTGGGCGGACTACAGGATTACATTCCCCGAAATGCGGGTGGTTATGCCGCCAAAGATCCTTCCTGGGATCTGTTCTGTGCGTTTCTCTGCAAAGACGGTTTGCCGATTGATGAATCTCCCCTGTTCAATCCGCGCGAACCGTTCAAAAACCGCGATCCGCGTTGTACGGCCACCATCGTTGAGTTTCAGACGTCACACATCGGTTTTATTTTCCAGCCGCACCCCGATTCGGTGCAGGTACTCCGCACCAGCAACAACACACGGGTCAACAACAACGACACCCGATCCGTTGCCCAGTTTGCCTCATTCAACGGACTGATCTGGAAGAAGGGCATCGACGCCGACTGGACGTTAAACTCCTGGACCGCCGAACCGGACAAAATCATCATCCGCTACGCCGACGTGCTGCTAATGTATGCCGAAGCGAAAATTGAGCTAAACGAAATTGATCAGTCGGTGCTGGATGCCATTAATATGGTTCGGGCGCGGGCGTATGGCGTCAGCGCGACGGCCACGACGTATCCGGCGGTAAAAACCGGTCCGCAGGTGGCTTTACGCAAAACGCTGCGCACCGAACGCCGGATGGAATTTGCCCTGGAAGGCGCGCGCTACATGGACATTATTCGCTGGAAGCTCGCCGAGAAAGTGCTGAATAAGCTCAATTTCGGCTTACTTGATCCGGCCGACCTGCGCACCAAAGTGGTAAAACCCGGTTTGTGGTTTTTCCCGCAAAAACCGGAGATTGACGACGACGGCGTAGCGGATTTTACGCCCATGTTCACCGCCGGGTTGATCAAACAATTGACGATCCGGAAATTCGACGCGACCCGGCAATACCTCTGGCCCATTCCGTCGAAAGAAGTACTGACGAGCGGTTTGGTCCAGAACCCTGGTTATTAATTGATAGGAACACGGACTAGACGAATGCAACAGATCAAAAACAGATATCAATCTGTGTAAATCCGTTCCATCCGTCCAATCCGTCTTCCTATTCAAACATTCCAAATCTATTTCCTATTTCAAGGATGAGAAAAACGATTCTTTACGCCTGCCTCATCGGCAGCCTATTCACTGGATATCAGACGCTTGCCCAATCCAAAACCGGCAAGTCCTACAGCGGGATTTATCCGCATCTGGCGATGTATAACAACGAGGGTGAGTGCGGTACGGGCGCGGTCGTGCCCTGGGCCGGTAAGCTTTGGGCGGTTACGTACGGCCCGCACCTGCCCTTTGGCTCGTCGGATAAACTGTATGAAATCACACCGGATCGGCAGCAGATTGTCCATTCCGAGAGCATCGGCGGAACGCCCGCCAACCGGATGATTCACCCCGAAAGCAACCAGCTTTTTATTGGGCCCTACGCCATCGATGCGCAGGGTAACATTCGCGTGATTCCGTATAAGACTATGCCGGGGCGGCATACCGGCAATGCCCGCCATCTGACGGATCCGAAGGGAAAAATCTACTACGGAACGATGGAAGAAGGATTTTACGAAGTAGACGTTAAAACCCTGGAGCCGAAACTGTTATACGAAGACGGCAACGTAAAAACCAAAAAAGGCGCCGACGAATCGAACAACCACGCGGGCGAATTGCTGCCCGGTGCGCACGGCAAAGGACTCTATTCCGGTCAGGGCGTGCTGGTGTATTCCAACAACGGCGAGCCTGGTCCGCAGGCTCTCAAGCAGTTCGATATTGAGTCCGGTTCATTGTCGGAATGGAACGGCAAAGACTGGAAAGTGGTCCGCCGGAATCAGTTTGTGGAAGTGACCGGCCCCGGCGGTATTTACGGCAATAAAAATCTCGAAACCGATCCGATCTGGGCCACGGGCTGGGATCACAAGTCGGTTTTGCTGGGCGTTCGCGATGCCGGAAGCTGGCGGTTTTTCCGGTTGCCGAAAGCCAGCCACAGCTACGACGGCGCGCACGGCTGGAACACCGAATGGCCCCGCATCCGGGATGTCGGAACCGCGCAAAAACCGGATTACCTGATGACGATGCACGGGATGTTCTGGCGGTTTCCGGGCCAGTTTTCATCTAAAAACTCAGCAGGCATCCGGCCCCGCTCGGCGTACCTGAAAGTCATTGGCGACTACACCCGCTGGAACGACCAACTGGTTTTCGGCTGCGACGATTCGGCACAGAAAGAGTTTCTGAACAAACGCAAAGCCAAGGGCAACATCGAAGGCCCCGGCCAATCGAATTCCAATTTGTGGTTTACTTCCCTGAACCAGCCGGATCAGTTGGGCCCGAATACCGCCGAAGGAGCCGTCTGGCTGAACGAAACTGTCAAAGCCGCCGAAACATCGGAACCGTTTCTGTTTGCGGGCTGGCCCAACCGCTCGGCCTGGATTCAGAACAACGGCGATGGCGAGGTCACCTTTACATTCGAAGTGGACAAAACCGGTAACGGCAACTGGGCAACCCTGAAAACCGCATCGGTTGGTCCCAAAAAAGCCATCAACGTAGAATTTGCGTCCGACACACCCGGCGAATGGATTCGGATCAAACCCAGCCAGTCGACCAACGCATCGGCCCAGTTTTTCTACACCGCCAACGATACCCGGACAGCAGCTCCGAATGCCATTTTTGCCGGTTTGAGCGGAGTTACGTCGTCCAAAACATCCGGTGGTTTGATTTACGGACTGGGCGATAACCGGCGCGTGCTGGGCATGGCGGCCCTGGATTATTCGGGCGGACAGGCCACCGAAGTTGGCTATTATGAACTGGACGGTACCATGAAACTGGTCCGGAAACAGGACGAGAAAGCGGTTTCGTTTATCAAAAGCAAATTCGCCATTCCTCAAAAAGCGGTGACGGTCGATGAATCGTCAATTCTGGTGGTCGATGACAAAGGCCGGCGCTGGCGGCTACCGCTGGGCAACGAAGCCTATACATCGCTCACTAACCAGGCGGCTTTGCGGATTTGCCGGGAAGTGGCCACCGAACGCGATTTATTCAACGCCCACGGTACCTTCTACGAATTGCCCGCCGAAAACGCCGATGGGTACGCCAAAATCCGACCGGTTTCGTCGCACAACCTCCGCATAAACGATTACGCGTCCTACCGGGGCTTGCTGATCATGACCGGTTTAGACCTGAAACTGGCGGCAAACAACGACCACATTGTAGTTTCGGACGATCAGAAAGCGGCCGTCTGGGCCGGTGCCATCGACGATCTCTGGAAGCTGGGGAAACCCACCGGACACGGCGGCCCCTGGAAAAATTCGGCGGTGCAGGCCAACGAACCATCCGACCCGTACCTGATCGGTTTTTACGACCAGCGGACGCTGCAACTGTCCCACAAAGCCAGCTCACCCGTTACGTTCACGATCGAGGCCGACCCAATCGGCAACGGTCCCTGGATGGTCTACAGAGAGATGACGGTAGCACCCGGTCAGACGCTCAGTTACACTTTCCCGAAAGGATTTCAGGCGCGGTGGATTCGGTTCCGAAGCAATAAAAACTGCGAGGCTACAACTTTCCTACAGTATAAATAGAATTTTTTTTAATTTTTACTTATCTCATTATCAGATATTTATGAAAAAATATTCGAGTACAGAGTAATTTTTCAACTTTTTTTCAAAACCCTGCAATCTAAAATTGAGGGTCCTTCGTAAGTATTGACAACGCGGTGAAGAGTTCTATGGAGGTAGTACGCTTCATCAGCCATACACGTTTCCGACAGAAAGTCCAGAGGCTCAGCTACTGGACTTTTTCGTTTCCGGACCGTTGGGTTGGATGTCTGTTGGTGGGCATAGTTTTGTTATCTTTGTCTAACCGGTTTTATCCATCAGTCGCCGGAATTCTATGCACGAAATTGAGCCTTTTTATAATTGGGAGAAGTGGTATAGCTCGACGGACGATCCGAATTCGCCTTTTTTCGGCCGCGAGTATAACATGAATCAATATACCAATACAATCTATGGGTATTACATTCATCCGCTTTGGGACGAAATCGGGTCGGAGACGCTGTATTGCAAAATTCTCTTCGCCGATTATGACCGCCAGTTTGTGGTCATCGAACTGTTTGGGGAGTGGAACGATACCCTTCACAACGATATTATGTACCTGAAACGCCAGGTGATTGATCCGCTGGTGAATGAGAACATCAATAAATTTATTCTGCTGGGCGAAAACATTCTGAACTTCCACGGTTCCGACGACAGTTATTACGAAGAGTGGTTTGAAGACGTGGAAGACGGCTGGATTGCCGGAGTCAATTTCCGCGATTTTGTCGAGAGTGAAATGAAACGTTACCGGCTGGATTATTACCTGAATTTTGGCGGAACGCTGGACGAAATTGACAACTGGCGGACCCTGAAACCGGTGGCTTTCTTCGACCTGGTCAATAGTTTAATTATTAGAAGATTAGGTTAATCAAACGTTCTTAAATGATTGGATTTTTACCAGCATTGTCTAACTTTTCTTCCACAGGATCGTTTTCATTTTGATAACTGGTATTTTTTTCTAATCAATTTTTGACGAGATGACCGGCCCACTAGCAATATTATTGGTTGGCACTTCTTCCCCTGAGCTGCAGGCTTTGGGGCAATCTTTCCGCAAATTCGGCGTGTCATACCGGCATTTGTCGGCGCAGGAAAACGGGGCGATGGATGCCTATTTTCAGAAAAGTCTGGCGGATGCACCCTTTGTTCCAACGCTGATTATGCTGGACATGGACTCCTGCGACCCCGGAGCCATTCTGGCTATCCTGAAACACCACCCGGTGCTCCGGCGCATTCCCGTCGTTATTTTCGGCCAGGGAAACGACCCCGAACGGGTGAAGCTGGCGTATGGGTTAGGAGCGACCTGCTACATGCCCAAACCGGAAAACTGGGAGGTTTCGATGACCCATTTCTGTTCCTACTGGAAAAAACGCGTCGCCCTGCCAATCATCAAAGCGGAAGATATTTTAGCAACCAACCCAACTTTGCAGCATAACCGCCAGTGACGTTACCGTCCTTCTTCTGGCGGCCACCCGGCAGCCTGATGCGGTTTTATACAACGTATGAAAAACAGACCGATTATAGCCGTCGTAGACGATGACGAAGATGATCTATTTTTGATACAGGAAGCCTTTAAAGCGTGTTTGAAAGAGGAGAAAGTGGTATTGGCGAACAGCGGACAAGATTTGCTGGCACAGCTTGAAACGTTACCTATTTTACCTTCGTTTTTACTTTTAGACCTGAATATGCCGCGCATGAGCGGTTTTGAATTGCTGGGAAAACTCCGGGCCGATGCCCGCTATAACCTCATGCCCATTCTGGTTTTCAGTACCTCAAGCGCCCAACCCGACATCGACCGGGCGTATGAACTGGGGGCGAACTCGTACGTCAAAAAACCGTCTTCGTTCGATGATTATAAATCCGTGGTCGAAGATCTGTGTAACTTCTGGCTGCACGTGGCCTCAACCCCATCGAGCCGGTTTTTACCGTGAAACCGGTAAAGCACGGCCGGTTTTTCCGACATTGATTTCATTCCCAAAAACCTTTTTCCATACCGTCAGTTAATAGTCTATCTATTCATTAACTCGTAACAAACGGTATGGAATCGAATGTATTTCATGATTCGCAACAGGCGGATCTGGTATCCAACGAAAACGCAGATACAAAATACGGCCAGGATCAGGCCGAAACCCATATGGTCAAATTGGTGGACGGAAAACTGGTTTCGACGGCTCACCTCGAAACGGAAGTGACGGACGACCTGAGTGACCGCTACGCCAACGACGAAGAACGCGGTTTGAACTCGCCCAACCAGCGGACGTACGATGTAGTTGACATCCAGTCGGAACATCCGCAGGCCGACATGATTCCGGAACTCCCTTCGACGCCCGATCCGAGCAATCCGATCCCGCCGTCACCGGATTCACCCAATCCGCCGACGCCCGGAACGCCGGGCCCTGAAATTCCGGATTTGCCTTCGACACCCCACCCGGATAAACCCGAAATTACGGAACCGAGTGAACCGGGCCGGTCACACGAAGTAAACAATTCGGCCCAGTCGGATAGCCAGGTTTCTCATCAGGATACGTCGAAAGATACGCCAACCAGTATGCTTGCGGATACTATGCCCGGCGCAGATGTACCGACGCAGAGCCAGGACCCGGCTAAAAACGAAGAGCTCCCGGAGTTTTTAGGAACGTACGGAAAGCAAAACCCGGTCAATGCCAACCCGGACGGACCGGGACCCGATAACTACACTCAACCGAAAGCCGACGAAGGCATGACCGAAAAACCGGATACCGGGACCTCCGAACGTCCGTATGACGTGAACGATAAGGATCAGGAACCGTATCAGGAAGGTGAGCGGCCGCAGGAAACCGCCCAGATGCTGGAGCAGCCTAAAGAAACGCTCGACGAAAGCGCGATCAAAAAACAGCCGATGCAGGAAAACACAACAACACCCGCATCCGAAATGAAATCGACCGATCAGCTCGACCGGAAATACAACGACGCCGACGCAGCGCGGGAAGACGTTATTTAAAGAATGAAAAATGTCAAATGAGGAATGTCGAATGTTAAAGTGCTAGATTAAGAAACACTTTTACATCGACATTCCTCATTTGACATTTTTCATTCCCTTTTTACAGTTCCTTCACCCGGATATTTCGGAACCGCAGCACCGATCCGTGGCCCAGAAAACCGATATGGCCCGATTTTCGGAGTAAACCGGGGTGTTCTTTGTGGTCCATCGTGCCGTTTTTGCTGGCTTCGGCAATATCGCCGTTCAGAATCTGGATGTCGTTCAACACCACCTTCACCTGATTGCCTTTTACGGTGACTTCTTCGTAATTCCATTCGCCAACGGGCTTGAGCGCCCCGCGTTTGGCCGGAATCACGCCGTAAACCGAACCGTGGTATTGATACGGCTCCAGTTTTTTGTATATCTCGGCATCATTATCCAGAATTTGCAATTCCATCCCGGCATAAGCCGCGTCGCCCGTCAGCGGAGCGCGGATTCCGAGTCCGTTGTTGGCTCCCGGCGTTAACTGAAACTCAAACCGGAACACAAAATCGCCGTATTCTTTCTGCGTATACAGGTTGCCTTTTCCGCCGTTGTTGTACCAGACAATATCGCCATCCTCGGCAACATAATCTTTGGTGTTTCCCGTCCATTTACTGAAATCCTTTCCGTCAAAAAGCAACTCAAAACCGTCTTTTTTCTCGGCTTCGGTCAATTGATACGGTTTCGGCTGAGGCAATTCCTTGATGTAAATATTCCGGTACGCGACATAGGTTCCATGCGCCTGTAGCTCAAGCTGTTCCGAAGGAAAAATAGGCAGATTACGGTCCCAGTAGTTTTCCAGAACCGTATTGTCGGTTACCAAAACACCGTTCAGGTAAACCGTCACGCGTTCGCCTTTCATGATGATGCGGAACGTGTTCCATTCGCCCACCGGATTGTCGGCTTTTTTCAGTGGTTTGCTTTCGAATTTCTGGTTGTTATACAAACCGCCCGAACCCACCTGCGCACCCACTTCAACCCGGGCGGGGTCCCAGATCTGCACCTGCGGAGTTCCGCGCAGGTAAATTCCGGCATCGCCTTTTTCGGTGATTTTCCAGTCGACGAACATCTCAAAATCGCCGTACTTTTTTTCCGTACAGATGTTATTTCCGTGACCGCCAAAAATCAGCAATCCGTCTTTTACCGACCAGCCGCTCCGCATGATTTCGTCGGCTTTCTGCTGTTTCAGCGCCAGCGAGTCCGGACTCATTTTGCTGCGTTTGATCGGATTTTCCACCAGCCCTTTCCAGCCCGTCAGGTCTTTTCCGTTGAATAAGGCCACAAAACCAGGACCCGGAGGCAGGGCTTGCAGACGGTTTTGAACAGCCTGGCGCTGCGATTCGTTTTCGGGGCCGGTCAGAAGTTTAGCGGTTTTTTCCAGCAAAGTCCGCACGGCAGTTCCCGTAAAATCCCGGTTCGACGAGGCAACCGCCCAAACCGTAGCCGCAGCCTGCTGCTGGAGCGCGGGATCGTCAAGGTATTGACCCGCAAAAACGAGCGCTAAAAAGGTCCGGCAGCGGCTTACACCTTTCAGAATTTCGATTTTCTGCTGCGGAGTCCGGGCCACATCCATCGCATCCCGGAGCAACAATAACCGCTGATCAGCCGAAAACGACGAGCGACTGACCAACGCGATGTACCCATTCAGAGCCGACTCCGAAGCCACACTATTTTGCCGCGCAATGGCCAGCAGTGCCGGAGCTGCGTCGGGCGTGGTCCAGTCTGATAAAGCAGACACGGCGGCTGGCTGAACCATGCCGTCGCCTTTGTCAAACGACTGCTGGACAATTTGTAAGGCTTTCGGTCCGCCAACGCCCGCCAGCGTACCCAGAAAGCGGGCCTGGCTAGCGGTCGGCGCCTGCTGCATCGTTTCTACCAGTAAATCCGTCCGCTGAATGGAGTCGCCCGCCGAAACCGTTGCGGCCACGATAGCCTGTTGCAGCGCGCGAATGGCTTTTGGCTGCGTTGCGTTGGTCAGTAGCGTCACCAACTGCGGCAACTGGTCTCTGCCAACCAGCGAAGGCAGGGCCGTGGCTGCCGCCAGACTGATGGTGGTATCCTTCTCCTGCACTTGGGCCAACACCTGCTGCACGCTCGATTCGGCGGCTCTTGCCCCCAGAACAGACAGCAAAGCCGCGCGGGCCTCGGCGGGCATACTCGTCAGGCTGTGCGTCACCTGCGCCACCACCAGCGGGCCTTTTATCGTCAGAATGGCTTCTTTTGCCGCCGAAATATCCACCGACGAACCACGTTTCATTACTTCCAGCAAGGCTGGTAACGCGGTTTGCTGACCGGTTTTAGCCACGGCCGAAATGGCCGCCAGCCGAACCGCCTGATCGGTGCTTTTCAGTCCCGGCACCAGAGCCGAAGTCAGCGCGGGGTCACCAATGGCTCCCAATTGCGTAATCAAATCCTTCTGAACTTCGCCAGTAGTTTTAGCAATCTCCTTGGCTAACTGCGCATTGACGACTTTGTTTTTCAAACCCGCTGCCAGTTTCAGAGCCGCCACGCGGTATTGAGCCGATGGGTCCGAAACCGCGGCTGTCAGCAAAGGCAGGCTTTTTTCTTTGTTAAAATCGACCAGCATTTTTAACGCAGCCGTGCGCGTATGAACCTGTTTTGCGTCCGTACATTCCTGCAACAGCTTCCGGGCCAGCGCGTCGGCCTGCGGTTTTTTCCCCGAAACCGCCAGTTGGTGGATATAATCAAGGTAGCTGGCCGTGGCTTCTGTCACCTCATACGTATATCCGCTTTCCCCGGCTGCTTTCGCCAAAACCGGTCCGGCCGCCGGAGCTGCCAGTCGGGCGAGCGCGTACATGGCTACTTTCTTTGCATTTTTATCGCCTTCCTGGGCCAGCGGAAGCAGAGCCGAAGCCGCCGGTTGATACCGACTGTCGCCCAGGGCTTTTACCAACGAAAGCTGGGTAGTTCCCTGCGATTCTTTCAATGCCTGTAAAACCGCTTTCTCCGCCGATGGCGTATTGATTTTAACCAATGCCCGAACCGCCGGAGCACAAAGCCGCTCGTCGGTCAGGTACGGTTTTACGTACGAAACCGCATCGTCTTTTCCGACAATCTGCAGCTGACTGATGATAAACGCTTTACTCTCCGGATCGCTGAGTTTTTCCAGCGCCTGCCCGTAAGCCCGAACCGCCAGCGCGCGTTGCACTTCTTTACCCGGTTTGGTCACGTAATAGGAAAAACCGCCCAGCGCATATTGAACGGCCGTATTGTCGCCTTTGCCGGGAGCCGCCAGCACCAACGCCATTTCCTGGATACCGGCTGAACCTAAAGCGGCCACCGCATCCATGTTGGTAATCAACTGTTTGCCATCGGTTGCGGGCATTTGGGCCAGGTTGTCGGCCACCCGATTTTCCAGCGGCCGCGAATCCGGTTTGGGTTGCGCCCAGGTTGGGGTTTTGAGTAAGATGACGCCAGCAAACGCCAGTAAACGAAGGTTCATACGAGGAATAGTAAAGTGAGTGAAAGGCCGATGTGTCATCATTAGATTATCCAGGGAGCGCGCATGGGTTGATCGATCAGTCGGTTGGCACCTTCGTCGTTGACGAATGTCTGGGTTTGGGGGTCAAATTTCAGCGACCGACCGAGTTGCAGCGCCACTTTCCCCATGTTGATCAGCGTGCATGAGCGAAACCCGTTGGCTTCGTTCAGAGCAAACCGTTTCCGCCCCCGAACAGCATCCACAAAGTCGGTTTGCTGCGGGAAAGGTTCGGGAAATGCCGCCAGTTTTTTCTGCAAATCCGGAATATCGGACTTAAAACCGGGGTACAGCTTTCCTTTCGGGCCTTCGATGTACGGCATGTTCGCGTCTTTGCCTTCACCATCCAGGATGATTTTACAGCCATCGGCGTAGGTATATTCAATCCGGCGCCAGGTGCCGACGGCATCCGGATGCTGCTGGGGGGCGTCGATTTCCACCGAAACCGGGCTGGTATCGTCTTTTCCAAGGAAATACTGAATGGGGTCTAAATAATGCTGGCCCATATCGCCCAAACCGCCCCCGTCGTAGTCCCAATAACCCCGGAACGTGTTGTGAACCCGGTGCGGATTGTACGGTTTGTAGGGCGCCGGTCCCAGCCAGCGTTCGTAATCCAGTTCGGGCGGTACGGGCATCGGGTCCAGATTGGTTTTGCCGACCCAGTAAAATTTCCAGTCAAAACCGGTGTGTTTGCTCACGGTCACTTTCAGCGGCCATCCCAATAAACCACTGTCTACCAGCTTCTTGATAGGTTTCACAGGCGTTCCCATGCCGTAGAAATTATCTTCGAACCGGAACCAGGTATTGAGTCGAAAAATCCGGCCGTGTTGTTGAACGGCTTCCATCACCCGTTTGCCCTCGCCGATGGTGGTCGTCATCGGTTTTTCGCACCAGATGTCTTTGCCCGCGCGGGCGGCTTCGGCGGCCATGATCCCGTGCCAGTGCGGAGGAGTGGCAATGTGAACAATATCGACTTCCGGCAATTGAATCAATTCCCGGTAATCGGCAAAGGTTTTCAGAGCCGGATCTTTGATGATTCCCTTGGCCAGTTCGAGGTGCCGGGTATCGACATCGCAAATGGCAGCAACGCGCGTGCCCGCATACGGAATATGTCCGCGCCCCATACCGCCAACGCCGATGATTCCTTTCGAAAGCTGGTCGCTGGGTGCCAGAAAACCTTTCCCCAACACGTGCCGGGGAACAATGGTAAAAGCCGCCAGTGTTCCCAGCGACTGTTTCAAAAAAGTTCGTCTTGAGGGGATCATTTTTACTTCCATCTCGTCAATTTCGTTGTAGAGCTTAGTTTACGGTATTCGGTTCAGGCGGTGGGATCGGGGCGGTTTTACTCGTCAGGATTTAAGGGTATAATCAGCGAAAGAAAAACCGGTTATTGATAGTACTGTCTGGTTACTGGATCGGGCCACCTCACCGGGCAGGTCTGGACGTCCTTACCAGGTTGTAGCCCAGTTTTACATTCACAATACCGGGTGAAGCCAGCGCGTAATCTCGTTTGTTATAAATCAAATAGCGTGAAGGTATCAGGACGTTAATATCCAGATAGCCTCGCTTCTTAAACATTTGATGCTGACTTCCCAATTGAAAATAAGCGTATTCCAGCAGATTAAACTGATCGCCAATCCGTCCTTTGCCAATAAAAGTATTAGTCTCCGCGCGATTAACGGTTCCTTTGTATTCCCTCGCCAGATCATAGCTAATTGACCTCGAATAAGTTAGCTCGGAAAACAAGACATTGTGCGTTTGAAAAGCTACATACGGACTGAAAAAACTGTGCCGATCAACCCGTTGCTTTTGCCGCTGGGTTAAGGGAAAATAATACCGCAGGGCAACCGGCATTTCCAGGCTGTAAAGGTGAGTCGTCCGACCATCCAGCGCCAGTCCGAATGTATTTTCCAAAGCCGCCAACACCGTTAATCCGCCAACCAATTTTTTCTCAACCGTGGCATCCAGCGAAATCGCAGCGTAATAACCGTTGAAACTACTTTGCCGGAGAATGGGCAGGGAAGCCCCGACTTTGAACAATGTTCGCGCTTTTTGGAGTGTCGGATCAGGTAATCCGTTTTGATTAAATTCGGTTTCCAGCTTTCCGGTATCAAAATTAGGCTGGCCGTATACTGAGGCAATGGCCAGCAGAAAGACAATAGCGAAACGGATCATGGCGGGATGGATTTTAGGGCCGCTCCAAATTACGCTTTTATGGCGTCAGAATCAAACTTGCCGCAACAAGCCAAATTTGCTCAGAAAGCCATTCTTTTGGGTCTATCTCCCTGATTTCAGCCGTGCTTTTTCCCGACTTATTATAAAATCTCGTAAATTACGTGCTCCCGTAAACATTCTTTTTAATTGTATGGAAAACCCTGAACAGGTTCCTTCTCGCAGGTCATTCCTGAAAACATTGGGATTGGCCGGAACCGCGGCCGCAGCCGTTCCTTCGACGCTTGCCAACGCCGGAACGTCAGCGACTTACCTGAATTTAGTAAAAAGCCACAGCAGCACTGCCGCCAACGACAAAGTCCGCATCGCACTGATCGGAACGGGAGGCATGGGCATCGGCGACACCGAAACCGCCCTGATGGTGGAAGGCACCCAGATGGTGGCCGCCTGTGACCTCTACGACGGTCGTTTGCGCCGGGCTAAAGAGTTGTGGGGCGACGGTTTGTTTACCACGAAAGATTACCGCCAGATTCTCGAACGCCCGGATGTCGATATCATCATCAACGGCACAACCGACCACTGGCACGAAAAAATCTCGACCGACGCCATGCGCAAAGGCAAGCACGTCTACTGCGAAAAACCGATGGTGCAGAAGGTCGAAGATGGCCATACGCTGATTAAAGTACAGAAAGAAACCGGCAAGGTGTTTCAGGTGGGCAGCCAGTTTGCCAGCTCAATCATCATCGCCAAAGCCAAAGAATTGCTGAAAGCCGGTGACATCGGCGAGCTGGTTTTTGCCGAAGCGCAATACGATCGTCACAGCGCGATGGGCGCCTGGCAATATTCCATTCCGCCGGATGCCTCGCCCCAAACCGTGGATTGGGATACCTATTTAGGAACCGCCAAAAAGCGCGAATGGGACCCGAAGCGGTTTTTCCGCTGGAGAAACTACCAGGATTACGGAACCGGTGTAGCCGGTGACCTTTACGTTCACCTGCTGACAACGCTCCACACGATTACGGGTTCCAAAGGCCCGAACCGGGTATATGCCAGCGGTGGCCTGCGGTTCTGGAAAGACGGCCGCGATGTACCGGACATTCACCTGGCCATCTTCGACTATCCCGCTACACCGGAGCATCCCGAATTCAACCTGACAACGCGTAGCAATTTCGTCGATGGTGGCGGGGGCGGTTATCTGGTCCGACTGGTGGGTACGGAAGGTGATTTGTCGATTGGTTGGGATAGCCTGACGGTTCGGCACCATAAACTGCCAAAAGCGCCCGGTTTGTCGATCAGCAATTTCCCGAAAGACCAGCAGGAAGCGTACCTGAAGGAATACAAGAAAATGTATCCCGAGCGCCCCGAAATGGAAGGGCCGCGCGAAATGGTGTACAAAACTCCGAAAGATTACAAAGGCGACCGCTACGAGCACTTTGTCAACTTCTTCGATTCGGTTCGCAATCAGAAACCGGTCGTCGAAGATGCGACCTTTGGTTTGCGGGCCTGCGGACCCACTCAGTGCGGGAACATGAGTCTGTTCAAAAAGCAGATCGTGAACTGGGATCCGAATGCGATGAAAATTCTGAATGCTGTATAGATTTTCAGCTTATTTCGCTATTCGTTATTCAGTGTTCGCTATTCAATATTCAAATTGCTCTGCCAATTTCGATTAAATATCGAACACTAAATAACGAATAGCGAATAACGAAATAAACCGGAAACGGTAAACCATAAACCTTACAACTAAACCATGAAAAAAGCAACCTTCGCCATTGGCCTGCTGGCTGGCGTGATGACATTGACAAGCTTGTCTTCTTTTGGGCCGAACGCCGGTAAATGGGTGTCGCTGTTCGACGGAAAAACCACGAAAGGCTGGCACAGCTACCTGAAAGACAAAGCCATCGGCTGGAATGTAGAAAACGGAACCCTGTCGCCCGACGGCACCGGTGGTGACCTCGTGACTGACAAGGAATACGAAAACTTTGACCTGGAATTCGAGTTCAAATTACCTGCCAAGAGCAACAGCGGAGTGGTTTACAAAGTCATCGAAGACCCGGCGAATAAATCAACGTATTGGTCCGGCCCGGAATACCAGGTGATCGACGACACTGGGTATCAGCTGAGTGATGGTGCCAAACTGAAAGGGAATCAGTTGACCGGCGCGAACTACGACATGATTGCCCCCAACGATCTGACCGTGAACAAACCCGCCGGAGAGTGGAACAAAGGCCGGATTGTGGTGAACAAAAACCACGTCGAGCACTATCTAAACGGCAAAAAAGTGGTCGAATATCATTATGGCGGGGAAGAATGGCAGAAAATGGCCAACGCCAGCAAGTTCAAGGATTGGGCTTATGTAAAACCGCACGCCAAAGGGAAGATCGCCTTGCAAAACCACAGCCCGAAAGAGGTGGTGTGGTACCGGAACATCCGGATTCGGGAATTGTAGAGACGCGATTAATCGCGTCTGATAATATATTCGCCTGATAGTCTAATCGCGCCTGATAATCGCGATTTAATTTATTCCAATCAGTTTCGAAATTTATGGGTAGAGACGCGATTAATCGCGTCTCTACGTTTTTCCGGTCGTTCCTTAGGTGGCCTTTTTCTTGGCAGCCGGTTTTTTAGCCCCATCTTTTTTTGCACCACCATCGAGTGAATTGATCCAGGCCGCAATCTTCAACGCTTCATCTTTCGGAACGTTTTTCAGCGCAGCCATCGGCGGATAACCTGGCCAGTGTTCTGGTTTGGGGTCATAAATCAGTTCAACAATCTGAGCGTCGGTATATTTTTTCTTTGCAACCTCTTTATACGGGGGACCGACTAAACGCGTGTCCGGATTATGGCAAGCCAGACAGATGTTTTTCTGGAGTAATGCTTTAACGTCCTCGGGGATCACGGTCTGAGCCTGGGCGTTGCTAGCGGAAATGACTGCGGTAAGAGCAACCGCGAGAAGCATTCCAAACGTTTTTTTCATGTAAAGTCGATTAAAAGCTGTGAGTTAAAATGACCAACGAGTATTGGGCTAGCAAAGTTAAAAGGCTACGTTAATATACACCAATACTCTACTGGCTTTTTCCACCCTGGCTACGGTAAGACAACCTTAATTTAAAAAAGTTTAAATTCCTCAAAAACAAAATAGGGGAATGCTGTGCGGAACGGATAGTCCCCAGCATTTCCCTATTCAGTAAACAAACGAAGGTTTTATTCTCTCAAAGGGGTTACTCGACAATGAATTTTCCCTGCATTAAACCGTAGTGACCCGGAAAGCTACAGATGTACGGATAAACCCCTTTTTTGGGGGCCGTAAATTCAATTGTATCACTCTCTCCGCCCCCCAGCAATTTGGTGTGGGCAATAATTTTGGATGCTTCCGACTTTGGAATGTAGTCATTGTCTCGCGCCAAATTAGCCTTGGAAGCAAAATCCGCAATGTCAGTCCCGGATTTTAACAACACAAAGTTGTGGCCCATTGCCTGCTTGGCGTATTTCCCGGCATGTTTAAACGTTAATTTTATTTTCTGTCCGGCTTTTACTTTAAATTCTTTCGTGTCAAACTGCATGGCATCCGTTCCACTTAGGGTTAATACTTTCGTCTGAGCAAAACTCGCCGAGGCCGAAATAAATAAAAAACCTAAAAATGCCATCATTAACACGCGGTACTGTACTTTTTTCATGGAGAAACTGTGGTTTGTTTTGAATAATTCACATCAATGGTCTTCATTGATCGGGCAAAAGTACATTTGAATTTGAAAATAATTGAATAGTCTAGCGGCAAATTATTATTTAGTCTAATTATAAATATAATTTAAAGAAGTACTAGTGAAAATTTCATTCACTGTTAGAGATTGTCCAAAAATCTCATCTTCTACCGTAAAGGTCCGCCCCCAACCCCCTAAAGGGGGCTTTAATCGGTATGCTAAAGCCCCCTTTAGGGGGTTGGGGGCAAAGCGAAAGAAGGAAAATTGTAATTTTAGACAGTCTCTTACTTCTTGATACCTAAGCCGTCCAGATTACGCGCAGGACCCGTGAACGAACCCCGATAATCTGAAAATATTCCAGCCAGTGTAGCTGCTGCGCACCCAGGTGGTCGGTCGGCGACTTTACCTCCACAAACTCGTAGTCTCCCTGCTCATTCCAGATCAGCAAATCCGGAAAACCGCGCGTGTTTTCGCGAAGGTTCCGGGACATTTCCAGCAGGATTAATCCCAATTGCTTCGGTTCCAGCAAATCGGCCATCTGAAGGTTCAGACTCAACAGCTCTTCATTCCAATCGACCAATACATTTGTTATGCCGTATTTCTCAAAAAAAACCGTCTCAATGTGCTTCTTCCAATCCTCGCGGGTTTTCAGATCGGCCAGCCGTTTTTTCAGCAGTTCTTCCCGCTTCAGGTAAAAATCGGGCAGGTAAAAATCCGAAGGTGTCCGTTGGAGCGGATGATGAATGGCCTGAACGTTGGCGTCGTAAATGATGTCCCAGAATACCAGCCCGAACAAACCGCGCCACGGATAATTTTCGGTAAAAGCCGCTTCCCAGCCATTTTCCAGAAAATGATTCATCACCCCGGCCTCAACGTGGTGCCGGTATATAGCGGGAATACCGACGCTTTCGGCATCGGACAAAAACCGTGTCGTAGCTTTCCGACTGCGTTTTTTCTCACCGGCACTCAGCATTTTCTCCCGAAAATCGGTGGCAAAATACCGCTCGTCGGCGTTTTGCGGATTGAGGGCAATTTCGTCGCAAAGGGCCAGCGCTTCGTCCGTCAACCCCGACCGGAACAGCAATCGTACCCGCCGTTCACGGGCCGGAACCCGGTCGGTCAGTTGATAGACCTGCATGGCCTGTTCGGGCATTTTCTGCCGTTCCAGGAAACCGCCGACGTGCGTCACCAGCTTGGCGTAACCCGGCAAAGCAATTTCACTCAACACCGGTTTGGTTTCATCCCAGTTCATAAACCAGTTGAAAACATCTTCCGGCGGTGTTACCGAATCCCGCAATTCGTGGAACTCTTCGTTGGTAAGCGAAATTAATAGCTTGTCTTCCACCTCTTTGCGGTTAGCGAACCGGGCCGTCAGCTTCGACTCGTCGTACCGCTCGAAAGTTACCATGCCCAGATCCCGAATCACGAACTCGGTCATGTCGCCGGAACGGGTTCCAAAAAAAAGGTATTTCAGCATCATGACCTCCGCATCGAAATTAGGCTTCACCACGGTTTCGTGCCGCGTCAGGCTTTCGATAATCCGGGTAAAATCCAGTTCGTGAAGACTGTACCGGACAATATTTTCTTTCTTGGCTTTTGCCAGCGGCTTCACCTCTTCCGGTTCGAGCGGCAACAATTCCAGCAGTTCCGGCTTGGTGAAGGTGTTCAGCACCTCGTCGCCCAGCACCTCGTGATGCGAGTTCAGCCGTTCAATAAAACCGTTGATCAACAGCTCACCCACGGCAGCCGGAAGATCATCAATCTCCTTATACTGAAGTTTTTGAACCCGAAAGAAAGTACCCCGACGGTTGCTGAAACGCACATACATACACTGCGCATCTTCGGTCAAAGCCTCAAACCGGCGGATAAATTCCTGCTCGGAGTCGTTCAGTAAATGACCGTACATACGCCGGACAAAACCGATCAGGTAGCGAAAATAATCGAGGTAATATTTAGGTGGAAGTTCGATCTGTTGCGGTCTGGTTGCCATTTTTTCAATCCATTTGCCCATCTTTACCGTTATTAGATATAACACTTTTTTTCATCAATATGTCCCCGAAAAGGGTATTGCAGGCACTTGCCGATCAACATTTACTAAGCGAAAAACAACGTACTGTAATCCAATCCGTTGAAGACAATAAATTGTTTTCGGTTCATTGGGAATTACGTTCGCTGCTCTACGCCGGTATCCTGCTGTTTACGACCGGAACGGGTCTGCTCATTTACAAATACATCGACCGGATTGGCCACAACCTGCTCATTCTGGCGCTGGCGGTGGTATGCGCGGCCTGTTTTGCGTATGCCATTTACTTTAAAGGCCCCTTTTCGATGGGCCGCAGCCACAGCCGCTCCTCATTTGGCGATTATGCACTGCTCTTGGGTTGTCTGCTTTTTCTGACGCTCGAAGGATATTTACAATACCAGTACACACTTTTTGGAACACGCTACGGTTTGGTAACTTTCCTACCCGCCCTCCTCTTCATCGCTCTCGCTTATCTGTTCGACCACCGGGGGGTTCTGGCAATGGGTTTAACGGCTTTGATTTCGTGGATTGGTGTAACCGTCCGGCCACTGGAGTTTTATTTCAAGGGCAATCTGAAAGATATGACGGTTTTGCTCTCAGCCGTTGCGCTTAGCCTGGTGCTGATGGCAGGCGGTTTTATTCTTGATCATCAGCGGATTAAGCGGCATTTCACGATAACGACGCTCACGTTTGCGGGCAATCTGTTACTGGTGGCGCTGGTGGCTGGTTTGTTCAATTTTAAAGAATATCACCTCGCCTTTACGGTTGCACTGGCTATAACGTGTGCCGGTTTCGACTGGTACGCCCGGCGCGAACATTCCTTTCTTTTCATTCTGATGAGTACCTTTTACGGCTACATCGGCGTAACGTACCTCGTTTTTCACTATATGCACTGGCACGACGAAGCGACTTATCTGTACTGGATTGTAACCGGCATTGGCATAACCGTTTACTTATCCACAACGAGCCGAAAAATCTGAACCGGTTTTTAAACCACTCCATTCCGATGAAAGCATACAACGAAACCTGGGTCCGAAACAGATACATCCTCGAGCAGGTCGGTCGCTGGCAACGTCAGGGTCTGCTGGATGAAAAGAAAATGGACCAGATCCGGGCGAAATTTCCGGTCGGTTTTCGCAGTTCCAACGGTTTTATCGAGATTGGTTTGTTCGTGTTTTCAGTTGTTGCCATCAGCGGCAGTTATTTTCTTCTGGCAACTTCGTTGTCGAAATTATTCGGCGTTGATCTCTTCTATCATTTCTTCAATATTGGTTTTGGAATAATCGTCGGACTGCTGGCGGGCTACCTGATCAACCGCCGGAAATATTACCGCTCCGGAGTCGACAATGCGATGGTGGTTGCGGCCGTTGCGCTCGTCACCACGGGCATTATCGGTCTTTTTCCCAACAACCTCTCACTCTGGCAGTATGGGTGTTTTGCGCTGCCAATTATCCTGCTGGGCGTCTGGTATTACAGTGACCTGTTGCTGACGATGGCGGCTTTTGGCACGCTGGTCACGATTTTATTTGACTGGATGCTGGATTTTCAATCCGGCAAACAGCTCCTGCCTTTTGTCCTCATGGCGGTATCCGTCGGGCTGTATATTGCTGCGCGTTTGTACGAAAACCGGGATGCGTTGCTGTACTGGCGCGACAATTTTATTCTGCTGGAATGGCTGTCGCTGAGTCTGTTATTGATCAGTTGCAATTACTTTGCCGTTCGCCAGCTTAACTTCTGGATCATGGAAAACCGCCCGACCGAGGCACCGGAAATTGCGTGGGCGGGTCTGTTCTGGACGCTGACAATCGTCGTTCCGGTAGTTCTGTTTTATCTGGGACATCGTCAGAAGGAACGCCCGATGCTCATTATGAGTGCAATTGGCTGGGGACTGGCGCTGGCTACCTGGCGCTATTACCACCCGCTGTTTTCGCTGGAAGCATATCTTGCCATCAACGGTTTGTCACTGATTCTGGTGGCGGTTTTTCTGATACGCTATCTCCGCGTACCCCGCAATGGTTTTACCGATCAGCCCGATGAAGATTCGCCGAAAGAATTTCTGCTCAATGCCGAATTATTAGCCACCGTTCAAACCACTTCGGGTCATTTAGGCCCCAAAGACGATCTCCGGTTTGGGGGTGGTGATTTTGGTGGTGGCGGCAGCGGAGACCGGTATTAAACGTTACCCAAAACCGGGTAACGCTTTTCCGAAATTCTTTTGTCACTTTTTTACAGTTGTCGCATTTCTTCAATACCGGCCGGAATGCCCGCATTACTTTTGCATTCGATTCACAAACGTAAACAACACAAATCATGCAAAAGTCAATCATTAATCCCTGGCAATGGCAAAACCAACTGGGTTACGCGCAGGCCGTCGAAGTTCCCCATTCAACCCACACGCTATACTGCGCCGGGCAAGCCGCCATGACTGCCGATGGCCAACCCGTATCGACCGATATGGCCGGACAAATTAGCGTTAGTTTCGACAATCTGGAGACGGTTTTACACCAAGCAGGTTACTCACTATCGAATGTGATCCGGCTCAATTATTATACGACCTCCATCGACGCCTTTTTTGCGGCTTACGGCGAAGTAATGGGCCGACTGGGCGCAGCCGGTTGCGTGCCATCCAGTACGCTGACCGAGGTAAAAGCGCTGGCTTTCCCGAACTTGATGGTTGAAATCGAGGCAACGGCGGTCAGATAAGCCTTCAGCGTAAAAATCCTTTAAAAACTAAACACATTATGAAACGCATTTATCTGGCGGCATCTGTCACCAGCTGGCTCATTTGTGCCTTTACAAACCCAGCTTCGAGCCCAAAACCGGTCAATGACAAACCCATCGCCCTGGCCCGCCAACACCCCGCCCAGAACCCATTGGTGAAACGGGGCGAATACCTGGTTGGCATCATGGGTTGCGCCGATTGCCACGCCCCCAAGAAACTGACGCCCCAAGGCCCGGTTCCCGATGTGGACCGCTTTCTTTCCGGTTACAACAGCGCCATACCGCTGGGAACGTATGACCCGAATCTGGTCAAAACCGGTCAGTGGGTGTTGTTCAACGGGCAAAACACGGCTTTCATCGGTCCCTGGGGCGTATCGTTCGCAGCTAATTTGACGCCCGACGCGACCGGTATCGGCAGCTGGTCGTTCGGGCAGTTTAACAAGGCCATGCGGCAGGGGAAATTTAAAGGAGTGGACAACAGTCGGCCCTTGCTGCCCCCGATGCCGTGGCCCAATTACGCTGGCATGGCCGATGCGGATATGAAAGCGGTTTTTGCATATCTGAAGTCGCTCAAACCCATTTCCAATGCGGTCCCGGCCGCCATTCCACCAACTCCCTGACCGTTTGATTCGTACTACTTTTAGTCAGTAACAACAAATACAATCATAAAAAAGTAAACGTACTGATTATCAGTGCATTATTAAGCATTGTCGCTTTCGCGGCCCGATGAACGCTTTATTAGGCCGGAAATCGATTTCTACTTAAAACGGGAAGGCAACAAACAATGAAGTTGATAAACGGAACCAACGTAAAAACCGCAAAACCGTACCTGATATATCCCGGTACGGTTTTTTTCAAGTAAGAAATGAAGGCTAAAATTGTATCAATACACGTAAAATTAGCACTAATCTAACAAGCTGATCGTGTGATTGTTCCATTTGCCTAAAAACTCCTAAGTTCGGGCGGATTTTGCCAACTAATCAGGAAATCTGTCGTATGAAAACTTTAGATTCTTATAATTTTTCCGGTAAACGCGCCCTGATTCGGGTGGATTTCAATGTTCCGCTGAACAGCAAGTTTGAAATTACGGACGATACCCGTATGAAAGCCACGCTGCCGACGATCAATAAAATTCTGAAAGACGGCGGTTCGTGCGTTTTGATGTCGCATTTGGGTCGGCCCAAAGGCGGACCTGAAGATAAATTTTCGCTGAAACACCTGGTTGGTCCTTTGTCAATCATGCTGGGTGTGCCGGTAAAATTCGCCGATGATTGCATCGGAGAGTCCGCCAAAGAACTGGCCGACGCGCTGAAACCGGGCGAAATTTTGTTGTTGGAAAATCTGCGTTTCTACAAAGAAGAAGAGAAAGGTGACGTTGCGTTTGCCGAAAAATTGTCGAAGCTAGGCGATGTGTACGTTAACGATGCGTTCGGAACGGCCCACCGCGCTCACGCGTCGACGGCCGTCATTGCGCAGTTTTTTACGGATAAAGTCTGCGGTTACGTCATGCAGGCCGAACTCGACAACGCCCAGCGCGTGCTGGAAGATGCCGAGCGCCCGTTTACGGCGATCATGGGTGGTGCCAAAATTTCGGATAAAATTCTGATCATCGAAAAATTACTCGACAAAGTTGATAACCTGATCATTGGCGGTGGTATGGCGTATACGTTTACGAAAGCCCAGGGCGGTAAAATTGGCAAATCCCTGCTCGAAGCCGACAAGCAGGAACTGGCGCTCGAACTGCTCGAAAAAGCCAAATCCAAAGGCGTTCAGGTTTATCTGCCGGTTGACAACATCATTGCCGACGGTTTTTCCAACGATGCCAACCGCCAGACGGTAAAAACCGGTGAAATTCCGGACGACTGGGAGGGATTGGATATTGGTCCGGAAACCGTTACGTTGTTCAGCGATGTGTTGAGTAAATCGAAAACCATCCTCTGGAATGGCCCGATGGGCGTATTCGAATTTCCAAATTTTGCCATCGGCACCAACGCCATTGCGGACATTGTTGTCAAAGCTACGGAAGAAAACGGCGCTTTCTCGCTCATCGGCGGTGGCGACTCGGCTTCGGCGGTCAACAACGCCGGGTATGGCGACCGCGTGAGTTACGTTTCAACGGGCGGAGGAGCCCTGCTGGAGTACATGGAAGGCAAAACCCTGCCCGGCGTAGCGGCTTTGGACTAACAATCCGCAATTAGTCGGATTATAATTATCATTTAGATTATCACAAAAAAGGTCACAAAAAGTGACCTTTTTTTATGACTTTTAAATTAATAACCTTCATGTGATGCAAATTTATTAAATGTATCTACATCTTGTCACCAAATAGTATTTTGAATTTGTCGAATGTTACCGTATTTTTAAAAATCAAAAAAGCCACTCCTCAAGGTGGGAATGGCTTTCTGCTTTCTTAACCTAAACTAATTATCTATTAAAGTAACGGCGGGTGGACGAAAATTCATTCGCCGTTTGCTTTATTTAACTTTTATTTAATTATTGCCCCCACCGGCCCGGTTACGCTCGGCCTCGGTGCTGGTGCTCCGCTGACGGGCGGCTTTTACGTTCTGGTTCCCGAAACGATACGTGAACGTCAGACGGGCAATGCGGCTTTCCCAACGCGCCCGAACCCGGAAATTAATGTCCTGATACGTCGCTCTTCCTTCGAATCGGTTCAGCCAGAACGGGTCATTTACATTCAGTTTCAGACTTGCTTTCCTGTTCATCAGCGTCTTTTGGACGCCCAGGCTAAAGGCTCCCTGCGGAATGGAACGGTAAAAACCGTAGACACTTTTTGAATTATACCAACCCGCTACTTCAGCACTGAAGCCCTTCGGCAACACAAAGTTCTGCGACGTATACACGTTATAGGACACGAAGCTGACGTTGTACTGCGCCCCCAGATACGGCGAATCATACTTGTTATAATTCACGCCGATGTTATTCTGCATGTTCCACCACTTGGTCACCGTCACCGGGAAGCTCATCGTCAGGTTCACATTGTCCTGCGTGGCCAGGTTGTCAGTGGTTACAAACGTGATGTTCTCTTCCGGAATCTGACCCGGAACTTCGTTCACAATCACGTCGGTCGTCCGGCTATACCCCAGCGTAGTCGAGAATTTACCTTTGTACACGTGGGTCAACTGAAACGAATTGGTAAACTGCGGTTTCAGATACGGATTCCCCTGCTGATACGTATAGGGGTCCAGATAGAACCGGAACGGGTTCAGGTTCTGATAATTCGGGCGGTCGATCCGACGGCTGTACGACAGGTTCAGCACGTTGTTGGTATCGATTTTCTGTGATAAAAACAGCGTAGGAAACAAATTAGTATAGTTCCGGTCCACAATTTTATTAAGCGTCACGGAGTTACCCCGCGAGTGTGTATTCTCCAGCCGCAGACCGGCCTGAATGGTGGTATTCTTGTAGAGCTTGCCCGAAAAATTCGCGTAAACGGCGTTAATATTTTCAGTATACTTGAACTGGTTACTTTGGTTGGGATTGAACACCCAGCGACCGTCTACGTAATCTTCGTAAGTCAGGTTATTGTCCGAGTTCACGAAGCTGGTTTTTAGACCGGTTTCAAACTTCCCGATCTTCGTCGGATGTACGTAATCCGATTTGAACGCCCAGATATCGATGATCGAAGGCATGTTGTTGCGAACAATGGCCGTCGGCTGAACGATGCTGTCGTTGGCGTTGGTGTAGGTCGTGCTCAGGTTGTTGTACGACTGGCCGTTGAACCGGGAATAATCGAGGTCACTAGTGAATTCGCGGCCTTTGCCGTCAAAATCATACTTGTAGTTTACGTTCCCCGTTACGTTCGACCACTTGTTTTTTACCGAAACTTCGGTTGTCGGTTTTAGCGTAATCTGGTGCAGCTCGTTGCTGATCACCGAGTGATTGATGCCGTTGGGCTGTTCCCAGTCGTTGATAAAACCGGTTGCCAGTACGCCAATGGTGCTTTTCTTGTTGATGAAATAATCGATGCCGCCCCGGAACGTGTGTCCGTCGAAGCGGTTTGGGCGGTATGACGACTGGTCGAAATAGGTAATTTTTCCGTTGTAAGGAATGATCCGGTCCAGGCTGTTTTCCTGGAAACGGCGGTTGTGAAAGTAGCTGTAGTTTCCGAATGCGTTGATTTTACCGACGCGGTGGTTCAGGTTCAGGCTGGCGTTGGCTTTTTCAAACCGGCCGTAACCCACCCCGGCAATCGCTGTTCCGTTGGTGCCGAAGTTCTTGTTTTTCTTCATCCGGATGTTGATAATTCCCACGTTTCCGGCTGCGTCGTATTTGGAAGAAGGATTGGTGATGATCTCGATTTTCTCGATGTTGTCGCTCGGCGTGTTTTTCAGCAGGTTGGCCACTTCCTGGCCCGACAGGTAGGTTTGTTTGCCGTCGATCATAACGATAACGCCCCCTTTTCCTTTTAACTGAATGTTGTCGCTCTGGCGGTCAATGGTCACACCCGGCGCTTTTTCCAGCACTTCGAGGGCAGTACTTCCGCTCGCAACGATGCTGTTTTCAACATTGACAATCGTCCGGTCGATTTCCTGCTCGATGAACGGTTTTTTAGCCACCACTTTCACCTCATTCAGGCTCTTGGCTTCTTCCACCATCGTTAACGTTTTCACCTGAACCTCAGGAGTTACCGCATCAATCGCGAACGGTTCTGAATATACTTTCTTGAAACCGATCAGCGAAGTAGCCACCCGATAACCGCCCACGGCTACATTGTCGAACTCATATTGGCCCTTGTCATTGGTAACCACGCCCTTGACCAGCGTTGAGTCTTTGGCTTTGAGTAGCAGGATCGTGACGAATTCCGACGGCTTTTGCGCCGGATCGATAACCAGTCCGCGCACCTTGCCATTCGGAGCAGTCTGGGCCATTGCCGAAGTCATAACCAGCCACGTACACACTGCGGTGATAAACGTTTTCATGAGATCTATTAGTAGGTTGTTGTTTACGTATTACAATTCAAAAGTGTTGTTTACTGTCCGGTTATCCCTGGAGTACGTGGCAAAGTTAAGTAGTATGCATTACATAGAACCTTATCTTACATAGGTGGTATTATTTTCGTGATGACTGGCACGGAAACCGTATTTGTTGTTTACTGCTGGTGTTTGTGTGATGCAAAGATTGGTTACAAGGTTGCATTCGTTCAATCAAAAAGGTGTAAATGGGTGTTATTGGGGTTTAAACGGGGCGTACGTTCGTGTGAACCGTAAAAAGGACGGAGACGTTATTTTATTACCGATCGGATTTTATACTGATCCGAAAAAGTTGTTGTTTGCCGACTGAATTAAAAACTGATCAACCAGAAAATCCCTTACATGAAACTTATAAAAGTTGCGGCCGGTGTTGTCAACCAGATCCCGATGGCCTGGGAACACAACCGCCGGAATATTATCGACGCCATTGAAGAAGCGAAAAATCAGAACGTCAGTATTTTATGTCTGCCCGAATTGTGCATTACCGGCTACGGTTGCGAGGACATGTTCTTTTCGCACGAACTAGTTGAGCAGGCCAAGCAAAGTCTGCTGGAAATTGTACCGCATACCGCCGACATTATCGTGGCCGTCAGTCTGCCATTGCGGCTGGCCAATAACCGCACCTACGACACGGCCTGCCTGATCGCCAACAAGCGGATTCTGGGCTTCGTCTGCAAACAGGTGATGGCCAACAACGGCATTCATTACGAAACCCGCTGGTTCCAGCCCTGGACACCCGGCGTGCGCGACGAAATCCAGATCGGCGAGTTTACCTATCCGGTCGGCGACCTGCTGTTCGATGTTTCGGGCGTGAAGATCGGTTTTGAGATTTGCGAAGATGCCTGGATTTCCAACCGCCCCGGCCGCAGTCTCCACGAACGCGGTGTCGATATTATCCTGAATCCGAGCGCCAGCCACTTTTCCTTCTATAAATCGCACGTTCGCGAACGGTTTGTGATCGACGGTTCCCGGGCGTTCGGAGTCAGTTACATCTACTGCAACCTGGTGGGCAACGAATCGGGTCGTGCTATTTTCGACGGCGATGCCATGGTGGCGTCCAACGGCCAGTTGCTGGTGTCGGGACCGCGTTTCAGCTACGCCGACCAGCTGATCATTACCGCCGTAATCGACATCGATGACACGCGGCTAAGTCAGACTCAAAACAAGGTCAATCTGGCGTACCTGTTTCCCAACCTGCGCGTGGCGGCTCAGTTTGATTTTCCGGCCGTAAAACCGGTCGTGCAAAAAGCCGAACTGGAATACTGGGAAAACGGCAATCACCTGAAAGAAGAAGAATTTGCGCGGGCCGTGGCGCTGGCACTGTTCGATTACCTGCGCAAAAGCCGCTCGCACGGTTTCGTACTGTCGCTGAGCGGGGGTGCCGACTCCTCGGCCATTGCGGCTTTGGTTTCGCTCATGATCCGGATGGCGGACGAAAGCATCGGCCTGGACGGCTTCAAGAAGAAACTCAGCCACATTAAGGCGATTCAGAAACTGAAAACCGTCGAGGAAATCTGCGGGGCCTTGCTGACCACCATTTATCAGGGAACCGAAAACAGCTCAACCGACACCTACGAATCGGCGGAATCGCTGGCGAAATCCATCGGCGCAACGTTCTACAACATCAATATCAACGGTTTGGTCGAAACGTACACCAAACTGATCGAAGACCAGCTGGGCCGTCCGCTCACCTGGGAAACCGACGATGTGGCCCTGCAAAACATTCAGGCGCGGGTGCGGGCCCCGAGTGCGTGGCTCCTTGCCAATATCAACAACGCCCTGCTGCTCTCTACATCAAACCGCTCGGAAGCGTCGGTGGGATACGCCACAATGGACGGCGACACGGCGGGCAGCATCTCCCCCATCGCCGGAATTGACAAGCATTACCTGCGCGGCTGGCTCCGCTGGCTCGAAACCGTGGGCGTGGGCGGCACCATCAAAGTGGCGGGTTTACAAAAAGTGAATAACCTGCAACCCACCGCTGAACTCCGCCCGCTCGATAAGAAGCAAACCGATGAGGAAGACCTGATGCCGTACGACGTCCTGAACGCCATCGAAAAATTCGGTATCCGGGATAAATTATCGCCGAAGGAAGTCATGCAACAGGTCGAAGTGGTGTTTGAAAACCAGTATAGCCGCGATCAGTTGTACACTTCTGTCGACCGGTTTTTCCGACTCTGGAGCCGCAATCAGTGGAAGCGCGAGCGGTATGCGCCTTCGTTCCACGTCGACGACGAAAACGTGGACCCCAAAACCTGGTGCCGCTTTCCGATTCTGAGCAGTGGTTTTGAAAAGGAACTGGCGGAACTGAAGGAATACGTCGAAGGCAACGAAGGCCGGGGGCGAAAGGGGAAAATTGGGTTTTAAGCGTATATTTGAACGTGAACTAGAAAGGCAGAATGATGATTAAGCCAGAAGAATTTCCCTATATCAAATCCTTGCACGTAAACGACTGTTATGCGTACAAGGATTTTGATATTGTTTTACACGACTACCAGCCGTTCAGCCATTTGATTTTGACTGGGAAGAATGGTTCGGGAAAGAGTACGATTTTAAGAGCGATTGATAATTACATTCTCTCTTGGCGTGGCAAGACGGCTTTTATAGGAGGAGAAACAGACCCTATCAAGCAAATTTATCAATTAGAAAGTAACATCGCACATAGAGCGTCTCAACAAGGGAATGACGACTCAACAGTAAAAACGTGGCAAAAAAAATTAATAGAGTTTAAAAAAATAAATCTAGGTTACACAGTTCGTCCAAATACTTTTTGGCCCGTACATAAATCGGAAACTATTTATTCATTTCTTCAAGCAAAACGAGAAATTCCTAATAAAATAGAAGTTAATACTGTTACTAAAGAAGCTGATTTTACAGATAAACTCTTAAGTAATAGCACTACCGAAAGTTTTATAAAAGAATTCAAACAATACCTGGTCAATCAAAAAGTTTACCAAGCATTCAATCAACTAAATAATGATAAGGATAAAATTGAGAATAGTGAGCGTTTCTTTATTGTTCTAACAGACACATTTCGTAAAATTTTTGAGGATGACACACTGGAATTAGTATTTGTCCAAGAAAGTTTCGAATTCTATATAAAATTATCCGACAGCCGCCAACTTACTTTTGATACTTTATCAGAAGGTTTTTCGGCATTGTTAAGTATTCTAATGGATTTGTTCATGCGTGTAGATTTAATTAGAAAACAAGTTGGTGATTATTCATATAATCCATGCGGAATTGTTTTAATTGATGAGCCAGAAACACATCTTCACCTTGAGCTGCAATACCAAGTTCTTCCGCTACTAGCGAGTCTTTTTCCTAATATTCAATTCATTGCTGCTACCCATTCTCCGGCAGTAATATCTAGTGTTAAAAAGGCAACAATTTTTGATTTAACGACTAAAGTTACAGAAACGGATGATGTAGCAGGAAAAAGCTATTCTGAATTGATGGTGACGCACTTTGGTTTGGAAAATGAGTATTCGAATATTGCGGATGAAATAATAAGTCAAGTCAACCTAGCATTACGTGAATTAAAGGAAGATAAGATAAAGCTTCGCCAAAAACTAGAAGAAATTTTAGAAGTTAATGGACAATACCTTTCACCAACATTGAGAGTTGAATTGGAATCTATGATTTTACAAAATGTTTAAGGTACTTTTTATAAATGATTAATATTGACCGTACCCCCGAATCTCCGCAATCTCTAACTTCTATTGAAATACAACACTATTTGGACTCATTAGAAGCCTACAAAGAAGATCAACAACTTCCCAAAGACCAACAGACAATTTCAAAACCGGTCTCTAAAGAGTCGTGGCGCGGTACGGATTTATTTGAACGTTTTGATAACGAATTTCACGCTAAATGCTACCTTACAGAACAAAAGTTTGTTACCTCCTGGGCAATGGATGTAGAACATTTTGTTTCTCGTACCGAAAATCCTAATTTGACTTATACTTGGTCAAATCTATATCCAGCTGAACATGCAGCAAACATGATGAAACCCCGACGAACTCCAGTTGGAGGATATCTTGATCCATGTAATCCACTAGATGATGTTGAGTCTGAATTATTATATCTTATTGATTTTGGAGGTCAGGCAGTACACTTTCAAGCACAGGATAGAAAGAACCAGAAAGCAGTCAATACTGCAAATTTGTTAAAACATCTACACAATGGTAGCAGCCCTGAAACAATAAACCGCACTAAAGACCTACGTTTTGCTATTTATAAAAAATATGAAGAAGTCTTGAGGTGGATGAATAAATGGAGAGTGGCTGAGAAACAAGGTAATGCAGAAGAAGAATTCAAAGCTAAATCGGTATTACAAGGTTTATTATCTCGCAGAAGCGCTTTTACCATGCTCATGCGATCTATTGAGACTGTAAAGGATTTACCTGACGATTTCTTCGATTAGTTTTTGTTCATTTATTTTCCCGTTAGAATAGTCTCAAACGAAAAAAGCGGATTACTCCGCTTTTTCGTTTTTAGAAACCCTGTTCATTAGTACCGGCGACCGTAGTAACCCCGATCGTTCCGGCGGTATTGTTGTTGGTAAGCAAAGAGTCTTTCCCGTTGGTACGGTGTCAGCACCGACATCATTTCCTGATTTTTCCGACGGAGGGTGTATTGATAAGCCTGCGGGTCCCGGCGTCTTGCGGTTTCCATTTCGCGGAAATCATAGCGGTCTTCGATGCGTTTCAGTTGTCGTTCCTGATGGCGTGACAACCCGACGATGGCGTCCAGCCGATCAATCCGGATGTCTTCCTGGATGTCGTCATAGCGTTGGTTGTTGTATCGATTATCGTCATATCTTGGATTGGGAGCCGGGTAACGGTCGTTGTCGTAACCGCGTTGAGCCATTGCTGTTCCGGCGCTTAATACTGCTAATGTGACGAGAGTGAAGATGGTCGTTTTCATGGTTGGTTGTTGTTTATTTGTTGTAATATGCCTCTTAGAGGGACAACCACGCCGAGCGTTTAATGCGGTTTTATTTTTTTCTTTCAAACCCGGCTATTCATCGACAAACGGCCTGTTTTTACCGATTATTTCTACTTTTTATTCGATAAGTACCAGAATAATAAAAAAGCAGATCGCCACACGGTGCTGCGATCTGCTTTTTTGAGAATAAATAAGGCTACTGCCAGACCCTTCTGCGGGTACGGTTTCGGCGGGTCACCGGACACAGTCCATGCACTTCACCCGGAAAACTCCGCGCATTGAAGAAGTGGAAACCACTGGCGGAATCGTGGTGGCAATAACACCCGCTAACTTTACATCAAATGTTCCAAAAATGACGCCGTAGAGCATACTGTTGGCATTGAGTGATCCCGGGCTGACGTAAATTTTCTTATCGACAATATACAGGTGGGTATATTCAGTAATCGGATTTGGGCGGTAGATAATCCCGGGAACGCCCTTGCCCCAGGGAAAAATGCCGAGGGAATTGCGCGGCTGGGAACCAGCTTCCCATTTGATGTTCACCGTTTGCTGGCCATTTTCTCCGTCGAGTCCCTTGATATTTCCCCGCAAATGCGCCCCGGCTTTCGGGAAATGAACCCAGTCTCCCCCATCGGGCTGCAGCGAAATGCCTTCTTTAAGTACGTATACCGTTGAAATCAGTTGGGCAACTTCTTTTCCCGGCGACTTTAATTTCGCGACAACGCGAACCGGGTTTGTGTTTGGTAACTGGCCTGGCGACTGATACGTCACTGCTGTTCCGGCCCCCACCAAATGCCCTTCGCCCTGTACTTCCCAGCCATCGAGGTAGTCGATGGGGGTCGGTTTCGGCAACGGCCTTTCCGCACCTTTGGGAAAATCTTCCAATAACCAGTTAATCGAACTCAACCCAAAGAGCTTGATGTCGACGGATTGCCCCGGATCAATGGCACTCAGTTCGGGCTCCAGGTAAACATACTCGAAAAAGGTAAAATCGGTAAAATGATTTACGTCAATTGAAACCCGACGATTGGTCGTATCAACCTGCGTACCGCCTACCGCCATCCAGACCCCTTTGGCGTTTTGGTAAGCAATTCCAAAGGCTTTCGGCAGGCTCCGCAGCCCTTCTTCGGCGGTATAGTTCACCGTCATGGTCACCGGTTTGGCAAACTGCTGACCGTCCGGCAGCATGCGGTAGCCGTCCCCGATACCCGCGCCGTTGGTGTTTGTAATGCGCTGGACCGAAATAGCAACGTCCTTCGTTAACGCTCCGGCCGGAATCGTGACGGTAAAGCGGTCGTCTTCGGAGGTAATGGCACCGCCCGCCGGGCCAATCGTTTGCATCACCGCCGTTCCCTGCGGGACGCCAACCGGCTGAACTGCACCGGTTTCAGGATCTGAAGGCTTGGGATTGTTCGTACCAGGCTTTTCCGGTACGGGAGTAGTCGGGTCGAGGTCGTGTTTACAGGCCGTCATAAAAAGGCCATACAGGGTTATCCAGACCAGCAGGCAAACAATTCGTTTCATGTAGTTCAGTCGTTTTTGTTGTTTGGTCGAAAAGACGAAAAAACCGCCTTCTGATGCTGCAAAGGTTTTCCTCTTCCGACGGATTTCGGTAAGACATTGGAAGTCAACTGAACTATTTTATCCTTCAACCGGAAAAAACCGGAGGCAGGATGATCGCTCCCGGCCTTTAAGAAAGGCGATTCACACGGTAACTAGCATCGATCGGTAACATTCTGCCGTCTGGTCGGTTGAATACTTATTCACTGGAAAGACAAACGAACGATGAGGTTATCCAACACGAATAAACTGGGACTCTGGGGATTGGCGAGCATTGGCATCGCCGTTGCGGCCAAAGCCCTGCTCGATCAATGGCGCAAAACCGACTTTCGCGGAAAAACCGTTGTCATTACCGGCGGTTCGCGCGGATTGGGGCTGGTGCTGGCGCGGGAGTTTGCGCAGGAAGGCGCGAATCTGGCCATTTGCGCCCGCGACGAAGCCGAACTGGAACGCGCCAAAGCCGATCTGGAATTAAATGGCGGCACGGTTTTTACCTATGCCTGCGACATCACGGATAAAACCCAGGTAACGGCCTTCATTCAGGCCGTCCAGGAAACCGTCGGGCCGGTCGACGTGCTGGTCAACAACGCCGGGACCATTCTGGTAACGCCCTTCGAACACGCAACCGAAGATGACTTTCGGGAAGTGATGGAAACCAATTTCTGGTCGGCGGTTTACGCCATCAATGCGGTTTTGCCCCAGATGCGCGCGCGAAAAGAAATGGGTGGCCGGATCGTTAATATAGCGTCATTTGGCGGGAAAGTGGCTTTTCCGCATCTGATGCCGTATTCCACCAGTAAATTCGCGCTGGTCGGTTATTCCGAAGGGCTCCGTCCCGAATTGATAAAAGACGGTATCTACGTGACTACGGTTTGTCCGGGCCTCATGCGAACGGGTAGTCCGCGAAATGCGCTGTTCAAAGGTCAGAACGAAAAGGAATATGCCTGGTTCAAGATTGGCGACTCGCTGCCGGTTTTGTCGAAAAGTGCGGAAGAAAGCGCCCGACAAATTCTGGAAGCCTGCCGCTACGGGCGGGCCGAACTGATCATTTCGTTGCCCGCCAAAGTGGCCGCTGCCGTTCACGGATTGTTTCCCGGATTGACGGCGGAGGTTCTGTCGGTGATCAATTTGTTACTGCCTGCCCCTGGCGGAATCGGGGAACAACGCGTCAAAGGCAAGGACAGCGAAACCGCCCTGACCCGTTCGATTTTCACGACCAAGACCGACGATGCAGCCGAAGCCAATAATCAGTTCAAATGGTGACGGTTTTTACGGTTTCCGGTCAGGAATACTTTGGTCCTTGCCCAACTTATCAGTAAGTTGCCGGACGAAAGTATTCCTGAATCGAACATGAAAACCGCTATTCTACCGGCGCTGGTCATCGGCTTCGCACTCTTCTTCACATTCCCCGCCAGCAGTCAGACGGCTTCGACCAAAAAAGGCACCGCCGAACGCATTAAAGTCCACGGAAAAGGGCTGGAAGGCAACCTGTCCGGTGATTCGCCCGACCGGGATGTATCGGTTTATCTGCCACCCAGTTATAAAACGGACAAAAACCGCCGGTATCCGGTTCTGTACCTTCTGCATGGTTTTACCGACAACGACGCCCAGTGGTACGGTTTTACCAAACACTGGATCAACCTCCCGGAAGTAGTCGACAAAGCCTTTGCTGACCCTGCTGTGCGCGAAATGATCATCGTTACGCCCAACGCCTACACCCGGTTTTTCGGCAGTTTTTATTCCAATTCGGTGACTACCGGCAACTGGGAAGATTACGTCGCCTACGAATTGGTGAGCTACATCGACAGCCATTACCGAACCATTCCGAATGCCGCCAGCCGGGGCTTGACCGGGCATTCGATGGGCGGTTACGGCACGATGCGCATCGGTCAGAAACATCCCGAAATTTTTTCCAGCATTTACCTGCTCAGTCCGTGCTGCATGAATGCGAACCTGAATCAAAACCGCAGTGAAGCGACCATTGCCCGAATCGAAGCCATTCAATCGGATTCGGCGCTGGTCAAGGCGGATTTCGGGACTAAAGCGGTTTTTGCGACAGCAGCGGCCTGGGCTCCCAATCCAAAAAAACCGCCTTTTTACATCGATCTACCGTCCAAAGACGCGCAAACGCAGGCGGGTTTGATGGCCAAAATGGCCGCCAATGCGCCCCTGGCGATGATCGATCAGTACATTCCCAATCTCAAAAAACTACACGCGATTGCCTTCGACGCCGGGTCGAAAGACGTGGGAATTGCCGCCAGCAACAAGGTGCTCAACAGCGTGTTGAACGATTACCAGATCAGGCACACCTACGAAGAATACGACGGCGACCACATCAACCGGGTCGGCGAACGGATCGAGAAAAAAGTCCTGCAATTCTTTTCGGAGAACCTGTCGTTCGAACAGCCCAAGCGCCGGTAATCGTTACCTTGGCTGCATCAGCTCCATGGGCATCAAAAAGCCCGGCACTTCCACTTTCGGGTTGTGCCGGGCTTTTTGGCTTTCTAAACCTTACTTCTTCTGGGTAGAATCTTTCGCCAGTTCCCGGTAATCCTGACGAGCCGAATCCAGTTCGGCCTGTTCTTCCTGAACGTCACTGCTGTCGCCCTCTTTCTGGGCCTTGATGACATCCTTGTATTCATCTCCGACTTTCTCGGCTTTCTTTTCCGTTTTGGACTCACAGGCCATTTGCGAAATGGCGGTGATCAGAGCCAGTGACAGTCCCCAAATCCATTGTTTCGTTTTCATAACGTTGTCAGCATTGCTTTCAAAAATAACCGCCCTCCGACCGGTTTGTTCGAAAAATGCCCGCCGAATGGGCGTAAATCAGATTGATTGGCCCCAACGGATCTCACTATCGAAAAATGGATTGAGCAGAATCAATCCGGTTTGGTACCACTTCAGCGATCAAAAGTAACAGTTCATGTCACCAGTAATTGATTGTCGGGTACGTTTGGTGCTAGGTTTGCATCGAACATTAAACAACTACACTGATGAAAAAAGTACTGATTTTCCTGTTTGCGCTGGTTACACTGGCCGCCTGTAAAAAAGATTCCGAAAAAGGGGAAGTGAGCCCGAAAGACCCCGCCAGCGCCGTGGCCGGAACCTACAAGTTGAGTTCTTTCGCTTACGAAGTCAACGGCGAAAGCGTTGTAACCTACAAAACCTTACCAGTTACCCAGAAAGGTGTAACCGTCTCAGCCTCCGCCGATATGCAAAAAACATCGGATGGTGCCGTTTCGCTGGTTCTGTTGCTCAAAGCAACGGGTGAAGACGATCGGGAACTGGATTTGGGAGAATATGAAGTCAAAGCCAACGGTGCCAACTACGGTCTCTACAGCGATGGCGGTTCACAAATTGCCGAAATTACGGCCGGTAAACTGGTTTTCGAAGCGTCTGGTACTTCGGATGGCGACAAAGTTGAAATCCGGTTTGCCGGTAAAAAATAACGATTGCTTTTCTTTTCACAGAGCCGACCTGGTAGAAGGGTCGGCTTTTTTTGTTTCGAGTGGCTTTCAAGTTTAACCGTCAGAAGTAAAAACCGGTATTCAATGCTGGCGGACCCAGTTTTCCAGACCCGACAAATTTCCTTCAAACCGGTCATTATCAGCAGTTCCCGCTCCCCTATCAGTCTGCAGATCGAGGAATAAATGACAGGAAATCCGGCCGGGGTATTTGGCAACCAGTAGTTCGAGACGCGATTCACTGAGCCAGTTGATCCGCATGGCGCTCCAGACGTCGCCCCGCAAATCAAACAGAAGCTGGTTATCCGCGACGCGGAAAATGCGCGGGGTTTCGATCCAGTGGCTCATCTTCACTTCGAAAACATCAAACTGAATGACGTAGGTACCTTCGGGTGAGAAAATGTCGTCTTTCATTACTTTTAGCTGGCTATTAATGGGTTGAAAACCGGTTATTCACTCCAGGCCCACTGCCAGATCGTTCCCACGGAATCGGCAATATCCCAAACCGAAAGCAGCAGAAAAACCGCTCCCATTCCGGCAAATACATAAACCATCAGGTAATCACCCGCCAGTTGAACATGCTGGAAGTCTTTGGGATCGTAATAGAGCGTTACTTCATCGCCAACCCGGTATTTCGGCGGATTACGGCCTTCCGAACTGTGAAAAATCACCTCCCGACCGTCGGTAGTCTGGTAGCGAATGGAAGGCGCCAATGGATATTCGTGACGTTCCATCCGGTGCAGCCCGATAACAATGCCTTTGGCGGCAATCCCGTTTCGGGTCAGGTTCCGGCGCTTACGAAAGATGAAATAGCCAATGCCGACGAGCGTCAGTCCGACTGAAAAGAAGAGCAGAATGAACAGTTCTCCGGCGGGAAAATCCATCTTTAGCAGGCAGGATTTTTAGTAGTTATCGATCTGTAAGCAAGTTTGTACAATTTGGCAACTTGTAGTTGCTCAAATTTTGGATTTACTATCAATTGAATTACCTGCTTATTCATGGGGCCATTGTGCCAGCGAAACCATGGGTGAGGTGGTTTCCAGCGAAATGCTTCCGGGAACGAATTCCACTTTCCAGGACCGTTTCGTTCGGGGCGGAATCGTGGTTTCGAAACCCACTTGCATCGTACCCGGATTAGCCGAATCGTGCTCATAGCGAGGGCCGGTCGACCAGGCACGCAGCGTTAGCCCCGAATTTGGTTCTAAAGCAACCAGAATCTTCTTGTCTGATTGGCTTAGAATGGCTCGATGTGAATCGATCAGCTCAACCTCAGCTCCCGTTGCAAAAACCCACCGCACAACTGATTCCTTAGCCCCTGTTTCCAGCTCATCCTGAACAAGCATGGACCGGCCATCAAGAATGGCTACACCCCGTCTGGCACTGACCAAATCTTCGGCATAGAGGGACGTCAAATCTGTAATCGCATTCCGAAAAGCCGGTTGATTGGAATGACTGACGATTGGGGCAAATCCGTTCACTAACTGAGCGCCATAATTCACTACCAAGGTGTTATGCCCCATGGTTGAATTTCGATAAACTAACCAGCGCGGGGCATTCTGGTGGGTTGGTTGCATATCTACACCGGCGAGCTGTAAAGAGTCCATATTTTGAGGACCCAGATCGATCGCCCAGCGCACTCCCTGGGCCTCTACCACAAACGAACCAACATCCATGTGGGCATCCGCCAGGGAGGGAGTACCCGCTTTTAATCCCATAAACAAAGCGGTTGAGTCGTTCCACGAGCTACGGAGCAAAGCTACGGGCTCCTTACCCCGACCTACCCACACCTGGCTTGGAGGTTGGTTGGGAACAGTTAAAGGATGACGATAACTCCAAATTAATAGGGCGGGTGGAAGCGCTTCTTTTTGCCAGGTATTTACCTTTTTTCTTACCAGCCAGTTTCGTTCTATCCATCCGGCCCACTGATTCTCCGCCCGATGGGCAAGCCAAAATTGAACGGGTTGAAGCGGGGCTTCCAGATTCGTTTTCCCATAATTGAAGCAGTTGCCCGATGGAGCCCGCATATGGAGTCCATAATCTGCGGTTTTTAAAAAGCCAGGCTGCGCAAGCAAGCCAAAGTCGGTTCTAAATTCGTTTTGTAAAGCGCTGATCAATAAAGCCGTGAAACCCGTCGCGTAACTCCAGGCCGAATAGCCATACGGATAAGCGCCGTCCGGATCGTAGATTGCTATTATTTGCCTGGTGGACCGAATCGAACGGTTTAAAATCGAACGAGCCAGCGCAGGTTGAGACTCGTAAGTGGCTAACGCACCGAAAACTAAGCCCGTGTTAATAACTTGCATTTGATAATCGGTGGGAACGGTCCAGCTGCTATCGCGAGGAGTTAATGCGGCTTCCAGTCCCTTTTTGATGATTGTTTTTTGCACAAAATCACGTTCTCTGGACGACAAGTTACCATACAGCCAATCGTAAGCCAGGGATGCCGCCGTGGTGATTTCGGCCAGGTGTTCTACCTGCTCCCGATGCCAATGCACAATTAGCACCATCCATAGTTCGTGTTTTGCCCGGTCAAAATAGGCCTGCCTTCCCGTCATTCGCCAGCCATAGGAAAGGGCAAAAAGCCGTCGTAGCGCTTCCCGGACGTCGCTATGTTGGATACGGCCCACTCGTGTAGAACTTAGTGCGGTCCGCTTGCTCAGCAATATACTGTCACATTGATTTAAAAGAGATTGGTGAACAAGATGCAGGCAGGTATCGAATTGGATTGCCTTTTGGAGTGCCTGTATCTCACTTTGACGAAGTAAGATTCTGGGATGATCAGAAATTGTCACGGTAGCATTGATAGAATCCATTTGCGCGTAAGCGGACGGTTGGCGGATTCCAAGCCAGATTAGAAAGATAATCCCTAGCGTTTTCATATATCCTTTCGATATGGTAAGGGATTAGGTCATAAAAACTCAACATGCATTACAGACTCTTCTTCGGCTGACCTTTTGACGAATTAACTACCTGTTGATGAGCGGTTTTCAGCGCGTCGATCAGCGTTTCTTCTTCCACTTTTGCCAGTTCGATAAACGTCCAGCCCTGCTTGCCCCATTTGTTCGGAACGGGATAAATAACGGTTTGGTCGAACGATGAAAAAACCGATTGATCCACTTCAGAAAACTTCAGACAGGCCCGGTTGTGCTTTTCGGCTAAGGTGGCGAAAATCTTCTTTTTTACGCGAAATGACGTGTTTTCAAAATGCGGCAATTCCACCACATCCGGGAGTGCCGAGGCCAATTTCCGAAATTCCGCATTACTTACCATCGCTCGACCAAATCGAAAGAAACAAGTTGATTATTGTTTTACGGCCCGCACAATAACGGTCACCATCTGGACGGAATCGCCATGCACATTCTGATGAACTGGCTCGTCTTTTTCGAACACCCCGAGCATGTGAAAACCGTTCCCGGTAAGAAGCTCAATGACGCCTTCTTTCTCGTACAACGTAAACCCGTACTGCGTAAAAGGCAGCTTTTTCATAAGGGATTCAGGTCGAATAGCCACCAGCAACTCGCCTTCCGGTTTCAGAATCCGGTGAATTTCAGCCAGATCGTCGACCGGTTTCTCCCAGAAATACAGCGTATTGATCGTAAAAACCGTGTCAAACGTTGCATTCGCAAACGGGAGATTGGTCGTAGAACCCCTATCGAATTGAGCCTGACCGCTATCAATAAACGATTGATTTAACTGGCTGGCTTCCTCCACCATCGTCTCCGAAAAATCACAGCCTGTATACGTAACCGAAGGCTCTTTAGCGAAAATATCCTTGACAAAAAAACCGTTGCCCATCCCAATTTCCAGCAGCTTGTCGTGGTTTTTCAGATTCAGGTTTTCAATCAGGTACTGATTGATGTACCAGTTACTTTCGTTCATTTTGGCCCCAACCTGTTTGCCGAATTCGCCATCGGGTTTGCGTAACTGGGCGGCAACTGCTTCAAAGTCCATTTTGTAGTCGCTGGTTTCGGGTAAAGATGCAACGGATATTCCGAAAACTCAATCCGCTGTGACAAACCGCCCTGACTGCGGCCCGATTACAGGGAATTGAATCAATCCTGCTGAGCGACTGTCAGAAAATTCACTTTCCGACCGATTGGCGACAACATTTTCAGCTCAAAAACCAAATTTTAGACGTACATTTGCGCCCCTTTTATCCTCCAGAAGCCGTGGCAGACCATTTTCGTCCGATTCCTTTTTCGGACGCCGAATGGTTTTTGCACGCTAAAACCGACACAACCGGAATGACAACACTTTCCTGCGGAATTGATTTTGGTACCTCCAATTCAAGCATTGCGATTGACAAAAATGGTGAAATCAGTCTCGTACCGGTTGAAAACGGTCAGGTAACCATTCCGAGCGCGATCTTTTTCCAGCGCGACGACAACAAAGCCTTTTACGGCAGAAATGCGGTCAACCTGTTTTTCGACCGTAAACCGGGGCGGTTTATGCGCAGCCTGAAGCGGGTGCTGGGCACGCCCCTCATGAAACACGGAACCGTCGTAAACGGCACGACGATGAATTTTTCGACCATCATTTCCTCCTTTCTGCGAACGCTGAAGGCCAAAGCCGACGCCGAAGCAGGTCAGGAAATCGAACATGTGGTGATGGGCAGACCGGTTCACTTCGTCGATCAGTCGCCGGAAGCGGATGCCCAGGCGCAGGCCGAACTGCAGGAAATTGCCCGGCGGATCGGTTTCAAACACATCGAGTTCCAGTTCGAGCCCATTGCTGCGGCATTTGCCCACGAAGCAAAACTAACCGGCGAAAAACTGGCGATTGTGGCCGATCTGGGCGGGGGAACTTCTGATTTTACAGTTATCCGGTTATCGAATCAATCGGCCCGCAAAACCGACCGATCGTCGGATATTTTGGCCAATACCGGGGTACGCGTGGGCGGCAACGATTTCGATAAAGACCTGAGTCTGACGGCCATTATGCCCGAACTCGGTTACCGCAGCCACTACGGCGAGAAAAACCTGGAAGTCCCGCTCAAACCGTATCACGACCTGGCGGAATGGAGCAAAGTTAACTTTCTGTATACGCCCAAACTCATTATGCAGACGCGGCAGTTGCTGCACCAGTCGCACGACAAAAAGCGGTATAAGCGGCTGTTAAGTGTACTAGAAAACGAAACCGGTCACACGGTTTTGGCGGCTACCGAAGGGGCGAAAATTGCCCTCACCAACGCTGATGCCTTCGAAACCCCGTTCGAGTTTGTGGAACCGGATTTTTTCATCCCGATCAAACGCACGCTCTTTGAAGAGTCGATTCGTGCTGAAGTTGACAAAATAACAGCCTCGGCCACCGAGTGTCTGCAGAACGCGGGCGTCCGCCAGCAGGACATCGACCTCGTTATTCTGACCGGCGGCTCGACCGAAGTGCCGCTGGTTCAGGCCGAATTCAAACGCCTGTTCCCCAACGCGGCCATTGCAGACGAAAACAAACTTTCCAGCGTCGGGCTGGGACTGGCCTACGACAGCCAGAACAAGTTTGGCAAAACCGCTGAACGAAAAATCGAAATCTTGTAAATATCCTTTTTAGTAGAAATAAAGCTCCCAACCGTTTTTTAGTTAGCCAGAGAATGATTCACTAGTATGTGTGATCGATCCGGTCGCTCAATGCGGATTCGCCAATAAATCCATGTCTATTCATTTGTATTCTCAGAATGTCCGTTCATGTGGTTTTTTGGGCGTTTCGTACTATTGGCTCTATCGGACAGGCCTTTATGCAGTTTAAATAAGTAGCTGATGATTTAGCTAGGGTCATCAGCGTTACCGACCTCTTTCTTCACAGCCCGATTGCCTTGCAGTCGGGCTGTATTTTGCCAATAAAGCGGTTTTGAAAAAATATAACCGGCTGATCAAGGCCCGATAAGCCAGCCAGTTATATTTGTGAATAAGGCTAACTTCTTCACACCATGACACTTGACGAATTTGCAGCCCTGAATCTGGATGCTTCCAGCCACTTTCTGACCCTCAAGCTGAAGGGTGCCGAATCGCTCATTCAGCCCATTAAACTGCACGATCCTTTGCCGGAAACCGATGACGCCTTTCTCAGCTACCTGCTTTTCGTGGGCAAACGGAAGATTTTCTCGGCCGTGCCTTACGAATTTTCCGGTCGGGTCGCCTTCCGGCCGGGTCAGGTGAAACTCGAGCAAATCGAATCGATCGTGGAAATGCCCTTCATTGTTCGAAATAACTGGAGTAGCAATTTTAAAACTTAGGAGCACTCCGGGCGGGGCTACCATCGCCAGGTATTGGTGCAGCAGTACCTGATTTCTCTTTTTGCATCGATCTGTATTTTGGGCGGTGCCGTAGGTCATGTTGGTGATTGTTGCCGTCGTTCGCTGAGCCGCATAAAGGCGGTTTTTGTCTTTTCATTCGGGGAGAAAATTAGAAAATACTTGGGAGCCTCGAATAGAATTGTCCGTTTTTTACTAAAATCCCGACCCAAAACCGCCTTGTTTTGTCGAAACGAATTTCAAGAACTGATGAACAAGCTTTCGATCTTGCTGATGCAGGCGGTTTTCCTCCTGTCCTACACCTGTGCCCGCGCCCAACCCGGCACCGTCCGTCCGCTGGAACCCTGCGCCTGCCCCGTTGAGATCGACAGCAGCTTCCGCACGCGATGCGCGTACCTGATTGTTCCCGAAAACCGGTCGAAGAAGAACGGGAAAACCATCAAGCTGCCGTTCGTGCTGGTGGAGAGCAAAAATCCGAATAAAAAGAAAGACCCGGTTTTATTCACCGGCGGGGGGCCAGGTAGCAGTTCGCTGGGCTGGGCCAGAGGAGCGTCGCGCTCGCCCCTCATCAACGACCGCGATTGCATTGCCTTCGAGCAACGGGGAACCCGCTACGCCCTGCCCCACCTGTCGAGCCCCGAACTGGATGACGCCATTAAAGAATCGTACCGCAAAAACCTGAATAAAGACAGCATGATGGTAGTTGGCGTTAAACGCTACAAAAAAGCGCTGGAGTCGCGCGGAATCGATCTCTCGGGTTACAATACCGACGAAACCGTATCGGATATTCACGATCTGCTGGCGACTTTGAAAGCGGATTCGGTCAACCTGTTGGGGATTTCGTACAGCGGAGGGCTCATGCTGGCGGTTTTGAAGAAAGATCCGTCCCGCATCCGGTCCCTCATTCTGGATTCGCCCCTGCCGACCTTTGTCCCAATCGATGAAGACGAACCGGCCAATTTCAATGAATCCCTCAACATCCTGTTCGAACGCGTCGCCCGCGACTCGACCGACAAAGCGGTTTACGGAAATTTGAAGGAACGGTTTCAGCAGTATTTTACGGCCATTGGCACGAAACCATTTTCCATTCCGTACCTGGAAAAGGGCACGAAAGACAGCGTTCGGATTCAATATACCCGCAGTGATTTAATGGGAATATTGGTGAATACGTATTACAAACGCCTTCCGTTGGTCATTAGCGATATGATCAAAGGCAATCATTATCCGTACATCAAACAGCTGCTCGATCGCACGTTTGAATACGGCAACGGTCCGTCGGGCATGCGTTTGTCGGTCTATTGTGCTGACCAAACCGCTTATCATAGCGAAAAAATTGGCCAGCAACTCTACGATGCGTTCCCGTACCTCAAAGGCTACCACATCAACGACGTCTACCAGGAGCTGTGTGATTGCTGGAAAGTGCCGCCGATCAAACCGGAAACCAAGCAGCCTTTTTACTCCAACAAACCGGCGCTACTGGCGGATGGTGAGCTGGATAATGCCTGCCGCCCGCTGTACATCGATAGGATTCATCACTACATGCCCAACAGCCAGCGGTTGTTGTTCCGGAACGAAGCCCACGGCGTCGGTGGCGAAGACATGACCCGCTTTATGCAGCAGTTTCTGGAAAATCCGTACCGGAAACTTGCATCGAACAAACCGGAAATTGTGGTGTATTAAAAACCGGTTTCAGCTCATTTTCAACCAAATACTAAAAATCAGCAACATTGGAAAACGGGCGAAAGCGGAGCGGTTTTCTGGCTACTTTTTCTTCTTTTTCCTGCGTCCTTTCTCAAACTCCTCAGCTTCCTGCATCAGGGCCTTCAAATCGAATTTGGATTCCTTGCTGGCATCGACGGTTTCGGTGTAGTCGATCTGGTCGATTTGAGTTACGCGAATGGGTTTATCCAGAAAGGTTTCGATTTCGTCGAGGATCGGTTTTTCTTCGGGACTGCAAAACGAAAAGGCCTGGCCTTTCTGCGTACCCCGGCCCGTCCGGCCCACGCGGTGGACGTAGTTCTCGGGCTGCTCCGGCAGGTCGTAATTGACGACGTAATCCACGTTGGCAATATCGATGCCGCGCGCGCTGACATCGGTGGCAATCAGCACCTTAACAGCTCCGGTTCGGAACGCATTCAGCACCTTCAGCCGATCCTGCTGCTCTTTGTCGCCGTGGATGGTCTCGCTTTTGATGCCGACCCGCTCGAGGGCTTTCTGCACTCGCTCCGCCCGGACTTTCGTGCGGACAAACACCAGAATTTTGCTTTCCGCGTGCTCGTTGATGAGCCGTTCCAGAAAAAAACGCTTGTCGTCCATCCCCACGAAAGCCACGGAATGGTCGATGTTTTTGGCCACCGGATCTTTCGGTGAAATCTGAATCCGGATCGCATTATGCACCAGCGAATACGCCAGCTTCTTGATTTTCTCGTTGATAGTCGCCGAAAAAAACAGCGTCTGCCGTTTTCGGGGCAAAAACCGCATCAAATCCTGAATGTCTTTGATAAAGCCCAGATCGAGCATGTGATCGGCTTCGTCCAGAATCAGAATTTCGACCCGCTGCAGGCGGATGTACCCCTGACTCACCAGATCGAACATCCGGCCGGGCGTGGCAATCAGAATATCGATGCCCGATTCCAGCTGCGCAATCTGCGGCCCCTGCTCCACCCCGCCGAATACGCAAAACACTTTCAGGTTCAGATAGCGGGAAATCTGCTCAAAAACGCCCGCAATCTGGAGCGCCAGCTCCCGGGTCGGCACCATCACCAGGCACTTGATTCCGTCGGCGCGTCGCGAGGTTTTGCGCTCATACAGCAGATTGATCACCGGAATGGCAAATGCTGCGGTTTTGCCGGTGCCGGTTTGGGCAATCGCCAGCACGTCTTCCCCCTTCAGAATGTTCGGGATCGACTTAAACTGAATATCGGTCGGTTTTTTAAACCCTAACTCGCTCAGATTCCGCTTGATTTCGGAGGCAATGGGATAATCGTCAAATTTCATGGGATGTACGTTGGACTCCAGGCCGCAACCGGTTTCGCGTAATACTAGTGCGAATTAGTCGAATATTCCTGAAAAACCGTTCCGGTAAAAACAGAAAAAGCCACCTCCGTCGAGCAGAAGTGGCTTTCCAGTTTGTCTAAATCTACATTCTAAATTATTCTGCGGGGGTATTCATCAGAATCACCCGGGCTGGCTCGGCTACCGGTTGGGTAGCCACGTTGACCTGCTTCCGGATGACTCCCTGAGCCGACTTAAATTCCAGTTCATACGCGCCATCGGTCAGGTTTTTCATGTCCAGCTTGGCCGCGTATTTTAAGTCTTTTTTCGAAATCATTTCCTGAAAAAGGATTTCATTTTTGCTGTTGCGCAGTAAAACCACGACCGGCTCAGGCGCTGTTTTCTCAACGGCCACCCGAATCTTGTTTTCGGTAGTTACATAGGCGCTTACTTCGAATGGCAGGGCTTTTGGAGTTGCCGGTTCGCTAACGACAGGGGCGCTCAACAGCGCGGTACAGATCAGGTTACTCAGGAAGTTTAACATGGTGTTGTTTACGTTTATTATTTGTTGTTGTTCGTACTGGTATGATTCAAAAGTTGTTGTTTACGTGTTCGGTTACCAATAATCCAAATGCCGTGCCAATCCAATAACAATCTGATAATCAGCACCTAAAAAATAAGACTTAAAAATTTTACTGTACGATGCCGGACAGTTGCTGTTCGCTGGCGGACAAAAGTGTACGTTTTACGCTTTTCCGTATACCAATCCGTTTTTTGACCGGTATCTGCTTTGGACAGGACAAAGGTAGGGCTCAACTTGCCTGACTATCAAGACAATAAACACCGAAGCAACAAAACTCCCGCATGAACTGACAGAACCAGCGTTTAAATGGGCCGATTCGTACCCACGGACCGCCGGGCGGCCCCGTTTGGCTTTCGCGACGCGATTCTGTAGTTTTGAGTTACTTCATCCAATGCCTTCTTCATGAAATCAACATTTACTTTTATCGCATCGACCCTAATGCTGATGGCGCTCGCACCGGCGCACGGACAAACTACCGTGGACAATCCTTTTTTTAGCGCGTACAACACGCCGTTTGGGGTACCGGCTTTCGACAAAATCAAGCCCGAACACTTCGAACCGGCTTTCGACGAAGGCATTAAACAACAACTGGCCGACATTACGAAAATTACCAGTCAAAAATCGGCCCCGACCTTCGCCAACACCATCGAAGCCCTGGAAGCGGGTGGCGATTTGCTGAACCGGGTCAGTACGGTATTTTTCAATCTCAACAATGCCAACACCAGTGACGCGCTGCAGAAAATCGCCCAGTCGGTAGCGCCGAAACTGGCAAAAAACGGCGACGATATTTCGCTGAATCCAGCGCTTTTCAAGCGGGTAAAAACCGTCTACGACCAGCGTAATCAACTCAAACTGACCGGCGAACAGCAACGGCTGCTCGAAAAAACCTACAAGAATTTCGTCCGGGGTGGGGCCGCGCTAACGCCCGAAAAACAGGAACGGCTCCGGAAAATCAACGAAGAACTTTCGGTGCTGACGATCAAATTCGGGCAAAACCTGCTGGCGGAAAACAACGCCTACGCGCTGGTGATCGAAAAACAGGAAGACCTCAGCGGGTTGCCCGCTTCGCTGGTGAGCGCGGCCGCCGACGAAGCCAAAAAGCGGAACTTGTCGGGCAAGTGGGTTTTCACGCTCCAAAATCCGAGCATCATGCCGTTTTTGCATTATGCCGATAACCGGGCGCTCCGCGAACAACTATTAAAGGCATACCTCGAACGCGGCAATCACAACGACGCCCGCGACAACAAGGCGGTTATGGCTAAAATGGTGATGCTTCGGGCCGAAAAGGCGCAATTGCTGGGCTACGAAAACCACGCGGCTTTTGTACTGGAAGAAAGCATGGCGTCAACCCCGGCGAAAGTGAGCGAACTGCTCAATCAACTCTGGGCCGCCACCGTGCCGGTGACCCGGCAGGAAGCCGCCGAGTTGCAAGCAATGATGGATAAAGATGCGGATCCCCGCCGGGGCAAAAACGAAAAACTCGCGAGTTGGGACTGGCGGTATTATGCCGAGAAGCTACGCAAACAAAAATACGCCCTCGATGCCGAGCAACTGAAACCGTATTTCTCGCTGGAGAACGTGCGCGAGGGCATTTTCATGCTTACCAACCGGCTTTACGGCCTGCGTTTCGAACGGAGGACGGATTTGCCGATTTACCAGGAAGAAGTGCAGGGTTACGAAGTTAAGGAAGCCGACGGACGGCATATCGGTATCATGTATATGGATTTTCACCCGCGCTCCAGCAAACGCGGGGGTGCCTGGATGACCAGTTTCCGGCGGCAGGAAGTAAAAAATGGCAGGAAAATAAGTCCGGTAGTTTCCATCGTCTGTAACTTCTCCCGGCCATCGGGCGACGCCCCGGCTTTGTTGAGTCTGGACGAAACCCGGACGTTCTTCCACGAATTCGGGCACGCGCTGCACGGTCTGCTTTCCAACGTCACCTACGGCAGTTTGTCGGGAACCTCGGTGCCGCGCGATTTCGTGGAATTGCCGTCGCAAATCATGGAAAACTGGTCGACGGAAGCGCAAATGATGAAGCTCTACGCCAAACATTACAAAACCGGTGAGGTGATTCCGGACGCGCTGATCGAGAAAATCAACAAAAGCAGCCTGTTCAACCAGGGTTTTGAAACCACCGAGTACCTGGCGGCTTCGCTCCTCGACATGGATTACCACACCCTGAAACCCGACCAGACGCCCACCGACGTGCTGGCGTTCGAGGAGAAATCAATGGACAAAATCGGCCTGATCGAGCAGATTCCCCCGCGCTACCGGAGCACGTATTTCCAGCATATTTTTGCGGGCGGTTATTCGGCGGGGTATTACAGCTACATCTGGTCGGCGGTGCTCGACGCCGACGCGTTCGAGGTGTTCAAGCAGAAAGGACTTTTCGATCCCAAATCGGCCCAGTCGTTCCGCAAGAATGTCCTTGAAAAAGGCGGTACCGACGAGCCGATGACGCTGTACAAAAACTTCCGTGGTGCCGAACCTGACATCAAACCGCTGCTCCGCCGGAGAGGCTTGATGAAGGTGTTGTAAGATCGGTTTACGGTTTTCAGTTTACGGTTGGCTGGCGCATGTTATTCAGTTTCAGGGAACCACACCGTAAACCACAAACCGTAAACCACAAACCGTATACCGAAACCCTGAAATCCTAAACTCAAAAACCTTCATGAAAACCTCCCTTTTTGCCCTTTTGCTGGTCACTTTTTTAATTGCTGCTACTGTCGATGAGGCTCCTCAGGCGGTTATTTCCAACAGTTCCGTCAAAGCGACGCTGTATTTGCCCGACACGGCGGCCGGTTACTACCGGGGAACCCGCTTCGACTGGGCGGGCGTGATTGCGAATCTGGAATACAAAGGTCACAGTTATTTCGGGAAGTGGTTCGACAAGTACGATCCGTTCCTGCACGACGCCATCACGGGCCCTGTCGAAGCCTTTGATCCGCTGGGCTACGATCAGGCCAAACCCGGTGAGTTGTTCGTCAAAGTGGGCGTGGGCAGCCTGCGAAAAATCGACAATGATACGTATAAATTCATGGTGAACTACCAGCACGTGGACAAGGGCAAATGGTCGGTGCAGAAAAAGGGCGATCAGGTGCGGTTTACGCATGTTTTGAAGGATGCCGCCGGTTATTCCTACGAATACGAAAAAACCGTAAAGTTGATCCCGAACAAGCCGGAAATGGTGTTGGAACACCGCCTGAAAAATACCGGCAAGAAGCGGATCGAAACGGCGGTTTTCAACCACAATTTTCTGGTGTTCGATCAGTTGCCTTCGGGGCCGGGTTTCAAGGTTGAGTTTCCCTTTACGGCCAAAACCGGCGATCTGAGGGGGATTTTGTCCAACAGTGGACAGGCACTTACCTTCGCGCGGCCGCTCCAGAGCAAGGAAAACATTTACACGCTCGTGGATGGTTACGGAACCAGCGCCAACGATTACGACATCAAAGTTGAAAATACCCAAACCGGTGCGGGCGTCCGAATTCGGGGCGACCGACCGCTGTCGAAACTGGCGTTCTGGTCGAATCCCCGGAACCTGTCGCCCGAGCCTTTCGTGGCCGTTAACGTCGAGCCGGGTAAGGAATTTACCTGGAAAATTGCGTACGAATTCTACACGACTGGAAAGTAAACCACCAGGCAAATCCGATCCGTTTGCGTATGTCCGGCGAGACCGTCATGTTTTTCTACTTTGGAGCGGTAAGCGCCATTCTGGTGCTGAACGCCGTGCGCTGGAGTTTTTCCCAGACCTGGATCGACGGACTCTTCACGCTGGTGGTGCTTATTTCGTTCGCCCAGTCGGTTTTCTTTTCCCTCTTCGGCGAAACCGTCGTCCTGACGAAAGCGGGTTATCTGGTCATTCACGTATTGCACCGGGGGCTGGTCAAACTCCTGCTGCTGGAGCTCATCTTCCTGCTTTTCAACGGAGTTAGCTGGCCCGTTTCGTCGCGGCAGCGCTGGCGTTGGGGGCAGTTCGTGCTATCGGCTTTCGTTTTGCTCGATACGGTTTTGCTGCTGTCGATGGATGAAAACTGGTATCAGTCCCTGGCAGGCCATATCGTTTCGGGATTGTACTGGAGTTTCCTGATCGGACTCAGCGCCGTCGGAATCGGGATTGCAGCCCAAAAACGACACGCGACCGGGCTGACGTTCATCATGGGCAGTATTTTTATGCTCCTGAATGAGCTGTATGTCCTGATTTATGCGCTGTTGCACCGCTGGCCTTTTCCGGACCATGTCGTGTCGATCGATCTGCAACGGCAGGTTCTCTGGGGCGGGCGAATCCTGGAGTTGCTCTGTTTTTCGCTTTGTCTGGTCTTTTACCAACGCCACATGGCCGTCGTTAAAGCGGTGGAACAGACCCAGTTAACCGAACAAATCAAGCAGGAACGGCTGGAAAATGAACTGTCGATGCGCCGGCTGGAGCAGGAAAAAACCAACGTTCAACTGCGGGCCTTGCAGGCGCAGGTCAACCCGCATTTTCTCTTCAACAGCCTCAACTCGTTGTCGGCGCTGATCGTCGTCGATCAGGAGCGGGCCAGCCTGTTTGTCGATCAGCTCAGCCAGGTGTACCGGTATCTGCTCACCACGCGCGACCAGTCCGTTACCACCCTGTCCAGCGAACTCCACTTTATCGAATCGTATTATCACCTGCTTAAAACCCGTCACGGCAACGGTTTACAGCTGCAGATTCAGGTCAGTCCGGCGTACCAAAACCGCTTATTGCCTCCGCTGACGCTTCAGTTGCTGGTCGAGAACGCCGTCAAGCACAACATTGTTCAGGCCAGCGAGCCGCTGCAAATCGACATCGCGACCGATGAAGCCGGGTATCTGATGGTGAGCAACAATTTGCAACGCAAGCGCTCACCGATTCTGTCAAATGGCGTCGGCCTGTCGACCATTCTGGCCCAATACCAGAAGCTCGACCAGCCCACCCCGGAAATCGTCACCGAGAACCGGCGGTTTATCGTTCGGCTACCGCTCATTCAGTCTGACGTTATCGTGAATCAGCCCTAGAAAAGGTCGGATTGTTTAGTTGGCACCCCTATGTTTCATAAAAAAACCGCCAACAAGCTGACGGTTTTGATTCTGATTGATGCTTTTTCGCGATCAGGATTTAAAAAAAGCTAATAGATCGGCATTAATCGTTGCCGCTTCGGTCGTTGGCATTCCATGCGGAAAACCGGGATATGAAATAAGTTTTCCATTTTTCAACAGTTTGACCGCCCTGGCGCCGGTAAGCGGAAACGGAACGATTTGATCATCTTCCCCGTGCAAAACCAATACCGGTACGTCCACACTTTTCAGATCTTCGGTAAAATCGGTTTGTGAAAAAGCTTTGATGCAATCGTGATGGGCTTTTATGCCGCCCATCATTCCCTGGCGCCACCAGTTATCCCGAACTCCCTGCGATACCTTTGCTCCTTCGCGGTTGTATCCATAAAATGGAAGGGTAAAATCCTGAAAATACTGGGGCCGGTTGGTCGCGGTATTTTCCCGTATTTCATCGAATACCGACATGGGAATGCCATCCGGATTCGTTTCGGTTTGTGCCATGATCGGGGTTACCGCACTGACCAATACAGCTTTGGCTACGCGTCCCTGGTCATATTTCGCGACGTAGCGAATCACTTCACCACCACCGGTTGAGTGGCCAACGTGGATGGCATCTTTCAAATCAAGCGCTTTGGTCAGTTCCGCCACATCAGCGGCATAGGTATCCATATCATGCCCATCGGCCGTTTGACTAGACCTTCCATGACCCCTGCGATCGTGCGCAATAACCCGAAATCCCTGATTTAAGAAAAACATCATTTGTCCATCCCAATCGTCGCCCGACAAAGGCCAGCCGTGGTGAAAAACAATCGGTTGTCCGGTTCCCCAATCTTTGTAGTAAATTTCGGTACCGTCACTTACTGTAATCTTGCTCATTTTTTTGGGTTTTGATGATGATAGTGAATAATAGAAAGGCCCTTTTGTCTTAATTGAATAGAATGCCTGGTTGCCTGAAATAACCGGTTTAAGGTAAGCACTAAAGTTTAAAATAGTGGTATCCGGGCGACAAATACAACCGGCTTTACTACAACAAAAGCGGCACGCCTTTCAACCTTAGCCTCACCTATCGCTTTGGAAAACCGGTTACAACAGCCAATCAACCGCCGAAACGGAGCGAAACCGGGCGCGGTACCTGCCTGCCAATGATGAATGGGGTGCTACTGGATTGAATAACTCACGCCAGGTAAATACCGTCCTCCTTAATCACGATTTTGCGCTCCCGGAATAAAGCTCCGACGGCTTTTTTGAACGTTTTCTTGCTCATTTCCAGCTCCCGATAAATGGCATCCGGTTCGCTGTAATCGTTGAGGGGCAGAAACCCTTTTTGTGTTTTCAGCGCAGCCAGAATTCGCTGGGCGTTGGGCTCGACGTGTTCGTAACCCGGTTTTTGCAGACTGACATCGATCCGGTTGTCGTCGCGGATTTGTTTGATGTAGCCCGTCATGCGATCGCCCGGGTAGACCTGCCGGAAAATTTCGTTTGCGTAAACCAGCCCCCGGTAGCGGTTGTTGATGATGACGTTAATGCCGAGGTCGGTGGGCTCCCAGGCCAGCAGCGAAACCTCCTGGCCTTCTTCCAGATTAGGCACCTGCGAATCCAGAAACCGGTTGAGTCGGCTGGAAGCCACCAGCCGGTCGGTTTCGTGGTCGAGGTACAGATAAATCACGTACCAGCGACCCACTTCCATCGGGCGGCTTTGTTCGCGGTAGGGCACCAGCAAATCCTTTTCGAGCCCCCAGTCCAGAAACGCCCCCACGCTCGTGACAGAAACCACCTGCAAACGCGCGAACTCGTTGCGCTTGATTTTCGGCGTCAGCGTGGTCGCAATCAGCCGGTCCTCGGAGTCGGTGTACACAAACACATCGATCTCATCATCGAGCCGCAGCGAATCCGGGACGTATTTGTTCGGCAGCAGAATGTCATTTCCCTCATCGTCGCCCAGAAAAACCCCCACGCTCGTATCGCGCAACGCGACCAGGGTATTTATTTTTCCAATTTGTATCATTCTATTGATTTTCAGCCCTTAACTATTCCTTCTGCCGCGCGGCCCAGGCATCCATTTTATGTTCCAAAACGTCCAGCGGCATGCAGCCGTCTTTCAGAAATTCGTCGTGGAAAGCCGCCAGGTTAAATTTATCGCCCAGTTGAGCCTCGTATTTGGTGCGCAGTTCCCGAATTTTCAAGGCGCCGATTTTGTACGACAGCGCCTGCGCCGGAATGGCCATGTAGCGCTCGATTTCGGCCACAGCGCCGTCTTCCGCAATCGGTTCGTTGTCCATCATGTACTTTATGGCCTCTTCGCGGGTCATGTGTTTGGTATGAATCGCCACGTCGACCACCAGCCGGATCGCCCGGTGAATTTCGTCACTTAGCGCACCCATGTACTGATACGGATCGGTGTAAATGCCCAGCTCTTTCCCCAATGACTCGCAGTACAACGCCCAACCTTCGCCGTAGGCACCGTACCAGGAAAACCGCCGGAATTTGGGCAGATCGGTATTTTCCTGCTGCAACGAAAACTGGTAGTGGTGACCCGGAATGGCTTCGTGCAGAAACAGCGATTCCATGCCCGAGGTGACGTTGAATTTTTTGGCGTCCGGAATCGGAACGTAGAAAATGCCGGGCCGACTGCCATCCGCCGAGGCCGGATTGTACTCCGCGCTGGCCGACGCTTCGCGGAACTTCTCGGTCTGCCGGATTTCGAATTTCGACTTCGGCGTTTTAGTGAACATTTTCTTCAGATTCGGCTCGATCCGCGCCAGAATGGCGTTGAAGGCATCCAGCACCTCCTTCGGTTGTTTGTAGGGATACAACTTCGGATCGGTTTTCAAGTGGGTGAAAAACTCGTTCAGCGTCCCTTTGAAACCTACCTGTGCTTTCACTTTTTCCATTTCGCCCCGAATCCGGGTCACTTCCCGCAAACCAGTCTGGTAAATTTCCTCCGGCGTTTTGTCCGTCGTCGTCCAGGTTTTCACGAGGTACCGATACAATTCCAGCCCCTTTGGCACGGCGTCGATGCCCGAAGTGGTGCGCGCTTTGGGCAGGTATTCATTTTTCAGAAAATCACCCAGTTTTTTATACGTGGGCACAATTTCGTTCAGAATGGCTATTTTATACGCCGAAGTCAGGCGGTTTTTGTCCACCTCGCTGAAATCCCCGGGCAGTTTGGTAATCGGTCCGTAAAACAGGCTTTTGGTGGCGTCGGTCACGACCAGATCGGTCATCTGCGGAATCATCTTGACGACCAGGCTTTTGGGCCAGACGATCCCGACGGCCATTCCTTTCCGGAAATTCGCAATCGCCGAATCGCCCCAAACCGTGAACGCCGACACCCGTTTCAGCCAGTCGTCGTAATCTTTGACGGTTTTGAAAGGTTGCGCTCCGGCCCCGCTCCCCAGTTGCCCGAACGTCAGCGTCAGGCCCTCAAACTGCGAAAACGGGACGTATTCGAGGTGATACGTGAACTGCTCCAGTTGCAGCTCCAGCTCCCGTTTCAGAATGTCGTACGAGATTTTGTCCTGATCCGGCAGTTTTTCCCGGTCAAAAGCGGTCAGTTTTTTGAGACTTTCAGCATAGAAATTCTTCGTCCGGTCGAGAAACTCCTGCGAATTACTGTTCGGCAACTGGTCGTTATACCGGTTATCGCCCTGATAAGTCGCTTCGATGGGAAACAACTTCAGCCGTTCTTCGTAGTAATCGTCTACGGTTTTTGCGAAATCCGTATTGCTGGCAGTATTTTCCTGCCCGTTGTTGTTGGAATTACAAGCCATCAGGGAAGCCATTACAAAAGCGGTCAATAGTATCTTCTTCATAAAGGTAGCGCAACGGGTGTCGTTCGAATCGGCAAGGTAGAAAGAAACCGCTGAAAACCGTCCGGTTCTCGTCAACCACCGGATTTTACCCGTTCAATACCGGTGGAATCAAATCGTAACACAAAAATAACAAGGGCCATTTTCCAGTCAATTTGGGACCCTTTTTTACCCGAACAGGCTTTTTATCGACAGCAACGTAAAAAAGGGTCCCGATGCCGTTCCATTAATCCGCCAGAGTCAAACGGCAACACTGATTAGCAACTACGAACTTCCCGGTAATCTCCTATCTTACAGCCCCTTTTGTGATCGACTGGATGCGAATTTTGCTATCTTGAAAGAGATCCGTATGTCTTAAATCTTGTCCTGTCAAACCCGATTCCCATGAAGAAACTCTATCACATTTTTACGCTGCTTGGCTTGCTCGCAGCGTCCCCCTCTTTTAGTCAGTGTTTTCTGCCTTATTTCACAACTGCTGCCGGTAATGGGCCGAATTCTGTCGTCGTCGGAGACTTCAATAAAGACGACAAACCCGATTTAGCCACAAGCAATAGAATCGGTAACAATATCTCAGTGTTGCTGCGGCAGGAGGATGGAACCTTTGGCTCACCTACGTACTATGCGGTGGGCAATTTCCCAGATGCCATCACATCCGGCGACTTTGATGGTGATGGCCAGATCGATCTGGCCACGGCCAATACAAACAGTAACACGGTATCGGTCCTGCTGGGCAATGGCAATGGCACGTTTAAGGATGCGGTCAATAATCCGGTGGGTACTTTCCCTGAATCTATTGTCGCCGGCTTCTTCAACAACGACGGCAATCTTGATCTGGCCATTGCGAATATAGGAACCGACAATGTTTCGGTGTTGCTGGGCAACGGTGATGGTACGTTTGGCCTTGCCACCAATTACCCCGTGGGCGACGAGCCTCACGACATCGCCGTTGGCGATTTTGATGGCGACAATGATGCTGATCTGGTGACTGCCGATTCAAGGAGTAATCAGGTCTCGGTTTTGCTCAACAACGGTGATGGCACCTTTGCCACAGCCGCCCCCTATGATCTTCGTGCTGCCGGGGTTACTAACGATGTATACGTCTACCGGGTTGCAATTGGCAACTTCAACGGCGATACCAAACCCGATCTGGCCGTCATCCTTTCTCCCGGTGGCAAGCTTTCGATTTTACTCAATAAAGGCGATGGCACATTTAACACTGCAATGAATTATACCCTGACGAGTGGCATTGCGGATGCGGCCGTTGTTGATTTCAATGACGATGGCAAAGACGATCTGCTTATCCTTGACAGTAGCTTTGACAATTTACTCGCACTGCCGGGCCAGGGTGATGGCACTTTTGGCGAAGCAAAAATCTTCGATGTTGGCCTGAATGTAGATCCGGTCGCACTAGCGGTAAGCGACCTCAATGGTGATGGCAAACCCGATGTGGTTACCGCCAATCGAACCGCTGGCAATGTTTCGGTGTTGCTGGCCTGCCCAACCCCCACGCTGACAGGGTTCTCGGCCAGTCCCAATCCAGTCTGCCCCGGCCAAACCGCCACGTTTACGGCCACGGTCGGCAACCCATCCGACAGTTACAGCTATACCCTCTCCAACGGCGTCGGGAGTCCGCTGTCGGGAACGGCCACCACGGCGGCTTTCAGTCAGACACTCACCAGCAGCGGCACGGGCGTTCAATCGTATACGCTCACCGTCACGACCGGGGGTGGAACGGCCACCAGTTCGGTCAGTCTGACGGTCAATACGTCAACAGCACCGACGATAACGGCCAATGTGCCTGCCGGTAGTCCGGGTACGGTTTCGGTGCTGCAAAACACGCCCTTTGTCAGCTTGATGGCTAGTGGTTGTTCGGGAACAGTTGCCTGGTCGGGTGCGGGTTCAGGGAGTGGCACCAGCCTGAGCGTTCCTACTTCGGTCACCGGAACACTGGTTTACTCGGCCTCCTGCACGGCGGGAAGTTGCGTTAGTCCACCGGCCACCTTCACGGTAGTGGTTACTCCCCCAACGGCGACCGGTTCGTTCGACGGTTTTGTCTATGGCGCCGACTGCTCCACCTTCCGGGGCTGGGCCTGGGATCGCAATAAACCCAATAGCGCCGTTTCGGTTGAAATTCTGGACGGCCCCAACGTCATTGGTATGCTACTGGCGGATGTGTTCCGGCAGGACCTGCAAACCGCAGGAAAAGGCAACGGCAAACATGCCTTCTTCTTCCCGATTCCTGAAAGTCTGAAAGATGGCTTATCGCACAACCTGTCCGCCCGAATCAAGGACAGCGGTTTTATTCTGAAAGATTCACCCAAGGCGCTAATCTGCGTCGGAACCGGAACGCCGGAAAATAAACCGCCCGTTCCGCCATCGCCCACGGTCCTGATTGCTCCGCTGGCCGCGCAGGTGAACGTGCCTTTCTCCGGAACGCTGGTGGCATTTACCGATCCCGAAGGCCAACCCCTCACCTACGCCCTGAGCGGTTTGCCAAACGGCCTCTCAATCAATCCGAACACCCGCATCATTTCGGGAACACCGGTCGAATCGGGCACTTTTACGCTGGCGTACTCGGCAAACGATGGCGTGCTGACCAACTCGGTGAGCTTCCCGCTGACGGTGAATCCGGCTTCCACGACGACAGTTACGGGTAGCTTTGAAGGCTATCTCGACAAAGTCGAATGCGGCACGATTCGCGGCTGGGTCTGGGATCGCAACAAACCCAACACGCCGGTGACCGTTGAGTTTTACACCGACGGAATGGTTTGGGGCAGTACCGTCGCCAATATTTACCGGGATGATCTGAAGAATGCGGGCAAGGGCAATGGCGCTCACGCTTACAGTTTTACAGTTCCGAATGCGTTGAAAGACGGAACTACGCGGATTATTTACGGCCGGGTGCTGGGCAGTACCTACGCGCTGAAAGATTCAGGAAAACCGCTGACCTGTTCATCCCCCGCGCCGGTTCGCTTATCGGCCGACACCGGTTCAGACTTGCAGGTAACGGTGTTGGGAAATCCGGTAGTGGGCAGTCAGCTTGCGGTGGAAGTGCGGGGAGCGGCAGGCCAGCCGTTACAACTCCGACTGATGAATGCTGCGGGGAATTTTGTTCAGGCGTTGCAAGTAAAAACCGCCCAGGCCGTTGAGCAACAGACGATTTCCGTTCAGGACCAACCGGCAGGAATTCTGATCTTGCAGGTTAGTACGCCTGCTCAAAACCGCACCCTGAAAATTCTGAAACGTTAATTTCAGTACGCGTACTGCTCTGCATTTTACCTCAAAAACCGCCCGGTTGTCCGGGCGGTTTTTGAGGTAAAATCGGATTAACGACCTTAATGGAAGCTTTAATTCGCTAAAAAATAAACAATCCGGCAGGCGGTTCCCTTGCTTTTGGGATGTTTGGTGGCTGCAACCCGCAATTGCAAAACGTGCTTTTTATCCGGCAAATTACTGGCAAAGAGCTTATACCAGGGCAAATGCAGCGAATGGCTCCACTGGGTATGCAAGTCCATTTTCTGGTACGGGCCTTTGTCGATGCGATATTCCACTTCGCCCGCGTCCGGCCCCGAGATAATCGCCAGACCGACGGCGGTTCCCGTAAAATCCAGCGACAAGGTAGCGCCCGGCGTGGTGGCTTCGAGCATCGGTCGATCGACAAAACCGGGTCGGGTCGAAACGCCATCGGCCGGTTTCCAGTTTTCAACCAGCTTCCAGCCATCGCCGAGTTTGGCTTCCTCAATCGGCACGTACCGGCCATTGACAAAACTGCTGCGTTCCAGCGGAGCAATCGTCGCCAGCGGTTTTGCCGGTTTTCCGGCGGAGGCCACGGCGGTTTGCCAACTGGCGTTGAGCAGGTATTTCATCGTCTGAAAATAGAGTTCCTGCCCGAACGGCGACGGATGCAGATCCTTGAAATCGTATTCCCCCGAAAACTCTCCGGCTTCGATCCGGTCATATACTTCGCGCGCTAAATTGAGGGAAGGCAGTTGGTAATGGGCCGCTACCTGCTCGTGGTTCAACAGTTCCACCGGTTTTTTTCCCTGCCGAAAATCACCGAATTTGTCGGGATCGGCAAACTCCATCAACACCACATCGACGGCCGGATTGGCTTTCCGGGCGTGCCGGACAATGCCTTCCATTGCCCGAATCTGCGTCAGGCTGTCGGTGGCATTCGTGCGGTCGTTGACGGCGGCTTCCAGAAACAGCAGATCCACTTTGCCCTTGCTCAGCACGTCCTGCTCAACGCGGAACGAATGCGGCAAACTGCCCAGCGACGGAATACCGGCTTTGATGAACGTAAACTCGGTTTGCGGAAATTTCTCCCGCAAATACTGGCTCACCTTGTCGCGCCAGCCGGGATTGAACGTGATGGAACCGCCCAGAAACGCCACCGTGGCCTTTTTCTGTTCCGTAGCGGTCCGGAAGAAGTTGGGCAAGCCACCCCGGATTTGCACGTACGATTTAGAGTCGAGCGGTTTTTGAACCGGAACCGAATGCTGTTGAATGAAGTCCGCCCACCAGTCCGGATGTTCGATCGGGAAATGGTGCCCCTCCAGCGTTTGCGCTCCCCGCGACATGGCATAAACCGTGGCCGGTCCGCCCAGTTTCTGGTATTTTTCGATCAGCGGGAAAGTGTTTTCGTCGGGTGGTACAATCTTGTCTTTCAGGCTGATGACGTGCAGAACCGGAATTTTGTAAGCCGCCAGCCCTTCCAGGTGGTCGATCGGATTGTCGTCAAAGTCCAGCGCCTGTTGCTCCGAAAAACCGTAGACAGCCAGCAACTGCTGCCACGATTTAGTGTCGCCTTTGCTTTTTCCCTTGCCGCCCGGCCAGCTTTTGAAGTCGCAAACCGGTGCTTCGGCATAAATGCAACTGACTTTGGCCGGGTTGCGTTTGGCCCAGCCGTACACGTATAAACCGCCCCGACTGACGCCTTCGAGGGCGACTTTGGGCGAAAATCCTTTTTCCGAGACGAGGTGCTGGTAAAAATCATCCCAGATCATCATCGCTTTCGGGTGGCCATACAGATCGTTCGTGTTGATGTAGGCAATGTGAAAACCGCGTTCGAGCAGCATACTGTCCATCTCAACGTGCCAGTCGGGAAAGTGCGCCCGCCAGACCCACGGATTGCCGGGCAGCGGTTTCCGGGGTTTTACGTAGCGCGCCGGTACGTTGTTGAGCGTGAAATCGACCCGGTCGAAACCGTGCCAGAGGCTGTTTTTTTCGCTCGGCTGAGCCTGCAGGACAAGGGATTCGGCACTAAAAAAAAGGAAGAGTAAAATGGACAGCAACCGCATAAAGGAGAAGTAAGGACACAAAACCGGAAGTTGCAAACCGTGCCGATCTACTCTTTTCAGCGCATTTTCAGCGGTTTACGCGGGCGCTTTTTACCGAAAACTGGTAGATCGTCGTCTGGTGGTAGACTTCGCCGGGTTTCAGGAGCGTACTGGGGAAGGTCGGTTGATTGGGCGAATCGGGCAGGTGTTGCGGATACAGCAGAAACCCGGACTGTTTGGCGTAAATCCGGTTTTCTTTGCCTCTCAGCGTTCCGTTCAGCCAGTTGGCCGTCGCCAGCTCAAGGCCCGGTTCGGTGGTAAAAACCGCCAGATACCGACCGCTTCCCGGTTCATACGCCGTTGCCGCTAGCTGGATTGCGTGGCCGGGAGATCGATTGAGTTGATAATTATGGTCGTAAGCGCCCGGCAACTGGTCGATTCGCGAACCGATGGCCGTTGCTTTTGTAAAATCCAATGGAGTATTTTTCACTTCGCGCAGTTCGCCGGTCGGCACCATCTTGGGGTCCATAACCACGTAGTGGTCGGCATTGATCCAAATTTCGTGCGACAGAATCGTCGGATTTTTCCCCGCCGAAAGATCGAAATAATTGTGGTGGGTGAGATTGACGTGCGTTTTCTGATCGGTGCGGGCTTCGTAGTCGATGCGGAGTTCATTTTGGTCGGTGAGCGTATATGTCACCCGGCAGTCCAGCCTGCCCGGAAAGCCTTCTTCGCCGTCCGCACTCGTGTAAGTGAGCCGCAAAACTGCCTCCTTTTTTCCGGAACGGACTTCCTCCGCCTGCCAGAGCTTCTTGTCAAAACCACTCCTTCCACCGTGGAGGTGATTGGTTCCGGCGTTGGTCGCCAGTGGGTAGTCTTTGCCGTCAATGGAAAACCGGCCGTTGCCAATAAAGCTGCCGTAACGGCCCAGGAGCGCGCCCAGATACGGCTGGCCGGACAGATAGCGGCTCAAACTATCGAATCCCAGCACCACGTCGCCGGGTTGGTTGTTCCGGTCGGGAACGCGGATGGACGTGATAATGCCACCAAAATCGCTCACTTTCACCACCATGCCGTGTGCGTTGGTGAGCGTGAAAAGATGAGCGGTTTTTCCATCGGCGGTCTGGCCGAAAACCGCTTTCCGGAAACGGCGAAGGGCGGGTTTTTCCAAAAAAGCCGTCAGAAAAAGTACCGTAAAGCCAATAAAAACCGCATATCGTACAGTTTGGCCGACTAAGTTATTCACGCGAAAAGGGAGGAAAAAAAGTAAAACGGCTAATTGTTTGGAATCAAAGGCAACTGAAAATCAGGACCTCCGGCTAAAAACCGGAGGCTGATTCCACTTACCATCTCTATTTCCGTTGTTTCAGGACGTATTTGGAAACCGTTCCAATCGGCGCGATCCAGACCCCGTTGGCCGGGTCTTTGGCGTATTCGCAGAGTTGTTTCAGCATCGCCAGCCGCGTGGTCTGGTTGCCGGATTCGGCCGTTTCGTGGCCCGCCAGCACCAGCCACTGGCCGGATTTGCGGGCGGTTTCGATCAGTTCCTTGATTTCGCCAAAATCCTTGCCGTCCATTTCCATCCCGTAAATCTGTGCCATGTCGCAATACGCGGGGTCGTTGGGGGCTTCGTTGCGCCAGCCACGACCACTGAGAAACAGATCGGCCACAATGGGAACATAGCTTTGCGTATTTTTCCCGCGATTCATAAACATCTGGCCGCAGGGATACGCAAACACTTCCGGTTTCACGCCCAGCAGTTCCTGCACCTGTTTGTTGGCTTCGATCAGTTCCGCCCGCATTTTCGCCGGGGTGTAATCTTCCAGCGCTTTTTCCCGCGACCACGTGAAGTTGCCGCTGCACGGGTGATTGACCGAATGATTACCCATTTCGTGGCCGCTGGCAACGGCTTTTTTCCAGCCTTCCAGGCGTTTTTTTACGGCAGACGGCACGACGAAAAATGTGGCTTTGACACCGTATTGGTCAAGTAAAACCGTGCCTTTATCGACGTTGGTCAACCGCGCATCGTCGAAGCTCAGGCTGAGGGCCACTTTTTTGCCGTCTGGCCATTTAATGGGTTCGGGTGCCGGTTTTGATGGCGGTACTTCGCCCGAAAACGACAGACTTAGTACAGCGGAAAACAGAATTGAAGCGCGGAGAATGGGGTTAAGTTTCATAGGAATACAGTTCTGATTTAAATTATTTTTTACCCTGCAACTGATTAACCACGGCATCCGTCAGGTCTTTGGCGGCCTGGGGCGTGTAGGGCGAAACCGTTACTTCATAGCCTTCGTGTTTGATCTCTTCTTCCGTCAGCAGATAGCCCAACCAGCCGTTGCCGTAGCCGAAATAAAAGGTGTACGGATAGGGCGATTTGTCGCGAATTTCATTCGAAATCTCACAGAACAGCTCGAGCGGGGCACTCCAGATCGCAATGTCGTCATTGATTTGCAAAAACCGCACGGGCAGTTTTACCATGTTGACGCCCGCTTTGGTCGTGCGGGTATAATCGCTCAGGTAATCGACCCAGCCCAGGCCCGCTTTTCGGGGCGTCTCTACCGTTAATCCGCTGGCTTTCAGCGTCACATCATCCGTGGTCGCCCGGATCGACTGGTTGGCGTCGATGATTTTATCGCCCAGCAACACCTTGAACTGGTGCAGACGACCGCGCTTGTGGTCGGCGTACTGGCTGTAAATCGGAGCGATATTTCCCGCAGCGCCGTTGATGAACAACATCGGAACGCCCAGTTTCTCCTCGACGTATTCGGCCACAACACCCGGCGCATCGCCACTGATGAGCGTGTATTCGCCCCCCATCACCGTGCCGTGAATGGCATAGTTGGCAATCAGCGCCATCGGGCTGCCGTCGGCTTTGTCAATCCGGATCAGGCCAATCCGGCGGTCGACCGGGCCGTCGGGGTCCATGCCCAGAAACGCCTTGCCATCGACGCCTTTCGCCCGGCGGTTGATGTTGGCCTGCGCCCGGCCCCAGCCCACGCCCAGCCGCGCCGGTTCGAGTTTTTTGCGGGCTTCGGCTACGCCATCGATGAGCTTTTTTTCCACCATATCCGTGTATTCCGTGTCGAACTGGTGTTTATACCGCTCGCCCAGAAAGATAATCGGCAAACCGGGAGGACCCACTTCGGGCGCCGAATGCGTGTGCGTCAGGTTCCACCAGAAATTCACCGGATTGATGCCCAGCTGGCTTTTCAGTTTGGCCGCAACTTTGTCGTATTCGGAGGGCGAAACCACGGCGAAATCCGACGACACCAGCACGAACTGCGTTTTGCCATCGTCCAGCACCGTAATCCGGTGGTAAATCCGGTCGTTGATTCCCGTGGACAGGCGGGGGCCGTAACCCAGCAGCATCTGGTGCCGTTCGGGCGTCACGTCCACCTTCACGACAGCCGCCCGAAAACCGGTAGCTTTCGGTTCATTGGCCGGAAATGCTGTAACCTGACTGGTAATCAACAGGTTGAGGAACGTAATAAAAAGGGCAGTCGCTGAAAGAAAATATCGGTTGCGGAAAAAACCGGTCGTGTCTGGTTCAGGAGAAAAGTACATAAGCAAGGTGTAAAAAGATGGTTGAATCGGGTTAGGGCAGGTGTTTTCGGGAAATGATGCTTATTTTTTGCCCTGCAACTGATTAGTCACGGCGTGCGTTAAATTTTTGGCGGCTTCGGGCGTGAAGGGCGAAACCGTTACCTCGTAGCCGCCGTGTTTGATTTCTTCCTCGGTCAATAAATAACCCAGCCAGCCGTTGCCGTAGCCAAAGTAAAAGGTGTAGGGATACGGCGACTGATCGCGGATTTCATTCGAAACCTCACAGAACAGCTCAAGCGGTGCGCTCCAGATCGCAATGTCATCGTTGATCTGCAAAAACCGCACGGGCAGTTTCACCATATTAACCCCGGCTTTGGTCGTACGGGTATAGTCCCTGAGTTCGTCGATCCAGCCCAGATTCGGTTTTCGGGGCGTTTCAATCAGCAGGCTGGCGGTTTTCAGGCGAATGTCATTTGTTGTGGCGCTTATCGACTTGTTCGCAGCGAGGATTTTATCACCCAGCAAAACCCGGAACTGGTTCATTCTTCCGGCTTTCGGGTTTGGATACCCGCTGTAAATCGGGGCAATATTCCCCGCAGCGCCGTTGATGAACAGCATCGGAGCGCCCAGTTTCTGCTCCACATAGTCGGCCACAACGCCGGGCGCATCCCCGCTGATTTGCAGGTTTTCCCCACTCAAAACCGTGCCGTGAATGGCGTAGTTGGCAATCAAAGCTATCGGGCTGCCATCCTCCCTGTCGAGTCGGAGCACGCCAATCCGCCGGTCGACCGCGCCATCGGGGTCCATGCCCAGATACGCTTTGCCGTCGATGTCCTTCGCCCGGCGGTTGATGTTGGCCTGCGACAATCCCCAGCCCACGCCCAGCCGGGCCGGAACGAGTTTCTTCCGGGCTTCGGCAATGCCGTCGAGAAGCTTCTTTTCGGTAACTTCCGCGTAATCCGAGTCAAATTGATGCTCGTAGCGGTTCGCCATAAATAGGGCGGGCAAACCGGGCGGGCCCAGTTCGGGAGCCGAATGCGTGTGGGTCAGGTTCCACCAGAAATTGACGGGATCGATTCCCAACTGCTTTTTCAGGCGGGCCGCCACCCGGTCGTATTCGGCGGGCGACATCACGCAAATGTCCGACGACACAAGAACAAACTGCGTTTTACCATCGTCCAGCACCACGATCCGGTGGTAAATCCGGTCGTTCACCCCGGTGGATTTTCGGGCGCCGTACCCCAGCAACATCTGGTGACCTTCCGGTGTGATATCCACCTTCACGACAGCCGCCCGAAAACCGGTAGCCGCCCAACCACTCAGGGATAAACTGAGCAGCAGTGCCAAAAAAAACAGTCGTCTCCGGGTTTGCATAAAGAGCTTAGTTTTCGGTTTAAGGTATTCAGTTTATGGTAGGAGACGCATCCATTTTAAAATATCGAATAACGAATATTGAACAGCGAATAACGAACGGGTTACTTCCTACCATGAACTGAAAACCGTATACCGAAATCTTATTTCGCCTGTTTGATATACGCCAGTAGATCAGCCATTTGCTGCGGATTGATCTGTTTTTCAAGACCGGCGGTCATGGCCGACATGTTCATGGCTTTCAACGACTCGATGTCCTGGCGGGAAATGGTGGTTTCCTGTCCGCCCTGGTTGAGCAGGGTCAGCGCGGTCGGGGTTTCGGTCGAGATCAGGCCCTGAAGCGTTTCGCCGTTTTTTAGCGTGATGGTCCACAGGTCATAGCCATCGGCTATGGACAGATTCGGGTTCAGGATGTCGCCCATGATGGACGCCGGACGCCGGTTTCGGATGGTCGCCAGATCCGGCCCGAAAGCAATGCCGCCCGTGCTACCGATCTGGTGACAAAGTGCGCAGTTTTGCTGGAAAACCAGTGCTCCTTTTTCGGCCGTCGCGGATAGCTCCAGCGCGGGCTGATACTGTTTGATCACCTCATCCCGTTGTTTGTCGCGCTTCGTCAGCAGTACCCGGGCGCGGTTGCGCAGGTCCGGGTCCGAATTCGCCATCAGCCCCACGGTTCGAGGCCAGCCGATGCTGTTCTGGTCGATGATTCCTTTCTCGACGGCATCCAGCAGCAGTTTGATGCGCAGTGGCCGGGCTTTTTCCGAAGACGTAAAAAAGGTAGCAATAGCGGGTTGGCGGATATCCGGCGTCATGACCGGCCACTTTTGCAGGACGTACTCGCTCACGGTTTCGTCGGGAATCGAACCGAGGGCCTGCAAAGCCGCCACCTGAACGGAGAGCGGTTCGCTGGGCGCAATCAGCTTTTTCAGGAGCGGAGCCTGCGGTTTGGCATCGCGCATGGCCAGAAAACCGATGGCTTCCGAGCGTTTCTCCGGCGACTGTCTGGCGTCTCCTGCCGTTTGCACCGCCCGCTGCCAAGCCGCCGTCGTCTGGGCGGTTTCCGGAAGACCGGTTACCTGCAAAACCTGCAGACAGGCCGAGCGAACCGAGGCCGCCGGATGGTCGAAAAAGGCACGGATCAGTAGTTCCTGTTCCGCCTGAAAATTGGAATCCAGCGTATTGTTCCGGCGTTTCAGCCCCTGCGCAACGCCTTTGATCAATGAAGCCTGCCAGGTATTTTTTTCTTCCGAAACCGGTGCAGTGGCTTTTTGAAGCAGTTGGTTGATGGTTTTCGCGGGCTGACTCGCTCCGGCCATCGCGCTGAGCCGTTCGACCAGCGAACCGTAGGCCGGATCGTTGGATTTGTAGCGAGCCAAAACCGCATTGAGCAAATCGCCTTTTTGCGAAGACGGCGCCGACAATGCGGCAATTTGCACCCACGGATCATCGACGTCGGCAAACAGCAGCTTTTGTCGGACAGCCGAAGCTTCAGCGTTGTCAACAAAACCGAGCGTACAAAGCAACTGAAAACGCACTTTGGGATCGGCGTCGGACTGCAATGCCAGTAAGGACGGCACCAGCGTCGGAGCGGTTTCCAGGTGGATTTCCGCCAGCTTGATCGCGTTCGTCCGTACGCCCGCTACGGGATCTTTCAGGGCCGCCGTGATCAAGTCCGGGCGGAGTTTGCCGAGTCCTTCGAGTGTCCAGAGGGCGTGCAGCCGCCCGAGCGGTTTGGCCGGATTCCGGGCCATTGCTTCCAGCGCGTTAACATCCTGAGCAGTTGCGCGATCGAGCAAAAGCCGTTGGGCATTCCGACGCCACCAGACATTCCGGTCAGCCAGTTTTTCGATCAGTTCCGCAGTCGTCGCTTTTCCGAGCAGGTCTTTTCCCCAGGTTGCGGGTTTGCTGCCGGTAGGCGTGATGCGGTAAATCCGACCCTGTTCCGTGCCGTTGTACAACGCTCCGGATTTGGTCACCTCTTCGGACATCCACTCCGGGTGTTCAACAATCTGGCGGTAATAATCAACAACATACAACGCACCGTCCGGCCCGACGTACATGTTCACCGGCCGGAACCAGGCATCCGTCGACGCCAGAAACTCTTTTCCAGGATGCACCCGGCTGGCCGTAAACGTGGCTCCTTTGTCGGTAATTTTATCGAAGTGAACCAGGTTGCTGACGGGTTCGGCTACGAACGTAATGCTGTCGTATTTCGCCGGGAAAGCGCCACCGAGGTAATGCGTTATGCCGCAGGCTGAGGTAATCACGCCCACATCGGTAAGTAGTTGAAGTTGCGGATTTTTGGTAATCGGGAACACCTCGGCGGCATTTCCGTGATCCGAAATTGACTGCGAGACGTTAGAAACCAGCAGGTCCGGATTGCGTTTCAGGTACGGCGTCGTGATGACTTCATGAAAAGCGTGGTTGGCGTTGCTGACCAGCAGGCGGTTTCCCCAGGCATCGAACGAATGACCAAACTGCGTATTGCCCGCTACCGGTTCCAGTTCGTAGCGATCTGGCCGAAACCGGACGCTGCGACCACTGGCATTATCAGGCAAGCGGATACCGTCGGGGCGCTTGGGATACATGATGTCGCTGCCCCGGTCGCCGAACTCTTCCTTGAATACCTGCGCCGTAACGGCCGACTCGTGGGCCAGGTAAATCCAGTTGTCGAGTCCCAGCAGCGGACTGTTGACGTTGTGCTGCGGATTTGATAAAGCAAAACCGGTCAAAACCGTATCGCGCACGTCCGATTTTCCGTCGCCGTCGGTGTCTTCCAGGTAATACACATTGGGCGCGTCGGTTACCAGCACCCCTTTTTTCCAGCGCATGATGCCGGTCGGCAACACCAGATCTTCGGCAAAAACCGTACTCTCGTCCATCCGCCCGTCGCCGTCCTTGTCGGTCAGCAGTTTAATTTTTCCGGTACCGGTTTTGTCGAGCGGATAACCGTGCATTTCCACCACATAAAACCGCCCGTTTTCGTCAATTTCCATCGCCACCGGATCGGCCACCTGCGGTTCGCTGGCGACCAGTTCGATTTGAAAACCGGGTTCGAGTTCAAACGTCGTGAGGGCTTCTTCGGGCGAAATAGCCGAATTCGTCGTTGACTTCTGGCAACCCGGAACGGCACCCAGCAGCGTTGCCATCAAACTGTAAATAAACCACTTATGCGTATTTCTGAATGGTATTCCCATCGGGTCAGTAATTCGGGTTTTGGGTAAGCTTCGTGTTCTGGTTCATGGCCGACTGCGGAATGGGCAGCAGGTAATTCTTGTTGGCGTAGAACGTTTTGGCACCTTCCGGCGCCGGAATGACGGTGTAAACCGGTTTACCGCCCACCAGCTCGATTTTCATGGCGTGCAACGTTCCGTTCAGGTTCTTTTCCGCCAGTTTCAGCCGGATCAGGTCAAACCAGCGCCGTTCTTCAAACGCCAGCTCGACCCGACGCTCCCGCTGAATGGCCACCCGCATCTCGGCCTGGGTCAGGCCGGTTTTCAGGCCGGGCAGTTCCGACCGCGTCCGCACCTGGTTGACGGCCGCGTACACCGACGCATCGGGGCCAACGGCTTCATTTTGTGCTTCGGCATAACTGAGTAACACCTCCGCATAGCGATAGATAATAAAACTGCCACTGTTCAACAGGTTGTTACCATTTACGGTGTATTTCGGGTTGAGCGTTTTCCGCAGGTAATAGCCGGTATTGGTGGCTTCGTTGGTATTACTCAAATCGGTCGCATTCCGACTACCGACGCCCTGTTTCATCACCATTTCTGCGCCCACCCAGATCGATCCGTCGTACACAATCGACTGATAAAACCGCTTTTCCCGGTTGGCGTACGGATTCTGGGGATCGTAGCCCGAAGCCGGGTCCGTGATCGGTAAACCGTTGGCCATCGAATATTCGTCCACCAGTTCCTGCGTCGGATCGACGCCCCCGTAGGCTTTTTGCACCCCGCCCACCATCCAGGGGCCCCACAAACCTTCTTTTCCGCTGCCGAGCGCGGTGCCGCCGAGGTATTGTTTGGCAAAAATCACTTCCACATTGTTGTTGTTGTCCTCGTAAAACTGGGTTTCGTAATTGGAAAACAGACTGTGAGAGCCCAGGTCAATTACTTTCTTGTTGGTGGCAGCCGCCAGCGCCCAACGGGCTTTGTCGTTGGTAGTATTCTTCAGCGGACTGGCCCAGAACAGTTCACAAAAGCCTTTCAGTGTCAGCGCCGAAGCTTTGGAAACCCGGCCCGCTTCGGCCTTGAGCGGCAGGTCGTCGACAATCGCGGCACACTCATCGACAATGAATTTATAGGTTTCCTCATCGGTGTTGCGCGCCCGGAAAATGGCGTCGCCCTGGGCGTTCTGGTTCAGCGTGTTGGTGATGATGGGCACCCCGCCGTGGGCCGTCCAGAGCAACTGGTAAAAGTAGGCGCGTAAAAACCGGGCCTCCGCGATTTTGGGCTTTTTCCAGGTATCCGGAAAGGTGGAAGCGGTTACTTTCTCGATGAATAAATTGGCCCGGCGAATATTGGCGTACTGCCCCCACCAGTTGGGCGCGTTGCTGGCGGTGTAGACCGAGGGCGAATACAAAACCCGGCTGGGAAGCCCATTGACGCCGTTCATGGCGTTGTCCGTGAAATTCTCCCAGGGATCGAAGCCGTTGAACGGCCCCGCAATTCCCGAATACACGTTGTTCAGAAAGAGATCCGCCGTACCGGTATCAGTCCAGACGGCCGTGTCCGAAATCTGGTCCCGGGGTTGTACTTCCAGGAAATCTTTACAGGAAAAGACTCCCAATGTCAGGATCAACAGAACGATCCGGGTGTTCAATGTAGTAAGCCTGTGCAGGTTCATGTGGGTATCGTTTTGCAGGGATTAGAACGTAACATTTAAGCCGACTGACATCACTTTTTGCTGCGGATAACTCCAGGCATTGGTCTGGGTGATTTCAGGATCAAAATTCCGCAACTTGGTCCAGGTCAGGATGTTTTGTCCGGAAACATAGACTCGGGCGTTCTGAATTTTAACCTTTTGCGTGATGACCGACGGCAGCGAATACGACAGGGTCGCGCTCTTCAGCCGCAGGTAGCTGGCGTCGCCGATCCAGAATGAGGAGACCTGCGTGTTGTTGGTTGTCGGGGCGTTGGTGATGCGCGGATAGGTCGCATTCGGATTTTCCGGGGTCCAGTAATCCAGCGTTTCGCGGACCGCACCCATGCCGTTGCTGAACGCCCAGGCCGCGCTGCCGGTGTAATAGAAGTTGGTTTTGGCCGCGCCCTGGAACAGAATGTCCAGCGTAAAACCCTTGTACTGAACGGTGGGAGCAATACCGTAAATAATGCGCGGAGTCGCCACGGCGTCGCCGATCCGGGTCAGGTCGTCGTCGTTGATTTTGCCGTCGTTGTTCATGTCCTGATACCGGATGTCGCCCGGTTGAACCGCGCCCCAGGGCTGCACCGCAATCCCCGGTTTCAGCTTACCGGTTTCGTCAAAATCCGTCGTCTGGAACAGGCCCAGTGCCTGGAAACCAAACTGCGTGCCGAGCGGTTTTCCGGTCAGCCGACGGTTCAGGTTGTTGTAGGTGGCTCCGGCTTCAAACACCTGCAGCAGCTTGTTTTTGGCGTAGGTAAAGTTTCCGTTGAGCGATACGCGCAGGTCCTGCGAAAACCGGTGCGACGAGCCGATGGACAAATCAATGCCCTGATTCTGCATGATCCCGGCGTTGACCTGGCTCAGACCAATTCCGTATTCGGCGGGAACGATCACGTCCGGATTGACCAGCATGTTGGAGCGTTTTTCGTAGAAATAATCGGCTTCAATATTCAGCAACCCTTTCCAGAACGTTCCTTCGATACCGACATCGGTTTTCTTGGCGCGTTCCCACGTAATGTTCGGATTCGGCTCGTTGCGTTCGCGAATGGCCTGCACCGCGTTGCCGCCGATCACGTAGGCCGGACCCGCCACGCTGTAGGTACTCATGAACTGGAAGGCACTCCCCGCCAGCGCACCTACTTCCCCGTACGATCCGCGCAGTTTCAGGTTGTCGACCCAGCGAACGTTCTCCTTCATGAAATTTTCTTCCGACAACCGCCAGCCGAGCGAAAACGCGGGGAAAAAACCGAAGCGGTTTTCGGGCGCGAAATAGTAACTGCCGTCGTAGCGACCGCTGGCTTCCAGCAGGTATTTATCGGCGTAATCGTACGTAACGCGGTAGACCAGACCCATTTGCCGACCGAAACTGGACGTTCCGGTGGTGGTCATGTCGGCATTGCTCGAACTCCCCATGTCGATCTCGTCGATGCCCAGGTTGTAGTTCCGGCGGGACGCACCCAGCACGAGTGCGTCGTTGGCTTTGGCTTCAAAAACCGCCAGCGCACCCACGCTGCTCTTGCCAAACGACCGCATGTAATTCAGGCTGGCCTGGTAGGTCAGTTGTTGTGTCTGGTTGTAATTCTGATTCAGGGATGCTTTGGCCTGACCGAAAATCCCGTCGGTGATCACTTTTGTGGTCGTATTGATCGTAGCGAGGTGAACCGGCGCCGTCCAGATTTTATCCATGATCATGGTTGGATCGTAGGCAATCGTTCCTTTGGCAACCAGCCCCGGAATGAACGGGATCTCCTGCTCGACCGACAGTTGCGAATACAAGGCGGTGGTATTGGTTTTCTGATAACCGCTGTTGTAAATGCTGCCGGTGATGTAGGTACCGTTCATGCCGTTGCTGAAAAAGAGCGGGCCGTTTTGCAGGTGGGAATAGGCAATCAATTCAAAAAGCCGCGGGGTTCCGATGGACGGATATTGGGCCTTCTGAATCCGACCGTTCAGACCAAACGAGATCTTGGTGGTTTTGGTGGCCTGCGCATCCAGATTCATCGCCAGATTGTAGCGTTTGTTGTTGGTCGACGGCCACATCCCGGCCTGATACTGATAGCCTAGGCTGGCGTAGTATTTGATCCGCTCGGCCCCGCCCGAAAGCTCAATGTTGTGCGTCGTGATAATAGCGTTGCGGTTGACGATTTCCTTTACATAATTGTTGGCCGGATACGAATCATTATCGGAACCGTCCCTGAATTTCTGTAACGCATCGGCGGAGTACGGTTCGGGCAAACCGGCGTATTTGGCAGCCGCATTTTTCAGCATGGCAAAATCGTAACCATACAGATAATCAGGCATTACTGTCGGATTCTGAAAACCGACATAGGCGTTGTACGACAGCGAAGGCGTACCGGTTTTTCCGCGCTTGGTCGTCACCAGCACGACGCCGTTGGCCCCGGCCACTCCGTAAGGCGCCACCGCTGCGGCATCTTTCAGAACCGTAAAGGTTTCAATCGTATTGGGGTCGAGTTGCTGGAAATTACGCGGAATACCGTCCACGATCAGCAGCGGCTGGTTGTTACCCGTCGACGAAATCCCGCGCACAAAAATGCTGGAGCCATCGCGACCGGGTTCGCCGGAAGCCTGTTTGACAATGACGCCCGGCAGCCGACCGCCCAGCCCGTTGCTCAGGTTAGTAACCGGAACGGACGCAATCTCGGTACCTTTTAAGGTCGAAACGGCCGCTGTCACCGAGGTTTTCTTTTGAACGCCGTACCCCACAACCACCACTTCGCTCAAGGCTTTGATGTCCGGTTTCAGGCTGACGTTGATGTCCGTCCGACCGCCCACCAGCACTTCCTGTGGTTCGTAACCGACAAAACTGAACACCAGCACCGCATCCGGTCCCGGAATAACTAGTTTATAACTTCCGGTTACATCAGTGGTCGTGCCCCGCGTCGATCCTTTCAATACGATGCTCACCCCCGGCAACTCATCACCTTTGGCACCGTCGGTAACTTTTCCCTGAATAGTGATGTCGGCAACGACCGGTTTTTCGGCCACAATAGCGTTCGGCGCAGTCGTCAGCGCTCCTTCGGGGGCGAGTCGGTTTTCGATTTGGTGGCTGGAACCGGCTTCGGGAAATCGGCTCTGAATCGGCTCCGTCCTCCGCTGCGGTTCTTTGGCGGTAATGACATACCCGCCGTTTTTCGCTTTTTTATACCCCAGCCCGAACGGTTTCAAAACTGTTTCCAGATTGGCTTCCAGCCGGTCATCCCAGCGAATGGCGTCCGCCGAAACCACGTAGCCGTCCACAATCCGGTCGAAAAACAGCAGGTCTACCTTGTAGTAATTTTTCAGTTCGCGGAGGGTTTCTTTCAACTGGCGGTTTTCGGCCCGGGTCGAAACCGGCTGGCGGCTGGTGGTTTGCGCCTTGGCCAGCATCTGGGCAACGCCGGGCCTGACAACGCCCAGCAGCAGAATGAACAGGATAGGTATTTCTTTTCTCATGGTGGTAAGAAATAATGGGTTAGTAAGCAGAATTTGACGGGTTAGGGATTGCTGGCGGGATTCGTAATGACAATGTGTTTACCGGTTCGTTTGTAGGTGAGGGCCGCGCCTTCCATCAGCGACTCCAGCAATTCTTCGGCGTTGCGGGCGGTAAATGAGCCCGAAACGGTCCATTTAGCCAGTTTCGGATCGGCGATTTCCAGAATCAGGCCGTAGTTTTCCTTGAATAAATGCGCAATTTCCTCGAGGGTCGTTTCTTCGAACACAAAGCGGTTTTCGCGCCAGGCCGATACGTTTTCGGGCTGACTGAGCTGGCGGAGCTGGGCGTGGCCGCTCCGGCGGTTGAGCGTTACGAGGTCGCCCGGTTTCATCATCAACTGCCGGGGCGCTTTGCCTTCCTGATACCGGAGTTGCACTTTTCCTTTGTTCAGCACGACCTTGCCGCCCCGTTCGCGGTTATACACCGTAAACTCGGTTCCGAGCACGACCACTTCGAAATTATGCCCGGTTTTGACCACAAAACGCTGATCGTCTGTAGTATGCGTTACGGAGAACGAAGCCTCGCCCACCAGCGCAACGTCGCGGGTGTTGTAGCCGAAGCCAAACCGGGGCACTTTCAGCGTGGAGTTGGCGTTGAGGGTTACTTCGCTGCCATCGGCCAGTGTTACCCGGCGGGTTTCGCCGTAAGCCGTGGCGTATTTTTCGTTCAGCATATCATCGCGATAAACCCAGCCCGCCGATAGCAGCAGGGCGACCGACGCAGCTGCGACCCACTTAAACCAGTTCTGACGACCCCAAACCCGCTCATTCGGCCCATCCGCATCCTCCGACGACTCCTCTTCTATGCTGTTGGCCATCCGGTTCTGGTGCCGACTGAGCGCGGTCTGCACGTCGGCCACGTATTGCGGATTCTGGCTTTCCCAGATTTCCAGCCACATAAAAAACTGTTCCCGGTTGTCTGTATCTTTGGCCCATTCGTCAATCAACTGCTTCTGAAAAGCCGTTGTCCGGCCGGCGAAGTAGTTGAACAGTAATTCTTTGGTTACTTGTGTTTTCATAATTGAGACCCGTTCCGATAAGGCAAAACCGCCCTACCAAAAACACATTTCAGGAAGTGGATTGTGGTTTTATTGCGTATACTGGCAGAAGCTGATGAGTAAAATCAGCCATTTGTCTTTCAGGAATGCTCGGACGTGGTGAATGGCCCGGTACATGTGCACCTCGACGGTTCGCAGGGAGAGGTTGAGTTCCGTCGCAATTTCGGTGTATTTTCGACCCTCAAACCGGTGCATCACGTACACCTGGCGTTGCTTCATCGGCATGGCGTCGATGGCCTTTTCCACGTCGTGATACAGTTCCTCAAACTGGGTAACAGAGTCGGGCTGCTGTTCGGTAGGGAATGAAATCCGCTCGGCCTGATCGAGCGAGGTGCTGCGCTTCATCTCGGCCCGCACGTAATCAAAGGCCCGGTTTCGAACGGCGGTAAACAGAAAGGCGCGGTAGGAGGTTGTGATGGTCCGGTACACCTGACCGGCGTGAAATTCGTAGAAAATGTCCGAAACAATGTCTTCGGCAATTTCCTTGGACGAAACAAACCGGACCACGTGGCTGCAGAGCGACTGGTAATAATGCTGAAAAAGCAGGGCAATGCCTTCGTCGGGGTTCTGCTCAAACGCTTTGTGAATCAGCAGTTCCGCATCCAGTGCCACCGTGGGGCGCTGAAAATGGGCGGGTGGATGCTCCCCGAACGAAAAGGGATACCCTTCTTTGGCACTTGGATCCGGTAGTAAACGTCTAACCTCTCCCATTCTGATAGTGAGTAAAATGAGTCAAAAAGGCAAAATCGCTGATTCGATACAGGGAGACGTTTCAACGCTGGAAAAACACTTACTGTAATTTTGGAATTATTTGGCAGATTTGAAAAATACGTTGGCGTTTTTACCAGTTGATCTTTTAAGTACCAATAATATTTCAGGAAATTATCGTTTCAGAATTTTTTATACCCCTTATGCAAAACCGCCCCGAAACCGCCTTTGAACCCGAATTGACCGCATCGCTCCTGCCTTCCTCCGCATTTCCCTTTAAAATTGGCCTGTTCGGCATCGGGCTGGATACGTACTGGGCGCAGTTTGACGGGCTGGAAAACCGCCTGAAAGGCTACCTCGACCGCGTCGAATCCCGGTTTGTTCGTCCGGGAGTTGAAGTGGTGAATCTGGGGCTGGTCGATTCGCCGGAAAAAGCGCTGACGGCCGGTCACAGGTTTCGGCAGGCCGACGTTGATCTGCTGTTTATTTACGTGACAACCTACGCCCTGTCGGCGACGGTTTTGCCCGTGGTGCAGCGTGCCAAAGTGCCGGTGATTGTCCTGAACCTCGCACCCGAACCGGCCATTAACTACGAGTGGTTCAACCAGTTGAACGACCGCACCAAAATGACCGGCGAGTGGCTGGCCTACTGCTCGGCCTGCCCCGTGCCCGAAATTGCGAACGTGTTCCGGCGGGCCCACATTCCGTTTCATCAGGTAACCGGTATGCTCGAAAACGACCCCGAAGGCTGGCAGGAAATCGACGACTGGATCGAAGCCGGGCGCGTGGCCCACGTGATGGCGCACAACTGCCTGGGTCTGATGGGTAATTATTACAGCGGCATGCTCGATATTTATTCCGACCTGACGCTGCAAAACGCCACTTTCGGCGGCCACATGAAAATCGTGGAAGTGGATGAACTGTCGGCCCTGCGCGAAACCGTATCGGCCGAACAGATTCAGGAACGGACCAAACTTTTTTCCGAAACCTTTGATGTTCAGGAGGATTGCCTGCCCGCCGAACTGGAACGGGCCGCCCGAACGTCGGTCGCACTCGATCAGCTGGTGGCCACGCACGGTTTGGGTTCGCTGGCGTATTACCACAAAGGCAGCGGGAACGCGGCCAATGAAGACACCATGAGTTCGGTCATTCTGGGCAATTCGCTGCTGACGGCGCGCGGCATTCCGGTGGCGGGCGAATACGAAGTCAAGAATGTTCAGGCGATGAAAATCATGGACACGTTCGGCGTAGGTGGCTCATTTACCGAATATTATGCGATGGACTTTGCCGATGACGTGGTGCTGATGGGCCACGACGGTCCCGGCCACATTCGCATTGCGGAGGGAAAAACCAAAGTTCGCCCGCTGTATGTCTACCACGGGAAAGTCGGCAAAGGGCTTTCGGTGGAAATGTCGGTCAAAAACGGGCCGGTTACCTTGCTGTCGGTAGTGGAAAACGGGAACGGAAAAATCAGTCTGCTGGTGGCGGAGGGCGAGTCGGTGCCCGGACCGATCCTGCAAATTGGCAACACCAACAGCCGCTACCGTTTTTCGCTGGGGGCCCGCCACTTTGTCCAGACCTGGAACAGCCACGGCCCGGCGCACCACTGCGCAGTGGGCATCGGTCACATTGCCTCGAAGCTGACCAAGCTGGGCGCGTTGCTGAATGTGGAAGTGATTCGGGTTTGTTGACCAGGATTTGCGGATCTTTGCATCAGCCCAGCAACGGCAACGCTACCGTAAACTGCGTCTCCGTTTCGTCCACAATGGGTTGAGGCAGATTCAGCATCTGGTACTTGGTAACAATATTGGTCAACCCAACGCCATTCGACAGAACCCGGGTGGTTTTCCGCTGCAGGGTATTGCGCACCAACAACCGGTTCTGACTGTCCACCAGCACCTGAATGTGCAGGGGCCGACGGGCGGAGGCCACATTGTGTTTGACGGCATTTTCGACCAGCAGTTGCAGACTCAGGGGCGGTAATTGGTACGAATAATAGGAATCTTCCACGGTCACTTCCAGCTGCAGGGCCGCACCGTGGCGCGTTTGCAGCAGGTGATAATAGGCCGCCAGAAACTGCAATTCCGCTTCCAGGGTTGTCAGATGCTGCTGATTGGACCGCAGTAAGTAACGATACACCTCGCTGAGTTTATCCACAAATTTTTCCGCCTGTTTGGGATCTTCGCTGATCAGTGAGGACAGCGAATTGAGCGCGTTAAACAAAAAGTGCGGGTTCACATGCTGCTTCAGCGCATCGAGCTGGCTTTGCAGGTGCGCAGCCCGCAGTTCTTCTTTCTCCTGTTCGACGAGTTTAAGCCGGTTTCGGTACGAAGTGGAAGCCCCGATATAAAACAGCACCCCATAAACCGTCATGAAGAAAACCGCATACTGAATGCCGTACATGACATCCAGCCCGAAAATGCTCAGCTTCAGCGTAACATGATTGATGGTAAAGGACGTCACCTGATGACGCGGAAAGTAGTTCTGTAAGCTACCGCCCAGGGCCAGGTGTTCGACGATTCGCAACACAAACGTGAGCAGGGTTGTGGCGATAACGCTGCTCAGAAACGTTAGCAACAACCGTTTGCCCGATTGATTTTTAGCCGGAAAAGCGGCCCGGTAGCGGAAAAGGATCGCCCGGTTTAAGTGCCAGGTCGCCGTGATGGCCCCCACCCCAATCAAAAACTTGATAAAGACCAGCCCGGTAAGCGGTTGCTGGTAAAAATCATCGATCGCTACAGAGAGGGCTACCAGGAGCGTAATTCCAGTGATTCGTAGCCATTTATCGTTAATCATCGTGTCGTGTTGCACCAAAAAACCGCCTAACTCAGTTTGCCACTAAGACTTTCCGAAACGCCGATGGACTTCTCCCCTTCTGTTTTCGGAAGAATTTGTTCAGGTGGCTTTCGTCCGTAAAACCCAGTTCCTGCGCAATTTCGGTGATGCGCATGTCGCTGTGCTGCAGGCGGTTTTCAATGAGTTTCACCCGGTAATTGGTGATGTATTGCTGCATGGTTTCGGAGGTGTGCTTCTTGAAATACCGCCCCAGATACGTTTCCGAAATACCGAAATGGCCGCTAACGACTTCGGCCCGGATTTTTTCCGGCTCGTAAATATGCGTCTGGATGTAATTTAGAATGTCGAGCGCTTTTTCGTCGGTGTTTTCGCCCACCTGCTCGGGCATGTATTTGGCAATATTGCGGGCCACCACCACGATGAGCGTATTGACGAGGTGCCGAATCAGTTCCTTGTTGTACAGATCCCGATTTACGTACTCCCGAATTATGGCCTCCACCACCGGCCGCACCAGGCTTTTGTCCGACTGGTTTTTCAGGATACAACCCGGCTGGTGATTGGCATTTTGAAGGATAAACTCCAGGCGCTGGATGTTACCGGTGTGAAACGCGTTCGACTGGATGTAAATGTCGTTGAACCGCAGAAAAAATAACTCCGTGGTGGTTTCGATTTCCAGCGAGTGACAATCTTCCGGCGTGATCAGAAACAGGTGTCCGGCGTGGTACGCAAACTGGTTTTTATTGATGCATTGCCTGCCAGTTCCCGACAGGATATAGACCAGTTCAAAAAACGAATGCTGGTGCGCCAGTTTCGGGCATTCATCCAGCGTTTTGTAGACAATCTCGAACGGTTCGTGCAGGCTTTCTTTGATCATGACGTAAATTTACCAAAAAAGAGAAAATTTATACCGGCTTATAAACCATTTTATAGTACAAATTTGCGTCAACAAAATCAACTTCAACAATGAAAGCAATCATTCTCGACGGTTTTGGCGGTGTCGAACACTTGATCCAGACCGAACTTCCCACACCGACCATCAACGACAACGAAGTGCTGATTCAGACCAAAGCCCTCAGCATCAATCCGGTGGATGTAAAAACCCGGGCGGGTAAAGGCGTATACGGTTTATTGAAAGAACTCAACCCCATCATTCTGGGCTGGGATGTTTCCGGCATTGTGACGGAAGTAGGCAAAGCAGTTACCGGTTTTCAAGTTGGTGATGCGGTTTTCGGAATGATTAATTTTCCGGGGCACGGTCGAGCTTACGCCGAATACGTGGCGGCTCCCGCTTCGCAACTAGCCCTGAAACCCTCAACTATTTCCCACGAAGAAGCCGCAGCCGCTACGCTGGCGGCCCTCACGGCCTGGCAGGGCCTGGTGGATCACGCCAACCTCCAACCCGGCCAACGGTTGCTGGTGCATGCGGCAGCTGGCGGTGTCGGGAATTATGTCGTTCAGATCGCTAAACACCTGGGCGCGTACGTCATCGGAACCTCATCGGCGGGAAACAAAGATTTCGTACTGAGCCTGGGAGCCGACGAACACATTGATTACCAGGCGCAGAGGTTCGAAGAAGCCGTTTCGGCGGTGGATATGGTTTACGATGCGATTGGGGGTGACACGATTGACCGCTCGCTGGAAATCATCAAGCCCGGCGGAACGATTCTCAGCATTCCGAGCGGGTTGAACGAACAGGTCGCCGAAAAAGCGGCTGCCCGGGGCGTCAACGGCATTCGGTACCGGGTGCAATCCAACGGAGAAGATATGAAAACCCTGGCCGGTTTACTGGAAAAAGGCAGCCTGAAATCCCACATCTTCCGGACGTATTCGTTCGACCAGATGGCGGAAGCCCATTTGCAGATTGAAACGGGAAAAACCGCCGGAAAAGTAGTTGTGACAGTTTAATCCCCCGATTGATCAGGGGAGCGTTCCGGACAACCAACTTTTATACGGATAATTCTGTTCCGGTTGAACACAGGTTTACGCCTGTGCATCGGTTCAACTTTAACATTCGTTCAATAACAATGGAATTAGGTATCAGTAGCTTTGGTGAAGTCCATCCCGATGGCGTTGCCGGAAAAGCCGTCAACGCCCACCAGCGCATGCAGCAATTGCTGGAAGAAATCAAACTGGCCGACGAAGTGGGGCTGGATGTTTTTGCGTTGGGCGAACACCACCGCCCCGATTTTATGGTGTCGGCGCCCGAAGTGATTCTGGCGGCTGCGGCCACCATCACCAAAAACATCCGCCTGTCGAGTTCCGTAACGGTTTTGAGCTCGGCCGATCCGGTCCGGGTCTTCCAGAATTTTGCTTCGCTGGACCTGATTTCCAACGGCCGGGCCGAAATCATGGCGGGTCGCGGGTCTTTTATCGAATCGTTTCCCCTGTTCGGGTACGACCTGAAAGATTACGACGAACTGTTTGAGGAACACCTGGACCTGCTCGTCACGATCAACCAGCACGAGATCGTTACCTGGCAGGGCAAACACCGGCCTTCGATCAACAATCTGGGCGTTTACCCCCGCCCTTATCAGTCGTCGCTGCCTATCTGGCTGGCGGTTGGCGGCACGCCCTCGTCGGCGGTGCGGGCCGGTACGATGAATTTACCCATGACGCTGGCCATGCTCGGCGGTACGCCCGACCGGTTTGTGCCCTTCATCAATTTATTCCGGCAATCGGCCCGCAATGCCGGGCATGACGTCAGCCAGTTACCGTTGGGCATCAACTCGCACTTTTATGTCGCGGACGATTCGCAACAGGCTGCCAATGAACTGTTTCCGCCCTACGAATCGATGATGAACCGGATTGGCCGGGAACGGGGCTGGTCGCCGTTGGGCCGGGATCAATTCGAGTACATGCGCCAGTACGGGCCGTTGCTGGTGGGGAGTCCGCAGCAGATCATCGACCGGATTCTGAAGTTCCACGAGCTGTTTCAGAATACGCGCTATCTGGCTCAGGTGATCGGCGGCCACCAGATTCCACATTCCAAAATCCTGCATTCCATCGAATTGTTCGGAAGCAAAGTGGCCCCGGCGGTGCGAAAAGCCCTGGAAGTGTCGAAGGAAAAAGTCAGTTAATAAAGTACCCGGACTGGGCTACCCGGTTTCTTCAACTGGACTACCGGAAACGATTGTGATCCAGCTATTTTGCGGGCGTTTACCCATAAACGCCCGCAAAATGTTCCTAAAAACCGCCCCCTTAAAAACACTGCCTGCTTCCTTCCTCTTTTTCCTGAGTCTTACGACCGGTTTTGCCCAGCACCAGCACGATGCGAAGGCCGAACAAAAGTCCAATCCGCTGAGTTTCGCACCGGTTTTTGCGACGATGCTGACGGACCCGGAGCTAAAGGACTACAAAATGGATTCCTCCCTGATGACGGTTGCTCCGGGCGGCCAGGATACCGTAGCCCACCGGCACGACGCCGAGCTTTTTGGGTACATTGTCGAAGGAAAAGTTGAGATCGGGCTGGACAAAGGCGCTCCGAAGACCTATTCCGCCGGGCAAATGTTTTACGAGAAACGGAAGATCATGCACTCATTGACCCGAAATCCGGATCCGTCAACACCCGCCAAGGTGCTGATCATTTTCATCATTAAAAATGGCCGGCCGGGTTATACGAAGGAATATAAATAAGGTGAATAATTAACTTTTAAAGTAATGTATGAATTTGACAGTAGCCAGTTATTACACAGTTTTGCCCAATAACTGACTACTGCCGAATCCATTCATTATTTATTACTAATTGTCTCAATTTGTTCCTTCAACCTTTGAAATCCCGTCAATCCTTCGTCTTTAAAAACAATTTTGCCGGAAGGGTCAATGACAATAAAAGTTGGATAAGACGACACTGCAAATTGTTTCCCAAAGACACTACCCGACTGTGGATCAAACAATTGAGTCCAGTCAATTTCTCTTTTCTTCAGGAAGTTTTCTACGATTTCGACATTTTTATCGTAACATACCCCAACCATCGTTATCTTTTTATTATCGAGCGTCGTATGCATTTTCTTCAAATCCGGCAAAATCTTTAGACAGGGAGCGCACCAGGTTCCCCAAAAATCCAGTAAAACATATTTTCCCTTTAGAGCCTTCGATAAAATCGGTGCTTTCGACAAGATATCGTTTCCCGAAAAATCCGCTGCCAGAAAGCCCACTTTGTCTCCATAAATCTCTGACTTAACGTCTATTGTCCGCAAGTAAATGTAATCGCCGGCTGCTGATATTTTTTCAAAAATATACTTATTATTACCAGCTAAAATGATGTCTCCTTTCATATATTTATTATCGGTTTTATACGTGCTTTTTACCGTTTTGATGTTAATCCGATCCGGCACAATAAGCAGATATGAAGAGTTTTTTGAAAAATCAAAAATATTCTTTGAAAACAAAACCAGCTTATATGTAGCTGTATCTGTTTTTATTTGCGTATACCGGTATTGGTAGGGCCGCACCATGAAATGAATCTTGTTTTCCAACGAATCACCATGATCAATGTTTAGCTGAACAGGCTTGATAATGGAATAATCAAATTGGATTGGATAGCTACGTCCTGTAATCGTTAAATCAGACGAAAAGCGTTTGTAATTCCCTCTTGTTGGACTTTTTAACGTATCCGGAAAATACTCGACCTTATCATCCGATAAATCGTGATTAAAGTTCTGGTCGATAACTATGAAATCCACATTTGAGGTAGTCCTTCCAATCAAAACCGCAATTTCTGTATTAAAATCAGGCAATTTTATACTGCGGGATAACGAATGATACTTTGATTCAATAGCAGGTAGTTTTGCACGGAGACCGGTTATAGCCGGATGAATATAAGAAAAGGAATAAGCAGTCGAATCAAACACACTGGTAAGCGGATAAGCTTGTGAAGTATGTTGTGAAAATGCTTCAAATGAGTAGCCAATCAGAAATTGAATACTTGCAATCAACAGGAAGTTTTTCATAAGAGCAGGGATTAGAGGGTACTTTTGGGGCGGATTTACCTCCATTGAGCTGTACTCACCGCCCAATCTTCGCCCAAACCCGCAGGGCAATTCAAAACAACTAATAAACAAGTTCAATAACTAATATATTAGTTAATTTTTCACTAAAAAGCTTCCTCCTTTCTTGTGATATTTGTTTTTTGCTACCGAACCGGCCCAATTAGACCTTTATGAAGTTAGTTTACTATCGTCTTTTCTTTTTTCTCCTAATCTGCTCCAATGCCTGGGCAGCTAAACCCGCCCTCGTTTCCCTGACCCGGCTCCGCTGCGACTACCGCGATAATCCGCTGGGTGTCGAGAGTCGTCAGCCCCGGTTAAGCTGGCAGATTGTGTCGGCGGTTCGGGGGCAAAAGCAAACCGCTTACCGCATCCTAGTGTCTGATAATCCAAAGACCCTGGCCGCCAATCAGGGCAATCTCTGGGATTCGGGCAAACGGATTTCGGATCAATCCATTCAGGTGGCTTACGAAGGAAAACCACTGCAGGCTGGCCAGTCGTATTTCTGGAAAGTGCAGACCTGGGACAAAGACGGCCAGCCGTCGGTCTGGAGCGCTCCGGCCACCTGGCAGATGGGTCTACCCGACAAATCCGATTGGGGGAAAGCGCAGTGGATTGCGCTGGAAGACCTGCCCGCGTCGGAGCGAATTGTGCCGTTCGTTCACAACCCAACCTCCAAAAAACCGCTGGGCGACCGCCAATCGGCGCAGAATGCACTGCCGCAGTTTCGGAAGGAATTTAGCCTGAAAAAGCCCCTGAAACGCGCTACGGCATTTATTTCCGGTTTGGGCCACTACGAATTGAAACTCAACGGACAGCGCGTGAAAGACCATTTCATCGATCCCGGCTGGACCAATTACGACCAGTATGCCCTCTACGCCACGTACGACTTAACTACCTCCCTCCGCAAGGGCGCGAATGTGTTGGGCGTGCTTCTCGGCAACGGTTTTTACAACATTCCCGTTGAACGTTACCGGAAAATTGTGGGCTCGTTTGGCTATCCGAAACTGATCTGCAACCTCCAACTGGAGTACACCGACGGTTCGAAAGAGCAAATCGTTACCGATCAATCGTGGAAAGTAACCAAAAGCCCGATTACCTATTCCAGTATTTACGGCGGGGAAGACTGGGATGCGCGAAACGAACTGACCAACTGGATGTCAGCGGGTTACAACGATTCAAACTGGCAAACTCCGCTCATCGTTCAGGGATCGCCCCAGCTGCGGTCGCAAACCGCTCCGCCGGTGAAAATCATGGAAACTTTCACTCCCGTTCGGATTACGGAACCGAAACCCGGTGTTTTCGTCGTCGATCTGGGGCAGAACATGTCTGGTATTCCGCAGATTTCCGTTCGGGGAAAAACCGGTTCAGTCGTTAAAATTACGCCCGGCGAATTGCTGGGCGATGACAGTCTGGTAACCCAGAAGGCCACCGGCGATCCGCATTTTTACCAGTACACGCTGAAAGGAAGTGGCAGTGAAACCTGGCAGCCGCGCTTTACGTACTACGGTTTTCGGTATCTGCAAATTGAAGGGGCAGTTCCCGATTCGCATCTCGCAAATGTACCTTCAAAACCGGTGGTCGATTTGCCGGTTCTGACCGCCATCAAAGGGCTGCACATTCGGGGTTCTGCCGAAACCGTCGGGACGTTTTCGTGTTCGAACGACCTCTTCAACCGAATCGACCGGCTGATTACCTGGGCCATTAAGAGCAACATGGTCAGCACGTTAACGGACTGCCCGCACCGCGAAAAACTGGGCTGGCTGGAAGAAACCCACCTCATGAGCGGTTCGGCCCGCTACACTTACGATCTGGCGACGCTATTGCCGAAGATCATCCGGGATATGCAGTCGGCGCAGTTGGCGAACGGCCTGATTCCCGACATTGCACCGGAATACACCGCTTTTGTGAGCGGTTTTCGCGATTCGCCCGAATGGGGCAGCGCGGGGGTGATTCTGCCCTGGTATACTTACCAATGGTACGGCGACAAAAGCATTCTGACGGAGAGCTACGACATGATGAAGAAATACGTGGCGTATCTGGGCACCAAAGCCAACGACCACATTCTGACCCACGGTCTGGGCGACTGGTGTGACCTGGGGCCAAAACCGCCCGGCGAATCGCAACTGACGCCGAAGGGCATTACGGCAACCGCTACCTATTATTACGACCTGACGATTCTGGAAAAAACCGCCCGTTTGCTGGGAAAAACCGCCGACGCCGACCAGTTTCAGCAACTGGCCGAAAGCGTAAAAAAGGCCTTCAACGGAAAATATTACGACGCGGAGAAAGGCTACTACGGCTCTGGTAGCCAGACCTCTAACGCGATGCCGATTTACATGAATCTGGTGACGCCCGAAAATAAAGCCACGGTTACGGCAAGTTTGCTGAAGAGTCTCAAAGACAACAAGTACAGCCTGACGGCGGGCGACATTGGGTTCCGGTATTTACTGCTGGCGCTGACGAAAGTCGATGCGTCGGATGCCATTTATGCCATGAACAACCGCTCGGATGTGCCCGGCTACGGCTACCAACTCGCGCACGGTGCCACCGCGCTCACGGAATCCTGGCCCGCGCTGCGGTTTGTGTCCAACAACCATTTCATGCTGGGGCACCTGATGGAATGGCTTTACAGCGGCCTGGGCGGCATTCAGCAGGACGAAAATGTGCCGGGTTTCAAAGCCATCGTGATCAAACCGGAGCTGGTGGGCGACATCACGCAGACCAACGTTCGCTACGTTTCGCCCTACGGCCCGATTCGGAGCGACTGGAAAAAAACCGGTCAGCAACTGGAGCTGACGGTCAGCATTCCGGCCAACACCACGGCAACGGTTTTTCTGCCCGCGTCGGTTGGTCGCTCGATTTCCGAAAGCGGAAAACCGCTTGAAAACCGCAGCGACGTCAAAGTTTTGCGAACCGAAAACGACAAAACCGTGCTGGCCATTGGCGCCGGAATGTACGTTTTTACGGTGCAGTAAACCAACTTCCTTTTCTTTGCCGAAGTCTGCCCCCAACCCCCTAAAGGGGGCTTTAATCGGCATTTCAAAGCCCCCTTTAGGGGGTTGGGGGCAGAACACCTTTGGCGGAGCGGCCCGGAACGAATACTTTTACAGCATTCCAATCATTGGTTCCCAAAATGAATTATTCCCTTTTGCTGATCAAAGTCATTCTGATGCCTTCAGTTGTTGGGGTAATCACACTGATCAGCCGTCGTTGGGGGAATAAAATAGGTGGGTTAATTGCCAGTATGCCCTGGATTGCGGGGCCAATTCTGCTCTTTTTCATTCTGGAACAGGGAACCGCGTTCGGCATCCGTTCGGTGCCCGGCATTCTGGCCGGAGTGGTTTCGCTGGTTTGCTTCTGCCTGAGCTACACCTACCTTTCCCGGCACCTCAGCTGGCTTCCAACCCTGCTGCTCTCCTACCTCAGCTACCTGCTGCCCGCCCTGCTCTTCAATTACGTCAAGCTACATTTGGTCGCCATTTATGCGATTTCGATGGGGAGCATTGCGCTCGCGTTGCGCGTATTTCCCAATCCGACCAATCGGCCAACTGGTTCCCGGCGTTTGCCCTATGATTTACCCATCCGAATGATCGTTGCCACGCTTTTTATGGTTGCCATTACCGGCCTGGCCAGTTTATTAGGCCCAACCTGGAGCGGTATTCTGACGCCGTTTCCCATCATGACCTCCATTCTGGCGGTTTTTACGCATTATACGCAGGGCAAAAATGGCACCATCGTCATTCTGCGCGGTCTTGTTTTGGGCTTATTTGGATTCACGACCTTTCTGTTTCTACAAGCCTTTCTGCTGGTTGAGTTTTCGGTCGGATGGTCGTTTTTTCTGGCCTTTCTGGTCAATAGCGTCATGAATTTACTGGTTGTCAAAATCCGCATTCGATGATCAAAACGGCATCTGTTGTCACAAAAAAAGGGTAGCTTGCACCCTACGTTTATGAATATGATAAAATACGGTTTTATTCTGCTGGCCCTCGTAGCTGTTACGATTGGCTGCCAGCCCAATGTCGAACAGACGCCCTGCGACCCCACTCCGGTCACGCTGAAGGCTCCCCAGGCGGAGATAACTGCGTTAAAACAATACATCGACTCCAATAAAATTGCCGCTACGGCCGATGATCGCGGCTTTTATTACACTATTCAGGCACCCGGTTCGGGGGCAAAACCCACGGTTTGCTCCACGGTAACGGTTAATTATGCCGGCAAACTGACCAACGGCAATACGTTTGACAGCGCGAACGGGATTACCTTTGGCCTGAATCAGCTTATTCTTGGCTGGCAGGAAGGCATTCCCTTGATTTCGGCCGGGGGCAGCATCACGCTGTATCTGCCTCCCAGCCTGGCCTACGGTTCGCAGGCCCAAAGTGGTATTCCGGCCAATTCCATTCTGATCTTCAAAATTGACCTGATCCGAATCGACTGATTTAAATTTATAATCCGCTAACTACCTGCTATTTAGCGCACTGAAACCTTAATCTCCCCAGCTTGCAAACCCGGAGTGGTGGCTTTCAACCTCATGGCACCCGGTTGGGCATTCGGGCGGAGAATCGCCAGACAGCGGCCCCGGAAAGTGGCTTTCTGCGGTTTTTGAAAACTGCTCAGGTCGGTCGGATTGGCATTGCCGACACCCGCCAGCTGGCCTTCCCCGCTGAGTTGGAATGAAACCGGAACAGCCGCCGACGGAATCAGGTTGCCTTGTTCGTCCACCACCTCCACGGCGACGTACGACAGATCGTTGCGATCGGCACGGATGATCGAACGATCCGCCCGGAGCCGAAGGTGATGCGGTTTTCCGGCGGTTTTCAGTTCAACCGTAGCGCCTGGTTTACCGTTTTCAAAACCGGTTGCTTTCAAAACGCCCGGCTGATACGGAACCGTAAACGTGGCCGTAATGGACGTATCCGGTATCGTTTGCTCCCCAATCACTTTGCCGTTCAGCTCCAGTTTCACCCGCGGGCTGCGCGAAAAAATTCGCACCTGAAGCGGCTGCCCTTCCGCCCCCGCCCAGGTCCAGCTCGGCTGTTCGTCCGGCCAGCCCCAGTTGGTCACGGTTTCCTTCATGCCAGCCGGAATCGGACTGTGGACCGCCAGTTCGATTTTGCTGTTCCGCCAGACCACATCCCGGTAATGCGACTGCGGTTTTTTGAAACCGATCAGGTCCAGATCCCCGCAGTAGGCGTTGAACCACGGCCACGGAAAAACCGCAATCGTGCTGTCTTTGTCGGTTTTGGGCTGCAAAAGCGAATGACCGATGGCGGTTTCGCCCATGTAATCCATCGCCGTCCAGACAAAATCACCGATGACGTACGGGTGTTTTTCCACCATCTGCCAGTTCTGAAACGCTTCTTTCGCGAACGTTTCCGTTCCGACCATCACCCGGTCCGGAAACCGCTGGTGGTCCGATTCGTAATTCTTCCACTCGTAATTATAGCCGCCAATGTCCAGCAGCGCGAACGCCGGATCGGAGTCGGTCCAGACTTTGCCGGGATGTTCCCAGAACACGCAAAGCGCTTCCGTCACCGGGCGGGTGGGGTCCAGCCGCCGGGCTTCTTCCGCTAGTTTTTTTGTGATCGCCAGCCCTGAGGGTTCGGCGCGTTCGTTGATTTCGTTGCCGATACTCCAGATCACCACCGACGGATGGTTGCGGTCGCGGTGAATCATGGCCTGCAAATCCCGCTGCCACCATTCATCGAAAAACCGGTGGTAATCCTGCGGTTTTTTGGGCCGCTGCCACATGTCGAACGCTTCGTCAATGACCAGCAAACCCACCCGGTCGCAGGCATCCAGAAACGCCGTCGACGGCGGGTTGTGGCTCGTTCGAACGGCATTGAATCCATTGGCTTTCAGGAGTTCCACCTTGCGTTCCTCGGCCCGGTCGATGGCCACCGCACCCAGCGGCCCGTTGTCGTGGTGAACACAGCCACCCTTCATCAAAAACCGCTTCCCGTTCAGCAGGAACCCGGTTTCGGCGCTGTACGCAATCGACCGGATTCCGGTGGCAGTCGTCACGCTGTCGAGCCGTTTTTGGCCGGAAAGAATCACCACTTTGGTCCGGTAAAGCCGGGGGGTTTCGGGCGACCACCGCTGCGGATTGGCAATCGTCATCAATTGCCTTCCTTCGGTTTGTCCGTTGGCCGCGACGGTAATCGTTTGCTGGTTTTTGCCAACGGTTTTTCCATTTGGTGCGATTAATGAAGTTTCAAGAATGATCGGCACCGGTTTTCCGGACGGGTTTTCAACGGTGGTAACAACCTGTACCTGAGCGGTTTTCTCGGAAACCTCCGGTGTGGTGATCGAAATACTGAAGGGCGTGATGTGAACCGGTTCCGTAACCGTCAGCCAGACGTGGCGGTAAATGCCCGAACCGGTGTACCAGCGACTGTTTTTGCCGTTATTTTTTACCCGAACCGCCAGCACGTTGTCCTGACCCGGCGGCAGCAAATGGGTTGTCAAATCGTAAGAGAAGGGCGTATATCCGTACGCGTGGTAGCCCAGATGATGCCCGTTCAGCCAGACATCGGTTTCCATGTGAACGCCGTCGAAATAAATCGATACGGTTTTTCCTTTCTCAGACGCATTGATTTTGAACAACTTCCGGTACCAGCCCGTGCCGCCAACGGTATATCCGGTGGAAGTGGCGCCCACACTGGCCCGCGAAAACGGTCCGGCCACCTGATCCGGGCTTTGGTTCGGCAGATCCTCGATGCTCCAGTCGTGGGGCAGGTCGAGTTTCCGCCAACTGGCGTCGTTGAACGCATGGCTTTCGGCCTGCACGGTGGAGTCTTTCAAAAACCGCCAATCGGAATCGAAAAGCCGCGTTCGTGATTGGGCATAGGCGTGGATCGTCGTCAAAAAGCTACAGGCTAGAAGGAATAATTTCATGTTGTTCGCAAAAATGTTGTTTCGCGGAGCCAAGCGGAGGTACGCAGAGCTAAGCGGAGTTTTTTCTCTGTTAAACTCTCCTTTTCTCCGCTTAACGCTGCGAAACAACTTACTTTTCTCATTTATAAACCAGAAATCCATTCAAAGAAGGATTGTCACGCAGCGTTCGGGCATCGATTCGGATCTTCCCGGCTTTCCATTCCCAAAATTTAAACGGTTTTTCTTCCTGGTTGAAAACCGCTACCACTTTCAACGGGGCTTTCCCAAACGGCATTTCCACAAAACCGCCGTCGAACGGAACCAGTGCCACTTTTTTCGCTTCAAAAATACTTTGTTCGTCCTGGGAAATAATCGCCCAGCGGCCCTGAAACTGAATATTTTGAATGCGTGATCGATCCAAAGGAAGCGGGCTTTCGCGCAGGGCGAGAGCCGTTAACCGGCCGTTTTCCAGACGCCCCCAGCAGTTGGGCTTCGGTTCCTGCAAGAAATCGCCTTTCTGACTGTTCAGCCAGAGCGGAGTCCAGCCCACCGACCGCCGGTGCCAGAGCGCCAGCGCCACCCGGCGACTGATTTTTCGGGCCGGAACCGCCGAACCGTCATTCAGCTTTCGGGGTAAAACCGCCCCCTGCGACCCGATAATCGCCGTGTTGAGCAGCACTTCGTCGTCGGCATTCCAGTCGTAACCGCTCGACGCCATGATAGCCATGCCCTGCCGACCCGCCAGCGAACTCCAGATGCTCCACTGGCCGTGGCCTTCCGCTTCCCGCCCACCGGCGTCGCCCAGATCGTCGAGCGCGAGCAGGTTCTGAATATCCCGAAACAGCGGATGAATGGAATAATACTGCACCGTGATGTTCGGATTGATTTCGCGGGCGGCATCGGCAATCAGTTTGATGAGCGTGTACGCCAGTTTTTCACCCCGAAACGCCGGGTTTCGGGCCGTTGCCATGTCCGGACTCGGAACGCCGTAGCCGAAATCCAGTTTCAACAAATCCGGCTTTAACTCCTTCACAATCCGCTGCGTACGGTTTCGAATCAAGGCAGCGGCATTGGCCGAGCTGGGGTCGAGACAGTAATTTCCGCTGCCGTGCGGGTTCATGTTCCAGGACGTTTTGACGGGCTGGCCGTCGGCTCCGCAGAGCAGATCGTCGGCCGTCAGCCCGAACTGTTCCGGCTTATCAATCCAGATCACGTTCTGCCAATAGCCGGTTTTCAATCCTTTCGAACGGGCATAATCCAGGTCGGTTTTATAGTTCGGAAACCGCTCTTTATACCACAAACCGCTGCCCTGCGAACTTTCCCAGGAATCGTCGATGGCGAGTACATCGGCTTTAAAAGCAAGGGCTTTGTCGGTGATGGCTTTCAGATCGAAGTCCCGGTTTTTGAAGTCGCCCCAGGTGTTCCAGACGTTGAGCTGGTGGGTTTCGGAAACCGGCGTGAAGGGACCAAAGGAATTAAAATACGTTTCGCAGGCATCGTAAGCCGTTGCAGCCCAGGCGATTCGGAGAGGCTCCGTCCAGACGCGCTGCGATCCGGCCGGTTTATTCCACAGATCTTCCCGGTACAAATACTGCAAACTGCCGTTGGACGCCTGAATTTTGAACACCATAGCCGCATCCGGAATCGATCCTGCGCCCAGCACCAGCCAGCCGGAATCGTTGCCCATCGCGCAACTGTAGATCGGGCGGGGATAGGCGGCCGCGTAGGGCGTTCCCAGGCTCGGGCCGAAACTTCCCAGTGGTAGGGTGGCATGGCCAAAATCCCACATCCGGAAAAAGCTCTGAATCGGGTTTCCCTTCGCGCCCGGAATGCAAACCCCGGCGGCTTCCCAATCCGGCCAGAACGGTTGCTCCGGATTCGGCGACCGGTTTTTCTCGGCGGTTTTCAGGGGCGAGGTGCCGAAATGCATCGAAATGAGCTTCGGCGCATCGCCTTTCCAGTTTACGGTCAGCTTACTGATTCGAACAATACTCTGACTGTAAGCGAGTTCCAGCACGCCCGTACCGATGGTCCCGAACGTCAGCTGAACGAAACCGCCGGTTTCGCGCAGGCTGGCCGCGTCGGAAATGGTGGCCTTCACGTACTGATTTTCGCCGGATGCGGTCCGAAGCCAGAAAGCGGGCAATAAACTGCCTTTCCAGAGCGTAGCGGCCGGTTTTTCTTTCGTCAAAACCGCCGAGTCCTTCGCCAGATTCCAGGAAAACCGGTAACCGCCGGATTGCACCGAAAAGACGGTTTCCGCCCGTAAAACCGTAGTAATCAACAGGAAAGAACTCAGGCAAAAAAAGCCTAATCGTTTTGAGAAACGTGTAAAAGCAGGGTTTAGGAATTGCATTGGTTTGGCTACGTGTCAATAGCTAATAGCCCAATCGATGGGCCGGATACTGCCCCGACCAACGGTTTTTATTAGTAAGACGGCCCAACCGTCCAAACATACCCGGTTCGATTCGCGAATAAAACCGGGTATGTTGAATTCCCGAAACGAGAATGGGGTCTAATAGAAGAATTGCTCGGAAATAATCTGTCCGTTTTTCACTTCGTAGAGCATGATTTCGTTGAGCTGGATTCGGCCGTGGCCCTGCACCGTGATATCGACTTCCCGTCCAACCGCAAAATGATTGCCGCCCACAACGGGCGCGGTGGTGTGCATCCGATGACCGGCCTCAACCCGTTTCACCCAATCCTCGCCTTTCTGCCGAACGGGAACTTTACCCGCCGTGCTCTCAAAATACGGCGAATGGGCCGGTTCCAGGCTCCTGACATCATTCGCAAAAAGCTCGTCCTGAATCTCAAACCACTTTTCCTGCTGAGCCAGTTCGTGGAATCGGGCGGCCACTTCGTGGACGGTGTAAGCGGTTTTGCTGCTGTTGGGCTGCCCTTTCCCGGTGGTAATCAGGCTGAACAGGCTGCGGTCAATGTATTGCGTCCAGCCGTGTACACACGCGTTGTAGCATTCGTAGTCGGGCACCAGGCCTTCGTGCGTAAAGCGGAGCTGCGTTTTGTGATCCTGTTCCGAGATTTCAAAGATGACTTTCGTCCCGATCCACTCGCTTTTGTCTTCCGTAAAACTAAAATAATTGTCCAGCACCTGCCAGACGGCTTTTTTCTCCGGAACGACTTCGATTACCTTCATTTTGCAGCGATGAACGTCCTGATACTGGTACAAAAATTCATCGTTGAGATTTGCGGCATTGCCCACAATTTCTTCGGACCACCAGCCGCGAACGTTCGTGATGGCATCAAAAACAGCTTTCGGAGACTGGTCGACGGTCAGGGTGGTTGTGAAACTTTGATTGTTCATGGTATGCGTTGTTTAGAAATATTTCCCTTTTAGTGTAGTTGTAAATAGAAAGTATTATGATTCAATTACGTGCCAGAGGCACGGTATGTTTGTAGTAAAGTAGCTATCAAAATTCGCACGCGTGCCGTCAGGTACGCAATCGAAGAGTGTGAAATAGTTGCGTACCTGACGGCACGCGGGGCCACAAATTGGCATCTATTTCTCCTACAAACATTTGACCGCTACGCGGCCGCCCGACAATTCATCTCATAATCAATATTTTACAATAAAAAATAAAAGATCCATTTTAATTAATGAATCCGAAAATCAGGCTTGACTCACCAGATTCGGCTGTCCAATCCCGGTTGTGATCCGGTTCAATAGACTTCCCAGGTAAAACCGCCAGCCGCTGGAACAATCGTTGAAGCATTCAATTTCGGGCACCAGGCCGAGATGCGTGAAGCGGATTTGCGTTTGGTCACCGAGGGCGGAAATGTCAAAACGGATGTGGGTGCCGGTCCACTCGCTTTTGTCTTGCAGGAAATTCAACCGGCTGTCCGTCACCAGCCAGACGATTTTCTGGTCCGGGACGACCTCGACCAGTTTCTGGCGGGAATAATGGACGTCGCCGAACCGGACCGCAAATTCGTCGTTCAGCGTTTGGGAATCGCCATCAAAATCTTCGGACCACCAGCCGCGAACATCGTTGATGGCCTTGAAAACTTCGCCCGGCGTTTGGTCGACCAGCAGGGTTTTGGTAAAATCGGATGTTGTCATTGTTGATTTGTTGTAAAGTTTATGCTGCAAATGTATTGTCTGAATTGCACTTCGAGAGGGTGTAAAATGGACTTTGTAATGGGTTGATTTGGACACGATAGAATTTCTATCTTTGAGAAAAAAAGCCGATGAAACATCTGACGATCATCGTTCCAGACGGACAGAGCAACCTGAGCACCATCGCCTGTATTGTTGGGGCTTACGAGGTCATTTCCCGCGCCAATGACTACTGGCAGGAAACCGGCAAAAAGGAGTTGTTCACCGTCGCGCTGGCCGGAATTTCCGATAAGGCGGAAGTTTACGGCGGTTTGTTTACCGTGAAAGCCCAGGTTCACATTTCGGCAATTACCAAAACCGATCTCATCATTATTCCTTCGCTGGACCGGAGCCACCAAAAAGCCGTGAAAGGAAATCAACTGCTGATCGACTGGATCAAAAACCAGTATAAACATGGAGCCGAACTGGCCAGCATGTGTACCGGGGCCTTTTTGCTGGCGTCATCCGGTTTGCTGGATGGGAAGAACTGCTCGACGCACTGGTCCGCTGCGGATACGTTCCGAAATCAGTATCCCCGGGTACATCTGCAAGCCGATCAACTGATTACGGACGAAAATGGCATTTATACGAACGGGGGTGCCTATTCATTCCTGAACCTGATGATCTACCTCGTGGAGAAATACTACGACCGGCAAACCGCCATTTACTGCTCCAAAATCTTTCAGATCGAAATAGACCGGAACAGCCAGTCGGCGTTCGCCATCTTCAACGGCCAGAAGTTACACGGCGATGACATGGTGATGCAGGCGCAGTCGTACATTGAAAGTAAACTGGATGAAAAAATATCGGTAGAAGATTTGTCAGCCCGGTTTTCGGTCGGTCGCCGGAACTTCGACCGGCGGTTTATCAAAGCCACCGGAAATACGCCCATCGAATATTCGCAACGGGTCAAAATCGAGTCGGCCAAGAAAGCCCTCGAAACCAGTCGCAAAATTGTGAACGAAGTGATGTACGAGGTGGGCTATTCGGATGTGAAAGCGTTTCGGGAAGTATTCCGGAAAATTACCGGCCTGTCGCCCCTGGAATACCGGGCGAGGTACAACAAGAACGCGGTGGTTTAACGCGGGGCCAGTTTATCCCGGAAGTAACCGTAAACCCAGGTTCCGGCAATGGCGCTCAGGAGCGTTACAATCACGACCACGTAACCAGCCCCAATTTGGGCAAATAACGGGCCGGGACAAGCGCCGGTCAGGGCCCAGCCCAGGCCGAACAACAAACCGCCGTAGACCTGCCCGGGTCGGAACGTTTTGGTATGAAACACCACGTCTTCGCCCGCTATGGTTTTGATTTTGAACCGTTTGATGATCCAGACGGACAGCATGGCCACGGCGATGGCCGAGCCGATGACGCCGTACATGTGAAAACTTTGCAGCCGGAACATTTCCTGAATCCGGAACCAGGAGACGATTTCGGCTTTGACAAAGACGATCCCAAACAGAATTCCAAGAATACCGTATTTCAGATTTCCGGCCAGCCCTTCCGGCCGTTTCATGTCATTACCGGTTTCCTCGACGATCGTTGGCCCCGGTACAAATTTGGTTTCCATGGTTGGAATCGGGTTTAGAACAATTGCATGATGTAAGGTAAAAACAGGTGTGTCATGGCAAAACCGCCCGCCATAAAACAGCAGGTGGCCACCACCGACGGTCCTTGCAGGTTGGAAATTCCCATGATGGAGTGGCCCGATGTGCAGCCTCCGGCCATGCGCGTTCCGAAGCCCACCAGAAAACCGCCCACGACAAAAAAGATAAAGCCTTTCAGGTTGAACAAATTGGCGACACTGAAAATATCCGACGGCATCAGTCCCGAAAAGCTGTTGACGCCCAGCGCTTTGAGATCGGCAACGGTTTGGGGAGCAATCTCCATGTCGTTCGGATTATCCAGAAACTGAACCGTCAGAAAACCGCCGATCAGAATTCCGGTTACAAAAACCAGGTTCCAGATCCCGTCCCGCCAGTTGTACTTAAAAAACGGCAGTCCGGCCGGGACGCAGGCCGCACAGATGTGCCGGAGCGACGACGAAATACCGAATGATTTGTTGCCGACCAGGAGCAACGCGGGCACTGTGAGCCCAATCAACGGCCCGGCCACGTACCACGGCCAGGGTTTGCGGATTAATTCCAGTAAATCCATAGTTTATGTGTTCGCTACGATCAGGAGAACTTCAGATGCCGCGCAAAAGTTTCCTTCACCCGCTGCCACATTGCTTCGGAGAGTACGTGGGCCTGCCCGGCTTCAATAAATGAGGTAAAATTGCCCGCTGCACCCGCCTTTTTATACGCTGCCTCAATGCGGGGCAGACTTTTGCGCACAAAATCAATCGGCGAACCGGAATCCTGCTCGCCAAAGTTCAGGTGCAGGGCGCGCGGAGCAATGAGGGCCGCGATGTCGGGCGTATCGCCAAACTGATGCCAGCCGGGCACGAAGTTGGGAAAGCAGTGCAGCAAATGTTCGTGTTCGATGGCGGCATAGCTCGGCAGGCAGCAGTTGCCGACAATGCACTTCAGCCGGGGCTCCAGCGGTCCCACCAGCCACGAATGCGTGGAACCCATCGAATGGCCGTAACAACCTAGCTGACTGGCGATTACTTCCGGACGACCGGACAAATAATCGATGGCCCGGCGCATTTCCAGCACATTTTTCCAGGCCATGCTGCGGCCCCGCACCACTTCGCGCAGAAACTCAAACCGCTCAAAATCGCCTTTTTTCAGCTTTCCGGTCGGGTCCTGCCGTTCCTCGAAACAAAGCGCATCGGGGCAGAGCACTACGTAGCCCTCGCGCACCAGCGCCACGGCGGTGTAGTGCATGGGATTTCCGGCCAGCCCGGCCGGTTCGGATTTGCCCAGGTGGTACTCGCCGTTATGTTGATGCCAGACCGCAATGCCCGGTGCCGGGCGACTGGCCGTTGCCGAATCCGGAATCAATAACAGGGCCGGTACCCGGTTATTCGGTTCCGTTTCGTACGTCAGCGACTCAATGCGATAACCGTCTTTTCGAATCGTTTCCCGGAGCTGGGGAAGCAGGGACGACGGTTTCGGAAAGGGCCCGCCCAGGCAACTCTGATAGTGTTTGAGTAAGTCGGCAGCGGATAAAACCGGTGGATTGCTCATCGAATCATCGTCTAACGACAGCTTACCGGCGGTTGAAAGGGCGCCCAAACCAAAGGCCAGTTGCGCTTTCATGAAGCGCCGACGGTTTTGTTTCGACGAGGAAGAAGAAGGAGTGCGCTTCATAGATTAAGCCGGATTCTGTCTGATTATCAATTGTTCATTTTCGGAAGGTCTGAAATTAGAACAAAAGCGATTGAAACGAAACGCTGGTCCCGAAAATATAAAAGACTTCGGCCAACGAGCGGTTACAACAGGCCGCAAAACCTTGAAAATGAGAGACAAGAACAGTATACAGGTCAAAAATCACGGAACTCAGGGACAGCAAATCACGGTTTTCGGTGATTTTCAGAACGGCTGAAAGCGAGAACTTTGTAACGCAAAAATGCAATACACACTCGTACAGCCGCAATAAATGGCGGCTATACAATTAACCAACAAAAAAATGAAAACAGTAAACCTACTATTGATCGCGTTGAGCCTTGTTTCGTTCTCCTGCCAAAAATCCGCCAACGAAGTGGATTCATCTCCAAAGAAATATCTTTTTCTGGACGTGCATAACCTCGAACCGGGCAAGGTGACGTTCGAAGCCGTGATGGAAGCCCATAAAAAGGATCTGGCCACGCAGGGTAAATACGACGTTAATTTTATTAAATTCTGGGTAGACGAAGCCGCCGGTAAAGTCTACTGCCTTTCGGAGTCACCGGATTCGGCCTCGGTTTACAAAACCCACCGGGATGCGCACGGACTGGTTCCGGCCAAGGTCCAGCCTGTCAGCACCGGCCACGAATCGGCGATGGGTGCCAATTCAACCCTGTTTCTGGACATTCACGAACTGGGACCGGGCAACGTAACGGCCAAAGCCGTTGCGGAAGCACACGCCAAGGACCTGGCGGTTCAGGGCAAATACAACGTCAACTTTATCAATTACTGGGTGGACGAAGAAACCGGCACGGTAATTTGCCTCTCGGAAGCCAAAGATGCCAACTCGGTCATCAACACGCACAAAGAAGCCCACGGACTGATTCCGGCTGAAGTTCACCCGGTCAAACAGGGTCAATAGTTTCGTTCCACTTGTGGGGATACGGACCTGTCAGCAATGGCAGGTCTTTTTTGTTTCCTTCCATTTTGCGTTTCCCGAACAAGTTCTCTCCCAATTGTCCTATCCCATCGTACTTTTTAATTATATTTGTTAGATTATCCATCCCGTTTTTTGTAGGTAAAATCCAATCTCACTTTCCTTTTTGGTATACGGTTTTCCATTTTCGGTGTTAGACGCGTTCATTTTATACTATCGAATAGCGAATACAGAATGTTGAATCGAGAAAACGGGTTAGCCACCGAAACGTTGGCCCGGCGAAAACCGCAAACGGAATACCGAAAACTAGATCTAAAAACTAAACCCAATTCTAACAAATCACCTCGTGGAAAGACGAAAAGCATTACAAAGTTTGGCGGTGGCCGTTGGGGGACTGGTGAGTCTGCCGGGCTGGGCAAGCGGCTGGAACCGGGCAGGCATTCCGTCAGGGCCGTCGCTTCTGGCTCCGAATGCCGATGCGCTCCTGGCCGAAGTCGTGGAAGTCATCATTCCGGCCACCGACACACCGGGCGCGAAAGCGCTGGGCGTTCACACGTTTATCCAGAAAATCGTAACGGATTGCCTGGAACCGTCGGCGCAGGAAAACCTGACCAAAGGCCTGACGGCGGTGGAAGCGCTCGCCCAGAAAACCTTCAGTAAGTCGTTCGCGTCGCTCGATGCCACCCAAAAAACGGAGTTGCTCAAAACCGTAAGTCAATCCACGGAACCGGATCAGAAAGGATTCTTTTCGATGGTGAAAGGTATGACCATCCAGGGCTACATGACTTCGGAATACGTCATGAACAACATCATACACTACGAGTTCGTCCCGGGTCGCTACCACGGATGCGTGCCTGTGGTGGCCAAAAATTCGACCTCAAAAAATCAACAAAATAAATAGCAGCCCGAACAGATATGGCAAATTTTGCAATCGATGCAGTAAAAGCAACTACCTACGATGCCATCGTGATCGGATCGGGAATCAGTGGCGGCTGGGCTGCGAAAGAATTGACAGAGAAAGGATTACGGACCCTGGTGCTGGAACGCGGCCGCGACGTCAAACACGTCGTTGACTACCCGACCACCATGCTCAACACCTGGGAAATGGAACACCGGGGGCAACTTCCGCTGGCGATCCGGCAGGAGAATCCGATTGTCGGAAAATGTTACGCGTTCCACGAGGCTTCGGCCCATTTTTTTGTAAAAGACGCTGAACACCCTTACGTTCAGGAAAAACCGTTCGACTGGATTCGCGGCTATCAGGTCGGCGGAAAATCCCTGTTGTGGGCCCGCCAGACCCAACGCTGGAGCCAGTTTGACTTCGACGGCCCGGCCCGCGACGGTTTCGCCGTTGAATGGCCCATCGGCTACGCAGACATCGCGCCCTGGTACAGCCACGTCGAAAAGTTTGCCGGGATTACGGGCAACAAGGACGGGCTGCCCCAATTACCGGACGGTGAGTTTCTGCCTCCGCACGAATGGAACTGCGTCGAAAAATATTTCAGCCAGCAAATGGCGGCCAAATACAAGGATCGTCCCGTCATCATGGGCCGGGCCGCTCACATTACCCAGCCGCAGCCGATTCACCTGCAGCAGGGCCGGGCGAAATGCCAGCACCGGAACATCTGCGTGCGCGGCTGTCCATTCGGTGGTTATTTCAGCAGCAACGCTTCGACGCTCCCATGGGCGGCCAAAACCGGTAAGCTGACCCTGCGGCCCCATTCGGTGGTTCACTCGATTATTTACGACGAGAAAAAGGGCAAGGCCACCGGCGTACGTGTCATCGATGCGACGACGAAGCAAATGATCGAATTTTACGCGCGGATCATTTTCGTGAATGCCGCAGCGATGAATACGAACCTGGTGCTGCTGAACTCGACTTCGAACCGGTTTCCGAACGGTTTGGGGAACGACAGTGGCGTGTTGGGAAAATACGTAGCATTCCACAATTACCGGGCAGGCATTTCGGGCGAATACGACGGTTTTCTGGATTCGACGACGGAAGGACGGCGGCCAAACGGGCCGTATATTCCGCGGTTCCGTAACGTCTTTAAACAGGAAACCGACTTTCTGCGGGGTTACGCGGCCGGTTTTTCGGCCAACCGCATGTCCCGGACGAATCAGGACGGTTTTGGGGTGGATCTGAAGAACAGCCTCGCCAATCCGACGCTGGGCGGCTGGAGCGTCAATTCGCACATGATGGGTGAAACCATTCCGAAAGTGACGAACTTCGTGGCTCTGGACAAAGACCTGAAAGACCCGTTCGGCATTCCGCAAATACGGTTTTCCGTTGCCTATGACGACAATGACGATAAGATGGTCAAGGATTACCAGGAGCAGATGATGGAAATGTTCACGGCAGCCGGTTTCAAGAATCTCCGCGTTCGCGATGAAAACCGCAATCCGGGCATAGATATTCACGAAATGGGGGGAGTCCGGATGGGCAAAGATCCGAAAACGTCGATGCTCAACAAATGGAGCCAGTTGCACCACTGCAAAAATGTGTTCGTGACCGATGGTGCGAGCATGACTTCGACCTCGACCCAAAACCCGTCGCTGACCTACATGGCCTTGACGGCCCGGGCTGCGGATTACGCAGTGAAGGAAATGAAGAAGATGAATTTATAAGTTTTTGAGGGTTATTTCGCGGAGATACGCAAAGGAAAAGGAGTTAAGCGGAGAAATATAAAAAACTCTGCTTAACTCTTTTTTTTCTCCGCTCAACTCCGCGAAATAACTCAATTTTCTTTTGCAACCGTTGTTTCCCCGTGGGGCGTATGCAGGAATTTCTTGCCGGCGGCTTTTATCTTCAGCAGGGAACGGATCATGCGGAAAACCAGGAGCGGGAACGTCAGCACGTCTTTCATCGAAATTTTCTGCCACAAATAACCGGGAATCGAGATCAGCAGGCTGAACAGCAGGGTTCCGAGCAATACGCCGAAGAACTCCCAAACCGGTCGGTAGCCAACGACCAGCCCCACCAGAAAGCCAAAGGACAGGAGCGCCAGAAACAGGACGCGCGGAATGAGTAGGGATTTCAGAAACGCATTGAAAGCGTGTGTGTTCCCTCTCAGTAAATGCCGAACCCCGACGCCAGAATAGAGCTTGACGAAATGCACCTGGGCCGCAATCCAGCGAGTGCGCTGCCGTTCGAATACCTCCAGATTCTGGACTTTCTCGTCGTAAATCAACGCATCATTCAGGTAGGCAATGCGAATTCCTTCGCCGAGCAGGAGCATTTCCAGTTCCTTGTCGTACCCGCCGACCGACTGAATTTGGGTCATCAGCCGCTTCATCGTTTCGGGTTCGAACGCCATTCCCGAGCCAATCAGCGAAGCCGACAAGCCCAGCGCCCGCTGACCGCGCCGGAACAGATTGTTGTTCACTTCTTCGTTCATCGCGTCAAAAACCGCTACACTCGTGTTTGTGTTTTTCGCGACCCGATGCCCCTGAACCGCCCGCCAGCCGCTGTCGAAAGCCAGGTTGATGCGTTGCAGGTAATCGGGAGCCATGTGATTGTCGGCGTCAGAGATTAAAACGATGTCGTAGACATTCCGGGGTAATTGCAGCAGGGCCTGCGTAATCGATTTCTGAACGGTCGACTGTTCGAAACTCACCACGATGACTTTGATGGGTAGTTCGGCCAATCGCTCGAGCGTCTGGGGCTTGAACGAATCAGCAATAACGAAGAGATCGTATGAAGCAGTGGGGTAATTCTGTTGCAGATTGGCCTGAACGGAATCCAGAATGACGGTATCTTCTTTGTAAGCCGGAATCAAAACGGCAATCTTCCGCACCTGCCGGGGCTGTTTCGTCGGCGGTTCGTCATCCTTTCCGCCGAAATGGGCCGCTACCGCCGAAATAAGCAGGTAACCAACATTAAAAAGCAGGTATGACCCAACCAAAAAAAATACTCCCAGCCCGAACAGTTCCATATGAATGTTAACTAATTATCTTTCATTAGTAACATAGCATTTTCTATACCAAAGTTCTTAAGCTGCCCGGCGCGCTTTTTCCCAAATGCCGGATTCGTTTTGTTTTAAATACCGGATAAAGCCCAGAATAACGCACCAGTTCATGAACACGAAGTAATACGGCACAAAGGCGATTTTCCAGCGCATTTTCCGGTTTTCCAGTAAATAACCGAGGTAAGCAAAGGCGTAGAAGATGGTTTGCGCGATCAGAAGTCCACCCCAGAAAACCAGGGTCTGGGTTGGCGACTGCGCTTCCAGGTGACTTAAAAAAATCACAACGTTCAGCAGCCAGATCAGCGGCAGGCAAAAGGGCGTTACGGCCCAACGCAGCACCCGGTGGGAGATATACTGAAAGCTAAGAATACCGTATTTGAGGATATTGAGCAGGTACGTCAACCGGCTAATAGCCTGAAAACCACCGGCCGCAATCCGAACTTTCCGCTTCTTCTCGTCGCCGACCGAAAACGACGGACTTTCCATGGCGTAGGCATCCGGCTCATAAATCACCCGGAATCCTTTGCCCGCAATCTGGAGGGAAATAATAAAATCGTCCAATAAGGTGTTAGTAGCAACGGTTTCGTACAAGTTCGTACGGATGGAGAAAAGCGCGCCGTCGGCTCCCACGATGGAATGAAGTTCGGAATCCATTTTTTTCAAAAACGACTCGTACTTCCAGTAGATACCTTCTCCGCTGCCAGCCGCCGAATCCGCTTCGGCGGTCAGAATCCGTTTTTCACCGGCCACCGCGCCCACTTTTTCATCCTGGTAATGGCGAACCATGTTGCTAACCGCCGACAGATTCAGATTGGCATTGGCATCCGAAAAAACCGTAATGGGCGTATGAACCTGACCCATCGCGTTGTTGATGGCCCCGATTTTGCCCATTCGCTTCCCTCCTCTCACCACCGTGATGCGGGACGATGTCGCTTCAACCTGATCCAGGTACTCACCCGTTCCGTCCGTCGAACCGTCGTCGACAAACATCAGGTGCAGCCTGGTTGCGGGATAATCCTGATCCAGACAGTTTTTGACCTTATCTTTTATGTAGGCAATTTCATTGAAAGCCGGTACGACCAGCGTCACCTCGGGGCAAAACTCCTCTTTTAATACCGGCGTATTGTATTTAACAAAAATTCGTTTGAACACCACCATTCCCCATACCACAATCCCATAACCCAGATACGTATAAAATACCATTAGTACGCAAATGGCTACTAAAATTTCAATAATAGATGTAACGTTCATAAAAACTTAAGTGGAGGTTCAAAGGTCATCACGTTGGTAAAAGGCACACTTTTTTGTCCGACAAATAGAAGTAGGTGAGGTATTTATACTACGACAAAATAAGTGCCAGAGCTTCATCTGTTGGCAAAATATGCCGAACTCTAAATATTTAGTGAATTTTCATCATTTATGCCCCGACACGCAAGGGCATAAATGATGAGTCGAACGGTTTAGACGGTAGTCTGGTAATCGCAAACAATTAAATAGTGACAGGAAGAATGGACGGCATCAGGCAATCATGCGGTGGCCGTTAAATGCAGTCCGCCGGATCAATGCCATTACGCGGGCTTTTATTTCAAGCGGATTAAACGGTTTGGCCACACAATCATCGGCCCCCATTTCCAACGACTGGATCCGGAGCGTACTGTTCAGCGTTCCGGAAAGCGCCAAGATGGGGATATTTTTGTAGCGCTGGCTTCCACGAAGCAGCCGAATCAGGTCGATCCCGTCAAAATGGTGCAGATTCAACTCCGTGATAACCAGGTCCGGTTTCTTTCCCTGTTCGATAAACTCGACAGCTTCGATGCCGTTGGTCGCGATTTTTACATTAAATTCTGAAGAAAGTGTTTGCTGAAGGATACCCGCTAAAAATGGATTTTGCTCCGCAATGAGTAAATTTAACTTTGGGCTTTTCATGGTTGTATTCAATCTACGGTAAAAAATGAGGATAGAACAGAGAAAATAGAAATTTTTTATAAAAATTAGTAATAATTACTCGTTTACCTCCAAATGTCATGCTATTAAAACAACACGTATTTCTTTCTGATCATTAAGTTACTAACCGAATAACCCTCTAAAAAAGCCAATTTTTCTTTCAACAATTGTACAAAATTTGGCTAATTCCGATTTCCAGCCCCACTTTCTTAATTAGCATTACTTAATTATCAAACATTGAGACAAATATAAGAGTGAAAACAAGAAATGTGTAAATTATTTCTGCTTTTTAAGTATAAAAACTAAGTATATTGATTATACGGCGGCAATCCTGGCTTATGTGCAGTTTACCCTTAAAATATAATTTTTACAATTTTGCATTTATCGAATCATTAATTATCCCTTACCCATAAAACCCGCATTTAGAGCGTTAATTGGCCGGGTTTTTGCAGCAACAGCTTGTACGATATATGCTGACTGTTTACCCGCTGTTATCTAATGCTCGATTCTGTTGCCCTCCCATCTTTTCGATTGCAAAACCGGTTCTGGCTTTTTAGCCTCATTGGAACGATCTGCGCGGTCGTTGCCGGTTACGCCATCGGCACGCATGAAATCGTGGGGGCGGCCCTGGTCGTTGTTGTACCAATGGGGCTGGTTATCCTGGCGGGCGTGCTTTCAGAGCCGCGTGTGGGCTTTCTGGTTTATATTCAGGTCAGCTTTCTGGTCAACGTTTTTGCCCGGTTTCTGCCCCTCAGTCTGCCATTCGGGATGATGGTCGATGGCGTTCTGGCCCTCACCATGCTAAGCCTGCTTCTGAACAGTAAACGAATGCAATGGAGTAAGCTCAGGCATCCCATTATGTACCTGGTGGGTTTCTGGTTTGTTTACACCTGTCTGGAATACTTCAACCCGGAAGCGCCCTATCGCCCGGCCTGGTTTTTTCACATCCGGCCGTTTTCCATGCAGTGGATTTTTGCCGCCTGCATCATTCTGGTCAATCCGATTCGAAAAGGTGACATTCAATACCTGCTCGTTACCTGGCTTTTCTGGTCGTTTCTGGCCGCGTTATGGTCGTTCAAACAGCAATACCTCGGCTTAACCAATGCCGAACAAATCTGGATGAATACCGTAGGAGCCAAAACCCACCTGCTGTTTGGCCACCTTCGCAGCTTTTCGTTCTATTCCGATGCCGCTCAGTTTGGCGCGGAAATGGCCGGTATTACGCTGGTTGCCCTCATTCTGGCGCTCGAAGAGAAAAGACTGCTTTACAAGCTGTTCTATTTCTTTCTGATGCTGGTCTATTTCTGGGGTTTTGCGGTTTCCGGAACCCGCAGCGCTCTTTTCGTCATTCTGGCGGGCTTTCCGTTCTACCTGGTTTTGAAGCGGGACGTCACCAAACTGGTACTCGGCGCGGCCGTGGCCGTTCCCTTGTTTGTGATTCTGAAATTCACGGAAATCGGCAGCGGAAACTACCAGATTCAGCGCATGCGCACGGCCGTCCGGCCCCTGGAAGATCCGTCCTTCATTCTCCGCCTTCAAAATCAGGAAAAGCTGTCCCGATTGATGAAACGGCTGCCGTTCGGGGCCGGTTTGGGCACTTCCGAGAGCGTGGGCGTCCGGTATTCTCCCTGGCATTTTGCGTCCCAGATTGCTCCGGATAGCTGGTACGTTGAACTCTGGATTGAAACCGGGATTGTGGGCGTCTGGATTTACGTCGCAATGCTGGTGGCGATTGCGGGAATTGGTGTCCGCAAAGTGCTAAAACTCAGGGACCCCTGGACGCTCATGGTGATGCGGGTTTTCCTGTGCGAATACGTGGGCATCATGGTCATGGGCTATTCCAATCCGGTTCTGGGCCAGTTTCCGACCGGGACTATCATATTTGTCAGTACGGTTCTGTTTACCTCCTGCGAACGCTGGGACAAGCCCGCTAAAAAGCCCGAGCCCGAACCAGCGCTGGCCTGATTCAAAGCCGTCTGTTAGTTTAAACCACAAACCAATCTAACCGAGTTATGAAACGTCGCCGGGCTCTTTGGGGCATCGCTTTGGTGGGTAGTAGCGTTGCTGCCTTTGGTGGCTTCAAGTGGTTTTCCTGGCGTAAGGAACCGGACATCGCTTTTTTAAATGAACAGAAGGCCCTGCTGGATGCCCTGGCCGAAACCATCCTGCCCAAGACCGACACGCCCGGCGCCATCGAAGCCGGTGTACCGGATTTTATCCGGAAAATGATCATTGAAAATACGCCGGTTGTGAGTCAAAACCGCTTCATCAATGGCCTGAAAGACGTTGAGTCCTATTCCCGGGATACGCTCGGAAAACCGTATGCGCAATGCAGCAAGGAGCAGCAAAACGAGGTTATGCGGCATTTTGAAGAACAGGGAAAACCGCTCAGCGGACTGCCCGGAAAGGTGGAACGAAAACTGGTGGGCAGCTCCTTTTTTACCATTTTAAAAGAATATACCTGCATCGGCTACTGCACTTCGGAGATGGGCATGACGCGGGGATTGGCCTACGAACTCGTACCCGGACGTTTTGCGGGATGCATTCCGCTCGCTCCCGGCCAGAAATCCTGGGCTACCAAATAACCCTCTCAACGTTATGAATCCCGTTTTTATCAATACAAAAGGCAAAAAGGAACACACGTTCGATGCCATTGTGGTCGGTTCCGGCATCAGCGGTGGCTGGTCGGCAAAAGAACTGTGCGAAAGAGGCTTGAAAACCCTGGTGCTGGAACGGGGTCGCCATGTGGAACACATTACCGACTACCCCACGGCCATGAAAAGCCCCTGGGAATTTCCGAACCGGCTCACCGGCAATTTGAAAGACCAGGCCGAAAATCCGGTGCAGAGCAGTTGTTCGGCGTACAGCGAGGACACCAAACAGTTTTTCGTCAACGACCGCGAACATCCGTATATTCAGGAAAAACCGTTTTCCTGGATTCGGGGCTATCAGGTGGGCGGCCGCTCACTTACCTGGGGACGGCAATGTTACCGCCTGAGCGATCTCGATTTTGAAGCCAATGCCAAAGAGGGCATCGCTGTCGACTGGCCCATCCGGTATAAAGACCTGGCGCCCTGGTATGGTTACGTCGAGAAATTTGTGGGTATCAGCGGTCAGGCCGAAGGACTTTCGCACCTTCCCGACGGGCAGTTTCTGCCGCCGATGGAATTGAACTGCATCGAAACCCATTTTGCGAAGAAAGTCCGTCAGAATTATAAAGACCGGCTGGTGACCATCGCCCGAACTGCTAACCTGACGCGGGGCTGGAACGGTCGCGGGCCGTGCCAATACCGTAATTTATGCAGCCGGGGGTGTCCATACGGCGGTTATTTCAGCAGTAATTCAGCCACCTTGCCAGCGGCAGCCGCCACGGGGAACCTGACGCTGCGCCCCGACTCCATCGTTACGGAGGTGTTGCTGGACGAAAAAACCAACCGGGCCACCGGCGTCCGCGTTATCGACGCGCATACCAAACAGGTGACCGATTATTTTGCCCGGATTATTTTCCTGAATGCCTCCACCATTGCCACCACGGCGATTTTGTTGAATTCAACTTCCCGGCGGTTTCCGAACGGTTTGGGCAATACGAGCGGACAGATCGGGCACAACCTCATGGACCATTTCATGATGGGCGGGGCCATGGGCGAACACGCCGATTTTGGCGATCAGTATTATGCCGGACGGCGGCCGATCGGTTTTTACGTGCCGCGTTTCCGGAACATCAACGCCCAGACGCAACGTCCGGATTACCGCCGGGGGTTTGCCTATCAGGGCGACGGCGAACGGGCAGAATGGTCGGATCGCTACAAATTAGAGGGCGGTTTTGGTGCCGACTTCAAAGCCAAACTGGCCCAGCCGGGGCCGTGGACCATTTTTATTGGGGCCTGGGGCGAAACGCTGCCGTACGACGACAACCGGGTTTCTCTGGACGACAAACAAACCGATCAGTGGGGACTGCCGCTGGTGCGGGTTAATTTTGAGTACCGCGAAAACGAGATTAATATGCGGAAGGATATTAAAGAAAGTGCCGGGGAAATGCTCACGCAGGCCGGTTTTCGCAACGTTCAGCAATTTTACTACGATCTGACTCCCGGTTCAGCCGTGCACGAAATGGGCACCGCCCGGATGGGCCACGACCCGAAAACGTCTGTGCTCAACGGCTTCAATCAGATGCACGATGTCAAAAACGTTTACATAACGGACGGCAGTTGCATGACTTCCTCGGCCTGCCAGAATCCGTCGCTGACTTACATGGCGCTGACCGCCCGCGCCTGCGCCCACGCCGTGGATGAGCTGAAGAAACTCAATTTATAAGCGGTTTTACTCCGGGACTTCGACCGGTTTTGGGGCCGGACTGGTCGCGGGTTTTACCCAGGTGTTGGATGCCGGATCGTATTGTTTCAAAATCCGGGTGGGGTTGCCGCCAACGACCGAATAAGCCGGTACGTCGCGGGTAACCACGCTCCCCGCAGCCACGACGGAATGCCGTCCGATGGTAACGCCCGCGGTAATGACCACATTGGCCCCGATCCAGCATTCTTCCTCAATCACGATCGGGCGGGTGGTGACGGGCTGCTCCCGAATTGACATCTTGACGTCTTCGTAACGGTGATTCAGGCCCGACATGACGACGTGCTGGGCAATAATCACATCATTCGCGATTTGCACCGGACCAATCACCACCGACCCGATTCCGACCGTGCAATTATCGCCGATGGTCACACTCCCGACGCCGTTGTTGATGACCCCAAACGCTTCGACGATGCTGTGTGCTCCCAACGAAAAACCGCTAAACGGCAGGACATCCATCCGCACGGACGAGCGGATTTTGGAAGTCCCGTGGCGCTTGTGAATGAAGGGGTTGACAAACCAGCTCACCCACCGGCGGGGCCGGGCTTCGTGCCGGGGAATCAGCAGCCAGTGGATAAACTTTTTAAAACCGGGACGACTGTCGACGTAGGCTTTCAAATTCATCGGATACGTTTGGTTAGGCCGTTTGGGGTTGCTTCGCAATCAGGCGGTCGATGGCATCGATCATCAGACCCAGCGAGTTTTCCCAGGTATGTTCAAGGGCAAACGCAATGCGTTCTTCGGCCGTTGAAAGCTGTCGCCCGTTGAGGGCGTCGTCAATACCGGCAATGAACTGATCGGGATTTTCGGCCAGATAAACGTGTTTCGCAAACAACGACATGGTTTCCGTTTTGAGGGCAACCACCGGTTTTCCCATCGCCAGGTATTCATCGATCTTGCGCGGGTAATTCCCGATCGTTACTTCGTTCAGTTTCTGCGGGTTGATCAACACATCCATCCCGGCCACGTAGGCCGGAATCTGGTGAGAAGGCTTGGAACCGAGGAATTTAATGTTCGGAATGGCTTCAAGCCGTTCTTTCTGAAAGGAATCGTCGGTTGATCCGATGAGCACAATCTGCCAGTCGGGTCGCCGGAGCGCCACGGTTTCAATCAGATCCACGTCCAGCCGAAGGCCGGTCAACGCACCGGCGTAGCCCACGATCGGTTTGGGAAGCACGGCCATATCCGCCGGAACCTCGCCAACGCGGTTTGGGTCAAACAGCGACAAATCGCAGCCCTGGCCGACGTACACCGAATTCGGATTGTAGCGGGCCGCCTGATTGGCCAGGTAAATGGAATTGCTGGCCACCAGATCAACCTTGCTCATCAGCTTGGGTTCGAGACGCTCACCGTGCCGCTTCCAGTAATCGACCGCCAGAAAATTGTCCCGCAGGTAATAAACAGCGGCTTTGGGCTTCAGCAATTCTTTGAGATAAAATCCCTGAAGCATGTCGTTGTCATTCAGCAAAATGAATGATTTCCAGTTCAATTGCTGAACGGCGGCTTTGATTTCGGCGGCAATGACATTGCCATTATAGCGGTTCAGCCAATCGTACACCACCATATCGGGCAACCAATTGATGGACGTCAATAAACGCTGCGGACTCAGCACCCAGAGATTTTTCTCCGCCTGAACCAGCCGGTCGCCTTTGTACTGCTCGATGAAAGAATTCCGCTGCTGCACACGGGGGGATTTTTTGGCAAACAGCGACGACCAGTCCAACGGATCGTTGATGAAAAGAACCTGATGCTCTTTGGATAAGCTCCGGGCCATATCCCGGATATTGCTCCCTAAATTCTTTTCCTCCCAGGGCTGACGGGACGTAATAACGAAGTTCATTCGATCGCTGGCTTATATAAATTTTGAATCGCGTATTCATTCGGTACCTGCTCCCGGCACCTACAACCTATTTGTCTGATAAAAAACAGCAGTATTAGGAAATTTCGGTACACTAAAAGCAAATACTATGCTTAAATTTCAAAATAAGGGAGTTACTTAAAAAGTCGGAATTTTAGATTAAAATCAATTTAACCATTTTTAAAAGTTGGTTAAAAATAAAATTTATTGAAGATTCTTAAACATCTGAACGAGTGAATCTCACCATATTACGCTATATACCAACAGTTTAACCTATTAAGCATCCATCCGATGGGGTAAACGCATCCGTGAGAGTGGTATTGTTTTTGCTACTCCTTTGCTATTTGTAGTACTATGACTGACCTATTTGTCTGGTTTTAAAAAATGATAAAGAGCGTCTACGGATTTAGGATACCAACCAGCCGAACCATCTTATTCTTGTCTTGTTATTTACTTTTTTGGGCTGAGCGAAGCTATGCCCAGAAGCCAGCTGTATCCAAACCGGTTTCAACCACCCAACCCGTAACGGTGCCGGATAACAGCATCGGACTTGACGTCAGCCAGGATCTGTCAGGCCAGTTGCTGCCGTTCGATGATATATACGATCTGGCGGTCGCCCACTCACCATTGATCAAATTAGAAAACGAAACGGCGGTGTCACTGAATGCCGCCTATAAGGTTGCCAAGCTCCAGATTCTGCAGAATGCGAACGGGTTTGTCAACTATTCGATGGGTAATCAGGCTATTTTCTCCTCCAATTCCTACACCTCTGACCTGCTGGGGCAAATCGCCAATGGCTATCGGGCGGGCGTGAACGTAAACCTGAGTTTGTTCGACATTTTCGGGCGTCGCCAACTGCTGCGGCTAAACCGCGCGAATTATCAGGCAGCCATGCAAAAAAAGGAATCCGTCGCGATGGAATTGAAGCGCGACCTGATCACGGTTTATCAGGACATGCTGACCGCCCAGCGGGTTCTGGCGGTCCGGATTCAGGATGAACAATCGGCGCTCACCGCCTATCGGGTGGCCGAAGCCGAAATGCAGCAGGGGAAAATAGAACCGCGCGCGCTGGCCAGTGCCAACAACAGTTACGCCCAGGTCAAGTCGATTACCGAGTCGGCCAAAGGCGAATTGATGAAAAATATCTATTATCTCGAAGCTATGGTGGGTGTGCCCCTCCAGCGGTTAAAACGTAATTAAGCCAATCGTATGACACCCCGGGTTCTACTGCGACTTTTAAAGCAACATGCACTCTGGTTTATTCTGCTCCCCTGTATTACCGCCATAACGGTTTTCTTTCTGACGCAGGATATGCCTAAAGTTTATAAATCACAGGCTACTCTCTATACAGGTCTGGCGTCTGGCTATTCGTTGCTGACTGATAATCAGAACGGTTACATCGATCATTCGGCGGCTTCTTTCGAAAATTTATTAACGACACTGAATTCGCAGGAAACGATGCGGCAGATCGGAACCAGCCTGCTGGCGCTGCACCTGCCGCTGGAAGCCCCCAAACTCACTGTTTTGTCGGAACCCGGTTTTCAGAAACTCCGGAAAGCGGTTCCTGAGAACTTACGGCTTTCACTGATCAAAGACCCGGCCCGTTTGCCTGCCAAAATTGACAGCCTGTTGATGATGGAGGGCGACAATCCGATTAAAAAACTGATCACTAAACCGGAATCAGACTACAGTCCGGGCGTTATTTCCAAGAAGTTAAAGGCCAGCCGCAAGAATTCGAGCGACATGCTGGACCTGGAATACGAATCGGAAGATCCGGCTATCGCCCAGAAAATCATCAGCCTGGCCATCGACATTCTGAACAAACGGTATATCGCGCTCAAAACCACCGAAACCAATACCGTTGTCAATTATTACAACGAGGAATTCAGGAAGGCCAAGAAGAAACTGGACGATGCCGAATCCCGGATTCAGGCATTCAGTATCCAGTATAAAGTGCTTGATTTTCGGGAAGAATCAAAAAATATGGCGGATTCAAAGGAAGTCATTTCCAACGAATACAACCAGGAGTTGATGAAGAATAAGGCCGCCAAAGCCGCAGTCGATGTATTAAGCCGGCGGTTGGGTCAGCGGGGTACGCTCCTGACCGTCAGCTCCGAAATGAAAGCCAAGCAGGCGGCTTTGACGGAAGCCGAAAACCAGTTGATCAACGGACAGGCATACGGCCAACCAAAAGCCACGATCGACCGCTTAAAAGCCCGCGTCAATCAGATTTCGGAGGAGATGAAGACCATCGCCAGCAAATATTACGCGGCTACGGATTCCCCCGATGCCATTCCGCAGCAGTTGTTGATCAACGAGTGGCTGACCAAAGTAATCGAATTTGAAGAATCGGCCGCCCGCCTGGAAGTTTCTAAAAAACAGATCGAAGATTACGATACTAAAACGCGGCAATACAGCCCGCTGGAATCGCAGCTCCGCCAGCTAAACCGGGAGTTGGGCATTGCCGAAAAAGAATACCTGGCCGCCGTTCAGAGTCTGAATCAGGCTACGACCCGCCGTCAGGATATTCTGGTGGATGGGGCGCTGACGGTACTGGACCCGCCCGGTTTTCCGGCAACGGCCGAATCGAAAAGATGGTTGTTCGTAGGTCTGGGCGGAGCCGTCGGCATCTTCCTGGCGTTGCTACTGGCTGCTTGCCGGTATTGGTTCGACCGCCGGATCAGTTCGCCGGAGCAAGCTGAAGCGATGATTGGTCGGCCGGTTGCCGCGCTTTTCCCAACAGTTCGGAAGTTCACGATGGATTCCGTTGCCGGTCGGACGGCCTTCAGCATGTTCGAGCAGCTCTGCAGCGCCATCAATATCGAGCTGGCCAAAATTGGATTGACCCGTAGTTATCCGCCGGTGATCACCCTGTTCAGCGTCCGCTCGAAACAGGGAAAAACCTGGACGGCCAACGGTCTGGCCCGTATTTATGCCGAATCGGGCCAGCGTATTGCCTACTGTTACCCGCGTCTGACCGACGACCAGCAGATCGTCGATCAGGAAGGAATTACGTTTTTTCCGTATACCCGCCGGACCGATTTCATGAATCTGACCGAATTGGAGGACTTGTTTGAAAACGGTCAAAAGTTCGATCCGTCCGCCTACGACAAGATTTTGCTCGAAATACCGGCCATCATCACCAGTCCCATCCCGGTTTATCTGCTTCACCTGAGTACGGTTTCCCTGCTCATTACCGATGTGAACAGCATCTGGGCCCGGACGGAAAAGCAACTGCTGGCGATGTATCTGAAGAGTGTCTCGCACCCGGTTTTAGCCGTTCTGAATCGCGTTGACAATAGTTACATCGACGCACCCAGCCGCGCCGACGCCCGGGAAAGGCCCATTCAGCCCGAAAGTTCGGTCGAACTGCAACGCTCGATGCGGTCGCTGGAACAACAACGTACCCTTCGATACGGCAAACTGACGTAACCTCAATCTTTAGGCCGGTATCACGATTATGGATAATAAGCAAAAAGCAATCAGCGGGGGCAAGTGGATAACGATTTCAACCGTTATTTCCACGGTTCTACAATTCGTGCAGGTTTCGATCCTGGCCCGGCTTCTGGAACCGTCCGTGTTTGGGGTAGTGAGCGTCAGCACGCTGATTATTAACTTTTTCTACATTTTCAGCAACCTCGGTTTTTCCAATTCAATTATTTACAAGCAGGAAAGCGACCGAAAAGTCCTGTCGACGCTCTATTTTATGGGCCTGATTCTGGGCACGACTATTTTTATCATTGTCTTTTTCAGCTCACCACTTGTCGTTGCTTTTTATAACGAACCCCGGCTGGATAAAGTCATCAAAATTGCTTCGTTCTACTTCGTTATTATCTATTTCGGGCAGATTTATTTATTCATTCTGCAAAAAGAACTGCGGTTTAAATCCGTTGCTTTGATTGAAATTACGGGTGCCATCAGTGGAACTGCCGTTGCGATTACACTGGCGTTCAATGGGTACGAAGAAACGTCCTTAATATTCGGTCAGCTTGCCATGCAAACCGTCCGAACCATTCTCTGTATTGCATTGGGGATAAAGCTATTTGTCCCTCTCCTATATTTCAATATTAGCACGATCAAAGAGCACCTAAAGTTTGGGATTTATAATGTTGGCGACGGTGTTTTGGGGTTTATTCAATCCAATTCCGATAATATCATTGTAGGAAATATGTTGGGCGTTAAGCTGCTGGGCTATTATACCATTGCCTATCAGTTAGCGGTTTTTCCAATGACCAAATTAAACCCGATTGTCTTGCAGGTGGCTTATCCGCTCATTGCCAAAATGAAGGAAAGTAACGCGGAGTTAAAAAAATCGTACCTGCAAATTCTGGATCTGATCAGCTACCTGAACCTGCCCTTACTCGCCGGTTTATTCATCACCGCCGACAGCCTCGTCCCGCTGTTTTACGGCCCCGGTTGGGAACAAACCATCGATCTGATCAAAATTTTCGTCTTTGTAAGCCTGTTTAGCTGCCTGAGCCACCCGCTCTTTACCCTGGCATTTTCAAAAGGAAAACCGAATCTGCTCTTTTATCTGAACCTGGTAACGCTGATTATAAAAATTCCGATCATTTACCTGTTCGCGCACTATTGGGGCATTACTGGTATTGCACTCGCGTTTCTCACCGCAACTATTATTAATGTCGCGATCAACTTTGCGATTGTCCATTATTTAATCGGTGATTTCCTGCGGGATTTCGTAGCAAACTTCATTAAACCGGTTTTGTTCTGCCTGATCATGTACGTGGTATTGACCATTTATAAAACGTATGTCGGGCACGAAGGAATTATCAATACCGTAACTCAGATTTTAATAGGCGGTTTTATTTATATCGGCTTAACCCTGATGTATAAAATTCCGTTGGTTGAAATAAAAGCATTACGAAAATCTCTCTGATACAACTAACCATGAAAAAATCAGTACCGGTATTCTCTCACACCAGAAACTTAATAATCTCATTAAGCTGCATTAGTGCCGTTTTAATCTTTGTCATTAGTTGCCAGCCAACCGTCAATCCCAAACCCATTGCCAACTTTAGTATTGAAGCCGTAACCGGTAAGGCCGGTGCTTATAAACTGACCAATAAATCCCAGCACGCCGATCGCTACCAGTGGAACTTTGGCGACGGACAAACGTCGACCGAAGAAAACCCCACGGTTCAATACCGGACCAATGGAATTTATAACATTCAACTGACGGCCAAGAACGAGGTCGGGAGTGACGATGCCGCCAACAGCATCAATGTAGATGGCGTCAACGTCGCCGGAAGCGTCATGTTCTGGACGAACGCCCGCGGTGACAGCACCGATATAGAGGTGTACGTCGACAATGTTTTGCAGGGAGCGATAACCTCTTTTCTACCGACCGGCACGCCGGGTGGCTGTGGCACGGACGGTTATGTAACCTTTTATCGTTCACAAGGCACGTATTCATTTTACGCCAAATCAAGGCGACGTTCCTGGTCGGGGACGGTCACCATTACCAATGGCGTTTGCAATTTTAAATTACTTCCCCGTTAACCGATACCCATAAACGAACCGTGCAATGAGTATGTTACCCGGATGGCTTTCTAAACATACATTTGTTTACCAGGCCGACAATGTTCCTGCCCAGCGAATCTATGATCTCCGGACCCGATTGGCCCGGTTTCAGGTCGATAATCCGGAAATATCCATTGTTATACCGGCTTATAACGAGGAAGCCAACCTGCTCAATACCCTTTCATCGCTGGCAGATCAAAAGGTTTCCGTCCCGACCGAGTTACTTGTAGTTAACAACAATTCGTCGGATCGGACTCAGGAACTACTGGATAAATGTGGCGTCCGTTCCATTATTGAAAAACAGCCGGGAGTGGCCTATGCCCGACAGGCGGGTTTGCTGGCAGCCCGGGGCCGGATTCACGCCAATGCCGACGCCGATTGCCTTTATCCGGCGGGTTGGGTGGAAGCCCTGACGGCACCGTTGAATACGCCCGGCATTGCCTGTACCTACGGTTTGTATTCGTTTCTGCCCAGTCCGAAATCGTCCCGTCTAGCCCTGGCCTGCTACGAAAAAGCCGCTCAATTGATCAGTTGGGTACGAAACCGTCATAAACCGTACCTGAACGTATACGGTTTCAACTTTGCTTTTCGCCGGGAAGATGCCCTGGCGGTGGGCGGTTTTGATCTGGATTCGGGCCGGGAAGGCTCCGTTGCCGAGTTGATCGCGGCAGGCACGCCCCCTCCCCCAACGGGTCGCTGCGAGGATGGCCTGATGTCGCTTTCCCTGCAGCAACAGGGCAAAGGTGCCACGTTTCGGGTTACCGATCCGGGTGCGCGCGTCTGGACGAGCGATCGTCGGCTGGTTGCCGATGGCAATTTGGGCAAAGCATTTATGGTTCGGGTCGGTAAGGCCATTCGGGAGCTTGGGTTTTACCTCACGCCATCCAGTTCGACGCCGTCATGATTCAACTGCGAAAGTCATGTTTTCCTGCATTAAGCACTTTCGTATCAATCAGCCAACAGGTCGTAAAACGATCGCCATACCGGTATTAATTAGTTGTTTTTTAGTCATTCAGTGCCCTTGTTTTGCGCAGTCCTGTAATCGATTAGCCGCCGAAATAAACACCAATCAGACGTTTGGTACCAATGGAATAACTACCCTGTTACCCGAACAGATTCCGTATACGTACGTGACCGATGGCTGCCCGAATGACGGGCAATATGCCGTCCGAAGTTCGGTTGATAAAACCTGTTATACCTCAAGCTGGCACGGGCTCGCTGAAGATCACACGCCGGATGACGTAAATGGAAATATGCTGGTTATCAATCCGCCTTATAAGGGGAGTTTTTATCAGCAAACCATAACCGGGCTTTGCAGTGGCACTACCTACGAATTATCGATGTGGGTGGTGAATTTAAATTTGATCATGCCCGACGGAACGTGCGGTTTGGAAGTGCCGCATGATCCCGATATAACGATGCAAATTGAAACCAGCGATGGCGAAAGTATTCAAACGGGAAAAACCGGTACTATTCCCCGCACGCGCTCGCCAATCTGGGTTCGTTACGCTGTCCTCTTTACGGTTCCGGCCAATACCGATCAACTGATTATTCGATTAATCAATAATGAACTGGGTGGTTGCGGTAATGATTTTGCGCTGGATGATATCCAGATAAAACAATGCAGTTCGTGCCGGTTATCCCGGATTGATGTACCGGATTCGTTTAGCCCGAACAATGACGGCACCAACGACCTGCTGGACATTTATTACACCGAAGTTATTGCCGCCAAACTGATCATTTATAACCGCTGGGGCAACGCCATTTTTTCAAGTACGGACCGGGAAACAAAATGGAATGGAACCTATCTGGAAAACCCGTGTGAAACCGGCGTCTATGCGTGGATTATTAAATATACCATTCAGGACGAGAATAATCAGGCGATAGAATATACAAAAAGAGGACAGGTTTTACTGTTTAGGTAAGCATGAAAAATCATTTTCCAGAGGTTACATTACTGATAACCCACTACAATCGAAGTAGCTCATTAGAGCGATTATTGAAGGCATTTCAGGACTTAGACTGTTCGTTTGGGGAAATCATTGTTTCCGACGACGCCAGCAAACCGGAACACCAGCAGGCGATTCAGAAAATGATGAATACTTATCCGTTTCGTCTGATCTCAACGCCCAAGAACAAGGGCCTGGCCAATAACATTAATAAAGGTCAGGATGCTGTCAAAACGCCGTATACGCTCTACGTGCAGGAAGATTTTGTTCCGAAATCCAGCTTTGCCGCGCATTTTAAAGATGCTTTGCAAATCATGAATCAGGAGTCGGATCTGGACATCGTGCGGTTTTATGCTTATTACCCTTATCCGTATATGAAACCGTATAAAAACGGTTTTTCACAGATGCTTTATAAACCCGGGATCTGGCACGCCGATCATTTAAAATTTTACTATTACAGCGATCATCCCCACCTGCGGAGAAGTACTTTTCTGGACAAATTTGGCCGCTATGTGGAAGGAATTCAGTCGGATAAGGCCGAATTCCTCATGTGCCTGTCGTTTCTGCATCGGAAAGGGAAAGGGCTGTTCCTGAACAATTTCAGCGAGATGTTCGATCAGGTAAATTCATCGCTCGAACCCAGTACGATTGGACGCAGTGACTGGCGGCAGAACAAAAGTCTCCCCTTTCTTTTTGTACGGTGGTTTTATTTAAAATTCAGGTTAGTTAAAAACAGTTTCGAGTTAGCTACTACAAAGTGATAAAATAAAGTATAAGCTATTTTAATGCTTTTCCAATACAACGCTATGACGGCTCTTAAAAATCATTTCCCGGACGTTACACTACTGATCACGCACTACAACAGAAGCAGTTCGTTGGAGCGTTTGTTAAAGTCTTTTCGAGATTTGAAATGTTCGTTTGGGGAAATTATCGTCTCGGATGATGCCAGCAAACCGGAGCACCAGCAAGCGATTCAGAAAATGCTGGAAACGTACGAATTCCGTTTAGTAGGAACTCCCAAAAATAAGGGATTAGCCAACAATCTTAACAAAGGACAGGAAGCCGTTAAAACGCCGTATACGCTCTATGTGCAGGAAGACTTTGTTCCCAAGCCGACGTTTGCTGAACTGTTCAGTGAGGCACTGCTGATCATGAAACAGGAAGCCGATCTGGATATTGTGCGCTTCTACGCTTACTTTGCGTATCCCTATCTAACGCCGTATATAAAGCATTTTTCGCAGATGAATTATAAACCCTGGTACAGTGATTACAACAAGATTTATTATTACAGCGACCATCCTCATTTACGGAGAAGTACTTTCCTGAATAAATTCGGCAAATACGTGGAAGGAATCAAATCCGATAAAGCCGAATACCTCATGTGTCTTTCTTTTATCCGGAAGAAAGGAAAAGGTCTTTTTCTGACCGATTATAGTTCCATGTTCGATCAGATCAACTCATCAGATGAACCCAGTACGGTTACGCGGAACAACTGGCGACAGCAAAGCAACAATCCTTTTATTAGCCTCGCCCGAACGGTTTATCGCCAAATCAAATACAATTACGATCTGCATTTAGCTCCTTAATTTTCATCTTAATTGTTGGCAAATAAAAACCGCCATCCGAATTTCGGATGGCGGTTTTGTATTCCCAAATCACTCTATAAACCTACTATTTCATCTTAATGATTTTGCGGAAAGCGCGGTCGTTGCCCTGCTTGATTTCGAGAATATAAACGCCGGTTGGCAACGAAGAAACGTCGATTTTTCCCGTAAAAGCCGCTTCATTCTTGTCGATATTTATTTCTTTGTGCAGCGTTCCAAGCGTCGCGCTAAACAGTTTTACTTCCAGCTTATTCTCGTTTTCGTTTTGCAGATCAATGCTGATGTAATCAACCGTTGGGTTCGGATACACCTTGATCGCATTGTGCAGTTGAGTGCTTTCCGCCGATCCCAGATTCTTATCAACACCAACCCGGGCGCTCCCGCCGTTATCGACCACTACATCGGCCGACGTTACAAAAACCGGTGTTTCCGTTACGGTCATGGTCAGCTTCCCCTGCGTGGTGCTCACCAGTTGCATATCCATTGCGTTGCTGCCCGCTTTCGGCGTGTACACTTTGGCCTGCGTTGCCGTTCCCAGATCCAGTGTGTACGAAGCCGTCCGGCCAATTTCGTCGGGAACCACCAGCATGTAGGCTGATTTTCCGTTCAGTTCGTACCGATCCACGATGGGATTGTTGCTCAGCGTTTGCTTGTAAACAAATTCGCCAAACGCCTTTTTAGTCTGATAAATGAAATCGCCGGCGGGTTTGCGGGTTTTGTCGGTATTGATTAAACCCATCGACGCAAACTGGCCGGGGCTGGGCGCATAATCGTCGTAAACCTGATACAGGAATACTTTTTCAACACCCGAGCGGGCATACAGTAACGACGTCCGCAGAATCCAGTCGGCCTGGGTTTGCAATACGGACTTGTTACCGATCGCAATGGCTTTCAACGGACTTCCCTGGTTCACATCGTAACCGGCTTCGCTCATCCAGACCGGCATATCCTTCACGTACTGGTACGCCATCTGAACATAACCCTTGGCGACGTCGGCCGTAATGGCGACTTCAGGAGCTGCTCCGCGCGTCGACGTACCGCTTTGCAGGGAGTTCGCGTTGTCCGAATACAGGTGGTAGTTGATCACATCCCAGCACAGGTTCACCGAGCCATCTGCTTTGTAGCCCCGGTATTGGCGGCACCATTCCACCATTGCCCGGACGTAATCCGCACCGGTGGTTGCTCCGGCCAAACCGGCCATTACCACTTTCACATTCGGATCGGCATTTTTCACGCCCACGCCCGGTCCCATCGTATTCTTGTGTCCGTCGTAAAAAGCGGACAGGTTCGCAGCGTATTCGTAAGCGGTTTGGTAACCTTTGCGGCCTTTCCACCATTTATCCCGCTCATTGTCGCACTCAATATACTTGATGTAACCCAGGCCGATTTTTACAGTATTGATACCGTCTCCGTTCCAGCGCTGGGCCGAATTGACCTTCATCAACGACGGATCGACGTTGGGATTGTAACCGTAGCGACCGATGTACTGGAAGGCAACTTTGGCCTGCTCGATGTACGAAAGAGGGCTTGAAAAGTCTTTCCCGAAGCGAACCGGTACGTTTTCCGAATCGCGCTCGCCATCCGGATACGTGGCCTGCAACCACGGTGGAATGGTTTTCAAACACGCCAGCACCTCGACCCCTTCCGCCTTCAGGCGTTCGTACAATAAGTCATAGTTCCAGCTGCCACTGTGGGTCGGGTTAAACGTGTAACCGCCTTCGGTCGACTCCAGTTTTTCCCAGTCCATGTAATGCCGAATGCCCGTAAACGTTTTGAGCGCCGTCAGTTTCGACTCATCGACCAGCGACGACTGCGCGTCCTCAACGTCCCACTCGAAAGCATTGATGTGCATGACATCCTTCAGTTTGATGGATTTCAGGGGAGCCGGTGTTACCGGATTGGTTGGGGGTGTATACGAACCGTACAATTCGATTTCGGTCGGATAACCCCACCAGGCGTTGATGACCAGATAACGGGCGTTGGTGATGGGCGTATTCAGCAAAAATTTAGCATCACCAGTAGCCTGCCGATTGGGGTCCGGTCCCACCCAGTTATTGTATTCCTGTCCGGTAAAGGTCGCGACAGGAATCCGCTGCCACTGGTCGGTGATGACCGACAGGGTCATGGGTTTATCGGTCATCGTCCCTTCACCATCGTAAAATTTAACCCCTTTCAAATTGAACTGCTCACCGGGTAGCAACGGGTAATAGGCATCAAAGTTTTCCAGAATTTTTCCATAACCGGTATTCACAACCACGTTGGTTACGCCGTCGAACAAACCGTCCATTCCGTACGTGATGTTGTTGAGCTGATACCATCTTTTGGGATCGATCGTAATTTTGGTACCCAGCGTGCCCGTTGTCGACGGGGGTGGTGTAATCGGCGCGGCCTGAATGACCTGCGTGCGAACTACATTAGCGGCCGCCGTGTAATTGCTGTTCCCGGCTTGTGAAGCGGTAATATTCGCCGTTCCGGCTGCAACGACCGTTGCTTTCCAGCTACCCGTGCTGTTGGAAACCGAAACAATGGACGGATTGGAGGAGGCAAACGTGATCGGTGTCTGGGTATTGTTGCTGGTAGCCACCAGATTAAAAGGTGCATCGCCCACGGTTTTGTCGGGCAGAGCCGCGAACGTGATGGTGGACTGCGTCGGTGGCGGGGTTAGACTGATGACTTCAAACCAGTTGAAATTCCAGCCACCCAGCAAAGCGTTAATCCGAATGATCTGATCACCGGCAGTCAAGTTACAGGTTCCGCTGACGGTTGCCCAGGTTTGCCAGCCGCCCGTCGGACTCACCGTCACTGTACTCAATACTGTACCCGAAGCGGTTTTGATCTGGATTTTACCGTCACCGCCGTAACTCCGGGCTACTCTGAAATTGAATTTATACGAACCGTTGAAAGGCACCCGGACATTGTAATCCATCCAGTCGTTATCATCGATCCAGCCCACATCTTCTCCTCCGCCCGTATCCGAGGTGGTTTCGGGTTTAACATCGCTGGCTAAATCATAACTTTCGGCTTCAATTTTAGCCGGGACGGCTCTGGCGGCTGCCACTTCAAACCAGTTGAAATTCCAGGCGCCCTGTTTGGCGAAAACGCGCAAAATCTGGTCACCGGCGGGTAAGGTAGCGATCATATTGACCGTGGTCCATCCCTGCCAGCCACCGCTCTGGGGAACGTTCAGCGTTCCCAGTACCACGCCGGTCGAACTGCGCAGTTCCAGTTTGCCGTCCGGCTGGCCCGTCGCCAGACGAAATTTCAGGGTATAAATGCCGGCGGTTGGAACGTTGACGTTGTAATCCATCCAGTCATTCATTTCAATCCAGCCCACGTTCAGTCCTCCGCCCGTATCCGACGTGTTTTCCGTATTGACACCGCTCATGGCATCGTAACTTTCGGCTTCAATTTTTCCCGGCAGCGCTCTGAAGTTAGTCAGCGCATTTAGCGAAATACCATAAAACTGAGTTTTTCGGGCAGCCAGTAAACTGGAATAGCTATCTAGAAAAGATCCCTTTTCAAGTGGTTCGGCAACACCTATAAAAACGATAAAAGATGCAATCAATAAGGTACAGAGAAGTAATTTTTGTTTCATATTGTAAGTATTAATACAGGACTTATTGAATAAAATTCACATAAAGAGTAAAATTCACTGAAAGAATTTCACTTATTATAGTGTTGAAGTACTCAAAAATCATACCGGTTTTTAACCAGCTTTTAATATTTTATTTACGGATTCAAGACTTGGTTACCAGACAAAATAGTATTTCGAAACACCCCGAAAAACCACCATAATCAGCTAAAATATAGGACAATAACTTACTCATCCTGATTAAAATAGGAAAATATTATTGCGCCCAGCCCCAGCTTATTTTGATAGAGATTAAATTAATCTTATCAATTTTATTACTCCTGACTTTTTTTTGAAAAATGGATTATCTGCTACAGTTTGGCACGCCGGTTTGTTGATTTGCGCACAACCGATTTTATATAGGTTGGGCAAAGCGGCAAGTCTGGTTTAATCACAAATCTCAGTAATGATTCAATGGTTATGCGATTGCGCAGCGATTGAACCCGCTTCTATTGATAAAAAGCCAATTTTAAAAGTCGGGGAGTTGTACCGGAGGCTGGATAGAATCATTAAAAATAGCTAAACGAGAAGGCAAAGCCTAATTTCCTCACGGACGGAAGTAAACTGCCCATCCCAACCCATTCAGAATTTGGCAGCGGGGTTAGATATCGAAACGGAAAAATTGTACATTATATAGTCTGGCAAATAGGACATTTCCGGTGATAGAATAAAAAACCGCTTCCGTACATTAAATTAAATTTTAATTACTCGTTCAATAGTTGTACAAATAATTATTTAATTGTCGGCAAATAACAGACAAAATAAATTAACCGCACAAGAACGTTTCTTTCGTAGAAAAAGTCATTTACTGATCAATAGTAAGTGACTGTCTAAAATTCAAATTTTCCCTTTCTTCGGTCGGCCCCCAACCCCCTAAAGGGGGCTTTAAAATGCCGATTAAAGCCCGGCACCGGCCGCCCGGCCTTTAGGGGGTTGGGGGCACCATAGAAAACATGATTTACTATTTTTGGACAATCTCTAAGAGTAAGTAATAGTCGTTACGATTTTAGAATCGCCTGTTATTTCTCCGGGAGGTATGAGCAGGTAGTACTAACAGGTAAATCAGGGAGGTATAACGAAGTTGTGGGTCAAATGCCCATCTCATCGGCCCGGCGGACTTTTTCCCAGGTTCCGGACTGAGCGCCTTTCAAATACCGCGCCAGTCCCGCCAGAATGCACGCATTCATGAAGGTAAAGTAAAAAGGGATAAAAACCGCTGCCCATTTTAACCGCTTTTTCTCTAACCCGTAGCCCACCCAAGCGGCAGTGTAAAAAAGGCACTGGAGAATAAATAGGGCCGACCAGCCGTGTGCCCAGGGAGAGGGCGACGAAAAAGCTTCGATGGCCAGGTACGCATTCGCGAGCAGAATCAGTGGCAGACAAAACGGCACCAGCGCCCATCGCATCACCCGGTGCGAAACGTACTCGAAGGTGAGCCAGCCATACCGAAACGGATTCAGCAGGTATTTGAGACGCACCATCGACTGAAAACCGCCCGCGGCAATCCGTATTTTCCGCTTCTGTTCGTCAACAATCGAGAACGAAGGGCGTTCCATGGCGAAAGCTTCCGGCTCATAAGCCACCCGGTATCCTTGTCCGGCAATTCGCAGGGAAATGACAAAATCGTCGAGAATGGTATCTGTTTCAACCGGTTCGTATAGTTCCGTCCGAATGGCAAATAATTCACCGGCGGCCCCCACAATGGTGTACAATTCCGAATCGAGTTGTTTAAGCAGGGATTCGTATTTCCAGTAGAGCCCCTCGCCCGAACCGGCCGCCGACTCGCTGGCATTGGTCAGAATCCGCTTTTCGCCCGCTACGGCTCCCACTTCCGGGTCCCGAAAATGACTGACAATTTTTTCAACCGCCTGCGTATTCAGGATCGTGTTGGCATCAGTGAAAATAGCCAGTGGCGTGGTTACCTGCTGCATGGCCCGGTTCATGGCGGCTACTTTGCCCAGGCGCTCCGTGCCCCCCAGAATTTTTACTCTTGAGCCATACTCAGAAAGCAGAAATTCAGCAGAACCGTCCGTCGATCCTTCGGTGACGAATAAAAACTGAATCCGATCGGGAGAATACGTTTGACCCAACGAGTTGGCCACTTTGAGCGGCAGGAAAGCCCTCTCGTTGTAAGCCGGAATAATCAACGTTACGTCGGGCATAAAAGCCGTGTCGGTCTTCAAAACCGGTCGCTGCCCCCGAATCCGAATCAGAATCCATACAATCAACGCGTATCCGAAGTACGTATAAAGGACGATACAGCCACAGGCTGCCAATACGATTTCCATAAAAAAGAGTCGTTAAACACCCGCAATCACGGGCGGGAAAACTTCTTTTTCCGGTCGGTGAATCTTATTCGTAAAATGCCAGAGGACGGCATTTTTCAGCGCGACGAGATACGCCGTTTGTCGTTTAACGGCATAAACGATTGCCGCTTTGGTGAGCGCAAAACAGAAGTAATACAGGACGAAGAAAAACAACGGAAAACCGCTGACATTTCTCCGCATGAACAATAAGCGGTTTCGCGTGTGGTAATAAACCTTCATGGGATTGGTTTTACCCACGCTGATCGATTCCTTGTGGTAAATCAGGGCCGAAGCCTGGTAATAAATCTGAAAACCGGCCCGCTGAATCTGCATCGACCAGTCCAGTTCTTCGTAATACAAAAAGAACGATTCGTCCATCGCCCCTCCTATCTCAACCGCCCGGCGGCTGGCCATCATGGCAGCGCCGTGGGCAAAATTGGTGAGTCCCGATTTGTCGTGCTGACCGCGATCGGTTTCGCCCAGGCCAATTGACCAGGTGCGGCCCGTATACCGGTTCAATGGATAATAACCGGCGTACTGAATGACGGTCGGGTGATCGTAATAGCGAATTTTGGGGCAGGTAATCCCGATTTTCGGATTGGTTTGGAAAGGCTCCAGCAGTTGATGCAACAGATCCGGCGTCACCTCGGTGTCGTTGTTCAGGAAAAAAAAGTAGTCACCGCTGGCATGTTGCATTCCGAGGTTGTTGCCGCCCGAAAACCCGAGATTGACCGGGCTGACGACGACTTTCACGTTGGGATAATTGCCGCTCATGATGAGATCGGTCGGATCTTCAACGGACGCGTTATCAACCACGATAACTTCAAAACGCGGGTATTTTAACCGCCGGGTCGATTCCAGCAACTGGCAGGTCACCACTGCCTGGTTGTAATTGATTGTAATCAGCGAAATTAGCGGTGCGCTGTCTACACGTTCTCCTTTTGCCATACCGCTTTCAGTGTTCGTATTACAATCATTAAATCGGTCCGGAAGGAGTATTTTTTGGCATAAAGCACGTCGAGTTGAATGCGTTCCTGATCCGAAACGGCGGCTCCGCCCCGCTTGGTCACCTGCCACAGACCCGTCAGACCGGCCGGAGCTGCAAACCGCCGGGCGTATCCCGAAGCAGTCAGTTTCTCGGCTTCGTAAGGCGGCAGCGGCCGGTTGCCAACGAACGACATATCGCCCCGGAGAATGTTATAAAACTGGGGAAGCTCATCAATACTGGTATTACGCAGAATTTTGCCCAGTCGCGTCACGCGGGGATCTTCCTTGAATTTCGAAAACATCGCTTTCGCCTTCTCGTTGCGGAAATACACTTTTTCGCACACCTGCTTGTCGTCCAGAAAAAGCGGACGCTGGCAGGAACCGACCAGCTGGCATTCGTCGCAAATCTGGTCGACCGGTTCTTCCGCTTTTTTCACGTTGTACATATTCTTCGATGCCATGCTGGCCAGCATCTGGTCGGCATCCGTCCGCATCGTCCGGAACTTGTACATGTTGAACACTTTGTAGCCCATGCCCACGCGCTTGGAACCGTAAAAAATCGGACCTTTCGAATCGAGTTTAACCAGAATAGCCACCACCAGCAGAATGGGTGAAATCATCAGCAGCAGGAAAAACGACAGCGTAATGTCGAAAATCCGCTTTCCAATGGGCATTCGCACCTTCGTGTGTTTGTGCTCCCCGCCTTCGCTTTCGACTACCTGCTTTTTCTCCGCATACTGCTTTTTCAGAATCAGATACGACAGGCGCGTTTGAAAAGCCGCTTCGGAATAGCCGTAATGAAAAACATCGGTAACCCGCCCGTGGTATGGCTCGGCACCCAGGTCAATGGAGCCTTCGCCAGTCAGCAAAATGGTTGAAAACCGCCCGGAATTCGGCTTGTCCTTGATCCTGTTCAGAAAAGAAGCACTGTTCAGGCGGTCATTGTAAACCACGAGATCAATCGACGGGTCGGCATCCAGACAAAAGAGAGCTTCTTCCAAACTGGTTACAATCGTAATCGAAGCGGTTTCGCCAAACGCCCGATTAAAAGTCGCGGCCATTTGCGGGTCATCTTCAACGTATAAAACCCGATAAGTTGTTCCGTTTGCTAAAGCCGTCATCATGATGATCGAGAGCTAGGAAGAATCAGAAAGATGGTCAGTTTCCGGTGGAAGACGAGGGTGTAGTGGCACCACTCCGGCGGAGAATCGCGTTGATTTTGGCCCTTACCTCCATCGGGTTGAATGGCTTAATCATATAGTCATCAGCGCCTTGCTCCAGACAAGCAATCTTGGTAGCACTATCGGTGAAGGTGGACAATACGATGATCGGAACCTGACGCAACAACGAACTGGCCCGGATGGTTTTGATCAGGTCCTGGCCGCTCAGGTACGGCATTTGCAAGTCGGTGATAATAATATCGACAGGATTTCCCGCTTCCAACCAATCCATCGCTTCAATCCCGTTATTCAGCGTTGTGATTACAAATTCAGCTTTCAGAGTATGGCGAAGAACTTTACGAATGTACGTATCATCTTCTACAACAAGAACATGGTATTGGTTTTCCATAAAATGAATTGTAACTATTTAAACATTCAAAAGCCGGGTTTGATACGGTGGGTATTCAGTTTCATCAAACCCAGCTATTTGTTCGTAGCAAGTATCATGCGCGCTACCCTTATTGAAGCAACTACAAAAACCGTACTACAATCCTATCTAATTTAATTATTGTCTGATAAATATAACTAATATTCACAAAAAACGAGCCATTTAGCTTGAAAATGAACTTATTTAACTAATATTTAATAATTCTATATCTGATTATCAGAACATTTGAAGCATTGTTATCTGCATATTTTTATTCAATCTAAATCGAGTGCTATTTGGTTAATTCTTTCAATTCAAGTTGCAGGATCGGAGTCATTTTGCTCAGGTTTCGGTTGAAATCCGTACAGGAAATCATGAGTATTTCGGCGTTCGGATTTTCCCTGGCCAGCATTTCAATTTCCCACAGCCTGGTTTCCAGACTGGTCAGTCCCACCATACCCAGCCAGGGCCTCAGTTGGTGCGTTAGTTCGCTCAAACCCTCCCAGTTCTGCGACCCGGTCAGGTTTTCCAGTTCCGAAAAGCTGATCACTACTTCATCCAGAAAAGTCTCGATTGCCGAAATGAGCATTTCGGTATCGTCTTCATAGAGCCGCACCAAGCGTTCACGATCTAAAAAATCGATACCATTGTCGGCGGGATGTTCCATACCTATTGAAAAATAAAGGGTGGATGGGAAATCAGGTGTGGTTTTTTCGGCGGTTTTTAATTCAGCCGGTGGCAATATTTGGCAATCTTCTGAAACAAGTCGTTGGGATTGAACGGTTTCGTTACGTAATCGTTGATCCCGGCGTTAATCGCCCGGTCGCGGTTGCTGTAGGTTGCCGAAGCCGTTAGCGCAATCACCGGAATTTTCGTATCGGTTTCCCGGATCTGCTGCGTCGACGTATATCCGTCCATCACCGGCATTTGCAAGTCCATCAGAATGAGGTCGTAAGAACCCGCCAGGAATTTTTCGAGGCCAATCTGACCATTTTCAGCTACATCGACCACAACTCCCCAGCGGCTCAGGAACTTGAGCGCGACCTTTACATTCACGGGATAATCCTCCACCAGCAAAATCCTGACCCCTTTCAGCGTCTGGTCGTTGATGGTATCCATCAGAGCGTACGACTGCTTGACGCCGGAACTGATGCGTAAATCAAGCTTGAAAGAAAACTTGGCACCTTTTCCTTCCTCACTTTCAACTTCGATCTTGCTGCCGTGCAGTTCCAGTAACCGCTTGGTAATCACCAGTCCAAGTCCGGTTCCACCAAATTGCCGGGTGGTTGCGGAATTGGCCTGCGTAAACATTTCGAAAATAGCCTCCTGCTTTTCGGGCGCAATGCCGATCCCGGTATCCTGCACCGAAACGTAAATCGAGGCCACTTCGTCATCCTTATGGAGCAGCGACAATTCGATGGTAATCGTACCTTTTTTGGTAAACTTGATGGCGTTGGAAACCAGGTTGGACAATACCTGACCAATCCGCAGCGAATCGCCCAGCAGCGAATCGGGAATGTCGTCGTCCACCATCAGTTTGATCCGGGTGCCGTTTTCCTCCGCTTTGAACTGATGTGCCCGTTTGATATTGGAAACCAGGTGTTTAAAGTCAAAACTAGCTTCTTCCAGATCAACTTTGCCCGCTTCAATCTTGCTGAAATCCAGAATGTCGTTGATCAGGGCCTGCAGGTGTTCAATCGAAAACTGCAGGGTTTTGAGATTTTCCGCCAGTGTTGGTGACACCTCTTCCTGGCTCATCAGGTAGGTCATGCCGACAATACCGTTGAGGGGCGTCCGGATTTCGTGGCTCATCATGGACAGAAAATCCGATTTGGCCAGGGTTGCATTTTCGGCAATTTCTTTAGCCGTCCGCAGTTCGTTCTCGATCTGCTTGCGGTTTTCAATCTGCTTTTGCAGAAAATCGACCAGCGCAACCAGGTTTTCGGGTCCGAAAACCGGCATTTCATCATCGCCCGGAATTTCCATCGATTTGATGGCTTCGATCAGTTTTTCTTCCGACTGCCGACGCTGACTGATTTCCTCCTTCAGCTTGAGATTGATCGTCGCATACTCTTTTTCGTTCAGAAGCGCTGAATGTTCGAATAACTCCTTGTCCCGATCGAAGTTCCGGTAAGAGTCGTTGACGGCTTTTACAAAATGCTGAAACCGTTCGTGTTGCAGGCATTCGTCCGTCAGATGCTTGTTGATTTGTCGGGCAAGCAGTTTATGAAGGTCAGTTGTTTCCATGGATCAATTCTCAGAAAAGACCGTTACGGTCATCGTTTGGTTGTGCAGTTCGCACCGGGCGCTGGATTGTAAAGGCGAAATCTCGCCGTACGAATAAAAACCGGTCATCACCGCATTGTTCCCGAATACTTCCCGGGCCGCTTCCACTTCTTCTTCAGTCCGCTGCCCCAATACCAGTTTCCGGCCGATACAGCTAACCAGGATCGCCAGTTCGGGCGCAAAATGCAGTTGGTTCATGGACGTATTGGCCGCCGTAGCCGAGGCATCGATGAGTCGGTCAAAATTGGCCTTCATAAACCGCACCAACGCTTTTTCGGGCATTTCACCCGCAAAGGTCATACTTTTGGTTTCCTCGTCAATCGCCAGAATGGTTCTTACCAGCGGTTCGGATTCGGCCGTTGTCCGCATCGACAGCGGGAACAGCAGGGCCGCCGACGGTAAACTTTCGGCGTATTTCCCTAAATATTCCTTGTATAAATCCAGCGCATGCTTGTCATCGATCTGATACAGAACATTATACGTTGCCTTAGTCACTTCGCGTTCCGGCCCGAAAACATCCCAGCCGCCCATCGAGCCATGCCCGACTTTCAGATCGTGGCCGTAAAAACCGATGCCGACAATTTTACCGGCCGCCGGATTCTGGTTGAGTCCCACCACGGTCCGTTCAAACCGGGCGCCATCTCCGGCTAAACCGCCCGATACGGGAACCGGCTGTTTCAGCAGTTGATTGAGCGCTTCGATCAGGTCGCTCCCGTTTACCCAACTGCCATCGGAAATCAAAAACAACGCTGACAGATCCGGTGCGTCCAGGGCTTCCGCGATTTTCTCGCCCGCCTTGTAACTTTCAGTGTGTTTACTAATATCGATTTGAACCGTCCGAACAGCGGTTTTTTCAAACTCAATAGCCGTCACAATAATCGAATCATCGTGCACCTTATCGAGGTAAATTTCACCGGAAGTTGAATTAATGACGATGTCGGCATTCGGATAACGCGCCCGAAGCTGGTCGTATAAATCAAATCGTTCCAATAAAAACCGTTCACCGAACGCCAGTACCAACTGCACATTATCAGCCAAAAAACCCGGCGTTTCCGATATAAAATTCCACGCCTGATCTTTGTAAACAGATTGATTCAGTTTCATTTGTGTATATCAATTGAGTTATGGTAGTGCAGTGGGAGTTAAAGTGGCAAGAATTGAATGTAACTAAGTAGTTTCCTGCAATAAGTGTACTAAATGAAACTAAATGGTAACTTTTTGTCTATGGATGCGAAAATTTCTTTAAAATATTGGACGCGGTCTGGGAAATGGCACTTTAGACATGCCGACAATGGCATTCAACGCGCTAAAAACTTGGCGGAATCATATGCCACAAAACGCCCTGGCGCTGATTTCAGGCGGTTTCCTTGGAATGATACCCGTGAATAACCGGTTGTGAGCAACAGCTATTTTTCTTGAAAGGAAGCGGGAGGTGTAGATGGTCAGTGCCTAATTATCAGACAACAGGTATACGCAAATATCGTGCTAAACCTACTTACGAATCAGAAAGCCTTCATTTTATCCGGAAACCGGGAAAACTGCTAAAACCGCCGGGAGCTGTTGGAAATGGTTAGGACTGCGTTTTGAGAGGCAGTTCGGTTTGGTAAATATCGGCAAAGCATTCCTGGAGTTCATGCACGTAATGCAAATACCGGCGGGTGCTCACGCACAGCCAGCAATTCAGGCCGGGGACCAGTTTCAAATCCTGAAAAAACCAGAAATGGCGGGCGGAATCCGGCCGAAAGCCGAACAGGGTCAACCATTGCTTGGTCAACCGAATGGGTTGGGGACGGTGATGCGGCAGGATTTCCTGCAGGAGTTTTTCCGTAAAAAGCGTCGGTTCATTTCCGACGTAATAATATCGGCCAACTTCTGGCGGGCTGATTTTCATGGCATGGGATAGTTATAGTCTATAACTACACAAAAGTAGAGCGTTTCTGTCAATTCCGTCAAGCAGAATCGAAAATGGCAAGATACTATTTTTTCAATAAGTTGATAACTACTTGTTAGTTAACGGTTTTTATAAACATTATTATCTATAAACGGCTTTTTTTGTTCGGGAAACCGTACATTCTTGAAATTTTCTCAGGAATTTGCCGCAAATCGCTTCGGATTGAACGGAGTTAAATCCATTTCCGGCGTCTTATTTTCAATGCAATCCGCCACTAATTTTCCCGAAGCCGGTCCCAGACTTACGCCCATCATGCCGTGCCCGGTCGCCATCGTTAGATTCTCAAAACCCGAAACCCGGCCCAGATAGGGCAAACCGTCGGGCGAGCAGGGCCGCAAACCGCTCCAGACTTTCGACACGTCCGGCAATTCAGCGGGCATATCAGGGTAATAGTTTTGAATGGAATTGACAATGCCCCGCACGCGGTTCATGTTGACCGACAGATCCGTTCCAGCCACTTCGAGGGTCCCGGCAAACCGCAGATCTGCACCCATCGGCGTGGCCGTGGCCCGCGCTTCCAGCATAATGGCCGGAACCCGGATATTCGGGCGTTGATTTCGCAGCATAAAACTGTACCCTTTTCCGCCCTGCAACGAAAGCGGAAAGCCCAGCAACCGCGTCAGTTCCGGCGACCAGGCTCCGGCGGCAATCACCAGCTCGTCGATGGAATGCTCGCCCGAAACCGTTCGCACGGATGTAATCCGCGAACCAGTCTGACCAAAACCGCTTACCTCCTGCCGTTCCAGCAGCGTCACTCCGCGCTTTTTCAGGTACGTAACCAGCGAGCGAATCAACTGCCCGGGGCTCAGATGGGCGTCGCCGGGATAAAAAACCGCCCCCCGCACATTCACACGGACATCCGGCTCCAGATCCTGAACCTGCGCACCCGACAACTGCCGCGCTTCAATCCCGGCCAGGTTGGCGACGTCCGCTTCTTCGGTCATTTCATGTTCGGTAGCCGCGTTTTTATACAACATCAGCAAGCCGACTTCCTGCCAGCCAAACGATAAATCGCCGGATCCGGCCAGTTCCTGGTACAATTTTTTACTCAACAAACTGATGTCGCGCAGCGCCGGAATCGAGCGCTCCACATGTTCGGGCGTCGAATGTTTGTAGAACAGCCAGCCCCAGCGCAACAGGTCGGCGTTTAGGCGCGGTTTGATGTAAAACGGACTGGTCGACTTCAGTAACATCCGCATTCCTTTCGCCACCATACCCGGCTGCGCCAGCGGAATAATGTGGCTCGGCACAATCATGCCCGCATTCCCGAACGAACAGCCGTCGGTCAGCGTGTTTCGATCAAAAACCGTTACTTTATACCCCGCTTTGTCGAGGTAGTAAGCTGAAAATAAACCAATTACACCTCCGCCAATTATCCCGATGTGCTTCATATTACCTGAAAACCGTGGACGTACGGATCGTCTTCGTCCAGAATGATGTGATTAAAACCGTGGATGATCGCCCAGCCTTCGATGCTCGGCACAATGGCCGGTTTTCCCGCCAACTCGGTTTCCTGCTCGATCCGGCCCGTAAAAATGGAACCGATGATGCTTTCGTGAACAAAATCCTGACCCGGTTTTAACCAGCCCTTGGCGTACCATTGCGCCAGTCGGGCTGAGGTTCCGGTGCCGCAGGGCGAACGGTCAATGGCTTTGTCGCCGTAAAAAACCGCATTGCGGGCCGTGGAAGTAGCCGCCAGTGGCTCGCCGGTCCACAAAATATGGCTCAAGCCGTTGATGGTCGGATTTTCGGGATGCACAAATGTATATTGCTCGTTCATCCGCTGCCGCATTACCCGCGCCCAGGCAATGAGTTGCTCCGCTTTGTAATGCTGCAAACCGGGAAAATTCGGTTGCGGATCAACGATGGCGTAGAAATTACCGCCGTAAGCCACATCGACCGTCAGAGTTCCCAGGTCCGGGCAGTCGACGGTCAGGTTTTCGGCCGCCAGATACGATTTGATATTGGTGATTTTCACTGATTTCACCTTGCGACCCTCCTGCCGGTATTCGACCCGCACCAGACCGGCGGGCACTTCCAGATTCAGGACGCCCGGCGTTTTGGGCACCACGAGCCCCTGTTCAATCGCGACCGTCACGGTTCCGATGGTTCCGTGGCCGCACATGGGCAGGCAGCCCGAGGTTTCGATAAACAGCACCCCCACGTCGTTGGCGGGGTCGCTGGGCGGGTACAAAATACTGCCCGACATCATATCGTGCCCACGCGGTTCAAACATCAGGCTCTTCCGAATCCAGTCGTAGTCGCGCAGAAAATGCTGGCGTTTTTCGCTCATCGTCGCCCCCGTCAGGTGCGGAATGCTGCCGCCCGTCACCACCCGAACCGGATTGCCGCAGGTGTGGGCATCGATGCAATAAAAGTTGTAGTTCATAAAACCGTATAACCGAAAACCATGCTTAAACCGCTTGCAAAACGGGCCGGGTTGCCAGTGCAGCTTCGATGACGGCCAGTACGCGCGTCCGTTCTTCGCCCACCAGCGTCAGTCGCGGAGCCCGAACGTATTCCGAGCCAATTCCCGTTGCGGCTGCGGCTAACTTAATGTATTGCACCAGTTTAGGCTGAATATCCAGCTCCAGCAAGGGCATAAACCAGCGGTAAATAGCAAGCGCTTCCTGAATCCGTCCGGCGTTGACCAGTTCAAAAATAGCAACGGTTTCCTGCGGAAACGCATCGACCAGACCGGCCACCCAGCCGTCGGCCCCCGACAGCTGCGCTTCCAGCGCCAGCGTATCAACGCCCCCCAGAATGCGATAGCGATCGCCAAATGCATTCCGCATCCGGGTAATGTTGGTCAAATCGCGGGTCGATTCCTTGACCGCCTGAATGTTCGGCAGTTCGGCCAGTTCCTCAAACATGGACACAGTCGTCATGATTTTGTAGTCGACCGGATTGTTGTAAATCATGACCGGCAGCGACGTTTCCTGCGCAACGGTTTTGAAAAACGCGACGGTTTCGCGCGAATCGGCAAAATACCGCATGGGCGGCAGTAACATCAGGCCATCCGCACCGGCGGCTTCGGCTTCACGTGCTCCCCGAACGGCATCCTTCGTAACCGCTTCGGCAACGTTCATGATCACCGGCACCCGGCCGTTGGTGGTTTCCAGGGCGGTTTCCAGCAGGGCCAGTTTTTCCGACCCGCTCAGCGTACTGACCTCGCCCAGCGATCCGGCAATGATCATTCCGTGAACGCCCGCGTCGAGCTGAGCGTGTAAGTTCTTGGCGAACAGCGGCAAATCAAGTTCGTCGTCGGCCGTGAAGGGCGTGAGCAGCGCCGGATAAACGCCTTTCCAGTTTACGTTAATAGCCATAAAATGCAGGATTTTAGCAGAGTTGATTGTCAGGACTCAGGTAAACAAAATTGGCAAAAAGAAGCATGGACAACTTCACAGGAGTTGATTGATAGTAATACTATTTTTGCCAGTTTAGTCATTTCAATGCATTTATTCGACTAATTGTGTACCACTTATTCGTTTTATTACTACTTTGTTCAACTGCGTATCGCTAACTTTTCTCAGACCTGATGAAACCGCTGCTGTTTCGGGTACCTACCGTAGATGACCGCTCGTTTCGGGTGCAGGTCGACGACGGCCCGCATTTTTACGACCGGCTGCATTTTCATCCTGAGTTGCAACTGACCCTGATCAAGGAAAGCGTGGGAACCCAGGTTGTCGGCGACCGCATCGATCGGTTCCGGCCTTACGACCTCCTGCTCCTGGGCGCCAACTTGCCGCATGTATTCCGCAACGATCCGGCTTATTTCGACCCGAAAACCACCCAGCGGTCGCTTTCTTACTCCGTATACCTGCGTCCTGAACATTTGCAGGAATCTTTTTTCGGCCTGCCGGAACTGAATCATCTCAATCAACTTTTTCAGGAAGCCCGGCACGGCGTCCGGATTCGATTCAACGAACCGGTTTCTACCACGACCTATATGGAGCAACTGCATACGCTCCGCCCCTTCGAGCAGTTGATGACTTTGCTGACGGTTTTGGACCGCATGGCTGCCAATCCCAACCGGGAACTCCTGTCGGTGACGGCCTATGAGCAACCCCGCCGACCCGACGATCACCAGCGGCTGGACAATGTCTTTACCTATATTCTGAACCAGTACGCGTCGCCGATCACGCTGGAAGATGTGGCCGCTCAGGCGCATTTGACTCCCAGCGCTTTCTGCCGGTTTTTCCGGCTGCATACCCGAAAAACGTATTCGCAACTGCTGAACGAAGTGCGCATCGAACACGCGTGTCGGCTGTTGCAGGAATCGAAGTTACCCATTAGCCAGATTGCTTTTTCGTGCGGTTATACGAATTTATCCAATTTTAACCGCCAGTTTAAACTCATCAACAACCTGACCCCCGGTCAGTACATTAAAGCTTTATTCTAACCATATGAAACTGATTGTCAGAACATTTTTTTTCAGTTTACTTCTAGTTACCAGCTTAAAAAAGGAATCGGCAGCCCAAGCTCAGGGAGTTCGCTGGACTTCCGATGGCAAGGCTTATCTGTCGGTTAATCGGGAGGCCATCGTCCAGACCGCCGTCATTTCCGGGCAGGAAAAAACCCTGGTTTCCAAAGAACAGTTAACACCCGCTGGTGCCACAAAACCGCTGACTGTGGCCGGTTTTGCCTTTAGCAGCGATTCTGCCACCGTCCTGATTTTCACGAATACCGCCCGGGTCTGGCGGTATAACACCCGTGGTGATTATTACCTGCTCAACCGAAAAACCGGTCAGTTGCGGCAGGTTGGAAAAGGCCAGCCTGGTCAGTCGCTCCTTTACGCGAAGATCTCCCCTGACGGAACCAAAGTTGCGTATGTGAGTAAGAATAATTTATTCGTTGAAGATATTGCAACCGAAAAAACGACTCCGTTAACCACCGACGGTACGCGCAAACGCATCAACGGCACTTTCGACTGGGCTTATGAAGAAGAATTTGGCTGCCGCGACGGTTTTCGCTGGAGCCCCGACAGCAAGCAGATTGCCTATTGGCAGGTTGATGCCAGCACCATCCGTGACTATTTGATGCTCAACACGACCGATTCGGTCTATTCGCGCGTCGTTCCGGTCGAGTATCCCAAAGTCGGCGAATCCCCTTCGCCAGCGCGCATCGGGGTCGTTCCGGCAACCGGTGGCGCAACCCTGTGGCTGGCTATTCCCGGCGATCCGCAGCAGCATTACCTTGTTCGCATGGAATGGTTTCCCAACACCAACGAACTGATTATCCAGCAATTAAACCGAAAACAAAACCGCAGCATCCTTTTCGTCGCCCAGGCCTCCGATGGCTCGGTCGCACCGATTCACGAGGAAACCAGCACCACCTGGATCGACACGAAAGAAAGCTGGAATCGGGGCAATCCGAGCGGCTGGGAATGGCTCGACGGCGGCAAATCGTTCATATGGGTTTCAGAAAAAGATGGCTGGCGGCATTTGTACCAGCTTAGCCGCGACGGTAAAAAGGAAACGCTGCTTACCCCGGGCGCCTTCGACATTGCCACCATCAGCGCCATCGACGAAAAAAACCGGTATATCTACTTCATTGCCTCGCCCAATCAGCCGACTCAGCGGTATTTGTACCGAACGAAAATGGAAGGAAAAGGGAAGCTGGAACGGATTTCGCCCGCCAGTGAAACCGGAACGCATTCGTACGACATTGCTCCCGGCGGCCAGTTTGCACAGCATTCGTTCAATAGCCACCAGGTTCCCCTGAAAACCGAGTGGGTCCGCTTGTCCGATAATCAGGTTATTCGGACCGTTCCCCGCCCCTCTCCGGCAGCACAAACGCCCCGAAATGTTGAGTTTTTTACGGTCAAAACGTCCGATGGAATCACGCTGGATGGCTGGATTCGGAAACCGGTTGCTTTTGACAGTACGAAAAAATATCCGGTGGTTTTCTATGTCTATGGCGAACCGGCTTCCACGACGACCAACGATGTTTTTTCGGCAGGCAGCAATGCGCAATTTGATGGCGACATGGCTAAAGCGGGTTATTGTTACGTTGCGCTGGACAACCGGGGAACGCCCACGCTCAAGGGCGCTGCCTGGCGGAAAGCCATTTACCGGCAGATTGGTCGCATTAACGTCCGCGATCAGGCAATGGGCGCCAAAAAATTGTTCGAACAACGCGCTTACCTGGACACGAGCCGGGTAGCCGTTTGGGGCTGGAGCGGAGGAGGTTCGACCACGCTGCAATTGCTGTTTCAATACCCCGAAATCTATAAAACAGGTATCGCTATTGCCGCCGTTGGCAACCAGCTATTCTACGATAACATCTATCAGGAACGTTACATGGGTTTACCGCAGGAAAACCGGGAAGATTTTGTAGCTGGTTCGCCCATCACCTACGCCAAAAATTTGCGGGGGAATTTGCTGTATATTCACGGAACGGGCGATGACAATGTGCATTACTCCAACGCTGAAGTACTTATCAATGAGCTAATTAAACACAATAAGCAGTTTCAGGTCATGCCGTATCCAAACCGTACGCACAGTATTTCGGAAGGCGAAGGGACGACTAAACATCTCCGCACATTATACACCAACTATTTGTTGAGGTACTGCCCGCCCGGCCCTCGCTAACGTCCCATAAATCAACATTCATATCGTTTTAAACTCAGACAAAAGAAGAAAGAGAATAGATAAGCGACTAACCGGTTAAAAATCAATGAGATAATCTATTAGCTTTTCTCTTTTGTCTAACTGTCTCCTGTAGTTACCCTATGATCAATAAACTAGCTAAAACCGCCTGGCTGTTGCTCGGCCTGTTCCTTTCGGTCGCGGCTTCCGCCCAAAAGTTTGCGTTTACGCACGACGATACCCTGCGCGGTTCCATCACTCCCGAACGGGTCTGGTGGGACCTGGCCTTTTATCATTTGCAGGTAAAACTGAATCCGGCCGACAGCGCAATCAGCGGCAGTACAACCATTCAATACCGCGTTCTGAAACCCAGCCAAACCCTGCAAATCGATTTGCAGCGTCCGCTCAAAGTCCAGAAAGTTGTGCAGGATGGCAAAGAGCTGGCGTTCCGGCAGGACGGCAATGCGTATTTTGTTACGCTTCAGAAAAAACAGGTAACGGGGCAGCAGGAGTCATTGATAGTTTCGTATGCGGGAAAACCGCACGTTGCCAAACGGGCGCCCTGGGATGGCGGTTTTGTCTGGAAACGGGATAAAGCCGGGCAATGGTTTATTGCCACGGCCTGTCAGGGATTGGGAGCCAGCGCCTGGTGGCCGTGCAAGGATCACATGTACGACGAGCCCGACAGCATGCTCATCAGCGTTACCGTGCCGAAAGAATTGACGGATGTGTCGAATGGCCGTTTACGCCGGGTTACCGAAAATGGAGATGGCAGCCATACCTTCGACTGGTTTGTCAGAAATCCCATTAATAATTACGGCGTCAATCTGAATGTGGGCAACTACGTTCACTGGTCAGACACTTTTCAGGGTGAAAAAGGGTCACTGAACCTGGATTTCTATGCGCTGCCTGAACACGAAGATTCGGCGCGTCGGCAATTTCAGCAGGTTAAACCCATGTTGAAAGCCTTCGAACACTGGTTTGGCCCGTATCCATTTTACGAAGACGGTTACAAACTGGTCGAAACCCCCTATTTGGGCATGGAGCACCAAAGTTCAGTTACGTACGGAAACCGCTTTCGAAACGGGTATCTGGGCCGGGATTTGTCCGGAACCGGGTTTGGACTTCTCTGGGATTTCATCATTGTCCATGAGTCTGGCCACGAATGGTTTGCCAACAACATTACGTACAAAGACATCGCCGATATGTGGGTGCACGAGAGCTTCACCAATTATTCTGAAAATCTGTTTACTGAATATTATTACGGAAAAGATGCAGGATCGGCTTATGTTACGGGTACCCGCGCGCTAATCCGAAACGATAGACCTATTGTCGGCTATTACAATGTAAACCGTTCAGGATCAGGCGATATGTATTACAAGGGAGGAAACATGCTGCACACCATTCGACAAATTATCGGAAATGACGAGAAATGGCGGCAAATTCTACGAGGACTCAACCAAACCTTTTATCACCAGACGGTAGAAGGGAAACAGATTGAGGAGTACATTAGTCAACAATCGGGGATTGATTTCCAGAAAGTATTCGATCAATACTTATGCGATTACCGCATTCCAACCCTGGAATATAGAATGGTAAAAAACCGGGTGCAGTATCGCTGGACAAATTGCGTCCCCGGGTTCAATATGCCTTTACGTGTTTGCCTGAATAACGCCGGACCTGAGCAGAATTTACATCCGACAACGGCTTGGCAATTTTTACAAACACCGGGCGTCACTCAATTGACCAGCGATCCAAATTATTATGTGTTTGTCCAGTTGAAACCGTAAGGCCATAAAAAAAGGTCCGTATCGGTGGATACGGACCTGGCATTCTGTGGTGGCGGCAACCTACTCTCCCGGAAGTGACTCCAGTACCATCGGCGTAACGGGGCTTAACGGCTCTGTTCGGTATGGGAAGAGGTGTTCCCCCGCACCCTTGCCACCATCCCAGCTCGT
>NZ_WJXZ01000006.1 GCF_009668025.1 Larkinella terrae | reverse complement strand
ATTTTCCAGAATGAACTCAGGCAGCAGGAACTGAATGATAGGTAAGAAACTCTCCAAAACAAATCGGTTTGATGAAAGCACAAACCTAGAAAAATCCTACGCACTCCACAACTTTTGGATTTGATCCATTCATCCTCATTATATGTATCACTGTAATCATAGTAACAAACAACGCCGGCCTCAACCTGAGCCGGCGTGTTAAGATTACACTTCATCAACAAACTAAAAACCAATCGGAATGCAGCCGCAGAAGCAAGCTGCCGAAGCCATTAATTTTGATGTGGCCGATCAAAAATCAAGCCAAATGCTGTAGGAGGGGGACTCGAACCACCCACGGTGCGGTTAGCTACAGTACAACTTCTGGTGGTCAACCCCAGTCGCTTTTGCAAGCGGCATTATGCTGCGTTTTTCCCGTGATCACCACCCCCGAGACAGGAGGGCACGTCTGCCAATTTCGACATCCTACAAGGTAAAAGAACTGTGTTGAATCGATCTGCTGACCTGGTTGAGCGATTCAACAATACAAAGTTAATGCAAATACTAACTTATTTACAAATTCTTTATTAAAAAAATGGTAAAATTTCTGTTTTCATAAAAGATCATGTAATTTGTTGAGGATATTAAAAATTTTACCGTTCAAATGGAAAAAAATTTAGAGATTGACAATATCGATCTCAAAATCCTGACCTTGCTGATGGAAGATGCCAATATGGCCTACACTGAAATTGGTAAACGGATTTTCGTATCGGGGGGAACCGTTCACGTCCGGATGAAAAAAATGGAGCAGATGGGCATCGTGCGGGGTTCGCAACTGGTCATCGATCACACCAAATTAGGTTGGGACATTAGCGGTTTTCTGGGCATTTACCTCGATAAAAGCTCCCTCTACGAAGAGGTTGCCATTGAACTTCTGAAAATTCCCGAAGTGGTTAATATTCATTACACGACCGGTATTTACAGCATATTTGCCAAAATTGTCTGCAGGGATACGCAGCACCTGCGCGAAGTTCTTCACGATAAAATTCAGAAAGTGGGCGGTATTCAGCGAACCGAAACCTTCATCTCCCTTGAAGAGCGCATCTCCCGCCCGATTCCGTTCGGCGTCAACGTTCCACCGGATAAGGACTAACGGTTTTTCGGTCAGAACCCGGTACCCCGGCGTTTACTTTCAAAGGTTCCTCGTATAATAAGGCGAAAGTTTCCGATATTTGCCTAACCGGAAGGAACAGTCACGAAGCCCGTTTTGTTATCCTATAGACTTTTGCGTGTATTAGCCCGCAACCCATCATGAGCAAAGACGTTGAAATTTTAGAAAGCATTACCAATTCCGAGTACAAGTACGGTTTCGAGACGCTGATTGAAGCGGATGAGGCACCGGTCGGGCTGAGCGAAGACATTGTTCGGTTCATCTCGGCCAAGAAAAACGAACCGGAATGGATGCTGGAATGGCGGTTGAAGGCGTATCGGTACTGGATCACACTGACCGAACCTCATTGGACGAATCTCAAGTACCCACCGATTGACTATCAGGGACTTAAATATTATTCTGCGCCAAAGCAGAAAAAAACCGTTAACAGCCTAGACGAAATCGACCCGGAACTGCGGGCCACGTTTGAACGGTTGGGTATTTCGTTGCAGGAACAGGAACGACTCGCCGGTGTGGCCGTCGATGCCGTGATTGATTCGGTTTCGATTGCGACTACGTTTAAAGATAAACTCAAAGACCTCGGCATCATTTTCTGTTCGATGACCGAAGCCGTTCAGGAGCATCCTGAACTGGTACGAAAATACCTGGGTTCGGTAGTACCGCCCCGCGATAATTATTTTGCCGCCCTCAATTCGGCGGTTTTCTCCGACGGCTCCTTCTGTTACATTCCGAAAGGCGTTCGTTGCCCAATGGAATTGTCAACTTATTTCCGGATCAACGCGGCCGGGACCGGTCAATTCGAACGGACGCTGATCGTGGCTGACGAAGGTTCGTACGTGAGCTATCTCGAAGGTTGTACAGCCCCGATGCGCGACGAAAACCAGTTACATGCGGCTGTCGTTGAGCTGGTTGCAGCCAAAGAAGCTCAGATCAAATATTCGACGGTTCAGAACTGGTACCCGGGCGATAAGGAAGGAAAAGGCGGTATTTATAATTTCGTAACCAAGCGCGGAATTTGCGAAGGTGCTCACTCGAAAATTTCCTGGACGCAGGTGGAAACCGGTTCGGCCATCACCTGGAAATATCCGTCGGTGATTCTAAAAGGCGATTATTCGATCGGTGAATTTTATTCCGTTGCCGTCACGAACAACTACCAGCAGGCCGATACGGGAACCAAGATGATTCACGTCGGAAAAAACACGAAAAGCCGGATTGTGTCGAAAGGAATTTCGGCGGGTAAGAGTCAGAACTCCTACCGTGGTCTGGTTCAGGTGTTTAAACGGGCCGAAAACGCCCGGAACCACTCCCAGTGCGACTCCCTCCTGCTGGGTGACCGCTGCGGTGCGCATACGTTTCCGTACATCGAAGTAAATAACCAGACGGCTACCGTCGAACACGAAGCGACGACCTCAAAAATCGGAGAAGACCAGCTCTTCTACTGCAACCAACGCGGTATTCCGACGGAACAGGCCGTTGCGCTCATCATCAATGGTTATGCCAAAGAGGTTTTGAATCAGTTGCCGATGGAATTCGCGGTAGAGGCTCAGAAACTGCTGGAAATCAGTCTGGAAGGCAGCGTTGGTTAATTGTTAATTGGACTTATTGTATAGTAAAATTCAAAAGGCAGGTTTCGACTTGCCTTTTTTGTTTGTACTTTGGGATGGAAACACGGATTAAACAGATGGGACTGATTGCCCGGCTAAAACCGGTTTTGATCGGTTAAATCCATTCAACCTATGTTCCTATCAAATAGGTTTCTCATGAAATTGTTAACTATTCTCCTACTTCTCCTCTCCTTTCCCTCCTACGCCACCTGGTCTATCATTCTCGTTGACTCAAAAACCGGCGAAATCGGTATTGCCGGGGCTTCCTGCACGTACAATTGTTACGGAATTGGCCGGATTGTGCCCGGCAAAGGTGCGATCATCGTTCAGGCAATGAGCAACAACGATGCCCGCCATAGAGGTCTGGAAATGATTCGGGCGGGTTCGTCGCCCACCGAAATCATTGCCGCCCTGAAAGATCCGGCGTTTGATTTCGAAGCGCAGCAGTATGCCGTGGTTACACTAAAATACCCAGATAATTCGGCAACCTACGCGGGTTCGGAGACGCACGGGTCCAAAGGCGCTTTAACAGCTGATGGCGTATCGGTTCAGGGCAACACCTTAACGAATGAAAACGAGTTGCAGATCATTCTGAATGCGGTTTTGAAAGGTCAGAAAGAATCGCTGCGGATCGACGAAATTCTGATGCGGGCCCTGGTGGCAGGTTCCGATGCCGGTGGTGACAACCGGTGTGGTGATCAGCGCGCAACGAGTGCGTTCATCATGGTGGCCAAACCGGACGATAAACCGAACAAACCGTATCTGGAGTTGCAGTTTTTCGGCCAACCCAAAGGCGGGCGAAATGCGGTTTTATTGCTTCAGGGAAAATACGAACGCTGGAAACAGAAGCGCTCAATTTAATACGGAGAATTTCGTGAACCGCTAAAACGTCCGTCGGATTCCTACACTGATTCCCTGGTTCAGCCACGTCAACTGGCGGGGTTGATCGTACTTAAAATAGCTCACTTGATACCGGACAATGCCCTGAAAATGGCTGCTAACCTGATAGCTATACGTCAACTGCACATCGGCGATCGGACTTTTTCCAAACCAGCTCAGGTCGAATCGTTCTTTACCAAAATAAGCATAGTTCGGGCGGTAAACCGTGCTTACTACCGAAGCAAAAGCCTGTAAGTCAAGTCGATGTACTGCTTTAAATCGGTAAACCGCTCTGGCCGAAGCACCCAGCGAAAACGCGGCCGTCGCCTGCGTGGTGGCAACTTCAATGTCAGGTGAATAATTCGTTGAGTTTCCCCAAAACCGCAAGCCCGCACCGGCAAAATAGTGTAAACCATTACCAGTTTTCGTAACCGGGGAAAGTCGCCATTGATAGTTTAAGACCGCATCGACAACCCGAGTGGCCGCTTTTCTGGAAACAATGGACTGCGGATTCGCCTGAGAATAGCCGAATTCGAGTTGCCAGCGCGTGTTCACTCGCTCCTGCCCATACGTTGCCTGAACGCCCAAACCTGTCGCCCGATAAGTGTAGGGCGAATGAAAATGATCCTTGAATTGCAAAGGCGTTGCGCCAACAGTGAGTTCAACAAACTGGCTGTGTTGTTGAGCGAAAACTCCGGTAAACGACAACAGGCCCACCAAACACAGGAGCGGTTTTTTCATTGAATAATTCATAACAAAGCGGGTAAGATTTGAAACCGGATCATTCCGAAAATCTGGGCGCCAATACCGGAATTCAGGTTTCCGGCCGTCGAAACGACTACTAAGTTTTCCGAGGGCAGCACCACAATAAAATGGCCCCCGTTCCCTGATGCGTAATAAGCGGGGTAGGTCTTGTTGTTAAAATTGAAGTCCCGGCGCCACCACAAATAGCCGTATTCCTGATCGCGGAGAATCACCTGTTTTCGGGTCGACTCCGCCACCCAATCGGCCGAAATGACCTGCTTTCCCTCCCACTGCCCGTTGTTCAGGAACAACTGACCCAACTTGGCCATGTCGCGCGGCCGGATGAACATTCTGCCGCTGGTATTTACCTGTCCGGTTGGCATCCGGTCCCAGCGGATTGGACTGATTCCGAGCGGTTTCCACAAATTTTCCTCCGCAAAATCGTCTACGGTTTTCCCCGTTGCCCGTTCAAGAATGCCGCCCAAAACCGCTACGCCCCCGGTGCAATAATTCGACTTGGTGCCGGGATTCGTTTTCATTGGCAAACTCAGGATGTAGCGAATCCAGTCCGCCGACTGATACATCCTGGCTTCGTTACCAGGCGATTGAGGATCGTCATCGGCACATTCCAGACCGGAACTCATGGTCAGCAAATCCCGGATTGTCATTTGCTTTTTGGCCGCCGTCAGATTCGGCAGTGGGGCTTCCAGTGGGAAATAATCGACCACCTTTTCGTCCAGGCTTTTGATCAGTTTCCGGTCAAGGGCGATTCCGACCAGGGCTGAGGTAACGCTTTTGGTAGCCGAATAAATGTTTTCGGGAACGGATTGCGAATAACCACTGAAATAATTCTCGTAAACGAGCCTTCCATTTTTAACGATCAGCAGACTATGAATATTCCGATACTGCTCGGTTGCAATCTGATCGGTCAACTGCTCAACCGGTTTTGGATTCATTTGCTGACTTTGCAGCGAAGCCACCGCCCAGCCATCCGAGAGCTGATTTGGAACCTGATACGTATAAGTAGCCGACGGATCATCCTGCAAAGCTGTACAGCCCGCTAAACACAAGACGAAAATAGAATAGTATTTTTTCAATAGCTGGCACATTGATTTTGTTGAATTTCCGGCCAAAGGTGGGATTGTATTCGACGCAATCAAAACCAACTCACTTACCTTAACAAAATTTAACCTTTCTACCCGGCTTGTCCAAAAAAGTACATTCCCACAACCAGCGCAATCATTCCGGCCGACCAGAGCAAAACCGTGCGAATTTCCGGTTTAGGTCCGCCGGTCAACACCTTGAAACCGAGAGGAATCAGGGCAACGCAAAGCCCCGAGGTTGCCAGAACTGAAACCGCTGAACTTCCTTTGAGTACGCCCAGCATAAGCGCCGACATGGCTCCCAGCGCGACGGAACGAATCAGACCAAGTGTCCCCGATTGATAGGCGCCGATTGCCAGTACCACCCAGCCCGCCATGATGGCACCCGACAAAACCGAAACCACGTGAAAGGCTCCGTATGAGTCGGCAACGGCTTTGGTGGCCTGTTCCAGATTCTGAACCCTGACCAACTGAAATGCCAAGTGGTTGATGCCGTAATGAAACGTTCGCGCAAATAACCCCAGGATGACCAGCGTTCCGCCCCAGACCGCCCAGCCCGGTTTCGACCGGCCAATCAACTTCGCTACTGTACCAATGGCGGGCCATAACAGGATATTTCCGCTCAAAAACAGGCTGTAAGCGGTCGTGAGTTGAACCGGATGCTGGTCAAACGCTTTGAGCTGGCTGGGAAAAAAGAAGTCGAACGGAAACCGCAGGAGTTCTCCGGCCAACAATAAAAGCGGTGCAATCACCAACGATACACCACCCACCCAACGTCCTGGAAACCAGTCCTCTTCCCAATCGGACAAATTTTTATTCATTGCAAAAATTTTTCCCGAAAATAGGTAATACAAGCTACTTTGTTATACCAAATACAAAAATGGTCTGCTGAATCAATAAATGGCAATGGTCGGAAGGTGGCGTTTACGGGAATGCGGTTGTATGTTTGTATATCTGTTTGTGCTGAAATAACGTAAAGGAATCTCCATGAATTTTTCCCTCAAAACTCCACTGGGCCGTTTTCGCCTGATTGGCATTCTGGAAGGCATTTCGTTTCTGGTTCTGCTGGGAATTGCGATGCCGCTAAAATACCTGGCTGGATGGCCACATGCCGTCAAAGTGGTAGGTTGGGCGCACGGCGTGTTGTTTATTGCTTACCTGATTGCGCTGATTTCCGTAACCTTCGACCGTCGCTGGTCCATTGGCCGGGTCATTATCGCCTTTGTGGCTTCCCTGGTTCCCTTTGGAACATTCTGGCTGGAGAGTCGGCTCAAAAAAGAACAGGAGCAAACGGTTTCTTAATACCGGTTTTGTAAAGGATAATCAGGGCTTCCAGTGACGGGCTTAGACACTGATTCAAAATGCATAACGGTTTCCAATAAAAACCGCTACTTCTTTTCACTGCTCTTCGGAAGCTGTTTTTTGACCGCTTCCTGAATGATTTTGGCCGAATTGAGTAGCTTCTGGTACGCATTCAGCAATTCACTTCGCTGAGACTTCCGGACGAATATGATGTTTCGAAACTCCGTCTGGCCGAAAAAGTGCGAAATATCACTGGATTTACCGTCTGCAAAAGAAACCCGACTGATCAAATACGGGCCTACCAGATTCGTAACGGCATCCAGTTCCGCATTTTCTACCAGCGTAACGGACTCGTACGTTTTGTAGTAATCGAACAAAGCCCGCTTTAGATCCGAATTCGACATCAGCTGCATGTTACCGGTACTTTTCAGGTCCGCGAACGTAGCGTCTTCGGCCACAAAACGCGGTCGTTTCAGGATAAACCGGATCGCGTTCAGCACCTGCCGGGACGAATCCGCGGGTAGTGGCTGGCGACTGGCGGCAATCAACTGATCAACATTCTGCAGAATCTGGCGGGTTTCTTCAATCACTTCAACTAGCTGATTCTGATCGGTTTTGATATCGCTTGAGAGCCCTTTCAGGTACGTTTGTTCGACTTCTTCCTTGCGTTGCTTTTCGCGCCATTCGTCCAGAATAAATGAAATCGTGATGCTGAAAATAATCACCAGAATTTCGATCACATATTCCGGCCATTTCTCCCGCAACAGCCTGATCAATTTCCCGGAGGACGTCGGTTGCGGAGCTTGATTGGTGCCGCCGGAATCGATCCCTGAATTATTTTGAGCTTCCATCTGATCTGATTGTCAACCGTTAGTCTAACAGCCGGTTAACGGTTAGTAATTTTACTGTTTTTCCGGTATTTACCAAACACACCTTTTCCGTATATTGCCCGAAAATAGACTCAACTTAACATCGTGTTGCACGGAACGAAGATGAATAAAAAAGTCCACCGTATCGTTTTACCCCTTCTGATTTCAACCTTTACCGCTGTCGCTTTCACCTCCTGTAATCAGCAACAAAATTCAAGCAGTACCCTGAATGCAAGCGCGGCTTCGGCCGAAACACCGAAGGAAAAACCGGCGGCCGAGTCGGCAAAAACCGCTGCGCCCGAAACCGATCCGAAGACTATTCCAGCTGATAAAATTGCCGATGCGCCGACGATTATCGCCCGGAAACAGGTGCCGATTCTGTGTTACCACCAGATTCGCGACTGGCGACCGAAAGATTCGGAAAATGCCCGCAGCTACATCATGCCGATTCAGGTGTTCAAAGACCAGATCAAGATGCTGGCCGATAGCGGTTATCACTCCATTTCGCCCGATCAACTCTACGCTTATTTAACGACGGGTGCCGCATTACCCGAAAAACCGGTTCTGATCACTTTCGACGACGGCGATGAGGAACAACATACGCTTGCCGCTCCTGAACTCGAAAAACACGGTTTTAAAGGTGCATTTTTCATCATGACGGCATCGATTGGCCGTCGGGGTTACCAGCATTACATGGATAAACAGCAAATCAAAGACCTGGCCGACCGCGGTCACACGATTGGTTGCCATACCTGGGATCACCACAATGTCAAGAAATACACGGCGGCCGATTGGGTCACGCAGATTGAACAACCCACTAAAAAACTGGAGGAAATTACCGGCAAACCGGTACGGCACTTTGCCTACCCGTTCGGCCTCTGGAATCACGAAGCAACGGTTGAGTTAAAGAAACGCGGCTATCTGGGTGCCTACCAACTGGCCGAAAAGAAGCGTGACGAAGAAAATCCGTTGCTAAGTATCCGCCGGATCATCGCCAGCGGTTACTGGAGTCCAAAGACGTTGAGTAACAACATTAAGAATAGCTTCAGGTAATTTGGTATACCGAAATATACTTTATCGGCCCACGGTTTAAACCGTGGGCTTTTTGTTCACCATCAGGCTTACGGAAACCGTTTAAACGGTCCACTCTATCCAAAATCAATATTCAATTATTCCCAAGCCTAAAGTCATGGGCTCCAATTGAAAAATCCCTTCAATTAGTTAATTTCAAAACGTATTTCGAATACAGAATTTCTCCTTTGAAAAAAACCGCTCCTTCCGGCTCCATGCCAAACCGCCGGTAAAAATCGGCCGCCGAAAGCCGGGCGTCGCACCAGAGTAGCTGCGCACCTGCCTGCCGGGCTTCGTCGATAACCCGATGCAACAACTGCGTTCCAACGCCCTGACGCTGGCAGTCGGGCCGGGTGGCAAACTTCCGAAAACGGGCAACTTCCATTTCCATAAAAAGCGAAATAACGGCGACTAAATCAGTGTCCCGAAACGCCCCAAAGTGCTGCCCATCAGCGTCTTCGTCCAGCATGACATACTCCAACGGTTTTTCGGGCCAGAGAACTTCATGCCGCAGGGCGTAGGTCTCTTCCGGTTTAATTTGTCGAATCTGCATCGAATTACAACGGGTAAATTGCTAAGTTAGGGCTTCATTCCAGACTCATCTAACCAATGGCACAGAAAAAATTCATCCTGACGGAAGCCGACATTCCCGAAAAGTGGTACAACATCGTGGCCGACATGCCCAACAAACCGCTGCCGCCCCTGCACCCTGGCACCAAAGAGCCGATTGGTCCCGACATGCTCGCGCCCCTGTTCCCAATGGAATTGATCAAGCAGGAAGTTACCTCCGAAAAATGGGTCGATATTCCCGATGAAGTACGCGAAATTTATAAAATCTGACGACCCACACCGCTGTTCCGGGCCTACGGTCTGGAGAAACTGCTGGATACGCCCGCGAAGATTTACTACAAATACGAAGGTGGTAGCCCCGCCGGTTCTCATAAGCCAAACACGGCGATTCCGCAGGCATTTTACAACAAACAGGCTGGCGTCAAGCGCATTACAACCGAAACCGGTGCGGGCCAGTGGGGTAGTGCCCTGAGTTTTGCCTGTCAGTTGTTCGGCATCGAATGCGAGGTGTACATGGTGAAAGCCAGTTATGAGGGCAAACCGTACCGCAAGATCCTGATGAATACCTGGGGCGCGTCGGTTTATCCGTCGCCGTCGAACCGTACCGAAGCCGGGAAAAAAATTCTGGCCGCCGACCCCGATTCTCCGGGGAGCCTGGGCATTGCGATTTCGGAAGCCGTCGAACTGGCGTTTCAGGACGAAAATACGAAATACGCCCTAGGATCGGTGCTGAATCACGTGCTAATGCACCAGACGGTGATTGGTCTGGAAGCCATTAAACAACTGGAACAGGCCGGTGATTTTCCGGACGTGATCGTGGCTCCTTTCGGAGGTGGTTCCAATTTCGCCGGAATTTCGTTTCCGTTTCTCCGCTATAACCTGGAAGAAGGGAAGAAAATCCGCTGCATTGCCGCCGAACCGGCTTCCTGTCCCAAGCTGACGCGTGGCGTTTTTCGCTACGATTTGGGCGATACGGTGGGCATGACTCCCCTCCTGCCAATGTATACGCTGGGCCATAATTTTATTCCGGCCCCGATTCATGCGGGCGGTTTGCGTTACCACGGCGCGGGGGCAATCGTGAGCCAATTACTGAAAGACGGTTTGATTGAAGCGCAGGCTCTCAAGCAGTTAGAATGTTTCGAAGCCGGAATTAAATTTGCGCGGACGGAAGGCATCATCCCGGCGCCGGAAGCCACGCACGCTATTGCAACCGCAATTCGGGAAGCAGAACGCGCCAAAGAAGAGGGTGTTTCCAAAACCATTCTGTTCAATCTCTGCGGACACGGTCACTTCGACATGGGTGCCTACGAGCAGTATTTATCAGGCAAACTCGTCGAACACGAAGTTACGCAGGAAGAGATTCTGGCATCGCTGGCGGAACTGGATACACCGGTGATTTCCTAATCATCAACCTTTCAATATTCGGTATTCGTTATTTAATATTTTTTAAATAACGAATACCGAATATTGAATAGCGAATAACGAGGTTGAGAAACCACTATTGAAGCAATTTATGCTGGATGTAAACTTTGAGCCTTTTCCGACTTTATCGACCGACCGGCTGATTTTGAGGCAGTTTAAAACCGCTGATTCATCCGATTTATTTGTATTGCGCTCCAATCCGGAGATTATGCGGTTTATTCCCCGGCCACTGGCCCGGTCGGTTCAGGATGCAAGCCTGTTGATTCAGAGTTTCAACGAAGGCATCCGGGCAAATGAGATGATTACCTGGGCGATTGCGCTTCGAAATTCGGCTGAAGTCATCGGAACGATTGGCTTTGTTCGCATGAATAAGGCGAACTATCGCGCCGAAGTGGGCTACCTGTTACGGGCTGATTATCAGGGAACCGGCTTCATGCGCGAAGCGCTGACCGCCGTAGTGAACTACGGTTTTCGCACCCTGAAGCTCCACTCGATCGAAGCCGTTGTTGATCCGGAAAACCGGGCGTCGGCCAAATTGCTCGAACGTTGCGGATTTGAAAAAGAAGGCCATTTCAAAGAGAATAAATATTTCAACGGGCGGTTTTACGACTCCGTATTTTACTCTCGCTGGACGCCGATAGAATAAATTCCAACAGAAATTGGATTTGGCAAATGAGCCACTAAAATCACCTTTAAAAACAACAAACATTCCACAGAAGTTACCATAAAAGTTTGAATCTGATGGATTAAAAAATAGTTTTATAAGTAGATATTTGTTCTCTATTATGCCAAAAAGTAGTCGATTTATACAGAAAGATCCGGATGTTGTTCTGATCGGTGCCGGAATTATGAGCGCCACGCTTGGCATGTTGCTCAAAGAATTAGATCCTTCGTTAACGATCGAGGTTTTCGAACGGCTGGACGTGCTGGCCGCCGAAAGTTCGGATGCCTGGAATAACGCAGGAACCGGTCACTCGGCGTTTTGTGAGCTAAACTACACTCCTGAGCGGGAAGACGGCTCAATCGATATTTCCAAGGCAGTTAAAATTGCCGAGTCCTTCGAGGTTTCCAAAGAGTTTTGGGCCTATCTCGTTCAGCAAAACATTTCTCCATCCCCCCGAACGTTCATTAACGAAATTCCGCACATGAGTTTTGTGTGGGGAGAAAGTAACGTCGAATACCTGAAAAAACGCCACGACGCGCTGGATAATCACCACCTGTTCAAAGGCATGCTTTATTCGGAAGATCCGGCGCAGTTGAAAGAGTGGATACCGCTCGTCATGGAAGGCCGCGATTCGTCGGAGAAAGTGGCGGCAACCCGCATGGAAATTGGCACCGACGTCAATTTCGGCGCGTTGACCCGCGCATTATTCGACCATCTCCGAAAAATGGATGGCGTAACGATCCGGCTGGCGCACGACGTCCGGGACCTGGAACAGGAAGCGGATGGCACCTGGAAAATTACCGTAAAAAACTGGTCGACGCGGAAAAAACGCGAGCTGCGGACTCGTTTTATCTTCATTGGTGCGGGTGGCGGCTCATTGCCGTTGCTAGAAAAAGCCGACATTCCCGAAGGCAAAGGTTTTGGCGGTTTTCCGGTCAGCGGGCAGTGGCTCGTCTGCAACAACCAGGAGATTGTTGAAAAACACGAAGCCAAGGTCTACGGCAAAGCGTCTGTAGGTTCCCCGCCGATGTCGGTTCCGCACCTCGACACCCGCATGATCGACGGTAAAAAGGCACTTTTGTTCGGTCCTTACGCCGGTTTTTCGACTAAATTCCTGAAAAACGGCTCGTTCATGGATTTACCGCTTTCGATCAAAGCCAATAACTTGTTGCCGATGATGGCCGCCGGAATTCACAATATTCCGCTGACGAAATACCTGATCGATCAGGTTCGGCAATCGCCGGAAGATCGGCTGGAAGCGTTGCGGGCGTATTTTCCAGAAGCCAAAATGGACGATTGGGATCTGGAAATTGCCGGACAGCGGGTGCAGGTCATCAAGAAAGACCCCGAAGAAGGCGGTATTCTTGAGTTTGGCACCGAAGTCGTTTGCGCTGCCGACGGGTCCATTGCGGCCTTACTAGGCGCGTCACCGGGTGCCTCGACCTCCGTTTCCATCATGCTTGATCTGCTGAAACGGTGTTTTCCGACAAAAATCAATTCGGCAGCCTGGCAGAGCAAATTGAAGGAAATGATTCCGTCGTACGGGCAATCGCTGGCAACGGATTCGGAACTGGCTTACCAGACTCGTGCCTGGACGAGCGAAGTGCTGGAGTTGAAAGTTACCGAACTGGCCCAATCCTGATATGGTTCCCGGAAATGCAATTCGTTTTGAGTCGGTAATCGACCGGTTTACGTCTCAAAACGGAATGCATTACATCGATGTACCCGACGAAGTGGCGCAGCCATTTACCAGCCCAACTCCGCTTAGGCTGGTTTGTTTGTTAAACGGTAAACTTGAGTTTCATTGTGCGTTGCGGCCCAAAGGAAACGGTTCGTTTTATATCAGCATTGGCACTCCTATTCGGCAACAATTAAAACTACGCCCGGGCGACAAAGTGCAGGTCGTTATCTGGAAAGATGACAGTGAGTACGGTAGAAAAATGCCCGAGGAATTGCAGGAGCTACTGACGATTGATGAAGAAGGAAACCGGTGTTTTCAGGCATTAAAACCCAGCGAACAGCGGGGCATTATTTATTACGTCGATGGCGCAAAGAATAATCAGATTCGGGTTGACCGGGCCATTAAAATGATTGATCGTCTAAAAAAGAAATAAACAATTTTCAGTCATCTTTTTATTGAAAGAAAGCCGTACTTGAAATCGAAGTACGGCTTTTATATTTGCCTTCATTCCGATTGAATCAACGCAACATGAGTGATATAAAGTTGTACGATACCCGGGCCTTCACGGCAACATTCATGCCTTCCGACGAATTAAATGCGATTCTAAAAGGCGACATCGGGAAGTTTTTCGCTGTTCGCGTTGAAGACATGTACCGCCATGTTCATCGGGCCGTTCCGGCTTCCCGCTCCACCATTCACTCCTGCTTATTCATTACCGAAGGGGAAGCGAGCATCAAAATCGGGAGCGAATTGTTTACGATTCATCAGCACGAGATGCTGATTGTACCGGCCGGGCAGGTTTTTTCATTTGAAGAAAATGAAGTCAATAAAGGGTATTTATGCGGTTTTCATACGGATTTTTTGCTCGAAAAATTCGGGAATAGCGTGGTAAAAGACTTTGATTTTTTAAGAGTCTGGGGCAATCCAATGATCAAACCGGACCCGGATTCTGCCCGGTTTATCGAACAGGTTATGCATCGGCTTTTATTTGATTATTCCCGGTCCGGACTCCGGAATCCCGAACTTCTTCAGGCGTACCTGCTGGCCCTGCTGTGCGAAATAAACCGGGTCTATCGACCGGTATCGGTTGGCAACCCGACTTCATCCGTTGCGATCACAAACCGCTTTCGCGAACTCCTCTTCTCCATGATTCGAACCAAACACCTGGTTTCGGATTACGCTTCGCTGCTGAATATTACCCCCAATCACCTTAATAAAACCGTGAAGGCCATGACCGGGAAGTCACCAACGAAATGGATCGATGAAACGATTCTGCTCGAAGCGAAAGTCTTGCTTTGCCAAACCTCCCTGTCGGTCAGTGAAATAGCTTTTGAAGTCGGCTTTGGTGACTCCTCGTATTTTACCCGGTTGTTCAAAAAATACGAAGGCCGGACGCCAACCGAATTTCGCCGAATGATTGAAAAGTCCTGAAAACCGCCTGCTCCATCCTAACGATCTTCTTTGGGTACATGGATCTTTGCATCAACCAATGCAACAAGTTATGTACCCCATTTTATTGATTGTCCATTCTGCTTTCCGCTGGCTGGTTCTGGTTAGTCTTTGTTACGGAACTTACCTGGGCATAATAGGCTGGGGCCGAAAAACGTCATTCACCAAATCAGCCAATTTCGTTCGCCATACGACCGCGACCATTGCCCATATTCAATTGGTAATTGGTTACACCCTGTATTTTAACAGCCCAACTATTGCCTATTTCCGATCCCATTACAAAGAAGCCAGCCAACAATTTGACCTTCTGTTTTTCGGCCTGATTCACATTATTTTAATGACGCTGGCAGTCATTTGCGTTACCATTGGCTCAGCCGCTTCAAAAAGAAAAGAGCTGGATAGAAGCAAATTTAAAACGATGACCATCTGGTTTAGCCTGGCGTTGATTCTCATTTTTATAGCCATCCCCTGGCCGTTTTCTCCGCTGGCAAACCGGCCTTATTTTCGCGCTTTTCACTGATGAAATTCTTAAACACTAAAATCGGACGCTTACGGCTCATCGCCTTTCTGGAAGGCATTTCACTCCTCGTATTAATTGGCATTGCCGTCCCTTTAAAATACGCGAACAACGACCCTTCGCTTGTCAAAATGATGGGGCCGGTTCATGGGTTATTATTCCTGCTGTTTGTGATCAATACACTAAGTTTTGGAATTGAACATAAATGGAAATTTATGGACACGACCTGGAAAGTTATTCTCGCGTGCTTCATTCCGTTCGGGACGTTTTATATTGACTATAAAATCCTTTCCAGAGTCGGATAAAAAAACCGGGTAATGACCAATTGGCCACCACCCGGTTTTTCGAATTGAATTTTCAGTTGTTATTGCGGACCCCGGCGATGTCCGAATCCGCCTTCCCGGCCGGTAGAATTCTGACGTTCCTGAGAATGGCGGGGAACCTGATCTATTGAACGGGGCTGAGCCTGCTCCCGACTCCGCTCCGACCGCTGAAAACCGCCTTCATTTCCGCCACCGTTCCAGGAACGCTCCATCCGGCTCGAACGGTCGGGCTGCTGGAATCCCCGGTTTTCAGTCTGACGATCGCCTGAAGGAGTACTCATGCCGGAATTATAACCCGGGTTACTGCGGTTCTCCGAAGGCGTTTCAAACCGATTGGGACTGCTCCGATTTCGGTTACTAAAATCCGGGCGATCAAACCCATTTGACGAATTACCCGAATTGGATCGGTTATTGAAATCCGGACGGCCCGAATTGTCCGTATTGGAACGATTATTAAAGTCCGGGCGGCTTGAGTTATCGCCGTTCGAGCGGTTGTTGAAATCCGGCCGATTCGAATTGTCATAGTTCGGACGGCTATTAAAATCCGGACGATTTGAATTGTCATTATTCGAGCGGTTATTGAAATCCGGCCGATTTGAATTGTTATAGTTCGGGCGATTTGAATTACCATCGGTTCGGTTTGACCGGTTTGAGTTCGGATAATTTCCGGCCATGTCACCCCGATTATTTCGGTTGTAACCGCCGTTGCCGTTGTAATTACCCAGGTTACCCGAGCGGTTATTATCATATCCACCACGCGCCCCGTAGGTTCCGCGACGGGCCAGATCGTTCGCCCGGTAAACCGGCACACTTTGACGGGTGTAGCGTTCAATTTCTTCCCGGCGCGGGCCATACCCGTACGAGCGGTTGTTGTAACGATACACGTTGTTAATGATCGTGGTATTGTGGTATACATTTACCACCCGCGTGCGGGGAATACAGTAGTTGTAGACCCGGGGGCTGGTAAAATAGATCTGTGGTACGAATGTCCAGTAATTGAACGGCAGATTGATGTTTACGTTGATGCTCATGCCCGGACCCAGCGGAGCCCAGCCGTAATAACCGCCACCGGAGCGCCAGCTAACCCAGGCAGGCCCCCATTCGCTGTCGGGAATCCAGATCCAGCGGCCGTAGTAATCGTCGAACAGCCAGCGTCCGTAATGAAACGGCGCCCAACCCCAGTCATAATCCGAGACCCAGGTGTTCCCGTATTCGGTAACCGCCCAATGGCCATTGGTTGCATAAGGTTGAAAGTCGCCCGGCACATCCGGCATCCAGACCTGGCCATAGGTAGAATTGGGAACCCACTGCCCGTAAGGCGCCAGATCGTCGTAAAAAGATTCAATTGGAACATCGACACCGGGTTGGGCCATCGTTTTTTGAGGGACAATCAGTGCGAGTATAAAGAATATGATCAACCCAAAAGCCGGTATGATTTGTCGTGTTTTCATGGCCCATCGAGCGTTAAAAGTAGAATTTCAGTGCTTTGACTCTGGAAGCAACAAAAGGTTTAATGTAACTTTTTTATTAATTCATTTTCGAAAAATAAGATTTCACGCATTCTGTTAACTTGCGGTATCGGATGTCCATCCTCCCGAAATTTGTCCACACAATCCCGTTATCACCGGTTTCTTTTCGCTATTCACAACGTTTTTTCAGCGGTTATTTGCCAGATGATGAAATTGTACTCAATTAATTCTCCGTCCCGACTTTTTACCGGATTTTGGCAGCTTCTCCTTTTGCTTTCCCTGCCCGCAATGGCCCAAACCGGCAAAGGAGATCGGATTTATGGTTCTAATTTCGCCACCCGAAGCCCGGTGGTGGCCCAACACGGAATGGTGGCAACGGCGCACCCGCTGGCATCCCAGGTAGGACTTGACATTCTAAAACAGGGCGGTTCGGCGATTGATGCGGCTATTGCAGCCAATGCGGCTCTTGGCGTGCTGGAACCCAATAATTGCGGGATTGGCGGGGATTTATTCGCGATTGTATGGTCGGCAAAAGACCAGAAACTGTACGGTTTAAACGCCAGCGGGCGGTCTCCCGGTGGATTGAAAACCGAAAAATTGAAGACCATTTTAAACGACGGCAAGGCGATTCCACTGTACGGTCCGCTTTCGGTTTCGGTGCCGGGGGCGGTGGATGGCTGGTTTGAACTGCACAAACGTTTTGGCAAATTACCCATGAAAAGCCTGCTGGCTCCCGGAATTCGCTACGCCCGGGAAGGCGCTCCGGTTCCGCAGGTGATTGCTTATTCGTGGCAGGAAGCCGTCCGACGGCTGGAAGCGAATCGGTCGACCATTCAGGAATTTGAAAATTTTCGACGGACGTTTCTCATTAATCACCAAGTTCCCAAAGCAGGGCAGTTGTTTAAAAATCCGGATTTGGCGAAAACCTACGAGAAAATTGCCCTTGGCGGTCGGGACGCTTTTTACAAGGGAACAATTGCCAATGCCATCGATCAATACGCCCGAAAAACCGGGTTGTACCTACGCAAAGAAGATCTGGCGCGCCATACCAGCACCTGGGTAAACCCGATTTCTGTCAACTACCGGGGGTACGAGGTGTATGAGTTGCCGCCCAATGGCCAGGGAATCACTGTCCTTCAAATGCTAAACCTGCTGAAAACCTATGATTTGAAACAGTTAGGCCACAACAGTGCGAATTATCTGCATTTGTTGACGGAAGTAAAAAAACTCGCTTTTGAAGACCGGGCGCGGTATTTTGCCGATCCCGAATTTTCCAAAATACCGCTCACCTGGTTACTTTCGGAAAAGTATGCCACGCAACGTCGGAAATTGATCGATCCGAAACAGGCCGCCAAACGGATCGACTCGAATGTCCCGCCCTTGCGGGAAGGCGACACCACGTACCTGACCGTAGCCGATGACGAAGGAAATATTATCTCCCTGATTCAAAGCAACATGCTCGAATTTGGCAGCGGCCTGGTGCCCGATGGTCTGGGCTTTGTCTTTCACAACCGTGGCACGAGTTTTAATTTACAGGCTGGCCACGCTAACGAATACAAGCCGGGGAAACGGCCTTTCAATACCATCATTCCGGCTTTTGTAATGAAAAATGGCGAACCGTTCCTGAGTTTCGGGGTGATGGGCGGTGCGTTTCAGCCGCAGGGACAGGTTCAGATCCTGTGTAACCTGATTGACTTCGGCATGAATGTCCAGGAAGCCGGTGATGCCGCCCGGTTTAGCCATTCCGGAAGCAGCGAACCCATCGGCACAATCATGCTGGACGGCGGGCATCTGGCCCTGGAAAGCGGCATTTCAAAAGAGGTTCGGGACGAACTTGAACGCCGGGGACATCACCTGATTCCGAGTGATTTCTTCGGGGGTTATCAGGCCATTTTGTTCGATTCCACGAATCGGGTGTATCACGGAGCTTCCGAAATGCGGAAAGATGGGCAGGCGGCAGGTTACTGAATTATCGATCTGCTTTCGGATTAAAAAGGATAATTTACGACACTCAGCAGCGGTTTTCCGGTCGAATCGGCGAACGACTGAATATAATCCAGATCGGATAAACCGCTCATTTCCGGCCTGATGCTGTGCATCTCGTTCGAGATAACCAGCGGTTTTTCAATGCTCAATTTCCCGTTGCTGACCAGAAGCGAACCGTAGGCCGCATTGGCAACGATCTGGGTGCCGTTATTGTGACTGGAAATTCGAAAAAACCAGGTACCGTCGGGATTGATAATGAACGTCTCTTCGGGCTTTGCTTCACGACCATATGTAGATTGGTAGCGTAGCCGGGCCGGTCGAAATACGAGTTGCCTGGGAGCTTCGCCGAAAACGAGCCGCTCGATGCGACCGGTTTTGCCGTAACCTGGAGTTTTAAAATTAGCCAGCGTAGTATCAAAGTCCATCCATTTAGCCTCGTAACAGGCCACCATCTGTTCAAATTCCGTCCGATTGAACGATTTAGGGGACATATAAACCGTCCAGGGAGTCTGGTTGGGACTTGAAAGTTCAGGGGCGTAATGGCGGATTATCCAGTTCGGAAACTGCTCGGGCTGCAGCGGAAATCCAACATTTTGATCAGAAACGGTTTTACCGTCGAAAACCAGCACAGCCTGATGGTTTCGTTCGCCGATGCTCCGGGCGGTCGTGTGGTCGATCAGTTGGAGCGTATGACCTTTATACTGGCTAACGACCAGCATTTGATCTTCGGGTTCGCATCCCCAAATGATTGAGCTGATGGTTACCAACCAGAATAGCCGAAAAATCGCGTTCATAACAGGACAAGTATGATTACCCTGTAAATGTACGCCAGTCAATACCGGAGAGTCCAGCCGAAATCAACAGTGGGTTGATTTCGGCAAATAGTCGGTACCTTTTTCAGTCAGAGGAGTTTATCCAGCGTAATCGGCAGATTCCGAATCCGTTTTCCGGTAGCGTGGAAAACCGCATTGGCAATAGCGGCTGGCATGGCAACAATCCCAATTTCCCCCAGCCCTTTTACTCCTAGGGGATTAACAATTGTGTCGGTTTCATCGACAAAAATGACGTCCAGATTCTGAATATCAGCATTGACCGGGACGTGGTATTCCGCCAGCGAATGATTCATAAAACGGCCAAATTGATGATCCAGTACGCTTTCCTCTTCCAGCGCCTTGCTGATTCCCCAGACCATTCCGCCCAGAATCTGGCTCCGGGCGGTTTTCGGATTCAGAATTCGCCCGCCCGCAACGGCAGTGACCGCCCGCGTGACCCGAACGGTTCCGAAGTCTTCGTCAACCTCCACTTCGACAAAAGCCGCCGAATGGGCACTCCGGGCATACTTGCGCAGTTTCAAAAAATTCGGGGTGGAAGTCGACGTCTCGCTCACGGCGTGTCCACCATTCTGGTCCACAATTTCCCGCAATGAAACCGCTACCGACGGATCACTCTTCAGCCTTATATGCGCGTCAGCGAATAAAACATCGTCCAGATTTGCCCGGGCAAACGGTGAATTTTTCATTTTACGGGCCATCTTGAACAGCTTTTTGCCGAGTTCTTCACAAGCCACTTTTACCGCCGATCCCACCGTTGCCGCCGTCCACGAACCGCCCTCGATGGGGGCCAGCGGCATGTCGCTATCCCCCAGTTTAAACAGCACATCTGCAATGGGCATGCCGAGGGTGTCGGCCGCAATCTGGGTCATGATCGTATACGTTCCGGTGCCAATATCGGCCGTGGCGCTGCTCACCCGCAGTTTTCCGTTGACGGTCAGAACCGCTTCGGCACGCGCAGGTCCCTGCGTAGCGTCCCAGATTCCGGTCGCCATTCCCCAGCCAATCAGTGTGTGTCCCCGGCGCGTTGAGCGGGGTTGCGGATTCCGGTTTGCCCACCCAAACCGCTCGGCACCCTGCCGGAAACACTCCCGCAGTTCCTTGCTCGAATACGGCAAATCGGCGTCCATATCCCGATCCGTGTAATTTTTCAGCCGCAACTCGACCGGATCGATGCCCAACTTAAAAGCCAGTTCATCAATCGCGCATTCGAGGGCCGGAACACCGGTGACACCGCCGGGAGCCCGCATATCCAGTGGCGTGAAAACATCCAGCGGAACCAGTTTGTAGGTCAGTTTGGAATTGGGGATGGGATACAACATCCCCGACCAGTTCACCACTATTTCAGTGTAATCTTCAAATCGCGAGGTTTCGGCAAAAGCATCGTGTCGAATCGCCGTAATGGTTCCATCTTCCGAAGCTCCGAGTTTGATATCCTGAATCGTGACCGGACGATGGCCGAATGTGAACATCTGCTGGCGCGTGAGCGAAACCCGCACCGACCGCCTGAGTTCACGAGCGGCTAAAACCGCCAGAAACAATTGATACTGAGGACGTAACCCTGAGCCAAAAGCGCCACCTATGTAAGAGGAAATTACCCGTACGTCTTTAAACGACAGGCCAAATACCTGCGAAACGTACAACTGGCTGTTTTGCGCACCCTGCGTTTTGTCGTAAATGGTCAGTTTATCATTCTTTTCGTACACCACCGTGGACGCGAACATTTCCATTGGATTGTGGTGTTCGGCGGAATGAACGTACTCGCCCGATACCTGCACCGGCGCGGCCGCAAACGCTTCGTCAAAATTACCACGCGGTTTGGGTGGTGGCGGTTTTAACAAACTGGCTAACCCAAGTTTCGGGTCCCGGGCCCGGCTTAAATGAGCTTCGAATTCGGTTTCGTGATTTTCCACTTCATACTCAACCCGGATCAGCGAAGCGGCATAGCGTGCCAATTCAAGCGTTTCGGCAACGACCAGCGCAATGGGCTGACCGCTGAATTTTATTTCGGCATCACGTAGCGGCCGGAAAGGCGAACCCGGCGGAGCATCCTGATCTTTGTAACTGAGATCGAACCAGGCCAGATCGGGGCGGTTTTCGTGTGTAAATACCTGAATCACACCCGGCAGTTGCAGTGCTTCGTCCGTTTGAATGCGCGTGATAGTTCCTTTTGCAATTTCACTGGAAATCACCCAGCCGTGGACCAAATCGGGCACTTTGTATTCGGCCGCGTACTTCGCTTTGCCCGTTACTTTGGCCACGCCATCGACGCGGTTAACGGGTTTTCCAACGTAGGTTATCATGGGGTCGGTTCGAGTTTAGCGGCCTGCTGCAACGCCCGGACAATCGCGCGTTTAGCCAGTTCGATTTTGAATGTGTTGTGACCGTAGCCTTTGGCACCCTCGGTCAGGGCTTCAGCAACCGACTGAAAATCAGCCACCGAAACCGCTTGTCCAATTAGCATCGCTTCGGCATCGGGTTTACGCCACGGTTTGTGCGCGACTCCGCCGAGGGCAATCCGGGCGTCGGTAATTCGGTTGTTTTCAATCTCCAGCGCCACTGCCACCGAAACCAGCGCAAATGCGTAGGAAGCCCGATCCCGCAGTTTGATGTAGGCATAGTACTGAGGAAACCCTTTGGCTGGCAAGTCAATTGCCGTAACCAGTTCACCGGGGTTGATGGTATTGTCGCGCCAGGGTTCATCGCCGGGAAGCCGGTGGAAATCCGCAAACGGAATCGTTCGCTCTCCAGCCAGCCCCGTTACCCGAACCACCGCATCGAGCGCAGCCAGCGCGACGCACATATCCGACGGATGCGTGGCAATACAGGCCGTTTCGGGTTTCTGGTCGCTGGTGCCTAAAATGGCATGAATGCGGTTAAATCCCCGAATGGCCCCGCACCCCGAGCCCGGTTCGCGCTTGTTACAGGGCGTTGCCAGATCGTAAAAATAGTAACATCGGGTCCGCTGAAACAGATTGCCGCCGTTCGTCGCCATGTTGCGCAATTGCGCCGACGCCCCCGCCAGAATGGCGTGTGACAACAAGGGATACCGGTTTTGTACGTTTTCGTGGTAAGCCGTGTCGGCGTTGGTCATCAGGGCTCCCAATCGTAAACCGCCCCCTTCTGTTTCTTCAATTGAATTGAACGACAGTTGGTTGATATCGACAAGCCGGGCGGGCCGCTCGACATTTTCTTTCATTAAATCGAGCAGATTGGTGCCTCCTGCAATAAATTTAGCTCCCTCGTGCGTGATCAAATCACCAATCGCCGAATTCAGATCACCCGGCCGGAAATAGGAAAAATTAGTCATTCCGTCAGGCGTTAGAGTCCAGTTGCATCACTTCCTCAATCGCATCGACAATGTGCGGATAAGCCCCGCAACGGCAAATATTGCCGCTCATCAGTTCTCTAATGTCGTCCGTTGTTTTGGCATGTCCTTCGTTGATCATGCCAACAGCCGAGCAGATTTGACCGGGGGTGCAATAGCCACACTGGTAGGCATCGTGTTCAATAAAGGCGGTTTGCAGCGGATGCAGACCGTTTTCACCCGCCAATCCTTCGATGGTCAGAATTTCCGTGTCCTGTTTCATGACGGCCAGCGTCAGGCAGGAATTTATGCGTTTGCCATCGACCAGAACGGTACAGGCACCACACTGACCGTGATCGCAACCTTTTTTGGTGCCGGTCAGGTGCAGGTATTCCCGCAATGCATCGAGCAGCGTGGTCCAGGGTGCCAGTTCCAGTTGGTGAACGGAACCATTTATCGTCAGCGTAACGGTATTTTTTTCCGGCAGGGTGTTTTTTGGACGCACGCCGGATTCGGGTGATAAAGTCGTTTGCATAGTGAGTATTCCGAGTATGGATACCATGCAAAGCGAACTGACGGTTAAATGTTGGGAATTGTTGCGAATAATTAGGCTCTGGTCTGGACGAGCCGGTTTACAACTGATCGATTACCCGTTAGCCAGCGGAATAAACCGTATTCAAAAATCAGCGTAAACGGAATGACCGTCAGGTTTTTCAGGAAAAACACAATGGGCATGGTCGTAGCGGATTCGTGCATAATACCGTTCATTTTCAGGAACGGAAGCAACGTCGACTGATCGGCCACCAAACCGTTGAAGCGGTTAAAACCGTACGCAATCAAACTGAATACCAGCAGATTCCAAAATAAAACCGGCCATTGCTGGCGGAATGTCAGCCGAATGTTTCGCCCGAGTTTCGCCCACTGCTTCCGTCTAAACCGAAAAATACCAGCCAATTTCCGGCCTCCGGCAATCGCATTTCCGTGCCCAAGGATGACCAGTATTGTCAGAATCCGCGCCAATTCGACGACGAATTCCAGAACGATTGACCAAGACGCTGGGATTGGCCCCCAAAACTGCATCTGACCGGCGCGGCCCAGTGCGGCAAAAAGCATCCAGAAGGAGATGATTCCCAGGTGTTTGAACCAAAATCGGAACGCCCAGAGAACAAGATCGCATGATAAAAGTCGCATCGAATTGAGCAATTTAAGAAGGTTTGGAAATCATTTTTCGCCTGACAAACCGACGGTCGGCCCACTGAATCAGGCTCAGCAGAACGATGACAAACAAGGCCGGGAATTTGATAACATCCAGTGCCCGGAAGGTAGCGATCAGGTCATCGACCCGGTAAACCGCCTGCATACCCAACACCGCCAGCGGCAACAGTAAGAGACATAATCCCATCCAGACCAACGCCTGCCGTTCCTGACGTCGAGCCTCTTTGAGCTGAATTTGTCGGACAACCGAGGCCGAAAAACCGTAGCTCAGCCCCAGCGATGGTTCAACCGAAAGTTCTTCAAAAAGCTGTTGATACAGCCGAACCGCTTCGTCCTGTGGTTCCGCTTCGGCCGGTTTTCGACCCGACCGGTTTAGAGCATCCAGCCACTCCTGTAGTTCATCATCATTGCTTTCGTTCATCGCCATTGTTCGCTGTTTTTGTGCCGTTGTAAGGCTTCTTTCAACAATTTTCGCGCCCGGAACAGGTAATTTTTGACGGTTCCTTCAGGCAGTGAAGTAACTTCACCAATTTCTTCATACGACAATTCTTCCAAATGGTAAAGCGTCAGAATTGTGCGGTAATGAACCGGCAACTTGTCAATCTGCGCGTGCAGAAAGGCTTTCCAATCCTGGTGAATCAGCATTTCTTCGGGATTTGCCAGACCCGAATCATACTGCCCTTCCCAATGTTCCGGAAAACCGCTCGCCAACTCCCGGTTCATTTTTTTACCGTGATTGATCGCCGTTCGGTACGCAATCGACGCAATCCAGGTCGATAGTTTTGAGCCAAACTGGAAATCCGGCAAATGTTTATAGACCTTGATGAACACTTCCTGACAGACATCTTCTACGTCTTCCGGCTGACGAACGATTCGACCGACCATGTGCAGCACCAGCCGCTGGTAGCGTTCCACCAACGTCTGATAGGCGCGAACATCGCCTTGCACGATCCGGCGGACCAAAACCTCTTCGTCGTTCATTTCCGCATTAGACAATGGGGATTTAGTAAATGTTGCAGCTTGACGATTGACCATCGACCATTGACCGCAGTCAATCGACCATCGACCATCGTCAATCGTCAATCGTCAATCGTCAATCGTCAATCGTCAATCGTCAATCGTCAATCGTCAATCGTCAATCGTCAAATTGCAACCTTTTAGGTTGCACAATTGTCTAATGGGCAAAAATGTAAAAAATATGCAAGAACAATATGGGGTGCAGGGGGCTTACGTCACACTCGCAATTGCGTTTGGTATCTATCTGATCATAAAGCCGTTTACCAAATACCTGCTGCGTCGGCGGCTGATGGAACTGGGGCAGTGGAACGAAGAAAGTCTGCGCCAGTTGGACGACGAGGCAAGCTTGCCCACCGACAACCTGAAATGGGGATTGATTCTGCTCTTTTTCGGGCTGGGATTGATTATCGCTGCCTTTGTTCCGCGCTCCTTCGATTCGACCCTGCCCTACGGCATTGTGGCGGTTTCCACGTCCATCGGTTTTTTGATTTATTACGGAATGATTTCCAGACAGAAATCCTGAATCGAATTGTTACCGTACGAACAGATCTGTAACGCTCGCTGGCCGAAATGTGCGGACGTTCTGCCCGTTAACAAGCGGTTTTTGAAAAATAATCCGATTGGATAGGTTTTCCGGCGGGCGGAAGCGTACTTCGACGCGACGAAACCAAATCCGCCCACATGAAATGTTGTCTGCTTTTTGCCCTGCTCTTTACGCTTATCTCCGAAATTTCGGCCCAGCCGGTTCCACAATTCCCGTTGAATATCCTTTCGTTTAATATCCGCTACAATAATCCGCAGGACGGGCTGAATGCCTGGCCGAACCGGAAGGAACTAGCCGCCAGTGTGTTTACAAACTATCAGGTTGATATTGCCGGTTTGCAGGAAGCTTTAGCGGGCCAGATTGCTGATTTACAGGATCAATTGCCAAACTACGGCTGGATCGGCGTGGGTCGTGACGATGGCAAAAACCAGGGTGAATTCTCACCGGTTTTCTACAACAAACAGAAATTCGAGGTCGTCAAACAGGGAACATTCTGGCTTTCGGAAACGCCGGAGGTACCGGGCAGCAAGTCCTGGGATGCGGCTCTCCCGCGTGTGGCCACGTACGGCATTTTTCGGGACAAACGAAATGAAAGTCAGGTTCTGGTCATCAATACCCACTTCGATCATATGGGCGAAACCGCCCGCCAGAACAGTGCGAAATTACTGATTAGCAAGGTGAAAGATCTGGCCGGTGAGTTACCGGTTATTCTGACCGGCGATTTCAACACGCCCGACGTATCTCCTGCCATCAAGACCCTAACGAGCGACCCGACTTTCCAGCTAAGCAACACCGAAAAGCTTTCAGAAAGTCCCCATACCGGCGGCAACAGCACATTCAATAATTTTCAAACCCGTCAGAGTGGTCTGGTAATCGACTTCATTTTTGTCGGCCCGAATGTAGAAGTGAAACGCCATGATTATCTGCCAATTCTGAAAGACAATGTGTTCATTTCCGATCACTGGCCGGTTTTGAGTCGGATTTCCGTGCTTTCTCGATAAGTTATTTCGCGAAGCTAAGCGGAGTTTCACCGAGTTGAGGAAGTATTGAAACTCTGCTTAACTCGGTGAAACTCCGCTTGACTCTGCGAAACAAACCTATTTTAACTCACTCGTCCAACCGAGCTGAAGTCGCCCATCACCGTAACCGTCGGCTCGGGGCCTTTGATACCGTCTTTACCGAACTGGCGGGCGATGCCTTCGTGAATAAAATAATACGTCTCCCAGTAGGTAGCGCTCCTGGTCCAGACCCGAACGTCAAAATGGAAGGCCAGTTCGGTCAGTTTGGTCACGAGAATATCATGCTCCCGGTCTTTTAAGCCATACGGACAGGCGTCGACCACGCGTTTGATCGACGCTTTCACCTCATCGACTTCGTTGGTATTCCCCGCAGCAAAAACCATATCGACCCGGATGACACCTTTGCCGGAAATATTGATAATGGGCGAGGTAGACAAGGCCCCGTTGGGCAAAATAATCGTGCGGTTATCGAGGGTGACCAGAATGGTGTTGAAAATATGAATCGCTTCGACATTTCCGGTAAAGCCCTGAGCCGAAATCAGGTCGCCCACACGGAACGGTTTAAACGTCAGAATCAGCACTCCACCGGCAAAATTGGCTAAGCTTCCCTGTAAAGCCAGCCCGACGGCCAGACCGGCGGCTCCGATAATGGCCACGAACGAGGTCGTTTCCACCCCAAGCGTACTGGCCACACTCAACAGTACCAGCACTTTCAGAATGGCACTGACGAGTGATAACAAAAAAGGCTGAACATCCCGGTCGACCTGGCGTTTGTTCATCACCGTCGACAGCATTCGGACCACCTGATTGACCAGCCACAGGCCGACAATCAGAATAACAATCGCCAGTAAGATTTTAAAACCGTACAAAGTGGCAAATGCCACCACCTGATCAAGCACGTTTTGAAAAGAGAATTGGGAGGGCTCCATTGGGCTGTTTTTTAGTTTCTACAGTTATGAAGCAGGAACCCTCAAAAAGTAACGTACAAACCGAAAATAATTAGTTGGCAACCGTCTCAAAGCCAATTTTTGCGCCTGAAAATCAACAAAGTAACCAGCGAAGAAAAAACAATGGCCGCCAGCGCAATCGGATAGCCCATCTGCCAGCTCAACTCCGGCATATTGGTAAAGTTCATCCCCCAGATGCTCGCCAGCAGGGTTGGTGGCAAAAAAACCAGCGAAACCACCGTGAAGATTTTTACGATGCGGTTTTGCTCCAGATCAATCAAACCGAGGTAAGTATTTTGCAAAAACTCCAGCCGTTCGAAGATGAAATTCGTATGGTCGATCAGCGAGTTAATGTCTTTGATGAGCGTCCGAAGTCGCTGTTGTTCCTCGTCGGTAAACCAGCCGTCGCTGCGGATCATGGAAGTGATTACGCGCTGTTTATCGACCACATTTTCCCGAATCGACATCGTCAGCTCCTGATAATCATTTATTTTTAAGAGCATTTCCCGATCCAGCTTGGCGTCGATGTCCAGTTGTCGGTTGATGGTTTTAATTTCCAGCGAAACCGACTCGATCAAGTCGGCGTCGTAATCGATCCGGGATTCGAATATCGTGATCAGAATCTGCGCGCCATCGTTGAACATCGACCGGCGTGATTTGATCCGCTTTACCGTGTCGGCAAATGATTTCAAATCGGCCTCATTCCGGTACGTAAACAAGGTTTCGTCCTTGAGCATGAAACTGACCGGAACGGTCACGTACATCTGCTCCTTATCGGGAACCATGAAGTTGGAGTTCGCAATCAGAAAATCGTCTTCTTCGATATACCGCGAACTACTTTCGATCTCGGCCTGCTCCTGCTGCGTCTGAAAATTGACATCAAACTTGTCTTCCACGCTCTTGGTTTCTTCGCGCGTCGGATTCTGTAAATCAACCCAAAGGGTTCGTTCCGTGTCGGAAAACGAATCAATATCGCGGACTTTCCGAACGGCGGCTTCGTCCTGTTGAAAAATGCGAATCATACTTTAATTCTTCAAATTCTACTTCACAACGCGCTTATTACAAGTAGCTTATGGCTATTTGATTAGCGTTTATGGTTTAATCGATAATCTATAACCTCTTCACCAAAAACCATAAATTATAAACCCCAAACTATTTAATTAAGGAATACGTTTGCCCGGCATATCCCGCCCGTTCTGATGCAAAATCAATTGCGATATCTGACCTTTTTCGTCCTTTACAAAAGACACTTTGGCGGGCACCACTTTCAGGTAAAATTCAGTTTCTGACTGTGGAAATAGCTCAAATTTCCCCTGTCCGGTAGCCTGACCATACAGCTGAGAATCCGCACGCGTAATTTCGATGATGAATGATGGTGCCAACTCGTATTTTCCAACGTATTTTTCCAGCACCTCTGTCGAAACCGTCGCATCTTTAGGTATTTCCGCGTTTTCGCCCAATTTCTTCAGCATCTCCACGGCATTCATATTTCGGGGGTCAAGCTCGAGCGATTGTTTATAATCTTTGATCGACGATTCTTTATCCCCCTGCGCCATGTAAGCCTCTCCCCGACTGTCGTAGACATTCGACGATTTCGGATACGATTCGACGTTCAGATTGAAAACCGCCAAGGCTTCTTTCAGTTTACCATCGCGCATCAGTTCGTAGCCCAGCGAGTTCATTTCGTCTTCGTTCAGTTCATAGGCTTTATCGTTTTTCAAAACCGCAAACTGCTGGATGGCTTTTTCCAGCGATGAACTGGTCAGCGTTTGCCGGAGCGCGGCTGCAATCGGTTTCCTGGGATTCTCATACGGTTGATCGTACAGAATTTTCAGAATGTTATTCTGCATGGCTCCCAGCGTCGTTCCGCCGGTATTGTTTAGCAAAATGACCGTATGTTTGTCTTTGGGAAGCCGGGTGAACTGGGTATTGAATCCGTTGATGCCGCCCCCGTGTGAGATGATCAGCACGCTGTCTTTCCGCTGGCCAATTTTAGCGTTGCCAACGCCCCAGCCATACGCATAATGATCCCGAAACGGCGTAAACAGGGCGGTTTTTGAAGCCGCCGACAACAGCTTATCCGAATACAAAACCTGATCCCAGCGGTATAAATCCTCCACTGTTGAATACAGCGAACCGGCCGCGTACGGAATCGTCATGTCCAGATAAGGCGCGTTGACAAAACCGCCCCCGTTTCGCTCGTAGCCTGCAGCCCGCTTCGGAATGATCGGGCCAGGCATGTCATAACCGGTGTCTTTGAGTTGGGCCGGAGTCAGAATGGCTTCCTTCAAAACCGTCGCGTACGATTTTCCGGTTATTTTTTCAATAATCACACCGAGCAAAAAGTAGCCCGAGTTGCTGTACGAAAACCGGGAACCGGGTTCAAATTCGAGGGAATAATCTGCAAACTTTTTGACAAATTCGGCGGGAACATACGGATTTCGGCTTTCCTGTTCCATGAATTTAGGAAAATTCGTATAGTTCGGGATACCGGAAGTATGAGTTAACAGGTGGTGAATGGTGATTTTGTCGCCGGTTGCTTTGGGGTAATCGGGCAAATAAGTCGTCACTTTCTCGTTGACCTTCAGCTTGCCCTGATCCACCAGCTGCATGATCAGGAAGGCCGTAAACTGCTTCGTAATCGACCCCAGCCGGAATTTCGTATCGGGCGCATTGGCGATATTCCATTCCATATTCGCCAGTCCGTAGCCTTTTTTGAAAATCACTTTCCCGTTCTCAGCCACCAGAACCGTTCCGTTGAATTGCCGGTTTTCGAAATACTGGCGCATTAGCGCATCAATTTTGTCGGCCTTGCTTTGTCCAAACGCGTAGGGCGACAGCAGCACGGCGACGCAGAAGGCAAGGACTCGGTGGGTAAAACGAGTGTTCATGAGATGGTTCTGGTTTTTGTCGAAAAAGAGGAAGGAAGTCAACGCAAGCAATTGCCAAAACTACGCCTTTCTAATCGAATAGTACAGCAGAAGTGAGCATCAGGTAAGGCTTTTTATAAATAAAAACCGCCTTTCGGTCAACCGTCGCCAAGCATAAACCGGTTTCAATTTAAATTGCGTACATTTGAATTTTGCAAATCAAACCGGAAATGGAAATCACTACGCTGGAAAAATTTTACGCCGAAACTTCGGCACTTTTTCCGCAGGGCATCAGCCGGGAAATCGGTCATTTTAACGTTTTTAAGACCTCCGATGTAGTGGCGAAATACCGGAAAAAACCGGCCACTGAAATGCCGTACAACCGGCGGGCCTACTACAAAATCAGCCTGATTGGTGGTCGCAACAAGGCCGAATACGCCGATAAGGTGGTCGATATTGAGAAAAACGCGCTGCTGTTTGCCACGCCCAAAATTCCCTACCACTGGCTACCCCAGGATGATAATCAGTCGGGTTACTTCTGCATTTTCACCGACGAATTTCTGGTCCAGTCGAAAAGCGGGGTTGTACTGGATGACCTGCCGATCTTTCAACCGGGCGGTTTTCCCATTTTTCAGCTGACCGACGAAGCCGCCGAAGATATCGACTTTATCTTCCGGAAAATGTATAAAGAGCTGTCGTCCGATTACGCTTTCAAGTATGATCTGCTGCGGAATTACGTGCTCGAACTGATTCACTACGGGCAGAAATTGCAGCCCGCAACGTCTCTATATCCAACGCATACGGCTTCGGCCCGGGTTTCATCCCTGTTTGTGGAATTGCTGGAACGCCAGTTCCCGATCGAATCGCCGAATCAGAAATTGAATCTCCGGACGGCTAAAGATTATGCCGATCGGCTATCCGTTCACGTCAACCACCTCAACAAAGTGCTAAAGGAAAATACGGGCAAAACCACGACGGATATCATCAGCAGCCGGATCATTCAGGAAGCCAAAATTCTGTTGAAACAAACCGACTGGAACATTTCCGAAATTGCTTATTGTCTCGGTTTTGAGCAGGTCGCCCATTTTTCCAATTTCTTCAAAAAACAGACTTCGTTTGCGCCGATCAGTTTTCGGGCTTAAGCTACTAATTTGATTTTTGCAAACAATGGATTGATGTTTGCAAACCGGACACGAGTTCGGTCCTTTACCTTTGTTCCATCGAATTAAACAACCAACAACGATGGAATCTTCAAGTAAAATTGCCCTGGTGACGGGCGGCAGTCGCGGACTCGGAAAAAACATGGCCCTGCGTCTGGCCGAAAAAGGAATCGATGTTATTCTGACGTATAACAGCCAAAAAGAAGACGCTCTGGCAGTCGTAGCCGAAATTGAAAAAACCGGTCAGAAAGCTGCAGCGCTGCAATTAAATACCGGCGATGTAAAAAGTTTCGGCGGTTTTATTACCGAACTAACAGCGGTTTTACACGAAACATTTCGCAAGGATCATTTTGATTTTCTGGTGAATAACGCCGGAATTGGCCTTCACAAACCCTTTGCCGAAACGAGCGAAGACGAGTTCGACCAACTGATGAACATCCATTTTAAAGGTGTCTTTTTCCTCACCCAAAAATCATTGCCGTGGCTCAACGACGGCGGGCGGATCATCAATATTTCGACCGGTTTGGCACGCTTCACGATTCCGGGCACCTCGGCCTACGCGTCCATGAAAGGCGCTATTGAAACCCTGACCCGCTATCTGGCCAAAGAACTCGGCGCGCGCGGCATTGCGGTGAATACCGTGGCTCCCGGGGCCATTGAAACCGATTTCAGCGGAGGTTCGGTGCGCGACAATGCACAGGTCAATGCGTTCGTGGCCGGTGTAACGGCTTTGGGCCGCGCCGGATTACCCGACGATATCGGCGGAGTAGTGGCCTTTTTGTGTACGGAAGACGCCCGCTGGATCAACGGTCAGCGAATGGAGGTGTCGGGCGGCATGAATTTGTAAGCATTCAGGCAGGATGACGAAGCGTCATCCTGCCTTTTTTTCAACGGAAATCTGTTTCACTTTCGCGACAAACCAGGGTACGGGTTCGGCCCCGATTTCGCCGTTTTGAAACGCATCCAATACCGGTTTCCAATCGTCGCAGTAGTCAAATAAGCCAAACTCATTCAAGGTCAGCCCGAATTTCCGGACCAGCTCCGGGCCAATGCCGTGGCAGTGAAACGAATGAAAACTTCCTCCCTGTTCGATTCCGACCAGATCGTAACCAATGGTCGTCTCATCATTGTCTTCTGCTTCCGGCACTTTTCGGGAAAGCATCTGATACAGACCACATTCGCCCATATTGGCCCTTTTCGGCCTCAACTCCTCAATGATCGCATCGGCCGCCGGTTCGTCGAAATAAATCGCCAGCAGTTTAACTGCATCGAGATGGGCAAAAAACCGCTGCCTGTATTCCTGAGCGGTTTTCAGATCCAGAAAGACCTGGTGGTAGCCTACCTTTCCCTCGGTTAATTTTTGATCGGTCCAGTGCCGGATGGCGGTCACCTTGGCGGGATTCAAGCCCAATAATTCTTCGGCCGCCCTGGTCTCCTCCACCCGTTCGTTCACCCAGCGATACGACCAGGTAGCTAACATACTGTCGTTGATGCAGGTGCTGCCGGTATACACCAGGGGAATGGGGGACCAATCGAATGGTTTTAGCTTGATCAGGAAAAAACCGCCGAGGTAGTTGTTCATGGCTGAACGTTTGTCAGTTGGTCGCACTCGTTAGTCGTGCAGCAGGAAGATCATGGAAACTATCGGCCCGAAAATCAACCTAGCGGGACAATTTGTCCAGCGCTTCGGCTTTCGACGAAACAAAACTGATGTGGCCACCCTGATTGCTTTCGAACATGAAATCCCGAATGCTTTTGCTTTGATAGGGTTCAAAATTGCCGATGATGGCCAGCCGAACCCGGTAATTGGAAAACTTTTGCAGAATCTCGCCCGCAATGCCGGTTTTCAAATCGAAAAATGCCGGGGTGATGTTTTTTTCATGAATCAAAATCATATCGAAGCCCTGGTAATATAAATTTCCGAGTAAATCCAGACCATCTTCCACCTTGGCCACCACAACCTGATCGGAAACCACCTCCGCAATTTTGTGGCCCTTCACTTCGTGTTCTTCAATTTCCATTGTTTACCCGGTTTTTGTTTCGCAGAGTTTAGCGGAGGAAAAAGGAGTTAAGCAGAGTTTTTGTTTTCTCCGCTAGACTCTTTTAAACTCTGCTTAACTCTGCGAAATAACTCTTTTTTCAATCTTTTGCCTTCTTTATAAACTCATCTGCAAAGTGCTCCTTCCGTTTTGGCTGCGAAAACTTATCAGCATTGTAGGCGCTCGAATTGCCCTTTGGAATCGATAGGGACTTCCAGCGGGCGTCACAGGCCATTTTGCCGATGTAAACGATTTGTCCGATGTGGTAGGGATAGTGCGCCAGCTGCCGGTTGATGGCTTCCAAAACCGTATGTCCCATGTTCCGGATGTAGATTTCCTTTGCCAGATCCGCTTCGGTGAGCGAGTTCAGGGCGCTGAACAGGCATTGCCAGCCTTCGTTCCATTTGGCTAAAACGTCCGCCCGGTTTTTGAGGTCGTTGTCAAATTCAGCATCCCGCTGCCGCCATTCTTTCTCGCCGTCGGACGTCAGAAAGTCGGTCCAGCGGGACAGCATATTGCCCCAAAGGTGTTTGACGATCGTCGCCACGCTGTTGCTTTCCGGGTTGAATTGCCAGAACAATTGCTCGTCGGAAAGTTGGTCGAACGTCTTTTCGCCAAGCGTTTTATAGTACTCAAATTGCTTGATGGCACTGGATAAATAGTCGTTCATGATGCGCGTTGTCTACAATTTAATTTTTGGAAATTTAAGTTGTTTCGTTGAGTTAAGAGACTGACTAAAATTCAGATTTTCCCTTTCATCGGTCTGCCCCCAACCCCCTAAAGGGGGCTTTGAAATGCCGATTAAAGCCCCCTTTAGGGGGTTGGGGGCAGGAAAATTATAAATTTTAGACCGTCTCTTAACTCCGCGAAATAACCTTTATTTTTTGCTCGGATACGTATCCTGCAACGTTTTTGCTTCGGCCGCCGTTAGCAGCGACACGCAACCGTGCCGGGCTTCCGACGGAAAACTGACGTCCTCTTCGACTTTCCAGTGAATCAAATCAGGCGAGGACGAAACCCCAAACCGGTTCGTCATGCAATAATCGTAGAGCAACAACCAGCCGGATTGACGGGGATCTTCCATGACAGTGGGGCCTTCGGTGATGACCGGAACGAGTTGTCCCTGGTTCCTATCGCCCTCAACAACCGTGTAAGGCCCTTCCAGATTCTTGGAGGTAGCCACGCGGATGGCGCGCCGTTCGCCGGTTTTCACCCCAAATTCTTCTTCCTTGTGAAAGAGATAATACGTGCCGCTATGCTCCAGCAGGGTGCCGTCGATCACCGAATAGGGCGGATTAAACAGGACTTTCGCCGGGGTAAACGTCTTCCAGTCGCGCGTTCGGCTGTACCAAAGTCGGCTCTCTTTCCAGCCCGCGTCTTTGAAGGACGACGACCAGAACAAAACATAGTCACCGGTTTTGGCATCGTAAAACCATTCGGGCGCCCAGATATTTCGCGATAGCGCACCCGACTCGTCCCGAACGTCTTTCATCAAAGCCAGTTGCCCTTCCTCCTGCCAATGGATCAGGTCTTTCGAGGTGACGTAAAGACAACTCGGGCCCACCTTTTCCCGATCGCTCCGGCCACCTCCGCCGGTTGACAGAATTCGCCAAAGACCGTCCGGCCCCCGACGAACGTACGGATCACGCATGTGGTGCTCCCAGACCGGGTTGTTGTCGTTCAACGGCGTCCAGTGCCGACCATCGGTGGACAAGGCAATGTGTAACTTATTGATCAGCATGGGGTTTTCCAGCGGAACCTCCACGGTTTTTCCCTGCGCATCGATCTCAATCCGGGTCGGATACCGTTGCCGGAAGTACGTCAGCATCCAGACCTTTTTATCCTTTTCAATCCCGAGCGGTTTTTCTGCGCCCGAAACGACGAACGCCGATTCTTTCTGAAGTTGTGGCACCGCTCCCAGCAGCGAGATCGCCAGTGCAAAAATTAGTGTTGATTTCATCGATTTTACACCGTGTATCCTAGTTCCCAAACATGACCAAACGGGTCCTTCAATTTCCCAATTCGCCAGTCGTCTTCCGTCGTCATGGGGCAAATCTCGGTGGCTCCCCATGCGATGGCCTTTGCAAATAAATCGTCCGCCTTTTCTGTTTCGAGAATGATCCGGATGGCGGTCGCAGTCGATGCCGCCGGGCTTACATTTCCAAATTCCGGTTCTTCATCCGCGACATAAAATAAGGCCCCGTCGATACTGATTTTGGAGGAGATTTTATCCTGGGGCAAATCAAACCGCGTCATTTCCGTTGCACCAAAGGCCGATACATAAAAATCGACCGCCTTTTTTGCATCGCTCACGGTCAGAAAGGGAGTTAGGGTTGTGGTGTGTTCGTTTGCCATAAACTATTTTTTCACTTAAAAGCCATTTTAAAAGGACGATTTACTCGGTTTGATAAGGGACAAAGAAAGGCACAATTTCCTTCATTTCCCGCAGATCAACCCGTATGCGTTGCGAGCCGGTTGTCGATTGCAATCGTCTTTCTTACCAGATTATTGTTGAGAAAACTCAACCCGAAAACGCAGCGGAATGGCCTGATTTAATAAACCTGTCAGGTCTTTGCGATGGGGTCGCCCAGGCCTGACAGGTTTGATAGTTGATGTTAATCGACCGGCGTGGTCATATGGTGGTAAAACAGATACCCCAGCCAGGAAAAACCGATCAGAAAAGCAATTCCGGAGAGGCTTTTCCTGTTTTTTACCGTCGTAAACTCATGTACCAACAAGCTGTATAACAACAGCAGTGGTCCGGAAAGTAAAATTCCGACAAGTTGAAGAGTAAATCTGACAATCCCACCGGGCAACTGGATGTCCATAAAGTCAAATATGGCCAGCAGGACTGGAATCACCAAAATGATCAGGATTCCAAGGAGATGTTGGAAAGATCGATCCATGAAGGATATCGGCTAAATGAAAATGGTGTGATATAGCCAAGAACATTTTTCTCAGCCATGTTTTGTCATCTGCATGGCTTAACCCGATCAGGTCTTCGAGACCTGATCGGGTTTATTCCGCTCAATTCCACAAGGTGCCGTCCAATCCCAGCACAATGCCCATCCAAAGCCCAATAAGGAAAATTAGCAGGCTGGCGGTTTTGACCAGGTTCGCATTCCAGCCGTTCTGATAACGCAGATAATCCAGGAAGTAATAAACCGCGCCCCCGGTTGCGCCGGCCAGTGGCACAATAACCAACGGCCGAAGCATCCAGAGTTTCGGCCAGTTGGGATTCGGATTTTTAACGCCCAGCAGAAAAATTCCGATTAATAACAAGCCAATTCCGGCACCGATTATGGCCCGGCGAGTCAGCGATGATGGCCGCAGCGGGGACTGTAGTTCGTTTGCATTTTGCATGCTCGTAAAATTTAAGGTTTTAAAATCAATTGCCGATGGCTGCCCGCCCGTTCCGATTAAGTTATTGCGAGCATAAATAAAAAGAACTTTGTATTTCAAAGTAAAGGGCAAATTTTGAGACTGTCAAGCCGATTCTAAAAAAAATAGTGATTTTAAATTGAATTTTGCACGCTAAAGGCGGGCGACCGGCTTCGGCGGTGGATTTTAATGCTATTGTATCACTTTGTCATACAAACTTTTTAGACAACAACGTTTCCAATTCATTTAAGGTCATCGTAAAGCCTTCCTGGAAGCCCATTTCGATCATTTTTTCCATCCGTTCCAGCGATTCATTGTAAATGGAAATACTGACTTTCGTTGTTCCATTTCCTTCGTTAAAAGTCAAATCCCAATCTGAACCCGGCAACTGAGGATTTCCGTCTTTATCGGCAAACGCATTCAAAAACTTGAAATTGGTTTTTGGGCTAATTGAAGTATAGTCATGTAATGCCCAACTTTCCTGTCCCTCCGGGCTCACCATAGCATACAATCGTCGGCCTCCAACTGTAAAATCCATTGATTTTGTTTTGGAAGCCCAGGGTTTGGGAGCCCACCACTGGTCCAGCATTTCCGGCTTTGTAAATGCGTCCCAAACCAGTTCAGGTTCCGCGGCAAATTCTTTGGTTATGAATACGGTGTTGATGGATTTATCAACCGTGAAGTCAAAGGGTAAGGTGTTCATTGTTTATTTTTTTTAATGGTTGCCAATAAGTCGTCTAGTTGATTAAACCGGGTTTCCAAAATCTTTCTGAATTGATCTAACCACTTGTCTATTTCTTTCATGCGGTCAATTTCAAGGGAATAATAAATTTCTCTCCCTTTTTGCTCTTGCTTCACCAATTCGCATTCAGTCAGAATGCGCAAATGTTTGGACACCGCCTGTCGGGTCGTGTTGAAGTTGTCGGCAATCGCATTGGGTGTCATGGCCTGGAAGGCAAGTAAGGCGATAATGGCTCGTCTGGTCGGGTCGGCCACGGCTTGAAAAATATCTCTACGCATATACGTGATAAATAGGAAACTGTTCGGTTGCAAATATATGCGCAACTATTCGGTTTCGCAATTTATTTTCTTTCGGAGGCTGGCTAAATTTTTCGGCCAACGCCATGAAGGGCAGGGATTTTAAATGCTCGAGTGATTATCATACAACAGTGACAATTTTCGGGCTTTTTTCGCCCCCAACCCCCTAAATAGTAAGGCTGTTAAGTGCTAGTAAAACTCTGTGGGTACCGGCCTCTTTTCGCCCCCCAACCCCCTAAAGGCCGGGCGGCCGGTGCCGGGCTCTCAAATCCGGTTTTTTTAGTCCCCTTTTAGGGGTTGGGGGCGAAAAGATGTCGAAATTTTTCAACTTTTATAATCATAATTCAAGCACGTATCAGCCGTGCCCTACACGGGATTGGGAAGAGATCTTAACAGAAAACTCACTATCAACACTTTACGCCTAACAACTATCGATAACCCATACAAAACACGCACCTCGCAAATCACATTGTTGCCTAAACGGCAATCCAACCTACGAAGCCTGCAAAAAAAGGAGCCCGATCGCTCAGGCTCCCAATCACTAGCAAAATCAGTATCACTTTCCAAGATCCGGCTGGCCGTATTTCTCGCGATACATGTGAAACAGCCGTTTGTGTTTGTCGTCGAGGTTGATGTGACGGCCCTGGATATACGCGCGTTCGATCACGTTGGTTCGCATGTCCAGCAAATCGCCTTTCGAGACCACCAGCGTCGCGTATTTGCCTTTTTCGAGTGTGCCCACCACGTTGTCGATGCCCATGATTTTGGCCGTATTTGACGTAATCATTTTCAGGGCTTCCTCCTTGTCTATCCCGCTGAAACCGGCCGCGGTTCCGGCCTGAAAGGGCAGATTGCGGGTGCGCCACCATTCGCCATTGTAGCTCAGGCTCACCAGCACCCCGGCTTTCTGAAGCATGCCCGGCAGTTTGTAGGGCAGGTACACGTCCTCGTCCTGCAAATTCGGCAGCCGGTGCATCGGCCCCAGAATTACCGGCACGCTGTTTTCTTTCAGGAAATCAATCACCCGGCCCGCGTCTTCAGCCCCGACAATCACCGGTTTTCGCACGCCCACCTGTTTGGCAAACTTGATGGCTTCGATGATGTCCTTGCCGTAGTTGGCGCGGATGTACAGGCATTTCGAGCCGTCGAACAAGCCCTTCATCGCTTCAAATTTGAGGTTTTTCGGCGCCGGATTTTTCAGGTCGGCATAAGCCCGCGCATCTGAGAAAGTGGCAATCATGGCGTTGATGGCATCCTGCCGCTGCTCGTTCTTTTTCAGGCTCACCGTAAAGGTTTCATAATCGAAACTTCGGGCGAAATACGTTGGCCAGCTCAGCCACAGACCGTCATCGGCTTTCAAAACCGCATCTTCCCAGTTCCAGCCGTCGGTGTTCATGATTGAGGAACTGCCCGAAATAAACCCGCCATCGGGCATGGCCTGCGTCATCAGCAAACCGTTGTTGCGGATCGTCGGAATAATTTCCGAATCCGTATTGTACGCAATCAGCGCCCGGACGTTGGGGTTGAACGAACCGGTTTCCTGGTAATCGAGCGTCGCCCGAACCGATTCAAATTCCTGCAAACCGACCGTGGCCGCCGGGGAAATCAGACCCGGATAAACGTGCTTGCCCGCAACATCGATGCGTTCCGCACCGTTAATTGGCGTGTCGCCATTGCCCACGGCGGTAATGATGCCCTTATCGAACACGATGGTTCCGTTTGGAATCACCTGCCCGTTCCCGACGTGAATCGTCGCGCCCGTCAGCGCCACCGCCCTAGCCTGCGGACCCGCCGGAGCCGGATTCTGCGCAAAACCGCTGAGCGAAGCGAGGAGGAATATAGATAGTGTTAGATTTTTCATGCTTGTTTGTTTTTTTGACCATTGACCGCCGACGATTGACCATTATTTGACCGATGACGATCGACCATTGTCGTCTGTCGATGGTCAATCGTCAATCGTCAATAGTCATTTCCTCTCCTCCCCTTCCGCCATCACGCCTTCCACGTCTTCGCAATGGAACATCCGTTGCCGACGGAAGGTCGGGCGTTGGGTTTGAGCGCCACCGGCTTTCGCGGTTAACATCTTCTGGATCAGCCGGGCGCGTTCCTTCTGCAACTCGTCGTGCTTGCGGTCTTCGTCCTGGGCGTCGAAGTAAATCGTGCCGTCAATGATCGTTTTTTCAGGCCGGGCGTAAATCGCCAGCGGGTTGTTGTTCCAGAGCACCAGGTCGGCGTCCTTTCCCGCACGAATGCTTCCGAGTTTGCTGTCGAGGTGCAGCAGTTTGGCGGGATTCAGCGTCACCATTTTCCAGGCGTCTTCCTCCGAAATACCGCCGTATTCCACGGCTTTGGCGGCTTCCTGATTCAGACGACGGGCCATTTCGGCATCGTCGGAATTGATCGAAACCGTCACCCCGGCCCGCGCCATCAGCGCGGCATTGTACGGAATGGCGTCTTTTACCTCCATTTTGTAGGCCCACCAGTCAGCGAAGGTCGAGCCGCCGACGCCGTGCTTCGCCATTTTATCGGCCACTTTGTAGCCTTCCAGAATGTGCGTGAAGGTATTGACCTTGAAGCCCAGCGAATCGGCCACTTTCATCAGCATGTTGATCTCCGACTGCACGTAGCTGTGACAGGTGATAAACCGCTTCTTGTTCAGAATTTCGGCCAGTGCGTCCAGTTCCACATCCCGGCGGGGCGGCACTGTCTTGGCTTTCTCCTTGGCGCTCAATGCATTATACGCTTTCCAGGCGTTGTCGTACTCGCGGGCGCGGGTGAAGTGGTCGAAGTAGACCTGCTCCACTCCCATTCGGGTTTGCGGAAACCGGATGCGTACCGCGTCACCCCAGTTCGACTGTTTGACGTTTTCGCCGAGCGCAAACTTGATAAAACCGTCGGCCCCTTTCAGCATCATTTCCTGCGGAGCTTCCCCCCATTTCAGTTTCACAATCGCCGATTGCCCGCCGATGGAGTTAGCCGAACCGTGGAGCAGCTGCGAGGTCGTAACGCCCCCGGCCAGTTGCCGGTAAATATTGATGTCTTCCGAGTTCACGACGTCGCTCATCCGCACCTCTGCCGAGCTGGATTGTCCGCCCTCGTTGATCGAGTAGAGCGCAATGTGCGAGTGTTCGTCGATGATGCCGTTGGTCAGGTGTTTGCCGGTTCCGTCGATGGTTTGGGCACCCGTCGGGGCCGTCAGGCTTTTACCGACCTGCGTAATTTTGCCGTTTTGCACCAATACATCGGCATTCTGAATGACACCATCTTTCTCGTTGGTCCAAACCGTCGCGTTTCGAATCAGCAACGTTTGCGCTTTTGGTTTTTCGAGATTCCCCATTCCAACGAATGGATACAACAGTTTGCCGTACTCCGGGGCGGTTTTCTTCGCCGTGTCCGGTTTTGCATTGGCCGCAAACGGTTGCGACAAAACCGCAGTCCATTTCACCATTTTTCCGTCCGGCAATTCCCCTTCGCCTTTCAGGATCGTTCCTTCCCGCGGTCCGTCGATACGGTAACCGGTTAGCCGAGTCGTGCCGGGTTGTTTTTTATCCAGTTGAAGCTGAATCGACAAAAGGTCGTTGGATACGGAAATTTTCGGGGTAATTTTTACGGTATCGGCCAGAACCTGATATTCCGGTTTACCCGGTTTTCCGATAATGTTCAGTTTCAAATTGCTGCGGTCGCCGATGGTCAGGTTGTAATTCCCGCGCAGATCGGTAGCATTTTTGTCGCCGTAAATGTATTGTTTCCCCCGAATCCAGTTTTCCAGAATGACGTTATCCGCGCTGAACAGGTTGTCGGAGGTAATGATGAAGTTCGCCAGCAAACCCGGTTTCAGACTTCCGACTTCGTTGTCGATTTTCAGGAGTTGAGCGGGCGTAGTCGTCAAGGCAGTCAGGGCCTGTTGTTCGGTCAACCCATATTCGATGGCTTTGCGAAGGTTGGCCCAGAAATCGGTTTTGTTCCGAAGATTGGCCGTGGTCAGCGCAAACGGAACCCCGGCTTTCGCCAGCATCGCCGGATTGGCCGGTGCCATTTCCCAGTGCTTCATTTCCGCCAGGGTCACATTGTCGGCATCCCAGGCATCCTCCACATCGAAAGCCTGCGGGAAGTTGAGCGGAACGATCAGCGAAGCGCCCGTGGCTTTCACCTCGTCCAGCCGCTGGTACTCATCGCCCGCACTTTTGATAATATACTGAACGCCAAACTCTTCACCGATTTTGTCAGCCCGCAGAACACCCAGTTTATCGGGTACTTCAAAAACCGATGGCAGGCTCTGCAACCGGTTGAAGGCTTCGAGCGAAATGTTGGCTTCGGCGGTTTTTCCGGCTTTTTTGTACCAGTCGGCGTCGTAATACGTTTGTCGCAGCAGCGCCACTGCGCCCATTGGCGAGTTTGGGTAGGTTTGGGTCGAAGTACCTTTGCTGAACGAATAATGACCAGCCACCCGCTCCCGGATCACGACGAGGTTTTCGCGGTCGTCGGCCAGCGTGACTAGTGCGGAGCTACCCCGGGCAATGCCGTCGTGCGGGTGCGTCACTACCGCGCCAAAACCGAGTTTCCGAAGTTCGAGAGCCTGTGGAACGCTGGCTTTAAAAACCGCACTGGCTTCGGTTTCGGGCTGGATGGCCTGGTTCCAGTTAAACGCCCCTTTTTTGTTAGAATCGTATTGCGGTGCCCCGCGCCCACCGCCAGACGCATTCCGCTGGAGGGCGGGCATTCCATAATCGGACTCGATGTCGACCAGCCCCGGATAAATCCGTTTGCCTTTCAGATCGGCGATGACGGTTCCGGCCGGAATGCTGACGGTTTTGCCAACAGCTTCAATCCGCCCGTTGCGAATGAGCAACGTAGCGCCGTCGAGGGTAGTTTTCGGATCAACAATAATCGTGGCATTCGTGAAAGCGTATAAACCCGATCGTTCATCGTAAACGCCATTTCGGGGAAAGGTAACTTGCGACCAGCCAACCTGTGCAATACCCCAGGCCAGCACGGCGGTCAGGAGAAGTTTCCGCATGTAGGAATTAGTTAGGTGATGAGAAACGTAGACAATTTTACAAATCTACGAAAGGAGTAACTTCATCGGTCTGATCACCAAATTGTATTTTGCAGAATTACATTTTTTCGGAAAATAGTTACAGTTCTTTCCCAAAATACCTTTGACTGGAATCAAAAGGCAGTCCAATTCATCGAGAACTGTCCTTCCAGCCTATCCCCATTGCTACCTAAGAGCAGATTGCTCAAACCAGTAATTGGTACGTTTCTACGTCTTACTCCCAACGTTCTACCATTCACTCAAAAATTAGCGGGACGTCGGAAGCGAAAAAGTATATTCGTTTCAATATTAAGCTATAACAACCTGTTATCCAATAGGTTAATTTGTTCATATTTCATTTTGGCCTGAATTTCTCCATCGATTTGACAGAATACGATTCATTTGTTAGTGCTTTCCGACTCGAATTTACACCACCAATCACAATTAAAATCCGGCATGAAAACCGTTACACCTTACTTAGCCAACCTTACTCCACTGCGCGGTATTGCCGCCCTGCTCACGGTTATTTTTCACGTCGACCTGATGCTGGGGTTGGGCGGAAATCTTTTATTGAAATTTGAAGATTCCTGGCTCATCAACCGAATGTATCTGATGGTGGACTTCTTCTTCATCCTGAGCGGTTTTGTCATGAGCCACGTCTACGGCAAATGGTTTCAAGACTCCGTAGAACGTTCTGAATTTAAGCGATTTACCATTGCCCGGTTTGCGCGCGTTTATCCGCTGCATTTCGTATCACTGCTGGCAACAGTTACCATTTTTGGTGTTTCAGGCTGGATCGGCATTCCTGAAAACCTGATTATGGAGGCTAATAATAACCTCTACTCATTCATTACCAATCTGTTTTTGCTTCAGGCCATGAACCTGCATGACTGGTTCTCGTGGACCCATGCCGCCTGGTCGATTTCGGTCGAATGGTGGATGTACATGCTGTTCCCTTTTCTGGTCAAACCGTTCATGAATCTGAAACCGGTGGGCCGGATCGCCGTGGTGCTGGCTTGTTTCGGCGGTTATCTGGTCCTGACTTTTCTAATCATTCCCAATCTACCGGCACCGGTCGCCCTGCCCTTTTTCAAGCCCGATCCCTTGAATAATACCGTCAACGCGGCCGTTCAATACGGTTTTCTGCGCTGTTTGTGCGGTTTTGTACTCGGCATGATGATGTATCTGGGCTACCGGGAAAATTGGGGCAAGTCGTGGTTAGCGAATGGTTTCACCCTGGTTTTATTAAGTGCCGGGTTGTTTACCTGCATGCATTTTGCCCTGGCTGACGTGTTTTCGATCAGCTTTCTGCCGTTAATTTTGCTATCAGCCGCGTATGGCAGCCCATCTACGGACCGGTTTCTGGGAACAAAACTGCTGCAACGGCTGGGCGACTGGTCATTCTCTATTTATCTCGTTCATCAGCCGCTGATGTTTTTGTTTGGAAACGCATTCGCCTATTATCAGTTCTCCCGGAACGGTACGTATGGGCAACCGTCGAAACCGGATCAGTTTGTTGGCTGGCTGGTCTGTCTGGCGTTCATTGCCGTAACGCTGGCGGTTTCTGCGTTAACGTATCGTTGGGTGGAAGTTCCGGCCCGAAATTACATCAACCGGCAGTTTGGCGGCCGGAAAACGGTGTATTCTGTCGATCCTTCAGCAACTACTGCCTGAAACGTCTTTACCGGAATACCGGTTTTTCAACAGATTCAGCATGAACACGTTGACGTCCCACTGACTGACGACCGGCATCTGGGTATACGGCAGCGTCGGCAAGTACGGTGCTGGACCAAATTCGGTCGTGACGGTCAACACGGTTTGGTTCTCCAAGTGCGTTGCCATCACCTGATCCCACCAGGCAAGGTGTGCCTCCAGAAAAGCCGCCCATTCCGGTGCGCGCGGATCACTGACCTGCGGGCCTTCGGGATGCCCGACCCGGCTGTGGATGTGGTCGGTGTGCCGGATCGCCAGTTTAACGGCTTCGTCCTGGTTTTCGAGCATGGACTCGTGGACCGCACACCAGTGGGAAATATCGAGCGCCAGTCGCAGATTGGGAAGTTTTTGCAAATAATCGCGGGTAATGTGGGCTGCAAACAGGGCCTTTCCCCGGTGGGTTTCGTGAATGATTTTAACCCCGGTTTCGCTGGAAATCCGGTCGGCCAGCTCGAACAACCGGCGGTTTTGTTCGAACGTAAAAAAGTCTTTCCCTGTCTGGCAATTAATAAACAGCGGTTTGGCTGAACTCAAATGCCGGAGGTATTTCTCGTAATTCCGGGCGTGCTCATCCAGATCCGTTTCAAACGATTGAAAATATTGCCCGATCAGTTCCAGCCCGTGTTTCGCCAGACTTTCCAGAATAGCGATTTTTTCGGCCACATCCAACGGTACGGCAATTTCAACGCCATCGTAACCGGCCGCTTTCACGTTCTGGCAAAACCGGTCAAACGGCAACGTATTTCCCCAGGCAGGGGCAAAAAATTTGATCATTATTTTTTATAGACAAAGGAGGTGAGACTAGAGAGTAAAGATTTTTTGACCATTGACGGCTGACGATTGACCATTGACCATGGTCGGCGGTCTATGGTCAATCGTCATTAGTCATCTCTTCACCAAAAAATCTGCGGTTTCTGAAATACCGGCTTCTTCTTCAGCCAGCAGATCGCCGTCGTAATAGTCGATGGGCGTGTAACTGCTTTCGTGAATGTCCTTGTACGGTTTATTGCTGGCCAGATTATACGCGGTAATGATCGACCAGCGGGGTTGATCCGACAAATTGGCGGCTGAAGCGTGGAGGGTATTGCAGTGGAAAAAAGCCGTGTCGCCGGGTTCCATTTCCAGGTACTCCAGTGGCATGATCTTCAGGGCTTCGTTTACCTTTTCCAGATCGGCCCCGACCTGCTCGCCCGAAAAACCGTGCTCGACCCGGCCCATCTTGTGCGATCCTTTTATCATCTGCAAGCAGCCGTTTTCCTTGGTCGCGGGCGTCAGCGCCGTCAGCACCGAAAGCATATCGGGAAACAGAAAACCGTTGTTTTTGTACCAGTATCCGTAATCCTGATGCCACTCCCAGGCTCCGCCCGTTCGCGGTTCTTTCTGCATCAGCTTGGAGTGGTAGTGGGCGGCCCGACTACCCAGAATCTGCTCTACCCCATCCACAATGCGCGACGACCGGGCAAATTTGCTGTACAGGCTGTCGTCCAGCGCATACCAGAGCGCCAGCCGGGTTTTCATTCCCGACGCATCGACCCGGTCGTAGGTTTTTGTGGTTAGAACCGCATCGCCAACGGCCAGCCCGTAGAGCCGTTCTACTTCAGCTTTGGAGAAAAGATTGCGAACGACAACGTAGCCGTCACGCTGGTAAATTTCGAGATGTTCGGGAGTAAAGGCCATGATTTCAGGTTAACTAGAGAAGAAAAATGAGTGCGGAAAAGTATTTCAGCGTTTCGCCAGACGTGTTTTAAATTGCTTCCAGACGGCCATCGTATTGCGAAGATTGGTCGGTTTATCCCCTTTCATGGCATAGCACTGAACGCCAATCGGCCCCTTGAATCCCAAATCCTGAACCGCAAACCGCACCAGCTCGTAGGTATCGAAACTGCCGGTTCCGAGGGGTAGAATGTATTGGTTCCAGATGCCAGTCGGTCCGTTGTCCATCCCGGCCGCATCGACATCGTTGGCCCCGCTGATGGTGATCATTTTCAGATGCGGTTTCAGTGTCGTCAGCAGTCCTTTCCAATTCGTGCGATCCGCTTTCGGCGTGGTGGCCAGCCAGTGGCAGAGATTAAACGTTAGCCCAACATTCGGTTGGTCGATTTGCTTCACCAACCGAAGCGCGTGGTCGACCCGTTCAACGTAAAAACCCACGTGCGGATACAACGCCACCTGCAAACCGGCTTCTTTGGCCCAGTCGGCCATCTGCCGAATCTGGCGCACGACCGTGGTGTCGGCCATCCCGGACGACGAGGCAAACCGCTTTTTATCACTAATAATATAAGGTGCCAGCACAGCTTTGGTGCCTTTCAGCGCCCGGATGTCGGGTTCGATGCGCGGGTCGAGCGTCGGGGAATCGACGTCGATTTTAATGTAAAAATAGGAGCCGGTAAACTGGTGCTTATCGAGTGCAGCCTTCATGCCGTCGAACGAATCCAGTTGATTGATTTCGACCCCATCGAAGCCCAGACTTTTGATAAAACCCACCTGCTGATCGAAGGTTTTATAGGTTGAGTCGCCCCGGATGGCGTTGTGCAACACGAAAAAATCATTTTGAACTTTCACCGGTTTTTGCGCCATCAACTGGCCCGTCAACAAAACCGCCCACAGGAAAAAGATCCGTTTTTTCATCGTCGTTACCTTGATCACATCGCCCATTCTTTACGCGCCAGCGGAGCCGCCAGCAAGGCATTGGCCGCATTGTTTCCCACGAATAATTCCTTTTCCGGATTCCAGTTTAGCTTTTCACTTAACTGACAGGCAATCAGTCCAATCTGCGAGAGTGAGATTGTCCGGTGGCCCACTTCAATGGGTTCCAGCGTCTTGCGACCGGTTTTGATCGCATCCACAAAATCGACTTTATCCCAGAGGGTTTTCGACAAATCCAGTTCGCTTCCCGACGGTTTTGAGGTCAGCATGCCGGGGTTGCTGCTGGTAATCACGCCGGGGTAGTTATCGACCAGAATCCAGCCTTCCGAGCCGGTGTATTTAATGCCCGGTTTGCTGGTCGGCGTTTGCTGGCAGGTGATTTCAACGCCGTTGGCGTAGCGATAAGTTACTGAGAAATTGATCATTGAATTCCACAGGCTTTTCGGAAACTCGCCCTTCCCTTCCACTTCCACCGGACCCGAATATTCGCTGTTGTTGGCCCACTGCGCTACGTCGAAATAATGGGCGCCCCAATTGGCAATCATGCCCTGCGCGTAGGTGTCGATTCGCATCCAGTTCGGCCGCTTCTTCAAATCAAATGGCGTATGAACCCGCATGTCGGTGTACGGAACCATCGGCGCCGGACCCAGCCACAAATCATAATCGAGTTCTTTCGGAACAAGCATGTCGGGTTGGGGCGGAACGGGCGTTGGGTCCGATGGAAACGTGATTTCGATTTTCTGCAACTTCCCGATTCGTCCGTTCCGAACCAATTCAACCGCCTGATTCTGAGGGCGTACGGAACGAAACTCGCTGTCGGTGCGGTTTACTACGCCGTATTTTTTCAGTGCATCCACCAGCGCCCGGCCCTGATGCACGCTCATGCTGAGCGGTTTTTCGCAACTGATATGTTTATTCGCTTTAGCTGCCAGAATGCCCATCGGAACATGCCAGTAGTCGGGTGTCGAGATCATCACGGCATCGATGTCTTTGCGGGCGATGATTTCCCGAAAATCGCGGTGCGTCGAGCAGCCTTTATAAGCCCCGTTTGCTGCCTTTTTGGCGTAGTGGCTTTCAACGGTCGTTTTGGCTTTGTTCATTCGCCAGCTATCCACGTCACAAACCGCAACAACCTGGGCATCGGACACGTCGAGCAAACCCGGAATTCTACCACCAATGCCTTGCAAATCAGAACCTTGCAAATTCTGGCCGTATCCCTGCCGGCCGGTGCCAATCAGGCCGATGGTAATGCGGTTTGAAGGGGCGTTTTTGCCGAATACCGAAGCCGGAACAATGGTCGGCACCCCAATCGCGGGCAAGGCCGTGGCCGCTACGGCGCTGTTTTTCAGGAAATGACGGCGATTCATGGGAGAGTTTTAATTTTAAGGTTTCGGAAGGCAACACTGTGGCCATGATCCTGAAGCAGAATATGGCCTTCCGGAATCTGGGCAAAACCGGGATAATCCTTGAATTTGCTATCTAACACTCCCTGGCTGAAAGCAGGTGTGGTTCGGTCAACGGCCAAAACTTTTACGCCGTCGAGCCAATGTTCGATTCGGTTGTTGTTCACGACAATGCGCGATTGGTGCCACTTTCCCAATGTAACATCGGGTTTGTTGGCGGCTACCACGTCGTAGATTGAAGCGGTCTTCAGATCGGCTGGGAGGTGTTTATCGTTATAAATATAATCGGCATCGTCAATCAACTGGTATTCATACCCCGCCTGCGAGCCTTTGGCGGGTTTGGGCTGCCGTTCTTCGATGAAATACTTCACTCCGCTGTTGCCGCCTTTGCCTAATTTCCAATCGAACGCAAACTCGAAGTTGCGGTATTTTTTTAAGGTTACAATGTCCCCGGCGTCGCCCGATTCGGCACCTTCGTGGAGTTCGCCACGAAGTTCACCGTTTTTAACTACCCAGCCCTTGGTGGGGAATTGGTCGGCGTAGGCACCTCGCCAGCCGGTGGTGGTTTTTCCATCGAAAAGCAATTCCCAGCCTGCCTGTCGTTCGGCGGGACTTAGCACATTGGCCGTTTGTGCCGAAATAACCGGGCTAACTAACCCCATACAAACCGTTACGATAAGAGATGCGCTGTTCATACTGCAAATATTCCGCTATTTTCTTTCATTATTCTGACAAATCTTTTGCCAGTTTTATAATAAAATTTGCACTTTTCACCTTGTTACAGAAAATAATGCAAATAATTTATAATCTATGCGCCCCGACCGACTTCTGGTTCCTCAACTCCCCCACCGCTCGTTCGATCTGCGGCACGAATGGCTGCCATATTTCACGAATCCCTGGCATTTTCACCCCGAAATTGAACTGAATTACGTGGTTTCCAGCGCCGGAATGCGGTTTATCGGACACAGCATCGAGCGGTTTTCGGGCGGTGAAATTGTTTTGCTGGGATCGAATCTGCCCCATTACTGGAAGAACGATGCGGTTTTTGCCGAAGCGGAAAACAGCCGTCAGGCCGAGGCCATTGTGGCCCGGTTTACGCCCAATTTTGCCGGGGAGCCATTCTGGGAATTGCCCGAAACGAAGCCCATTCAGCGACTCCTCAACCGTGCCGGTGTCGGTCTGCAGCTCCTTGATCCGCTCCGGGCCGATATCGCCGGGCAGCTTCACGCACTGATAGAAAAAGACGGTCTGGTGCAATTAACCTCGCTTCTGCACATCCTCGACCAGATTGCCCGCTCTGAAGCCGTTGCGCCCATTTCGCCCGGTTACGTTCCGAACCCGCAGCTGACCCGCCAGAGCGAACGGCTGAGCCGGGTGGTAGGTCACCTGATGCAGCGGGTTGAGGCACCGGTTTCGCTGCCCGAAATTGCCGAGCTGGCCAACATGAATCCGGCGGCATTCTGCCGGTATTTCAAATCACAGACGGGCCAGACGCTGACGCAGTTCGTCACCGACCTCCGCATCCGTTACGCCTGCGATCTGCTTACCCGCACCGACAGAAGCATCACGCTCATCAGCGAACAGGCTGGTTTTGAGAACGTTTCCTACTTTGTTCAGGCTTTTCGAAAAAAGCAAGGCGTCACACCCGCCCGGTTTCGGCAGCGGTTTTAAATCGCGTTCCTGCCAAAATGATTTTGCAAATGCTACCCTGGGCTCCGGATTGCAAGTTTTGCGCTATTCCTTTATCATTGCATGGAAAACCTATGTTAGCAAATGTTCATGAAGAAACTATCCGCCCAATTCGGCGTACTGGCGTCCATTCTGGCAGCAAGCCTGGCTGCTAATGCGCAGACAATGCCGAATATCAGCCGCGATCTGATCAGTCAGGGGCTTTATTTTACGATGTCGAATTTCGACGTAACGCCCATTTACACGATGGCGGGCCCCGGAGGAAGCATCCTCGGCTATCCGTATCTGGATACGGCTTTTGCCAAAACAACGGTGATTTTTTACCAGAATATTGCGAAGCCGGGCAACAAACCGGTTTTGGAAATTCCGGATACGCCGGTTCGGTATAACATCACGGCCAACAATCTCGAATTTCTGGTCGACGCCAAAACGGTGAAAGCCATCAGCGGGGAACGGGCGAAACAGTTTAGCATGGAACGCAACGGTCAGAAAACTAACTTTGTGAATGCGACGGAAGTGGGGGCTCCGGCGGATGTGCGCGGGTTCTTTGAACAGTTGAACGATGGCAAGCTGAAACTCCTGATCCGGCACCAGATTTACGTCAAAAAACCCACTTACAATCCGGCCTTAAGCGTTGGCTCGAAGGACACGGAGCTGATCAAGGAAGCCATCTGGTACACCAGTGACGGCAAGAATCTCGTCAAATTTTCGCCCGGCCGGAAAGGTTTGCTGGCGGTGATGCAGGACAAAGAAGACCAAATCAGCGCCTATCTGAAGGAGAAAAAACCGGATCTGAAAAACCGGGCGGCCCTAACGGATGTCTTTACGTATTATAATTCATTGTAAAGGAGAATTTTATATTTTTTTCTCAACGAATGCTGGTAAATTACACTTCAATCTTCCATTTCACTGATTCTTATTTTATTGCATGAAAAGTCGGCGTTCGTTTCTCCGGTTAAGTACATTTTCATTACCGTTTTTTAGTTTAGCTGGTCTTTCTGAGAGCCGGATAGCCGGAAAACCCATCGTTGTGTCCACCTGGGATAGCGGAAAAATCGCAAACGGCGCGGCCTGGCCCGTTCTGCAGCGGGGCGGCAAGGCCATCGATGCGGTTGAAAAAGCCGGTATCGCCATCGAAAACGACATCAACTGCTGCGTAGGCCTGGGTGGCAATCCGGACCGGGATGGGCGGGTCACGCTCGACTCCTGTATCATGGACGACCATTTTAACTGTGGCTCGGTTGCCTTTCTGGAACGGATCAAGCATCCGGTTTCGGTCGCCCGGAAAGTGATGGAAAAAACACCCCACGTGATGCTGGTCGGCGAAGGAGCGCAGCAGTTTGCGCTGGCGAACGGTTTTACGCTCGAGTCGGGAAAGCTTTCCGCCGACGCGAAAAAGTCCTACCAGAAATGGCTGGAAAAGGCGGAATACAAGCCCGTCATCAACATTGAAAATCAAAAACCGTCGTCTCCGCGCGAAAAAAGAGCTTTTGCTCCAAATAAACTGGAGGATGGCTCGCCGAATCACGACACGATGGGAACGATTGCCCTCGACGCGGCCGGGAATCTTTCCGGCATGTGTACCACCAGCGGAATGGGCTTCAAAATGCGCGGGCGCGTCGGCGATTCGCCCATTATTGGCGCGGGTTTGTACGTCGATAACGAAGTCGGCGCCGTCACCTGCTCGGGTCAGGGTGAAGAAGTTATTCGGATGTGCGGCTCCCACCTGGTTGTCGAATTCATGCGGCAGGGCCTGTCACCCACCGAAGCCTGCCGCCGGGCCATCGAACGGATTGTCAAACGCGATCCGGCGCGGGCCAAAGATTTTCAGGTCGGTTTTATCGCCCTGAATCGCAAGGGCGAAATCGGTGCCTTTTCGGTTCAGAAAGGCTTTAATTACACGGTCTCATCAGCGACCATTCAGCAAAAAATCTTCAACGCTGACCATTATTTGTAACAAAAACCGCTATCGGCCCGAAAACCGTTTCCCGAACAGAAGCGGTTTTTTTGGTAGCATCTGCACTTGTCTGTGAGCAACGGCAGCGACTTGGGTACTTTTTTTCATACCTTTGCGCTTCAAATTCAGACCTGATTCAAAGTGTCTTCTATCCTGCGTATTGCTTTGCAAAAATCCGGGCGACTGAGCGAGGATTCGTACCAGTTGTTCAAAGAGTGCGGTATCCGCTTCGATTACGGAACCGGGAAGTTAAAATCCGTTTCGTCGAATTTCCCCGCCGAGTTTCTGTTCCTGCGCGACGATGATATTCCGGGCTACGTCGAAGACGGCGTTGCCGATCTGGGAATTGTCGGCGAAAACGTGGCCGTTGAATCCACGCATCAGGTTGAAACCGTCCATCGGCTCGGTTTTTCAAAATGCCGGTTGTCGCTGGCTATTCCGCGCGGCACCGACTGGAACGGCATTCAGGATCTGGACGGAAAAAGCATTGCAACTTCTTACCCGCGCATTCTGGGCGACTACCTCGCATATCACAATGTATCCTCTGAAATCCACGAAATCAGCGGTTCCGTTGAAATTGCGCCGGGAATCGGACTGGCCGAAGCCATCTGCGACATTGTGAGCTCCGGAAGTACGCTGTTAAGTAACGGGTTAAAAGAAGTGGAAGTTATTTTCCGCTCTGAAGCCATATTGATTTCCCGCGCAACGCTGGACTCCGAAAAACAGAGCCTGCTCGACAAGCTGCTGTTCCGGATCAAAGCCGTTCAGGCCGCTAAAAACAATAAATACATTGTTCTGAACGCACCGAACAACGCGCTGGATCAGATTACATCGCTGCTGCCGGGCATGAAAAGCCCCACCGTTACGCCCCTGGCCACCGAAGGCTGGAGTTCCGTTCATTCGGTGATCAACGAAAACGATTTTTGGGAAAACATCGAAGCCATCCGTTCCGCCGGAGCAGAAGGCATTCTGGTGATTCCGATTGAAAAAATGATTTATTGATGAAATTTGACGATTGACCGCTGACCATTGACCATGGTCGATCGTCAGCGGTCAATCGTCAATCCTCCCCCATGAAAATCCTTGCTTTTCCGCCCCGCAGCGAGTGGCCTGGGTTGCTGGCCCGGCCCGTGCAATCTACTGAATCGATTGAAAAAGCCGTCGCTCCTATTTTGCAACATGTTCGGAATGAAGGCGATAAGGCGCTGACGGAGCTATCGGAGAAATTTGACAAACTACCGTATTCGGGTTTGCCGGTTTCGGATTCCGATCTGACAGCTGCGGAAGCTCAGCTTTCCAACGAATTAAAAACCGCCATTCAGCAGGCGTATCAAAACATCCGGAAATTTCACGAAGCGCAGCGGCAGCCGATCGAAAAAATCGAAACCATGCCGGGCGTGGTGTGCTGGCGTCGAAGCGTCGGCATCGAAAAGGTCGGGCTATACATTCCGGGAGGAACAGCACCCTTGTTCAGCACGGTTTTGATGCTGGGTATTCCGGCACAACTGGCCGGTTGTCAGGAAATTATTCTTTGCACCCCCAGTGATCATCCGGCCATTTTATACGCAGCCCAACTCGTGGGTGTTACCAAACTGTTCCGGGTTGGCGGGGCACAGGCCATTGCGGCCATGGCGTACGGAACGAAGTCGATTCCCAGAGTTTACAAGATTTTTGGGCCGGGAAACCAGTACGTAACGGCGGCCAAAATGCTGGTGGCGAAAGAAGGAATTGCCATCGACATGCCCGCCGGACCGTCGGAAGTGGCCATCTACGCCGACGAAACGGCCATACCGGCTTTTGTAGCGGCAGATTTGCTGTCGCAGGCCGAGCACGGTGCCGACAGCCAGGTGTTGCTGGTATCGACCAGCAAGAAAGTGGTGACTACCGTTAACCTGGCGTTAACGACGCAACTGGAGCGCCTGCCCCGGCGCGATCTGGCGGCCAAAGCCATCGAAAACAGCAAAGCCATTCTGGTTGATAATGAGGAAGATGCCATCGACTTATTGAATGATTACGCGGCCGAGCACTTGATTCTGAGCATTGAAAACGCCGAAACCGTGGCCGAACGAATCACCAACGCCGGGTCGATTTTTCTGGGCAATTACACCCCGGAGTCCGCGGGTGATTACGCGTCCGGTACGAACCACACCTTGCCAACCAACGGTTTTGCCCGGGCTTATAGCGGTGTTTCGCTGGACAGTTTTGTTAAAAAAATTACCGTTCAACACATCAGCCGGGAGGGTATTCAACTGCTTGGCCCCACGATTGAAGCCATGGCCGAAGCTGAATCGTTGACCGCTCACAAGCACGCGGTCAGTCTGCGGCTGGCGAGTTTGGAATGAAGATCGCAACAGATTTGTTACCTTGCTTAAAAGATGCTGTTATGGAGTTGTTAACAATTGAAATAGCCACGCAGGAAGACAAAGACCTGTTGCTCGCACTTCTGCCCAGGTTCAACGCACGGGTAGTCATTCAAACACAATCCCCTAAACCAAAATCTCCCTTTATCCAGATAGCAGAAGAAATAGCAGCGAAAGGTGGTATCACTTCCATTAGTGATCCGTCTGAATGGCAACGTGAAATACGAAGCTGGGATCGGTTTTTGGACGGACGGGAGGAATGATTCTGGATAGTAATATTGTCATCTACTTTGCCAACCCCGGCTTTGAGAAGTTGCGAAGTTATCTCGAGGAAAGGCAGAATTCAATTTATGTCTCATTAATTTCCAAGCTGGAAGTTTTGGGGTATCATAGTCTTAAGCCAACGGACAAAGCGGAATTGGAATGCTTACTGCGTGTTGCATCTATTTTACCAATTACGGAAGCTATTATCAACGAAGCCATCCGGTTACGCCAGCAGCGCAAACGTTCACTAGACGATTCGATTATTGCCGCAACGGCCTTGTTGTACGATATACCGGTATTAACAAATAACAGTGCTGACTTCGCCGACATTTCCGGTTTGCAAGTCATTTCATTACAGTCGATTACCTAAGTTTTTGCTTTTATGTTTGAACTCAATACCATCCTCCGACCGCACATTCTTTCGCTGACCCCCTACTCCTCTGCCCGCGACGAATACACCGGGAAAGAAGGCATTTTTCTGGACGCCAACGAAAATGCATTCGGATCGACGCTCGACGGTTCGATCGTTGAAAATGTGACTTCGGAGGAACAGTATAACCGCTATCCCGATCCGCACCAACTGGCGATTAAAGCCAAACTGGCTCCCATTAAAGGCGTTCGGCCGACACAGATTTTTATTGGAAACGGTTCCGATGAACCCATCGACCTGCTCGTTCGGGCAACGTGCACGCCCGGCCGGGATTCGATTTTGATTCTGCCACCGACCTACGGTATGTACGAAGTCAGCGCGGCCATTAATGACATTCAGCTCATCAAAATACCGTTAACGCCTGATTTTCAGGTAGATGTTCCGGCGGTTTTGTCGGCGATTGAACCACACACCAAACTTCTGTTCGTTTGCTCGCCCAATAATCCAACTGGCAATCTGATCGACCCGGACGATATTAAAACCTTGTTGAATCGTTTTAACGGTTTAGTAGTGGTCGATGAAGCGTACATCGATTTTGCAGATACTCAGTCGTTTACCAGCCTTTTAGATCAGTATCCCAACCTGGTTGTTCTGCAAACCTTTTCGAAAGCCTGGGGGCTGGCAGCTCTGAGGTCAGGTATGTGCTTCGCTTCGGAACAGCTCATCGAGGTGTTGAATAAGATAAAACCGCCTTACAACGTCAGCGGACCGACGCAGCAGTTGCTGCTGAAAGCCCTCGGCAACGTTCCGTCGAAAGACACCATGGTTGCCCGGATTTTGGCGCAGCGTGAAGAATTAATTGCGAATCTGCTCAATTTACCGCTGGTTCGGCACGTTTATCCGTCAGATGCCAATTTCATTCTGGTAAAATTTGATGATCCAAAAGCGGTTTTCGACTTTCTGATTGATCAGCAAATCATTGTTCGCGACCGGCATCGGGTCAAACTTTGCGAAGGCTGCCTCCGGATCACCGTCGGCACCGAGTCTGAAAATGAACAATTGCTGACCATGCTGAAAGCATTCGCAAACCGACTAACCACAACCGTATAAGTACGTATCCATCCTATGAAAAGAAAATTTCTCCTGTTTTTTGTACTGTTGGTTGGCTTGGCAATTTCCCGAGATGCCGCTGCGCAAACGAACAATTGGGCCGTTGGGTTTCGCATCGGCGAACCGGCCGGGGTCAATATCCGGAAGTATTTTGGTGAAAACCACGCCTTCGATCTTAATTTCGGCACTTACGGCGGTATTTACGGAACCCGGCGTAGTTACCGTAAAGGCGTCTACAAAAATGTTGGGTTCAGCGTTCAGGGACACTACCTCTGGCACGGATCGTTCGGTAAATCGGAAACCCTGCACTATTATTTCGGATTTGGCGGACAGTTGAACAGTCGGCGTTACTATTCCGATCAATTTAGTTACGTGAATGCGTACGACAAAACCATCTCCGTGGGCGGTTCGGGCGTAGCGGGCGTTGAATATTTTTTGCCCAATAAGCCGTTCTCCCTTTTTCTGGAAACCGGCGCTTACGTCGAAGTCATCCCCGCTCCGTTCTTCCTCGGCTTGCAATCCGGTTTGGGCGTCAGGTTGAATTTCTAAGTTTTTTTGTATCGCTGAGTGAAGCGAAGAAAATTAAATTAACTCCGCTTAACTCTTTTCACCTCCGCTTCACTCAGCGATACAACTCCAATGTTCGTATCTTTAAGATATGTTCAAAATCTTCAGTTCATCCGCCGGATCGGGAAAGACGTACACCCTGACCAAAGAGTACCTCAAATTGGCGCTAGGGGATCGGTCTGCCGGAGGAAAAGCGTTTGAATCTCACCAGTTTAAGAATATTCTGGCGGTTACTTTCACTAACGCTGCCGCGCGTGATATGAAGGATCGGATTCTGGAACAACTCCAGAAAATCACTTCCGGCGACCTCAATTCCCAGCTTACGGAACTGGCCAGGGAACTGAAAATCGAGCCTTACGAACTGCAAAGCCGCGCGCGCCAGACTTTTCACACCATTCTCCACGATTATTCGGCGTTCTCCGTGCTGACCATCGACAGCTTCGTCCAGCGCGTCGTGACGGCTTTTACGGATGACCTGGAATTGCCGTATAGTTTTGAGGTGGAAATGGATACCGACGCCGTGTTGCAAACCGCCATTGACCGGTTGCTGGAGAAAGTCGGGCAGGAAGATCACCCTTATTTGTCGGAAGCACTCGAAGAATTTTACCTGGACAACGCGTCCGACGGAAAAAGCTGGTACGGGCTGGCCGGAACCCTTGCTGAGTTTTCCAAAGGCCAGCTGGGCGACCGGAATTACGAATATGTTCAGAAACTGAAAGAACTGAATCCTGAGAATTTCCGCACCATCCGGCGAAATCTGCGCGACAAAAACCGGGAAGTTGAAAAGCAAATTGAGCAAGTGGCCCGGGAAGCTTACCAGCTTATTCAGGAGGCCGGTTTGTCGGACAAAGCGTTTTATTACGGCGACAAAGGCGTCGGAACGTATTTCAAAAAAAGGATGCTCCTCAGCGGTTTTCCGGAGGAACCAAATACGTACGTCCGGAAAGCCATCGACGACGACATCTGGCATTCCGGCAAGAAAAACCTGACGCCCGAACAACTTCAGATTGAGGCTCTTAAAGAGCAATTGCGGGAATATATTCTTCAGATTGAGCAAATCCGGGCCGATACTCTTTTGCGGTACCGGACTTTCGGAGCCATCGAGCAGCATTTGCAGAAAGTGGCCCTCCTAAAGCAGATCAAACAGGAATGCGATGATCTGTTACGGGAACAAAACCGGATTCATATTTCCGAGTTCAACCGACTGATTGTCAAGGTTGTTACCGACGAACCGGTGCCGTTTATTTACGAGCGACTGGGTGAGAAATTCCACCATATTCTGATCGACGAGTTCCAGGACACCTCCAAGCTCCAGTTTGTCAACCTCTTGCCGCTAATCGATAATAACCTGGCCTATCAGCGGTTCAATCTGGCGGTTGGCGATGCCAAGCAGGCGATTTACCGGTTTCGCGGGGGCGATATGGACCAAATCGTGGCCTTGCACAGCGGCAAACTCGACCCGCTTTTGTCGGCGCACGAAACCAGCGAAATGACCCTCGAACGGCTGTCGGGCCTGCAACCTCACCTGAACCCTGACCGGCTGGCGACCAACTGGCGCAGTGCCGAATCCATCGTGGAGTTCAACAACAGCTTTTTTCGGTTCATGGCCGATTTCTACGCCGATACGGAATTTGAGAAAGTGACGGAAGTGTTCGACGAACAATTTCGGCAGGCATCGGCCAAAGCCGGGGTGTCGGGCCACGTCCAGATCGATTTCATCGAGAAACCGGATCGGTTTGCCACCAAAAATTCGGATGACGACGGGCCGGATTTCAATACCCAGATGGTTGAAAAAACACTGGCCCTGATTCAAAAAGCGGTGGCCGACGGGTATCAATATGGCGACATTGCGGTTTTGTGCCGATTCAAGAAAAATGCCCGCCGGATTGCGGATTATCTGGAAACCAATGACATACCGCTCACTTCGGAGGACTCGCTCACACTACAGTCGTCAGAACGGGTGCGGTTTCTGGTTTCATTGCTCCAATTGCTCCATCAGCCCGAAAACCGGATGGTGCGCTACGACATGCTGTTTCTGTACCACCGGCTCATCAACCCGAATCTGCCCAGCGCGGCCTGGATGGAATTCATGGACAAAATGGCAAAAGCCGAAGACGAGAGCGATATTTTCAGCCTGATTTCAAAAATCGACAAGATGCCCCTCGATCCGACGGTTTTGCAGCAGCTCAGTATTTACGAGTTATCGGAAAAATTGGCGGACTATTTTGACCTGTTTGACAACGACCGGGATAGCGCTTATTTGTTCCGGTTTATGGACGAAGTGTTAACTTATAGTAGTCGGTACAGCAGTCACCTTTCGGATTTTCTGAATTACTGGGAAACCGCCCAGGAAAAAGTGTCGGTCAGCACGTTAACCGACCAGAATGCCGTTACCATCCAGACGATTCACAAATCGAAGGGCCTGGAATATCCCGTCGTGATTATTCCTTTTGCGGACTGGTCCTACAAACCACGTAATAACGACACCATGTGGGCCGAACTCGGACCGTTGGGCGAAATAGACGAATTAGCCATTCCGGGTATGGAACGTCAGGAAATCAGACGGTTACAAACCGCATCCATTACGATTAAAAAAGACCTGGACGAAACTCCCTTCGCCGACCAATACCAGGACGAGCTGTATCGGACCTTCGTCGAGTGCATGAATCTGGTGTACGTGGCCTTCACCCGACCCACCGACCGGTTGTATATCATTGCAGCCAAGCAGGATTTTTCGCCTACGGCCAAAGATGGCGGGTTTAAGAATGCCAATGGAATTGATTTTTGGCTATACACCTATCTCACTGATCTTCGGGGGAATCCGTGCTGGGAAGAAGGCAAAATGAGTTACGCTCTCCACGATTTTGTAACTCAATCGTCCAAACATCAGTTAACTACAAGTGAACACTTCCGGGTATTCGTCGGAAACCGGGAAGGAACACAACCGCTCCGGCTCCGGCGCATCGAGCGAACGATCGATACCAGTGCCTTCGAAAAAAGCCGGGCCTGGTGGCAGAAAGTCTGCACTGCCCTTTCGCTGATTCAGAGGCCGGAAGATTCGGATAAGGCAATCCGACGGATGATAGCTGAAGGCATTTTACGGGCGACGGAGCAGGAAACCATGCAGTTAGCATTGCAAAAGATCTTAACTAACCCCGAAATTGGCCTGCTTTTCGAACCGGCCAAACGGGGCGACAACAACCGCCGAATTCTAGCTAATGCCAGCAAAACCGGAAAACCGCAGCGGAATGGCCCGAATCGGGTGGTTCAGTTTCCCGACAAAGTCGTTTTGGCCAACTACCTGACCGAAAAACCGGACGATCCGCAACTGGCCAAAATGCGATCGTTTATCAAATTATTCCAGCAAATGGGTCACGTCACGGTTGAAGGCTGGCTGGTGTGTGTAAGCGATTGCCATATAGTTAAAGTTTAACAGATACGGTTTTCGGTATACAGTTTACGGTGGCTGACGCAAGCAGAAATCACGGATGCGTCAGCTACTGTAAGGTGTAAACCGAAAACCGTAACTACAAATCCATAATCGAGTTATGAAGTATTTCAGTTGGTTCTTTTCTTTTCTGCTTTCCCTTCAAATTGCCGTTGCGCAGGATTATCCGATTACGGCGGTACCGCTTTCAAATGTAAAATTACAACCCGGTTTTTGGTATAACCGGCTGGAAACGGCCCGGGCGGTTACCATTCCCCACGCCTTTCATAAGATTGAAGAAACTGGTAAGCTCGACAATTTTGCGGTAGCCGGTGGCCTGAAAAAAGGAACCTTCAATGGCATTCGATTCGACGAATCCGATGTTTATAAAGTTATGGAAGGAGCCGCTTATACGCTCCAGAATCGCTACGATGCCAAATTAGATCGCTACCTCGACAGCCTGATCACGCTCGTTGCGGCCGCCCAGGAGCCCGATGGGTATCTGTACACCATTCGAACGATTTTCAAGGACAGCACGGGTTTGAAAGACTGGGTTGCCGGGCCGTCGCGGTATTCGTTCGAAAATGGCAGCCACGAACTGTACAACGTTGGGCATATGTACGAAGCCGCCATTGCTCATTATCAGGCCACCGGTAAACGGAAATTCCTGGACGTTGCGATTAAAAATGCGAATCACCTTGTCAAAACGATCGGGCCAAAACCGGGGCAAATGATCGTTGTTCCGGGCCACGAAGAGACGGAAATCGCGCTTGTCAAATTATACCGCGTTACGGGCGACAAGCGCTATCTGGATCTGGCCCGGTTTTTTGTGGACATGCGCGGGCGTTCCGATAAACGGCCTTTGTTTCTGGATGCCCACAATCTGGGGCCCGCTTATTTTCAGGATCAAAAACCGGTGGTGCAGCAATCCGAAGCCGTTGGGCACGCCGTTCGGGCACAATATTTATACGCAGGAATGACGGATCTGGCTGCTATTCAGCACGATAAACCCATTCTGGATGCCGTCATGAAAATCTGGAACGACGCCACGACCCGGAAACAATACATTACCGGCGGAGTCGGAGCGCGGGAGAATGGAGAAGCATTTGACGACCCGTACGTGTTACCCAACGATGCGGCCTATGCCGAAACCTGCGCAGCCACGGCGAACCTGCTCTGGAATCACCGGATGTTTTTACTGACGGGCGAATCCAAATACATGGATGTGTTTGAACGGGTGTTATACAACGGTTTTCTGGGGGGCGTGTCGATTGAAGGCAACAAGTTTTTTTACGTCAACCCGATGTCGTCGAACGGCAAAACGGATTTCGGTAACCGCGAACCCGCCCAGCGTTCTCCGTGGTTTGGCATCAACTGCTGCCCCAGCAACGTCGCCCGGTTTTTGCCTTCCCTGCCTGGTTACTTTTACGCCATTCGCCATAACGAACTGTTTGTCAATTTGTTTGCCGATAGCCAAGCAGATGTAATCCTGAACGAAACGCCGGTTAACATTCAGCAACAATCCAATTACCCGTGGGACGGTGCCATTAAAATGACTGTTTCACCGAAAAAACCGATCGCCTTTCCGATCCTGATCCGCATTCCGGGCTGGGTCTCGAACCAGCCAATGCCCGGAGATTTGTACCGGTACGTTACGCAACAACCGCAATCGATCAAGCTGACCATCAATGGGCAGGCTACGGCGGTTTTGGTTGAAAACGGTTACCTGAAACTGCACCGTACCTGGAAACCGGGCGATGTGGTGTTGCTCACCTTCGATATGCCGGTGCGAGAGGTGATTGCCAACAATAAGGTAAAAGCCGATCAGGGGAAGGTTGCAATTGAGCGCGGGCCGGTAGTATATTGCGCCGAAGGAGTCGATAATGGCGGTCGGGCGCTAAGCCTGAGTCCGTCGCTAAACCAACGATATACCCCGGAATTCCGGAAAGATTTGCTGGGTGGCGTCGTGGTTTTGAAACAGTCCGGAGCGAAACCGATGACGCTCATCCCGTATTACGCCTGGAACAACCGGGGAGCGACCGAAATGGCAGTTTGGTTTGGAAGAATAGAAAAATAACCGGATTTGAAAAATTATTGAATTATTTTCCACTGAGCCATTTTTCGGTCTGTTTAGACGCAAAAGGTCACAAAAAGTAACGGTTTCCGGATCACTTTTTTAAATTATTTTTTTATTGCTCTTTTTTCGAAGGGTACTGATCGAAACTTAAGCCGAATCCCGCGCGTTAATCGCTAGGAATCGCAGAAAGATCCATGAATGTCATTGTCCGAAACCCACCCGAGTCGCTCCGTCTGTTTGTGGATAAGCTCTGGCACTTTTCAGCGGATCAGCTTGAGCAGCAGGACGTTTGCCTGCCGGTTTTGCAATACGAGCTGATGTTCAATTTTTCGGATCATTTTTCGGTCAGCGACCCGACCAACGTTCCCATTATTCAGGACGAAGAAAACTGGATCAGCGGGTTGTTTACCCGCCCGCAGCGGGCCGCCACTTCGGGTCGGCACGAAACCTTTGGGGTGTTTTTGAAACCCTGGGCCCTGCAATCGCTGACGGGCATTCCGGCCTCGGAATTGACCAACCAGCTCGTTTCGGGAACGACGGTTTTTCGCCAATCGATGAAAACGCTCAACGATCGTTTGCGCGAATCCAAGGACGGTCATGCGAAGATCAAGTTGATCGAAGCGTTTCTGACAACCCATTTGTCAGACAAGGATATTCCGGCTTACCTGATTTACGCAGCCAACTGTTTACAACACAGCGTCTGGCACGACGGCATGATCCGGAATTTAGCCCAAGAACTGCGAATCAGCGTCAAGTCGCTCACGGTGGCTTTTAAGAAACACATTGGCGTATCGCCGGGGCGGTTTTTGCATCTGCGGTTGCTCAACGATGTGGTATCCGATCTGGCCCGAAATCCGCAGCAATCCCTCACTGAACTGGCGCACAATCACCGGTTTTTCGATCAGGCTCATCTGAATCACCTTTTCAAATCATTGGCGCACCTGACCCCAGGCGAATACCGGAAACAGGTGCTGGCCGGCAAGGTTGATCCGGCAACGCCGTGTTATTTGAATTCAAATGAATGAAAAATGTAAACCGGGTAATTTTTATACAATTTTCCGTTCACATCAGCCGCTACTTTTGTCGAAAACAAACTGCTAATGAGAAAGGTAAAATTGTACATCGCCACCAGTATAGATGCATATATTGCCGGGCCGAACGGTGAAATTGACTGGTTATTTACGGAAGGAGAATTTGGGTACAATGCGTTTATGGAAACCATCGATGCGACGCTGATGGGTAACGAAACGTATAAATTGATTGCCGGTTTTGACGATTTTCCGTATAAAAATCAAACCAATTACGTCTTCACCCGAAATTCTGATGCTGCGGAAGCACCGTACGTGCAGTTTATTTCGGAAGATGTTGCGGAATTTGTCAGACAATTAAAACAGCAGGAAGGGAAAGATATCTTTCTGGTTGGCGGGGGCCAGATCAACGCCATTCTACTTGAAGCCGACCTGATTGACGAACTCCAGATTTTTGTTCATCCGATTATTTTGGGCCAAGGAATCCCGATGTTTCAGCCAACGCAAAAACCGGATGTCTGGCAGTTTGTCGAAACCAAAGGATACGAATGCGGTTTGGTGGAACTGCATTATGTAAAAAAAGGGAAATTATAGAATGATAAATATTAACTGATGAATGTTCAATGTAAAAGTGAATGTCCTGAATATGGCTTTTTACTTTTACATTGGACATTCATCAGTTTACATTGATTATTTTAACCTGCCTTTCACCGACCGTTCGGCTTTTTCTTCAACGACATCTTCCTGTTTGACGCCTTCCAGTTGCAACCTGCGATTCTGGCGCTCAAAAACCTTAAACAGCACCATAAAATAGGCCAGCAGCAGCGGGCCGATGACCAATCCCAAAATACCAAAAACCGGTACGCCCAGCACGATTCCCGTCAGGGTAACAAACGGGTGCACATCGCCCATCCGCCGGGCCAGCATGACCCGAAGCAGGTTGTCGATGTTGATAATTACCACCACGCCAACCACCAGGATGCCGATTCCGTTGCCGGTATTTCCCTGCGAAATCAACAGAATACCAGCAGGTCCCCACACCAGCGGGGTTCCCAGAATGGGGATAAACGCAAAAAAGAAAGCCACCGTACCCCAGAATGCCGCATCCGGAACGCCAAAAATCCAGAGGGTCAAACCGGTCAGCACCGACTGAACCAGCGACACCAGGGCCTGGCCTAACACGTTGGCATTCACCATGTTTTTCAGGTCTTCGCCCAGTTCATTCAGCGTATCGTTTTCGAACGGCAGGTATTTCCGTAATCCTTTCAAAAACTTTTCCTCGTCCATAAAAATGAAATACAGACCGACGTACAGCAACCCCAGCGAAATTACCACATCCAGCGTTCCACTCAGGATGGACGGAAACTGGCGGCTGGCAAAACCGGCACTTTGCTGCACCAGATTTTTGATGTTGGCCTGGTTGGTCAGCTGAATACCGGTCGCTTTTTCAAGCTTTTCGATTAATTGAAGAATCTGTTCCGTGTGCTGACTATAATACTGAATCCGGTTGATCAACAATAAACTGAGAGCCAGAAAAGGCATGATGATCACCAAAACCGAAAACAAGATTAGTAAAATGCTGACGAACAGCCGGTTCCATTTCCGCTTGTGCACCAGATTGGTGAACCACGGACGAAAAATGACGTAAATAATTCCGGACCCCAGCAGGGCTATGGTATATTGACGCAACCCAACCAGAATAAAACCGGCAATGACAATCAGACTGACAATTAATAGAACGCGTTGCTGTTTGGGAGTGTAGATAGTGGCCATAGCACGTTTAAAAATGAATCTATCTATTTAACACCCGATGTTACAACTTTTGTTTTGGCAAATTGGAAACCGGTGCCTTTTTCGAGAACGCTTGTGAACGCAAACGGCTCCGTGGAAATCCGCAGAGCCGTTTCGTCTAAAAACCGGTCGGGCTTGCGTAGTTCGCTTCGCTTTTCACGCCGTTGTTGTTCAACTTGATTGGGGGTAAAGTGCTTGGTTTTCATGGCATAGCCTGCGTTGCATTAGCAGTCTACAAAGGTTGCCCGGTCACCAAAGGAAAGAATAACAAGGTTGCCAAGTCGGGGTTTTCGGTTGTCGAACCCGGCTTTTTCGGTGCAGAATGCCGGAAGCCGGCAATGGAAAACTGAGATTAATTCGACGTTAAAATCGCTAACCAGAACTTCGGGCTTTTGGCTCATATTTTCTACGCTTTTGCTTATTTCAACGCTTTTTTTGAAATACATGCAACGTCTGGCGGAAAAAAGGAGACTAAACAGAATGGAGGCTTAAGAAACCTCAATTAATAGAGATGGTAGTAGGACAGGCCCGGTTTTTAGCCGGGTTTTGTTTTTTAAGTCTTTCAACCCTTGCCGCATCTTTCGGGAGATCTCCCGCCGGTCCGATCTTACAGTTACTTCCTGACTTCTTTAAACAGCCCGCTTCGACTTTTTTTTCTTATCCTGACAACCCTTTATCCAAACTTGGACTCCCGATTATACCAATAGTCCTTTCTGTTCATTTCAGATTAGTAAACTTAATAATCCATGAAATTACCTTTCACACCATCAGCCTTATTAGTAACCGCTTTCTCGCTCGCTCTTAGCGCCTGTTCGGTGCAGGATCACCTTCGACCAGAGACTGAAAAATGCCGGATCAGCACATTTTCGGTTACAACCAAAAGCACCGATTTACCGTACGGTTCTTATGACGAAATCCTCGAAATGGATGGAAATCAAACCAAATTTGAGTATGTCAGTAATAGAGACTACTCATTTGATGAAGAGGGCCGGGTTATAAAAGTAACTGGATTTGCTTCCAGATCCGCAATTGCAGAAACTTATCAATACCTACCCGAAGTGTTCAAGGTAATTAATTGGGATAAAACAGAAACCACTTTTCCCCGCAATGAGCAGGGATATCAGGTTCGTCCGGGTTATGTTTATAATTCAGAGGGTTATTTAATCCAAACCGAAACCAGCGGGGAGTTACGAAAATACACGTACGTGGGCGGGAATTTGGTGAAGGAAGAATTATTCAATAATTCAAGTGCTACTCCCAAATCCGTTACGGTTTACGAATACGATTTAAGCAAGCCAAATCTACCTGACGAATCGACGTTTACCGGTAAAAAGAGTCGCAATTTGCCCACCAAAATGACAATTACGGAGTTCCCTTCCATCTCAAGCCGGACGCTGGCGTTTAGCTATCTTTTCGACGAAAAAGGACAGGTCAAACGCCGTATTTCAATCTTTGTAACCGATTCCTCCCGTTCTCCTTACCAGCTGGATGATTACTTGTATACTTTTACCTGCCAGTGATTCCAAGGGAGTCTCGTGATTTTCAACAGGGGTAAATCGTTCCCGGTTTACCCCTGTTCCTAATTTCCCTGCAAATCCGCACTTTAGTCTCTTCCAGTCGTGGAATACGCACATGCCCACTTGCCGGGCAAAATTTCCCGCAGGGTTCAAAACCGTGACAGCCCATGGTCCCGTCAATCTGCCGCAAGCCTGAAAGGCTTAACCACGGATAACCCCGGATGAAATCCGGGGCTGGCAGAAGAGGTTAGGTATCAAATCAACCCCGTTGGGATTGTATGTGGGTTTGGGTCAGGCTCCGGATTGCATCCGGTCTTATCAGTAGGCAAGTCCTTCGGACTGTTAAGCATCTTGCTTTTAGCACTCCGTCGCACTCAGCGCTAGTCCGGCCTCCGAGGTTTCCTTGTATTTGGTGGACATATCGCGCCCGGTTGCTTTCATGACTTTGATCACGGCATCCAGCGAAATTTTCTGGTTGGCGGGTGTTCCGGCCGTTGCCAGCAAAAACGCGTTGTAAGCCTTCACCGCCCCCATTGCGTTGCGCTCGATGCACGGAATCTGAACGTAACCGCCGATCGGGTCGCAGGTCATGCCGAGGTGGTGCTCGATGCCAATTTCGGCGGCCGCTTCCACGGCTTCGATCGGTTTCCCCGCGCAATAGGTCAGGAAAGCTGCGCCCATCGCCGAGGCCGTACCGATTTCGCCCATGCAACCCATTTCGGCTCCCGAAATACTGGCGTTATGTTTCACCAGAAAGCCGATGGCCGCTGCTGCCCACATGCCCGCCCGTAGGGTCACTTTGTCATAATGAAAGTGGTGTTTGGCCAGGTACGTCAGGCCAGGAATGACGCCAGAAGCGCCCGATGTCGGTGCCGTGACAACGATGCCCCCGGCGGCATTTTCCTCCGAGGCTGCCAGACAATACGAATTCAGAAAGATCAGAAAACTGTCCGACGATTGCGCCAGTCCCCGCGCCTGCTGAAATAACAAAGGCGCTTTCCGGCGCAGTTTGATCGATCCCGGCAAGGTTCCCGTATGCCGCAACCCGCGCCGGACGGCCTTGTGCATAAAATCCAGAATCAGGTCGATGCGGTTATTGATTTCCTTCGCCGACCGACCCGACAAAGCGATTTCGTTCGCCAGCATGAGTTCTTCCAGCGTCAGGTTATGCGTTTTCAGTTGCTCCTTCAACTCTTTCATGGTCTGGTACGGATACGGTACTAAACGGTTCGCTTGATCGGCCGTCTCCTCTCCTTTTCGCAGAATAAAACCGCCCCCGATCGAATAATATTCTTCTTCGAAAACCGTACTATTCCCGCCAACCAATCTGAAAACTACGGTATTGGCGTAGGGCGAATCGTACTTTTTGCGCTCGAAATGAATATGCTCCCCGCCCAGTTGAAACCTCCGTTCGCCCACCTGCACCGGATACGTCACGGCCGGATCTTTCAGCAAGGCCAGCAAAGCCGCCGGATCGGTCGATTCGGGTTGCCAGCCCAGCAGCCCGGCCACCAGGGCGCGGTCGGTGCCATGGCCCTTGCCCGTTGCGCTCAGCGAACCGTATAGGTACATCTGAATGGAGTCGGCGTTGTCCAGTGTTGATTCGGAAAGCTGACGCAATCGCTCCAGAAAGTCAAAAGCTGCCTTCATCGGTCCAATCGTGTGTGAACTCGACGGGCCGGGTCCAACCTTGAACAGGTCGAAAATGGAGGTGGTTATGGGTGAATTATTCATGAATAATCGTCAGGAATGTTGATGAAGTTGTATATTTTCGGGCCGGATACGTGCAAGAGGTGCCTTTTTTGTCATCGCATAGAAATCAGTCCAATATAAGTACTTCCTAGACCGAATGAAACGTTTCGTATTTCCCGCTGCCTTCCTGCTGGCGGCTTTACTGATCGCAGCTCAACAATCTTTTGATACGCCAAAGCAAACCGGCGGTTCCCGCGAATGGCCGGAATACCTCGGCGGTCCCGACCGAAACCACTATTCACCACTCGACCAGATTAACGCGTCCAATGTGAGTAAGTTACAAATTGCCTGGGAATATCACGCCAAAGATTCGGGGCAGGTGCAGTGCAACGCGATCATTGTCGACGGAACGCTATACGGCGTAACGGCTTCCAGTCAGGTGTTTGCGCTCGATGCGGCCACGGGAAAGGAAAAATGGCGGTATGCCGAAAGCAACCGGGGCGGGGTCAACACCACCCGGGGTGTAACCTACTGGAGTAACAACGACGATAAACGCATTCTTTTCGCTTCCGGCTCCTCGCTTTGCGCCGTCGATGCCCGCACGGGCGTGTTGATTCCCGGTTTTGGAACGAACGGAAAAGTGAGCCTGAAGGCCGGATTAGGGCCAACGGCGGCCACTAAATTTGCGATTTCAAACACGCCCGGCACCTTGTTTGGCAACCTGATAATCATGCCCTTGCGGCTTTCGGAATCGTCGGATGCCGCGCCGGGTTACATTCAGGCATTCGATGTGGTTACCGGAAAAATTGCCTGGGTGTTCCGGACCATTCCGTACCCCGGCGAATTTGGGTACGACACCTGGCCGAAGGATACCTACAAAAACAAGAACGTCGGCGGGGCCAATAGCTGGTCGGGGATGTCGATCGACCGCAAGCGGGGCATCGTTTATGTGCCGACCGGCTCGGCCGCTTTCGATTTTTACGGCGGAAACCGCAAAGGCCAAAACCTGTTTGCCAACTGTCTGCTGGCGCTCGACGCCAAAACCGGTAAGCGCATCTGGCATTATCAGTTCGTTCACCACGACATCTGGGACCGCGACCTGCCCGCGCCCCCGAACCTCGTCACGATCCGCAGTCACGGCAAACTCGTCGATGCCGTAGCCCAGGTGACCAAAACCGGTCATGTGTTCGTTTTCGACCGGGTAACCGGAAAACCGCTGTTTCCGATTCGCGAGACGCCGTATCCCAAATCGTCCCTGCCCGACGAACCGACCTGGCCGACGCAGCCCGTTCCGACCCGCCCCGCTCCTTTTGCTCGTCAGACCATCACGGAAGCCGATCTGAACCCCTACGCCGAAAACCGGGATTCGCTGCTGGCCACGTTCCGGCGATCTAAAGTGGGACCGTATCAGCCGCTCGGCAAAACGCCGACGCTGGTGTATCCGGGGCTGGACGGCGGTGCGGAGTGGGGTGGTGCGGCCGTTGATCCCGACGGCATTATGTACGTGAATGCCAACGAAATGGCGTGGGTACTAAGTTTGCGCGACACGCCGAAAGAAGAAGAACTGGCGCACCTCAGCCCCGGCGAACGGCTTTACACGCTCAACTGCGCGGTTTGTCACCGCCCCGACCGCAAGGGAAATCCGACCAGCGGGTATCCGTCGCTTGTTAACATCGGGCAACGGCGGGACCGCGATTTTGTCAGCAAACTAATTACCAGTGGCAAAGGCATGATGCCCGGCTTCACCCGCCTGACCGAAATCGAAAAACAGCCGCTGACAGCATTTCTGTTTGGCGATGAAAAAGTGGAAGCCAGTGCGCCAAAACCGGGTTCCAAAGAAACGTATGTGCCCTATAAATTCAATGGGTACACCAAATTTCTCGACAACAAAGGCTATCCGGGCATTCGGCCGCCCTGGGGAACGCTCACGGCCATCGACCTCAACACCGGCGAACACCTCTGGCAAAAACCGTTCGGTGAGTTGAAAGAACTGACCGCCAAAGGCATTCCTCCAACCGGCGCCGAAAGTTACGGTGGCCCCGTAGTAACGGCCAGCGGACTGTTGTTCATTGCCGCCAGCAAGGACGGGATGTTTCGGGTCATCGACAAAAAAACCGGGGCGGTTTTGTGGCAAACGGAGCTTCCGGCGGCCGGTTACGCTACGCCCAGCACCTACGAAGTGAACGGAAAACAATACATCGTCATCGCCTGTGGCGGCACCAAACTGGGCACCAAAAAAGGCGATAGCTACGTGGCCTTCGCGTTACCATAGAAGGGTACCACGATGCCGGCAGGAAAGTTGCCGGATTCGCCGTTTCAAATGCATTGGTAAGGAAGTCGGTCTAGACGCAGTGACCCAGGAGCCAGTTTCTACGCAGGTCGAGAACCAGCCGGTTGTACTCCTGAATGGTGTCGGGTTTGGTGATAAATCCGTTTGCGCCCAGAGCAAAGGCACGGTTTCTGTCTACCTCATGGCTGGAGGTTGTCCAGATGACGATTGGTAAGGTGTTAAATTGAGTATTCGAGCGAACTATTTTGAGAGCTTCCAACCCATCCATGATCGGCATGTTGATGTCCAATAATACCAGGGAAGGCAAAACCCGGGCCGTTTCCAACGCCGTGAGCAGCTCTTCTCCGTTCATTAAGGTTTTGATACAGCAATCGGGACTAAATTGTTGAAAGGCTTTATGCATTAAAAATTGATCATCTTCATCATCATCAACCAAAAACACACAATCAAAACAAGTTGACATTACTAAAATAGCTTATTAATAGAAGGTAGACTATAGATAAACTTATATTTTGGAAAATTAATATTTTATTTGTTCTTATCCTATGATTCCCTGATAAAATAAAGTAAAATCCCTGATTTACTGGCTAATACGATTTTTATATGACCTTATTCGTTCAAACTTATTTCAATCCGTTCTAAATAAAAAATACAAACTTTTAAGAAAGTATCTACCCCATTATTCTAATATGAAAACAAAAGGTTTTATCCACCAAAACTGAAAATTTGCCGAGACCTGCGGTTTTTCTTTTCTGGCAACCCAGGCGGTCGAATAACTAAGCACACCGGTTATTTTACCTGCCGGGTTTTCTGCATTCGGGCCCAGTCAACGGCAGACTGCAATGCCACATCCTGCTGCTGAAGCAAGTTGCCAGCGTATCCACCACCGGTTTCTTCCCCAATAACTAAAGACACCTTCGTGTCACCTCGCAACACCTGCTCAACCAGTGCCTGGTCGATTCGTTTCGTATCATCGTTTTGATCCACTATCGGGATAAGACCGGTCCATGGCGGGAAAGTTGCAAAGCGATGGAATCACCGATCTAAAAATAGTTAGCTGACCCCGGGAAGCGATGGGATCCTGAAGATTTTCTGAAGCGATAATACCGGTACGAATCTAAAATGCCGTTAACCATTCACTTTTTTGCCCGGATTTCGTTGAAGGAGTAGAACGCTTAATCTGACCGAAACGATGTGGTGGCTTTTCGCTTTGTTATCCGCTTTTTTTGCCGCCATAACGGCCATTTTTGCCAAAATCGGGATCAAAGGCGTTGACTCGGATCTGGCAACAGCCATCCGCACAGTGATCATTCTGCTGTTATCCTGGAGCATCGTTCTGGCCCGGGCCGCGTGGCGACAGTTGCCCCTGCTGTCAGGATCGACCTGGACGTTTCTGATTCTTTCGGGACTGACGACCGGTTTATCTTGGCTGTGTTATTTTAAAGCCTTGCAACTGGGCACCGTGTCGCAGGTGGCTCCGGTCGACAAACTCAGCATTGCCCTGACCATCATTCTGGCGATTCTTTTTCTGGGTGAACCCCTGACACTGAAAACCGCAGTGGGCGCTTTGTTAATCATCAGTGGAACACTCGTTCTGATCCTGTAATCCAGGCCACGCCCGGCCTTCAAAATTTCTTCAAAATCGGCAACGAACTTCGCAATAAGCCGGTATTCATCAACTGGTCACCCGGTTTGCACAGAATGAAACAACAACTCGTTTTTTGGTTTTTTATTGGTTCCCTCAGTTTCAGCAGTCAGCTTCAGGCCCGGACTGCGCCCGTCGATACAACCCGCACGGTCAATCAATCAACACCGGGGCCGGTCGCGGCAGAAAGCAACCGACCGGTTTTCCGCCCGACTGCGTTCATTGTTCCGGCCACTCTACTGACGGCCGGGCTGCTGGTTCAGGGTTCGGTGAGTCGGCAGGTTCGGGGCGAAGTGCTCCGGCAATTTCCTGATTTCCGATCTCCGGTCGATAACTACCTGCAACTCACCCCCAGCGTTGTCATGTTGGGTTTGGGTGCTGCGGGAGTCAAAGGGAAACACGGTTTTGGCGATCAGCTGGCGCTGGCCGTTCTGGCAAACGGGCTGGCGCAGGGCCTTACGTATACGCTCAAGTATACCGTCGCCTATCCCCGGCCCGATGGAAATGGCCACGAATCGTTTCCGTCGGGTCATACTTCCTCCGCTTTTACGGGCGCAACCCTGCTGGCCAAGGAGTATGGCGGACGCAGCCCCTGGTATGCCATAGCCGGGTACGCAACAGCGACCACCGTGGGCGGTTTTCGGATCATCAAAAACCGCCACTGGCTGGCCGACGTCCTCTTTGGAGCGGGTATCGGAATTGCCTCCACCGAAGCCGTTTACCTGGCTTATCCCTGGCTGAAACATTTGGTAATTCGCCGGAAACAGACCGTCCTCATGCCCATTTATCAGGGCAACTGGGGCGGTTTTTGCCTGACTTCCGTTTTTTAGTTGAAATTTACCGGTAAAAGTCCAGAAATGACCTTTCAGCGGGTTTTTAAAACCTTACAAAATCCGGAAGGGTAACGTGCCCGCGTGCTGGTGATAATAGTCCAGCAAATGCGTTTGAAGACTTCGATCCGACTGCATGGCCCGGAAAACTTCTGTCCTCACCTGTTCCAAAAGTTGATCTTTGTCGACCATAGTTGGCCTGCGCTTTTGGGTCGACTCATCGACGGCCTTCAGAAACTGATTCATGTAGCGGGTGTCTTCCGGATTTTTACTGAACATACTGTCAAAAATGGCTTCAAAACAGAAAGCTTCAAGTAGCGTATAGTCTCTGAACCAATGGTAAACCCCTTAGCCAATTCGTTTCAGCAAATTTTCCCGGTAAAAATCTCCGATGGGCAGGTACTTTCCGCCAATTTCAACCCGGTTTCGATCAATACTGTCCATTTTGTGGATGGCGACGATGAACGAGCGATGAATGCGAACAAAGTGACTGGGCGGCAATTTTTCTTCCAACCGGCTCAGGGTGAGCTGGGTAATCCATTTCCTGTCCTGCGTGTGAATCAGAACGTAATCTTTGCGACTTTCGGCGAAAAGAATATCCGCAATATCGACCCTAACGGTCCGGGATTCGCTTTTGATAAAAATGCTTTCGGACACAGCAACCTCCGGTGGACCTGGCAACGGCGCTTCTCTGGTGGACGCACCCATGCGCTGCTGAACCTTGTGAATCGCGGAGAGAAACCGCTCGAATGGAATGGGTTTCAGTAAATAATCAATGGCGTTGACAGCGAACCCTTCGAGCGCAAACTCCTGATAGGCAGTCGTCAGGATGACAAACGGCGGATCTTTCAGGGTGCGCAGAAATTGTAGGCCGGTCAGTTCCGGCATTTCAATGTCCACCAACAACAAATCGACGGGCGTTTGGGACAGTACCTGCAAGGCCTGCAGGGGGCTGCTGCACAGTTGAACCAGTTGGAGGAAAGGGATCTTTTCGATGTAGTTTTCCATCACCTCCAGCGCTAACCGTTCATCATCGACCACCAGACATCGGATCATTACTCAACTACAGATTTAGTACCAATGTAGCAAAAAAAATCCCATCCTTTTCCTCCAGCTTCAACTGGTGGCGGTTGGGATACAAAACGTTCAGCCGCCGACGCAGGTTGGCCAGCCCGATTCCTCCGACGCCTTCCGGTTTTCGGTTCCGGATTCGATTGGTCGTGCGCAGCCGGACCAACCGCTCCGAAATGTCTACGCCAATAAAAACCGGTGAATCGCCGTGTTTAAAAATGTTCTCGATGATGGGCAATAACAGCAAAGGCTCCAGCTGAACTGGCTCGGTCTGTCCGTTGACATCAAACTGAACGGAAAAATGGGCGGGAAGCCGCAGTTTTTGCAAATCCAGATACCGGCGGATGATCTCCATTTCTTTGCTCAGCGCAATCCGTTCCTCATTCGTCTCGTAAAGCATGTAACGCATGAGCTGCGACAAATGCATAATCCCCTGCGAGGTTTCGGGCGCTTGCCGCAGCGAAAGCGCGTAAAGTGAATTAAGGCAGTTAAACAGGAAGTGCGGATTCAGTTGCGATTTAAGAAACGACAGTTCGGTTCGCAACTGCATGTTTTCCAGGCCTTTCGCTCTTTGCTGATGCGTGAACCAATCCCCCGTAAACCGCACAATGGCCGCTAAAATCACACAGAACACCAGTTCGAAAAACCGTAGGACCAGCTGGTTCGAATAGGTAAGCGGAAATGGGGTGATCGACGGCCCCAGATACCAGGTCCGAAACGTGTGGTAAAGCTGAATCGTCGTGATTTCCAGCAGAAATATACTTCCCAGATTGAAAAGTAAAAACCGGGCAATGTGCATGCGACCCAGGAACCGGGGAATAAAACAGCAATAGTTTGCGTAAAAAATGACAAGCTGGCCCAACAGGTGAATACTGGGATGAGCCAGCAAAACCGGCGTTCCGTTCGAAGCGGCCATGTACACAATCAAAGCCAGGTACAGTGCCCAGGCCGTTCCATGCAACCACACGAACCCGTGGGTTGGCCGAAAAGGAAATGTCCATGACAGGTTCGATTTCATCTGGGAAAGGTACGAAAGAACCCTTCCCGAACCGCCGTTTCCCGTAGAAAGGCTTCTGGCGGCTCCGGAAGGGTCTTTTTTACCGACAAAAATTCAGGCCCCGCGCTGTACCGGTTTCAACGGGCTGGGATGCCTTTCCGTCTGTTTTATTTTTTGGTTCCGTTGGAGGCAGGTTGATTTGGGAAACGAAACACTATGGCACCTTTAGTCATCGAAACCCATCACCTCAGCCATGCATTCCGAAACCGGCTGGTTTTGCATGACCTCAACTTGCAGGTACCGGCCGGCAGCATCTTCGGTTTTTTAGGGCCAAACGGTTCGGGAAAAACCACCACCATCCGCTTATTGCTGGGATTGATTCGATGTCCCCAAAATGCCATCCGGTTATTTGGAAAAGATAGCCGGACTCACCGGCTGGAAATTTTAAACCGCCTTGGTGCCCTCATCGAGTCGCCCGCCCTGTATACGCACCTGTCGGGTCGCGACAATCTGGAAGTGATCCGGCTAGCCCGGCAGGTCGATAAAAAGCAGATTGATCGGGTGCTGGATCGGGTGCAACTTTCGGGCGACGCGCATCAAAAGGTCCGCGAATACTCCCTGGGAATGCGGCAGCGGTTGGGAATTGCAATGGCGCTCCTGGGCGATCCGGACCTGTTAATTCTGGACGAGCCGACTAATGGCCTGGACCCCGTCGGAATTCGGGAGATTCGAGAGTTACTGATTGAACTAAGCCAGCAACACGGAAAAACCGTATTTGTGTCGAGCCATTTGTTGGGCGAAATGGAAAAGATTGCCACGCACCTGGCGATTCTCAACGAAGGCCATCTGCATTTTCAGGGAACGATGGCCCAATTACAACACCTCCAGTCGCCTGTGCTTTCCGTCGAAACAAATGACAACATGGCCGCAGCGAATCTCCTGCAACACGCCGGTTATCACCTACAGGAAAGCGATGCCGAACGACTGGTGGTTTCCATTTCGGACAGACGGCAAATCGCTGCCATCAACCACCTGCTGCTGGAGCGGGGAATGTCGATTTACGCGCTGCAAATGCATCAGCAAACGCTGGAAGATCTCTTTTTCACCTTAACAAGTCACCCGGAAACCGTCGAAAACCGATGAGACAACTTGATTATTTTACGCGCAGTTTGGCGCAGGAACGGCTAAAAGCCAAAGGGACGCTGGTGGTTTGGCTGGCAATTCTGGCACCGGTTTTTGTGGTCACCGTGGCTTTCATGGCCAGCTATCTGGATGGCAACCGACTTTACCGGTCCAACGTGAATCCGTGGTTGGAGTATTCCGGCCACATTCTGATCGGATGGACCTTGTTTGTGTTCCCTATTTACGCCAGTCTGCAATCAGCCCTGGTTCATGCGATCGAGCACCAGTCCCAGACCTGGAAAACCTTATTTAGTCTTCCAATGCCCAAATGGAGTGTATATTCGGCCAAACTGGCCCTGTTTACCGGACTGCTTGTCCTGAGCCACGTGCTGGTATTGGGTTTAGCTGAAGGCGGTGGCTGGCTACTGGGAATGCTGAAACCGCACTACGGTTTTCAGTCCTCTTCGCTCCACCGGGTACTTGCGGAAGGATGTTTCGCCAGTCTGCTGAGCGGTTTGGGCATGGCGGCAATTCAATTCTTCCTCGGTATTCGATTCGGCAGTTTTATTCTTCCGGCGGGAGTTGGGCTGATGCTGACCATGTTAGGCGCTATTTCGCGGTCGCTGTCCGTAAGCCGGGTTTCTCCGTATCTGTGGCCGGTTTTGGTCTTTAACAGTTCCATTCAAATTCAAGACTGGCAGTTTACCTACGTCTGGATCGGCCTGCTGACCTTTTTTCTGGCGTCAATCGGCGGTTTTCTGATCATTTATCGGAGAGACGTAGCGTAAAATGGGCCGCGCAAAAACCGGTACCCACCCATCGAGCGTCCGCATGAGTTTGAATGGACGCATTCCGTTTGGCGGCTAAACAGCGGTTTTTCGAAGTCGATCAGCGGTTGTCAAACCTGATTTAATTAAACGAAGACCTGAATTCCAGGGGGCTTTGATTGGTCTTTGCCTTAAACAGTTTACTGAACGATTGAGAATGCTCGAAGCCTAATGCATAGGCGATTTCACTGACCGACAATTCGGTGGTTGACAATTTTTCTTTCGCTTTTTCAATTAATTTTTCGTGAATGAGTTGCTGGGTAGTTTGCCCGGTAAGCTGTTTCAATAAACTGCTTAAGTATTTGGTAGAGATATTGAGACTATCAGCAATATATTGAACGGTGGGCAGTCCTTCCGAAATCAAATCTTCATTACTAAAATAGCTCGTAAGTGCGTCTTCTACCCGATTAATGATTTTACTATTCGTAATTTTCCGGGTAATGAACTGACGCTCGTAAAACCGCTGGGCGTAGGTGAATAAAAGTTCCAATTGGGCAATTATCACATCCTGACTAAATTTATCAATGTTGGTATGATATTCCTGCCTGATATGTTCGATAATTCCGGTAATAATGATTTCTTCTTTGTCGGAAAGAAACAGCGCTTCGTTTGTGGAATAACCGAAGTATTCGTATTGTTTGATTTTTTTTGCCAGTGTGGTATTCCATAAAAAATCGGGATGAATAAACAGCATCCACCCTTCCAGGTTGTGGGGTACGCCGTTTGCTTCTCCACGTAAAACCTGCCCCGGCGAAATAAAAGCCATTAGACCTTCATCGAAATCATATCTCTGCTGGCCGTAAAACAATTTATCGCAGCCCCTTTTTAACGATACTACGTAAAATTCCGAAATAACGGAATGAATGTTGGGATCGTTTTTTAATCCCTTCAGATCGATAATACCGATGAGCGGATGCTGCGGTTTTGGGAGATTCATTAGCCGATGAATTTCCGCAATAGATTTTATTCTGAACGGTTTTTTGTTTTCCATAGCGATTATTCAATTTTTAAATGGATACTTCAACCAAATCAATAGCAGCGGTAATGCCAGAAAGGGTATTTCCAGTAATGCCATTTTTGTGTTTCCTGCCCGCAACGATAAGGCCATTATCAACACGATAACAATCGCATTGAGCAGGTTACCGATGAAAAATGTTTGCGGAAAAAGCACCATCAATCCAATTATAACTGAAACTACGCCCACAATCGGCATTATGGTTTTGGTAATACCTAAGTCGGCCATCATTTTCGCCTGTTCACCGTTAGCAGGATGAAAGGCATCCCAACCGTGTTTAAGGCTCAGGAACGATGAAATTAAAGCGAGGATAATACTGACGATTTTCATTTTTTTACGGGATCGTATTAGTGTGATAAAAAGTAAATTTTTACGATTACTCCGGCTGTTCGCCGTACATAAATGAGGCCCCCATTTTGCCAGATTTCGAAATTATAAACCGTGGTGCAACCCGGCTCAACACCCGCATTAATTTGGCAAGCCCCGGATAAATTTCTTCCTTATCTTCCTGCATCCCCTTGATAGCGGCATCTACAATTTTCTCAGGAGCCATCAAAGCATCGGCACTAAAACCGTCTTCGTTTTTAAACTTATCGTTCAGCGGTGTGGAAGAACCCGGCGCGACTAATTCAATTATTTTAATGTTGGTCTTTTTTAATTGTACCCTTAATGCCTGCGTGTAAGAACGAAGCCCTGCCTTACTTGCACTATAGATTGGCGATATTGGGAATGGCATGAGGGCAATGCCCGATGTAACATTGAGGATAACCGCGCTGGTTTTGGTTTTAAGATGTGGCAAAAACTGCTGCACCATGCGGATGGGCCCCATTAGGTTAATTTCAATTTCCCGGGTAATATCGACCAGGTCGTGCGGATGGTGTAAGCTGATTTTTCGCATTTCGCCCGCATTATTAATGATGATATTCAGGTCCGGAAATTCCCGGATAACTTTTTCATACAGCGCAGCAATGTCTTCTGCTTTACTTACATCGCTTTGCAAAATATGCACTTGCGGAAGTTTTTGTTTTACTTCCGCAAGTTTCTGAGCGTTTCTTCCGGTGATAATGACTTTATTTCCCAGATCGATTAGTTTTGACGCAAATTCAAATCCGAAACCTCCCGTTCCGCCCGTCACTAAAACCGTGTTGTTTGTTAGATTCATTGTATCCGTTTTTTGTTAATGCAAAGTTCCGCAGTAATCAAAAAACGGTTGTAGCCAAAAGTCGCAATCTTGTAGTGGAAAAGGAATGTTGCATTGGGCTTCGAGCAATTGCTAATCGTTTGTCGTAATTCTTTTAACTGGAAGCCGAGCTGGAAACTGGCTTTTCCATTAAACGTCTACGAGTTCACGTTAGGACGGGCAGGCAACCTGTGATGCCGCTTCTGACGACTAATTTAAACTATAAATTTCTGAAATTTCATTGACCGATTTTACCAACTTCGATCAATACTGACCTGTGACGCGTTTTTCTGCCTTGCGTTGCATTGGGCAGAATCAATGAAAAGCTCACCAAAGCCGCATGTCAGGGGCTCCTGTCAAGACGAATACCTGTTGCACGGTAAATTTAATAAACAACCTCGCGCTTTCGCGGTTCTGATAGTTGCCTGAACGGGTAGAGATGGCCCCAAATGACTGAATTGTTTCAATTAGTTAGCACAGGGTCGCTCTTTTTGTAACTATCAGTAACCGAAAAGGTTAGTCAATGAATCGGCACAACGAACCCGCTACTAATGGAAAGACGACAGAACAACCGCAACGGCGTCCTGTCGTCTTTTTTATTTCCGAAAAACCGGAGGAGGACAAGGCCACATTGACAACTTCCGATTCATTTAAATCACGTGGATAGCCAATATGGAAACGCAAACCGATTCATCAAACAACCTCCCCAAAAAACCTTTTTTTGAACGTTTTTCATTAGCCGTTGCGAAAGCGACCGGTTCGTCTTGGGCTTTTATTTTGGCACTGGCCACCGTCATCATCTGGGCGATCTTAGGACCGGTTTTTCACTACTCCGAAGATTGGCAGCTGGTTATCAATACCGGGACAACCATTGTAACGTTTTTAATGGTTTTTGTCATCCAGAAAGCTCAGAATAAAGAATCGCTATCGGTGCAACTGAAATTGAACGAGCTGATTGCCGCCACCAAAGGAGCCAGCAACCGGCTGGTCGCCAGTGAAAATCTGAGTGAGGAAGAATTGGCCATTTTATACGAACACTACTGCGCAATGGCCGAATTGACCAAAAAAACCAGCGATCTCCGGAAATCCCATTCCGTGGAAGAAGCCATTGAAAAAACCGAGAAGAAACTGGAAAAGGAGCCGGCCGGCAACCGAAAGTCAAAGTAAATGGCGCCGTCTAAACCGGGTTTGAAACCGTTCTGATCATGGGTATTCTCACCAGCAAGGCTCCGATCCGATCGGCAGGTTTTTATCTGATCGGGCTTGGCGGACTATTGGGCCTGCTTACCGCAGGCTGCACCAGCAGCTACCATACGCGCCGGAGCATCCAGGAATTAAACCAGACGTTTGTGGTGAATAAAAACCAGTCGCTTTTTTATTCCGACCAATTAAAACATAAACAAAGCAAACAACTGACCCGGCCAGTCACGGCGGCCCTATATCTGCAGCAGGACACCCTGTTTGTCGAGTTGGTTAAAGCGGCCTTACCGGCAAACGACGGGCGACCTGAAACGATTGACATATCGGATTCAACGATTGTCTTTTTCGTCAATCCCCGGATTGGCAGGACGCCGGTCAACAAGAAAAGTGACTGGTTTCGCTATCATTTTACCTCCTTCGATACGGACCTGGTTACCATTCCCTTCAAATACCGGCTGAGCCAGCAGGGTAATCCGCCCGAGCTAATTACCTCGGCCAATGCGGCCGTTTATCTGGGTTTCCGGTATGATCAGGGCTTTCAGCGTTCCGTTTTTTACCACCACCAGCAGCGTTCTGACATTCGCTCCTTCAGCATCGGCGGGGGCGGTTTACTGGGGATCACGGCCGCGACCGTACGACCCTTTTCAACCGGTAATCAACTTCAGGATGAATACGAAGGCGCCTGTCTGAGTTACGGGGTAGCCGCCATTTTTGGCTATCGGGCCGTTAGCCTGGGCCTGGCATTCGGGTACGACCACCTGATGGATAAAAACCGGAAAGTATGGATTTATCAGGATACCCCCTGGCTCGGCATTACCATCGGGTTGAATTTGAATTGAGGGATATTCTAAGGCTGGATTGATTCGGGCAACAAAACGATTCCCGATAAGTACCCGGATTTGAGTCAGCTTCAAGCTGATGATCAATATTTTATAAAATTTCCAATTGCTTAAAAACCGGAATTAATGTCCTCCCCCGCGCGGATAAGGTATATTCAATGTGCAGGGGTTTGGCCTTAATAATCACCTTGTCCAGGTAGCCTTCTTCTACTAACTCTTTCAAGGCCATAGCCAGCGATTGCTTGTTGGAACCTTCCACCTGCCGCAGCAACGAATTGAAGCGCAGCGGTCCATCCAGCGCTAGCCTGAAAAGCTGAGGCTTCCACTTCCCGGAAAGTATTTTCAACAGCTCTTCAGCCGGACAAACCGTATCACTTTTTTGTATTTCTCCCATAGTCAACTTTTTCTGACTAATTGACAGGCTCCCACGCCATTCCCAACTTTGCAGCCAAGTTACGCATTTGATAAAATCGGGCGTCGCCGGGAGCAAAAACAGTATTCGGGGCTTTTGCGAACGGCGATGGCAACGGCTTTCCAAACGCCCTTTCGAAAAACTAAATAAGAATTTACCATGGAACCAATAAAACTTCCTAATGATCCCATCGCAGACCATAAAATGCAAAATCCGCTTTTGTGCGACATCGAAACGGGACTTTGCGAGCGACCTGATTCAACGCTGGCGTCGCCGGTTCAGGCGGTTTCGCCGACGAAAAAACCGGTTAAAATTAGTTATTTTACCGACCCAATCTGTTCATCGTGCTGGGGAATCGAACCCCAACTCCGCAGGCTGAAACTCGAATATGGCCATGCGCTGGAAATAGAATACCGGATGGGTGGGCTCCTCCCCGACTGGAGTTACAATAGCGGTGGCATCAGCAAGCCGTCGGATGTCGCCCAACACTGGGACGAGGTAAGTCAGCATTATGACATGCCCATTGACGGCGATGTCTGGCTCGAAGATCCGCTGCATTCGTCCTTTCCGCCGTCCATTGCCTTCAAGGCCGCCCAGTTGCAGAGTCCGGAAATGGCCATTCGCTTTCTGCGAAAAATCCGCGAGATGGTTTTTCTGCAAAAGAAGAATATTACCCGGTGGGAGCATCTGGCGGAGGCTGCCCAATTTGTCGGGTTAGCGGTTGACAGACTGAAAGCGGATTTCGAAGGAGAAGCCCAAACGCAATTTCGGGACGACTTAAAACTTGGGCAGGAGCTGGGCGTACGCGGTTTTCCGTCCCTATTTTTCGGCACGGATGCGGGTAATCAGGAATTTGTCTACGGAACAAAACCCTACAGTGTTTATGAAAATGCGCTAAAAAAGGTCCATCCTTCCATTCAAAAGAGGGAGATCGATCACCAATGGCAGCCTTTATTCGCCCACTACCCTACCCTGACCGCGCGTGAGTTTTCGGAACTGTCGGGTGTTTCCCGCCCGGAAAGTGAAGCCTATTTGCAGAACCTGACCGAGCAAGGTCACCTGTCCAGACTCGGGACGAAAAATGGGGATTTGTGGATCAGGAAGGAATCTTAAACCACTTCGCACTAACTGGCGTACACGTTCTGAATGACACTATCCGGTACCCGGGCCTATGCATCGCATGCACACCGGGCGCGATGACTTGATCAATAAAATGGATGAAACCCTGAACGAATTGACCGGAGGCCGTATTTATAAAAAAGTAGCTCAATGATGCTTGCTACGAATCAGGAAAGATTTTTGAAATATCCATAAAGGGAACTCAAACCGATGGCAAAAAAAACGAAATCCATACCGGTCAACGCGATGACCGACGACCTGGACGCGGGGATTGCCATTGAAAAAATATCCTTCCGGCATTTACCTCCGCTGGATTACGCCAACCCCGTTGCAGAAGATCGACAATCGCACCGGCACAACACGCACACATTCCATCTGCTCGAAAAAGGAACGGTTCATATTGAAATTGATTTTCAACAGTACCAGATGGAGCCCTCGTCGGTCATCTACATTCACCCTGATCAGGTGCACCGCACCACAGCCGCTGACCAGGTAACCGTCGTAAGTTTGGCGATGACAAATGAAAATCTGAACCCTGAGTATCTGAAATGGCTGGAAGAACTGGTTCCCGTAAAACCGCTAGCATTAGCACCCGAAACAGCGGCCCTCCTTGCCGAAGCCGCAGCTCTTTGCCTGAAAGTGGCTGAACGGAAGGCTGATAGATTTCGTCACTCCATCCTGAAAGATGCCTGCAATGCCCTGGTTGCCCTGATCCTTTCGACCTATTTAACGCAAACCAAATCTACCGGCAAACTTTCGCGTTTTGATCTGATAACCAAAGCCTTCAGGGAACAATTGGAACGCCATTTTACCACGACCAAACGCCCGGCCGAATACGCGCAGAGGCTGAACCTATCGACCGCTTACCTGAATGAATGCGTTAAAACCGCCACTGGCCAGTCCGTTTCTCATCACATTCAGCACCGTATTATTCTGGAAGCCAAGCAATTGCTCTATCATTCCGATCAATCAGTGAAAGAAATTGCCGCTGAACTGGGCTATGACGATTACCCGTATTTTTCCCGGCTCTTTACGAAAGTGACCGGCATGACGGCGTTGTCCTTTCGGATGAAAAACCGCGATTAGTCCAATACTTACCCGGTCCAGCCATTTCCAATCCTACTTTGATGAGGTTCCTTTGTGCAAAAAAAAACGCATATACAATGGACTTACAAAAAGGGAACCATGTGCTCATTTCGGGTGCCAGCATCGCCGGGCTTGGCGCGGCCTGGTGGATGAATCAGTTAGGATATCGGGTAACGGTGGTCGAAATGGCTCCGGAGCCCCGGATTACGGGTGCAGCCGTGGATTTCAAAGGCGAAACGATTGCGGTTTTGAAACGCATGGGTCTGTTTGACCAGCTAAAGAAACACCGCTTACACGTTGACCTGGTCGAGTTTAAGAATGGCGACGATCTGACGGAGGGCTCGATCCGGATGGCGGACGAAGGGTCTGACGAAATAGAAATCGAGCGGGATGCCTTCATCGGAATTCTGTTCAGAGAGTTGCAAAACGACGTTACGTTTCTGTTTAACGACAGCATTACGGCCCTTCACGAAACCGGAGATGGGATGACCGTTCATTTTAAAAATGGCCCGCAACGCTCTTTTCATCTGGTGCTGGGTTGCGATGGAGTCCACTCAGGTGTGAGAAGACTTTGGTTTGGTGGGGAAGCGGATTATGCCCATTTTTTGAATGCGTATGGCTCGCTCACCATTTTGAATAAGCCATTGATCAAACCGGGAACGATGCAACTGTTCCGGGTGCCGGGCAAATCGATTACCTTAAATGCCTACAGGAACAATACGGATATTATTTTCAGCTTTGTTGCAGACAGTGAAATCCCGTATGATTACCGCAACAAGGAGCAGCAACGGCAGTTGATTCTTGAGCAGTTTGCCGGACAAAGCTGGCGCACGGCCGAACTCCTGGCAGAAATGGAGCAGGCGGACAATTTTTACTTCGTTGAATTCTACCAAATCAAAATGCCGTCCTGGACAAAAGGCCGGGTGGCTTTGGTGGGCGATGCTGCCTATTGTGCATCACCGGCTGCGGGCATGGGAGGTTCACTGGCGATGAGCGGGGCTGCCGCCTTAGCCGATGCATTCCAGAAAAACGACGGAAATATCGAGTCAGCGTTTCAGGATTATAACAAAAACTTTCGTCCGTTTATCGAACGCGTGCAGGCCGAAGCCCGTCAAAATCTGAGTACGGTTTTTCTTCCCCGAACCGAAGAAGGTGTTCAAAAAGGTAACGCGCAAACTACCCCATTTTAAATAACAGATGTTTAAAGATAGTTGGCGGTTAAATCACGATTAAAGGAAAAACCGGGGCGTAAAACATTACATGGTAGTCATTAGCTCATAGAGTTTTTTCACGGCTTTCTTTTCGTAAGCTTCTTTGAGTGAAATAATCATAATGGTTCGTCGCATGTTTTTTCCTTTAATCGGGATACCGACAACCTCCGGATCGTTTAAACTGGTTTCACTTAATATGGTATGCCAGCGACCGGTTTTTACAATTTCGAATAAGGTAGGTATATCATTTATTTCCATGCAAATATTCGGGTTCAGATTTTTTTGGCCGAATGACTCCTCAAAAAACTGAATCGTACTGGAACCGCTGAAAGGTAAAGCCAGTGGCAGCGCGGCCACTTCCTCAAGCGATATGTTGCTTTTGTGAGCCAGGGCTGATTTTTTAGCCGTTACCAAGACCATATTTGCGCTTAAAAGGGTTTGGTATTTCAGATGCGGTTCTTTGGCTTTTTCATAAAACGTCAACACGAAGTCAAACTGGTGTAAATTAAGCTTTTCGAGCAGGTCTTTGGTGGTGCCAAATACAACCTGGACTTTAATATTGGGGTATTGCGTGGCAAACTGAATCAGGGTTTTGGCAAAAAGAATTCGCATAGAATAAATTACGCCGATGGTAATTTTTCCCGTATTCAGGTTTTTCAGATCCTGCAAAAGCAATAATCCTTCATTTGCTCTATTTATACTCTGCAACGCATATTCACCAAACAGTTTACCAGCTTCGGTAAGAGTGATTCGTTTGCCAATCCGGTTAAACAAAGGAACATTTAATTCATCTTCCAGCTGCTTAATTTGCTGCGATAGCGTACTTTGACTAATATTTAAAAACCGGGCAGCTTCCGTAAAATTTAATAGTTCTTTGGCTTTCAGGAAATATTTAAGCTGTCTTAATTCCATCTTTCTAAATCGATTTTTCCGATTGATTTCATCGAAAAATAGCGTTTTGCAAATATAAACCGAGTTGGGATATTTGCGGAATAAGACTTCAAATCAACCCTTTCACCACTAAACTGAATTGATTATGAAATTCAATCTGCTTGTACCGTTTCTTCTTTTAATCATTTGTTCGGTCGCGTTTGGCCAGGAAAAGCGCAACACGGCTACTGTTGAAAAAGGCTTAATTAAAGTATCCATCATGTACCCGTATGCCGAAGGGAAAACGTTTAACATGGAGTATTACGAAACCAGGCACATGCCAATGGTGGCCGGTTTTTTAGGGACCAATCTGGTTAAATACACCATTGAAAAAGGACTTTCCAGCGGTATTCCCAATCAACCGCTTCCTTTTATGGCAATCGGCACATTTTACGTAAAAAGCTTAAGCGACTATCAGGCGGCTATCGCGCCAAACCGTGACGCCATTCGGGCCGATTTTCCGAATTACACCAATATCAGTCCCGTCATTCTGGTGAGTGAGGTGGTCAAATAATCAGCCGCTGAACAGTTGTTGATTGGTCAGGGCCACTTGCGCGTTTCAGTTGGTCCTGATAACACCGCTTTATTTCCACTTCACCCTTCTCATTCATTCAGGGCGCCCTGAAAATAATGCCCGCTCCCGTACTGCGATCCGCTTTAAAACTCCGACTGTCTGATAATTAGATTTATCCTCAGAGAAGGGAATAATGGTTTCAGTTTTCAGGCATGACAGCCGAAAAACTAGAAATCTTTTTCCGAAAAACCCGTTTGCCCGTTCGTCTGGCGCAAACACGAACGCGGCCGCGTGAAAACTAAGTAGAATGATCCGTCGGTCTACAACCATTACCTAGCGGATATGCCTATAATTTCCATACCGAAAACTCACTTTTTTACTTAATTTTCGAATTTAAGCTCCTCATTCTTGTCTATTAATTCCTAAAAAATCATCTTTAAAGGCCCTTTCAGCCACGCGTTACAGGACTGCTGTCAACGATCCCAACAACCAGGCCTCCGGTAGCATCGACATAAGGTAACGTGTACTATAAGGCTACCGCAAGGTAGCACCCTCCATGAAAAAAAAACAACGGATTCTGGTCGTCGACGACGAAGCGACCAGCCGAATGCTGCTCACCATTCAATTAACCCGGGCAGGTTATCAGGTTATTGTTGCTGGCGACGGCCTGGAAGCGCTCAAGTGGATCAACACTCCCGGCCATACGGTGGATCTCATCTTGCTGGACTTGATGATGCCCCGGCTGAGCGGTTTGGATGTCTTGCATTTTCTGCACAGCCGTTTGGGTCGGCCACCGGTCATTTTAATGTCGGCTGCTGAGCGGACCATCGTCCGCCAGGGCATTGTGGACGCTTCACCCGATGCTTTTCTGCAAAAACCCTTTTCGAACCAACGGCTGCTCGACCAGCTTCAGGAATTACTCCCGGTTTCCAATCCGGAAATGACGGCTCAACTTTTTCAGGTTGCCCAATAATTGCGCTGTTAAATAGCCTGCATTCGCGGGCCGTTCTAGTAGCGTGGTTACCAATCCTAACCGCATATTAACAACACTAACCTACCACCCAATCAGCTATATAATATTTTTATATCATAACACTTGAAATATAGCCACAAATGTATTATAGTTGCATTACGAAACCGTTGTACTCTAATTAATGATAATGAGCTGTCTGAATCCGGCGAAAATAGTTTGCCGGACTTTAGCGCATAGTCTTAATTACGGTTTTTTAAGAAACGCGACTAACATACAAATACGATGTATTTCCTGATTGAAAACCAGCCGAAAATCGGCAACCGGTACCAGTTTAAGGTAATGGAAAAGAATGATTCCATCCTGATTAGCGAACCGTTCCTGTGCAAAGAAGATTGCCTCAGGGCGATCAGCGCCACCCGCCGACATGGTCCGGTGGTAGAGAATTATTCAACCTGGGATTTGCCCGGCGACCTCCGCTTCAATCTCTACATAAAAAACGATTCTCTTCTGAAAGGAACGCAGCGGTATAAATCCATTGAAGAACGCGACCTGGCCTTGCAGCAGGTGGCAGATCACATCAGCCTGGCTCCTACCCGCGACATGGCTCCGGATCTGGCAATGGCTGCCTAAAGCACCTGGCCCACCCACCAGCGGGCTTTTTTATTTCCTGCAAAGTTACTCCGGATGGACGATTTAACCGGATCAGTCGCCGGAGACAATCCCTATAACCAAAAAGGCGCGGATCATCGACCCGCGCCTTTTTGGTTGTTTCTAATTTTTTACGGTTTCAATACTTTCAGGGTTACTTGTTTCTGCCCGCTTTCAACCCGCAACAACAATAGTCCCGACGGATTTCCCTGAACCGATACGGTTTGCTGCTCAACGGCTTTTGCCGCTTCAATCTGGCGCAGCGTGATCAACCGGCCGCTGGCGTCTGTGAGTTGCAGCCGGACCAGCCGCCCTTCCACTCCCCGAATTTCCACCCGAAGCTGATCCGAAACCGGGTTGCCCAATACCGTCACCTGAAGCTCCGGACCGGTTTCCGCCGATAAGCGCGTTGGGGAATTACACGTCAGCGGTTTCCCCGAATCTTTCAGCACGTAGGTGCTGCCCAGCACCCGACCGTACATCGCCCTGGTTTGCCCGTCTTTCAAACCGTTGGGTACCTCGAAACTGTAGGCATGTGCTCCATTGCCCTTGCCCGCATCCTTCAGATCTTGTCGGAAGATGTTGGCGACGGTACTGCCAACGACGGTTTCAGAACCGCCAGCGGTTTTTGCGTAGAATTCGACGGAAACCGGGGTGTTGGGCTTGTTGCGATCCCAGACCCAGCCCCGAATCGTACCGCATTCCACTTTGTCCAGATAGCCTTCAAAGCTGCCGGTCACCGTCGTAGTCGACGCCGGATTGACGGTCAGCGGAAAGCTCACCGAGTTGATTAAAGTCCCATCGCTGGCTGAGTAGGCCAGCACAAAGGTGCCTGCAACCGTTGGCGTTCCCGAGATCACCCGGTTGACGGTGTTGATCGACAAACCGTCGGGCAAACCGCTCAGGGCGTAGGTCAGCGGCTGGCTTTCCGGATCAGTGAAAGCTACCAGCGTTCCCGAAAAAGGCACGTTCACCTGCGCGGCCAGCGGAGCGATTAACACCGTGGGCGACGGCGGTACGGGTGCTTTGTTGGTCGGTGTGCTGCTGCCCTGACAGATTAAGGCTTTCGGCGAGTCTTTCAGGATAAAACCGCTGCCCGAAACCCGGGCCGAAAGGTTGTGCGCTAAACCGTCCTTGAGACTTTCGGGAATGGTCCAGCTGAAAGCATGTTTGCCATTGCCCTTTCCGGCGGTTTGCAGATCTTGCCGGAAAACATCGGCCAGCAAAGTCGCCAGGACGGTGGCTCCATCGAGAATATCGACCGAAACAGCGGTGTTCCCCTTGTTGCGATCCCACGCCCAGCCCCGGAAAGTCGAGCAATCGGCACCATAGACGAACCCATCGAAACTGCCGCTCACCAGCGGGGGACTGATGGTTACGGTGGTACTCCCGGGCTGGGAAGCACAACTGCCCAGCGTGCAGGTAGCCGAGTACACGATCGATGTTACGTTGGTAGTGGGAACATTGATCACCGGGCCGGTGCCGGAGGTAGCATTGGAACCACTCCAGTTGACGGTTCCGCCCGCACAGCCCGCGATGTTGACCGTTACGGATGGCGTATTTTGCAAAATGGGTTGGGTGACCGCTGGCGCGACACTGAGCACCGGGCTTGCTGCTCCGGAACTGATGCTCAGCGAAAAGGCCGTGGAGGTCAACGACTGGCAGTCCGAGGTGACGACCACCTTATAATTGCCCGCATCGCTGGCCTGGACGTTGGTCAGACTGAGGGTGGCCGAAGTCTGGAGTTCCCCCAAGGAGTTTCCCTCTTTAAACCATTGGTAGGAAATAGAACCCGCGCTGGTGGCCGAAACCGGTACGCTGACGGTCGAGCCCGGGCAAACCGTCGAAGCCGAAGCAGGTCCGCCCGTAATGGCCAGCGAGTTCTGAAACTCGTAGGCGCCCATGTCGATGGTTCCGACCAAGCGGTTATTCCCCGCCAGATCGGTATCAGGACCATTGGCCGTCGTGTAGGCAACGGTACTGCCCTGATTAACCAGGGGTGAACAACCCTGAAGTCGGTAATTTCCAGCAGCCGCATCAACAAATTGGGGATCAACGCTGACAATCGAACCGGAAGGTGTTACATCCTGAATATCACTATGGGTAATGGTAGTGATCCCGTAATTATTATAAATTGCCGGACCTGGCGAGTTGGAATTGCCCCAAACGATACAATTGGTCAGGTTAATCTCGAAGGGGTCCAAACCTTCCCCGTTCGTAACAGCCCCACCCTCACTGCCCTGGTTCCCAACGAACGTGCAATTGAGCAGGGTGAGCCGGATATAACCTCCCCCGTTCCCACTGTAACACCAGACCCCACCGCTATAATAGCCTTGATTGTTTCTGATCTGGCAATTGATCAGTGTTGGTGAGACCTGGTCACTGAAACTGGCATTAACTGTCACAGTGGCCCCAAAATTTACATAATTCTGGTAAATGGAACAGTTTGAAATGATGGGACTTGTGGGCTCGATAATTGTAAAAATGAAAATGGCTGATGCCACCCTACTGGTTGAATAAAACAGGGTAATGTCCACCCCATCGAGTCGGGCTTCGTCCCCAACTGATGTGAAATAGATCGCAACCGGAAAATTGTCGCCATCCAGCAGGTTATCGTCATCCGTATCACCTGAAAAGATGGTCGTACCCAGGGTACGGGTTTCGGTACCTATCGTGTAGCCGCCGTAAATTTTGATGTTCGTTCTAATCCTTAAATAAGGTTCTTCCCGTGTAAGTCCATACGGTTTATACGTTCCTGCAGCCAGTTTAAAAACATCGCCGTTCTGGGCATTCAAAACCTGAGCCGACAATTGAATGGCATCCAGAGCATTGGCCCAGTCAGCCCCGGTTTTTGCGCCAGCTCCGCTGACGGTCACGTAATAGGTCGCGGCCCGGGCCGAGCCGAAGGTCAGGCACACAAACATGAAAACCGCAAGCAGACGGTTTTTCCGGCAGGACGGCCCATGGGTAAGTAAAAGTGAATGGATCATAAGCAGGATGAAGACAAAGTCAAACAGGTAAGATCGATAAAGTGACAGCAAACTTAGCTTTCATAGGCTGTTCGGACTATCGTAATTTTCCCAATTACTATCGCAATCTTCCCAAAGAGTCAACTCAACGCACCTGGTACCCGAATTTCGGCGCAAATGGAATAAATAATGGTCTAGGCATTTATCGTCCAGGCTGCCTACCATCTAGTTAGCCACTATACGTTGAAAAATTATACAGTTATTTTTCAAAAAGAATGGAAATACGCTGCGGTTGGACCCGGCTTCACTGTCTCCGCCCGACGGCGTCTACGGCCCATCGGAGGCTATCGCTCGTTCAGCCGGAATGCCTTGTCATCTATGGCAGTTCGCTCAAAATCATATCAACAAACGCAACTACCATCGTGCTCCGAATTGGTTTCCAGGCATCTCATGAACAGGTGAAACAAAGCCAGGACGCGTTAGAAAAAAGAAGGCGGTTTTACTTGAATTCAGTAAAACCGCCTTTATTCTTTAGCACAATTAGTCAAGTTCTTAAGCCCCATCTTTCGCCCTTCAATCAAGAACGATCACCGACTTACCAATGATTTTTTTCCGACGCGCTTCCTGATAAGCCTCCCTGACGTTAGTCATGGAATACGTCTTATCCAGCACGATTTGTAGGTCATTTTCGGCCAGTTTCGTTAGCGTATTGAACCCTTCCACGGTTGGTTTCAGGATCAGGATCTTCCTTTTTTTACCCGAAAAAAGATTGTTAACGAACGAAGAAAGGAGCGTCAACGGTGAAGGGAGCGTACTGACAAAGACAGCTTTGGGTTTCATCAGGCGCCTGGCATCCTTGAATGAAAATCGGGTGGACAGGTCAATAACCGCATCGAACGGCTGGTTCAGGTGCCTGATATCTTGCTTGGTATAATCGACAACGGTATCCGCCCCCCATTTTTTCGCATCGGCAACGCCATTTGCGCTGACAACTGCCGTTACTCTGGCCCCCCGTTTTTTGGCAATCTGCACGGCAAATAGGCCAATCCCACCGGTAGCTCCGTTAATCAACACCTCCTGATTAGCGCCGACGGCAGCCAGCTGATCAATAATTTGCAGAGCCGACAGTCCGGTTACGGGTAAGGCAGCGGCCTTCTCAAACGAGATATTGGCCGGTTTTGGGGCAAGATCGGTTTCTTTGACAACTACATAATCGGCCAGGGCTCCGCCTTTGAAAACGTCCAGCAAGCCGATGACGGCATCACCCGCCTTAAAGCGTGCAACTTCGCTGCCGGTTTGGTCGACAATCCCTGAGAAATCGATGCCGACCGATTTGGGAAAGGCTGATCCCGACATCAATTTCATTTCGCCACCATACACCTTCCAGTCCAGCGGGTTGATGGAAACCGCTTTCACCCGGATCAGCAGTTGATCTTTCTGAATTCCGGGCACTGCCTGCTCGGTTAATTCCAGTACGCTTTCGTCGCCAAACCGGTTATAAATTACTTTTCTCATGGTGATTTCGCTGATAAGTTGTTTGTTTTCTATGCAGCAAAGGTGGGCGATCTTCCGACCGGTAAATAGCGCAAAAAGCCAGAAAAACAGTCGAATACGACAAGGCAGCCCGGTACGGGGAAATCGCACTGGCGGGTGAGTTTCTCACTTGTGGATATGTTCCGTATAGTTAAAGTTGATAGGCAGTTTCAGGCGGTTTGCCGGATCGGACTGATTTATTGCCACATCGGAATATTTTCCAGCCGGGAGCCTTCCGAGCTTTGTGGTGTATTTAAATCGAGCAAAATGGAAAATCACAAAAAACCGATCACGTTGGGGTCTGAAGAAGGAAAAAGCGTTTCCGTCGGTGGCAGCACCTACCGAATACTGGTCGGTGGAAAAGAAACCGGAGGAGCATTCGCCACCATTGACATGCTTGTCCCACCCGGCGGTGGACCCGGCCCGCACGCCCATGCGGATTTTGAAGAATCTTTTTACGTGATCGAAGGCGAAATTGAGGTCAAATCCGAGTTTGGGACTTATACAGCGACCAAAGGGTCTTTTATTTCCATTCCGAAAGGGGGCGTGGTGAACGGTTTTAAGAACAGGACCTCGCATACCGCCCATTTGCTTTGCACTGTGGTACCGGCCGGACTGGAATCCTTATTCGTGGAGATCGGCCAACCCGTCGCGGCTGGCCAGTTTCTGCCTCCGCCGGTGCTGGACGCTGCCACCATAAAAAAACTACAGGCTATTGCCGAAAAACACGGTCAGCAGGTCTTCCCACCCGATTATCTGGGATAAAGCGAGTGTTACGAATACGAGTACCGCTTCGGGTTTAAGCCGTAATGTTTTTCAAAAATTCGGCTGAAATGGCTCAGGTTGGAAAAGCCCAGTTCGTAGCCCACTTCACCCACCGAATGCTTGCCCTGTTTCAGGAGAAAAGCGGCTTCTTCCATTCGGGCCTGCTGGTAATAATTGTAAATCGTGGAGCCAAACGTTTGCTTGAAAAGCTGTTTTAGTTTGGTTTCGCTCATGGCCGCGACCTGAGCCAGCTCCCGGATGACCGGCGGCACGCTTAGGTCGCTGATGATCTCATTTCGGATGGACAAGAGCCTTTCCGCATCGGCGCTGTTGATCGTTTGGTGGGCAGCGTTTTCGCGCAAAGACAATTTATGGAAAACCAGGTAAAGCAACTCCTGCACCTTGATCTGCATGTAAAAGTTGCTCAAGCGATCATTCATATCGATGGCTGCCATATTTTTCAACAGCAGTTTGGTTTCCGCAGCCATACTTTCGAAGAAAAGAAAGGAATTTCCGCTGCCGGTAATGGTTTGCAGGACGGAGTTGGGTTCGCTGACAGCCAGCAAGTCCTTTAATCGGGGCGGTTTTATGGCAACAACCACATAATGAATCAGTTGATGAGCGGGAAAACGGATGGTTGAACTCAGATCGTTGGACGTAACCTGAATAGCTGACTCATCGCGATGGGAAAACTGCACATGGGGTTCATCGTTGAAAGTGATCTCAAGCGCCTGCTCGTTGCTGTAAAAAAAGACGGTGATCAGGTCGTTTCCCAGGCCGGACGTCTGGCGTTTGATAACCAGATCTTCCCGGAGCACGTACCGGTGGATGGTAATCTTGAAGTCCGGCCCGAACACCAGTTTCCGGATGTAACCGTCCCCAATGTGATCCGGTATCACCAGCAGGCCGTTTTGTACAGTTGCCTGGATGTGTCGGGCAAAGTACGTCATAAAGTCAAATTCGGGGGTAGCGGAAAAACTGAATATCATGACAATCGGCCATCGGTTGCTAATGTTCAGCAATATTGCGGAATCGTGTTGGACATTGGTAGATCAGGAACGGAATTTTTCATCCAAACATCTTCGGTGAATAAACCTGATCCAGATTCCTGACCGCAGTTTTGTAAACGTCTGAGAACAATAAAATGTCACTTTCTATTCTCTATTTTCAGGTATCCGACTGGGTTGGGCCGTTGTCTACTTCCCTGATCTCATATGCAACTGCCTGACCATCGGGTTTAACCGCCAGATGGATCCGCTGGGCATACCGGCGGGTAAAACTTGCGCCGTAATAAAAAATCAGAGACGCGTAAAAGACAAAAAGCAGAATCAGGATAATGGCCCCCGAGCCGCCAAAAAATGAATTTACGGAACTGGTAATCAACAGGCGATCCAGCACGTGTTCCCCTATTTCAACGAGCAAACCGGTCACTAATGCGCCCACCCAGGCGGCCCGCCAACGAATGCGAATATCGGGAAGAAATTTAAAAACGATTGTGAACCAACAGGTTAGCAGTATCAATGTCAGAACAAAATCACCACTTTCCTGCAACCATTCGGCACCAAAACCGCTTTTGAATAGATTTGCCTGGACCGATCCTACCGCTTCCTGAATAAATAAGGAAATGAATACCAAAAAACCGGAGTAAACAATCACTCCCAAGGCTACGACCCGATCGAGCAGCAGATACCAGATTCGGCGGTTTTTCACCGGTTTTACCCGCCAGAGTTGGTTAAGCGAATTTTTGATAATCGAAAACAGAGTTGTCGACGCAAGGAGCAGCAAAAAAATTCGAAATACCGTCAGCCATGTGCTCGGCGGGGGTTGTTGAAGATGTCGGGAAATATCCTGAAGCTGGCGGGCGCTCCGTTCGCCAAACACCTCTGCCAGTTTATGGATCAGTTGCATATTCACCCGCTGGCCCTGGCCGCTGAACAGCTCATCGCTCAATTGGCTGAGAATAATTACAATCGGAGGCAGCGCAAAAAAGGTAAAAAAAGCCGTAGCTGCGGCCATGCGAATGGGATCATTCCCTTTTAAATCAGCAAAAGACTGAAGGAATAATCGGAAAACGGGTTTGGCCTTTTTCAAGTTCGTGTTGATTACATCTCATGTGGCTAACGATCTGACTAGCAAAAGGTTTGTACGCACGACAACAAATCCCGGCGCTTTTTCAGAGATCGCAGTCAGGGCAAATCAGGGTGGTTTCAAAAAAGGATTTTCATTGGGCATAATCCAAATCCTGAACGGGCAAAACGGAAAAAACCGGGCTGATTCCTTCAACAAAAATTCACCGGTTACCCAATTCACGTCCAAACGCTCCCAAAAGCAACTCGTTTTCTGCGCATTGCAATTCACGATTCGGAACCCACGATTCGCGTGGAAATCTTTCTTCGCCATTCGCTCCCGGGCCAATTTTGCTTCGTCAATCGACACAGGGGGCGCCGAAAACCTGAAGCAGAGTAGGCTATTCAACTAAAGTAAACAAACAAAAAACATGTTCAATCCATTGAAAAAAGGTGTTCTTAGTACGATTTTTCTGGTAACAGCCAGCCTGTCGGCCTGTCATAACGAGCAGGATGTTATTCCCGCGCAACGAAGCTCCGCCAGGGTAGCCGTCAACTTGCCAGGCGCGCCGAACAAGATACGCCGACTGACGCAGGTTGGCAAGATGAAGGTGTATTATGCTCACGATGGCATCCATGAAGCGCGGATCGACAAAGTCGACAATGGTCACCACCGGATTCAGTATGATTATCAGGCGGGTAATAAAATTCTGATCAGCCACTATTACGACAATCTGCTGGGCTGGACCACGCTTGTTCAACTGGATGCAAACGGTCGGTGTATCAGCTCGAAAAGCACGGATTTTACGCAGGCGAAGAAGTATGTTTCGGATGAGCACGAACTGTTCTATTCCTACAATGATCGGAATCAGCTTACCTGGGTCAGTGCATCCAAGCCAGGTGCGATAAAGCTATCGGGTTACGAATTCCGCTATTATGAGGATCCGTTTTATCTCCATAACATCCTGCAACTCAGAAAGTATGGTCCGGCGGGTAATTTAACCCAGGCGGTTAATTTCTTGCAGAGCCAATACTGGAACAACGGAGATATCGCCGTTTCGTATTGGCCCAATGGCAGTTATGTAAAATGCCCCTTTCAATTGAATAAAGGCGGTGTGAACCAGGCTCTGCACCTGAATGAATGGGGCGCCGATCCGGTATCGGACATTATCGACTTCTTTCTGCCAATTTATGGTGCGCAAAGCAGTCATTTGCTGAATGGCGCCATGGTTATTGAAGGTCAGAACTTTACTGAAGTACACAGTATGACCTACGACCTGGACGCAGATGGCTATGTTTCAGCCGTTTATACGCACAACGAAAAAACGACACCTTACGCTTACGAGCTTGTGGACCCCGTAACACCCAAACCCCACTAATCCGAAAAAGGTCGATTAGTTTGTAAAGTCTTCCGGATTTATCCCAGCTTACGTGAAATTAAAACAGCCCTGACCAACATCAGGGCTGTTTTGACGAAACCGGTCTGCCATTGGCTAGCTCGCCAGAAAATTAATGGCTTGTTTCAACGTCCGCTCATTGTGGGTTTCCGGGTCGGTGTATGACCGCTCCCCTACTTCAATGGATAACTTTTTGCCTACCAGTTTTTGCGTGTCGAGTTCTTTGCCTTCCTGAGCTTCAATACCTACCATCTCAAAAAGTTTAATAATCGCTGGCATGCCCGCTTTCGATTGATAAAACCGGTGCGAAACATATCCCTCTTCATTCTCAAACCGAACGGCAAAATAAGGAATGCCTTTATGTTCGCTCACGCCTTCCTCAATGTTGGTGATGGTAACCTGTTGCAGGCCGTCGGCCAATACCGCCTTATCCTGCCCTTCCTCTACTGCGATTTTCATAGCCTCAAGTTTATGTTTTATCTATATCATAAAACTTGCCACCAATAAGAATTGTTTACATTTTCTGTTTTTTTAATGTCCAAAAAGCACCAGACACTCTCAAATCACCCTTTTTAACTATATTTTAACTATATCATACCCATCGAGTTATTCAAGTCTGTTACCGGAGCAATCAGGAATAACCCTATCGCTTTTCAAAGCGATAGGGTTCTGAGTAAGTTAGAAATAGAGATGGTAGTAGAACAACAGTGCTGGTAATAGAGATGGTAGTGAACGGTTAGTGAATCCTTGTTTACAACCTTCCGACCGATCGCCAAAGGGCGAGTTCTTCCCCGAATCGGTTGTTGATGACTTCACATTGCGCATCGATCCGCATGGTCGGACGGGTTTTCAGGTTATAAGCAGGCCAGGATGGGAAATCTTTTGCCGCCGGTTTGCCAGTCCGGGCGAACGTAGCCCACAATTCAGCAAAGTGCCGGGAAGCGGTAAACCGCTCAGGCCGGTTGCCGCCAAAGAAGCTCTCCTTTGGCTCGGAACCGTCGCGGGGCGGAATTTCATTGTTGAATTTAAACGAAATATCCATCGCGTGGGGTGTCCCCATCGCATAATCGGTCCCCGGAATTTTCTTTTCGGACTTATAGCCAAAATTATAAAGATAAACCGGTGCCCCGCCCTGTTTCGCTTTTTTCTCAGCAATATCAACCGACCCCAGTCCCATCATGGTGATGGACGACACCGCGACGAAAATGTCCGGTGCTGAAGCATTGGGGTTAGCCTTGCGGTAGGTATCAACGATTTTCCCGGCATCAGCTCCGTACTGTGGTTCCAGCTTTTTCGGCAGGCTGTCGAAATCCAGTTTGGCAAACTCGGTGTCCTTGCGTTCCCACGCAAAAAATGTATACTCATCCTCATTCCAGCCTACCAGAAGCGGTTTATCGCGGGAAATAGCCGGGGCAGTCGGATCAAAGGGATGATTTGGCAAAACCACTCCATCGACAACCGGGCCAAAACCGCCATAGTTTCGACGCATCATGCCCTGATTGCGGTTTTTTTCCTGGAATGGAGGAATAAAGGGTAATTTACCTTGTAGGACGAGCAAATCAGACGCGGGCACGTCCAGGAGTTTTCGCCAGTCTTTGGGTGCAATGTTTAGCTCTTTCAGCAGCATGGCCGTCGTTTCGGCCGCCACGTCTTTGGGCGTCATCCGCACGCCCGGACCGCTTTCGATGGAAGCTTTATTAAAATACGGTGCCGCTTCCGGCATGGCGTACAGGCAGGAGGTCTTGGCGCCCCCACCCGATTCGCCCCAGATCATGACGTTGCCGGGATCGCCCCCGAACCGGGCAATGTTATCATGCACCCATTTCAGGCCCGTTGTGATATCGAGCATGCCCACGTTACCCGACCCGGCGTAGTCAGGGCCGCCCAGTTCATCCAGATACAGAAAGCCCAGCAGCCCCAGTCGATGATTGGTTTCGACGACGACTACATCAAAATTACGCGCCAGATTGGAGCCATCCTGACTGGCAGAAGCGCCCGATCCAATCACAAAACCGCCCCCGTGGCTGTAAAACATGACCGGCCGTTTGCGATTGTCATTGGCCGGAGTCCATACATTCAGGAAAAGGCAATCCTCCGAAGGTGCGGGTTCATTCCGGCGGGGTGATTGAATGGCCGGTGGACCAACCTGCAGGGCGTCCCGAACGCCGGTCCAGGGGTCCAGCGGGGCCGGGCGACGAAACCGCCGATCACCGGACGTTCTTCCCGCATAGGGAACCCCTTTGAATAGGTTGACACCGTCCTTCCGAACGCCCCGTATCCGCCCGTAGGCCGTTTCCGCTACCACAAACTCGTCCGATTTTGGCACCGAGGCCCGTGAAGTGCCGGAAAGGGACAACGCTGCGGAAGCTAAGGATATTTGAGTCAGGAAATCTCGTCGTCCAATCGGGCTCATCAGGTGAGAATTAGGCTTATTGACGGTGTTCAGTAAAACCTAAAGCGCAAAAAGACAGAAAAATGCTAAAAAAGTCTAATCGTTCTTTCTTACCTTGTAATTAGAAATACTTATCAGCTTTGCCAACTCATTGGCCGACAGCTTGTTTAATGTATGGAATTACGGCAGCTAAAATACTTTGCGGGTGTAGCGGATGAACTGCATTTTGGCCGGGCCGCCCGTCGTCTGTTTGTTTCCCAACCCGCCTTGAGCCAGCAAATCAAACTTTTGGAAAGGGAGTTGGGGGTCGAACTGTTTGTGGCCAGCAAACGAAACCGGCATCACAAGGTTGAGCTGACGGAAGCGGGGGCGTCTTTTCTGACGGATGCCAAACGAATCCTGCAATTGAGTGACCAGGCCGTTCGTAACGTCCGGCAAGCCGAAAGCAATCAACTGGTGGTTACATTAGGCGTTTTCAAACTCATCCTACCTGAACGGATCATGGGGATGCTCGAGTTGTTTTCGACTCACTTTCCTTCGATCGACGTTCGATTGGTGGAGGCTCCCAACCCAATTCAGGTACAGGATCTGGTCGCCAGCGACCAGACGGATCTGGGCCTGTGTGTACTTCCGCTGGAGCGAGACGGACTGACCGCAACGCAGTATGCTGAAGCCGATTACGCCATTCTGATGGAAACCGGCCATCCGTTGGCCCGGCAGAAGGCAGTCAGATTGAGTGAGTTACAACATGAAAAATGGATTGACCACGGGCCGGATACAGGGCTTTATTTTGATCAACTGGAAGAAGCCTGTCGTCAGGCCAACTTTCATCGACAACGAAACATTGCGCATTTTGTTCCCTCCTTTGATCTGCTGAAAAGCATGGTCCGACTGGGAAAAGGCATTGCTTTTATTCCGGCGACCCTCGATTTAAGGCAGGAACCGAATCTAAAGGCGATGCCCATCGTGAACCTGGATGGGACACCTTTCAAACAGGTCGTGATCCGGCACGTTCTCATCCACCGGGCCGAACAACCCAAACCACTGGTGCTGGCCCTGAGCGGAATCGTACGCGCCACATCGGTTTGGGCTCTTCCACACAGCGACGAAAAAACGGATTGAAAACTGTTTTTAATTAACTTGGGAAGTAACGTGACATTTTAAAAATAAGAAAATACGTTCGGTTTCTGAGTTCAATACGGTGCTAAAGCTAAAAGGTTCAATGTCTTCCAGTTGGAAAGCGACAGTGACCACCGGAACGATCCTTTCAGCCAGCCACGAAAATCTCAACAGCAGGGTGGAATGGTTGGGAAAAGTGAGTAGCAACCGTATGGGAGTTTTCAACTAGAAATTGGGAAAAGGAGCAAGTACGCTGAGGTAGTTGCTCCTTTTAAAACATTGGAAGTAGTGCTATTTTTCAATACTGATTTTCCGGCTTTGCACTTTATTTCCCTGCCGCAACTGAATCAGGAAAATTCCGTTGGCTCCCGTTAACGAAACCCGTTGGCTTTGAGGTCCTACGCCTTCCACCGTCTTTCGCAACCAGCCCCGGCCTGAAGCATCTATAATGGATAACTCCCCCGGTTTTCCTCCCTCTAGCCGGTAGTCAATCTCGAAAGTACCGTTCGATGGATTGGGCCATACCGTTAAACCGGTGGCGTTTTCGGCATCGTCCTCGCCATTCAACCGGCTGCCCACCGGGCAATTCAGCGTCTTGGGCGACCAGCTTAACACAAAATTGCTGTTCTGAACCTTCGCACTGATCTGATAGGTCGTCCCGGTTTTGACGCTGGCGGGCGTGGGAAAAGTGTACACGTGCGAGCCGTTGCCCTTACCGGCGTCTTTCAAATCCTGCCGGAAAATATCGGCTTTGGCCGTTCCGATGGCGGTTCCATTGGCGAAGAACTCCACCGTAAACGCCGTGTTGGGTTTGTTGCGATCCCAGACCCACCCCCGGATGCTCCCACACTCGACCTTGTCGAGATACCCTTCGAAATTTCCTGTCACCGTAACCGGAGGTGGCTCGGAAACCGCCGGGCTAATTGTCAGCGATACCACGACAAAGTTGCTGGCCGACTGCGTATCCGTGGCCGAGTACGTCAGGCTGAAGGCACCGCTGACCGTCGGTGTGCCGGTTAGCTGCCGGGTTGAGGCATTAAAAGTCAGCGCGTTAGGCAACGAACTCAGCGCGTACGTGAGTGGATCGGTATCGGTAAAAACCGGTAAGGTCGTCGAAAAAGCCGCATTCACCGTGGCTGAAAGCGGACTGACCACCGGAGCCTGGGGCGGTTGATTCGCGACGGCGGTATTGCTGACAACCAATGAGATATAAACCGGAGTCGTGCTCTGCCCGTCGCTGGCGGTATAAGTGAGGCTAAAGGTCCCACTCGTTGTCGGTGTGCCGGTAATCTGCCGATTAGCCGGGTTGAAACCCAGATTACCCGGTAAACCGTTCAGGGCATAGGTCAGTGGATCGGTATCTGTAAAAACCGGTAGCGTGGTCGAAAAAGCCGCATTCACCGTGGCCGACAAAGGCGAAACCGTCGGTGCCACGGGTGCCGGATTCGCGGGTGGTGGTGGGCCGGTTCCGTTGCCCGGACAATTGATAGTTTTAAACGATTCCTTCAGCACATACCCCGTATTTTTAACCCGCACACTGATGTAATGCGGTTTTCCATCTTTTAAAAAATCGGGCGTTGGCACATTAAACCCATGAATACCGTTGCCGATATTGGCGTTTTTCAAATCCTGACGGAAAATGTTCGCGTTTTGGCTGGCAACCACCGTGTATCCTTCAAAAATTTCAACCTCAACGGGTGTATTCGGCATGGTTTTATTCCACGCCCAACCCTGCAAACTTGAGCAATTCGGTGTTGATAAAAATCCTTCATAATTCGCAACTGCCGCGCCTTCTTCCGGTATTGAAGCGAAATAATGATCCATATACGCAGCCCGTTGTTCGGCCCAGGTTTGCATATACGTCAGGGATTCGCTATCAACTGAAGAAGGCCACTTCATTTTTTCCCGTTCATAAGCCCCTTCGTTGCGCAAGAGCGAATAATTATCAGACAAATCCTTCTTTAAATTTGCCGTTGTCAGTACATCTTTCCGCAGTTCGAACCAGCGCTTTCTCAGCTTATAATTAAAACCGTCTGTATTCCGGTTCAGCATCCGATTGAATAGCCCGTTCGTCAATATATCATTGGTGGTGTTTACTTTAACCGTATTGAACTGATAACCCAATGAGCCATCCAAATCCCAGGGAATAAAGAAATAAGGTTCTCCTTCTTTGTAGCGGGCCAGAAATACGTTTTTCCCGGTATTATCAGTGGCCCGCACCAGATTTAAAAAGAGGAAATAATCGACCACATTATCCGTTCTGAGCCAGGTTTTACTATTGGCATTAAACGTTTCAGTCGAAGAGTTTACGACAAATTTTAAATATTCATACAGATTGGCCCAGTTGTAAGGATCTTTGGGTAATTTCATTTCATAACCGTACCAATCCTGCGACGTACCACCGTTAAATGCCGGTAACGGTGCCGTATAGGTTGTCGCATTTGACCAGCCGTCTGTTTTATATAATTCCCCCCGAATGGAACCATCATCGGCCGTCTTTTTCAACTTAAGCTGCTTGCGGTCCATGTCCTCGGCCAGTGCATAAACACCCAGATAGGCATCGTTCGAGAAAACATCAATATACCGGGTTCGAATGCCCGAACGAGCGTCCGGTTCCTTGTTTGAATAGTATAATTTATGGATCTTAATCCACAGCGCATGCGAAGTCACGTTTGAAATACGCATGGGTTCATTGTACATCGCCATCAACAACCATTCACTGTCTTCGCGCAATCCCAGTAGCGATGCGTCGCGGGAATTAGCCCCGGCAGCATCGGTTGAAAGCTCGATCTTATACGATTTTTTGGGATACGCCCGGGAAGTAGCCCCGCGAACTTTTATTCCCATATTAGACGAAAAAACATCACCCGAAGCCTGATTGAGCGAGATTGCTCCCCGGGTTAAATCATCGGTTTCGCTAATTTTAACGTTATTGGTATTGATGTTTAGGATTGGAAAGTTAGTAAAAAAAAGTGCGTAGGTTCCGCCATCTTTCGTTACGCTGTATTTCTTTCCAATTTCAAAAGGTGTAACTACTCCGGAAATCGTAAATTCCTGCTGATCAAATTGAATTTTTACCGGCGATTCGCCTGAAGATCCGGGGAGCTGATTGCAGACAATAATCCTGGCGGTTTTGTCAATTTGAAACCGCCCCGAACTAATCGAAATGGTTTGGGCGTAAGCTGCGTTTGCCCGCAGAAGAGTAATCACTAAAATCAACCACGAAAAGAAATCCCCTAACCTTCTGTCTCCAGTAGACTTTATTCTCATACATTTTCACGTTTATAATTGGTCTCGCTTATTTAATTACACAATAATATAACGAATTATGTACATTTTTATAAGAAATCCAGCGATAACGTAAAATTTGTGAAATTAGTCTAATTAAATACCAAAACAGATGTAAGTGAAGCCGTCTGAATAACCCGCTTCTAATTCCCGGAAGGATTAGAAGCGGGTTATCTGTTACTGGTTGATTACTATTTTTTTGTTTTGTACGGTTTTTCCCTGCCGCAGTTGAATCAGGAAAATTCCGTCGGCTCCCGCTAGTGACACCCGCTGGCGCTGGGGTCCCTCTCCTCCTACTGACTTCCGGTACCAGTCCCGACCCGATGCATCAATGATGGATAACTCCCCCGATTTGCCGTCTTTCAGATCATAATGAATTTCGAAAGTACCGTTCGATGGATTGGGCCATACCGTCAATCCGCTGGCGTTTTCCGCATCGTCCTCGCCATTTAACCGACTGCCCACCGGACAATTCAGGGTCTTGGGCGACCAGCTTAACACATAATTGCTGTTCTGAACCTTCGCACTGATCTGATAGGTCGTCCCGGTTTTGACGCTGGCGGGCGTGGGAAAAGTGTAGACGTGCGAGCCGTTGCCTTTTCCGGCGTCTTTCAAATCCTGCCGGAAAATATCGGCTTTGGCCGTTCCGATGGAGCTGCCATTGGCGAAGAACTCCACCGTAAACGCCGTGTTGGGTTTGTTGCGATCCCAGACCCAGCCCCGGATGCTCCCACACTCGACCTTGTCGAGATACCCTTCGAAATTGCCTGTCACCGTCATCGGTGGTGGTTCGGAAACCGCAGGGCTAATCGTCAGCGATACCACGACAAAGTTGCTGGCCGACTGCGTGTCCGTGGCCGAGTACGTCAGGCTGAAGGCACCGCTGACCGTCGGTGTACCGGTTAGCTGCCGGGTTGATGCGTTAAAAGTCAGCGCGTTAGGCAACGAACTCAGCGCGTACGTGAGTGGATCGGTATCGGTAAAAACCGGTAAGGTCGTCGAAAAAGCCGCATTCACGGTAGCCGATAAGGGTGCAACGGACGGAGCCTGGGGCGCCTGATTGACCACGGCGGTATTGCTGACAACCAGTGAGATGAAAACCGGAGTCGTGCTCTGCCCGTCGCTGGCGGTATAAGTGAGGCTAAAGGTCCCACTCGTTGTCGGTGTGCCGGTAATCTGCCGATTAGCCGGGTTGAAACCCAGATTACCCGGTAAACCCGCCAGGGCATAGGTCAGCGGATCGGTATCCGTAAAAACCGGAAGTGTGGCCGTAAATGCTGAACTCACCGTGGCCGCCAACGGCGAAACTGCAGGGGCCACGGGCGGTTGATTGACCAAATTGAACGTGTTGAGACCTACCACCAGCGAAACGTAAGCCGGGGTGGTTGTCTGGCCGTCGTTGGCCGAATACGTCAGGCTGAAGGTCCCGCTCACGGTGGGCGTTCCGGTAATTTCCCGGGTGACCGGCGCAAAGGACAAACCGGCTGGCAAACCGCTCAAACTATAGAGAACAGTTCCGTAATCCACATCAAAAAACATCGGTAAAGTCCAGGAAAATGCCGTGTTGATCATAGCCGTCATCGACACGAGTTCCGGTGCCTGGGGGGCCGAATTCGTTAACGCACACGTAATGGTTTTGGAACCGGTTTTCAACGCAGCAGTCGTGCCCTGCACCCGCGCCGTCAGAACGTGCGGTTTGTTATCAAACAGGATTTTGGGGGGCGCAAAATCATACGCGTGAAGGCCGTTGCCTTTCCCGGCGGTTTTCAAATCAAGCCGGTAAATCGGGGCAATGGAAGACGCAATGACAGTTGGGCCATCCAGCAATTCCACCATCACCGGCGTATTGGGCCGGTTGGCATCCCAGGCCCAACCCGAAATGGTCGTACAGGTAGCGGTATTCAGAAAGCCTTCAGCCGCAATTGGCATCGTGACCGTTACCGGCGCCGACGGGCTGCTTTCACAGCCGATGCTCTGGCGGCAGGTCGCCTGGTAAACCGTTGTAGACGTTGGACTGGCCGTGATCTGGCTTCCGGTTTGCCCGGTATTCCAGACAACCGTATTGGCACAGCCCGTTGCCTTGAGGACGGTACTCTGTTTCAAATTGACGGCCGTTAAACTCGCACTGATCGTCGGGGCGGCCGGTGGCGTCGGGCACCCGCCGAGCACGATCACGTTGCTATACTTGAAAAGTTCTTCTTTATTGAAGATTTTCAGCCGGTAAAAAACCGGTGCTGAAGCGTCCGGGTGCGTAAAATTGTACGTCTTTTCACTGCTGCTGGTTCCGCTTGCGGCTACCTGCCCTACCTTCGTAAACGTCGATCCATTGGAACTAAACTCCACCTCAAACCGGCTGGCGTCTTTTTCGAAGCTGGTTGTCCACAGCAACGCTTTTTCACTTCCGGAAATCTGTCCTGAAAAACGCGGCAAAGTAACTTCGACCGCCGATGCGTCCTGCTCCGGAAATTCCCCAAAATACTGGTCTAAAAACGCCAGCCGACTGTCAATCCAGGAACCAATCGCGCTCTGTTCCTGAAGACGCATTGTTGAAGGCCATCTCAGCTCTTCGCGAATGTAAGCGCCCTCATTGGTCAGCAGGCTCGTATTATCCGTAAAATTCTTTTTAAAATTCACCGTTGCCAGTTCCCCCTGGCGCAACGCAAACCAGCGTTTCCGCATTTTACTTTTAAACCCATTCGGATTCAGCGTCATCAGCCGGTAGAAAAAACCGTTGGTCCGAATCGCTTCGGCGAGTCCGTCCATTTTGCCGCTGATGTTTCCCATCGAAATATCAAAATCCCAGGGCAGCAGCATGTAAGGCTCATTTTCCTTGTAACGGGCAAAAAACTGATTGTTGCCGAAATTATCTTCCGTGGCCCCAATCGCGTTTAAAAACAGGAAAACATCGATTAGATTATCCACTTTAAATTTCCCACCAACCTGATTTCTAAAATCCGAATCCGACGATTTAGTGATAAAAGAAACCAGTCCAAACAGGTTATTCCAATACGGTAATTTCGGATAATCCATTTCATAACCCGACCAGGTTGCGGAATTATTGTCGTAGGGCAGCAACGCATTATTATTAAAAACACTCGTAAAAGCCGTCGCGTCGGTTTTGGCGCCCGATTTATAGAGCTCACCCCGCATATCACCATTATCTTTCGTCTTTTTCAGTTTCAGCTGTTTGCGATCCAGATCCTCGGTAATTAAATAAACCCCGTTGTACGAATTATTGACGAAAACGTCGCAATACCGCGTTCTGATTCCGGCTAAAGCGCCCGGCTCCTGAGCCGTATAATAAAGCTGGTGCATTTTTAACCAGATGGCCCAGGCCGTAGAATTGTTTACGCGCAGCGGTTCATTATACATCGCTAAAAAGAGCCATTTGCTGTCTTCCCGCATGCCAAACAGGGATTTTTCGAGCTCTTCGTTGCCATTTGGATCCTTCCAAAGCTCCATATTATAAGACTTTTTGGGATATAACCTCGACGTATTTCCCCGAATTCGAATGCCCATACTGGCACTGAATGAAGGCGAATTTCCGTCTGATATGGAAACCGTTCCTTTCGTCCGGTTATCGTCATTGCTGATGGCTACCCCGTTGGTGTTAAAAATGAAAATCGGGAAGCTCGTAAAAAACAGCTTGTACGTTCCCGATGAGCTGCTGAGCGAATACTCTTTCCCCAACTGAAAAGCGGCTCCGGTTGCGGCATAACTGTAGTTTTTATCGAAAATCAACGTTACCGGCTGAGCCGTCGTGGGAATGGCGGGTATTTTGTTGCAAATGATCAGCTTCAAATTGTTATCAACCTGATAATCAGCACTCGCGATCGCAATGGGCTGGGCGTTTAACGAGATCGTCCTGAAGAGGGAAAACCAGATCAAATAGAAGTAAACGGATTTGCCCGGTGTGTAAAAAGGATTCATGTATGGAGCTAGTTTAAGGGTTACTTTATAATTGCATCAGATAACATCATGTACGGATTGGGCAAAGCCCTCCCGGAACGGTTAAAATCAAAACCGTTCGATAATTAGCAGACCTGGATTTGAAAAATACGATGCGTTGAGTGAGGGAAATACCTATCCTGATTATACCTGTACTACTTCAGTATTTTATTGAATAAACTCAGAGATAAATTTCAACTAGTTACGGCAAACATACTATATTATCAGAAATAATATTGCACATACAATCAATAAAAATATTTTATTAGACAGCTAATAATTAATATTTTACGCGATTATATAGTTTTACTTCTTCCATTACAAGAAAAAAAGAAGACAGTTATCTAACGGCGGCAAAAATATTTTACTTTTTTCAGCATTTTTATTAACCTCATTTCTGTTAATTAATTGCCGAATGTAAAATAAGTACAATTACTCATTTATAATCGCAACGATTTTAACATTTCCTGTCTGATTTAAGTCAAATCCGGCCTGCTCCTTATTTGACGACATCTACTATACGTTTTCAACGTGGTCTGGACATTTTGTCAAAAAAAAGTCGCCGGTAAAAGCCAAGGCTTTTACCGGCGACCCGGTTTTCCGAAAGCATGTTTCGGCGCTATTTTCTTCGACTTAATTGATTTAATTTAGCTCAATACCGCTCGATTTTAAAACGGGAAACTCCGCCCTGGTAGTGAACCGTTATTTTTTTCGGGCTGGCGGCATAACCGGGCGTTTGGTAAATGCCTCCGCCGATCTCATCGAACCCATCAAACTTTTTAACGGTTAAAGCGCCTTCCGTTTCCACCTGACAACCGACGGTTTTCGGTATTTTCAAAGTAACCGACGTCACTCCCGATTCAATCCGGATGTCGGATTGGGGCGCGCGGTCGCCGAGCTTCAATTCAATATCGGCCGCACCAGCCCCCAGTTTAACCGATCTGACCGAGTAAGGACTCAAATCAAAGTCGGCCTGACCGGCGCCGATGCCGAAATCGAACGCCCAGCTCGGTTTCGGATTCAGGCGTAAATCCACCAGATTGACCAACTCACCCGATTTCAGATCGATTTCGTCATCATCCAGTTTCAGGTCAATATCCGCCGACCGCGATTCGTTGCTGCGGTTGACCGACATGCTGTATTTACTGACGCTCATGCGCGTATCGGCCTCAATCAGGCTATCGGACGGTGCTCCGATGTAAAACCGCCCCGCTCCGCTTTCAAATTTCAGGTTAGCTTGATCGATGATGGCATCCATCGGTTCGGCAATGTGACTGGTTTGCACCTTCGGACGGTCGTTGTCATGATCGTCATCGTCGTCATTATCGTTGCGGTTATGGTCCGAATCATCATCGTCGTCATCATCTTGATTAGAGTGGTATTCGTACCGGTCGTTATCCCAGCGTCCGTTCCAGCCATTGTGATGAAACATGGCAAAGAAAGCCAGTGGCACCGAAACCGCCAGCAAAACCGTAGTTACCAGGCCTGCTGCGGCATTTCGCCGGGCAAACATGAGATTCAAACCCGCCAGAATAACCAGCACCGGCCAGAACCGCGAGAAAAAACTCCAGTCGATGTAAAACCAACCGTAATTACGGGCCAAAAACAACACCCCCAGCGTCATGAGGGCAATCCCCCAGAATAAGCCTGATCGCTTCATAGTCAGTCGATGTGTTTTACGTTACGGATTATTTGAGGCATACGGATCGCTGGTCCCGGTGTTGTACGGATCGGTGCCGCTGCTGTACCGGCTGGGTGGTCCGTCGTTGTGGGAGTCGTTGTTTTTATTCCGATCTTTTACGATGAGCCAGGCACCGATACCAATCAGAATCAGCGGCCACATGTCACCGAAATTAATATCGAACCAGCGGTCGAGCAGAAACAGGAAGCCGATTCCGACCAGAATTGCACCACCGACGAGGTTCCCATTGCGTTCATTCGTATTCATGGTTGTGTACAGATTAGTTGAAGGTTCAGACTGAATGGTTGAATAATAAGCGGAAACCCGTTCCGGTAATACGATCCACAAGATAGCATAAATTATCAGGGACGGGACGTGCGGCAGGAAAAAGCCGGCTACGAACAGCACACGGATCAATGTCCGGTCGATGTTGAAATAATGGGCCATTCCGGCGGCTACCCCGCCTAACATGGCCTCGTCGCGGTAACGTTCTAAGCGTTTAGTCATGAGCGTATTAGTAAATACGATGTAAACGTAGAGCGGTTTCCGGTAGCTTGAAAGGAAGAAAGGAAGAATGGACGCGGATTCGGATGAAAGTACGTATTACCTGATAATAGGTAATACATACTACCGGGTTTAACCTAATAATTTAATCGTCAGTCTCCAGCGTTTCCAGCATCTCCATCAATTCGCCGAACTCGCGCGAACCGGGGCGGTCTTCGTCTCCGCCCGTGAGCGCAATTCCCTGAATGGGAAGTTCAGCAAGTAATTCATGAATCGTATCCGTCGTAAAGCCAATTCCCAGCAAAACCGGATATTCCCCCGCCAGGTTTTTAAGGACGGTTTTCAGGTCTTCATCCAGGTTAATCGCTCCCTTGCTTTCCAGCAAATAATAATCAATCTGATCGGATTGAACGGATGAAAAAAGGGCCTCCAGTTGATCCAGCGTCATCAGCGACAGGTCGGCTTTCAGGATAACGCGGCAGTCGAAAGTTGAAATATAGGGCAACAACGCGGATTCTTCAATTTGCAGCACTTCGGGCTGGTATAACTCCAGCAACCGCTCAATTTCCACGACGTCGATCGAAGCCGTTTCGCCAACGGTGTGCACACCGGCCACCCACGACCGGATTTCCTTAAATTTCTCCGGTGCGACGTACTGTTCGGAGTTTTCGTCCATTGAAAAACCCAGCAAATCGACGCCCATTCCGGCGCAATAGCGGGCATCACTCAGATTGGTTACATTACTGATTTTAACAATTGTTTGGAGAGCCATTCTGGATTGTGGTTTTCAATGACGGTTTTACAAATGTAAAGCCGGTTCGGGCATTGAACGCAGGTCTTTGGTAAATATTATTGCTTCGCACCCGTCTCGAGCCGCGTTTTGCTTTGCCTGATTTTAGCCAGCAAATCTGTTAACTCTCTGACTTTTTCGGGGTTCTGCTGGTAGAGATTCCGGGTTTCGGCCACATCCGTGGCCAGGTTATAGAGCTGCCCTGCGGGTTCCCCGGCTTGTGGCTTGATCTCTTTCGGATCGGTAAAACCGCCCGACCCCAGTCCTTCAATCAGTTTCCAGTCGCCCTGTCGGATCGCAAAAAAACCGAGCGACGAGCTGTGCACAACGGCGGGCTGTTCCGGCACCTCTTTGCTTTTACCCAACAAAACCGGCAAAATACTGTAGCTGTCTTCGGGAATTGCGGTTTTATCCTTTTCACCGATGATCTCCCGGCAGGTCGCCATCAAATTGGTTAAGGTAGTGGTGGCCGCGCTGATGCTTCCCGGTTTCACTTTGCCCGGCCAGCGAACCACAAAAGGAATGCGGTGACCGCCCTCAAAGGCGTCTCCTTTCATCCCCCGGAACTCACCGGCGGCTTTGTGATTGAATCGGTTCACAAAACTTTCCCGCCAATAGGGGCCGTTATCACTCGCAAAAATGACGATCGTATTGCCGGAAAGTCCGGATTCGTCCAGCGTGTTCAGCACCTCCCCGACCGCGGCATCAACCTGCTGCACAAAATCGCCGTATTCTCCGGCTTTTGATTTTCCGGCGTAGGTTTTGGTGGGCATCCAGGGCGTGTGGGGAGCGGCCAGCGGTAGGTAGAGAAAGAACGGTTTCTGGGTCGTCTGTTTTCTTAAAAACGCAGTGGCTCTGTCGACAAACCGGGGCAGAACGTCGTAAAAATCGAATGAGGGGGCCATCTTTCCTTCCCGCCAGAAAGGGCCGGTAAAACCGGATTCCAGGCTGTTGCCTTTGGTGTAACCCGTTGGCAATTCCGTCAGTTGCTGATTTTCGAGGTAACAATATGGCGGCATATCAAGCGAAGCCGGCAGAATATACGAGTAATCAAAGCCAACGGTGGTCGGCCCCTGGGACGGGTTCCGGGAAAAATCGATGTGATCGGGATTCATGTCGGATTTGATGCCGTATCCATCCGTGGCCAGCAGTGCTTCGTGGCCGGGCAACACCTGCCAATCCAGCCCCAAATGCCATTTTCCCACCACCGCCGTCTGGTAGCCATTGCTTTTTAACAATGAGGCCACCGTTGGCCGATTGGCTTCGATAAGTGTGCGGCTGTAGCCCCGCAGAACCCCAACGGGCAGCCGACTCCGCCAGGGATAGCGACCGGTCAGCAGGCCGTAGCGCGTGGGCGTACAGACCGACGACGGGGAATGCGCATCCGTAAACCGCATCCCCTGCGAAGCCAGTTTGTCAATATTTGGGGTTTTAATCTGCCCGCCCGGATTGTTGGCCGAGACATCGCCGTATCCCAGGTCATCTGCCAGAATGTACACGATATTGGGCCGTTGTTTTTTACCGGATTGCGGAACCGTACCCATCAAAAACAGCAGAATGGCAAAACCGCCTGCCGCAATACCAACTTTTAGAAAACCGGTCATTTTTCAAGACGAAGTTTAAATACCCATTCCTGTTAGAATGCGTCTTCTGCCTTTTTTTACTGATCTTCAATAAATGTTTTAGAAATGCATTGCGCGGATTTCTAATTTTTCGAACGATGGGGCAATGTTCTGAATAAGTGCAAATTGGCACGAATTTCGGAATGGTTTTTCTTTACGCGTTGTTAAAACGTATCTTTGCGCCGGTATTTGACAAGTATCAGGGGCATCGTACCCAATTCTATTTTTAATCAGTTATCGCAAGGCTTTGAACCTTGTTAGATAAGTCATGAGCAAACACGGACGTATTTTGGTCGCCATGAGTGGCGGCATCGATTCTTCAGTTGCGGCAGTCATGCTGCACGAACAAGGTTACGAAGTCATCGGCATGACCATGAAAACGTGGGATTATGCCTCTTCGGGCGGCACAAAAAAGGAAACCGGCTGTTGCAGCCTCGATTCCATCAACGACGCCCGGAACATCGCCGTCAACCTCGGTTTTCCCCATTACATTCTGGACATCCGGTCCGAATTTGGCGATTCGGTGATCGACCATTTTACCGGCGAATACCTGGAGGGCCGGACGCCCAATCCCTGTGTTCTTTGCAACACCCACATCAAATGGGACGCCCTGCTTCGACGGGCCGACCGTCTTGATTGTGAGTCGATTGCAACCGGCCATTACGCCAACATCCGCCAGGTGCAGGATGAGAGTCCGGCCAACGGGCGGTTTGTGATTTCCAAAGGCATCGACAATTTAAAAGATCAATCCTACGTCCTGTGGGGCGTTTCGCAGGAAAGTCTGAGCCGGACGAAGTTGCCACTTGGACACCTTCGGAAATCCGAAATCCGGGCGATGGCGACCGAACGCGGTTTTACGGAACTGGTCAATAAGGCCGAATCGTATGAAATCTGCTTCGTGCCGGACAACGATTACCGCGGATTTCTGAAAAGGCGGGTGCCGGGGCTGGAACAGGAAGTGGCCGGTGGCAATTTTATTCTGGAAGACACCGCGACGGGCACTCGTAAAGTAGTTGGTAAACACGAAGGTTATCCTTTTTATACGATCGGCCAACGGAAAGGGCTGGGCATTGCGTTTGGCTACCCGGTTTTTGTAACCGACATCCGGAAAGAGACCAACGAAGTCATTCTCGGCATCGATAAAGATTTATACCGCGATGGCATGGTTGTCAGCCGGTTAAATCTGCAAAAATACGCTTCGATCGAAAAACCGCTCGAAACGGTGACCAAAGTGCGTTACAAAGATCCGGGCACTCCAGCGGTCATTTCGCAGGATGGTGAAAAAATCAATGTCCTGTTTGAACAGGGCGTTTCGGCCATTGCGCCGGGGCAGGCTGCGGTTTTTTACGAAGGCGACGACGTCATCGGTGGCGGTTGGATCATGAAAAGTTTTCGGCAGGAAGGCCACCAGCAGATCGATACGGGCTTTGAAATGCCCGCCATCCGTTCGATAGCTAAATAAGTTCTAAAAGTAAAAGCCGGTCCGGCTCTGGACCGGCTTTTTTGCTTTAATAAATCTCACCAGCTCAACCGGATGTAAGCATCAGCTCGGGTTGCTCCGGGCATTTGCGTTGTGGGAAACTTGGATCTTGTCACATCGTTTTCCAGTAATAACTCCCCGGTTTTTATAATAAAACCGCTGTTGGGCGTTGAATTTTTGATCTCTACCGGAATAGTAAACTCTTTGCCAATCGTCGCATCCAGTTGCAAGCCACTGACTAGTGAAGAATGGGTATCAATCTCGGCGTTGAAATCGCTTCCCGTCTGACCCCAGTTCACCATGTACCCTTTTTGGGGCGTAAAGTTGGGTTTGTGAATCCGTTTGACGATCAGTTTTGCATCGTAATAAAAAAACTGCCCATCCGTTTTCTTCGACTCGCCATTGGGAATTTGAATTTTAGCGCCATTCTCCACCGAGCTGGTTTCGTATACTGTTTTGCCGCTTTTCCCGATAATCTGAAACTTCACCAGCTGAAATTCACAAGGCAGCGGCCGCACTACTCCTTTTTTTACTTCGCAGGTATTCGCCATTATTTCAGCGACCGGAGCCGCAATCCGGACGGCATCATTCGGGTACACCTCAACGGTTTTGGTGGTCGGAAGTTTGCCCGGCTGAGGTTTGGCAAGTATCTTTTCGGTGCGACCAAGCTGATACTCAATATGCGTTGCCGAGAAGGGAATCGGCTGATCAACGGCGCTGGTAGCTTCGGCGTTTTTGTTAATGGACAGTTTGGTCAATTGAACCACCTGTGTTTTGCCGTCTTTCACGATCAGCACCTGCCGACGCACAAACCAGTTGCCAAATACCGGCGACTGTTTGGCCGGACTGGCGGGTTTAAAGGTTGAATTGACCAGCAGAATCTCCTGGTAAAAAGCGATCTGGTTTTGTATTTTTTTGGGATAGACAAACGGTGTCGGCGTCGACATGTTGGTGACGCCAAGCGGAATGACCGAACTAACCGACTGGTTGCCAAAACCAACCCAGGAAATGTTGGTCATTCCGGTAAACGGCGCTTTCGGTGCCATTTCCGGTTTTGCACGCAAGGCCAACAGACCGATGATCAGTCCGCAATAATAGAGAGTTTTCATGGACAAGGGGATTGGGAGTTATTGGCCGTAATAAAGTGATTTAGGTCTATATACGTTATAATTTCATTTATTAAACGGTCGATCTATTAATGAAGCGGCAGGAAGATTCGTCTGGCTTTCGATTTCATTAACCGACAGACTTGCGGGTCTTCAACCCAATTCTTATTTTCGTTTTTCCTTCCCGTTACTTATTTCTATGGATTTCTGCCAACACCCCCGAACGCTGCATTATTTTTCAATATTATGTTTGCTTGTACTATCATCCTTCTTTTCTTCCTGCCAGCTGACGACCGAACCTCTGCACAAAATGATTGATTATTTTCCGCTGGAACCGGGTCGATTCTGGGTTTATGAAGTAAGCGAACAGCGGTTTTCGCTCAATGGAACTTCCACACTCCAAACGTTTCAGTTGCGGGAAGTAATAACCGGCTCGGCCACCGACCCGATTGGCGGCACGGTTTTGCGTACTGAGCGGTACCGACGAGCCAGCGACGGCGACGTCTGGCAACCTGACTCGGCCGGTAGCATCCGAATTTACGATGATCAATTAATTAAAACCGAAAGCAACGTTTCTTACCTAAAACTCGTACTGCCTGTTACAGAGTCGGGGCGCTGGAACGGAAACGCGTATAATTCGCTGGGCGATGACGAATACCTGGTCCGCAATACGGGCCGTCCGTTGAGCGTTCTGAATCAGACGTTTGCCGAAACCGCCACCGTTGTTCAACAAAATGATTCAACGCTGGTTAATCAGGATAAAAGAATTGAAATTTACGCCCGCGATGTCGGGCTGGTTTATAAGGAAAAAATTCAGTTGCAGTTTTGCTCGTCGACACCAACCTGCGTTGGCAAAGCTCAGATTGATTATGGCATCCGGTTTTATTGGCGGCTGCGTTCGTACGGGAAATTATGAGATGTATATGGAAAAAATCTTACTTTTTACGCTTTTCCTGTTGAGCAGCTGGCTATCAGCCGAAGCTCAAAACCGCAAATACCTCGTCCTGTTGAAGGACAAAACCAGTTCGCCCTATTCAATCAATAAACCGGAGCAGTTTCTGTCCCAACGGGCGATTCTGCGCCGGGCCAAACAGGGCATTCTGGTTCAGGAAAAGGATTTACCGGTCAATCCGGTTTACGTGTCGGCGCTCCGGCAAACCGGTGCCAAAATCTGGTTTAGCTCGCGCTGGGCCAATGCCGTGCTGATCGAAACGACGGAAGCCAACCTGACGGCCATTCGGGCGTTGCCGTTTGTACAGGGCATAGAAAGTAACCGCTCCGTCGGCAACGCCCGGATTGGCTACGCTCAATCGATTGTCAATCAGTTCAGAAGCAAACTGGAACAGGTCGATGACCCAAGCGTTTACGGCAATTCGAGCAATCAGTTGATTCAGATTGGCGTCGATAAAATGCACGCCCAGGGCTACCACGGCGAAGGCATGCTGGTGGCCATTCTGGATGCCGGTTTTCGCAACGCCAATCAAGTGCCCTTTCTCAGTCAGCTTTTTCAGGAAAACCGGGTGGTAGGGACGTATGATTTCGTAAGAAAAGAATCCAGTGTTTACGAAGATGATGCTCACGGTCTGAATGTGCTGTCGATCATGGCGGGTTACCAGGCAAACCAGTTGGTTGGTCCGGCCTATAAATCTTCCTACCTCCTGCTGCGAACCGAAGACGCCGGGAGCGAAACGCCGGTGGAAGAAGCTAACTGGCTGTTCGGCGCCGAATATGCCGACAGTTCTGGTGTGGATGTAATCAACTCATCCTTAGGGTACACAACCTTCGACGACCCGACTCAAAACCATACGTACAACGACCTGAACGGTAAAACCACGCTCATCAGCCGAGCCGCCCAATGGGCCGCCGAAGCCGGGATGCTGGTGGTGGTTTCCGCCGGAAATGAGGGAAATGATCCCTGGCATTACATTGGCGCACCGGCCGACGTGGCTACCGTCCTGTCCATTGGCGCGGTGGATCGGGATGGTTTCAGATCTCCGTTTAGCTCGTTTGGACCCACCCCCGACGGCCGCATCAAACCGGATCTGGTCGCGCAGGGTTCTGGTACAACCTTAGGGTCGCCCGGTGGAACGGTGACCGCTGGGAATGGAACCTCGTATTCGTCACCTTTGGTTGCGGCACTGGCCGCCGGTTTCTGGCAGGCCAATCCGCGCTTAACGGCCCAGCAGGTCATTGAATGCCTGCGCCAGTCGGGCAGTCAGTTTGCCAAACCCGATAATAATTTAGGATACGGCATTCCAAATTTTGAACGTGCAGCGGCCATTTCGGCAGAGTCCTATTCGTTGCTGATTTACCCCAATCCTTTCACGAATGCCGACCGCCTGACGGTGCAGTGGAATGAAATACCGCTGAACCAAACCATTGATGCAATGGTGACCAACTCCGCCGGTCAGGTCGTCTGGCGGCAGAATTATCCGTCCGATCGGGCCGCTAATTTTTCATTGCAATCACTCAGTTTATCCCCGGGACTGTATTTTCTGACTCTTTCGAGTAACAGCACCAAACGAACTGTCAAATTAATGAAGTACTGACCCATGCTAAGCGTCATTCAGGGCGATATCACCAAACTGTCGGTCGATGCGATCGTGAACGCGGCCAACACAAGTCTGCTGGGCGGAGGAGGGGTTGATGGCGCTATTCACCGGGCGGCAGGGCCGGAATTACTCGCCGAGTGCCGGACCTTGCATGGCTGCCAAACCGGCGATGCCAAGCTAACCGGCGGCTATCGCCTACCCGCCCGATTCGTGATTCACACCGTTGGTCCCGTCTGGCATGGCGGCAAAAACCGGGAACCGGAATTGCTGGCCAGTTGCTACCGCCGGGTATTGGAAATTGCGACGCAACACAACCTCAACTCCATTGCATTTCCCAACATCAGTACCGGAATTTACGGTTTCCCGAAAGAACTAGCCTGCACGATTGCCCTTGAAACCGTGCGGACTTTCAGCAGCCAGCAGAAAACCTCCGTTTCGGAAATCATCTTTGCCTGCTTCGATGAAGAAAACTACCGGCTTTATCAGCAAAAATTAGCAAACTGAAAGCGACCAGACCAAACCGGTACCTATAAAATTCAACGGACTTTGGGTATCCCAGAGCAGGATGAAATGCAGTTCGGACGGTATTTCGGCCAACGGCTCGCTGACGATTCCGAACGCGCTTTTTAACCGGACCACTTTTTCCGGCAATATAGGCTGCGATTGGTGACGTAAGGAGAGGGAATTTCGAAAAAACGCTCGTTGGTCTTTTACGAGATTCAACGAGCTGATCAGGCTCAACAATTTGACATAAAAAAACCACCTCGATGTTGAGGTGGTTTTGCAAAGTTTATTTCAATTAATTCCCTACACTTTCATCCGCTTCGATCCGGGTAGCTACTTCCGGTTTGTTCGCTGGTTGTGGGTTCACCATCAGATTCTGCTGTTTGTAATTCCGGTTGGCCATCGATGGCGTAGCCGGAATGGTAATGGCCGGATCACCCAATCCACCCCGACGTTGCTGCTCCCGATACGTGGCAATGTTCATCGGCTGGCGCTTTCTCTTCCGGAATTCAATGCCGGCTTCGGGTTCCCACTGCCGCGCGGCTGTCGCTTTATTGGGGTGTTTATAATTAGCTGTCGAATACGTCGGATCGTTCTTCAATTTATTCTGGGCAGACGCCGGTATGGCTAAAGCTATCGCTAACAGACCCAGACAGGTCTTCATTATCGTCTTCATAGTTGCTGTGGTTTTGTTGTACTCTGAAAACCATTACTTAGTTTTCGATGCCAATATAAAGCGATAAACAATAACTATAAACCTCGTTAAATCATTTTTTTCTTATTTGCCATTCGGATTATTGATTTTTCACTAACTATTTTTTCAATTTCATCAAAATCGACCCATCGAACCTCATTTGTTTCCGGCGATTGAATAAAGGGTTGATGGCTATCGGCTTCGAACAAAAAGCGGATATCATAATGCTGGTGTTCGGGTTCGGTCCCCCGCGCCGGAATCGTGTGAACATCTACGTCGAAGATCTTTTTACTGACCGGTTTTATTCCCTGAAGACCGGTTTCTTCTTCGGCTTCCCGCAGGGCAACAGCCAGGATATCCGGGTTGCCATCAGCATGACCACCGGGTTGAAGCCAGCGGTCAAGTTTGTAATGATGGAGAAGGACAACTTTCTGACGATCAGGGCTTACAATCCAGGCTGAACCGGTAACATGGCCGATTAACAAACTCCGTTCGAAGCAATCCGGATGGTGGTTTACAAATTGAATCGTTTGTTCCAGCATCTGCCGTTCTTCTTCATCAGCCGGATGGTGGTTAAGCAAAAGAGAGATTAAAGGTTGACGGTGCATAGCCAAAAATGAATGGGTATTCGATAAAAAACCGCAATTTCGTTTTAATTTTACTACGACATACAATTGATTAACACGATGAAAAAGATTTCCCTCCTGGCCACCCTGACATTTGTTGCTCAGCTCGCCTTTGCGCAGATTAAACTACCACAAGCCAGTCCGGGTGCAACCATTATCCAGACGGTTGGAACCACTGACTTTACGATCACCTATTCGCGTCCCAGTCTGAAAGGCCGCGCTGCTCTGGGCAATCAAACACCCCTGGCTCCATTTGGTCAGCTTTGGCGAACGGGCGCTAATGCCGCCACCAATTTCAAAACTACCACGGATGTATGGGTTCAGGGCCAAAAACTTCCCGCCGGAAGTTATTCGATTTTTACCATTCCCAATCCGGGCGAGTGGACGTTGATTTTCAACAAAAATCTGACCGCCAGCGCCGAAGAAGGCATTCCGAACGGGTATAAAAAAGAAGAGGATGCGCTCCGGGTACAAATTAAGTCGGAAAAAGTGGCCAAGCCTTACGAAACGTTCAGCATGGGCTTCAGCGATTTGACCGACAGCACGGCCAATTTTAACATCTATTGGGCGGACACCCGGGCTACGGCTCCGCTGAAAGTAGACGTAAATGCCAATGCGCAGGCCAATGTTGAAAAAGCCGTTGCCGAAAAACCGGAAGACGCCGGAGTACTGCAAGCCGCAGCCAACTGGAATCTCTCCAAAAACCGGAAGCTGGATCAGGCACTGGCGTGGGCCGATAAGTCGATCGGTTTGAAAGAAACATACTCAAATGTCTGGATTAAGGCCCAAATTCTCTCAAAAATGGGCAAAGTTGCCGAAGCTTTGCCGCTGGCGCAAAAAGCACTGACGTTGGGTGAAGCCTCCAACGACCCGATTTTCAAGTTTTACAAAGATGGAATTCAAAAAGGCGTTGCGGACTTTCAGGCCCAGATTCCTCCTGTTGCTTCTAAAGTGCTAAAAGGCAAAAAGAAGAAAGCGTAAGTTCCTGTTAATCAACGATTATTATAAAAGTGCCTTCTTTCTTGCGGATTGAAGGCATTTTTATTTTTATATACAAAGATTTAAACTATTATATTTGAATATGCCAACCGAACGCGCCCGAATCCAACAATTAGAAACTCTTGCTTCAGAGCAGGGACAAGCCATTGACAGTGTGGCTCGTGGTTTAGCCAATTTAACGGTAACGGTTCAGCAGGAGTTTGTTAAGGTCAACAGCCGGCTTGACCGAATCGAGGACGATCTAACTGTATTGAAGACAGACGTAGTCGAGATGAAAGGTGATATCACCTGGCTGAAAATGGATGTCGCTGTGTTAAAAACGGACGTTGCTGGTTTGAAAACGGATGTAGCCGGTTTGAAAACAGATGTGGCCGGTTTGAAAACAGATGTGGCCGGTTTGAAAACAGATGTGGCCGGTTTGAAAACAGATGTGGCCGGTTTGAAAAAGGATATGATCGAAGTTAAGCAGGATGTAGCTGAATTAAAAACCGACGTTGCCGGAATAAAGAGTGATGTCGCTGCTTTAAAAACCGGTCAGAATCGCATGCAACTTACGCTGGAAATGCTTTTGGCCTATCTGCGCGAACGGTTGTAGGAAAGCATTTTTAAGTTTCACTAACCACTTTCTTAGTCGGTATGGCTTTTTCCAGCAGCCAGGCAATACCGATTAACAGTACACAACCAACCACGTTCAACCAGAGAAACGCCATCAATTCAGCCAGCCAGCACCAGATAACCAATCCTTCCGTCACGATTGCAGCCCAGAATGTAGCCTTCCCCCCGATTGATTTGAAGTAAAAAGCGACCAGAAAAATCCCCAGAATTACGCCGTAAAATAAAGAGCCTAAAATATTGACAGCTTCGATCATGCTCCCCAGTTTGCTGGCAAATTGCGCCACAACAATACAGAATACCCCCCAAACAATGGTGGATACTTTCGAGGCCATCAGGTAATGCCCATCGGAATAGTTCTTGCAAAAGAGCCGTTTATAAATGTCGACAATTGTGGTTGAAGCCAGCGAATTATAGGCCGAGGCAATCGAGCCCATCGAAGCGCTGAAAATCACGGCGATGAGCAAACCGATCAAGCCGTGGGGCAGGAAATCCAGCACGAACCGGAGAAACACATAATTTACATCGCTGGTATCGCCAACCGGATTGTTTTTTTTAATCAACTCGACAACCTGACCTTTTACCGCTTTAGCGGCTTCATCCGTCTGGTTGATCACCACTTTGATTTGGTCAATTGAAGCAGTATTCTGTTCAGAAAGAGCCTTGTTGAGGGTTAAAACCGCCTGCTGCCGACGGGCCGCGATTGTTTGGTGTTCGGTTTCTAATTTGCGGTACTGGTCGGCATACTGGCTTTTTAAAAGTTGGTCGGTTTCAACTTTATTGAAAAAAACCGGTGATGGGTTGAATTGGTAAAATACAAATACCAGCGCCCCCACCAGGAGAATGAGAAATTGCATAGGCACTTTGAGCATACCATTGGCCAGCAATCCCAGGCGACTTTGCCCAATCGACTGCCCGGTCAAGTACCGCCCTACCTGCGACTGATCCGTACCGAAATAAGACAATTGCAGAAAAAAACCGCCAACCAGCCCCGACCATAAATTGTAGCGACTGTTGGGGTCAAATTTCAGATCGATTGTGTTAAGTCGTCCGGCTTTCCCGGCCACCTGTAGCGCATCCATAAAACCTACATCATCCGGAAGTAAATGAACCGTCATCCAGCCCGCAATGAACATGGCGACGGTGACAATCAGCATCTGTTGTAAATGGGTGTACGAAATGGCTTTGGCACCTCCCGTAACGGTGTAAACCAATACGATACCGCCCATAATGATATTGGTCCAGAAGATATTCCAGCCGAGAATCGTCGACAGAATGATGGAAGGGGCATAGATGGAAAGGCCCGTCGACAAGCCCCGCTGCAACAGAAACAATAAAGCCGTAAAAACGCGAACGCGGGCATCAAACCGGGATTCCAGGTATTCGTAAGCCGTAAAAACCTTCAGCCGGTGAAAAATGGGGACAAACGTTATGGCGAGAACCACCATTGCCAGCGGTAAACCGAAATAGAATTGCACAAACCGCATTCCATCCGTAAAAGCCTGACCCGGAGTCGAAAGAAAGGTTATGGCACTGGCCTGAGTGGCCATCACGGAAAGACAGACATGATACCACGGCAGCGATTGATCGGCCAGCAGGTAATCGTCCATGCTGCGATTTCCCCGGCTACGCACAACCCCGTAAATGATAATAATTGCCAGCGTACCTGTCAGTATCAGCCAATCGAGAATGCTCATGAAAAATACTGCATAAATCCGTAGAACAATACGATTTCAAGCAGGAGGCTGGCAATCACGATGACATATAGCTGACGCCAGGAACGAACAAAAGGAGGTAAATCGGTAGGATGTTGGGTCATAGCGGAATGTGGGTAATTCTCAATCTTGTTAAGGCAACGAAAATAAATCAATCTCTCGTATACAAATTAGCAATCCAAATCACAAAACGATCCAACCTTATTTTTGAAATGTTCAATTTTAAGAATAGTTTGCAAGGCAACTATCCTCAACCACCCGACATAACAATGGCAAATATGGCAAAACTACCCGTAAAAGAGTTAGAGACATCGGTATTTGGTTTGGACGGCAAAGTCGCCCTGATCACCGGAGCCAGTAAAGGAATCGGGGAAGACATTGCACGCCTGTTTGCCCGTTTCGGTGCCAAGGTAGTTATCAGCAGTCGCCGGCAAAGCAGTCTCGACGCCGTTGTTGCCCGGATCCAGGAGGAAGGCGGAGAAGCCGCCGGTATTGCCGCCCACGCCGGTGATCCCGACCAGCTTCGGCATCTCGTCAACCAAACTGTCGACCTATACGGCGGCATCGATATCCTGGTGAATAACGCGGCTACCAATCCGGTTTTCGGCCCGGCTATCGACTGCGATATGTCGGCATTCGATAAAATCATGCAGGTGAACATCAAAGCGCCGTTTGAACTGAGTAAGATGGTGTATCCGATCATGAAAGCGCGGGGTGGTGGCAGCATTATCATGATGAGCAGCATTGCCGGACAAACACCCGACCCCGGTTTAGGCATCTACAGCGTCAGCAAAGCCGGTTTGAATATGCTCACCAAGGTTCTGGCGAAAGAATGGGGTCCGGACCATATCCGCGTCAATGCCATTTGCCCCGGTTTGATCAAAACCAAGTTCAGCCAGGCGCTCTGGCAGGACGACGCAATTCTAGCGCATTTTACCCAACGATTGCCCATCGCCCGCATGGGCACCACCGACGAAATCAGCCCGCTAGCCTTGTTTCTTGCCTCCAATGCGTCCGCTTACTGCACCGGCAGCTTATTCCATGCCGACGGCGGAACGCTCATTTAACAATGGAAAATGCTTCGGGAAATCAAACCTGAAATGAAGCGGTTTTCCGGCTCCATCATTTCCCGGTGGGTTCGGAGACATTTCGCTGCACTGACACAATTTTAAATTCCGTTCTTCGATTTTTTTGGTGTTTACTTTCCGGACAGGCAATCTCGTCGGTACAACCGTTCAGAATTTCGCTCTCGCCAAAACCCTGGGCACTCAGCCGGGCCGGATCAATACCCTTGTTGACGAGGTAATCGACAGTTGCCCGGGCCCGGTTTTCCGACAATTGCATGTTGTAGGCGTCACTGGCGCGACTGTCGGTGTGTGAGCGCATTTCAATTTTCATTTCCGGGTACTTTCTCAAAAGAGCCGCGACATGGTCCAGTTCGCGGGCGGCATCGGGTCGGATGAAAAACTTATTGAGATCGTAATAAATGTTTTTCAACTCAAACACATCGCCTTCTCCGTAAATACCGTGCTGTTTTTCAATGAGTTTGGGATTCTTTCCCGCTTTCATTTTCGGCATTTGTTCCTGGTTGGCAGTGTAGCGATTTTTCTGCGTAGTTAAGGTATAGGGCGCGCCGGGTTTCATTTCAAATTCGTATTTACCGTCGGTTCCGGTCACGACCTGCTGCTCCGATTTGTCTTTTTCGTTCCGTAATGTCACCGTAACGCCCGGTGCCGGTTGCTGGTTAACTTCCGTTTTTACAGTTCCTTTCACCAGCGTATTTTCACTTTTTTCCAGATAGATCGAGACATTCATGACCGGTTTTTCGGACTGCGTCATGGTTGAAAACCGGATGCTGTTGGTGGCGTACCCTTCTTTGATGGCTTTGAACTCGTAATCAATATTGGCATCGACACAAAACCCGGTTTTGCCGTCAGTTCCCGTAAAACGCAGATCCTGATTTACGCCCGCCTTGATCACCCGAACATCCGCAACCGCGATCGGTTCATTGGTTTTGGCGTCGTAAACAAAAATATTCAGTTGCTTACAGGTTCGGCGAAAGCTGTAAATGTTATCATCACTGGCCCCCTGTTTCCGGTTGCTGCTGAAATAGCCCGAAGTGCGGTTTTTGGTCGCAATCAAACCGAAATCGTCCTTCTCCGAATTGATGGGGTAGCCCATATTCTGTACTCCTTTAAAAGCGACACCTTCGCGAAGTTCGGCGTAAAAAAGGTCCAGACCACCAAGCCCTTCATGTCCGTCGGACGAGAAATACAGATTATTATTTTCATCAATAAATGGAAACATTTCGTTGCCTTCAGTATTGATTTCTTTACCCATGTTAACCGGCGAAGACCATTGCCCGTCTTTGTACTCAACGACGTAAATATCCGTTCCTCCAAAACCTCCCGGCATGTCCGAAACAAAATACAGTTTGGTATCATCGGGCGACAGGGCCGGATGGCCAACGGAATAATCATTGCTGCAAAACGGTAATTCTTCGGATTTCTGCCAGCTACCCTTAACATTTTCAGCGATATACAATTTCAATTTGCGAACACCATCACTGCTTTTCCCTTCTTTTCCTTTGGCGGTATTGTTCCGGGTAAAAATGATCCGGGACTGATCCTTGAAAAAAGTCATTGGCCCTTCGTGGTATTTCGTATTGAGCGTCCGACTAAAAATTTCGGTTTTGGAAAGCGATTTATCATCCATCGGCTCGGCTACAACCACTTCCGCAGTGGTATTGCTACCGCCCAGCGAAGCGGACTGAACCGCCAGATCAGCGTTTTTACGAAGGTCGGTCGTATCCGGATAAAAATAAAGATCAAGAAATGGTGTCTGATTCCAGCCGAAAACCCGCTTAACCGGCCCGGTTTCGTGGCGGGCCGATACAAATGCCAGCCCATTCTGGTAGTACATCGGACTAAAATCCGCCTGACGCGAATTGATAGGCAGGTATTCAACGCGGTATGAAGAAGAATCCTGGTAAAACCGGTTCATGTCCATGTAGGAAACCGTGAATTTCTGCCCCCGCAAATCCTCCTTTTGTTTCTCGCCGTACTTGCTGTACATCTTCTGCGAATCGCGGTATTTTCCGTTCGCAGCCAATGCCTGCGCGTAATAGAGGTAATTTTTTGAATCGGTTTCCGGAAATTCCTTGAGCAAATCTGAATAAATTCGTTCGGCATTTTTCGTATCCTGCAGGGATCGATAGCTATAGGCGAGTTTCGTGTAGGCTTCCTGCACTTCCGCAGGATCCCGGTGTTTATCCAACCGCAAAAACTCCTCATACGCCCGGGCTGCGTTGACATAAGCCAGATTCTCAAACTGTTTATTGGCAGCTTTCAGACGCGCACTTTGGGCCTGGACAGCCAGCGTCAACGTACTCAAAACCGCACTCAGCAGGAACAGTCGTAGATAATTCATAGTGGATCGCAAGGGTTACCCCCTACATGCATCAAAAGAAATGCCAAAATTGTATGTACATATTATTTTAATTTGTAGATTTATTAACCTGCTCGCTGTCAAATTGCTTTACATTGCCAAAGCAAAGGGGTCAACGCACCAGTGAGGTAACTCACCCAGCGTTTAATTCGGAGGTATGCCGCCGTTCGATTTTCAGGATTTTCCGGGTTTTGGCGGTTATTTTAAACTGGTCGCTTATCCGATGACCGATGAGCCAGACAACCTGATTGTCTGACAACAGAACCTGTACGAAACGACGTTCCGCAAGCGTCACTTTGCGATTGGTCAGGAAATTACCAATCGTTTGGCTTCCTTTCATCCCCAGCGGCCGGAACGACTCGCCGTTTTGCCATTGCCGGATCGTCAACGGCCACTGAATCAGGTCGGCATCCAGGTAAGCAATCTGCTGATCAACCGAAAGTTGAAAATCGGCCGGTTTATCGACAACGGTAAACCCAAGGACATGATGAGCCGAAATCAACACTTCCTGATCCGGAAACGTATTCACAACAATCGACTCATTGATCGACGAGTGCCGCTTTTCAATCACCAGATACTGGCGATCCCGCATGATCTGATGGGTAGTTGAATAAAATTTCTGACCAAAAACCGATGACCGCACAGCTGCAGCGATCGGCTTAGTTTGAATATATTGAAAGCCAAACGGTTGAAGCCATTCCGCCAAACGAAACTCCCACTCCCGATAAGTGATCAGTTTTTGAATGGAAAGAGAAAAGCTATTGGAGCGGTTTTCAGCGATTTCCTCCCACGAGCACCGAATTTCTTCATCGACCAGATTATCTGCCGACTGAAGCCGGGTTACGGTGGTTTGTAACGTTTGCAACAGGCTGGGGTTGAGCTCTTTCAGAACCGGCACGACCTGGTGGCGCAGCCGGTTTCGGTGGTATTTATCCGACGAATTGGACCCATCTTCCCGCCAGACCAACCCGGTTTTCTGTGCGTGCATTTCAATTTCGGCCCGGCTTGAAAACCACAACGGTCGGATAATATTTCCCTGCCTGATGGGAATGCCCCGCAGCCCGGTTAATCCGGTGCCGCGAACAAGGTTTAACAAAATGGTTTCCAGAACGTCATCCTGGTGATGGGCAGTCGCAATACCGTTATAGCCAAACTCTTTCGCAATGTCTTCAAACCAGGCATACCGCAGTTGGCGGGCGGCCATCTGGGTCGAAATTCCCAATTTTTCAGCTTCTTCTTTGGCCGCTAACTGAGTCGTATGAAACCGCACCTGGTGGCGTTCCGCAAGGGCTTTTACAAAAGCCTGGTCCTCCTCCGAATCAGTTCCCCGCAATTGAAAATTAACGTGGGCAATGCCGTACCGAAAACCCGCCCACCGGAACAGTTCCGCCATTACTACTGAGTCCAAACCGCCACTTATTGCCAGCAAAATGCAATCAGTTTGGCCAAAAAGTTGTTCAGTGTTAATAAAGCTTAAAAACTGATCCTCAATGGCCTTGTTTTGAGCTAAAGCCATAATTTTGTATTTTAATATGATCTGAGTCGGAATTGAAGGATTACTTGAGATTGATTGGCAATTTATTGAATCCTGGTTTATCCCGCTACGGCAGACCGTTTTAATCTGCTAAATCCGAGTTCAGAAATTTTAGTATTTTTTTTCCATGTGTCGCAACCCTTTGAATAAAACTAGCGTCTATTACAACAAGATGATACACAGACTTCTGGTATTGCTCCTGGTTTCGCTGGCCATTTCGGCAGAAGCACAGGTTGCCAATCCATCGGCTGGCGGAACATCTGATATTGTCATTCTGAAGCGTGCCGATCAGTTGGAAGGTATTCAGTCTGGTACGGAAGAGGTTCGAAAGTTAACGGGTAACGTTGAGCTTCAGCAGAAAAACATGCTGATGTACTGCGATCTGGCGATCCAGAACTTAACGACCAACGTCATTGAAGCTTACGGAAACGTACGGATGATTCAGGGCGATACGCTCAGTGTCAGGGGGGATACGGTTTTTTATTACGGCGCTTCGCGCCAATCCGTTGTTACCGGCCGGACGGTTATTCTAAAAGATCGGAAAATGACGCTGACGACCCGAAAACTGGAATACGATCTCGCCAATGGCATTGCGCATTATCCGGTAAAAGGCCGAATCGTTGACCGGGAAAATATTCTGACCAGCCGGGAGGGCTATTACGATACGCGGACGAAACTTTTTACTTTCCACGAGAACGTAAAACTGGTTAATCCGCAATACACCCTGACAGCCGACTCGTTGCTTTACAATTCATTCAGTAAGATTGCCACGTTTCAGGGGCCAACCAAAATTGTGAGTAAGGAAGGGACGCTGATTGCGAAAGACGGCGATTACAATACGGTTTCGCGTTTGTCGAATTTTCAGCGCCGGGCCACCATTGAAACGGAAAAATATACGCTGACGGGCGATACCTTATTTGGCAACAATGCCAATGATTTTTACACCGCCCGTGGCAACGTCGTTCTTTTTGCGAAGGGAGATCAGACCATTCTGACGGGCAATTTCGGGCGTTACAACCGCAAAGTGGGCGTAGCTCGTATGGTTGGGAATGCGGTCGTTAAAAGCATCACCAGTTCCGATACGCTCTACATGCGGGCCGATACGCTCTGGTCGTTTGAATTGCCCAATCCGAAACGGAAGAAAGGCTCTCCGGCGGCCGATTCGACGTATCGGAGGCTAATCGGCCAGAAAAACGTCCTGGTTTTTAAGAACGATTTGCAGAGTAAGTGTGATTCGATTGTGTACGAAACCGCCGATTCTACCATCTATTTTTACAGAGATCCAATCGTGTGGAGTACCAATTACCAGATGGAAGGCGACTCGATAACCGCATTGATGAAAAATAATCGCATCAATAAAATGTTACTTCGGGGCCACTCTTTCGTCATATCACAGGATACGCTGCTCAACTTTAACCAGGTAAAAGGGCGGACATTGACCACTTATTTTGCCTATGACAAGAAAAATGACCGCTCCGACATTGACCATGTGGTAGTGGAAGGCAACGGCGAAAGTCTCTATTTTGCCGTTGACGACAACAATAAAATGGTGGGAATGAATCGGGTTTTGTGTAGTAAAATGACCATCCGGTTCATGGATCGAAAAGTAAAAAAAATCAGCTTTTATGGGCAACCGGATTCAAAACTGGTTCCACCCAAGGAGTTAAAAGAAGCCGACAAACGGTTGGACGGTTTTAACTGGCGAGTGGCCGAAAAACCCACGAAAGCCCGGGTTTTGGGCCTACCGGAAGCACCGGCCAGCCAACCGGTTTTATCGGGAATCGAAAAGGCTAAAAACGCAGTTACTCCGGTTTTGCCGGAAGCGTCTGCCACCATCAAACGGGAGGTTCCGGCAGCGGAACCAAAGATCAGGAATCTGATCAAAAAAATGCCGGGGGCTGCCAGCGGAAATACGTCGGTAAAAGAGGATTTATCTACGGGAAAATTGACACCGGTTTCGGCGGCAGAAACTAAAAAAACGGTCGAGAAAGTAACCGAAAACAAAACGAAGAAGGCTGATAGCACAACAACCGAAGGGCTAAAGAGTAAACCAATCGTTGAGCTGACACCTGTAAAAAGCGTGGCTGAAGAGTCATCCAATTCAACTAGAAAACTGGTATCAACTAAAAAAACAATTGCTATCCCGGATGGAGTTCAGACTCAGAAAGTGGACAGTCTGGCAACTGAAGCGCTGAAAAAAGCAGAAACTGGAAAAGTGCCTGCGCGAAAGACTTCAGTTTCTCCCGCCGAAGAAAGTGATCTGGAGCGCGAGCTCAACAAAAAACCGGTTCGAAAAGTAAACAAGTAAACCGTAACATTTTTCAATAAATTTTTCAGTCTATTTTAAACCTTTGAGAGACAACGAAGTTCTAACTGACAAAAAAGATCTGAGAATAGCAATTTTTTGAGGTAGCGGTCGTTGACTTTCTCGGTTTTTTAAATATGTTTGTGATGGGGTAATATATCCACCCGATTATTGCATGAAACTATATGAAACAACCTGTACGTTTATATGCCTGGTTAACCGGCCTGGCGCTATTGGTTTCACAGAGCTTACTGGCTCAAACCGATAGCAGCAAGCCAAAAAGCCGGTTGGAATTGGGACAAAAGCCCGCCGTGGCAAGCCGGGTTATCCACTCCCATAATTTCCCTTTTCTGAAACACCCAAATGTCTCCAGTTTGGATCGGGGTGTTACGGCCCAGAAAAACACCGCCATCAATCAGTTTTACCGCAATCAGCTTTTGAATACATCGGCCAGTAAAGCTACGGCTCGTACGGCCAGTTCGGATACGGGGAGTTTAGCAGTTCCCGAGGCACGGCAGTCAGCCGAAGAAACCCGAAAAGTCGATGACCGGATGTACTCAAATGATCGGATTACGGTTTCAAATATCTACCCAAATCCGGCGAACGAAAGTGCCGAAATAGATTACCAGATTACGGGTTCCGTAAAAGACGCCAAGCTGGTTTTCTATAACGTTTTGGGGGCTCAGGTCGGGGAATACGTTTTGGACCGCAACGAACGGAAAGTCCGGATTGCTACCAGCGAAATGAATTCAGGAATGTATTTCTACCAATTGTCACTGGAAGGCAAGAAGATTGCCACCAAAAAATTAATGGTCAGTCACCAATGAGGTATACGTTTTTAGATAGGCAGTAGACAGAAATCTGTTTACTGCTTTTTTTTTGCCCATTACTCTCCTCTGATTCAGCACTATTTAACCGGACTTATCGTTAAAGTTTACAGAGATTTTTATTAATTTTGCATCCTTATGCAGCATTATTTGAGAGCAGGTAAGTTAGCGGTTGTGTTGTTGGTAGTATTAACGTCATGCAGCCCATTCCAGAAGTTACAGAAAACGGGTACCGACGATCAGAAGTACCAGGCCGCCGTAACGTATTTCAAAAAAGGTGAATTTTACCGGGCAGGTCTCTTATTTGAAGAATTGATCCCCATTCTGAAAGGAAGTACGGAGTCGGAAATGGCTCAGTTTTACCGGGCCCACTGCGAATACCAGCAGCAGAACTATCAGCTTTCGTCGTTTCACTTCAAACAGTTTTACGAAACGTTTGCCCGAAGCGATTACGCTCACGAAGCGATGTACTTTTACGCGCTCTCTTTATACAAAGATTCGCCGAATTACAACCTGGATCAATCCAATACGCTGACGGCGATGGCTGCGTTGCAGGACTTTATCAACGCCCACCCGGAAAGTCCGTTTCGGCAGGAGTGTACGCAATACATTGCGGTTCTTCGCGACAAACTGGAGCGGAAAGCGTATGATAAAGCGAAGCAGTATTACAAAACCAGTGCGGCCAACATTGCTAATTATCGGTCGTCAGTGGTTTCCATTACGAACTTTTTGCGGGAATATCCGGATTCGAAATACAATGAAGAACTGGCCTATCTACGGGTTGACGCTCAATACCACCTGGCCAAAAATAGTTTCGCCGATAAAATTAAGGAACGGCACCAGGATGTTGTAACTTATTATCTGGCTCTGGTCGACAAATTCCCCAAAAGTTCGGATATCAGGAAAGCTGAGCGGATGTACGAGGATAGCCGCAAAGAGCTGGAAACCATCGCGAATCTGGAAAAAGAGAAGTTGAATCAACAACAAAAACCGGCCAAAGTCACCGCGACAACGGCTAATTAACAATCACCTTTTGGCCGCAATCCTTTTTGGCCAAAAATAGCTTTTGAAAACCGAAAAATCATGGCAAATAATCCTTCAATCATCACCCGCGATACCGATAAAATTGCAGCCGCAACGGGTAATCTGTACGAATCAGTTTCGATTATTTCAAAACGCGCCCGGCAGATTTCGAGCAAAATGAAAGAAGAACTGAGCAATAAACTGTCAGAATTTGCTTCGGCGGTCGACAATCTGGAAGAAGTTTTCGAAAACCGCGAGCAAATCGAAATTTCAAAATATTACGAGCGCCTGCCGAAACCGACAACCGTTGCTACGGATGAGTTTCTGGAAGGTAAATTGCAATGGCGTACGGTCGAGGAAGATACGACCAACTCGCTGTAATTTAAGTCGAAGTCCAAAGCAAACCGGGGAAGAACAGATCTCACGGAGAAAATCGCCAGCGCGAACACTCTCTGTGAATTTTGTACTTTCCCGGTTTATTTGCTTTTAAATTAACTTTTATGTCTACTCTGGCCGGTAAAAAGATTCTGCTGGGTGTAACCGGCAGCATCGCTGCGTATAAATCAGCCCTGCTTATTCGGCTATTGGTCAAATCCGGGGCGGAGGTTCAGGTACTGATGACCCAGGCCGCCAAGGATTTTATTACTCCATTGACGCTGGCAACGCTGGCGAAACGGCCGGTATTTTCAGAATTTACCAGCTCAGGCGGTCAGGGCGAAGGCCAGTGGAACAACCACGTCGAGCTCGCTCTTTGGGCCGATCTGATGGTTATTGCGCCCGCTTCGGCCCACACGCTGGCTAAACTGGCCCACGGTTTTTGTGACGATCTGTTATCGGCGGTTTACCTTTCGGCCAAATGCCCGGTTTTTCTCGCTCCGGCCATGGATCTGGACATGTACCGCCATCCTTCCACGCTGGACAACCTTCGGCGGCTGGAATCATTCGGAAACCGGCTTATTCAGGCGGAACACGGTGAATTAGCGAGCGGTTTGGTGGGGGAAGGCCGTTTGGCTGAGCCTGAACACATCGTAGCGGATCTGGAACGCCATTTCGCCCACCGGCCGATCTTTCGTCACAAGCAGGTTCTGATAACCGCCGGGCCTACGCAGGAGCCGATTGATCCGGTTCGTTTCATCAGCAACCACTCCAGCGGCAAAATGGGTTACGCCATTGCCCGGGCTTTTGCGCAGGCAGGGGCCGATGTGACCCTCGTCAGCGGACCCAGTGTGCAGCCCCTCCCCGACCCGGCCATCCGGCGTATATCCGTGCATTCGGCGCAACAGATGTATGAGGCAACGGCAGCAGAATTTTCCAAGGCCCAGATTGTTGTGCTGGCGGCTGCCGTCGCGGATTACACGCCCTTGCATCCGGAAGAGCAGAAAATCAAGAAAAAGGAGTCGGTTTTTGCGTTGGAAATGACCAAAACAATTGATATTGCAGCCACATTGGGACAACAGAAACGCCCGGATCAGATTACGGTTGGCTTTGCCCTCGAAACCAATAATGAACTGGACAACGCGGTTTCTAAACTTCGGGCCAAAAATTTTGATTTGATCGTCCTGAATTCTTTACGCGATCCGGGTGCCGGTTTTGGGCACGATACCAACAAAATTACCGTTATTGACAAAGACGAACGAATCTATGAATTTGAGCTAAAGTCGAAGGATAAAGTGGCCGCAGATTTGCTCAATCTGGTTCAGGAACAGTTATCGATGGTATGAAATTTCAATCAATTGCACTGATTATTGCGGTTTTTACTGTTTTGTCAACCACTGTAGTGGCGCAGGAATTAAACTGTCAGGTGACGGTGAATTTCAACCAGGCGCAATCTACGCAGGTTACGGACCGCCAGGTTTTCCCGCAGTTGCAGGGGTTCATTACGGATTTTATGAACAACCGCCGGTGGACCACCGACGCGTTTAATCCCGAAGAACGCATCAACTGCAAATTGATTATCGATATTTTAAAGGTTCCTTCCCAAAATTACTACGAAGGTCGCGCTCAGATCATTGTGACCCGGCCAGTCTACGGGAGTAATTACGAAACCGTCACACTCCGGTACATCGACAATTCGTTCAATTTTCCGTACCGCCAGAATGATGCGATGTACTTTAATGAAAATGCCTATTCCAGTGAGTTGACTTCGCTGCTGGCTTTTGACGCGTTGATTATTCTGGGAGTTGATTATGATTCGTTCGGAAAGCTGGGCGGAAAACAGTTTTTTCAGCGGGCTTTCAATGTCATGACGCAGGCAAGTCAGAGCGTTGACGGAGGAGCCTGGGGCGCTCGGGGTGATATCCGAAACCGGTACTGGTTGATTGAAAATCTGCAAAACCAGCAGTTTATTCCGTATCACGAAGCCCTTTATACCTACCACCGCCAGGCGCTGGATAACTTCACGACCAATCCCGCCGGTTCGCGGGCTCAGGTGCTTGATGTCCTGAACACGATTCGGCAGGTGAGCCAGCAACGGCCTAACTCGATCGTGATCAACACCTTCTTTGACGCCAAGGGGGAAGAATTATTAAACATTATGAATGAAGGTTCCCGCGACGAGCGGCAGAAAGCATTCACGCTGCTGTCGAGCCTCGACCCGGCCAAAACAGAAGTTTACCGAAAGTTACTCAGATAATTCATGGGTAAACGTTTAATTCGCATTCGGGCTACGGAACTTCTCAACCAGTGGAACACCGAAACTGCCACCAGGCTAAAAAATGCTGAAGTGAATGTGGTTTTTACCGACGGACGCACGGTCCACGGTCGGTTGCTCGGGGTTCAGGGTTCTGAATTGTCGGTACGTGACAACATCGGTCACAGCCATACCGTACAGATTCATACCGTTGACGAAGTCATCCTGGACGAAAAAGCTCCTTTTTAGAATTTTGCTATGCTTTCGCATTTACTGATAAAAAACTACGCCCTGATTGAACATTTGGAAATGGACCCCGACTCCGCGTTGAACATCATCACGGGTGAAACCGGGGCGGGAAAATCCATAATGCTCGGTGCAATCGGTTTATTGATGGGAAACCGCGCGGATAGCAAAGCGCTCTATAATCCTACCGACAAATGCGTTATCGAAGGTTTTTTCGACGTATCGGGTTACGTCATTGAGAACCTTTTTGAGGAGGAAGATCTCGATTATGACACGACCTGTGTGGTTCGGCGGGAAATCAGCCCGAGCGGAAAATCGCGCGCTTTCGTCAACGATACGCCGGTAACGCTCGATATTCTCCGGCGGGTGACCAGCCAGTTAATGGACATTCACTCACAGCACGATTCTATTTTGCTGGGGTCAAACGACTACCAGTTACAGATTGTCGATACTTACGCCCAAAACGACGCGTTGCTTCGTCAATACCGCACCGATTACCGCACGTTCCGGTTTAAACAGGAAGCGTATGAACAGTTGCTGAATGAGACGGCAACGATGAAAAAGGAGTTCGACTACAATCATTTCCTGTACGAAGAACTCCAAAAATTAGAACTGCAAACCGATGAGCAGGAGCAGTTGGAGCAGGAGTTGACAATCCTGGAAAACGCGGAAGACATCAAGGAAAGGCTTCAGTTATCGTTTGATTACCTGGACAATGCCGAACAGTCGGTGGTGGTTTACCTCAAAAATGTAGTCAATAATCTGAACTATGTCACCCGATTGGCCGATCGCTTCAGCCAGATTCGCGACCGGGCGCAAAGCTCCCTGATCGAACTTCGTGATCTGGCGAACGAAATCAGTGCGGAACAGGAAAACATTGAAACCAACGATACCCGTGCGGAAACGATTCGGGAACGTCTCAATCTGATTTATAATCTCCAGACCAAACACGCGGTCAAAACCGTTGCCGAGTTACTGGCAATTCAGGCAGAGCTGGAGAAAAAAGTCAGCAAAATTCTGAATTCGGATGCCGAGCTGGCAGAAGCCAAAGCCGAAAATGAAGCCGCCGAAAAGCAACTCATGATCAGTGCTCAGGCGCTGACGGTTTCCCGGCAGGCAGTTATTCCCCAGATTGAGAAACAGGTAGACAACTCGCTGGTCGATTTGGGCATGCCGAATGCTTCCCTGAAAATCAACGTGGAAACCGGTAAACCCACCCATAACGGCGTCGATACGGTTTCGTTTTTGTTCAGCGCCAACAAGGGTGTCAAGCCCCAGCAACTCAAAAATGTGGCTTCGGGCGGTGAATTTTCCCGGCTGATGATGACGATTAAGTACATTCTGGCCAGCAAACGTTCTTTGCCAACGATTATCTTTGATGAAATCGACACGGGAGTTTCCGGCGAAATTGCCATTAAAATGGGCAATATGATGCGCGAAATGGCCCTCAGTCACCAGATAATTGCCATTACGCACCTGCACCAGATTGCCGCCCAGGGAAAAGCGCATTACTACGTCTACAAAGACAACTCAGGCAATAAAACCGTTAGTCGGGTTAAAAAACTTGGTTTTAATGAACGGGTTCAGGAAATCGCGCAGATGATTGGAGGCAATAACCCCTCGGCCAGTGTATTGAAAAACGCGAAAGAGCTTTTATCCCAAAAGGCTTGATCGTAAACGATTACTCATTTTATACCCATCGCAAAATGAAAAAAGTATTGGTTTCCCTTGTTGTTATTGGTTTTGCCGTTACGAGCTGCCAAAAGTCCGGCGAACAGAAAACCGGTGAAGACCAGAGCGTCGAACAGATCCGGGATCAGGTCATGGCGATTCATGATGAGGTAATGAGGACGGAAGAGATAATGGATTTGAAGGAAAAGATTAGCCATCAGATTGACAGTCTGTCCAAAATCACGCCAGCCACGCCCGTTTCGCAAAACCGCCAGCAGGAAGGGATTGCTATCAATCAATCCCTTACGGAAGCCGACGAATTGATGAATGACTGGATGCATAACTACCGATCCGACACGCTGGACGTTCTGGATGAAGCCCAGGCGAAAGCCTATTTGAACAGCGAATTAAAGAAAATTACTGTTGTAAAAGAAAAAGTAACGGGCGGAATTTCGCAGGCAAAGAAGTTTCTGGGTAACTAATTTCGCGTTCTGAATGTTGACCAGATAACCGGTTTTTACCGCTTCTATCCTCCGGTTTTTATAGATCGAGTATGTATTCTGCACTTCAAAAATGTTTTCCGGTCGTCGGGTTGGTGTTGCTGGCGGCCTGTTCATCAAGTGAAAACCGCCTGCCTATTTTCGGGGAGCGGGATGTCATTACCAAAGAAGTTGACGGAAAAACCGTTACGGACACTGCCTATTATCAGGTTCCGGCGTTTCAGTATGTCAATCAGGACAGCCTGCCGGTTAGCGACAAAACATTCGAAGGCAAAATTTACGTCACTGACTTCTTCTTTGTTTCCTGCCCGACCATTTGCCCCAAAATGAAAACCCAGATGAAACGGGTTTATGAGCAGTTTAAAAGTAATCCGGACGTCATGATTTTGTCGTATACCATCGATCCGGCGCACGACACTCCGGCGGTTTTGAAAGAATTTGCCAAAAACCTGGGCGTAACCGGCAATCAATGGCAGTTCGCAACGGGCAAAAAAGAAGACATTTTTAAAACCGGTAAAAGCTACATGGTGGTGGCTCAGGAAGACGCCGGAGCACCGGGTGGCCTTCTCCACAGCGGGCATTTCGTGCTGGTCGACAAGGAAAAACACGTTCGCGGGATGTATGACGGCACGACCGAAGCCGGTGCGGATAAACTCATGGCCGACATCGATAAACTCCTTGCCGAATACAAAAAATAATGAAAAAGGCAGCGATTTGCTTAACCGTATTGACGCTTTTTTTTGAATCTGCCTGCCAAAACCAGGAAGAACTGAAACAGGAGAAATATTTTGTTGAAGGGTACCAACTCTACACGGAACACTGCGCCAACTGTCACCAGACCGACGGAAAAGGACTCGAAGCGCTTTACCCGCCCATTGACGGTTCGGATTACCTGAAAGACAAGGAGAAAGTCATTTGCCTGATCCGGTACGGCCAGAACGAACCGATTGTGGTGAACGGACGCTCTTTTCACCGGCCAATGCCCGCCAATCCGCAATTGACCGACATCGACATTGCCGAAATCACGACCTTCATTTACAATAAATGGGGCGAGGAAAACGTGATTACGGATGTGAAAGAAACCAGTAAGATTCTGGATACCTGCCGCGTTCAGCGGGAAAAAACGAAGGTTCTAAACTAATTTCCGGTGCCGTTCAGCCGGAAAACTCCGTTTACTTTGCGAAGAAAATAATGGGAAAACGATTGATCAGTATCCAAACCGACGCCATCCATTCGCTCGTTCGTATTTTTATTCAGAACTTTAACCGGCTTGTCCGTATACACTTTCTTGGTCGTTGGATTCCAGTTTAGTTCCGGCGTATACATTTCTTCGTTTTTCTTCTTGTTGATTACCACTACATTACCCATAACCCGGTAATAATTCTGGGCCTGGAAATAATGGCCGGAATCGGCGCGAAGCGTCGTTTCAACCTGTTGATCTGGTCCGTAAAATTCAATGTTGACGGTTTTTGGATAAACCCGGTCGCTCGACTGGTATTTGTACTGCAGGGGCGTTTTCATCTTCACCTTCAATTGCGCCTTTTCGCTGTACAAAATCTGCACATCGTTGATTTCTTCCAGTGGGCCGGTATACGGTTCGGACTTTTTCACCGTCGATTCTTCCTTACAACCGGTTAAACCGATTGCAACGAAAACGGCCAGTAAAGAACTGAAAATAAGCCTGCCAATCATTTTTTAGGTGTGAATCTTCATGACAAAAACACCATCCTGACTCGTCGGGTTCGTTCAATTGATCGAACGGTAACTCAAATCGGGCAGAAACCGGTTTTTAATCCACTTTATAGCGTTGAAACCATTGCTGATTGAGCGACAAGCCGAGACCAATTTTGAAATACCGCTCCTTGATCTGGTTATCAACAACCGTTCCGCGCTGGCCACCCGTCAAAGAAATAGTCATTGAATTGACAAATTGTCCGACCGGCAATGAAAAGCCCAAACTGGCACTTACATCGTCCGGCTGTTTTCCATTAATGGCATAAGGCAATTTCGCGTAGTTGAAGCCCAGGCGATAGGGAATCAGATCAAAATAACGCAGCGAACGGGTTTTGGGCGTAAACTCAAGCCCGGCGCCAACGGAGTAACTATCTTTCAGATTGGTGGGACTACCGTCCAGACTCTTGTATTTTGACCAGGGCTGGTAACCGAATTCAATTCCAAATGCCAGTTTCTGCGATTTTTCGAGTACAATTCCACCCTTCAGTTGGGTTGGCAAGGTAATGGAACCCTTCGATTGGCTGCTGACGGTATCCGGCGTCGATATCTGTGCGCCAGTGGCATCGATTTGCTGGTACGTATCGAGTGACTTTCCGCCGAGTCGGGTCATCGGGTCAATGGTTCCGCCAATGTTCAGGAACCAGTCTTTCCCTATTTTGGGGCGCCAGGCCGCTCCCAGTCGCCAGACGACATCGCTGTAGCTCGTAAGCGTCGAGCGTTTTACGGTAATGTCATCACCACCGATGAGCAAGCGTGAATCCGAGTCATTGGTAATGTTACCGAACAGAAAGGCGGCTTCGATACCGACAAAAAAGTTTCGGGTAATGCTAAACCCGTTGGTAAAAACGGCTTTATTAAGTCCTCCTCGCCCACGATAGACATACTCCGACTCGTAAATCGTGCCGGGCACTTTCTGGTACTGGGTGGTCTGGTAATCGACGTAACTATACGGCCGCAATCCAATCCCCGCCGACCAGTACCGGGTGACCGGGAAAGTCAGCGTCAGGTAACTCAGGTTGGCACCAAAATCCTGCTGGCTTTGGCCCCGGTTATCCGAAATTCGCTTGGACTGTCCCAATAAACCGACTTCAAAAATGGTATAGCGGTTTCGAACCAACAAAGCCGGGTTGGCACTATTCAGGAAAAAACCGTTTGCGTAAGCGGTTCCCAAACCGCCCATCCCCATATTGGTGATGTTGTTGCTGCCATAAATTTCGCCGATACCCAGCGATGAATAAGGAGAATTGCCTAGTCCTTGTGCCTGAGCGCTCAATTGAGCTAATCCAAACAGAAACAGGCCGGTAAATAAGACGGAATAAATTCCGTTACGAGAGGTCGACATTATGTTGTAAAATACGATTCAATCCGATCAGCACCAGTTCCGGTACTGCAAAGATGGGTGGTTTCAGGCTACTTTCAAAAAATGGCGCATCTCCTCCGCAGATTAGCACCTTCACATCGGGGTGATCCCGGCGATGTGCTTCGATGATTCCGTTCAATTCGGCCAACAATCCATTAATGACACCACCCTGCATGGCCTGCCGGGTATTTTTGCCCAGCAATGAGGGACGAAGATCGTCCGGTTCGACCAGAGGTAGTCTTTCTGTAAACGAATGCATGGCCCGGAATCGCATACGAAAGCCAGGAGAAATCATCCCGCCGTGAAAGACCGACTCCTCGTCTACGTAGTCATACGTAACGCAGGTGCCCATATCGATCACCAGGCAGGCCGAGTCCGGAAACCGAACCTTAGCCCCAACCGCCGACGCGATCCGGTCAGTACCCAACGTATTGGGTGTATCGTACCGTTTTTCCAGCGGCACCGGCGTAAAACCGTCAAGTGCCAGCCAGAACGTGTCCTTATTCAGCGAAAGTTGCTCCCGCAACTGCTCCGCCGACCGACTGGTCGACGAAACGACAACCGCTTCGGGCGGTTTTTCCCGAATCAAAATCCGCAAGTCTTCAATTGCTATTTGAGAATAACTATCAAGCAGGTTTCCGTTCTCAAAAAAACCGGCTTTGACAGCGCTGTTCCCCCAGTCAATGGCGATATTCATTACTGCAAAAATTGCAAATAGGTACCAGATTCCTCAATACTAGACGTTAAAAATGCTTAAAATGCGGCATGGAATTAATAAAAATTTGGTTTGAGCAACGGATACTGGAAAATTCCGTTGGGAATTTGTTGGTATTTGTCCTGATCATTCTACTGAGTTTGTGGCTAAAACGCATCCTGTCGATGCTGCTTAGCCGCTTTTTTTACCGGTTGGTAAAACCGGAAGCCGGGGCCATTCCCATCGGCGATTTCATTCGGTTGATGCGAAAACCGATCGAATTTTTCATTCTGCTGATCATGCTTTTTCTGGCCTTCGACCGGCTGGCCATTCCCGACCAGTGGGGGCTGGTTCCGCGCACGGAATTTGGCTACCGGCTCGTTGTCATCCGGCTTTACCAAACCACGCTGATGATCACGCTGGCCTGGATCGCCATCCGGTTTGTCAAATTCATCGGGCTGATTTTTCAGAAACGGGCCGAGCTGACCAAAACCAAACTCGATGACCAACTGGTGCCGTTTGTCCGCGACCTGATGATCATGTTGGTGGCAGCCATCGCTTTTTTTGCTACGCTGAGTATCGTTTTCGACGTTAACGTTATTGCCCTTGTCACCAGCCTCGGCATTGGCGGTCTGGCCATTGCGCTGGCCGCCCGCGAAACCCTCGAAAATTTATTTGCCTCCTTCGCCATTCTGCTCGATCGTCCTTTTATAACCGGCGACACCGTTACCGCCGGAACCGGCCCGAACCAGGTGACCGGAACGGTGGAAAAAATCGGATTCCGGAGCACCCGGCTCCGCACCGACGACGGCAGCCAGATTGCGGTTCCGAACCGGCTGATGATTTCGCAATCGCTCGACAACCTGACCCAACGCAGCCAGCGAAGAGCCAAATTTTTTCTTCACCTCGCCCTTGACACCTCCCCCGAAACGCTCCGGGCTATTGTGCATGACGTCAGACAATGGCTTGAGAATGAACCCCAAACCAGCCAGACTCCGCCCCTGATTCAGTTTGATTCCTTCGGTGAAAGTTCGCTGGATATTCTAATTCAGTATTACGTGGCAACCGGTGATTTCCGGGAATTCAGCCAGGTAAAGGAAATCGTGAACTATCAATTAGTAGAAATTGTTAACAGACATAAAGGACAGTTTGCATTTCCGACACGAATGGTGTATCTTCGAACCCAAGCTGAATCCCCGCTCGAAAATCAACAATAAATTCTGGCTGCTTTTGACTAATTTTTAAAACATTTGCGGGTTTTACTCGTTCTTGTTGACAAAGCGGAATTAAAATCATAACATTGTGGTCATATAGGTTCTGACCCGATTCACTGGTGTTCTGCCTTTATCCGTGTTATCCAAGGCTGCGAGCCAATTCCACCTGAACAAACTGTCCCCATTAAAGCGCACCACGCACCAGCGTAGTGGGATTGTTACTGAAACAGTTTCTGCATGTGATCGGTCAAGCAAGTAACTGACTTGTAAATAATCGTAAATTTAAAGCACTACTTTTCCTCATTTGGATTCATTCATCCACGGCTCGCCGTAGCGACATTATCTCACATTCATCAAGTAAAGCCCTCTTTGCTTACTCTGGCTTTTTATGTACAATAAGGAAGAACTCGATCTGAAACTATTATCAGAATTGAAATCGATTGCTGAATCCTTCAGCATTCGGGACATTAGTAAATTCAATAAAAAAGAATTGGTCTATAAAATTCTGGATCAACAATCTTTACTGCCTGACCCAATTCCGGCAGCCGCCGAAAATGGCACAATCGGAAAGGCGGAAGCCGTTTCAGCCGGAGCACCTGAAGCGCCCCGCCGTGGTCGCCGTCCACGCTCGGAAGCTACACCAGCTGCCAGCCCAGCTCCGGTTGCCGAATTGGCGCCGGTTCCTGCTCCCGAACCGGAACCCATTCAGTTGGAAATTCAAACACCTCCGCAGGAGAACCGGGTTGAAGAACCACGGGAGGAGGTTGTCCGCCCAAATCGCGACAATACGCAGCGGAACGGTCGGCCGAACGATTCAGCGAACGCCCGACCCCAAAACCGCCGTGGCCCGGAACAAACCGGTCCGATTCGCCCGGCCCGCACCGAACATTCCGATCAGAACGACCGGCGGGTGCGTCAGCGGATTCGCAAAGACGATGAAACCGTCAATCCGGGAGTACCGTCGGCTACTGCTACCGACAACCCGGCTGGAAACCGCAGCATTCACAATAAAAATCCGCGCCCGGATCAGTTCCGCAGCCGGAAAAACGAACTTGAACAACCCGCGTTGGATCTTTCAATTGAAACTGATGCCGACGATTTTTATACTGCTCCGGCGGAAACCGATACGGAACAAACGGCGCCCCCGGCTGATTCCAACCTGGTTGAAGCGCCCGTTCAGGTAGCCCAACCCGAACCGACAACTCCTCAGACTACAATTCAACCGGAACGCCAGCAGCGGGAAGTGGCCCGTCCGGACGAATACACAAACCGCATTCGCCGACAGTATAACCAGCACGTTCGGGAGTTTGACGGAATCATCGAAAACGAAGGGGTCCTGGAAATTATGTCCGATGGAGGTTACGGTTTTCTGCGCTCGGCGGATTACAATTACCTGGCCAGCCCCGACGACATATATGTGTCACCGTCACAAATTAAACTTTTTGGGCTGAAAACCGGTGACACTGTTCGCGGTCAGATCCGGCCACCCAAAGAAGGCGAGAAATATTTTGCGCTGCTTCGCGTTTCATCCGTCAACGGAAAAACGACTGAGGAAATCCGCGACCGGATTCCGTTCGAATACCTGACGCCCCTTTTCCCGGAAGAAAAACTGAACCTGAGCTATCGCCCGGATCAGTATTCGACCCGGATTGTGGACATGTTTGCGCCGATCGGAAAAGGTCAGCGGGGTATGATTGTTGCTCAGCCCAAAACCGGTAAAACCGTATTGCTGAAAGACATTGCCAATGCCATCACCAAAAACCACCCGGAAGTTTACCTCATCATTCTGCTTATCGACGAACGGCCGGAGGAAGTAACCGATATGGCCCGGAGTGTAAACGCGGAAGTTATTTCGTCCACGTTTGACGAACAGGCCGAGCGGCACGTGAAAGTGGCTTCCATGGTGCTGGAAAAAGCGAAGCGGATGGTTGAGTGCGGGCACGACGTGGTCATTCTACTCGATTCGATTACGCGTCTGGCGCGGGCTTATAACACGGTGGTGCCGTCATCCGGCAAAATTCTGTCGGGTGGGGTCGATGCAAACGCCCTTCATAAACCGAAGCGGTTTTTCGGAGCCGCCCGGAACGTCGAAAACGGCGGTTCATTAACCATCATTGCAACGGCTCTAATCGACACCGGTTCGAAGATGGACGAAGTTATCTTCGAAGAGTTTAAGGGTACCGGTAACATGGAACTCCAGCTCGACCGGAAACTGTCCAACAAACGCGTTTACCCGGCCGTCGACGTTCTGGCATCGGGCACCCGTCGCGAAGATCTGTTGCTCGACAAAGAAACGTTGCAACGCATCTGGATTCTGCGCAAACACATGGCTGATATGAACGCTATGGAATCGATGGATTTCCTGCTCGATCGCATGCGCGGAACGCGGAACAACGACGAATTCCTGGTTTCGATGAATCGCTAACCCAGCGGTTTTCCAAAAATACATTCAAGCCTCCTCGCAGTCTGCGGGGAGGATTTTTTATTGAATGCGGTTTTCGGCTCATCAACACGTTAACGTATTACGATGGGTTAATCAATACATTCATTTTTTTTCGTAGATGGGTGATAATGATTAAAGTAACAAAAAATAATTGAGGATCTGCATGACTTTCCGTCCCTCCTTCCGTCTCAAGGAAAGATTGAAAACTTCAAATCCCCCGTTATTTCATGTTCACCAATAAAACTCCCTGGGTTGTTCTACTGCTTCTTTGGATGGGTGGTTCAACCTATTGGCACGTCTGCCACATTAAACAACTTTGTGCGGACGACAACGCTCCTACCCCAACAGTTTCCGGCGGAGCCATAACCGCCCCGGCTTTCACCGTTCCCGGACTGGAATTTGCGGATGGCACCAGCGCAACATTTCATTCCGACGGCCATCTGGCGTTTGCTAAATCCGGCGCCGATGTTAATCCGGCCGGAGTTCGGGCACTGCTTGATTCCCTGTCGCTTTACCTGAAGGCAAATCCCGGCAAACGGTTGCAACTCACCGGTTTCTTCGATCCCAAGGAACAAAATTTATCAACGGAAGCAAACCTGGGACTTGCCCGCGCCAACAGCGTTCGCGCTTACCTGGCCACAATGGGATTACCAGACAGTCTGTTTACGACGCAAGGGGAAGAAAATACCGATCTGGCCTTCACGCCCGCTGGTGACTCCCTGTATGGAGGAATTCGGTTTGCCTTTTTGGACGAAGTGCTGGTTAAAGCACCGAAGGAAGAAGAACTGGCGAAAAGTCAGAAGTTTGCGTCCATTTTTGAACCGATGGACCTGTACTTTCATACTGGGAAAACCACTTATATCAAAACCGCCGAAACCGCCGAATTCCTGCAAAAGACAAAAGCATATCTCAAAGAAAACCCCGATCAGAAACTGGTCATTACCGGACATACGGACAATGTTGGCTCCGACGCGCTGAATCTCACCTTGTCTAAAAAACGCGCTGCTGCAGTGAAAATGCAATTTGTGAATGATGGCATTCCGGCCAGTCAGGTAGTTGTGGAAGGGAAAGGAGAATCCCGGCCGATTGCGTCCAATGAAACCGAAGAAGGTCGCCGGACCAACCGCCGGGCCGCCATTGTCGTCAAAAAATAATCTTTTCAGCCATCAAAACCGGATACCACTATGTTTGAAATGAATCCCCATCAATTGCCCGATGCCACACTGCAACACTGGATCATGTTGTTCGTTAGTGGCACCCTGGGCTTTCTCATTGGCTATATTGGCCGGAAGGCAATGATTCGCCAGCTCGAGAGTCAGGTCAATGCGGCCGAATTAAAAGTGGAGGACTGCGTAAAATTCAATCAGGCGCAGCAGGAAGACGTCGTTTTGCAACGAATTTCATCCCGGGCCAACGAACTCAATTTCACCCGCATTGGTCAGGCCACCCTGATTCAGGCCGACGATTTAAAGGAGATCAACGGAATTGGGCCGTTTTTTGAAAAAAAACTGCACAGTTTACGCATCTACACCTTCCGTCAACTGGCCAACTGCACCACCGAAGATGTAGAAAAAATCAGTGACATCATTGAATTTTTCCCCGATCGCATCGAACGTGAAGACTGGGTTGGTCAGGCCAAAAAGCTGTACCGCAAGAAATATGGAGTATAAACCCAATCATTGACTTAAAACCGCCACAACATCATGTTTAATTTAGATCCGTTTAACCGGGGCGTTGCCATTACTGAGATTTTAATTTTGCTGGCATTTGCGGCTCTGGTGGGTTACATTCTGGCCCGTTTGATCACCAATGGTCGCATTAAGGAGCTTCGGGCGGCTTTGGCCGAGCAGGAAGCGGCTCTCGATGAATGCCACCGCAAGCGGAAAGCATTCGCAGCCACGGTGACGCAACCGGTTCAGAAAAAAGTGGAGCATTTCAATTCCGCAGCGCGCCCCAGCGTGCAGGCCGCAACCGAACTGGAAGACGAAAGCGTGTTTCGCAAAATTGCCTCCCGCGCTTCGGAGTTGAACTTCACCCGCATTGGCTATTCGACGCTGAACGAAGCGGACGACCTGAAAGAAATTGTGGGCGTTGGGCCGTTTTTTGAACGCAAGTTGCACACGCTCGGCATTTTCAGCTTCCGGCAATTAGCCAACTTTACGACCGAAGACGTTGAGAAAGTGAGTGATATCATCGAATTCTTCCCCGACCGGATCGAACGCGAAGACTGGGTTGGTCAGGCCAAACAATTGTATAAAGAGAAGTACGGTCGGTCGGTTTAATATCCGTTAATTGGTATACGGTTTTCGATTTACGGTAGCTAACGCATCATTCATTCTCGCGCCAGCCACCGTAAACCGAAAACCGTGAACCGTTAATCCAATTTACAACGTCTCCACCGTCCGGCGAATGAAGGCCGTCAGGTCGGAGCCGGAAAGCATTCCCTGCGCAAGTTTGGCCAGATCCAGGCTTTGCTTCACCAATACTTTCTGTTCCTCGGGATCTGTTGCTTTCAGAATGCGATCCGCCAGCGGGTGGTTGGCATTCACGGCAATGTTGTAGCTGTCCGGCATCGCACCAAACATTCCCCGTTCACCGCTCAGCGCCGACATATCTTTCATCCGGCGGAAAAACTCCGGCAGAGTGATGATGACCGGAAGCTCGTCGGTTGGCATGGCTTCAACGGTAACCGTACCGATTTTGATGTCCTGAGATTCTTCAAACAACGTTTTCAATCTGGCGGAATCTTCTTCCGACAAAACGCTTTCGTTGTTCAATCCTTTGTCAATCAGTTTATCGAAAGTATCCGCATCGACGCGTTTCAGACTGGTTTTTTCGAGTTTGTATTCCAGTTGATTGATGAAATGACTATCAATTACCGTATCGAACAGCAACACTTCATAACCGCGTTTCCGGGCCGACTCAACAAAACCGTGCTGTTTTTGCAAATCATTTGTGTATAACCAGACGACCGACCCGCTTTTGTCGGTTTGATTATCCTTGACCGCTGCACTAAATTCTTCGAATGTGAAATACTTGCCATCAACGTTTTTCACCAGACAAAAATCCTTGGCTTTTTCGTAGAATTTCTCGTCGCTGATAATTCCGTATTTCACGAACAAACCGATATCATCGAATTTCTGCTCGAAACCGGCGCGGTCGTTGCGAAAGAGTTCGCTTAATTTGTCGGCCACCTTGCGGGTGATGTAGCCATTGATTTTCTTAACGTTACTGTCTGCCTGCAGAAAGCTCCGCGAAACGTTGAGCGGAATATCCGGCGAGTCGATCACACCGTGCAACATCATTAGAAAATCCGGCACAATGTCCTTGACTTCATCGGTAATAAACACCTGCCGACTGTATAGCTGAATTTTTTCGCGCCGGATCTGGAAATCATTTTTAACCCTTGGGAAGTAGAGAACCCCGGTCAGGTTGAACGGATAGTCGACGTTTAGGTGAATCCAGAACAAGGGCTCTTCCGACATCGGATAGAGTTCTTTGTAGAATTTCTGGTAGTCTTCATCCGTCAGCTCCGACGGCGATTTGGTCCAGATGGGCGTCGTATTATTGATGACATTTCCGTCAAATTCGATGGGTATCGGCAAAAACCGGCCGTATTTTTCCAGAATCGTTTGCAGGCGGTTTTTGTCCAGAAACTCCTCCGAATCCGCAGCCATGTGCAGGATAATATCCGTACCGTGTTCTGCGCGTTCGGCTTCCGTAATTTCAAATTCGGTTGAGCCGTCACAGATCCAGCGGGCGGCTTCGGCTCCTTCCCGGTACGACTTCGTGATGATTTCGACGTGGTCGGCAACCATAAAAGCCGAATAGAAGCCCAAGCCAAAATGACCGATAATGGCACCTTTTTCGTCCAGCTTGTCTTTGTATTTTTCCAGAAACTCCGACGCGCCCGAGAAAGCAATCTGATTGATGTACTTCTTGATTTCTTCCGCCGTCATCCCGATTCCGTTGTCGCTAACGGTAATGGTTTTAGCTTCTTCGTCGAGCGTAACGGTTACCTTTAAATCGCCCAACTCGCCGTTAAATTCGCCGAATCCGGCCAGTTTTTTCAGCTTTTGGGAGGCATCGACGGCATTTGAAACCAGTTCCCGTAAAAAAATCTCGTGATCGGAGTAGAGAAATTTTTTGATGATCGGAAAGATGTTTTCCGTATGAATCGAAATTTGACCTTTTTCCTGAATGGTCGAGCTCATGACAATAAATTGATAAAGTATGATTGACGCAATAAACTGATGTTCACAGGCTCCCAACAACTGTTCCAGAGCTGTCAAATGTGACAAGTTGGCAGACTTCCGGCCAATCTTTTACAAAACGGTTCAGAGGTGGTTTTGCACCATTCCTCCCGTTCTTTAAGCGACTCATTGGAGTATTTTTTTCGGACTACCGTCGATCCACCACTTTTGAGTCATGAATCAGTTCGCAGACGAAACGAATAACCAAAGCAGGCTGATTGCCTATTTCCAATGAAACAACTTATTCTTGCCATAGCCTTGCTGGTCAGCCTGTCGGACTGTACGCAGAAAACCACAAAAGTGTTCCACCAGAGCACCTCCAGAAGCATTACCAGCCTGGACTATAGCCTCAACTCCGTATTATGGCAACAACGTTCGGGCGAATACCGGGCCCTTTGTTATCAGGCTTTTGCGCTGGCAAAAATGCAACTACAAGAGATGATCCGGCAAAAACCGGTGTCGTCAAAACCGCTGGCCATCATTACCGACATTGACGAAAGCGTCCTCGACAACAGCCCGCAACAGGCGCATGATTTGTTGAACCACCAGCTTTATACGCCGGAAAGCTGGAAGGCATGGACGGCGCTGGCTCGTGCGAAAGCCTTACCCGGAGCGGTCGAATTCTTTCAATTTGCGAACCAGAACGGCGTTCAGATTTTTTACATCAGCAACCGGAATGCCGACGAACTGGAAGCGACTATCCAGAATCTGAAACAGACCGGTTTCCCACAGGCCGATGCGCAGCACGTCATTATGAAAGGTAGCTCATCGGATAAAGAACCGCGTCGGTTGGCGGTCGCTGAAAAGCACCAGGTTGCCATGCTAATTGGCGATAATCTCAACGATTTCGACAAGCGGTTTTACCAGCAGGATGCCACCCAACGGAGTGCGCTGGTAGACGCTCATCACCAGGACTTTGGAACCCGGTTTATCGTTTTGCCCAATGCCATTTACGGCGACTGGGAATCCGCCATTTGGAACGCCCGGCCGGTTTCGCCCAAAGTAGCCGACAAGCTCAAGCACGAGGCTTTGGAAAGCTATTAATTCTCTCCCATTCCACACCATATTTTTCCTGTCGCGTTTGCCAACTCCTTTTGTACCGGATCCTGTCGGGTATGAAAGGAGTTTGGTTCATGGAATTAGCTGGTTCAGGTCACTAATTTGCTCAGTGGTCAATATTTTCCGAACAAAGAAAAACACCCTTTGCTTTTTTTGTGTTCAATCTTAAACACCGTCCATACCAGCCCTGATACTTGTGAGCACGAAAACCTATACGGACATTACAACGGAAGAAATGGAATCGCTGGTGATGGAGCCGGAAACCGTCATTGTCGACGTGCGCGACGATTGGGAGTTTGAAGAATTCAACATTGGCGGCCTGAATATTCCACTCGCCGAAATCCGGGACAAACGCCATTATTTGCTCCCGTACGACACCGTCATTGTCGTTTGTACGAACGGCGTTCGGAGCCGCGTGGCCGTGAAAGATTTATGCCGCCATCCCGAAATGGAAGAAAAGCAGCTGTACCACCTCAAAGGCGGTATTTTAGGCGCAGAATATTAAGCAAATCAGATAGTTACAGAGCCTTCGTAAACCCGTACGGCGGGGCCGATCAAATAAAGGTCAGTAAAACCGCCATCCAGACTGACTTCGAAAGAGACGCGCAAATTTCCGCCAATCGTCTGAATGGAAACCGGACTGGTCATGCCGAGCTGCTGATGCGCCACCAGCGCCGATGCCGTCACCCCCGTTCCGCACGAATAGGTTTCATCCTCCACCCCACGTTCGTACGTCCTGACAAACAGTGCGTTATCACCGATAGGCTCGATAAAATTCGCGTTGGTGCCGCCGGGCGCAAACCGGTCGTCGTAACGAATGGGTCGGCCTTCAGCCACCACGTCCATTGACTCGACGTCTTCGACAATTTTTACAAAATGCGGTGAACCGGTGTTCAGGAAAGCGTAATCGGGGTGTTGATCGATTCCCGCAATTTCATTCATTTTCAGCGAAACTTCACTCCCATTTACCACGGCCGCGTGTTCGCCGTCGACGGCCAGAAAACGGGTTTCAGTTTCGAATAAACCCAGATCGTGCGCAAACCGGACAATGCACCGACCACCGTTTCCGCACATGCTGCCCTCGGCCCCGTCGGCGTTGAAGTAAATCATCTGAAAATCGTATTCCGGATGATTGCGGAGCAGAATCAGGCCATCGGCGCCAATACCGAACCGCCGGTGACATAGGTGGGCCACGCGTTCCTGCGAAACCGGAAACGTTTCGTTGCGGTCATCGATCAGTATAAAATCGTTACCGGTCCCCTGGTATTTGAAGAAATCGATCATTTCTTGAGTTAAGAGTTAAGAGTTAAGAGTTATGAGTTATGAACTATAAGTGGCTTATACGTCAGCAACTCATAATTCATAACTCATAACTCTTAACTCTTAACTCTTCATTCTTAACTGTTGTGAAACAAAAAAAGCCGCCTTTACAGACAGCTTCTTACTGATGGGCAGTACAGAACTATGCCTGTGGTGCTTTTGCCTTGCGTTCCTTAATCCGTGCGGCTTTGCCCTGACGACCACGCAGGTAGAACAGGCGTGCGCGCCGAACTTTACCCTGGCGAACGAGCTCAATTTTGTCGATGTTTGGTGAGAGAATCGGGAAAATCCGTTCTACACCCACACCGTTTGAAATTTTGCGTACCGTAAATGTTTCTCCGTTGGTGTTCGGATTCCGGCGTTGAATTACCGTACCCGTATAAACCTGAATCCGCTCTTTGTTTCCTTCGCGAATTTTAACGTGCACATTGACTGTGTCGCCTGATTGGAAGTTCGGAAAGTTCGTCCGACGGCTTGCGTTCTCAGTTTCGACCAGTTTAATTAAATCACTCATGACCGTAGATATCTTCGGGGGTATGAAATTTCTTATTAAGCCGCAAAGATAGCCACAATATTCCGTTATATAAATAGTTGGCCTGAAATAAATTGATTGACCGACGAACGGTTGGAAGGTTAACGGCTTTTTAGCTAATTCGCCGTTGAAGTTATAACGAGCCCTTTTAAAATCCAGATGAAAATTCTGAATGTTGAACAAACCCGTGCGCTTGATCAATACACTATCCAACACGAACCCGTTGCCCCTATCAACCTCATGGAGCGAGCCGCTCAGGCTTTCACCGACTGGTACGTGGCCCGTTTCGATAAAAACCGCCCCGTTCGGGTCTTTTGCGGGTTGGGGAATAATGGAGGTGATGGATTGGCCATCGCGCGGCTGTTGACGCAACTGGAATATTCAGTGCAGACGTTCGTGGTTCGGTATGCTCCCCGCGAGTCGGAGGATTTTATGCATAACCACCGGCGTCTGAAACTAATTTCGTCCATCAACTACATTGAAAGTGAGCGGGATATTCCAGTGATCCGAAACCGGGAAGTCGTTATCGACGCCATTCTGGGCCTGGGTTTATCCCGAACCACGGACGGAATTGTTCAGTCGGTGATTGACGCGATCAACCACAGTCCGGCGACGGTTGTTGCCGTGGATATCGCCAGCGGCCTTTTTGCCAATGCAGCCAACGGCCCCAATGCCACCATCATTCGTCCCGACTATACCGTTGCTTTTCATTTGCCCAAACTTGCTTTTCTGCAACCGACTCTGGGCGTTTACGTTGGCGAATGGCACCTGGTCGATATTGGTTTAAGCCGAACCTTTATCGAACGAACACCGACCACCTATTTTTACAGCTCCGAAAGCGAAGTCCGGCATTTGCTGCGCCCCCGCGACCGGTTTTCGCACAAAGGATCGTTTGGACATGCGTTATTGCTGGTGGGCAGTTACGGAAAAATTGGCGCTGGCGTACTGGCCTCCCGAGCCTGCCTGCGGTCGGGCGTCGGATTGCTGTCGGTTCAGGTGCCGCGTTGTGGGTACGAAATCCTGCAAACAACGGTTCCCGAAGCCATGTGCCAGCCCGATGGTCATTTGCATATTCTGACCGGACAAACCGAGCTCGAAGCTCCGGAATTGAGCAGTTATTCGGCCATCGGTGTCGGACCGGGCATCGGAACCGCCCCCGAAACGCTGTCGATGCTTCGCAAATTGCTTTCTGAGGCCAAAAAACCAATGGTCATCGACGCCGACGCCATAAATTTGATTGCCCAAAACCGGGAGTTGATCGATAAAATACCCAAAAACAGCATTTTAACGCCCCATCCGAAAGAGTTCGAACGCCTGACCCGGCGGTGGACCAGCGATTACGACAAGCTGGGGATTCTGCGGGATTTTGCGCAGCGGAACCGGTTTGTGGTTGTCCTGAAAGGAGCGCATACAGCCATTGCCACGCCCGACGGAACGACGCATTTCAATTCGACCGGAAATCCGGGAATGAGCACCGGCGGCACCGGCGACGTGCTGACGGGCATTCTGACGGCTTTGATTGCCCAGGGCTATGATCCCGTGGAAGCCGCGGTTTTGGGGGTTTTTGAACACGGTCGGGCGGGTGATCGGGCGGCCGAAAATCGCGGTCAAATTGGTTTGACTGCATCTGACATCATCGAAGCACTTCGCTGGGATTAATTACCAGACTTTTACCTTCAGTTATTCCGGTGAATTTGCCATATGCGGTCTGTAAGTGGCAAAAAGTACGTATGCCGAAATAAATATTTTTTTCTCAATCCATTTCCCTTGCAACCCTCGTAAATATAACCGGGTCTGATCTGTGTAAGACATCCCCAACCAGTGTAGAAACAATTCCACAGTTGCTCCTATCTTACAATTTTTACGAAATAGTTAGAAATTGCTTTTTACCAATTTCTTTACAGCTAAGCGACTGTAAATCAGAAGCAATTAGATATTAATTCCGGAGGAGTGAAAAAATGGTTTCACTTGGAATAGTATTTGAAACCGTTTTAGGTAAATCAGGAGGAAGTAGTGTGTAAAAACTACCTGTTCTTTAAATCACGTAGTTGTACGCATTTTAAAACCAATCCGATTGCTGAATTTTGTACCACTATATCCAACAATACTATATCAACACCATAACTGAAAGTTACCATGAAAAATGTTGTTCATAAAGAATGGAGAGTCAACCGCCCGAGCCGCCGGTTCCGATTTGAAGTCGATCAGATTTCCTTACTCGGCGTGTTAACGGTAATGATTTTCGCCTACATTCTTTTCCACTTCATTTATCCGATCATTTCGAAAGGATTGTTCTGGTAACACCCACACCGCGAAAAATAAAATTAAACAGATTTCACACAGTGAGACCGCGTTAAACCGGCTATACTGTATGAAATCTGTTTTTTTATTTCATCAGCTGATACACCAGAAACGCGGACACATAGGCGAGAACGCTCATGTAAGCCAGTTGAATCATCGGCCATTTCCATCCTTTCGTTTCGCGGTAAACCGTCGCGATCGTACTCATACACATCATCGCAAATACATAAAATACCAGCAATGAAAAAGCAACGGCTGGCGTATACATCGGTCCGCCCGTTTCAGGATTCACTTCGGCGGCCAGTTTTTGCTTGATTGTCGTATTGTTGTCCTCGTCAACACCACCAATGCTGTAGATGGTCGCAATCGTTCCAACGAACACTTCACGCGCGGCAAAGGAACTGATAAGCGCGATCCCGATTTTCCAGTCGTATCCCAGCGGTTTGATAACTGGTTCCAGTACCTTTCCGAACAAACCGGCGTACGATGATTCCAGCCGTTCGGAGGCAACCCGGTTTTCAATTTCTTCGGTCGACCGATTGGCGTATTCCTGCCGTATCCGGTTTTCGGCCTGCTCTAGTGCGTCGCCGGGGCCGTAGGAGGCCAACACCCACAGGACAATCGAAATAGCAACAATGACTCGACCGGCCTGCCAGACAAACGACGCCACGCTGTCCCAAACTGTAATCCCGACGTGGTTCCAGCGCGGCCATTTATAGGTCGGCAATTCCATCACAAACAGGCTTCTTTCGCGAGCTTTAATGATGACTTTGAAGAGATAAGCGCCCAGCAAGGCCGCCGTGAGGCCGAGCAGATACAAACCCATCATGACGATTCCCTGCAAATTCAGAAATCCCAGCACGGTTTTTTCCGGCACGACCAACGCGATTAAAATCGTATAAATCGGCAAACGGGCGGAGCAACTCATCAGGGGCGTTACTAGAATCGTAATGAGTCGCTCGCGCCAAGAACCGATGCTCCGCGTGGCCATAATGGCCGGAACAGCGCAGGCAACCCCCGAAATCAGCGGCACCACACTTCGCCCATTCAGGCCGAATTGACGCATGATACGGTCCATCAAAACCATGACCCGCGACATGTAACCGGATTCTTCGAGCAAGGAAACGAGCAGAAATAAAAAAGCGATCTGGGGAATAAAAACAATGACACCGCCCACGCCGGCAATGATACCGTCGGTCAGCAGATCCGTCAGTGGGCCTCTGGGCAGGCTCTCGTGCAAGGTGCCATTCAGCCAGGCCACTCCGGCGTCGATGCCGTCGACAAACGGTTGCGCCCACGCAAAAATCGCCTGAAAAATCAGCAGCAAAATCAGTGCAAAAATGGCGTAACCCCAGACGGGATGCAGCAAAAACCGGTCGATCCGCTGGCTCCAGGTCGACTGACCAAGCGGCCGCTTGTCAGTAACCACATTTTTCACTACTTCACCAATACGTTTGTAACGCTCAATGGTTTCTTTTGCTTGAAAATCAAGTTCATTGAAATGGTATTTTTCAATGAACCCGTCCAGTTTAACCCGCTGCGGAATGGCCAGAAACGAAAACCCGTCGTGCTGAATGAGGTATTGAATCGCAATATAATTATTGGTCAGCTGGTACTGCTGACGAACGTCGGCCAGGAGACCAGTCATATCCTGTTCCGGCGAATTCAAGGTCTGTTCGGGATCAAAAAATAACGTTGGCGCCGTAACCGACCGGCCGATCTGCTTTTCGATGGCCTGCTTTAAAAGCTCCAGCCCCTCTCCCAGCCGCGCATTGATCTTGACAACCGGCACGCCCAATTGCATCGACAACCGGACGGCATTGATTTCGAGTTGCTGTTGCCGGGCAATGTCCAGCATGTTCAGCGCCATGATAACCGGTACGCCCAGGTCATGGACCTGACTAAATAACAACAGATTACGGTTCAGGTTAGACCCATCGACCACCACCACCGCCACATCCGGATAATCAGGATGTTGCGGATTGGCCAGGATATCCGTCACAACCTGTTCGTCGAGTGATTTGGGATAAATGCTGTAAACACCGGGCAAATCGACCACCTGGATTTCGGTGGATTCGTTCAGAAAAGCCGTTCCCGATTTTTTATCGACAGTTACACCCGGGAAATTGCCGACTTTCTGACGAAGGCCGGTTAGTTCATTAAACAAGGATGATTTTCCGGAATTCGGATTGCCAACCAGGGCAATAACAGGTTTTGATTTCAATGACAAAGTAGTATAAAATAGTCCGAAAACGCCCGGCGCTTCCCGACTTTGATAGGATCTTATTCAACCAAAATGGTAGCGGCTTCGGCCTTCCGCATCGACAGACAGTAACCGGAAACATTCAGGCAGATAGGGTCGCCCAGGGGGGCTTTACAGTGCAGCGAAACCTCTGTGCCGGGTAAACAGCCCATTTCGAGCAATTTCAGCGACATCCATTGGTCGCTGAACGATTGAATCACGGCTTTTTCGCCGAGCTTCAAATCCGCAACGCTTCGAACATCCGCCTTCCGATTCGTCATGATGGTTTATTTAGAATTATTACAAACTAACGCAAGTTAACGCTTATCCTATCTCATTTACAAGAATTGGGACAAAAATTCCCGATTTCTGAGTCGAAAAAAGTAAACGAAAAAATTAGTTGAAATTACTCGGGTAAGCGCGATTCAGAGTTTAATGCCAAATCAACCGTCAATAATCGAAAAAACCGGAATTTTTATCAAGCTGAACTGGGGTTTGTGTTGTAATTTTGTAAAACCGGGCACAATGACCAGAACCGAATAAATTTTTCCCGGAAACTTAACGGACAATCGTCCCCGACCGGAACGAAATGGAACAGATCAGGGTGCTAATCGGTAAAGAGTTTCGATTGGAATGGCGGCAACGCTACGCCCTGAACGGTATGCTGCTTTACATTGTCAGTACGGTTTTTGTCTGTTTTCTGAGTTTCAGTTTACGCCGAAACCAGCTCACGCCGATGGTCTGGAACGCGTTATTCTGGATCATTCTGCTGTTTACCGCAATCAATGCGATTGCCAAAAGTTTCGTTCAGGAACGCTCCGGGCGGCTTTTATACTATTACACGCTGATCAGCCCGCAGAAAATCATCCTGTCCAAAATCCTGTACAATACGCTGCTGATGCTCGTGCTGGCCAGCCTCGGATTTGGTATTTACACCCTGGTGATGGGCGTTCCCGGCCAAGAGATGGATATGCCGCTGTTTGTCGTTAATCTGTTATTGGGCGCAATCGGTTTTGCGGCTTCGCTCACGCTGGTGGCCGGAATTGCTTCCAAAGCCGAAAATAGCGCGACGCTGATGGCGGTTTTGAGTTTCCCGGTAGTGATTCCGTTGCTACTTATGCTGATTCGTGTATCAAAAAATGCACTTGATGGCCTGGACCGTAGCGTAAGTCTGGACGAAATCGGTACTTTACTGGCCATCGACGCCATCGTCCTGGTGCTGTCGATTCTGTTGTTTCCCTATCTGTGGAGAAGTTAAAATGACTATGAAAAAAAATTGGTGGAAAGCCCTCGCCGTCGTCATCATGACCTACGTCATCTGGGTTGGATTAGTAGGAACCGTTCCCCGTCAGCCAATCCTGAACGAGAGCATTCGTAACGTTTATTTTCACGTACCGCTCTGGTTTTCAATGCTGATTCTGATGCTCACTTCCATGATCTATTCCATTCGCTACCTGCGGAACGGACGCCTGGACGATGATCATATTTCGGTGGAATTTGCCAACACCGCCATCCTGTACGGGATTCTGGGCTGCGCGACCGGTTCGCTCTGGGCCAGCATTACCTGGGGAGATCCCTGGCCAAACGACCCCAAACTGAATAGCGTCGCCGTCGGAATGCTCATGTATTTCGCCTACCTGATTCTGAGAAACTCGTTCGACGATGAACTTCGCCGGGCCCGGATTTCGGCGATTTATAACATTTTTGCCTTTGCGGTTTTTGTGCCGCTCATTTTCATTCTGCCGCGTCTCACGGATTCGCTGCATCCGGGCAATGGTGGCAACCCGGCTTTCGGTAAATACGACATGGACAATGGCATGCGCATGGTCTTGTACCCGGCGGTTATTGGAATGACGTTACTGGGCGTATGGATGACCCAATTGCGGGTGCGGTTACGACGGTTGCGGGACCGGCTGGATAACGTCAACAACCCCCTGCCCAAAGCCCACTCCACTGCGGAATGATTACCTGCTTAAACTTGTTACCACTTTACACTACTCACTACTATGATACATAAATTGCTCGCCCTTTGTTTTCTGTTGTTGCTGTCCTTCAGCACACAGGCTCAGGATGTTGAGATGGCCGACCGGCTGCGTGCCGACGGCAAAATCTGGGTTGTCGTTGCCGTCATTCTTGTTACGTTTGCGGGGGTAGTGCTCTACCTCATCCGGCTGGATTCGAAAATCAGTAAACTGGAAAAGGAGATTAAATAGACATGAGAGCTTAGACAAGAGAAGTGAGATCGTACCGGTTTTTGGTCTTTCGTCTCATGTCTAACATCTTTCCTCTGAATCATGAAAAAAACACATATTCTCGGTATTATCGTCATTGCGCTGGCTATCGGTATCATCATTTCGACCGCCGGTGATGCCAGTTCGTACGTTACGTTCACCCAGGCCGCCGAAATGGCAAAAAGCGGTGAATCCGACGGCGTTCATGTGGTTGGTAAACTGACCAAAGACGCGCAGGGCAAGATCACCAACATGGTTTATCAGCCCCAGATCGACCCCAATCGTTTTGAATTTACGCTGGTCGATAACGAAAACCGCACCCAAAAAGTGGTGTACAATTCGCCAAAACCGCAGGATTTCGACCGCTCAGAACAGGTCGTTGTCATTGGCAGCATGCAGGGCGACCACTTCCGCGCAGACAAGATTCTGTTGAAATGCCCTTCGAAATACCAGGAAAACAAACTGGAAACGAAAGAATACGAAGCGAAAACCGCCAAATTATAAATTGAATGGCTAGATGGTTAAAAATGGTTGAATGGTTAAAAAAGGTTAGTTATAAAACACACTAAACCCTTTTTAACCATTCAACCATTTTTGACCATTTAAGCCACTCGACCATTCAATCATGATTCATACGACTGCCGGTGAAATCGGCCATCTTTTTGTCATTATTTCATTTGTAACCGCTTTGATGTCTACGGTTGCCTACCTCCGGATTTCGCTGGCGGGCAATGAGCTGTTGCAAAACAAACGGGAGATTACGCAATGGCGCTGGTTGGCACGCGGGTCTTTTTACCTCCACGGCGTGGCAATTTTTGGCATTGTGGCCAGCCTGTTTTACATCATTTCGAATCATTATTTCGAATACCACTACGCCTGGAATTACTCCTCCCGGGCGTTACCGGCGGAATACATCATCTCCAGTTTCTGGCACGGCCAGGAAGGCAGTTTTCTACTCTGGCTGTTCTGGAACGTGATTTTAGGCATCGTTTTGATCCAGACCAACCGTGACGACCGCGCCAAAAGCACCAGCTCGCGGCAGTGGGAAGCCCCAATGATGACGGTTTTTGCCCTCGTTCAGGCGTTTCTGGCATCGATGATCTTAGGCGTCGTTTTTGGCGGCACATTCAAAATAGGTAGCTCACCTTTTATGTTGCTGCGGGATGTTTTAACTGATACGCCGATTTTTATCAGCAACCCCAACTACGTTCCGGAAGATGGCAAAGGCATGAATCCGCTTTTGCAGAACTATTGGATGGTCATTCACCCCCCGACGCTCTTTCTGGGATACGCCACGACCCTGATTCCGTTTGCTTTCTGTATTGCCGGTTTGTGGAAAAATGAACCCAAGGAATGGATGCGGCCCGCACTTCCCTGGGCGTTGTTCTCGGCGATGGTGCTGGGCGTCGGCATTCTGATGGGCGGTTATTGGGCCTACGAAACCCTCAATTTCGGCGGATACTGGAACTGGGACCCGGTCGAAAATTCGGTGCTCGTTCCCTGGATGGTATTGATTGCCGGAATTCACGCGATGCTGATTGCCAAAAAGAGTTCGACCGGTTTAAAAACCGCCATCATTCTTTCGGTAGCAACGTTCCTGCTCATTCTGTATTCGACATTTTTGACGCGTAGCGGTATTCTGGGCAATGCCTCGGTCCACTCCTTCACGGATTTGGGTCTTTCGGGGCAGCTCCTGATTTATATGATGGCTTTCGTGGTAATGGCTGCGGTTTTGATCAGCGTCAAATGGAAACTGATCGAAAAAGATGAAGAAGAAACCTCCGTTTATTCCCGCGAATTCTGGCTTTTCATCGGCGCTGTTATCCTGTGTCTGGCCGGTTTTCAGGTATTGAATACGACTTCATTTCCGGTTTACAATAAAATTGGCGAGTCGCTCGGTTTTAGCCCCAACATTGCTATGCCTGCCGATCAGGTCGCGCACTACAACAAATTCCAGGTCTGGTTTTTCTCCGCTATCGCCCTGTTAACTGGCATTGGCCAGTACATCTGGTGGCGGAAAATTGGCAAAGGCAATCTTAACGCTATTATTACCTCCGGCATCATCACCATGTTCATTAGCGGTGGCTTGATCGCGTTTGGCGACATTACGAAACCGGCGTTTATGGTTTTGCTGACGGCATCGGTTTTTGCCATTGTGGCGAATTCGGCGATTCTGTGGGGAATTATTCGCGGAAACTACCGGCTTTCGGGTGGCGCGGTTGCTCACATCGGCGTAGCTTTAATGCTCATCGGCATTCTGTTTTCGGCGGGTTATTCCAAAATCGTTTCCCTCAACAATACCGGAATGTTGATTTCGAAAGGGGAAGATTTTACTAAAAACGACAACAAGGAGAACAAGGAAAACGTCATTTTGTGGCTGAATCAGCCGCAGAAAATGAGCGGTTATTTGCTGACGTACCGCGGTCAACGCATTGAAATCCGCGACGTACCGGAATACGTTCCCCGTGACTGGGTCGAGCCAATTGAAGGCGCCGGTCCGGAACTTAGTTTTCACGGCATTGCGTTACGGGATATTGAACAAAACGGCAAGCTCTATCATAAAAAAGGCGATACCGTTGCGCTTCACCCCGAAAACACCTATTACGAAGTAGAATACCGGGAACCGGGCGGCAAGGTGTTCACCCTCTTCCCGCGCGGACAGATCAATCAGCAAATGGGCTCGGGCGGTTTTCTACCTTCGCCGGACATTCGCCGGATGCCGGGCAAAGATCTGTATACCTACGTCGCGACCGTTCCTGACCCATCGAGTGAAGGCACCTGGAGTCCAACCGAAACGTACCGGATTGCGCCAAAGGACACGTTTTTCGTAAACGATTACGTCGCAATTTTCGACAACGTCGTCCAGACCCGCGAAGTGGACGGAACCCCACTCGGACCGAACGATGCCGCCGTCAAAGCCGTCATTCGGGTCCTGGACAAGGAGCGGGAATACACCCTCCAGCCGGCTTTCATTATCAAAGACCGCATGGTCGGTCGGCAGGCCGAGACCAATGAAGAGCTCGGTTTGCGGATTCAGCTGAACGAAATCGATCCGCGCACCGGTTTGTTTACCTTCACGGCCAATACCACGCAACGCGATTACATCGTGATGAAAGCCAAGGAAATGCCGTTGATCAACTTCCTCTGGATCGGAACCTTCGTGCTGGTGATCGGATTCTCGATGGCGGCCATTCGTCGCTACCGCGAGTTCACCAAAATGCGGGACGCGAAAAAACCGTCATTAGTAACCAGTTCGCGGTAAGGTATTTATGAGAATTCGAGAAACTGTCCTCATATCACTTTCCATCGGCTGCCTCATTTTGTGGGTTCTGGAGTTTCGCCGGACGCGCACTTTTGGCGAACATTACTGGCTAATTATGCTGTGTCTGGCGTTTTTGCTGGGTTTTATGTATGTTCGTGGTGTTCACCTGAACCGGCAGGAGCAAAAACCGCCCGTTCAAGTAAAACCATCCAGAAAAAAGAAGAAAAAGTCCTGAGCCGGATTCATCTTAGAAATGAGATTAATCTTTGAACTGGGATTACGCTGATTAAGGGATTAACAGGATATAAAAAATATAATTAAGATTAACTAATCTCAGTTAATCCTTTAATCAGCGTAATCCCAGTTCAGGACGATATTTTATGGGATCATACAGCATTCTGCTCGGAGCGTTTGTCGCCTTGGTGTTGGCCGGTTTTTTCTCGGCGGTCGAGATGGCCTACCAGTCGGTAAACCGGCTCTATTTTGAACTGCACAGCAAACAGGGCCCGTTGGGCGAAAAACTCGTTTCGGCGTTCCTGAAACAGCCTATTCTGTTTGTAGGCACGACACTCACCGGTAACACCCTCTTCCTGGTCTTATACGGCGTTTTGGGCGTTACCGTCCTTAATCCTCTCCTGGCAACGTACCTGCACGAATCGCTCGCGAACCCCATTGCGCTGATTCTGATTGAAACGCTGGTATTGACGATTCTTTTCATGCCGGTTGCGGATTATCTCCCCAAAAGCCTGGCGCTGATCCATCCCGATGCGTTCATGGAACGGCTGGCGATTCCGATTTGGGTCATCTACAAAGCCATTGCCCCAATAGTCCGGCTGATGGTCTGGCTGACAAAAGGGATTGTTAAAATCATTCCGGGAAGTCAGTATTCGGAGGTGCGACCGGTTTTTGGCCTGATCGATCTCAACCATTACCTCCAGCAATTCAACCAGCAGAAACAGCAGATCGATCCGAGTGAAGAGGAAATTGACATCGATACCGAAATTCTGAACAACGCCATCGATTTTCGCAACGTCGCCGTTCGGGATTGCATGATTCCGCGAACCGAAATCACTGCCGTGGACGTCGAAGACAGTATTGAAGAGTTAAAAAGCTGTTTTCAGGAAAGCGGGCATTCCAAAATCGTCGTTTTCCGCGATAATATCGACAACGTGATCGGCTATTGCCATGCGCTGGCGCTGTTCCAGAAACCGCAAACCATCGAAAGCATTCTGACGCCCATTCGGGTGGTGCCCGACAGCATGCCCGCGCGGCTGTTGCTCGAAAAGTTTCTGGCCGAACGCAAAAGTCTGGCACTGGTTGTCGACGAATTTGGCGGTACGTCGGGACTGGTTAGCGTTGAGGATCTGGTGGAGCAGATTTTCGGTGAAATTCAGGACGAATACGATACCAACGAAGACTGGGATGAGCGCCAGCTCGACGACACAACCTGGCTGCTCAGCGCCCGGCACGAAATCGAAAACCTGAACGAAAAATACGGCTGGAACATTCCTGAAGGTGATTACGACACCCTTGGCGGGTTGATCTTATCCATAAATGGCGAAATTCCCGACGTGAACGACGTGATCGAACTGGCTCCTTTCACGTTCACCATTCTCTCGATGAACGAAGCCCGAATCGATCTGGTGCGGGTGCATGTAGCAAAAACGGTAGAATGAAACGTTAGAAATGAGACAAGAGAATAAAGACTAAAACCGCTATTATTTTTTAATTCTCTTGTCTTAGAGACTGTCTAAGATTTAGATTTCCTCTTTCTTCGGTCTGCCCCCAACCCCCTAAAGGCCGGGCGGCCGGTGCCGGGCTTTAATCGGCGTCTCAAAGCCCGGCACCGGCCGCCCGGCCTTTAGGGGGTTGGGGGCGGACCTTTACGGTAGAAGATGAGAATTTTAGACAGTCTCTTACATCTCTCATCTAATAAGTTATCCTTCCTCAAACCACTCCCGGAAAGCTGCGGCTTTTTCTTTACTGATTGTCAATTCACCACCGACCGGTTTTTTAAGCGAGACGATCAGTTTTCCGCTGTAATGCGACTGATAACCGGCAATGGCGTTCAGGTTTACCAGGCACTGGCGGTTGGCGCGAATAAAAACCGCAGGGTCGGTTAGATCTTCCAGTTCATCCAGCGAACCATAATCCGTCACCAGTTTTTGCCCGTCCTTCGTAAAGAGATAGATTACCTCATCGCGGCAAAAATAAGCGACATTGTCTTCGTTGACCGGCACGATGTTTCGGAGATAATGCGCCGTAAACCGGTGTTTGTATTTTTTACTCGGCGCCGACATATCCGCCAGTAAGTCACGGAGCTGGTCACGAAAATCGGTGGAACGGTCGCCCTGTTTCCAGCGGTGGTATTTGTCAAATGCGGTTTTCAGTTCGTCCGGTTCGATCGGTTTCAGGAGGTAATCGATGCTGTTCAGTTTGAACGCCCGAATCGCGTATTCATCGTAAGCCGTCGTAAAGATGATGGGGCATTTCGGATTAATTTCGCGGTAAATGTCAAAACTAACCCCGTCGGACAGCTGAATATCGGACAGGATCAAATCCGGGTCCGGCGACTCGGTCGTGCGGTGACGAACAAACCAGTCGACCGCCGACTGAACGCTCTCCAGTGGACCTTCCAAATGGGCTTCCGGTACCAGCTGACGTACCAGGCGGGCTAACGTCTTGGCAACCAGCGGTTCATCTTCGATCAACAGAATGGTCATCTTTTTTTCGTTTAATCAAAATCGATTTTTATTAAACATTCGACAACCGGTGGAGTTAGAATACGTACAAATCAATACGCAACGTAATCATGACAAACGACGAAATTGTTGATTCACTGAACGATCTGATCAAGATCAACAACGACCGCATCAATGGTTTTGAAAAAGCCGCCGAGGACATCGAAGATCCTGAACTGGCATCGCTATTCAAAAATCTAACTTCACAAAGTCGGAAATTCCGGAGCGAGCTGGCCGATAATATCGTCCGGATCGGCGGAGTTGTTCCCGGTGTTGACGAAACGAGCACCGGTAGCAAAATTCACCGTGCCTGGATCGACATTAAGGCGGCTTTTACCGGAAAAGACCGTAATACCGTACTGGAATCCTGCGTTTTTGGCGAAAATGCCGCCGTTGAGGAATACGAGGAAGCGCTGGAAGACGAGCAAATCCCGTCTCATATCCGCCAAACCCTCAGTACCCAACTCGACGAACTCCGCCATACCCGCGACCAAATCGCAACGTTGAGAGACGTTACCGAATAAATGAATGAACAATTAATAATGAACAATGAACAGGGCTGTTTCCGTTGTTCATTGTTCATTATTAATTGTTCATTTAGATTTCCTTCCCAATCCAGTCGAAACGGCATCCAGCGTCGTTGCCAGTTCCTGCAATTTTACTTTCAATTCTTCACGATCGGCATTATCGAGGCTTTTTCGGGTTAGCTTTGCCAGCGAGTGCAGTGATTCTGCAATCTGCAGGCTTTTCCCCGAGGCCAGAGCCGCTTTCAGTTGCTCCAGTTCATCCGAAATATCATCCAAAACCAGGTGGCCCGATCCGAGCGCCCGAACCCATTGATCAATAAAGCTGTTGGCCATCGGTTGTAAATGAACCGGATCGTTGGTCAGCTCCCGAAGCGTAATATCCAGAAGCTGGTCTGCGTTATTTGCGTGAGTCATATCGAGTTAAGGAGTGATGATTGCGCACAATGTACGACGATTGATCAATAATTTGTCATTTTCTACGGTTCATTTTTCACTAAACCAAGGGCACTTTCACCCGAAACCAGTCCTTTTCCTCTTCCACTTTTACGTCTTTTTCGCTCAGAAAATGATACAGGGCCTTAAGATTGGTTAACCCCTGTCCGTTTGACGTTTCAACACGCGGTTTTCGTTGCAAGTTGTTTTCAACCGTAACGTATTGTTCATCAGCCACAATCTGGATTGCCAGCGGCTGCCCGACATTGGCGACGTTATGCTTGATCGCATTTTCGATCAGAATCTGTAATGTGACCGGTACGATTGCTTTATCCGAATACACCGAGGGAATTTTTAGTTGAATATCAAGCGACCCATTAAATCGGGTTTTGAGTAAGTAAATGTAATTATTAATAAAGTCGACTTCGGTTGTTAAGCTCACCAGATCTTTGTCTTTATGTTGAATTACATACCGAAAAACCTTCGATAATTGCCGCAGAAACTGCGACGCCAATTCAGGATTTTCGTGGATTAATCCATCCAGAGAGGACAAACTATTGAAAAGAAAGTGCGGACTTAACTGATTTTTTAAATTATCGAGTTGCACCTGGATCTTTTCTTTTTCCAATTGCGATGCACGTACGGCGTTTTCCTGCCATTGCTTCAAAAAATGGCTGGCCATAAATCCCAGGCAAACGACAGTATTGACCAGAAAAACCATCACCCCAACGATAATAACACCGAATCGATTTGCAAGGTCAATCTGAACAAAGTGAATCGAAAAATAACGGGTTATTATAAAGTAACTAACTCCCACGTATACGGTTTTTACAACACTCCAACCGCCAATAACCTGAACCACAACCCGTAACTTAATATTCTTTTCGAACGGTAAGTGTCGATTTAGATAGCTATTAAACAGATAATGGAAAATCCAGATTGTGTTTAATACGATAAATGAAAGAAAAAACAAAACGACCTGTACCGGCCACGTAATATCCGGAACGATCCACTGGCGGATAATTACACCGCCAATTGCAAACCACAGGAGAACAATCTCGACGTATTTATTGAATTTAATTTTCATGGCTTGAAATAATCATTCCGTCCGACATTTCGATTACGCGATCGGAACCGGCGGCAAAATCGGGATCGTGGGTCACGGCAATAATGGTTTGGTGGTTTTCCCGGGCGATTTCGCGGAAAATATCGAAAACAATTCTGGTATTCGTCCGGTCCAGATTGCCCGTCGGTTCGTCGCCCATGACAATGGTGGGGTCATTAATCAAAGCCCGCGCAATCGCCACGCGCTGCTGCTGCCCCCCCGAGAGTTTACTTGACAATTTCCGGGCATGTTCCGCCATCCCAATCATCTTCAGCTTTTCATAAGCCCGGTGCTCTACCTCTTTTTCGGAATATTTTCCCAATTTTAAAGCCGGGAGCATCACATTTTGTAAGGTGGTAAATTCGGGCAATAAAAAGTGAAATTGAAACACAAATCCGAGGTGTTCATTGCGAAATTTTGACAGATAATCCTGACTTCGACCAGTCAATGTCTGCCCGTTTATTTCAAGCGTACCTTCATAATCGGTGTCCATCGTAGAAAGCAAATATAAAAGGGTTGATTTTCCGCAACCTGACTTGCCGACAATTGCCAGAAACTCCCCTTTATTTACTTCAAAAGAAACGTCTTTCAACACCTGAAATCGGTCGGGTTCCGTGAAATATTTATTGAAATGTGATGCTTTTAAAACTTTTTCCATACTATGACTACGGTGAATGAAATGATTAGAATGATCTTAGTCGGAATTAAACAAAAATTATGATTAGACTTATTTTGTATTGAATGTTCACTTTAGTAGAATATCAATTTTTATCATATCAATCACCGTAATCATAGTCTTATCCCCTTAATATTGAAACCGGATCTACTTTCGACGCTTTTCTGGAAGGAAAATATCCCGCCAGAACCGTTGTAATTAGTCCGAATAAGATTCCCATCACGTAATACTTCGGATCGAAAATAACCGGAAAGGTTTTTATACTTAAAAAATCTCCGGCATTGAACGGCGTAATCGATAACATATAACTCAGCAAAAAACCGATCAGCAAACCCATTAATCCACCCAATAACCCGATAAAAATGGCCTGAAGCAGGAAGATTAAAACAATGTCTTTTCCTTCAAAACCGGTTGCTTTCAGGATGGCAATGTCCTTGATTTTATTGATAACATTCATGTTCATGATGTTGTAAATACCAAAACCGGCCACTACCAGGAGCGTCATCGACACCACAAACGTCATTACATTCCGGATTTTTTCGCCCGCCAGAATGGCAGAATTGGCGGTCGCCCAGTCTTCGGTATAATAGCCGTAAACCGCTCTCAGTTTCTTACCCAACGGGATTGCCAGCAAGGGGTCGAACATTTTGATGTGAATATCCGTCACGTAGCTCGCGTCCTTTTGCAAAATCTCCTGAACCGTCGACAGATTGGCGTAACTCTTGGTGTTATCGACCGTCCCGATCCCGAAACTGAACGTACCGACCACCCGCAGAATCATTGTTCCGCCCGTTGGCGTCGTCACACTGACTTTATCACCCGCCCGCACATTCAGCTTACGGGCCAGCACGCTTCCCATGATCAGGCCATTCGGGTTGCTCCGCAACGCGTTGATCGTACCCGATTTCAACCGTGATTTCAGGTTGTAAAGGCGGTTTTCGCGATCAATATCGACCCCGGCGACAGTGCCGGAAATCTGAATCGGGCCATTATTGTAGAAAACCTGGGTGCTGAGCTGGGGTGAAACACCCAGAACACCCGGTTCCTGTTCGATGCGCCGGGCGATCAGCAGCCCGTTTTTCAAGCGCGACAACTGCTCTTTCGGTTTCTGGTGGTAAATCACGTTGAAAGCCGAATCGCTCCGGTTCAGTTGGTCGATCAGCGCGGGCCGCTGCGTGTTGACCTCGTTATATATCCGCACGTGAGGGCTCGCATCCAGCGCCGAATCCTCCAGAAACTGGTTAACGCCCTGCATAAACGAGATCATGGTAATGAACATGGCAATCCCGAATGTTACGCCCAGCATGGCAACGAGCGTTTGCCGCTTTTTCGCCATCAGGTGAGTCCGGGCTATCTGGGTTGTGATGCGGAGATTCATACGTTTTTATGAGTTATTTCACAGAGATGAGCGGAGTTTAAGGAGTTAAGCGAAGAAAAAACAACTCCGTTTACCTCTTAATTGCTCTGCTTAACTTCGCGCAACTTCCATTATTCATTCCGGATTGACGACAATTGACGTTTCATTCAAACCGCCTTTTACCTGAACCAGGTCGAAATTCTCGGCGCCCTTCACGATTCGGATCTTCTTTTTGTCACCATTTTCAGCTACCCAAACGCTGTCATTTCCAACTACGTACGATTTTGGAATGGTCAAAACCCGGTTATTCTGGCTGATGACAATGTTGGCTTCGACCGTCAGACCGTAATACGCGTCGGGTCGTTCGCCCACAAAATCGCCATCGACCCGAAACGACTGATCGACCCGGTTTAGCTTAGGATAAATTTTTCGAACTTTGGCCTTAAAAACTTTGTCCGGGTAAACATCGGCTTTCACGAGAACGTCCTGCCCAATCCGTATTTTGCCGAAATCACTTTCGTCGACCGCCAGTTGAACGAATACATCCCGCCCACTGCCAATCAACGCCAGTTGGTCGTTCCGGCGGACCACCTCGCCCGGTTCTTTCGAAATTTCGTATACTTTTCCGTCTACAAAGCTCCGAACGCGGGTGTTTCCCTGGTCCTGCCCGCTTGCAACATACTGACTCCTTGAGTTTTGCAAATCAACGTACAACTGATTTCGTGTTCGTTGCAACGAACTCCGCCGGGCGGCAAAGTCGTTTCGGGATGTTTGGTAAGCCAGTTGAACCCGTTCCAGTTCGGCTTTGGAGGTCGCATTTTGCTGGTACAAATCCCGGTACCGAACGTAATTGACCGAATCGTTGGAGAGCCTAGTTTGGGCGGTTCGAAGCTGAGCTTCCAGTTCCGATAAAACCGGTGAGTTGGCGTTCAGATTAGCCTGCGACTGGCGGTAAATGTTGGCCGCAGCCTGTTCCCGAGCGCTCTGCGTGACGCCTTCGAGCACAAACACCAGCTGATTTCGCTTCACCGAATCGCCTTCGCTGACCAGTTTTTGCTGCAAAATCCCGTCGGCATTTGCCAGCACTTTGTACTCATTTCGGGGATAAATACTGCCCGACGCATACACCGCTTCCGTCAGATCCTTGTATGTCGGATGCGCACCGTCTTCACCCCGATTGCAGCCGGAAAAAACCGTCAAAAGTAGTAAGCCTGAAAGAAAAATGTTGGGCTTTATATTTAAAATCAACGAGTTATTCAACTCATTATCAGAACAGTACCCTCCTTTAGTTTCCATTTCTGATCTGCAGAATCGTCTGATTGATAAATACATTTGACAAAGTAGTAAGGTAGCGGTTTTGGGCATTCAGCGACTCGTTGAATACGTTCAGGTATTGGTCGTAAGCAAAAATTCCCGCCCGGTACTTGATCAGGGCAATCTGCGTATTCTGCTCATTCAATTCGTAGTTCTGGCGATTGAAATTCAGTGAGTTGCGGGCCTGTTGATAGGTGTTCAGAATGTCCTGATTGTCCAGATCGGCGCGGATTTGTTCGTAAGCCAGTTCAGCCTGAGCCTGTTCAATCCGCAAGCGGGCGCGGTTCAGATTGGCCGTTCGTAATCCGCCCGAATAGATGGGCACATTAAGCTGCAAACCAGCCACGCCGATTGGGTACCACTTCTGACTCAGATCAAAAAAGCTAAACTCTTTCCGTTGCGCCTGAGCCGAATAGCGGGCGTAAACCGAAAGAGTTGGCCACCGCAGGGCATTTTCCCGGTTCAACTGCTGGCGAAATAACTCCAGTTGCGACCGCCGAACCGTTACCTGCGGTCGTTCGGCAGTGGGACTTGTCGACGAAAAACCGGTCTGATTGGTTGAGATCATCAGGTCTTGCTCCAACACCAGCGAATCCTGCAGCGTCAGCCCAAGCAGCACTTTCAGCTGGTTCTGGTTGCGACGGTAACTCAGCTCATTTTGCCGCAAAACATCTTCGGCCGTCAGTCGGATGGATTGTAACCGGTTGTATTCCAGCGGTTCAATCTGGCCTTTTTCCAAACGCTGGCGGGCAATGGTCGCGATGGTGTCGGCATTGGCTACATTTCGGCGGGCAATGTCGATGGCCGAGCGAGTTAACAAGGTTGCGTGATAGGTCCGGGCCACCTGCGTCGAAATATCGTCCTGTAGCACCAGATTCTGGTCGTCGATAATCCGTAAATTTTGAGTAGCCAGCCCAATGTCCAGGCGGTTTGGGCGGTTTAGCAACGGCATCGACGCTTCCACGCCCGCTGTCAGGTTAAACGGAACCCCAAACTGCAGCGTCCGGAATTCGCCGGGCTGACCGCCCAGAAATTCGGCCGGGATCAACTGAGTTGGCAGGGCATAGTTGTAATCGAAATTGGAAAAGGCCCGCACCGATGGCCGAAGTGCCGCCCGGCTGGTTTCCCGCTGCTGATCCTGCGTCGTCCGGTTTTGTCGGGCAATCGTCAGATCTGGGTTGTGCTGCCGGGCTCGCTGGATGGCGTCCTGCACCGTCCTGACAACGGTTTGCGCCCCTACTTCGCGGCTGATCATCAGCAATAAGATGAGTGACAACTGTTTCATACAAGAATCGAAATCCGTGTACAAAGCAAAAAAATGCGTATCAATTGTCTTTTTTAACCTCAGCGAAGCGGAAGAAATCCGATCCAAACCGGCTGATTCAGGAAGCGAACGACAAGAAAAAAGACAACCCAACCGGGTTGCCTTTTCGTATAATTGTCACCTTGTACTAAAAATTAATACGCATACTGGACAATTCCAGCGACCATCGAACAGAGGAATGGATTATTGACTTTGGTTTCTTCGCTGAAAAGCCGGCCTTTTTTGTCGTAAACTTTTTCAATCAGCGCAATCTGTTCCGTGCTGCTGGGCAAATGTTCACTGACTTGCCGACGGTTTCCGGCGAAGGAATGGGTAAATACCCGGGTTACCTTGTCGGTATTGGAATACCAGGTTTCGCGTGTCAGCACATCATTTTTGTACTCGTACGTGACCCGGTAACTCAGTTGCTCCCGGGCATCAAACCACTTCTGCCCGATTTTTTTTCCGTCCTTAAACTCGTATTGCACCAAACCGGTCAGCACGCGCTGTTCCGGATTACGCTGGTTAAAATAAATCCGCTCGGTCTTCAACGCACCGTCAGCGTACTCATACTCAGACTCTTCGTATGCCGTCCAGGTATTATCGTTACCGTATTTTCCGTAACGGATTTTCCCGACCAGGTTATCGTGCTTGTTGAAAATCTGCTCGACGTACGAAAACAGCTCGAGTTGCCCACTCGCGACGCGCCCCAGGTAATCAGTTCGGACCAGTTTTCCGTTCTTATTGTATGTATATTGTTCCACGCTGACGGGACTGTCGCAATTCGTACCGGAGCACATCATTTTTTTGGCCGGCGATGCTTCGTCGTTATACGTGTTGCCGCCGGGTTCGATCCCAAATTCCGATGAATCTTTGGACTGACAAGCCAGCCACAATGCAGCAGACAACAAAAGAAGTAGTCGGTTTTTCATAAAAAGTGGGGTTTGGACGTATGTGTTTAAAGACCCGGTTTTGGTCTGGAGCGTTGGAACTCAGGCGGTTTTTTAACGAAATTATTCATCTACCAGGCAACGGTCGGTTTTTACCCAAACAATTATAGCGCAAATGGTTTAGCCTATTGAACCGACGGTGTAGTTTCCGGATCGAAAAACCGCGCGGTTCGCTAGCATTACGATTATGAACACACCCCTGCAAACCCAAATCAGCGAGGTTTTACAAAAGTTGGAAGGCCTGCTGGACCGCGTACCGGAAAAAGTGGCGAAGGAAGTTCGTCAGGAAATTCGTGAATTCCGGCAGCTTCTTGTCGAAACCCGCCCGCCCCGTTTTGCGCTCGTCGGTCGGCGCGGAAGTGGGAAATCGTCGCTCATTAACGCGATTTTTGGTCGAAAGGTCGCCGAAGTGGGGCACGAAAAAGCGCAAACCGGTGAAGCAACCTGGTGGCCGTATTCCGGCGAATACGGAACCCTTGAGATTCTGGATACACGGGGTTTACAGGAAGGTTCGCGCCCCAGCGAAGCCGATTCCGCCACTTCCCCCATCGAATCGATCAATGCGGCCCTGAAAGCGAAAGCTCCCGATATAATCCTGTTTCTGATCAAAGCGACCGAAGCCGACTCGGGTATTCATGCCGACCTCGAAGCGTTGAAAGAAATCAGTAAAACCGTCGAAAAAGTCCACAATTACCACCCGCCGATGCTGGTGGTTGCAACACACTGCGACACGCTGGAACCCAAGAATGTTCGTTTGCACAAACCGGACGAAGAAGATCCGGATGATTGGAAGGAAAAAAGAGACCGGGTTACGGCCATTGAAAATTTGCTCAAAGCTAAATTTGAATCCGATCCGTATTTAAAGGAACACCTCATTACGGTGATCGGCGTTTCGTCGTACCAGTCCTGGAAAAATGATACGTTGCGCTCCGACGAACGCTGGCGCATTGACGAACTATTGGATTATATTTTCAACGAACTTCCGAAAGAAGGCAAGCTGGCTTTTGCGCGATTGAGTCAGGTTCGGACGCTTCAGGAATCGATCGCCAACCGGCTGACCCAGATCGTGGCCGCCATCTGCGGAGGAATTGCCGCCGTACCGATTCCGATTGGTGACATCATTCCCATCACATCACTGCAAATTACGTTGATCATTGCGATTGCCTACGTAGCCGGTCGGCAATTGAGTTCGCAATCTGCGAAAGAATTTCTCACGGCCATCGGCGCGACGATCAGCGCGGGTCTGGTGTTGCGAGAACTCGCCCGAGCGTCTGTCAAAATCCTCTTTCCGGGGGTTGGTAGTGCGGTTTCGGCCGGCATTGCCACCACCGCCACCATCGGAATTGGCAAAGCTGCCACCGCCCATTTCATCCAGAAAACCAGCCTCGACAAAGCCAAACAGATTTTTGAAGGAGAGAAAAGGGTGAAAGAATGAAAAATGAACAATTAACAATTTTCAATTAACAATGTAATAGTGTCGGATCAGAGCTTACTTTTACATTCTTCATTGTTAATTGTTCATTGTTAATTATTCATCTATTTCCGATCTATTCCTTCCAGCACGCGACGGATCTGGTTCGCTTTGGTCATGAATTCAAAGGAATCTTTGACGTTTTGCTCGTCGATCAGGTCTTTAAATCGCTGTAGAAAATCGATGTAATCGGCTAACGCCTGGGAAACGTTGGTGCGGTTTTGGTCGAAAATCGGCGCCCACATTTGCGGGGAACTCTTTGCCAGCCGGACGGTCGAACTAAAACCGGTGCTTGCCATGTCGAAAATCGCCTGCTCGTCTTTTTCTTTTTCCAACACCGTGAGTCCCAGGGCAAACGCGCTGATGTGACTCAGGTGCGAGACGTAAGCCAGGTGCAAATCGTGTTCCTGCGGGCTCATGTAAAAAAGCTTCATGCCGATGTCGCTAAACAACGCTTCGACCAGCTTCAGGCTGTTCGGGTTGCTTTTCTCCCGGTCGCAAATGATGAGGTTTTTGCCGGGCAACAGTTCCCGAAAAGCCGCTCCCGGTCCGGAATTTTCGGTTCCGGCCATTGGGTGAATGGCGACAAACTGCGCCCGTTTGGGGTGATTATCCGCCACCTCGCAAATCAATTCTTTCGTCGAACCCAGGTCGGTTACGGTTCCACTTTCCGGCAGTTGATCCAGCACCTGCGGCAACAGCTCCAGAATGCTGTTGACCGGTGTAGCCAGAACGACCAGGTCACTGACCGCAATGGCTGCGTCCAGCGGCTGCATTTCGTCCACCAGACCTTTGGCAAGCGCCAGTTTTCCGTGTACCGGCGAGGCATCGACCCCAATAAAATGCGCCTTCGTGTATTTCTCCCGAATCGCCAGGGCCAGCGACCCACCCAATAACCCAACTCCTACGATTGTAATGACCATGTCTTTTTCGCTCTGATCACCTCTGATGTTCCCTGATAAACCCTGTGTAACTGTTATTTCTCAGAGTTAATCAGGGAATATCAGAGGTGATCAGAGTTTTTATTTGATTCGATTAACTGCTTCCCAAATTCGCTCTTTCGGCATACATAACGACACCCGGATGTACCGGTTGCCTTTTGCCCCGAAGATAAAACCGGGTGCGATGAAAATGTGCTTGTTATACAGCAAATCATCCACCAGACTTTCGGCCGATTCGATGGAATCCGGCAGTTTTGCCCACAAAAACATCCCTTCCTGATCGTTCGTAAAGGTGCAATTCAGGGCATCCAGAAAAGCCGTCGCGGCTTCCAGCCGACCTTCATACACCGCATTCCGTTCCTGATGCCAGGAATCCGGATTTGCCAAAGCCTCGGCGGCTGCGTCCATCACCGGTTTAAACATACCGGAATCGACATTGCTCTTGATCGACAAAACTGCATCGACGTACGGTTTCGACGAAGCCATCCAACCCACACGCCAGCCCGCCATGTTGTGCGACTTGCTCATGGAGTTCATTTCAATCACCACATCTTTGGCACCATCGATGGAAAGCAGGCTGATGGGCGGTTTTCTATTCAAGACCAGGCTGTAGGGATTATCGTGGCAAAGCAACAGACTGTAGTTATACGCAAACCGGACGGCCTGCTCGAACAGCTTTTGCGTCGCCGGTGCGCCCGTTGGCATGTGCGGGTAATTCAGCCACAGAATTTTGGCATTATCAGACACCAGTTCTTCCATCGCTTCCCAGTCTGGCTGCCAGCCTTTGTTTTCCAGCAGCGGGTAATTCCGTACCTGCGCGCCCACCATCCGGCTCACGGCGTTATAGGCCGGATACCCCAATTCCGGCACCAGGACCTCATCACCTTCGTTCAGAAACGTCAGCGAAATGTGCGTAATGCCTTCTTTTGAACCTAAAAGCGGCAGAATCTCCGTTTCCGGATCGAGTGGAACACCGTACGTATGGGCGTAATAACCGGCAATAGCCGACCGAAAACCGGGGGTACCTTTATAGGATTGATACCCGTGGGCATTCGGCTGATAGGCCGAATCAACCAGGGTTTGAATCGTGTTGTCGGACGGCATCATATCGGGATTTCCGATACCAATGTTAATCACGTCATGCCCGGCAGCCAGCAGTTTACGAACTTCGGCCAGCTTGACCGAAAAGTAGTACTCCTGCGTTTGTCCGGCACGGTGAGCCAGTGGAATGATCACTTGAGCGGAAATTAAATGGTTTTAGAGCCGCAAAAGTACGGTTTTTCCCCAGAACCACATAGGAAATAGGCAACGGGGTATGGGCCTGGGGCAGAGGGTAACTATTCTCCCTTTGCCCCAGGCCCTTACCCCGTTGCTCCTCACTCGCTCCGCAGGCTCTTGACCGGGTTTGTCAGGGCCGCCCGGATGCTCTGAAAACTGATGGTCAGCAGCGCGATGCCCACCGCCAGCAAACCAGCCAGCGCGAATATCCACCACTCAATGTCAACTTTATAGGCAAAATCTTTCAGCCATTTGCTCATGGCCCACCAAGCGACCGGGGCAGCCAGCAACAGGGCGAGAAGAACCAGTTTCAGAAAATCTTTCGACAACAATGCAACAATACTGGCGACCGAAGCACCCAGCACTTTCCGAACACTGATTTCCTTGGTGCGCTGCTCGGCCGTAAAAGTAGCCAGACCGAACAATCCCATGCACGAAATCAGGATGGCGATACCCGTTGCGGTATTGACCAGTCGACTGGTTTTCTGCTCTTTTTCGTAAAGCTGGGCAATTCGGTCGTCCAGAAAGTCGTATTCGAATTTCTTGTCGGGATGTACGGTTTTCCACTGGGCTTCAATGCTGGCCAGCGCTTCCTTTAACTCATTGACCTGCTGCCCCTTGACGGCCAGTTTCACCCCAATATTCCGGGCTTGCCGGGGTAGGTAACCGATAAAGGTCGGGTCAATTTTGGAGTGGAATGATTGTTCGTGGAAATCGGCCACAACGCCCACAATCGGGAAGGTTTTGCCATCAAATTCCAGTAATTTGTTCACGGCATCCGCTGGTTTTTGAAAGCCCAGTCGTTTGGCAAAGGTCTCATTGATAACCAGTTCACGGAGGGAATCACTTTTCAGGTAGTTCCGGCCCGCCAGTATCCGGAGGTTGTAGAGCGGAATAAAATTCGCGTCGCCCACTTTCGCCGACACATCCAGTTCGATTTCTTTTTTACCCTTATACTTCATTTTGGTCATCATGTAGCTCATGCCCATCGGTGGAAACCACTGTTTCGTCACGCGCTCAACGCCCGAGAGTTGCCCAATTTTTTCTAGCAGCACTTCGGTTTTACCCGCCCGCCCGGACTTCACCTCAATAATGGCGTCAGTTGAGAAACCCAGGTCCTTGTTGCGAATGTAACTGAGCTGCCGCTCCACGATCAACGTACCGATGATGAAGATCAGCGAAACCGTAAACTGGAAAACAATCAAGCCTTTACGCAAATATCCTTTCTGACCACCTTTCAGCGCACTCTGACCTTTGAGAGTCAGCGCGGGCAGATACGACGATAGCACCAGCGAAGGATAAAAACCGGCCAGTAATGATGTGGTTACGGTGACGCCTAAGAGAAAAAGGAGCGTTTTCAGGCTGAATAAATTGAAAGTTAATCCTCGGGGAGTTACCGATTGAAATGCCGTTAGAATTGGGTTTACTAATACCAGCGCAAGGCCGACGGCGATCAACGTCAATAAGCTGGTTTCGCTTAAAAACTGAACCACCAGGCTTTTGCGGCTACTTCCCAGCACTTTCCGAACGCCCACTTCCTTCGACCGCTGAACCGATTGGGCCGTGGCCAGATTGATGAAGTTGATGGCGGCAATCAGCAGAATAAAAACCGCTACGCCCATCATGCCGTACAAGGTGGGCAGATGAGCTTTCCGGGAATAATTATCGACATAATCGGCGTTGAAATGCAGGTCCGAAAGGGGTTGCAGGCCGGGCACAAACTTGAAATCTTTCCGGAAATGTTCTTTGGAAAAGGCCAGAAAAGCTTTGTCAAACTGCTCGGGCCGGGTGCCTTCCGGCAATTTGACGAAGGCCTGCGACGACGACCAGATGTCATCCCATTGGTCCAGATCGATGCCCTTTTTCAACTGGCTGCTCCGAACGGTGGCCATTGAAATGAAATCCGTAAAGGTGAAATCCGACGGTTTTTGCCAGTCTTTCACAATGCCCGATACTTTGACCTGAACCGAATCCCAGTAAATGACCGACCGGCCCAGGATTTGTTCGAGCGGCAGCTCGCCAAAGTATTTCCGCGCTTTCCGCTCCGACAACACCACCTGAAAGGGTTCGGTCATGGCGGTTTTCGGATCCCCGGCCATCCATTGGTAATGAAAAATATCGAAATATTGCGGGTCGGCCACGATGATTTCGGCATTGTCTTGCCCATGATCCCGGTGCTCAAATCTGCGGGGTTTCTCGGAACCTTCCGGAATCAGCACTTCCGATTCGATGTTGTGAAAAGCCGCCACCGTTCCCAAACCCGTCACTTCGTTACGTACAGCGGCCGGAACGGCGTTCGGAACGAATCCGGCCGGACGAACATCGGCCTGTGGGTTGAACTTCTCCGTACCAACCAGTCGGTAAATCCGTTCCCGGTCGGGATGAAAGGTGTCGTAGCTCAGTTCGTAGTTCGTAATGAGGTAGATGACCAGACAGGCTGTTACGCCCAGACTCAGCCCGAAAAGATTGATCAGCGCGCTGACCTTGTTTTTTGTCAGGTTGCGGAACGAGGTTTTAAGATAGTTACGAAGCATGACAGGATTCAGAATAGAAGGTGATGAATATTCATTCAATTGGCGTTTCAGGGCAAAAGGGCGTTTCAGAAAGCCCAGCACTTCCCTGGCGTATTGCCGCCGGGCAAAGGCTACTCCGAACAGCTTTCCATTTCGCAAAAACCGCTCATACAAATCGCCCTGAACTTCCTCCAGCAAATGGGGAGCGCAAAAGGCTTCCAGTAAGCGATCAGCCCAGCGGGGCGGCATGTTTTTCATAATGAACAATGTATAATGAATACTAGGACGAGCTGGTAACTCAGAATGATTTTCCCAACCTAAAACATCTGACAATCAAAAGTTTAATTCATTATTCATTGTTAATTGTTCATTGATTTCTTCATTCGGAACGAAGTGACTTCACCGGATTCACTACGGCGGCTTTGATACTCTGGAAACTGACCGTCAGCAGGGCAATGGCCAGCGCCAGCAGTCCGGCCAGGGCAAACATCCACCATTCGATGCTGATCCGGTAGGCAAAGCCCTGAAGCCACTGATCCATCGCGTACCAGGCCACTGGAACGGCAATGGCAATGGCAATCAGCACCAGTTTGACGAAGTCTTTGGCCAGTAGTTGGATGATTCCCGGCACCGTGGCGCCCAACACTTTGCGGACGCCAATTTCGCGGGTCCGTACCTGCGCCGTGTAGGCCACCAGACCGAACAGACCCAGGCAGGAAATGACAATGGCGATGGTTGCAAAAACCGTGAAGAGCGTACCCGTGCGCTGTTCGGTTTTGTACAGATCATCGAAAGTCTGATCCAGAAAATCGTATTTGAACGGGTATTCGGCGTTGTACTGCTTCCACAAGCGCTTGGCGGTGGCAATGACGTTGGGAGCCTCCTGGCCCGTCGTTTTGATGAACATTCGCCCCGCCCGGTTCGGATCGTAAAAGAAAATGGAAGGCTCGATCCTGGATTTCATGGAGGCAAAATGAAAATCCTTTACCACGCCAATGATGGTTCCCTCCCGGTCCCAGAGCTTAAACCGCTTGCCAATCGGATTTTTGATCCGGGCGGCCTTGACGGCGGTTTCGTTCAGGATAAAGTGCAGCGAGTCCGAAACCGCCCCGGTGAAATTCACGCCCTGATCGACTTTTATTTTAAAGAATGGAATAAAATCCTGGTTGACCGCAACGGGACGGATCATCATGGTTTCGCCGGGTTGTTTGCCATCCCAGTTGGTCGCGCCGGTTTGCATACCAATCGAAACAATATTGCTGTTGGCCCGGGTCACTCCGGCGACACCCGGCTGTTTCAGCAATTCCGTTTTGGCCGCGTCGAAGTGCGCGCCCAGGTCCCGCATGTAAAAAGATAAAACGTGGTCTTTGTCGTAGCCCAACTCCTTCGAATGAATGTAGTCGAGTTGATTGCCGATGATCAGCGTTCCCGAAATCAGGATCACCGTAAACGTAAACTGTGTGACAACCAGTATTTTCCGGAAAACCGCATCCGTCAGACGCGCCGAAACCTTGCCTTTCAGCGCCTTCAGCGGTTCGAAGGACGAAAGCAGCAGCGCCGGGTAGATGCTCGATGCCAGCAGCGTTCCGGCAATGGTGGACGCGATAACCGCCCAGATCTGCGAATCGGAAAAATCGATGACGAGTTGTTTTCCCGAAAGTTCGTTGTAGAACGGCATCAGCAGCGTCATCAACCCAATGGCGAGGAAGGCCGAAAGGGAAAACAGCAGGGCGGTTTCGACGATAAATTGCAGGAATAACTGCATTTTGGCCGCGCCCACGATTTTCCGCATACTGACTTCCTTGGCCCGCAGCATCGAGCGCGCCGTGGAGAGATTGACGTAATTGATGCAGGCAATCACCAGAATGAGTAAGGCAATGATGACAAACATCCGAACGGTTTCGATGCCTCCCTCGGTGCCGTCGGCTTTGTAGAGGTGCATGTCCGGCAAGGCCTGCAAAAGATACGTCAGGTCAGTATCGTCCGGTTTATTGCGGAGGTGAATATTCCGCAATTTATCCGCCAACGCGGTGGTGGAAACGCCCGGTTGCAGCTGAAAAAACGTCGCGTACGAGAATTCGTGGAAGTCGTTGTGCTGGTTCCGGCCGTCTTTCCGATTCGCGTAAATCACGCTGAACCAGTGCGAAATCGGCATAAACAGATCACCTTTCAGGCTCGAATTTTTCGGAAAATTCCGGATAATACCGCTGACGGTAAAGGTGGTTTTGCCGTCGGCGGTGATGGCCTTGCCGATGGGCTCGGCGTCGCCGAAGTAGCGTTTAGCGGTTTTTTCGGTCAAAACCACTGAATTGTTATCGGGAAACGGTTTCGCCGGATTTCCTTTAATCAGGCCAAAATCAAAGAGCGTGAAAAACGTCGGATCGGTAAAAACCGCTTCTTCTTCAGCAAAGGATTTGTCCTGGTATTTGTAAAGCGTATACAAACTGCCATCGGTGATCCGAAGCGCTTCCTTAATTTCCGGAACTTCCTTTTTCCCCATTTCGGCAATGGGCGCTACAGTAGTGGTCCAGATTTGCTTGCTTGTGCCCGTTCCGACCTCATTTTCAAGCCGGTAAATCTGGTTCGCTTTCTGATGAAACCGGTCGAAACTCAGTTCGTCCTGAACCCACAGCAAAATCAACATCCCGACGGCCAGACCAGCCGTCAAACCGGTCATGTTGATCAGGGAATAGAACCGGTTTTTCAGCAAATTGCGCCAGGCGGTTTTGAAATAGTTACGTATCATAGCGGGTTGCAATAAAGGTGTTGACGGATACTCACGCGCTTGCCTTTTCAGCGCAAATGGTTTTAGAAAGCTTATTACTTCCCGGGCATATTGTCGCCGGGCAAACGACGTTCCCCCAAACCGCTCATTCCGCAAAAACCGCTCGTACAAATCCCCCTCAATCTCCTCCAGCAAATGGGGAGCGCAGAATATTTCCAGCAATCGGGTGGCCCAGCGGGGCGGCTTGTTTTTCATAATGAATAATTAACAATGAATAATAGAGTAATCCGGTAACCCAGAATGATTCTCTAAATTAAACACCTGACAATCAGATGCTTAATTCAATATTAATTGTTAATTTTTAATTGTTAATTTTTCATTGTTCACTCCGAACGCAACGACTTCACCGGATCAACCAAAGCGGCTTTGATGGATTGATAACTGACCGTAACGGCAGCAATGACGAACGTCACCAGGATCGCAGCCAGGAAAATTGCGGGGCCGATCTGAATGTGATACGCGTATTCGCGCAGCCAGAGATCCATTCCGTACCACGCCAGCGGAGCCGCCAGCACGAACGCGATGAGCATGAGCCAGATGAATTCGCGGGAAAACAACAGCACAATGCTGGCAACCGAAGCGCCCAGTACTTTCCGGACGCCCACTTCCTTGGTACGCTGGACGGCCATCAACGAAACCAGGCCGAATAGTCCCATCGCACCGATAATGATGGCAATACCCGAGAAAAGCCGGAACGCATTGTACATCTTTTCTTCCTGCATATACAGTTTCGCAATGTGCTCATCCACAAACTCATACCGAAAAATCGACTCCGGATTCAGCTCCGTCCAATCCTGCTCGATCTTCGTTAGGGTTTCGCGCAGGTTCTGCGGTTTCAGTTTAACGCTGGTTTGCCAGAACGCTCTCGAATTGTAGGTCAGGACGCAGGCCCGGATTTTTTTGTGTTTCGATTCGCTCTGAAAATCCCGGACCACACCCTGAATAATGGCCTGAGCGCCCGCCACCCGCACCCGCTTGCCAACCGCATCGGCATCTTTCTGAATACCCAGCCGCCGAATCAGCGTCTGATTGACCACCACGTTGTTCGTCGTGTCTCCTTCCACTTTTTTCGTGATCGGTTCGCCCGCTGTCATTTCCAGCTGGTACATCGGAATGTAATTTTCATCGACCAGTTTCAGTTCGGTTACGTCATCCTCCGCCATTCCCAATTCCGGGGACGAAAAGGGCGTAAAATTGAAGTTGAAGGCTGGTCCGGCGGACGCAAAACTGAACTGTTCGACGCCCGGATTGCCCTTTAGCTTCTGTCGCATCACATCCGCCTTATTGCCCGACCAGAAGGAAACGATGGCTTCTTTTTCAAAACCCATATCCTGATTGACGAAATAATCCATTTGACTCGCCACCACCAGCGTTCCAATGATCATGACCTGCGTAATGGCAAACTGCAGAATGACCAGCCCTTTCCGAACCGTCATTCCACTCACGGAAGTATCCGTCGCGCGGGCTTTCAGGGCTTTGATCGGCTGAAAACCGGACTGAATAAACGCCGGGTACAAACCCGCTAACAGAATCGTTATCAGCACGATACCGGAAATAATGGCAATCACTGCAGGCTCGGCAAGCTGACTGGCGTCGAGCCGAATGTCCAGCAGCGGTTTGGTGAAGGGTAGAAAAGCCAAAACCGCCAGCAGCGCCAGCACCGTGGCCATGCCAACCAGCAGGGTGGTTTCGCCCAGCACCTGACCAACGAGTTGGCCTCGAAAAGCGCCCAACGCCTTCCGAATTCCGACTTCTTTTGACCGCCGAACCGCCTGCGCCGTCGCCAGATTCACGAAGTTGATGCAGGCCGTCAGAATGATAACGAGAGCAACACCCGCCAATCCGTAAATGGTTTCTTTGGAGCGCGGCATCGTAATCTGCGTCAGGTAACGTTTGTCGAAGTGAATTTCCCGCAGGGGTTGCAGCAGCAATGCGGCATCTTTGGCAATTTCCTGGCCCCAGTTTTTCCGGATAAAAGCCGGAAATCGTGCTTCCACGCGTTTGGGCTGCAGTTTTTCCGGCAAAACCACGTAGAGATAGCCCCCCTGAATCGACCAGAAATTCTTTAAATTCATGTCTTTCCGGACGGTTTCCCAGGATACCAGAAAATTGAAATTCAAATGCGTATTAGACGGCAAATCCCGGATCACACCGCTCACGCGCAGGTCTTTCTCGTTATCCAGCCGGACGGTTTTTCCCATCGGGTCCACATCGCCGAAGTATTTGCGGGCCATGGTTTGGGTCAAAACAATGTTGTTGGGTTCCCGCAATGCGGTTTTGGGATTACCCGACAGCCACTCAAAATCAAACACTTGCGGAAAGCTGCCGTCAGCGAAAGCGAAGCTTTCTTCCAGAAATTTTTCATTACCAACCTGAATCTGGGCTTCCCGCTGGTAAAGAAATTGTGAAACCTGCTCGGCCTCCGGGAAGTCGGTGCGGAAAGCCGGAGCAACGGCAAACGAAACGCTCGGGTTGTAATCCAGACCGTGAACGGTTACCCGGTACGTCCGGTCGGCTTTCCGGTTGAAGGCATCGTAACTCAGTTCATTCCGAACCACCAGAAAAATCAAAATACAGGCCGCCAGCCCCAGCGCCAGCCCCGTCACGTTGATAAAGGAGTAACTTTTCTGCTGCAGAATCGTCCGGTAGGCAATCTTGAAATAGTTGCGTAGCATATCAGTAGCGTGCGGTTTTGGGGAATAATCCGGTTTTCGTTTCAAAAATTGGGGTTGCAGAAATTGCAGCACTTCCCAGCCATACTGCCAGCGGGCCTCCCGCTCCCCAAACAGCCTTGCATTGCGCAAAAACCGCTCGTGCAGATCGCCCTGAATCTCCTCCAGCAAGTGAGGGGCGCAAAACCAGCTCAGAAGTCGGTAAGCCCAGCGGGGAGGTTCGTTTTTCATAATGAATAATGAACAATTAACAATGAATTTCCAGACCTATTCAACTGACTTTCAGAATTATACAATCCGATCATTGTTCATTATTCATTGTTAATTGTTCATTTATAAACTTACAACCGGCAGGCCCTGCGGGGAAATGGAATCCCAGAGCTGCTGGCGGACAGCCCGAATGTCGTGCAGCGTTCGGCTGCCCAGCACCGTGACGGAGAAGAGCCGTTTGCGTCGTCCACCGCGTTCAGCCGTGGCATCTCCCAGGTGCGACTTCAGCATGCCTTTTTCTTCCAGCCTGTGCAAAGCCGCGTGAACGGCGCTGATACTGACCGTCCGGCCCGTTTGCCGGTCCAGTTCGTCGGTGATCGCAACGCCGTAAGCGCCTTCGGCCAAAACCGCTACGGTCAGCAGAACCACTTCTTCAAACTCGCCTAAATAGGATCGTCTCATGGAAAAGAGATATAATTAACTTCTGTAGAACAAATCTATTGCCAGAAACAAAAAATGGCCCAACAAGGCCATTTGACCGATTTCTGGAAAGTTGGCTGTCCGAATTCGTACAGTTGGAATGTCCGAACCCGAACAGCCGGGACCTGGTTCAGGGTTTATTTAATGGCTTTCAGGCTGTATTCCTGGTACGGTTTATTGATCGTCATCAGGTAATTCAGGGTTTGATCGGGGCTTTTGAGTTTCAGGTGGTATTTGCCGCTGCTCAGGTGCCGAATGTCGAAGTAGCGGTTGTAACCGGCCAAGTAGCTCGATTCGTTGTAGTAGACGGTCGTCGATTCATCATCCGTGAGTTCGATCTGCACCTTTTTCTGCTCCGGATTGGCGAAGCTGACGCGAAGTTTGGCCGATTCCGAGATAAATGGATTGGCCATAAACAGGCGGTTTTCGATCGGAACAAATTCCTCCGCCGGTTTTTCTGAGGGCACAAACCGGTTCGATGAACTGACGCTGCTGTAACGGAAGTCGTTGGTCGCCAGCAAATCATATGATTTTACCTGCGACGCCAGGAGTTCGCTGTTCACCATTCGGTTCAGCATTTCGTCAAACAGCCGCATGTTGCGTTTGGTCAATTTGACATATTTGCCCCGAATCGTTTCCTGATAAATGGGTTCACTCCGGGCGTTAAAAAACCGGATGACCGTGTTCCGGGTGGCATAATCAGTTTGAATTTTCCAGTACCCTTTTCCCTGATCGTTTCCCGAACGAAAATCCGGCTGAGCAGTGGCTACCAGCGTGGTGAAAAGAAGAACAATCACGAGCAGGGCCCGGAGAGAATGATCGGCAATTTGATGAACGGTTTTCATGGATTGTGCTTGTTGTTTACAGGTTGTTAATTTGGTTATTATTAGTTCAAAATTTGTAAAACAAATCGGTTGCCAGAAACGAAAAAAGGTATTCAGGCTTAAATAATGGACTTTTTAGCAAAATCGCCTGTCCGAAACCGCACAGAATCTGTCTGTTTAGGAGGACATTCATTTCGGTTTACAAAGCAGCCGATTTGTTTTCAGACGGCTAAATGAAGTTGACGAAAAGGCGGAAAAATGTGACAAGAAGCCATTTCCGGGTTACCAGTTGTTTGGAGACACCTCAGGGAATTGCTACCAATCGATACGATTGCGGATTGGATCGAATCAGTAATTTGTAATTATAGGATTTCTGAACCCCCGAAACTTCAACCCGGAATTTCCCTTCCGCCAATTGGGTCAGATTCAGGTTGCGGACATAGTGTGTCAGTGTCGATTTCTCCTTGAAAATGTACCGCCCCTGATCATCCAGTATCATCACCAGCATGGGCTCCTGCCGGAGATTCACCACCTGAATTTTCATTCTGCCGTCGGTATTGATGGCAACATCCGAGCGTAACGGATTGGTTTCCAGCGGTTCGTTCAGCGAAGCCAGCACGTAAGAGGTCGAAACCGGTTTCGACAGGGGCGTTGAAGTAACATGGTTTGGAACTCCGGTGGTGGTCGCCACCAACTCGTGACTTTTTACTTCCGCCGAGAGCAGTTGGTTGGTCAGCAACCGCTGCAGCATCGAGTCGAACAAGCGAATGTTGTGATCGGTCAATTTTACATACCGCCCCGACAGGGTTTCCTGATAAATGGGTTCATGATGGCTGTTAAAAAACCGAATTTTGGTTTGCTGGCTTGCTGCATCGGTCTGGATTTTCCAGTAAGCTTTCGACGAATCGGTTTTGGCGTAATAATCAGCCTGGGCTGCGGCCACAAAACCGCTGAGAACGAAACACATAACCAGCAGATGCCGGCATCTGCAAACGTTTTTTTTGAGCTGGATTTTCATGAGTATTGTGCTGTTGTTTACGGGAGTTAGGGAAGTTATTATTAATTCAATATTTGCAGAACAAATCTGTTGCCAATCCGAAAAAAGTGCCTTAATTCGTCAAAAAACCGGGAATTTCCGTTTAGGTTGAAGACAATTCGTCCATTATTGGACACCAGACGTCCTGGAATGGACAGTAGAATCGAGCGTGCTGATGAATTTAAATGAAAGATGAAGCGACAGCCGGAAACGTTGCATCTCCCCTGCCCTGTTTTTTGATATCAAATTGTTTCCTGCAAACCAGGGAATAGGATTTAAGCCGAAAACCGCCGGACTGCTTATATTGCAGAAATACCGGTTTTGGTAAAATCCGGTCGTTTTTGAGTGTCCACAATCGGTCAGGCAAACCGTCCATTTGCGGACAAAAACCGCAACTAAATTAAAAATAAACCTCTCATTGTCAACATTTTAAATTTTGGTACGGCTTTTGGCAATTGCTTGATTACATCTAAACCCGGTTTCGCACCCCTAACGGTTCTCATCTCATGTTACAGAATTATATCAAAGTGACGCTCCGCACGTTCTGGAAAAACAAGCTGTTCAGCGGACTTAATATTGTCGGCCTGGGAATTGGCCTGGCTTCCGTCTGGTTGATGGCGTTGTACGTTTTTGATGAGCTGAGTTTCGACCGTTTTCACGCCAAAGCTGACCGGATTGTCCGCGTCGTTCAGTACATTCAGTGGTCAGGGGGCAATATCAAACTGGCTCCAACCTCCGCACCCTTTGCTCCGGCTCTTAAAAACGATTACCCGGAGGTCGAAAAAACCGTGCGCTTCAATCCGGAAGGGGGCGGGCAGATAACGTACAACGACAAGAAGATCGATGTCAATGATATCTTTTTCACTGATCCGTCGGTCTTTGAGGTATTTACCTATCCCTTTCTGTACGGGGATCCGGCTTCTGCGCTGACCAAACCGCAATGCATCGTTCTGACGAAAAGTGTGGCGCAAAGTCTGTTCGGCGATCCCCAAAAGGCCGTTGGAAAAGTCGTTCTGTTTAGCAATAATTTCCCGAATACCGTGACGGGCGTCATCGAGGACGTGCCGACGAACTCCCATCTGCATTTCCACGCGCTTCGCTCTTTGCCGACGAATTACACCGGCGGCTGGCAGAATTCGGAACTGTTTACGTACCTGCTCCTGACCGAAGGCAGCGATTTCAAAACCCTGGAAGCCAAAATGCCCGGATTCTTTCAGAAATACCTCAAAAAAGAGCTGGGTGATGTCGACTACCGAATTGAACTTCAGCCGCTAACGTCGATCCACCTTAATTCCCACCTTGACTACGAGATCGGTGCCAATGGCAGCGCCCGTACGGTTTCCATTTTTTCGGTGGTGGCGGCTCTGATTCTGGTGATTGCCTGCATCAATTACGTTAATCTTTATACGGCACGTTCACTGAAACGAACCCGCGAAGTCGGCGTTCGGAAAGCGATTGGCTCGTTCCGGCAGCAATTGATCGGTCAGTTTCTGGCCGAGTCGATGCTCATGACGTTCGTAGCGGGTTTGGTCAGCACCGGCCTCATCAGCATCGCACTCCCTTATTTCAATCAATTGGCCGACAAGCAGTTATCAATCGACAGTTTGCCAAATACCTTTCTGATCATCTCCGCTCTTTCGTTGGCAGTGGGCGCTCTGAGCGGTTTGTATCCGGCCTTATTGCTATCGGGCTACCGGCCGGTGTCGGCCCTGCGCGGGCAGTTGGGCGACCAGTCGGGCAGTTTGTTTTTCAAAAAGTCACTGGTGGTTTTTCAGTTTGTAGCCACCATTGCCCTGATTGCCTGTTCCGGGATTGTTTATCGTCAGTTGAATTACGTGATGCACAAAGACCTCGGTTTTAACAAAGAACAGGTGCTTACGTTTCATATCAGCAGTCAGGAAACCCGCCTGCGCGTTGAAGCGCTGAAGGAAGCTCTGATGCGTAACCCGTTGATTGAGAACGCATCGGCAGCCAGCAATCCCATTGGCAATAATAACATCGGAGGCAACGGCATGTTCTTTGAGCAAAATGGAGCCATTTCGGCCAGTACGCAGGCGGTTCAGAAATTTACGGTCGACCCGGATTTTCTGAAGACCATGGAAATCAAACTGGTGAGCGGCAGAAACTTCTCGGAGTCCTTCAAAAGCGATTTGACGGATGCGGTTTTGGTCAACGAAACGCTGGTAAAAAAACTCGGCTGGACGAATCCCGTTGGCAAGCGGGTGAAATACTACATTGATAATGATAAGAATACCGCCGAAGCCCGCGTAGTGGGCGTAGTAAAGGATTTCCACACGTATTCACTCCAGCATAAAATTGAGCCGCTGGTGCTGCAAATGCCCGCGCCAGCCGATAAAGACAATCTATACGTCCGGATTCAGCCCGCCAAGGTGACCGAAGCCCTGGCCTTTATCCGATCGACGTACCGGACCTTCGATCCGGCCAACACCTTGGACTTCCACTTCCTCGACGAAAATTTTTCGAAGCAGTACAAAGCCGAACAGAAACAGGGCGAGATCCTGCTGACCTTCACGATTCTGGCCGTCATTATTGCCTGTCTTGGCCTGTTCGGTTTGACGGCTTTTGCCGCCGAGCAACGAACCAAGGAGATTGGCGTTCGGAAAGTACTCGGCGCATCGGTCTCCAGCATTGTGCTGCTGCTGTCCAAAGATTTCCTGAAACTGGTGGTTATCTCAATTCTTATTGCCTCTCCCCTGGCGTGGTACGCCATGAGTCAGTGGCTCCAGAGTTTCGAATACAAACAGGCTCCGGCCTGGTGGGTGTTTGCCCTGGCAGGTTTCCTGTCACTGGTCGTCGCCCTTCTGACCGTGTGTTTCCAAAGTATCAAAGCCGCCCTGACCGACCCCGTGAAGTCGCTCCGGAGTGAATAGGTTTGCAAGGCCCATTGCAAACGAAAAAACCGGTCTTTCGACCGGTTTTTTCGTTTATGTTTGCAGCATGAAGATTCTTTCCCTGACCGACCTGAACGAAGAACAATATCTGTCTATCCAAGCCCTCGAACTTCGTTGCAAAGCCGACGATGCGTTGCTGGGACATATTCACTGGGACAAGTCCATGAATTATTTTCAGTCGATGCGTCACTGGTTTTTACTTTACGAAAATGATGCCCTGATCAGTGTTCTGTCGGCTTTTGCGCCCACCACTACGCAGATTGAATTTAACGGCTATACGCTCCCCAAAGCCCGGCGCAAAGGGTGCTACTCCACGCTGCTGGAGGTTGCCGCCGACGAAGCCCGGAAATACGACTATGAACACGCCCTGTTGATTTCTGAACAGTCCTCCGAGGGGGGTCAGGCGTTTGTCCGACAGTTGGGCGCCCAGCATTCCAATACAGAATACCAGTTGATCTGGAAACCGGTTTTGCTCCCCTCAGTGCCCGGTTCTACTCAATCCCTTCAACTTGTCGAAGCTGAATTGAACGACCTGGAGTCGTTAACGACATTAAGTCAGGCCATCTTTGGCGGTACGCTCGAAGAAGCCCGGAAGTTGCTGGAAACTACCATCCAGACGCCCCACCTCACGCAATATGTGGCAACGCTGGCGGGAAAAACCGTCGGCATGGTGGCTACCAATTTCGTGCAAAACGACGCCTGGATCATCGGTTTGGGCGTTTGTCCCGAGCATCAGGGTCAGGGAATCGGCAAGACGATCCTGCTCCGGATTCTGGCGATTCTTCAGGAATCCGAAGCCGATAAAATTCTGATCGAGGTGGATTCCAGCAACGAAGCGGCTTTGCACCTCTACCAAAAAACCGGTTTTGAAATTCAAATGGGGCAGGATTATTTCCGGCTGGCTTTATAATAAATGAGAGAAGTTGTTTCGCTTAACTTCGCGAAACAATTCTATTTTCACTAAGCACTCATTTATAGACATTTGTCCAGTAAACTCCCTGCTGGCATCCCGACTTTTGCAGCGTTCAATCCAACAAAAGTCGTCATGAAAGAAATCATCTTATTCTCCCTGCTGTTATCAGCCACCGGCGCATTCGCTCAGCGTTCCTTTTCCAAAAACGAATTGAGTATCAACGCCTTTCGGAATCCGTCGATCGGCCTGGAGTTCCGCCATCGGCAGCTTTCCATTCACGCCGGTTATTACCCGACTGCAGTTTCCAAAAACAGCGAAGGCAGTCCGCAGACGACCTCCTTTTTCCGTACGGGTGTCAGCCTATGGTTTCTACCCGTTGGCCGCAAAGAAAATCCCTCATCGTTTTACACCTCCCTCTCCTACGTCCGCGGGCTCGACCGCACCTATAAAAACGAGAACGGCCTGATGGTCGATGGCGGTTTTCGCTGGATGATCTGGAAAGGCCTGAATGCCCGAATCGGTGCAGCGGTGCTGGCCGCCCCCAACCATACGATCAAACTCAATCCCACCGGCGGACTCAGCTATTCCTTTTTCTTCAATTAATTCATTCAAACCGCATTTCAGTCATGAAAACGCAATCTCTTCCTTCGCTCAAAACCGTTGGCAACCTCCTGATTGCCGGTTCCATTGCAGTACTGGTCCCTTACACGATCCTGACGGTCGTTTTCGATTACCCGAACATTCTGCGCCAGGAACCAGGGGTCATCCTGACCCGGTTTCACGCAGGTGGTCCGCAGCTCATTGCCGTCTGGTGGACCTTCGCCATCACCGGCTTGCTGCTGCTCATTGCCTATGTCAAGCTGGGGCAATACTTTGAAAACCAGCACAAATCCGTCCGCTGGGTGACAACGATCGGTATCATTTCGGGCATTGCCCAGATCATTGGCCTGTTACGCTGGACGTTCGTTGTGCCGGTTTTGGCCGACCGCTACGTTCACTCGGCGGACCCGGCCGTTCGGGAATCGGTTGGGGTTATCTTCCAGGCCGTCCACCAGTTTGGCGGGGTATTGCTGGGCGAACACATCGGGCAGTTGTTCACCGTGATCTGGACGGTCATGATTTCGCGGGTCTTCGATCAACTCCGGGTGTTTCCTCGTTGGGTAGCGGTTTTCGGCTACGTGGCTTCGGGTATTTACCTATTAGCTCAAACCGAGCTAGTTGCCACGGTTGTTCCCAACTTCCCGGTTTTTGATCTGGCGGGATTCATTGGTAGCACGTTGTGGCTGGTTTGGCTGGTTTTAATCGGGGTGAAATTTCGAACACTTGGTAATCTTCTTGAAAAGAAAAGTTATTTCGCAGAGTTAAGAGCTGTCTAAAAATGAAATTACAACTGTTCTCAGATTGCCCCCAACCCCCTAAAGGCCGGGCGGCCGGTGCCGGGCTTTAATCGGTATGGCAAAGCTCCCTTTAGGAGGTTGGGGGCGGACCTTTATGGTAGAAGATGAGATTTTTCTCCGCTTAACTCCCTTTTACTCTGCTTATCTCCGCGCAATGACTCCTTTAAACTTAACTATTCGCATCCTTCCCTTCCTCCAGCTTTTTAATCATGCCAGCTACACTGTTCTTGTTCAGTTCGTTAGGCGCTTGCGGAAGGGCGGCTTTGAGATACAGGAGCGCTTTTTTGAAATCGCCCAGGGCTGACAGACCGCGACCCATTCCGACGTTGGTCGTAAATACATTGGGGTTCTTGTCGTAATTGATCTTAAAAACCTCGTACGCGTCTTTTGTCCGTTTTTGCTGCAGTAACGTGCGGGCGTATTGGTGCAACTCGTTCATATTTCCCATCGGAACGGCTTCTTTCATCACCGCATCGGCCTCAGTCGAACGGTTGAGTGCCACCAGAGTCATGGCTTTCGTACTGAGCGTCTGGAAGTTTTTCTGACCGATGAACGGCAAATTTACGGCCTGATCGGCCCAGACCAGCGCCTGATCCAGATCGGTTTTGTTCTGAACGCAATAGGTAGCTGCCTGAACGAACGACTGCCACGTAAAGCCCTGGGAATTACGCAATTCCTTTTTAAAGGAAGCAATCTGGTTTTTCACCACATCGGCTTCTACCCTGAACGGAATCATACGCTTTTCCCATTCCAGCGCCACCGTGGCCGAGTTGTCGGTCTGGTCGATGAATTCGTATTTGAGCCACTCCACGCTTTTGTCGAGGGACTGATTTTTAACCGTAACCCGCAAAGCGTCCTCCGTGGGTTCGTAGAAGAAACTGCCCCAGGAGGTGGCATTTTTCGAGAAAATAACCGTCGTCTCGGCTTCGCCCAGCAGCATGTGCAAACCGTACGTTCCGGCGGGCAGGTCTTTGCCTTCGACCTTTACATCATCCGAAAAAGAAATGGTCGTATTTTCGTTGGCCCCGGCCCGCCAGGGAGCGGCTTTGCTGCTGCCAAAGCCCGGATCAATCAGCCCGTAATGCGCCACCGACGTTCCCCAGATTTTGCCTTCGCGACCTTTAACGCCGGGTCGGTTGTAATGAATCGTGATGGTAGTGAGGCCAATTTGCTCGGAAACCGATGCTCCTTTGTTACCACCACCCGGAATGGCCGTAAGCTGTTGGGCCGAAACGGTGAGCGAACAGATTGCAAAAAATGCGAAGAGGAAGATAAAACGTGCTTTCATGATTATGTCGATAAAGTGAATTCCGCATAAAATAAAAGCATGAAAACCGCTTGCATCTCCCGCAGTTTGGGGGATTTAGGTGCTGAGAACGAACTGTTTAGCCGAATAAAGTTTGGAAAGCGCAAAAATCAAAACCGCATCACATAATACTGGCAGGTAAAGGTCTGGCCAAATTCGTGAATGGTTTTCTGATAAGTAGGCTGAAACCCGTACCGTTCGTAAAACCGCATCAGCGGGGGCCGCGTCGCATCAGTTTCCAATTGGATCTCGTGAATGCCCCGTTGCCGACAAACGTCATGGCAGAATTCGAGGATCGACTGAAACAGATTCTGGCCCGCAAACTGCCTCCGAATGGCCAGCTTATGGATGAACCCGGCGGTTTGATCAGGAACGTCACCGAAATAAAGCGGATCTTTCCACTGCAGCGTGAACGTAGCCGCCGGGACTTCCAGCCCGTCGTCACCGACGGCGTACATCACGTAAGAATTGCCGGTAGTGTATGCGTCGAACAGGTTTTCGGCTGTCAGCGAGTCAATATTCCAAAGGGTTTGTCCGCTGTCGACGAGCCACTGGCCTACTTCCCGGACGATCCTCAAAAAGGTATCCGGTTGGTCATTCCGAAATATATAGGTCATTCCTGGTTGTTTTTATTCCAAAACCTGCCGTTCGACCAGCCGTTCCGCCATCGGCAGCAGCGTTTCTTCCAGCGGCAATCGGCGTTTTGATTCCACCATAAACGTGGCTGGATTGGGCAGGAACGGCCGACGGCGAATCAATTCCAGTTTCAGGGTTTCGTAGGTTACGCCAATTCCTTTCCGAACGGAGTCGATATACCGCGTCCTGAGGGGCTGGGTAGTGGTCTGGCTGGTATTCGTAAAGGTAAAACCGGGCAGGGCCAGCCCCGTCCAGCTCAGGTTAAAATAATAGATATGGGTCTGGGAATGAGCCGTCCAGTGCAGAAAAAGGTACCCTTCGTCCCGGCGCAGGGGCAGCATTCCGATCGGTGTCAGGGTTAAGTTGGCAGCCAGTTCGTCGGCCATTTGCTGACCTTTCGTCAGCGTTTGACCAAACCGGGGCAGCGCAAAATTGAGAATAGAGTCGATTTCTGCCATATAATCCTCTTCCTCCTGCCGGGGCTGGTACCGTACCGTAAGACTTTCGGGGTCAATTCCAGTGGCGTCCTTGGGAAATGAGGCAGAAAGCGTACCTTTGCGGTTCCGAAATCGGAGGCTGCTTTCGTAATGATCGCGCAACTCCGTCAGGTCCGGGTAGAGCTTTTTGTCAGAAAAATGTTGCTGAACGTTTTGCAGGTAAGCCAGAACAACAAACTTTTTGTATTCCAAATCAATCAGTCCTTGTGTCAACCAGTCTTTCTGAAGTTTTTTCATAGACAAATCCAATGAAAAACGGTGAGTCTTGTTGTTTAGTAAGGTAACGAAAAAACGCTTTCTGCCAAATAGTGTTTGGTCAAATTTTTCTTCCGCAAAAAAATAGTCGCTCTAACCCGTTGATTACCAAACTGACATTACAAATCGGAAATTTTGTCAGTATTACCAGAAAAAAGTGGTCTGGCACAATAAGTGACCAGTGTCGACCGTCAAGCCCGGCCTGAAATACGGTCAGTTGAGGGTCGGCTATTTATCAAGCATTAAACAAGTTAAACTTCTAAAACACAAGCCCATTATGGAAGCAGTAACGGAAAGTAAAGTAAACGTAAGACCGTTGGCTGACCGGGTGCTGGTTGAAGCAGCACCTGCTGAAGAAAAAACCGCATTTGGTATCATTATCCCCGACACAGCTAAAGAAAAACCACAACGTGGAACGATCGTAGCCGTTGGCTCGGGCAAAAAAGATGAGCCCCTGACCGTTCAGGTTGGCGATACCGTTTTGTACGGTAAATATGCCGGTACCGAGATCACCGTAGATGGTAAGGAGTATCTTATCATGCGGGAATCGGACATTTTTGCCATTATCTAAGGTTCTTTTCCAGTCAAAACCGGCGCATCCGCCTTTTGACCAACCGGAAAACCGTTTGCATTACTCGTTAAAACCATTAATTCCTTTTCACTCATGTCTAAGAAAATATTTTTTGATATCGACGCCCGCGACCGGATCAAGAAGGGTGTTGATACCCTCGCCGACGCCGTTAAAGTAACGCTGGGACCTAAGGGCCGGAACGTTATTCTGGATAAAAAATTCGGCTCACCGGCCATCACCAAAGATGGTGTTACCGTTGCCAAAGAAATTGAACTGAAAGACGCCATCGAAAACATGGGCGCTCAGCTGGTAAAAGAAGTAGCTTCCAAAACCGCTGATTCAGCCGGTGACGGAACTACGACAGCTACCGTTCTGGCCCAGGCAATCTACTCGATCGGGGTGAAAAACGTGGCCGCCGGAGCGAACCCGATGGACCTGAAACGCGGTATCGACAAAGCGGTTGTTGCCGTTGTCGACAACCTGCGTTCACAGTCGCGCGCCATCGAAACGTCGAAAGAAATTGCGCAGGTAGCCACGATCTCGGCCAACAGCGACGAAGAAATCGGCAGCATGATCGCTGACGCGATGGAAAAAGTAGGTAAAGAAGGTGTAATCACCGTTGAAGAAGCGCGCGGAACGGAAACGGAAGTAAAAACCGTGGAAGGGATGCAGTTTGATCGGGGTTACCTGTCGGCTTACTTCGTGACCAACACCGACAAAATGGAAGTGGAACTGGATCGTCCGTTCATTCTGATTTCGGAGAAAAAAGTTTCTTCGATGAAAGAATTGCTGCCGGTTCTGGAGCAGGTGGCCCAAACCGGTCGTCCGCTGCTGATCATCGCGGAAGACGTGGATGGTGAGGCTCTGGCGACGCTGGTGGTGAACAAAATCCGGGGTGCCCTGAAAGTGGCTGCGGTGAAAGCGCCGGGCTTTGGCGACCGTCGGAAAGCCATGCTGGAAGACATCGCGATTCTGACCGGTGGTCAGGTGATCGCCGAAGAGCGTGGTTTCAAACTGGAAAACACGACCATCGACTTCCTGGGAACGGCCGAAAAAATCATCATCGACAAAGATAACACGACTGTTATCAATGGTTCCGGTGAGAAAGAAAACATTACGGGCCGTGTCAATCAGATCAAATCACAGATCGAAAACACGACTTCGGACTACGATAAGGAAAAACTGCAGGAGCGTCTGGCAAAACTGTCAGGCGGTGTAGCCATCCTCTACATCGGTGCGGCTACCGAAGTAGAAATGAAAGAAAAGAAAGACCGCGTGGATGATGCCCTGCACGCAACCCGTGCAGCCGTTGAAGAAGGTATCGTTGCCGGTGGTGGTGTGGCTTTCATCCGGGCTATCAAATCGCTGGATGCGGTTCAGACCCGGAATGAAGACGAAAAAACCGGTGTGAACATCATCCGGGTTGCCCTCGAATCTCCGTTGCGGACGATCGTGGCGAACGCCGGTGGTGAAAGCTCCGTAGTGGTTAACGCCGTGAAAGCTGGCGAAGGCGACTATGGCTACAACGCCCGCGAAGATCGCTACGAAAACCTGATTGAAGAAGGTATCATCGACCCGACGAAAGTATCTCGTCTGGCGCTGGAAAACGCGGCTTCAATCGCCGGTCTGTTGCTGACCACCGAATGTGTGGTTGCCGACGAACCCGAAGAAGCACCCGCAGGTGGAGCCGGACACGGCCACCCCGGCGGAATGGGCGGAATGATGTAAAAAACCCTCCGTTTTTCGGATAAACTGAAAGCCCCCGGCCGCGTGTCGGGGGCTTTTGTTCTTAATAATAAATGTAAAAGTGTCTTAGAATACCTCACTTTTACATTTAGCATTCATCATTTTACATTTATTATTAGTTGACTGATGTGAATTATTTTCTACAATTCGACACACTATTTGGGTACAACTTTACTTATTTAAAATTAAAAACCACCCTTTTAGGCCTGAAAAGGCGGTTTTTACGAATTGGCACGCATTTTTCCTTCTCATTAGCGTAGTTCAATCAACTTAAACCAAAACTTGGGAACGTCATGGGAAATTTGCTTTATGTCATCGCGGTAGTATTAATCATCATTTGGTTAGTCGGATTGTTGGGCTTCGGTAGTTTTGGAATGGGTAACATCATCCATGTGCTACTGGTGATCGCCGTTATTGCCATCATTTTGCGATTGATCCGTGGAGATCGGGTTGTGTAGATACCAGGAATCAACTTGAATATAAGTAAGTGAAAAAGCCTCCGGAGTTTTCCGGAGGCTTTTTAATTATGGAATCAATTCTCTACGCGCGTTTAAACCTTCGCCCGGAAGATCGATCCAACTCCAAAAACAAACAGATACGAACATGAAAAAGGCATTGATAATGATTGCGGCTGTTGGACTGCTGATTGGCGGTTGTACTTCGCAACGCACGACAACAACCCGGAATGACCGGTATGATCGCTACGACCGGCGCGACAGTCGGTATGGCCGCTACGATAATCCGGACGTTCGGGAAATTCCGCTGGAAAATAAACTGGCCCGCTGGGAAAACGAACTGCGGCTCACCAATCGCCAGAAACGCGAAATCAGGAATATTCAGGATCGCTACGAAAGACGGGGGCTGACCCGCGACGAACGCAACGACCGGCGCGATTACCGCGAATTGCAGCAACAAAAACGGCAGGATTTGATGTCCGTGCTGACACCCAGCCAACGCGAAAGACTTTTCCAGCTGGAGCAACAAAACCGCCGTAGCTAATACGAAAAAAGGACGCAACCCAGCGTCCTTTTTCTTTTTTCAGGAATTGAATACCTTGCCCGCCGAATTCCATTCCTGAATAGCTTCCATGAATTACTCGTATTGTATAGTTACTGACTTGACGCTGCCTTGTCCGTTACTCCCTGAAACGCTAAGGCCAATCCGAGGGGCACGGTCCCAGCGCGGTAGATACGAACCGTTTACCGGCGATTGGATGATTGACTCGGGTTTACTGCCTGCCACCGACCAGGAAAAATCATAAAACTGTCCCACCCGGCTTCTGACCTGCAATCGGACGGGAGACGTCGATTCCGGCAACGATTTTGATTGAATCACCGTTCGAACGCCGTCTTTCACCTGCCAGAGTTCAATCGCTCCTCTCCGTACGCCGAATCCCAGCGCGTTGGCAGCATCGCCGTACAACGTAATGCTCTGGAGCAAATCCGACTGTGGTTCGACGGTGGTTGAAAAGGTGAAATTTCCTTTTTTAATGACCATTCCCAGAAAGCTCCCGGTCGCATTTGTCGCGGTATTTGTCAGCTTCAACGAACCATTTCCGACGGTAAACTCCGGCTTTGGCAAACTCACATCCCAGACCCAGAAATCGTCGGTCACCGGTTTTGCGAAATCGACGGCCAGATTCAGCTCCTTTTTCTGAGCGGTTTTTGAGGGTGATTCGGCCTGAGCTGGCACGGCGGTTCCGTAGCGAAAAACCGGCCACTGCGTTTTTTCATCCCAAACCAGCTCACTCAGAACGCCTTGCCGACCGGCAAAGGTAAAATCGGTTCCGTTGTACGCGTGGTGCAGGTAGAAATAGCGGTTGTCCGGCGTCGTGACCACAGTGCCGTGTCCGGGGCATTTCCAGGTATCATCGCTGACCAGAACCGGGTTTCCGGCAAACTTCTCCCACGGCCCCTGGAATTTTTCCGCCCGCGCCAGACCGACCTGGTAATTGCAGCGCTCCCCGCAACAGGCATTCCCGGAATACAGCATGTAAAAATACTTCCCGCGCTTAAACAACGCCTGCCCCTCTGCCCCACCGGCTTCCCAGTTGTTGCGGTCGGCAGTCAGCATTGTGAACTCTTTGCCGATCACTTTCAACCCGTCCTGTGCCAGTTCGGCGCCGAGCAGTTCGATCGACTTACCCTTGTCCAGGCCGTAGGCTTTCCAGGAAATATACAGTTTACCCTGATCTTCGATCACAAAAGCGTCGATGGCTTCGGAAGTCCACTCGATGATAACCCCGTGGTCCGTAAATCCTTTGGTCAAATCGCGGGTGGTTGCAACGCCGATGAACGAGCGTTTATCTGATTTCCGGCGGGCGGTGTAATACACGTAAAAGGTACCGTTCCGGTGGAACAACTCCGGGGCCCAGTAACTGCCCATCGTCCAGTCCGGAAGTTTCGAAAAAACCGGCCCGACGTACGACCAGTTCACCAGATCACGCGAGGTATAGATGGGGTAAGCGGGTCCCCATTCGGAGGACGTACCGACCGCGTAATAGGTGTCGCCCACGCGGATGACCGACGGATCGGCAAAATCGCCCGCGATGACCGGATTGCGATAGGTAGCCGTTGGAGCGGTTTTTTGGGCATGGCAGGGAGTAAAAAAGAGGGTAAAAAGGAGGCCGATACAAACAAACTTCATTCGTTCCTGTTGATTTATTTTAGTAAACAAAAGTAAGAAGTAGTACGTCGGAATAAAGAAAAAAACCGGTTTTACGCCGTGTTTTATCCAAAACAATGAGTATTACCGGCGCGAGTGCCCCTTCTTTACACAGTTTTCCGTCCGATTCATCGAATAAATGAGTCCTTTTTTTCTATTGGTCATGGCTTCCCTGCTGGTCTCCAACCCCGACGATGACACGAAAAAGAATCGCCGGATGAAAAACCGTGTGGAAGTCCGGGAATACCGCAACCTGATTGAAGAAATTACGTACCACGACCGGTGGAAAAAAGTAGCTACCGTTCGAATGTATGACAAAGCCAACCAGCGGCTTTCGGAAGAGCATTACAACGATTTTCAACTGGGCGTCCGGCACGGCCAGACCCGCTGCTGGTACCCAAACGGGCAACTTCACTGGACGTGTGATTTTAAAGAAAACGAAATTAACGGCCCCTTCTTTTCCTATTACGAAGACGGCACACTGAAACGAAAGGAGTTTTATCGTCGCGGTACGGTTCGGAAAGGAGAATGTTTTTCGCCGGAAGGCACGGCTGTTTCGTGCCAGCCCTTGTCGCAAAAAGCGGAATTTGAGGGCGGTCAGAAGAAATTTATTGAATTTTTGCGGAGTCGATTGGGTCACCTGCAACCGGAGAATCCGTCGTTTTTTTTCACGCTGCGGGCAACGCTGTCGGAAGACGGGATTCTGTTTGGTCTGCAGACGTTACCCTATATGGAACAACGCCCCGATTCCGAACGCCGGTTTTCGAAGCAGGTGGTGGAATCTCTACACGACATGCCCCGCTGGAAACCGGTCGTATTCGATGATCAGACGGTGCAGAGCGATCTGTTGATCAACATTTTTTTCAGCAACGGCAAGGTCTACACCGGAAGCTACGGGCTCAATTTCTAAGCCGCACGACCAACGTAGTCAACACCTTCCGTTGAACCGCGCATACCGAAAAAAAGTTAATTCAATACCGGCAACACCATCCGGATTTCGGTGAATTCCCCTTCTTTCGAGTGAATCTCGATTTTTCCGCGGTGAAGCTGGACGATATCTTTGGTCATGAACAAACCCAGACCGGTGCCTTTGGACGTGGGCTTTGTGGTAAAAAACGGGTTAAAGAGGTTGTTGATTTCCCGTTGCGGAATCCCCTTCCCGTTGTCGCGAATTTGCAAAATAACCTGATCATCCCGCAGGCTGGTAACAATCCGGATTTCGGGTGTGAAGTCTTTAGCAAGTTTACTTTTTTCGAATAATGTATAGTAGGAGTTACTCACGATATTCTGAACGGCCTGACCGAATTCGTTGGGGAGCAGATTGGTTCGAATGGCTTTTTTATCCAGATTCAGTGCCAGTTGGATGGCAAAATCCGGATAATCGGTTTTCAGCTTGTTCAACACAACCCGCACTTTGTTCTCGACAAACTGATTGAGATCGGTTTCCTGAAAATCCCGCGATTTTTCCCGGAGCAACACTTGCATGTCCTGCAAGATCCGGGTTGTGCTGCCGCTATGTTCCTGAATTTTAGCGAGATTCATTTTCAGCACGCCGAGATCATCCAGAACGTCGTCCAGCGAGTCCGGCTCTTTTTTCAACCCATCGATCACTTCTTCAATAAGCTCCTCCGACAATTGCGAAAAGTTGCTGACGTAATTGAGCGGGTTCAGAATCCGGTCAACAATTCCTTTGGTCAATTGCCCGACTGACGCCAGCCTTTCCTGCCGAATCAATTCGTTCTGGGTATTCCGTAGATCGTGCAGCGTATTTTCAAGGTTTTCCAACAGCCGGGTTTTGATGAAAGCCGCAATCAGGTGTTCGCGCAAGTTCCCGATCATGCTGATGTCGCGCTGATCGAACGCACCGGACCGGACGGTGTTTTCGAGCGTAATGAATCCTTCGATATGCCCTTCGTTTTCGATTACAATGGTAATCAGCGACTTGGGCGTATCCAGATCGTCGATGGGGCTGTTTAGCGGCTCGTAATAAACGTCGTTTTTGAGGTAGATATCCTCAAAAATCTCCACGGTTTGCGACAGATAGCGGGTTTCGGCCTGTTCCCGCGTGAGCTGAACCGACTCGACATGAGCCAGTTCCCGGTTGCTGCGCAACGCCTTGAACTGGTAGGAATTCGTCGGTTTGTCGTACACCAGAAAGCTCGCGCTGTTCATGTTCCGAATCACCGAAAACTTGGTCAGAATGGTCTGGAAGAGGTTGGCGAAGTCAATTTCGGCGTTGATCGACTGCACAATCAGGTCAATTTTTTCAAGCTGATCGTTCTTGATCGCCAGTTCCTCCGATTGTTTTTCCAGTTCTGACTTCTGACTGACGACCTCCTCGGTGCGCTCCTGAATCAGGTTCTCCAGCGATTGTTTTTCCCGCAACACCCGGTTCAGCCGCCAGCGCACCACCAGATAGATCAGCAACCCGGTTCCGAGTACGAACAGCGCAATCACCCACCAGCGACCGTACCAGGGCGGCTGTACGGTAAACGAGTAGGTGGCTTCCCGGCTGGGGGTTTCGTAGATATTGCGCGCCCGGACCCGAAACAGGTAGTTGCCCGGCGGCAGGTTCGTGTATTCCTTCTTGCTTTCCGTCGTCCAGTCCGACCAGGTTTTGTCATAATTTTCGAGCATGTACTGAAAAGCAATGCCTTTTGCAACGGGAAAACTGGCCGCCGAATATTCGAAGCTAATGTCGTTGAGCTGGTCTTTCTCCTGAACCGTCTGCACCTTCCGGATCAACGCCTGATACGGCAACCCGTATTTTTTGGGAACTGCGGCATTGTACCGGATCACGCCATCGCGCCCACCGAACCAGACCAACCCCTGATTGTCCAGATAAATCAAATTGATCGGCGAGGTGGAAACCGGCAGAAAAGGCGTTATAAATTCCTTAAAACCAGAACCTTGTTTCTGGTAGAGTGTAATGCGTTTCTTGTCACCTTCCACCGTCCAGATATTTCCGTTGCGATCTTCGACGAGGTTATTTTTCCAATACGCCGTACCCGGTTTTCCCAGTCCAAACGGGCTGTAGGGCGAAAACCGGTTTTTGGTCGCATCGTACTTAAAAATGCCTTTTTCGTTGTACACCAGCACTCCCTGCGTTGTGGTGGCTACGCGGTTATAAAACAGGGTTGGCAACCCCTGCAAGTTGGAAAACGACTGAATCTGGTTCGTTGCGGGCATCAGATGATACAAACCGGCCGTCAGTGTTTCCAGCCAGACCGCACCGGTTTGGTCTTCGTGAATACCCACGATCCGCTCCGTCAAACCGGAAATAGGGCGATAACTGGCGGATTTCCCGCGCAAAACCGTCAGGATGCCCGCTCCGTTTTCGGTGCCGACGTACACGCGGGCCGGATCTTTCCGGGAAGTTGCTAAACTTAGCGTGTAAGCCTGCGTCAGCGCCTGAAGACGGCCGTCGGTTATTTGATAAACGCCTTTGCTGGTGGCCACGAAGAGCGAACCGGCGGCTTCGGCTAAAGAGAAACAACTGGCGTTCAGGCCCGAAACCGGCTGGATCGTTGAACGGGTCAGTTGAAAAAGTCCATTAATCGTTGCAATGAAAACCGTATTGCCCACGCGCCGGATGTCCATGACTTCGCCCGTCAGCCGCGACGACGCGCCAAACAGCGTAAGTTGCGACGGCACTTCAATCTGCGCCAGACCGTTGTTGAGCGCCAGCCACAAATTCCCCTCCCGATCGGTAAAGAGTGCGTTGGCGAGTTGGTCGGTCACCCCATCGATCCCGCGAATCGTTTGCTTTAGCTGCCCATCGGGCGAAAGCACCAGAATACCGCCGTGCAGGGTCGCGATGGCAATCGAGCCGTCGCTCAGCAACGCGCCACTGGTAGCCTGGCTGGTGGCCAGATACGAATTAACCGGACTTTTGAAAACGTCAATGGCGTTGTCGGAAAGCTGAAATAATCCCTGATTACTCGTAATGAGAAGTGATTTTCCGCCCCCCAGTGGTACCATTTTCAGAATATCAAACAGCACCGGCACGCTGACTTTCTGGTCGACCGCCGTGATCGACCCGTTCGCAAACCGGTTTAACCCGACCTGTTTCTGAAAAAGATAAACCGACTGATTGGCCTGAAACGCCGACTGAATTTCGTGGGTTGTCGACCATTCGTTGACGGATTTGCCATTCCAGCGGAAGACGAATTTACGGGCAACAAAATAGATTCCATCGGTGGTTTCGAGTACCGCGAGAATTTCGCTAAAGCGGTTTTTAACCTTCTGGCTCAGGCTCACAAAACCGAGTGTTCCGGTGCTGTCCGGTTTTAATACGCCAAATTCGCCGTTGGCACCGACGTAAATCGACCCGTTTTTCGCCCGCAACAAGGCCGATACTTTGGTGATGTTTGTGGTCGGAATGGTCCGCCAGTTCAGTCCGTCGTATTCCAAAACCCCGGCGAAATTCCCGATGTACATCACTCCGCGCTGGTCCTGGGTCAGGGCAAAATTCTGTCCGTGGGCGTTGTACTGACTGGGCTGGTAAATCCGGCTTGGCGGCTCGCCCTCATCTGCCCCATTCTTTTGGCCGAATGCCGATACGGCAAGGACGAAAAGGAACAGAAAGCGCCAGCAAAAGGGAAACGTAAGCCGAATCATGATAGCTAAATTGTGGGTCAGTCTACGAGCTCCGGTTTAAAATGAGTCACCCTCAAACACCCGAAAAACCATAAATCGTAAACCTTAAATAGATTTTAACTGCGTATTATTTTCCTCTATTTCAAGCTGTTCGGACCGGTAGAGCAGCAGTTCCGCTTCCGACTGAAAACCGTTCACCCGACTCGCGAGCCGGTACCGATCCGAATCGGACTGCAACGCCAGAATCCGGTGCAATTCTCCAAACCGCGTCGGGTTCAGGACCTTTAAAACGTAAAAGGCGGTTTCGGCAATCAGCTCGTCCGGCGACGTGACGTTGGCCACCAGAATGGCCGTCGGATCGTTTTCGTGCCAGACGAGCAGTTCCCGCAGCGCAACGGCTTTTAACCGGTGCGTTAATTTGTTAAAGTCTTTATTAATAATATCGTGCAGCCGCTCCTCGATCGACAATTGTTGCTGCGGATGGCTGACCGAACTTTTGCGCAGCCGTTCGGCAAAACTAATGTCGGAAAACAGCGGCAAAATACGGTCCTTTACCTCTTCCGGCAAAGCCGTGCCCAGCAATTCGATGAGGTAACTTTTGATTTCGTCGTTTTCCCGCGTGATGAGCTGGCTGATCAGATCAAACCGGTTATCGCCATAAAGCGTAGCCAGGAGGTTGAATACTTTGGGAATGACGATATTTTTTTCCTGCCGCAGCGCATTGATCATCGGAGCGTTTCGCGGAAAACTGTCCAGATCGAGCCGGGCGGCCGTTAGCCACACCAGCAAACCGACCTGCTCGTCGAGCTGGAGCAGAATATGGGGCCGTTCTAAAACCGTTGCCCGGTGATTCAGGTGGTTCAATCCTTCAAAAACCGCATCCCGCACGGCCTGAACGGGGTGGTTGATTCGCGCCCGCAAAAACCGGATGGCCGCTTCACCGCCCATTTCGTTGATGATTCCGACAATATGAACCTGCTGTTTTGTCGACAGAACGGTGTGGGTGAAAAACCGGGACAGGGACGGAATGACGGCGTCGCCAATCGATAACAATGCTGAAGTGGCCGCATCTCGGTATTGTTCATCGAGCAGGTGTTCGAACAGGCGGGGCCATAATTCGGGTTTTCGCAAAGCGCCGGAAGCACTCAAAGCCGCCTTGCGAACGAGCGGATGATCATCATGCAGCAACCTCAGCAGGTGCGTGTAAGCGTAATAACGGCCCGAGTAGCCCAGTTCCGTTGCCGCCAGCGCCCGGTCGTCAGGATTGTCGGATTCGGCCAGCCGCAACATGCTGGAGAATGCCTGAGCCGAGCTGAGCGAGCGTTCGGCTGTAGGTCGAACGAGGTTGTGACCAATTACCTTTTTGTAGGCCAAAGTAGCCGAGCGGATGACGGCGGCATTGAGCGTCGCCCGGTATTCGGGCTGAATCCGAAACGAAACCACCGTCCAGAAAATCAAAACCGCCAGAAACAGGTAACTCAAATGCACGAGCGTAATGAAACTAAAACTGGTCAAAATCAGGAGAATAATACCCGGAAGAATACTTCCAATGGCTTTCGGCCCGCCTTCGATCCGGCTTTGGATCAAGGTTCGTTCGGCCGCCGGAATGGGTTGAAAAAGGACCTGAAAAGCCGGTTCGCTGATCGACCGTCGAACCGAACTCAGAAAAAAGCGGCTTAGCGCAATCAAAGCAAAAAAGAATGAAGTGGTTCCGTACACCGTTCCATAGACGGCGCCCAGACTGTAACTAACCAGTAAAGCGACCGGCAACATCACGATACCCGCCCGGATGGAGTATGCACTCAGCAGCCGATTATACAAAAACGACTTAACAAACAGTTCAATAACCGCACAAATACCAAAAAATATTCCCAGAAAACCGGCCAGCAATTCCTTGTTGGGAAACACCTCTTTCGACTGAATCGTAAACATGAACTCGACGTAAATCAGCCCGAAAACCGTCAGTAACGCCAGGGTCGACAGCAGCGACTCGTACGATTTACTGACCATCGCGACGGTTTCGGCCACCGGTTTTTCGGCTGCTTTTTCCGGCAATTCGGTCGTTAGCTGCGGCTGAAAGCGCTTGTAAATGTACGTCATCAGCAGCACACACAACACCAGCAGCACCAACGCCATATCCAGCAAATCGTCAGTAGAAACGAAAGTCAGCAGCAAAGGCACCGAGAAATAGCTCAGCATGGAGGCAATCACGTCGCCGGTACTGATGAAACTGAGGAGCCGCTTGGTTTGCCCAAAGTTGAAAACCCGCCCGGCGGTGGCCCAAAACGTGATGCCATGGATGAACACAAACACCCGGTTCCAGAGGTAGAGAGCAAAATAAACCCACTTGTTTTGAAAACTGGCCGAAGCCACCAGCAGTCCGGCCACCGACAGCAGCATGAAAGCCAGCAAATAGCCATTTACCCGCAGAAAAGACGCTTTTCTGCGTAAATATTGGACGGCCAGACCCAAAACGTATACGAGAGAACCGCTGGCGATAAACGCAATCGGTAACTGCGTCCGTTCAAAATTAATGAGGAATAAGGAGGTGGTACTGGCGAAGAACAGGGCGACCGCTCCTCCCATCAGCAGGGAGTAAACAACGAACAGCAACACGGTTTTGCCTTCGCCCGTCTGCAGATTGAGAAATCTATAGATTGAGTCCCGCCGGAACATCTGCCAATTGTTTTTTGAGGTCGTACTGCATAAAATACAGCGGCCAGTCGGGGCGTTCGGGCGCATTTCGCAGTTCGCAGGCCGTCGAAAAACCGAGTTTCGTCAGGGCTCTGATCCGGAAATTCAGCTGGGTCGATGCCACAATCACGTCGACGTTTTTCTTTTCGGCCATTCGGATGCGCGCCCGGTCAAGCTGTTCGGCAAAACCGTTCCCGCGAAACTGCGGGTCGATCACCATCCGGCTAAACGAGGCAACCCGCTGATTTTCAAACCGGAACCGAGCTTCGTCTTTCGGCAAAAGAGACGCATATGGCGCGGAGTCAATGGTTTCGTGGATATTCATCCGGGCCGCAGCCACCACGACATTGTTCCGGGTAATGATCCAGTGAAACGCCGTCTCGTCCAGGGCTTCGATCCAGACCCGGCGGGAAAAGAAAACCGGATCGGCCCCCGGCTCGTTGATCCAGGCGCGAACCCGCAGCACCCCAATTTCATCCATCCGGTTCGGATACATTACTTTTTCCAGCCGATACGTTTCAGTAATTATTGATTCCATGACACAGGGGTCGATTCTTTCGGTTTAAGGGTGTAAAAAACCGCCAGCGAAAACGTCCGGCGATCCATCAGGAAACGGGAAGCGTAGGTATTGTTATCAGCCTCCCGGATTCCCGGAACGAAATATTCCTTGTCGAGCAAATTGTTTGCCGATAATTGTATCGATAAGCCATTCAGCAGGTTATGATACGTTAGGTTCGATTTCAGGACCAGAAACGGATCGAAACGCTGGGCGGGATTGTTGCTGCCCGCCGTTCCCGCACCGGTTTTTCGGGCGCTCACGTAATTGCCCGCCAGATAAAAATTCAGCCGGGGCGTAATCTGGTAATCGGCTCCGGCATTGGTCATGAAATCCGCAATATCGCTGATTCGTAACCCGGCATCTTCATCGAACGGGTTGGTGTAGGTGAAATTCCACCAGACGTTCAGCCGGTTGGAACGGTAATTGCCTTCACCCTGTAACCCCCAGATCCGCCGTTTGCCGATTCCCTGAAACTGCTGCGTACTCGTGCCGTTTTCAAGCACTACCTGAGCGGTTCCGACGGCATTGCTGTAATGGGCGTAATAGCCCACAACGTTGAACGATACCTGTTTGGTAGCCTGGAGGTAGGCACTCATTTCCATGTTCTTCACCCGCTCGGGCAATAAATTCGGGTTCGGCAGTCGGCGGGTGGTGGTGGTGCCGTATTTCTGCAAAAACGAGGCATCCTTGAACGCTTCGGCGTAAATCGCCTTGAAAATCGTTTTGCCCCGGTTAAAAATGGCCGCCAGCCGGGGGTTTGCCACCGTGCCGTAACCGCCATTGGTCCGAATCCGGTTATTATCGACCCGCAAACCGGCCACCAGTTTCAGGTCCTTGAGCGGTCGGTAGTTGACCTGCGAATACACTCCAATGTCGTTGGCTTTGAAATTATTCCCACCGGCCAGCCCCGTCGCGGTGGCAACAGCCCCGGTTTCGTCGGCAAAATCCTGAATGGATGTAATGTAGTTGCCCTGAATCAAACCGCTCCGAAGCTCAATTCCCCCACTGATATCGAGGTTATACAGCGGACTCCAGAACAGCCGAAGTTCGTTCCGGAACTGGGTCGATACGCGGTATTGGTAAGTTGCCGTCGCCTTGGGAATTGAATCCTTTTCCAGTTCCAGAAAACCGAGTTTGCCATTGTAATAGCCGTTGTAAGTCACCAAACTGGTGCTGCCGTTGATTTCGTGAAACAGGTACGAGGAGATATTCAGAATCTGGAATTTATCCGTAAACACCTTGCTGTACGTAATCGAAAAAGCGCGGTCCTGGGTAACCCAGCGGGGGTTTTTCTCCGTCGAAATGGCCGAACGGTTGGAATACCAGGGCGTGGCGCCGTCGTCGGTTTTCCAGTTCAGAAACGAAATGGTCAGGTCTTTAAACTCCAGTTTCCCCCGGAAATACCAATCGCGTTTGGTATTGCTGAAATGGACCGGATTGCCGTTGAAGGTGTTCCCGAAAAGGCGGTTATCCAGACCGGCCGCGCGCTGGGCTCCTTCCGGCGTCAGCCGCAAAGCGGTCGCCTTGCCATCCGGCGCGTAATCGACCTTATACGATTTGCTGTTCGGATACAGTTTAGTCAGGTTGGTTCGCTGAAGGTAAGTTTGCGCCCGGTAATTGCCGTTGGCGTCCGTGCCGACCTGGTCAAACTGGCCGGTGTAATCGGCCGCCGTCCGGGCGTCGTAATTCCATTCGGGATAGCGCGAAAGATCGTATTCATTGGCGTGAAACACACGACCCGTAATCGACAGGGCCACGTCGGCGTTTTTGGCCGTCAACACCCCGTCGATGTAGTTCCGGTTCAGCGTTCCGGTTCGGGCGTGTCCGTTAAAGGCAACTTGTTTGGCTGGCCCCGGCAGATTCCGGAAGCTCTTGGTAATGATGTTGATAACCCCCATGAAAGCGTTGGCACCGTACAGCGTCGATGCCGGGCCGTAGATCACCTCGACCCGCTCGATGTCGGACAAAGGGTACTGCGGAGCAATCAAAACCGTGTTCGAAACCAGGTCATTTTCCTCGACACCATCGATCAGAATCAGCGTCCGGTCATTGGAGGTCGACCGATAACCGCGCTGGTAAAAATTCGAATACCCGACCCCATTGCCCCGAATGACGTCAAAACCGGGTATGTCATGCAGCACTTCTTCCAGCGTTTTGTAGCCCCGCTGCGCAAAATCCTTGCTATTCAAAACCGCCACCGTGGCCGGAACGTACAACAGATTTTCCGCTTTTTTGGAAACGGACGTTACCTGCAAAATCTGTTCTTTTGATTCCCGAACCTGCTGAAAAAGCGTTTTATAGCGGGGCGAAGCGGAAAAGTCGGGTTCAAATTTCGGGTTCAGGGTTAACAACTGACTGATCGATCGGGCGCTTTGGGGAATGGAATCAATAGCCAGATACGTCATCGACAGAATTTTGTAAGCCTGAACGCGGGCAAATTCGCTAAACCCTTTGTCGACGCAAGGCATCAGCAGCGCAAACACATCGTCGAAATTTCCGGTCGCGTAGCGCTTTTCTGCTTCCGGAATAACCGCCGACTCATCGCAGTTCCCCTGCGCCAGCGTCGGCAGTCGACTCAGCAGTAAAAGGCTCATTACCAGACCAAAAAGGTAAAGTTTATTCATATAAAGTCAGTCAGGCTTCGTTTTTTCGTACGGAATGTCTTTCCCGATGTACTTATTCCATTCCTCGTTGGTGAGATTTCGCTTCACTTTCCGCGTCAGTTCGGCATACAACTCGGCCGGGTCGATGTTCCGGATTCGAACCGTTCGGTCGGCACCACAGGCAATCAACCGTTTGCTGTCGTTCGTAAACCGGATGGCCATTACCCAGGAGTCAAAATCGTTGATCACGATGGGTTGCTGCTGCTTACTCAGGTTGTCGTAATCCCAGATGTGAATGGTCCAGTCGGCACTGCTGCTGGCGACGAGTTTGCCGTTTGGCGAAAAAACTATATCGCTCACGGTGGACGTGTGCCGCCCCGACAACAAACTACCCACGAATTCGAATTCGTTGTTGGCAACTTTCCAGGCATACAGCAAACCGGTGGAGGTTCCGGTAATCAGCTGCGTTCCGTCCAGACTGAACGCCAGGGCCGTCACCCGGTTTCCGAATTGCCGACGCTTGATCACCTCCGGTTTTTTGGTCAGGTCAGCCAGGTCAAAACTCAGAATCTGGCCGTTGTTGGAGCCGCAAAACAGCCGTTTCCCGTCGCGGCTGGCCTGAGCGCAGTAAATCGGAAAATTGGAATGGGTATTCTGCAACGAATCGAGCCGGTTGGCTACCGGTTTCCAGCTTCGAACCTGTCCGTCCGCGCTGACGGACACCAGCCGCGCAAAATCATCCACCGGCAACAAGGCCAGAATCGGAACAGAATGCCCTTTGATCGAAGTCGGAATGGCGTCCGTTCGCTGCGTACTCCAGCCGTATAGCCAGCCACTTTCCCCACCCCCAAACACGGTTTTTCCATCGTTCGAGAACAATACCGTCCGAACGCCGTTGGCACTGCGCCGGGGCGTTTTCAGCGATTGGGGCGCTTCGTTGAGGTTGTTGGCCGCCCACAGTTTAATCGTTCCATCGTCGCTTCCCGTGGCCAGCAACTGACTGCCCGAACCGGGTTGTACGGCCACCGTTCGCACCATATCGGAATGACGGCGCAACACGGTATTGGCATCGGCGGCTTTGGATAAGGCATTGAAAATGTCCGGGTTATCGTTCAGTCCGCCATTTTTCAAATTCAGGTTGTAGGCTTCCAGCGCCAGCAACGCCTGCAAATCATCCTGGGCGTTTTCGTTGAGCTGGTACGACTGAACCGCCAGCGTTCGGGCCACCGCTTTTCCGCGTTGCTGCTCAGCGAATTGCTGCGCCGTTTGCGCCACCGCCCGCTGCGACTCGGCTTCCTTCTGCGCACCTTCGGCCCGGCTTTTCTGCTGTTCCGCGTCTTTGCGGGCCCCATCGGCCTGTTGCCGCTGCCGCTGGGCGTCATTTCGGGCCTCTTCCGCCCGCTGGGTTTGCGCCACGGCCAACCCACGAGCGGTTTCAGCTTCCTGCCGTTTCAGTTCAATTGTCTGCTGCCCCCGAACGGCGATGACCCGCTGCTCCTCCGTCAATCGCTTTTGCTGTTCGGCAATGATGCCCTGCTGCTCGGCAATTTTCTTCTGCGTGATGGCTTCCCGGGTCTGGCTTTCGGCGCGGTTTCGTTCAAAAAGTGCAATTTTTTTCTCGGCAATGGCGGTTTCTTCGCTTTGCAGCGCTTCCGTCCGTAAGACCGCCGAAACGATCAGGAAAAACAGCGAAATCAGTGAACCAGCTCCCAGAAAAGCAGCAAAAAACCGGGCGCGCCGGAGTTCTTTTTTCTGCCTTTCTTCCTTGTTCTGGACCTCAAACTCATACTGATTCCGGCTGTATTCCAGGAAGTTAATTGAACGTTCGAGGTAAGGGTCGTAGCGGTTTGCCCAGGCCGGTGTCGGGCGGTTTTCGGCCAGCCATTTCAGACCAATCTGCAATTCGGGATTCACCCACAAGCCGGTTTTTCCTTCGTGGTACAACGTGGCCGAGTTGCTGACCTGCAAGTAGAATTTGGCCGAATCGGTTTCTTCCTTGACCCAGGTTTGCAGCCGTTCCCACAACGTCATGAGTCGTTCGTGGCTGATGTCGATGATGAGATTCGGGTCAGCGTGGACGGTTATCGAAGGCGTCAGGAAAGCGACATCACGCTCCCGAAACCGGTTCAGCACATCGATCAGCAGGTATTCAATGACACCGGACACCTCACTAATCGTGCTGATGGGAATGGGCCGAATGATGCTCGTATTACCCTCGCCCAACACAATCAGCGCTTTGAAAAGCTTTTCGGTTGCCAACTGACTTTTTTCATCCGGTAAATCACCGAAGACTTCTTCCGCGTGGACGGTAATAGCCTTCCGCATCGTACCAATAGCTTCATAATCAGGCAGATCGATCAAACTATCGATTTTTCGGTTCAATTGCCAGTAATTCCATGTCCGCATGAGGGCGTGTTGCAGAATCGGCAGTTGATCGGCTTTGTTGCCAATATCCTGGAGCAGTCGGGTTGTCAGTTCATCGGAAATGCCAGCGCCCATCACCTGAATCGGGGTGACAATCGCCCGCCGGATTTCTTCCCGGTTCATTTTGGGCAACAGGTAGTAGCCATTGTTGATGGCTTCCGTAAGTCCCTCATAATCCGTACAATCGTCCAGATAATCCGAGCGCATCGTCAGCACGACGTACACGGATTCGTCCGGCTTCCGGCTCATTTCCAGAATTAGATTGATGAACAGGGCAACTTCCTCGTACCCGTCCTCGGTCGACAGGTAGCGAAAAACATCTTCAAACTGATCAATCACAATCAGGAAATTGGCGCTTTCGCTCCACTCCAGAATCGTTGCGGGTTCCGTGCGAAGCAATTTCTCAATCGTTTCGGCCGAAAACCGGTCGGAGAACGAGCGGTTTTGCCGCCCAAAGGTCTGGTGCAGCGCCTGAGAGAAGTTCCGGATCGGCGTTGCTTCGGGGCTAAAGGAAACGACCTGCCAGGCGTTGAAAGTAGCGGAGGCAACGTTGTGGGTCAGTAAGTGTGGAACGAGCCCGGCCTTGACCAGCGAGGATTTACCGCTTCCGGACGAGCCCACAATGGCTAAAAAGTGTGCATCAGCAAGCCGTTCTTTCAAGTCGTGAATCTGGTTTTCACGCCCAAAGAACAGAGGAGAATCTTCCGGCTCGAAACTTCGTAAGCCCGGAAACGGGTTTGCAAAGGCAACTTTCGTATACGTTTCAGTCATTCCCAGTCACTTACGGACTTCCGACAGCCCGCTCTAATTACGATTCGGTATTTAAATCTCCGCAGGTTTGCGGTTTTCATTCCCAACCGACCCACCAATCCGGTGTTTACCCAATACAAAGGTAGCGCAGCCCTATGCATTTGAGTATCAATTCTGTTCCAAAAACTATCACGCTTGTTCCAAAAGAGAATTTAGAAAACCAGAAAGACGATTTTAACAGCCGGTTCCTAAAACATTGACTTATTTTATATTTAAAAAATCCTATTTAATTATAAACCTTTTCAGGAAATAGCAATTCAAAACGGTTCTAAAAATGGGCAATCAAATGCGGTTTAAACTTCTTTATATTTTTCGGTATCACTTCTTTCCGGTAGATATTCCGGTTTTGTTGAATTTAACCGACCTAACTTTAAAAAGTAATTGTGCAGACTCAACGTCAAATACTACAAAATATACCATCAAATTTACACCCGGAAGAAATATGTTACTAGAAAAATGTTTGTTTTTACTTACCAAATTGATTAGGCGGTGGAAAACCGCAAAAAATATAAGTAAAAACCGCTACTTTCTAACCTAAATAGTGTGTTAAAAAAGAGGCTAACAACGCTATAATCTATTGATTAACAGAATTTTCGTCAATCCCTTTTGCATCTTTTTGAACAGGGGTTACACAAAAATACGGCTCACTACTGACGATGGCCCAAACCGTAATGGCGATCAGGCACTGTCAGCGTGAGCCGATTTTGCTTTTCTAACTTAAAAACTAGAATTCCCGGATTCGAATTCGACGGTACCAAACCCGGTCGCCGTGATCCTGCAATGCAATGTGGCCACGGGGGAATTTTCCCAGGCTCGTCCAGTTTTTGAACTTGCTGTCGCTGATTCGATGGTCCCATTCCGGCCCGTCCAAAGCGTATTCGACAATCTTCCGGTTGTTCAGGTAATGTTCGGCTTTCCGCTGTTTCACTACAATCCGGGCTTTGTTCCATTGCCCCGCCGGACGACAGGCCAATGAATCCGTGGGCGCATACAGGTCAAACAGCGAACCCGCCGTGCGGTCAGCCCCCTGTTTGGCGTTCGGATGTCGTTCATTGTCAAGTACCTGCATTTCCAGTCCGGTGACATCGGCGGTTTTAAACTCCGGCGCTTCGTTCACGTGGTAAATAATGCCGCTGTTGCCGCCTTCCGAAATTTTCCACTCCAGCTCCAGTTCAAAATCTTCGTATTCGTTGTCGGTCAGCAGGTCGCCTGCACCTTTTTCGGTCAGGACAATGCAGCCGTCCTCCACCTTCCATTTCGGCGACACGTCCGGCTTCAGGTAACTGTGCCAGCCCGCCAGGGATTTTCCGTCGAACAGCGTGATCCACTTTGCTCTTCCCAGGTGCGTCGGTTTGCCGGAGCAATTGATCAATTGGATCAAAATGAGGAATAATCCAATGTTTTTAAAGGTCATTGATCGTTATCATTTTAAAGATGGGAACACGGATTGAACAGACCCGCGTAAATCTGGTAAAATCCGTTCAAACCGTGTTCCACTCCAAATTAAGGATTAACCCGGGTGATGACCAAATTTGGGGCGTTTCCTTTGATCACATCCTCCTCCCGAAACCGGGTGTAGAGAATATCCCTGGCCCCGCTCCGGTCGCGGTCGAAGGTGACGTGAATAGTCCCATCGCGGGTTTGGTCCATATCCGGATACGAAACCTTCTCGCGGCTGTCGAGCAGGAGTTTATGGGGCCAGGTTTTCCCGCCGTCCTCAGACAGAAACGCCGTCATGTTGTTGCGGGTTTTGCTGTTATTCAGGATTAACAACAGTTTACCCGAACGAAGTTTGCCAATGTAAAACCGGCTGGACGTGGTTGGCCCCGTCGCCGTGAAGGGTTCGAGCTTGGTCCAGGATTTGCCAAAATCGCTACTTTTCGAGCTGTAGACACCTCTTTTGGTCCGAACGAGGCAAAGTAGGTCCCCTTTGTCGGAGGTCTGAACAACCTGGTGTTCGTCGAAGGTCCGCATGCTGTCGGGCAAAACCGGGACAAAACCGTGCGGTTCGACGCTATCGATTCGGCGGGCCTTTTTGCTGAAATCGAAGCGGTGAACGAACGTTCCATCGGGGATATAACCGGGTTCCTGCGAATGATCCTTGCCGAGTTGCCAGACAGAAACCGGAAACAGTGCCATGTCCTTTTGCGGAATGTAAACCGGTTTGTTCATCATCACGCCGTATGAAATCAGCCGGGGTTGTTCGTAAACCACCTTCGAACCGTTCCAAGACAATGGCATGGCATTGACACCTTCCTTCAGATCCCAGTGTTTGTTATCCATCGAAACGGCGTAAAACAGCCAGATTTGATCGTTTTTATCGCGCCAGAGCACCGGGTCAAAAAACCGGGTGGTCGAATCTTTCGGGTAAATCACCAACTGATCGTTTTTCCAGGTTTTGCCATTGTCGAGGCTAACGGCGAGCGTGACGTAATTGCCCGGCCCTTCGCCCTTCCCGCCCGTATACCAGACGAGGTAAATCTGTTTGCCATCGGCCGAGGCCGCAATAGACGACACCAGCTCGTGCTGCCGGTTTTTGATGCGCGGATCGTTGACGGGTTGTTCGAGAATAAGGCCCGCCGTGGCCCGACGTGCGTCGGTTTTGGTTAAATCCGTCTGGGCGTGAGCAGCGGTCAGCCCCAGCACTAAAACCGACAAAAGTTTGGTGTAAATGGATCGAAAAGAAAATGCTATCATTCGTTTGAAGAATTCAATGATGAAATTGCGGATTGAATGTTGACCGGTTTTAAGGGCTGTTTAATTTTTCAATTACCCCTTGGCTTTTTGCCCCCAACCCCCTAAAGGGGGCTTAACTTCACCAATTTTAAAAGCCCCCTTCAGGGGGTTGGGGGCGATCTGAGAACGGTTGTAATTTCATTTTTAAACAGCCTCTTAAAGGCCGTTAAATTTTTCAATTGGTGCCCCCACCCCCTAAAGGGGCCTTTTTGTCGGAAGTGTAAGGCCCCCTTTAGGGGGTGGGGGCAAAAAAGCATGGCCTTTAATACCCCGGATTCTGTTCGAGCTTGGCGCTAAAATTGGCGTCGATGGCCGTTTGCGGAATCGGGAAGAACTCGTGGTAATTCTGAATGCTGCTGCGGGTATCTTCGCGCATGTTGTATTTGCGGGTCCGTTCCACCAGCTTGCCCATCCGAATCAGCGTCCGGCGACGCGGTTCTTCGGCAATCAGTTCTCGCGCCCGTTCGTCGAGGATGTAATCAATCGTAACACTGCTGGCAGCTACCGGTTTGGCATTCGCCCGCGCCCGGACCACGTTGATATCCGCTGCCGCTTTAGCTAAGTCTCCCTTCCGAAATTGGGCTTCGGCCCGCAGCAGATAGGTTTCGGCCAACCGGTACACGATGAAATCCGAAAAAGTCCTTCCCGTCGTGTTATTGCCTGATTTGCCGACTTTTCCTTCAATTTTGCGGAGCGTCGGATATAGGTTCTGCATCGTATCGATCCGGGTGGTTTTGGCTTCGACGGGCTTTCTGAAAAAGGCCGACGCGGGATTGGTGTAATACATCGTCCGGCGGATGTTGTAGGGCGAATTCCGCATGTCGTTGGTCCAGTTGCCTTCCCAGAGATTGTACAGAAAATAGGTCGTTGGTCGGGTCAGGCCCACTCCGCGCCCCAGGCTGTCCACGATAATCATCCCGGCTTTTCCTTCCGGATCGCGCAGGTTGATGTACCAAGGCCCCCAGCCGCGCAGGATGTTGTTACCGGCCGTTCCACCCTGTCCGCCGGGCGTCTGATCCTCAAATTGCCAGACATAAATCGACTCCAGATTACCCGAACTCCGGTTTTGATTGCCCAGCTTGAACAGATCCGAATAGGCATCGCCGGGCAGGTCTTTTTCACTCCCGAACCGCGAGGTCATGAGTTTATACAAACCCGAATCGATCACCCGCGAGGCACTGGCAATGGCTTTATCGTGCTCACCCAGGCTCATGTACACCTCCGTCAGCAGGTGATCGGCGGCCGCTTTCACAATCCGGCCTTCCTGGCTTTTATCCACGGTTGCAGGTAGCCACTGCGAAGCAAACTCCAGATCCGCCCGGGCCGCTTCGTAGACCTGCTTCCGGGTGTTGCGGACAAAATCCGTCTTGGGACCGGTGTAAATCGTGTCCACAATTGGCACCCCGCCGTAGAGATTCGCCAGCGCGTTGTGCGTGTAGGCCCGAAAAAACCGGGCTTCGGCAAGGATGGCATTTTTCTCGGCTTCACTGGTCCAGATGCCCTTCAGTTCCGGTTTGTTGGCGTAAACGATGATCGTATTGGCCCGCACCAGCATCAGTTTGTAGGCCCACATCCAGTATTTGGTCACCGTATTGGCTGCGGGCGTCAGGTAGGTAACGTAGTTCCGAAACGGTCGGGCGTCTTCCTGGCCAGTGGTGGCAATGTCGGTACCGCTGTGCAACGTAAAATAATAGTCGTGATTGTCTTCATACGACAGTTCCTCGCGGGCGGCCTGGTGCAGTGCCGTAATGTAGTTATCAAAACCGGCCTTGGTCGTCAGGACAACGTCCGAACTGAGTGAGGCCAGCGGTTTTTCATCGAGAAAATTATCCTTGCAGGCCACCAGCCAGAGACTCAGGATCAGCAAACTTCCCAGGCCGAAAACCGCCCGGAAATAACGCGTGACGATTCGTTTCATCTTCGTATTCATGTTGGAAGGGTCAGGAAGGTTAAAAACCGGCATTAATGCCTAAGGTGATCGAGCGTGACGTCGGGTAAAAATCACCCGGACTGGTGTAGCCGCTTTCCGGATCGGGGCCAATCCACTTGGTAAAGGTGTGGAGGTTTTTGCCGCTCAGGAAAACCCGCAAATTCGACAGTTTAGCTTTGTTAGTCAGCGTTTTAGGCAAATCGTACGTCAGGGCGATGTCCTGAATCCGGACAAAATTCCGGCTGTAATAATACCCATGTCCGTACGGATTGGGATAAACGATGGACGGTCGCGTGTTCGATTTGTTGGCAGCGGTCCACCATCCGGCGTCGATCATGTTCAGCGGGCGGTGCGGGTAATTGCCTCCCGAAACACTGTAATCCACGGAGTTGAAGCTCGAAATCCAGCCCTGCATGGCGTTCAGAAAAACCGAGAGCGAGAGATTGCCGTAGCGAAATGTATTTGTAATGCCCCAGCGGTATTTCGGCTGCCCGGTTTGCCCGATGATAGTCCGGTCGCTGGCGTCAATTTTCTTGTCGCCGTTCAAATCTTTCAGGCGCACAAAACCGGGTTTATAGCCCGTCGGCAATTCGTCGCCTTCCTGGTAAATTCCGTCAAACACGTAATCGTAAGCCACGTTAACTGGTTGTCCGATAAACCAGCGGTTTCCCAGGTCGTCGTCCTCCTTGCCGTCGCCGTTGGTATCGGATTGATACAGGTGCACAATCTTGTTTTTGTTGGTCGAAAAAACCAGGTCGGTGCTCCATTCAAACTTTCCCTTCCGAAGGTTAACCGAATTGAGCGTCAGCTCCAGCCCTTTGTTGCTGGTGGCACCCAGGTTGGTCCAGACAAAATCGTAGCCGGTCATGGTGGGCAACGAACGCCGGACGAGCAGGTTGCGGGTGTTCATTTTGTAAAGTTCGAGGGTGCCGCCCAACCGCCCGCGAAACAGGTTGAAATCCACGGCTGCGTTTCCGGTATAGGTCGTCTCCCATTTCAGGTTCGCATTCGCCATATTCGAGGGATAAATGCCCAGGGAAGACGAGCCGCCATCGCCGTAAACGTAGCGAGTGGTGGTGGACAAACTCAGCGACTGGTAGGCATTAATCGCCTGATTGCCAACGGCTCCGTACGAAAGCCGCAGTTTCAGCATATCGATAAAGGGCAGTTTTTTCAGAAATGGCTCATCGGATACAATCCAGGCCAGTGAGCCCGACGGAAAAACCGCGTACTTGTTGTTGGCCGCAAAAACCGAACTGCCGTCGCGCCGGGCCGTCAGCGTCAGGAGGTATTTGTTTTTAAACCGGTAGTTCAGCCGGGCCATCGACGAAACCCCGTCAGCGGCACTCGCGGTCGAGGTGTTGGTCAGCAGATCGCCCAGACCGAGGTCGTTCCAGCCAATGGCGTCCGACGAAAGCCGGGTCGAGTTGGCGGTGGTCGATTCGAAACCGAGGTGATTCCGGCCGTAGAGCAGCGTCACGTCGAACGCGTGATCCTGATTGATCTGGCGGTTATAGGTCAGAATATTTTCCAGCACCCAGTCGAAATCTTCGCGGTTAAACTTGCTGGCACTGGTGTTGTTGGTGGCCAGCATGTGGCGATCCTGCCGGACAAAATTATAGTTGTGCTGCCAGCGGTAATTAGGCGAATAGTTCAGCCGGTACGAAAGTCCTTCCAGAAAAGGCGCGTTCAGGAGTGCGTAGAAATTGGTAAACAGGTTGTTATAAATTTCCTCGTTTTTGGTCAGTAACGCCATGCGGGTCGGAGTCAGCGGAATCTGGTCTTCGGCAATCACGTACCAGGTCGGCTCTCCGTCGTCGTAATACCAGGTGCCGTAGGGAGTCGAGTAATAAGCCGCCGACAAATCCGCTTCTTTCCCGGACAGATCGCGCCGGATGTAGGTCGAATTCAGGCCGACGGTCAGCCACTTGGTTACCTGGTTTTCAATGTTGGCCCGCAACGAAAGCCGCTTCTGGTTGTCGTTAAAAATCAGGCCCTGCTCGTTGGCCATCGACGCCGAGAGGTAATAATTGGTCAGGCTGGTGCGCCCCGACAGGCTCAAATCGTAGGAACTGATGCGCCCCTGCTGCGACACACCTTTCCACGGATCGACAATCCGGCCCGCCTTGTAATTGACCAGTTCGGAGGTCGTCAGGTAATCGGTGATTTTGGCCGGGTCGGCTTCCAGGCCATTCTGCGTCCGAACGTCCAGCGTTTTTTGTAAATAGCGATCGGGCGTCAGGAGGTTGACTTTGTAACTCCAGTCCGACAACCCGTAAAAGGCATTCACGCGAATAGTCGGTTTTTCCGTATTGCCCTTTTTGGACGTAATCAGAATGACGCCATTGGCCGCCCGAGCCCCGTAAATGGCCGCTGAACTGGCATCTTTCAAAACTTCCATCGACTCGATGTCGTTGGGATTCAGGTCGGCCAGACTGCCGTTGAAGAAAATCCCATCCACCACGATCAGCGGATTGTTGCCCCCACTCAGCGACCGGGGACCACGGATCAGGATGTTGCCGTTCTGGCCCGGTCGGCCATTATCCGTAAACTGGACCCCGGCCACCCGCCCCCGCAACGACTGCGTCACGTTGGTATTTGGCAGGTTCTCGGTTTGCTTCATGTCGACCTTTGTGACCGACCCGGTAACATTTCGCCGGGATTGCGTACCGTAGCCCACCACCACTACTTCTTCCAGCGCCTTCGTATCGACCAGTAACGTAATGGTGACGGAAGTCCGGTTTCCGACCACCACTTCCTGCGGCAAATACCCCACAAAGGAAAAAATCAGGGCGGCATTTTGATCGGGCACGGCCAGGTTAAATTTGCCGTCGGCGCCCGTGGTGGTGCCACGCGTGGTGCCCTTCAACACGATGCTGACACCGGGCAAAGTCCCCCCGGCCTCGTCCTTAACAGTTCCTTCAATCGTTCGTTCGGCGGCTTCCATAGACGGCGGGCTGCCCGTCGATTCGTCAGAAGTGGGTGAAACTGGCACCTGCAAACTCAGCACAATCTGCGTACCCACCACCCGGTAATTGATGTTGAACGGTTTCAGCACCGATTCCAGCACCTCGCGGACCGACTGGTTGCGGGTTCGAACACTGGCCCGACGGTCGGCCTGAATGGCTTTCGGGCTGTACATGAATTTCACCTCGGCTTCACTTTCGATTTTGGCCAGAATGGTTTTCAGCGATTTATCTTCCAGCCGGATTGAAATGCGTTTTTCCAGCAAATCCTGCGCGGGCGAATCAATGGCGTAGGCCAGACTCACGCACAAAACCGCCAGCAGCAATTGGGTAAAGCTTATTCTCATGATTCTCAGGAACAGATCATGCGGTTGTAAGGGTTTTTCCATACATTTGGAATGCTTAACAAGCTGTTTTTGAACAATTTTAGAAAGGTTGGGCAAAAGCAATCCCGTTCACCTGAAGTCAGGCGGTTCGCAGCCGTTTCGGGATAACCAGGTCAGCAGCGTTCGCAGCACTGCTGGCCTTTTTTGTGAAGCGAAAACTTAGTAGGATTTGGTCATAGGCGAATGGTTTAGTAGTAATAAGCCGCTCATTTACAACCTTTTCCGTAAATCACAACCTGCCCATCGACGATCTCATAGCGGGCCTGGATTGTTTCGCAGACCAGGGTCAGTTTTTCGTAGAAGGTGCCACTCGTCAGCGCACCGGTCAGGTTGCAGTCTTTCAGCAAATCCGGATCAAAAACCATCTTCACGCCGTAGGCTTTTTCGAGCGCTCCAAACACCTGCGGAATCGGCGTTTCCGTAAAATCGAACGATTGAAGCGCCGGAAGTTTGCTGACGATCACCGGTTTTTCAACCAGCGTTTTCACCAGCCGCTCGTCGGCTTTCACAAAAACCGCCTGCTGATTGGGCGTCAGAATAATTTCGTCGGACAGCGATGCGCGGCTTTCCGGCTGGTCTTTTTGTTTAAAAACCGTCACCTTCCCCGTCCGAACCGCCACCGAAACATTGGCGTCAGTGTCGTAGGCTTTGATCCGGAAACTGGTTCCGAGCACTTTGGTGACGACATTTCCGGTATACACCAGAAACGGCTTTTCCGGATTTTTGGCTACTTCAAAAAACGCTTCGCCCGCCAGTTGAACCTCCCGTTTGGTGTCGCCAAAACCGGCGAGAATGCGCAGCCGACTGGCCGGTTCCAACACCACCGTACTGCCATCAGCCAGCCGAACCGTTTTGGGAACAGTCGACGAATTGAATTCCTCCCGTGGCTGGTCGCTAGCTCGCTGAACCAACGAAGTTTGGGAAATGGCTGCTTCTTCGCGATTGAGCCAAAAAGCGTAACCCAGTCCCGAAATCAGCAAAATGGTCGCAGCGATTTGCAACCAGCGCAACCGATAAAAGGGTATGTGGCGTGAAATCTCGGTTTTCGCCAGAATTTGCTGAATGGCCGACTCGGTTTCCTGCGGATCAAACGTCGGTGACTCAATTCTCAGGGCAATCACCAGCGTTTTGGCCTGTTCGAGCACCTCGTACTGTTCGGGATGCGTGGCCTGCCAGGTGGTCCAGAAGCGGTCGTCGGGCGGGAGTTCCCCCAGCGCCCATTTCCGGAAATACGGGTCCTGCACAAAGTCATCCGGCTGATACTGTGAATAGTTTTTCATGGGAGTAACGTTGAGACAAGCGCCAGGAACAGCGTGAGAAACCAGTTTTTCCGCAGAAGCTTAAGCGATTCATAGACCAGATTAACCGCCGAATGGTAATTGATTCCCATCACCCGGGCAATGTCGTCGTACTCCATTTCCTGAAAAAACCGCAGGTAAATGGCTTCGCGCTGGCGTCGGGTCAGTTTATCCAGATGCACGTGCAGGCGCTTCAAATCCTCGTGCTGGATTTCGTTGTGAATCAGGTACGACTCGATCGTAAACTGCACTTCAAACGCGTACTCGTCCGTTACTTCGTCGGCTTCCCGAAACCAGCGCAACCGGCGCGTTTCCCGCAGCAGTTTCCGGCGCAACGAGGTCAGCAAATACGGTTTCAGCATCCGCACGTCATCCAGTCGTTCGCGCTGGTTCCAGAGTTCGATGAAGAGGTCGTGCAGGCAATCTTTGACAAACTCCCGGTCCCGCTGAAACCGCACCCCGTAATTCAACAGTAGCGGATAATAGCGGTTAAGGAGATTGGCAAATGCCTCCCGATCACCCTGTTTGAAGGCTTGCCAGAGCACATGCTCCTGACCACCGTCGGAGAAAACGGAAGAATCTCCGGATTGCCAGGAAAAAAGGTCAGGTTTGGGCATAGGAACAGATTCATTTCAGGCAACACTCTCCTGCTTCATATTGGTAAGAGGCATGAAATAGGAATTTGTCCTGAAAAAAAATGAAAATATTTCGGAGTAGAGGAAAAAAGTTGTTTCGCAGAGTTAAGCGAAGGTTTTCAGAGTTAAACGGAGAGCATTTTTCTCTGCTAAACTCTGATTTACTCCGCTTAACTCTGCGAAACGTAAGTTATTTCACCGGCCCCGAGATGACGCCAAGGTACCGTCCCATCCAGTATGGCAACAGGAACGAATCTCCGGCGCTGAGTTCGCTCATCCCGTTGTGGCCGGGCCGGTCGAGTTTGAAGAGGTTGCGGTTGTGCTTGAGTTCGGGCCGTTCGTCGGGTGGCAGAACGGAGGTGGTGGTTTGTTCCCGAAAGTTTTCCGGCACAAAATCGAGGTCTTTGCGGTGGCTGTTCATCACGCTCCACTCGATCATGTCCAGCGGAAATTCCTGCAAATGCCAGACGGTTTCGGCCAGATCGAAGTTTTTGGCACCCGTCATCGCGTAACAGAGGTTCCAGAGACCGTTTTTCTCCGGTCGTTCAAACTCCCAATGTTCCTTGATTGTTGCCCCAAATTTAGCTTGCAGTTCCTTGTCGAACGCATACGGATACAGACACCAGTAGGCGAGAAAATACATCTCGTCGTCGGAATGGTTCCACTCTTTCGAAAGCATTTTGGCCCAGTCGCTGGCGTTCGGGGGTGTTTTGCCAATTTCGCCCATCGGTCGCATCAGGTTTTCGAGGTAGCCGTGTTTTTCCATTAACTCGTAGGCTTTCTCCTTATAAATCGGCTTTTTGGTAAAATGGTAAGCCGCCTGCAAAAACGCGATGATGTTGGACGAGTTGATTTTCCGGTCACCCACCATCGTCGGAAAACCGTTGACGTACTCAGGATTCCATTTGGCCCAGAGCGTCGGTTTCCCGTCAAAATCAATCAGATACCAGTTGTTCCTGATGATGTTGGTCATCAGTTTGTCGATCAGGTCAATGGCGCGTTTTCGGGTGTCGCCCTCCGTCAGTTCGGCAATTTGGGTCAGGGCAAAAAACTGGCCGACGGTCTGGTCGCTGCTAGTCGTTCCGCGCCAGTCCCAGTTGGTATCTTTGGCGTGGGTCCAGCCGTTGGTCAACCCGCCGTCCCATTTTTCCGGCTTAAACTTGAAGTAACCTTTTCGCTCAAATCCGCGGGCAAAATAGCCGGGCATGCTGGTGATCGTGAAAAGCCGCTCCATCGCTTCGAATGATTCCATCCAGTTCTGCAACGCTTCCGGATCGCCGGTTACTTTATGCCGATACAATTGACTGACCAAATACATGGCCGTCCAGAGATTGTCGCTGTCGCGCTGACCCATTTCAAAGGTGGACAAATCGCCGTGTTGCAGCGTCGACACATCGCAGTTAAAACCATAGCGAATGTGCCGCTGGCGAACCTGTTTTTCATATACTAAGGCTTTATCGTGCAGCGTCATTTCCCGGAACCGGACTTCGCCCAGGCCTTTACTGGTTAGAATCAATACGGTTTTCCCTTCACCTTCCGAAATATGAATAATCCGGTTTCCCGGCACCCAGCGTTCACCATAATAATAATTGAACTTTCCATCCGGACGGAGCATGAAAGCTCCCAGATTGGATCCAAACCAGACGTTGCCATGAACGTACGCAATGGTGGTCAGGTCCGTAACCGGAAGCTTTTTCTGAATGCTTCCGACGGTCTTGTTCTGAGTCGGGTCAAAAACCAGGTAGCCATCGTGCGTTCCGAGGTAAAGCTGATTTTTCACCAGTTCAAAACACGTCAGGCCCGGCTGACGAAAGGCAGTTTTCAAGCTATTACCAGACAACGAAAGCGAACTAAGTGACTGTTCACCCAGAATCCAGAACTGGTTTTTCGTGGCATCAAACCGAATGTCTTTCACCCGATCACAAGTCAGGTTGCCGGTCCAGATAACGGTAGAATCCTTCAGTAATTTCAACGTATTTCCGTCCGAAACCAGGTACGAAAACCGGTCGGATCCCGGGCAAAAAATGCGGGCTTGCGGCAAACCGTGCCGCGTCAGCAGTTTCCCGGTCCAGGCATTACTGAGTACGGTCTGGTCGTCCAGGTAAACAAACTGGCTCTGGTGAATGCCCAGACTCGCCAGCTTTTTATCCGCCATCGGGCGGTAGGCCCGCACCGGCTCCAGCGTCCCCGGATACTGAAACTGACCACCGCTGGGTTGCAGCAATCCCTTCGACGACAGAATCTGGATGGTTCCATTTCGATCGGCAAACACTTTAGACAAAACCGTCGTGGTGTCTTTCAGGTAATGCTTGACGCTATAGTCCTGAACGTATGAAATATCCTGATAAACTGGTTTTTGCGCGTACAATGTTTCGGCAAAAAGAGTAGCTAGTAAGACGACAAATTTCATGGTAACTGATAAGTTAACAGAGTTATTTCGCAGAGTTAAGAGACTGTCTAAAAATGAAATTATAACTGTTCTCATATCGCCCCCAACCCCCTAAAGGGGGCTTTAATCGGTGGAACAAAGCCCGGCACCGGCCGCCCGGCCTTTAGGGGGTTTGGGGGCAATTTTAATACGGGAAATAATAAAATTTAGACAGCATCTAAGCGGAGAGAAAAGGAGTTAAGCAGAGTTGGATTTTCTCTGCTTAACTCCTTTTCTCTCCGCTTAACTCTGTGAAACAATTTCTTTTTACTTGGCCGCAACCGGCGCTGAGATCACTCCCAGATACCGTCCCATCCAGTAGGGCAACAGCCAGATGTCGCCCGCGCTGTGTTCCGAGCCGCCACTGCGCCCCTGCCGATCCAGGGTAAACATGTTTCCATTGTGCCGTTGAATGGGTCGCTCGTCGGGCGGGAGAACTTCTTTGGTCGTTTGCCGGCGGAAGTTTTCCGGGATCAATTCGATGTCTTTGCGGTGGCTGTTGCGCACCGACCAGTCGATGAGATCGAGCGGATGTTCCTGTAAATACCAGACAGCCTCATTCAGATCGAAGTCTTTCGTACCGGTCAAGGCCGTGAAAATATTCCAGGCTCCCTCCTTCTCGGGACGCTCGGCCTGCCAGTGATCAATGATCTGCTGTTTGTATTTTGTTTTCAGGGTATCGTTAAAAGCATACCGATACAAACCCCAGTAACCAACAAAATACATCTCATCGTCGGAGTGATTCCAGCCGTCTGACATGTGTTTGGCGTGTTCATCCGCATCCGCCGGAGCTTTCCCGATATTCTGCATCGAGCCCATCATGTTGGCCAGATAACCGTGTTTCTGCATCAGCTCAAATGCTTTCTTTTTGTACTTTTCCTTTTTCGTGAAATGATAGGCGGTTTGCAGCATGGCAACAATATTCGACGAATTCAGCTTGCGATCGCCCACGTTCGGTGGAAATGAATTGACATAGGCCGGATTCCACTTGCCCCACTGCGTCGGTTTTCCGTCGAAGTCAATGAGGTACATATCGTGCGTAATGATGTGGCTCATCAGGGTGTCGATGAGCGTAATGGCACGGCTTTTCAGGTTTTTGTCCGGGATAAGTTCGGCCATCGCGCCAAAAGCAAAAATGTGCCCGATGACTTCATCACTGCTTGTCGTCGATTTCCAGTCCCACTCCTTATCTTTGGCGTGTTGCCACCGTTCCGAATCAGAAAGCTCCTTGATGTGACCGCTGCGTTCGAACGACCGGGCCGGAAAACCGGGAACCGGCGTGATAGTGTAAAGCCGCTCCATCGCATCGAGCGACTCCCGGCAGTTTTGCAGCGCTTCGGGATCTTTCGTCACGGCGTACCGGAAAATTTCACCACCCAGGTACATCGAGGTCCACAAACCGTCGTTGTCCGAATCTTCCAGAAAACCGGTCGACAAATTGCCTTTTTCCATACGATCGAGCGTTGAATTGAATCCCACCCGAATGTGTCGACTCCGCACCTGCTGGTCAAAAAAGACGGCTTTGTCGTGCAGCGTCATCTGCTTGAATACAATCTGGCCCAAACCAGCCTGCGTCAGAATCAGCACGGAGTTTTTCGGCCCTTTCGAAATGTTTATCACCACATCCCCGGGCAACCAGCGTTCACCGGCGTAATAATCGAACTTTCCATCCTTGCGCAACGAAAAAGCGCCTTTTGTCGACCCAAACCACAGTTTCCCATCGACTTCGGAAACCGAAGTAATCTCGGTCCAGGGAAGTTTCTGATGAATCGCTCCAACCGGTTTTTTGGTCGCCAGATCGAATTCCAGGTATCCGTCGTTCGTCCCAACAATTGCTTTTTTGCCCTGAGCGGCTAAATCGAAGGCCGTAAAACCGGTTCCGTCCAGCACTTTCGTTAGCTTAGGCGTCGCAACCGAAAGCGAGTTCAACGACTTTTTGCCCAGAATCCAGAACACATTCGCGCCCGGCTGATACCGAACTCCTACCACTTCATCACCCGGCAAACTGCCTTTCCAGACGGTTTTGGAATCTTTCACCAGACTCACCGACGAACCATCCGAAACTAAAAAGGTGAACTCCGGCCCGCCCAAAAAGAATCTGGCGTTCGGCAATTGATGTTCCGAAAAAAGCTTTCCCGCCCAGGCATTACTAAACACAACCTGGTCGCTGAGGTAAACCAGTTGCTGGTTGTATTCGCCCAGCGCCACCAGCTTTTTATCTTTCATAAACCGGTACGTGTTGTCGGGCTGCAAGGTGCCGGGGTAGAGAAACTGGCCGTCGTGCGGGTGCAGGAGTTCTCCTTTCGAAGTCAAAATCTGAATCACGCCGTTGCGATCGACTCCGGCGTGGCGCGGTTCGCCGGTGGATTTGTCCACGTAATATTTGATGCTGTAATCCTGCCAATAGGGTTTATCCTGGTAAACCGGCTGCGTCTGGGCGTAGCAAAAGACTGAACTGAAGGCTAAGAGAATTCCGTAAATTGATGTTCGCATGGGGATTGTAAACCCTGTCAGCGGTTGAAAACCCTGACAGCGGTGAAAGAGGTGAATGAATCAACTAAACTATTGCCAACCGCTGTCAGGGTTTTCAACCGCTGACAGGGTTTACTGTGACATATTTGATGGATTTCTGATCTTTTCCGACGTGATACGAGTATGTCAGGTGAATGAGTCCGTCAGCCGTCTGAATCATCGAAGGATACGAAAAACCGCCTTCGTCCTTCTTTTTGTCTTCGATCCGGATTTTCCATTTCCAGGTTTTCCCTTCATCATCGGATAGAAACAGACTCAGCCGGTAGCGACCATCGTCGATATCATTCCCGAAAAAAGCCCATCGACCATCCCGAAGCCGCAGAAGTTCGACACTGGCCGTGTTTGGAATATCTGATTTCACGGTTGCAGTCCAGCTTTCACCCTGATCTTTCGATTCGCTGATGTGAACGCGGCTGGGCTGATCACCACTGTCGCGCATGTAAGCGACAATCGTGCCGTCACTCCGGCGGGCGAGCGCGGGCTGAATCGGACCACGACCAACAATCGGTAGACTCGGCCGCCAGGTCGTTCCGTCGTCATCTGAAATGGCCATCATCGACATATTCAAACCGTCGGAATAGAGCGGCAGTAACAACCGGCCGTTGTCGAGCTGGAGCGGTTTGATGCGCGTCATCCAGCCCGTGCTCCGTTTCCGCAGATCGCGGCTGGCTTCAACAATCATATCGTCGTATTTGGGTGCGTATTCAGCCCAGCCCGCGGTATTTTCGGGTAACTGTTTCATTTTTAAGGCCACGTCTTTCGCAAACCGGTCGTCGGGTTTGAGCAAAATATTGTCCTGCCAATTCCAGACCGGCGCACCGGTTTTGGCGTAGTCGACGGCGGTTTTAAATCGCAGAATCGACTGCTCCCAGCGGTTGGCCTGAACCGCAATCCAGACCAGAAACAGCTTGTTTTGCCGATTCAGGAAAAGAACGGGATTACAGTCCGGTAAACCGGGGGTGTCGGCCATCAGAAACGGTTCGCTCCAGCTTTTCTGTCCTTTGGTCAGCCGCGCGCCCATGATGCGAACATCGTCCGCCGAGCGTTCGCCACTGCCCTGAAACCAGGCCACCAGAAAGTCGCCGTTGGGCAAAGCCACGATGCTGCTGCCGTGAACATGCTGGCTTTGATACGGGAAAATCAGCTCTTCCTGAACAATCGCTGTTGGCGACTGCGCCAGCAACACATTGGTGGTCAGCACGATAAGGCACAAAAACAGACTTCGCTTTTTCATCCTATTCTTTGACGGCTTTCCGACGCTGCATCAGTTCGCGCCAGGTAGTCAGCACAATGCCCTGCGATTCAATGAATGCTTTTAGCTCCGGGTCCATCATCGACAGCATGTCGGCGTAGCGTGAACCGCCCGAACCGCTGATGAATTTGAAAGTGTCGTTCTGCTCGTTGCTGTGAATGATGATCATGGCAACACCCGGTTTCATTTTGGTCAAAATTTCCTTAAACCGCTGGGTTTTGTACTTTCCCCAGGCTTCAGGTGTCGGGTTCGGCGTATCTTTCGGTTTCCACTGACCCGTATCGGCATACAGGTCGTCGAGAACGGGCAAACCGGCTTTCCAGATTTTTTCGCCAATGGCCGGGGCCTGTTTCAGCGATTCCGGAATGGGCAGGTTCATGCCTTCCTTGTATTTGCCTTCGGCTTTCAGTTTGTCGATTACCGGCTGAATTTCGCTGTCGACCAGCAACGTATTATTCCCGCCCGGGAACATGACCGGAATGCCATAATCGACGCCCACTTTGATGTATTTTTCCAGAAAAGCGGGGGTAGCAAACAGCGTTCCCATGTGCGAATCGAGATGCGTCGGCTTCAGTCCCATTTTAATCGCCCGGTCGATCTGTGCCCGCATTTCCGTCTCCAGCTCGTCGGGTTTGCCATTCTTCACCACGTCGGCCACTGCCGGCCACAAGGCCCCTTCTTTATCGGTCAGGCTGGGAACCTGCTTGATTCCGGCCAGGGGCGACCAGCGGTAATCTTTCCATTCAGAGGTGAGCGTCAGGTGGATACCGGCGTCGATCGTCGGATTTTTCAGAACATAATTAATAAAGCTGGCCGACCACGCGCAGGGCATCATGATGCTGGTGGAGGTTGCCACGCCCTGTTCAATCGATTTGATCGTTCCCTGGTTGGCGGTCAGGTACATCCCGGCGTCGTCGACGTGAAAAATCACGATTTTCTTGCCTTTCGGGTAGCCAAGTTTCTCGGCATACGTCGTCTGAGCCTGCGCGGATACGGTGGTAAGAGCGGTGATGAGTAAAAGTGTTTTTAGCTTGTTCATAGATTTACAGAAGTTGTTTCGCAGAGTTGAGCGGAGAAAAGGGAGGTATGCAGAGATTATTTTTTTACTCCGCTTATCTCTTTTTTTACTCTGCTCATCTCCGCGAAATAATTCAAAACTTATTCGATCATTTTCAAATACCGCCCCATCCAGTACGGCAGCAGCCAGAAAACCGGTTCGCGCTCGATGCCGGGATCGCCGTTGATGGCTGCCCAGGGGTTTTTATCCCAGCGCACGACGGTCCGGATGCTGGAGGGCGGCAATTCGTTTACTTGCAATTCATCCAAAACCGGGTCGCGCGTAATTCGGACATCCTCTCGTTTGGTGTGATCGACTGTCCAGTTTACCAGATCGAGCGGGGTATCGACCAGAAACTCCATCGACGCAGCCAGATCGGTTTTCTTATTGCGGGCGTAACAGTAAAAGAAATTGACCAGCGGATTCCGGTCGTTTCGCCGACGTTCCATCCATTCATCCATGTGTTTTTCGTAAAACGCAACCCGTTTCGGATCTTTTTCGCAGCGGATCAGAATCGGATAGACGTAAGCCTGCAACATGACGTCGAAATAGATGAACCAGGCCGGATTCTGTTGCGGGATCTGCGCCATGTTGTCGAGGTAATGCTCCTTGTCGATCAGTCGGCGGTATTCTTTCTCGTATTTTTCCTGCCCGGTTACGTGCTGCGCCAGTTTCAGAAACGCCAGCATTTCCATCGAATTCTGGCTGCGGTCGGGCGTCCATTCCGGGTCGTGATTCAGGTATTCCGGCGACCAAACTGCCCAGCGTGTCGGTTTGCCGTCGACATCCACCAGGTTGAAATTGTGCTTCATCAGGTAATCCACAATCCGGGCAATGTGCTGGCGCACAACGGTTTTCTCGGCGGCATCGGCCACCAGTTCGTAATACAGGTAGTAGCCAATCATGTGGCCACAGAGTTCGTCGCTGCTGGTGTCGCCCTTCCAGAGCCACTGCCCGTCCTTCGATTTTCGCCACCGGATTTCGACCGGTTTGAAACGCGGTTCCTTCACCAGTTCGTCGGCTTTTTCGCGTTCCGAGAAGGTGCGGTTTCCGTCGTGAACCGCCGTCCATCTGGCGGGCACAATCGTACGGGCAAAAAAACCGTCGGTGTCGGTCACTTCCTGCAGCAGTTTCAAAAACCGGAAGGCTTTGGCGGCTTTTTCCTTTGCATCCGGATTTTTGGTGGCTGCGTACCGGAAACATTCCATCGCCAGGTAATTACCCGTATACTCGCCGTCGTTGTCGTCGTCTTCGGGCAGAAAGGTGGTCGTGTCGCCGGGCGTCGTGAGTTTGCACTGACCGGCAATCCAGGGCGCACGAATGTGGCGTTTCATCAGCACGTCATAGAAATAATCGTGCTTCTGAGCGAGGGTCATTTTCCGTTTTTTGATGGCACTTACGCCCTTCGGCGTTGCAATCCAGGCATTGCCGTCGGCGTCGAACGCGATGTCGCTGACGTGGTCGTCCAGCAGCCAGCGACGGCTAAACCGCAGCGAATGACTGCCGTCGGGGCGATACCGCACCACGCCAACCTCCGAGCCAACCCACATCGAACTGTCGGGTGCCATTTCGACGCAGGTGACGAAATTGGACGGGATGCCGTTTTCCGGCCTGAGCGTTTTTTCTTTTTTGCGCTGATTCAAAACCGTTACGCCACCCAATCCACCAACCCACAGCTTTTGATCGGCATCAAATGCGATACCTTTACTATACGCACTGATCAGGTGATCAGTTTTGTAGAAATGTTCGGTTGAATCCGGCTGGCTGTGGAACAAACCCACATCCGTTGCCACCCAGATACCGCCTTTTTGATCCGAAACCACATCCCGAATGGAACGGGCGATGGGATAGTTCTTAGCCTGCCAGCCCGAAGCCGTGTGGAGCCAGCTGCCCTTGGGCCCAAGGGCATAAACGCCCTCCGGAGCCACACAAAAGGCCGAAACGGGGGCAGCCGGTCCGGTCATGCGTTCCAGTCGATCATTTTTAAACCGGTAAACACCGTTCCAGGTCCCCAGCCAGACGGCCGAATCCCAACCGGTTTCAACGGCGAAAGCCGGGCCTTTATCGGCTTCTGCCATGACGCTTTCCCAATTGCGCTGACCGTCTTTCTTCCGGAAAATGCCCGAAGCCGTAGCGGCCCAAACCGTCCCCTTCGAATCGACGGCGACGCTCCGAACCTGGTTCTCATCCGGGTTCGAGCTGATCGGATAGGCTTCGTGGTATTCCTGCCAGAACGGCGCATCCTGATAAACTGCATCCTCTTCCACCTGCGGATCAGGCCGACACGACCCGATCAGGGCAACAAGCAGGAAAACAGCAATACCGGAAACGGTTCGGCTTCGGTTCATGGAAATCGGGGGAACGCTTTCTGATACTCAGACAAGGGAAGAAGGAGAATAGATAAAAGTGTAATTACCTACAATTCAGCAAAATACTCTTACTTCTTTTCTCTTTTGTCAGATTGTCTACCCTAGTATACTCTGCAAGCCGGATTCCGGGCTATCAGACCGCAGCGGCAAATTGCAGGTTTCCCGAAAACGAAAAGTTTAACGTACCGGTAATAGTCCTTTTGGCAATTTTGGCCGTATAACCATTGGTAAAATAGAGTCCATATGAAATTTCTCCTTCCCGTTTTCTTACCTTCCAGCCTGCTTTCCCTGTGTCTCCTAACGTTTATTCCCGCAGTCGCACAGGACCATAAGCCTTATCTGCCAACGGTTTATCCCGACCGACTCACGTTGGGCTGGCAGGAAAACCCAACCACCTCGCAGTCGGTCAACTGGCGGACCGATTCGACCGTCACCAATGCGGTAGGCGCCATTGCCGAAGCTGACCCGTCGCCCGATGTGGCCTCGAAAGCGACCCTTGTTCCGGCTACCAGCCAGGCCGTTTTGCTCGATGGCACGACGAAAGTGTACCATACCGTTCATTTCAAAAACCTGAAACCGGCGACCAAATACAATTACCGAGTAGGCAACGGAAAAGAGTGGACCGAGTGGTTTCAGTTTACCACCGCCAGCGATGGACCGGTTCCGTTCTCCTTCATTTATTTTGGTGATGCCCAGAACGACATTCGTTCACTCTGGTCGCGGGCCATTCGTGGGGCATACTCTACGATGCCGAAGGCTGCGTTAATGATTCACGCGGGTGACCTGATTACCACCTCCAACGCCGACTGGCAGTGGGGCGAATGGTTTGAAGCCGGTGGCTGGATCAACGGCATGGTGCCGACGCTGGCGACGCCCGGCAACCACGAATACTTTAAAGACACCGACGGCAAAGCGAAAGTGTCGCGGCACTGGCGACCGTCGTTCGTTTTACCCGAAAACGGTCCCGAAAAATTAAAGGAAACCGCTTATTACCTTGATTACCAGGGCACCCGGTTTATCGCCCTCGACTCGCAGGCAGCTCTGCTGGATTCCTCGATTCTGGACCAGCAGGCCGACTGGCTCGTGAAAGTGCTGACAAATAACCCCAACCGTTGGACGGTCGTGACGCACCACCACCCGATTTACTCGACCAAAAACGGTCGAGACAACGAAGAATGGCGGGCCAAAATGGAGCCCATCTATAAAAAGTACGGAGTCGATCTGGTTTTGCAGGGCCACGACCATACTTACGGACGCGGTTTGAACATGCCGCTGGGGAAAAGCCGCAAATACCCCGATGGTCCGGTTTACGTCGTGTCAGTGAGCGGGCCGAAAATGTACGACATTGGTTTGCAGGACTGGATGGACCGGGCGGCTTCGAATACGCAGCTGTACCAGATTATTTCCATCGACGGCAGCAAACTTTCTTACCAGGCATTTACGGTAACCGGTGAGTTGTACGACTCCTTTGAACTGACGCAGAACGCCAAAGGGCAAAACCAGTTGACGGACCGTTCGCCCGCCCTGAAACCCGAGCGGCTGGATCTACCGACTGAATACCAGAAACGATTCAAACCCGAACAACTCGAAGAATATAATCGCAAATACAAGGAATATAAAGCCCGAAAAAATCAATAAGATCACCGAAAAAGCACATTACGCAAATTGAGGATAGATTTACGCATTTTACGACGCATTTCTGAAAAATTTTGACCTACTTTAAGTTAATAACAGCCCGTTAGCTGGTTGGTCAATACCTAAAAGAAGTACTTATAACAACCTCCCGTAATTTTTAACTGATTCCTAATCTCCCACGACAATGGATTGTCTAAATGAACGTATTCTCCGCAAAGTGATCCAGGGCGATCAGGCTGCTTTCGCGGAGTTATATAAGTACTACCGGACACCGGCCCTTAAATTCTGCATTACCCTCCTCAAAGACGAGGAAGAGGCCGAAAATATGATCCACGAAGTATTCATTAAAATCTGGGATCGGCGCTCACAAATTAACCCTACCCTTAACTTTACCTCATACCTATTTACCTGTTTGCGCAACATGGCGTTCGATCATCTGAAAAAGATGGAAAAGAACAACCAGCTCAAACAACATTACCTGGAGAAGATGGCAGCCGCCCGCGACGAAGAGGTGGAAGACAAGGAAATGAAATTCCAGCTTCTGTATTCGGCCGTCAATCTGTTGTCTGAGAAACGGAAGCAAATTCTGTTTCTGAATATCGAGGAAGGCAAATCGTATCAGGAAATTGCCGAGATGTTGATGATCTCCAAAAATACCGTCAAGAATCAACTGGTCAAGGCGAAGCAGTTTCTGCGCGAAAAAGTAGATCTGGCCGCTTTGTAGCCGCATTTTAACCCGCCCCTGATTTCATTTTCAAAAAGCCGTTCGGATCCGAGTCTGAACGGCTTTTTTCTTTTTATACTAAAAAATAACCGGCGGTTTTCGTCAAAAATATTTCGCTGAACGATAGCCTTTTACGTAAGCGTCAGAGTATTATAGGCAACTTACCAAACTACCGATAGAATGGTACGGTCCCGCGCCGAATATTTAATAAATAAACTCATCAGCAATACGCTGTCTGAGAAAGAATTGGATGAATTATTGGAAGGGTTGGGCAAGGAGGAGATGCTGGAGCAATATTCCCCGATCCTGGAGAAATATTTCAATGAACTGGTTGAAGAAGATCGAACGAATTACAAGCCTGAACTGAACATAAACCAGAACGATAATTCAGCTGCTGATCAACCGAATTTTGCCGCCCGGCCTGCGCTCCCATTTTACCGGGATTACCGGGTGATTGCGGCTTTTGCGGCCCTGCTGTTCAGTGTCAGTGCACTTTATTATTTCGTGCCGCCCACCGCTTCGCTCAAGCAAATTGTCGCAACTCCGCAAAATCCGATCGCCCGAATTGCCAGTCCGGATACCAAAGAAGAAACCGCTCCGAGGGGAAAACGAAAGAATGTCCGGCTGAGTGATGGCAGTTTAATCAAGCTGAATTCGGATACAAAACTAAGTTTTCCAAAACCGTTTGGCCGGGATATCCGCACGGTTTCCCTGAATGGCGAAGCGTTTTTTAACGTAGAGCGCGACGAAACAAAACCGTTCGTTATTTCCGTCGGAGATCTGAAGATAAAAGTACTCGGAACCTCTTTTAACGTGAAGAATTATGACGACGAAAATGAAGTCGAAATAACCGTCAAATCCGGCAAGGTTAGTGTCAATTTAAACTCCGAATCTTCCAACCCCATTATTCTGATAAAAGATCAGAAATTAATCTATAATAAATCCACGGAAGCGTTCCGAATAACGGACGTAAATGCGGAGCAGGAAAGCAATTGGGTAAACGGATCACTGCAATTTAATAACACGCCCATGCTGAACGTCAAACGAACGATAGAAAAATGGTATGACGTCGATATAATTATTGAAGATAAAGCCCTTTACAAAACATCATTTACCGGCGTTCACCTGAATGAAAGTCTGGATTCCATGCTGGAATCCATTACGTATGCTATTGATGCTCACTACGAAATAAACGGAAAAAGTGTCGTGATCAGGAATTAACAATATCTTAAAAGGCGAAAAGATGAATATGAACGAAAACACCTCTTAATTTGATCTGCTCGTAGCGTAAAGGATAAAATTAAATCCATTTTTATCTACAGATAATTACTACCTAATCAATACTTCTATGAACTCGAACTCTATTATTCCACGAATGCTAAGGCATTTGTTTACAGTAGCGTTGTTGACGGGCCTCTGTTTCCCGGCAGCATGGGCAGATCGACCCGAAGTCGATCTGGAAAACGTTAAAATAACCCTTGTCCGGGAGGAAGGATCGATCAGCAAAATCATCGATAAAATTTCCAAAGTTACCGGCTATGTTTTCCTCTTTGAAGACAACCTGAAAGCTGAGCTGGAGAAACGCGTTAAAATTGAGAATGGCACAAATCTACAAAGTATCCTCGCCAGTATTTCGCAGCAATCGTCGCTGGAATTCAAGGCTATAAACAAGAATATCGTTATCCGGAAAAAAACCGGGGCGGCCGAACCGGGCGACGCCAAACAAACCCGCAAGATCAGCGGTCGCGTTACGTCAAGCAAGGACGGCTCAGCGCTGCCGGGTGTGAACATCGTATTGAAAGGCACCCAAACCGGTTCGAACACCGACGGAAATGGCCGGTACACCATCGACATCAGCGGCAACAACCCAACGCTGGTGTTTTCGTATATCGGTTTCGTGAGCCAGGAAATCGCCGTGGGCAACCGCAACACGGTTGACCTGTCGATGGAAGAAAGTGCGGAAACGCTGCAGGAAGCCGTCGTCACCGCCCTCGGGATCAAACGGGAGAAACGGTCGCTCGGTTATTCGGTTGGTGAAGTGGAAGGAAAAGAAGTAAGCCGGATTGCTCCGGAAAACGTACTAACCTCGATGGCCGGTAAAGTAGCCGGGGTAACGATCAGCCAAACCGGTGGAACGGGCTCGTCGGTCAGCATGATTATCCGGGGTGCCAAATCGTTGAGCAACGACAACCAGCCGCTGTTCGTGGTGGATGGTGTGCCCATCGCCAACACCCTGAACAACGTCAGCCAGAGTGGTAGCGATAACCGCGTCGATTACGGGAACGCCATTTCCAGCATCAACCCGGACGATGTTGAAAGCATTTCGATTCTGAAAGGCCCCAGCGCGGCCGCTCTTTACGGTTCACGCGCGGGTAACGGGGTTGTATTGATTACGACCAAAAGTGGTAGCTCAGCGAAGAAAATGACGGTTAACATTACGTCTAATACGGTTTTCGACCGGCCTTACAAATTCCTGGACATGCACTCCAAGTTTGCCACCGGGATTCTGCCGTTTACGCCTGATAACAACCCGTATCCGGGCGGTGTCCTGATGATCGACGAAGCATCGGCGGGTGGTGTTGGTCCGGAACTGAACAAAGGTTACAAAGCCATTCAGTGGAACAGCCCGAAAGATGCCAGTGGCAAATCGATTCCGACGGAGCTGGTCGCGCACCCGAACAACGTCCGGGATTTTGTCAGAACCGGTATTACGACGACCAACGGGATTTCAATCTCCAACAGCAATGACCTGGTTACCTACCGGTTATCGTATTCAAACATGACCAACCGGGGGATTATTCCGAATTCAGATTTGTTCAGAAACACCCTGAACCTGAGTTCTTCGGTGAAATTAAGCAACAAACTGCGGGTGAGCACCAACCTTGATTTCAGCCGCAACAATTCCAATAACCGCCCCGCCAGCGAACGGGGTACGAACCCGCTGCAGTGGGCTTACGCGGTTTCTCCGCACATCGACATCAACGAACTGCGAGATTACTGGGTGCCAGGTAAAGAAGGTCTGCAGCAGAAATCGCAGGCCATCGGAAACTACAACAACCCGTACTTCCTGGCTTACGAAGTTAACAACGCCTTCACCCGTGACCGTCTTTTCGGAAACGTGAAAGGTGACTGGCAGATCACCAAAGACCTGAACCTGATGCTGCGCTATGCGCTGGATACGTATCAGGAAAGCCGCACCACCACGATGGCCAACAGCTACACCGGCGAACCACGCGGTTTTTACGGCATCCGGAACCTGGGACGTTATGAGCGCAACGCCGACTTCCTGTTGACGTACAAGAAAGATATTAAAGATTTCAGCCTGTCCGTTTCGGGTGGTGGTAACCTGCGGTACCAGAAATACACCGACGTAAACAACGCCAGCAAATCCGGTACGGGTTTGGTCATTCCCGGTTTGTTCACGCTGCAGAACATCGCAACGGCTAACATTCAGTACGAAAGCAGTTGGAACCAGAAAGGCGTTAATAGTTTGTATGCATTGACGACCCTGGGTTACAAGGACATGATTTTCCTCGATGCGTCGATTCGGAATGACTGGTCAAGCACGCTGCCCGTTGCCAACCGGTCTTACTTCTACCCGGCCGCTTCGCTGAGCTTCCTGGTCAACGAACTGATTCCGATGTCCAACAATGTCAACATGTTGAAGATCAGAGGAAACGTAGCCCGGTCGGGGAATGATACCGGTCCGTACAGTTTGATCAATACCTTGGGTAGCTACGAATCGTGGGACGGTTTGACCCGTCTGGCCAAATCCGGCTCCATCCTGTTGCCGGACCTGAAACCCGAAATCGCGACTTCGTACGAAGTGGGTGCCGACCTGACCATGTTCCGCAACCGCTTGCGGGTATCGGGTTCGTACTACGTGATGGAAAACCGCAACCAGATTATCCCGACCAAACTGCCGCCTTCTTCGGGTTATACCTCTAAAAACATCAATGCCGGTTTGCTCGTCAGCAAAGGCTTTGAATTCAACGTGGGTGGTACGCCATTCGAGAAAAACGGCTGGAGAGTCGATCTGAACGCGAACATCAGCCGGAACGTAACGACAATCAAAGAACTGTCGCCGGGTCTGGATTTCTACACGCTGTGGACGGATGCCAAAGGAGGTGCCTGGACCTACGTGGGTGAAAAAATCGGTGATATCTACGATTCACAGATCGTTACGGTCGAAGACAAAAATTCACCTTACTACGGCTACCCGATTCTGGACAAAGATGGTTCGTGGCAAAGCGTCAGCGCCAGCAACTCCCGGAACAAAATCGGGAACTTCAACCCGAATTTCATCCTCGGTCTGCAATCGTCCATTTCGTACCGGAACTTCCACCTGAACATGACGTTCGACTGGCGGAATGGCGGGGACTTCGTTTCCCAAACCTACCGGTACAGCGAGTCGGACTTGAAATCGCAGCGCTTCCTGGATCAACTGATCAACCCGAACGGTTTGACGGGCGATGCACTGGCGAACATGCTGAAATCGAATCCGGACAAATACATCAAAATCACGGGGAACCACTTCCCGATCGTGGGTGGCCCAACGGCTGAGTACGGCGGTTTCCCATTTGAGTACGGCGGAAATACGTACGCGTATGGCGTGTTCAACCCCGGTGTGATTGCAACGTATGACGCAGAAGGCAAGGTAACCGGTTACAAGGAAAACCTGGGTGGAACCGGAACGAAAATCATTCCGTACGGCGACAACTATCCCTGGGATTTCACCCGCGCTGCGTTGTTCGATGCCTCATTTATCAAGCTGAGAGAAGTTTCGCTGGCGTATGACCTGCCGACCACGTTCACCAAACGGATTGGCATCCAGAATGCCCAGATCGGCGTCTACAGCCGGAACATCATCCTGTGGACGGCGGCCAAAATCGGTATCGATCCGGAGATGGCATTCCAGCCGCAAGCGGGTGCGCAGGCGGGTACGCAGTTCAAACAGGGGATCGAACGCTACAACGTGATGCCCTGGGTGATGCCGGTCGGTTTCAAGCTTAACTTAACATTTTAAGCCATTATAAACTTCATCCAAATGAAGATCTTATCCAGAAAATCCATTGTTTTCGTCGCTCTGTTAACGACCTTCTTTTCCTGTAAGGACTTAACCGAACTGAACGTAAACCCTAACGGTGTTGCGCCCGAAACGGTGAACCCGAACCTGGTGATGCCGTCGGTCCTGACGGAAACCGGTAAAATATATGTCAACCTCGGCTACATGGACATCGCCGGGGTGATGCAGCATACGCAGAAAGACGCCTGGTCGAGTGGTCACAACGACTACGACTGGACCGATGGCCAGAGCTGGAGCGGTTATTACGACATTCTGCGGAACAACCAGCTATTGTATGACCGCGCGGTTGAGCAGAAACTCGAATTTCACCAGGGTGTTTCACTGGTCATGAAATCGATGGTTTACGGGTTGATTGCCGATTTGTGGGGTGATGCGCCGTACACCAACGCGTTAAAAGGCGAGCTGGGTGGAACCGATAACATCACGCCAGCCTACGATTCGCAGGAGGTTATCTACTCCGGTATCATCGCCGATCTGGAAAAAGCCAACACGCTGCTGTCGAAAACCAAAGCGGAATATTCGAGCATCGTTGACGAAGCCGACGTGTATTACAAAGGCGACCCGACCAAGTGGCGAAAACTGGCTAACTCGCTCCTGTTGCGGTATTACATGCGGATTTCGAGCAAGAAAGCCGACGTAGCCAAAGCCGGTATCGAGAAAATTGTCGCCGGAGCGGCTCAGTATCCGATCATTACGGTTGAAACGGAAGACGCCACCATGAGTTTCCCCGGTACAAGCGACGGAACGTCGTGGCCCGCCAACTCAGTGTATGACGTGAGTGGCAGTAACTACCGCCGGATCAAAATGTGCGCAACGTTCGTCAAAGCGTTGCAGGCGCTGAAAGATCCCCGGCTGGCGATCTGGGCCAATAAGGTCGAAATTCCGCTGGTGGTGGATGCTACGTTACCAGCCGGTACGGATAAAATCATGAACGGAAAACGCTACCTGTCGCCCGACAAAGTGGGCAATACCCAAATCGATACCGATCCGGATTACGTGGGCATGCCGCCGAGCTTTTCCGCGCTGCCATCGGCCTATAACCTGAACCCGACTCCCGGCCAGACGTCTTACAACCCGCACGTGTCGTTCCTGAACGATATTTACAAAGCGGCAAAAGGCAACCTGCTGAAATCGCGGCTGGTGTCGGCGGCTGAAGTTCATTTCATCCTGGCCGAAGCCGGTCTGAAAGGCTGGGCGGCTGGCGATGCCAAAACGCATTACGAGGCCGGTATCAAAGCGTCGCTGAATACCTGGACGGTGGGCGGCAACTACGCTACGTACATCACAAATCCGGGGGTAGCTTTCGACAAAACAATCAAGCAGGTCATTCAGCAGAAATGGATTGCGAGCTGGACTGCCGCTACCGAAGCCTGGTTCGATTTCCGCCGGACCGGTTTCCCGGAACTGAAAGCGGGGCCAGCGGCCAAAAGAACGGTATTGCCGGTTCGTTTCTACTACATGAAAGACGAAATGAATATCAATGCCAAAAACGCAACCGCTGCTGCGGACAAACTCGAAACAACGACCTACTCCCAGGCACAGGGCAAGAACAGCCCCTGGTCGAAACCGTGGTTGATCCAGGGAACCGGCAAACCGTGGTAAAATAAACGGTTTTCCGCATACCAAATGAAGGATTTATCAGAAAAAGGGTGGAAGAAATTCCACCCTTTTTGCATAATAATAATTATATTTCAGCTTCCTATCTTACTACTCAATTCAACCTATTCCTATGCGAAAAACGTTTATTAAGCTTCTCACATGCTTGTTTGTCACCACATGGTTGATCGGGGTTTGTTTCTTCCCGGTTTTGGCCCAATCGGGTCGAAAAGTCAGCGGTACAACCAGACTGGGCATTGACAACACGCCCCTGCCCGGCGTCAATGTCCTCATCAAAGGCACCCAGATCGGAACCACCAGTGATGACAACGGGCGGTTTTCGCTCGACATCAGCGGAACCAATACCGTGTTGGTATTTTCATACATCGGGTACCAAACCGAGGAGGTAACTGTCGGCAACCGCAGCACCGTCGATGTTACTTTAACCGAAAGTGCGGAAACGCTGCAGGAAGCCGTCGTCACCGCCCTCGGCATCAAACGCGAAGAACGCTCGCTCGGGTATTCGGTTGGGAAAATCGACGGCAAGGACCTCACGCGCGTCGTTCAGGAAAACGTCCTCAACAGCATAGCCGGGAGAGTGTCCGGGGTTACGATCAACCAAACCGGCGGAACGGGTTCATCGGTCAGCATGGTAATCCGGGGTGCTAAATCGCTCAGTAACGACAACCAGCCGCTGTTCGTGGTCGACGGCGTTCCGCTGGCCAACACGCTCAACAACGTCAGCCAGATCGGAACCGACAACCGCGTGGATTACGGCAACGCCATCTCGGGCCTGAATCCCGACGACATCGAAAACATTTCCATTCTGAAAGGACCCAGTGCAGCCGCCCTGTACGGCACCCGCGCCGGCAACGGGGTGGTGCTGATCACGACCAAAAACGGCTCGAAAGTGAAGAAAATGACGGTAACCATTTCGTCCAACACAGTTTTTGACCAACCGTATAAGTTTCTGAAATGGCAGACCAGTTTTGGTCCGGGGCAGTATTCGGCCATTCCGGTTTCGGTCAGTAAAAACCCCTTGACCAACCCTTTCGGCAAACTGATTCAGGAGGAAATTGGCGCGACTTACGGCGCGGCTCTGGACAAAGGCTACGAGGAAGTGCAATGGAACAGCCCGCTCGACGCCAACGGAAAACCAGTTCCGATGCCGCTGGTGTCGCACAAAAACAACGTCCGGAATTTTGTACAAACCGGTATTACCACCACCAACGGCATTTCCATTGCCAACAGCAACGACCAGATCACCTACCGGATTTCGTATTCGAACATGCGAAACCGGGGCATCATTCCGAATTCGGACCTGTTCAAGAATACGCTGAATCTGAGCACGTCGGTGAAGCTCAGCAACCAGTTGCACCTGAGTACCAACCTGGACATCAGCCGGAATAACTCGAACAACCGGCCCGCTGGAAACCGGGGGGCAAACCCGTTGCAGGCTGCGTATAACATTTCCCCCCACATCGACATTCGGGATCTGCGAGATTACTGGATGCCGGGCCAGGTTGGCTTCCAGCAACGAACGCCGTACAACGGGCTTTACAACAATCCTTATTTTCTGGCGAACGAAATCAACAACGGTTTTACCCGCGACCGGCTTTTCGGTAACATCAAAGCCGACTGGCAGATCACGAAGGACCTGAGCCTGATGGGCCGGTATTCGCTCGACACGTATTCGGAAGAGCGGGAAACCAGGATTTCCAACAGCTACGTCAACGACCCGCGCGGAGCTTACGGTTTGATCAATATAAAACCGTTTGAAAGCAACATCGATTTTCTGGGTACTTATAAGAAAGAGTTCAGCAATTTCGGCGCAACTTTCTCCTTGGGTGGCAATTACCGGTACCAGAAAGGTTCGAATGTAACGACCGCCAGCCGGCCCGGAACCGGTCTGATCGTGCCGGGTGTGTTCACGATTCAGAACATTGCCCCAGCCAACCTCGACTTCAACAGCACCCGGTATGAGCGGGTCATTTACAGCCTGTATGCGCTGGCAAATCTCAGTTTCAAGGAGATGGTTTACCTGGACCTGACCGCCCGAAACGACTGGTCGAGTACGCTTCCGCCTTCCAACCGCTCCTATTTTTACCCCTCGGCTTCGCTGAGTGTGTTGCTGAACGAAATGCTGCCGGTTTCCAACGCCATCAGTTTGCTGAAACTCCGGGCCGGGGTGGCGCAGGTCGGGAACGATGCCAATCCGTACGCCCTGCTCAGCACCCTCGAAAACGCCGGAACCTGGGACGGCATTCCGCGCCTGAACGTACCGGGAATCCTGCTGAATTCGAGCTTGAAACCGGAAATTGCCACGTCGAAAGAATTCGGGCTGGACCTGAATCTGTTCCGAAACCGCCTGCGGGCCAGCGCCACGTATTACAATTCGGAAAACCGCAACCAGATTCTGAGCTCCCTTCTCCCGCCCTCTTCCGGTTATACTTCCAAGAACATCAATGCCGGTTTGCTGATCAGCAAAGGGTTTGAATTTTCGCTGGGCGGAACTCCGCTCGAAAAAAATGGCTGGCGGCTGGATGTGAATGCCAACCTGACTCGCAACCGCACAACCATCAAACGATTGGCCGACGAAATCCCCTATTTCACCCTCTGGACGGATGCCAAAGGCGGAGCCTGGACGTACGTGGGCGATGAAATCGGTGATATTTATGACTCCAAAGTCGTGACGGTCGAAGATAAGAATTCGCCTTACTACGGCTACCCGATTCTCGACCAAACCGGTAAATGGCAGGCCATCGATGCCATCAACACAAAGAACAAAATCGGCAATTTTAACCCCCGGTTTATTTTGGGCGCCCAAACATCGCTATCCTACCGTGGTTTCAGCCTGAACATGAGCTTCGACTGGCGGAACGGTGGGGATTTTGTCTCGCAAACCTACCGCTATGGCGAAGAAGACGGACGCTCGCAATTGTTTCTGGATAAACTAATCAATCCCAACGGCCTGACCGGCGACGCTTTACGTAATTATTTAGTGGCCAACCAGGACAAGATGATTCTGATCAACGGCAACAACTTTCCGCTCGTGGGCGGACCAACACCCGATTACGGCGGGTATCCGTTCAAATACGGTCCCTACACGCTGCCCCACGGCGGAGTCTTTATTCCGGGCGTGCTGGCGACGGGCTACGATGAAACCGGAAAGCCGACAGGTTACAAAGAAAACTTAGGCGGCCCCGGAACCTTGATTCTGCCTTTTGCGGGGGCCACTTCCTGGGCGTTTTCGCGGGCGGTGATGTTCGATGCGTCGTTCCTGAAACTCCGCGAAGTGTCGTTTGGCTACGATTTACCGCAGGGCCTCGTGAAACGGCTACGAATGCAAAACGCAAACGTTTCGGTGTATAGCCGCAACATTATTCTGTGGACGGCGGCCAAAATCGGCATTGATCCGGAAATGGCTTATCAGCCCGAAGCAGGTGTGCAGGCATCCGGGATTCAGTTCAAGCAAGGCATTGAACGCAACAATGTCACGCCCTGGGTCATTCCGGTAGGTTTCCGTCTTGGTTTAACTTTTTAAGCAACCCGATCTTCTGAAAACATGAAAATCGCAGCCAATAAACACATCGCACTCGTTTGCCTTTTCGCCCTGACGGTTTTTTCGTGCCGGGATTTGACGGAGGTAAACCGCAATCCAAATGGCGTGGAGCCAACAACGGCTCACCCCAATCTGGTGTTATCGACGGTTCTGACCGAAACCGGTAAAGCGTTTGTCAATCTGGGTTATCAGGACATCGCCGGGGTGATGCAACACACGCAGAAAGACGGCTGGGCCGGTTCGCACAACGAATACGACTGGGGCGGAAGCCAGAGCTGGAGCGGATATTACGACATTCTGCGGAACAACCAGTACGTCTACAACCGCTCGGTCGAACTGAATTTCGACCTGCACCAGGGCATTGCGCTGGTCATGAAATCGATGGTGTTTGGGCTCATTACCGATCTGTGGGGCGACGCGCCGTACAGCCAGGCCCTCAAGGGTGCAACCGGTGGGGCGGAAAACACGTTTCCGGTTTTTGACACGCAGGAGGCCATTTATACCGGTATTCTGGCCGATCTGGATAAAGCCAACACCTTGCTGTCCAAAGCCAAAAATGCCTATAACAGCACCGCCGAATCGGCCGATGTCTATTACAAAGGCGACCCCGCCAAATGGCGAAAACTGGCCAATTCGCTGTCGCTGCGGTATTACATGCGGCTTTCGTTGAAAAAACCGGATGTGGCCAAAGCTGGTATCGAAAAAATCATCGCCAATGCCACTCAATATCCGATTATCACGACTTCGGCCGATGATGCCGCCATGCCGTTTGCCGGAAACAGCAACTCCGATTCGTGGCCTGCCAATGCAACCTATGATGTCACCGAAAGCAATTACCGGCGGCTAAAAATGAGCGATACATTCGTTAAAGCGCTGCTGGCGGTGAGTGATCCCCGATTACCGATCTGGGCCAATAAAGTGCAGATTCCGCTGGTCGTGGATGCCACATTGCCCGCCGGAACCGACAAAATTGTCGATGGCAAACGCTATCTGTCACCGGATAAAGTGGCGGGCAAGGAAGTGAATACGGATCCCAATTACGTCGGTTTGCCCACCGCCATTGTCGGCGGAGCAGCCTACAACCTGAGCCCCACCGCCGAACAGGCCGCTAAAAATCCGCACGTTTCGTGGCTGAACGATATTTACAGGGCGGCCAAAGGTCCGTTGCTGAAAGCCCGGCTGATGTCGGCGTCGGAGGTGAACTTTATTCTGGCCGAAGCCGCGCAGAAAGGCTGGGCCGCGGGCGATGCCAAAGCCCGTTACGAAGCCGCCATCAAGGCATCGCTGGAAACCTGGGGCGTTGCCGGTTCTTACGCCACGTATATTGCCCAGAAAGGCGTTGCCTACAACGGAACGCAGCAGCAAATCATTGAACAGAAGTGGATTGCGAGCTGGACTGCCGCCACCGAAGCCTGGTTCGATTACCGCCGGACCGGTTTCCCGGTTTTGAAAAGCGGCCCGAATTCGAAACGGAAAGTGCTGCCCGTCCGGTTTTATTACATGCTCGACGAACGCAACCTGAACAAAGCCAATTCCGATGCCGCCCTGGGCCGCCTGGAATTGACGCCCAATTCCGAAGCTGATGGCAAAAACAGTCCCTGGTCGAAACCGTGGCTGTTGCAGGGCACCGGAAAACCGTGGTGATAGCCTGAATGGGCGAGAAAAGAGTATAGACAAGAGAGAAAAGATACGAACACCCGTGATGATTGCCATTTGTTCTCTACTCTCTTGTCTATGTTCTCTTGTCTTGTTTAAATAGCTCCATGAAAAAGGTCCTTTTCGTTGGTTTTATTTTAATACTTTCTGCGTATTTCGCTCACGCCCAGCCATTTCGGGCCGGGGCGGCTTTACGGGTGATTACGCCCAATCCGTTACTGCCCATTTCGGGCGGAATTGGTACGCCGAAAAAAGCGACGGAGAAAAAGGGTGATCTGTTCGTCCGGGCGTTTGTGCTGGAAAAAGGAACTACCCGAATCGCCATTGTCAGTGTTGATAACCTGGGCTGGCCGTCGGTTTTGGGAAATAAATCGCGGGCGCTGATCAGAAGCATCCCGCCCGGCAACGTCCTGATCGGAGCTACGCACACCCACAGCGGACCGGATGCCTACGGTTTTCCGGATCAGTCGGGGAAAGCCCTGGCCGATTTGCCGTACCTTGACCAATGTGTTAAAAAAATCGCCGAAGCAGTAGAGGAAGCCGTGGCTAAACTGCAACCCGCGACCCTGAAAATTGCGGTTGGTGAGGCCAAAGGCAAGATTGCTTTCAACTATTACGCCGACGAGTTGTACGATCCGCGCTGCGGAGTCATTCAGGCCCTTTCCACTGCCGGAAAACCGATCGTTACGCTGGTTAATTATGCCATTCACCCCGAAGTCATCGGCTCGGGCCGGGGGATTCTAAGCCCGGATTTGTGCGGTCCGCTCTACGACAAAATCGAGTCAAAAACCGGCGGAATGGCCATTTTTATGAATGGGGCGCAGGGCGGCATGGTGACTGCGGACGTCCGGCGCGAGGGCGGCACCGAAGCCAACACCTGGGAAGAATGCATCCGGATTGGGGAGTTACTCGGCGAAGAAGCCCTGCGGATTGTTGGTCCTGCGAAGGTGCTGGAAAATCCATCGCTTTACTGCGCGAGTCGGTCCATTGAGTTCCCGATTGAGTCGGACATGATGAAATACATTCTCAAAAATTCCCCGCTGGGCTACAAGCTGAACAGTTCCGACAAAGTAACCACCCAACTGAACCTGCTGAACATCGGCCCCGCGCAAATCCTGAGCATTCCGGGCGAAGCGTTGCCCAACATCGGTTTTTACGTCAAACGTCACATGAACACCAAATATCCGTTCCTGTTTGGCCTCACCAACGACGCTTTCGGTTACATGCTGACCAAAGTCGACTTCAACAGTTTCAAGCGGTACGATTACATCAGCCGAACAAGCCTCGGCGAAATGACCGGTGAAATTTACATCGAACAGGCTTTAAAATCAGTCGCCGAAAGTCCCAAACCGGAACAATAACTTCTCTCAACTTCATTCATCAAAAACCGTTTAAAGCACCCAAACATCTAAAAACTAACAATTCCAATGAAACGATTCATAACCCCACTGATTTTACTTCTAACGCTGACGTTTCTGTCGTTTGATTCGCCCAACAAGAAGGCTGTAACGCCGGAAACCGCCCTTCAAAATTATTTGAATAATGACGATAAATCGTATAAATGGGAATTGAAAGATTCCTTCGACGTAGGCGACGTAAAAGCCTATAACCTGCTGCTTACTTCCCAGAAATGGCGTGAGTTTACCTGGCGGCACCAGGTGACGGTTCTGGTCCCGAAAGAGAATAAATACGATGGTGCATTGCTGTTTATTACCGGCGGTTCCAACAAGGCAGAACAACCGAACTGGAATGACAAAGGCAAAGACGACAAAGTGGTGCAGGGTCTGGCCGGAATCGCCCTTAAAAACAAAGCGATCGTAACCCTACTGCGCCAAACGCCCAATCAGCCGTTTTTCAATAACCTGACGGAGGATGCGCTGATTTCGTACACGCTCCATAACTTCAAAAAAGATGGCGATTATACCTGGCCGCTGCTGTTTCCGATGGTGAAAAGTGCGGTGAAGGCGATGGATGCGGTACAGGAATTTTCGAAGCAGACATTGAAACACGACGTTAACCGGTTTGTGGTTTCAGGAGCTTCCAAACGCGGTTGGACCACCTGGCTGACCGGCGCAAATGACAAGCGTGTAACGGCCATTGCACCGATGGTTATCGATATTTTAAACATGCCGGTGAGCCTGGATTATCAGGTAAAAGTATGGAAGGAATATAGCGTTCAGATTGAGGATTATGTCAAATTGGGTATTCCGCAGGGAGCGCGTACGGAAAGCGGAAACGCCATCAATACGATGGTCGATCCGTATTCGTATCGTAAGAATTTAACGATGCCGAAGATGATTTTTATGGGCACCAATGATGAGTATTGGGTAGTGGATAATATCAAAAATTATTACGACGATATTCCGGGTGACAACATGATTCATTACGTGCCGAATGCGGGCCATAGTCTGGGCGACGGCAAGTCGGCATTCGAAGGACTGGGTGCGTTCTTTGGCATGACAATGGCGAAAAAGTCGTATCCGATTTGCAAGTGGAATGCCACCAGTACGAAAAAAGGCGTCGATGTATCGATCAAAACCACCTCGGACGCGCTGGTCGATGTGATCGTGTGGTCGGCCAATTCAACCGATACGGATTTTCGGAATGAAACCTGGACCAGCAAAAGCCTGGGCCTTAAAAACAAATCAAAAGTGGAGGTTTCCGAAGCGTTTCCGGCCTCGGGCTACCACGCCTTTTATGTGGACCTGAAATATGCCGATCCGAACGGCGGAACGTACACCGAAAGCACCCGCATGTTTGTGTCCGACAATGACGAGGTGTTTTTGAAACCGAGTTCGATTTGAGCCTCTTGTCTTTTAGCCGCTGACAGGGCTTTCAGCCACTGTCAGGGCGAGAAACCCTGACAGCGGCTGAAAGCCCTGTCAGCGGTTTCGAAGCCCCTCTTCACCATCAAGACAGTTAAAGACCATCTGTCAGCGGTTTCAAAGCAGCCCATAAACCTCCCATGAAACGTTCCCTTTTTCTCCTGTTTAGTCTGGGGAGTATCCTTTTGGGTACCTCCTGCCGAACGGATTCCCAACCCGCCAACACTTCTGTAAAAACCGTTATGGATGATGCCGTAACCCGGCTTTACCAGACGCTGAAACCGGAACAACTCGACACGATCAGCCAGTCGTACGTGCTCGGTTTTCTGACGGAAGCTGAGAAAAAAGTGCTGGCCACGCAGTACCTTACTTTTGAGGTCGATGTGCCGGTGACAGTTTCGCTGATGCGGCATCAGGATCAGAAAGTGCTGCCGTTCTGGCTGGAAAACAGCGGTTTCAAAAAGACTGATCTGGTCGTCAAAAACGAAGAATATACGTATGAAGTCTGGCAAAAAGCGTTCGACGCCGGCAAAATAGAACTGGGAATCAACGGGTTCGATAAACACCGCCCGGTTTATTTCATCAGCATTGGGCCGCAAAAACCGGGAGAGCCGATCCGGATTTCCAGGGTTTTCCCGGCCGCCCAAACCCTCGACACTTTGCGGATCGGGGCGTTTACGTACCACGACTGGAGCGACCTGACCCTGACTGAAGTACCGGAACCGTTGCGCGGGCAAACCCTGTTTCAAACCATTCGCGGCCGGGCGCGGGAAGCGCATCTGGTGGGCGCATTTCGGAAAACAGCGACACCTTCATCCGATCAACCCGATCAGATTTTGCTGACCTGGAGCGGTGACCCAACGAGCACGATGGATGTGCAATGGAGGACGGCAGCAACGGTTTCGGAGGGCCTGGTGCAGTATTGGCAAACGGGTACGACGGACACACTTTCGAAAACCGCAATGGCTTTTCGGATGGAAGATCGGCTGCTGCAAAATGACCGGTTTGCGAATCGGTTTACGGCCCGGCTTTCCGGACTAAAGGCCGGGGGTTCGTACGGCTACCGGGTCGGTTCGAAGTCTGGCAATTGGTCGGAACCGGCGTCGTTTACAACGCAGTCGGCAAAACCGGACGGTTTTTCGTTTATCTGGTTTGGCGATACGCACAAATCACCGGACTGGGGTTCATTGGCCCGGAAAACACTCGCCCGTCACCCCGAAATCGCGTTTTATTCCATTGCTGGGGATTTGGTCAGCACCGGTTTGCACCGCAACGAATGGGACGAACTCTGGCAGTATTCCGGCGGAATATTCCGGCAAAAACCGCTTCTGCCAATTCCCGGAAACCACGATAGCCAGGACGGTTTGGGCGCGTGGATGTACCAGGAAATGTTCAGCTTACCCAAAAATGGTCCCCAATCGAAAGACGTTCCGGCAGAACAAACCTATGCCTTTACGTACCAGAATGCACTTTTTCTGATGATCGATGCGACCTCGCCGATCGAAATTCAAACCGCCTGGATCAGGGAGCAACTGGCGAATTCGAAAGCCGACTGGAAGTTTGCCTTTTTCCACTTTCCGCCTTACAATTTTGAGGAAGATTACAAAGACATCCGCCGGGAGTGGTGCAGCCTCTTTGACAACTACCACGTCGATATGGTCATGAGCGGCCATGTTCATTATTACCAGCGCACCAAGCCGATGTTCGCCGAAAAGCCGGTCTCCTCCCCCGCCCAGGGCACGATTTACACCATTTCGATCGGCATTCCAAGTGAACACGAAGTCTGGCCGGATGAGCCTTACGCCCAGGTCCGGTTCAAAAACGGACCTTTGTATCAGCACCTGAAAATCGACGGAAAGACGCTAGTTTACAAAAGTTTTGACAAGGACGGAAAATTGAAAGATGAATTGAAGATTGTGAAATGACCCGGCGATTACAGCAACCCCAACAAGCGATCGTCAATCTGTAAACGTTCATGGCGAATTACTTTTACCTGGTCGATTTCCGGATGATGAGGATTAATGAGCAGGTTCCGTGACCAGGGCATGACGGCCGAAGGAACTGAAAATGCCAACGGTCCGCCCGGAGCCAGCCAGGGTTCCAGAAACCGCTGAACGGTTTCCGTATACGGAACACTGTTCCACGTAAGGGGCAAATCAGATTCTGTAAAATGGTGGATGGCTGAAGTGTCAGGAACAAGTAATTCAACCATTTGAAAAGGTGGTAACAAATCCAACAAGCTTTTTTCAAGATGAACCAGCATTTCCAGCAGCGTGAGTTCGGGAGAAAAACCGGTATAAACCAGTGGAACATCAATAGCATTCCAACGGCCACCTTCCAACGCGGCACCTTTCCCAGATAGCATCGAATCCAGGTATTTTTCTTTCGTAATTCGGTAGACGAGCGGCATAATCAGGCAGAACCGGGCGGAAACTTAGAAAACCCCGTGTTCCAGACGGGTCAGAATGGCGTCAACCAGCCGGTAGCCGGTTGCAGTATCCAGCGTGGCAAGGGGAGTGGCTTCGGAACCGGGGTCATCTTCGGAGGTTAATACCCGAAGCGGTTGCCGCAACCATCGATTGAATTTTTGCTGATCTTCGAATACATCCAGGCCGTGGTTCGTCAGGTTTTTTAACAAAGCCAATCGTTCAGATGCCACCGAGTCCAGTTTATCGCTGGCTTGACGACGTTGAAAAGTCCGCAGGTTCATGGCCAGCAATGTGGCCATTTCCTTTTCGGTCAACGACAATTGAACGGCCAGTTTGGCGGCCTCAGCCTGGAATACGCCGACACGTGCCTGCCGAATAATACCGGCGAGCGGAGTCGATGGCCTGGATGATGACGATTGAAGGCTCAATTTGTACGATTTCGATTATTTGACGTAAATATATGTGACATTTGTCGTTTTTTATTCATTTCAATGATGAAGATTTATTTTCTTTCGTTCTGCCTTCTTTTTCCTTTGTCAATTTTTGCCCAAACCGCCATTTCCGCGCACCGCGGTTCTTCACTTACCGCGCCCGAAAACACGCTTGCTACGTTCCGGGCGGTTTTGGAAATGCCAGTCAACTACATTGAAATCGACGTTCGGACGACCAAAGACGGACAACTGGTGATTCTCCACGACGGCAATCTCGACCGGACGACGAGCGGTTCCGGCCCGGTCCAACAACTGACGCTGGCCGAAGTGAAGCAGCTCTCGGCGGGAAAAGGGTTTAGTCACCAATTCAAAGACGAGCGCGTTCCAACGCTCAAAGAAGTCTGCCGGTTGATCCGCGACTGGAACGCCAACCGGGCAGCCAAAGTGAATCTGTACGTCGATTGCAAAGCCGTGGCTCCTCAGCAACTGGTGGACGAACTAAACGAGTTTGGCGTGCTGGCCGATGCGGTTTTTTACGGCTCCGATGGTTTTCTGGCGTCCTTAAAACAGGTTGAACCCCGGGCCAAGTTGATGCCGTCGCTCAAAAGTGCGGAAGAATTACCGGGCAAGATTGAAAAGCTCCATCCGTATGCGTTCGACGTTCGCTGGTCGTCACTTACCAGTGAGTTGATACAGCAGATTCATACTCAGGGGATTCAGGTTTTTTCGGATGCACTCGACTTTTTTGAGAATGCGGATCAATATAAAAAAGCCGCCCGCATGGGCATCGACGTCATTCAGACGGATTATGTGCAAAAGGTGAATCAGGCGCTGACGGAATTGAAATCGGGAAAGTGAATTGGCACGCGCCGGAACGGGAATTGTATACGTAATCCCAACTATCGTGGTGTCAGTTACAGGGTTTGATCCTGTTTTTTTCGGAAGTGCATTGGTCCGACCAAGCCAGAAAAAATTAGTTGAAAAAAATGCGTACAATAAACCATAGCCGCCGATAGATTGCCGCTAAATTTGCTTACTTTCCAGTTGTAAAGTTTTGGTAACAATACGAAACTGTCTAAATTTTATAATTTTCCTTATTCGCTTTACCCCCAACCCCCTGAAGGGGGCTTTGAGACGCCGATGTAAGCCCCCTTCAGGGGGTTGGGAGCAAACTGAAATAAAAGAAAATCTGAATTTTAGACAGTCCTTATGAAGCGGCCGGTTTTCCTTTTGCCAATTCGCTCAATGACGCTTTTTCTGAAGCTCCAACTCGATTTTGCTAGCAGGGAATGGAAGCCGTTTTCCGGGATCAGTGGGCGTACCCGGCGGTTTTTACTGCTTCCTGCTCTCCTGGCGACTTACCTAACCGGCCTGGCGCAGAATCCGCAGTATCTGAAACTCCAGCCCCACAAGTTGCTGTATGCCGATACGGTTTACCGGGAAGCCATCGCGAAGAACGACTCGTTGCTGCTGGCCGAAGCCTATTATCTGTATGGCAAGACGTACGGCGCGTCGGGCGATAAAGTGACTGCCCACCGCTGGTATCTGAAATCATTAAAAATTCTCGAACCACGCGGAGATTCGTTTGAATTATGCCGATTGTACATTCGGATCTATGAATCACAGGTTTCGTATGAGGAGTCATGGCGCTATATACTTCTGGCCCAAGGAATTGCCCAACGCCTGAATTCGTACAAAGCCTGGGTGCGGGTGTATGGATCACGTTCCAACTTTTACACAATTGACTGGTCCGAGGGCGGGCTGAAACCCCATTTACCCAAACCCCGATTCGACAGTGCCCTGTACTATTTGCACAAAATCTCTCCGCTGCTGTATAAACACCGAGACACCAATAGCATCGTCGAGAATATGATGGGCATTGGCCACATCCATAAAATTTTAAAAAAGCCTGAAACAGGAATCAAGTATCTGACAAATGCGCTCAAACTGGCAACGATACGGAATGAAGAAGGACAAAAAATGAAATTGATGATGGATTTGGCGGATGGCTACCTGGCCATCGGACAACCCCAGAAAGCCTGGGTTTTTCTCACACAGGCACAGAAACTATACAACCGCAGCCCATTTAATGATTTCTTTATCCGGGGCAACTTTGAAAACCTTTATTACACCTATTACCGCTTAACGGGCCATTGGAAACAGGCCCTGAAGCATAGCGAAAACCTTCGGGAAATCGAACGGAACGACTTCGTCACCGAACGAAACGCAGCCGTTTCCCGGTTAAATATGGAGTTCAAGGCCGAGCAGAAGGATGCGCTCCTGAAAGCTCAGAAGAACGAACTGGCGCTGCGGACGGAAACGCTCCGCGCTCAACAGCGCCTGACCTGGGCCGTGTCGGCTCTCTTGCTGGTTGCCGCCGTGCTTTGTACCGTCTTTTTCATTCTTTACCGCAAAAACCGTCGCATCAGCATCCGAAACGCCGAACTGGTGAAAGAACAGAACCACCGGGTCAAGAACAACCTTCAGGTGGTGTCGAGCCTGCTCAATCTGCAATCCCGGCAACTCGTGGACGAAACCGCCAAAAAAGCCGTCGAAGAAAGTCAGCTTCGGGTTCAGGCAATGGCCATTCTGCACCGCCGACTTTACGACGGCGACGGTTTGGTGACGGTCAATCTCGATGAATTTATTCAGGAACTGGTGACCAGCGTCATCCGAACCTTCGGTTATTCCGAAATCCGCACGGTTTTTGATCTGGCTCCCGTTGAATTGTCGGCCAACGACGCCTTGTCGCTGGGATTAATCGTCAACGAGTTAACCACCAATGCCTGTAAATACGCCTTCCCGGATCACCCGGACCCGGTTTTTCAGATTGTTGGAGAGAAGCAGGAAAATGTGCTGAAACTGACCATCGCCGACAACGGGCCGGGTTTGCCCGCCCAAGCAGGCATTGACGACAGCCTAACCCAACGGAAGACGTTTGGCATGCGCCTGATTCAGATTCAGGTCAATCAGCTCGCCGGCGTCGGGCGGTTCAGTTCCCAGCCCGGAGTTCGATTCGAAATGCAGTTTAAAATTTAATGTTCATGGAATCCCTACAAATCCTGATTATTGAAGACGATTTATTGACGGCAACCGATTTGAAAGATGCTCTGGAAAGTGCCGGGCACCGGGTGCCGACAATCGCCCGGAATTATCAGGAAGCAATGGCGGCCGTCCGGCAGCAAAAACCGGATATGGCGCTGGTCGATATTCACCTCGAACGATCAACGGCAGACGGTATTTCCACGGCCCGCGATATGCTGGCAATTCACCGGATGCCGATCATTTACCTGACCGCGAATTCGGAAGTTCCCACCTTCCAGCGGGCGAAGGAAACCGATCCGGCGGCTTACCTGATCAAACCGTTCCACCAGAACGAAATCGTTTTTCAGATCGAGCTGGCCTACTGCAATCGTTCAACAAATAATCGGCAGACGAATCACCAGGAAAACGCCGAGACGTTATTTCTGCCGATCAATAAGGGATATGAGCAGGTCGCCAAAAAGGACGTTCTTTACCTCCTGGCCGAAGGAGCTTACGTGAAAGTGTTCATGCTCAACACGGAAAAACCACATCTGCTGTCGATGAATCTGGGGTATCTGGCGCAGTATTTTCCCCTCTCCCACTTCTACCGCTTGTCGCGCTCCCTGCTGATCAACCTGAATCACGTTGAACGAATGGAGCAAAACCAGTTATTCATGCGCCATCATAACACGCCGATTCTGGTGCCAACCAACAGCCGCGCCGATTTGCTGAAAAAACTCGGGGTAATCCGGACGCGGTAAAACCGGCGACAACGACAATGAACCAACCTTTCGATTTGTCATTTGAACCGCTTTCGGCGGCTACGATCGGCCCGCTGACGGAACTCGTTCTGGAACTCTGGCCCGATTGCCGTTACGAGGAAGAATTTGAGAACGGTGAAACTATCCTGAATTCAGCGAACGAAGTTTGCTACCTGGCCAGCGTGAATAATACTTACATTGCTTTTGTCCATGTAACTATTCGCACCGACTACGTGAAAGGAGCAACCGATTCACCGGTGGCTTATCTGGAAGCGGTTTATGTAAAACCGGGGTATCAAAAACACGGCATCGGTCGAAGATTGGTTGCCTTCGGCGAAGAATGGGCCCGGGAGAAAGGATGCCGGCAATTTGCTTCGGACACGGAACTCACGAATACGACAAGCATTGATTTTCACCAGAAAACCGGTTTTAGCGAAGTAAATCGGATCGTTTGCTTCATTAAAGACCTCTGAATCCGTGGTTTAGACCGGCACCGGAAGTGACAAAAAGAAAGTCGTGCCTACACTCGGAGTACTTTCCAGCCAGATCGTACCGTGTTGCGCTTCGGCGTATTCTTTGCAAAGAAAAAGGCCTAGCCCAACGCCCCGCTCCTGGTTGGTGCCAAAGGTTGGCTGGGCTTTGAGCGAGAAAATGGGCGCGAGTTCTTCTTTCCCGATGCCCCGACCGGTGTCTTTTACCGTGATCAGACACTTTTTCCCTTCCAAAACCGCTCTAATCGTTACCAACCCACCGGGTTCGGTAAACTTGATCGCATTTCCCACCAGATTCCGGATAATCAGCTGAAGCATGGCGGCATCAGCCAGAACGTCCTGTGTCGGATCGACCTGAAAATCCAGCTGAATTGTCTTTTTCTGTGCCAGCGGTTTATAAATTTCAACAACCGGTTTCAGGCACAGAAAAAGATTGACGGAAACCAGTGAAACCGTTGCGCCTTTCATTTGCGTGCTCGACCACGACAGCAGATTGAACAACATGTCCTGCGTGTAATTAATGCTGCTCAGCAATTCCGATTCAATCTTTTTCCGGTCTTCGGACTCCAAATCCACTTCTTTCAGGATTTCGAAATACTGCTGCACCGACGCCAAAGGCGAGCGCAGATCGTGCGAAACGATGGAAAATAACTTGTTTTTCTCCGCATTCAATCGTTCCAGCACCACCGACCGCTCCTCAATCCGTTTTTGTTCTTTTTTATAGGCGCTGGTAAAAAACCGGGTTCCAAAGTAAAGAAAAAGCCCGTTGGTGATGTAAATCGACGCCAGATCGATGGTTTGCGACAACCGGCTTGGGTATTTTCCCCGCACCGATTCGGGATACAGGTATTCGGTTGTCAGCAGCAGGAGGACAACAATCAGGTTAATCGACACCCAGAACACCGCGTGTCGGGATGGCCCGGCAATCAGCAGCAGAAACAGGGTTATGGAAAAACTCAGCAGGGTCGCTCCTGCCATTCCGGAATTGTAAAAGTAGTTGACTGCAAACAGAACAGTCACGACGATTCCGGAAGTGGTGATGGCTGGAACGAACTTGTTCCGGATGCGTGACAGGTAATAAACGTAACCGCCGAACAAAAAAAGCAGGGTGCAGATCCAGGCGGTTTCGGGGATGCCGACGAGGAAGCTGAACGGGATGTTGTATCCCATATTCAGCACTACAAAAATACAGATGGCGTTGAAAATCCGCGCTTCGAGCGAAAACTCGTCCGGCCTTCCAATTAATTTATACAGCGTTTCCTTGATGACTTTCAATCGGGCGATCTTCTTATAAACCTATTTTAATCGGTAAATATACCATCAAAAACAACAGCGGGCTCAAATCAAAAAAGGATTTGAGCCCGCTGAAAAGATTTTTCCGGTAATTGGTTACCGAGACTTATTATTCGGCCTTCGCCGTCTGATAAACCAGCCAATAACCGTCAGCGGAAATCCCAGTGTCAGCCACGACAGCAGTTCTCATAAAACCGTCGCCGACGAGGGATAAACCGTTCGCCAGCACGACTATGGTGACTCTATCGAAATCCGCCCGTTTGGTCGGCCCGCCGGAACCGCCCGGCATTCGCTGCCGGTTTTGCCGTTTACAAATCTGGGAGCAACCGCCAGTCGTCCGGCCTGAGACGGCATCATGGACGATATGCACACCTCCTGACCAGTTTCTAAAAAAATGACGTTTTAAAGGGTAAACATCAAGTATAGTCTACCTATAAAAACCGTTTGAACCAGAAGCACTTTGCATTCGCGTCAATCCGCTTTGGCTTTATTTATCAATAAATTAACACAAGTCCACGCGTAATACGCTTCTCATGCGAGTTTGCTTTGTATTTTTACAAACCTTAATGCTAAAAATCACCGATCGGCACTTCCGATTACTCCGTTTAACTTAAATGAATTCCGGCGATTCATTCCTTCCAAAACTGGAATCACTGATTGAGAGTAACTTAGCCGATCCTTCGTTCTCGATTGAAACTATTTGCCGGGAGTTGGGCGTGAGCCGCTCCGGTTTGCACCGGCTGGTCAAGGAGGAGACCAATCTGTCCGTTACGCTTTTCGTTCGTCAGTATCGGCTGGAAAAGGCCCGGACACTCCTCAAAACCACCGAATTGCGCAGTGTGGAAATCGCCGAATTGGTCGGCATTCCGAATCCCCAGAATTTCAGCAAGTATTTTACCGAGGCCTTCGGTGCCAGCCCGTCCGAGTTCCGGAAGCTCCCGTTAAATACCTCAAAACCGATTTTCGAGTCGATCAAAACTGCCCCTGAACTAGAACCGGTTTCCCAAAAAGCCATTGTTCAACCCGCTGCGGTTTCTGAAAACCGGTCCCGAAACCGCTATCTTTTTCTCGGATTAATGCTGGTGATCGTAACGGGCCTGGGCCTGTACATCGGGTTACCGTTGGGTACGAAAACCGATGAAAATCCGGACAAATCGGGATTTGATAGTTCGATTGCCATTTTGCCCTTCCGAAACCTGGGAACCTCCGATACCCAGTATTTCAGTGAGGGCGTCAGCGAGGAAGTTCAGGCCGTTTTAGCCTATTTGCCCCGCATCAAAGTGATTTCCCGAACGTCCACGCGGGCTTACGAAGGAACTACCAAAACCGTCCCGCAGATTGCCCGCGAACTCGGCGTCGTATACCTGCTCGAAGGCAGCGCCCTTCAGGTGGGCAACCGGATCAAACTTTCGGTCGAGCTGATCCGGGCGGAAGAAAACCAGACCGTCTGGAGCCAAACTTACGACGGCGAAACGAAGGACCTGTGGACGTTTACCAGCACGGTTGCCAAAACCATCGCGGGTGAATTGAATCAGCAGCTCAGCAGCGCCATCCGGCAGAAAATGAATAAGGCCCCGACCCGGCAGCCAGCCGCGTATACGGAATACCTCAAAGGGCAGTACTTCCTCCGAATCCGCACCAAGGAAGGGCTGGCCAACAGCCTGATCAGTCTGGACCGGGCCATTACCCTGGATTCCGGTTTTGCGGAAGCCTACGCCGGTAAAGCGCAGGCCTATTTTCTGAACATTGACGAAGGCTATACCGAAGCCGACAGTAGTCTGAAACTGGCCGAAAAAAATGCCCTGACAGCCATCCGGCTCGATCCCGAAAATGCCAACGCGTTTGCGCTGCTGGCCAAATTTTATCAGCGCCAGAACAAATGGGAACAGGCGCTGACTACCATGCGAATTGCCCTCCGCTACCAGCCCAATAATGCCCTGAACAATTACTGGTACAGCCTCATGCTTCGCTCCGTGGGCGAGGCCGACCAGGCCATTCGATACAGCACCAAAGCCCTGAGCATCGATCCGCTTTTTCCGGTGATCATGATCGGCCATCTGGGTAATCTGACCTATGCGGGGCGGTTTGCAGAAGCCCGGCAGGTCATGCAGGAAGGCCAGCGGCTGCACGGTTCCACCTACGGCTGGTATTGGGGTACAGCCTTCTATTACATTAATCAGGAACGGTTTCCCGAAGCCCTCCGGGAACTGGAAAAAGGACGGCGACTCAACTCCGACGCCAGCCCGTTTCCGGTTTTCATTGCGTATGTAAAAGCCCGCATGAACCAACCCGATGCCGCCCGGTCTCTGCTCAAATCCCTGCCGAATGACGAAATCAATTACCCTAACCGGGCCGTCCTCTACGCCGGACTTGGCGTCCCCAACCGTTGCCTGGACTACCTTGAAAAGGGGGCCGAAGTCGGTTGCCTGCCCAATTACCTGAAAGTATCGCCCTTGTTTAAGTCGCTGCGGAATACGCCCCGGTTTCGGGCCGTCCTGCACAAAGTGGAACTGGATTAGCCCGTTTTGCCGTCTGCTGACACAATACACTAACTTTTTGACACAATAGACCAACTTTTTGGAATAATACGCCAACAGCTTTTGCCGGGTTGAGCGACAATTTTGTAACCAAAAAATTGGTTTATGAAACCTGTCCTCTTCCTGTTGCTGGCTCTCGATCTGGCCTGCGCTCCGCCTTCCCAGAATGGCCTTCCCGATGGCTACGAAACAGCTGCCCCGGCCTATTTGGTCCTCACCCAGAAAGCCCTCACCTACCAGGCCGACTTCGACACCGAAGCCTGGGGGCAAATGCTCACCGACAGCATCGAATTCATTTCGCCCACCGGGCGAGCGGTCTGGCGCGGAAAACCGGCGGTGCTGGCGGGCTGGCAGCAATGGCGGCATCAGGTTGGTGTAGACCGGATTCAACTGACGGATTTTACGCACCTGCCCGTCCGGGTTACGGAGCCCTCGGCACTTTGGGATAAAACCGGCGTCCATGTCGTCTCGTACTGCAAGGCTCACCTGTCGCTGGTGGATGGGCGACAGACCGACCTGTTCATGAACATGTGCTGCCACTTCGATAACACTGGGCATATTGACCGCTATCTGTTCTTATACCAACCCCGTTCGAATTAATCCACAACCCGAAAACCGGTACCGTATTTCAAAACCGCCTTTCATTTCTAATCTGTCAAATCCCGATTCCTATGTTTCTGTTTTACCACCGCATTTATCATTTTTTGGGTCGTTACCGGGCCGTCGCCCTGACCCTGTTTTGGGCCGTAACCACCCTGCCCACCTTTTCCAATCCGTCAGCAATAACCCAAACCACCTGGACCGGAAGCGCCAGTTCCAACTGGGCGACCGCCGGAAACTGGTCGGACGGTGTTCCGACAACGACCCTCCATGCCATCATTCCATCGGTTTCCCGTTCCCCCCAGATTGAAAACGGTACCGCAGCCGTTGCCAAGTCGGTAGAGGTGCAAAGTGGCGCTTCGCTGACCATTGTGAGCGGAGGCAGCCTGACAATTAATGATTTCAAGGAATTTTCGCAAACCACTGCAGGGGCTCTCTTAAATGACGGTACGGTCCAGAACAATGGGCAACTGATCATCGGCAATACCGGTTATTCTGGTCTGAATGGCCTAACAAATCGGGGCACTTTCACCAACAATACGGGCGGAACGGTTCAGATTGACCGAACAACGAACTACGCTTTGTATAACTCCAGTGGCACCTTCACCAATGCGGCCACGATCACCATCGGGAGCATTCCGAATATTGTCAATGGTGATGGCATCTACAATACAGCCGTATTCAACAACAACTCAGGTGCACTCATTCAAATTGATCGGGTATCTTCCACTAATTTAAACAATTTTACGGGCGGTACCTTTACCAACGCGGGTACAATCGTCTCTGGCACCATTGCACCAGGAAGTGCTTCGATCCTTTCCAATTCGGCTACATTTAACAACACTACCGGAGGAAGCATTCAAATGGACAAAGTAAGTACTACAGGTTTGGCCAACGATCCCGGGGGAACTTTCACCAATTCGGCCACCATTACCATTGGAAACAATGCGTCTGGTGCCGGGGGTAGTAATGGAGTAATCAACCAGGGCAACTTTAACAACAATGCCGGGGGAAGCATTCAAATTGACCGAACCTTCTCCAGTGGCATATACAATATTAGTGGTACGTTTACCAATGCGGCTACAATCACCATCGGGGCGAACGCTTCAGTTGGCCGAAATGGGATAGAAAACCGGGCTAAATTCGACAACAAAACCGGGGGAACCATCCAGATTGACCAATCAAGCAATGAAGGATTATACAATTGGACTGGAGCCACCTTTACCAACGCGGCTACGATCAAGATTGGGAGCCTCGTTGCCACCGGAGTCAACGGTTTTTCTACTTCCGGAGAGTTCAAAAACAATGCGGGGGGGATTATCCAGATTGACCGGTCCTCGAATAGTGGCTGGAACAGTAGCGGCACCGTAACCAACGAAGGTACGATCAAGATCGGGACCATCGCTCAGGTCGGTGATTATGGAATTCGTTCGGGTGCCGGAACTTTCAACAACAATACGGGAGGGACAATCCAGATTGACCGGTACACGAATAGTGGCTGGTACAATGGTGGTACCGTAACCAACGAAGCCTTGATTACCATCGGGGCTACGATGGCTACCTACGGTATTTTCAACATCAGCACAATCAACAACAACTGCGGAGGAGTGATCACCACCGGGCAAATTATCCAAAATGGCAGTAACACCTTTACCAACGGCGGCTTGATTATCGAGAAAGCCAGCGGCAACAGCTCCATCAGCAGCAATACCGGTCTGGTGCAGAACCTGAACGGGGGCACGTTTTCCATCACCACCAATACCGGCTTGCTCACTACGACCGAGGGACCCGCCGAACCCACCATCACCGCCACACCTTCCCTGACGGTCAACGCCGGGCAGAGCGTCACGCTCACCGCCGGAGGGGCCACCAGTTACCGCTGGTCGACCTCTGAAACAACCCCCGCCATTACCGTGACGGTCGCCGGACCCTATTCCGTCACCGGAACGCTGGGCGAATGTGCCCGGGTGACTTCCGTAACGCTTACCGTCAATGTCGTCACTGACGTGACGGTGACCAACCCGCCGGCTGTCTGCGCCCCCGCGACGGTCGATCTGACCCAGGGCATCGCCACTTCGAGCATTCCCAATGCTACGTTTTACTTTTACACCGATGCCGACGGAACGCAGCCGGTGCCCAATCCGGCCGCCGTCGGCGCAGGCATTTATTACGTCAAAGCGGTCAGTCAGGAAGGGAGTCCTTCCGCCCTCAAACCCCTTACTGTTGTTGTCAAAACGCCCCCAACGGTTTCGATCAGCCCCAATAATCCCACGATCTGTTCCGGGCAAAGCGTCACGCTGACCGCGTCGGGAGCCAGAACCTACCTCTGGAACACCACCGCGACCTCGACGACCCTCAGCGTCTCGGCCGGCGGCCCCTACTCCGTAACGGGCACCACCGATGGCTGCTCGGCAACGGCCACCCAAACCGTTACCGAAAATTCGATTCCCGCTCCTACGCTGAGCACGAATGTGTCATCTGGCAATCCGGGCAGCGTCGCCGTGTTGCAGAATACCCCCTTCGTCACCCTGACCGCCAGCGGTTGTGCCGGAACCCTCAGTTGGACCGGTCCCAACACAACCACGGGCCCGATGGTTTCGGTGCCTACGTCCACTACCGGTTCTTTGATCTATACGGTTTTCTGCCAGCAGGGCGGCTGTACCAGTTCAGTAACCAGCTTCACGGTTTCCGTGACGGCGCCCACCGCAACCGGCAGCTTCGACGGGTTTGTCAACGGAGCCGACTGCGAGTCGTTCCGGGGTTGGGCCTGGGATCGCAACAAGGTCAATACCGCCGTCTCCATCCAGATTCTCGATGGCCCCAACGTCATTGGCACCTTACTGGCGGGTGATTTTCGACAGGATTTATTGGATGCCGGAAAAGGCAACGGGAAACACGCGTTCCGGTTTACCATTCCGACTAGTATCAGGGACGGCTTACCCCACAACCTCTCGGCCCGGATTGAAGGCAGCAGTTTCATTCTGAAAGATTCCCCCAAAGTATTGATCTGTGCCACTTCGGGGACGCCCACCAACAAACCGCCGGTCGCACCCACCCCCACTGTGTTGATTGCGCCCCTGACCGCGCAGGTCGGAGTGCCTTTCTCGGGGACGCTGGTGGCCTTCACCGATCCGGAAGGCCAAGCGCTGACCTACAAACTGAGCGGTTTGCCGGGCGGTTTGTCGATCAACGAATTCAGCCGGGTGATCAGTGGAACGCCCACGGCAGACGGAACGTTTGTCCTGACCTATTCGGCGACCGATACCGAAGGTGCTACCAATAGCGTGAGTTTCAACCTGACGATCAACCCGGCGCAGACCACCACCGTGCAAGGGAATTTCGAAGGGTATTTAGACAAAGTCGAATGCGGGACGATTCGCGGCTGGGTCTGGGATCGCAACAAACCCAACACGCCGGTCACGGTCGAATTTTACACCGGCAGCACGGTTTGGGGCAGTACGATCGCCAATATTTATCGCGACGACCTGAAGAATGCAGGCAAGGGCAATGGCGTTCACGCATACAGTTTTGAGGTTCCAAACAGTCTGAAAGACGGCACGACCCGGCTGATTTACGGACGGGTGCAGGGGAGCAATTTCATGCTGAAGGATTCGGGAAAACCGCTGACCTGCGGCTCACCCGCCCGCATATCGGCCGAAACCGGTCCGGAACTATCAGTGACGTTGCTGGGCAATCCGGTGACGGATCAGGTTGCGCTGGAAATCCGGGGAGCGGTTGGCCAGGCGGTCAACCTGCACCTGAGCGATGCCAGCGGACGGTTGGTGAACCTGCATCGGATCGAGCTGGCCAAACCGGTCGAGCGGTACACAATCCCGCTTGATCAGCAACCGGCCGGTTTGTTGCTACTCCGCGTGAATACGGTTTTCAAAACCGTAACCCTGAAAATCGTAAAAAATTAATGGAAGCGTGAAACAATCAATCCCCGCCCGGCGGTTGCCGGGCGGGGATTTTTATAAAAACCAGAAACCCTCGTTGGGATGATTTTATTCCGCCAGCGTTATTTCGACGGCGCCGATTTTCCCTTTTTCGCCGTATTTTTCAACGGCTTCTTTTTCCATCAGCTTAACCAGCCGGTATTTTTTGTCGGCAAGTTTGATGGTTTCATTCAATTCCCGGGGCGTTCCGTCAACGATCAGGTAACTTATTTTGCCGAATAAAGAAAATTTCCCGCTGCCCGTAAACTTCTGGGTGTTCAGGTTGACCTTCACCTTGTTTCCCCGCAAATACACGTAGTTGTTTTCGGCCGACCAAAACAACTCCGAGGCATAAAATGTACCATACATTTCCTCCGAATTTTCATTGGCCATTGGTTTCATTGCTTCAATCGTCCGAGCTGTTTCCAGCGCAGCGGTTTTTACAATCTCCTGATTCTCAACCTGAATGGGTTGCAAAGGATGAGTTAAGAGGCTGGTTGAATCGAGTGACAGCGCCGAGGTGGTCAGGAGCAGGGCACTTACCGTGTTTAACGATTTCATATTCTTGCTGTTTAATGTTTTTTCACTTGATAAGATGCCAGTGTTTGAAAAGGTGGCAGTGTAGGTATCAAGATTTAAAAACTTTTTATCAGCCTCTTTTTCTGAGTTTAAACCGGAAACGCTGCTCATTTCAGCCAACGGTTTTTCAACTTTGATCGATTCGTTCATTCCCGTTTCCGACTTTACCTGCAGCCATACAACAACGGCCAGATTCATCACCATTGCCAAAGTAGCCACATTCGCCGGCAGGAAGCTGGCTGAAAAACCGGGGGCGGTTTTGAACGCTGGCATTGAAACCGTACCAAAACCGGTAGTATTGATCGGTGATACGTTCTGTGGTTGAAGCTCGAAATGTTTTAATTTTCCGGTCAATAGATGATCGATTTTCCAAAGCCGGTCCGGAAGCAAAAGCAGGAATAAAAACCGCTTTCTTTTTTTGTCCTCGTTCGCCTTTTTGGTAAGAATTTCCCGGATTTTCTTCCGCGCTCTTGCCAGATGCGATTTTGACGTTCCCTCGCTGATGCCCAGTTCCGCCCCGATCTGGGCGTGCGTGTACTGATCGAACACGTAAAGGTTAAACACGAGTTTATGGTGCTCGGGCAACCGCCCAACCGCATCTAGCAACTCAGCTTCCGAGAAGCCGTTTTCGTCACTGGTTTGATGTTCGTTCTGGAAATCGATGACAGGCGTTTCGTAGATAATCCGGTCTTCGTGCGCCTTCTGCTTTTTCTGCTGCCGGAGGTGTTGCAACGCCACATTGACGACGATCCGCCGGAACCAGCCCTCGAACGACCCTTTGTTTTCAAAGCTCGACGATTTATCGATGGCAACCAGAAAGGCATCATGTGCCAGATCCTCGGCGGTTTGTCGGTTATAGGTATACCGGTAGCAAACGCCAATCATTTTAGCGATGTGCTGCTTGTAGGTCGCTTCCCAAAAATGCTTCGTGACATCATTCATAAAAACAATGATGCTTTTTTTGCAAAGGGTGGCAGTTTTTGTCGATTAAATTAATCAATCTTTGGGCGATGCGGGCAACGTTTTTTTCGTCAGGTGGTTAATTGACTTCCATCCATCTGTTAGAGCATGTCAAAATTTTAAAATGTCTGACATGCTCTAAAATGCTGCAATTGCAACAATACACGAAGTTTTTGGCACAATACCCGAAGGTTTTAGGTGGCAAAATCCAGAAATTTGCGGGGATGAAATCGGTTGACAGACCGCAGTTCGTTTTTCAAGGATTCAACGGGAACGGCCCCAACCGGTTTTCCTTTCACTTCAATTTCCACCTTCGTGTCCTGCAAAACCAATTGCAGTCGGCCTTTGAAAAGTCGCCCACGTTCGTCTTTTAAAAACCGCTCCAGTTTGCTCGTATTTTCTTTCCGGCAAACCCAAGCGTCACCGTTTTTCTGAACGATTAATCGAACCTTCTTTTCAAAAGGTTCGATTATAAATTCCAGTGTATCCGATAATTTTATTGAAGCCATATCCTTCCAAAACTATGGATTTCTCTCCACATATACTACTAGTATTCAGCGGGTTATTCAGAGAAATTAACGGACAGTTGAAAGGTTCGCCAGGCTTCGGCGCGGTCGCGGTCGTGGTGATAGGTTGGCTTCGTCATCTTTGCATACGTCACCGGATTTTCGAGCATCAGCAACTGCGGGGGCGCCACTAAGGTAGGCTGTCCCGAAGTCGAGTAGTTCAATTGCATAGTAAACGTCACCCAGTTTGGCCGGATTAAGGGGTCGGGAATGTTAGCACCCACCTTAATCGTGTTGTCGACCACCGAGGTTTCACCCGGAGAAATTGGGTCGGTAATCGAGGATTTACTGAGGGTGTAGGCATCCGTGGAGAAGGACGCCCGGTTGATCCGGCGGAAACTCACCGAAACCGTGTAGAACAGCGAACCGCCATTGGTAATCAAGCTGGAGCTGATGGCCTTGCTTTTCGGCAATTTGATGTACTGCCCATTGCCGGTGCTTTTAGCCAGAATCTCGTTGTTGGCTCCTATAAAGTTGATGTTCAGGATTTCAAACTCGCAGGCATACGGGCGATTTTTTCCGTCAATCATTTTACAGGGAGTTGGTAAAACAATGTTGGGAGAAACCGGAAACGGGTTGGAACATAGATCCAAAACGGAGGCCAACAGGGTAAACAGCAGAACAGATTTCATTGGTGTAGGGAATAAAAGTGGATTTATCCGGCCCGGGCGTGAAAAGCCGTGGGCTATGGAACAAAGGTAGCGGCTACCGAAATGCTTGTAAATCGGATAAATATATGAGGAGCAGTACTGTTGTTAACTTAGTTTGGAGGATGATTGCGAAGAAAAGGGAATACTGGTTTCCCAGTGAGTTGAGCGACTGATTTCCCGAACGGTTTTCATGACCTGATCCACCGAAATGGATTGCATACAAAGGTTATTCTGACAGGGCGACACGCGGTTATTGTAGACATTGTAGCAGGGGCTACAGGGCAACGCGTTGTAGATAACGTGGGTTCTGACCGATAAGGGAGCATACAAGGCCGGTGTTTCAGGGCCAAACAGAACAAGGGTATGGACCGGGGTCATGGCCGCAAAATGGGCCGGTCCACTGTCGCTGGTCACTAGCAATTTCGAGTGGCAATACAAGGTCAGAATATCCCGTAACTCCGTTTTTCCGCACAAATTGACAGCACTCGGCAACTGCATGGAATCCATAAAATGACCGGTTTTTTCCCATTCGTCTTTCCGCCCGGTAAAAACAAGAGTGTGATCGGGAAATTGGCTGGTTAGTTTGCCGATTAGCTCCCTGAACCGGTTTTCGGGCCATCTTCGCAGCGGCAGAACGTCATTTAAACTGGGGTTAATAATGATAATGGATTTGCCATTGTCCGCTTCAGCGCCCATTAAATCATTCAAACGAATCAAATCCTGTTCATTTGGTCGAAAACTTACCTCCGTTTGGATAGCAGGTACCGGAAAAGGCAAAGCAGGCAGTTTTTTTACCGGTATTTCCAGGCTCTTGAGTTGACACCAGCCACTCGCTGACACGTGAACGTAATGCGAATAACTGAGCTTATGCGTAAACAAATCGCCCCGGTAATTTTGGGAGCCCTTGAACCGGTGGTAGCCGACCCGTTTGGTCGCTCCCGTTAAATAACCGAAAATGGCGGTGGCACGCGAAAAAAATTCCAGGTCGATTGCGGTATCGATACGATTTCGGCGGATCTGAATGAGCGCCTGAATAAACCCTTTCGCAAAGAGCCAGAGGCTTTTTTCGTTAATCACGATCTGGTTTTCCCGGGGAAACACGTCCAGCAGATCAATCAGGGGTGTACTGGCGGAAAAGGTGCAGAGATAAACATTGGCCGGGCCATACGTCCGGGCTGCTTCTTTAAAAGTAGCCTGGTGGAGAACCAGCGCTCCCTGCTCAATGAATTTGATAAAGACAATCTTTCGGGTAGGCTGATCCACCTTGTTTTCCGGAAAGAAAACCGCCCTAATGTTACGGATCAACGTGAGTAAAGTACAGAATAATCGGCCAAAATACTTTTCAAGCAGCGAGATGGCAGTATTGGTCATGAGTCTGGACAGCAGGAAGGTAATGCGGCTGTGTAATATAAGGAAATTGTCTACTCAGGAAACTCAAAGGTACTTTTAAACTTAGTTTTCAATTGATTTTCCGAAAATACAGCTTGTGTCAGCAATTTTTACCTCCTGCAAACTAACTACCTGATGCCGAAACCGGTATACTTAAAATAAACCAAACCGAGTAAACCCATTCCGCAGCGTTCTTTCTGAAATATACTGACCATTCTTACCTCATTCTATTCCGGAAAACATATGAAAAATAACCAATCCCGGCGTCAGTTTATTGGCGCGACAACCGCGCTCGTTTCGGGCCTCATGGTGGGGACAAAACCGGTTTTTGGCGCTCCCGCCCTCCTCCGGAGCCTGGGCGACAAACCCAACTCGCTGATCGACGGTGTTCAGATCGGATGCATTACGTATTCGTTTCGGGAAATGCCCGACCAGAGTGCGGATGCAACCTTGCAATACGTTCTGGACAGCGGCATCAGCGCCATTGAATTGATGGGTGATCCGGCGGAATCGTTCGCGGGCGCTCCCAAAAGTAAGGTCGATATGAAGGTGGTTGGCCCGCTGATGCGGAAGCGTCGCGAGAACCAGACGCTGACCGAAGACGAGCAAAAAACACTGGCGGAGGTAGAAGCCCAGCGGAAAGCCTACCAGCAGGAACTGACTCAATGGCGGCTTTCGGCCCCGATGAACAAGTTTGAGCAGGTTCGTAAAATGTACAACCAGGCGGGGGTCCAGATCTACGCGTTTAAACCCTCGACCTTTGGCATGCAGAGTTCCGACGCCGAGATCGATTACGGAATGCGGGCCGCTAAACTGCTGGGTGCCAATCAGGTGACGCTCGAACACCCGGCCAACGACGCCCACACGCTCAAGCTCGGCAAAATGGCCGAAAAACACGGTTTGCGGGTTGGCTACCACGGCCACGAGCAACAAACCCCGACGTTCTGGGATACCGCCCTCGCCCAGTCACCGGCCAACGCGCTCAACTTCGATCTGGGGCATTACGTGGCCGCGGGCAATCCCGACCCGCTGATTCTGATCAAACAGAAGCACGACCGCATAGCCAGCATGCACATCAAAGACCGCCAAACCGCTGCGCACGGAAAAGGCAATCTGCCCTGGGGACAAGGCGATACGCCCCTGACGCAGGTCCTGAAACTGATGCGCGAACAGAAGTATAAATTCCCGGCGGTGGTTGAGCTGGAGTATCAGATTCCGGCGGGTTCCAATTCCGTTGCGGAAGTCAAAAAATGCGTTAATTACTGTCGAAACGCGATCCTGAGCTAAAAACCGGGGGTGGCCAAAACCACCCCTTTTTTTATTGAAACCGCCGGTTCATCATTTTCATTTCACCGTGCGAATGGATGGCGACCAGGGTAATCAGCGCAATAAATACCATCACCACCGCAAAGCCCATTGCCCAGCGGCCCGCATACAGACCCCGGCTCGAAAAACCGGGTTTTGCTTTTCCAATAACTGCGGTAATAATCAGCAGATTGGCTACGTAGAGGTATTGCTCGATCCGGTACGTGCTCATGTAGGCGCCGGTGGTCAGAAAACTAAAAACCGTATACAGGCCGAGGTGGCCGATGAAAAACGTGCGGACGTCGTTGTACGTATAGCTGACGAATTCGGTTGTTTTATTGCGGTAAAACTTCATAAACCAGATCGCGCTGGTTACCAGCAAAATAGCCAGTGTTATCCACCGAACGTTGGTGATCAAACCCACGATATCGCCCGTGGCAATTTTGCTGTAGGTTCCTTCCAGTTTCTCCATTGTAAACGTCTGATCCCACACGATGAACGGAATAACCAGCGTCAGCATCAGCAACGGAAACCAGATCCGGCTTCTTTTTTCGCGGTTTTCAGCGGGCTCCCAGTCCGACGTAAACGTGCCGTAGGCCATGCCCCCGCCCCCGAAAAAACCGATGGAATATTCCATTACATTCCAGAAGTTAAACTTGATTTCTGCCACCCCGCCCATCACCTGCAGGAAGTTTCCGAAGGCAAACCCGAATCCGGCGCCCAATCCCGCAAAAACCGCTACGCGCAGGGCTGAATATTGTTCGTTGCGGTACATAAACCAGGTCAGCGCAAACGCCATTCCCAGGCAAGACGCCCACATTTCGGAGCGCGGGGGTGTCATTAACCAGCCCCACTCCTCGATCAGCAAATAGTAAACGATCAAACCACCAACCAGCATTTCGACGATCATCCGATGCCAGCTAACGCGTTTTTTATCCGAATCGGCCAGGGCCAGCCCGAACAAACCGCCCCCGATAAACCCGTATAAACCGCCGATGATGAACAGCATCACCAGGCCGTAATAGACATTCACAAAGTCGATGCCGCGTCCGTATCCCACCACAATGCCGTAGCTCATTATTCCTCCCGTGCCCCAGCCGATGGCCGACGCCAGCGCGGCCTTGAACACTTTTGAGTACCAATCCGTCCGTTTGGCAACCAACAAAATACCCAGTGCCCCGATGCCTCCGGCCCAGGCGGCACCCTGTTCGTGCCCGAATTGCCCGCGGATGGCCCAGGCCGTGCCCATGGCCATGCCCGCGACGAGCAGGCTGGTAAATAATGACTTGACGTTCATAGTGGTTAAGGGGTTTTGAACTAATACGTTACGGGCTGCGAAACAGGCTATTCTCCGCAAAATTTATTCGGCTGCAATAGCCTGAAACCCATTGGATCGCGTACTTTAAGGGATTCGATTGGTATGAAAATGAAAAGCACACCGGAAACCCTGGCCATCGATGGCGGAGAAAAAACCGTGCAGTCGACCTTCCCCTGGCCCATTTACGACGAAAGTGAAGTTCAGGCCGTGGCCGAGGTCATTCGGAGCGGACGCTGGGGCAATCCCGACTGCGGGGAGGCCGTGGCGGCTTTCGAGCAGGCATTCGCGGCTTACTGCGGCACGAAATACGCCGTTACCTGCGTCAACGGTTCTGTTTCGCTCCGGCTGGCGCTGATTTCCTGCGGAGTTCGTCCCGGCGATGAGGTGATCGTTCCGCCCTACACGTTCATCGCAACGGCATCTACGGTACTGGAAGTCAACTGTGTACCGGTTTTTGTGGACATCGATCCCGACACCTACAACCTCGATCCGAAAGCCATTGAAGCGGCCATTACGGAACGAACCAAAGTCATTATTCCCGTTCATTTTGCCGGTTTGGCCTGCGACATGGACGCCATTCTGGACATCGCCCAACGACACAATTTACGCGTGATCGAAGATGCGGCCCACGCCCACGGTGCCGAATACAGGGGGCGCAAACTGGGTTCCATCGGCGATGTGGGCAGTTTCAGTTTTCAATCGTCTAAAAACCTGACGAGTGGCGAAGGCGGTATCGTAGTCACGAACGACGAAAGTCTTTACCGCATGATGGCGTCGCTCCGGAACGTCGGTCGTGTGGAAGGCCACCAGTGGTACGACCATTTCAACCCCGGCTGCAATTACCGCATCACCCAGATGCAGGCGGTTTTGCTTTCCCAGCAACTCAACCGGCTGGAAGAACAGACAGTTTTGCGCAACGATAACGGCCTGTATTTAAATGAATTACTGGCAGACATCGACGGCACTACGCCTTTAAGCCGGGGAACCGAAGAAATCCGGCATTGCTACCATCTGTACATTTTCAAGTACGACGCGTCGGCCTTTGGCGGTCTTTCCCGGAAAGATTTCGTCGCGCAGCTGGCGGCCGAAGGGGTACCGTGTTCGATGGGTTATCCGCATCCGCTTTACAAACAGCCGGTTTTTCAGAACAAAAATTTCATGTGTTACGCCATTCCGGAAACCGTCGATTACACCTCCGTGAATTGCCCCGCAGCCGAACGCGCCTGTAGCGACGAAGCAGTCTGGATCTTCCAACACGCCATGCTGGGCACCCGCGAAGACATGCGCTCCTTTGCTGAAGCCATTCGTAAAATCCAACGGGTTGTTTCGCAGAGTTAAAAGATTGTCCAAAAATAGTAAATCATGTTTTCTATGTTGCCCCCAACCCCCTAAAGGGGGCTTTCGCACACCGATTAAAGCCCCCTTTAGGGGGTTGGGGGCAACGCGAAAGAAAGTAAAGTATAAAATTTAGACAGGCTCTAAGCGGAGTAAAAAAGAGTTAAGCAGAGTTTTATATTTCTCCGCTTAACTCCCTTTAACTCTGCTCAACCGCCGGGCGGCCCCGTCCGCGAAATAACTCCAACAAACTCTCCTAGTCCCTAAAATGAAATCTTTTTTAAGTATTCTATTACTCCTGCTCACGTTACCGCTTGCCGCTCAACCCGTTAATCTAAAAAATGCGGTTATTGTCGTTTCCCCTTCCATCCCCGCTCCCATGCGGACGACCGCTCCGCAGATGCTGGTGGAGGAGATTGACAAACGCACCAATACGACGCTGAAACAGTCGCAAAGCTGGGGCGCAACGACGCTCGTTCTGGCGCTTTCTTCGGACAAGGACGTGCTGGGAAAACCGGTTCCGACCCGAACGGGTACCGGATTGCCGGAACAAAAACCGGAAGGTTTCCGGATCGTAACTGAAACCGGGGCCAAAGGAACGACCCTCTGGATCATCGGGGCCGATTCACGCGGCATTCTATTCGGCTCCGGCTGGTTACTCCGGAATTTGAAAATGGACGCCAAACGGCTCGAACTCGTCAGCCCGGTCGAATTTGCCAGCGCCCCCGTCTACCCGATTCGTGGCCATCAGTTGGGGTATCGCACCACCGCTAATTCGTACGATGCCTGGACGGTTGCCCAATTTGACCAGTATTACCGCGATCTGGCGATTTTCGGCACCAATGCCATTGAAGGGATTCCGTTCCACGAAGAAGAAAAACCCAGCCCGCATTTCAAGATTCCGCCCACCGAAATGCAGGTTCGGATGAGCGAATTGTGCCAGAAATACGACATGGATTATTGGGTCTGGACGCCGGTTGAATTCGAACTGACCGACGAAGCGAAGCGAAAAGCGGAAATCGAAAAGCACGAGGCTTTTTATAAATCCTGCCCCCGGCTCGACCACATCTTTTTCCCCGGCGGTGACCCCGGCGATAACCATCCGCGCGAGGTGATGGCGTTTCTGAAAGACCTGCAGGAAAGGCTGGTTAAAGCCCATCCGAAGGCCAAAATCTGGATTTCGTTGCAGGGTTTTAACACCGAACAGATCGACTATTTCTACAATTACCTGGCGCAAAACAAGCCGACCTGGTTGCAGGGTGTGGTGTCGGGACCAAGCAGTCCGCCGATGGCCGAAACCCGGTACCGGCTGCCCAAAAACTACCAACATCGCGAATACCCGGATTTGACGCACAACGTCCGTTGCGAATTTCCGGTCGAGCGCTGGGATCAGGCTTACGCCCTGACGCTGGGCCGGGAAGCCATCAATCCGCGGCCGTTTTTCTTCGCCGGAATCCACGGAAAATACGCTGCCTTTACTGACGGTTTTGTGTCGTACTCCGATGGTTGTCACGATGATATTAACAAGATCGTTTGGAGCCAGCGCGCCTGGGATCCGACCAAAGACGTCAACGAAATCCTGAACGACTACAGCCGGTTTTTCTTCGGTTGGTTGGTGGCCAACGAAGCCGCCGACGGTATTTCCGCGCTCGAAAACAACTGGCAGGGGCCGCTGGCCCAAAACGGCGGTGTGGAAGCTACATTTCGTTTCTGGAAAAGTCTGGAAACCGCTCATCCTGAACTTAAAAACAACTGGCGGTGGCAAATGCTGCTCATGCGCGCCTACTACGACACTTATACGCGTCGGCGGTTAATTTATGAGCAAGGCCTCGAAAAAACCGCTAATGCGATTCTGGCGCAGGCGAAAGAAGGAGATGTGGAAAAGAGCATGGAATCGGCGCTGGCGGTTGTAACGAAGGCCGATAAAGAGCCGGTTTCGCCCGAATTGCGGAAGAAAATCGAAACGTTGTGCGCGGATTTGTACGCTTCCATCGGTTTGCAAACCAGCGTTCCAAAATACAAGGCGAAGAATTACGAGCGGGGTGCTTCGCTCGATTTTGTGGATTATCCGCTGAATAACCGCTGGTGGCTGGCCGATGAATTCAAGAAAGTTCAGGCCATGAAAACGCCGAAAGAAAAGCTGGAGCGGCTGCACGTTATAGGCAACTGGGAAACGCCCGGCGAAGGTAGCTATTACGATGATGTGTCGAGCGGCAGCAAAAGTCCGCGCGTGAAAACCATCTCCGAAGATGCCACGGACATTGCCTGGTGGGACAACGGTTTCAGCCGCGCCCGGCTATCGACGCAAACGTTTCAGAACGAACCGGCGCTGGATTACGATAACCTCGACCCGGGCAGCCGGTACATCATCCGGGTAGCTGGTTTGGGCGAAGCGCTCCTCCGCGTGGACGGCTATCGCTTGAAACCGCTCATTTACAACAAAGCGAACGAAACTTTTAAGGAATGGATCGTTCCGCTGTCGCTCACCCAAGATGGAAAGATTTCCGTCACCTTCGATGAGCCCGAAGAATCCCACCTGAACTGGCGCCAACACTCGAAAGTTTCGGACGTGTGGCTGTTGAAGCAGTAGTACCTGTTGACGGCTTATGTTTTTAGTTTACAGTGTATGGTTTTTAGTTTTTGACGCGAGATTCTGGCGGTTCACATTTACAACTAAAAACCATACACTGTAAACTAAAAACTATAATTCCTTCACCTTAATATTCCGAAACGCGCTTTCGTCGCCGTGGTCCTGCAGGAGAAAATAGCCGGATTCCATGGTTCCGAAATCTTCAACGGCTTTGAATTTACTTTGAGCTTTGGCGGCTTTAAACCGGTCGTCACCACGCTCGTATTCAAGGACTTTTGTTCCGTTGAGCCAATGTTCAACGTGCTTGCCTTTGACTACCACCCGGCCTTCGTTCCATTGTCCAATCGGTTTCAGTTTTCGGGACGTCGGTGCGAACAATTCGTACAAACCGGCTGTCCGGCGTTTGTCGTCTTTGTCGGCGGCAATGTCTTTGTTATTCGCGTCGTCGATGATCTGGTATTCGCAGCCCAGCCAGGCGCCGTCGGGATATTTCTTGACGAAATATTTCAAACCGCTGTTGGCGCCGGGCGTCAGTTTGAACTCAAACCGTAAATCGAAATTGCTGAATTTCCGGGTCGAAATCAGGTCACCGCCCCGCTTCGATTTATCACCGCCTTTGTTGGCAATCAGCGTTTTATTTTCAATACTCCAGCCTTCCTTCGGAAATCCGGCCGCTTTGGCGCTGGTCCACTGGCTGGTGTTGGAGCCATCAAAAAGCCAGATCCAACCGGACTGAACGGGTTTGGAACGATTTTCGAAACCTGAGAAAGAGTTAACAAAAAGGGAAATTGCAAGCAGAAAATACATGGGTTTAGGAGTTGGTTATAAGGTTTATTATTTTTTCGACGCATAATACCGCTCGACAATAAGCGAAATGGGCAACCCGATGCACACCATCAGAATACCCATATTGAGCAACGCGCTCTCCAGTTTGATCGGCCCGCGCGACACGTTGGTCATCGGCACGACTACCAGATTCATCACGCACCAGACTAAAATTCCGTAGAGCAAACCGCTCAGCAATTTATGTTTTTTCAGCAGCGGTGGCAGCGACGGAAATAGCAGAAAGTACGCGATGGCGAATGAAAACGCGATCGTGTAATGAAAAAGGAGGCCCAGCACCGCCATTTCGGTGCCACCGGCGAACGCTTCTTTTCCAAACACGCCACTCGCGATGTACTTCAAAATCGGAACCGCCTTCCTATTGCCAAGCAAAACAATGGCGGCTATGATGTCCAATGTCCCGGCGGTAAAACCCGCAAGTAAAATCGTCTTAAGTCGAGATGTCATAGGTTATTTGAGTTATTTCGGGGAGTTTAGCGGAGGAAAAGAGAGTTAAGCGGAGAAATGTATAAAAAACTCTGCTTAACTCTCTTTTCCTCCGCTAAACTCTGCGAAACAACTCTTTTTCAAACTCACTTCCCCGCCACGTATTTATTCCGGAATTCAATCGGCGTGCAGCCTTTTACCTGCCGGAATTGCCGGGCGATGTTCTTGCTGTCCGTCAGCCCCATATCGAGCGCAATTTCAAAAACCGTCATGTCGGTTTCCAGGAGTTTCTGCGTAAACTTTTCAATCCTGAGGTTAAAAATATACTTGTAAATCGGGTAGCCAGTAATCGTGAAAAACCGCTTTTCCAATGCTCGTCTCGATAGCGGAACCTGTCTGACAACCTCCTCCACCTGGAGATTTTTATCGATGTTCTGGTGGATGTATTTCAGCGAGGAAGCGATGTAATGATCGTTAGTGGCATAGATATCCGTCGAGTGTCGCGTGACCACCTGCGTCGGTTTCACCACAATATCGTAAAAACCGGCCACGCCCGTACGGATCATCTGATCGAGGAGCCGGGCTGAGTCGTAACCGCCTTTCTCCGCATCCAGCGCAATGCTCGACAAAGGTGGATCGGAAAGTTCACAGATCGTCTCGTCATTATCGACACCCAAAACCGCCACTTCCTCGGGAATCCGGATGCCTGTCTGGCGGCAGGCTTCCGTAATGTGCTGACCCTGACGGTCATCGCAGGCCATAATCGCAATCGGTTTCGGCAACGATTGCAGCCATTGGCTCAACGAACTCGGTTTGTAATACCACAATTCGCTGGATTGGGCCTTGGTATGCTCGAACGAATGTACCTCGTAGCCCGCACTTTTGATGCGGTTTTCGAATCCTTCCGCCCGCTCCCGCGACCAGACAATGTCCTTAAAACCGTAAAAGGCAAACTGCGTAAAACCTTTTTTCAGGAAATAATCGGCAGCCATCGCCCCGGCTTCGTGGTAGGCTCCGGTAATATTCGGGATGTCGTCAAACCGCTCCTTGAAGTCCTGCGCAATCACCGCAATCCCGGCTTTGATGATTTCGGAAATTTCGTTGTCGTTATAAAACTGTCCGATAATCCCGTCAGCGCCCCACTCCTGCGCCCATTGCAGAATGCCTTTAATTCCGATGGTCTCGCGGTAATAAAGCGGCATCCGGCAAAACACCCAGGGGCCATGTTCCCGCGAATATTTCGTAACGCCTTTCAGCAGGTTTTTGCTGTAATCCTCAGCGAAATCGATCAGAAGGATGATTTTAAGCATATTTGTTTTGTAAAGGAATTATTTCGCAGAGTTTAGCGGAGAAAAAAAATATAACTCCGCTAAACTCCCTTTTTCTCCGCTAATCTCCGCGAAATAACTCTCTCACTCAAATAACTCCCGAAAACTCTTCACCGTTGCATTGTTCACCAGTGGACGGGCCCACAGACCGATGCTGAAAATGTAACCCAACGTTATCAAAAGGAACAACATCGCGAATCTCAATCCAACCAGCTCTCCCAAACCGCCGATGATCAGCGGCACGACGGCACCCCCGGCAATGCCCGTACACAAAATTCCCGAAAACGTTCCGTGGTGGTGCGGCACCGAATTCAGCGCCAGCGAAACGGTAATCGACCACATGACGGAAGCAAAAAAACCGGTCAACGGAAAAGCGTAAATCGCCAGTTCCTTCGTGCCGAACAACCCGGCCAACAATGCAATGATGGCCCCGGCCGCGAATAGCATCAGCACCCGGCGGCTGTCGAAAATCTTCAGGAGCAACAATCCCAGCAAACAACCGACCGTTAGCAACCCCCAGAAATAGGCAATAACCGAAGCGCCGGTCGTGGCCGGATCGACGCCGTGATAGGTTTGCAAAAACTGCGACGTCCAGTTGGCAATGCCCTGTTCCGTGCCGACATATGCGAAAATTCCGGCGAAAAATAGCCACACGGTTTTGTTACCGAGCAAGTCGCTAAACGCTTTTCCGGTATCGATCTTCTCGTCATCTTTCAATTCCACTTCCGGGAAGCGAACGAAATAAATGACGACCACCATCAGGAAGGCCGTCAGGGCAAAAACCCAGTAGAGCGACACCCAGCGAAGATTGGAGGGAACCAGTTGATTGAAGAGCGCAATCAACGCCGACGACTCGACCCCGGAATGCACATTACTCACTAAGTAGCTGTATAACAGCGGACTCAAAAACGAAGCCGCCCCAAAAAACAACTGCGCCAGCACCGAATTGAACGCAAATTGCGCTTCGCCACCGGCCACCCGCAGCAATGGATTGATCACCACCTGAAGCATTGCCATCCCGACGCCGATCAGGAAAAGGGAGAACAGGGCAACGGAAAAACCGGGTACCAAGGCGAACAATAAAGCGCCCGCAAAAGCGAGGAAAAATGCCCCCAGCAGCACCGGTTTTTCGCGGTACTTTTCGACCAGAATTCCCGACGGGATCGACATCACGCCATAAGCCACAAAGAACGCAAACGGCAGAAAACCGGCCAGACCGATGCTTAACTCAAAACTTTTGATAATGTCCGGAATAAGCGGACCGAGGATATTGGTCAGAAATGATATAACAAAAAATATGAGCAGGATTAATGTGACAATCAGGGAATTATGCTTCATTTCTTTTCAAATTATTGATAGGAACGCGGCCGGGTCGGCGCTTGATTGAACGGATGGGACGGATTAAAACGGATTATCAGTTAAAATCCGTTACATCTGTTCAATCGAGCGTCGACCCGGCCGCGTTGCCGTCCAATGCTGCCGTCCGACTCGACCGGCCAGCAGCATCAAAACTTTTTAATTTCACTTTTCCGGAAACCTTCACCGGCGCGGTATACAAGGTCGATTGGGCGGTAGGTTCGGAGCCGTCGGTTGTATACCGAATGCTCAACCCCGGATACTCGATGTTTGCTTTCAATTCGCCGTTCTGCAAAACCGCTCCTGGTAACGGCAATCGGTAATTGTAGCCGTTGTTCAAAACCGCCAGCCGGGGCAACTCCTTCTGCGCCAGCGTATTGGCAAATACATTCCAGCCGGTCTGCATGGATTTCTCACGAGCTTCCCGGTTTTCGATGGTTTCCCAAGGCCGTTCAGCTGCCCAGGCACTTTCAGCAAAGCCGAGTAGTTTCGGCAGTGAATAGTATTCGAGCATCTCGCGACCTTTCACGGTTTCGCTCCACAGTTGCGATTCCAAACCGATCACATTTTTGCGCGCTTCGGGCTTCATCTTTTCCAAACCGCTGAAGACCAGCGGTTTGCCCATTGAAGTTCGGTACGTCGTCTTGAACATATCGAAAGGCGCAAACGTCCAGTTGGCGCGCGTATCGACAAAACCGCCCCAATACAGACCCGGCTCCTGCGGATCGTTGTTGTAGGCCAGGTCAAAATAGAAGTTGGTAACATTACATAGCACGACCGGATAGCCTGCATTCGCCAGCCGGTTCCCTAAATCCAGGTCGTAAATGTTGTTCCAGATGTAAGGCACCACTTTTTTACCCACAAACTCCGGATTCGGCAGGTATTTGCCCTCCGGCGATTTGTTGAGTGCGACTTCTTCCCAGCCGTGGATGCTCAGATTACGTTTTTCAAGCCGTTTCAGCAGTTTTCCGAAAAAATACGATTGCAGGTTTTTGGGATCTTTTACCGCCGGATTATCTTTCAGTAACTGGGCTGCTTCGGGTGATTTCGTCCAGACGCCCTCGGCCACCTCATCCCCCCCGGCGTGGAACGTATCCAGTTTCAAACCGGCTTCGGCGTACATTTTCGTGATTTCATCCACCACTTTTTCGTAAAAATGGTAGGTCGATTCACGGGCCACATTCACCACATTGTCCTTGTAACCCTGCGCCGACAGATACACCGATTTGTCATTCGGATCGACCAGGCGGTATTCATTCGCTTCTTTTTCCTTGCCTTCCTTCATCAGCCGCTCGTACCGGGCTTCCATCGACTTGATGGCCGCACGGGCGTGGCCCGGAAAGTTCAGTTCGGGAATGACTTTGATGTGCCGCTCGGTGGCGTATTTCAGAATTTCGATAAAATCCGCTTTTGTGTAAAAACCGCTGCCGTGTTTGCCTTCTTCGTATGCTTTCGGCCCCGATCCGTAAGCCGGGTGCAAAACCGGTGCCGCCATTCCCCCGGCGGTGTGTTCGCGCTGGGCACCGACTTTGGTCAGTTCCGGCAAACCGTCGATCTCGAGCCGCCAGCCTTCGTCTTCGGTCGTATAAAACAGAAAGTGATTGATCTTGTAAAAAGCCAGCAGGTCAATGAGCCGCAACACGGTTTCCTTGGTCTGGAAATTCCGGCTCACGTCCAGGTGCATACTCCGGAACGCAAAGCGCGGGGCGTCCTCCACCTGCACCAAAGGCAGGGTCAGGCTCGCGGACGGTTTCAGGTACGATTCGGTCGGTACCAGCGCCAGCAAGCTCTGGACACCGTAAAAAACACCAGCCGCGTCGCTGCCCGTAATTGTGATTCCATTCGGGTTGATATCCAGTTTATAAGCTTCTTTCGCCACGCCGTTCACCGAAACCGGCCCGGTTTTGAGTACAATCCCTTTGCCGGAAGCAGCACCGCCCTGAACCGGGAAATCGGTATTGGTAACGGCTTTCAACTTCTGACTCAGCAGTTTCGCTTCCGTTTCCAAGCCATTCCCGTAGTAAATCGGAAAACTTTTATCCAGATTCAGCGTACCCGAACCGCTCGTTATTTTGACTGGTGAGGGCACAATTTTCTGCAACTGGTTTGCACCGAGCAGACTCAGTGCCAGGTTGTCTTCGTACCGTTTGGCCGCCGTATATAGCGGCAGAAGGTCGGCTTTTCCGCGCAGTTGCTGCTCTTTTTTCGTCAATGGCAACGCCCGGTAATTGGCGACCTCGACAACGTTTTCTTCCTTGCCATCCTTGTCGTAAAATACAAAATACAGTCCCAGTGGCGCATCGGTTAGTTTGATCACGGCTTCGGTTCCGGCATACAGAATGGCCGTCGAATCGCCGGGAGCCAGCGTAAAACCGGCATTTGGCGTCATCTTGTACCAATCGCCATTAATATGCTGAACGGTAGCGGATTGCGAGGTTTTTGTTGGAATAATCGGCCGGGGCGACATGTTGAAAAACAGCGCCCAGTTTTTGTCCGTCAGGGCCGTATTGCCGTGATTTGCCAGGGTAAACCGGGCTTCAAAACCGTTCTCGACCTCCGTAAAATTGGTCACCAGTTGCCAGGATACCGCGATTTGCCCGGTTTCTTTTTCGGATGATTTGCAGCTATTGAGCAGAAATACAACGGCGAATAAAGCCGTGAGACAAAAAAAGTTACGCATGGAAGGGTGAGTTAAATAGCCTTAATAATACGGAATCCAGTATTAAAAATACCACTGGCGCTCAAAGACTTTTTCAAGCTTTCCCATCGATGATTACTCCAACGAATCAATCGGTCCCTTCAACCGAGTTGCTGGCTTCCAGCCCAAACCGGTTGATATCGCTCGATGCCCTGCGCGGTTTTACGATTGCGGCCATGGTTTTGGTCAATTTCCCGGGCGACGGCGAGCATGTCTATTTTCAGTTGCAGCACACGAAGTGGAACGGCCTGTCATTCACCGATTTAATTGCACCATTCTTCCTGTTCATCATTGGAGTTTCCATTACGCTGGCGTACGCCAAACGGCTGGAAAGCGGTGATCCGAAAGGAGAAATGTACAAAAAAATTATCATCCGGGCGGTGAAGATCTTTGCCGTCGGAATGTTCCTGAATATCCTGTCCACGTTCAGCTTTTCCGATATTCGGTGGACGGGCACGCTCCAGCGGATTGCTTTCGTGTTTCTCATCTGCGCCTTTCTTTTCCTGAATACTACCTGGCGGCAGCAAGCCTGGATTGCCATCGTTACGCTGGTCGTTTACTGGCTCGCGTTGACGCTGATTCCGACGCCCGGATACGGAAAAGTCATGCTGGAACCGGGGGCCAACCTCGTCGCCTGGTTTGATAATTTATACCTGCCGGGGCGGATGTGGCAGCACACCTGGGACCCCGAAAGCATTCTCAGTACCTTCCCATCGGCGGTTTCCGGGATAACCGGGTTGCTGGCGGGTCGCCTGATGATCAGCCCGTTAAGTCGCAATGAAAAAGTAAATTACCTGATGACGGCCGGGGTGTTCACGGCAGCTGCCGGTTTTTTCTGGAACCTGACGTTCCCGCTGAACGAAAACCTGTGGACCAGTTCGTTCGTTTTGGTTACTTCCGGTTTTGCCGCGTTGTTGCTCGGTGCGGTTTATTTTCTGGTGGACATTCTGGGAAAAACCGGTGGCACCAAACCGGGTATCATTTTCGGAGCCAACGCGATAACGGTTTTCGTTTTAGCGGACGTATTTTCCATTCTTTTTTATTCCCTGAAATTCGGCGGACATTCGCTAAACGAACACGGCGTTGCGGCTTTAACGGGGCTGGGTTTCGATCCCCGATTTGCCAGTATGGCGTATGCCCTGTTTTTTGTTGGGATCAATTTTATTCCGGCCTACATCCTCTACCGGCGAAAGATTTTTATTAAGCTTTGAGCGATTAAAAAATGAAACAATATTCTTTTCTAACCCTATTTTTCTGTCTGGTAACGACATTTTCGATTGCCCAGAAAAACGGGATAAAAAAAGTAAAAATCGGGATGTTTGCCGACGTTCACGTTCCGACGATGCACGACGGCGAATCACGGCTGAAGGCCTTTATGGACAGCATGAAAACCGCCAAACCGGATTTCATTATCGAACTCGGTGATTTCAGCACACCCGCCGAAAAATACGACTATGCGTTCAAAATCTGGGAGTCTTATCCCGGCCCCAAATACCACCTGATCGGTAACCACGAAATGGATGGCGGCACCACACTCGCTCAGGCACTGGCGCACCGGAAGATGCCTTCCTCCTACTACACCTTTGATCAACAAGGCTTTCGCTTCATCATTCTGGATGGTAACGACAAAAAATCTCCGGAACTGAAAGGTTATCAGGAACACGTCGGAACCGTTCAACTGGCGTGGCTGAAAGCTGAACTGGAAAAAGCCACCACGCCCATTATTATCTTTTCCCATCAGGGTTTGGGCCTCGACGGCGTGGATAATGCCGCCGAAATCCGGGCCATGCTGGAAGCGCACAATGCCAAAACGAAAAAGGCTAAAATCATCGCCAATTTCTACGGCCATGTTCACTACGACCGGGCCGAAGAGGTAAACGGAATCTGGTACATCTGCATCAATTCCATGTCTTATAAATGGCTGGGTGAAGAATACGGTCACGTTCGGTACAGCGACGAAATTGATAAGAATTATAAGTGGATCAAATACACGGCTCCATACAAAGATCCGCTCTATACCGTCGTCGAAATCTCAACGAATGGCGTGATCCAGATTGCCGGTAAAAAGTCAAGCTGGGTGGGTCCTTCGCCCTGGGATGTCGGCTATCCCGACAAAAATAAAGCGTATGATCGGCCCGGAATCCGGGAAAAGAAACTACGCTTTTCTCCCGTAAATCAGTAATTAATCATAACCCCTAAATCCCTTAAAGGGGACTGGGACACAGAATTGTCCAGCTGAAAAAGTCCACTTTAGGGGATTTAGGGGTGTAATTTCAGAAAGAATGACGTTCCAAAACTCTTTACTTTCTATTGCTTTTTGTTTGTTTGTTAATTTTACCAGCCACGCTCAAACCGGTACCCCGGCAGAACCCGTGCGGTATATCGGCGGAGAATCCGTCGATCCGAGTGTCCACGACGGGCGACTTCGCTACGCCATTGGGGTCGAAAGCCGCCAGACGCTGCGCGTTAATCGCACCCACCCCGACCTCGCCGACGGACACGGCTGGACGTACAACCACGCTTCCAATCTTTGCTACTGGAACAACACGTTTTACCAGCAATACCTGAGCAATCCGGTCGATGAACACATTTCGCCGGGTCAAACGCTGGTGATGACTTCCAAAGACGGTCGGGACTGGAGCAAACCAAAGGTGGTTTTTCCGCCTTACGAACCGCCCACCGGCGTTAAAATTCCCGACAGTTCCAACGGTTACATGATGCACCAGCGCATGGGTTTTTACGTAGCCCCTAACGGTCGTCTGCTCGTGCTGGCGTTCTACGGGCACGCTGAGGATCCGTTCGGGCAGGGCGGTATTGGCCGCGTGGTTCGGGAAGCCTACAAAGACGGCACCTACGGCCCGATCTATTTCATCCGATACAGCAGTCATGCCACCATCAACGGCGTTCGCTGGAACGAAACCAACACGAGCTTCCCCTTTTTTAAAAAGTCGACCGACACCGGTTTTCTGGATGCCTGCAATGCACTATTGGCAGACAAACTCATGACTTTTCAATGGTGGGACGAAGACCGGGGACTCGACGGTTTTTACGGCGGAAAAGAAGCCCGCGAAGCGCTCTCGTATTACCACCGAAAAGACGGAAAAGTGGTGGCGTTGTGGAAGCGCTCGCACAGTGCCCTGTCGTCCGACGAAGGGAAAACGTTTTCCAAACCAATCAAGGTGCCGACGATGGTCATGGCGGGTGGAAAGCAGTGGGGCCAGCGCACGGACGATGGTCGGTTTGCCATTTGCTACAATCCGATTGAACTGGATGAATACCGGTATCCGCTCACAATCATTACCGGAGACGACGGCGTTTTATTCGATAACTTGCTGATTGTTCAGGGGGAAGTGCCACCCCGCCGGTTTTTTGGCCGCTGGAAAGACTTTGGCCCCTGCTACATGCGCGGCATCGAAGAAGGCAACGGAAATCCGCCCGGCAACGACATGTGGCTGTCGTACAGCATGAACAAAGAGGACATCTGGATCAGCCGGATACCGACGCCGGTGCGGTATGCGATCCGTGGTCCAGTGGCCGATGACTTCAATGGATTGGTGCTGAATGGCAGCGTTACCGACTGGAATATCTACGCACCGAAATGGGCTCCGGTTTTGGTGGTCAATACTCCGGGTTCAAGTGAAAAATGCCTGGAATTAACCGACAAAGACCCCTACGATTATGCCCGTGCGGTTCGGGTATTTGAGGAGGGAAATCGGATCGAAACCCGGCTAAAAGTTCGCGCTTCCCAAAACAACACCGGCACGTTGGAAATTGACCTCACCGACCGCTACGGAAATCGTCCGGTGCGGCTGCGGTTCGATGAAACAGGCAGCATTGTGGCAACCGATGGCAGCACCGAAAAACCGCTCCAGTCGTATCAGCCGGGAAAGTGGTATGAATTGACATTCAGCGTTGACGCCAGCCTGAAAGGATGTTACGATCTGGCAATCGATGGCAAAAAAGTCTTAACAAAAGCGGCATTGGCCAAAGCCGTCAAGTCGGTCGAACGGCTGTCGATACGGACGGGGCCATACCGGAATTTACCCAACCGGAAAACGCCCAACGAAGAACCGGGGCCGCCCCTGCCGGGAGCCGACGAGCCCGTGACTGCGGCCACCTACCACATTGATGATGTGCAGGTTAAGGCAATAAAATAGTCATCAATCAAACTTTAATCTTACCGCGAATGTCGTTCAGTAGTAAAACCGTTTATGATTGTTGAAGTCCATTTTTAATTAAAAGTTTACCAAAACCCAGACCCTTAAAATTACCATGTTGAAGCCACTCAAAGCGTTTTTTGTGCTGATTGGATTTGTGATTTTGCTGTCGAAACCGGCCTGTTCAAACCCCATTGACCTTACCAAAGCGCAGATTTATTGCCCCGTAAAAGACCCGAATGTATTGCTCCGAAGCCTGGCGGTTTTCCAGGAAGAACTTGCCAAACGAAGCCGGATCAAATTGCCTGTCGCCAAAAAACTGCCGGGGGCCGGGCAACCTGCAATTTATTTACTAACCGAAAATGAGCTAAATACACTTCCTGAAACCTTCCGAACGGCTTTGGCCGGAATGCCTTCAATTACCAAAGAAGGATATAAATTATTGGTTCAGGAGAATTCGCAGGCCGTTCTGGTGGTGGGGAAAGATGCGCGCGGACTGCTGTTTGGGGTAGGTCGGCTGTTGCGCAAAATGGAAATTCGCCCCGGCCAGATTCTGGTGCCCGACAACGCAACTATCGCCACCAGTCCCCGGTACCCGATTCGTGGACACCAGTTGGGTTACCGACCCAAAACCAACGCCTACGATGCGTTCACGGTCGCCCAGTTCGACCAGTATATCCGCGATCTGGCGCTGTTTGGGGCCAACAGTATCGAAATCATGCCCCCGCGCACCGACGACGATTTTACGAGTCGGCACATGAAACTTCCCGCCATCAAAATGATCGGCGAGCAGTCGCGGATTTGCAAGGAGTACGGTCTGGATGTCTGGATGTGGTACCCGAACCTGGCTAAAGATTACGTCCATCCGGATTCGATCCAGAAGGAACTGAAAGAACGGCAGGAGATTTTTGCGTCCGTTCCGAAACTGGATGCGGTTTTTGTTCCGGGCGGTGATCCCGGCGACCTCGAGCCCGACGTGCTGTTTGCCTGGCTCGAAAAGGAAGCCGTGGTTTTGAATAAATACCACCCGAAAGCCAAAATCTGGGTTTCTCCGCAGGTTTTTCGGCCAAACCAGGCGTGGTTCGACGCTTTTTACAAGCACGTCAACAAGGAATATCCGTGGTTCGGCGGAGTCGTTTTCGGGCCCTGGGTGAAAATGCCGGTGCAGGAAATTCGGAAAATTGTCAAACCGTCGATTCCGATTCGACACTATCCCGACATCACGCATAATTACAGTTCGCAATACCCGGTTCCGCACTGGGATCTGGCCTGGTCGATGACTTGTGGGCGCGAAAGCATCAACCCGCGCCCGCACGACGAAAAGGCGATTCATAACGCGCTCGATGAGTTTGGCGTGGGCAGCATCAGCTATTCGGAAGGCACCAACGACGACGTCAACAAGTTTGTCTGGAGCGATCAGGACTGGAACCCCGAAACGCCGGTGATCGAAACCCTGCGCGATTTTTCCCGGCTGTTTATCGGTCCGGATTATACCGAAACCGTGGCGCAGGCCCTGATTTCGCTGGAAAATAACTGGCGCGGAAGCCTCCTCACCAATCAGGCCGTCAACCAGTCGCTGATGCAGTGGCAAACGCTCGAAAAGCAGGCTCCGCTGAAGGTGTTGCAGAATGCCCGTTTTCAGATGGGCTTGATCCGCGCCTACTTCGACGCCTACACCCAGCAGCGGTTTTTGTACGAAAGCGAGTTGGAACAACGAGCCCGGGAGGTGCTGGCAACTTACGCAACGGGTGGTTCCATACCGACCATGAACCGCGCCCGGGAAATTCTCGAAAAAGCCTGGAAGTCGCCGATTCTGCCCGAATACCGCGCCAAATGTTTCGCGCTGGCCGATTCGCTCTTCAAGTCGATCGGTGCCCAGCTAACGATGGAAAAGCACGGCGCGATGTCGGGGCGGGGAAATTTTGTGGACAACATTGGCATTCCGCTCAACGATTCGCCCTGGCTGATGGATCAGATGGCGAAAATTGAGAAGTTACCCGATGAAAAGGCGCGGCAGGCCAGAATCTACGAGATGCTGCACCGCACCGATCCCGGCCCGGGCGGTTTTTACGATCATTTTGGCGCACCAGAAAGCTGGTACCGCGTCGTTCCCGGTGTGGGTTGGGAAAAAGACCCCGGCAGTCTGCAATCGCCCCGAATCGGCTTTGGTGTGGGTCTGGTCGGTGTCGAGTGGGTGGACGAGATCAAGGCGACCGGTTTTAAAGGCCAGATTACGCCCCGGGTCTGGATGAAACAGGCCAAAACGCTGTACGACCAGCCGCTGAAAATCGCCTACGATGAACTGGACCCGACGGCATCGTACCGAATCCGGATTGCCTACACCGGGCGGTTTCGGTCGCGCATGAAAATGACGACGGACGACGGCTCGGTGATTCACGACTTTATCCAGACCGGCGAACAGCCGATTTATGAATTCGATCTTCCCCAAACGGCTTCGTCCGATGGCAAAGTAACCTTTGTCTGGACCTGCGGTGAAGGGGAACGTGGCTCGCAGGTAACGGAAATCTGGTTGATTCGGAAATGAGAAGTAAGAGGTGAGACAAGAGAATAGAGACTCGCATAGTAAGAAAAGTCTCTACTCTATTGTCTCACCTCTCTTGTCTGGAAATTTATTTCGCCGTAATCCAGTCCATGATCAGATTGGCCCGGCCACCGGTTTCGCCGGTACTCGGCGATTTGCCTTCGCCCCGCAATTCCTTAACGATTTCTTCGATCATCGGCTGCTGAACGTGGGGCGGATACGGCAGATTAAATTCTTCCACACCGGCCGCCGTTTCGACTTTGATGGTGAATTTTTCGAAGTAATGAAATGTAATTTTCCCTTCTGAACCAATGAGTTGCGCTTCGTCGATCCGTTGCTCCTTGTTGACGGTGTAACACCAGCTGCCGGTTCCGAGAACGCCGGATTCGAACTCGAAATTGGCGATCACAATGTCGTCGGCTTCGTATAAACCGGCCTGATTCCGGGCAAAACCTTGAGCGGTTTTGATCGGTCCCAGCGCAAATTCCAGAAAATCGAACTGGTGGGAAGCCAGGTCGTGAAAGTGGCCACCGCCCGAAATTTCCGGAAAAACCCGCCAGCGTGGCTGGGGATTCTCCCCGACCTCCTCAGCATACGGCTGCCAGTGCAATTGAATGTTGACCAGCCGAATGTCGCCAATCGCCTTCGTGTCGATCAACTCCTTCACTTTCAGGAAATACGGAAGCGATCGGCGGTAGAACGCGACAAAAACCGGCAACCCGGTTTGCTTGCCCATTTGAATAACGGCGTCGCATTCGGCCCAGTTTCGAGCCATCGGTTTTTCGATGTAAACCGGTTTTCCGGCCTTCATGGCCCGAATGGCGTAATCGGTGTGAACGTCCGGCGGGGTGGCAATGTAAACCGCATTGACGTCCGGATCGTTAATCAGGTCGTCCACATCGTCATACCATTTCGGCACGCCGTGGCGCATGGAGTAATCGGCGGCCTGTTCGCCATCCCGGCGCATCACCGCCACCAGCGACGAGTTCGGCACTTTGTTGAAAGCCGGGCCGCTTTTGACTTCGGTTACATTCCCGCAACCGATAATTCCCCATTTGATCTGATCCATCATGCCCACGTAAGAGTCGAAAAAACAAAACCTACTTATGTTCCGCGTTTTTTAGATTGGGGCGGGCGCGCCAACTCGCTTCCGGCCCAAACCGCGTGTGGTTGGTAACTTTATCCAGTTTTTCATACGGCGGATACTGGTAAATCAATCGGTTGGTAACCAGAAAAATTGGAACGGCAACTACTGCCGAGGCAACAGCCCAAAACCAGACCCGCCTGTACCAAAACGCAAACGCTTTTTCCTGCTGGATGCGGACGGTTTCTCTCTCAAACGGAGCCAGCAACACCAGCGCCGTAGCCAGAACGGCGTTGACGGTAATGACCCATTCGGTCAGCAGGCGTTGGGGAGCCCAGTCGACCAGCGCGCGTTCAAAATTTCCGATGACCATTACCCAGAGCAGAATCAGATACAGCATTTGCCCCTTGCCCAGCCAGCTTTTCGGGATGATTGCCAGCGGTTCCCGGAAATGACGCCGGATGACTAAAACCGCCATCAGCAGCAGGAAAAACCAGGTGAGTTTAAACCAGCTATCCGGACTCAGGTTGAGGAAATCGACGCCGGGCAGATGGCCCAGATACGGGACATCCCAGACGGCGGGGGCGGTTTTTAAACTGCCGTCGGCTTGAAAGAGGGTTTGTGTCCATACTTCCGGATTCAGTTTCTTACCCCATTCCTCCACGTTTTTGACCAGATTGACGTATGGAATCGCCAGCAAAACAAAAACCGCAGCCACGCCGAGCGTCCAGCGCCCCCGGGTTGGCTCTACGGTTTTGGACGTATCGTGCATCGGGATGCGGGTGGCCAGAAAACCCAGCGTAACCGCAATGGCAATACCGTTGACAAAACCGTACGACTGCTCCAGAAAACTATGCCAGTTCTGGTGCTGCCAGTTGGCCCAGTCCGATGCAATGTGCCTGAACGATTCACTTTCTGGAAAAAATCCCTTGTTTTTCAGGATCGCTGGATTTCCCGGTGCCATCAGTAGTTGTTTCAGCCATTGAACGCCCGAGAAACCGAGTCCGCCAATGGTTCCGCTCATGACTGCCGCCACCGCAACCGGCAGCAACTGGTTCCGACGCATCCAAAGGATTGTTCCGACGAAAACGCCGGTAATCCCGGCCCAGTCGTCGCTCCGGGGCGGTGTCATCCGAATACCGCCCGCGTCGGCAAAAAACAGGCTACCCAGCACCGGAAAAGCCAGAAAGGCGAGCAACCAGCCCGAAGCCATGTAAACGATGAGCGAAGAACCGTTGCGGAATTTGCCAAACCGGATAAAATAAGCCGTGATGCCGAGCACCAGCCCTAGCATCCAGCCGACGTGCTGCGGGTAATCGCCGAACCACTGCGGCCAGTTATTCAGGAAGTTGTGCGGATCAAAGGCCGGTTTTCCCGTAGCGGGATCGATGTACGCCGGGTCGCCCAAGGAATACGTCAGAAGCGATGAAAGCCCCGCTTCCAGATCGGTTTTTTGCAGGATCCATTGGACCAGATACCCCAAAACCGCCCCCATCAACGCAAAAACCGGGAGCAGCCAGCCGTTGGTTTGTCGGCGTTCCTGCAAATCGTAAACTCCCACGCCCAGCAAGGCGAAAAAAGCACCCAGATAATCAGCGTCGAACCAGTAGAGCGGGCTTTTGTGCCGAGACCACGTCCGGTCGAAACCAAGGCTGGACTGCAAAGCAGTGGCCACGGCATCTTCGATCAAATCCTGAAAAAACCAGGCCGCAAAGACGAACAGAACGGGTTTGAACAAGCGTACCAGCCGATCCTGCCCGGCAACAGCGGCCAGCGCGGTGCCAGCTCCGCCGAGTCCGGCCCACAAAAAACCAATGTAGAACAAACCGGTGTATCCGTACCACTGCGAAAGCGCGTGGCCGCTCTGGGTGTAGGAGATGACCTGCATGTAGGAAATCGAGGCCCCAAACCCCCAGCCGATGGCACCGAAGAAGGCAAAATACAGGACCCGCTGCCGCCAGTCATCCCGGCCCGACAGCAGCGCCACGGTGATGGCCGCCAGGCAGCCTGCAAAAGCCGCTCCGTATTCGTGCCCGAAATTACCCCGAATTCCCCAACCAATTGACAAAGAAAGCCCAACCAGCAAAAACGTACTTAAACGGTGAGCTGGCGACTGGGCGGTTTTGGCAACTCGCTTCGGAGAATCCGTGGTAATCATGGCAAAATTAAACGATGAGGGAAGGACTATCGTCCGACGTCGGTTCATCGCCGACGGCTTTCCTGATCGTTCCGATGTCGTGCCGTAACCGCTGCGCGAACAGAGCGACATCGAAACTGTGCACCACAATGTTAACGCCTTCTTTCACCCAGCGAATCTGGCGCTCGGGTTCCAGTGAAAAGTGGATGCCGATGGCAAGTCCTTTGGCGCGCGTCGTGTGAATGATTTTCAGAACCGCAGCTTCAAAATCCGGATGATCGTACTGTTCGGGAATGCCCAGACTCACCGACAAATCGTGCGGACCGATGAAAACCGCATCGAGTCCGGGGACCGACAGTAGGCTATCCAGCCGTTCGAGCGCCGGAACGCTTTCGATGTTGGCGATGCAGATATTTCCGGCATTGTGGGCTTCAATGTATTGTTTCAAATCGTCGGGCATCTGTTCTTTTCCGCTCAGAAACCGGGCCAGCCGCTCGCCTTTCAGGGGTCGGTATTTGGTAGCTCCTACCAGATCGATGATCTGATCGACGGATTCGAGGTAGGGCGCAATCACACCAACTGCTCCCCCGTCAATGACCTGACAGGCCAGAAACGGATCGGGTTTCGGAATACGGACAATGGGCGTAATGTGATAAGCGCGAAAAATCTGGCACAAACGCGCGAGTTCCGCCCGATCGAGGGGGATATGTTCAGTGTCTAAAAAAACAAAATCGAGGCCCGCCCGCTGGAGCGTAATCGGCCACATCGGCGCGGTGGAGGTAATACAGGTGCCATAGACATTCTGGCCATTTTTCAGTTTTTCAAGCAACGTAGAATCCGGCTTGGCTGCCATTTTAAAAATAGTTTGGGGTTAGAAGTACTAATGCGAAACCGCTCACCTTTATAGTACTTTTCCGTCCCTGATTCCGACTATTTTTAAAGGAATTATTTATCTTCCAGTGGCCTTTTTTGCAAAAAAATGAGTAGTCATTAGGTAAAAAATGCCTTGGTAGTTAAAAGTACCGACGTTGTTAGTTGTCCCGTAATCCTTCAATTCAACCCCATTTAATGAAACCGATTGTCCAAATTTCCCTAGACCTCACCAATATTGATGAAGCGCTCGAAACAGCGGCACTGGCCATGCGCGCCGGGGTCGACTGGCTCGAAGCCGGAACCCCGCTGCTGCTGGCGGAAGGCCTGCACGGTGTCCGAAAACTACGCGAAGCCTTCCCGAATGTGCCCATTGTGGCCGACCTGAAAACGATGGACGGCGGTTACCTCGAAGTGGAAATGATGGCAAAAGCCGGGGCGTCTTACGTCGTGGTAATGGCGCGCGCCCATGCCGAAACCGTCAAGTGCGTCGTGAAAGCCGGTCGTGATTTTGGCGTTCAGGTAATGGGTGACAACATGATTTCCACCGACATGGTCGCGGGCGCTAAATGGCTCGAAGATCTGGGTTGCGATTTCATTATTCACCACATCGGCTACGATGAACGCCGGGGCATCGCGGCTCAGGGATTGCGGATGCCGAGCCCGCTCGATCAACTGCGCGAAGTGGTGCAGGCGGTTAACGTGCCAGTGCAGGCCGTGGGCGGACTTTCGCTGGAACAGGCCATTCGCTGCCCGGAATACGGCGCTCCGCTCGTGGTGCTGGGCGCTCCGCTGACCATCGATGCCGACGCGTTCAAAACCGCCGACGGCGATCTGGAAAGCTCCCTTCGTCTGATTTGCGAAAAAATTCACGCGTACGGCGATGTTCCCGTCGGAAAATAAAAACCGGCATATCTGTGAGAATAAACGCATAACTTTCTCACAATTAAACCCTTACTTATCTCAATGAATTCTGCTGCTGTTGTCAATTTTGCTCCCGAGAAAGGCTCGGTTGAAATTCGTGAAATTCCAAAACCGACCATTGGTGAGGAAGATGTTTTGCTGGAAGTCGCCAACGTCGGTGTTTGCGGCAGCGACCTTCACCAGTGGACCGCCGATCATAGCTGGCCGGTTAATTATCCCGTCGTACTCGGCCACGAATTTGGCGGTCACATCGTCGAAGTCGGAAGCCGGGTGGTGGGCTGGAAAGAAGGTGACCGCGTTGTGAGCGAAACGGCCGCCATCATCGACCCCAATAACCCGATGACCCGGCAGGGTCTCTATAACCTGGACCCCACCCGCAAAGGGTTTGGCTACGGCGTCGATGGCGCCATGACCAAATATGTTCGGGTTCCCATGCGCATTCTCCACAGAGTGCCGGACGCACTGGCATTCGAGCAGGCCTGCCTGACCGAACCCTGCTGCGTGGCTTTCAATGCTGTGGTCGAAAATTCACGACTGAAACCCGGCGACCGCGTTATCGTGCTGGGTCCCGGAACGATCGGGATTTTATGCGCAGCCATGGCCCGGCTTTGTGGTGCCGAAGTAGCGGTAGTGGGTCTGGAAGCGGATCGTCACCGGCTCGCCATCGCCCAGCAGTATGGTTGCGAGGCCATCATCGGCGACGCCACGGAATGGGCCAGAAAACGCGACGGTCTGGGTGCCGACTGCATCATCGATGCCGCCGGAGCCAGCATTACCTTAAAAATCGCGCTCCAACTGGTTCGCCCGAATGGTCACATCACGAAAGTAGGCTGGGGTCCGCAGCCGCTCGGCTTTTCACTCGATGCACTGGTGCAGAAAAACGTCACACTGCAGGGAAGTTTCAGCCACAACTGGCCCATCTGGGAACGCGTTCTCGCGCTATTAGCCAGCGGCCAGCTCGACGTCAAACCGATCATTGGTGGCGTGTGGCCCATCACCGAATGGCACGAAGCCTTCGAAAAAATGCACCACGGCGAAGTCATCAAAAGCGTTTTAAAACCTGTATAGACGGGAGAGGTGAGACAAGAGAAGTGAGACAAAACCGGTGACTGGTTTCTGTTTTAAATCTCTTGTCTTTATTCTCACTTCTTTATTCTAGCAAATGCGCTTACATCAGAAAGTTATTATTGTTACCGGCAGTTGTACGGGCATCGGGAAAGCCATTGCGAAACGTTGCGTGGCAGAAGGAGCGCAGGTGGTTATTCACGGCCTGGAACCGGAACTGGGTCAGAAAGTGGTAGACGAACTGGGTTCCGCCAACGCCGTTCTGCACATCGAAGATCTGGCGGTGGAAGGCGTTGCGCAGCGGCTGGTCGACCGGGCTGTTCAGACCTTCGGTCGGCTGGATGCAGTGGTGAACAACGCGGCTTTGGTGGCTTCGTCGAACATTCACACGACCGATCTTGCCTTTTTCCGTCATATTCTGGAAGTGAACACCCTCGCCCCTTTTGCGCTGATCCAGGCCGCTTTGCCCCATTTGAAGCAAACCAAAGGGGCGGTTTTGAACATCGGTTCCGTCAATGGCTGGAGTGGCGAACCGGATCTGATGGCCTACAGCGTTTCGAAAGGGGCGTTGATGACCCTGACCCGTAATCTCGGCGACACGCTCCACCGCGAAGAAGGTGTTCGGGTCAACCAGATCAATCCGGGTTGGGTGCTCACCGAAAACGAAGCCCGTCGGAAACACGAACACGGTATGCCCGTCGATTGGTACAAAGACATTTCACCGGTTTTTGCCCCCTCGGGTCGGATTATCTGGCCCGATGAACTTGCTGCAGCCGCCGTCTATTGGCTGGCCGACGAGAGCGGCCCAATCAGTGGTCAGATCGTTGATTTAGAACAATATCCGTTGATCGGGCGAAATCCGCCAAAAAATTAACGGTTTTCGGTTTACGGTTTTCAGTTTACGGTGGCGGACACATTCGTCTTTTCGTGCGTCCGCCACCGTAAACTGAAAACCGTAAACTCTAACCCATAAACCTCAAAAAATATTATGCCTAAATTGGCTGCTTTTCCCAAAGCTTTTATTCAAGCCCTCTGCAAAGATGGCACAATGACGGTTTCTGAATGGATCGAACTCGCCGTCCAGCTCGACATCGACGGGCTCGAATGGTACGCCGGTTTTCTGGAAATGGCGGACGAAACCAACTGGTCGCGTTTTCGCCAGCAGGTGGAGAGCCACGGCAAGGTGATTCCGATGATGTGCTGTTCACCGGATTTCACGCACCCCGATCCGGCTTTCCGCGCCAAGGAAATCGCCAAACAGAAACACTGGATCGACATGACTTACGCGCTGGGTGGTTCGTACTGCCGCGTGCTTTCGGGCCAGCGTCGCCCGGAACTCACGATCGATGAAGGTGTTCGGCTAGCCGCTGAATGCATCGAAGCGTGTTTGCCCTACGCCCGCGAACGCGGCATTACGCTGATTATCGAAAACCACTACAAGGACGATTTCTGGGAATACCCGGAATTTGCGCAGAAAATGGACGTTTTCTGTCAGTTGGTCGATGCGATTCATGACCCGAACTTTGGCGTCAATTACGACCCGAGCAATACCTACCTGGCGGGCGAAGAACCGTTGGAACTGCTGGACCGGGTCGCCAACCGCGTGGTGACGATGCACGCCAGCGACCGGTATTTGCTGGAAGGAACCATTGAAGATCTGCGCAAGGAAGAAGGTGGCGCTACAGGCTACGCAAAGCGGCTCAGCCACGGCGAAATCGGCAAAGGGCTGAATGATTATGACGCGATTTTCACTACCTTGAAAGGCGTTGGTTTCGATGGCTGGATCAGCATCGAAGACGGTGTCGATGGCATGGAGCAACTCGCGCGCAGTGTGGCTTTCCTCCGTCGGAAAATTGCGCAGCACTGGCCCGAACAAACGGCCTGAAAAACCGGTACGCTTTTTCCTAAAATAGTACTTTATGCTCCGATGGTTGCTATTTTTTCTTGTCGGCACTTCCCTGACTGTCCGGGCGCAAAGCCGGTTTTACGTCGCGCCGTCGGGGAAAGATAGCAACCCCGGAACCGTTTCGCTGCCACTGGCCACGCTGGCCAAAGCGCTGGAAAAAGTAAAAACCGCGCCCCAGCCTGCCGTCCAGATTTTTTTACGAAAAGGCACGTATTACCTGACAGAAACCATCCGCATCGACCCGGAACTGGTTCAGAATAAAACCCTGACCATTAGCAACTTCCCCAACGAAACCGTTCAGATCAGCGGAGGTAGGAGGTTGTCGCTTCGCTGGCAGAAAACCGGTCAGGCCCGTTGGACGGCCCCCGTCGAAGGGCCGGTTTTCGAGCAACTCTTTCTAAACGGGAAAAAGCAGATTCTGGCCCGTTATCCCAATTTCGACGCCCGCGCCAGGGTTTTTAACGGCACAGCCGCCGACGCGCTGAGCGAAGCCCGAATCAATGGCTGGCAATCGCCCGAAGGCGGTTATGTCCACGCCCTGCACGAAGGCGAATGGGGGGATTTTCATTACCGGATTACCGGCAAATCGGATGGAAAACTTCAGCTGGAAGGCGGCTGGCAGAATAACCGCCCTTCGCCCCTGCACGCCAAAGAGCGGTTTGTCGAGAACATTTTTGAGGAAATGGACGCGCCCGGCGAGTGGTTTTACGACAGAAAGACCCAACAGCTTCACCTGATTCCGCCAACCGGCGTCAATCCGACAACCGCCATCGTCGAGGTTTCCCAACTCAAGGGACTAATTGCTTTAAACGGGACACCGGATAAACCACTTCGGCAGGTCACCCTTCGCGGCATCCGGTTTGTTCAGACCGAACGGACGTTTATGGAGCCATACGAGCCGCTGTTACGCAGCGACTGGATGATGTACCGGGGCGCAGCGGTTTTTCTGGAAAATACCGAAAACTGCCAGATTGAAGATTGTCAGTTTAGCAATCTGGGCGGAAATGCGCTGATTTTCAGTCGATATAATCGAAAATCAGCTGTCGAAGGTTCGCACTTCTTCGAAATTGGCGCCAGCGCCATCAGTTTTATCGGCGATTCATCGGCGGTTCGCTCTCCGGCTTTTCGGTACGAACAGTTTGTGCCTTATGATCAGATGGATCTGAAACCGGGTCCGAAAAACAACCACTATCCATTGGAATGCGTCGCGGAGAATAACCTGATTCACGATATCGGGCGCATTGAAAAACAGTCGGCGGGGGTTCAGATTGCAATGGCTTCCGGGATTGTCGTTCGGCATAATTCCATTTATCAGGTTCCCCGCGCTGGCATCAACATCGGCGACGGCACCTGGGGCGGTCACCTGCTGGAATTCAACGACGTGTTCGATACGGTTTTGGAAACCGGTGATCACGGCGCGTTCAACTCCTGGGGTCGCGATCGGTACTGGCATCCCAACCGCTCCAAAATGGACAGCCTGGTGGCGGCTCATCCCGAACTGATTCTGATCGACGCCCAAAAAACCACAATCATTCGCAACAACCGGTTTCGTTGCGACCACGGCTGGGATATCGACCTCGACGATGGCAGCAGTAATTACCTCATCTACAACAATGTGCTGCTAAACGGCGGATTGAAGTTCCGGGAAGGCTTTAACCGCACTGCCCAAAATAACATCCTGATTAACAACTCATTCCATCCACACGTCTGGTTCAAAAACAGCGGGGACGTTTTCCGGAACAACATCGTCATGCGGTCTTATTTTCCGATTGGCGTTCAGGATTGGGGCAAGGAAGTTGATTACAATCTGTTTCCCGATGAGGGCGCTCTGCTGAAAGCGCAGAAAGACGGCACCGACTTCCACAGCACCTTTGGCGACCCGGTTTTCGTTCAGCCGGAAAAGGGAAATTATCAGGTTCGGGCCAGCAGTCCCGCGCTGAAAATAGGTTTTCAGAATTTTCCGATGAATCAGTTTGGGGTCCAAAAAACCGCTCTCCGAGCGTTGGCCCGCACGCCCAAACTACCGGTTTTGTTGGATCAGCAGTTTGAAAAATCCGTGCAGGAGCTGACCTGGCTGGGTGCTTTGCTCCGAAACGTACGCGGCCTCGGCGACCGGTCGGCCTACGGTTTACCCGACGAAAACGGCATTATTGTGGTAAACATCCCGGCCGGTAGCCTGCTCGAAAATTCGGGTCTGAAAACCGGTGATGTAATCCGAACGGCCAACCAGGAAGAGACCCCCAACATCGGGCGGCTGGTGGCCATTCAGCAGCAGGTTACCTGGACGGGACGCATGAACGTTTCCGTAATTCGCAATCAGCAGGTGGTGAAACTATCGTTGCCGTTGAAGTAAAAAGGCTTCAGCAACCGAATAACGCGACAAAATCAGGCGCTGGCCGAAAACATTTGATTCGCCAGTTGCACCAGTTCGCTGTACCGGGTTGGCTTTGTAAGCAACGCATCCGCACCGAGTTCATGACCACGGCAGTTGTCGTTCGTTTCGAATGAAGAACCGAGGATCACGGTGGGTATCGACCGGAGTCGGCTACTTCCTTTCAAGCGTTTTAAGGTCGTAAAACCGTCCATGACCGGCATGTTCTGATCGAGAATTATCAGGTCGGGTGTGTCGTAATACTCGCTCAGGTGATCCAGCAATTCCTGCCCGTCCGTAAACGTGAATACCAGACAACCGGGGTGTTTTTTCTGAAACGCCTGCCACAGCATAAACCGGTCATCATCGTCGTCATCAACGATAAAAATAAGATTGTTTTTTAACTGCATGATACTACGGTTTTAGTTAAAACGCGCCCAGTCAATCGTTAACAAGATAGCCGGTCCTTTTCACGAACCGGCTACTCCCTTTCTACCTAAAACGCTAAAGAAAACACACAATCAGAGAAAAGAAATGAGACAGGAGAATAAAGACTTACGGTATTTTACAGCTCTACTCTTCGGTCTTACCGTTCATTTCTATGTATTCAGAACCACCCTTTTTCGTTTAACCTGCTGGCGGCACCATTGAAGCAATTGCAGTCGTTCCGGGTGAGAAAGCAGCCGCAGCAGTTTACGTAATTCCTTGCGGAATAATCGTCGGTCAAAATCAACTTTATTCAATACACACTTGCTATATTCAAACCAGGACATGTTCAGTTAATGAGGTTAAATGTGGGATAGTCTTACCGCAAAGATGGGGTAGTCAGTTTAAATAACCCTTAGACGGCGATTAGAAAAAAATTAGAATTTTTAGGCAAAAAAATAGCCGGTTTCCATGACGTAACCGGCTATCGAAATCACCTGAAATTAGCAATTTTACTCGCCAAAACCTTCTATTGCATTGAGATAAAAGACCAGAGACGCGAGAATAAAGGCCTGAAAATCAACCATCTTCGTCTCTTGCCTCACCTCTCCTATCTATTATCTCAATAAGCAAACCGGAGCAGGAGGCTGATTCTGCTTCCGACGTTCCCGGTACAAAGAAGGAGCCGTCAAATTAGAAAATGCTTAGAGCCGTCTTAGAAAAAAGTTAATTCTAACTTTCCAGTACCTGCGGCTGGCGTCGCCAGGGTTTGGCTTCCGATTCGGCTTTACGGTAAAAATAACGGTACAGAATCGGGAATATGAGCAGCGTCAGGATCGTGGCCGTAATCAAACCGCCAATGACGACCACCGCGAGCGGTTTTTGGGTTTCGGAACCAATACCGGTCGAGACGGCCGCGGGCAGCAAGCCAATGGCCGCCATCAGGGCGGTCATGACCACCGGCCGAATCCGGCTCCGAACACCCTGCCGGATGGCTTCATCGAGCGGTTGCCGATCGGCCCGGTTCTGGTTAAAAACCGATACGAGAATCACCCCGTTCTGGACGCAGATTCCGAACAGGGCGATAAAACCGACGCCCGCCGAAATCCCGAAGTTGATCCCGGTCACGTGCAGCGCAAGAATACCGCCCATGAGCGCAAACGGCACGTTCAGGAGCACCAATCCCGCGTCTTTCGGATTGCCGAACGTAATGAACAGAATAACGAAAATAGCCGCCAGACTCAGCGGAACCACCTGCCCGAGCCGCTGCGTGGCCCGCACCTGATTCTCAAATTCGCCGGTCCAGTTGATGGAATACCCCTTGGGCAGTTTCTTCAGTTTCTGCTCCACTTTCTGCTGCGCTTCGGCAATCGTGCTGCCCAGATCACGCTCCCGAACCGAGAATTTGACGCCAATAAATCGCTTGTTCAGGTCGCGATAAATGAAAGCCGGGCCGGTGGTTTTACGCAGGGTGGCAATTTCGCTGAGCGGAATTTTGCTGCCGTGCATGGTCGGCACCATGAGCCGCATGATGTCATCTTCGGTTTTCCGGTAATTCTCGGCGTACCGCAACCGGATGTCGAACCGGCGTTCACCTTCGTACAGAATGGAAGCGGTTTTGCCGCCGATTGCCATCTCAATAACCGCCTGAGCGTCAGCCGTTGAAACCCCGTACAACGCCATTTTATGATCGTGAAACAAGACACTAATTTCAGGCTGACCGATGTTTCGCAGAATACCGACATCCTTGATCCCCGGCACGTCCTTGATGGCGGCAATCACCTCGTTGGCCAGGCCGTTGAGCTGGTTGAGGTCTTCGCCGAAAATCTTGACGGCATTGGACGCGTTCATCCCGGCCACAGCTTCAGCCACGTTGTCGATAATCGGCTGCGAATAATTGTAGTTAATGCCCTGAAACTGTTTGAGTTTGCCGTCCATTTCCTCGATCAGCTCATCGGTCGAAATCTTCCGCTGCCAGTCGTCTTTGGGTTTCAGGTTGACCTGCATCTGAACGTAATAAAAACCGGACGGATCGGTTCCGTCGTTGGAGCGACCGGTTTGCGACAATACGCCGTTGACTTCCGGAAATTCCATCAGTTTCTTGCGAAGTACGCGCACCATTTTCGTCGTTTCACTCAGCGAGGAACTCATCGGCAGTTTGGCTTCCACCCACAAAGCCCCTTCGTTCAGTTGGGGTAAAAACTCGGTTCCGAGCAGGGTGGCTGAGAAAAAAGTAACGCCCAGGAAAACCGTTGCCAGCAAAAAGCTCAGCCGCTTGCGCGCGTAACACCATTCAAAACCGGCCGTTACGGAATTGTTGAAAAACCGGACAACGAAGTTGTTGGTCTCCCGAACGTTTTTCCGCAACAGGATCGAACACAGAACCGGCACCAGCGTCAACGTATATAATAAAGCGCCGAGCAGGGCAAAACCGAGCGTCCAGGCCAGCGGGGAGAACATCTTTCCTTCCACTTTCTGGAACGAAAAAATGGGCAGCAACGCCGTGATAATGATCAGTTTGGAGAAGAAAACCGCTTTCCCGAGATCGCCCCCGGTTTTTTTTATCAGCCCGAGTTTGGACATGCGGTTAAAGGCCGGCATACCTTTTTTATGCGCCAGATGATCGAGCGTTACAAAAACCCCTTCGACCATCACGACGGCTCCGTCGATGATGATCCCGAAGTCAACCGCGCCCATCGACAGCAAATTGGCCGACATCCCGCGCAACCGAAGGCACATGAATGCGAACAGCAGCGCCAGCGGAATGATGATCGAAACGATGATCGTGGTCCGCCAGTCGGCCATGAAAATGAAGACGATCACCGTCACCAGAATGATCCCTTCGGTCAGGTTGTGCATCACGGTGCGGGTACAGAACGCGATGAGGTTGTCGCGGTCGTAGAAAGTCACCATTTTGGTATCGGCGGGCAAAATCCGGGTGTTCAGCTCGTCGATTTTGTCCTTCACCCGCTTTAAAATTTCGCTCGGATTTTCACCTTTGCGCATCACCACGATGCCTTCCACCACGTCGTCGTTGTTGTTTAAACCGACCTGACCCACCCGGGGCAGACTCGATTCGGCCACTTCGGCCACGTTGCGCACCAAAACCGGGTTGCCGTTCAGCTCTTCAATAATGATGTTTTCAATATCAGGAATCGACGTGAGTAACCCCACGCCCCGCACGACATACGCCTGCCCGTTGCGCTCGATGACATCGCCCCCGACGTTGATGTTACTGCGCGTGATAGCCTGGTAAACTTCAAGGGGAGTCAGATCGTACTTGGTCAGTTGGGTCGGATTCACCCGGATTTCGTAGATTTTTTCCTGTCCGCCAAACGCCACCACATCGGCCACACCAGGAACGGACCGCAACTGCCGGTCGATCACCCAGTTATGCAACGTCAGCAGTTCGCGGCTGTCGCGCGTTTGACTTTGGAGTGTAAACCGGAAAATCTCGCCCGTTGGGCCGTACGGCGGCTGCACATCTGGCTCGACGGTTTCGGGAAGCGTGACGGTACGTAACTGGTTATTAACCTGTTGCCGGGCAAAAAAGTCTTCCACATCGTCTTCAAAAATGATTTTGATGACCGACAACCCAAACATCGTGATCGAACGAACGTTGGTTTTGCGCTGCACCGAGTTCATGGCCACTTCAATCGGCACGGTTACAAACCGCTCAACTTCTTCGGCACTCCGGCCATTCCACTCCGTCACGACGATAATCTGCGTGTTGGTCACGTCGGGAAATGCTTCGAGCGGGGTATTCAAATAGCTGACCACCCCGGCAATGATCAGCGCGGTGGTCATGAAGAAGATGAAAAACCGGTTTTTAAGCGAAAAACCGACAATATTCCGGATAAATCTGTTCATGCTTCCAATGAGTGAATGAGCGAATGAGTGATTGAGTGAATAGCTACCGCAGTTCTACAAATTAATAAGCGTGATCTTCGATCTTATTCACTCACCGCGCGGGCGGCCCCGTCGCTCAATCACTCATTCACTAATTAATCGTTTAGTGCGTCGTAAACCAGAAGCTGGTTCTTCGAGATGACTTTTTCACCCGGTTTCAAACCGGCGTTGATGTAGGCGATGTCTCCCAGAAATTTGTGCACCTGAACCGGGCGGGTTTCGACGTCGGAACGGCTGCGGAAAACCATGACGTAGTATTTCGAATTATCGAAAATAACGGCGTTAGACGGAACCGTGGCCATTTGATCGCCCTCATCAAACCGCAGCGCCACCGTCGCGTGCATCTCCGGTTTGAGCTTCATGCCTTCGTTCTGCAACCGAATCCGGATCGTCATGGCCTTGGTACCGGGGTCGAGCACGCTGAAAATCTTATCGACTTTTCCGTTGAACCGCTGGTCGGGATAGCTCAGCGTCTGAACGCTGGCGGGCATTCCGGCTTTCACCCGGCCGATGTCGCTTTCGTTGACGTTGGCCAGCACCCAGACGTCGCTGATCTGGCCGACGGTGAACAGGTTGTCGGCGTTATCGGACCGCAGTTGCATGTCCCGGTTAACGTTTTTTTCGATCACAAAACCGTCGATTGGCGCGCGAACCGTGTACGTCGGCGTTTTGCCCAAACCATAAATCTGGAAAATTTCCTTTACACGGCTGAGTTCGGCCTGGGCGGTTTCTACGTCTTTGCGGGCCGCGACCACCTCGCGCTGCGAGTTCAATTTGCTCTCAAACAGATCCTCGGCCACACTCAGGTTCTTTTGCGCCAGCAGCAGATCCGATTGCGCCTGAATCATTTGCCGTTCAAAATCAGCCACTTCGCCCGACCGGATAATTGCCAGTTGCTGGCCTTTTTTCACAAAGTCACCCAGTTCGACGTCCACTTCCTCCACGACCCCGCCCACCAGCGGGAATACTTTAATGACCTTGCTTTCGTCGGCGGCTACTTTCCCCACCAGCGTCAGTTCAGAGCGAACCGGCTGGTTCAGCACTGTGTCGAGCCGGATGCGATTCATCATCGTGTCCGACATCATAAATGCCTTAGCCTCTTCTACTTCTGCTTTCTGATGGCAAGCCGTTGCCAGCCCGAGTGTTCCCAGCAGCACGCAGCTAACGAGTTGTTTCATTGGATAGTTAATTAAATAATTCCTCCCCCACCACGTAGTTCAGTTCTTCGTAGGCGCCGATGCGGTCGGCTTTCAGGCGGTTCAGTTCTTTGGTGCTTTCGTTGTACGTCTCGATCAGGTCGATGAATTCCAGCAGGGAAATGTTCCGTTTCTGGAAATTGGTAAACAACCCCTGATTCAGCAGCTCAAATTGTTCCGAAAACCGCGACTCGACCGACTGCACCGTCCGCTCTACTTCCCGGACTTTCTGCAAGGCCGCAATGACCTCATTACCAACCTGAACGGCTTTCTGACTCTGGATCTGCTTCTGATAATCGATCTGGCTGCGGGCGGCTTTGATGGCCCCCTGATTCCGGTTGAAAAACGGCAAATCCATGCTCACCGAAACACCGAGGTAATTGGGAACGTAGCTCCCGGCCTGATCGTAGGTTCCGCCCACCCGCAGGTCCGGCGTTGCCAGCGCTTTTTGCAGATTGTAGTTCAGTTCCGCCTGCCGGGTGAGCGACTGGTTGGCCAGCACGTCGGCCCGGTGGTGAAGCGCCCGGCTGCGTAGCGAGTCGACCGATTCGTTCGGAAAGCGGTAAATTTGCAATTGTGTTTCATCGACCTGCGGCAGAATCGGCTGCTCAACCGACAGCAGGGTTCGCAAAAACTGCTGGTTTTCAGCCTGGTTGAGCCGGATTTCCAGTCGGTCGTTATTGAGTTGAAACAGTAGCGCTTTCAGCCGGAGGAGTTCACGCAGCGACACGTTATTTTTGTCGTACTGTTGTTCAAAAGCCGTTACGGTTCCCTGTAAGGTCGTGATCTGGCGGTCGTAGCGGGCCAGCGTTTCCTGCTGGAAATACAGATCGAAAAACCGGCTCCGGAGTTCAAACCGCAGGGACCGGAGCAGATCTGCGAACTCGTAATCGTTAAGTCGGGCCGATTCCTGCGCCAGCGCCACGCGCTTGTTGCGTTTCCCGGCGGTATACAAAAGTTGCTGAACGGAGATAATTTTCTGCCCCTGCCGCCCTGCATCCAGAACCCGATGCTGTTCCGTATTGTAAGCACTGACTTCGAGCAAGGCCGTGGGATTATCGTACAAATTCGCCTGGATGATCTGCGCTTGTCCGGCTTCGATCCGAAACCGCCCGGCCAGCAGCAAGAGGTTATTTTTGAGAAAAAGGCTGTCGGCCTGCCGTCGACTAAGTCGTAACGAATCCTGTGCCTGAACGTGGATAGAAATCAGGCCAATCAAACAAAAACTAAATATCAGGCGCATTAAAAAAGGTTAGCACATTTCGGAATGCAAGATTGCCTAAAAGAAGTTAGAAGGCCGTTAAAAGCGAATTAGAAAAAGGTTAAATAGCCGTTAAAAAAAACTTAGAAGTTTTCTAATCGGCCCTAATATTGACTGTATTCTTCTGATTTTCAGAAACTTGCTTTCCATGCAGCAGATCATACCGGTTTTTATAAACCCGTAACTTTTGAGCCAGAACCCATTTCTGATCCTTACAAATGAGCTAATTGGATGGTAAACTGACTGCCTGCGTTCAACTCGCTTTCGACCGAAATCTGGCCCTGATGCAGTTCGATGATCCGCTGGCTAATGGAGAGACCAATGCCAAAACCGTCGTAACCAACGGCATTGGAAGTGCGGTAAAAAGGTTCAAAAATGAGGACAGCATCTTCCGGCGACATCCCGATTCCCTGATCGCGCACGCTCACCCAACACGAGCGGCTGTCGGTCCGGATGCGGACGCGGGCCGTATGGTTGGCGGAATATTTACAGGCATTGTCCATCAGGTTGAGCAAAACCCGCTTCAGCAGTTCTTCATTACCGGAAACCGTCGTTTCCGTTTCCGATCCGGGTAAATTGTCGTAGTCAAACTCAATCCGGTAGTCGGGTTTGGCACTCAGCAACTCGTCCCGCGCCAGCAACACCACTTCCTCCATCTGCACCGGTTCCAGCGGCATCTGGCTGATGTTTTCGAGCGTTCGGGCCAGAAACAACAAACTGTTGGTCAGGCCAATCAGTCGGTCCGTATCCGATAAGAGATTGGTCAGAATAGTTTCATACTCAGCGGTTTTCAAAGGACGACGCAACCCGAGTTGTATTTCGGATTTGAGCGCGGCCAACGGCGTGCGAAGTTCATGCGAAGCGTGGGAAACAAAGCTGCGCTGTTGCTCGAAAGCCTGCTCGAGCCGCCCCAAAACCGCATTAAAATTGACCGCCAACTGATCGATTTCGTCACGCCGGTCGCCCTCGTCGAGACGCTGCCGCAGGTTCCGCGCCGTAATAGTCGAAACCTGGGAATTGATTTCGTCGATGGGCTCGAGCGACTGCCCGGCGAAGAAAATCCCCAAACCGATCGTCACACTGATCCCACCCAGAAGCCCCCAGACGAGCGTAATGCCGAGATTTTTCTGTTTGTTCCGGCCCACGCGGTCATTCGCCGACGCCAGTACCACCAGTTTCCGGCCACCCTCTTCGTATAAAATACCGGCCAGCTGGTTTTCGTCGCTCCAGGTCTCGACCTCCTTCAACTGCCGGACCTCGTTGAGCAAACTGCGCTGATAATGAATGATATGATCATCGACGCTGGCGTAAATCAGTCGGTTGTTTTCATCAAAAACCAGCACTTTTTCGTCGTACAGGGCCGTAAGGGTATTCCGGTCGATGATTTTCAGCAGATTGCGGTCAACTTCGTTCACCTGAATCAAAAACCGGGCGGTCGTCAGTGCCTTACTTTTCAGCCGATCGTAGAAATCGTCGCGGCTGTAGGTGGCCGTCGTAAAATAAATGACCACCGAAAAAACGAGTAAGATCGTGGCTACGATGAGTGAAAATTGAAGTGCGATCCGGTTTCTGATCTTCATCTTACGACTCTACTTTTAACACATAGCCCATTCCGGCGCGGGTGTGAATCAGTTTTGGCTCAAAATCCCGGTCGATTTTTTTGCGTAAGTAATTGATATACACCTCAACGACGTTCGTACCGGGATCAAAATTCAGGCTCCAGACCTTCTCGGCCAGATCCATTTTGGAAACCACTCGCCCACGGTTCCGCACCAGGTATTCAAGCAGTGCAAACTCGCGCGCGGTCAGGTCGATCGGAATTTCCGCCCGTTTGACCTGCTTGGTAGAAATATTGATTTCTAGGTTGGAAATCCGCAGCACTTCGTCGGCCACGGTTTTATCCAGCAGATCAGCGCGTCGGAAGCAGGCGGCAATCCGGGCATTTAACTCCCTGAAATCGAATGGCTTTACCAAATAATCGTCGGCGCCACGTTCCAGTCCTTCCACCTTGTCTTCAATTTCACCCAGTGCTGTCAGCATGATGATCGGAAGGTGCGGTTTTTCGGCGCGAATGTTCCGGCAGACTTCGTAACCGTTCAAACCGGGCAAATTAATGTCGAGAATAATCAGGTCGAACGGTTGCCGCAACGCCAGATCCCGGCCGTTGTAGCCTTCGTAAGCCACCTCCGTCTGGTATCCCTCTTCCAATAAGCCCCGGCTGATGTTCTGGGCGATCCGGCGGTCATCTTCAACGATCAGAATGGTTTTCATACGGCTTCGGTTCAGGACGATTACCAAAATAACGTCATAATTTACCAAAGCGGTTTCAGGAACCGGTATTTCTAAGGGTATTCTAATCTTGGAATCTATGGTTTCAACGCTTATCCGAAGGTTTCGGAACCGAAAAACCGCCGGTTTCCGGGAAACGATGCCATTTTTAATAATCAAACCCATAATTCCGGCACGGGTATGGAGTCCTTTTTTGAAAACGACAGTTTTTCAGGCAGTTGGCCTAGCGAAGAACTTTGACCGATAACTTGTAGCGAGAAAGCCGGTAGATGGTGAGGTGAATTTTCCTTTCAGGAAATGGACCCGCGGCCCAGCCTGCAGTGGCCCGCTTTCGGGCTACAAGTCGGCGGCACGGCTCCATTTTACCTAAACGAAACAGCATGAAAACGCTATTAATTCTGGCCGCATTAAGTATTCAGTTTACTCATTTTGCGAGTGCCCAGACGGCGCCAAAAGCCAAAACCGCCAATGGTGAGGTTGAGGGCGTTCTGGAGCCCAGTGGGATACGTGCCTTCAAAGGCATTCCGTTTGCTCAGCCGCCCGTTGGTGAGCTGCGCTGGAAGGAGCCGCAGCCCGTCAAGAACTGGCAGGGCGTTCGGAAAACCGACAAATTTGGCCCGAGAGCCATGCAGCGCGCGGTTTTTGGCGATATGGGTTTCCGCTCGGATGGCATGAGCGAAGACTGCCTTTACTTAAATGTGTGGACGCCCGCGAAGTCTGCCAAAGAAAAATTGCCGGTTTTGGTGTATTTCTACGGGGGCGGTTTTATCGCGGGTGATGGTTCAGAAGGTCGTTACGACGGCGAAAGCATGGCAGGAAAAGGCATGGTTGCGCTGACCGTCAACTACCGGCTGGGCGTATTCGGCTTTCTGGCGCATCCTGAATTGACAAAAGAATCACCCAACCATTCGTCGGGAAATTACGCCTATCTGGACATGGCGGCCGCCCTCCGGTGGGTAAAGCAGAACATTTCGGCATTTGGGGGCGATCCCAACCGTGTAACTATTGCCGGAGAGTCGGCCGGGTCGATTGCGGTCAGCGGTCTGATGGCGTCTCCCCTGTCGAAAGGACTGATTGCCGGGGCCATTGGTGAAAGCGGCTCCCTGCTCGGTGGATTGCCGCCCGTTCCGCTGGCGAAAGGCGAAGAAACGGGCAACGGTTTTGCAAAGTTTGTCGGCGCCAATTCGCTGGCGGAAATGCGGGCCATGCCTGCCGATCAGTTGCTTGAAGCCACCGGAAAATCCGGTGCGCCCCGGTTTAGTGCAACCGTCGACGGTTATTTTTTCCCCAAACCGCCAATGGAAATTTTTACGGCGGGTGAACAGGCGCATGTACCCTTATTGGCGGGCTGGAATTCGGAAGAAATGAACGCGCGCGCCGTGCTGGGGCAGGAAAAACCAACGCCCGAGAACTACGCCAATGCGGTAAAAAAACTGTATCAGGACCGCGCCGACGAGGTTTTAAAACTGTATCCGGGTTCGACGGAAGAAGAAATTCTGCAATCGGCCACAGCGCTGGCGGGCGACCGTTTTCTGGCGTACAGCACCTGGAAGTGGGCGGATTTACAAAGTAAAACCGGGGGCGGAAAACCGGTGTATCGCTATTATTATTCGCGGCCCCGCCCCGCGATGACGCCCGAAATGGGGAATGCAGCGCCCGGTCTGGCGGGTGGAGTGGTGAAATCAACGGATGCGAATGCGGTTAAAATACCGCCTGCTCGCGGGGCTGTCCATTCCGCCGAAATTGAGTATGCGATGGGGAATCTTTCGAAAAACAAGGTATACGCCTGGACTCCCGATGATCACAAAGTTTCGGCAATTATGCAGGATTATTTCGCCAATTTCGTAAAAACCGGTAATCCCAATGGAGCAGGACTGCCCAAATGGCCCGCCATCAACAACGGGAACAGCGTTCAGTTTATGCAGATTGACGTCAACACCCGGCTTGAAACGGAGACAAACAGAGCTCGTTATTTGTTCCTCGATCCGTTTTATACCAAACAATAACCGAAGGAGAACAACTCCCCTTGTCGTTCGCGGAAGTAAACGACAAGGGGAGTTTGTTTTTAAACGGCCAGGCCCGATTTTTTCAGCATACCGCGCAGGGTTTCCAAGTCCGTCTGCATCGCCTGGTAGATTTTTTCGCGGGGAATCGTAATATCGCGCTTGCCCTGATCGGCTCCACCCAGCGGATATTCGAGGTGCAGTGAGATCGGAACCTGAACGTTCAATTGCTTCAGCAGCGCAAAGTACGCCGGGAAATCGACCATTCCCTGTCCCAGCGGCACACTCTGAGCTTTCCATTTTCCATCGACTTTTTCCCAAATCACGTCTTTAATGGCAATAAACCGGATGTGGGAGGCAATCATCCGCAAGCCCGTCGACCACGATGTGCCGCCCTCTACCGTCGCATGGCGAATATCGTATTGGCTCCCCAGAGCAGGATTATCGATTTCGTGCAAAACCCGGTACAGATCCCAGACGGCCGACCCGAAATTGGTTCCGGCATGGTTTTGATACGCCCCGACCACTTTGAATTCCTGGTTCAGCTTGGCCAGTTCGCCAAGCTGCGTTTTATACTGTTTGAGCGCGACCGCAATGGACTGATCGTTCGGATAAGCCAGCCAACCCGTGCGGTAATACCGAATTCCCTGCTGACTGGCGGTTTCCAGCACATTTCGTGCCAGATCATCGGCTTTGGTGATGGCAGTGGTAATAGTAGAGACACTTAAATTCCGCTTTTTCAGCACTTCGACGGCTTTTGGCAGGTCAGTTCGGACCATAGCCGGTTCGACGTGACCATCGGGCCGCACCGTCAGATCGACGCCGTCGAAACCGAGATCAGCCGCCACTGCGGCCAGTTCGGCAGGTTTTAGAAAATGAAGAAGTTTGGAAAATATATGAATGCTGAACGGTTTAGCGCCAGCCACCCGTTCGGGAGCCGCTTGGGTTTCTGCCGTTGAGCCCATCAGGCTGGTTGCCAGCAGACCTTTTAACAATTCGCGTCGTTGAAGCAGAAAAGGCATAGCGTTTCAGAATAGAGTTATGCCGATAAGGTTCCGTACGAGTTAATCTACTCAATCTCAGTCACTAATTGCTAACTTACCAGGAGTTATTTAACCGAATAGCCAGTTATAGATAAAGTCAATAATGGGATGTATAATCTACTTTTGGGAGGCTAGTTTCTGCTTGATTTTATCCACAAAATCGGTTGAAACGCCGGTAATTTTTGCTATTTTTTCATCATCAAAATCCGTTTCAGTTAATAAGTAAGTTACAAACTTAATCTGCTCTACTTCCCTTCCAATCATATAGCCCACATCTTTTTCATCATCAAAGTATTGTGCTACGCTATTCATAACAATCTCTTTTAGTTTATGCTCTAAGTTACGCAACTGTGCTAATACACGCAATTGATTGAAGTACCTTTTTAGCGCAAAATCACCTTTTACCGTTTCCTCAATCCGGTGGATGATCTGCTTCAAAGCAACGCGGAAACGCATAGCTCATCCATTCACTTTGATATTTTACGGCCATCTTGGGGATTTCAGCGCCAATAAAAAGAACAAATTGGCGCACCGGTAACCGATATTTTCTGGCGAGCATAATATGATACGCGGTCATTCTGTATACCATTTCCGATTCATCCAGCAATTGAAACTCGACCTGAAGTACAAATACATTCCCCTGAACGTCCGTAATTTTCTTCAATAAATCGAGTTTTCGTTCTTTGGTATGCTGAATATCACCGGGTAATTCTTCGGATGAAATAGCCGTAATACCGAGGATATTTTTCATCAGGCTCGGTATGGCAGCTTCGATATTTTCCTTGAAAACTTTGTCGTATTGATTTGCCTGTTTCCCCATGCGAAATAGCGAAAGGCTACTTTACCTGTTTTGCTTTCAAAACTAATGCAAGCAGCAAAGTCATTCCAAATGCGGTTGACCCGCCCGCGATTAACGCTTTTTGATTGGTTTCAGCGCCATTCGCCAGAACGGAATACAGATTGAGCAAAAAGGTCAGCGCCAGCAATACCAGGAGGACAGTTGAAGATTTCATGATTTTTCCGGTTTACCTAAATTAGACGGAGAACGAATCGGTTTGTCACGCTGCGCTTCCGATTTTCGAAGAAAACCGCCGGATCAATTCGCTGCGGACGGTGCTGAAAGGATGTCCCAAACGACCCACGGTTTCTAAAAAATCGATATGTTTGTTTATTCCATCCACCGGAAGAGCGGAGACGAACGAGTACATCTCCCATCTGGTTTTACTTATTCTGACAAGTCATGCTCATTTTGCGCCGAACCGGGCTGGTTTTGCTCGTTCTGTTTCTTCTGCTGAACATCATTACGGCGTTCCAGGCTTCCCGCTTCACGTATTTCTACAACAATCCGGACAAAACACCGCCCCGAAAACCGGAAGAGTATACGACCGGCGAAAAGTTTGAAGCGGCTTTTTTTGGGGTAAAACTGAAGAAATCGGTCGTCAACGAACAGCCCGGGATTCCCTTCGAAACCATCCGGTTGACCAACGAATACAATCAGAAGCTGGAAGGCTGGTATATTCCCGCTGAAAATCCCAAAGGCACGGTGATTCTCTGCCACGGCCACGCGTCAAACAAATCGCGCATTCTCTGCGAAACGGAATATTTCCACGAACTGGGCTACAACACGCTTTCGTTCGATTTCCGGGCGCACGGCAACAGCGAAGGCAACATTTGCACGATCGGTTTTCGCGAAACCAACGACCTGAAAGCCGCTTACGATTTTGTGGTGAAGGGAAAGGAAAAAAACATTATTCTCTGGGGCGTGTCGATGGGGGCCGCTACCATCCTGAAAGCCATCCCCGAACACGGGTTAAAACCGGCGCAGGTGATTCTGGAATGTCCGTTTGCCTCGCTTTACGATGCCGTTCAGGGTCGGCTTCGCTCGATGCACATTCCCGCCCACCCGATTGCGGAGCTGCTCACCCTCTGGGGAGGCATGGAACGAAGCATGTGGGCGTTTGGGTACCGGCCAGCGGTTTACGCGAAACAACTCAGCATGCCGGTTTTGCTGAACTGGGGCGCGAAAGACCCCCGCGTTCTGCGGCACGAAACCGACGCTATTTTTGAAAATTTAGGCACCTCCCGCAAGCAACTGGTGGTTTTTGAAAATTCGGCCCACCAATCGTACTGCGTGAATGAAAAGGCGAAATGGCAGGCAGCTGTCAGCGGTTTTCTGCAGGTGAGTCCGAAACCGGAAAGCAAGCCCGTAGCCGAACATCAAAACTGATAGAGACAGTCTAAAATTCAGATTTTTCCTTTCTTCGCTTTGCCCCCAACCCCCTAAAGGGGGCTTTAATCGGCATTTCAAAGCCCCCTTTAGGGGGTTGGGGGCAAATCGAAGAAAGGAAAAATTATAAAATTTTGACAGTCTCATACACTTCTCTCACATTCCTCAACAAATCTTTCCATGAAAAAACTGCTTGTTTTCGCTTTCGCACTTACGGCGGCCTCGCCCCTGGCTTTCGCTTCCAATTCGCCGGTTTCAAAAACCGCAACCGTTCAGCAGGCCGACTCGACGGATCTCAAAGCGTATACCGGAAAATACACCTTTGCCCAAAACGATACGTTCAAGCAATTTACCATTACGCTGGAAAACGGCGACCTGTACGGGGCCGTGGATGAATATCCCAAAAACAAGCTTGTGAAACAATCCGCTCCCGAAACCTTCAAATCGACGAGTGAATACGGTTCCATTTTTACCTTCACCCGCGATGCCGCCACCAAAGCGGTCACCGGTTTCAGCATTAAAATTATGGGTAACGAACTCAGCGCGACCAGGGACAAGTGACAAACAAACCCGCTGCACGAACGGTTGATTAAGAATTCAAATGTAATTCTGTTCAACGATGAAAAACGGGTTTATTCTTTCTACGTACAGCCTACTTTTGGCCGGCCTACTGCTGGCCTGCGGTCAGGGCAAAAAATCAGAAAATACAGCAACGACAGATACCCAGGCAACGACGGAACAAACCGCAACGCCCATTTCTCCGGATCTGCCTCCGCCATCCGAATCCTCGACGCATTTCAGCAATGTCGTCGGTTGGAAAGACGGGCAAATGCCCAAAGCGCCCGACGGTTTTGTGGTTACGGAGTTTGCCCGCGACCTGGACAATCCGCGCCGGACGTACGTTTTGCCTAACGGCGATGTGCTGGTGGTCGAATCGCAAACCGAGCGCAAAGGAGTGGTTAAGAAAGTGGTGGCGGCCGTCAGCGGTCAGGCCAAATCGGGGGCTTCCGGCAAAAGCGCCAACCGCATCACCCTCCTCCGCGATGCCAATAAAGACGGAAAACCAGAAGTTCGGGAAACGTTTCTCGAAGGTTTAAATCAGCCATTTGGGGTTTTGGTGATTGGCAATACGCTCTACGTCGCCAATACGGATGGGCTTCTCAAATTCCCGTACCAAACTGGTCAGACCAAAATAACCGCGAAAGGCACGTCCATTCTGCCGCTCCCGGCAGGCGGTTACAACAACCACTGGACCCGCAACCTGCTAGCCAATGCCGATGGTTCCAAGATTTACGTTTCGGTGGGATCGGGTAGCAACGTGGGCGAACACGGAATGGAAAACGAAGTAAAACGGGCGAATATTCTGGAAATCAATCCGGATGGTTCGGGCGAACGCATCTACGCCAGTGGCCTGCGTAATCCGGTCGGGATGGACTGGGCGCCCGGCACCAAGACCCTGTGGACAGCCGTCAACGAGCGCGATGAACTGGGCGACGAACTGGTCCCCGATTACATCACCAGCGTGAAGGAAGGCGGTTTTTACGGCTGGCCCTACTCCTATTTCGGCCAGCACGAAGATCAGCGCCGGAAGGGCGAACGACCCGATCTGGTCCAAAAAGCAATCGTTCCCGACGTGCCGGTGGGTTCGCATACGGCTTCGCTGGGGCTGGCATTTTACGACAAAACCGCTTTTCCGGAAAAATACCGCAACGGAGCCTTTGTGGGTCAGCACGGTTCCTGGAATCGCTCGTCGTTTGCCGGTTACAAAGTCATCTTTGTGCCTTTTCAGAACGGCAAACCCAGCGGAAAACCGGAAGATTTCCTGACCGGTTTTATCGAAAATGACAACGATGTGTTCGGGCGTCCGGTTGGGTTATCGGTTTTGCCCGATGGCTCGCTGCTCGTGGCGGATGATGCCGGGAACCGAATCTGGCGGGTCAGCGCAAAATAGTCTATCATGGAGTCTGGACTCCGCACTTCATGGCTTATTTCAAATAGCCTTTCCGACAACCCGGTTGCATTGCAACCGGGTTATTTTTTGCTACGTGGCACAGGTGTTTCGAAAAACCGCAAAAATCCCCGTCAATGGTACAAATGCGATAGTTATTGGGACAATTGTGATAGTCGTTGTGAGCTGAAGTGCCTACGTTTGCTGACCGTGTAGGCTTGCCGGAAACGAATACGGATTCCGGCGTTCTTTCACATAGCCCTTGAAGAATGAGAGAAAATATTCGTCTAAAAGTTGAGATTCAGTTGATGCGCCACAAAGAATATATTTCATCATTTCATTTACGGCAACTGTTTAATGACATGCCCAAAGACGAGTCGGCCGTGAGCGAAATCGTTTACTGGTTTCTCATCGAAAACGATTACCAGGCCATTGGAAAACCGCAGGGAAAGTCGCCCAAAGAATGGCTTTTATCCGTTGATTGGAAGCATTCCAACGAGCATTCGGATAAAATTTTTAACCAGAAACCGGTTGCTGTTCATCCGCACAACCGGCATTTTCCGGTGAAAAAAGAAGCCACTCTGATTTTTGCCATCTGGTGTCTGTGCGGGTTGTTGCTCATATTGCTTCTCTATTGGTTATGGAACTATTCTCCAACGCTTTAGATACGCCCGAAGCCTGGAAAACCGATAAAATGAATACGATTAGTAGTTTAGTTATGACAACCCGACTGGCTTTGCAATCGGGTTGTTTTGTTAGAAAAACCGTAATCACGCCATTCAGCGGCATAGTTCAAATAAATCATCTATTTACCCAAACCTGCTTAATGCATTCAAAATGAGTTGGAAAGAAAAAATTGCTGTCATCACCGGAGCCACCACCGGTATTGGCAAAGCCACCCGGGAATTACTGGTCGATCGGGGTGTCAAAGTCTATAATCTCGATACGACAAAACCGGCCGACGACGACACGCGGGGGGAGTTTATCCCCTGCGACGTGCGAAAGGTCCAGGACATCAAAGACGCTTTCTCGGCCATTATCGCCCGGGAAACAAAAATCGATATGCTCTTCGCCAACGCAGGCATTCACCTTTTTGCCACGATGGAGCAAACCTCGGACGAAGACCTGGACAACCTGATCAACATCAACATCAAGGGCACGTTTTACAGCGTTCGGGAAATTTTGCCATACATGAAAGCGCAGAAACGGGGCAGTATCGTTCTGATGGGATCGGACCAGACGTTCGTCGGCAAAGGCAGCAGTTCCGTGTACGGAATGACCAAAGGTGCCACCGGACAACTGACCAAAAGCACCGCCATCGATTACGCGCCTTACAACATTCGGGTCAACTGCATCTGCCCCGGCACCATCGATACTCCCCTGCTCGACCGGGCCGTCACGCATTTTGCGACGATCAACGGCGTGGAGGAAGCCGGTGTTTACGAATCCCTCAACGCGGTGCAGCCCTGGGGCCGGATCGGAAAACCGCAGGAAATTGCCGCCGTGGTGGCGTTTCTGTTATCCGATGAAAATTCGTTCATGACAGGCAGCCTGGTCAGCGCGGACGGCGGCTATGTATGCCAGTGATTGAAACGGAAACCGGTTTGGGTCCTTTTGAAATTCAGGAACCGGTTTTTCCGAACCAATCCGTTTCAGTATAAAACCGGTAAGCACGCTTTGATTCTGCGGGCAGAAAATCCGAATAATCCGGCCACGTTTACAATAGACCGTTTGATTTCAAACGATCCGCGCTGATCCTTCGCCATCGCCACTCTGAAAAAACGATTTCAGTTACTCAACATCCTATCGACTGTCTAAAATCCAGATTTTCCCTTTCTTCGGTCTGCCCCGCCCCCACCCCCCTAAAGGGGGCTTTAATCGGCATTTCAAAGCCCCCTTTAGGGGGGTGGGGGCGGACAAATTATAAAATGTAGTCACTCACTTACCCATTGACGATTTCGGGCGGAGAACAATCCGCTTTGGAATCAACCCGATGGTCCTTTCCGGCGAAAACCGGTCCGAAACCTTTTATTACCGGCTGATGAAAGATCAAAGTGAAGCGATTCGTCACCAAATAGACCCAAAATTTATGTATTACAACCCCTACATTCCGTCTTTTGCGTGAAAAGAGTTATATTCAAGCATTCCCGCGAGCGAAGCCATTCTGAATGAGGAAATCTATTGGTATCTGGTTGAAAAAGAATACTTCTCCATTGGAAAGCTCCAGGGGCATTCACTGACAGAGCGCTTACTTTCCGTTGACTGCCGACGTCATCCGACGCCGTCGTTTCAACCTTTTCCGCATGCGTTGACGCCGAAAGAGTCCGACAAAAAGGCGGTAATCCTGATGCAGAAAGAAGGTTGGCTACTCCATATTTTAGGCTCTGTCCGGGCCTTTCTGTTGGCATTTTTTCTGAACTGGCGGTGGAAGCAGTATTCTTTTTCACTGCTTAGACTTTAAATGACTGATCGACTAACTGACCCGTTTTCAAGCCAGGCAATGGAATGGCTAACCAACTTTACTTTTGGGGTATTGCTGGTCGGAATTCTATTTGGCTTTCTTTGGTATGGTCAAAAATGGATTCAGGCGCGAAAACGGGTCAGACTAAAAAACCGGCAAACCAAGCAGCAGTCCACTCAGGATCTGAAAGTCAGTCTCGTTGAGAATCTGGCGATGGAATTCCGGACGACGCTGACCCTTATCCTTTTGCCGATTCAACACATGCTGATGGAAACGCAGGAGACTAAAAACAGGCACCGGCTGACGACCATCGAAAAAAACGCCTATCGACTCCTGAATCTCTTCAACCAGCAGATGGATTCCGTCATTCTGGACGACCGGTTTTTGAAGAAGTCCGATTTCCCGAAAAAACCGCCCGGTGATTGGGCCCCGACCCATGCGGAGAAAACGGATCCGCTGCAAAACGTCCAGCCTCTCATTCTGCTGATTGAAAATAACCCGGAACTGGCCGATTCCATCGCTAGCGGTTTTACCGGAAAGTATACCGTTTTGCAGGTTACCAACGGCCTCGAAGGCTGGGAACAGGCAACCGGGCTGATTCCGGACCTGGTCATTGGCGACATCGAAACGCCGGGCATGGACGGTTTTACGCTCTGCCGAAAATTGAAAGAGGACCAGCGCACCCAGCACATTCCGGTGGTCTTGCTGACGACGACATCCTCCACCGAAAACCGGATCAAAGGTCTGGCACTTGGCGCGGATGACTACTTCACCCAGCCTTATAATTTCACCGAATTTCAATTACGGATTCAGAATCTGATGGAGCATCAGCGCCGGTTGCGGCAATGGATGCAGGCCACCTTTTTTCGCCCTTTTTAGTGATTGATCGCATCTTCGGACAACGGCCGGAAACGTTTTCAAAGCAAACCGGTTTGTAGTAAAACCGATCCACAAAAAACGAATCCAATCGATCATGAAACCGACGAATGACTACTCCGGCGCCCCTTTATCCTCCCGGCGTGAAGCGCTGCGACTTCTGGCTCTTTCGGCTTCGGCTCTGGGAGTGAATGGTTTGACCGGTTTTTCATCACTTACCCAATCTACCATGCTCAACCGAACCATTCCCTCCACGAAGGAAAAACTGCCCGTCGTCGGCATCGGAACCTGGCAGACGTTCGACGCTTCCGGCGCATCGGCCCACGACGAACTGCTGCAAACCCTCAAAGCCGTCCACAAAGCGGGTGGTAAACTGATCGATTCGTCGCCGATGTACGGGCGCTCGGAAGAAGTGGTCGGCACACTGACGGCGGCATCCGGTATTCAAAATCAGTTTTTTTACGCCACCAAAGTCTGGACGCGCGGCCGCGAAGCGGGCATTCAGCAGATGGACGAATCGATGCGAAAAATGCAGCGGTCGTCGATGGATCTGATGCAGATTCACAACCTGGTCGATTGGAAAACGCACCTCGACACGTTGAAAAGCTGGAAAACCGCCGGTAAAATCCGCTACATTGGCATCACGCATTACACCGATTCGATGCACGACGACCTGATCGACATCATTTCCAAATTTCCCATCGATTTCGTCCAGTTTAACTATTCGATTCTGTCGCGGAACGCCGAGAAAAAGCTCCTGCCCGCGGCCCAGGACAAAGGCGTGGCCACGATCATCAACCAGCCGTTTGCCGAAGGGCGGCTTTTTTCGCTCGTAAAAGGAAAACCGCTACCCGATTGGGCCAAAGAAAACGACATCAACACCTGGGCGCAGTTCTTCCTGAAATTCATCGTTTCGCACCCCGCCGTCACCTGCGTTATCCCCGGAACAAGCGACCCCAAACACGCTGCGGACAACATGCTGGCCGGATATGGCCGCTTACCCGACCCGGCTCTGCGCGAAAAAATGGCGACCCTGATTGGGTCGATGTAGTTTTGAGGTTTTCGGTTTACGGTAGCTGAGGCATGAAGTCGGTCGCGTCAGCCACCGTAAACCGTAAACCGAAAACTGTAAATCAAAAACCGCCCTGTCCAAGCCCGGACAACTATTGTCCGAAATCGTACAGGCCCCGAATCCAGTCCCCTTGTTACGAGCTTTAGAAGGCATTTTTTCCGGTTTGGCAATATATTTGTTTTGCAAAATTACAACTAATGCTCCTAATCGGTTAAGATCATGCGCAGATCCTTTTTAGGCGAATTTGAAGAGATTGTCCTGCTGGTTGTGGCGGCTTGCCCGGCCGAAGCCTACGGGGTCACGATCTGGGAAGACGTGCAGCAGCAAACCGGGCGGTCGATCACGATGAGCGCCGTTCATGCCACCCTGTACCGGCTCGAGGAGAAAGGCTTTCTGTCGTCGGAGATGGGGGGTGCTACCGCCGAACGCGGTGGTCGCCGGAAGCGGTTTTTCGCTCTGACCAACGCGGGTGTCCGGGCGCTGAACGATATCCAGGAAGTCCGAAGCCGTCTCTGGCAGGCCATTCCGCCGGGAAAATTTCAGTTGATTGGCGGATGATCGTCCAAAAATAATGTAACCATTTTGAAGAATGTGGGCAGCACTATCTCCGTTTTGGACAAACCCATTGTACAGGGATTTTTCTACGCCAATCCGGCCCGCCCTACCCTGAGTTTCCGCTTTGAAGACAGCTTTTCAGATGCCCGAAAATAACATCATCGAAGCCTTCAATACTTCCTGTAAAAAGCCGATTATGTAGATTTGGCAGTAACGAAAAAACCGGCAGATGGCCGGTTTTTTCGTTTTATACTTCTTCTCCGTGGAGCTCTTCGCTCTTCCGTTTCCGCGGTTTCTCCGGTTCCGGAAGCGGCAATGGCTGCGGATAAGGCTGATCTTCGTAGGCCGAGTTGTCGACTGCCTTGAAGCGCGACATGAACGAATACATGGCTGGAATAACAAAGAGCGTCAGTACCAGTGAGAACATAATTCCACCCACGATAACGACCCCGAGCGGAATCCGGCTTTTAGCAGCTGCACCGAGACCCATTGCAATCGGTAATGCCCCAAAGGCTGTTACGAGACTCGTCATCAGAATCGGGCGGAGCCGCAGCGCAGAAGCTTCGATAGCGGCCTCTACTTTATTCATACCTTCCTTCCGTTTCTCGTTGGCAAACTCCACGATTAGAATCCCGTTTTTCGTCACCAGACCCACCAACATGATGATACCGATCTGCGAGAAAATATTGAGGGTCTGATTGAACATCCAGAGGGATAAAACCGCCCCCGCAATCGCCAGCGGCACGGTTAGCATGATGATGAACGGATCGGTAAAGCTCTCAAACTGAGCCGCCAGAATCAGGTAAATCAGCACCAGCGCCAGGACAAACGCAAACAAAGTGTTTGACGAACTTTCGGCGTAGTCACGGGATGAACCGGCAAGCGCCGTCTGGAAAGTGTCGTCGAGCGTGCGGGCCGCAATAGCCCGCATGGCATCAACGCCATCACCAATGGTTTTGCCCGGAGCCAGACCGGCGGATACCGTTGCGGCTTTAAACCGGTTGTAGTGATATACCTGCGGGGGACTGGATACTTCGGCGAATTTCACGAGGTTATCCAACTGAACGAGGTTGCCTACATTATTCCGAACGTAGAACGACGCCAGATCGACCGGTTCGTCGCGGTCATCGCGCGACACCTGACCAATCACCTGGTATTGCTTCCCGTTCATAAGGAAGTAGGCCAGACGCCGGTTGCTGAGGGCCAGCTGAAGTGTTTGGGCCACATCCTGAACCGTTACGCCAAGACTCGTCGCTTTTTCGCGATCGATAGTCAGGTTCAATTCCGGTTTGTTAAACTTCAAATCCACATCAAAACCCTGAAAGGTGGGATCTTTCTGCACCTCATCCATGAATTTCGGCAATGCCTGTTGCAGCTTGTCAAAATTCAGGTTCTGAATCACAAACTGAACGGGAAGTCCCCCGCCCCCACCACCGCCACCGCGTCCGACCTGGATGGTCTGCTCCTGGGTAGCATTCATACGGGCTTCACTGAAGTTCTTCAGGTTTTTGCTCAGGAAATCAGTAATATCCTGTTGTGACCGTTTCCGATCTTTCGAGTCGACCAGGTTAAGCGCAACGAAGCCGGAGTTAACGGCCCCCGAACCTGAATTGCCGGGAGCAATAACGCTGAACGTAAAGTTGATTTCCGGCACCGAATCCAGCACAAATTGATTGACTTTGTCCGAGATCCGGCTCATGGCTTCGTAACTCGTTCCTTCGGGAGCCGTAATCGGAATCCGAACCCGACCCCGGTCTTCGAGCGGAGCCAACTCCGATTTCAAGGTCGAACCAATGCCGAATATAATGGCGATACAAACCGCAATCAGCCCAAATGCCCACCGACGGCGGCCCATGAAATCGGTCAGCGAAGACCGGTAGGATTCATCCAGCCACTGGTAAAAAGGTTCGGTTTTCCGGTAAAACCACGATCCTTTTCCGTGATCCTTGCTGACCAGCTTAACACTCAAAACCGGGGTGAGAGTCAGGGAAACGAACGCCGAAATCAATACGGAACTGGCGACAACGACCCCGAATTCGCGAAAGAGTCGACCCGTAAAACCTTCCAGAAAGATTACCGGCAAAAACACGATTGCCAACGTTGCGGAGGTGGAAATAACGGCAAAGAAAATCTCTTCCGACCCTTCTTTCGCGGCCCGTTTCAGCTCCATTCCACCTTCGATTTTTTTGAAGATGTTTTCCGTTACCACAATCCCGTCATCCACCACCAGACCGGTTGCCAGAACGATTCCGAGCAGCGTTAACACGTTGATACTAAACCCGGAAATATACATCACGAAAAACGTTCCGATCAGCGAAACCGGAATATCGATCAGCGGTCGAATGGAGATCAGCCAGTCGCGGAAGAACAGGTAGATGACAATAACAACCAGAACGAAAGCCAGCAGGATGGTTTCCCCCACTTCTTCGATCGATTTCCGAATAAAAATCGTCCGGTCGATCCCGTTCCGAATCTTGATATCGGGCGGCAATTCCCGTTTAATGTCATTCAGACGCCGGTTAAATTCATCGGCAATGGCCACATAATTGGCGCCCGGCTGCGGAATCATCACCAGAATAGCACCCGAAGCGTTGTTCTGCTTGGCGGAAGACTCTTCATTTTCCGGCCCTAAAACCGCATAGCCCACATCCTTAAACCGCACAATCTGGTTGGCGGTCTGACGCAGAATTAGGTTATTGAAATCCTCTTCCGTGGATAACCGGCCGGCGGCTTTAACGGTCAGCTCCGTGTTGTTTCCGTAGATTTTACCACCCGGCAACTCAACATTCTGGCGGGTCAGGGCATCCTGAATATCCTGAGCGGTCAAGCGATAGGCCGAAAGTTTGTGTGGGTCGATCCAGAGCCGCATGGCGGGGCGTTTTAGACCGAAAATCATCACCTGGCTGACACCGGGAATAGTTTGCAAACGCTCCTGAAGCACGTTTTCCGCATAATCCGACAACTGCATCGGATTGCGGGTGGTGCTCTGAATCGGCATGAAAATAATCGGATCGGAGTTGGCATCCGCCTTGCTCACCACCGGTGGCGCATCGATGTCCTGCGGAAGTTGCCGCTGCGATTGCGCCACTTTGTCCCGAACGTCGTTGGCGGCCCGCTCCAGGTCGGCACCTAATTCAAATTCGATCGTAATGTTACTACTGCCGAGTGCGCTGTTCGACGAGATGGTTCGAATGCCTTCGATACTGTTAAGCGATTTTTCAATCGGTTCCGTAATCTGGGATTCGATAATCTCCGGGTTAGCACCGACGTAGCTGGTCCGAACCGAAATAATCGGCGGATCAATGGCCGGGTATTCGCGCACGCCCAGAAAGGTAAAGCCAATCACCCCGAACAGGATGATGACAATCGACATTACCATGGCGAATACCGGTCGACGTAAACTTACTGAAGGTAAACTCATAGGATTAGCTCGTTATTTCATGCTGGCACTATTACCCGCACCGGAACCTTCGGCTGATTGGCTCTGGTTCTGACCCGTCAATTTTTCAATTTTAGCCACTTTAACCGGCGATTCCGGACGGAGGAAAATCAAACCGGTCGTAGCCACAGAGTCGCCTTTCTGCAACCCCTGCGTGACCTCGACAACACTGGCGTTTCGCAAACCAATTTTTACATCCTGAAAAACCGCCTTTCCGTTTTTAATCACCACGACCTGGCTACCACGCGTTTGAGGAATAACTGACTGCGTCGGCACGATCAGCGCATTTGAGGTGTTGATCACCAGATTCACTTTCGCAAACGTACCGGGACGAAGGTTCGACGAGTTGTTGTTCACCCGCGCCCGAATGCGCAAATTCCGGGTCGCTTCTTCAACCCCCGGCTCAATGGCATACACCGATCCGTTAAACGTTTTGTCCGATCCGTCAATCTGAAACGAAATAACGCTGCCGATTTTTACAGACGGGCCATATTTTTCCGGCACCGAAAAGTCCAGCTTCATCGAGTTCGTCTGCTGCAACCTGGCAATCAACGTGTTCGGACTCACAACGGCTCCCAGGCTGACGTTCCGCAAACCCATACTGCCCGAAAAGGGCGCCCGGATTTCCGTTTTGCGCAGAGCCGCTTTGGTCACCTCGATATCGGCCAGTGTACCTTTCAGGTTGGTAACGATGATGTCGTATTCCTGCTGACTAATACCACCCCGCTGCAACAATTGTTTATTCCGTTCTTCAATTCGGCGGTTATTTTCTTCCAATGACCGCAATTTCAGCAATTGTGCCTGTAAATCACCATCATATAATTTAACAAGGAGCGTTCCCTGGCTAACGGAACGGCCTTCCTGAATGTTCAATTCAACAATCCGACCCGAAATTTCCGGGTAAATATCCACCTGCTCGGAGGCAAGAAGGGAACCCGTTGCCACTACCTCATCTTTCAGATTTTGCGAGGTTACCACAAAGACATTCACCGCCGTTGGTCCACCACCGGGCCGACCGCCAGCCTGCCCGGACGGAGCACCTCCCCGGCCGCCACCCGAACCACCGGGTTGTTGTTTATAAAACTTGTTGTAATAGATGACGCCACCTAATACCAGCACCACCAGAATAATTGCAATCCACCTTTTCACAGAAATAGCGTGTTGAATCGAGCGCGGCATTGCGCCCTTTGAGAAAGTAACATCAGACAGCAGGTTTACTGTCTGAATCTGATTTTTCAGCTAACTTAGCACCGAAATTACTCCATTACAACAAGCCATGACAGTTGACGAATACATTAATCGACAAACACCCGAAATTCACCGCTTATTAGCCCAAATACGTCGATTAATCCTGGATGCGTCCCCAAAAATTCAGGAAAAAATTAGCTGGGGCGTACCTTTTTACCTTTACAAAGGCCATTTGTGTTACCTCAATCCGCTCCGAACGCCGGTAGCCGCCGTCGATATTTGCTTTCTGAGAGGCTACGAATTAGCGGATGAGCGGGGCGTTCTGGAAGGCCGTGGCCGCCGAACCGTCAAGTCCATTATTGTTCAGGCGGACGCCGTCAACGAAGATCTGATTCGGGAATTAATCCAGGACGCGATTTTGCTCAACGAAACCTCGAAGGAAAAACCGGCCGTTTTTCACAAGAAAAGAGAGTAAAAAATGAGAATATCGAATGATGAATGTAAAATGACGAATGTAAAAGTTTTCCGGGCGCGCTCGCTTTTACATTTTACATTCATCATTTTACATTTATGATTAAAACTACCTTCCACAAAGTTTGCGGTAATCGCACCATTCGCAGATTTTTTTGTCGGCGGTTTTCCGGAAAGGCTGGTTGGGATCGAACAGTTCGGCGATGAGTTTGCGGAGATGCATTTCCGTTTGTACAACGAATTCTTCGGGCGGTCCCAGGTACAGCTTGTTTTCCATAAAACCGCCTTCCAGATTTCGGAACGAATAAAAACCAGCGACCACGTTGGTTTTCGTGCCGTCGATCCACTCGTCGCCAAACTGCAATCCCTTGTTTTGCAGCATTTTCCGGTACACCAGATACTGGTAAAGCCATAACTGCCGCGCCTTATCTTTCAGGGCGTCGGTCAAGAGCAGGTCGATGGTTTTAACATCCGCATCTTTGGCTTCCACTTTACCGGTTTTGTAGTCGGCCACCCGAATCTGTACCGAACCGTCGGGCATCCTCAGACGCTCGACCCGGTCGATCTTTCCGGCAATTCGGATGGGTATCGTCCCGATGGCAGTTTCAACCAGCAGTTCCGCATCCCATTCTTCTTCCGTTTGCAAGACCTCCAGGTTTTTGCCATACTTTTCGGCCTGCAACGCATTGAAACGCACCATCAGATCTTCGGCAACCCGGTACAGCAAGCGGTTCATGCCCGACTCCGTCATGCGGTTCGCAAACGTTTCCTCGTACTTCCGTTTCAGCGTTTCAATCACGGTTTCATTCGTCACCTCCTCCCCGACCATGCGGTGTTCCTGATCGAGCGTTTCGAGCGTGTTATGAATCCATTGTCCAAACTCGGCCGCATCCATACCGTCGCTCACCTCGTCATCTTCTTCCATCTTGATGACCCGGCTGAAATAATATTTGAGCGAACAGCTCACAAAATTATTCAGCGAAGTAGGATAAATTCCCCCGAAAGTGCGGTTTTTGACCGGATCGAACTGGGCCGTCAAATCTCTTTTCAGCTTCGCCAGAATCGCGTCGCTTTTCGGGATTTCAAGCGTATCGAACGGTAACATCACCGGTTTTTTGTCCGCAAGTTGTCCAAACCGCACCGTAGGGTAGCTAACGGTTATATTTCCGCCCGACGCCGGGACCAGTTCGTGTTCAATCTGCCGGATAAACCGGCTTTTTTCACCCTTGCTGGTGCCGTAAGCGTCGGCGGAAGTAACATACAGCAGCGATACATTTTTCGCTCGCTGCAATAACCGGTAAAAGTGGTACGACATGACCGATTCCTGATCCTGATAGGTCGGCAAACCGACTTCCACGCAGGCATCGAACGGAATCAGCGAGTTGAGCTTCCGCGACTGCGGCAAAACGCCTTCGTTTACCGACAGAATGATCAGGTGATCAAAATCCAGCGCCCGCGTTTCGAGCATTCCCATCACCTGCAGCGCACTGCCGCCCTCGCTCTCGAACGGAATGCTGGTTTGCCGGATCAGTTCGTACAAAAACTGCTTTAAGCTCTTGATGGTCACCAGTTCGTTGCGTTGCTCGCGTTCGAGCGTGGTTTCCAGTTGGCGCAGTAAATTCTGGAATAGATACAGGTATTCGGTTTCAATTGCATCCTGCTGGTCGGTATACACTTCTTTCAAGACATCGATCAGCGCGTAAAACTGGTGAATGATGACCAGCGGTTTATCGTCGGGCCACCGGCGAAACAGCACCTCGAACAGCGGGCTGCCGTCGCCCATTTGCAGCAACTGTTTTTCGTCCAGATACACCAGATTATCGGTCGTAATGGTGTTGATGGCGCGCTGGACAATCCGCACCGGAGCGGTTTTCGACGCTTTGGATTCCACCTGTTCATACTGCCGGATGAACGGATGATTCAGCACTTTCACTACGTTCCGGTGGTTGAATTTCGGGATAAAAACCGTACCGCTGCCGTCTTTTTTCTGAAAAGCCGCCACCGTTCGCTGCATTTCGAAAAGGGCATCGACCAGTGTAAACAGATTGGAATTCTGCAACGAAAGCCCCATCGTAACGTTCAGATCGCTTACTGAACCGCCGAGTGAATACAGCACCGGTAACAACAAGGTTTCATCGCCCAGCACCAGCGCGGTCGTACTGGATTCGGAATCATCGACCGGTTTTTGGCGGTACAATTGGCTGGCCACTTTGGCCTGCATGCTGGCATTCGGAACGCCGATAATTTGGATGTGTTTGGGCGTTTCGGTAAGGTTTTTCTCTTCCCAGGTCCAGGGGCCGGTCCAACCGGCGGTTTTATACGTTCGCAGCATTTTTCCGGCTTCCTGTCGCCGGGACTGCATGTAGTACGAATCCGTATCCCAGAGCATTTCAGCTTTCTGGGCCTTCACCAGCGTTTTAACAATCTCCTCTTCCGAACGGCTGAGGGCGTTGAACCCGACAAAATAGAGTTTTTCATACGCCGGATTGTCGCGCACCAGCTCGTCGACCCGGTTAGCCAGCAAGCGGTACGCCATGCCCCGGTACGCCCAGCCTTTCGCCAAAAGCCGGTCGTGCAGCGCCTGGTAGGCGATTTCCAGATTTTCGAATAATTTGAAATACCGCTGCGTACCGGCGGTTTCGAGTTTGGGTGCCCGGCCGTCGGGCAGTTCGAGTTTCCAGCGTTCGAGGGCTTTGGCGGCTGTCATGTAACTAAATAGCTCGGAAGGCGAAATCATGTACTGGTCGATGCGGTCGAAGTCGGTGAGCAGGATGCTCGCCCAGTTCAAAAACCGCCCAAATTCCAGCGAATCGTCGATTTCCTTGAATACTTCGAACAGTTCGAACAGTAAACTGACCGGATCGATCAGCAACACGCCCGCGCTCTGCATGATAAAATCGTCGACGGCCAGGACGTGGGGCGACAAAAAGGGCGTGTCGGCGTGTTCGCTCAGGTGCTGCTGGAACGTGGATACCGCCCGACGCGTTGGCACAATCACCCAAACGTTGTCCATCCGCGTTTGATGGCGCTGGAAAATATGATTGGCAACCAGGCGTAAGAATGACATTTAATGGGGCCGGGCATCGACGATTCGGGCTACCCGGAAATACAGTAGTTGATTATCAAAAATACGGCGAAAACTACGGTTTTGCAAGGTTCAATGAAACCGGTCGGGCCGAACTTCCAGTGTTTTCATAATATCAGCTTCGGCTTCCAGAAATTCTTTCCAGCGTTTTCTGACCCGCTCTTTGGGGTTGTACTCTTCCGCCAGTTCGATAAAATTGCGGTAATGACCGGCTTCCGAAATCATCAGTTCGCGGTAAAATTTTTGCAGCGGTTCGTCGGACAGGCTCTCGGACAGCAACTTAAAGCGCTCCGCGCTTCGGGCTTCAATGAGCGCATTCAGCAGCAGTTTTTCCATCAATTGCTCGTTTCGGGCGCTCGGTTTCCGCAGAATCTGCTGCAATTGATTCACGTATTCGTCCTTGCGCGGTTTTCCGAGCGGGATGTTCCGTTTCCGCAATTCTTTTAACACCCGCTGAAAATGACCCCATTCTTCAGCCACCACCGGCGTCAGCACCTCGACCAGCTTTTCGTGTTCGGGATACTGAACGATCAGCGAGATACACGACGATGCGGCTTTTTGCTCACAAAACGCGTGATCGATCAGGATATCGCCGAGGTTCATTCGGGCAATATCGACCCAGCGCGGGTCGGTCGGGAGCTCCAGTCCTAAGGTTGTAATCACAATTCGATCAGTTTTTCCAATTCGCGGTCCCATCGATACGGCGAGTCGCCGGTCTGGTAAAAACCGCCCAGCCAGCGTTCCACCGGGTTCAGCGTCCGCCGACCGGCAATGATGTCGGCACCGGTTTCGGTCAGACCCACGCCCTCTTCGGTGTAAGCCCACAATTTTCCATTCAGTTGCCGAATGGTTTCGCCGATGCTCAAATCCGTGATTCCGTAAACCCGGTCCTGTTTCAAAAACCGCCCGATCAGGTCCGATTCGGGCATTGGGCCTTCCATCAACGTAGCCGTCAGCAGGTGTTCGATCAGATTCAGGCGGTTTTCGGTAAACGGAAACCGCTGCAAATGTAGGGTCAAGGCGGTTTTCAAAAACCGCAATCGGCCAAAATCCGCCCCCAGAAGTTTCTGAATTTCCAGCGGATCCGGTCCGGCGTAGGCGTTCCAGACTTTCAGCGCCAGCTCCAGTTCGTGTTGAGTCAACTCTTCGGCCTGCAAAAACAGGGTCGCCAGCTGGGCTCCGTTCAATTCTCCGATTCCCTTAAAAAACGGCACACCCGGAAACGAATCCACCGAAACCTGTTTGATTCTGGTGGTTCCCAACGGCCGTTGACCCAGTTGCGCCAGCAGAAAAACCAGGTTGATCTGGCAAAACAGATCGTGCTCGAACCAGAGGTAAATCTCTTCGTAATCGGCCGGATTTGCTATTTTTTCAAATTCCTGAACCACCAGCTGGTTGTATTTCTCTGGCTGCGGTTGTTCGTCGGCCACCTTGTGCCACGCCCGCCGAATGTCCCAGAGTTCGTTCAGCGAAACGTCGGCGTTGACGGGGCCTTCCGATAGCGCTTCCCGCCAGACGGCGACTTCGGCCTGATCGGTTTTTCCCAGAATATTCGCGTCGGCGAAGGAGACGGCGGTTGAGTCGCCATTGAGGATGTGGAGGATTTTCACGGGTTCGTTTTAGTCAAATAATAACCAGTGGACCCCGAATGCAAACGAGCGGTTGATGGTCCGGTAATAAGGCGCACTGTAATAAATTTTGTTGAACAGATCCTGATTGGCGTGGGCCAGTTTCAGGAAAAGACGGACGCGGTTGATCCGGAAATTCGCAAACGGTTCGGCCATGATGTAATCGCCAAGCTTCGTTTCGTTCTGCAAGTGATACTGCTGGGTCAGCGGCATGTACTGATCCGCAAAATAAGCCGATTTGTAATGAAACTGAATGCCCGTCAGCACATATAACTTTTTAAACAACAGAAAGTTATATTCAACCCGGGCGTTGGCAAACAGCCTCGGAATCCGCAGCACATCGCGCGAAACCAGCGTATAATAACCCTGGCCAACGGCGGCAAACCGGCCCGCTTTAAACTCAAACCCAAAACCCGTACGCAAAACGCTGAATGGGTTATTTTCCTGTCTCGGAACCCCAACTGTGTCGAAATAAATATAATTCGACAGCAGGTAATAATCCAGACCGGGACTCAAAACCAGTTTTCCAACCTTCAGATTCAACTGTCCGTACGCGTGCTGGGTACCGCGCAACTGAAATTGGGAAGACTGCCGCGTCACGTGATCCCACTGGTAATTATTGCTGATAAAACGCGTCTGAACCAGCGTTGGCGAGGCAAAAATACTCTCGTAACCCGCCGTCAGAAACCGGCTTTCCAGTCGCCCGTGAAACCGGACATCCCGGCCCAGCAAGTATTCGACTTCCGCCGTGGCCCGCGTCAGGCTGTCCGGGAAGTAGTAACCCAGCCAACCACCCACGATCGTTTCAAACCGGTTGGTTTTGAAAGTCGAATCCGGCAGCAGCCGACCGACATTGAACGTATAGCTCTGGCCATAAACCCGGTTTCGGAGCCAGGCGCGGTAATTAAAAGCCGATCCACGAGTCTCAAACTGTCCTTTTATGCCAATCTGATTATCCAGCAGCCGGAATCGCGTGGTCTGGTTCGTTTCCAGGCTATCGAAATAAACGCTGGGGTAAAACGGTTTCCGCTCCGGGTGGGACGAGTCAACGGGACGCAAATTGGAGGTTATATTCGGGTCCGAGAAGCTGTACGTCTGGGATCGGAAATCGATGATATTGTAAACCTGAAAAGCCGTATCGAGCACGTATTGATGGTACAAATGCAGGTCATTGCGCTTTTCGTGGGAATTGACGTTGGTCAAAACCGGCTGCAATTCAAAGTTGGAATTGATCGCGTTGCCGGAAACCGTATCGGGTTCAATCATCCCGCCCTGATCGGCCATCCGGTGGTTGATGTTGTTGTAATGCGCCAGCAGGGTGTATTTCTGGTTTTTTGAGCGGTAATTGGAGTGAACCAGAAAATTCCAGTTTTCGGCCAGTCGCTGCGTGGAAATCGAACCGGACGTACTGGAGGTTCCGCCAAACTGCAAATCCGAGGTCATCCGCTGGAGGTTGAAACCGAGATTCCAGCGCTGGTTTATATTCTGCGTAAAATCGAAATGGATGCGGTTTTGCCCGCGCCCGCCCAATACCAGGTCCATGTTCGTGTACGGCGAGCGGGTGTCGAAATACCGGACGGTTTGGGTCTGGTAGCCGTAAAGGCCGTAAACGTTATACCCCAGCTGGGTGCCAATGGCGGGCGATTCGTAAAAAACCGGTCGCAGGGCCGTACCCAGATTCCCCAGATCCGCATACTTATTTTCGAGCCGTTCGACGTAATGAGCCTGATGAATGCCCTCCAGAGTGGTATCAATAATAATCAGCGCTTTCCGGTTGTTCAACACGTCACTTTCCAGAAAATACCGGGTTGATTTGGGGCCGTAAATCATCTTCGTTGAGTCGTCCAGTATAGCCCCGCCCGCGCCTGCCCCCTTGCCACCGGTCGACGGAGTTGTTTGCCCCCCGGTCCGATTGGCTCCTCCCGGGAATGTCGGCAGTCGGGTGGGCAACTGCGCCGAAGCCGGAATGATCAACCAAAACAACAGGATACTTAAACAAAGAATATAAAGTCGGGTCATATTGTCTGAACTGGGATTCCGCCAATTTATTGATTCGCGGTGATTACTTTTCTCGCTTTTTAGTTTTTTTAACAACACGCTCCGACGGCCAACTACGAATCAGCGTTGAAATTGGGTACTCATTTCCCGAAACCGGTTTTCATCCTTCAGAAACTTCACTTCAATGGGCAAATAATAAAATCCGGTAGCATCCGCGCCCATTTCAGCCACCAGCGGAGCCAGTTTGACAAAATCCTTTTCGGTCGTCAAAACAGCAGCGCCCGGCGGTACCGCACGCTGAATCTTTTCCAGATCATCGGGCGTATACCGGTAATGGTCAGCGAATTGCAGGTGCCGAAGCATCGAAAACCGAGCTTTCACGTACTCTTCCAGCGGTTCAGGACGGGCAATTCCGGATACCAGAACGACGCTTTTCACCTCTTCCCCGTTTCTCGCCTGAACACCTAGCTCCGGCAAAAAACAGACCGGTTTCCCGTACCGAAAACCGGTAAAAAAAACCGGCACATCCGCCCGGCTGTACACTTGAATCCGCTGCCGAATCCCCGTTTGTTCGGCCGAACTCAGATTATCCGGGCATTTGGTTACCACAATCAGATCCGCCCGGCGGGCACCATGTCGCCGTTCGCGTAGCCGCCCGCCCGGAAAAGGCTGGTCCTGATAAAAAGGCCGGTTAAAATCCGTCAGCAGGATATTCAAATGCGGCTGAACCGGGCGATGCTGAAACGCATCATCCAGTATAATAACCTGTAAATCTGAACTATATTCCAACAGTTTCGTAATTGCTTCAGCCCGTTTTTCGCCCACGCTCACCGTCACCCGGACTTGATCGGGCCCGGCAGTTTTTCCATGTTTCCGGTACAAAAGTAAGGGTTCGTCGCCAATGGTGTCGGCGGTGTCGACATCCGTTGCAATCCGGAAGCCGTGTGTCCGGCGACCATACCCCCGGCTGAGCGTTGCCGTCGGGGCGGTTTTCTTTAGCAGATCGACCAGGTAATCGACATGGGGCGTTTTACCCGTTCCACCAACGGTAAGGTTTCCTACACTAATGGTATAGATTGGTGGCCTTAATGATTTAGTAATACTGCTGTCATACAATAAGTTACGAACATCAGTAATTCCGCCATAAAGCCAGTTGAGTGGAGTCAGCAATCGATCGAGCACTAAATTTTACGTAATAATTTATTAACAAGTCTGTTCAGTAACACCCAAAATTACTACTTTTAATGGTGAAAGCCGTCTCTTTCGCGTTACTATGAGTCTCAAGGCCACCTCCCTCAAATACACATTGCATTTTACGTTCGAGGCCGGAACGTCACGGGGCATATTAACCCAGAAAGACAGCTATTTCATCCGCATTTCCGACGACGAAGATCCTTCGGTGATTGGCTGGGGCGAATGCGCGCCACTCCGGGGCCTGAGCATTGACGACCGCCCTGATTTTGCCGAACAGCTCGCACAAACCTGCCAAACATTCAACCAGTTAGACCTGCAACTTTTTCACTGGAACATCCCGATTGTCCTGCAACTTATCAGCGACCAGTTGCCGTCGATCCAGTTTGGATTCGAAACCGCCATGCTCGATTACGTCAACGGCGGAACCCGCAAAGTTTTCGATACTGGTTTTATCAGTGGCGCTAAAGAACTGCCGATCAACGGGTTGGTGTGGATGGGAAAACCGGATTTCATGCGTCGGCAGATTGAGGACAAACTGGAAGCGGGCTTTACAACCATCAAGTTAAAGATCGGAGCCATTGATTTTCAGCAGGAATGCGCCCTGCTCGAATCCATTCGCAACCGGTTCAGCGCCGAGCAGATCACACTGCGCGTCGACGTCAACGGCGCTTTTGGTCAAGAAGATGCCCTGAACAAACTCAACTGCCTGGCGGTTTACGACATCCATTCCATCGAACAGCCCATCCGACCGGGTCAGCCGGAACTGATGGCGGAACTCTGTCGCCAGTCGCCGGTGCCCATTGCGCTCGATGAGGAATTGATCGGCCACATGGAATATGTCGACAAAATGCGGTTGTTGAAAAAGATTCAACCGCAATACATCATCCTGAAACCCACATTGTTAGGCGGTTTTAGCCATTGCTCTCAATGGATCGAAATTGCCAACCGGCTCGGCATTGGCTGGTGGATTACGTCCGCCCTTGAATCCAATATTGGCCTGAATGCGATTGCGCAGTATACCGCCCAGTTCAAAAATCCCCTTCCGCAGGGACTCGGTACCGGCCAGCTTTACCACAACAACATTGAAAGTCCGTTGACGATTGAAAGCGGTTTTCTGAAAACCGATCTCTCCAAAAGCTGGAATCTGGAAATGCTGGAAGCCGGTCGCGGAGTGCGGGTTGAAAGTTGATTCTAAAATTCTGCGTTAATTCGTCTCCTTCCGAAGACAGCTCCACCAGATCCAGGCAATATACATCGGCTGAAACAACAAGCGTGACCAGGTATACCAGGGCGAAGCCGGCAAACCACCCGGTGCCGGTAATTGGTTGATAGCCACGTTGATATTGGCCGGAAAGATTACCACGAGCAATATAATCAGACCCATTGCTGCCAGGCGCCGGAAGCGGGGCAACAGTAGACCGATGCCGCCCGCCATTTCGGCAATTCCGCTCAAAATAACCATTTCGTGGGCGTAAGGCAGCCAGTCGGCAATCATATACGCCAATTTTTCGGGCGACGCCAAGTGCGAAATTCCAATCAACGTGAATGCAATGGCGGCTGCAATGCGACCCTTTTTTGCGTGAGAAGCGAGTTGCTGCCGAAAGGCAAACCGGGAAACCAGCCATAAAACCGCCCAGATCGATACCAATAGAAAAAAGAAAGCCATGTTCGTAGTGCATTTGTGTGAAACAAAACTACGGGGCTGGCTACTGCGTAAAAATGACCTATGTTAGGAAAATCAGGGCATCAGTTGCTTCCGGATTCGGCTTAAACTTTCGGGGTGAATTCCCAGGTAGGAAGCAATGATCTTGACCGGAAGTTGCTGAACCAGTTGGGGTTGCCGTTGCAGCAAATCAAGGTAGCGTTCTTCGGCAGATTGGCTCAAAAACCGGATTTCGCGCTGGGTTCGGGCAATGTACAACCCTTCGGCCAGCAGTCGCCCAACTTTATTGCTGCCTTCCTGACTGCCGTAAAATCCCTGCAAGACATCGTAATGAATGCGCAATGTTTTGGTCGGGAAAAGCGCCTGAATAAAAATCTGCGACGGTTTTCGGGTCAGAAAAGACATGTAAGACGAAACGAAATGGTTGGGAAACCACAAATCGAGGCACTTTTCGCGCCCTTCGTTCACAAAATACGAGGACGTTCCCCCTTCCAGAATGAAATAAAGGTAATTTTCGAGTTCACCGGCCTGAGTCAGAAAGCTCTTTTTCGGGTATTCAGCGTATTCAAAAGCGTTGATAAACGGCTGCCACTCAGCCGATTTGCGGCTGAGGATTCCGTTCATGAACTGCTGTAACCGATCGAGGTGAACCGGATTCATCGTTTGGTTTTATACCCAGTTAATGCCTTTTTTTAGTTTATGCAAGGTTTCCTCCTCGCGGCTTCCGGGTTGTGGCTGGTAGTCATAAACCCAGTTGGCTTGTGGGGGCATGCTCATCAGAATGGATTCCGTGCGTCCGTTGGTTTCCAGGCCGAACTTGGTTCCCCGGTCCCAGACCAGATTGAACTCTACGTAGCGACCCCGGCGCAGCATCTGCCATTTTTTCTCGGTTTCGCCAAACGGCAAATCCCGGTTTTTCTGCATGAAATAGGTATAAATCGGGGCAAACGAATTGCCGATTTCCTGCACAAAGGCAAACAAAGCCGCTTTGTGATCGTCGTCGATTGGGCGCAGGTAATCGAAGAAAACTCCGCCAATGCCGCGCGTTTCGGCCCGGTGACGGATGAAAAAATAATCGTCGGCCCAGGTTTTGAATTTGGCGTAATAGTCCGGATGATGCCGGTCACAGGCGGTTTTGAGCTGCTCATGAAACCAGCGCGCATCCTCGTCGTCGACGTAATGAGGAGTCAGGTCAATACCGCCCCCGAACCAGCATTCGCCCGTACTGAGTTCAAAATACCGCACGTTCATGTGAATGATCGGTACCAGCGGGCTGTGCGGATGAATGACAATGGAGACGCCGGTGGCGTAAAAATCGGCTGGTTCCGACCTATTCATCTGTTTGAGCGTCGCTTCCGAAGCCGGGCCGTGCACGGCCGAAAACAGCACCCCGCCTTTTTCGATTACGTCGCCGTTCTGGATAATTCGCGTCCGGCCTCCCCCGCCTTCGGCCCGTTCCCAAAGATCTTCGTGAAAACGCGCTTTTCCGTCGGTTTCTTCGAGCGCCCGGCAAATCCGATCCTGTAAACCGGTAAAAAAATCAGTAATCGTTTGTTTATCGAAAGCCATTCGTGGTATGTACCGACAGACTTGAGTCCGTCAGATCCTAAATAAAACAGAGACAAAAATAGAAAGAAGCTTATTTAATCACAGTGACATGCGGACTAAAGTCCGTCGGTACGCGGTTTACTCACTGACTTTCAGAGAAAATCGCACGGGTCGGGGCTTATCAATCATGATCAGCAAACCCTGTCCGGTCAATTGATGAAGCAATTTACTGGCGCGGTATTCCGAAATATTGACCAGTTGGGCGTATTGTTTGGCCGTAATGAAGTCGGTTTTGCGCAAAGCTTGAATCAGATTTCGGACGTTGGACGTTTGCAGGAGCTGACCATCGGCGGTTACGGAAGTGCTCAGAATCAGTTTATTAGTCGGGACTGACTTGTCTTTGGCCCGGACATAAATCGTCCGTTTGCCCCGCTCGTCGATGGCGTAATGCGGTTTTTCCCCGCTTTCCGGTACCTCAATGTAAATGATTTGCCGACCCGATTCCATTACTACTTCGTAGCTCACCGAAATGGCCGGATCAACCAGGAAATCGGTCGCTTTCTCAATTTTCTGCATTTCGTACAATTCCGATTCGACACCCGTCACCCGGCCATCGTCGGACACCCCAATGATCAGCAAGCCGCCCGACGTATTGGAAAAAGCCGTCAGCGTCCGGGCAATCCGGTGGGCGGTGTGGATGGTCGATTTAAACTCGAGTCGGCTTCCTTCGCCCTGGGCAATTAATTCGGTGAGGTTATAGTGCATACATATTCAAACCCGGTTGTAATAGGACTTTGTTCATTCCGTCTAAAATCGTTGTTCAGATATATACCTGGCATTCCGGCTTAAATATCAGACATTTAGTTCTCAGGCTATGCAAAATCCTCGTTCGCAGCCTCGAATAAATTGTCATTATTTAAATTTATCAGTATATATTTGGATGAGTTCACCTCATTATGCGATAGATAATCCTGACAAAGCCCGGTTGCAGTTGCAGCCGGGCTTTGTAGTTTTTACGAAAAATAGCCATTATTGCGGGCAACCACCGGCATCGTACTAATTTAAGGTGCTTTCCCATCCGGGAAATTACAAATTCGATCACTTTGACGGTAAAACCAAGCAGTCATGAGAAAACTGATTTTATCCATGCATATTTCACTCGACGGTTTTGTGGCCGGGCCCAAGGGCGAAATGAACTGGATTCATGTGGACGACGAACTTTTTGAGTATTCGGGTATGCTGACCGATGCGGCCGATACGGCTCTGTACGGGCGCGTCACCTACGAAATGATGGATAACTATTGGCCCACGGCGGGCGAACAGCCTGGCGCGTCGAAGCACGATATTCAGCATTCGGGCTGGTACAACAGCGTTAAAAAAGTGGTGGTTTCAAACTCCTGGAAAGAGGCCAATCGCCCGAATGTGCAGGTTGTTGGCGACAATCTGGCGGAGCAAATCCGGTCTTTGAAAGAGGAACCCGGAAAAAATATTCAAATTTTTGGTAGTCCGGGAGCCTGCCATTCATTAATGCAATACCAATTAATAGACGAATACTGGTTGTTTATAAACCCGGTTTTGCTCGGTTCGGGAACACCTTTATTCCGGAACATTAACGAAATCGAATATCTAAAACTCCTGGAGACTACCGTACTTGCTTCCGGCGTACTGGGTGTGCATTATGGCCGAAAGTAATCAGCTAAACGCCTTGAAATCAATACGTATGAGAGTTATTTACTGGCTGCTGGTTATCACCGCCTTCGCCTGCCAATCGAACCAAACCGAAACCCAAGAGAAGCCGGATGCCTACCGCGATCTGCTCATCGACCGCGTCGTCTGGAAAAAGGGCGATGAGCCAAACGCCACGAACCGACACCGGTTTACGCTGACCAATACCTCGCAATCGTACGCGTATGAGCACATCGAGATTCGCTTCGATTATTTCGACAGTACCTACCACAAGATCAGTTCGTCAAAAAGCATCATAGATACCGCCATCGGCCCCCGGGCTGCCCTGAAGATTCCCGAAATTCAGGACGGTCTGGTTAACCCGGCCACCAAATCCGCCACGGTTACCATTGTTCAGGCGAAATCAAACCGGTCGAAACCTGAGTAAGAAAACTTTTTTGTTACTGGTTATCTGAGAGTTATCGAATAGTAGAAAAAATAATTTCAAAAAAAAGGTGATAAACGACTCTTTTGCCCCTCTTATCAATGAAGGGCACTCCCTGTGCTTTTCTAATTAATAGAGATTGGTAAGTGGGACATCCCGGCCCAATAGGCCGGGAATTGTTTTTTAAACCGGTCATTGTAAGGCCGTTTTTTAATATCTTTACCAGTCTATGCCACTGTTTATCTCCTCTCTTAATTCGGGCAGCAACGGAAACTGTTATTACATCGGCAACGAACAGGAAGCGGTTTTAATTGACGTTGGAATTTCCTGCCGCCAGACCGAAACCCGCTTTCGGCGGCTGGGATTGTCGCTCGAAACGGTAAAAGCCATTTTCATTTCGCACGAACATACCGATCACATCAGCGGCCTTGCCCAACTGGCCGGGAAATATAAAATACCGGTTTTTATTACCGTCAAAACCCTCCGAAACTCGCGGTTGCTGCTCCAGGGATTTCCCGTCAATCCTTTCTTCGGTAATGAGCCGGTTCAGATCGGCGGGCTTCGCATCACGGCGTTCCCCAAACACCACGATGCCGCTGACCCGCACAGTTTTATGATTTCCGATCAGGACACCAATGTGGGCGTTTTCACGGATATCGGCCTTCCCTGCGAACGGCTGGTTCACCACTTCAGCCAGTGCCATGCGGCTTTTCTGGAAGCCAATTACGACGATGAAATGCTGGAACGCGGGCGGTATCCGTACTTCCTGAAACAGCGCATCCGGGGTGGCAAAGGCCATTTGTCCAACCAGCAGGCACTGGAACTGTTCATCCGGCACAAACCGGCTTATATGAGCCACGTGCTGTTGTCGCACTTATCGAAGGACAACAACAACCCGGATTTGCTGCGGGAATTGTTCCGGCCCCACGTCGACCGTACCGAATTGATTGTGGCCTCGCGGTTTGAGGAGACCCCGGTTTTCCGGATTTCGGCGAATTAGTCGTTTCAACGTCATTCCCCTTTCCGAATTCAGTTCGTTTTAAGTGTACGGAAAAGCCAATACGACTGCCCAACCGATTTGATTCAATCGGTCGATTGATTGGTTTTTTATGTCTATTCTTACCGTAGTACGGTATCGCGCGCCGGGATGCTGTATATTAGGCACGAAAAACCGCAAGCCAATTTATTTATTTCACAAAAACCTCATGAAAAAAACCGCATTGCTTTTTGGATTGCTTTTCCTGGCGCTGACCGGGGCCAATGCCCAAACCTTTACCTTCCGGGGCATCGACAAATCACCGATGGACATGGCCTATTACCCTGATGATTACGCCCACGACCGCAAATTTGCCCCCGCTAAAATCGGTACCGACAAGGCGATGGTCCGGATTGTCTACAGTCGGCCGGGGAAAAATGGCCGGGAGCTTTTCGGAACAAAACTGGCACCCTATGGCAAGGCATGGCGGGCGGGAGCGAACGAAGCCCCGGAGATCAAATTTTACCAGGATGTAACCTTCGGCGGCAAAAAAATCAAAGCAGGAAACTACGCCCTGCTAGCCATTCCGACCGAAAAAGAATGGACAATTATTCTGAGCTCTGATCTCGATCAATGGGGTGCCTACAGCTACAACGAAGCCCTCGACGTAGCCCGTGTGACGGTTCCGGTGCAGAAATCGGACAGCGTCATCGAAAATTTCTCGATCCAGTTTGCCAAGAAAGACGCCAAAACCGCCACAATGTACATGGGCTGGGACACGGTGCTGGTGGCCGTGCCGATTGAGTTTTGAGGAATAGTAATCTAGAGGGGTATATCATAAGATCTAACCCCCTCTAGATTATTAATTTGGCATCAAATAAGTGAACCGATCTAAGATCGACACGCTGCCGACCGAGTACTTCTACCAGGACCTGATCTGCCTGACCCCGCTTTCGCACCTGAAAGCCTACGAGCGCAACTACCGGTCGACCTACGGCACCCTGCCCTACAACGCCGGTTTTCAGAAGCAGACCATCGAGGGCACGGTGATCGAATTCTGCGTCGAACCTTACATGCTGACCAGCGGCCCGACCGCCTTTGAAGCGCCCCTGATTTTGCCGCGCGGCATTGTGGCCTGGCTCTACGATGACGAGTCGGCGCAGTCGAACCTGGAGTTCGATTACAACAAACGCGAGCGGGACCTGGCGTGGGTCATGGACTTCCAGATTGGCATGGACGTGGCGATGCCGAGCCTGCTGTGGTCGGGCCAAGCCTAAACGAAAGCTACGGCCTGTAATTCATTTTTTCTCAACTCGTTTACTGGTTCATTTTTTATGAAAGCAAAATCAATTTTCTCTTTTTTTCTGGCGGGGCTGGCGTTTCTGGTGGGCGTGGTGATGCCGCTGGAAGTGGTGCAGCACCTGACCAGCGACCCGCTGAACGTGGCGGCTCCGGTGATGGGGCTGGCCTACGTCAACTTCGCCAACCTCGACGGCCAGTCGTTTCAGGCCCCCAACCCCGGCGGGCTGCGGAAAGTCTTGGTGGCGTTATCGAAACACATTCAGGGCATTTGGCCGACGCTGGAGGAAGCCCAAACCGGTGAGGTGACAGCCCTGCCATTGATGGTGGGCACCAACAAATTTGCCGAGTACCAGTTTCCCGACGGCACGGCGGAAGTGGCGAGTGATTCAAACGGTGATCCCGGTTTTCAGTCGCACAAACACACCATCGAATTGATGCTGGCCGGATTCTCCAAAGCCATCCAGGGCGAACTAAAAAAGCACCTGAACGCCGGGAGCGTCTGGATTGTGGAAATGAATGACGGTCAGTTTGTGGTGGTGGGATCGAGCGACAACCCTATTTTCCTGAAGAAATCCTTCAAGGGCGGTAAGAAGGGCAACGACAAGCGGGGTTTTACGCTAAAGGGTGATCAGGACGGTTTTATGTGGGATCTGTTGCCGATCCAGGCTTCGCTGGTGGCCACCCTGCCGATCCAACCGGAAGCGACGACCTAAGCCCCAACCTATGCTCATTAAATTCAAACTGGTGAACGTTCCCGAGGGGGGCGTTCGCCATTCGGTCGGTAACCTGGGCCTGGTCAACATCGACGAAAACCTGACCGATGAAATGGCCCAAAAGCTGATGGCCGCCGGAATAACCCACTATTTTGAACCTGCCGAGTCATCGGCGCAACCTATCTCCGAAAATGGCGAAGCAAAACCAGAAGCCGAAAACACCACAATCCGAAAAAAATCCGGAACTGGCAACCGATCAGGCGTTGAAAGAGAAAGCTCAGCAGAAGCTGGAGGCCCTGCTGAAGAGTCGGGAAGTGAGTCTGGAAACGGATGAACCAGAAGACGCCGACGAGTCCCAGGAAGAGACAAACGAATAGCGTCAATTGAAACTGTTTGGTCGTACAAAAACCGGTGGCCTGTTGGCTAACCGGTTTTTTTGTTATGTTTGCCCTGCGAACACTTTTTTATGACAGCCGACCGACTGGCAGGACTTTAACGACCTGCCGGTTGGCATACCTTTGCAAGTAGGGTAACAGGTCGTCTGTCAGACGAGTGTTCGCAGTGACCAACCGGCTTCATATATGCTCCGTCCTGCCTGCCTCCCCTCTCTCTTTACCTATCTGCAACAGGGCGGTATTGCGCCCCACCAACTCGGCGACTTGCTGGCCGGTTATTCGGCCGAAGTGCAGGAAGTGATCTCAGCGCAAATCAATCACTACGAGCAGCCGACAGTCTGGATTGAAGCCAAAACCTGGCAGGAAACCGTCGATGCTTTTACGGAAGCGCTCCTGTCGGACACCGAACCCACCGGGTAATTTCGGGGATGACCGAAACCCAACTGCAGCACCAACGCACCCAGGCCAAAGCCGCCTGGAACCTGACCAAACTCCGGCTCCGAAGCGGCCAGGCGAACCCGGCCGACGTGGAACAAGCCCGCCTGGTCTACGAAGCCCTCACGACGGCACATCCCACTTCTGAACCGGCCCAACCCAGCCGACCGATCCGCCCGCCAGGTACCAGCCTGCCACCCGCCGTGGCCGCTCTGGTGAATACCATCCGGGCCGAGCAGGGCGAGATCAGCCGCCGGAAAGCCGAACTGTCCAACTCCCTGGGAAGCATTCCGGATGAATTGGCCTGTCCGGATGTGGTGGGGCAGATTCTGACGCTTCGCCGGGCCTGGGTGGAAAAGCAGGACGAAATCCGCTACGCCCTGGACCACGGCCACCGACCCGCCCAGGAGCCGGTAAAGCTGGTGGAAGACAGTTTTTCGGCCTCGCTGCCCACCGACAAGTTTGAGCTGGACCGGCTGATTCGCTACGAAAAATCGAAACTGAGCAAATACCGCAGTGGGCTGGACCGCTCGTCGACCGAAGCTAAAAAGCAGCACTACCGGACGCAGATCGCTAAAGCCGAATTAAAGCTGGAACGGATGCTGGCGCTGTTCAAGGCGCTTTGATTATCGGGAAATTTAATTTTCTAAAATTCTCTCTTACTTATTTTGCATATATCCCTAAAAGTTAGAAGCTTATGAGCACAATTATGCCAAATTCATGAAACAGATGAAACCTGACCAGCTGTTAGCCTGGGTATTTTCAATTACCATCTCAATTATTACTGTTGTCATTGTTTTTGTTGTCTTACTAGATTTTTATGATGGCAGATTCGATCGAATTGATGCTGCCACTACAAGATGGGTTAAGGTATTCCCCCTGATTTCTGGGATCGTTACAGTTTTATTAGCGGCTTTCCTAGCCACCTATGTTGTCCGCTACTTCCGATCGTCTTCCGGAACCTTGGAAATGTCAGTATTGGGTATTAAGCTGAAGGGGCCATCGGGTCCAATCCTGCTCTGGGTGGTTTCGTTTCTTGCAGTTGCTTTTATTTTGGCAGTTGCATTTAAGCCTCTTGTACCAACTATGTAGCGTTATTTCCTGCGGCTAATTTGTCCTACCAGCGTCAATTGGATCGAGCCATGTTTGTGAATCATCCATGTGTTCGCAAATCATGACTGAGTTATTTACGACTGAAAAACGCCGGGTGCAGGACCTGGTGCCCTACGAAAAGAATCCCCGAAAAATTACGGCCGCCAAACAGCGGGAACTCGAAACCAAAATCGGCCAGTTTGGCCTGATCGGCCTGCCGGTGGTAGATGCCGACGGCACACTGATTGCCGGTCACCAGCGGTGCAAAGTGATGCTGGCGATGGGCAAAGGCGACGAGATGATCGACGTGCGCGTGGCTACCCGCAAACTGACCGAAGCCGAGTTCAAGGAAATTTCCGTGATCGAGAACAGCACCTTCGGCGAGTGGGACAAACTGCTGCTCCAGTCGGACTTTTCCGATTTCGTGGACCTGGGCAGTTACGGCATCGACCTGAGCGATCTGGAGCAGCAGTTGAAGGAAGCGTTGCCGGAGGACGAAAAACCGGAAATGCCGATTGTAGCCAAGTTTTCGGAGAAGTACACTGCCTTCATCATTGTCTGCACGAATGAGATCGACGAGAACAACGTGGCCGAGCAACTGGGCGTCGAGACAATGCGCTGCTACAAAGCTTCCACCAAAATCGGCAAAACTCACGTTATCACCGCTAACCAGTTTCAGACCCAATGGAATGCCAGATCGTAATTCCCAGCCACAAACGCCACACGCGCGTGCTAACCACCAGCGTGGTGGCTGGCGCCATCATCTGCGTTCCGGAAAGCCAGGCGAAAGCCTACCGGCTCTGTAACCCGAAAGACGAGATTGTGACCCACCCGGATTCGGTGGTGGGCCTGGCCCGCAAGCGTGATTGGATCATTAAGCATTTCGGCAGCGTGTTCATGCTCGATGACGACATTACCGCCTTCCGGCGGCTATATACCCAGCCGGGCGAGTCCGCCGATGTTGACGAACTGACCGCCCGGGAAATTATCCAGGCCACCTCCGATGCCGCCCGCCATGCCGGAGCGTATCTGTTCGGCTTCAGCTCCAGCCCGACACCGGTTTCTTACAACTCGCTGAACCCGATTCAACTCAGTGGCTACGTGACCGGTTGCGCGCACGGCGTGCTGGCCGGAAGTAAATTATGGTATTCGCCGGAGATCAAATGCAACGAGGATTACTGGATCAGTTGCCTGAACGCTTACGAACACCGTCTGATCTGGAAGGATACCCGGTTTTACTTTGCTCAGAAGGATACGTTCGTTAACGCGGGCGGGTTGGCCGAGTTTCGGAATTTGGATGCGGAAGAGAAAGATTTTAACTATCTTCAGCGGGTGTTCGGGAAAGAAGTGGTTACTTTGAAAAAAGCTGGTGGGAAGGCGAAGCCAAAACATCCGTTTCAGAAGACTATGAAGCTACCATTTTGAAATGTATACAATTTGATTAAAAATATAATAATCGACCACTATTATGTAGTATTTACAAATTAAAATTCTCTCAAATCATTCCTTTACAATCTGAAATCGATTGTTGTAATTTAAAATAGTCTAAAAGATTGATGGTAAGGCACCTTTAATATAATTTTTCAAAAACTTAAAACATCCAATGATTCTGTCAATTACTAACGACTACTTGTCATTAAAACCTTTTGAGAGCGATAAGCTAACTGATTTTGTCGTAATTACTGGAACTAATGGAAGTGGAAAAACACAACTTCTGAAAGCTATTTTAGAAGACAACTTAAAATTACCGGAATTTCGAGTAGTTAAATTTAGTGAAAACATAGAATCCATTCTCAAGTATGATTTTATAGATTTCGATAAAAGAAACTATTCGTTCAAGAATTGGTCTGACTATAATTCTATAATTATTCGAGATTGGCATGTATTAAAAGGCAAATTTAAAGATTTTATTCATAAAATTTATTATACTAATATTCCGATTAAAGAAATCATAGAAAATAACTATCTTGATCTGTTCCCCGAAAAGCAGACTGATGAAGTTAAAAAATACATTAATGAACTTATTTCATTTAGTTTCTTTCCAGGCTCAGTAAAGGGCAAAGTGATTTCAAATGAAATAGCTTTGCAAGAACTAAATAAATATTTAAATCAAAAGAGACATCTTTTCGAATTCATTTTCAAAATATCTAGATACAATGGATTAGATGAGTCCAATATTTCTACTGAGGACTTTATCAATTTACCTTATGAGGAAACCCTATATCTTTACGACACTAATTATACCAATAATTTTCTACAAATTTTTGCCTCATATATATATAGAAGAGATTTAAATAGAACAAACTTTACCAATAAAGTCTTATATGGCGAAGAAAATAATTCCATTTCTGATATTGAATTCATAAAAGCCAACAGGTCTCCATTCAATCAATTTAATGACTTCTTAAATGAATATGAGTTCAAATTCAGATTAAAAGACTTTAATTTTAAAGAATTTGAAAAAAATGGCAATTTCTCTATTTCTTTAACAAATTCTATTTCAGGAGAAGTTCTTGAATTTCAAAATTTATCATCTGGTGAAAGAATTTTATTTAGTTTCTATGCTTTACTTTTTTTGAACATTAATTTTAATGAGAGTAGCAAATTTCCAGATTTAATTTTATTGGATGAACCTGATGCTTTTTTACACCCTGACGGAATTCAAACTTTGATCCAATCGCTTTATGACACTGTTGTTAATAAAAATAAATCTAAAGTGTTTATTACGACTCATAATCCGACCACAATCGCCCTTTCTCCTGAAGATTCTATTTACCAGTTATCTAATGAAAATAATTCTGCATTAAAAAAAGTCAATAAAGATAGAGCATTAGAAATTTTAATAAACACAATTCCTATTTTAAGCATTAATTATCGCAAACATAAACAGATAATTGTAGAAAGCCCAACTGATCTTGTTTATTATCAAATTATTAACGAAGTAGTATCAAGAACTTGTAAGCCTGAAACAAAATTGTATTTTATTTCAGGTGATTACGGGGATAGTTCTTGTGAAAAAGTTATTAATTTGGTTAATGAATTTAGAGGAGCAGGAAACAAAACTGTTTATGGAATTATAGACTGGGATAAAAAGAATTACGAAGCATTAGACAGTTACATTTTTATTCATGGAGATTCTAGCAGATATTCCTTAGAAAATTTTCTATTTGATCCCATTTATATTTTTTGTTCATTTATTGAAAAGGACACTTACAATGTAGTTTCTGAATTTGATTTAGGAACTATTAGTCCGTACTTGATTGGGAATGAGTCAGAAAAAGCATTACAATCATTTAGTGATTATATATTGAAATTAATTTACAATTCGTTTCCTTACTTTAAAAGTAAAGATTCTGATAGAAAAGAAGTATATTATGCAAATGGTAAAATTATACTGCTTCCAAAATGGTTCTTAGAAATGGGAAATCATCAGTTGGATGGCATTATAAAGAAATCTTTTCCAATTTATAATTCTCCTCATTATAAAGAAACAGGAAAATTACAAAAACATATGAGCAAGGTTATTGGCAGATGTTTTCCATTTATTCCAACTGATAGTTACGATTTAATGAGATCTTTTTTGTTTGAATAATTAATACAAAATAACACAAAATTTTCAGAAAAAACGCTTTTTTAATCCGTTCTGCTGGGAGAATTTACAGACCAATTCAAACAATAAACGTCTGTAAATCAATGGAAAACACAACAGTTCCGCGCCGGAATTTAGACCGGTTTTTGACCACCACCGGCAAGTCCGAAAAAGAGTATTACGAGTGGGCCAGCGAGGTCGGCCGCCGAATGCACATCAACACCCTGGACAAAATGGTGTGTGCCAAATTGGGCATCTACACCGTGGCCCACCTGGCCCTGATGCCAACCCCGCTCCCACCCGACATCGATCCGGAGCGCGTCGATGAGCACCTGTTTGAACAATCCCAGAATCCGCTGGAAATCGCCAAACTCTGGCAACAGGCCTGCGCCGATGCCGACGCATGGGTGTCGGTGGAGAGCGTACTGGATGAACACCTGGCTCCATTCCCCAAAGAAGACTTCGAGTGATGGGGCGACAAAAACTGGCTCCCCGATGTGTCGCGCGGCTGGTTTAAGAAAACCGGTCGGAACATCGACGTGCAAGTGGAAGAAATCAACGCGATCGCGCCTGCGCAGGTCAGCATTGATGCTATTCTGGAGTTCGTCCGGACGTATAAACCCAACAGTTACAAATCTCCGGCCCTACTGATTCGGGAGCAACTCGAAGACCGGTTTAAAGAGTTGACCGGTTTCCGGATCAAAGACTACTACGTCGATCACCTGCTGCGGTCGGCCTACTTTAGCCGACCGGCTACCGAAGCCGAAGCCGTCCCGTTCTGAAACCCACAGCCCCGCCGACACGCGGGGCTTTTTTATTTCTCTCCTACCATGTTAAAATCCACCGTTGTACCGCACGAACTCCGTGCGTTTAACAAGCTATTCTCCCAAATGGAGCACGGCTTCAACTACTCCAGCTTTTTCAGCGATTTCGTCGAGTTCCTGACCGAATCGTTCATGCCCCAACGGGTTGGCGTCTACGAGCGACTGAAACAGCAGTACGGCGATCTGGACCGGTTTGTCCAATTGACCCAGGAACTAATCCTGCTGCAGCAAAGCCAGATCGTGACTGACACCGACTGGTACGACGGCCTGGGCAACTATTACGAATGCCTGACCTCACGCGGGAAATCGCAACTGCTGGGTCAATTCTTCACCCCCGAACACGTCTGCGACCTGATGGTGCGCCTGCAGGGCTGCGAAGAATCGCTGAAGGGAAAACGCCAGAAGGTTTATGATCCTTCCTGTGGTTCCGGTCGGCTGCTGTTGGCTTTCCACGCCCTGGCGCCGGGCAACTACCATTTTGCCGCCGATCTGGACCCGATCTGCGCGCGCATGACGGCGGTGAACATGGCCCTGCACGGTTGCGAAGGTGAAGCCGTGTGCATGGACAGCCTGAAATGGGAATGGCGGTTTGGCTACCGCGTCAACCGCCTGTTGCCCCTGGCCGGGTGTCCGTCCATTGAAACCATTGAGCCGGAAGATTCCTACCTGTTCGGGTCATTTCGGGAGAAAAAACAGCTTCAACCCGATCCGTCCAAACCAGCCCAAACCCGGCCCCAGGGCGCGTACAAAGAACCCCAGCACATTGGGCAGGTAGCGCAAAACGGACAACTTATATTGTTCTGATAATCAGCGTTTTAGCGAAAAATAATTCAGGAAAAACGCTTTTTTAATCCGTTCTGCCGGGAGATTTTTACACCATCAATTAACAATAACTATCTGGAAATCAATGAGAAAAGAATGGTTAACGAAGCTTCGGTCGATCATGACCACGGCCTGGGCGCTGTTCCGGCGCGGCATCGTCACGATGAGTATGAGTTTGAAAGTCGCCTGGCGAGTCGTGCGCGGAGAAATTGCCCTGGACAAAGTGTACAAACAGCTAAAACGCGGATGAAAAAGCCAAAGAAAGCCAAACTGACGACCTTTGAGGTCAAGCTCCTGAACGAGTTTCTGATGAGCCAGCCCACCCGAGTGGGGCTACGTAAAAGTGAGAACCAGGGTTTCCTGGACCTCCCGCTGTTCAACCACGTTGAAAAGCAAACCAGACTCTTCGATTGACAAAAAGCCCGGATGCAAGGGCTTCCGGGCTTTCACTGAAAGTTAATCGCGCCGGCGACCCGGAATAAATACCTGAGCCGTGAAAGTACGAAAAATTGGGTATCAACAACGAAAAAAACACCGTTGGACGATCCGGCAGCAAACCGAACTGGTGCCGTCGCTCCTGCTGGCGGGTAAGTGGATGACCAGCGCCGGTTTTAGCCGGGGTGATTCGGTAAAAGTTTGGGTGGAACACAACAAAATTGTCATTGAACGATGAGCAAGTACGACATACGCACCCGGAAGGGGTACGATTTTTTTGAGTGCAGCAGTGCCTTGCAAAAGTGCATCCGTCGGGGCCTGGAAGAGCAGGCCATGTTCTGGGTGGTGGAGCTGTACGATTCCGGTTTTGTCGAATACGTCTGGAAGCGGCTGCGGATCATGACCAGCGAAGACGTGGGCCTGGCTGAACCGGGACTCCCCGCCGAGATCTGGGCACTTTACGAAATGCATCGGGAACAGGCCAAAAAGAAGGAGGACAAGAACGAGCCTCAGCGGTTGTTTCTGACTCAGGCGGTGCTGCGGCTCTGCCGCGCGCGCAAAAGCCGAATGATTGACTGGACGCTGCTATGGGCCTGGCTGACGCATCCGTTCCGTCGGCAGGAAATTCCGGACTTTGCGCTCGACAAGCACAACGATCGCGGTCGAAAGCTGGGCCGGTCCTGGGCGCATTTCTTCGACGAAGGCACGCTATTGCATCCGCACCGGGATGTGGATGGTGAGCAGGAAATGCGGACGAAGGCCATGAAAGCGATTATGAATCCGGAGGGGAATGGGTTGTTTGAGTAGTCCTCCGCTCCGAGGGGATACCCTGGCGTTTTCTCCTCGGAGCATCCAGTCGTTTATCGTTCTACAATCCTAGTAATTTCAAAATTTTCACCTGAACTGATTTGGTACGTCAGGTCCGGATGGGTGAGCGTATACCCACTTACACGAATGCGAAGCTGATCTTGTTTGTAGGAATCGGGCAGGTTACAAGGCAGTAAGGGAACAGTTAGGCCATACTCATTGGGCTGGGAAGCTTCCAATAAATACAAGCTTACCCCGTACCGATCGACGACAACTGCATCCAGATTTATAAACTCTTTAGCGCGCGAAAATTTCGGATCGCTACAGCCTGAAGCCTTCTGCGGCTTTACTTGGTTACACGCTTGTTGACTGAACAACGCGATTAGGCATAATAGAAGGAGGTTAAAAAAGCGCATCGTCCTGAGATTTTTCCCTATTGACCCTTTGGTTGCCTAAAGGTTGGAAATTTACGACTCACTCTCTTTTAAATCCGTCCTTTTTAAGTGAAAAATTTCCCTGTAATCTTGCCCCAACGCATTTTTCGGGAGAGAATGACCAAGAAACTATCCATCAAACGGGCCAAGCGGCTGCTGAAAATTGATGAATCGAAGCTCGACCGGTACCTCCAGTTCTACGCCAATGAGACTACATACGAGGACTTTACCGAATCCGAGCAACAGAAGTTAGAACAATATTCCAAAGCCTGGGGGATGCTGCGCATGGGCCGCACGGAGGATATGGTGCGCTCAGTGCTCATGAAAGACTACGCCATTCAGGACCGCATGGCCCGCTACCTGGTCGAAGAATGCAAACTGCTGTTTGGAGCCGTCGAAGAAACCGACAAAGAAGGCCGACGGCAAGCGTCGATTGCCTACTACGATTTGTTGTCGAACATTGCCTTCAAGGAAAAGGATATCAAGGAAGCCCGCGAATGTCGGCGTGAAGCCGATGAACTGGCCGGGCTGTATCAACAGGAAGTGCAGGGGCTGGACCCGGTAGATTTCCAGAAACCGGGCAAATATGTCTTCATCAACAACGTCAACGTTTACAAAAAACAGCAGGGGCTGGAATGGGATGAGTGAGAGCCGCAAAGTGTACGCCAACCCCAAGCAGATCAAGTTCCTCAAAAGCCGGGCTCGCCGGAAAACCTTCAACGCCGGGCGCGGATCGGGGAAAACCACCACGCTGGGTTTCAAGGCCGGAATGATCTTCGACCGCTTTCCCCGCAGCAAGTGGGGGCTGATCGGCCTGACTTATGTGCAGCTCGATCTGGTCGTGCTGCCAGGGTTGAAGGAAGCCCTCGAACTGATGGGCCAGGTTGAATACTCGAAAGCCAATCCGTTCGGCACCTATGTAATCGGGGTACGTCCGCCGGATCACTGGCCCAAACCGTTTAAAGCGCCGGGCAAGCTTGGCTACCAGTATTGCATCACCCACATTTCCGGGGCCACGCTCCAGCTCATCAGCCAGGACCGGCCCGAAACCCACCGGGGCCTGAACCTGGACGGTGGGCTGGCCGACGAATCGGCCCTGATCAAAACCGATTTCCTGAATAAAGTCGTCAAACCCACCTTCCGCGCCAACCGCTACAAATCGTTTTCTTCAGACCCCTGGCACCACGGTTTCTTCGATTTCACCTCCGCGCCCTGGACCCAGGAGGGCATGCACATCTACCACACCGAGGAATTGTGGCAAAAAGAGCTGGAGCTGCGGAAAACATTTTCTGCGGAACAGTTGAAAAGCACCCCACCTGAAACGCTGTTCGTCGAATCGACCTACGTGGACAATTCCGAGATCTTGCCTCCGGATTATGCCGATAAACTGCGGGAAGAGCTGGACCCGCTGGAGTTTGAAGTGGAAGTCCTCAACCGGCGGATCGGTAAACTGCCCAATTGTTTTTACCACGCCTTCGGCACCAGCAAACACTGCTACTTTGAAAGCTACGGTTACCAGCACGACGATAAATCCGGACTGACTCTGTACCAGTCGAATGATTACCACAGTGACAAACCCCTGGATATTTCCCTGGACTTCAACGCCGATATCTGCTGGGCGCTGGTGGGCCAGGAAATTAACCGGGAACTGCGGGTGGTCAACAGCAAATACACCAAGCCGGTTTTGCATGATCAGGACACCAACCTGGTGCTGCAAATAGCCGCCTGGTTTACGAGCACCTATGAAAACCACGCCAAAAAAGAGGTGTTTGTGTACGGTGATCCCGGTGGGCGTTCCCGTTCAGCGGCCACCAGCAATGAAAACAAACCATTCTTTGACCAGTTCGCCACGGCCCTGGCCAGGAAGGGCTGGAAGGTGTTCCGCCGGGAGCTGACGGCCTACCCTCGCCATAAGGACAAATACCTGTTGATTAACTTACTGCTGGAAGAATCCAACCCCCGCGCCCCGCGTATCCGCATTAACCAGAACACCAACAAGGTGCTCATCATCGCCATTCAGAGCACCCCCGTTAGGATCGGAGATACCTTCGAAAAAGACAAGACCGCCGAACGCCAGCTCAAAAACCGGGAGTTCGCCACCGACGGCACCGACGCCCTGGACTACTGGCTCTGGGCCAAATGCCGCCAGCTCCTGCCCGGCCACCGCAAGCAGCAGAATACGTTGTATGTGGTTTAGGAGACCAATAAAAATCTTAACAAAAATTTGAGGTTTAATTACATATTCACCTTAACTTTAAAGTGACATTTTCAAATGAATTTCATTTTCACTGCCTAATTTAATTTTGGAATTAAGGATTGTTGCTTTTTAAAAAACGAATATGAATTGGGGCCTTTACATAGCCATATGTGCACTTATTACTGGAACTGGGAAGTTTTTAGACGATTTTCATATTAATACGGAACAAAAATCTAAAGCGAGAGAGTGGGTAAAAAAAATGCTTGCCTATGTAGAAAGGCCAAAAGTCCCAAACTTTCCAAAGATTGCTTTAGAACGCACTTTGTTATTGTTAAAAAGCACGAAAGCAAGATTGATTATTTTATTATTCATACTTTTAATATTGCCTTTTATATTGATTTATACATTGTATTTGTCACGAAAATATTACGGCATTCCATTTAATGATGGATTCTATAATTATTTAATAAGTTGGTTTGATTTATCTGACAATTTGAGCGCTATTGGATGGGCTTTTTTTTTAATTTGGGCAATTTCATTTTGTTTATTAAATGGTTTACTTGTAATTAATGTTCTTGATAGGTGGAACAACGCAAAATCAAACATTTATCAACTTATTGTTATTTCTATTTCTGTCTTCACTCTATTATTAGTTCTAATAATTCACATTTTACTATTCTCCTTTGTTTTAACTATCCTTGGTAATCCAGTAAACGGATATGGAATTGATAATTTATCTTTTTCTATTAATTACACATTAATATGTATTTCGCCTTGGGCAATAATACTTATATATTTGTTATTTATGTTTTTGTTAAAATCAATTCTAACAACACAAAAAATTATATTATCAAGTGTTCTTAAAGGTGCTGCATTACCAGAAAAATCGCCATTCATTTATTTTTCGACTCTAATTTCAGTCATGGCTTTATTGATCAAAGTAGTCGATGAAATAATAAAAATAAAATAGTACGCTTCTACTAAGGCTGAGCTATATCAAACAAAATATCTATTACTACTGAAGATAAATTGATTTTAATAGCATTCTAAATTATAGCTCTTTACAAAAATCATTTATTCCGATTTTTCCAGCGTCTATATCCTTGTTTTTCATCTTGGAAATTTCCGTTCTCGTCAAAGGGCGGGCGCCCCACCGAGTGAGTCAGTAAGTGGTTTTTTGACTGCTTTTTTTGTATCCCATTCGCTGCCAATCACTTGCCAAAATTTGGATTGCAAAAACCTACTCAAAACGCCCTAAAAATCGTGTCCTTCTTTGCCAAATACCGGTGATTTAATCTTGTGGCTGTAACAAAACCGCCCGCTATGAGCCGCGTCCACCGCCTGGTGATTGGTATCTCCGAAGTATTGGCCGAAGTCAACCGGCCGAACGCCGTCTTTGACCTGAAGTTTCGCAAAACCAACGGAACGGTTTCGGTCCGGACCGGCTGCACCCGGCTTCAGCCCACGCAGGCCAACCGGCTCAACGAGCGCAAGAAGATGAACCGCTCCGGCATCCTGAAGTGCTACCAGCCCACCGAACGCAAGCACTTCGACTGCTACATCGACCTGATTGTCACCTTCAACCGGATGCCGGTAAACCACCTGATGTAATGCCCATCCGCGAAATCGCACACAACGTTTACGTCGTGCCCTACGGCAAGAAAGGCGCGGCCACCGTCGTCACCTTCGGGGGCGATGCCAGTACCACCGTCGATGCCTCCCTGGACCGCGGCCGCGCCACCGGCACCAAAGCCGACCACATTCCGCGCGGGGACGACAAAGTGCTGCACCGCCTGCACCAGCTCGCCTGTGAGTCGCCCAACAAATGGCAGCTCATCTACACCAAAGCCGACTTTGCCGCCGGGCTGGGCCTGGGCGTCGGCATTGAAAAGGTCGTTGGCGACGATATCAAAATCACGCCGGTGATTGATCCGGCTTACACCGAATGGATCGACCGTCTGGCGCTGAACGATTATATTCCGGCGGCCGCCCTGCAACTGGCGTTTGCCGAAGAATTCTACGTGCGGTTTGCTTTCGAAACCGGCGGGAAGCTACTCGCCGTCGACGTGGTGGATGTGTTCGACATTCGGCCTGCCAAACTTGAAAAGGGCCAGACGAAAGTGACGGCCTACCTGATCAACGCCAATTACGGCACCAGCCGCTTCAAAAAAGACGAGTACGTGCGGGTTCCGGCCTTCGATTCTGCCGAACCGGCCAAATACCCGGTGTCGATCCTGCGCGTGGCACGGCCGGCCATTCCCGGCCAGCGGTTTTTTGCCCTGTCGCCCTGGTGGGGAACGGAGAACTGGACGAAAGTGAGCAACAAAGTGCCGGTTTTCAACGACAAAGGACTGGACAACGGCTACTTTATCACCCACCACATCAGCATTCCCGACGATTATTTTGATCAGGAAGGCTTCGAAGACGACGAAAAGCGCAAGGCCCATCAGAAGCAGGTGCTAGACGCGATGGCCGAAACCGTCTCCAGCTACGAGAACCCCAACAAAGTGCTGTTCACCTTTCACAAAACCGATTCGCTCGGCAAGGAACTGCCGGGCGTGCGGATCACGCCCCTGAAGTCCACCATCGACGACGAAGCGTTTCTGAACCTGTACAATGCTGCCAATATCGCCCAGGCGCAGGGCCACGGCGTGCTGCCCGCCCTGGCCGGGATCGAAACCGGCGCGAAGCTCGGCGGTTCGGGCAAGGAACTGGAAGCCTCCGCCAACTACATGCAGGACTTTCTGACGGTGCAGCACCGGCGGCTGATCCTCAAACCCCTCCTGCTCGCTCAAAAGATCGACGGCCTGGACCCCGCCAAAACGCTGTACATCCGCCAGATCAAAACCTACACGTACGACGTAACAGCCAAAAACCACCTGGATAATCCGCGGAACGAGGAAGGCGATCCGTCCGAAGACGAACCGAAAAACAAGCCCAAACCGGCTCAAAAACCCAATGCTGATTAAAGACACCGCCCAATTGAAAGCCGTTTTAGGGGGCATTCAGAAAACCATGCAATGGCCCACCTGGCAGCCCTTCGTCGAACAGGCCGAGCTGAAGTATATCATCCCGGCCATCGGCGATGAGCTGTACGAAGAGCTGTCGGCGCTCAGCTCTCCCACTGGCCGGTTTGTGCGGCTCTTGAAACACCTGCAGATTGCCACGGCCTACTACGCCTATTTCATCGGTTTGCCCCAGATGGTCTCAACGATGGGCGACGGTGGGGTGTCGGTGTCCAATCCAGCGCAGGCCCAGCCGATGGGCAAGTGGCTGTACGTCAGCATGAAGAAGGACATTATCGCCAATGCCAACCGGGCGCTGGAAGATGCCCTGTTTTACCTGGAGAGCTACGAAGCCGACTTCACGATCTGGAAACAGAGTGCGGCTTACTCGATGACCCACGGTAGTTTTCTGCACTCAGCCACCGAACTGACCCGGTATTTTCCCCACGCCCAGAAGTCGCGCCGGTTGTACCTGGCCCAGCGGGATTACATCCGGAAAGCGGAAGATTTTTTCCTCCAGCCCCTGCTGGGCAAACCGTTCGCTGAAGATCTCAAAGCGAAATTGGTGGATGCTACGTATTCGTTCACCGAGGAAGAAACGCACGCTTTGCAGCTCATTCGGTTTGCCCTGGCCAATGAATCATTCCGCGAATCGATTCCGTTCCTCAACATCACCGAAGACTGGCGGCTGCTGGCCGAAACTGACGGCATCACCAACGAGGACTACCTGCCCTCTGGCCGCCGGGAAGAGTTGGCGCTGCAGGCCGGGAAAGAAGCCGAGAAATTTGCCGGATTGCTCAAAAATTACCTGGACCAAACAGCCAGTCCCACCGTGCTGGCCGCCTATTATAACTCACCGGCCTACACGCCCCCGGTGCAGAAAACCGCCACTGGTAACGGTTTTCCCAACGATCCCAACCAAAACTACTTTGTCCTATGAACCGCGCCTACGTTGCCCTGTTGCTGATAGGGTTATGCCTGCTACTTATCGCCTTGAAATACACGCTGTTTCCCGACCTATCATGGTGGTGGATCACCGCCCCGCTTTGGGGGCCGCTGGCATTGGCTTTGGCCCTGACCGTCTTTCTTTTTTTCTACGCCGTTTTGATTACCGTCTATGCAAAACCTCACTAAACACACAAAAGTCACCGAAGCGGGCAAGACGCTGGCCGTGAACGGCCATGTTGTGCCCGAACTCTCGGCCATTCAAGCCGAAGAAGAGCGGTTGAATGCCGATTTGGAACGCATCGAAAGCCAGAAACAGGCCATCGAAGACCGCAAGCGCCAGGCGCAGGAAACCGAGCGCAACCAACTGGTGGCGGAGCGTGATTCCTTGCTGGAAGATGCCCGGGATTTTCGGCAGCAGGCCCGGCAGGCCCCCAACGAAGATGAGAAACGCACTCTCTACAGCTTTGCGGCCGATTCGGAGCGGCAGGCCCGCGACATTGATCGCAAATTGGGGCTGGCGACTAGTGATCCCAGCGAAGCATCGCCGGACAAACGCTGGTTTGAACAGCACCACCGCCTGACGTTGGCCTTTCAACTGCTGGGTGTCTTTGTTTCCCTTTGGGTGGCCTACAATAGCTTCACTGACCTGCACAATATGATTCAGGAGGTGAATAAAAGCCTGGCGTTTGACAAGCAGATGCAGCCCTACGATCTGACGAGTGTGCAGAAATTCGCCTACGAGAAGTTCGTGCAGCTCACCGATCTGCCCATTGCCCTGCTGCTGCTGATGTTCGTGGTGCCGATGGTGGGCTTTTATGTCCTTCCATTTGTGCAGTCGGGGAAAGATTTTTACCGGGAATTCTTTGATGAACTAACACCGTGGCAACGATCCAAACTCGCAACCTGCTTTATCTTGGGCTTCTTGCTCTTGGCAGCTTTATCGCACCTGGTCAAACCATGAAACCGGCCAAATCGAACCCCTATACCCTGGCCCTGACCAGTCTCACCTTCGCTGATGAAGGCACGCTGCGACAGGCCATTTTTGATACCGCCCGCGCGCAGGTGGGCCTCCGCGAACGCACGAACCGCAATGATCACCCCAAAATCGCCTTGTACAACAAGTCGCTGGGCCTGCCCGAACGGGCTTACTATTGTGCTTCCGGATTATACTGGTGCCACCTGCGCAACGGCGTCAAACTACCCATCGCCAGCCCCGGCAGTGTGGCCAGTTGGTTTGCGAATTCCAAAAGGATCGTCTACCGGCGCAGCACGCGCGGCAATCAGCGGGTCGGTCAAAAACCGATGCTGATGGATGGCGTCAGTTTGTTTGCCAGCCACATTGAAGGCTTCGCCCAGACCCGCTGGGACCCCGAAGCCGAATCCATCGATTGCATCGGTTTCAATACCGGCGGCACCAACGGCATTGGGGGCGTCTACAAAACCCGCCGTCGGATGCGGGAAATCAAGCTCATCGTCAACCAGATCAGCCCGTACTGGCAAGCCCGCCCATGAAAACCGTCTGGCTCAACGCCCTCGCCTATCCGGTACCCCAGGCGTGGCACGAATGCACCAGCCGCCAGATCGTAACCCTGTTGCCCCTGACGCTGTTGCCGGTTGACCTATTGGAGCTGAAAGAGCGAGCCGACCTGAAGGCCCGCGCCCTGACGGTGCTGATGCCCATTCCCCCGAAAATCCATCGACAGCTCAGCTCCGAACAACGCTACCGGCTGGGCCAACTCACCCGCTGGCTTTGGCAGACGCCCTTGCAACACAAGCCCCTGGACTGGTTCGAGATTGACGGGGTTCGGTATAATTTACCCGAGCCAAACTACAGCAACACCTCGGCGATTGAAATTGCGATGGCCAACATCCACTACCTGGCCTACACCCGGCCCGAACAACCCAACACGCTGGCTGTCTATACGCTGATTGCCACCTTGTGCCGCCCAATCCGCAAGGATGCCGAGACCTTCCGTCAGTCGGCCGACTGGACTGGTGATCTGCGCGAAGAGTTCAACTCGGTACTGGCCGACGAGCGCGCCCGCAAGTTTCAGAAGCTCACCATTGGGCAGGTAATGGCGGTTTTAAAATACTTTGAGTGGATGAACAACCGGTTTTTTGAGAACTACCAGGATGTTTACGACGAAGATGCGTCCGAGGAGCCGCCCCTGTACAAAAACGGAGAAGGCATTCTGACCTCACTGATGGACATTGCCAAACTGGGCGTTTTTGGCAACTTCGATCAGGTCTGCAAACAAAACGTGCACACCGTCTGGCTATTTCTGAGGGACAACAACCTGAAGATTAAACGGGAAACCGAGCGAATGGAAAAGGAAATGGAAAAATACCGCGATTCGATTGGCGGTTAATCAGATATAATACTGATTAAGCAGAAAAAATATTTAACTTTTTTGAATCCAATTTATAAAACTCAGCTTCTAAGAAATACGTGAAAAACACCGTTGATTTAAAAATTAATCTTTCTTTTCTTGCTTCTGGCAAAGGCAATCCTATTTGATTGATATACTCCTTTCTGAAATATTTCAATAACAAGAATTATTTAAGTTTATATAATCAAATTACTAAGTTTTCCTCGCAACAATTTAATCACTTTAAAATATGAAGCTACTTTTATTTTTCTTATTTGCCTTCTTCTTCCAACAGGCCATTTGTCAAGACCTTTATTTCTCTGAAAAAGGTAAACATATTAAAGAGTTGACTATAATAGTGGACTCAACAAAGGACACCTATGCCACAATTTTTCTAACATATGAAAAGGTAGGGGCTAATTTAAAAGACAAAAGAGTTCAATTAAGAAGTGAAAAAATAGTTGAGGCTAGAGTTAGTCTATTAAAAATGGGTACTCTCGACATTGATAGTTTGAATAAGTATATCGATTTCATTGATCTTGAACACTCCTTCCAGCAAAGCGAGACCATAGGAGTACCAATAATCATTAAGAAGGGGTTTAGTTATAGCCTATTCAAAAACAAAAACATTATAATCGGTCTCGAATCAGACCCAGAAGAGCTGATCAAAGAAGATGGTGTAATTTTACAAGTGAAGTTGGAGAAAAAGCAAGTGAAAGACTTTGATTCAAGCGATTTTCAGTTTACACTATTAACGGGTAGCAATTTTAGCTTTTTTGAAAAGCCAAAACTCACCAATTTCGCAGGAATTTTAAACGCTTATATGCCTAATATCATTGGTAGATTGGGAATTTCCGTCGGTATCTCAAATTTAAATTTTACGATGGATGACCCTAGTTTTTCAAATGTAATTTACCCACCGAAAAATGTTTTAATTGATCCAAAATCAGGCTTTGTCTCTGGTGCAGCCTACGAAAGTATAACCTATAAGCGTTACCGTTCCGAGAATCTAACCAGCTGGTCTTATTATATGCAACCAACTTTTGAGCTATTTTCCGGAGAAAACTATAATCTTTCTATACTTGGTCATCTAGAATTTCTATCCCAAACGTCAAATTCTAAAATATCTGAAAAAAATGTTCAGATTGACACATTAAAAATTGTATTACCCCGTGATGAAAAGATTGTCCTCAGAAGCAACCGTACTCCTGAACCTGATCGAACTATAACATTACCCTTTTCACATGGTTACTTTGGACTTGGAGTTTTATGGAATGTCAAGCAGAAAGATAAATTTAACTTTAGTCTTAACGCTGTTGGAGGAAGAACAACCGATAACTTTAATGCTCGTCAACAACTATTTTTTAATGAACTCACTAATCCTCGACGTGATCCCATATTAGAAATCGATAGGTCTTCGAAGTGGTTCTATTTTGTAAGAGCCCTATTAACCGAGAAATTCACAAAAGTTAATGCAACCATTGGACTTGATCTTCGAGGAAACGGAAAATATCCCCCGCAAGTAGGGGCTTACCTTGGTATTAAAGTTGATTTTAGCAAGTTCTTTGGTTCATAGCATGCTGCTAAAATTTAGCCGATATATTGTTTATAAAAGTACCGACTAAATTTTAGAATTGAGAAAACTGTCCTGTTGCTTAAGACACTCTCCTTTCATTTTCGCCGGAAACCATCCTCAATATGATACTTTCCGGCGATTTTACTTCCTACGTGGCCTACTTCCGGCAGTGGGCCACTGCTCACCCCGATCTAAAATTCTTTCTCTACGGCGGGGTCGAAAAAGGCATGGACTATGCCCGCTCCTTTCCTGACTTCGATTACCCCCTGGCCTGGCTGGAGCAGCCCATCGTTCTACCCGGCGACAACTTTGCCGCTAACCACATGGCCGTCTACAAAACCGGTCTTTCGGTGCTGGTGCAGGCCCCGCTCGACGACAACGACGCCCAGATTGCCGCCTATGCCCAATCCTTCCAGATTCTGCTGACGCTGCTCAAAAAACTCCGGCTCGACAACCGCGCCAAAACCATCCTGTGCGATCTGAACAGCATCCGCCTGGAAGCCGTCAGCCTACTCTGGGCCGATTCGCATTACGGATGGCGCATGGAGGTCAATTTCGAAATGAATCTGAACGAATTCCTGTATTAACATGGACGCCCTGGCAAGCCTGACCCACTACCCGGTTCACCTGACCGGCAATCACATCGTCGTCAACATCGAAGCCGCCGACCCCATCACCTTCGCCGACCGGACCGGTTTGCGCTACGGCTTGACGCTGATGACCCCACCCTACTTTCTATCAAACACCTTTGAAGAAATGGATACGCTGGTGGCTTCGGAAATTCCGCCCGAAGTGCTCAGCACCGGGTCGGTCTTCAAAGGAGCTTACTTCGACGTGGCTCCGCACCTGGACTCGCTCTTGATCCGCACCCCGCCCCTGTTCCGGCAAACCACCATCGGGATCTGCGAAAGCCTGACCACGCCTTACTACGTTCGCAAAATCCGCACTCACGATGATGCGCCCATTGATCAGCTCGATGCGCCGGTGGCCTACGCCATAAAAGCCGGGATTGCCGAGCGGGAGTATGCCGCCTACCATGATTTCTTTTTTACCGAGTACATTGGCAAGGGCAAACGGTTTCTAACCTGGGCACCCAACGCCCGCACCGTCCACGCCGACCATCAGGAGTATCTGTACCTGCTGACCCACTTTTCGCCCCTGCCCACCAGCCTTAAGCTGATCTGCCAGGCTTATTACACCGATGGAACCTCGGAGCGTCGGGTGGGCAATCAGCTCACAACGGTTTACCCGTACAAGGTCTATTCGTTTCCGGTCGGCCCCAGAGCCCTGGGCCTGCTGAATAGCCCCAAACCGGTGAGTCACTTTGAGGTCTGGGTCAGCAACCAGGACGACGAGCGGCTGACCGAAATCCGCTGGTACCGGCTGGAAACCCAGTACCGGCGCAACGTGCGGTTTCTTTTATTTGCCAACAGCCTGGGCGGATTTGATACGCTCTACTGCACCGGCAAGGGCGTCGAACAGGTGAAGTACGTGCGTCAGATCACCGAACGGTTTACCGGATATGATTACCCGCCCGAATTCTCCGAGAAACAGATCAACCAGGTCACCGGCGAACGGGAACTGACGGTCAGTACCGGCTGGCTGAGCAAGGTCCAGGCGGAGTATTTGCAGGAACTGGCCCTATCTCCGGAGGTCTATCTGGTGACCGATCGGGCCTACCTGCCGTTAATGCCGGTGACCGACAGCCTCAAAACCGCCGATGACGACGAGACGCTGATCGGCCGCACCTTCGTGTTCCGCTACACCAATCCCGAACAGCACTACAGCCGCCTGCCCTCCCCGGAAAATCTACCCAAGCGTCCCACCGGCTGGCGGCCCAAAGCCATCACCTGCCTGCTGGATGCCAACGGCAAGCGCACCGGCCTAAAGGCCGCTGTTCTGCTGGAGAAATACTACCTGGACGATAACACCCGCGTGCCCGAAGCGCCCATCAAGTCGAACGTACCCGGTACGGAAGGGTATTTGCCGCCGGTGCCCAGCGTCGACTGCCAGGTGACGCCTTTCCTGAGTGCGGCCATCGGCCGGTCGGGCACCTACCAGCGCAGCAATTGTGGTGCGGATCAGGTAGGTGGTCCGGCGCTTATTTCGGTACCGGCCGGGCTTTTTGGCTCGGAAGTCAGCCAGGCTGATGCTGACAGCAAAGCCGAAGCCGAATACCAACGCCTGAACACCCAGTCGTACGCCGATCTGTACGGTTCTTGCACGACGGCCCCGGAACTGTATGCCTGGGAAGTTCCGGCGGGTCACTGGCATTACCGGTCGGGCAGTCATACCCAAATGCAGGTTTATTTTGGCATGCAGCCCTGGGGCAATAGCTGGACAGTGCAGGGGCTACCGGGGCCGTATGTGTATCCTCAAAATACCAACAACCAGAATTTTCCGGTGCAACCTGATGTGTACTGGTGGTTTGCCTTCCTGAGTGGAAAGCCGCTGAAGAGTTACCGCATTCAGGTGTTTTCGAATGGGGCCGTCATTATCGACAAGGTGGTGGTGATGAACCACGAAGGCACCGAGCACATCTGGCTGTTTAGTTATGATGGGGTAAACTTCTACAACCCCACCAGCGGAGCGAAGGTGTACGTTAAAATGACCGAACAATGAGCGAGGAGCTAGATTTGTTGGATGAACTGGTCGATCTCGCCCAGGACATTGTACACGACGGCGTGGCGATGTTTCAGCGGGCCATCGAAGAAAAAGGGCTCGTGCTGACCGAAGACCTGCTACGGCAGTTTCAGGCCGGTGTCAGCCGCTCGGCCCTGACGCTGGTGGCCGAAATATCCTTCAACGAGTATGGGCGGTTTAAGGATATGTCCCAACTCCGGTACAACGACAAACTGCCCCCGCCGGAAGCCCTGGAGCAATTCGTGGCCAGTGTGGGGCTGGGGCAGTTTGGTCGGGTACCAGGCTACCGGGGCCGCACAGTAAGCAGCATCAACGAGGCAGCCCGCCGGATTGCAGCCGCTATTCTCTTTTCCCGCCGGAAGATGCCAGTGGTCAAAAAACAGTACAACGGCACCTGGTACAACAGCACCAAGATGCGGCTGATCAATTCGGCCCGCTATCGGCTGCGCGTTAAGACGGCGGAAGTCGTCGGGCAGTGGTACGCCCGGTTGCTGGAGAAGAGAGATTTCGAGTAACTCTATTCAAAAATGATTTGAACTGAAAAGTATTTGTCTCAAAAACTCAGGAAGTCCATGCTTTTTGAGCTATAGAATTGTGAGACAACAATTTGAGACGTGGCATTGAGATAAATGAAAGGTAATTTGATCCATCCTGTTCTACTCGTAATACGGGGGTTTCGTGAGACGATATAATAGCAGGCGAAGAATTTTTGGATTATAGGATTCGTATTGACTGAACTTTGCTTTTTGCAATACCAGGGTATTTGCTGTACTCCTAAGTCGATCAAATAGTGGTTTACTTAAGCATCCCGTGGCAGTAGCACACTGAAGGTGGCACCCTTCCCTTCTTCGCTTTCCGCATAGACAAAACCTTGGTGGTTTGCCGCAACTTTTTTTACAATGGAAAGACCTATACCCGTTCCTGGATATAATTCCCGTCTGTGAAGGCGGGTAAACACATTGAAGATCTTTTCAGCATACTCCTGGTTGAAGCCGATCCCATTGTCCTTTACTTGAAAAAGGTAGTAATGATTTGAATCAGGGATAAAATGTGACGGTACATCGGCTTTGTTTATTTCGTTTACTGTGATGGTTATTGCCGATGGTTCGCCAGGTTTGCTGTAGTTTAGTGCATTGCTGATTAAGTTTTGAAAGAGTTGCCCTAATTGCCTTCCATATCCTTTGACCACTGGCAACTTATCCATTGTAAGAGTAGTGCCTTTTTCCTGGATCACCAGTTCCAGGTCCGAAAGTACATCCGCCAGTTTTTCGTTTAAGTCAATTTCTTCCAGTTGGTGAGGCCCGTAACTAATATCAGCATAAGATAGCAGGTCTTCTACCAGCAGCATCATTCGCTTGTTTGCCCCTTTTACTTTTTCCATTAAGATAGTTTCTTCGTCATTCATCTTCGTGGCCAGCATATCTTGGAGCCGCTCGGTGAACAGTTGCACTTTGCGCAAGGGTTCTTTCAGGTCGTGGGATGCCGCTCTTGTAAAATCTTCGAGTGCCGCATTGGTTCGTTTGAGTTCGTCAATCAGCCGTTCTTTTTGCAGCTCAATCTCTTTTATTTCCGTAACATCGGTAAAAATGATAATCAGGTGATCCCTGTCCATGCGGGAAAGTGAAATCTCGATCCACCGCCCAGTCGACTCCAGTTGGTATTCGACCAGGGACGGTTCACCCGTATCCATGGTGTGGATAATTTTTTGAAAATAGGGTGTGTTTAAAATATTCGGCTCAAGTTCAACCGATGTTTTTGAAAAGTAGAGATCCTGGGGAATGCCAACCAGTTGGATGGCTGCCTTATTCGCCATGATCGGTTTCCCATCAATGATCTTTCCTTCCTGATCGCGAATAACCTGGCCAAATGAAATCCCATTTGATGAATGGGTAAAGATGTTATCGAGAATGTAATTTTTGTTTTCAAGCTCCCTGGCTTTTGTGTTAAGCTCCGTCACATCAGCAAACGTTACCATCAGCGAATGCTCGCCCAATTTAGCCACAACACTATCGTACCAGGCATCCTTCCCCCCGGCAGTGTAATGAGATTGGCTTCGTTGAGAGTTACCAGTCCGATAGACCTCCTTATATCGCTCAAAAGAACCGGTGGATTTTGTGGCTGGAAACAGGGCTAAAAGTCGCTTTCCGATCACTTGTTCCTGGGAAAGACCACTGAACTGTAAAAAGATATTGTTAAGTAAACATGAAATCGATCACTTTTTGTTGCTCATTTAACACCGCATCCAACACGTACCAGCCATTCAGGGAATTATTGAGTATCAGGTTTACCAGCTCCTGTTGCTTTTGTTTTTCCAGGCGTTCCTTCATTTCTGCATTAACATTCTTAGTAATCGAGAGGATTGCACCGTCTATTTTGCGTCGGAGTACGTCAAAATATATGTCAAGCAGTTCATTGTAATAGGTAGTTTGTAAATCCTTGCCCGAGGTATACACCTCGATTAATTGCTGAGTAAGCTTTTTTCTTCCTTCTTCGCTATAGCCTGCCAGCTCACTAACTTTTTGCCCTTTCATCAGGGCGTAAGGTAGATTTGCCTGCTGCCTGGCAGCATCGTTGAAATAGAGCAAGGTAAAATCAACAATCGTATCACCCTCTTCTGATCCAAATACGGGAGTATGCAATACAATCGGTTCGGGATGGTTATCGAGTACGGACGTCAGTAACTTTTCATCGGGTGAACTGAACATAGCCCCAAGATATTAAAATGTAATTAAGCTGTTTATTAGACTTTGCGCCATGGTCGATGGGATATCCAACGGCTCCCTGGATACCCATAATAATAAATTTCGGATTGGAGTAAGATTCCTCTGGTGCGGGGTAGTTCTTTGGTTGTCCGTCAAAAGTACCGAAATAAAGCTACCCACTTTAGTGATTAACTATGAATTATTATTTTTTTAGGATGCTTTATGTAGTGTTCTACTAACTGGGGTCGACGGTTATTAAAAGTTTCAATAATCCCTCCTTTTAGTAAGACACTGTATTTCTAATATACTTTTACAAAAGCCGTCCTGTTTCAACCCCGGGCAGCTTTTCAATTTGGTGGACATTCTACTAATGCCACCGCATGAACCAGGTTGAAGAGAGTAAAATAAAGCTCATCATCGACGGCGAAGATGCCGAGCGGAGCCTAGCCGGAATGCGCCAGGAAGCCCGCGAAATTACCGCCGAGATGCGCCGGATGAAGGAAGCCGGGGAAGAAAACACCGACGCTTACCGCGAACTGGCCGCCCAAAAGAAACAGCTCAACGTCGAAACCCGCGAGTACATCCAGAATCTGGATCTGGAAAACGCGTCGGTTAACGAACTTCGGGCAAAAAAACGGCTGCTCAACAATGAGCTGAAAGACCTCAAAATCAACTCCGACGAGTGGATCGATAAAATGAAAGAGGTTGTCGACGTGGATCGGCGGCTCGATGGGGTTAACGCCGAAATGCGCGCCCTGCGCGATTCCACCGACGAGAATGTTTCCACCTGGAGCCGCCTGAAAGATACCTTCGTTAGTACCTTCGGCGCTTTTCTGCTGGATGATGTGATTCAGGAAGTCGTCCAATTCGGTAAAGAGTCCATCCATGCGGCCGCCGAAACCTCCGATGCCTTCGCCGATGTGCAGAAAAGCACCGGCATGACCGCCGACGAAGTAAAGGGGTTGAATGATGAAATCGCCAAAATCGACACCCGCACCGCTCAGTCCGAGCTGTTGGAAATCGCCAAAGTCGGCGGCCAGATCAATATTGCCAAAGACGAAATGCTCGGTTTTGTCCAGGCCACTGATCAGGCAGTCGTCGCCCTGGGCGATGAATTTTCCGGGGGCGTTGAGCAGGTGACCACCACGCTGGGCACGCTTAAAAATCTGTTTCAGGAAACCAAAAACCTCGATGCCGGCACGGCCATCAAACAGATTGGCTCAGCGCTCAACGACCTGGGAGCCGCCGGAACCGCCACCGCTCCGGTCGTGGCCGACTTCACCCAGCGGATGGGGCAGCTCGGCAACCTGTCGCCCCAGATTTCCCAGACCCTGGGATTGGGAGCCGCTTTTCAGGAAATGGGTCTGAGTGCAGAAATAGCCGCTGGCGGTTTGTCAAATATTCTGCTGACGGCGGCCAAAGATACGGCCACTTTTGCCCGTCAGCTCGGCATCACCGAGGGGGAAATGAAAAAGCTCATCAACACTAACCCCAATGAGTTTTTGCTGAAACTGGCCGAAAGTCTGAAAGGACTGCCCGCCGATGTGGTCGCCAAACGACTGGCCGATTTGGGCATCAAATCCCAGGAAGCCACTAAAGTCATGTCGCTCTTGAAAGACCAGACCCAACTGGTGCGCGACAAACAGGAGTTGGCAAACAAATCCATGCAGCAGGGCACCTCACTGACCAACGAATTTATCCTCAAGAACACGAATGCGGCCGGACAACTCGAAAAAATGGGCAAAGCGGTCCAGGCGGTTTCCGTCGATCTGGGCAACAAGCTTTTGCCGATGGTGCTGAAAGGGGGCGAATACGCCATCGCCTTCGGTAAAGCCGTAGGCGCAATTCCAGCATTCCTCAATGAGAATAAAGTAAGTATTGGACTCCTAGTAGCCGCTCTGGTCACCTTCAATGCCCAGGCGATTCTGGCCGAAGCCAATTCCCTCCGAATGGCCGCGGCCGAGAAAGCCCGTACCATCGCCACCGAAGCCGCGGCTGTAGCCCAACGGCTCTTGAATGTGGCCATGTCGGCCAATCCTATTGCGGCCGTCATCGCCATATTGTTGACGCTGGGAGCTGCCCTGGTGGCGGCTTATCAGCACAGTGACACCTTCCGCGCGGGCGTCAATGGCTTGTGGCAGGCTATGAAAACGGCTGCCGAAGTCACCGTACAGTTTGTCAAAGCCTTCCTGACAATGGATATAAAGGGCATGGCCGACGTGATGATGAACGGCGGCAAGAAGGTAGCTGATGCCTTCAGCACCACGTATCAGAGCACGCTGAAGGAAGCCCACGCAAAAACCGAAGCGGATCATAAAACCCACGTTGACAAAAAGGTTACCACCTCCAAAACCGGGGCCCAGGATGCCGCCACCGCCGGAGTTCAGATCAACGCCCAGGCGCTGACGGCCATGGGAGGTGATAACGATAAACACCGGGATGCCGAGAAGAAAAAACAGGAAGATCACGCCAAACAGGTTGCCGAAGAAAAGACACGCGCCAACCGCCAGGCTAACGATGACATTCGGCGCATGCAGATCGAGCTGATCGCCGATGACCAACAGCGGGAAATTGCCAACCTGACATTCAAGCGCGATCAGCAGAAACGCGCCGTGCAGGAGTCCGTGGCCGATGCCAAACTAAAGGCCCAGCAGATTGACCTGATCGAGAAAGACTTTGAAAACCGGGTCGCGGAAACGCAAAAGCAGTTCCGCGATAAAAAAGAAAAGGAGGAGCTGGAGAAACGGGAGAAAAAGCTGCAGGCGGAGAAAGAGCAGGCTGAGAAGGAGAAATCGCTGTTCAAGGACCTGGCCGATTACCAGTCACAAACCACCAAAACGCTCTACGAAAACCAACTGTTTGCCGCCCGCAACAATGAGCAGCAGACCTTTGAACTGAAGAAACAGCGCCTGGCGGCTGAGCTCGCTGAAGAGCGTCAGAAAATCCAGACCGAGTACAATGAAAAGAAAGCCCACATTGAACGGGTGTTGACTGACGAAACGAAAAAAGCCCAGGCTATCGACCAGCTTAACCAGTGGAAAAATGCCCAGTTGGGGGCGGCCGATCGGAAGTTTGAACAGGAAGCCACGGCACTCCATAAAGAGCATCACGAAAAACGGAAGCAAAACGTCCAGGAATTTTTCTCCGCCGTGGAAGGGCTGATGAATGGAGATTATTCCACTTTCATGAATTTCCTGCTTCAGAAACTGACAAATGCCAAAAAAGCCAATGCCGATGAACAACAGGATTGGAAAGAAAAATCGAAGGAAAAATTAGAGATTGCAGGTGTCGTTATTCAGGGACTGACCGCTTTAAATAAGCAATACCTGGACAATCAGCTCAAAAAGATTGAAAAAGAAAAGGAATCGCAGCTCAAATCGTGGAAAGAGCAGTACGATCAGGGCAAAATTTCCAAGGACCAGTACGAAAAGACGATTGCCAAGATCAATGCCGATGCCGCCGAAAAGGAGAAACAGGAGAAATTGAAAGCCTGGAAACGGGACCAGGCCATGCAGATTGCCATGGCGCTGATCAATGCCGCGATGGCCGCCCTAAAGTCGCTGGCTACGATGGGCTTTCCTCTGGGGCTGATCGGCGTGGCCGCGTCGGCAGCGATGGCCGCCATTCAGATCGGCATCATTAAATCCCAGAAGCCGCCTTCCTACGCTCAGGGCGGCTATTTGCGCAACGGGGGTGTACCCACCGGACCCGGCCACGGCACGCAGTACGGCCAGGCGGGCATTGCCCTCACCCGGCGCGATACGGGGCAGGAAATCGGCGAGATGGAGGGTGGAGAACCGATTATGATCCTGTCCCGCAACACTTACCGCAACAACCGACCCGTTATTGACAAACTGCTGCATTCCTCGCTGCACCGCAACGGCGCGCCGATCCTGGCGCGTAACGGGGCCGTCTTCGGCGACGGCGGAGAATACCGCTCCTACCTGGAGCCGCTGCAGGGTGGACGAATGTATCTGTTTGGCTCAGGCAAAGCCAAAAAGCAGGCCGAACAGGCCAAGTTTGAAGCCAAGATCGCCCAGATGGAAGCCCAGAAAGCCGAAGAAGACGCCCGCAAGGCCCAGGACGATGCGGCTTTGCAGCGGCTGGTGTTTTACAACCTGTACGCCCTGGACCAGCAAACCACGTTGACCTATAGCAATCACCTGCCCGAAGTCACGATGGGTGGCCTTTTGATCGAACTGCGGAAACTGTTCAACCTCTGGCTGGACTTCAACGCGCGCCGGAAGATCTGCACGATTGATTTTGTCGACGACGTGCTGGGTCAGCCCACGCTGACCAACTGGAGTTATAAAACCGGCACGGCGCATCTCCGGATTCCGGATCAGCATGGGCGACTGGAGTTGAGCTACGAGATCGACGGAAACGATGCGACGATGAAGCCCATTCCGGCCCCGATGGACAAATACCAGACCCCGGAAACCGCAGAGAATGCGGGCGGGGTGTTGCTGCCGATCAAGTCGCGGTTTTCCACTCTACTGACCGATCCGGCATCGGGCCTGGCCACCACCAGCCAGGCCGGGTTCAGCGTACTGAATAAAGATGCCAGACCTGTCTTGAGTAACCGGTTTTTATTCTGGAACGGGCTGATCGGTGGCGTGCCGACGGCTACCCACGCGCACGATGGCCAGACGCTGCTGTGGTCGGAGCCTGGCAACCTGGTGGAGAACTACTGGCAGCGGTTCGAGCAGTTCCGGGGCCGCACCTTCCCGATCCGGCGGAACCTGTATCTATCGGCTGCGGATCTGGCGCGGTTTACCATGCGGCAGAAAGTGCACATTCAGGGAGTTGATTACCTGATCAGCACCTTGAAAACCGCCCTGGGCGACAACCCGGTGGTCACCTGCGAAGCCGAAATGTGGCGGGTTTAAAAATCCGGAAATTTGTCGATATCGGTATCTTTCACAATGATCCCCAAATCCCGCAGGTATTCTTCAGTTTGCTGGGCATTGGAGTGTCGGCATTGTCGCTGAATCAACCGGATATTCTGCGTGGCCACCCAGAGGGCAATGACTCCGGTATGTTTCCAGCCGTATAAATCAAAGCGCTTATCGGTAAACCCCAGTTTAGCCAGTATTTTTCGATGACGCCGGTAGAAATACAGTTTATCGACGTGTTTTGAACCAGGCTGACCAGTTTTAGTAAACAGGTAGGCTTCCGGCGGGTAACTCCGGAGTTGATATTCGTCGATGAGTTTTTCAAGTCCGGGCGGAATCTGAATATGTTCGGCCTCGATGTCTTTGGCATTATCCGCATCGATCGCAATGGTCCGCTCCCTTAAATCCTTGACTTTCAATTTCGACACCTCGCCGTGCGGCCGCATAAAGCCGTAATAAATAAAGCTGATAAAAAGGAGTAGTTGATGCTGATTGGTCTCCAGGCAAAATTGCTTGATCTGATCGCGTTGTTCAAAGGTGTACGGCATGTGTTTATACCGACGAAACGACAGCTTGCCAATCTCCTTAAATGGATTGACCTCAATATGTTTTCGTTTCCGGAAATGCTCGAACAGCGTAAATATGGCATCTCGTGCATTGTTCCGTGACCGGTTTCCCAGGCGCTCCACGGTGGTGGCTTCATCCAAAAAATGAAGGGCATCGGCATCGGTGAAGTTAACCAGGGCCTTTTTCTGCAATTGATGACGCTTTAAATACTTTAATAAGGTATTGACGTGCGTCCGGTACGTCATGATGGTGTTGGGCTTGGTCGTCTTCTCCTTAAAACTCATAAACTGGTCAATCGCTTCCAGAATGAGAATTTTGGAGACGGAGCCATGTTTGACTCGGGAGGAACGGGTTGGGGGTGGATCGACTTTCGGGTTCTTTTTATTTTTCGCCTGGGTGGGTTCTACTTCATCGACGTAGGCCTCTCCTTTCTTCAAAATCCGTTTGAGTTCGGCAATAATTTCTTTGGCGTCAGCCAGTCGCTGGGCAACGGTATTGCCGGAAAGAACGACCCGTTTCCGAACGATGCACTGTTTTTTTTTGGACCAAATTCCGTATTCGACGACCCATTGCTTCGTCAAATCGTCATCGGCTGGTTTGGAGATAAATGGCTCTTTATAAGGAAATTTTGCGGTGGTGGTGGAATTGTCGGACATGAGAAATTTCACTTTTCTTTGCCATTTTTTTGCCATTTTTGCACTCATGGCAAAGACAAGCCCTGTAAATACTTGATTTACAGGGCTTTGAAAAGTGGAGACGCAGGGAGTCGAACCCTGGTCCAGACAAGGAAACCGTCGTGCTTTCTACATGCTTAGATGCGATTGGGATTGTCGGGAATCAGCCAGGCCCGCATCACGCCAGACCTCATCCGTAGGTGCTTGTGTCTTACTCAGCCGTTAACACCATAAACTGAGCCAGCGCTGCGAGTCGATGCCTCCTGATCCAGCCAGCAGCACGTATGCTGGGGAGACAATGGCATTAGCTAATCCTCCGGATTAAGCAGCCATGGCGTAGTTATATTCGCCAGTTATTGTTTGAAGGTTTGTTATACAGGAAATGCCCTCAACTCCCGGCATGCTTACACGCAGCGTCAACAAGCTGTCAATTCCGGTCGTCCCCAGAAACGTGTATGAATCGTAACGCAAAGGTACGGAAATTAGTTTTCCTTTCCAGCATCGATTTTTTCCGACGCCATCAAACTGCCCAGCCAGGCCATATACAAACCGGTTTCAATCGCCACCGCCCGCTCGGCGTGGGTCTGCCAGTCGCCGAAAAACGTTTCCATCTGCCGCAGCATCTCGGCCAGGTGTCCCTCCTCTTCTACAATGATCGAGCGAACGTTCACCTTGCTCCCCGATTCTGTCAGGACATTCTGATAAACCGGGTAGAGTTCGTCGGCCCGCACCTCGATAGAGTAGGTCACCAGCAGGTAAGCCGCGTATTTCAGGTCTGCACCCGACAAACCCAGGGCGGTTTTCAGGTACCGGCACACCTGCACATCGAGCCGGTTCAGGTAGGCGTGGCTGTCGGTGGGCGCCAGCAGGTACGCTGGTTCGTAGGTCGGGCAGTCGGTTTTGGAAACTTTCTGAATCTGTTTTTTCAGGTAATAGGCATGCCGGGCTTCCTCGGCCGCGTGTTTGAGCATCAGTAAATCGACGGTGGTTTTGGGTTCGGCCGCCGAAATCTTGCGGGCGCCGGTATTTTCCATCATCGACAGCGTATTCAGCCAACGCGCGTGCAGCGAATCGTCGGCCACCAGGTGGGTAAGCAGGTGTGTAAAATCCATTCGGAAACAGGAATTAATAGGCTGCAAAGATACAGCTTATGACTTGGGTAGCGGTCGGTTTTTTTGTACTTTTGAAGCTTTGTAAAAGTCTATTTGAAATCCGAATTTTTATAAGGCGGTTTTCTGAACAACGTTCGTTTTCATTAACTAACCTCTATGTATTCTTACAACCTTCAATCCCGGTTTCGCTTTCGGGCGCTCCTGTTGTGGATGCTGGTGTGTTGTCTGACTTTTTCGGCCGGATGGTCGATGGCCCAGGCGCCCCAGAAACGCTTATTAGTTTTCTCCAAAACCAAAGGTTTCCGGCACGCTTCGATTCCCGTCGGCAAACTGGCCATTATGAAACTGGGCAAGGAGAACGGTTTCGCGGTCGACACCACCGAAAACGCGGGTAAATTCACCGAAGCCAACCTGAAACGCTACAACGCCGTCGTTTTCCTGAGCACCACGGGCGACGTCCTGGATGATATGCAGCAGGCCGCTTTCGAACGCTACATTCAGGCCGGTGGCGGTTACGTCGGAATTCACGCAGCTGCCGATACCGAATACGACTGGCCGTGGTACGGCAAACTGGTGGGCGGTTATTTCATGAGCCACCCCGGCAACCCGAACGTGCAGGAAGGGGAAGCGTACGTAGTCAATAAAAATAACGTTTCGATGTTCGGTTTTCCGGATCGCTGGAAAATCAAGGATGAGTTTTACGACTTCAAAAACGTCAATCCCGATATAAACGTCCTCGTCAAAATCGACGAAAAAACGTATAAGGAAGGCAAAATGGGCGACAACCATCCGATGTCGTGGTTTCACGAATACGACGGCGGAAAGGTATTTTACACCAACTTCGGTCACCCCGACGAGACGTATGCCAACCCCGTTTACCTCAAACACTTGCTCGGCGGAATTCAGTATGCGGTTTCGGAAAAACTGGATTATTCCAAAGCCAAAACGATGCCGTTTCCGGAAGAAAACCGCTTTAACAAGGAAGTGCTGGCCGAGAAACTCGACGAACCCACGGAACTGGTGGTGCTCGACAACGGCAAGGTGCTTTTCACCGAACGCAAAGGCGCGCTGAAAGTCTACGATCCCAAGACAAAAGCGACCAAAGTCGTTGCGAATCTGCCGGTTTATACGAAGCAGGAATACGGTTTGATGGGCATGAACATCGACCCGAAATTCAAAGACAATCAGTGGTTGTATCTGTATTATTCGCCAACCGCCGAGAAATGGAAAGCCGATACGGCCCAGCACCTTTCGCGGTTTAAATTCGATGCCGAGAAGAATGAGCTGAAGATGGAAAGCGAGCAGGTGCTGTTACGGGTTCCGGTCAAGCGTGACGATAAATGCTGCCACACCGGCGGATCGGTGGCCTGGGATAAGTCGGGTAACCTCTACCTTTCGACCGGCGACGATACAAACCCCTTCGAGTCGCGCGGTTTCAGTCCGTCCGACGACCGGCCGGGCCGCGAAGGGTTCAACGCCCTGACGACCTCAAGCAATTCGATGGACCTGCGCGGTAAAATCCTGCGCATCAAACCGCTCGACGACGGCACTTACGCCATTCCAGAAGGCAACTTGTTCCCGAAAGGGACGCCGAATACGCGTCCTGAGATCTACGTGATGGGAAACCGGAATCCATACCGGATCTCGGTCGATCAGCGCACCGGTTTTCTGTACTGGGGCGAAGTAGGTCCCGATGCGGCCAATAACATTGAAAAATACGGCCCACGCGGTCACGATGAAATCAACCAGGCCCGCAAAGCCGGTTATTTCGGCTGGCCGCTGTTCGTTGCCGACAACCGGCCGTACCGTCATTACAATTTCGCCGACAGCACTTCCGGTCCGGCTTTCGACCCGGCCAAACCGGTCAATCCGTCGAAACTGATCAAGGGAATCAGCGAGTTACCTCCGGCGCAGAAGGCGTTTATTTATTATCCGTACGCCGATTCGCCGGAATTCGGCCCGATTGTCAGCAAAGGCGGCCGGAACGCAATGGGTGGTCCGGTGTATTACTACGATGATTATCCGGAAACCGCCGTGAAATTTCCGCGCCATTATGATGGTAAATTTTTCGCGTACGACTGGATTCGCGACTGGATTCACCCGGTGACGATGACCAAGGAAGGTGATTTTGTGAAGATGGAAACCTTCATGCCAAATACGAAATTCAGCCACCCGATCGACATGCAGTTTCACAAGGACGGGTCGTTGTACGTGCTCGAATACGGCCAGAACTGGTTTGCCCAGAACGACGACGCGCGCCTGTCACACATCACCTACAACGCCGGAAACCGCAAACCGCTGGTGGTTGCCAATGCCAGCAAAACCGTCGGTTCGGCTCCCCTGGCCGTTAAATTCGACGCCAAAGGTTCGCTGGATTACGACGGCGATGCGATCAAATACGAGTGGACGTTCGGTCCCGGTTTACCCAAGAGTACGCAGGCCAATCCTGCGTTCACGTATGCCAAACCGGGCGTGTATTATCCGACGCTGAAAGTTACCGATGCGGCCGGAAATGTATCGACGAAGAAACTGGAAATCCGGGTTGGTAACGAAGTTCCGAACGTTGAGGTGGCCGTTAAGGGGAATAAAACCTTTTATTTCGACAATAAACCCGTTGAATACGAGGTAAAAGTGGCCGATAAGGAAGATGGCAATCTTTCAACGGGCAAAATCAGCCCCGAAGATGTCACGATGACGATCAATTTCCTGGAAGGCTTTGACAAAACGCTGCTGGCGCAGGGCCACCAGGCCAATGTCGGTTTTGCCACCGGTAAACGGCTGATCGAACTCAGCGACTGCAAAGCCTGCCACAGCATTGATAAAAAATCCATTGGACCTGCCTACCAGGATGTGGCGAAGAAATACGCCAAAGAGCGCCGGACCGAGATTGTTAACAAACTGGCAACCAAGGTTATCGAAGGCGGTGGTGGCGTTTGGGGTGAGCAGGCCATGAGTGCCCACCCGCAACTGAAAGTGGACGAAGTCAAAGAAATGGTGAGCTACATCATGTCGCTGGGCGATAAGCAGCAGGTCGATAAAAAACCGCTGAAAGGAACCTACACCGCTCAAGCCAAGGAAAAAGATGGCTCGTACCTGTTCTCGGCCAGCTACACCGACAAAGGCGGTTCGGTGATCGGGCCGCTGACGGGCACGTCGACAGTGGCGCTCCGGAGTGCTAAAATGAAGGCTGCTTCATTCGATGAAGGCAAAAGTGTTTCCAAATACAAATTACCGACCGGCGGTGAAATCGTGTTCGCCGGAGCAACCAACGGGTATTTTGCGTTCAACGACATTGACCTCTCCGGCATTCGAAGTGTGACCGTCATGGGCTCGGCTTCCAAACAATACATGGCGGGCGGCACGCTCGAAATTCGGCTCGATTCGCCAACCGGAACGGTTTTGGGAATGGGCGAGGTAAAAAGTAACTCGATGGAAGCCGTCAATATTCCCTTCAAGACGCCGGTGAGCGGACCGCACAAACTCTATTTTGTGTACGTCAATCCGGGAGCCGGAAGCATACCGCTGTTTGCTCTGGATGGCATTCAGTTTAACGCCGAAACGATGTAAGGAGCGGTTTTTCGGATGATAAGTAGGTTGTATCGCGAAGTTAAGCAGAGTTAGAAGGAGTTAAGCGGAGAAAACTCTGCTCAACTCTTTAAAACTCCGCTTAACTTCGCGAAATAGCTTTTCAGTAACACGATTAGCACACAAAAAAGCCGCCGGGGTCAATGATCCGGCGGCTTTTTTTGTAACCCTATTACCGGGTCCTGCTGAAACTCTCGCGCGTCAGCACGGCCAAAAGAAACATGACGGCCCCGCAAATGGCCAAACCGCCCGATTCGCGGGCCAGTTCGATGTTGACGGTCTTCATCCCCATTTCGTCCAGTAAAAACCCCTCAAATTTGGGTGGCCACCAATACACCGCAACACCTAAATAGACAATGCCCGCTACAATATAAAACCAGGGTCGGGCGACATTACCAAAAGCCAAAAAACTGGCAATGGCCGCAAAACCGTAAATCGGAATCCAGACCTGCGGGTCAGGATCGTTGTACTGAAAAGCCGCAAAAAGGACAAAAAGCAAACCGAAGAAAATCGCGATGAATTTACGCATATTACGTAAGGTTTAGAGTTAAATGACGAATTATGGATGATGAACGATGAATGGATTGAAACAACGAATTCATCGTTCATCATCCTTAATTCATCATTTTTAGTGACAATATTCCGTAATGTAGGGCTGCGCTTCGGAATAGCCCAGTTGCAGCGCCTGTTTCAAACTTAAACAGCCCGTTTCGCGCTGATTGAGCATGATCTGCGTAACGCCCAGCGCGTTAAAGGCTTTACCAAATTTAGCGTTTAATTGCACGGTTTTGGTAAAATCTTCGAGAGCGGCCGGAAACTCATCCTGTTGAAACCGAATGTTGCCGCGGTTGAAATACGCCAGCGAATTCTTCGGATCCAGGTGAATGGCTTCGTTGAAATCCGACAAAGCCGAGGTCAGGTTTCCCGAGGTGGCAAATAATTGTCCCCGATCGAGGTAAATATCCGACGAGTCCGGCGCCCGGCGAATGGCTTCGGCATAATCCTTCAAAGCGACCTCCGTTTCTCCCCGGGCGGTTTTCAATTTGGCCCGGTTGTAATACGGTTTATAAAAATCCGGTTTCAACTGAATCGCCTGTTCGTAATCCAGCAGCGCATTTTCGTAGTCTTTCAACTCAAAATAAGCTACCCCACGGCTGTTAAATGCCTCATAATTACTTCCATCGGCATCGATGGCCTGGTTCAGCGGCTGAATGGCTTCCCGAAATTTGCCCTGCTGCATCAGACTCCGGGCCTCCGTCAGCTTTGCTTCCGAAGATGTACAGGCTTGCGTGATCCATAAACTGAAGAGAATAAAACTCAGGCTCAAAAATGAGCCCTTTCTTTTGCATATAAAATGGCCAAATACGGTATCTGGGATGATCTTTGTCATGATTACTATTTAAAATTGCCACAAAAGTAGCCAGCGACTTTTATTTTCCTGCATAAATTACTAATTTTGCACCCGGCAAACAGGCACTACCAGCTCCTGCTGAATCCCCCAGGTCTTGACGGAAGCAAGGGTAGGCGGTCGTAGCGGTGAGATGTCGGTTTGCCTTTTTTTGTTTCCGGAATTCCCACATGCCCAATCCTCGGGTTGATCGCTTCAAGATCAACGGGAATACGAAAAATCAGACCGCCTTGCTGAAGTTTATCTTTATTTTTAGGATCATTCTGACGTATTTAACTCATTTGTCAATATGTTTACGCCGGACTGCCGGAGCGGTTTTGGTTTTCCGACCAAACCGGCAGTTGCGTTTGTGCTACAGCTAACCATAAACCGAGTACCGTAACCTATTCTCCTCTATATAGATTTTATGAAATTTTTTATTGATACTGCCAATCTCAATGACATTCGCGAGGCCCAGGATCTGGGTATTTTAGACGGCGTAACCACCAATCCATCCCTGATGGCGAAGGAAGGCATCACCGGAAAAGATCGCGTCATGCAACATTATAAAGCGATTTGTGACATCGTTGACGGCGATGTCAGCGCGGAAGTCATTGCAACGACCTTTAACGAAATCATTTCGGAGGGCGAAGAGCTGGCCGAAATCGACGACAAAATTGTCGTGAAGGTGCCCATGATCAAAGAAGGCATCAAGGCCATCAATTACTTTTCAGAAAAAGGGATTAAAACGAACTGCACGCTGGTTTTTTCGGCGGGTCAAGCCTTACTGGCGGCCAAAGCCGGAGCCACGTATGTTTCTCCGTTTATTGGTCGGCTGGATGATATTTCGATCGATGGCGTGGCGCTGATCGAGCAAATTGCGCTGATTTACCGGAATTACAGCTATTCGACGCAGATTCTGGCGGCTTCCATTCGTCATCCGATGCACATCATTCAGTGTGCGGAAGTGGGCGCCGATGTGATGACCGGTCCGCTGAGCGTGATCAATGCACTCTTCAGCCATCCGCTGACTGACATCGGTCTTGCCAAATTTCTGGCCGACCACAAGAATGCAGGAACCAAATAATTATGAATGATGAATTATCAACGATGAATTGACTAACGTTTATCTTCGTAAAAGCAGTTCTTCGCAATCATTATTCATCGTTCATCATCCATCATTTTAAATTTATGTTTTCAACTGAACCCGTTCTGTCTCTGAATCAGGCCGATATCTATCAGGGCGGCCGGATTGTCCTGGGTGATGTGACGTTTGACGTCAATAAAGGGGATTTTGTGTTTTTAATTGGTCGGACAGGCAGTGGGAAAAGTTCATTGCTCAAAACCCTTTATGCCGATCTCTGGCTGCAATCCGGCACGGGTCATATAGCGGGTTTTGGGCTGGAGAAACTGAAACCGAAAGATGTGCCCTACCTGCGCCGGAAAATTGGCATCGTCTTTCAGGACTTTCAGTTGTTCATGGACCGAAACATCGAAGACAACCTGCGGTTTGTGTTGAAGGCCACCGGCTGGACCGATCCCGCCAAGATGAAAAACCGTATTTCGGAGGTTTTGATGCAGGTCGGTTTGGGCACATTGCATAAAAAAATGCCGCACCAGCTTTCGGGCGGGGAGCAGCAACGCGTGGTTGTTGCGCGGGCGATGTTGAACGAACCCATGATTCTGATTGCCGATGAACCCACCGGAAACCTTGATCCGGCGGTTGGCGAGCAAATCATGAATGTCTTTCAAACCATCAACAACTCCGGCACCGCCATCCTGATGGCCACCCATAATTACGATTTCCTCCGGAAATACCCCGCCCGCGTCCTGCGCGTGGAGGATGGGAAGGTGATTGAGCAGGGACTATGATTGGTTTGATTTTAATGATTGCGGTGATGAATATCTATTGGTAAAGTGCATCACCGCAATCATTAAAATCAAACCAATTATAGTCATTGCTTCGGTTTAAGATACACAAAAGGAATGATCATTTCTTCCAGCGACACGCCCCCGTGCTGGAAGGTATCCCGGTAATAATTGACGTAATAATTGTAATTGTTTGGATACGCGAAGAAATAATCTTCCAGCGTAAAGACGTAAGCCGTTGAAACGTGAATCCGGGGCAGGAAGAAGTTTTCCGGTTTGCGGCAAACGAACAGGTGGTTGTCGTCAAAGCCCAGGTTTTTGCCCTGTTTGTACCGCAGATTCGTATTGGTATCGCGGTATCCGACAATTTTGGCCGGTTTTTGAACCCGGATCATGCCGTGGTCGGTCGTAATGATCAGTCGGCCATTCTTCTCCGAAATCTTCCGAACCAGTTCCAGCAAAGGCGAATGGCTAAACCAGGAGCGCGTGATTGAGCGGTACGCGGCCTCGTCGGGCGCCAGTTCCTTGATCATCGCCATGTCGGTTCGAGCGTGCGACAGCATATCCACAAAGTTGTAGACAATCACGTTCAGGTCATTCTGCATCAGGTTGCTGAAGTTGTCGACCAGATGCTTGCCCTGATTGGTATTTAGAATTTTGTGGTACGAGAACTTGATGTTGAGCCGGCTGCTGTCGATCTGGCGTTTCAAAAACTGGTCTTCGTTGTTGTTCAAACCGGCTTCTTCGTTGTCGTCATTGACCCAGAGGTCGGGAAATTTCTTTTCCATTTCGCTGGGCAACATGCCCGAGAAAATAGAATTCCGCGCAAAAGCCGTCGTGGTCGGCAAAATCGAATAATAAGACGATTCTTCTTCAACCGTAAAAAATTCGGATAAAATCGGCTCAATCACCTTCCATTGGTCGTAGCGCAGGTTATCGATCAAGACGAAGAAAAGCGGATTGTTTTGCTCAATTAACGGAAAAACTTTCTTCCGCATCAGTTGATGCGACATGATGGGTTTATCCATTTTGGGTTCGTTCAGCCAGTCTTCGTAGTTGTCCATGATGAACTTGCAAAATGTTGAGTTGGCCTCGCTTTTCTGCATATTGAAGACCTCACCCATACTCTTGTCCTGCGCGCCATCCAGCTCCAATTCCCAGAAAATGAGCTTCTTATAAATATCCACCCAGTCGTTAAAATCGACGCGGTCGTTATACAGATTCGACAGGTTGCGGAAATCCTGCTGGTAGCTCTGGTTCGTTTTCTCGGTAACCAGCCGTTTGTTGTCGAGAATCTTTTTAACCGACAGTAAAATCTGATTGGGATTGAGCGGTTTGATCAGGTAATCAGCGATTTTGGCTCCGATTGCCCCTTCCATAATGTGCTCCTCTTCACTCTTTGTGATCATCACAACCGGCAGATTGGGGCGCATCTGTTTGATTTGCTGGAGGGTTTCCAGCCCCGTCATCCCCGGCATCATTTCGTCCAGAAAAACCAGATCGAAATTCTCCTGATCCACTTTTTCGAGCGCATCGGCCCCACTGTTTACAGGCGTAATAGTGTATCCTTTGTTGTTCAGAAACAGAATATGGGGTTTCAGTAAATCGATTTCGTCGTCAGCCCAGAGGATGGAATAGTTTTGCATGATACTAAATTCTGTGTGGTTTGATTGATTAGCTTACCTTGTTCAACATGGTAACGCCCGAAACTGTTTAGGCAGTTCGATTTTAACAGTTTTTAAGAATTAAAGAGCATCGTTGTTTTCGAAAACGCTCCGAATGCCGTTGCCTGTGAACTACGCGGCCAAAGATAGCTATACTCAACTGATTCCCTTCATTCGGTCATTCCTCTTCCTTTAATTCGGAAAATACTTCTAATTTTGGCAAATACAGTCTCGGTACATTCCAGCGTGGGAATGGTTGTCCGTATTTGAATTCATTGTAATCAACTTTCTATATTTCTCAATCACATGGCCACTGAATACCGAATTATAACCTTAATCCATAACGTTCAGCCAAATCCCGAGGGGGCGTATGATCCCATTGAATGGGATCAAGACAAGGGCATTGCTGAAATACTTTCGAGTGGTTATCAACCGGTACAAATAACCACAACGAGCGGAGAAAAAGGCGCGATAACCCTGACAATCCTATTTTCGAGGGAAACAAAATCGGTTGCTCCAGCTAGTAGCAGTCAGGAACAGTCTACCATTGATCGTTTTACCCAGAAAGCAGAAAGGGGATATTGAAGAATGCTCCGTTAGATTTTAATCAAATTTCATTTGATTAAAATCTAACGGAGCATTCAGAATAAACAGGAAAGACCAGAAATCAATAAGCGCTTGAACCGGCGAGCCAACAGAGTCATCGGCCGGTTTGATCAGGAGGTAAGAAACCTTATCTAAGTTCGCAAAAAACCAAATCACCTCGAAATCTACCAGTTTCGGTATCTCAGCCGGTTTTTCCACACGTGAATTTTACACTATTTTTTAAACCTTGACTCTCCCAATAAGTAGTTTACTTGCTTACGTAATTCACCTCAAGCTTCGGGTGCAGGGCTGCGTTGGGGTGGTCGCTGGATGCGATAAAAGTCACTTTTTCGGGCGTCTCAATTTGATGTCTCATGAAAAATCCATAATCGGTAGCCTTGTTATTAACCATGTCCTGCACAATCTTGGTAACATCAATGACGTAGTCCTGAGTAGGCGATGAGGCAGCTGGCACCGAAACCTGGTTTACGGTGGTACTTTGAGGTTGCGTTTCCCAGGTAACTGTGCTTTCATCCCAAGGTGTAGTCGTTTTTTGGATGAAAAAGGCATTGTCGCCGACGTGTCCGGTATTGTTGCCACCTAAGCTCAGGTAGGGTGAGGTCGGATTAAAATATAAGAATAGATGTGCTTCCTGAATTACGGAATTCTCCGGAATGCTACTTAAATCAAATTGGACTGCGGATCGGCTGATGGCACGGCTTACTATGGGAATCGTATTGTCAACAGCTGAGAAAAACAAGTCTTGTACATTTCCATAAACTATTGTGGGTGATCCACTTGAAAAAAGTGCATCCTTCCCTGCCACTGCATCGGGTTGAAGTACAAGGTGAGTAACAGGAACGTGGTCCTGCACGCAGGCCTGGAATGCAATGGCAAGAGCCAGGATAGAGCTGATAAAAAATCTTTTCATTGTCATAACGTTGTCCGATAATTCGTAATGATAGACTTATTGAAGCATTTCAACAAGCTCAAATGCCGAAATATTAATATGTGTCTATAAAATCTTCAATAGAGATAAAACCGCTTCACCAAGCAAGTGGTAAAGCGTGGATTCATTCCTTATCAATTCAGGGTCAGGCCGTTCGTCGATCATGAATCGTCCAACGCGGCAATAGGTGAATACGGATAGAGTGAAATCGTACCGCTTATTTCGACAACCGTTCCAGATCCTCCGGGGTGTCGATTCCGTAACTATCCAGTTCGGTTACCACGCAACGAATCCGGTAGCCGTTTTCGAGCCAGCGTAGTTGTTCGAGAGCTTCGGCTTTCTCCAGTAATGATTGGGGCAGTTGTGTAATTTGGGCCAGAATATCGGACCGATAAGCATATATGCCGATGTGTTTGTAAAACGTATGGTGTTGTAACCACTCTTCCGGCTGGCGTTCCCGCAGATACGGAAGCGTCTGGCGGCTAAAATACAAGGCTTCTCCCCGACTGTTCAGTACGACTTTCGGCGTGCTGGTATTAAACAAAACCGCCGGATCATCGATCTTTTTAACCAGCGTGGCCAGTTCGGTATTTCCGTCTAAAACCGATGCCAGCAGATCAATTTGCTCGGGTTTGATAAAAGGCTCATCACCCTGAATGTTAATCACATAGTCAAACGAATCATTGGCAATCTGCATCGCTTCGAAACACCGGTCGGTACCGCTCTGGTGGTGTTCCGAGGTCATGATCACCTCTCCGCCAAAGGAACGTACCTGTTCGGCAATGGCTGCATGATCGGTGGCAACCACCACCCGGCTGAGCGATTTCGCCTTCCAGGATTGTTCCACGACGCGTTGAATCATGGTTTTTCCGGCGATATCGGCCAAAGCTTTGGCGTGGAAACGGCTTGACGCGTAACGGGCCGGGATAATTCCGAGGATATTCATTCGATGATTTTCGGTATTTTTGGCGCAAGATACTCGGAACTCTGGTTAGAATGGAATAAGTAGGGTTCTGAATCTTGCAATGAGCCCCATTCAGAATGACCGACACACCCCAGAATCAGTTGCCTTTCGCTTTTCAACTACAGTTTTCGAACCCGGTTTGGCGGCTGGTTTTTGAGCAGATCGACGCCAGTCCGGGCCAGTTTGTCGCCGAATTACGAAGCCGGGAATCCCAAACGCTTGAGCTGGTGTCGGTGGATTTGCCGACCGGAAAAATCCGTTCCGAACAAAAACCGCACCTCCCCTTTCACTCGTCACTGGTCGGTATCTGGAACGGTTTTGCGCTGTACCACCGCTTTGACAATAACCGCTTGCCAGTTCCGACGGCGCTCGGACGGATAGACCTGAAAACCGGTCAGTCGCGCTGGGAATGGCCCCGGCACGTGCTAATCAGCGCCAATGCCGAGCGGGTTTGGGCGAAACGGGCCTCACTCACCGACACGGCCCCGGCTCCGGTGGTAGCTTTTCGTCTGAACGACGGCGAACCAATCGAAACCGCCGAAAATCCGGCAGCGGTTCACAATTCCCGTTTGCATTTTCCCGTTTCATACACGACATCAAGCGCCTGGTGGCCGGTCGTCGACCGGTTTATAAAAAAAATTACGAGCCATCAGGCCGTGGAAACAATCGACTATTTAGAAGTTGGCGATAAACTAATTTTTTCGTATCATTATCGTGAAACAAACGATCAGCTTCGCTCATACCTGTTGATCACCGACCGTCTCCAAACAATCTGGTTACACCAGCGCCTGGACCAGGAAACCGCCCAACCGCTGTCCGAGTCGAACGCGCTGCCGTTGTTCGGAAACGGCTTTTTCTGCGTCTGGCAAAACCAGATACTTTTTCAACCAACTGCAACGTGTATTACCAGTTATTATTTGAATTCAATGCCATGAAGCGACTCATGCCGCTGTTGTTTGCTGGCTGGCTGACCAGTATCGTTACTCAAGCCCACCCGTTTCGACTGGATTCGCTCGGAATGGAAAAGAAGGATGGCAAATTGTTCGTGCTCCACCGGGTTGAACAGGGCCAAACGCTGTATTCGCTGGTCCGAAGATATAATACGACCGTTCAGGCCATTAAAGACGCTAACCCCGGCATGTCCGAAAATTTCCGGTACGATCAGGTCGTGCGCGTACCCGCCAGTAACCTGTCCCGAAAAGAAGAAAAAGCCGTCACCAAAGCGATTAAAAAGGAAGAGAAAGAACTCCTGAAACAGGAGGAACGGGAAGTAAAACAGGAAACCGTTAAAGAAGCCAACAGCGGTATTCACCAGGTGGAACCGGGCCAGACGCTGTACAGCCTGGCTGCTCGCTACGGCGTGTCAATGGATGAGGTTCGCAAGTGGAATAATCTATCGTCCGACCATATTGTGAGTGGACAGCCGCTGATCGTTTCGGAAAAAGCGTGGCGCGTCCGCGAGCCGCTGGCCAAACCGGCCATCGCGCCCGCGCACCGGTCTGATTCGTCGGCCGAAAGCTCGCGTACGTCCCGCAACGATTCGCCCAAAACCGAACGCCCTGCCCCACCCCGGACTACGACACCGAAGGAAGAACCCGCCCGACCCGCCGAAGCCGAACGCCCAGCAGCCGAATCTACCAATGCTGCGCCGTCGGAACCCCGCATCATTCGCCCCGGCGATACAGGCCCATTGCCGAATCCCGGTGGCAATACGCGCCGGATTTCCGAAATCGGTATGGCCGAAATCATCGAAAATTCCGGTAACTCCAGTAAATACCTCGGGTTGCACCGAACCGCTCCGGTCGGCACCCTCGTTTTGGTCCGAAATGACATGAACCAGCAATCCATCTGGGTGAAAATCATCGGCCGCCTGCCCGACACCAGCGTCAATGATAAGGTGATCGTCAAGATTTCAGCCCGAGCCTTCGAGAAACTTTCTCCCGCCGATCGGCGTTTTCGAGCTGAGGTTAGTTATTTGATGCCATGATTTTAATGGCTCTTGATGGTTAAATGGCTGGATGGTTTTAATGGTTAAATTGTTGATAGTTAACAAGTAAAAACGACCTAACTACCAAGTCATTCAAACCGTTTTTAACCATGTAAACCATTCTGCCATTAGCAACCATTTATTCAAACCATCCTCCCTAAATTCCGTTATTTACTTAATATGCTTACACCTGAACAAAAAGCCGAACGCATTGCCCGTCGGCACAAAGAACGGGAAGACAAGATGAAAGCGACGGCTGGCTACAAAGTCTGGAGCCTGGTTTTCACCCTCTCTTATCCGTTCATTTCGGTTTTTACGGCCATTTTTTCGGTGGTGGTGTCCGTCTTCTCCAAAATTTCTCAGGGCGTGGTTTACGTTTTGAGCGGAGGTAAAAGCAAATAACCGTCGGCGAATCAGCAAGTTGCATTCCGTTTCTCTCCATTGGCCGACCTTTTTGGTGAAGCGGCCCAAACCGTTCACATGTCCGATTCAGTAAAAGAATTGCTCGATCAGAAGGTCGAACAGTATAATCAGCGTTCGTTCATCGACAAAGATCCGATCAGTATTCCCCACCGGTTCAGTCGGCAGCAGGACATCGAGATCATGGGATTCTGGGCCGCCGTGCTGGCCTGGGGACAACGGCCGGTTATTCTTAAAAAAGCAAATGAACTGATCGAGCGAATGGACGGGGCTCCGTACGATTTTGTCCTCAATCACCAGGAAACCGATCTTAAACGGTTTTTGGACTTTAAACACCGCACGTTCAACGCAACGGATACACTGTATTTTCTGCACTTCTTTCATACGTACTACCAGCAACACGAAACGCTGGAAGACGCCTTCGTACCCACGGATCACCGAGCGGCCCCGTGGAGTCCGGGAGATTCTTTTTCTATTCAATCATCCGAAAGCTATCACGGATTTGAGTCTGTGGGAACGTTTCTCGAAACGTTCCACGACCGGTTTTGCAGTGATCCTTTTTTCCCGGAACGAACCCGCAAACACATTGCAACACCCGGCCGAAATTCGTCCTGCAAACGCCTGAATATGTTTTTGCGCTGGATGGTGCGCTCAGATAATCAGGGGGTTGACTTTGGAATCTGGCATCGCATCAAACCGGAACAACTGGTGATGCCAATCGACGTCCACGTTGGCCGCGTGGCCCGGAAACTGGGATTGCTGACCCGCCCGCAAACCGACTGGAAAGCCGCGACCGAACTTACCGAAACCCTGAAAGCGTTTGACCCGTCAGACCCGGTGAAGTACGATTTTGCGTTGTTCGGCCTGGGAGTTGAAGGAGAAATGTAAGTTCCGGACTGGTTTATTCCAAAACCAGTCCGGGCCAGTTGATGCGGTGAATAAACCACCAGTTATTTTCGTTTCCGTAGCAAACAAAACTCCCTTTGTCGGTAAACAGCGATTTTTTATTCTTGCCGTAATGAAGCGCCAAATGAACCACCCCTTTTCGCTGATTTTCATCCAGTTCGATATCTTCAATTGTCCAGCCTACTAACTGATAGTCATCTACATACGCCCGGTAATCGTTGAATTTGAAATGAACCTGCGGATACAGGGCATCGCCGGGATTATTGTTGATATAAAAATGCGAAGACAGACAGCCTTCCAGCCGCTCATAGTCCCGCTCGAATAAACCGGTCAGCAATTCTTCCGCAATGAAAATACAGGAGTGGGTATAATCCGGGCAGTAATAATTGTAGTCGATACTGAAACACATGCCCGGCAGCCGGATTTCCTTTATTTCCTTTCGGAATACCACGTCAGTGATAAACGAATACAGTTTGCGGTCATCGGCATTGGCGTGGGGATCTGAAATATTGATTTCAATGCCGTTGTGGGCCAGCAAAAGCAGGAGCCGATCTACTTCAAGGGAAACCTGGCGATCCGAAAGGCCGGTTGTGGCGGGGTAAAAAGGTCGTCCGATAAAATCATAGATCTTCAGGCTGCGAGCCGTCTGGGCCAGCTGAAAATACAAAAGATTATGCTGTCTTTCCCGCCGATCTACTTCTTCCTGCGGCAGTTGCCCTTCTCCAAACAACGCTTCACGTTCCAATTCAAGTTTTAGCTGATTGATTTGGTTGTGGGCTTTGTATATTTCATCGAGAGAAAGTGCTTCTTCAGATGCAAACACGATGAACCATAAATTTAGTTGGTGATGTAACCTGCTAATTACTATACGATAGAATACCGCATAAGTCACATTTTTCACATTCGATAGAAAAAATTTTCCGTCAACGGCGGGATTGGCGCGGGGATTCGAACTGATTCGTGCGTGTGGAATATATTGCGGTTTTGCCGGATTTACAGCGTATATCCCGCCATTAAACTGAAACCTTTGGTATTCTCGCCGTAGGCTTTCACGCTCATTCCCATCGTAATTCCGCTCCGGAACCGGTAGAGGAGATTGTACCGTTGGTAGGTCGCCGGTTTGTACTTCAGGGGGCGGATGATATTCCAGCCGTGATGAGCCGCAAAGATAAAACGCCCCTGCCAGAACTCATACCCCGCCAGGATCGTTGCCTGGCGGGTGTCAACTTCCCGTTTTAGCCCCCAGGTCTTTACCTGTTCTTTAAAATACCGGTCGTCTACCAGCTCAAATCCGGCCGTAAAGGCGTGACTCCGGGTCACCCGGTAACCACCGACCAGATTGATGCCAAATACCGGCAGGGCCATTTCCGGTTTTTTATCGGTTTTGGGCAGTACGCGGACCGACCCCATCAGCAACGCCCGCTTTATCCAGCGATGCGTCAACCGGGCGGGTTGCCACTGGCGAATATCGGGGAAAACCACCGGCTGCAGGGCGTATTGTGCGCCCAGCGTTACGGTTGGAATGTTCATACCCTGATTCGGCAACCGCGTACCGGCATTGGAAATATGATTGTAAACCGCCCCAACCGCCAGGTTCCACTGACTGTTGAGCCGGTAATGAGCGGTAAAACTGGCTCCGATCAGGGCGCTCACCGGCATGCTGAAATGGTTGTTGGAAGGGTTTTTTATGGGATCATAAACACGCGTCAGGTACGTCAGACCAGCCAGCGCCCGAACGGAAAAATACAACTTTCCGGAATAGTGAATCAAGGGTTCAAAAAACAGGCCCGCGCCCATCGTTCGCCCTAAGGGCACCGGATTGCGAAACGTAAAATAATTAACGTATCCACCTACCCGGGCAAAACACTGGCAGTTTTCCCAGGCCCGCCGACCCAGACTAAGCTGGCTGTACGACAGCTCCACGCCCAACGGACTATGCTGAGAAACCGGTACGACTTCGTTTGACTTTGCAATTCCCTGCTGCCAGGCAAAACCCAATTGGTGCTGCGGTTTCAATGAATCCGAAACTGCCTGCCCCAGAACCTGTTCATGCAATGCAAGAAAAAGAAACAACACCGTAAAAATTCTCACCATAATTATGTCTATTAACCACCGTTCTAAACTTTATCTTTCAGACGGTTATGTAATATTCAAAAACTTTTAATTTGGTTACTACACCAAAAAGTAACATTTATGGATTAAGGATATTTTTTACTGCTTTTATTCAAAAAGTTTCGACGAAACCGGCAGAACGATTCAGCCCATTCCGGAAAAAATTCAGATTTCATCAGCTAAAGTCGTCGTGAATTTGCCCGATACGGTTAAAAAAGTACCTTTACTTTCGATCACGACGCCAAACAGTTAAGCGGTTCTGAGCGTTCTCTAAGCGTAAACTTTCCCCAACCAATTCCTTAATCGAATTACCACAATGCCTTTTGAGATTCTCCACAAGCCCTTCGGCTCACTCACTGAATATTTTATTCTGAATACCGCAACCGGCGAATACGTCAGCTTTCTGCCCGCCCACGGTGCCATCGTTCGGCAACTTGTTTTGCGGCATTCCGGTGCAAACCGCGAATCAAAATTGGTCTCGCTCATCAAAGCGCCGAAATCGCAACAGGCGCTTATGGCCGACGAAACCTACGCCAGCGCCCTCCTGTTTCCGTTTCCAAGCCGTATTCGGCACGGTATTTACGAGTTTGAAGGGAGTTTGTATACCTTACCGATGAACGAAGCGCACCACGACAATGCCATTCACGGTTTTGTCGCCGGGAAAGCCTTTGAATTGCTGGGGCAGGAAATCACGGACACAGCGGCATCGCTTGCGTTCGGGTACATTCACGATGGAACGTATATTGGCTATCCGTTTCCGTTTGAGTTCAGAATCCGGTACACGCTGTCGGCAACGGGTTTGTCAGTGACTTACGAAGCGCAGAATACCGGTCGACAAACCGCTCCCGTCAGTTTTGGCTGGCATCCGTATTTTACCCTGAATGAAGAACCGGTTGATCATCTCACCATTGAACTGCCCGCCAAGAAACAGGTTTTGCTGGATGAAAATCTGCTTCCTGCCGGTGAAGAAGTTTTTGAACAAAAAGGCGAAATACCGCTCAACGACCGCCAACTGGATGCGGCCTTTGTTGTCGAGGAAAACAACGGTGAAGGCGTTACGACGATTTTACGATCCGCTCATCAGGGGGTGCAACTGAATGTCTGGCAGGAAACCGGTCCCAAAAAATTCAATTACCTGGTTGTTTACACCCCCGCCGGTCGCGACAATATTGCCATCGAATCGCTCACAAGTAACGTCAACGGCCTGAACAACGGCCAGGGCCTGATCATTCTGGAACCTGGCGAAGTGGCAAAAGGCACGATACGCGTCAGCGTAAGTTAAGAACGTTAATGATGGATGATGGACGATGAACGGGTTGACGCATCAATTCATCGTCCATAATTCATCATTTAAAACTCAAACTTGATCCCCTGCGCCAGGGGCAAGGATGTTCCGTAATTGATGGTGTTGGTTTGTCGGCGCATGTAGGCTTTCCAGGAATCGGAGCCGGATTCGCGACCTCCGCCGGTTTCTTTTTCGCCCCCGAACGCGCCCCCGATTTCGGCTCCGGATGTGCCAATGTTCACGTTTGCAATCCCACAGTCCGACCCGGCGGCTGACAAAAACCGCTCGGCTTCGCGCAGATTGAGCGTAAAAACCGATGACGACAGGCCTTGCGGAACACCATTTTGCAAGTCAATGGCTTCTTCCAATGTACTGTATTTCAGTAAGTACAAAATCGGCGCGAAGGTTTCGTGTTGCACAATCTCGGTTTGGGCGTGCATCTCCGCAATGGCGGGGCGCACGTAACAGCCCGATTCAAAGCCCGGCCCTTCTAGCACTTCGCCGTCGATCAATAGCCGTCCGCCCTGTTCTTTAATTTGAAACAAAGCCGACTGATAACCGGCAACGGCGGCCCGGTCGATCAGCGGGCCGACGTGGTTTTTCTCGTCCAGCGGATTGCCAATGCGCAGTTGGCCGTAGGCTTTTACCAGCCGTTGTTTGACATCTTCATAAATCGATTCGTGGATAATGAGCCGACGCGTGGAAGTGCAACGTTGTCCGGCCGTTCCTACCGCCCCAAACACGATGGCCGGAATGGCGATAGTTAGATCGGCATGCTGCGAGATAATGATTGCGTTGTTCCCGCCCAATTCGAGCAAATACCGTCCCAGCCGCCCGGCTACGGTTTGCGCAACCGCCCGACCCATCCGCGTGGAACCGGTAGCCGACACCAGTGCAATGCGTTGATCCTCAGCAAGCCATGTGCCGACCTCTCGTCCGCCCGTGATCAGACACGATACCCCTTCCGGAACGCCATTCTGTTCCAGAACTTCTTTGATGATTTGCTGACACGCCAAAGCCGTCAGGGGCGTTTTTTCCGACGGTTTCCAGATGCAGACATTGCCACAAACCCAGGCCAGCATCGCGTTCCACGACCAAACCGCCACCGGAAAATTGAACGCGGAAATGATGCCAACCACTCCCAGCGGATGCCATTGTTCGTACATCCGGTGGTCGGGGCGCTCGCTGTGCATGGTTGAACCGTAGAGCTGGCGCGACTGTCCCACGGCAAAATCGCAGATGTCGATAATTTCCTGAACCTCGCCCATGCCCTCCTGTAAGGATTTTCCCATTTCGTAGCTGACGAGCGTTCCCAATTCTTTTTTATAATGCCGAAACTGCTCCCCCATTTGTCGGATAATTTCTCCCCGCTTCGGAGCCGGAACTGTCCGCCATTCCAGAAAAGCCGCCCGGGCAGTTTCAACTACTCTCTCATAATCTTCCCGCAGAGTGGGGTAAACACGGGCCATCAATTGCCCATCAACCGGGGAATGTGAATCGAGCAGCGTGTCCGTTCCATCGGCTTCCGAAGAATGCCAGAACGCCTGACCCGTGCTCGTACCCGCCATTACCGGCTGCGTTTTTAGTTTTTGAAGGAATTGTTGCATAACACAGTGTTTTCCAGAACCGATCCGCTTGTCTGATAAAAACCGTTCGCGGCAATCGATTCCAAAATTATTATAAATAAACCCGATAACGTTCTAATTCATTCTTTTCCTACAACCAATTACTAGTATTTAACCTCCGCTTTAGCTTTTAATGTCTGATAATTAACTAAATTTAGCTTGTTAATCTGATCATTAACTACTCAACGTGTATGAATAAAAAGTTTATAGCTTTCTTACTTTGTGGATTGATTCCAATCCTTTCCCTGCCGCTATCGGCCCAGACGCCATCCGATTCTTCCCGACTAAAACCCGCTCCTTACGCCATTGGTTTACAACTGGGTTCAACGGGAATCGGTTTACAGGCCGCCCGGGTTTTGAGTAAAGATGCCCGTTGGGTCGGCCGGGTCGGCGTCAGTTATTTCTCCTACGATCAGGTTTTACGGGTGAAAGCCGGAGAAGGGAAATTGAATATCACGCCGGATCTGGTCGTCGGAATTGCGCTGGCGTCGGTCAAATGGCATCCGTTCAAACGAAATCAGCTTTTTGTAACCGGTGGTGCCGGTTATACCTGGCGCCCCGATCTGCGAGCCAACGTCATCCCCGAAGGCAACGTCAAGTTCGGCGGACTCCAGATCGCGGAAGAAAATGCAGGCGTCATCAACGCGTCATTGCGCTGGAATAGCGTACTGGGATATGCCGGTTTTGGCTACGGCCGCTCCACTCCCATTCGTCGCCTAGGTTTCGCCGTCGAATTAGGTTGTTACTATATTGGTTCTCCCAAAGTCGATCTGCAATACACCGGTTTTCTGGAAACCACCACGATCGACGAACAACTTCCGGTCATTCAGAACAATTTAAGAGGTTATCGCTTCCTGCCTTCGCTTCAGTTTTTAGTCTCTTACGGGTTGTTTAGAAAATGAGATTTGAGAGGTGAGACATGAGAAGTGAGACGACCTCATGATTCTCCTGTCCCTGTCTTATCTCTATTGTCTCTTGTCTATCGTCTTTTGTCTATTTCTTCCAAATATCAACGTTATGAAACGTATTTTATCCATTCTGTGTGTGCTGGTTGTGGGGATGCTGGATGCCTGCCAAAACCCGCTCGAAAATTTCGAGCTCAAATTTAAAGATCCGCTGGCGGTGGCGGTCCAGATCAAGTACACAATTCCGACTGGTTTGAGCCTGGATAAACTGACCATTAAAGTCGCCGGACCGGATGCGGAAAAAGTGGTTACGACGCTCAATACCAGAAAGTTCAAGCTAACCTCCGACGGAAAGTTATTTCTGTGTCTGCAACCTTCGGTTACGCCTTCGGCCACCGCGCCACTCCGGTTTAATGTCGTCGCGCTGTCGCCGGAATCGGTCGATCACATTCAGGAAATTAAGCTGGAAAACTCGAACCAACGGAACCTGACGATTACCCTGGTCAGCAACAAAAACAACGCCGAACCGGCGCACGAATCGTTCAAAGGTACGGAAAGCGGCACGGTGCAGAACACTGCAACGGTGAAAACGAAAGCCGAACCGAGTGTCAGCCAGGCCACGGTTACGGTTCCGCAGGGCAGCGAAGTGAAAGACGTAGCCGGACAACCGGTTGGCGGGGCGTTAACGGTCACGGCCGACCCCGTCGATAACAGCAATACTTCCCGGGCGGTTTCCGAATTACCGGGCCACGGCATTATTAACGCATCGACGTCCGAAGGGGGTTTTCTCGGTAATCAACAGGTTCTGTCGGTGGCCGGTGGTGTCCGGATTACGGTTTACAATGACGAATACCAACTGGCAAAAACGTTTTCGAAACCGATTCAGATTGCGTTTGCGATCAAACCGCAAATGATGAATCCCAACGCCGGGCGGCTGGTTCAGGCGGGCGATCAGATTCCGTTGTTCAGCTTCGACGAAATTACCAACAAATGGACGCGGGAAGAAGCCGGGAAAGTGCAGCGAAATGCCAGCGGAGAACTGGAATACGTGGCCGAAATTAAACACCTCTCGCTTTGGGTAGCGGCTTTTACCGAGGAGGTTTGCGATCAGGGACCAACGTTCAAATTCGTTAGTAACTACGCTGATCGGAGTCCGGGTTACCGTTGCGAAGTGATCGATCAAGCCGGAAATTTAGTGATTCGGGCCGGAGAAACCATTTCGTTCACCGGTACAATCAACAACGGCTCTTCCACCCGCATCACCAACCTGAAAAAAGGGCTGAAAATCCGCCTGCGGCTATACGACAACAATGACAATAATAAAGTCTACCTGTCTCCCGAAATCGACGGTTGTTCGAACACGGAAGTGCCTTTTGATCTGAAATCGGTGGTTTATAAGCCCGTTGCACCTGCAGCTCCCGACAAGCGTCAGAATGTGACCATCACGCTCAATTTCAAGTGTGGAAGCAAAGGCATCAACCCCGACAAGTTGCCCTTTAAGGTTCTCTACGCCCAGTTTCGGGCCGCCGGAAGTCAGGATGAATGGAAAGATTTGCCAACCCTGCGCTGGCCCGCGCTCAGCACGACGGTTTTCGTTGAGTTGAATAAAGTCTACGATTTACGCTGGGGCTCGATTCCGGATCGGCTGGATATCGAAATTAAAGATTATAAAGTCACCAGCACCAGTTGGCCCATCGACCTGACCGAATCGGAAAGCAAACAGTATTGCAATCCGTAGGTTAGTTAAGGGTTTACTGTAAACCGTAAACCCTTAACTAAAAACCGGTCAAACCGCCTGCGGCCTGGGAATCCGTCGCTGCGGTTTGACCGTTTTTTTCTTTCGGCGGCCCCACCAGATGATGAAACCGGTGACGGGTAAACTGGCGCAGATCAGGCTGGCAAAAAAGGCCAGGACTTTGCCAGGCAGGCTCAGAATGGCACCAACATGGATATCGTAGTTCATGCGCCGGAGTTTGTCGCCGAAACTGGCGGTGTTGTATTCCCCGAAATACGGTCCTTCGCCGGTCAGGGCCTTCAGCGTGAATTGATCGAACGAGTAATAATCGGTTTTGTAATAGGTTCCGGGGCGGTAATTGATCGAAACACCGATCGATTCCGATGCGCGTTCGGGAATGGAAATATACAAACTGGCGGTTGGGGGTTTGGTCTGAATAAACCGCTGCCAAAGCAAATCCGTAGGGTTCGTAAACCGCCGGGTCTGGGTCGAATCCGACACCGGAAGCTGGTAATCCGGCATGGTTTTTCCGCCCGTCGTCGACCAGTAAATCGAATCTCCCAGCCACTCGATGCCGAAGATCATTCCGGTAATGGCCAAAATTATGGAGAAGAACAGCGCGTAAAAACCGGGAACGTTGTGCAGGTCGTAATTGACCCGGCGCCACTGCGCTTTCCACTTGACTTTGAAGCTCTTATCACGGCTTGACTTCGTCCATTTCTTCGGCCACCACAACACCATCCCGGTAATGAGCAGGACCGTAAAAACCAATGTTCCGTACGCAACGACCGGCTGGCCGATGGTTTCGGGTAACCACAGATAATAATGTCCGTGGAGGATAAAGTGAAAGAAATCCCTTTCCTCGTCCACCACTTTCAGGACCTCGCCGGTGTACGGATTCAGGTAAACCTGATAGTAATAATCGGGTGAGGCTCCGTAAAACGGCACGTTGACGCTGTGGCCGGTTTCGCCGTAATTCACCCCTTTGGCCGGTTTTCCCGGAACCTGTTTTTCGGCAATTGCCTGCAGCCGCGAGGGCGGTAACAACACGCCGTTGGCCACCGGTTCGACATACTGAAAAGGACGGATGATGCTTTTGATTTCGTACTCAAAAGCCAGAATACAGCCTGTAATCGCCACGACAAACACCAATAGCCCGGACGCAAGACCGAGCCAAAGGTGCAGTTTTCCAACTATTTTTTTTACCGTCATTATCGCTAATCGTCAAAATTTATAGCCCATGCTCAACCGGAAATTCCGGGGTGCTTCGGCCTGATAATAATACGCTTTGCTCCACGAATAATAAGCGCCCGAATACAAGTAGGCATCCAGGATGTTATTGACATTCAGCGCGATATTCACCCGGTTATTCTGCCACGAAATGGCGCCATCCAGCCGGAAAGTGTTGGGCAACGTCGGGTTTTTATCGACGGCTTCCGAAAACCAGCCGTACCGATCGAGTTGCCACTGGTACCCAAGCGAAACGCCGAGCCCCTGCAGCGCAGTATTGCGCAGCCGGTACGAAAGCCAGGCGTTGGTAACGTGTTTGCTAAAACCGGGAACGGGCAAACCTACGCTTTCCGACCGGGTATCTTTCGTGATTTTTGCGTCGGTATACGCGTAGTTCAGCATCAGATTCAGCGCAGGTAACAATTCGCCCCGAACGTCCACTTCCACCCCCTTTGCCTGGGTCTGACCCAGTTGAACGGAATAATTCGGGTTGGTCGGGTCGGTGGTCAGCACGTTGTTTTTCGTAATTTGATAGACCGAAACCGAGGAGTTCCAGCGACCGTCGGCCCAATCCTTCTTCAAACCGGCTTCCAGGTTGTTACCGGTGATCGGGTCAAATGCTTTTCCCTGCCGGTCGGCACCCGACTGCGGCACAAAAGCCTGATCATAGAGCGCATAAACCGTGGTTTGCTTATTCACCGAACCGCTGATGCCCACGCGGGATGTAAACTTGGTTTCGTTGGTTGCGGCACCGTACTGGCTGTCTTTCACCGACGTCAACCGGCCCGCCAGCGTTAACCGAATCCGATCCTGCCAGAAACGTAGTTCATCCTGAACGTATAAACCGGTGAACGACTGACTCATGACATTGACCCCGGCGCGGGCGCGCAGGCTCGTTGAACGGTCGTATTTCGGAATCAGGTGCGTCGGCAAATAGTAATTCGGCGAATTGGTGTTGAAGACGAACGTGCTGTCGTAGAGCGGAAAACTCTGGCCCCAGTCCGCCATGTATTTCTTATTTCCCAAATCCAGACCACCCAGAATCCGGTGGACCACCGGGCCGGTCGTCACCTCGCCGTTGACAAAAATCTGGCCGAATTTGCTTTCGTTGGCCGCATCCCAGATGCTGGAGTTCCGGTAAATCCGTCCGTCGGTTTTTGCCGAATCGGCCCAGAGTGAATTGCCTACCTGTGTGAAATTGAAATACGCCAGTTGCCCCGTCAACTTCCAGTTTTCGCTGATCTGGTGTTCCAGGATCAGAAACGCGCTGTGATCGTGAATCACCGTCGGTTCCAGATTGGCCGATGCGATGGTGGCGTTGCGCGGCTGTTTGCCCAAACCGTTGGCATCGAAAACATAAGCCGAGCCGATCGCCGACATTTGCGAATATTGGTAGGTATATTCGGCGGTAATCGACGTCTGGTCGTTGATTTTATACTTGACCACCGGCGCAATCGTATATCGGTTATTGAATTCAAAATCGCGGTGCGACCCTTTCGACTGACCCATCAGGTTCAGGCGGTACAATAACTTGCTGTCTTTGCTGAGCTTACCGTCGAGGTCAAGTGTTGCGCGGTAGGTATCGAAACTACCCACGGCAAAAGCCGCTTCCCCGCGCGTCACGCCCGTCGGTTTTTTGGTGACGACATTGTAAAAACCGCTGGGTTCTCCGTTGGCCATCATGAAACCGGCCGGACCTTTCACGAATTCGATTCGTTCCACCATCGACATATCTTCCGCAGTTGGCCCCCAGGTCGACTGCACATTCATCCCGTTGCGGAAGGGTGCGACACGCGATCCGCGCATGTTCAGCCGGGCGTAATTGTCCCAGTGCTCCTGCCGCGTCACCCCGCTGACGTTACGCGAAACGCCTTCCAGCATGTCGAAAATCTGCTGATCGGCCAGCAACTGGCGGTTTACGACCTGAATATTCTGAGGCAGTTCGAGCAGGGGCGTTTTCAAGCGCAAACTGGACGATGCGACATCGGTTTTGTACGAATTTTTCCCTTCAACCACCACTTCGTCAAGCTGTTCGGCATTTTCGATCAGTGTCAGATCGGCTACTTGCGTCGACTCACCCGCCACTACGGTTAAGGCCTGGCGAATGCGCTGATGCCCTACCCGACTGATTACCAGCACCTGCGGACCAACCGGAACGTTGCTGATGACGTATTCGCCGGCTTCATTGGTGATCGATCCCAGGCGGGTTCCTGCCACCCGAACACTTACCCGAGCCAGTGGATGGGCATCGGATGCCAGCGTTTTTCCAGCAAGGGTACCGGTTTGCTGGGCACTGGCCGATATACCGAGCAGGCACAACCACATCGTGGCAAAGGATAGAAAGAGTGATTTTTTGAAAGTAAAGCTGATCATATGGGCTGTATTCATTATACTTATTTAGACTGATTACAAATACAAAGGTATAGTCCCACTGGTAACGGCCCAACTTTTTTTGTAAAAAATTAGCTAAGTTTGGCAAAAACCGCCCCAGCTTATGAAAAACCGCCTTTTTTCACTTTTAGGCATCTTACTGACGGGAGCAGTCAGCGCACAGCCCGCCAACGTAGCCGCCGATTACGTCCGGCAGCATTTTCAGAAATCGGAGTACCTCATTCCGATGCGCGACGGCACCAAACTGCACACGGCCGTTTATGTCCCGAAAGACGCTTCGGAAACTCAGAAATATCCCATCATGATGCAGCGGACGTGTTACAGCGTGGCCCCGTACGGCGCGGATCAGTACCCCGCCAAGCTCGGACCGTCGACCACGCTGATGCAGGACGGTTATATCTTTGTGTATCAAGACGTTCGCGGGCGGTATTTGAGCGAAGGCGTCTGGACGAACATGACACCCAACCTGCCCGATCCGGCGCCGGTGGCGGCTTCCAGAAAGAAAGCAAAAACCGCCCCGGCCACTGCCGCCGGTTCGCCCGACGAGAGTTCGGATACGTACGACACGATTGAATGGTTGCTGAAAAATATAAAGTATAACAACGGGCGGGTGGGCCAGTGGGGCATCTCCTACCCCGGTTTTTACACCGTGGCGGGCGCTGTCGACGCGCATCCAGCCTTGAAGGCGTCATCGCCCCAGGCCCCGGTTTCTGATTTTTTCTTCGATGATTTTCACCACAACGGGACGTTCATTCAGGCTTATATCTTCACCTACCCGGTTTTTGGTATTCAGCACCCGAAGCCTACGACGGAAAACTGGTTCGTGCCCGCCATGTTCAACGACAACATCCGGGATGGCTACCAATGGCAATATGATCTGGGGCCGCTGAAAAACATGGACAAATATTATAAGGACAATTTCTACTGGCAGGAAACTGTTAACCACCCGAACTACGACGAATTCTGGCAGAAACGGAACATTTTGCCGCACCTTAAAAACGTCAAGCACGCCGTGATGACTGTTGGTGGCTGGTTCGATGCCGAGGATTTATACGGCCCGCTGAACGTTTACAAAACGCTGGAGAAGAACAATGCCGGGACTTATAACACGCTGGTAATGGGGCCGTTCGGGCACGGGCGGTGGTCGGCCGAAACCGGTCATACCCTGCACAGCAACGTCTATTTCGGTGACAGCATCGCGACGTTTTACCAACGAAATATCGAAGCCAAATTTTTCAACCACTTCCTGAAAGGCGCGGGCGACGGAAAAACCGGTTTGCCGGAAGCCTATTTGTTCGATACGGGACAAAAAACCTGGAAAACCTTTGCCAAATAGCCCGCTGCCGAAGCGCAAAAACTGACGTTCAGTCTCAATTCGTCGGGACAACTTTCCCAGCAAATCGCTGACGGGCAGGGCTTTTCCGAGTTTATCAGTGATCCGAAGAAACCGGTCCCCTATACGGAAGACATTACGACCACGACCGGTTTTACACCCTTTAATTACATGTCGGAAGATCAGCGGTTTGCGGCCAAACGACCGGATGTGCTCGTCTTTCAAACAGAACCCTTAACCGACGATCTGACGCTCGGGGGTGAAATCATGGCGAAACTGAAAGTCAGCACCACCGGAACCGACGCCGACTGGGTCGTGAAGCTGATCGACGTGTACCCGCCCGACGAACCGAATCATCCGTACATGCCCAACAAAAATGTGATGCTGGCGAATTACCAGCAAATGGTGCGTTCGGAAGTGTTGCGCGGGCGGTTTCGGAACTCTTTCGAAAAACCGGAACCGTTTAAATCCGGCGAAATAACGGACGTCAATTTCCGCTTACAGGATGTGTTGCACACCTTCAAGAAGGGCCATCGGGTAATGATTCAGGTGCATAGCACGTGGTTTCCGCTCATCGACCGCAATCCACAGAAGTACGTCGACAACATCTTTAAAGCCAACGCCGAAGACTTCCAGAAAGCTACGCACCGGGTTTATAACAACTCCGTTATCGAGGTTCAGGTGCTGAAATAAAACCGCCCGATGGGCCTCAAAAACCGGTTTGCGGGCTACGGTTTGCTCACAAACCGGTTTCCTTTTACGTAAAACCGATACGGCAAATCCGCTCCCTGCGTGATGCCGATGCGCGTGGTGGTCACAATTTCAAACTTTTCCAGGACGCGCGGCCGGATAAAAACCGGTGAAGCACTGCCCGCTTTTGTCAGCGAAAGGGAATTGTGTTCCCGCGAAATTCCCATTGCAATCACCAGTTTGCCGGGGCCGCTGGTCAGTCCGCGCAAACCGGTTTTCGTTGCCGGATCGAGGTGGCGTCGTTCCTCCATCAATTCCAGACCTTCGGTTGGTTCGAGCGCCCGAATCAAAACCGCTTCCCCCACGTCTTCCGGACCGGTAACGACGTTCAGGCAATAATAAAATCCGTAAATCAAATATACGTAAAGCGTTCCCGCCGGGCCGAACATGGCCGCATTTCGGGCGGTTTTGCGCCGGTACGCGTGGCAGGCCGGGTCGCCGGTCAGGTAGGCTTCGGTTTCAACAATGATTCCGGCGGTGGTTCCTTCGGAGCTTTCATGAACAAGTTCGCAGCCGAGCAACAGTTTGGAAAGCGTTATCGTGTCGTGATTTTGGTAAAATTCAATGGGAAGTTTTGTCATCGTTGTAGCCGCAAAAAACCTGCTGTCTTTCTTTCTCAAAGATACACAGCGCGGAATTCCTCATCAAAAGTCTATACTAATTGATAAAACCATTTAAACTATAAGTTCCGTTGAAAAGGCATTAGTACAATTGCGAATCTTGTCCCAATTACGTAGTTTAGAACCTCAACTTACAAAAATTATGGTACGCGTATCCGATTTTTTCAAAGAGGAAAGAGATCCGCTTATTATTCGGGGAGTCGAAAAAGAGAACCGGTCATTTACCAAAGCTCCGCTGGCAGAGAACAAATTCAACGTTGAAGACATCGCCCGCTTAGTGGATGTTTCGGTTGAATTTGTGAAGGAGATCCAGAAAGAGATGAACGCTTAGTATGAAAAAAATCCTTGTGGTTGGGATGGGAAAAGTCGGCTCGCTGGTCGGTATTCTCCTCAACAAACGCTTTACCGTAACGGGTTTTGACAAACTTCAACCCGCCTACGATCTGCCTTTTCCGATTATTCAGGACGATGTGTCGGACGAGGCTACGCTGCTGCAAACCTTGGCGGATTTCGACGCAGTTGTGTCCTGCCTGCCGTATAACCTGAATTTGCCGATTGCCAAAACTGCCTGGCAGTTGGGTCTGCATTATTTCGACCTGACGGAAGACGTTCCGACCACCACCGCCATTCGCCTGATGGCCGAAACCGCCAAAGGCGTCATGGCCCCCCAATGCGGTCTGGCACCGGGTCTGATCGGCATCGTGGGCGCGGATCTGGCCAAACGTTTTACCAAACTTCGGGACATTGAACTCCGGGTTGGCGCCTTGCCGCGCTACCCAAACGGTTTGCTGGGCTATTCGTTCACCTGGTCGCCCGCCGGAGTGATTAATGAATATCTGAATGATTGCGAAGTGATTTCAAACGGCGTTTTCAAAACCGTTACGGCACTTGATGGCATCGAAGTCATCAACATCGAAGGGCAGGAGTTTGAAGCTTTCAGCACCTCAGGCGGTTTGGGAACCATGTGCGAAACCTACGCCGGCCTGGTCGATACGCTCAATTACAAAACCATCCGCTACCCCGGCCACGCCAAACTGATGCGGTTTCTGCTTTATGAACTGATTCTGAAAGACAAACGGGTGCTGGTCGAGCAGATTCTGACCGAAGCCAAACCGCCCGTTCAGGCCGACGTCGTCTACGTTTACGCCGTGGTGGAAGGCTGGAAAGGAGCGGTTCTGGAGCGGGAAGAGTTCTACCGCGCCTACCACCCGCGCGAAATCGACGGGCAATCCTGGCGGGCCATTTCCTGGACAACCGCCGGTTCGGTGGCCGCCGTCGTTGAACTCGTCGCCGACGGTTTATTGCCCCAACACGGTTTTATCAAACAGGAGGACATTCCGTTTGAACTACTCCTTGGAACGCAGAACGGCGCGTTTTTTGGACAACCCTGACAGCGGCTGAAAGCCCTGTCAGCGGTTGTATGCTTTAGTAAAAAGTTGCCGAAATATGCCGCTGACAGGGTCTTCGACCGCTGTCAGGGCTAGATCACATTCAAGGTCTGTTCCTTGATTTTTTCCAGCTCATCTTTCATCTGTACGACCAGCCGCTGAATCGTGGCATCGTTGGCTTTGGAGCCGATCGTGTTGATTTCCCGACCAATTTCCTGAGCGATGAAATTGAGCTTTTTGCCGTTGGCTTCGTCGGCCGCCAGCACTTCCAGAAAATAACTCAGGTGGTTTTTCAACCGGACTTTTTCCTCGGAAATATCAAATTTCTCGATGTAATAAATTAGCTCCTGTTCAAACCGGTTTTGATCAAACTCGTCGTTGCCCATCAGTTCCACGACCATGTTCCGAACCCGCTCGCGGACGGCGGGAATCCGTTTTACGTCCTGCACTTCAATCAGCGTCAGCCGATCCGTAATAAGCTGGATGTATTCCTGAAACTTACCTTCCAGCCCGTTTCCCTCCTGCTGTCGAAATTCGTCGCACTTCCGGATCGCTTCCAAAGCGGTCAACAGAATCAATTCCCAATCGCTGGCGGCTGTATCCGACGCGCTGGAAACCTCCGAATTGAACGCATTCGGTTGTTGCAACGCCAGTTTGAACAGATCGCCATCCGACACATCCAGCAAAAGTCCCTGTGACGTTTCCCGCAGATCCTTCAGATACGCTTCGATCAGCGGACGGTTTACCGTCACGCCGGGCCGAACATCGGTCAGGCGGGTGATATTCAGGGAAATTTCAACTTTTCCGCGTTCCAGCCGTTGCGTGAGCAGGTTGCGCAACTCAACTTCTTTATCGGAAAACGACCGGGGAAGCCGGCAATAAATATCCAGAAACTTAGAGTTTAATGTTTTTACTTCTGCAGTTACCGTCAGCCCGTTGGCTTCCTGGGTCGCACTGCCGAACCCGGTCATTGATTTTAGCATATTATCTTAAGCAGACTGCTCACTTATTTTCCCACTTATTGTTTTCTTGTTCAATGAATTGAGTTCAATTTCTGCCATTTCCTTCCGGTATTTCGACACATCGCAGGCCAGGTAAATCGCCTGCAACATCGAGGTTTCGTCGGCCTGGTTTTTTCCGGCAATATCATAGGCCGTGCCGTGGTCGGGCGAGGTGCGAACGACGGGCATTCCCGCCGTAAAATTAACGCCCTCGTCGAACGCAATGGTCTTGAAAGGAATCAGACCCTGATCGTGGTACATCGCCAAAACCGCATCGTATTTGCGATACGCGCGGGTGCCAAAAAAACCGTCAGCCGCAAACGGACCGTAAATCAGTTGCCCCTTGTTGCGCAATTCCTGAATCAGCGGTTTTAAGATTTCCTGTTCCTCACTCCCCAGCAAGCCCTCTTCGCCCGCGTGCGGATTCAGACCCAGCACCGCAATGCGCGGTTTCCGGATTCCGAAATCATTCCGTAGCGACTGGTGCATCAGTTGCAGTTTCTGCGACACTTTTTCTTTGGTAATATTCGACCGAATCCGGCCCAGGGGAATATGTCCCGTTACCACACCCACGCGCAGGACATCGCTCACCAGAAACATCAGATTTTCCTTTACTTCGAAAGCTTCGGCAAAAAATTCGGTATGACCCGGAAAAGTAAACGTTTCCGTCTGAATGTTGTGCTTGTTGATCGGGGCGGTTACAATTGCATCCAGGTGCCCGGCTTTGAGGTCATCGGTCGCCCGCTGCAAACAGGCCAGTGCGGCCGCGCCCGCTTCGGGCGTCACTTTTCCCGGCTGAACTTCCTGATTCTGTCCACCCGGATTCCCACCCTGATCATTCCAGCACGTGATGACATTCGTAAACTTGGGATTGGCCTGCCAGACCTGTTGAATACCGTTCAGGTTCCAGTCTTTCAGGGACAATCCACTCTGCTGCAACATATTCCGATAGCGGTTCAATACCCGCATCGATCCGTAAATAACCGGCGTACAAATTCGCTGCAACCGGTTGTGTTGCAAGGCTTTCAGGATTACTTCAGGGCCGATTCCGTTGTAATCGCCAAGGGTAATTCCGATGACAGGCCGACGAGCCTGGGGTTCCGAATGACGTTCGTTATGCTTATCCGATTGGCGTGGTTCCATTTAAGTTTAGTAGTTTCGCCTTTTTCAAGTGAAAAATTAACAATTAATAATGAATATTGAATGCATTTAAGGGTGCCAACACCCGGACACGGAGTTCCCATTCGGAGCCGCTCATGCGGTTAATTGTTAATCGTTCATTGGTAATTATTTTGCAAGTTACAAAAACCACACGGATGTCCGCGATTCGACCTATAATCCTGATTGCCGACGAAATGCATCCCTCCCTGTTTCCCATGCTTGAACAGGCCGGATTTGACTTTCACTACGAACCTAAAATAACCCGAAGCGGCCTGCTGGCGGCAATTGCCAACTACGATGGTCTCCTGATTCGCAGCAAAACGTCGGTCGATGCCGAGGTGCTGGAACAGGCTCATCGACTAAAGTTTATTGGTCGGGCCGGTGCCGGGCTCGATTTAATTGATCTAGACTTTGCCAAACAGCGAAATATACAGGTTTTTCACGCGGGTGAAGGCAACCGCGACGCTGTTGCCGAACATTCGGTTGGTATGCTGCTGGCGTTACTGGCCAATATTTCCAAAAGCGATCGCGAAGTGCGCCGGGGCATCTGGGACCGCGAAGGCAACCGGGGCTACGAACTCGGCAGTCTGACCGTCGGCATTGTCGGTTTTGGGAACAACGGGCGGGCCACGGCGCGTCGGCTCAGCGGTTTTGGCTGCCGGGTGCTGTGTTACGACAAATACCTGACCCACTATGGCGGTGCGTACGCGCAGGAAGCAGAGATGGAGCAGATCATGGAAGAAGCCGACGTGCTCAGTCTGCACGTTCCGCTGACGGCCGAAACCCGGATGATGATCGACGACGGTTTTATCGAGCGGTTCGAAAAACCGTTTTACCTCATCAACATTGCCCGGGGCGAGGTCGTGTCGCTGGCGGCACTGGTGCGCGGGCTGGAAAGTGGAAAAGTGCGCGGGGCGTGTCTGGACGTGCTGGAAAACGAAAAACTTTCGAAGCTGACGCCCGATCAGCAAGCGGCTTTTGACTATCTTCGGAATTCGGACAAGGTCATCCTGACGCCCCACGTGGCTGGCTGGACGCACGAAAGTTACGTCCGAATCAACGAAGTGCTGGTCAGCCAGCTAAAAGAACGTTTATGAAATTACTCTTTTTGTTGCTCTTACCGGCTTTGGCTTCCGCTCAATCGCTTTCGGAAAAATTAACCGCTTACCTGCAACAATTGCCGACTCAGGCCCGGGTCAGTGTTGCCTTTGAATCATTGACGGACCACTCTGCGTTCGCTCATCGGGCCGACGAGCTGGTTCCGTCGGCGAGCGTAATCAAGATTCCGATTCTGATTGAAACGATGGAACGGGTGAAAAGCGGGCAATTTGATCTGGAAAAAATTCACATGCTGCAGGCGTCGGAAAAAACCGGTGGTTCGGGCGTTTTGCAAACCTATCCCGACCAAAGCAAACTCACCAATCGGGAGGTGTTGACCCTCATGATGACCCGCAGCGACAACACGGCCACCAACATTCTGATTCGCGAACTCGGTATGGAAAATATCAACCAGCGAATGCGGACATTGGGCCTGACCCAGAGTCAGTTGAACCGGATGATGATGGATACGCTGGCGGCCAAACTGGGGCGCGAAAACCGGGTCACAGCGTTCGAAATGAACGCATTACTGAAGAAAATTTACCGGCATGAAGTGGCAACGCCCGCGCTCTGCGAGCAAATGATCGACATCCTGAAACGCAATACCGATCAGACTACCTTTCGCCTGTTTTTGCCCAAATCGGCGGTAATTGCCCACAAAACCGGTGAGCTTTCGTACGTTCGGGGGGATGCCGGTATTTTTTACGTTTCCAAACCCTTTCTGCTGTCGGTTTTTGTGCAGGGAACCACCACGCCCGAAGCCGAGAAAATCATTGGCGAAATAGCTCAAATCTGCTACCAACAATACCTGTAGAATGGAAACCTTTGCCGACCGCGCCATCCCGTATTACCTCCACCAAACCGAACCAGACCACCTGCCGCCTGGCGTCAGCGCCCTGAATCCGTATCGCCAGCCGGAAGTACAAGCCATTGTGAATCAGTTTTATACCCGGTTTTTCAACGATGCAAATCCGCGCGTTTACATTCTGGGCATCAATCCCGGCCGGTTTGGCGCGGGCGTCAGCGGGATCTCGTTTACGACGCCCCAAAACCTCCAGAAATATTGCGGCATTGACAATAATCTGCCCCCGACGCCGGAATTATCGAGCCGGTTTATCTACCAGATTGTTGAAGCGTTTGGGGGTGCCGAAGCTTTTTACGGGCGGTTTTTCCTGACATCCCTGTACCCGCTGGCATTGGTCAAAAACGGCAAGAATTATAATTTCTACGACGATAAAGCCACTACAGCAGCCCTCTGGCCCGCCATTATTTCATCGATCCGGGAGCAATTGACCTTTGGCTGCGACCGCAGCGTAGCGGTTTGTCTGGGCCGGAAAAACGAAGCTTTCTTTCAAAGACTCAATCAGGAACACGGTTTTTTCGGCCGGATCGTTACACTCGATCACCCCCGATATATTCTGCAATACCGCAGCCGCGACATCAACGCTTACGTCGATCGGTATGTAACTACTTTAGCAGATTGTATTGCGTTGTAATTTCTCCAAACACCAATGGTTTTTAATAAAAAAGCCGCCGATCGACAAGTCGATTGGCGGCTGACCGAAATCTATATTTCTTACGCTTTTTTGAATTCGATCGTCATTGTATACGTATCATCTTTTCCGTCGCCATCAAGATCATCTTTTTCTGTGGTACTCCACTTCATTGTGTTGCCAGATGTTTCCAGATCGTAGGTTTGTGAACCTTCTTTATCAATAATGGTCAATTTATTGCCATTAACTGACCATTTTGAATTGTCTTCAGCGGGGTTAAAATCGTCCAGATCATCCGATTTGCAATTTGCTGACGGCGTTCCGGTTATAGTTCCGTTGCTGTTAAACGTAATTTTCGTATCCGTCAAGCAGGCTACGGCATCAGCACCTCCGTTGGCAGCAAAGAACCCCAGCAAATCCGTTACTTTGGTGCCATTGCCAAAATCAATGCCCGGATTTATTTTCATGCCCGAAATCTTCCAGCTACCGCTCACTGCCGACGGTTTTACGTCTGGTTCGCCGTTGCCATCTTTATCTTTGCTACAGCTGGCAAACCAAAGCGGTAAAGCCAATAACATAACCAAAGTCCAGCCATAACGGAAATTTACACGGTTCAAGAGTGTTGTCGTTTTCATTGTTTTTTGAGTTGATTTGTTGAAAAAATTGATTTGTGATTCAAAAATGGGCCAAATTGGTTCGGCTGCCCAACACCTTTCTTTTGAAATGTGTATCTTTATGTTTAAACTGGTCATTCTGCCGGTTGAAATGCATACCCCGTTTAGCCGGGCATTTCACTTATTTTTTATAAAAACCGGGCTGCTTGACCTTTTCTTTATTGTTACCGAAAACCGCCTGTGTGGTAAAATAAATACCCTGTACTTAAAAAAGAATCTTCTGTGTAACTCCGTAATACCGTATGATTCCGGTATTTAATTTTGACGCATCAAGTCACCAGTTAAAAAGGAGCCGTCAGACGCTTACCCCGAAACCAAGTCTATGCTGATAACAACTACTCCCAATGTTGAGGGAAAACGGATTGTGCAATACCTTGGCCTGGCCAATGGTGAAGCCATTATTGGTTCGAACCTGATCAAAGATTTCCTCGGTACGGTGCGCGACGTGGTCGGTGGGCGCTCCAACGCGTATGAACAGGCCCTGCGCGAAGCAAAAAGCATTGCAATGAAAGAAATGATCGAACAGGCTCAGGGGCTAGGTGCCAATGCCATTATTGGCGTCGATCTGGACTATCAAACCGTCGGTAACAACGGCGGCCTGCTAATGGTTAGCGCCAACGGCACGGCGGTAATCATCGAAAGTGTCTGAGTTTGGTGGATGAAGCATTTCCGAATGCTTCATCCACCGGCAATTTTTATCTTCTTCCCAGTGGAAACAGGTACCCCACCGAGAAGGTCGCCACTTGCTGGCTGACGTATTCCACCGGTTTGGGATCAGCGTTGTTTCCCAGGCTATAGTGATAGCGTCCTTCGATCAGGATCGAGCCGGGACCCGCAGGAATCGAAACCCCCAAACCGCCGGTCACCCCGTATTCCAGCCGCGCATCGTCGTTCGTCAGCTTCTGTTTTTCATCGGCAAGCGTCTGACCGTCAACCACAAACTTCACCCGGCCATCCAGTCCGTAGGAGATATAAGGACCAGCGTTCACGAAAAACCGGGTTTTCCGACCAAAAGATAATTTCAACAGGAGCGGCACTTCAACGGCGTTGAAAGAGGCCTGCACCGAAAATTTCTGACCGGATTCTTCACCCGCAAACTTTACCGACCGGCGCGTATACAGGATTTCCGGCTGAATCGAGAAGACATTCCCGACACCGTAGTTGATGATCACACCGCCCGTAAAACCGGGAGCAGTTTCGGACTGCCCTGCTTCGGTTCCTTCGACACCCGGATTGAATTCGTTCAGTAGCGCGTTGACCCCACCCCGAATCCCGACCGATAATCCTTTGCCGGAATAAGCCGATTCGGTTTTTACGCGTACTGGTTTTTCGGGTTTAGCCGGTTTTTCGGCCTTCTCTGCTTTTACTTTCTCCGGTTTTTCAGCTTTTGCCTTTTTAGAACGTTTTGTCGACTCTTTGGTCGTAGTTTCGACCTCCGGCTTGGTTTCAACGGTGGTTTGCTGGGCCAAAACCGGTGCCGGTTCAGCCGGGGTCGTTACGGACGCAACGGTTGTCGTCGTTGCCGCCGGGGCAGTCGCAACGGCTGGTTTCGGAGCCGGTTTTTTAACGGCAACTTTCGGCTTAGCAGCGGTGGTGGTTTTCTTTTGCGCCGTAGCCACCGGCTTCGGCTTCGTGGCGGTGGCCGTCGTTTTAGGTTTCGCCGTTTGGGCTTCTGCCAAAAGGCCAATTGCCAGAAGGCAAATGGTAAATAGTGATGCTTTCATTTGGGTGATCATTACTTAAGAGTGTGTATCTGTTGTTACTGATGCTGCAAAAGTATATCGCCCAATAAGCTTTATTTAGCGAAAAACTACGTGATTTTCCGTTTGCGTAGTTTCACTGTAGCATTTCACGACAACAAAAAAGGCAAACCTGGCTTCAGGTTTGCCTTTTATTAATGATGGATTATGAACGATAAAGTAGTGGTCGAATAGATTGGAATGCGTCAGCCAACACATCGTTCAACATTCATAATCCATCATTTAATTAAAACCGGTCTTCGTCGTCATCATCGTCGTCCCCAAAGCTGGCGCCGGGACTGAACATACTGCCTAACAGGTCTTTAAACTGCTGTCCGGTGTCCAATGCCTTCTTGCCAACCAGCGAATATTCGGCCAATCCATGAAGCGCAAACTCCATCATGAACAGTTTTTCCTGTTTCCCCAATCGGGAATGCAGCGCATCCACGGCGTCGTCCAGACCGTCGATCGCCCGCAGGCGGTTTTCGTAGTCGCGGGTGGGCAGGTCATTCAGGAATTCCATCACGTTGCCGTCGCCAAACCAGTCGGTTATCTTTTTGTAGGGATTGCCGCCCTTCTGTTTTTTGGCTTTTTCCGGATTCGGGAAGTAATTCAGGAATTGGGTCCGAATGGCTTTTCCGATCAGATTCTGAGCCACAATCACCGGCCCTTCGACTTCGCCTTCGTAGACCAGTTCCACTTTTCCGCAAATCGCCGGAATTACGCCGTATAAATCCGTAATCCGGACGTATGTTTCTTTTTCTCCGTTCAGCAAGGCCCGGCGTTCGGCGGACGACAGCAGATTTTCGAAAGCCGCAATCGTCAAGCGGGCCGAGACGCCACTCTTCGAGTCAACATACTCACTATCACGGGCTTCCAAAGCGACTTGTTCGATCAGATCCGCAATCAGATCGTTGGTTTTCACCATGCCTTTCTGCTCGGTTTTGACAATGGCTTCCTGCTGCGTGATCTTCTTACCAATTTCCAGCGACTTCGGATAATGCGTCACAATCTGGCTGTCGATCCGGTCTTTCAACGGGGTAACAATGCTGCCCCGGTTCGTATAATCCTCCGGGTTAGCCGTGAAAACAAACTGAATGTCGAGCGGCAACCGCAGTTTAAAACCGCGAATCTGAATGTCACCTTCCTGCAAAATATTGAAGAGCGACACCTGAATCCGGGCCTGCAAATCTGGTAATTCGTTGATGACGAAAATGCCCCGGTGCGAACGCGGAATCAGTCCGAAGTGAATAGTCCGTTCGTCGGAATAGGGTAACTTTAAGGTGGCAGCCTTGATCGGATCGACATCACCGATCAGGTCGGCCACCGACACATCAGGCGTGGCCAGTTTTTCGGTGTAGCGATCATCGCGGTGCAGCCAGCCAATTGGCGTAGCGTCGCCTTTTTCCGTCACCAGATCGTGCGCAAACCGGGAGAGCGGCACCAGCGGATCATCGTTCAGTTCCGAACCTTCCACCACCGGGATGTATTCGTCCAGTAAATTGACCATCAGCCGGGCAATGCGGGTTTTGGCCTGCCCGCGCAGACCCAGCAAGTTGATGTGGTGCATTGACAGAATGGCCCGTTCCACGTCCGGAATAACCGTATCTTCATACCCCCAGATTCCCGGGAAAACGACTTCCTTCGCCTTAATTTTCTCAATTAGGTTGTCGCGAAGTTCCTGTTTAATGGATTTTGATTTGTAACCGGCCGCCTTCAGTTCGCCGAGGGTTTTTATTTTAATTAACTCTTTACTCTTCAGGGATGAATAGCTCATGAAATCGTTGTGAATATTAAAAATGATTACTGTCTTAACCGGCTTCTCTTAGTTAAGACCTTCAAAAGTGAGTCATTGAGATTCGGTGTTTTTCTTAATCCAGCTCACAATGCCATCGTAGTTCAGTTCGCCCGTTGCAATTTGAATAACAAAACTATAACGTTCTTCCTGGCTGGCACTGATGAACAGATTATTTGTCCGGAGCATGATCTCCATAAGCACATAACCCGTGCGTTTATTCCCATCGACAAACGGATGGTTTTTAACAATGCTCTCAATGATTGCAGCCGCTTTCTCGATTGGAGTCGGGTAAAATTCGGTATCACCGAAACCCGAATAAGGTCTTGCAATAGCGGAAAGCATGATACTTTCATCACGAACCCCATCACTTCCTCCAAAAACCTCAATTAATCGACGATGAATAAATAATACTTCATCTACGGTAATCATTGAGCTAAGCGTTGGAGTAATTCCCGGTTTTCATTAATTATATCTTCCAATAACAGGCTTCGTTCAGCTGACAAAACCGCTCCACTTGGGGAGGAACCATCAGCATCAATTACCTGCTCAATGATCTGTTTAGCCAATGCGTCTACCGAAGGAATATTCATCGCCTGAGCTTTTTCCTGTAATTTTAATAAACGGCTGTCGTCCAAAGAAATTTGAATCGTCGTCATGCTTCCTAGTTACTTCATATTCTTCCGGCGGTTTCGCTGGAAGTCTTCAAACATCATATTTCCCAAGCCCTGCAAACCGCTGTAGTAAGCCCGGCCGTTGTTCACTTTTGTAAATTCGTGCACAAATTGCTTCAGGTACGGGTCCGAAGCAATCATGAAAGTCGTGATGGGAATGTCGAGCCGACGGCATTGAGCCGCCAGCGTCAGGGTTTTCGATACGATCTTCCGGTCCAGCCCGAAACTGTTTTTGTAGTACTTGATGCCTTCTTTCAGACAGGTCGGTTTTCCGTCGGTGATCATGAAAATCTGCTTGTTCTTGTTTTTCCGACGGCGCAGCAAATCCATCGCCAGTTCCAGACCCGCTACGGTATTGGTGTGGTACGGCCCGACTTCCAGGTAGGGCAAATCCTTGACCTGAATCTGCCAGGCGTCGTTTCCAAACACGATAATGTCCAGCGTATCTTTCGGGTATTTCTGCTTGACCAGCTCCACCAGGGCCATTCCGACTTTTTTGGCGGGGGTGATACGGTCTTCGCCGTACAGAATCATGGAGTGGCTGACATCGATCATCAAAACCGTCGATGTCTGGGTTTTCTGCTCTTTCTGAACCACTTCCAGATCACGCTCCATCAACGTAAATTCATTGACGCCACTATTGATCTGGGCGTTGCGAATGGATTCCGTCATGGAAATCTGCTCAAGCGAATCGCCAAATTGGAAATCACGCAGATCGCTGCTCAGTTCGTCGCCGACGCCCGTAAACGGCGTGTGGTGATTGCCCCCGGTTTTCGAACGTTTCAGTTTTCCGAAAATTTCCTCCAGCGCCGACTGCCGGATGGATTGCTCACTTTTGGCCGTCATCGCAAGCGTTCCTTCTTCGTTCTGCTCGGTCAGGTAGCCCTTTTCCTTCATTTCCTCGACAAAATTGCCAATGCCGTATTTGTCGTCGGTCAGGCCGTAACGCCGGTCGAGGTCGTTCAGATACGCCAGCGCCTGCTCCACATTGCCCGACGTCATCAGCAGCAATTGCTGAAAAATATTGAACAACTGATCGAATTTACTGCCTTCTTTTTTTTCGGGAGGAATATAATTTGAGAATTCAAAGCCTTTCATGAATACGGTCGTTAGGTTAGCAGTCGTCGATTCTGGAACAACAGCACGTTGTCCAGATTTGTTCGCTCAGTGAAAATACGAAATTTCCGGCATTTTTCTACATACAACCTTCCGGTGAAGAACGCGGGTCCGGCATAATCCCGCAACCCGCTCCGTCAAAGTGCTTCCGGTTTCTATCTCTTTGCTGGACACAACCCGGTTTTTCCCTATATTTGCGCTCCTTTTCTCTTCATCACCAATCCATAGCAGACTGTCGATTTTGGAATTAACAGTCAATTATTTACAATTCCCACTGTATGAACGTATTGAAATTTGGCGGAACGTCCGTAAAGTCCGTTGAGAATATCAAAAAAGTCATTGCAATCATTCTGAATCACCGCCAGAACGGTGATGTGATCGGGGCCGTGGTGTTGTCGGCCATGAGTGGTGTAACCAACCAGCTGATCGAAATTGGCCGCATGGCCGCGGTCAGCAATCCGGATTACCTGGAACTGATTCGGGGAATTGAAGAGCGGCATTTTAATGTCATTAAAGGACTGATTCCCATCAAGGAGCAAAGTAAAGTATTTGGCCGCGTCCGCGGAACCGTCAATGAACTGGAAGATTTGCTGCGGGGCGTGTCGCTCATCCGCGAATTATCCGATCGGACAATGGATCTGGTGATGAGTTTCGGCGAACGGCTTTCGTGCCTCGTCATCAGCGAATGCCTGAAAAGCAAGGGCGTTCCCGCCCGGTTTTGCGATGCCCGCGAGCTGATCAAAACCGATGCCCAGTTCAGCATGGCCGAGGTCGATGACCAGACCACCAACCAGTTGATTCGGAATTATTTTGCCACCATCGGCACGGATCTGCCCATCGTTACCGGTTTTATCGGTTCTACGGCGAACAACGAAACAACCACGCTCGGCCGGGGCGGCTCTGATTACACGGCTTCGATTCTGGGAGCGGCTTTGAACGCCAACTACATCGACATCTGGACGGACGTCGACGGCATGATGACCGCCGACCCGCGTAAAGTGCCGAATGCGTTCAACATTCCGACGATTACCTACGCCGAAGCCATGGAACTCAGCCACTTCGGGGCCAAGGTTATTTATCCGCCGACGCTGCAACCGGCTTTTGCCAAAAATATTCCGATCCGCATTCTGAATACGTTCAATGCCGATCACGAAGGGACGGTTATCAGCCGCACCGCCGACCGGCGCGATTTCACGATTACCGGTATTTCGTCGATCGACGATATTGTGCTTGTCAACATTCAGGGCAGCGGGATGATCGGGGTGGCCGGGGTTTCGGCCAAACTGTTCAGCACGCTGGCGCATTACAAAATCAGCGTGATTCTGATCTCGCAGGCGTCGTCGGAACACTCCATCTGTTTTGCCATCGAACCCCGCAACGCGGATCGGGTGCGCGAGATTCTGGAAGCGGAATTTGCCACCGAAATCGCGCACGGACACATCGACAACATCAGCATCGAACGCGACCTGTCGATTATTGCCACCGTGGGCGAGGGAATGAAAAAGAGTTCGGGGATTGCCGGGAAACTCTTTTCGGTATTAGGGAAAAACGGGGTTAACATCATTGCCATTGCGCAGGGCTCGTCGGAGATCAATATTTCGGTGGTGATCAATAAGAATAACCTCTCGAAAGCACTCAATGCGATGCACAACGTCTTTTTCCAGTCCGAAGCCCGGATTCTGAACCTGTATCTGGTCGGGGCGGGATTGATTGGACGGACGCTGCTGAAACAGATTGAGTCGCAATATGAATTTCTGCGGACCGAAAAACTCCTGCGGATTTGCCTCGTTGGCGTCTCGAATACCAAAAAGATGCTGCTCGACCCGAAAGGCATCGACCTCAGCGACTGGCAGGATCGTCTTATGAATGAAGGTGTTACAACTTCACTTCCGGCATTTGTCGAAAAACTGAAGGATTATAACCTGCCCAACAGTGTGTTCATCGACTGCACGGCCGACAAGGACATTCCGTTGTTTTATGAACCCCTGCTGAACGCCAACGTGTCGATTGTGACGCCCAATAAAGTAGCCAATTCCGGTTCATATGCCGAATACAAACGGTTGCAGCGGGCGACGGTTCGGCGCGGGGTCAAGTTTTTGTACGAAACCAACGTTGGTGCCGGTTTGCCCATTATCAACACCTTGCAGGGGCTGATGACATCCGGCGACCGGTTTCTGAAAATCGAAGCCATTCTGTCGGGGACCCTGTCGTATATTTTCAATACGTACAAACCGGGCGTCTCGTTCGCATCGGTGGTTCGGGAAGCCAAAGAAAAAGGCTTTACGGAACCCGATCCCCGCGAAGACCTGAGCGGCATGGATGTGGCCCGCAAAATCCTGATTCTGGCCCGGGAAGCCGGTTTTGAGTTGGAACCGTCCGATGTTACCATCAATAACCTGTTGCCCGAAAGCTGCATCAGCGCCCCCAGCATTCCGGCGTTTTTCGAAGAACTGGACACCAACAACGCCTATTTTGAAAACCTGCTGCAAGCTGCCGAAGGCCGAAATGAGAAACTGCGTTACGTGGCGACGTTTGAAAATGGGAAAGTGACCATCGAGCTGCGGGCGGTCGGATTCGATCACCCGTTTTATTCGCTGTCCGGTGCCGACAACATCATTTCGTTTACGACCGAGCGGTACAAAGAACGCCCGCTGGTCATCAAAGGCCCCGGAGCAGGCGCCGAAGTGACGGCCACCGGCGTCTTTGCGGACGTAGTCAGTATCGGTAGTTATCTGGCGTGAACCAAATAACCCTTTGAATTTGTATATCAGACTAAAGAACGTTATTGCCTGCAGTAACTTACAACCGTGGATTCAATAAAAGTATTTGCCCCCGCTACCGTCGCTAATGTTGCCTGCGGTTTTGACATATTCGGTTTCGCTGTTGATAGCCCCGGCGATGAGATCATTATCCGTAAAAGTGAATTGCCGGGCGTCCGGATCAACTCCATCATTGGTGACGAAGGCCGTTTACCCAAACAGACCGAACGAAACACCGCCGGAATTGCCATCCAGACGTACCTGAAACACATCGAATCCGACCAGGGGCTGGATGTCATTCTGCATAAAAAGATGCCGTTGGGCAGCGGTTTGGGCTCCAGCGCGGCCAGTGCCGTTGCGGGGGTATTTGCGATCAATGAATTACTGGGGCGTCCGCTGAAGCAGATCGACCTGCTTCCGTTCGCGATGGAAGGCGAACGACTGGCATGCGGCTCGGCCCACGCCGACAACGTGGCGCCTTCGCTCATGGGCGGTTTTGTGGTCATCCGGAGTTATAACCCACTGGATATCATTACGATTAATACACCCGCTCAACTCTTCGCAACGATTGTTCACCCGGAAATCGAAGTCAACACGAAAGATGCCCGTCACATTCTGAAAAACGAGGTGTCGATGAAAAACACCATCATCCAGATGGGCAACGTGGCCGGTTTGATTGCCGGTTTAATGAAACCCGATTACGACCTCATCGGCCGCTCAATGGTGGATGTTATCATCGAACCAATCCGGGCCATTCTCATTCCCGAATTTAGTGAAGTAAAACAGGCCGCGCTCGACGCGGGCGCGCTCGGTTGCAGCATTTCCGGTTCCGGCCCATCGATGTTTGCCCTCAGCCGCGACCAGGACACGGCGCTTCGGGTGGGTGCCAGCATGCAGGCGGCTTTTCAGGCCGTCGGTATTGGTAGCGAACTCTACGTTTCCGGTATTAACCAGGAAGGGCCGCGCGTTCTTGGATAATTGGAACAATATTTGCACATACAATCTAATCAACTACTTTAGGTTATCCGCCAGGCAACCGGTTTCATTTCCGACGATAGCAGCTGGCTGGCGGACACGTAAGCCATTTTTGATCAGTCAATTACAGCAAATTATTATTGTCTGTAGTGCTTAAACGAAACGTGGAACCCTTTTCCCATAAGAGATGATTAGAGCGCTACTTCTGTGTATTTGCGTCCCGTTTTTAGCCTTCGGCCAGCCCGTTATAGAAACCCGGCCGAGCCGTTTCTTTGCCGAAATGGGCGGTTTTTTTGCCTCCGGCCAACCGACGCCCTTCTGGCTGCGAAGCAATCAATATGGTATTGTTCCCAACACCTTACCCTCCGCAACGTTTCGGGCGGGCGTCCGCCAGGATTACAGCTATTACCCGCTGACTGATGTAACCTCTCCCCTGCGCCGGGATCGTTTCGGAATTGGGTACGGTTTTGAAGCAGTTTACAATTTGAATGCGCAACCAAAAAAACCCCTTTTACTCCCGGAAGCTTATGTGAAAGTCCGCACCGGAGCCTTCGAGATCATGGCCGGACGCCGACGCGAAATAGTCGGATTAGTCGATTCAACCTTAAGTTCCGGCTCTTACAGCTGGTCGGGAAACGCACTGCCTTTGCCCAAAATACAAATCAGTTTACCCAACTATACACCCATCGGTTTTACGAAAGGATTGCTCTCGTTTCGGGGCGCTTTCGCCCACGGCTGGTTCGGCAGTCAGCGCAAGGTCCAGCATTATTTTCTCCATCAGAAATCGTTATACGTGCGGTTAGGAAAACCGCGCTGGCCCGTCAAGTTCTACGCCGGTTTCAACCACCAGGCCCAATGGGGGGGCGTTACCGACCAGCTTCCCGAATCGCTCGTCAAAGACGGGCATTTTCCTGCCAGCTTACAGGACTATCTGTTTGTTTCTCTGGGCAATAGCCTGGGTCGACTGGGAGGACTCGATACCACCCGCTACAGTAAATTTGACCGCGAAAACCGGGTTGGCAATCACCTGGGCACGATCGATCTGGGTGTTGAGTTCAGTTCCCGCCAGGTTTCCGTGTTATTTTATCACCAGAGTATTTACGAAGACGGTTCGCTGTATTATCTCACAAACATCGAAGATGGCTTGACCGGTTTGCGGTTTCGCAACCTGAATCCGGCGCATACCGGTTTTCGGATCACGGGCGCCGTGGTCGAGTTTTTATACACCAAAAGCCAGGGCGGTAATGTGTTTGGCGATGGAAACCTGTTCCGGGGCAAAGACAATTATTTCAATCATACGCAGTACCAGGACGGCTGGTCGTATTTTGGCCGGGGCATTGGAACGCCCTTCATTACGCCAGTGACGGATTCCCGACCCGGTTTGTCGCAATACGGTTTTTTCAGTAACAACCGGGTCCGCGCCTACCACACCGGCATTCAGGGTGGTTTTGCCAAAAATTGTCTGTTCCAGTTGAAGTTTTCCTACAGCGAGAATTACGGCACCTACGATGTTCCGTTTCCCGAAACGATCCGGCAAATTTCAACCCTGTTAATGCTCGAATTGCCGCTGAATCAACGAGGTTTGCTGATCACCTGCTCCGCAGCCGCCGACCAGGGCGATTTGTTCCCGAACAGCAGTGCCGTTTACGCCGGAATTCGCAAAACGTGGGACTTTTATAAATACCGGGTCAGGAAATGAGTTGTTCAGTGTTCAGCTTACGGTTCATCCAATTTTCGTTATTCATTATTTGATATTGTACTTAAAACCAAATATTGAATAGCGAATACTGAATAACGAAGTAAAACCGTAAACCGACCATCAGTCTTCCGGAAAAGGAATGAAGATAAAACCGGCGAAGTCGCCGTCGATGACGAACAGGCAACAATATTCGTCGGGATTTTTGTAGTTTTCCCTGAATGCCTCCACCGATTCTTCAGCCACCAGCTTGCGCTGAACAAACTCTTCCAGCAACGACGCCCGGTAGGTCCAGGCATTGTCAGTAATCTCTTTCGGTCCCAGCAGCAATTGCCCCACGTCGACTACCCGGCGGGAAGCGACAAAAATGGGATTTTCCGTAAAACCGCGTTTCCGAATAACATAGGAAGCCTCTTTCAACGTATCGGCCACTTTCACAAAATCAGCCGAAACCACGCTCATCAGCTTCCGGTTCACATCCGGCGAATTCGCGTCATCAAGCAGGATATTTTCGTTACTATTGTTGATCATAGCTTTGCGGTTTTCGGTTTTTTAAATTCTTGCCGCCAGTAAAAGGCTTAAATCCTTAAACCGCATGTTGAATTTTTTGGCGATATAAGCATTGGTTAACAGACCGTTATGGCTGTAAACGCCCTTCATGAACCAGCGATTGGCAAACATCATTTCTTCAATACCACCGATGGTTCCAGTCTGTAACAAAAACGGCAGAAAAATATTGCTCAACGCCAGACTGGCCGTGTGGGCCACCCGCGAGGCAATGTTCGGAACGCAATAGTGAATCACGTTCTGAAATTTATACGTCGGCTCCTTGTGCGTAGTCATCTTGGATGTCTCAAAATTCCCGCCCTGGTCGATCGACACGTCGATGATCACCGCATCAATTTTCATGTGCGAGACCATTTCCTGGGTCACTACAATCGGGCTTAAACCGTCTTCCGCCCGCATGGCCCCAATCACTACATCGGCGCGCTGAATGGCCTCCGAGAGCGTATCGGTTTCGATGATCGAGGTGTAAATGTGCTGCCCGATGGCGTATTTCAGCCGCTGGAGTTTGTAAATGTGTTTATCGAAAATCTTGATTTCGGCCCCCAAACCCAGGGCGGTTCGGGCGGCATATTCAGCCACAGTTCCGGCGCCCAGAATCACTACTTTCGTAGGTGGAACACCGGTAATTCCGCCCAGAATTACCCCACGACCGCTGTTGGCGCTGCTCAGGTATTCACCGGCAATCAGCATGACCGTACTGCCCGCAATTTCGCTCATGGCCCGAATCACCGGCATGCCGCCGACTTTATCTTCGATGTATTCATAGCCAAAAGCGGTAATTTTCTTACTATTCAGCCGCTCGAAGTATTTTTTATCGTGATTTGGCAAATTAACCGCCGAGATGAGCGTGCTACCGGTTTTGATGTAGTCAAACTCTTTGTCAACGAGCGGTTCTATCTTCAGAATCAGGTTGGCGTCGTAAACTTCCTTGGGCGACGGAACAATCAACGCACCGGCTTCGCTATACTCGTTATCGGAAAATTTAGCTCCTTCGCCAGCGCCTTTTTCCACCAGCACCTCGTGGCCGTGCCGCACCAGAATAGTGACGGCTTCGGGCGTCAGCGCAATCCGGTTTTCCTGTAATGAGACCTCTTTGGGCATCCCGATCATGAGACTACCCTTGTGCTTCTTAACAGCGGCAGGAGCTTCCTGCGGATAAAGTGCCGTTTGCTTTGCTAATTGTTCAAACCCAGTCACTTATAAACGGGATTAGCGAATGAGAAGTACCGATTACACGTTTTTCAAAAGCCGGTTTTGGAGAAAACCGCCCGTAAAAAGTGGCATTGGCAAGTCTCAATCCATAATTGAAGTCAATTGGTTTTCAGTATTCGTTCCCCTTCCTCTACCTCCAGATGGATTGTCCAGGCATCGGGGGGCAACAATCCGGCAATTCGTTCCGGCCACTCGATCAAACACCGTTCCCCCGAGTCGATGTATTCTTCCAAACCACTGTCGAGCGCTTCTTCCTCGTCGCGAAGCCGGTAACAATCGAAATGATAGATCGGTTCGCCCTTTTCTGTAACGTATTCATTAACAATCGAGAAGGTTGGACTCTGAACCGTATTCAAAACGCCCATCTGCCGACAAACCGCCTTGATCAAGGTCGTCTTCCCGGCTCCCATCGGCCCGTCGAACAACCAGACCGAATGCGAACTTCCGGCCGCAACCAGTTGACCGGCAACCGCGTCTAATTCAGCAAGGCTTCGAAAGCGAATGGTCATTCCTCCAACATAATTCCAATTCCAAAGATAACACTTTTCTTTGTCTCTACAGGCCCTGTCGATAGTTGACCTTCTGGTCAAAATTAGGCAACTTCGGCCCTCAACTTCAGTCTTCACAAACGTATGTCTCGTACTATTCAGGTTGGACTCATCGGTTTCGGACTATCGGGCCGGTATTTTCACGCACCTTTCCTAACCGTTAATCCGCATTTCAAACTAGCCAAAGTGGTTGAGCGTCACCGCAATGACGCCGAAGCGTTTGACCCCGGCATCCAGACCGTCCGCAGCCATGAGGAGTTACTGGCCGATCCGGACCTCGAACTCATCATCGTGGGTTCGCCTAACGACACCCATTTTTCCTACGCCAAAGCCGCCCTCGAAGCCGGAAAACACGTTCTGATCGAAAAACCATTTGCCAACAATCTGGAGCAGGCCAAAGAACTGCTTGATATGGCACACGAAAAAGGGCTGGTCGTTATTCCATACCAAAACCGGCGCTACGACGCTGATTTTCTGACGATCCAGCAGATCCTGCGGGAAAACCAGATCGGCGATGTCGTGGAATTTGAATGTCGCTATGACCGCTATCGGCCCGATATCCTCGATAGCTGGAAAGAAAAAGATCCGGCGGGCGGAGGGAATCTTTTCAACCTAGGGCCCCACCTGATCGATCAGGCCGTTGCCCTGTTCGGCGTGCCGGAAGCGGTTTCGGGCGACGTTCGCATCATTCGGAAAGGCGGTATTCTGGATGATTATTTCGACCTGCGGTTATTTTATGCCGATAAACGCGTCATCCTGAAATCGTCGATGCTGACGGTCGATAACAGCCTGCGGTACATCATTCACGGCACCAAAGGTTCGTTCATCAAACATGGACTGGATATTCAGGAGGAAACCCAGCGGAAAAACATCCTGCCCGATACGCCCGACTGGGGTGCCGAGCCCGAAAGCCAGTACGGTACGCTAACGACTACCAGCGGGCGGTTTACATTCCCGAGCCAGCCGGGGAATTACCACCATTTTTACAACAACCTATACCGGGCCATTGTCGGCGAAATCCCGCAGGAAGTGACACCCGAACAGACGCTGACGGTGATTCGCATCATTGAATTAGCCGGAGAAAGCAGCAAACTGAAAAAAGTGCTGGAGTTTTGAAAGGCGATAAAAGAGTAAAGACAAGAGAGTAAAGACTTGGCCTGTTTATAAAACCGGTTAATCTTTACTCTCTTGTCTTTACTCTATCCTCTCAACAATCAATACCCCGGATTCTGCGTCAGCGTGGCTTTACCGTTTTTCTGGCTGTTCAGGATTTCCTGCAACGGAATCGGAAAATATTCGTGCTTGCCTTTGATGAACGTAACGCCATTCAGGTACGACCGTTTCTTGGCTTCGGCGGGATAATAGGCATTCAACGTCACATCGGCGATGCCCCAGCGAACCAGGTCAAACCGGCGGTGGCCTTCCATGCCAAATTCCAGCCGTTGTTCGAATTGCACGGCTTTGCGGGCCAGGGCTTTGTCCGTCCAGGCCGTAGCATATTCCTTAATTACGTAATTGGCAGCCGCTTTTCCATCGGTGCCTTTCACAAAACCGTCCGGATTGGCCGCCCGCCGACGGATCTGGTTGACATAATCACGGGCTTTTTCCAGACTACCCACTTCGATTTCAGCTTCAGCCAGCCACAACAGAACGTGCGAGTAACGGATCATCCGGTAGTTGTTGGCGTTCAGACGCGGGTTGCTCGCGAAGGTGTTCGTTCCGACATCCGAACGATACATGACGTGTTTTTTCGGCGAATAAGGACCGCCATACGCCTGATCACGAACGTATAATTTACCGGGATGCACACCCCAGTCCAGAAACGGAATACCCCGACGGCCCACCGTATGGTCCAGACGTGGATCGACCTGGCCGTCGTACGGCGTAAAGGCTGCCGTCGATTCAATTCCCTGATCGCTTTTCACGTCCTCTTTGTTGAAGTCATCCAGCATCGGCAAACCGTTTGCATCGGTTTTGAACGCGTTGACCAGATTCTGTGAAGGCTGGAAGAAACCGCAGCAGGTGGTGACCCCGCCCCCGCCGTACGGGTAGTTCAGGGTAGCTCCGATGTTGCCATTTTCACCGCCCGACGCACCGTCGTTGACCGAGTGTTCGATTTCAAAAATCGACTCCGCGTTGTTGTTGGTCACGGCCCGGAAGTTGTCGTGATACAGCGGCATCAGTTTATACTGCCCGCTGGCCACAATCGCATCCAGCAGGGTTTTGGCTTCGGCGTATTTTTTTTGGAACAGATACGCTTTCGCTAAAGTAGCCGCAGCAGCCCATTTTGTAACGCGGCCTTTTTGCGTTTGCGTTGCCGGTAAGACGTCGTAAGCCGCCTGCAAATCCGCATTGATTTTCGGCCAGATATCTTCGGTATTCGGCACTTTGGTACTTTCCAGATCACTCGGGCTGTACGTTTTATCGTCGATATACGGCACCATGTTGTACATCTTTTTCAGCTCGAAGTGGAAATGGCCCCGCAAAAACCGCGACTCCGCTACAATCTGTTTGCTTTCCGCTTCGGAGATGTCCTTAGCCATCGGCAGGTTCTGCAGCACATCGTTGGCACGGGCAATTCCGTCGTACATGCCCCGCCATTTTCCGCGGAAATAGATGTTGTCCGACTGAATATTTCCCTGTTCGATCAGCGAAATCGGCGGTTGGTCCCCCGCAATCGTGCCTTTGTAGGCATCATCGGAAGCCACACTGCCGTAGACCCAGTTGTCGCCCGACGACTGATACGACCGGTACGCGCCTTCGGCCGTAGCCCAGCCGTCGAGGAGCGAATAGGCCCCAATCAGCAGCGCGTTGATTCCGGCTTTATTTTGCAAAACCGTATTGGAAAGAGCGGCTTTCGGCTGCACTTCCAGGAATTTGTCCGAGCAGGATGTCGCGATCGTGCAGCAGACTATGAATAGAAATAAGGTTATTTTTCTCATGGTTTTTCGTCTCTTGATCGCTTAAAAACTTAGGTTTAAGCCCAGCAACAGGGATTTGGCAACGGGATAGGAACCGCCGTCGACGCCCAACTGACGGTCGTTACCGGCCGAATAGTTACGCAAATTGATTTCGGGGTCCATGCCGGAATACTTGGTAATCGTTGCCAGGTTCTGACCCTGCACATAAACCGACGCTTGACCCAAACCGAGTTTCGACAGCAGTTTGGCGGGCAGCGTGTAGGTCAGCTGAATGTTCTTGAAGCGGAAATACGATCCGGATTCGAGGTAATAGGTCGAGGGCAAAATACTGACCTGATCGCTCGACCGGAGCTGCGGCAGAATGGCGTCGGTTTTGCCCGGCCGCCACGAATCATACAACATGCGGGTGCTGCGGTTTCCGGCAAAGGTCGGGAAGTCGGTCCAGTATTTGACGTAGTTGAAAATGTCGTTCCCCTGAACACCCTGACCGAAAATCGTCAGACCAAAATTCTTGTAATTCACGTTAAGGTTGACACCGTAGTTGAAATTCGGGTGCGGATTGCCGATGATACTCAGGTCGCCCGAATCCACTTTGCCGTCGCCGTTAACATCCCGGAATTTGAAACGCCCCGCCCGGTTTTCCGTTGCAGCATTTCCGAATTGTACCGGATGTTTAGCGGCCTCTTCATCAGTCTGGAAAATGCCGTCGATCGTGTAACCGAAGAAAGACGAAATCGGGTAGCCCTGCTGCGTCACCACAAAGTTCTGAATCCGCTCATCGTTAATTCCGAAATATTGCGTTTTCGGATCGCCGTTGGTTTTCACTACTTCGTTGCGATACGTTCCGAGGTTCACGCCCACATTATACGTCAATCCGTTGGTTACCTTGCCATTGTAGTTCAGCATGAGGTCAACCCCACGGTTCCGCATTTCGCCAATGTTTTGGAATGGGGCCGTGGCTACTCCCTGTGTCAGCGGAATCTGAACCGGGAAAAGCATGTCGGAAGTCGTCCGGGTGTACCAGTCGAAACCGATGCTCAGTTTGTTTTTCAGCAGGGTCGCGTCCAGACCGATGTTGGTGCTGGTGGTGGTTTCCCATTTCGCGTTGGCGTTTCCGAACTGCGTCAGCTCGTAACCCGGCACGGCTGACGTACGCGTTCCGTTAATGTCGTAGAACGACGTGATCGGGTTGGTGCTGAACTGGGTATAGGGGTTGTAGTTCCCGATTTCCTGGTTACCGGTTTGTCCCCAGCCAATCCGCAATTTGGCATCATCGAGCCAGGTAGCCGACTTCAGGAAGGGCTCCTGCGAAATCCGCCAGCCCGCGCTCACCGCCGGGAAATAAGCCACCCGGAAGTCCTTGGCAAACCGGGATGACCGGTCGCGCCGGATCGTTGCGTCGAACAGATACTTGTCGCCCAGGGCGTAATTGAGTTTGGCGAATTCGGAAGCCAGCCGCCAGTTTGAAGCCCCACCGTTGTTGGTCTGAACGCCCGTACCGGCGCTGAGGTAGCGGTTTTCGATGTCATCAACGGCAAAGTTGGTGCGGCTGGCGTCGAAGAATTCGTAGTAGTTCTTGATCGACTCCGTTCCGACAATGAGGTTAAACCGGTGCTTGTCGCCGAACGTCTTGTTATACGTCAGGGTGTTGTACCACGTCCAGGTCCACTCGTAGTTGTTGTTGGTCTGCAAGCTGTTCGAACCCCGCGATTCGGGCGACTCAATGTCCCGAATCGTGTAGTTCTTGAAGTTGTAGAGGTTGTAGTCGATCCCGAAACTGGTGCGCGCCGTCAGGTTTTTCAAAATGTCTACTTCGGCATACGCATTTCCGAACAACCGCACCTCTTTCTGAATGTTATCCTTGTTCCGCCACAAATCGGCCACCGGGTTCCGGGCGTTGTCGAGGTCACCCCCGCGCGCTCCGGCGTAATAACCGGTTACGTCAAAAACCGGGATGATGGGCTGAATCCGATACGCAAACGAAATCGGGTTGCTTTCGTTGCTGTTCCCGTTCGGCTGGCCCAGCCGTTCGCCATAGGCCACCTGGAAATTCTGCCCGACCCGAATCCGTTTATTTACGTTAAACTCGGTGTTGGCGCGCAGCGAATACCGTTTGTAACCGGTATACATCATGATCCCCTGCTGATTGAAGTAGTTCAGCGACATGGCATACCGGCCGGATTCCGTGCCGCCCGAAACCCCCAACTGGTGGTTTTGAATCGGCGCCGGATTGAAAATCTCGTCGAGCCAGTTGGTTCCTTCCTTGTTCGCCTTGGTAATCAGCCACTTGGTTTTGTTGAAGTCGGCGGCATCGATGTTGTTCGAGTAGTTGATGTAGTTTCCGTTGGCATCCTGCGCCACGCGCGGATCACTGGCCGAAGCTGCACTCGGGAAAATATAATCCGGAATCACCGGCGTCGGGCCGTTGCCAAACTGCGAGTGCGTCGGATTGCCGTTAGCCCCAACCGCTCCGGAATTTTTCCGGGATTCCCAGGTCAGCTGAGCGTATTCGTTCGTGTTCAGCATGCTCAGGAATTTACCCGGACGCTGGGTTCCGTAATACACATCGTAGGAAAACTTCGGTTTACCGGCTTTGCCTTTTTTGGTCGTGATGATCACCACCCCGTTCCCGGCGCGTGAACCGTAAATGGAAGCCGCCGATGCATCTTTCAGCACCTGAATCGATTCGATGTCGTTTAGGTTCAAGGTATTGAGGTTGCCTTTGGTGGGCGTTCCGTCGATGACGTAAAGCGGAGAGTTGTCGTTGATCGTACCAAAACCGCGAATCCGGACCATGACGCCACCGCCCGGTGAGTTCTCGTTCCCGACCTGCACCCCAGCCACCCGGCCCTGCAGCGCCTGCCCAACGTTGGTAGCCGGAATGGACAGCAGTTGCTTGGTATCTACCGTTGCCACGGCGCCCGTGATGTCTTTCTTCGACTGCGAACCGTAGCCCGTTACAATCACTTCCGAAAGAGTCTTGATGTCCGGCTGAAGGGTGATCGTGATGGCCGACCGGTTTCCGATGGACACTTCCTGTCCGGTGAATCCAATGGCTGAAATCGTGAGGATATCTTTTCCGGCGGGTACATTGAGCGTAAACTTGCCATCGGCATCAGTTGCCGCTCCCACGGTGGTTCCTTTAATGACGACGTTTGCGCCGGGAAGCGGATTGTTGTCGTTCCCGTCGGTGATGAGGCCGGTTATTTTGCGATCCTGCGCCCAGGCAGCCATCGTCAAAAACCACGCCAAGGCCACCGCTGCGCCAACGCGCAGCGGCCTCAAGTAATTGTTTCTCATAGAGGTGGTAGTTGGTTTAAAAAAGGGTGATAAGAATGTACCACGTACGGTACATATTTACGAAAATAACCTTTTTTCTCGCCAAAAATCAAGCGCGAAACTTCTACGCTTTATTATTTTTCCTTAACCTCTTTAAGATTAAATATAAAAAAACCGGGACACAAGCCCGGTTTTTTTATCCATTTCAAATCGATACTGGTACAAAAGTTAGTTACTTCAAATTCAGATCGGTCATAACCGTTTGTACTTTTTGTTTCAGTTTTTCGTAAACCGCGTCAAAATCTTCCTTTCGCTCAAGTGGTTCATTCACACCTACGTAGAATTTGATCTTCGGTTCGGTTCCCGACGGACGGGCCGACACCTTCGTTCCGTCGGCGGTAAAGAACTGTAGCACGTTCGACGATTCGATTCCCATTTTCCCGGCTTCAATGGCAGTTTTCTCACCGGTTTTCAAATCCGTCCGCTCCAGACTCGCATAATCATCAACCCGTAAAACCGCTGAACCCGCAATCTGTTTCGGTGGATTAGCGCGGAAATCGGCCATCATCTGCTGGATTTCCTCGGCCCCGGTTTTGCCTTTTTTAGTCAGCGAAATCAGGCCTTCGTAGTAAAACCCGAACTTCTGATACATTTCCATCAGCAAATCGAACAGGCTCAGCCCTTTGTCTTTGGCGTACGCCGTCAGCTCGGCAATCATCGCGCAGGAAGCGATAGCGTCTTTGTCCCGAACGAAATCACCGATCAGGTAGCCGTAGCTTTCTTCGCCCCCGCCGATAAACTGCTGCTGGCCTTCCAGTTCGCGGATAATCTGGGCGATGTATTTAAAACCGGTCAGCGTGTTGTAACAGAAAACGCCGTATTCTGCGCACATCTTGTCGATGAGGTCGGTCGTCACGATGGTTTTGGCGACAAACTCCTTGCCGGTCAGTTTGCCGTTGTCTTTCCATGCCTGCAGCAGGTAATAGATGATCAGGCTGGCCATCTGGTTTCCGTTCAGCAACTCAAATTCGCCGTGGTGGTTGCGGGCGCCCGAACCCACGCGGTCGGCGTCGGGGTCGGTGGCCATGATCAGATCCGCGTTGATGGCTTCGGCTTTATTCAGCGCCAGTTGCATGGCTTCGCGCTCTTCGGGGTTCGGCGATTTCACGGTCGGGAAGTTGCCGTCCGGTTTGGCCTGCTCCTCCACGATGTTGACGTTGGTAAAACCGAGGGCTTCCAGCACGCGCGGAACCAACGTAATACCGGTGCCGTGAATGGGCGTATAAACAATGTTGAGGTCTTTCTGGCGCGCAATAACGTCCGGATTGATGGAGTTGGATTTGATCCGTTCCACGTATACGCTATCCACTTCCTCGTCGATCAGGTGAATCTTTTCAGGAACACCTTCAAACTTCACGTCGTCGATGGAAGTGATTTTATTGACTTCTTTAATGATGTTCTTATCGTGGGGAGCCACCACCTGGCCACCGTCGTTCCAGTAAGCTTTGTAACCGTTGTATTCCGGCGGGTTGTGCGAAGCCGTCACGACGATTCCGCTCTGGCAACCCAGCTGACGAATGGCAAATGACAGTTCGGGCGTGGGGCGCAGCGAACTGAACAGATACACTTCCATGCCGTTGGCCGAGAAAATATCCGCTACGATCCGGGCAAATTCCGGGCTCATCCGACGGCTGTCATGCGCAATGGCGACTTTGATCGGCTGATCGGGGAAAGCCGCATTCAGGTAATTTGCTAGACCCTGCGTGGCCGCCCCAACGGTGTAGCGATTCATGCGGTTGGAACCTACACCGATTACCCCGCGCAAACCACCCGTACCAAACTCCAGATTTTTATAGAATGAGTCAATCAGTTCGGTCGTTTCGCCGTTGTCCAGTAATTTTTGGATGGCCGCTTTCGTTTCCGAGTCATAATTGCCGTTAAGCCAATGGTCGATGGTCGATTGGGTTGCCGTATCAATTGCAGTTGTCATAAAGAATGAGTGTTAGAATCGGTTGCCAATTTACGGTTCTAAACGACGTAGTCAAATCCTTTTGGTAAAAGGTTTTCCGATCCTGATTCCAACTCACTGCCTGATAAAATACCCTTCACGGAGTTTAAAACGCAATCCCCAAAACGGCCGCGAAGTTACCGCATTGGTTACCTCAAAAACGGGCCGGATTAACTAGAATTAGACTAGTACTAAATTTCAGCCCGGCAAAAATATTATCCCATTTTCTGATACCCATTTTGTCCAATGGTTACAAAGTGTTTTCTCCGAGATTTTTTTGACAAACCCTGCTTTCATCCTATCCATATCCCAAATAAGTCCAAATCGCCCCGGGCAGCCCGCTTGCTTTACATGAGTATTTTTCTGCATATTTCCGGCTCTGACACCACCCATTCAAACCGGAAACTGTATGTCGTACTACTTGCTGCATACGCTGCCCATGCGCTGCTCCTTTAAGTTTCGGAAAACGCGCGCCCGCCTTTTGCCCGGACAGGCATTAAGCGGAATTATTGAGGTCAATATCTTTCTCAAAGAACAGGGCAAAGAAAAGCGGTATGGTCCGTTCTCTACCCATTTTCAGACGACCCGCCTGGCCTGGGATCGCCACCCGCTGCCGGTCAACACCAAGCCAAACGCCGTTACACCCGAGGGAAAGCCCTATTACAACCCCAAACTGGACGATCACGCCATCCTGAAGGCGGACCTGGAATTTTACCGGACGCATTTTCAACTGGCCCAGGTGATGCTGCGCGATAAAAAGAAACTCATTGCCGCACCGTTCCTCCACCAGTTGACCCTGCAATTGATGGAGCAGGAAGAAGAACTGTCCCTTTACCGACCCTACGGAACCCAGACCCCGGCCTACCAGGACCGGTTCACTGCCTGGCAGACCCGCATCGAAAACCTGATCGAAACCGGCACGGTGGCGGTCGAACGAAAACTGGTGGATGTATTTGAAGAGTACAAAACCTTTCGGATCAAGCTGATCAATGATGACCAGTATACGCGCACCGATGATGAGATCAGTAAAAAGACCTTTGAGAACGACATCAGCCAGTGGCAGCTTATTCTGCGTTACCTGGAAGCCAATCAGCTGGTGGGTCTGTTGATGGTTTCCGTCAAGCCCTCCTTCCTGGTTAACTTCAAAGAATGGGCGATGAATCAGCTGGTGGGCAATACGGGGCGGAAAGTAAAAGCGTCGACCATCGCCCTGAGCCAGACTTTTTTTGGCCGCCTGTGCCGGTATGCGGTCAGTAAAGAATACATCAAGAACGACCCGACCAGCAGCTACACCATTCGGACCGGCCGAACCTCGGGCGCAAAGCCCTTATCGGTCGAAACGCTCAACCAGCTCGAAGATGCCGAACTGGAAGCAGAGGACCGGTGGATCATTGATTCCTGGCTGGTGGCCGGTGAATTGTGTTTACACCACGCCGATTACTGTTCGCTTCCGATTATGAAGATCCACCGCTTTAAAAACGGGATTCAATACATCAACCACCCCCGAAAGAAACAGCGCGGAACCCGCCTGAAGATCACCTCCGAGTTTACACCCCGCGCCCTGCGGCTGATTCGCAAATACGGCGGCATCGCGGGCTTATACTACGGAACCTACCGGGATTTTTGGGAAACACTGCGCCGGGTGGGGAAGGATCTGGGATTAAAAGATGAGGATGGAAAACCGATCCATCTCGTGTTTGGCCTGGGCCGGGATTCGGGCATGACCAACCGGGCTATTTCCGGCAGTCCGGCAAGGGTTTTAAAAGGCAATGCGGGGCATAGCAATTTGCTTCAACAGGAAAAGTACATCAATGCTGCTCCGAAGATACTGGAGAAGTTTTTGGAGCGGCAGGCGTTAGGGCTTAGTGACGTCGATGAGGACCTGGCTTGAGCGGGCAATGTCCGTCACGGCATCAAAGAACTGCTCGAGTTCGTAGGCAGTGCCGGAAAAGCGGCTCTTATTGTTGATCAGCAGCGTATGGACTTCTCCCTCTGGCGTCGAGGTCGTTACCAGCGAAATGGAGCCTTTCTTACCTTCAATCCGGTAGGTTTGCTCTTCTTCGCTTTCGTCAAACTGAATTTCCGTTTCAACAAAGCCTTTGGCATTGACCACAGGGGTACTTGATCCTTCACCGACTAGTTTAATTTTCATCGCAATTCAGGTGATTTGCCGCAAATATAGCCTAAAACCGCCAAAATGCTACTTGCCAGGATAAAGCACTTCCTTCGCCGTCACCGCTCCGGCGGCCCGGCTGATCGACTCGCAGTTCTGGGTGGCCTTTGTGTGCCTGGCCGCCCTGCTGCTGCCGCTGGCGCTGGTGTGGGTGGTGCGGTGGCTTATGGTTTGGGCCCTAACCGGCGCAGGGCAGCCTGAATCTTTCTGGCGGAATTTTGCACCTTGTTGAGGTCTTCGGCCGTAAGTCTCGTCAGTGCAAAGTTCATCTGGAGAGATTTAGAGAATGAGACCAATGATTCGGCCGTGATTTCTGGTAATTGCGTTTCCATAGCGTGTTGACGGATGCCCGCGCCGGAGGGCTGGGGCGGTTTAGGGGCGACGGCGGGAGTCACGCCGGTGTTTCTCCTTTATGGCTTTGTCCACAAACTTGCTTTTATTCTCTTGCTGATCCAGTATTTCAATGGAAGCCGGAGAAACTTTGACATAGAGGGGTTGCGTTTTCTCCTCTGGTGCTTTCGTTTTCCGGCCGGGGCGTTTGGGTTCGTCTGCTGGCATGAAGCAAATTAAATCAAAACTCACGATATGCGGTAATTAAGATAACTGTATGCTCTTGATTAAGTACGTCAATAATCGCCGTATTGCCTGAGTTTCCATAGTTTGCCACCCAGACCGGTGTATTTTCATTCATTACATAGTCGCCACCCTTATACCCCTCAAATGTTTTGCCAACAGCGGACTTGAGCAATTCAAGAAACGCTGTGATCGCAGTCTCTTTTCCCTCTTCGGTATAGTTCAGGGCTAGTTCATCATAACTGCCCCGCCAGCTATCTATTTCAGTTGGAAACAAATAGCCAAAGTCGTAGCGCACGGTAGCCTCTTCTTTGTAAAGCTCAATCACGTCTGGCTGATTAGCGATCAAAGGCTCGATTCGATCAATAATGTCACCAAGAGATAATTGACCCGAACGCGAGAACTTTGCACGCCTTTGCGTTTTAGCCTGTTGCATAACTTGAACGAATAAAGGATCTAAGTCTTCCATTGAAGTAGTGATTTGGTGCACCTAAAGATAAAAAATAAATTCTAAAAAGTATATACTTTAATTAATTTATTTACTACATTTACAGTAGGTTATACGAAAATAGATATGGCAGTTATCAAAATCATTTCAGGGGGTCAGACCGGAATCGATCAGTTAGCGTTGAAGGTGGCCCGCGAACTCGGAATTGAAACTGGCGGGGTGACTCCAAAAGGGTTTCTAACCGAAGACGGTCCGGCTCCGTGGCTGGCTGACTATGGACTCATTGATGACAGCAGCCCTAACTACCCGCCCCGAACACGCCGGAATGTTGTGGACTCCGATGCGACGGTTTGGTTTGGGTCTACCGATTCATCGGGTTTCAAGCTGACGAAAAACTGTTGCGTCTCGGCTAAGAAGCCATTCGTCGCTAATCCCAATGCCATTGAGCTTGAGAACTGGATCAAAAACTTTCAAGTAAATGTGCTCAACGTGGCTGGCAATCGCGCGTCAAAACTGAGTTCCGTTGGTAAGTATCAGGCCCAAAACGCCTTAACGCTGGCATTAATCAACTAACACCCCCGCCAGCCCCCGCGCCGGGCGGCAAGAAGATGGAACAGAAGATGGAACTAAATGTAGAAATAGGTAAACGGGTTAGGCAGGCCCGAAAGGATGCAGGGGTTAATCAAACCCGCTTTGCTATGGTTCTGGGGTTGTCGCGTGGCTCGTTGAGTAATATTGAGTCGGGGCGTCAGGCTTTGCAATACGAACATCTTTATAAAATTGCCGAGGTGCTTGGAGTGAATGTCTATGATCTGTTGCCGCCCTTAAACAGTGATTCGTCAGTAGATATTTTTAAGCCAATTGAACAACTTCCGAGGCCTACAAAAGAAAAGCCCATCAAATGCCCAGTTTGTCGAAGTAAAGATGTGGCGTTGATTGAATTGCGGGAAGGCAATGGTGTTTTAGGCCCCGGTTTTTCCAGTTGGGTAACTGACTCGTATTATTCATGCCATAGTTGCGGGGTTCGATTTGATAAAATACCTAAGCCATGAACCTGACCAACGCCGAGATCGACCGGAGGAAGCGGGTGCTTACTGGCTGGCGGTGGGTGATTACTGCCTCTCGCTGCAACCCGCCACCTAGTCCAACAACGCCGGGACGCAAACCACCGTTTTCGGGACGCTGATTGGTGGACCGGGTTGATATACATAGGAAATTGCGGTTTTCTATGCAGGTCGGCGAGGATGGGTATAGAAAGGGAAGAAAAGTATATAAATGATAAACGTCCGAATCTTAATCAAGGATGCCTCTTGTTTAAGATTCGGCCCCAAAACTTAAACACTCGTTTTAAGATCTTCTTTTCAAGATTTTCTCCCACTCAATTTGTAGTCGCTCAATGTACTCCTTCACCGGCTCGCCATCAATGGCTTCAATAGGCAGCCTAGTTTCTGTCCCGTTAATATCCCGTAAAACAGCAGATAGGAGAACAATGCCGTGCTTGATATGGCTGTTGAGAACATCAAAGCCTATTTCAATACTTTCTGAATAAAAAACCAGTGGTCGAATTTCCGAACTATCGGGAAATATGACGGAAAAGATTAGGAGCATGTTGCTGTCGGTTAGAGAGAGACTGGACCGGCAGCTTAGAATAAAGGGGCGGAAGAGAGACTCAGAATGAACTAATTGAAGTGAAGGTAAACACTATTTTTAAATAAACCTGCGAATCACAACTTATTAACCACTCGTTTTATGGACTCGAAACAGAAGAAGCAATTCAATGCCATGTTAGTTGCGTTGACGAAGATTGCCAAGGGCTATCAAACACCTAAAAAAATCAAAAAAGAAGCAGAGTCAACTTATGGACTCGAATATGAAGAGTGTCTCGAAATGAGCTACGAAAACATTCAGTACGAAGCAAAAAACGCCATCAAGGGCATCAAGCCAATTATTTAATCACTCGTTTTATGGACTATTTAATCCGCTTTATCGGCAGTAATCGCTTTTACACCGGAAGAACCAGCAGCGCCGGATATGGCTCAACTATAGACCCCGCCCAGGCCGTAAGATTTGATGGCATAAAAAAGACTTACGATCACATCGAAACGCTCGGTGGAGGTCGCAGTAGATTCACTGTACATCAAGTGAAGCCATGAGATTAGGATGCACATTCCTGGCTTTTTTGTTTGTGGTCGCCGTTTTAGTGATCACTATTTGGGAGATCATATTTTAAAATAAACCCCATCATGTATTTACCAAGAAATTTAAAGCTATTACGAAACCGGGCAAACCTATCCGTGGATTCGGTTGCTACTCAGACAGATGTTACGCCTGAGAACTTAACCAAGTTTGAAGAGGGCAACAAAACGCCTAGTGTAGCCGAAGCCAACCGGCTAGCTGCACTTTACAATGTTTCATTAGAGGCTTTATTGTTTCGCTTTATGCTTTGCTAGCCATGTCAAAATCAGCTCAATTACAGAAAGTCCTGCAAGAAAAGGGATGGAAGGCAAAAGTTTGGTGGGAACCTTATAAGAATGAATTATGGGGTTCTGCTGGCGGCTACAATGTCGAAATTGAGAATTATGATGCTGTCCAATTGATACATTTCCACGGATTCTGGCTGGGACATGATTTTGATTCAGCCATGATAGAGGTTAATAAGTATCCTGTATTTGATCCAGTAAACTAATCGTCCGATTCCCGCACTATAAATTCACCTATTCCAATCTACCGCCCCAACCTGGAATATAACCAGGGCGTATCTTTGGGGCATGAGCAAGCCGCCCCCGCAAGAAATCCGTACCTTCGCCCCATGAAATCAGAATGCACTGTCGCCAAACACCTCGACGCCTTCCTTAGTCCCGCCGGGGCACTCTATGTCGCTGATCCCAGCAACGCCAGCCAGTATACCAAATACACCAGTGTGGCGGATTACAACCGCCGGACGCGCAATTGGGAGGTGGTGTCCGCCAGCGTGGCAAAGGCGGATTTTGGAAAGGCGGTGGTGATTGGGCCGGGGTTGAAGGTGGAGGAGTGGCAAAAAGAGTAGGTATTTACGAGTCAACCTTATATGAGTATGACCGAATCACAAAAACGAAGAAAAAGGCAAAAGGATGAGGCAGAAAAATTTTTTGCGCCACCTGATGTTTTGATTGGCGGGACAGCACTTTCTAGTTTTTCCGATTGCCGAACTGTTCCGACTTTAAACACTGGAACAATCAGGGAAATGGTAAAGCAAAGATTAAAAGCCCTGACCCCTGGCGGTAGGATTTCGCCTAAACACAGGATTGCTGTTTTTGACTTATGGAATTTGCTTAAACTCTCAGAAGAGATAGGGATAGCCGATTAAAAAGCTTTGTCGGAGGTTGACTCCAAATTTGCGCTTTTTTTGTATTTTAGCTTTGTCAACGGTGGGAGGCATTGTAAATCCGGCGATCCGTTTTGCGATGCCTCTTACTCGTTGGGAATGCCCGAAATCTTCTTTGTGGCCTACGCTGCCCGTGAGACACGGTTGAGCGAGTTGCAGGGAAGATTTCGGCTTTTAATCTCTCCGCCTGAACACCCGAAACAATCCCCCTTTCTTTCGCTCTGCGGGCTTCGGCGTGTCGGCTGGTTCAATAGTTCGGGCGGAGTCGGTTCGGGCCGTGTCGGGCAAGATAACGGCAGAGACCACGGCTTTCACCGTGTCGACTTTGGCAACAACCGCTTCGACCTTTTCCTGAGTGGCTTCCTGGTTGCGCTGCACGGTATTTATAGTGGCCGCTGATCGGTTCACGGTTCGGTTGGTAGCCGCCAGTTTGCGCTCCAGTTCTTCATTCTTTCGGTTGGCAATTTCAAGCGCAGATTGCACAGTATTTAATGATGAGCGCATGGAGTTCTGATTGGAAAGGGAAACCGCCAGCGCCATTGCCATTTGTCCGTTGGTCTCTTTTACCTGCCGGGTGTCCTCTTTTACCTCCCGTATGCTTTTTTCCTGCCGTTTCTGGGACTGAACAACCCAATGGAGTGTGTTCGGATCATCAATGAAATAGGCTTTCAGGCCGGCCAAGATCGTGGTTACTGAGATGAGTGCGGCCGCTATGCTGGCAAACTTCCACGTTCGTGGCGACACCTCCAAAACGCCCGACTTTCGTTTCTTCTGAATCCAGTAAAAAACAGCCAGACAGAACAGCGCAACGTAAAGAGGCATCATGATCATAACTACCCGCGAAGAGAAAAGCCCCCAGACAAAAATCAGTGCCGATAAAACGATAATGAACACCATCAGGATTTTGATGGGAACATTTAGCCGCTTGGTGGTCTTGAGCACGACGTAGGTCATTACACCCAGCAAGCCAATACCTAGTTGGAGGGTGCCGTATAGAACGATCTCAAATATTCTCAGTATCTCATCCGAGAAGTGGAGAAAAGTCAGAAAAAGGTTACTATCCATTGCCTGATCTACTGGTTTAAGTTGCTACTTTATGGTGTGTTGTCGTTGTTCTTATCCTTCCCTTCCCAGGGGCTCCATTTAAAAGGCCAGTATTTTCGCAAAAAACTCTCCGGTCGCCGTGCAAATGCCTTTCCAATTGTTTTAATCGCCATCACAATAAAAACGCCCAGTATGCCGACAGTGAAGGCTACGGCCAGCGAGGCCCACAAACCAAGCTTCTGATCGTCGTGCGCATAACCGCTGGCAATTACACCCAGCAGCATAGATGCCAGCACCAGAATCGTACTCTGCGCCACCGTTTTGCGGTGTACTGGTTCGCCTTCCTTGCCATTATCATCACCTACCGCATCAAGGGCAAGTGCGCCCAAAAGTGCGGCCGGAAACGCCAGCGCCCAGAACGGCAGCAAATTCAATATCTCGAAGAACTCCGTAACGGATGCACTTTCCATTATTTCCGGTTGAATGTGGGTAGTTGATTGATTATCAGACAGCCAACCCTTTAAACTCCCGGATCAGGCCGGGGCAAAGGCCAGCGGCCTGTATGGTATGCGTACTACTTCGTAATCGTAATAAACACCTTTTCTTTTCTCAAAGCCCCCTGAATCCTGAGCATCCAGTTGGCAAAAGCCGCCCGCGAATCCAGCACCTTGTTCTCACCGAACGACAGACCCGGCAAAAGGCATCCTTCGGTGTCGGTGGCGAGATTGCCCGGGTGGATGCGAATACCCGAAAAGCCGGGTATATTTAATAGCAACGGCAGCATCTTGCCGAACCGGTTGCTGTAGCTGATCGCTACCTCGTAGCGCCCAGTCGGAATCGCCGTTTTGCCATGCACCTTGCGCTCCTGAATCTCCGAGAGCGGCATTGCCTGCGAAAGCCCGCGATCCGTGTCTTCCAGAATATGCCCGGCGAAGTTGCCATCAAACGACACGTCGCTGATCGTGGACTTGGGGGTGAAGCGTTTGCGCTGAACGGTTATTTCCATGTTACTTTGCCGCAATCACGGCGATTAAAGCGGTGCCGACCCCGGCCAGAAACAGCCACAGGCGCGAGCGTTCGAGCCGCTGTAGCTTCTTGTTTCGTTCACTGTCCAACTGCTGCCACTCGATCTGCTTCTGGGCGATCTGACCCTTCAGCCGGTTGTAATCGGTAGTGGTTTGTCGTATGACTTCGTTTTTGTGCTGCAACTCGGTCTGCATAGCCGCCTGGTCGTCCCGGTAGGTTTCGAGGACCGTTAAGCTCGATTTCAAGGTCTGAAGCTGCGTTACCGTCTCGCGCATCGTGGGTTCGTCCAGCGTATAATACGTTTCTCCCGCGATCTGCAGAATCGTCGCCCGCTGAAGCACCGGCAGACTGTCGGTTTTCACGCAGCAGGCGGATGTGGGCACCGCTAAGCTCATCAGCAGGCAAAGCCTGAATGCGGTCCACCTCCTGTTTATTCTGTTCATACTCCACTTTGCGAATCGTTTCATTGCGGACCGTCGTTCGGATGTAGTTCGTTGTAAATACCGTATCGGGCTTGAGCCACAGCGTGTCAATGCGGACCTCGGCGGTGGGTTTTGCCTTCCGACCTTTGCAGGTGCCCAGCTGAAACGACACGAGGGCGATCACCAGCAGTGCCAGTAACCAGAGAAACCCACCGTTCAAAAGCCAGAGCCAGATTTTCCAGAGTTTTTCTTTCATGGTGCTATTCGTTTATGCCGATAATCCAATCCAGATCCGGTGGGCTGTTGAGGCCGACCAGCCGGTCATCGATAGCGTCGTGGTTAAGGTCTGACTACTTTTGGTGGAAAACCGGGCCACGCCCGTAATTCCCGCATTGATCGCAAACCCCTGACTCGCGCAGCGGTACGTCGCCCGGGTTGTTCCGGTCGATACCAGCACCAGCCGGTATTCTGTCCCGGCCACCAGGTTGACGGTGACGTCCAGACTCGCCGAGATAATGCCCGATCCCGTAAATGCCGTGGTGCAGTCCGCCCAGGCCAGCCGCGTGCCGTCGGTGGCATACAACCCGATTCCGTTGCCTCCCGTACCCGATAAGCCCGATCCGACTGTGCCGGTGATCACAAACCACACTTTGGTCACCGCGCCCGAATACGGCGCAATAACCCGGCTCATCTGGGCTGTGCCGCTGGCGGGTGTGTCGGTAGATCCGAGGACCGCCGATACCGGGTCGGATTCCAGCAGCATGCCGTTGATGAACACATCCCGGGCAACCATTTCCCCATTGAGGCCCAGCACCGACCGTACGTGGTCCGGCGTGGCTTTCTTGGCCCCAATGGACGAATCCAGCACACCAAAATGGGCAATGTCGGTGTAGGCGGAAACAACAGGCCGGGTGTCTTTCATGCCAGTACGACAACGGTTACGGATGATACGGCCACGCTGCTGGTCAGGTTGACCGCGTTGGCGGACGAAACCGTCCAGTCAACCAGAATCGGCCCGGCGGAATCGTACACCTGCACCACCGGCGTGCTTGAATTCAGGTTGTGGGTAATGCCCACGGTCCCATTCGTCAGGTTCGTTGAGGTGCTGTACTTGCGCACCCGCCCCAGCGCCGACTCCCAGCTGTTGAGTGTCGCCACGGTCACCACCTTGTTGGCATCCCCGCCCGAATTGCCCTGAATCTGCGCGAGTGAGGCCAGAATGACCAGGCCCAATACCGACGTGCTGGCGGCATCGACATTGCCCTGCACGGCGAACCAGTCGGCGGCATTGCTCGTGCCGGGGCTGGTGACTTTGGGCAGGACCATATCGCCCACCTGAAGCACGATGCCCTGCACGGTCCCCGCCACCGTCACCCGGTAGCGGTCGGCCAGCGTTGCCCCCGAAGGAAAACTGCCCCCGCTGGCGTCAAAGTCGGTGATCGGGTTGGTGCCCGCAGCGGCTACGGCGTCGATGTAGGTTTTGATCGCCGACGGACTCACCAGCTTGTCGCCGTTGGTAACGGCGGTGGCCAGCGAAGAGCCCGAAATATCGTTGCTTTGCAGCAAAGTTCGAACCGTCGTGCCGTCGTAGAGCTTCAGGCGTTGGAGGGTGGTGTCGTAGCCAATCTGCCCCAGGGCGGTCAGGGCCGCATCCAGGGTGGCAGTAATGGCCTGTTCCAGGGTCAGGTTCTTGACCGGAACGCGGGAAAAGTCAAATTGCGAAGTACTTCTCATGCCTATAGAATGTAAATGGTTCCGGTGATGGCAACCTGGCTGTCAATGGTCACAGCCTTTGTGCCTGCATCCACCGTAATGTCGACGAATAACTGGTGTCCGCTCTGGTCCAGCACCAGTACGCTGGCCACGCGCGGGTGTCCGTGCTGCGCCTGGCTGATCACCAGATGAGTAATGCCCGTAAAGGTGTGTTCGTAGGCCGATACGGGCGCAGAGCCCGCCGTTCCGGACGCCGTGGTGACCTTTACGTCGATGGTGATACCTTCGGCGCCGATCACGGTCTGAATTGGAATCTCGGGGTTATACGGCGTTTCGCTGGCGGACTTTTCAAATGTGGCCGTGGCAGTCAGGATCGGCTGATCGCCGTACCAGATCTCGGTGTAACAGCCTCCAACCGCTGCCAGCTTGCGGGTCTGCTCGGCGGAATACTGAATCTCGGTTCCCTCGTCGGTGACCACGAGCTCGGGCAGCAGGTTCTCCGGCTGACCGGTTACTTTATCCCTTCGGTAGGCCCGCACCGTGAAATCCAGCAGGGTATCGTCGTTTTCCAGCACCGGATTTTTGGCGATGAACAGCAGCGGCACATCCGGGTAGGCTGAGATCGTGATCGCTTTGGGTTGCAGGCTGATGGGTCGCATAGCAATACATTTTGAGTGGTTAAACCAGGACCGAGCCCTTGATCATTGTTGCGCCGACCCGCTGCCACCAGCGCGTTTCTCCGGCGGTCGTGTTGCGCCAGGCGATCATTTCCCCATCCAGAATATCCGAGGTGGTAGGGTCGGCACTGCGCACCGTCACTTTTATTTTTACCTTGTCCCCATCGACAGTAAACTTGGAACTGGCGGTTTGCTGGCTGGTGCCGCTGCTGCCCGCGTCCGCCGTTTCGATCGCGACTGCGGAGGGGGTGCCGCTACCGGTGCCCAAGCCTGACCGCAGGACGAAATTCCCCCCGGCCAGGTTGGTTCCGGACCCGGCGTTCAGCGGTTCGGCGGCAATGACGCCCCGGCGCGGGGTGGTCGTAGCGCGGGGAACGCCCGCGTAAATGATGTTGTCGCCCCCGGAAACCTGCGTGGCAAAGTGGGTAGACCCTCCGTTCTGGGCGATGGAGAACATGTTCTCCAGCTTGATTTCGTGGAAAATACTTACACCACTCGTCCGCTGAAAGCGCACAACGCCATTTCCTCCGGCACCTCCCAGAAAGGTCTGCACTACCGTGGCTGCGCTGTTGCCAATCGTTTGAATGCCGTCCTGCGTCTTGCGGTTCAGGCCCAGGTTGCCATCCATCGTTAGCGCCCGGTTGTTCTGCACCACGTAGCTGGCCAGCCCCGTAATGCCACCAATGGAAATCTTCTGGTTGACGGAGTTACCGTCCACGATGCCCGCCACCCCGGAAAAGTCGTTGCCTTCTAGTTGCAGGTGCGCCAGCGAGGTGGTGGTGAGCTGCACCGCATATGCATTGCTGGCCCCGGTCGCGTGGGTCAGGATATTGCCCCGCATGTACAGCGTGGTTGTTGTGCCGCCGGTAGCCTCGATGATGTGCTGGCCGCTTTTGCCTTCCAGCAGCCGTGAGTTGCTGATTTGAAGCATCGGCGTGGAAATCGCGGTGATCATCGGCGTAGCGGCCGCGCTGGTTTGTTTGGCTCCGGCCGCGTTGATGCGCACATCCTCCGAGCCGGTGACGTAAAAGGCCTCCCGGCGGGTCAGCGCCCCGGTGGTTACCTTGTCAAATTCGATGTCCTTGCTGTTCTCAACCTGCACCATCCGAAAGCCGGTGGTGGCCGAACTGCCGTCGGTGAGCTTGATCTTTCCGTTCAGCACGCTGATGCTCTGCGCGTTCTTGACCAGCACCGCATAGGGATTTGTATCATCGTGCGACGAGGACCCCGCCGAAACGGTAAAGCCGTCGATGATCACATTGGTGATGCGTCCCGACCCCAGCGCCGGGCTGGATTTGTCGTAAACCTGAATGACCCCGTTTCGCAGCTGCCCGCCCGCGCCGGTAACACCCGAGACGGTGACGTTATCAATGAAATAGACCGCGTTCGATGAGTCAGCGGAGGTGTACAGCGAAATTAGGTTGGCCCGGTTGGACTTGCCCCGCACGTTGGTAATCGTGACATTCCGGATGCCGTCGTAGTAGCTGGTACCGTAGAACGGAATCGTGGACGGGTCGATGCCGACGGCCACCGAATCATCGCCGGATTCGACGTACACGTTGTCGACGACGATGTTGCTGCCGTGGACGACGTGTACACCGTCTTCAAACAGGGCGCTGCCGCCCAGAATATCGATGTTGGTCACCCGGATATTTTTGCCGCCCACCAGCATCGCCCACGACCCCGCGCAGTAAGCCGTTACTTTGACGCCGTCGATGACCAGGTTTTCCACGAATGTCAGGGCGACCATGTTGTTGGGTGCCAGTTTGCCGTTGCCGTCAAGCGCCCCGCCGGTAATCCGGATGTTTTTGTAGGTGCCGTAGTAGGAGCCGCTGGTCAGCGTCTCCACGGTTCGAATCAGCGAGTTGGTGGCTACTGAGCCGCCGTCCGTGCGTTTTTTCAGGATGGCCGTGTCTAAATCCAGCCAGACCCAGGATTTAATCAGTATACCATCGGTCAGGTAGGTTTTGTCTTTGCCGAACCGCAGGCGGATTTGCTTGCCCAGCAGCGCGCCCAGCGTCGAAGCGAACGTGACGGCGTTGTTGATGGCCGTGGTCTCGTTGGTCGTCCCATCGCCCACCGCCCCGAACATATCTACCGTAAAGTTGTCAGCCACGGCCTCGTAGTAGGTACTGCCGGGTCCGGCAAAATAAACCGATCCCGATCCGTTGCTGGGGGTGCTTCCGGATTTCTTCAGGAAGGCCCGCCCGCCAAACTGAACAATATCCTCGGTACGGGTGGCAAAGTCGCCCGAAGAAGAGATCACCTTCAGGCGAGTGGGCGAATCAGCCTCCACGCTTTCCACGCGAGATTCCAGCCCGTCCAGGTAGTCGGTCGGCGGGTTGGTGATCGTGTCCCAGATGTTGCCTAATTCGAATTTTGCCCCGCTGTGGACGTAAGCGTAGGAGGTGAACGACGAATTGCTGATATAGACCTTGTCGTCGGTCGGATCGCACGTTACTGCCGTGCCAGTGCCCGACCCTTCGAACGTGCATTTATGCACCTGAACAAATTTGGATCGGAAGCCATTGATCGTGCTCCGGTAGAAATAGACATTATCGATGTTCACCCGCAGGCCAACATTGTTATACCAGCCCAGATTGGTGTTCAGCAGTCGGCTGTTGCTGATATTAACCCAGTAACTGCCCACATTCTCGTAGCTGCACTGCACAATCTTGTCAAACTCGCAGTCAATGATGTCTACCGGGACGCCGGTGCTGTTGGCCGGGTTGCCGTTGTAGTTGACAAACGCGCATTTGGCCAGTGTGCCCGTCGTGCGGATATTGCGGTAGATACCACTCTTTTGATTGGTAATAACCCCCTCGGTATCGCTGGCTTCCAGACCCGCCCCGCAGCCGATGAACTCGAAATTGCTGAATGTACTGGTGTAGGCCCCGTAGCTCTTGATGCCGTATTTGCAGCCCACAATCGTGTTCTGGCCTATGAAGGTAGCCTTCGTGTTTTCATCGACCGAGACGCCCACCGTGAAGTTCTTTGCGTAGAAATTCTCGACGGTGACAAACATGTCCGTGTACGATTCACCCCCTTCCAGGTGCATGGCGGTTCCATCAAGACCCACCGTTGTTTTTAGGCAGGTAACGTTTCGGATGGTGGTGTACAAGGCCGCATCACTGTCGACGTAATCGCCGGTTTCGCCCCCCGCCAGAAAGTTGTCAACCAGAAAGATGTTCTCGAACAGGGTGTTTTTTGCCCCGTCACCGGCCAGCAAAGCGGCTTTTCCGGCAATGGTGTGGTAGCGCCGTTGGCCAGAGATAATGCAGTTGCGAACTTTGTTGCGGTCGGTATTGAAAGAGACAAAACCAGACCCGTTCGAGTAAACACCCGATACGATGATCGAATGGCTATCGCCGTTTAAGACCGTTACATCTTCGACCAGGCAATCCGTCCCGTTAATCCAGATCGCTCCGGATTTAGCATCCGGATTACTGCCTTCGCAGTCGATGGTCATGCGCCGGATGGTCACGTTATGGGCCTCGGCAATCTTAAACACCGAGTCGCCGGTGGTGTTGCTCATCTGGATTTTAGTGGCCGCACCGACGCCCTGAATGACGATATTCTGAAGACCGATAAAATCGTTGAAGTCCATCACATACGTGCCCGGTCCAAACTGAACACCCTCAATGCCTTTTGCCTGTTGGTCGGCAATCGCCAGGGCCAGCGCGGATTTATTCTCATTGCTTGCCTTCCCGGCCCCTCCGCTGAAGGAATCAACGAAAGAATAGCCAAGTCCGGCAGACCCGCTACCCGTTCCTGGATTGTCCCAGGTGGACAGGTATTTCAACAGCTGCTTTTTGGTGACCGGCCAGGTGTCAATGCCCGGCAGATCTTCGCTGAGATACTGCTTCAGCTTCTCAAACGGGATGCTGCCAACGGCGAAATCCGATCCGTTGAGCGTTACATCACCACTACATCCACAAGGCGCTGCCATTTCTATGCGTTTTGAACGTTACAGTATACTTTATCCCCGATGATGCTGCCGCTGTGGACCGCATTGGTCGCTACGTGCTTGATCAGGAAGTTGATTTTCACGCCCGGTGTCGCGTAGGGGTGATGAAACACCCATTTGCGTTTGCTGCCGTAGTCTTCCGTGCTGACCACCGGCCCCCGGTTGGCCATGCCGTAAATCACCGACTTGGTGCCGCCCGGATCGACATCGACCCACGTAGAGCCGTTGTCCAGTGAATAGGCCGCCCAGGCTTTCGTACCTTCTCCGCCCAGGTCCAGATAACTGCGGTACCACATGTTGATGCCTTCGTGAATCGCATCGAACGGATAAAGCGGTTCGCCGGGGTAGGAAAGCTGACCATCGCCGACGTACGGAAAGGTGCTGGGTGATCCCGGTGCCGGGTTCCAGCGGTCGGCGGGCTTGGAGCCGGGGTAGGTCGCCCCCTGTTTGTTGATATCGGCGCTGTAGCCGTTGGTGTTGTTCCAGACGAGTACACACCGGTTGGTAACGCCAGCCATCGCCTGGCACCAGAGGAACCCGGCTGCAATGCACTGATTGATCGCCATGACGGTATGCCCGAACTTATCCAACACCCCGGCAGGGTTCGTCGTATTGAACTGGTACGGCCAGCCACTGTGCGCCACATCCGAACCGGTCGACTCGAACATCGGCCAGATAAACAGCTGATGCCATTTGGTGCCCCAACCTGCCGTGACGTACCGCTGCATCATGTACAGCATGCGGTGAATCCAGTATTCGTTGCCGATGTGCAGGGTGGGATAAAACCGGCAGTTGTAACCTGTATGCACATCGGCGAGTGTCTTGGTGCCGCCACCAATGGCTGAAAAAGCGCTCTGAAAGAAGGGAAGACCCGCTTTCGCGGCTGTAGCATTCGCAAGTGTGCCGTTGAATGATACGGCATTATCCTTGTTCATGCCGTCCGGCTGTCCCATGCTGGAATCGCCGTAGTTGCCTGCGGATATGTAATTCTGACCGGGAAAGAAGCCTTCAAGGTCTTCCAGCCATTTTTCCATTAACCAATACGCCTGGTTGCTCCCTGCTGCGATGTAATACTCGCCCTCCTGCATCTGGTGGTTAAGCATCCAGGTGATATTCGCCTGAGTAGCCGCCGTCCGCACCTGGGAGCGGGTCATGTTCGAGGCTCCGCCGATGTTCGCTCCGTTGTTCTTTAAGACTCCTGTACCCGGAATTTTATGGATCAGTGCCCTATTTGTGGAGTTAGCCACTCCAAACGAACTTTCAGGCAAATGAGTCACACCCTTCTGAAAATAGCGGGCGTTGTTATTGGTCAGGTTACCCATGTACACGCCGTACTTGATGAATTGCGGCAGGGTCATATCGTCCGCCAAGTAGGGATACAGCGACAACCAGCCGGGTTCAATGTATTTTGGTGCAATTAGTCCCATGGTCAGGTGTCAAGTCGTTGTACATCGGTGTAGACGGTGGCAAGTGGTCGCCGGGTAATGAAATCGCCCGCCGGAGGTGGTTCGCCGTTCTGTTGATTATTCAGGTCGTAGCCAGTTGTAGACCGGGTTAGATAACCCCATAGCGTGATGATTTCGCCGATTTCAACGGCGTGCTCAGCGGTGTCATCCACTTTCGGGATGCCGGTTGAGTCGACCGTTACGACGTGCCGGTCTCCCTTATTGATCACCAGCCGCCAATAAGCTTTGCCGTCGGCATGCCTTACACGGTAGTCGGCGACGCTGGGTTCTGCCCGAATCAAAAAGTTCTGCGGTGGTGCATCGGCGGGTCGGGCCGGGTACAGTTGTCGGATCACACCTACCGCGTCGCCGTTGCGGGCGTAGTAAACCGTGATCACATCGGTAGAGCCCGGCAATTTGAACTTGAACGGCCGTGAAGTCTCGAACTCAATGCCGGTGGCAGGCGCTCCGCCGTGGTTGGCTGAGCGGTTGTAATCGTTCGGATACGTTCCGGTGGTCATGTTGTAGAAATCATCCGGATAGGCGTAATAAGCCTCCTGAATGTTGCCCGTAGTGACCTGTGCGTACACGTTCACACTGCGGCAAATGCCGTCGGTGATCGATGCGGGCGCAATCCCGATCTTGACGATCTGCGGCACAACGGCCGCCGGGATCGTAAACGAAATGCTCTTGGTGATGTTGGGATCACTTTTTATCCGCGCCGTTAGCACGTACCCCTCGCCCTGCGTGAGCACCGTATTGTTCACCAGCGTGTATTTGCCACTGGTTAAGGGGCTATCCGTATAATTAAAGACAATCGAATTATCAGAAGCCTTTTTAAGTTGATGCTGCACCAATTCATCGGCCTCTGTCAATGCTGTTATTTGGCGGGTTGAGGCTAAACGGGCTTCGTCGTAAGTAACATTGATGATTTTGGCCGTTCCGCTTGTGGTTTTGGGGTAGAGCACAAAATCATCGCGGGTCGAGTTGGTCGACAGCGTGATCGTGTCCTCAAACACGCCGGTAGCCAGTGTAATGCGGATTTTATACGTCTTGCCGTTTTCAACGCTGTTGAAGATCGCCCGGCGGTTGTAGTTGGTGCCCTTGTCGTTGCTGAACGTGCCGGAGACGGTACCTTTGACCGCGCCGTTGGGGTAGGTCGACGTAATGCCGATGACCTCCACAGTGGGCGTCCCCGAGTCCACCTGCGCAAGCACCGTCAGCGACATGTTGTTTTTGTCGACAAAGGCGTACGCCCGGGTCAGGCCCGCCGGAACGGTGTTCTTTTTGTTGACGGTGAGCGTAAAGTCGGTGAAGACCGTAGCCTTGCCGTCACTGGCAAAAACGCGGATCGTGTCGACCAGCGAGGTAGTGCCCGTAGCACCTTCGTATTCGGCCGCTGGTGAAATGAAAACGCCGTTGTTGATTGGTATCCAGTCGTAAACATCCTCCGTAAATGCCCCAGTTGTGGCGTTTTTACGACTAGCCCAATACGTCAGGTTATCCTGGTTGGCGTCGTTGAAGTTCGGCCGAATGTCTTTCGTAATGGCATCGCCTTCGGTGACTACCAGATTCGAAATCGCTTCCACCACATTCGGAGGAATGTTGGCCACTTTTGAGCCGGTCAGGCTGATGTTGGCAACCTTAAACGCATCCGAGTTGGTCTTTTGCAACCGGATCGTCTGAAACTTTTTATTCAGGTGCGGAATCGATACGCTGTTGAGTCCGGTCGCGCCGAAAAGTTGTGAGTAAATGCCCGGCACATTCAACGAGTCATTCAGACTGGAGGTGATTGGCGGAATGACGGCTCCGTACGGATAGAGAATCAAATAGAAGTATTCCGCCAGCGTGTCATTACAGTCCAGCGCAAACGCATCCCCATTGTAGTTGTCACCCGCGTCGATTTGAACCGCTTGGTTCGCCGTGGCACTTGAAAGCCAGTAGGTGGCGTTGTTTTCATCGTTGACCTTGCCCGCATCCGAATTGTTGCTACTGGCAACGGCGGGCTTAAACGCCAGAATATTCGTGACGGCGGGGTACAGTTTCCCTTTTCCGTTGACTGTAAAGGTGAAAATACCTTCAATCACATCAGTGCTACCTTCGATCCAGGACCGGAGTTTGTATTCGGTGCCAATCACCGGCCCAGTCAGTAGTGCCGAATAAGGAGCATCGCCGGAAAAAAGATCATCCCGCGTGTATTCGCCCGGCGAATAAATCAGCTTTCGGGCCGCAATGACGACACTATCGTCGGATGTTTTCCGTAGCTCGATGTTAATACCCCCACTGTCCTCGGCATTTCCAAACGCATAGATGGAAAGGGTTTTACCGGGTTCGTTTTCACCCCAATAGATGGATTCAATGACCTGCGGCACCGGGGCCGGAACGCCGGTCATGATGAATTCCACGGTGGTTTCCCCGCCCGCGTTGATGCCGGTGTACTGAATGACCGTATCGCCCAGCTTCGTGCTGGTTCCGGCGATCACGCGGTTGATCGTGTCGCGGGTGGCCCCGGTCGGTGGAATCGATATTTCGTGACGCGTGGCGTTGATGAAAGCCGGAAGCTGAAAGCTGAACGGCACCCCCGCCACGTACGTCAGGTTCTGGATACCCAGCGGTACGGTCGGCGGCTCGGTGGTGCTTTGGGTGGGCGGGTTGGTGATGACCGGCAGGTAAGTGCCGTCTGGCTGTTTGACAACCCCTACATAGCAATCCACATTGTCAGCCCCAGTGATTCGCGCCAGCTTGATGTTGGCCACCGTGGGCGTATAGTCGGGCGCTGATGCGTCATTGTGAAGCACTTCGGGCAGGCCGGGGTTGCTTTGAATCGGCGTCTGGCCGGTGCCGTCCGGTGTGGCGTTTACCCCAATTCCATAGGTGCCGTCCGGATATTTAATCGGCACGAGAACAAATTGCGAAGACCCCACAGCCGGTAGTGTTCTAAAGTACAGTTTCTCAACTTCAATGGGCTTCGTGGTTTTGTTGCCAATATTGGTGACCTGTTGCAGGTTCTGGATTTGGGAAGCCTCGCCCTGAAAGGGGATTACGGTGCTGTAGTTCCAGCCCCTGGGCGGCACGTTAGCCGGGTTCTGGTCGCGGGCAAACGTGGTGTAGCTCTTGCCGAATACGAACGGATCGCCGTTCGGCAGGCTCTCAAAACTCCGCCCTTCTTCGCCGTCTTCCCCGCCGGATTGCCACTCGCCGATGGTCGCAAATGTTCCATCCTGGCTGAGTGCGAACTCCCAGAACGGGCCTACGGGATCATCGATATAAAGGGCTGACTCTGCCATTATTTGTAAAGCCGGGTTATGATTTGTTTGCGGATGCTGCCAAAGTCCAGCGTACCGGTGCCGGTGGTTACCGGGCGACCTTTCGCCGGATCGTAGGCGAAGCCGTGGCCGATGCCGGTCGACTGCCGGTTTATCTCTTCCCGTATTTTGCCGGGATTGTTCAGCGCTCCGATGTACGGCGATTTGGCCGCTGGGATTTCCCCGCTGTCCTCCATTAGCTCGGCGCCGTCGGCCGTCTGCCAGTAATTTTTGACAGCAACGCCCGCTACGCTGAGGATTTCCAGTGGCTTGATCTTGAGCCGGTTGGCCTTCACATCGTGGCGGTAGGTCAACGACAGGGCGTATACCTCGTCCTGATCGCTGTTCTTGATCTCGGTGAGCCGGAGAATATCGCAGGGGCCGACCATCTGATTGGCCGTGTCGACCACGACTAGATCCAGATCGCCCGAAATGGCTTGCCGGGCGGTCATGGTGACGCGCCCTTTGGCGCACAGGCGCTGGATCTTCTGAAAATTGCCGGGCGTATCCACATCGGCCCCGTACGGAATCCATTTCTCCGTCGGTGTGCCGTCTAATCGCAGCAGTGCCCCGTAACGCGGGTAATAGGCCGTCAGGGGCACGTAGCCCGTAATCTGGCCTTTGATATTGATGACCGGTACATTGCGGTGAATCAGCGCCGAGGATTGATCCCCCAGCACAATAGACAGTTCATCCGCTTTGCGCTTGCGGTCCGATCCCGGCGCTTCGGCCTTGACCTGCTCGCCTTTTACGTCGAGCTGGGCCGGGTCTTTGCGGGTGATCTTGACATCCCGGTAAATGGTGTAGGGCGAAGGCGTGGAAGGTACGTGGTCCTGCTCCTTGAAAATGCGGCCCCGGTAGAGCAGTACATCGATCCGGTAGTTGCCCCGTCCCGGTACCGCACTCATTTCGATTTCCACCTTTTCGCCCCGCGTCGGCTTGGGCTGATACGCCCCGTCGATATCGGTACGAACGTTGTCCTTGAAGATGTAGTAATTCACCTTCGGGTTATTCGGTAACCAGGTGCCGTCGGATTGCAGAAAGAACACCCCTTTGCCCTGCACGGTCGCCATGACGCTTACTTTCGCCCCGACCGTGTTGATGTTAACGTAGGTAAACGAGAAGGTTAACAGGTCTTCGTTGCCGCCCCGCGCCGGGTATTCAATGGTTTTGCGCAGCCAGACCGTATCCTCCTGGTTGATGTAGTTGTTGGTTAGCCCATCGGCCTTGACGCCGTACGGCTCATCTTCGGTGCCGAAACCGGTCCACGAAAAGGCTGGACCGTTCTGGGTCCAGCCGTCGAGCGCACTGCGGAAATCCCCGTTCACCAGTTCGTTGCGCAGGTTGCCGTAGTCGTAGTTGACCGTCAGTTTCTTCCGGTCCGCCTGAATCGAAATCTGCGACCCCCGCAGCGGAATGGCATCAGCGTGTTTATACACGGTTCGAATCGCGTCGTGCAGATCTGCCGTGTGGTCGGTAGAAACGAAGCTGGAGAATACCGAAAACGGAATGTTACCGCCCTCGGATAAGTACTGCGGGTATTCGTCTTTGCGAATAACGCGCCACTGGCCCCGGTCCTGTACCACACTGGCGTTGAACACGGTCAGCAGCTTGGTCAGTACCTCGTAGCACGACTGAATGCCGGTATCGGTTAAGAACAGGTGGGTATCAATCTTGAACTGGCTGAGAATATCCGCCGGGTAGTCCGGGCGTTCGCCCGCGACCAGCATGGAGTACTCCACCGTGTTGATGCTGATGGAAACGGGCAGCATGTAGCCCACCCACGCCAGACAGGTTTTCAGCACGTTCAGCGCGTCGAACGTGAGTACAAACGGCTGCTCCGTAGGGTAAATGTTAAATGGAACGTCCTTGAGGGCACCTAAGCCGTCGGTGGCGGTGAAGCGCACCGGGTAAGGGGCTTCCTGATAAGGTTCTCTTGCATCAAAGGGGGCAACGAAGCCGGTAAACAAATTGATCGTTTCCAGACCAATTTCCTGCGTTACTTCAACTTTAAACGTGCGGTCGTCGTCACTATAGAGGTCCGAAAGCTGCCAGGAGTCATCCGTAACCAGATTAAACTCTGCAACCGTCGCCATGATGGGCGCAAATAGATTGTCTGGCTCAGTGGATTGCTTGTCGAGCACCAACGGAGATATACCACCCGGTCTTAGTTCGGTTGACTCTCCGGTGTAATCCCGCTTGGAGATGTTGATGGTACACAGCAATCCCAGATCACCGTTCACAAGTGGATCGGTGCGAAATTGACAGGTGTATCGTAATCCGTAGAGAGCCAAAGCGGTACTTCGTGCGTTTTTTTCGAAGTTACCGGCGTAGAAAGTGGTAAAAGTCCCGTTTGAGGAAACACTAAGGATTGCAGGAATAAAAAAGCCCGCTGGTGGGCGGGCTAGTTGTCAGTGGCAATAACGGCAATCCGGTATTTTCGGTAAATCTTCTGCTGCCTAAGCAGGGCGAATACTTCCTCTTTGGTCTCAATGGTAGCGAACTCGGGAATACCCAGCGCGGCGGCAAAATCGGGATTCAGGTACAGTTCCTGCCCGCGAAAGTAAATGTAATGCAGGTTGTCCGTGTTCATTTCTTTGGGCCTAATCGGTTCAGGTAGCGTTTTTCCATTTCAAGAATCGCGTCTAAATCGTCCTGCGTTCGGGCGCGAAAGTAGTTATCAATGTGGGCCTGACGCGCAAATTCCGCGTTGATTTCGTAGGGTTGCCCCTGATAGGTAATTGTGATGGTTTTCATAGTTGTTTCCCGTATAATGATAATTCTGCTTCATCGATGGGTTTGGCATTACCTTTTGCCGTATTAGGGAATGGGTTGTCTATTAGGGCGCGGATCGCTCTATAGGTGGGGTGCTCCCGGTCGCCATTGACAAGGCTTAGTAAGTGATTAATAAGCCGTTTATAATCCCCCTGATTCAAAACGATGAAGCCCGTAGACACTTTGTAGCCCTCTTCATTCTTCTTATCGATGTACTCCTCCTGGATGTGTACATAGTCATACAGGTGCCGGGTGACGCGCTCGGCAAGGTCGGCCTTTAGTAAAGCCAGAACAGGCTCCTTGATTCGCAGATTGGTGCTGGGATGAAAGATGTAACCTTTAAATAACATAACGGTTGCAGGACATTGGGACTGCAACTATAATAAAACTAAAATATATATCCTATACTTGTAAGGTAATTTCAGAAAGTTTGTTATCTTTGGGTATGCACCTGTGCGGTGTACTGTAGGACAGAGAAAATTATAAAAGCCTGGCATCCATTGGGGCCGGGCTTTGTTTTATGTCACCATTTCGTGATTTTTGGTAACCGATTACCACCGTTGCCATGTACGAACACCAGAAACCCATTACCGCCCCGCTGGCCTCCGGCGAGGTGGTTCACCATACAGCCCTTCTATTTGGCTCCCACTACCTGAAAGTTACCGAAGTGGATACAGCGGGCGTGGTGCTGGTGCCCTGTGATCCAAAAGGCAATTCGACGCGCAGCAGCAGCGTGTACATGCGGCATCACAAGATTGTCGGCAAGGCGGACTGGAAGAAAGTGGAGTGGCACCGGATGCCGCCAACGAAGACAGTTTGATTAATTCAGAAATTATTGCACCTTGCTGTACCACACAGGAAACGTGTAGGTAGGACAGAGAAAATGGCGACAGCCCGGTTCACGTGTGGAACCGGGTTTTGTTTTTTGGGGCTAGGACTTCGCAGAGCTGTTCAATTCCTGCGATATGCAATAGTGAATATAAGCCGACAGGTTAAGTCCCAACTGCTCAGCGCGCTTCTCCATTTTTTTTAGCATTTCTTCGGTAAGTCGAATCTCTTTGCGCTCGGTTTTCATGCCTTAAATATATAAACTTTTCCGTACAATTTACTTGTTTTGTACGTATTATGTACGTACATTTACTGTACAAATCTTTCTTTTTAAGATGAAAACCTCATTCTACTTAGTCGTAAACTCAAACGGCACCGTCCGGACGGTTAAGAATCGCCCCGGTCTGGATTCAAATGAAATCTCTGTTCAGGTTGCGCTTCAAATTCCTGATGCCTTGTTCCGCAAACCCCAGCTTCAAGCGACCATTACCATTCCCGATGATTCGGTTCAGCCGATCGTCATCGAGCCCGACGTGCAGAATAATATCAAAGATGCCATTGAGCAGGCGACTGGATTGGAAATCAAATTAACTGTTGGCCAATAATCGCCGATATGATCACCAGAAAAGTAAACGGCAAGTCGTTTCGATTCAGACACATTACGACCGATGAGAAACGCGAGTTTTGCGGGAATTACAAGGGCTTTGAAATCCATGTGTATCCGGAAGATTGGGATGATGAAGACGATGAGCGCGGATTCTACGCGAGGGCGTTTAATTCTGAGATTAGTTTCGGTACTGCTGTCGATGGCCATGGCGGAGATACGATTGATGAAGCAATTTGGGAATGTATTGATAATATCAACTTTGTGCCGTCCGTCTAATAACCATTTACATGGAAGCTATCGATTTCAAATTTGCACTCAACACAAAGGTCTATTGGTCACAGGATGGAAAGCCTTTTGCGGGCTGGATTAAGCGCCGCGGCTATCAGGAAACGTGGCATGATGATTTAGATGACGTGGGCGGCTACCTCTCCAATGTTTTCTACGAAATCAAACCGGCAACGATGGAGCCTGGGGCCAAGAATTCCATTTTTCACGAATCTGACTTTGGCCGTAAGGTTTACACCGATCCGGCTGCATTTGCCGAATATATCACCAGTCAAAGAAAATAAACATCACCCCAGCCCGCCCCACCCCGGCGGGCTTTCTTTTTACCGTTCCCTCAACCATACCCAAAACCGGCAACTCACGTACACGGTTGACCGCTCTGCAAAGTCTGATTTTTAAATTAATGGATCATGCCACCCGATTGCGCTATCAATTCGGCCACTTGTTCGGCAGTCATTTCTACATAAATATACTCCCCGGATCTTAATCGAATTACTGTATCGCGATAAGGCTCAGTTTTTACAAAATCAATGCTGTCAACGTTTATTAAACAAGTTGCCCCGTTACTATTGGTAATGTAGAAAAAGGTAGTCGGATTCATATTTAGAAGAGTTTAGAGATGAAATTATCCAAAGTTCGGCTTACTGCCAGTGACAGCGGCTTGCAGTATTCTGATGGTTTCGTTCTGTGATCTTATTTGTGCCTGCAAAAACTCTTTATCCATTTCAAGTTCGGCAATTCTTTTGTGTAGGTTCAAAAGTAGGTCATAGTTTTCTATTTCCCCTTTTTCTTCTTTTAGAAAAATTGGACCCTCGCCAGTTTCCCACCAATTAGGGTTCAATCCTAATCTATAAGCTATAGCAATTGAAATATTTTTTCCCAACTTTCTTTGGCCTGATTCAATCTGATAATAATTAGGCCCGCTGATTTCTAACAACCTAGCGAACTGATTAGGGTTAAGACCCTTTAATTCCCTCAATTGTTTTAGCCTCTCAATCTTTGGGTCAACATTTGGATTTATATCCATAATGATAATTTTCTGTTTCAAAAACTTGTATTATTATTTCTTTTGAAATACATTTACTAAACAATCAAACACAATCACATAACACTTTAAACGCAAACGTATGGTTACGACAATGAAAAAGCAAGGGCCTGGTTTCAGAAAGAAAGTCAATCTATTTGAATATGACCCAAACCGAATCGCATTCGAGACAGCATACAAGTCATTTGGCCGTTCGCATCGACAAATCGCTCGGCAAGAGTTCTGCAAAATCCACGGCATCCAAGAGCACACGTTTCGTGCAAAATTATGTGGAGTTCAAAAAACCTACGAACGAGAAGCGCAATGGATGCAATTATTCGACCCCTATACTCAAGCGATGGCATAAAAGAAAACCCTGCACCAATCCGCCAAGATCACAGTGCAGGGCCTATGTATCACAATTAAAACCACTCAATTATGAGTACCCAGCAAAGTTACACAAAAGCACTACCTGTAGCAACAGGTTCGACTGGGGAGATATTCGAAACTCCTGAGTCAATCAAAATCTATTTCGAAAAAGTCCGATCACTGCTCAAGTCGGGTAATCAATACCCTGTTAACCTTAATGATGTATGGCCGCTTTGCTACTCTTATAAAGAAGTAGCAGTCCGCGCACTAAGGAAACAATTTATAGAAGGGCTTGATTATCAATCATTAGACAAAAATGTCAAGCGAGAAATCGGGGCGACAACTACCGTTTCTTACTCGCTTTCCGTCCCTTGTATGGAGTTCTTTGTGGCTCGGAAAGTCCGTAGTGTATTCGAGGTTTACCGCGAGGTCTTTCACCGAGTTGCCGATATTGTTGAGCAAAAGCCTGTTCAATGCGAGTGTGGTACGTCTCTCGCAAAATTGGAAAAGAAAATCGATTCGCTTGAAAAAATCCACAACCTCTATATTGTCCCCAAAATCGTTAAGTGTGAGATTTTTGAGTCAGAAGATCTCGTAATGAAGAAAAAACTTCACACTGACATCATGACAATCGTAATTGATCTGTGTAAGCGAATAACGGTACGAGAGCCTGAACGCCATTGGAAAGATATCTTTGATGGTTTCGCTAAAGACTTCAATGTTGACATTCGCCGGTTTCCCCGCAGAGGATCGGAACATTTGGTTGATGTAGCTATTCGGCTTGGATATGGCGTGAGTTTGTGGGAATACGTTTCATACGCATGCAACCGGAGATGCTAATGAAACGCGCCAACCTCATTACTCACCGGGAAAATCTGATCTCGCAACTGAATCTGGAATTATCCCTTCACAATCGAACCGGTAAGCTATCGCCCACGGCCAGCACACTACTCGGCCGCATTCAACGGGTCAACGAGCGCCTGGTTAACCGGGAAGCTACAACGATTAACGGTATCATTCAAAAGCAGGATGATCTAGCGAAGCGGGTTTTCGAGTCTAACGAATCATCCGATCAATTGCTGGATGAAATCAACGCCGTCGGTCAAATGCTCCAGCGCCGGGCCGACTCTTACATTGTCTACGAACAACAACCAAACTACATCGACTACGTATGAACACCGCAATACAGAAGGCAGAAAATAATATGCTGGTAAAATTTGAGGACATTGAGATTAACGTTCAGGAGGACAAAACTCATGGATGGCTAATGGATACCGAACTTGTTGCAAAAGGGTACGGCGTTACTCCCGATGCAATCAGAAATCGGAAAAGCAGAAAAGCCAGTGAACTAATCGAGGGAAAGCATTTTATCAGCGTAACAAACTGTTACGCGGTAGGAAATCAGACCTCTACACTCTGGACAAAGCGAGGTGTGATAAGACTAGGTTTTGGAATGCACGGCGAGCGGGCTGCCAAATTCAGGGATTGGGCGGAGGATTTGATTATTGAAAAGATTAACACTGAAATGGCGCCAATGTCCGACGATGAGATATTAACTCGCGCGGTTATATTAGCAAACAATAAACTCCTGCTGTTGGAGGCCAAAATCGAGCAGGACAGGCCAAAGGTTGAATACGTGGATGTGTTACTAAATACTGAAGACTGCGTATTGACAACTGTAATAGCTACTGAGTTGGGTATTTCAGCCACCCGACTTAATCGAATCCTTGAATACCTGCAAATTCAATATAAACGTCGTGATACCTGGGTATTGACCGTAGCATATTCAAATCGCGGATATACGAAAATGGAAACGCAGCTATTTGATAAAGGCAATGGGGTTACGGGGTCGGCCGAACAAATGGTTTGGACTCAACGCGGACGGGCTTTTTTACGATGGATGTTTTATAAAAAGCCAGAAATCAGAATGATGTCTAAGCGGCAGACAACCCACAATGTTTACTCACCTACCGAAATAGACCTGGAAAACCACAGCGATGAAAGTAAACACCAATAGCCCAACCGCCGAAGACCTGGCGATGATCAAGGCCACACAAGAACGGTGCTGGCAAGAAGTCAATGCAAAAGAGAAGTGGACGGATGAGGACTTTCAAGATGCTCTTTTCTGCCACTGCGAATGGAAGGAGCAAAAGTCTGATTTCTTTTATTCGATGATTTCACTTGAAAAGCTGGCGTTTGATCCACGAACTCCAGAAGTAGAAGCCCAAAAACTATTGACTATGCTGAATCAAATGAAGGAGTCCCCCCAAGATTACCTGCAACCTTAGCAAACAGGCCCGGCGAAAGTCGGGCTTTTTTGTGGCCCTACCGTTCGCTAAATCATCCATTCAGGTAGCCACAACTGACGCACTGCCAACCGTTCTCCCTCACCACTTTTTGCAATTCTCAGGATAGTTTGTACTTTTCTGCAAACTATCATTTAAAGCACAAATGGAGAGCTTTATCATACTAGCCGTTGGCTGGCTTATTGGCGCATTTTTCTGTGGCCTCATCGGCAAAAACAGGGAATGTGGCTTTGGTGAACCATTCTTGCTTTCCTTTTTTTTGAGCCCGTTTATAGGCGCCGTAGATGCTCTGGCTTCAAAACGGCTGGAAGACATTGCTTTCCAGAAACGCACGATTGAACTGTTAAAGCAAATTGCCGAGCAAACTAAACCTACGGTAATCGACGAGGAGTAACTATCTTGTTTTTGAGAATAATACCCGTACAAAGGTGTCACCAACCCGTCGCCGGGCTACGTCGAAGTGCATCCCGTTTTTGAGTTTAATGTAGCCATTCAGGCGCGAAACACCCCCGCCGACGTTGAAGTATTTAATGTAATCAGGATTGACCAGGTAGCCTTTTGAGATGCGCCAGAATTGCGGGAGAAGCGATTCGTGGCGTTTTAAATCATAACCACTCACCAATACCCGTCCATCGTTGAGATGAATGTGGCTGTATTCCCGGTCGCCCCGTAAATAGACGACCTGATCGCTGGATACATGAATGGGTTCGTTTTTGAAGCCGATGAGTTTTAAGGTCTTCTCTTTCATCGGTTATTGTATTGGGCAGCATTAGCCTCCCGTAGAACGCCAATTAAACTACTACCCCGAATTTCGAATTCAACCCGGCCGCCACCATTCCCGCCACCACTGGCCGCTGCCCGTATCATTGACGTAATATCAGAGGCTGGCGCCACCATTTCAGGGTCAAACCGGGCGTTCGGGTTATCGCCGATCATGGTCAGTGTAGGACCGTAGGCCAGCCCGCTATTCCCCATTGCAGGCACTTTGGCAGCCAGGGCGGTAACAACGCCCGCGCCCGCGATCATAGCCGCGCCAATCCCCGCCTGTTTAAGTCCGGCGGCAAATAAAATAGGGTTTGTTGTTCCACCCAGCAGCAGGAAAGATGCCGCTTTGATCAACAACTTGCCGGTTTGCACCAGAAATTGAGCGAGCATACTGGCTACGCTCTGCAAAAGTCCCTGCATGACGTTTTTGCCGCCACCAATGGCCCGCCCTAGCGACTCAATAATACTCGCGCCGACATCAATGGAAAGCTCCCGGACGCCATCACTGAACGCCCGTAAGACTGCCTGGAAGGAGTCAGAGAAGCCGCGCAGGTTCGCCAAACTAATTTGACCCTTATTGACGGCTTCGTCAACCTGATCCAGTCCCAGCCCATCAACGACACCCTGCCCAATTGATCCGCCTTCTACCAGTTGATTGACCGACCTTTTTAGGTCCGCCATCGACCCGAACCGGTCAATTGCCGCATTGATGTTGTTGTACCGGCCAGCGGCCCGCTTTTGATCCTGCCCCTGTGCTCCGGCACGGTCAGATGCTTCCCATAGACTGGAAAGTATTTTGTTAAAGTCGTTTCTCTTGGCTTCAAAGGCGCGCTGTCCTTCAGTCATCCAGCCTTTCGAAATCGCTTCCCAATACCGCTGTGCGGCCGATTTTACGGGACCAATCTCGGTGCTGGATGGTAGATCAGTTTTCTCAAGTTTACCTAACCGGTTTAACACCTCGTCTTTTCGGGCAGTCAGGAAGCCAGGTAATACCTGAACGCCGACGTTTCGAGCTTTGAAATCAGCGATCTTCTGTTCAACAAGCTTTAGCTCGTCTTCCCAATAGTCGGAGATAGTTTTTGCCGTGCCTTTTTTTGGCGATTTTAAGGCCGCGTCAGCCTCTTCGATCTTTTTCTTTAACTCGGTATATTCCGCTAGTTTAGCAGCGGGCGTGGCGACTTTATTGAACTTATCCAGGGCAATTTCATCGCCCAGTTTCTTTAGCTTAACTCTGGCATCTTCTAAGGCATTGGTCATTGACCCCATAAATCCACCACCGGCGCCGGAAGTCCCCCCTTCACCCATCTTGGCAAGTTGAGCCGTAGCGGTTTCGGCTTCTTTGGTCAAGACGTCGATTTCGTTGATCAAAGTATTGATCGCCGTTACTTGCCGGTAGGTAGCCTTTTCGTTGGCCTGATCCATCAACCCACCTTCGTTCACGTTGCCCATGACAAAGGTGCCGATCACATCAATGGCTGTCGCTTCGGGCGTTTTTGCCTTTTCGGCGGCAAGCTGTGCCTGTTTTTCCTGAATGGTGTTGAAGAGGGCCGTTTGTCTGGCCCGCAAAGTCATCGCCCGGACGTACTCATTAATTGCCTTCGTGGCATTCTGGGTACCAATGGTCTCTAGGTTGAGGTTGCCGAGGTAGCGGGGTGAAATGTCGTTGATTTCCTTGATGGCCTTTGCCCGCGCATCCTTCGTAAGGTTTTCGTCACGCGCTACCTTGAGCAGGCTTTCGAGCCGGGCCCGCTCGGAACCAATGGATTGTTCGACCTGCGCATTGACGCTTGCCTGTAGCCTGGATTTATCGACAGAGGCATCCAGCGCTTCGTTGTATTTCCAGACGCTGTAGATCAACGTACCCAGCGCCACCGCAGCAGCAGCAGCCCCCAAAGTCAGCAGACCCATCGGACTTGTTAACGCAGCCATTCCCCCCTGTATCGCCCGTAGCCCCGCTTGCAGGGTGGGCATTAGTTGAATAAAGCTTCCGACGGCCAGGATTAGCGGGCCAAACGAAGCTGCAAGGCCAGTCACCACAAAAATAGAGCCCTGAACAAAGCCGGGCAGCGTAGAAAAGCCGGTAGCGACGCTTCCAATCATATTGCCCAATCCTTCCAGTTTGGAGGTTAACCCCAGACTGGAATCGGCAGCTTTCATAAACTCGTAGGAAGCGATCTTGACGTTATCGCCGAAGTTTTCAATGGCGTTCTTGGGTCCGCTCTTGATGCGCTCCAGTTTGGAGAGTTCGGCAACCAGCTCGTTTACAAAATCCTTCGGTCCCTTCCCGGCGGCTTTTAACTTGTCGCTGATTTCTTCGGCATTGACGGTGCCGAATATCTTTTTGACGGCAGCCGCAATGGCGGGACCGGCGTTAATAATTGGCTTTAGATCCTCGGTTAATACGGAGGATTTAGACGCCATTTGCGTAAGCTGCGTCAGAACATTGTCCAGTTCGGTTTTTCCACCGCCCGTTAAGGCGAGTGCATTGCCGAATTGCAAAAGCGCATTTTTGGATTCAATGGCTGAAAACCCTAATGCCCGTAGCCGGGTGTCACCTTTTATGGCTTCCGACAGACCCAAACCAGGCAATTTGGCAACCTCCCGAAGTTCACCGAAACGGGCCGCAGCCCCAGCTGTTGAACCTTCGATGTTCTCAAGGCCCAGCCGCAAGGCATCGATATCACCGTAAGCTTTGAAAGCAGCGCCACTCAGCAGGGAAAATGGAATAGTAAAGCCAACAGTTAAACGACTTCCGAAGCTGGCGAGGGTATCACCCAGACCTTCAAAAGAGCGCGTTATGCCCGCTATGCCACCCGTAGATCCTTTTGCTCCGGCAACGAAGCGCCCCAGCGCATCACGGTTTCGATTTGTGGCAGCGGCCGCCCTGTCAGAACTGGCAACAAATCGGCCTAGCGCATCGCGCGCCCGATCAGTTGATTTGACAAGGCCAGATGCATCGCCGGTAATCTCAACGTGAAGCTTTTCCATTCGAAGACATCGTGGTCGCTATGATTTTAAAGAAGGCTTTTGGTGTGAGTCCCGAAACCTCTTCCAAGACCGCATCGCCCGGAAGCGGCAGAAATTCCGCATCGGTAAATTTCTTGTCCGCAAAGAGATTGTAGATTTGAGTAAGCTGTTTGCGCGTTCTGCGCCAATCCCGAATGTCTTGTTGACTTTCCTGTTCATCGCGGGCGCAAATCCAGACCTGTATCTCGTTGAAGCTGAACTCGAACCACAACTGCTGTGGCAGGAGTCCGTAATAAAAAGCGCGTTCTGACAGCCGCTCCCAGCCTATGAAGCTGGGAGCGGCTCCGGGTTTCCCGCATCTTCGGGCTGTGGACCAGCGGTCAGTTCAGCCGTTTTCTTCCGGATCTCAAGCAGGAAATCCGGCATTTCGCTGGCCGGACGGCCCAATACAGACCCCATGAAGGCGTACGTGATTTGCTGGCCCTCTTCTTCGGTTAAACCATCCAGAAGGCTACAGACCTCGTATTCGGTCATGGTAAACGCTTGTTTGCGTTCAGCCGAAGAGGTTTCCAGGCCCGCCTGAAGCATGGCAACCATTGCGTCCAGCATGGTCTCGCCGTCAAACAGAGGGAAAATACCCGAAACGGTCGGCGCACAGTTCATAAGCTTGGTAAACCGGCGCACGGCATACGTGCTGAACAGAAGCCGCAGCGGGGCGTCGGTGCCTTTTATTTCGAATACATTGACCATATTACGCTTCGTCAGACATTACCGGCCGGGAGGTTATTTTGATTTCCAATGAGACCTTAGCGGCCGACTCCATATCTGCCTGTTTCGAGAACTTCTTCACCCGGCCCTTGAAGTCAAGCTTCAGATCGCCCGTTTCGCCCGTTCCCAATTGCCAGTCGTTCACCGACCGCGCCATCAGCAGCCCATAAATGTCTTCGTAAGAAGCTTTACCGGAGGGCGCAACGTAATCAACGATGAATTCACAGTTGATGGAACCGGATTGCAGACCGGACAGGGTTTCTTCCCAACCGTCGTTGTCCTTGCTGGTCACATCAATGTCGGCGGTGTCCACATCGAACGAGCAGGTAGTTTCCTCTGCCACGATCTTGAATGAGCCCGGAGAGCCAAGCTTGACCTTCAGGCGGATATTCGAAGCATTAATTTTTGCCATGCTATAGCTCCTGTACCAGGTGTTTAATAGTGAATACTCGTTGGTAATCCGTTCCGCTTTTGGTGTCGAGCTGCACGTCAATGCCGTTCTCCCATGTGGCGGTGTAAATGTGAAATTCAGCCTGCTGCGGCAATCCGACCGCGCCCGGTGCGGGCATGATCAGCGCCAGGGCCGCATTGGCCACTTCCTCGGCGGGCTTCTTTCCGGCCGTGTCTCCCGTCCAGCGGGCCACCGAGGCCAGGGTAATGCGGTGATCCGCCCCGAAACCCGTTTTGGTCGACTCGTCCAGCGTCTGCTGGCTTTTGATGATCAGGTACGGCGGTACGGCGTTGTCCGGCGCCACGCTGTCGTAGAGCTTGATCAACTTACCACCCACGGTCATGCCGTTGAGCAGCGAGAAGTAAGCGGTACGGATGGCGGTTGCCGGGTCTTTCATGTTAGTTTGGCCAAATGCTTGTTTAGTCGGCCTATCAGGGCTTTACTCTCTTTCGCATAAGCCGGAATCAGAAAAGGGCGGGCGGGAAGATTGATTTGCCGAATCCCTTTTCCTTTAAATTGCTCAGCCAAATCACCCCATCCATCCGGAATCATGACAGATCCGCCGGTGCCGAACTCTATAAATGGGGCATAAGCCACACTGAAAGTCACTTTCGCCCCGAAGCCCCCATTTATTGATTCGTAATAACCTGACTGGCGTAGCGAACCCGTATCTACCGGGGCATTTGATTTTGCTTCAGCCTCAATCAACCGGCCGGTCGCTTCGATTTCGTTTTTGGCGATTTCTGGCACTTCGCGAGAAAGCTTTGAGAGCTTCCTTTGCAAGTCCACCATTCCGTAGATTTTCATTGCTGTGTCGCGGTTAACTCGTACACCCGGCGCGTGGCATCACTCGGAATCGGTGGACCCAACAGCGCCCATTTCTGGCCGCCCCAGAGCAGGGTATCGCCCGCCTGTAAATCGGCTGGCTTGCCCCAGAACTTGCAGACAATCGCCCGTTTGAGCGCGTTTTGCAGGTTCTCCAATGTCTGCGTGGGTTTGACCTCCCGCACCTCCGCTTTCGTGTCCAGAATCGGTTCAGCGTCTTCCGGCTCAATCCAGCCCCCGGCTCCATCGGAAACCGGCTCGGAACGGGTGATCACAATGCGGTCGCGGATCATTCGAAACGGCGAAACGGCGCGGCCAGGCTGCGCCAGTTGTTCATGAGTTTCTTCGGCGACTGAAACCCCGTGGTCTGGCAGTACAGCTCGGCGGCACAGACCAGAATGGCATCCGACAGCGCATCCGGAATCACGTACTTATCCAGTTCGGGGTGATCTTCGTCCGCCTGCGCCGTGTATCCGGCTGTATACGCCACCGAAACGCCGGTGGAATACTGGCCGGTCAGCATCGGAAACCGGCTTTCCGAAAGCGAATAAGAACTAATCAGCAGCACCGTTCCGCCGAGCTGTGTAACCACGGCTGCGGGCGTGGTCCAGACCGGCCCGTAAGGCAGTCGCCCTACCCCGACCAGGCTTTCCCAGATTACCGTCCGCTCGCATTTGGTCAGCGACAGTCCGGTATAGGTTTCCACCAGCACCAGGGCGGCGGCCAGCTTGCGGTCGAGCAAAAGCCCGGTATCCGTGTCGACATCCCCCATTTCCAGCTGCGCGATCAACTGTTGCCGCGTGGCGGGGTTGTCACCCGTCCGGCGGATTAGTTCGGTTTGATAGGCAGAGGAAACAGCGGTGGTCATGGGTTATGCGGCTTTGGTCTTGCGTTCGGCGGCAGCCTTATCTTCTTTGGTGTCGCCTTTCGCTTTCTCTTCTTTCTTTCCTTCTCCAGCCTCTTCAGCGTGGCCCTCTTCGGTCAATTTGGTGGCATTGGCGGGCGTCACCTTGACGGTAGCACCGACTTTGACCCCAAAGGCAGCGGCCATGCTTTCCGAGACGACGGTTACAGCGACCTTTTCCATGCTAATAGCTGTTGGCTTGTAGGTAGGCGATCTTCTGCGTGATGGTGGGCGAGGCTGTGCCGTTCCCGGCACCAACGACGCGAATGCTATTAATCGACCCCTGCCAGATGGCTTTGGGGGTAGCGCCAGTTTTGCTGTAAATCGATACCCAGGCGTCGCTGGTCGTGCTTCCGGCGACCTTCACGACCACATCGCCCCGGCGAAACGGCAGGTACTCTTTGGCACCGCCCGCCAGCGTATCCTCAAGCACAATGGTGCCAGTGGTAGAGGTTGACGCGGTAACTTTGGTCACTTTGCCCATCGTCTGGGCGTGCGAATCCTCAGCAGCGACCAGCGAGAAGGTGATGAATGCGATAAAAAACAGGAGTGCTTTCATGGTTCTTTTTATGGGTAGCCCTGAGTGGCTAAGTTGTTAGCTGACCCAGGGCGTACGCGGTTTGAAGATTAAGCAGTGATGGCAGCTTGAGCCGTGGCGAAGGTTCCCTTGATAAAGGCTTGCGGCCGGTAGATCGGCAGCGCCAGGCGCTCTTCGATCACACAGGTCACCAGGTTATACCGGGCGTTGTCGCCGTCCTGGTCGTACAGACGAACCTGAGCAGACATGCGGTCCACAACCTGCGCCCATTTGCCGTCCATCACCAGGAAGTCGCCATCGGTGATGTTGTTGTTCTGGATGATCGGCGTACCATCCACCGTAATGCGTTCGGTGCCGGGGATAACCGGGAAGATGTAGTGTCCATCCGTTCCTTTGGCCAGCCGCATTGATGCGTAATCCTGCGGAGAAACGACCACCGCCGTCGGCACCAGGTTGATTTTGCGGAGCTGCTTTTTGGCCACCACCAGTACGTCGAACTCGTTCGGCGTTGTTACCGTCGAGCCGCCCGCCGAGAAGGCCGTGGCCGAAGGCAGGATACCGGTCAGGTTCTGGCCCGTACCGTCACCGTAGAGGAACTGGTAATCTTCGGTGTTTTGCAGCTCATCGATGCCGCGCTGCGTTAGATACCCGAGCAGGTACGGAATGTCATCGATCATTTCTTCCGGCAACCGGAACCAGCCCGCTACTTTGCGAACCGGCGCATCGTAGATTTGCAGATCCCAGTCCATTTGGGGCTTCAGCCCACCGGCAGCGACCATGCCAAATCCGCCCTCTTTCGTGGTTTCCCGGATGTAGCGCAGCAAATCCTTGTCGGTGCTGCCCTGCAACAGCAGGTTACGGATGTGTGTTTCCTGCACCGGACCAATGATGCCCGGGCGCAGGTCATAGCCGATGAAGTGCGTTCCCGACGTACCGGTCAGGTTGGCGCCCGACAAATCACCTACCGCCTTGATGTCGAACATGATCGGCCGTTTGGCGTCCTTATTGGCGATGATTTGCTCGCGCAGCGTCGGGCCATTGCCTTTCTTTTCGTCCATCAACTCGTGCAGGTGTTTCAGCAGCGTCTTAGGTTTGCCATCGTTGGCAGCCGTTCCCAGCCGTTTCATGGCCACCATCTTCTCATCGACCTGAAGCACAAAATCGGCGTGGCTTTTCTTTAATTCTTCGTGGGCTTTGGCTAGGTTGGCTATCTCAGTTTTCGTTTCCGGGTCGACCTTGCCGTTTTTCTCCGCCTGTTCGTTGGCTTTCTCCAGCCGCTCGTTGAAGTCTTTTTCCAGGCTTTTGATTTGTTTGGAAATGCCTTCGGTGGCTTTTGTAATGGCTTCTTCGACGCCTTGCATACCCTCGATAAACAGCTTGGATGCTTTTTCGAAGAGGGCGGATGCGGTGCCGGTGGGTTTAAACGAAGCGGGCAACTGCGCGAACGCGAAGCCCAGGCCGGTGCGGTTTGTCGCCAGGTGGATCAGCAGCAACAGGAATCCAAAAAGCAAAAATTGCTTTTCCATGTGTTAATTCAGTTTGAGTGTAAAAGAATTGGTGATCAGTTCGGCGATGGCTTTTGCATCCGGCTGAGTGCTAGGCGGCTCAGTGGTTTTGGCTTTGAGAAGCGTACCGATGGCATTGTATTCGGATTGAATTTTCAGGTATACATCATCGTGTAGATTGCCTACGCGAAGAGCTTTTTCCAGGACGAGTCTCGCATCGATCAGTGTTTCGAGCGGACTAGATCCAAGTGATTTGAGACCTGTAACGGGCGTATTAGGATTTGAGCCCCACGCCGTTAAAATTGAGCCTTCCCATAGCTTAAGTTCTTGTAGAATGTTTGAGCCCGGCTGTGATTTAGTGTCATTCTTGACGACCTCATATCCAATCGAATGCTCGAATGGGTAATTCATGGAGGCTAAGTGAAGAATATAGTCGCCGTGGGAGTTGTCGCCCTTCAGTAGTTGCGAGGTATACACCAGTCCTGTAGCATCTTCGGAAAGCTCCTTTAGAATGCCGACTGGCTCTTCCTTGTAATGGTTTTTGAGGTGTTTGGTGCGATTGGCACCAGCGGGGCCGAACTCCTGAATAGTTTTTTTGTAAGCCCCTTTTACTATAATATCGCCGTCAGAGTCTTTCGAGTCAAAATGAGAGAAGTATCCCTGCATGATGCCTTGTTTCTCATCAAGATCTTTATAGTTTATGGCAAGGCGCTTGCGAAGTATCTCTTCCAAAGGTCGAAACGTTAGCTTACAGTTGATAGGCTAAAGTTCCGTACGTGCGCGGGAAGGGTCTGAGTAAGAATTACTTGATTGTTAGGTAGTTAATACCTGAAAATTGTGTATATTGTATTGCAATTAATCGACAGAAAAGGTTATGAAATTGAGCGATTCGGAGCAAAAGAGCTATACAGCCGGGCGGCTTTTCAACAACTGGAGAGCAAGATGCTGGACCGGTACGGTGTAGGCGTCTGGCCGGGATTGAAGGGAATAGGGAATATAGAGGTAGCGGAAGGTGATGTGCTACACGCTTGTGACAGCCTTGTTAATACGGTGTGGCAGACCGATACTGTAAAATACGCGATCTTAAAGAAGTCATTGCGGGATATTTTGGAGCATCCAGAACCGAAAGACCCGGATGCCGTCGTTGAATTTAATCAGTTAGCGTTTTTTCGGGACACATTGGGCTGGTGTTTAATGACTGACATTCTAATCGTACCGGAATGAGCGAAGAGATAGATAAATACAAGGGGCTTTCTGAAATGGAACGGGAAGTGATTGATCTAGTCGGCCCGTTGATTGAATACATGACGGAAATCAATGAGGAATACATGCGCTTTGTGTTCCCGCAGGGTGTTTTAGTTGGCAATCCACCGCTCCGCAAGCTCATTAGCCTATTCAGTCAGGTCGCTATTGGGCTGGATGGATATAACCAGCGCGGCAAGACGGGCGGTGTGCGGCCCGGCGATGCTGCCACGTACACCCTGTACTGGAAGAACATCAAACCCGCTTCAGGAGCACTGGGCCGGCTGAAAGAGTTCTAACCGGGTTCTTCGCGTAATACCGCTTGATAAAGCCATCGAAGCCAGTGGAGTAACAAAAACCATACTGCACAAAGAACAACTCCTGCGCAGCCTCGAAAGCATCCTCCCGGCTGGCCTTGTGGATCGTCTTTTTACAGCGTTCATAGATGGTCACAAACGCGTCGTATTCGGTGGGCTTATCTTTGGTTAGTGCTGTCATTCTCTTTCGGTTTCATCCCCAGCGCCACCCGCAGGGCTTCGCTATGGGTCATCATGTTCATTTCCTGTGCGTCAAATTCGAGTGTTACCGTGCGCCCGTTGAACTGGATAGTCACCACGGCAATGCCGGGCTTCGGTGGCTCCTGGTCAAGTTCAGCGAGTGATTTGGTGGTTAGGCCCATATTCAGTTCAATGTGGACATAATGATAAAAGGCTTGATACTCGCCGAGTCTTTCTTTTGAGCATCTTTTATGATTTTATCACACTTCTTCTGAACACGCTGGTTCATTTCTTGAATAGCTAAATTGATAAACTGGGGGATTACACAACAGGAAATAATAAAATATAGTAACCCCGCAGACAAACCGCTCTTCTCGAAAAAAATATAATAGACTTCAAAGGAAATGGCTATTATCATCCCTGCCAAAAGCACGTATATTACGTACAAACCGATTTGCATAATTTTTAAGAGCCGATTAACTTCTTTCATGTTCTTAAGCCGTTTGTTCCTGTAAAATCTCATTCCTCGCCATCCGCTGCGGCAAATCCGGTGCATCCACCGGCACTGCTGTTCCATTCCGAATTACCGGCACGTAAGTAACACAGCACCTGCAATTTGCAATATTAGCCACCCCGCCCGCCGGATCGCCGGGGTGTTTCATCATCGCCCCACCGACGTTAAACAGCGCGTCTTTCGGAATCGCCTTCTTGCCCAGCATCGCCCGGTGTGCAGGCCGGGTGCGGGAGTCCGCCGTGGCAATCCACAGCTTTTCCAGTTTCAGTCCCGTCGTTTCAGCGCCCATCTCTGCGGCAATGTTAGCCGCCCGCGTGGACTCGGTACGGGCAATCAACAGTGCCCGGTTTCGTAATGCCTTGCCGCCCAGTACCTCACTAATTACCCGTGCCGTAGCCCGAATATCCAGCCGCTCCAGTTGCGCCCGTTCCAGGGCTTCCCGAATCAGTCGCCGGGTCGTCTCGGTGATGTTGGTAATGCGCCGGGCGGTTTCTTCCGATGCCATCAGCGACCGCATCACCTGCATCCACTTGCGGGAAAAGAAGCCGATGTTAAACAAGCCGCCTTCCCGCTTCAACGCCATCCGCGTACGGGATGCCACTAGGTCGAACTCTCGTTCAGCGTAGGCGGGTCCGACGACGTTGTACAACTCTTGCAGGAGCGTCCGCACTTCGAAGGTCGTGGCGAACTCCTCAATTCTTTCTCTAAAAGCATCGATACCACCATCTTCAAGCCGAGCAATTGCGCTATTCGCTTTCGCTTGCAGGAAGGCTCGAGCAATTTTAACAGCGCGTCGTTCCATTCGGCGTTGAAAGCGTCCGGCGTTGATGGCGTATCGTTGGCGTTCATTGAGGGTCATCGAATGATTTTACTTCAGTATTAGCCAGATTAGCAAAAACGGTTATCGTCACTTTTGCCAACCGTTTCACTGTATCCCTTTCAAACGGATCTTCAATTTTTAATCCCAGCATCTTAGGAATCTTCTGGCCATCTGGTAGGAATAAAAAAGGCGTTCCATTCTCAATACGCAACGTGCAAGCACCGGACATTACCGGGCGGGGGTAAGCTTCGTGGTCTTGCCCTGCCTTCAATCGGATCTTGTCTTTTTCAGGTCGATGTCTTTGCCCGTAGAGGTTGAAGTCCGTTTCTGAAATCATCTTTCCTAGAAAAAACAAATACATTCGATCCGCACCAAAGGCCCAGCCTAGTTCGCTGAGAACCTTAAAAAGCCACCATTTAAGCGGCTTGGGTGACTTGTCAATTATTTTACTCCATGCCATCTCAATACACCATCTTTTCGTGAATATCCGTCAAACCAGCAATCAACAGCCAGAGTTGCGTCTTGGTCAGCTCGGCCGCCGTGTCATTCGGGTAAACCGTTGCCTTGCTGCCACCCGGCACATACTCAACATCGAACGCTATCTTGTGAACGATGATCGGCTGCGGTGGTGGGATTGGGTCAGGCATAGTTTTTAAAGACTAATCCCGCCCTGACCAAATTTCTTCCGTCTATGTAACAGCTATCAATAAGAACCCGATTCGGACAATCTGCCGTGGCATGAAACACGCTATCACCTTTAAATCCACTTGCGGCTAAAACATGGCAATCCTTTATTCTTTGGACATGAGTAGGAATTTTATTGCGGAGGTAAATGGTGTCAGACAACAGCAGTGTTTTTCCAGTGATGTTTCGAGCCACACCCGAAGGGGACTGGTAGTCTATAATATGAGCCCAAAACACCTCCTTCCCATCAAAATAGGCTTGCAATGCTTTCGTATCATCGTGAACACCATCGCCATACAGCACGTATCTCTCAGGCTTAATGGTGGCACCCAAAACACTTACAGCCCCAACAGCGGCCAGTGATTTAGCAAGGAAGGCTCTGCGTTTCATAGTATTACTATTTGTTTTATATACCTATAAATTACATATAATCCGCGAGATAATCAAGCATACGACCCATCATTTTGCGGATCAGCGCCGGGGTCTTGTTTGCCGAACTCCGAAATCGGCGTTAGGCCCATCGGCACCCATACCATATCCATCATTGGGTCGGGAGAGCGTTCGTACTGCTGGGCTTCCAGTCGCTGGTTCGGGGTAATCTCCCACGACTTCTGCAAGCGCTCCACCAACTTGTTCATATCCTCAGCCAGTTCAGGGAAGTGGGTCACATCAGCATCGATGAAATACTGCTTACCGCCCACATTAAACGGCTCAATGCAGGCGTTCAGATCGTCGGCCAGCGCGGACACGGCCGGAATCACGGCGTCAACGACAGCGGCTTTCTTGGCCTCGGAAACGTTGTTGTAGGTGGAGGAACTGGGGTCGCTGAGCGCCTTGCTGTCCACACCGTAGGCCCGGCAAAAGTCTCTGAGGTCAAATTGCAGGGAGTTGGAGATTTCCAGATCGACCGGTGATAGACCCAGCGCGGTCCACTCGGCTTTCATGTTCGTGATATGCACCCGGTTTCGGTTGAGGCTGCCCCCGTACTGGCTGTTAAGCTTCCATTCGTAGGTCTGCATCTGCTCTTGGGTCAGCGGCTCGGTGTCGGGATCTTCCAGCGACAGCACACCCGGAGGCCCGCCGTTCTGATACTGTTTGATGCTGCTGATGCGCCCCTCGTTGGACTTCTGGGTAGTCAGTGCCAGCACCTTAAGCGGTGATAATCCCCGCAGTTCCTCCCCGTAGCCGGTAATAGCCGGGCGAAAGTCCTTGCTGAAAATCACCTCGGCGGGGTCCAGTTTGGTCTGGGTGGGCGTGTACAGGTAACTGCCGATTTCCAGGTAATTCGATCCTGCCGTAACTTCCATTAAGGCGGAGGGCAGCACGTACAGCTCCGAGACGGGTTGCAGACCCGAAATGCGCTGAATGAACCGCTCGCCGGTGAGCAGGCGGTAGGCCAGTGCGTTCTCCACAAAGGTCTTCCAGTCCTGGTACGGATTCGGATTTCGCAGAAGCTTCTCAATGGCGGGCTGGCTGGTGTCGACAAGAGCCTTCCGGCGCATCGTTACCGCTTTGGTGATGCTGGCGGCCGTGGCGTCTTCACCCTTTAACAGCCGGTAGTCCGACAGGGCTTTTTTGTCCTTGACTTCGTAGAGAAAGAAGTTGGCCCGCATTCCTTTTCGGACCAGGTAGCGCACCACACTGTAGAGGTCGGAGTTCCGCAGGTAGGACTCGCCGATCAGGCTGCCGGTGTCGGTGTTGATCAGCCGCACCTGTCCGTTGACAATCTGGAACCGGGCGCTGGCAAACAGCCGGTTGGCGGCCGCCTGAGCGTCGGTGGGTGCCGGAAGGTTAAAAGACGACGCCTTGATCCCGAAGGTGGCCGCAACCGCTTTCTGTAGAAAATTCATATCAGTATGCCTTGTTTTTTAGGCTTGAGTTCGAAGCGTTCGCGCTGGGCGAACATATCCATTAAGTCAGGAGATTCGCCGTTTAGCTTGACTTTCATCTGCTCTTTAGGGATAATCCGCAGTTTTCCATCTGAATCCGTCTTATCCCGTTTTATGGCTTTGCGTTCGTGCATAAACCGTTGCCGAACAGTCATTTTATTGTCATACATGCGATTGGCCACCTCTTCCGATACTTTATAACCCCCCTCCCGCACCCGGTCGCCACTGCGATAAAAACACTGCGTTTTCAGGTTGGCGTAGTTCTCTTTCAAAGGTTTCCCGTCGGTCCCTTTCACTTCAATGGGAGACGCGCCGTTGTGAAAGGGAATCGCACCCCGGATAAATCCATCAATGTACCCGCCAACACCGTCGGCATCGTAAGTAAAATGGTGGTTCTGAATTTTATGAATATCGAGCAGTCGAAGGGCCTCCTCAACCACGCGCTTTCCGTCGCTTGAATCAACTATAGCAATATCCACCAGCTCAAACCCGTACCAGACACCCAGAACCAGTTTATTTGACCCTTTCAGAGCAATATCGGCCGTTAAATACCGGCCCTCATTATTGACTGAATAAGTGTTATTAAACATGCCCGCAAATGCCGGGTAATCGTAAATATCCAGGTCACTTAATACTACTTTCCAGTTGCCATCCAATAGTTGCAGGCGCGTCTGCTCGTCCTGTGCTACCAGGTTGGCCAGGTAAGAAGGGTCTTTACTGAGTAGCTCCTGGTTGTCGTAAATGGAGCCGGAAATAAACGTGATCGACTTGATAAAGTCTTCGGGCTTCTGCCCGGACCTGGTAACCAGCGTTTTAAGAAAGAACCAGGCTTTTTCGGTCACCTCGGCAAATGAATCACCCCAGATATAGTTATCGCCGTATTTGGTGAAGTAACGAACTACACCGTCGCGTTCAGGAATAGGAAAGCCGGTTTCCTGGTCAATCCACCACTCGATGAGCTTAGCGACCCATGACTCCGGGTCCGGGTTGCAGGTGGCCCGGATGTAAGGCTTCACGCCACACGTTGACCGGTTCCGTGAAAGCATGTAGAAAAACATCTTCTCGGTAAAGTGCGTCAACTCGTCCCACAGGATCAGGGGGATTTGCGAGCCCTGCCATTCGAGAATATCTTTTTCGTATTGCAGGTGTCGAAAGCTCACCTTAGCCCCCGAACGCCATTTCCATTCCAGTGTCGTTTCTTTCGGCGCACCACCCGCTGAAGGGTACAAGCCCATTGACGTATCCCACAAACCACCCTCAGCACGTATCTGGGGTGAGGTTCGCCGAAAACAAACGGCCCCGAAATCAGGGTTATTGATGTGACGTAATGGCTCAAGTAGCAGAGAAAAGGTTTTACCCACACCGGCCGACGCACCCCCGATGACAATGTCGGCCGGAGACGACAAAGCCCGCATCTGATAGCCAGATTGCGGGCGGATCGCCCTCGGAGTGCCTTTGGGTGGATTACCGGCCATTGTCGGGAAGCTGGAAGATTGTTATGAGCGTAGAATTGTCGACTGGCTTGATTTTGCCGTGAACCTCAAGCAGCTTGGATACGGCATCTTTAGGGTCGTGGAGCTCGATTTCAAGCCCGTACTTGCCTTGTTTAATCTTCTTGAGGAGGTGTAAGTTTTCTTTAGCCGCATCAGACGCCAAATCAATGATCGCAACCATTCTGGGTTCTTCTTCAGGCTGTTGGTCTGACTCATCATCAAATTCTTCTTCTTCCTCATCGTCGTCATCCAAGTGGCGCTTGAGCGAAAAAGATGGAACAAATGCAACGAACGGTTCCAAACTCGCTCTTCCCCAATCAGTTAGCCTCCGAACACCTTCCTCTGAAGACATTCCTTGTGTATCAAGGATAAATTTAACAGCCGCTGAAATGTCTACATTTGTCAGCAATCGATGCCCTTCCCGATTAGAATAGGCTGTCGCATATCCGGCTTCACGAGCGGCCCTTGCCGCATTAAGGTGGATACAATAAGCCTCCACAAACCGCTTTTGTTTGGCGGCCAGTTTAGCCATTGGATCGGGTGTAGTGGGCGTTGTGTCCTCCACTGAATCAGTTAATTACCAGTGCTAATATAGATAACCTCTATCAAAACTGCAAATCATATAGACGGAACGCATTTTATGTTAACCAGATCAGCACTGGAATTTTCACACATCCACCCGTACACTCACCTCCCCCGCGCTGATCTGCACGCCTTCCCCGTTGCTGTAGAGCACAGTGCCGAACGCGGACAGGTCGGGAATGCTGTTACCCGGCTGCATGACGATGGTGAGCACGCTGTTTTCGTGCTGAATGGTTTTGACGTTGTTGATACCCTGGCTGTTGCCGTTCTTGTGAATGGAGAGATACATGGTCGTTTTGGTTTAAATGGTTTGATTAATCGTTTTCGTTTGTGGCGACTTCTCCTGGCTCCAGGATTTCCAGTGAATAATAATCAGTGTCCCAGCCTTGACACTCATAATTGTGCATTTCGGAACGAAGGCAGTCCACTTCCGCCTGCACTTTCGCAAAGGCTTCTTCTTCGCTACTGGCAACTACAAAAAACGACCACTGGCCGTGTCCGCCTGGGCGGTAACAGTATAGTTTCATGTCTTTGTTGGTTTCATTCATTCCGTTTTCATCCCGCCCGCCAACCGGGTTCATCGCAGCGAATCGAGGTCAACACCATTAACCACGCGAACGTTGCGCAATCCATCCCGAAGGCCGGACCAAATGATCCGCTGGTTTTTCATATCGAAAAGCGTAATATCGTGACGGTTAATCTGAACCTTCACCGAGTCCATGTTGTAAAGTGCCATTTTGCCGTTGACGGTATCCTGCAACTCAACTGATGATCTACCTAGTCGAACCTTATTGGCGACGAAGTTAAGTCGACCCCGGACCTTTACCGGCGGGTCTAGTTGCATCTGCCGATACTCAATGGCTAATATTGCCCGGCTCTCTGCCTCTTCGTACTGTTGAATCTTTTCGGGCAGGTAGAAAATCCAGATAATCAATGTGACAATTAGGGCCACCACGCCTGAGGTGAAAAAAATTAAATTAGCGTCTTTTATTTTTTCCATGTCATTTCATTTGTTCTGCAATATTTGTCAGCTCCCCGGCCAGCGCCAGCAGTTCGTCGCCGGTGAGGGTTGCAGCGAAATTTTCATCGCACATCTCCACGAACACGGCCTTGTTGTCCTGACCAATATAAACTTCGAATACACTGGCAACCCTCAGCTTGTGCAGAACCGGATTGCGATACTCTTGCGTCGCGTTGAATAGCGCATTGTTTTCTTCAACCATGCGAACGAATTCCCCTTCCGGCCAAATATCCGGCGATGGCCTTTTGGCGATTAGGCTTGTCAACTCCCGCAGCCTGTCCTCGGCCGCCCGCAGCTCGGTGTCGGTGGTGATATTAGTCATGGTTCGTTATGTTCGCCGTACAACACCGTTTCACCTTCCTCTGGATATTCGGGATCAACCCCAAGCCTTGCCAAGCCTAAAGCCATTAGTGAATCATCGGCATCCATTTGGTAGCTGCTAAAGTCATAATTGTCCGTTTCTGCGAACACTTCTTTAGCAATCGCCTTGTGTTCCTCGGATGGGTTTTTCGCAAGTAAGCCGAAGATCTTGCCGAATAACCTTGCTGATGTTCTGTCTGCCATTTTCGTAGATGCTTATTTTGATTCTATTCGTTTACCAGTTGAACAAACGCTTCCGGAACTTCGCCGGGGCAGTAAATGTGCTTCCGCATAACTCAAAACGGTCGCTTACGTTCGTACTTCTTGCGCTTGGTCTGGATAGACATCGCATGGCTAGTACCGTAAAAGCCCGGAACCATCTTACTCTCGAACACATCCTGACGGTGATACATTTCCATCTGTTCGATGTTTTCCAGCTTCTTGATCAGTTGCTTCGCCTTCGCTTTCAGGTCTTTCAAAGCCAGCGTTGGAGTATCGCCTTTCCCTTGCAGGTTACCTATGCTGATGGATGCAGAATACTTCTCAGTCCCGAACTTGGGGCGTTCGATGTCAATGAAGAGATCGGGCTTCTTTGCCTTCTGCGCGATCAGCGCGGGGGTGGGTTGGGTGGTGTCGGTCATGGCTATTGTTGCTCTGAACGGTAGTCAATGCGTCTTCTGCCACGATCGTAATCCATCAACGGATCTGACACATAGCACCCCTTGTCGTCTTTCAGGGATACCCAATACCGGCCCTGTTTTGGGTACCAGTCAATCGTCTCGTCCAACTGCTCAAGACACTCGACAAACCGGTGCTGCCATTCGGCCGGCATGGATTGCAGTACAGAACGGGGGATTGTCAGGTACTGCGCGTAGGTCAGCTCGAACCAATTGTGGATTGGCTCAGGGGATTCAATAATAGCCTCAGTATTTTCCATCGTATCATTCCCCCGCCGGGGTGTTTAGTTGTTTGACTGATTGCACACCTTCGGGTAGTTCCTCCACCGTAGCGAAGTTGCCCGCCCGGATCTCGGCCAATATCTGTCGCATGAGCGGGATGCCGACGGTGCCGCCTTCCGGGTTCTGCTGCTGGCTGAGTGATGCCGCCGTTTCGATCATCTCCCGAACCAGGTCAATGGCATCGTAAAACGGCGCGTTCAATTCCATGCCGTCGCCGTGCTGCTGAATCAGCCGGTACAGGCTGGCCTGATCCTTTTCAAAGAGTGCGATCAGTTTATTCAGGTGAAACTTCTGCTCCTGACGGAAGCTACCTGATCCGCCCATCTGGTCATAGTGTTCAATGGCGACGAATTTCAGCCCTTGCAGGATCAGTCCGTAAGTGTCCCGTTTGGCGGGCGGGAGTTTGGGCGGGGTGGTGGTCATGGTTAGCAACGCATGATTGGTTTATCTGGAAATGGTTCCCCCTCAGCAAAAGGATGAAATGGCACCGGCTTTGGCGGTTTCGGTTCGTTGTGAATCTGATTCATCTGTTGTTGTACCCTTGGATCGTCGGAATAAGAAGGATCAATTTCGTGGTAGAACACCAAATCCAGATGCTTCTTAATTACCGAAGTTTGGCTTGCATCAAGGTAAGCAACATTGCTGATTTCAAAGAAGCCTTGTAGCCAAAAACAAAAATCTCTTGAGGTCATAATCACTCTTTCGTTAGGCCCGGCTCCGGGCGGTTAGTTAAATGTTTCGAAATAGAACACCACCGGCTTTTCGACCTCCTGAATAAAGCCGTAGCGTTTGGCGATCTTGTACTGCGTGGAATCACGGTTCAGCGATTTCAGGAAACCAGCGATCAACTGCCGAAACCCTTCTAGTGACTCGCTGTGCTTGTTGATATTGCAACTGGCACACGCTGGCATCTGGTTATCAATGTTGAGTCGTTCTGGGTGCTGATACGTACCGTCATGAACAAACTTTCGTTTCTGGCGATCCCATCGATGATTCCGAATACAGGGCTCTAGTTCATCGACATGCCAGCCCTTTGTCAGCTCACAGCCGCAGTATGCACACCTGCCGTTGAACTTGTTAAAAATGATCTCGCGTTCTTTCTTCGTTGGCATGGCTATTCAATGTCTGTTATGCGGAGAACAGAATACGGCTGCACCTTGCGGCTGACCTTGACGTGCTGACAGTTGAGTTCAACCAGAATACTCGGGTTGTCATCAACGATGGTTTTGTTCTTTTTCAGCGCATCAAGCAATGTTTTGGCGGTCGATACCAGGTTGTCCTGATCGGGCCCCCTACCGCAGCTATGACGCCACAGATCAACCTTGATTTTCCCGCGGTGTTGGGGCGGCTTCTGCGCCATCAGTTCCCACTGATATTTCCGGAGAATATCCGCCCGGTCTGACCAGTGAAGGCGAAGAAGCGTGTTCATCCCCGGCACGTGGCCTAGTATGGTTAGTTCGGTGGTCATTGATACGGCGATGGTTTCATCATGTTTCCACCTAAATCGAATAACTCCTGCGGGGTGCAGTTTAGTGCTACCTGTACGGTCCCCATATTAGTCCCGCCGACCGGTGTTGCGACTGGCTCGTACTTTCCCGCCAATGTGAACAATCTGGCTAGGTTCAGCGCGGGAATCGTGATCGTGAATTGCTGTTTCATCTCTCTTCTGGTTAGGCCCAGCCCCGGCTCTCACGTGGGGCAGCGGGCGGGGTGGTTAGGTTATTCTTTTTCGACCTCCGGGTCAGTTTGTGTATCTGAAATTTTTTCGTCCGTTTCAGATTCGTGTTTTGCCCTTCGATGGTAGCCGTTTTTCTGGTATGTGCCGATGTATTTCATTTTAAAGTCGCTACGACCCGGGCCGTAAGGTTGGCGACGCCAGTGACCCGATACCAAAAACGGATCATCCCGAATGATAGTCGTAAACCAATGGGCGTCAATTATATTGACAGGATAGGTTAGATTTGAGCTATATCGCTGTTCATTAAGCTCTACCGTTTTGTATCGGGAATCGTTGCCATTGGGTTGAACAACAATCACTCTTTCCACTTCGAAGAAATGGATGAACAGTAATATAGTTAGGGTGAGCACACCGTGACCTGCTCGAATAGCTGCGTCTGATTTCGCAGCCAGATTTGGCTTTTTTGAAGGCAGCCAGACTTTCTCCGGATTTTTGATAGCACTCATCGGGACAGCAAAAGAGTCTAAGACGTAAACCTTTTTGCCTGATTTGGCGCTATTCCCGAGTATCAACCCACAAATTCCATAGGGCGTCAAATCGTAGATAAACATTAGATCAAAGTCTTCTTTATCGGGCAGTCGAACGATCAGCAAGCCTGTTTCATTTGGCAAGTCCTTTAACAAACTGTGTAGCTTTCGAATGTACAGGTTGGGATTGGCATTAATCACGCTGATGGTAGCCTCCGGCAGGTAATATGCTACTGGCCGAAACGTAGTAAATATCCGGTCAAACCCTTTTTCAAATTCGGGGTTTTCGTCTGATACTGCGTCAATCCAGTCTGATATAGAATTTTTGAAGAAAATCCGATCATCTCGAAGCATTTCGTTCAGGTAAGATTCCCGTTCTTTGATTTTTTTTAACTCAGCATCTAACCCCTGCCGGTCTTTTGATTCCCTAAGTTGGATCAGTCGAGCTTCGAACGCTTCTGGTGTTTCATCATCCATTTGATGATCGGACTCATAAATGACCAGATCATCAAGAATACACTTGCTTAGCAACTTTAAGAGCATGTGCTGCCGCTCATCAAACCGTTTCATTGTTACTATTTTTTACTATAAGATACACATTTTCAAATACTTAACCTAATACTTTTTAATCATCCACCCACCGAAACCCGCCCCTCTTACTCAGCCGAATGCCCAATTCCTTCGCCCGGTCAATCACGTAGCACCGCGCCCGGTCGGGATGCACATCATCCGGCAGCTTGTCGCGGTTGACCTCCACCAGAATCCGCCGAAGGTCGCTCTCGGTGCGGGCCGCTGCCAGGGCTTCCAGGAAGCTTTGCCAGGTAGTGAACCGCCACTGGCTTTGCAGGTAGGCGCTGGCGGCTTCCAGTCGCTCGTCGGACCAGAGCGGGGCGGGCAGGGCCGGTTGGGATCGCTTGGTCATTGACTTTGAAACTGACTGACCACTTTCAGGGCTTCAACTCTCACCTTGGCAATATCAACCAGCGTTTTGGCCTGATCATTAATGGCGCGTGCCTGCTCAATGTATTCTTTATTGCCTTTTACCTTTCGGATACTGTCCATTAGTATGTCAGCCAGCTCCCCCAGCGGGACCATATTGTCAACCTGCTGTTTAGCTTGATCAAGCGCTTGGATTGCGGGTAATGCGGGCAGTCCGCTGGGGGTTCGAAAGCGTTCGATAAAAAACGGAACTTCGCTAACCTGCTTGGTGTAAGTACCCACACTGGTGGTAAAGGTCACATCTTCGTTGGGTGAAATGTCAAAGGATATAAACCGCCCTTCCCGGTTATCAGGGAAGATATAATCTTGTCCGGCCAGTTTGCGAAGCTTATCGCGGGTGGTGTCAATCAGCGTTTTCATGTTGTTTTAGGGCTCGTTTTAAAAGTGTTTGCTGGCGCTTAACGGCAATTAATTCAGGGTGATTCGCAAGGACAAAAGCGGCCATTTCGGGTTTATGGGGAAATAGCTGATAGGCAACTACATTGTCATCCAGTTCAACGAATGGGTTCCGCATCTTGCCCGTACGGATCATTTCGCTGATTTTAGCGGATCGCTGTTCGAGTGGAAAAGTGCCATCCTGGAAGTGCTGCCGTAATCTTTCTGCCTTGCGGGCGCTGAGGGCTTTCCCTTCCGGGGTTTGGTACATTCGGCGCATTCCTTCTGACTGGCGCTCTGAATTCCGGATTCGACCGGTGATTTCCCGCCGGTGAATCAGTTCGAGGTTTTCAAGCGCACAGTTCAGCGTATCTTGATCCCGAAAACGGATTACGTGATTTTCCGGCACCGGGCCGTTGGCCTGCTCCCAAACCATCCGGTGAAGCGTTTTTCGTTTGCCCGGCGCGTAGGTGACGTAGTAGTACGGAAATCCCTTCTCTGTTTTGATATAGGGCGCCCCCGGTGTTTTCTTGCGTCCTTTTTTCATCGTTTCATTGCTTTACAGTTATCCCACCCTACAATCCACAGCATCACCAGCCCCGACACGCTCATCACCACCGCGTATGCCTGCGGGTAGGCGATCAGCAGGGCCAGCCCCGCCAGCAGGGCGCAGATCGGCAGGGCGTTCATGGCTCAGTGGCTTTTAGCTGGCGTTCCAATTCTGCAATTCGCTTCTTTGCCGCCGTAAGCTGATCCAGTGGTGTTTCGCCCATTTTTCGCTGAACGGTGACATCGTAAAATCCAACACCATCGTCAAAAGTCAGCACCATGTAGTTCTCGGCAGGAAGGTTCTTCATCGCCTTGATAAATCCGCCAGCCATGATTCGAAGAATTGGACTGTCGTGCTTGATGATCATTTCGTCGTGTCGAAGCTGAAGTTCCTGAATGCGAACCTCATAGGGCTTCATCAATTCCGCCTTGTAAAACTTGATCAGGCGACGGTGATTGAGCAGCGTCCAGAACCAGTCGGCAACCTTGGATAGGATCATTTTCATACCCACATTTCGTTTTCCCCGGTGTACCCGGTCGTTTTCGTTTCCTTCTCGCGGTGCGGCCACAGGCGGCTGAGCAGCAGCAGGGCAACGAATCCCATTGCGCAGAAGGCAAATTCAAGGCGGTAGAGGGTTTTCATGGCATCAGTTTAAAAGACAGGTGAGAATGAAAATCAGCGTTCCGAGTATACTGACCCAGACCAGGACGGGACTCGTGTCGTCGCTTCGAAGTTTCATAAGCAAGGAGTTTAAACAGTATCAGCAGCACCAGCAGCCACCCCACCGCCCGGCCCTCGCGGGGCGCGGTGTGCTTCCAGTGGGGCGTCATTGGATTCCTAATCGGGCTAACTTCTTGAGGATTTCAGCCTTTTCGTGTTGTTTGCATAGAATGAGCACACCCAACACCTCTAGTGCAGTCATGTCGTTTACTTCAAAATCCCCGCGAATGCTGGTCAAGGCCTTTTCCTTTGGGGATGTGCGGATTTGAACCATCCCAAAAGGAGAAAATAGGCTCGAATAAGAGCAATCATCACTATCCTCGTTGGGGTAGACTAGTGATCCATCTGCATCAAATTTGACTTCTGATAACTTTTCAGCCTTCTTATCCAAATCGACCGAATTGATCACTAGTACTGTCTTATTTCGGCCCTCTACGAGTTTCTTTGCCAACAGTTCAATCTGGTGAATCTCTTTATTGAGAGTTGCCAGCCGCTCGTTTAGCTTGATCGCTTTTGTCAGGTTTGCCAGTTTCATGAAAGTGCGTGTAAGTGGTTAGCCGGAGTGCGTCAGGCCCCGGCGGTGAGGGGGTTATAAATTCTTTGCCTGTGCTTCCTTGAGTACGATGATCTCCCGTTGGGCTTTACCGGAGTTGATGGAGACAACCAGCGCGTTCAATAGCCGAAATCCCCAGTCCGGAATAAATTTGCCGTCCACTTCGATAAAAACTTTCGGGTAGTTGTAGAGTCCCCGGCCAAGTCCAAACTGCACAGCCGCCCGCTTCATGGCATCGGATATACCGCCCTTGATTGGCTCGACGTTCGTTCGGCTCGCCCCATCAGTTTTGCTGACCACTTCCCCGGTGGGCAGGATTGCGGAGATGGTACACAGAAAACCGCCCTCTACTTCCTCAATCTTGTTCGACCAGTTCCGCCAGCCAAACTGCCCGTCGAAGCGTTCCATAACGCACCGGTTATTGATATACGGAACGACCATCATCTTGGCGGGCTTACCGTTTTTAGCTTCCATCGTCTGCGATACCCGCCATTCAATTTCGTCGGGCTGAATGGGTGCGGTCAGCACTTTTATATCGTTATCCACTTCGGTGTTCATATCGGTTCGTATTCGTTCAGAGGTTGGGATTGGAGCAGGGCCAGACCGGCATCAAAGTGCAGTTCCTTGCACCGCCCATATTGCCCGTTGGCTTTCAGCAGAAGGGCCACCAGGTTCATTTGCAGCCACGGACGGCGATTGGTGCCGGTATCGGGCAGGCATTCGTTGATGAAGGCGCTGGCGTAGCAGTAAGCCATTTGAACCGCCGACTCCTTTTCCCGCTGGTGCAGGTACTTGCCCCGCCAACAGAAGCGTTCGAGGCTCTCCGCCATTTCCATGTGCCAGATGCGCGGGTGACGGCGGCAGAAGTCTTTGATGAGGTGTTCAGTCGGTGTCATGCCGTCAGTTCGTCTAACCAGATGCTGTTGCTCCAATACCCGTTATCATCCTTCTTGCCGCCCTTAGTGATAGCTGTTTCCGCCAGTTCCAGCGGCCGCAGTCTCCGCATCTCGCAGCTGTAGAAAACCAGATAGCCCAATGCGCCCAGATCGTGAACCTCCACTTCCAGCATATCCGCCGGAATGCCGAACCGATCTTCCAGCAGGTACGCCAGTTCGGCTTTGTTGTGGACCGGCAGCGGGTCGTAGACCGTGACCCGTTCGGCCTGATCCCTAATGATGCAGACGGGGATGTTGTTCATTTGCAGTGATTGTTGTAGATTCGTCATGATTTTTAGTTGTTACCCGCCCGCTCAACAGCTTCCCGGCACGTGAGCGGGCGGTTTTGTTTGAAAGAATAGCCCCGGTGCGGTAGTTGGTGTTAATGTGTCACCCTCACACTTGTACCGTGTCCCGAAGGTCCGCCTACGGTAATTTTACCGGGGCTAATGTTTGCCGGGAACGTTGCCCGGCGCGGTTGGCCTCTATTCCAACTTTCAGTCCAGTTCAGGGTACCGTCCACCACTGGAAACCTCTTGACTCACCCGGTACTTGATGCCGATTCCTGACCTTGCGGCTTCTTCGGGCTATGGCCTCACGCGGCCTTTGGTGTATCTTCTGGGGCCTCGGTCTGAGACTGCTGCCGACCCAATCCGGCCGGCACAGTGCATCCTTTTTCTAAACCCTAACCTTTCTCTTTTGCGCCCTACGCCGGAACGGCTATCAACCGCCCCGGTCGCTCCAACCTATCCTACAGCTTTGTTACCGGAATATCCCGGCGCAGGGCGCTAATGACTTGGGGCGGCATTGGACCATTGGCTGTTGGTCTGGCGACGTTGCCGACCGCCCCGGTGGTGTCTATCGAACCTTTACCCACTCATGCCGCAGGTAGTTCTTTCCTTCGAGTTCCCGCGCCAGTTCCTCAATATCATAGCTGTTGCCCTGAAAAGAGGGGTGGAAGTTTCGCAGGATTCGGATTGATTTGTCTTTGCAGAAAATAGTAAGCATTGTCGTATCTGTTTAATTGTTAAGCAGTTTCAGTAATTACCCACCACGCCCCGGCCGCCAGCGCAATCAGCAGCAGCACCAGCCCTACTTTCTGCCACAGCGGGCGGGGTTCAGTCAGCCGGGCGATCAAAAAGACAGAGGCCAGGGTGAGCAGTGAGCCGATGTAAAAGTTCTTCATGGTTTCTTTCTTCGGTTGCGAATCAGTGTCCAAATTCCGTAGGCAGCCCCGGCCACCAGCAGGACCGTAGCGATTAGTTGCCAGTCACTAGCTTGCATGGAAAAGTGCTGGCTTAGAATCTGCGTCCTTCTTGTGCTCTGGCTTGGACCGGTATTTCTTATTGGGAATCGCCAGATAGCTTCCGTAGCCCAATTCGGCGTTGTAGCAGTGGAATGACTTGCCCGACTTGGTAAGTCTGTGAATTGTACAGGGAATCCACTGGGCGCCATCCCACGACCAGTGGATGTTGCCAACTTTTGGCGGGTCTATTTTGGCATTCATGGGTGTAGGCGGCTAAAGGCGACGATCTCCAGGTACAGCCGAAGCCGACGGCGGAACTCGAAGCGGCTGACAGGCTCCAGCAGTTGCTGGAAGGCGGTGGCGAGCAGTTCTTTCATGGCACTTGCTGATTAAAGGCTGAACTTCTTACATAGTGATACCTGAAACCCGGAGCTGACAAATACAAAGCCGCAATCAACTTTTTGGCTTCACATAGGATCATGTCATTCTCATGCATTGGCTCCCAAGAGTAAGATTTTGAATTCCATCGGCACACTCTGTAAGTCAATGGCTTTTTCATCTGTCTTGATTCGTTTTGCTCCGCTACTTCGGTACGTGGGTCGGACCGCCGATGCGGCCTTTTGGCGGGGCGTTGTGAATTGGTATAGACAAATGTAAGTGGATACTTAATTAATTCAAAGTAAATACTGAATTATTTTTAAGTAAATACTTATAAATTTTATAAGTCTCTACATAACAGCGAATTATCAATAACTTACCACTTGCGAAAGCTGCGGGGATTGCGTAGGTTGGCGGAAAAATTGAAAGTGAACGCGCGGTGCGATGAAATTAATTACGGATGCGTTGGTAATAGGCGACGATGGTTCCTTTACTTTTGTGAAAATAGATATATCATAAAAGCCTAAAAATCAAAGCCATGTATAAATTCTCATTGAAAATAGACGACCCTGTCGGTACACTTTCAGAAGAAAATGGCATTTCCATTTACCGGCTATCTCAATTATTAAGAAATTTAAACGCAGCATTACGTTTACAAAGGGATTCAAACTGTACCCTTTCAGCTATTCAGGGAAACTGTTACCAGGTTGATGTTTCCACCTCAAACAGAGTTCATCACGATGAATTTATTGAGTTGATGGGAAGGGCAGAAAAAAGGGAAAAGGTACCTGCGTACCAAAAAAAACTATTAAATAACCTATTGTTTTATGTCCGAAAGGGTTATTTCATCGAAGCCTATGATACCGACAACGATAGAGTTGCGGTTGTAACAAAAGATCGAAAGCCTGTTCGTGGAAACTACTATATTACTGACTCAGTCACAGGGGAGATTACCAGGATTGGAAATCGTCAATTTAATTACCCTTCTTCCATCGTAATTAGTCAACACGAAGAAGAAATACCTTTTACAGTACCTATCTCTGATCAGCAGGATCAAGAACTAAGGGATTATTATAAAAACGGGACTTTGCAATTTGAAGTTCGTTTTAAAATTGATAAATACACTAAAAAAAGAATTCCTATTGAACTGGTCGCATTTAAAGTAAAGAGTAGTAAAACTTTGCTTGAGCTGGTCAATGATTTCAACGCCAAACACCCGGATCTATTTACAAAAAATGACCCGTTGGATTTATTATTAAAATCAAGGCAACAGAACGACTTATATGGCTAGTCTTACTTTTGAGGATTGCAAAAAGGTATTTTTAGATACTACAGTTATCCTGGATTTGCTTCATCCGCACAGCAAAGAAGAAAGAGTAAAATGCGTAAAAGCACTTCTGGAAATTTTATGTAAAGTAAAGAAATCGAAGTTTTACATATCCGCTATCACGATTGCCGAAATCGTGGATGTAGTAAAATTCGAAAGAATAGACGCAATCGAAAGTGGTATAATTGAGGAAATATTGGAGTCTCTTCAAGGGAAAGATATTGAAGTGGTATCTTATTCAGAACCGGTAGCGTTGATGCAAAGAAGCCTGTTCTCGCACCTCTCAGACAAAAAATCAATTAATGACTTTCTAGCTAGAAATAATGCTTTAGGCAATAATTGGGCTTCGTGCAGAGAATGGTTATCGAAAGATTTTATGATAGCCGCCACAGCAAAGTACATAAATGCTGATATTACATTTACAGGCGATAAAAAGACATTTATACCTGTTGCCAAGGAAATAGCTTTGCCTTGTATAGGCACTTATTTTGAAAATTTCAACTTAAATAGAGGTGGCGATAAAATATATGGCTTTAAAACTCACATCCCCATGTTTGTAAAGCCTGCTACAAAAAAACCAGAGTTGAAGGGCGGGCTATTTGAAAATCTTATGTGATTCAACTGGTTGCCTTTTTCAAGAAATCCACTGCTTTCCATGCTTCTTTTTTACCACAAACTGATGCCCGTTTGAACACGAATAGTCCGTCGTTACCGTGTTCGGATTGGAATGGGAGTGATAATTCCCTCGCTCATCATAATGTCCCGGCGAATAATGGATGAGCGTTGACATGGACGCCCCTTCATATACTCGCGACTTCAGGCCCTCCTTTTGGCAGTGCGGGCAGATTATTTTTAGAGTTGCCATAGCTTTTCGATTAGGTCATTGAACCATCTGACAAGACGGTATTTTGAAGAAATTTTGATTTGAATAGAGATTTCAGGTATTGGACTTTCTCTGATTTTTAGGTTGTATCTCCCTGGTCGCAACCCGATTTTTGGGCTCTTTATTGCCTGATTCTCAAATGTCACATTATGAATTTCAGGGGGAATTACATTTCCCGCTTCATCAGTTATGATTACTTCTGTCATAGCTTTCAGTCCACCGGCTGCGGTTTAAGTTAGAATCGAATCAATACGGATGAAATTAAAAGAATAGAGCTGAGCAAAAACAGGGTAGACATTACCCTGGCTCCAAGTCTGCCAGAACTGTTAAAGGATTCATAAAAAGATCCGTTAAGCATAATCAGCCCAAGTATGGCGTCAAGAACTCCAATGATTATCATAAAGGCATTCATACAAGTTGTGGTTTAAGTTCTGTTGCCCCAATATTCTTTAGCAACCGTTCGCGGGTTGCCACAATCTCATCATACATCGCACTGGCCATTTCCCATTCCCTCCGCTTGACCATCTGATAGAAGTCCCGAATCAGCACCATCAACTGCCGGTCAAACCCGGCCAGTTTATACGGATCAACCTCGCAGAGTTCGCACAGCGCATCCCAATTAAGCCGCTCATCCAGCCGGGGCAGGTGCTGGGCGAAGTCGTCAGGATCAGCCAGGATGCGCGGCCAGTCAATCGGCTTCATCAAAGTTCGATTTTTGACGCTTAGGTATCTTGGATGGATAAAGCGTTAATAGCTTTCCAGTGTGGAAATAAACAAACCGTTGCAGATGATGAACGCCATGTATCCTGTATTCGCCCCGTTTCATGTGAATATCGGGGGCAGCATCGTAATTGTAGATATATGGCTTGCCGATTTTAAATCCCTTTGTTCGCTCATAAATATCATAAGCCACTGCTTCTACTTTGTTTTTGCCAAATCCCGGCAACTTGTAGTACTTTTTGGCTTCATACCAAACATCGCCAATATTATAGGGCTGATCATCAAAACTTACTTTTAGCTCGAACATGTTGGCCCATTGTTGATCAAATACAATAGGCTCAACCTTATCATAACCGACGGTTATTGGTGTTCTATTTCTCATTGACTCGAATTGGTCAATCACTACAAAAGAATCTCCGATTCCGACTACCTGACTAATTCCTCCACAGTCATCGTAGAGGTATGCGCCAATAATTAAATCTTGTGGCTTTATCTGCTTTTTCATTTCCGTCTACTGGCTGAATTGATCGGAAACTCGATCACGTTAAACATTTGCTTCATGCGGTCCAGTACCCGCTTTCCGTAGCGATCCTGAACCTCTTCCAGCGTAATGTTGGTAGTCATGTGGGTTTTAGGTCCACGGCAAGCCTGGTTATCGTAGCGGCCCTGTAACACCTCTTCCATCAGGTTCACGTTTTTACCGAAGTGCTTGCCGTCTCGCTCGGTGCCCAAGTCGTCAAAGAAGCAGCCCAGCCAACCCTGATCATAGTACTTGCTGCGGTATTCGTTGTGAAACATCTGGCTGTATTCGACAATGGCATCATCGCCAATCTGGCTGTAGAGCTGCGATAACCGGCGGCAACTGATCGTTTTGTAGCTCTGGACAACGTTGCGCTCGAAGATTTTCAAGGCTACTGTCTTGCCACATCCCACGTCGCCAAACAGCAAAATCCCTTTGTTGGGCGACAGGCCGTAACTGGCCATTTTTGGGTGATTGGTGAAGAAAAAACAGAGCTGATTGAAAATCTCCCGGTTGTTCTCATCGATCACGAACGGCGTTTCCCAACCTTCATCAATGGCGATTTGCTGGCCTCGGTACAGGATTTGTTTGCTGAGTTTATCCGGCGTGTCGGGAACCGGGTCGATTTGCTGGAGCCGTTCGTAGTACGCCTGTTTTAACTGGTTCTGGTGCTTCACCTTCCGGGCGGCCAAGATTGCAGCTTCCACGGCGGCCCGGTATTCATCTTCATCCAGTTCCGGCAAATCAGATTGGCTACCACTTTCCGAACCGACGGCCAGCGACGGGTTCAATTCGGGCAGTAACTGGTGGAGGGGTGCGGGGGATTTTGTTTCCGTTGTCATTGGATTTGAGAGCAAAGAGTCCTTGCCAGTTTTTGTTGATACTTTGGTTGATGATTGCAATGGCGGTTACTTCGTTTTGATCGGCCAGCGTTTCCAGTTCAGATAGCGCACTGGATAAACCAATGGGTTTGTAGGCGGGTAAATGCCGTTCCCTTCGGTAAGCCAGCCAGCGTTCCCAGGCGACTCTGAAATTCTCGCCGAACGGCAGCGAGGTTTCCGGCGGACTTGTTCGGGCAGGCTTTGGGGGTGGTGGGGGGGCGGCCGGAACCGGGGGGGTGGTGGGGGCGCTTTGCGCCGTCAGGTCAGTAGGTTTAACAAAAACAGTTTCAACTTGCTGTTCGGGCGCGTCAGCGCCTTTCCCGTTTTCTTCTGTTTTTACTGTTAATTCTGTTTCTTCTGTTTTATCTGTTTTTATTGTGTTCGATGGCTGTTCGGTAGCTGTACTGTTGCTGTTCGGTAGCTGTTCATTAGCTGTACAGTACTTGTTCATAAATGAACAGCTAAGTTTTACTTTGGTGGAGCCCGTATAATCGTTTTTACCCTTAGTAACCAATTCAATCACGCCCCATTTAATCAAATCTTCAATGCAGGACTTTAGCTTCACAGGCGAACCGATGAACGTCATTTTCATGGTGTACTCGCGTGGCAAGTCCAATATTTCGGCTTTAGGATCGTATATCTGAATACGATTACGGAGTTCGCATATCCAGGTGTATAGGCTCTGGTGGTGGGGCATGACTGCCTTTTGAATTTCCTCACTATCGCCTACAAGTCGATAGAAGGCTTTGGTTAGCTGATATCCGGTTACCTCGCTCATGCTGGCTTGCTAAATTTTGACTGATTCCGAAGTCTACCCTGCGGTGAATTGAGAAGCAGAAACCCTTTTGACTGAAGTTCGAAATAGACCTTTGCTTCGTCGGGAGTGTGCTGACTGGCTAAAGTAATCCGCAGTGGATCGCCGTCCTGAATACACTTCAAAATGTGCGCTTCCAGAGCCTTATTTGAATGTTGGCCCCGAACTGCCTGTGTGATATGGCGAAGAATTCGCGCCCTTATATCGTGTGACGCTCCTACGTATACGCTATTAATAACATATACCCCGGTCACCTTCCGGCCAGGCATCAGGTGGCAATTTTCACCAATAAAGTACCGGCTCAGGATTTTATAATCCGTAGTTTCGTTTGTCATGATCTTTGTGCTCAACTGGCAGAAAATTGGCATCTGAGCGCCTGCGGGTGATTTTTCCGGCGTTCATTTCTTTTTGAGGAAATCTATATACTCCCCAATGGAGCGGGTGGAAATAAACTCTCTTGCTTTAAAATCAACCGACTTAATAATGTCCTCGTTTATGGCCCGTGTCGGCATATGGTCACGTTCGATTTGTATGAATGAAAGTCCATCAAAGCCAAACTTGTAAATGTAGGCACTCATCCCTGGCGAAGAGGTAATTAAATCCCAGGCGTCAATTGATTCAATTCCATCGCCGATCAGAGTTCCATTTATCCAAACCTGTATGTCTACACCACCCGACTTATTTGCCCTTGTTGTTTTTGCTAGTTCCTGTACTCCACGCATATAACGGTGAAGCTGACCATATGTAGCAAGTCCAACTAGGCCCTTCTTCAATTCATAAACTGTAATGAGGATTGTCTTAATTGGCTTTCCATCTGGATTGTGGATGTTCTTCTTCTTTCCGATATAATGGATTGTGATTAAGTCGGCTATTCCATAGTCCCCAAGATTTACCTGTCTGAATATTTTTCCATTGAGAGTTAAGCCCCGTTCTTCTAAAAATAGGCGACCATAACTATCGATAGCAGCATTGTATATTGAATCCTCAAGATCTTTTTCCGAAAGCTCCATGAATACCTAAAGAGAAGAGTTAAGTTAATTAAGTACTTGCTTAAGCTAGAGCCTCTTCAATCTGGGCCGCCTTCTCAAAAGATTTTGCTTTTCGACGTTTAATAACCTCGACAACTGCGTCCCAAACCTCTTCAATGTAGTAGTCGCTATTGGTGGTGGTCACTTTTAACTCCTTCGTAGAGAATTTTTTCGCAACGGTAAAAACGACTAGCCGGATTTTATTCTGGTCAATGTGCTTGAATTTCTTTGCAATCTTCCCCGTTTTAACCCATTCTTTTAAGACCTCATGTACTTCAAGGGAGTACTTCGTATCCTTTATTTGACCGTACAGTAAGTCTAATTGAGCGTTTGTGTAGTTTTTGCTTGCTGTTTTCATATGTTTTACTTACGTTTGTTCAGCATTAACTGAAAATTAGTTTTGCATTAAAGTTGTATTTGCTGACAATTGATGTACAATAATAAGTAAATACTTAGTTAATCACAAACAAAATTATATAAATACTTAAAAATTATGGATGAAAATGTGAAGGATCCACTTCGCGATTGGACTGCGGAGTTGATTAACAAGAAGGGAGGGGCGAGTGAGGTATCGAAACTGACTGGCTTAAACTATCAGGTTTTGCGTGAGATCACTTTATTCGATGAGTATCCCAAAAAGAAACCTACTTGGGCAGTTTTCGCAGCACTACATCGGACGTGGCCAGGCGAGGTAAACTTAAACGCCTTGGCATCTGGCCGAATTGACGAAGCGGATAAACCGGATTCAAAAATTGGTGGAGCAGGAAACGGTTCTGCGGAATTGCAATATCAGGAAGCAGAAATACAGCGGTTGATAAAGGAAGCCGTTGAACCTATTGAAAAAAGAGCTGACGCAATTCAGGAAAAGTATCAGGCTTTAGTCGACAAAGTTTTAGCGAAAGCGGGTTTTAATTGGGTAGCTGATTATACCACGGGTAACCAGGCGAACGAATTGGTGTACATCGATCAGCCGCGTCTTTACTTCCGCGAACAAAAATACAGCGAGAAGGAAGTAGCGCACATGATGGCCGATGTAACGTCTCCAGCTATCGCTTAATTACCTAATCAGTTACCTCGGGGCCAAAATCGGCTCTGTGAGTGGAATAAGCCGGTTTTGAAACCTTTTGGTAAAAGGTTTCAAAACCGTAAAATGTCGGATAAAACGGTCAAAGAATCAAAACCGGCAGCCAAAAAATACCGTCGCCGATCCAGCGGTAGCGTTCGTCCGTCAAAAACCGGTTCGGATAGCGCTGGATCAGGTACAAAACCGCACTCATCATGCCTTCAATGACGGCCGCCCGCTGGGCAAACCGGTCGTCGGCCATGAAGAAGATTACCAGCGCAAGAACCGTTACCACCACCGTGATTGTCCGCAACACGACATCGCTACGGTCGAACCCCAGAATCGTCGCCAGGTTGTAGGCGGTGTCTGGAAATTCGTAGGATTCCATTACGGAGAACAGCAGTAAATTCTGGAAAACGATGAAAAGGAACAAAACTCCCAGTCCAATTTCGGACCAGCCGATGGTCGGTTTCTGCGCCCATGAACTGCCCCAGACGCCAACGGTGTAGGCCAGCGTGACGGCGGGTTCCTTCCAGGCCAGCTTTGAGTTGGAAACGCCGAGCCGCGAGACACCCCAGACGTAAGCCCCCGAAAACAGGGCCAGCCCGGTGCCGAACAGAATAACGCTTTTAGGCAACCAGAAAAGAAGAATGGCACAAACCGCCACCAGCCCCAGCAAAACCTGCCGCAACACCAGCCGGTTTTCGGCGTGAAACCGGTGGCGAATGGTCATTTCAGAATTGGTTGTCAGGCTCTTGTGGACATCGTAAAGCCGATCGACAGCGTAAATCACAAATACACAAATGGCCAGTAATAGTGTGGTTGCCCAGCCAACCGGCCGGTGGCCATCGGGCAAGCGAGCCACCATAATATGGGAAATCACTGCTCCAACCACCACATCGAGACTGAGGTAATGGGCCTTCCGCAGCAGTCGTTGAATCGTGTCAATGAACTTCATACATCAATTTCCGCCCTGCAACCGTTGGCAGCGCAAAATAAATTTAAGAAAATGGGAGTCGGGCGGGGCGTCGTTCCAGCACCTGCACCGGATCGCCAACCCGCAGGATTCCCGGCGTTTCGGCCAGCACATTCTGACCAAAGAGGATCTTGTTGTCTAGCCGCCGATAGGTCGCCAGGGTCTTGAGCGGTTCCTTGCCTTTCAGACTGGTTTCCGGGTCAATGGTGGTCAGCACGCAGCGGGCGCAGGGCTTTACTCCCAAAAACCGCAACTCGCCAATCTGAAACCGGTACCAGGTATCCTCATCGTGCGGCAGAACGCCTTCCACCACCAGATTGGGCCGAAACCGGATCATTTCGAGCGGTTTTTCCACCCGCCGGTTCAACTCGTCCAGCGAATCCGTACTGATCACCAGGTACGGATAGCCATCGGCAAAACTAACGACATCGTTGGGTTGGGCATATTTCGGATCAACCGAGCGCCGGGAGTTTTCGGGCATATAAACCAGTCGGCACTCCAACCCGAGCAGTCGGCTGAACCAGTCGTCGGCTTCCTGACTGACCACCCGCGAATCGACGGCCTGATCATCCCAGACATAGGCCGTCAGTTGCTCGTCCGTTGCCTGATCGAGCGGTATTTCCAGAAAATCGTCCGGGCGGTGCCGGTGGTAGACCCGCAAATGCCGATCGGTCAATTCCACCTCCACCAGCGCCATAACGGTATTTTCCCGTTGCGTCAAAAAAACGCCGTCGGGTTTTACCAGCATCCAGCGCCGGTCGTAGCGAAAACCTTTTAATTCAACTTCGGCTTCAGACAGCGAAATCCCGCCCAGCGATTTGATGGGGTAAATCCGTATTTCCTTTAAAACAGGTGCATTCATGGGGCAAATGTAAGCAATCGTTCCCGACGGTTTATCAACCGATTGACCAGCGGGGCATCGGACTGACCTCCTGGGAGGTGAATTCGCCTTTTAAATACTTGAAATGGGCCGCCATCGCAATCATTGCGGCATTATCGGTGCAGTATTCAAACTTGGGAATGTATACGTTCCAGCCTTCCTCCTGCCCCATTTCGGTCAATCTGGCCCGCAAACCGGAGTTGGCCGAAACGCCCCCGGCCAGCGCAATTTCGCGAATACCGGTCTGGCGGGCGGCTTTCCGCAGTTTGGTCAGCAGAATTTTAATTAGCGTACGCTGGATGCTGGCACAGATATCCGGCAGATTTTGGGCGATAAAGTCCGGATTGGCCCGGGTCTGCTTTTGCAGGAAGTACAGAAAAGCGGTTTTGATGCCACTGAAGGAAAAATCCAGCCCCGGCATTTCCACTTCGGGAAACGGGAACGCCAGCGGATTGCCCTGCTGGGCATACCGATCAATGAGCGGCCCACCCGGATAGGGCAAATTGAGCAGTTTAGCGGTTTTATCGAAGGCTTCCCCCACGGCGTCGTCCTGGGTTTGCCCGATAATTTCCATGTCCAGGTAATCCCGCACCAGCATAATCTGGGTGTGCCCCCCACTGACCGTCAGGCACAGGAACGGAAACTTCGGAAAATGGTGTTCATCGATGAAGTGCGCCAGCACATGTGCCTGCATGTGGTGTACTTCGATGAGCGGAATGTCCAGTGCCAGGGCAAATGCTTTGGCAAAGGAAGTACCAACCAGCAACGAGCCTAATAATCCGGGGCCGCGCGTAAAAGCTACGGCATTTAATGCGTTTTTTTGTATGTTTGCTTGAGACAGGGCTCGTTCGACGACGGGAACAATCCGTTGCTGATGCACCCGCGAGGCCAGTTCGGGAACAACACCCCCGTACTGTTCATGGATTAGCTGGGTTGCCACAACATTAGATTGTATTTTTCCGTTAACAGAAACAGCAGCCGACGTCTCGTCGCAGGAAGATTCAATTGCCAGAATTGTCATTTTTCAAAAGTAATCAATATCGAAAGTAATGAATAATGACCAATGAATAATGAATATCCTTCCGGTTCGATTGATTTGTCCTAAAATCAGCCGTCGGAACGGACACGCATTGTTCATTTTACATTATTCATTGTTCATTGAAGACTAGATGCGTTCATTCTTCGCCATACTTCTTAAAACCCTGCTTTACACCGTGTTGGTCGTATTGCTGGTGGCCGGAATCGTGGTGGTTAGTCTGCAAATACCGGCCGTACAGACCGAATTGGTGCGTTACGCGGCCAAACGGGTGTCTGAAAAGCTGCTGTTTCCGGTCGATATTCAACGGATTGACATCAAATTTTCCTTTCCCAATGTCTGGGTGAATTCCCTGACACTTGAAGAAGTGACGATTCGCAACCGCGATCTGAAACCGATGATCAGCGTCGGGCGCCTGGAAGTCGGTCTGGCCCTCGAGAAATTAATCAACAATTCGGCGACCGATATTCACCTGGACGAGGTGCTGCTGTACCAACCGCGCGTTGCCCTGGTGAAAGACGCCAAAACCGGTAATCTGAATATCGACGATTTTGTGGAACGGATCAACGAAATGACCCGCGACACGACCAAACCGTCCGTTGCCAACCAGAATATCCCGTTCACCATCGGAAAAGCTACCCTCATCGATGGCACGTTTACGTACAACGACATGCGCAAATCGACTATGGGCGGGCGGCTTTTCGATTACAATCACTTCAAGGTCAGTGGTATAAGCGCCAACCTAAATAGCTTCCTGTTACTGGGTGACACCATTGCGGTGAACATCGGGCGGATGAAGGGCTTCGAAAAACAGGGAAATCTGCGGATTCACCGGCTCGATACGAAGTTCCTGTATTGCGCCAAGGAAATGCGGCTGGATAGCCTGTTCGCCCGCATCAATGGCTCGACGGTTCGGAATAAACTGGTTTTTTCGTACGACAATTTTTCGGCTTTCAACGAGTTTAACGACGAAGTGGTCATGCGGGCCAACCTGCGCAACTCAGTCGTTCGGGCGCAGGATCTGGCGCCGTTTACCTCCTATTTTAACGATAATTTCGACGTTGCCCGCGCTTCGGGTGACTACGTGGGGCGGATTAAAAACTTCAAAGTCACCAATGCCGACATCCGGTTCGGACCCAATCACCGGAGTCGGCTGGTGGGCGATCTGGCCTTTAAAGGCCTGCCGGACAGTGACGAAAATACGATTGTCGATTTCCGGTTCAAGCCCTCGCAGGTGAACCTGGCGGACCTTCGCCCCTATTATTCCGACCCGGATTTCGACCGAATCATGGCCAAACTGGGCACCCTCGATTTTGCGGCCACCTACGCCGGCCGATTCATCGATTTTAAAACCGTTGGCACTTTTAAAACCAAAATCGGTTCGGTTTCGGGTGATCTGGCGCTTCACCTGAACGGCGATCAGGGTACGACGTACAGCGGGAATCTGAAGCTGACGGATGTGGATGCCGGTTCGCTCATCGACCAGTCCGACCTGCAGCGCATCGATGGTCAGGGCAAGTTTGAAGGACGGGGATTGACCATCAAAGATGGCTCGCTCGATCTCAATGCGCAGTTCACCCGCGTGGGTTTTCGCAATTACAAATACCGCAACATCGCGGTTCATGGAAATTTGCAGCAATCCTTTTTCCGGGGTCAGGTCAGCGCGAAAGATACCAACCTGACGTTCAGCCTGAACGGTGAATTTGACCTGCGGGGTGCTAAAAACCTCTTCGATGTTCGGGGGACGGTTCAACAGGCCAACCTCCTGGCCACAAATCTCCTGGACGACAGCCTGGTCGTTCGGAGCGATCTGGATGTGCAACTGGTGGGCAATACCGTCAACGAACTGGTCGGAAATGCGCGGCTGTTGAACACCTACCTGACGTATGGAAAACGCAATCTGATCCTGGATACACTCTTTTTCGCGTCGTCGGTTACGGGCAATGAACGGACAATTTCGGTCAATTCCGACTACCTGGACGCGAACCTGAAAGGCAATTTCCAGTTGACGCACGTCGCCGACGACCTGAACCGCATTGCGAAGGAATACCGCCTGAATTTTGCCGGGAATGCCGCCGGAATGGCCGCATACTACCAGGAAAAGCTTCGGAAACCGGTTCCGGTGGTTCCGTACAACATCGACTATTCCTTTTTGCTGAAAAATGCGCAGCCGCTGCTCACGCTGATTTACCCTTCGCTGTATGCGTCACCGAATACGAAGCTGGAAGGCCGTTTTGGCGTCGATCAGTCCTCGTTACTGACGCTGACCGGCACAATTGACACGCTAAAATTCGACACGTACAACTTCTACAAAAGCACGGTCGATCTTAATACCTCCAAGTTTGTCAACTCGCCAGACGTGCTGGCTTCGCTGATCATTGGTTCGAAACAACAGCAGTTTGGCTCGCTGGCGGCCACCGAAAACCTCCAGGCTGAAGCTTCGTGGGATGTCAATCACATTGATTTTACGACTAGCTTACAGCAGCAAAAAAGCAGCAACCGGGCCGATTTGAACGGTTCATTGACGTTTAAAGGGGATGCCATCGACATCGAACTCGAGCAATCGAAATTCCGGTTACTCGACAGCATCTGGACGATTTCGCCCGAAAACCTGATCCGGATTGTCGGGCCGGAAATCACCGTTCGCAACCTGGCGGTTTCCAATCAGAATCAATTTATCTCAATCAGCGGTCGGGCGTCGCAGGATTCATTGCAAACCCTTGATGTTGAGGCCAGAAACTTTTTACTGGCAACGCTGAACCCGGTTCTGGAAACGAAAATTTCCGGAGTTGCCAACGGAAAAGTAGCCATTCGGGGCCTTTACGGTTTGCCGTTGCTGGACGGAAATATGACGATTGATTCCCTGAAATACAATGATTTTCTGATTGGGAATGTTGTCAACCGCAGTACGCTCGATCAGTCCAACCGAATCAATCTGGACACCCGCATCCGACGGCTTGACCGGGAGCTTCTGGCTATTACCGGTGTGTACACGCCGGGGGCATCGGCATCGAATCCGCTGGATTTGAAAGCGGTTTTGGAAGGAACCGATCTGCGGATTCTGGAGCCTTTCGTGAAAGACATTGCCACGAATCTTGGCGGAACCGCCACGGGAGTGGTGACCATCAAAGGGAAAGTGTCCAGCCCGGTCCTGGGTGGAACGGTCGATATTACCAACGGCCGACTGACGCTCGACTACCTGAAAGCGGACATCGGTTTTTCGGACAAAGTCTACTTTGGTGCCAGCGAAATTGTCGCCAAAAACATGGTTCTTACCGATTTGAACGGCGGACGTGCCACTTTGCGGGGGGGTGTTTTCCACGACGGATTCAAGTACTTCACGGTGGATCTGAACATCGTGGACATGAAGAACTTCAAGATTCTGAACACGACGCTCAAGGACAACGATCAGTTTTACGGGACCGCCGTCGCCAGCGGCCGGGCCAGCATTGACGGACCTTTTGACAATCTGAACATCCGCGCCAATGTTACCAGCAACCGGGGCACCAAAATTTATATTCCGCTCGATCAGGCCACTACGGTTTCCAAGGAAGAAGTGATCCGGTTTATCAACGTCAGCCCGGCCCACCGCGACAGCGTGGCGCAGACCAACGAACCGGTGGTCGATTTGTCGGGCATCCGGATGGATTTCAACCTGTCGATTACACCCGATGCGTATTGCGAGATCCAGTTAGACCGCCAGACGGGCGACATTATCAAGGCGTACGGTACGGGTCAGCTCGCCATGAAAATCGACACCAAGGGTGATTTTACGATGACCGGTGCCTACGAAATTCAGCAGGGCGAGTACACATTCACGTTTGAAAATGTGATCAATAAGCGGTTTCAGATGCTGCCCAACAGTCGGATTACCTGGACCGGTGATCCGTATGAAGCGATGGTCGATGTCAAAACCGCCTATACGCAGTATGCTTCGCTTGCGCCGATTCTGCAATATTATTCGTCCAGCTCCACCAATAATCCCGACCGTACACGCCGGTATCCGGTCGATTTGCTGATCAATCTGAACGGTCGGCTGCTGGCCCCCGATATTTCATACGATCTGAAAGTAAAAGAATACCCGCAACAACCGGATTTCCGGCAGGCGGTGGCCGCGTTTGAATCGCGGTTGAAAAGTAATGATCAGGAACTCGGGCGACAGGTCAGCAGCATTCTGTTATTCAATCAGTTGGCCCCCGGCGAAGGATTGGGACTGATCGATCCGGCATCGTCGGCGGGCAATAATATGGTGGGATCGGGATTGACCAACAGCCTGAGTGAATTGCTCTCCAACCAGATCAGTCGCCTGGCTTCCACGCTGGACAAAAACCTGGATGTAGGCGTTTCACTGAACGGGCTGGACCAGAATCTGGTCAACAACCTCCAGGTCCGGCTTTCCTACCGCTTCAACGACCGCTTCCGGATCAGCCGCGACGGCGGTTTTACGTACGGTCAGAATCAGACCAGCGTTGCCAGTCTGCTGGGCGAATGGACGCTCGAATACTGGCTCTCGCCCGACGGCCAACTGCGGTTGAAAATGTATAACCGGAACCAGAACCAGCTCGGAACGATCAACGCCACTACGTATGGAACGCTGACTACCGGTGGCGGTATGAGTATCCAGTATACGCGCTCGTTCAACCGACTGTTCGGTCCTGCTGCCGTGCCTCCCCGACCCGGAATTCAACCGCAGCCAACGCCGATCGAACGACCCGCCAATACAATTCCGGCCCCGGTTTCGGAAACGTCCGCTCTTCAGGAAAAAGACGATTTTCAGCTTTAGTGTACCCTTGGAATTTCGCCCATTAGCACGTTAATGCAATAGATTATTTGGCTTTTATAAGAATTAACATAAATCTCTAAGGTTACCGAAACCTTTTTAAAGTTACCGGCTGTTGTTAAATCGATTCTGTTTTCACCATCTCTCCTTCGATAAGTTCAATTCTGGACAGTTAGGATTCCTGAATTTCCAGTTATTTTTGCCATGTAGATTGTCCGTTTACTATTCGAGAAAAAGTTTTCCGTTGCGGTAGTGGAATTACTTCTTTTGAAGACGAGCGGAGTTTTTCCACGAACCCATATCCCGGTGGGGTCGGTCGTTGCAGGTGGCGGCCATTGTCCGGATGATTCGATTCCGGATGGCGGGCAGCGTTCGGAAACAATATAAAAAGTATGAGAAAAACTTTTTTTTACAGCTTATCCATTGCAGTTCTGTGCAGTACGGTTTCCCAGGCTCAATCGGTGGCCTCTTCGGAAAGTAGCGCGTCGGTTGCGTCATTCCAAACCAATTCCGTTCGCAGCGGCTGGGCGGTTTTCCACGACCCAACGCTGGATTCGCTGATCGACCTGGGTTTAACCAACAATCCCGACGTTCGGGTTGCCGTCAGCCGGGTGGAAGAAGCCCGGATTCGGGTTCGGGTGGCCGAGTCATTTCTGGCACCTTCCATTCGTAGCAGCCTGAATTTCAACACCCAAAGCTTATCGGAATACCGCCCCGTTGCCGTGCCGGTTACCAGTGAACGGTTACCCCGCATTCAACTCAATTCGCTGCAGGTATTGCCCATCGACGCCAGCTACGAAGTCGATCTGTTCAAACGCATCCGAAACACCGTTCGGGTGACGGATTTGCAACGTCAGGTTACCGAGTCGGATGTGCAGATTACGCAATTGATCGTGGCGTCGGAAGTGGCCCGCTTATTCTACCTCATTCGCGCGAATGACAGTGAACAGGCCGTGATTCGCCGAAACATCGGCCTGCGCGATTCCACCATTTCAATCATTCGCGCCCGGTTTCAGGCGGGGTTGACAAACGAAATCGACGCCAAACGGGCCGAAACCGACATTGCCAATGTTCGCGTGCAACTGCTGGGCCTGGAACGCAGCCGCACCGAACTGGTCAACGGGCTGGCGGGCCTTTGCGGTCAGAATCCGGCCAATTTCACGGTTCCTGCGGGACGTTTGGGTACCGGTTTTCCTGAGTTACCCTTTTCGGCTATTTCCGCCGACCAGCTCCGCCGTCGGCCGGATCTGTTACAGGCCGAGCAGCAAACCCAGGTTGCCCATGTTCAGGTTCAGGTCAATCGAGCGGCCCTGTATCCCCGCATCAACCTCGTCGGTGCGGGTGGAACGCTCACCGGCCGAATTGGGAATCTGTTTTTTCCGGCCAGTATGACGTATCTGCTCGGCCTCAACGCCAGTGTTCCGATTTTTGAAGGAAAACGGAATCAGCAGAACATTGTTCTGGCCCAGCAACAGGTCCGAACTGCCGACGCGTCGTACCAGCAACGGATGCTGAACGCCCAGCGAGAAGCCGAAACCGCCCTCGATAATCTGCAGAGCATGCGGCAGCAAATTGACGCGCAGAACCTGGCGCTGGAATCAGCCCGGTATACTGAAAAACTCAACCGGGAACTCTACACCAAGGGCCTGACAACTTTTCTGGAAGTGCTGGATTCGCAGCGGACTGTTCTGGATTCGGAACGCCAGTTGGTATTGCTTCAGGGACAGCGGGCCTCGTACACCGTCGCGTTGCTGAAGGCCTTGGGTGGCAGTTTCTAGTTCGTACCCCTCAGTTCAGGAGCAAAAAATGCCACTGAATGTTGCCATTGGATGAAATCTCCAGGGTCGGAGCGGGCATTTTGAAGCTATTCAGAACCAGAAAAACCGACCGTAAAAGGCGGTTTTTCGTTTTAATTCGGGTCAGGTCGATGTCCGGCGCGATGAAAAACCGGTGGTAGCGCGGAATATCCGACCGATCAATTTCATAGCCCGTTCGACTCATCCACTGGTTCGTGTTCCGGCCCAGCAGCAGCCGGGAGCCGTAGCCGACGGAAATACCCAGCCAGGGAGGCAGGCGGTTTTCAGAAAGTAAGGTATTTAGATTGGCGCTGAGCCAATATGTTTGAACGTTGTAATCGTTTAAAAGGCGGTTTATGTTCCCGTTTCCAAAAAGCTGTTCGGCCCGCGCGGAAAGCTCACCTCGGTAGGTATACGGTTTATAGGCCATCACTTTCATCTGGACGCGCTGGTTTTTCCACATCAATTGCTGGGAAAGATACAGGTTGATTCCTGCCAGATTAGCCGCAAAATCGGTCCAGCTAAATCCCCAGTGCGACGAAAAACCGTCCGCGACTTCGATCAGGCTCTGGTATCCCAGCGCCGAAACGGTTCCGGCCAGATCAGCTTCAGTCGGGCTTAGCCCACTCCATCTCCAGGATGCCGACGACAGCCGGGCCAGCGAATAAGCCGTCCACATGTGCCCGAGTTTGTCCATTTTATTCCAATCGTTCCAGTCGTTGGTAAAATGAAATGACTGCCGGGGGTAATCGGCGTACCAGGAGCGGTTTAAGGATAGAAACGAACCGGTGGTTGCCGCACCGTGAAAAATCAGAACGCCGTAGAAGGTTGCGGACTTCTTCAACCTGGGAATCGAATCCGTCATATAGAATTGCTGTCCATATAACCTGGAGGACAGTAACAGCCAGAAAGCTACGAAACGGAATAAGATAAACCGTCTCATTTACAGGCGGATACTAGCTCGAAGGGCAAAGACGTGCGTGGCCAGCGTGGTTCGGCTCAGACAAACTGCCAGGGTTAGTGGCCGGTTATTCACCGGTAACTGGTAACCCACGTATCCCGCCCGGGCCAATCCCGCCGTACCAAAATAGGCCGGAAACCGGAGACCCAAACCCAGATTTCCGCCAACCACAAACTTGTCCTGATAAACGTAGTGGGCATCGCCCAGAATCCCGATCAGGTTGGCCGGATCGCCGGTTGCGAATATAAAAGCCGTCTCTTTTTTAGCCAGGTAGTGAGCAAAATACACCCGTCCCCCAACATAAAGGTTTTTTACCTGCGGAAGCGGCCGGGTCAGGCTGGCATCGATGCCAAACCCGAATGAATGAGTGGTGCCGAACGCCCAGACCGGTTTGGCCACCAGGAGCCCTACGTCCGCCTTCCAGTCTCCCGGAAATTTGCTTGATTGCGCCGTTGCGGACAGAATGCCCATCACGCCCATGAGAACGAACAGAAGTGCTTTTTTCATCTTTTTCATAATTGCTTTGCGTTATTTATGCTTGTGAAAAGTCAGGCGCAAAGGGGTGGATTATCGTTTGGTGTTGGGCGCTGGCGTGGTCGTGGGCGGTACGTCGAATAATTGGGACCGGAACCGACCGTCGGTGATTTTCAGCTTGGCGCCGGTCTTGATGTTGATGGCGTCACCGGAAAATGTCCCTTCAACCATCTGATTCTCTTCGTCAAATCGCGTAACCGTGTAAGTTCCGGAACCGCCCCTCGAAGGCTCCATCGAGTAGGCTTCCAAATCATCCGGCGAGTAAGCCAGCGTACTGGGCTGCGATTCGGTGAATTTGACGGACTGATTCAGCGCGACATTTTTTGGAAAAATTACCACCAGTGTAGCGGTTTTATCCGTTTTCTGCTGACCGATAACCACGACGTAATTGTTCACTTTGGCAGCTCCAACCGTAATATTCTGGCTGTTGTTGACGTTGGCCCGCCAGGCTTTTCCGCCGATGGTTGCCGACAGATAAAATTCAGGCTCAACATCCTGATTTTTACAACCTTGCAATCCGGCCAGCGTGAGTACCAGCAGAAATACGAATCCGTTTTTTGAGAAGAAAGCCGAGGTTTTCATTTGATGGAGAGGTTAAATGATTGATTTACCTCTTTATAAAAACCACCCTTGAGTTGTCAGTGAGTCCGTGCTATTTTTTTTCGTATCAGTTGATAATTCACGGCTTTCTGAACTCATAAGTCACTCATCCAGAGAGCAGTAAAAAAGCATAGCGTAGGCGTTTCATGGTCGTTCAGGAGACGAAAATCGTTTCCCAAATTACCATTCGATTCAGCCGGTCTCAAATACCTACTTCTAACTATATTACGGAACGGAAAGGCGGTTTTTCGCCGAAGCAGAACGGTTTTCGGCAACGAATTGAACCGGTTTTCGCGACGGAAAAACCGGTACGTATTGTGAAGTATTTCCTCAGCTTTTGACCTGCGGAGCCCAGTATGTGCAGTGGGCATTGGCATAAACCGGGCCTTTGAACAACATGCAGCCGCCACATTCTTTGCCCGGTGCGGGCGGCAGCCACAGATTGCAGGAGTTACACGTTTTTTCCGGAACGGGCGATTTGGTAACGTAGCCTAACTCCTTTCGTTTTTTCAAATCGCCCTCACTGACTTCGGAATAATCCTCGCAGGGATTCGCGACTGGTTTTTTGGGCTCACCGGTTTGGGCGGTTTTCGCCGGTTTTGAATCACAGTTCGTAAAAATCAGGCTCCCGCTTCCCAGAAAAAGACCAGCGGAAGAAAAACGTTTCAGGAAAAACCGGCGGGATTTTAATGACTTCATTAAATCGAAAGGATTTTCAGTAGCTATTTTGTTTTCAGTTATAGTCAGCGCGAACTAGTTGATTTTTGGCCGCGTAGCGGACTGATATTTGTAGTCGTAAGAAAGTATGTACGAACACCCCTGCGTGCCTTTGGGTACGCAACTTACAAAACTAATTGCGTACCCAATGGCACACAGGAGAAACCGGATGATTTATTTTACTACAAACATTTCGTGCCGCTGGCACTTAATTGGCTAATTCATAAATTCATGTTAAGCTAGAATAAAACCATAACCTTTCTAAACCTGTAACTGCTAGCCCTCAACTGGAAACCGGTTTTGCCAGCGCGTCCCGCACGGCCTGAATGGCTTTTTTCACCTCTTCCGACTGCACGGTTTTTTCCAGGTTTTGAATCGCCCTGCTTACCTCCGGATTAGCGCCCTTTTGGGGTTCGGCTTTGGCAAATCCTTCGGCCAGCCCGGTTAAACCGGCCACCTGCCAGCTCTCTTTCCGCTGGGCCGGACTCGTCAATAAATTCAGTAAATGGCTTATTTCGGCGGGTCGGTTCCGGCGGCCAATGACCTTCGAGAAATCCGCTAAAAACGCCTTTTTCCCGGACGTTGTGTCACTAAAAATCGTTTTCTGGTTGACGAGCAAGTTCAGTAATTCCGGCGACGAACCCGCCGACGAACTCAGCACGGCGGTCCTGAACCAGTTGTTTTCACCGTGTTTCCGGACGACTTCCGCCAGGGTCGAAACCACGGCCGGGCTGGTGAATTGGCCCAGGCTCAAACAAGCCTGCAAGGCGACCTGGCTGGACGAATCATTGGTCATTTTCAATAGCTGGGGCAGCAAATCGGGAAACCGCTCGGCCAGGATCAATCCGTGTTCGCGAACGCCGGGCTGGGCATCCTGCAACGCCAGCCTGACCAAACCGATGTTGAGGGCATTCAGCCCTTCCAGCGTATATAACGCGTGCAGCCGGATGCGCGGGTCCCTGTGCTCACTCACCATTTTTGAAAGCTGTGGAATCACCGATCGATCCTGCCGTTCGAGCAGCAAGCGCTGGGACTGCAACCGCCACCACCGGTTTGGATGCCCCAGTAATTCCACCAGTTCCGCCGAATTCCGAGTGCGCAGATTAGGCGATGCAGCCGGGCGGTTTTTCGAATCGGTCGGGAGAATGCGGTAAATCCGCCCTTTATCATTTCCATTCAAAAAATCCATGTCGGCCTTTAGATCGTCGGGAATCGAAACCGGGGTTTCAATGTGCTGACGGTAGAAATCAACCACATACAGCGCACCGTCGGGTCCGGTAGTCACATTGTCGGGCCGGAACCAGGGGTCAGTCGACGCCAGAAACTCGCGATCGGTCTCGCCTTCCGCCCGTTTAGCCACAAAAATCGGGCTGTCGGCCGAAGGAGTCAGCACGTCGCGGTGAACGAGATTCCCGGCCACATCGCCCGTAAAAACCGATCCGTAATAGGCTGAAGGAAAGGCATCTCCGTCGTAAAAATGGCCGCCGGAAGAACCGGTAAAATGATCTTCCGCATATTCTTTTCGGTCCAGTTTGGCCTCTGCGTATTGCTTCTGCCGACGATCCGTCCGCTCCTTGCGCCAGTATGGGGGCGGGGTTTCCTGAAACATTTCCAGATCATGATCCGAAATATTGACGGACGATTTGGGAGCCGAAAAATGCGGATTCCGACGCAGATACCGACCGGCAATCGGCGCCTGCTGAATGTGGAGCGTGTTCTGAGTAAAGAAACGATGTCCCCAGTCGTCGATTGCAAGCCCAAACTGGCCGGAGCCCGACTCCACTTCGAACAACCCGCGATCCAGCCGAAACCGGAAATCACCACCATTGACGGTCAAAGCGGGCGCATTGGGTTTCCGGTTAAACCGGATCTGGCCTTCCTGGCCGTTGTTGTTGGCGTAAATCCAGTTGTCAATGCCGTACCGCAGGCTCGTGATCTGCGCTTCGGAATTGTTCGCAAAAAAACCGGAGAAGAGCACTTCCCGAACGTCGGCACGGTTATCGCCAGTGGTGTCTTTCAAAAACAGAATGTCGGGGGCTGCGGCCACAATCAATCCGCCTTCCCAGGGCAACACGCTGGTGGCATCGGCAATGGAATCGGCAAAAACCACCGAACGATCCATCCGGCCATCGCTGTTGGTATCTTCCAGCATCCGAATCCTACCCTTGCCTTTTCCGGCTTCCGGCTTGCCGGGATAATCGCCCATTTCAACCACGAACGCCCGGCCCTGTTCGTCGAAAGCCAGATCGACCGGGTCCGCAATGATGGGTTCAGCCGCAAAAATCTCGATTTTGAAACCCTCCCGAATCTGAAACTTCTTCAGCGATTCTTCGGGCGTCAGCGGATCGGAATACCGCTCGGTTGAACAGGAAAAACAGAGGGCAAAACTCAGCAGACAGGCAATCGACAACAGCCGATTCGGGGAGCATTCGTTCATTTTTAACGGGGTATCGAAAAACCGGTTTTTTAGGAAAGGGCACTGATCGGGCTACAATCTGAATAATTTTTTCGCATTTTCATAGAGAATTTTGCGCTCAATACTTTTGGAAGGAGCCAGTCGGCGAATGGCCGCGATGGTTTGCGAACCCTGGCATTCGGGACCGTGCCCGGCCGCGTCCAGGCAATCGCTCCCGTACAGAATTTTGTTCTGGTGACGTTCCAGAAAGCCCCGGGTGTGTTCTTCATCCCGCAGCAGCGCATTCAGGCCCGAACCCGCCGACATGTCCGCGTACATATTCGGGTAGTCGCTCAGCAAGCGATCCGTGATGCCGCCGGGCGTCACTTTGGTTTTTGGATACAAAACCGCCTGGTCGAGATGCGCTTTGTCGATGTTGGCCCAGAACGTCTGCGCATGTCCGATAAAATTGACTTTTGGGTATTTTTCCAGCATCGTATGAAACCGGTCAAAATCATAGTTATACATCCCGAACTGCCAGTGCATCAAAACCGGAACCCGGTAAGACTGAGCCAGTTCGTAGATGCGTTGCATTTCCGGCGAGTCGCATTTAACTCCGAATTTAGACTCCCCGATCAGGAGCGCACCCAGCTTCAGATACTTTTCAATTTCCTGCGTGGCATCCGGTAAATCAGGCACTTCGTTGGATGCGAAAAGTAACTCTTTCGGATATTGCTTCACCAGGTTGTAGCAGGTTTCGTTGCCGCTGCATTTCGCCTGGAGCCCGTTCGATTGCCCTTTGTGCGTCGAAAGTCCGAACGCCGGGGTGCCCGCAGGGAGCAAAATCGTGGTGGTCACGCCCATTGTCCGCTGGTGCGCCATCAACTGGTCGTGGGTTCGCCCCATGTAGTCGGTGTGCTGGTGAATGTCGATGATGGGCTCGGCCAGCGGTTCGCTCAAACCGGGTAGTTTCAGGTTCATTACCGTTCCGGCCACTAAAATACCGGAGCGGGTTATAAATCCACGACGTGAAACCGATGCAAATTCTTTCATACTGAATCAAATACGGGTTAGGACGGTTTTTATTCCGGGTTCACACCAGCCCCTGTTCCTTGGCAAAATTGAGCAGGCCGACGGGCGTGTAAATGTTGAGTTTGCGGCAGATATTCCGGCGGTGCGAATTGATGGTAAATTCACTGACAAACAGGCGGTCACCGATTTGCTTGGTCGTCAGCCCTTCGGCAATCATTCGAATAATTTCCACTTCCCGCTTCGTAATCTGGTACTTTTTAACAAAATCGTCCGCCGGTACTTCCGGTTCAGGTGATTCAATAGCGGTTTCCGGAAACCAGGTTTTCCCGGCCGCCACTGTCAAAATAGCTTTTTTAAGCGTCGTGGAATTACTCGTTTTCAGCAAATATCCCTCTGCGCCCAATGCCTTTATTTCCCGAATCAATTTCGGCTGATCGTAGCTGGTAAAAACGATAACTTTGGCATGCAAAAACTCGGTTTTGATAATTTTCAGGGAGGCAATCCCGTCCAGATGCGGCATATTCAGGTCCAGCAGAATCACATCGACGACCAGCTTTCGCAGGCGGTCGATCAACTGCCGACCGTTGCTGACCGGTTCAAGTACCAGTACGTCTTCTATTTCTTCCAGTACCGAAACCAAACCGTCGACCAGCAACGGATGGTCGTCCGCAATCAACAGGCGTAAAGCCATAATCGTATGATTAAGTAGGAATTTCGATCACAACCAGCGTTCCGTTGTCCGATTTTCGTTTTATTTCGATTTGCCCGTTAAGATACGCAACCTTCGCTTTCATTCCACTCAATCCTTTCCCGTTGTTCATCGCATCGTCCGGAATTCCGACGCCGTTGTCTTCCACCACAATTGAAAGCGTTTTTTCGTGTTCAATGACTTCCACCAGGGCGTCGGTGGCCTGCGCGTGTTTCAGAATGTTATGCACCAGTTCCTGCACAATTCGAAACAGATCATTCAGAAAAGAAACCGCATATTTTGAGTTGTCCTCGAAACCGACAACGATGGTTTCCAGCTCGATTTTTCCGGCCAGATTAACCGTTTCGGCCAGTTCTTCAATCGCTTTCCGAAAACCGGATCGCTCGATGGTTAAAGGTGTCAACCGGTGACTTATTCCGCGGATGGTTGACGAAACCGACGTCAACACTTCCTGCGTTTTATAAAGTTTCTGTTCCGAGCGGTTATCGCGAATGCCGTTTTCGAGCGTCGATGAAATATTGAGCGACGCCAGCGCCAGCATCGTATTCACCTCATCGTGAAGCTGATCCGCGATCTTATGACGCTCGTTTTCTTCGGCCTGCATGATTCCCTCCATCAGTTCTATGTGGCGCTGTTTTTCAATTTGCTCCAACATTCGTTGCTGCAATTCTTCCTTCTGCCGACTGCGAATCTGGCGGTTTCGCAGGTATAAAATCAGGAGTACAATGGTCAAAACCGCCAGTCCAATGGCAACCGAATAAAAGATTCGTTCGCGCCGGATTTCGCGATCGCGGGCGAGACTTTCCTCATTTAACCGCGCAATCTGCTGTTCTTTATCGCGGATTCGAACCTTCGCTAAAATCTCCTGAATAGCACGGTATTTATTCAGATTAATAAGCGAATCCTTGACGGTATCAAATTGCTCCTGCGCTTTACTATATCCCTGAAAATCACCTTTTTTCTTTAGATAATCGGCGTAATATTTATAGAAATAAAAACCGGTCGCCGTGTATTCTCTATTTTTTAACTGCGGCCGGAATTCATCAAAAACCTGACCGGCTTTTGCCAGTTGTTGATTCAAAACCAGGGCATGAGCGTAATAAATATCCGAAGGAAATAAGTTTAAACCTACTCCCACTCCGCCCATTTTTCGAACAGTTTCGTAATACTGCAAGGCTTTTCCGTAGTTCCCGGACTTCTCCGCCAGAAAACCGGCGGCCAGAAAATAACCGTAATACGGAATTTGAGCTTCCGGCACTTTAAACAACTCTTTACTCATCGTCAGGTACTTGCGGGCAGCCGCCAGATCGTTTTGATACGTTTTAACAATGGCAATTTCCGAATTGAAATAAGCTGCCTGCACGCCCATCGGATTGGGTTTGACCGTCGAATTATAGAACAACTCCGCAAATTTCCAGGCGTTTTCGTAGTCGGTTAGCAGCAGGTTAATCTGCATCAGCTGGTAATAAACACTCGGTCCGGCATTTCGAAACGTAAAGGCGGTTCGTTCGTAGAGTTTTCGGGGATACTTGTTCAGGCTGGAATCTTTCGCCAGTTCCAGCAAGGCTTCAAATTCAGTGACCTGTTTTTGGGGGTTGAATTGGTAATACTGATTGGCCAGGTTGTAACGCGCTGTAAACAAGGCATTCTTGTTCGGTAGATTCTTCGCCAGCTCAATGGCTTTTTCGAGATAACTATGCAAGATGGCGGTATCGGACGCATGAGCCATCGCCTTGAACGTGTAGAGAAACGACAGATTTTCCCTGTCATTCGCCTGTTGACATTCCTTTTCGCCCAGGTTCAGGTAGTTGTCCATCAGGTCTATTTTGCCCCACTCGCCGTACATCAAAACCGTGCCGACAAGGGCTTCGCGGTAAAACCGGGTGTGCTTTCCGGCATTTTCGCGCGCCTGCCTGTAGAGCGATTCGGCTTCTTCCGAAAAGATCATCGAAGACTTGGCCCTTGCCCATCCCATCAACAAAATGTGCACCCACGCCCGGTTGCTGGTTTTCCGAACCATCGGCACGTACTCGGCCAGCATTTCGTAACTGCGGTTGATGTTGGTTCGGCCGGTGGCCTGCATCAGATCACAGGCAGTCCGAAACGAGGTTTCCGTAATCGGTTGTTTTTTCAGCCGCTCCCATTCCGCACGGTTTTCCGGGTCCGCATTGGTTTGGCTTAAGGCGGTTTTGAAGGCAAAGAAGAAAACTGAAAGAACCAATAAGACTAGTCGAAGCATGCCGGTAATCAATTCGCATCCAGGTAAATATAAAGAAAAGAATAGTTACTATTTTAAAAGTATCGTTACCATTATGTCAATGGTTAAAAATCTTTCAAACCTTCTTTCGTGCGTCGGGTTTTAGTGATATTTCCACTTAAACCTATATTGAAATGGCACTTCCAAACAGCCCAATTGCGCCCGGCGCCGACCGTTCTGCGGATGCTCAATATCCAGAAAACCTGACAAACAGCGGCTACGGCGGCTCCGCAGCCTTGTCTTCCGGCCCCGATGAAGATGACGACGAGGAATATGACGAAGAAGAGCTCACCATCACGGACGATGATGACGACAATGATCTCGAAGAGGATGACGACGAAGACGATGTTTAACCAGTGACGTTGAGCCGCTTATCCTGACTCAGCCTTCACGATAAACACATAATTGAATGGAATCCGAAGAAGAACACCCCGAACTGGAATCGGAAGAAACCGCTCCCGACAGCGATACGCAGTCATCGGCCAGCAGTGCCCAGGGAAACCGCACAACCGAAGAACATCACGCCCCAAACGAACCGGCGGAAGGAGAGCGGTAAATTAATTAATGAACAATTAACAATGCACAATGAATCGTGGGCGTCAGCCTGTTCATTATTAATTGTTAATTGTTCATTCGTTTATTTCGTTAACAACGACAAAAGTGTATCGCATTTCAGCTCGGTTTCCCGCCATTCTTTGGCGGGAACGGAGTCTTCCGTTAAGCCGGCTCCGGCGTAGAGCGTTCCCTCCTGCCCTTCCAATTTCATGCAGCGCAAATTGACGAACAGATGGGTTTCCGGCCCTTCGGCCTGGTAGACATTAACCGGTCCGAGAAAACCGCTGTAGAATTCGCGCGGATGCAGTTCGTTGTCCAGAATAAACTCCTGAGCGGCTTCGCGGGGCATGCCGCAAACCGCCGAGGTCGGGTGTAACAACCGCAGCATGACGGTGCCGAGTTGTGGGAAATTAAGCACCTGTGTATCAACCGAATAATCGGAACGAAGGTGCATTAAATTGCCCGCGACTACGGTTCTGGGGCCTTCTTCGAGGTATTCTCGCACCCGGATTTTCTTGAAACAACCGATAATATACCGGCCGACCAGCGCCTGTTCTTCAATTTCTTTCTGCGTCCAGGGCGCGTCCATTGTCCGTTTGGGCCGTCCTTCCGTATCATAGGCAGGTTGCGTTCCGGCCAGCGCAACGGTTTTGAAAATTCCCCGGGCATCGACGCTCACCAGTCGTTCGGGGGTAGCTCCAATCCAAATCTGGTTGAGATCGGGCAGATAAACCGCTGATACAAAAGCATTTGGGTAAGCACTGCAAAGCCGGTTGAACAGCGTCGGAATGTCGGGCTGCTCCTCAAACCGGACGGTTTTGGTCCGGGCCAGCACCACCTTCCGGAACGTGCCCCGCTCGATCTGACGAATGGCGCGAGCTACGTTCTTTTCAAAATTATTTTGCTGATTGTCAGAAGGTTCGATAACTTTAACCGTTGAAACGGTCTCATTTTTACTACCTGACGGTTCGCTTCTGAACAGGGCTTCAAAAGCCGGATGTCCATCCGATAATTTATTCTGGGCGGCCAGAACCGTCCCGTTTTCGTCGAAACGCCAGTAGAAATCGGCCTTTAAAAAGAAGGTATTTTCCGCTTCCGGATTAATAAATGGGCTAACGGCAAACCCCATCGGCAACTCTTCCAAATCCATCACGACGGTTGAAACGTGCCCGGATGCATCAATAATTACTTCCCGATCCGTGCGGTTTGGCAAACGCCAGATAGCAGCAGGATAACCCGCCTGAACGGCAGCCTGCCAGACGGAATGACTGGTTTGCTGCGTTTGTACAGTTGATGACAAGTGTGTTGAAAATTGCATTATCTAAATAGCGGTGACGCAAATCAAGCTCTATTTGAATAACAGTTTGTTCTTATTTTTTGTGCGCAAAAATCGCTATTGCCCGTAAATTTTTCCGGTTGATTGACTGTAATCTTCCCCAATTCAAACAAGAAAAACAACAATTCGGGTTGAAATCTTTCCGGTTTATCCATTATTTAGTTTTTATTGGATAATAATAGTTCGTACTTCTACTTCTTTTCCTTTGGCAGATTTATGGACATTCTAATCGTTGAAGACGAACCGCTCGCCGTTCAGAAACTCGTGAAACTCCTGAACCAGGCCGATCCGACGATCGAGATCAGGGGCGTAACGGACGGTATTGAGTCAACGGTCAGCTGGCTGAGGGCTCACCCGCTGCCCGACCTGATTCTGATGGATATAGAGCTTTCCGACGGCCAGAGTTTTGAAATCTTCAACCTGGTTTCCATCGAATGTCCGGTTGTTTTCACGACATCTTACGACGAGTTTGCGGTAAAGTCCTTTCAGGCAAACCGCTTCGATTATTTGTTAAAACCGATCAAGAGAGACGATCTCGGGCATATGCTGGCAAAATATTCCCGAATCAAATCGCCTAAAGTGACGTCGACCGACATCGGTTTTTTAGTTGACGACCTCCGCAAACAAACCCGTCAGCCGGAATTCCGGAGCCAGTTTCTGGCCAAATACCAGCAGCAATTGCTGTCGATCGACGCGGGTGATGTGAGTTATTTTTACGCGAAAGACGGCATCACCTATCTATACGGCCGGAATCGAAACCGGTACGTGGTGGACTATCCCCTCGACGCCCTGGAGGAATTTCTGGAACCCCGCCGTTTTTTCCGCATTAACGACCAGTTTATTGTTGAAGTAAGAGCAGTTTTGCAAATTCATTCCTACCTTAACGGGCAACTTAAAGTGGATCTGGATTCCGGCGGTATTGCCCAGAACATCGTTGTCAGCAGCGACCGAACGCGGGATTTTAAGGATTGGATCGGAAGGTAAGATGCAGAAACTGAATGACAAGTGGATGCGCATTCTGGGCGTCCCTTTGCTGGCGTTTACGGGTCAGTGGGCCATGTACGGCTACACGAACGTTCCGTATCCGGACGACTGGCGAATTCCGTTCTTCTTTATCCTGGGTAGTGTCATCGTCTGGGAAACCAACCGCTGGGGCATCATTTTATCCCGCCGGAAATTGCCCGACCTGTCGCAAACCCGCCAGCGGGTGCTCTACCAACTCGTCTGGTTTGCCTTTTTTGCCAGCATCATCCGAATCACCCAAACGTTTTTTTACGATTTCATTGGCCTTTGGCAATCCGAAGATTACTTCCTCTTCAAACCGTACTTCTTCAATACCCTCGTTTCGTTCGCCGGAACCGTCCAGATTGCCGCCTATTACGAAGGCGTTTACCTGTACCAGCGCTGGAAAGTGGCTTACACGGAAGCGCAGGAACTGAAAAAAGTAAACCTGCAAAGCCAACTTGACTCGCTTAAAACGCAGATCAATCCGCATTTCCTGTTCAATAACCTCAATTCGCTGTCGTCGCTCATCACCAGTGATGCGGAACAGGCCGAGCTATTTGTGGACGAATTGTCGTCGGTTTACCGGTATTTACTCCAGCAAAATAACCGCGATTTATGCCCGCTGACCGACGAAATCCAGTTCATCAAAGCCTATTTCCACCTGCTCAAAACCCGGTACGGCGACGGTATTTTCATGGACCTTGACCTGGATTCCAAATATTTATCGTACCTGATTCCGCCCTTAACGCTTCAGATTCTGCTGGAAAATGCCATCAAGCACAACGTGATCGCGGTCAGTCGCCCGCTCACGATCCGGCTTTATACGCTGGAAGGGAATTTGTACGTCGAAAACAATTTGCAGAAAAAGAAAATGGCCGTTCCCTCCAACCAGATTGGATTGCAGAACATCATGATCAAGTACAAACTCCTCGCCGACTCGCCGGTTACAATTTACTTTGACGAAGAAAAATTCCTCGTCGGCGTGCCCCTGCTGACGCCGACGACGGAAGTTGTAATTGGATGAGGAAAAACCGCTTATTTCAGCCAGATATCGCAAATTTCGGTCAACTGTGACCGAATGCCGTGCACTGAAATATCCTTATTAAAAAAACCGTCGGCACCGGCATCCATGCACTGTTCCATGTCCTTTGGCGAAGTTGAATGCGTAAAAATCACTACCGGAACGTGTTTCCAGCTGGGGTGCTCTTTCATTTTAGTCAATAGCTGAACTCCCGATATTTGAGGCATTTTTAAATCCAGAAAAATAAGATCGGGGCGGGGCAGGGAATCATCGAAACGCTGTTTGAGGAAACGCTCATCGGTGTAGAGCTGAAACGCATACTCCGGCATGTGGCGGGAGTTGATCCACTCATAGAGAGTGAGATTGTCATCGTTATCTTCAATAAAGCAAAGTGTTGGACGTTCTTTTACCGGAATCTGGCCGGGGAAATCAAATGCCAATTCATCCGTTTCGGGGTTTTTCATAGCGTTTCCGTAATTCATTTAAACACGTTTCTAGATGAATTATCAGACAACAATAATTGTGCAAATCTTTTCGGAATAAATACTTAATTATTTTGTGGTAATTTTACTTTATTACTTACTTATTATCCAGTACTGCCACTGTTAGGCGGCTGACACATACCAGTTTTCCCGCTTCGTCGGTAATCCGAATATCCCAGATGTGCGTTGTCCGACCGATGTGAATCGGCGTTACTTTTCCGTACACCCAGCCTTCCTTGACCGAGCGAATGTGGTTGGCGTTAATCTCCAATCCGACGGCGCGCTGGCGGCTGGGATCGTCGAGCTGCGTAAATGACGCGATGCTTCCCAGGGTTTCGGCCAGCACAACCGATGCGCCCCCGTGCAGAATTCCGAATGGCTGGTGCGTGCGGTGATCGACCGGCATTCGGGCCGTCATAAAACCGTCACCCAGTTCCGTAACCTCAATACCCAAATGACTAACAATCGAGTTCGAATGAAATTGTTGTAATGATTCTATCGTCCAATCTGGCTTCATAGTATGAAGATTTTTCGTAATTTTGCTGACATTTTTGCGGGTAAGTTAAGATCAAAATAGTGAATAGTTAGTAACGTAATTTTGAACGGTATTTAATTATCTGTAGGCGTCTTCGTTATAGACTATTTAGTATTTTTTATTTCCTATTTTAAGTTTGAAACATAAGACAATTTATCTCATTCGCCACGGCGAAACGGATTTCAACCGGCAGGGCATTGTTCAGGGCAGTGGGGTTGATTCAAATCTGAATGCGATGGGTCAGGCACAGGCGCTGGCGTTCTACCAGGCGTATCAACACATCCCCTTCGCCAAAGTGTATACCTCGAAACTCCGCCGGACCATGCAGTCGGTGCAGCATTTCATCGATGCCGGTATTCCCCACGAAAGCTTCGAAGGTCTCAACGAGATTAGCTGGGGCGCGCGGGAAGGCAAAATGCCCAATAGTTTCGACAACGAATATTACCGCACCCTGATCGAAAACTGGGCATCCGGACACACCGATTTCCCCACCGAAAACGGTGAAAGTCCCGATCAGGTGGTGATTCGCCAAAAACCGGTTATCGATCTGATTCTCTCCCGAACGGACGAAAATCCTATCCTGATTTGCATGCACGGCCGGGCCATCCGGATTTTGCTGCCCTGGCTGATGAAAGAATCGCTGGCAAACATGGACATGTACGAGCACAGCAACCTCTGCCTGTATAAGCTGAATTATTCCTACGAAACCCAGGAATTTACGATCGAAGTTTCCAACGACAGTACCCACCTGCTGGCTTTGGTGATGCACCAATAATTTCGGACAACTACATAATGTTATTGATTTAGCAAATTCGGTCACATAATGAAAACCGACAACTGACATTTCTATATTGCCACTCCTGTAATAAAAACCTCACTTCGTCCACTAAAAGAGTATATTCGCTATACGTACCATGTCTTTGGCGTAAATTCCTGAAGTGAGCGCATGTCTAAGAATAGAATATATTGGTTTTGTCAGATTGTCGGGTGGACGATGCTCATCATGGCGGAGTTCGCCATTTTTACCTTTGAAGAAGGCTACCGGGCGGATTATTTTTACGAAGCCATTGCCACCATCATCCTCTGCATTCTGCTAACGCACCTGTACCGGTTGATGATTAAGCGATGGCGATGGGTTCAACTACCTTTCTTTCAGCTAGTTCCGCGGGTTATTTTTTCGGTTTTCGTACTGGCTGTGATCATGACCATCATCAACCTGCCGATCGACAAACAGGTGCTGCCGCAATACCTGTCCGATGAACCATCCATTGTTTTGGGCTATCTGCTGAACTGGGGGAAAAGCATGCTGGCCTGGGTTCTGAGCTATACGGCTTATCATTATGTGGAGCGCTCCGGGGATGCCGAAATTGAAAAAATTCTCCTCAAAACCTCCATTCGCGAATCTGAAGCCAAGGTTCTGCGGTCCCAGCTGAATCCCCATTTTGTGTTCAACGCCCTGAACAGCATTCGGGCGCTGGTGCTCGAAAACCCCACGAAAGCCCAGCAAAGCATCACCCAGCTTTCCAATATTCTCCGCAACTCGCTGCTGGCCGACCGTCGCAAAACCGTCGAACTCCGGGAAGAAATCAAAACTGTTGAGGATTACCTGGCCCTCGAAAAGGTTCGCTATGAGGACCGCCTGAATTGCCGCCTGGAAATTGATCCCAAAACGCAATATCTGCAGGTTCCGCCCATGATGCTGCAAACGCTGGTCGAAAATGCCATCAAACACGGCGTTCAGAAAGCCATTTCGGGCGGTTTTGTCGAACTGACCACCTGGCTGGAGGATCGGTTGCTGTACATCCGCATTCGCAATACCGGCGTGCTGGGCAACACGGAAGCCTCGTCCGGTTTCGGTCTGAAAAACACTTCCCAACGGCTCGAATTGCTCTATGGCCCGGAAGCCAGCTTCCGGATTCTGCAGGAATCGGCCGATGTTGTTTGCGCCGACGTCGTGATTCCGCTGCAATCGGCGGGCGTGTTCAAGCGGGCGGAAGAATTGAAGAAAGTTTAAGGTTTATCGTCTACGGTTTATGGTTGGCGGATGCATTCGGTCACTTTAAACTAAAAAATATAAACCCTGAACTACAAACCATAAACTTGATCGAATGAAAACACTGATTGTTGACGACGAGCGGCTGGCCCGGAACGAACTCCGCCGGTTGTTGGATAATTTCCCGAAGATTGAAGTAATCGGCGAAGCGGCCAATGCCGACGAAGCCCTCAAATTGATCGATGACCTCCAGCCCGAACTGCTGTTTCTGGATATTCAGATGCCGGGCAAGAACGGTTTTGAGTTGTTATCAGCCATCGACGGCAAATCGCCGGAAGTCATTTTTACGACGGCTTACGACGAATACGCCATCACGGCTTTTGAATACAATGCGCTGGATTACCTATTGAAACCGATCGAACTCAACCGGCTTTCAGAAGCGATCAACCGCATCGAGGAAAACAACCATCACCCCGAAACCGAAGCGCCCCGCCGGGATACGAACAAGGTTCTGGGCGAAAATGATCAGGTGTTTGTCAAAGACGGCGAGAAGTGCTGGTTTGTAAAGCTGGGCAAAGTCCGCCTGTTCGAGTCGATGGGCAATTACGTCCGGCTGCATTTTGACGATCAAAAACCGCTCGTGTTGAAGTCGCTCAACAGTCTGGAAGACAGGCTGGACCCCAATACGTTTTTCCGCGCCAACCGCAAACACATTATCAACCTGCCCTGGATCGAGAAAATCGAACCGTGGTTCAGCGGGGGTTTGCTGGTGACGCTGAAAGGGGGCGACAAAATCGAAATCAGCCGTCGGCAGGCCATTCGCTTCAAGGAGTTGATGAGTTTGTAGAAAGCTCGTTCAAGGCTGCCCGGGCTTTGTTGTCGATGCTGTTTTTGTATTCGTGTTTTTTGTAACTCAGCGCCTTCTGAAAATACTGCCGGGCTTTGGCCGGATTGCGTTTTTGCTGGTAAATGTACCCGAGTTGCAAGGCCGAGGTAGCACCGAACGAAAGCTGATCGGTTTCGCTCAATACAATGGCTCTTTCGAAATACGGAAGAGCCTCATCCACATCGCCCTGACGCTGGGCAATCCGGCCTTTGCGGTAGTTGAACTCGGCTTTTTCGGCCAGTAGTGAAAACGAAGCCTCCGAATACGGCCGCAGCGTTTGCAAGGCGGTTTCGTAAAAACCGCCGTCGGTGGCCAGCCGCGCTTTCATCAGGATTTTGACCTTTAGCGAAATTCCTTTCTTGGCATACTGATCCGCAAATTTCTGAGCCACCTTGTCCGACTCCACCACGGCGGCTCCTACCTGCGAAACCTGCCTGAGAAACGGCTCCGCTTTGGCATCTTCTCCAGCCAGCCAGTAGCAGAGAAAAAGTTTGTAATAGGTGTCTTTCAGAAAGTTAACGCCCTTGTATTGCGTCAGAAACTGGCGATAAACCGCTGCGGCCTGCGGATAATCGGCTTTCTGGAGTAAAATATCGGCCTTTAAGTCTTCCAGAATCGGGAACGGCAGGTAGTCCGGCCCGGCGGGTCGGTTGTTCAGAAACCCAAATGCCTCTTCGCTTTGCGCATCTTTCATCAAAACCGAGGTGGCGAAAAAATGCAGCAGCAGATTATCCCGGTTTTCCTGAACCATTTTTTTGAGGTTAGCGAAATCCGCAGCGGTAAATTTCAGCACATACGCCCGAATCAACAGATCGATCAGCTCCGCTTCCGTCTGAAAAATGGCGTCTTTCTGCGCAACCGTCCGGATTTCCTGCAGGCCCTGCTTCACGTTTCCGCGCATTCCCAGCAGGTTGGTTACCCAGGTATAATTGTCCGGCACCGCCCCAATCATGACGTGCAGCAGCCCGAGTGATTTATAGGTGGGCAGAAAACCGGGGAATTTTTTGCGGTTTTCCTCCAGTAGCTTATAAGCCCGAATGACGTCCCAGCAGGCGCTGACTTCTTTCCCGAATTTGAGTTTGACAAACGCCCAGTGCAAGCGCACCTCGGCTTGCGCAAACCGCTGCCAGGGGGAGTTCTCATCCAGGTCCCGGAGCCGATCCAGGCGCTGGTCCTCCCGGTCCGACCATTGCCCGTAAAGTTTAGGATTGTCGGACACCAGCAGCGTAACCATATCGGCAAAGTCATCGACGTAAACCGCCACGCCATTGCCTTGCGCCAGATCACCCGCGATCGCCTGTCTCCCACCCTGTACTTTTAATTTCAGTATGTCGGCATAGCCGCGTTGCAGATTGGGAGTGAACTCGAAGTCGGCGGCTTTGGAAACCTGAAAACAAACCAATAAGAATAGCAGAATCCGCATGGTGCGAAAATTGAAATTTGCCGGGAGCGGTTTTAAACCCGTTACCAATCCATAGATACAAAAAAAGGCCACCTTCCGGCGACCTCTCCCTGGAAAAGAATTCCTTGATATCAGCGACGTGATGAAACCGGTTCCGGCATTCCTTCTACGTCGGCAAAAATACGTCCGCAGTGTTCGCAAACGATGATTTTCTTTTTATCCCGAATGTCGGCCTGACGCTGGGGCGGCACCACGTTGAAGCAACCACCACACGCACCGCGCTTGACGACAACAACCGCCAAGCCATTCAAAGCGTTTTCCCGGATTTTATTGTATGACTTCAACAACCGCTCTTCGATATGAGTCGCCTGATCGTCGCGGTCTTTCAACAGCGCTTTTTCTTCATCCCGGCTTTCGGATGTGATCTGGTTCAGCTCCTGCATTTTGGCTTTCAGATCTTCTTTCCGCTCGTCCAGCGCCGACTGCGTTGCTTTAATTTCTTCCTGCTTGTTGCGGATTTTGAACGAGGCTTCATTGATTTTTTTGTCAGCCAGTTCAATTTCCAGCGTTTGCAGCTCAACTTCTTTGGAGATGGCGTCAAATTCGCGGTTGTTGCGGACGTTCATCTGCTGGTCCTTGTAGCGGGTAATCAGCTTCTCGGAATCCTTTTTAATGGCTTTATTCCGGTCAATTTCTTCTTCGAGTCCCTGAATATCGGTGTTAAACTTTCCAATACGGGTTTCAAATCCGGCAATATCATCTTCCAGATCGCGTACCTCTTCCGGCAGGTCACCGCGGATCTTTTTTAGTTCATCAAGCTGAGAATCAATTGATTGAAGTTTAAGAAGTGCTTCGAGTTTTTGCGCAATCGTCAGTTCCATTCGTGCGGTTTTATCTGCCTATAAGTAGTATAGCACCGGGTTGGTGTCTATTTCGGACAAAATCACCGCAAAGGTATCAAATTTTTTCAACAAATACTGTTGAATCAGCTCTTTAGTAAATACTTCGCTTTCGTAATGTCCAATGTCAGTTATTATGACTCGATTATCGGCGTCAAAAAATTCGTGGTACTTATAATCCGCCGTTATAAACACATCGGCACCGGCCCGAATGGAGTCATTCAGCAGAAAACCGCCCGCCCCTCCGCATACTGCCACCCGCCGAACCGGCTGCCCTCGCAAAACCGTATGCCGAATCACGGAAAGATTCATGCGGTTTTTCAAATAGGCTAAAAAATCGGCTTCACTCAACGCATCCGGCAGCTCGCCAACAGCTCCGGAACCAACTTCCTGGTTTTCATTCGTCAGCGCGTATAAATCATACGCCGGAACCTCGTAGGAATGTGCTTTTTTCAAAGCCGAAACCATCGGTTTTTCCAGATACGTAGGAAAAACGACTTCAATTCGCTGCTCCTTCACTTCCTCATCCCGACCAACCTCACCGACGGTTGGGCTTGCGCCTTCCAGCGGTTTGAACGTGCCGGTTCCGCCCACCCGAAAGGAACAATGTTCGTACGCACCAATCTGTCCGGCACCAGCTTCGTACAAAGCGTCTAATACCTTTTGAGTCTCATTATCAGGCACAAATATCGCTAATTTGCTTAGCAGCTGCGCTTTCGGAGTCAGCACGCGAACGTTGGTCAGGCCCAGCTTTTCGGCAATCTTAAAGCTCACCCCACCGGCAATATTGTCAAGATTGGTGTGGGCGGCATAGATCGCAACGTCGTTTTTGATTGCCTTAATCACCACCCGTTCCACGTAATTCCGGCCATTTAGCTTCTTCAATCCCCGAAACACGATCGGGTGGTGGGCCACAATCAGGTTGCAATTTTTCCGGATTGCTTCATCGACGACGGCTTCTGTCACGTCCAGCGTCACCAGAACGCCCGTTACCTCGGCTGCGGCATCGCCCACGATCAGTCCGGCATTATCGTAACTTTCCTGATAAGCCAGCGGAGCCCAGGCTTCCAGGCAAGATGTAATCGCGTGTATTTTCATTTTATGCCGTACCGTTCCGCCAGAATGTTCAAGTGATGGCGTTCGTGACCCGCCAGAATCGAGAAAAAAGCGCGGGACGAAACCAGCGTACCATTGGCCGTTCCGATGCGCTGCTGAGCCTCTTCGGGCAGGCTTTCGGCCAGCGCAAGGGTCGATTGCCGCACAAAACCGTACTCATTGAGCAACTGCTGCCGCGATTGCAGCGTGGAATTGGCGCTGTTGGCGTACGAATTCTCATCAAAACCGGGCAGCGATTGTTGCTCTCCCCGCGCAATACACAGCGCCCGGTACGTAAAAATCCGCTCGGTGTCGATCATATGCCGCAGCATTTCCTTCGGCGACCACTTTCCTTCGGCGTATCGGTAGTCCTGCTGGGCGGCCGTCAAATTTTTATACAAACTTTCTACCATTGCGAACTGCTGGTGCAAAGCATCAATAACGTTCTCGGAATCAACCAGATCGATGTATCTGGCGAAGAAGCTTTCGATGGGATATTCCGTTGAAGAAGGTTTTTTCATACTTTTTTTGCGGTTTTTTCCAGCAAAGGTATTGCGTTGTGTCGAAAAGCGGCTACCTTTGCACCACGTTTTCGGGAAATAACCGAAGGCAAGTAAATGGATCGGTAGTTCAGTTGGTTAGAATGCCGCCCTGTCACGGCGGAGGTCGCGGGTTCGAGTCCCGTCCGGTCCGCCAACTAAAAAGACAAAACGCTAACTCTCAACAGGTTAGCGTTTTTTATTTATAGACTAAAACGGATTCGTGGCGCGAACCTGAAAAGGGTCACCTGCAAAAGTTGGATCAAATCCAAAAGGGATCAAATCCAAAAGTTGTGGAGTGCGTAGGATTTTTCTAGGTTTGTGCTTTCATCAAACCGATTTGTTTTGGAGAGTTTCTTACCTATCATTCAGTTCCTGCTGCCTGAGTTCATTCTGGAAA
>NZ_WJXZ01000005.1 GCF_009668025.1 Larkinella terrae | reverse complement strand
TCGAAGACCCTGTCAGCGGCTAAAACGGTTTCTTAATTAAAAAATATTAACTATTTCAAGCCGCTGACAGGGTCTTCGACCGTACGACGGCCCGGCGCTGTCAGGGCGTTCCCAATCCAGATGGCGATGAAGCCGATAACGAAGGTGCCGGAAAAGGCAAATATCGCGGAGCCATACCCGCCCAGCGCCGTGACCAGGGTGCCAATGAAAAAAACCGCCGTTGCCGTAACCAATCGTCCGATGTTGAAACAGAAACCGGTAGCGCGTCCTCTAAGCTGGGTTGGGAATAAGTCGGGCAAATACGCCGACATCGTGCCCTGACTCATGCCGAACAGCAGCGCCAGCAGGGCGATTTCAACATACACGAGGGGCGTCAGAACCGAATTGGTTTTGAACACCACCGCCACCATCACGAAACAAGCGGCAAACACGAACAACATCGTTCGGCGGTGACCAATGGCTTTGACAACAAAGCCGGACAGGATTCCCCCGATTACGCCCCCGCTCCCCATCAGCATCATCGACAAACCGCGTGCTTTCTGCGCATCGCCGATCACCAGACTCTGCACCCAGGTCGGCACCCAGGAAAAAACCGCCCATAAGCCCACCAGCATGGAGCCGAACGCCAGTGAACCCAGCCACAACGACCGCCGGTAGTGCGGATCGAACAGACTGATGTCTGCCGATGCCGCTTGCCGGTTCACCTGCTTCCAGCCTTCGGGTTCCTGCATCAGACTGGCAATCAGCAGCCCCACCAACAGCGGAAGTCCGCCAATCCAGAACGCCTGCCGCCAGTCCGGCAGCAGATTGTTGACCAAACCGGACAGCATAATGCCCACCGGAAACGCGACGGCCAGAATCCCCAGCGCAACCGGACGGTTACGTTCCGGCCAGATTTCGGCCACGATAACGGTGGTCAGGACCAGCACCCCGCCAATGCCGAAACCAACGGCAAACCGCAACAGGACGACCGTGATCCAGTTGGGCGCAAAAGCCGTCAGCAGCGTGCAACCACCGTATAAAATGACCGCGCCGACCAGCGAACGCACGCGCCCCAGCCGGTCACCGAAATAGCCGAAACTCATCCCGCCCAGCATCCAGCCGTACAGGAACGTTGCCCCGATATAGGCACTGACCCGGTCGAGTTCGGCTTTGTCGGCCTGACCGAGCAAATCGCGAACGACCACCGGCAGGTATGTCGACATCAGCGTCGAAACCGTTCCGCTGAAAATATATACCAGCATACAAAGCGTGAATACCAGGCTTCGGTAAGCCACTGTGGGCTGGGCAGTTGGGACTTGAATCGTTTCCATGTTAGCGCATGCCTTGGTCGAAGGTCAATGATACATAGTACAAGCCGCCCACAGCCGGCGAGCCATACGCCTGCACGACATATTGGTTCGTCAGGTTACTGGCTCCCAGTTTTACGGCGGTTTTCAGCGACGGCACCCGGTAGGTTACCTGTGCATCGAGCAGGCTGTAGGCCTGAATCCGGCCCGGACGAAGTTCATTGAACGAACCGACCCAATCAAAGGCATCCTGCCAGTGCCAGGCCACGTTGAAGCCGAGGTTTTTGGCGATGTTCCGATTACCGACCGTCACATTCGTTTTGTACCGGGGCGTGTTGAACGACGGAATATTGTTCGGATTGGCACCTTTCAGATTAAAGTCCGACCAGGTTCCGTTGCCGCCGATCGTGTAACCGCCCGGCACGAAATAGGTCAATCCCAGCGTGGCACCCTGTGCCGACACCTTGTCCGACGCGTTGGTATAGAGCTGAAAAACCTGGTATTTAGAGTTCAGAATGTCCTGCGCGGCTGCGGGGTTGATTTTTCCGTCGCTGCCCAAAACCGGGCTGTCGGGCCGGATAACGACCTGATTCAGAATAAAATTCTGGTATTCTCCGAAGTAATAATTCGCATCAACCGCCAGCCGGTTGTTGATCAGGCCCCGGTAGCCCACCTCGAAACTTTGCACTTTTTCCGGTTTGATGTAAGCGACATTCGATTTCTGTAATTTATCCTTATTATTTCCAACGGCCTCCTGGGGCGTTTTGCCCGACTGCATATCGGCCAGAAAACCGTTTACAAAACCGCCCACCGTCGGTGAGTTGATCGAATTTTCGTAAACGTTCATGCCCGCGCTGTTGGAAGGTGCCCCACCCAGGATGGTGATCGGGCCGACATTGAGTTTGATAAACTGGTCGCTCGGCGTCGGGTTACGAAAACCGGTCTGAAACGACGCCCGGAAATTATGCGCTTCCGTGGGCGAGAAGACGATCGACGCGCGCGGGGTAAAATAACCGGCAAAATTCTGGTTCTTGTCGTACCGCCCCGAAACCGTCAGTTTCAGTTTGTCGGCCAAAAGTCGCTGACTCGCCTGCAAAAACGCCCCGTATTCATAGTACAGAATCCGTCCACCTTTGTCATCGAACAGGGTTCCGTTCGTGAACAGGCTGTACTGGCGAAAATTCCCCCCGGCGAGCACTTCGGTTTTCGACAAACCCGCCTTTTCCAGCGCCGATGAGAAATTGTACTGGGCATCGGTATGGTGCATTTTGGTCTGGCTCAGAATACCGGCACCGGCCAGGCCCTGAATCCCTTCCAGCCGTGCTTTCTCGCGGTTAAATTCTGCCGAACCGGGCAAATACCGTCCCTGATCGGCAAACGCGCGGGCGGCTGCGTGGTTGGCCGCCGTTATACCCGATGCTTTCCCCTGATAAGCCGTCGTGTACCGCGTAAACCACATATCGTCGGCCTGGTTGGCCGGAACAACGTTTCCGCTCAGGTCGCGCACCCAGGTCCGGTCGATTTGCTGACCCAGCGACCGGGTGTTGAATGAATCGTGCGAGTCTTCCTGATTGGTATACCAGCGAACAAAATAATTGGCTCCCCGCAACTCAATCCGGTGTTGCAGCAACGAAAAACCGTTGACCGAAAACCGGTTGCTGCCCGTATAATTGGCCGTTCCCTTGGCGTAATTGTACGAATAGATCGCTTCCAGATTCGGTGTAATCCGGTAGTGCAAAGCGCCGTTCAGCTTCAGGCTGTAGACGTTATAATCGGTCAAATCGCGTTCTTCGTAGCCGGTGCGGGCCACTTTGCCAATGCCGGTGATTGTGCGGTTTACCTCATCGCCGTAAATGTTCAGTCCGTTGTACGCCGGATTGTTACGCCCTTTTTGTTCGGTCGGGGTGGTGGCATCCACATCCGTGTAATCAGTCGCAAACCAGTCCAGCCCTTTCATGTACGACACATTCAACTTGAAAGCCAGTTTGTTATTGAAAGCCTTCGCATACCGCAGCGCGTAATCGTGGTAGAGTGCCGCGCCGGTGTTCGGATCGTTAATGTGGTTGACGCCGACTTTGGCCTGGGCGCTCAATCCCTGATACTGAAACGGATCTTTGGAATGCATCAGCAAGGCACCGTTGAAAGCCGCCGGACCATACAGCGCCGAAGCCGCACCCGGAACCAGTTCGACGCTTTCGACGTCCAGGTCCGACAAACCGTACTGGTTTCCAACCGAAAATCCAAAACCGGCTGGCTGGTTATCAATGCCGTCGATCAGTTGCAAAAACCGGCTGTTACCCGTGCTCGCAAAACCGCGCGTGTTGATCTGCTTGTAGGTTAGCCCGCTGGTGACCATATCGACGCCCTTGAGGTTGTTGATACCCTCGTAAAAACTGGCCGAGGGCGTTTCACGAATGGCCCGAATGTCCATTTTTTCGATGCTGACGGGCGCTTTCAGGATGTTTTCTTCCACCCGTGAAGCCGCCACAACGACGTCCTGCAACACCTGCGTACTGACTTTCAGCGCAACGGCAACGGGCTGGTCGGCGTTGGTCACCGGAATGACCTGTCTTTCGTAGCCAACCATCGTAACGATCAGCGTCCACGGCCCCCGTCGGTTGGTTGCCAGGCTAAATTTGCCGTTGGCGTCGGCCACCGTGCCCGACAACTGGTCTTTCAGGACGACGGTAGCACCGGCCAGCGGGGCTTTCGTGTCGGCGTCGGTCAATGTTCCCGACAGGCGGGTTTGCTGGGCGACGGCCACGCCACTCAGGAATAAAGCAAGGCAAAGACTGAATAAGAACGTAAACGGTTTTTGATACATGATTTGGTTACGGTTTTTGAGATAGTAGTGCTAGCGGGGTCCGGCAAAGCACCCCTTTTTCGTCTTTGAATTCGATTTTTTTAAGACTGATTTTCTCCACCTGGTCGTTGCCTTCGGTCAGCCGGAGAAACTGGTTGGGTTTGATGTTGCGGAAAACCTGCTTTTTCCCGTTGGCCTGCCACTGAACTTCGATTTCATCAATGACGGTCGCCTTCCCGATGCCGATTTCCCGGCGCAACGGAGAGGCTCCAAAGCTTCCGCCCGAATTCACATCGCGGTAAACGCTGCGCAGGACGCCGTTTTCCCGGAAGGTCACCCTGACCCGGCTGCCAATGGCGGCCCGGTTGGTGCTGGTGCCCTGGAGCGAGAGGCAAATCCAGTTGTTGGCATTCTGGCCCGGATTCAGGAATAACGAATTGGGATAAATGTCGCCAATGTAGGCCCCACCCATTTCAATGAAGATGTCCTGATCCCCATCGTTGTCCAGATCGGCAAAGGAAACGCCGTGGCCCTTCTGAACATTCCCGACGCGGGCCGAAGCCGTCACATCGGCAAATTGTTTACCGTCTAGATTTTTAAATAATTTATTGGGAACCAGCGACCTGTAACTGGGGTTACCCGAACCCAGGTACATATCCAGCCAGCCATCGTTGTCGATGTCGCCAAAATTGGCACCCATCGAGAAGACGGTTTTCCGCACATCGGCCGATGCTGCAACGTTGGTAAATGTGCCGTCCTGGTTGTTGCGGTACAAATAGATCGTTCCGTTGGCACCTTCCGGTTTGTGCAGGGCTTCGGCGGCTTCGTAGAAGGAAAGGGCTTTGTGGAAGGTGTAATCGCATACGAAGATGTCCAGCCAGCCGTCGTTGTTGTAGTCCCAGAACCAGGTCGTAAACGAATTGCCGTTTTCTTTCCGCAATCCGGCCTCATCAGAAACATCTTCAAAATGCACGATTCCACCCATCATGCCCTGGTTTTTTAGCAAATACCGGTTGCCGTCCATCGTTGACAGAAATAAATCCGCCAGACCGTCGTGGTTGTAATCCCCCGATGTCACTCCCTTGACATAGCCGACAATGGCGCATCCGGCTTTTTCCGCAATTTCCGTGAACGTGCCGTCGTGGTTGTTGATGTACAGTTCGCAGGGGTGGGTTTTCACGACAGACATCATCGAACCCGACGTTTCGTTTCCGATGAATACGTCCACCCAGCCGTCGTTGTTAAAATCGTTCCAGGTAGCGGTTTGGGTGGGATGGAAAGACAGCAGACCGCTGACGGTGGTTACATCAGTAAACGTGCCGTCGCCGTTGTTTTTCAGCAGCGAATTGGGTTGTTCCCCAAATTTGCCCATCCAGGCCCCTCGCAATACGAAAATATCGATCAGGCCGTCGTTGTTGTAATCCGTCTGGGTCAGGTTCAGGCCGCCGGTGATGCGGTGTAGACCCGATTGCGCCGACTGGTCACTGTACGTGCCATCGCCGTTGTTTTTGAAAAAATGCATCGGATCTTTCAGCCCCCAGGCCGAAGTCACCAGATCCAGGTAGCCGTCGTTATTAAAATCCTCGATGATGACGCCACCGGCCATGTTGCTGGTGTTCAGTTTGAGCCCCGGCGCAATGTCCTGAAACGGCGCAATCTGGTGGGTCAGGTCGGTCATTTTCGGAATAAACCACTTCGCTGGCACTTTCGACGGATACTGACCGAGAGTCATGTAAGCCAGGTTCACTAACCAGCGCGATTCCAGATCATCAGGGTATTTTTCCAGAATTGTTTCGTACAGTTCAATTGCTTTTTTCGAACCGGTCTGAATGGTATGAATTCCCCCGCCCTGAAGCGGCAATACGCAGGATTCCACCGAATGCAGACCAACGCAATTGGTCTGCTCACCCAGGCGCAGGTACGCCATTGCGAGATCGGTCATCACCAGTTGCGTTCCCCGCGTATTCCCCGTATCGATGTGCTGAACGATATCTTCCAGTATTTCAATGGCTTTCTCTTCCTCGCCCAGCTTCAGATACGCATCCGATTTCGCGAAATTGTACATGATCCGCTGCTGTTCGCCGGTAACGGTTTTCAGCTGGGAATTGGTGTAGTTCAAAACCGCTTCCGGACAGAAGCTATTTTCAGGATCGCTGTATTTGACGGAAAGCTCCTGTAAAATCTTAATCATCTCCTCGTGCGACGACGGTTTCTGCTGGCAGCCAACCAGCATCCCGATCAGGAGGGTCAAAACTAAAAACCGGTTATATACACTCTTCTGGATCATTTGAGTAGGCGTTAACCTGTGACGTATGTGGATATATTCTCAGTGAAAAACCAGCTTTTCAGACCCGTGGCTCCGCAATTCCGAACCGTCCGGACAGACCTCTGTCAAAGACTGGTGTTTCAAATCACAAAAGATGCTACGATTTTTGCGGAACTGGGAAACCGTCTTTCGGACGCAAGTACCCGTTCACAATGCGCTCGCCCAGCCGCTGGTAATACGCCGGATCGGTTGGGGTCACGGTGGCCATGCCATCTACGTACTTGTTGTACAGACAGAATAGCGCCGTAATCAAAACCGTGTCGTGAATTTCCCGGTCGGTGGCTCCGGCCTGCCGGGCGCGTTCGACGGCTTCGGGCGTTACGTCCTTGCCACTGTTTTGAGCACGGGCCGCAATGGCCAGCAAAGCCTTCATCTTCTCGCTGACCGGGGCGGTTTCGTAATCCTGCTTGACGTGCCAGGCGGTTTCGTTTTCGCCCAGCAGCAGGTCGGCGGCTTTCGTGTGGGCTGCCGTACAAAACCGGGTCTGATTCCGATTCGACACCAGGGCCGCAATCAGTTCGCGCTCACCCGGTGACAGGGTCGATTCTCCGCGTAGCAAAATCTGCGTCAATTCCCGGATGGGTAAAGCCGTGTCGAGCCGATACTCGAGCAGGCCGGTGATTCCCGGCAAATGCTCAGGAAGGGGTATATGGGGCATTTTGGTAAGGTCGAAAAGGTGATAAACAGAAAACCGATGCGGAATAAGACTTACGCGAAGAGTTGTTCTTCCGCCAGTCTTGTCCCCTCAACACGCGCTTTTATTTTCGCAAAAGCGGTTTCGCGGCTGGTCGAAACATCATCGGAAAACGGCGAGAAACCGCAATCGTCGGTAGTTCCGAGTTGCGCCAGTGGAATGTATTGGGCCGCTTCCAGCACCCGGTCGCGTACTTCTTCGGGCGTTTCAACCACCGGATTCAGCACGTCAATCACGCCGACAAACACGAACTGGTTGGATTTCAGGTTTTCCCTGATCGCTTTTAATACCTTCCCCCGATCGGGTTCACTCGCCAGCTGGAGGTAAAAATTCCGGACATCCAGATTGAATAATTCGGCCAGCAGATCGGCGTAATCGACATCGGCACTGTGCGTCGAATCCTGATCACCACCGGGGCAGACGTGAACCCCGATCCGGGCTTTTTCTTCTTCCGAAAACCGGGCAAGCACCTGGTTGTTCAGGGCGATAAAATGACGCAAAACGCCACCCGACGGGTCCAGTTTCAGCGATAACCGGCCTTCCGTGAAGTCGATCTGCACCTTAGTAGCACCGTTATCCAGGCAGCTGCGGATGTCTTTTTCGGCTTCGTCGATCAGGTCGCTGATGAATTCGGGCTGCGAATAGCCTTCAATGCCGTCGGCCGGATAGATTAAACTCAGCGCCGACGCGGAGATAACTGCCTGTTTCAATGGCATATCCGTACATGATTTCGCCTTTGCCAGGTAGCTACCGGCAAATTCGCCGAAACGAAACGGCGTTTTTTTCAGCAAGGGTAATTGCCGGAAATGGCCATCCGCAAAATCAATTCGCATACCTCCCGGCACAATCATATCGGCCCCGCTTAAGGGATAGGTAGCAAAGCTGGATTTGGTCTGTTCGCCATCCGTCAACACCGGCGAACCCGTGTTTTCGAGTTCCAGCAGGGTCTGCCGAACGGCTTTGTCGTATAAAAGGTCCAGTTCTTCAGCGGGTACTCCCGACTGAATGGCCTGAATCAATTCAATGGGGCGGGGTATACTCCCTATGGATTCCGTTTGTAGCTTCATAAAAGTCTGGTCTATCGCACCGGATATTTCCGGCACGCGATTTACAACTTGATTCCCAGCGTCAACACCCCGGACCGACCGTCAGACGGCCAGATTCCCGGACCCGGATAGAATGTCGGGCGTTTGGTGAAGTACGAGGTATTCAGCAAATTATTGACACTTCCCCGCAGGGTAAAGTGCCGACCAATGCGCCACGTCGCGTTCAAATCCCAGATTCCGTAGGCCGGAACCGGACCTTTTGAGCCATTTGGCAAGGCAACCGGTGTATTCAGGGCGTCGGAGTAGGTTTTGCTTACGTAGCTAAATTGGGCCGTCAGACTAAAGGTTCGGTAACGGGCCGTCAATCCGTTGCGGCTGGTCCAGCGCGGAGCCGATTCGACCTGGTTGCCATTGATGGTTTTGTTATCCGTGCCGGTCGAAACGCGGGCGTTGGTATACCGGGCGTCGACATAGGCGGTGGATGTAAAGCCGGTCAGGGCAAACTGGTTGGTCCGGATAAACTGGGCCTCGATCAGGGTTTCAACTCCTTTCGTGCGGCTGTCGCCTACGTTCGTGCGGAATACGGTGCTCTGGCCATCGGCATTGTTCAGAATCAGGCTTCCCAGGCGGTTTTTGTACGGCAGATAAAAAGCCGTCAGGTTAACGTGCAGCGCGTTCCAGTATCCGTCCATTCCCACTTCGGCGTTAAAACCGGTCGCATCCTTCAGGTTTTTGTCCACCTGCTCATACACCGAGGTCGGAATGATGTCCTTGAAAATCACCGGGCGATAGGCTTGTGACCAGCCGCCGTAGAACTTCAGTTCCGGGTTGACGCGGTATTGGGCGTTGACGCCGAGCAGCGCAAACCGGTGGTCGATGTCGTTCGGCAGATTCAGCGGATCGTAGTAACTGATGGTTCCCCGAAGCTTGGTCAATCCGCTTTCGACCCGAATACCGGGCGACACGGTCAGCTTCTGCGTCAGGTGAAACTGGCTTTCCGCAAAAACCGCCAGGTTGCTGGTGTAAAAATGCAGATCGCGGGTAAACGGTCCGGTAATCGACAAATCGAAATCCGAGCCCGTCGTGCCTTTGCCCAGTTGCCGCCGGTTGAGGTCGTTGTTCATCATCTGAACACCCACCACGCCGGTTGCCGACACATTCCCAAGGTGGTAGGAATGCAGCAGACGCAGTTCAGACGTATAGCTATGAAACTTGTCGATATCGACCTGCCGGTTTCTGGGCAATCCGGTTGCTTTGATCAGGGTGTCGGGCACGTTGGCCAGCGCATCGAACATGACGCTGTTGCGGGCACCCAAAACCGCCGACGCGAGTCCCATCAGCCGGGTCCGGTCGGTGATTTGCCAGTCCAGTTTCAGCGAAGGCACGTAGATATCGGGATTGAAATAATTCCGACTGCGCGTTGCCTGACGCGGATTCTGGGCAAACATCTCTTCGGTCAGCGGCCCCGGAATGCGAAATGTGTATTCCGAACGGCCCAATTCCGCGCTGATTTTCAACCGATTCGTAGCCTGATATTGCAAACTGACAAACTGCGCCTGGGCGTTGGAGGTCGCGTTGTCGCGGTAACCGTCCGAATGCCGCCGGTAGTAATAGCCGTAGTAAGTCAATTTGCCAACCCGTCCGCCGATGGCGTTGTAGGTGCTCCGCAAACCGTAGGAACCCACCGAATTGATGGTCTCAAAACCAAAGCGACGCGTCGTGTCGCCCGATTTTGTCACGTAGTTCAGCATACCGCCAAACTGCGCCCCGTATTGCAGCGAAGCCGTTCCGCGCACCATTTCAACCCGCTCGATGCTTTCCATTGGAGCCGAATAATGGCTGGCCGGATAGCCGTACATGTCCGAATTGGTCAGAATACCGTTCTGGCGAATGTTATACTCCCAGGACCGGTGCGGATCGAGACCCCGCGTGGCGACGTTCATCTGGTTGCCGGTTCCGTCCATGTCGTAAACAAACAGCCCCGGAATTCGGGCGAACACCTGCCGGGCATTTTTCTCCGCGATGTTGGCGTCGACTTCGGTCAGCCGAATGACTTCACTCCGTTTGCCACCCAACAGGTATGTTCCCTGAATGTCGGGCAGCGACTGGGTCAGTCCTTCCCGCATACCGGTCACGTTCACTTCCTGAAGCATCCGGGTTCGGACGGAATCGGCCGGTGCTTTCCGCGTTTGCGACTGGGCAAAACCGGGCACTAACGAACTCAATACCAAACCGGTAGACAGGCTTAACGTAATTAAGCCTTTTTTATCGACCATCATACTGTTTGATTAAAAGCCCGAACCGTCGGCTTTACCCCGTGCAATGGCGTATTTACCGACTTCGGTGCCTGCTTTCAAACCTTCCGTACAATCAAAGCGATAGTGAATCAAACCGTAGATCCGCGACACGGATGCTTCCTGGGCCTGTTTGTTAAATGTTTCAGCCTGATCCGGGAAGATGTAGCCCAAAACCGTTGCCGCAGCCGCCGAAAATGTCGAGTGTCCGGACGTGTAAGACGGAAAGTTGGGCAAACCAACCGAGGTTTTCACCTTGAACTGCTGCGGACGCGGATAGTAGTAGTAATACTTCGTGTCCCAGCAAACAATGGCGGCATCCATCTCGGCGGTTCCCAGCAGGGCCAGCGTACGCGCCATCCGAACTTCGCTGTGTCTGGCTTCGTAGCTCACGTTAGCCGCCGTCCGGTGCCAATGGCCGGGGGGCGTGTAGCTCCCGGCACCATCGGCCCAGTAATTGGCAATCCGTGCCTGTTCCCGGGTCTGGTTTTTCTGGATGTTCTGCAACTCCTCCAGGTCCCTCTTGAAATCCGGGCTGTCGAGTGCCGGTGGTGGCACGGCGCGCAGCGCAACGACCGTTGCCTTGTCGAAGTTCCAGGTCATAACGGCTCCGTAGTTCGGCAGCATCGGCGGGCGAAGCGGTGTTTCCTGGCTCACCCAGGCTTCCCGAAGCCCCCGCGCTTTAGCGTTTTCAATCATTCCAGCCGTTAACGCCTGGTTGTTGGCAGCCGCCATACCATCGGTTTTTGCGCGGGCCATTACTTTGGCAGCCACGGCATTACCCAGGTCCACCCCCGCTACCAGATCGCTTTCCACGTTCATTCCGGCCAACAAACGGCTTTCCCGGTGTTCCTTCAGTTTAGCTTCCAGAAAAGGAACCTCGCCGGGAAACATCGCCTTCAGAATCGTCACCGAAGCCGCGGCAACCACGGCATCTTCCGACGGGTAGGTCGGAATCGTGGAAACCGGTAAGGAAACGGTGATCGTGGCGTCGGTTTTGGAAGGAGCCGCGCGGTTGAACTTGTACTTGTAGTTCCAGGCAGCCACCAGCGCGTCATACTGCGCCACGCTCAGGTAAGCCAGCGCACGGGACGCATAAGGCGGATTGGCAAACGGAAATTTCGGATCAGCCAGCGGATTGGCCGCGTCGGGCACCGGATACTTTCCCTCGGCATTGTAGGCCGGTGGAATGTTGTAACGGGCCGCCAACTCGCGGGCAATTTCGTTCCAGCGATACACGGCTCCGGTGCCCCAGTACGTCACGGTTTCCCGCTGCTCCTTCGTCAGGCTGGCCGATTTCTGTTTCAGGCTGGCCAGTTCCGCGATGTATTCGGGCGAAGAAACCGCTTTCGGCTCGGCCACCGGGATTTCGGAGGAAGACGTCAGCAGGTACGTTTTCCAGGTACCTGCTTTTTCATCGGCCGAAGCGGGCGCGTAAGCACTGCGTTGCGGTTCGTCAATCGTTTTGTCACAGGCAGCCAGAACAGCTACCAATCCCAATCCAATACCTACTGTCTTTATACAATCAATATACTTTTTCATGCGATTACTTTTGTTAACGAGGGTCAAAAACCGGCCATTTCTGATCTGGCCCGGCTAACCCATTACTGGTTTTTCCACAGTTTGAACTGGTACAGCACGCCCACCATCAGGTTTGTACTCTGTCCAACATTCCGTCCGTCGGTCACGTAGCCAACGCGCGCATTCACGCCAATTTGTTTCGGCTGGAATTTACCGTAAACACCCACCGTCGTAGCCTGCATGTTGTTGGTCGGGAACGGCATGTCGTGCCGGCGAATGTAGTCGCCGTGGGTGCAGGACGTCCGTTCGGCCCACAATTCAGCCTGCCAGCCTTTCCGCAAAACGCCCAGGCGCAAACCCATGTCATACGCATTTGGCACGCTCACTTCGTGGGAGTTGTAAACCCGGTCGTCGGCCTGATAGGCATCCCGGTCCACCTTGATGTTGCTACGCCACGAATACGTGCCGTGGGCGTTGACATAAATACCGGTTTGGGGATGTTTGTAATTGGCGATCAGGCGGCCGGAAACCGTCCGGCACTGCAAACCGATGGACATGGGCAGAAAATCCGGAACGTAGTTGCCAACCGGCACCGAGCCCCCCACCACGGCATGAACCGAAAAACCGTGGGTGTTCAAAACCCGGTATTTCAGCCAGCCCGACAGATCCTGAAAGCCTTTCTGGCCGAGCAAATTCCCGGCGCTGGTTTGGGTCCAGACATAAGGCAGACTCAGGATCACGTTGAGGCCTTTGGCAATACCAATTGCGGGCATCACCATCACATTCTGCGTGGTGTGTGTTCCGATGTTGGAATTTGAACGTTTGAGCGAATTTTCCCAGTACTCCGTCCAGGTGCTGCGGCCATACATCGTGGCCACGCAAATCTGACCTTTTCCCATGTAAATGGCATCGTGCGGCATTTGTGCTTTCACCTCGCCCGTTAGTAATACGGCACTGATAACCAGTAATTTGATAAAATTTTTCATTGCATAAAAAAGTGGATACGTGTCGGAAAGACAGCTCATTGTCAATCGATCAGCGAATCAGGTAAGCGTGCTGCGCACTCCGGCGAAAGCTGGATATGTTTTTACCGAAATCCGATCCATCTGATTGATAGACTGGATTTCCCGCACGACCTGAAAGCTGGTCTGACGAAAAACCGTTCCTGAGGTCAATAACCGCAGTTGAAGATTTACCCCGGAGTCGGCGCTCCGTTCAGCATCAACACCTGCTGGCTTGACTCAAATAAATTGGAAAGAAATGGATGATGAACGCAACCGCGTACAGTACTGAACTGCTATCCTTCACGAATCGCAGGTAATCAGCCAATTACGTCAGTTGGATATCAGGAAAGAGACTCCGGTGGCGGAGAAAAAACCGGTAAGCTCCGGCTCGAAAGATAAGAGGTAAAGGAAGGAATTCGCGCGGCTTTCTCGGTCCAGTCGTACAGAAAGAACCAGATGCGGGCGCGGCTAATGGGAGAATAATCCTTCAGAAATAATTTAAGGAGGTTGCTTGCTTTTTTGGCGGTTTCGGAAGTGCCGGTGGCAAATTGCTCTTTCACGAACGAAAGCAAATCCCGCTGAAAAAACGATTTGGTTTTGTTAACGTAGCCGGAAATGTGCAGCGTGTCGCCCGTTACGTCCAGTTTGACAATTTCATAATAACTGCCCCGGTATTTGAAACCCTCCGGTTTTTGTTGCGTCAGAATGGCTTCGTTCGGGTGTTTCTGGAGCGGTATCTGAAACTCAACGATGTGATCGACAGACGAATAAACCGTTAATCGCTCCGATAATTCGTGTTGTTCCTGCCACTGCACGCTGAACAGCACCAACAGATGCCCCAGCATGTGGTAAAGCAAAACGACGAATAAACCGAACGAGATAAACCGTTTCACAAATCTTTGTTTGGCAAATTTTACTCAAATATACTACATCCTTGAAATCTTACTACTTTTTGTCAATATTTTCAAGTTGTTTTTCCGGACTTACCGGACAGTACGTATGCCGGTAAAAGTAACCCAATATAATCCGTTCAACGGTTTTTTCCAACGACGCGCCTGAAAACCGGTTTCTCCGTTTACCGAGCCCGTAAAAAAATGTCGGCTTTGAAGCCATCCGTGCCCAGTTCGCGTCCCAGAAACGGATTCTCCCTGGCGTCATTCACACTCAGCAGAGCAGCCGTTTCCAGCTCATCCGCCGAAAAAGGGTCATTCTTTCCGGGTGATCCTCGCCTTTTCCGTACGGAAGGCTCCCCACTTCGATCAGCTTTTCCGGTTGGCCAGAATGCCGTTTTTCCACCGGATGGTTCCAAACCGGTGGCTCCGCGGACCCGAAGCAGCGTATTGAACAGATCAATAAAAACCGCTGGCTCAATATGGAGTGTACAACCAAACCATCAGGTCGTCTAATCGGAAGGTGGCGCTGTAGGTAACCTGAAACAGATGCAGATACCGGTGGTCCCGGTGCGGATTTCGAACCAGATTCTGGAGCATATAACCCGCTTCGATCCGACCGGTTTTGGCGGTGGTGTACCCAACGCCAACGAATGACCAGTTTTCTCCGCAAAATGCGTTTTTGGAGCTAATCGGGCTGTTGGTAGCCCCGGTCAGGCATAGAAAAAATTCGTGGGTTGCCGAAAGAGAAAAACCTTGTTTCTGCTTTTTTAAATCGTACAAAGGCAAATTATACCCTAGTTGATACCGGAATAAGGTAGCTTTTGACTGAATATCCGTCTTTTTATTCAGCGGATACCGCTCTTCGTACCGCAACCGATGCGTCAGACGACCGATTGGCAGGGGGTGATTGTAGCCCGTTTGCGCCCAAAGGCGGTTTTCGTTAACCCGCAGCCCAAACAGATTGTGACGGGCGAAGGCATACCCCAGGGCGGCAGTCCAGTCCGGTTTTAGTTTGTAAATGATTCCCGGTTGAACGTACAGTTGCAGCTGCGTGGCCGGATAATGAACATTCTCAACGGTTTGGTTAAAGGCGTCGACCGTCGACGACGCCAGGACGTTGTACAGAAATTTCGAGTGGATCGTACCGGTTTGGGAAACCGACGGAAAAACCCCGAAAAAATGCAGCGGTTGAGCCGCCAGTCCATGAATCGACAGCGTCAACAAAATCACGAAAACAGGCTTCATGGTAAGACAGGAGAACGGAAATTGCTCTACACCACTCACCAAAAGCTATGCCAGTTTTAGGACCATTATTGAGCAGCCAGGTCGACCGTTACTGAAAACCGGGTTGGTGACATGGTCGGACCGCTGTAACCGCCCCCTCCTCCACCGTAGCCATAGCCACCGTAACCTCCGTATCCACCATACCCGCGACGACCGTACATCCCCCCCATGCCACCCATGCCCATGTTGCTGGAGTTCGACATGCTCTGTTTGGGTTTTTCGGCCACGCCGGATTCAAAACCGATGGCCAGCGGAGTGCCCGGTTTGGCGTTGATCAGGGCCAGGGGAATGGTGAATTGATACACCAGCCGACCGGCTTTGTCTTCCAGATGCCCGGTAATTCCGGATGGGTCGCGGGAAGCCGGAACCAGCATTTCATCATCTGCCACCAGACGGATGAGTTTCATTTCGATTTTCCGATCGATCATCTGCTTCATCATCGTCGATTTGTCGGTCGGACCGGCTTTGGGGCCCATCGACAGCGGCCGACCCGTAGCGGGGTCCATTTCTTCCGCGAGCGGGAACTGAATGCCTTTCCAGTTTTTCCGTTTGCCCTTTTGATCGAGCCAGATGGTGCTGCCGAACAGCAGGGATTTGAACTGATCCTGATCGCTATCCAACTGGATGGTCAGGAACAATTTATCGGCGTTGTTGGTCGCAACGACGTGAACCTTAGCACCTTCCATGTACACTTCGTTGGGCGCAGCTCCTTTGCCAGTCGTGGTGTCGGCAGAGGCTTCTGCGACGGGTGCCGCGGCCCAGATGCTTTTCACCGATCCTGATTTTTGACCAAATGCCACGGTTGCCGTCAAAACAAGCGCCGTGCTGATCAATGCGTTTAGTTTCATTACCTGAGTTGAGAAATAGTTGAGAACGGGTTTGTAACTCGTTCTGATAAGGCTTGCTAAGGTACAGTTTTTTCAACCGATCCCTTACAAATAAACCTGTAAGGTCTCCAAGACCTTGCAGGTTTGGATTTACTCTTACTGTTGGCTTTTACTTATAAATAAACCTGCAGGGGTTGGGCGGCCCCGTCTTTAAGACCTTACAGGTCTATTAGACAGCTACCGGTTCGTCAACGGCTTTCTTTCTGGAAACCGCCCACAAGCCGATGTACGTAATTAAGCCATTGAGAACCAGCCGTTCAAAACCAAATTTGTAGCCATTGAACCACTCGGCTGAATGGTTATTGATGAACAGCGTCAGGAACGGCGAGGCCAGGCAAATGAACGGCACCCAACCATCCCGAACGGGCCGTTTGGTGAATAATCCGAAGGCGTATAAGCCCAGCAGAGGTCCATAGGTGTAACCGGCCAGATCGAAAACCGCCGTGACCACATCCTGACTATTGAGTTGGTTGAAGACAATAATGACTAGGAAAAACAAGACCGAAAAACCGATGTGTACCCAGTGTTTGATACGCGCCCGCTCGGTTTCAGGGCGACCTTCCACGTTCATGAAGTCGATGCAGAACGAGGTGGTCAGCGCGGTCAGGGCGGAGTCGGAACTGGCGTAAGTGGCCGCCGTAATTCCCAGTAAGAATGTAATTCCAACCACCAGACCGAAGTGATTGAGCGCCAGCAGCGGGTACAAATCGTCGGATTTGGCCGGGATGGCAATGCCTTTGGAATTGGCATAAATGTAAAGCAATGCACCCAGCGAGAGGAACAGGAAAACGACGATGGCGAAGGTTGTCGTAAACCAGAGCATGTTTTTCTGCGCTTCGCCGATGTTCTTGCAGGTCAGGTTTTTCTGCATCAGGTCCTGATCCAGCCCGGTCATGACGATCGCGATAAAAACGCCGGAAATGAATTGCTTGAAGAAGTTTTTCGGATCATTGGCGTCCCAGAAAAAGATCTGGGAATAATCGCTTTTCGATATGGTCGAAACCATTTCACCGAATGAGAGGCCCAATTGCCGCGAAATCAGGATAATGGTTAACACCACGGCCGTCACCAGAAACGTGGTTTGCAGCGTATCGGTCACGATAATGGTTTTAACCCCACCTTTGAACGTATACAGCCAGATCAGCAGAATGGTGATGCCCACCGACACTTCAAACGGAATGTGGAAGCTGTTGAAAATCGCGATTTGCAGCACCCCGGCGGCAATGTACAGCCGGATAGCCGAGCCCACCGTCCGGGCCAGCAAAAAGAAACCCGCCCCGGTTTTGTACGACCAGAATCCGAACCGCTTTTCGAGGTAGCCGTATATCGAAATCAGGTTCATTCGGTAATAGAGCGGCATCAAAACCGTAGCGATGACGTAGTAGCCCACAATGTTCCCCAGAATCACCTGAAAATAGGAAAAAGCCTTGGCGCCCACGGAGCCCGGCACCGAAATAAAGGTGACGCCCGACAACGAGGTACCGATCATCGCAAAGGCCACCAGGTACCAGGGTGTCTGGCGGTTAGCGGTGAAAAATGTATTCGTATCGGCTCCTCTGGCAGTATACCAGGAAACCGTGATCAGCATGGCAAAGTAGGCAATTAATATCGTTAGCGCGATGTTGGGATTCATACCGGACGGGGCAACTTTTTACGGATACAATGGGTTATAATTCCGGAGGTTTGGTTAATTCTCCAGATTGAAAAAACGTGGCAAAAGCAGCTAAAATTTCGTAAATTTGCTAAACAAACAAGAAATTCCGTGTAATGCAACCGTTCGAAGAAAATGACGTCGAGGTATTGGAAGAAGTTGTTGATACCGACCTGTATAACCTGGTGGTTTTCAACGACGATGTGAATACATTCGATCACGTGATCGATACCTTAATTGATGTGTGCGAACACACGCCCGAGCAGGCTGAGCAGTGCACGATCATTATCCACCACAAAGGAAAATGCCGGGTCAAAAATGGCTCCTGGGAAGAACTCGTTCCAAAGCGTAACGAAATCTGCCGCCGGGGTATTTCCGCTGAAGTTTTAAAATAATTGAGTGAATGTGCGATTGAGTGAATTAGTGAATAAAACTCAATCACTCATCCGCTCAATCACTCATTCACTCAATTTTTCATGGAGTTTCCTTCCAAACTGATAGAAGACGCGGTCAACGAAGTATCCAAACTGCCGGGGATCGGGAAAAAAACCGCCCTTCGGCTCGTGCTGCATTTGTTGAAGCGGGATGAAGAACAAACCAAAAGTCTGGCCGAAACGCTGGTGGCCGTCCGGTCGAAAGTCAAGCACTGCCGGAAGTGCCACAACCTCTCGGACCACGACCTGTGCGGAATTTGCGCCAGCCACAAACGGGACCGTTCGCTGATCTGCGTGGTCGAAGACACGCGCGACGTGCTGGCCATCGAGAATACGGCGCAGTACAAAGGCATGTACCACGTGCTGGGCGGCATCATTTCGCCCGTCGAGGGCGTTGGACCCAGCGACCTGAAAATCGACTCACTCGTCGAGCGGCTCCGGAACCCGGACAGCGAAGCGGTGAAAGAAGTCATTCTGGCCCTCAGCCCCACGATGGAAGGCGATACGACGGCTTTTTACCTCCAGAAAAAACTCAAAGGGTTGCCGGTTAAAATTTCCACGATTGCGCGTGGTGTCCCCATCGGCGGTGATCTCGAATACGCCGACGAAGTAACGCTGGGTCGCAGTATTCTGAGCCGGATTACCTACGAATAAAATGCGTACCCACGGATTAGGGTCTGTGGGTACTGAAAATTTCTACTTTATTGCGCACCGGTTTGACGGTTTTCAAATACTCATAAATTGCTCCCAAATCCTGTTCGGTCATTCCGGCATAGAACTGCCACGGCATCACCGTGTTAAAACCGCTCCCGACTTCGGGGGCTTTGAACGTGGCCGGATCGTAGGTTTTAAAGCGCCGGATGAAGTCGGCTTTCGTCCACGACCCAATCCCGGTTTCGGCATCCGGCGTAATATTGGCGGTTTTCAGCAATCCACCCGCCAGCCGGATTTCGGTTCCGCCCGCAAAAGCGGCTTTTTTCGATAAACCGCCCATGCCCCGCCGGGTATGGCAATCACCACAACCGGCCATCGTGACCAGATACCTCCCGTAGTCAACGCCACTTTTTTCCGTCGGCATGGCCTGAAAACGCGCTTTATGCGGCATCATTTTCATCGCCAGTTTGATGGGCGCTGCCGGTTTTGATTTCTGAACGACGTTTTCAACCGGTTCGAGGGTGCGCAGGTAAGCCAGAATGGATTTGGCGTCGTTTTCATCCATTTTTCCGTAATTCGAATAAGGCATCAACGGGAACAGCGGTTTGCCGTCTTTCGAAACCCCGGCCGTCATGGCCAACAGAAACTCCGTATCGCTCCAGTTTTTCAGCGCAAACGGGGTGATGTTTTTGGCGTAATACGTCCCCGGCAACCCGTAGTTTTTCCCGAACTCCTCGCCCCCTCCGCCGAAGGTTCCCGGCACAACCGGCCCGGCCAGACGCGCATAATCCCGTTTCGAATGACAATCCATACAAACCGCAACGTGATTGGCTAAATAGCGACCCCGCTCAATTTGGGCGGCTGTTTTTGGAAGGGAAACCGTGCGAATCCGCCCCGTGGCTGGCGAGTAAGCTTTCGGATGAACACAGGAACCGGCAACGGCCAGGAAAACCGGGGCCAGAAGGACAAAAAAACGATTCATTTCAGGAGCTGTTTACTGATTGGGCAAAAATACGCAACGGCGCGCGTTTCATCTTCACCGGATTACCGCTCTTGAGCGAACGGAAACCGAAACCGGTGTCATTTGTTACAAAAAAGTCGCTTTCTTTGCGATTCGCGAAAACAATGCTCTAAGGGGCGTGTTTTCCAACAAACCGAGTATCTCACCTCAAACCAGTCGGATATGAATCGCAGTGAGTTTTTGAAATTAGCCTTTGGTAGCGCCTTAACCCTGAAAGCCCTCCAGTCATCCGCTTTTGCCGGATCGTTCCAGGCCGAAGGTCCGTTTAAATTAGCCCCGCTTCCCTACGATGCCGGGGCGCTGGAACCGCACATCGACAAGCAGACGATGGAAATCCACCACGATAAACACCACAAAGCATACGTCGACAACCTGAATAAAGCCGTTGCGGGTTCACCGATGGCGTCGTTGTCGATTGACGAACTGGTGAAGAAAGTAGACAGTAGCACGCCCGCGGCCGTTCGCAACAACGGGGGCGGCCACTGGAATCACACCTTTTTCTGGAATATCCTCGGCGCCAACGGCGGCAAACAACCCTCGGGCAACCTGGCTGAAGCCATCACTAAAAAGTTCGGTTCGTTCGACAAACTGAAGGAAGAATGGGGCAAAGCCGCGACGGGCCGTTTCGGTTCCGGCTGGGTGTGGCTGATCGTCAACGGCAAAGACCTCGAGATCGTTTCAACGCCCAACCAGGATAATCCGCTCATGGCCCTCGCCGAGAAAAAAGGCACCCCGGTTTTGGGTCTGGACGTTTGGGAACACGCGTATTACCTGAAATACCAAAACCGTCGGCCCGATTACGTGGCCGCTTTCTGGAACGTAGTCAACTGGTCGAAAGTCAACGAACTATACAATGCGGCCATGAAGGCATAAGCTGGATAATCAGGCTTTTAGACTTGTCGGTTATGAATTTTACGGCCAAACATCCGCGCTGTAAACGCTAAAACCGGTACGTCTGAAAGCCTTTTTTTGTACTTTAGCGCCCGAATCAACAAAGGACATCAACAACATGAGCGACATTTTATACGACCAAATTCCGTCGCTGGATCTGGCCGATTTCAACTCCGGGGATTCGGAACGGAAGGCCAGATTTGTGCGGGATTTGGGAGCCGCGTTTACTAACATCGGTTTTGTTTCGGTCCGGAATCACGGCCTGACGGATGAGTTGACGGCGAATTTGTACGATTCGGTCAAGGCATTTTTCTCGGCCGACGACAACACGAAAAAGAAGTATGAGTTTCCCGAACTGCACGGCCAGCGCGGTTACGTGGGTAAAAATAAGGAAACCGCCAAAGGATTCAAGGTGGCCGATTTGAAGGAATTTTACCACATCGGACAGCCGGAACCGATTGACGGAATGCCGGATAATGTGTTTCCCGACGAATTTCCCGCGTTCAGGGAAAATACACTGGCGACCTACCAAACGCTGGAAAATGCGGGCCGGGCGCTGCTGCGGGCCATTGCCTTATACCTCGAATTGCCGGAAGATTATTTTGAAGACAAGGTTGCCCACGGCGACAGTATTCTCCGGGCCATTCATTATTTTCCGCTCAACCCGGATCTGGTCCAGCCCGGCGCCGTTCGGGCGGCCGCTCACGGTGATATCAACCTCATTACGCTCCTGATGGGCGCCAGCGCCGAAGGGCTGGAAGTGCTGCGTCGCGATGGCAAATGGATTCCGATTACGGCCCTTCCCGACCAGATCATTGTCAACGTCGGCGATATGCTCGACCGGCTCACCAATCACAAGCTCAAATCGACCATCCACCGCGTGGTGAACCCGCCCCGCGAGAAAATGAATAGCCCCCGGTTTTCGATTCCCTTCTTTATGCACCCCCGGGGCGACATGGACCTGACGAGTCTGGAGAGCTGTATTTCGACCGAACATCCAAAGATTTACGAAAACATGACCGCCGGTGCTTTTCTGGATGAGCGCTTACAGGAATTGGGGTTGAAAAAGAATTAAATTCCCGTATCTTTAATTCGAGTAACCCGCTTGTTTTTGTCGCATTGTGATCCGTTTTTTGTAAAATATCTGGTCACAATGCGACAGAATATAGAATTCTCTGTATGGCCTCTTACCTATCTACGCTCTCTCCTATCGCTCCGGTAAGGCGCATACGTTATATTATTTTCCTGAAAGATGTCTATATTCTGGCCTGCACCACCTTTGGCGGCCCGCAGGTGCATCTGGCCATGATGCTCGACCGGTTTGTCAATAAACGCCGGTACCTCACCGAAGCCGAGTTACTGGAACTCAATGCGTTGTGTCAGATTCTGCCCGGCCCCACGTCCACCCAAACCATTACGGCGCTGGGTTTTAAAATTGGTGGACCCAATCTGGCGTACCTGACCCTGATTGTCTGGTCGTTTCCAAGCGTGTTGATCATGACCTCGGTAGCCATCGGAATTTATTACGTGCAGCAACGGTCGATTTCGCTCAATTTCACGCGGTTTATCCAGCCCATGGCGGTTGGTTTTCTGATTGTTGCCGGTTACCGAATCGCCAAAAAAGTAATTTCAAACCAACGGGGCGTGGTTCTGGCGATTGTTTCGGCGCTCGCATCCTACGCATTTCCGTCGCCGTATATAACCCCCGTTTTGCTGGTGGCGGGCGGATTTGCCACGGCTTTTCTCTATGAAAAACACGAAAAGATGGAAAAAGCCCCGATCAAGATTCGCTGGGCCAACTTCTTCCTCTGGATCGGCGTCCTAGTCGTAGCCGCTACGCTGGGTGCCATTACCAAATCGCTGCCCCTCCGTTTATTCGAAAACTTTTACCGCAACGGCAGTCTCGTGTTCGGCGGTGGTCAGGTGTTGACGCCCATGCTGTATAACGAGTTTGTCGAATTTAAACATTACCTGAGTCGGCAGGAGTTTTTGTCGGGGCTGGCCATTGTGCAGGTGACGCCGGGGCCGGTTTTTTCGTTCGCTTCTTACATTGGCGTCCTGTCAATGCGGGCTTCCGGTTTGAGCGGCCAGCTTCTCGGTGGTTTTGCGGCTACCGCCGGAATTTTTCTCCCCGGCACATTCCTGATTTTCTTCGTTTACCGATTCTGGAATCAACTGAAACGGTACCGCGCCGTTCGGGCGTCGCTGGAAGGCATCAACGCGGCCAGCACCGGCCTCACGGCATCGGCGGCCATCTCCCTTTTTCAGCCAATGGCCGAGCACGGGCTATCGGTTTTGGTGGTCGTCGGGACCATTTTGCTGTTGGAGTATTCCAAAATACCGCCTTATTTGTTGATTATTACCGGGCTATTCCTCGGTTTTCTGGTTTGAAACAACCGGTTTCCGCGACGAAAAAACCGCTCGATTAAGCTTATCACGACCGATCCGGCCCGTATGGAAATTTTAGTAACCGGCGCCATCATTGGCTATATCATTTATCTCCGCTATTACGCGGATTTGCGGACGCCATCCGAGAAGGAGCGCGACCAGTTGCAGACCGGCATCAAACTCTATGCAAGTTGTCAGTTTGAGGAGGCATTCGCTTATTTCAACGAAAAGATTCGTGCCAAACCGCAATCGAGCATTGCCTATCTGTACCGGGCCCGTTACCAGCGAATGCGCGGAAATCTACCGGCGGCTCTGGACGATTTACAAACCGCTATCGGCTACGACGACACGGTCGTGGATTTACACCTGGAGCGCGGTCAGATTCTCTTTGAACAGCACGATTATGAAGCAGCTTTTCTGGAATTTGACAAGGCGGTTTTTCACGCACACGGCAACCTGGCAGATCCGTTTCAGTGGCGGGGACTGGCTCTTCAGCAACTCAATCAGCTCCAACAGGCCCGGAACGATCTGGAGCGGGCGCAGGCCATTGTGCAGGAACAAAAAGACGGAACGGGTACTTCTGCAGGCAAAGAGCCTTTTTTCGACCGGCGGTTTTTGTTCAATGCCCTGCTGGTTCTGATCAACAGTTGCGTGCTGCTGTTTGTCATCAAAGAAACCGCCGTTGTCCACTGGCCGTATCTGTTAGCCGCGGTTTCGGCGGCCGCCATCGGTTTTGCGCAGCCCCGGAAAGGCTGGCTGCTGGCGTTGCTCCAGGCCGCTATCTTGTGGATCGGGTACACGTTTTTTACTTCTCCGCCCCAGGGCGGTGGCGACAGGGAACTGGAGTTGTTCTGCCTCTATGGTTCGATCGGCCTGACGTTTGTGGGTAGTTTTGTGGGGGGCGTTCTCAAACGGGCCATGGGAACGTGAACCGGTTAGTAGCGGTTTCAGTGGCTTCGATTCAGGCCGGAAGGTACACGCTGAAAACCGCCCCCTGCCCCGGTTGACTCCTGGCCGTAATCGCCCCGCCGTGGTTGTCTACCACCCGCTGACAAATCGCCAGACCAACACCGGTTCCCGCATATTCGCTTTTGCCGTGAAGCCGCTGAAAAACCTGAAAAATACGGTTTGCGTATTTTTCGTCAAATCCAATCCCGTTGTCCTGCACATCAATCTGGTGATACATCGCCGATTCTTCACTGGGTTGCACCCCGGGTGGTAACTCGCTCTGCGGACGAAGGAAATAGTCAACGCGGATTTGGGGCAATTGACCGGGAGTCACAAACTTAATGGAATTGGCCAGTAAGTTCTGAAATAACTGCCCCAGTTGTGACTCGTCCCCCCGGACCACCGGCAGCGCGTCGACCGTAATCTGAGCCCCCGACTGGCTAATGTTCCAGTCCAGCGTAACAAGCACTTCGGCCATAATGGCTTCCAGCGAAACCGGGCCGAACACCTGCTGACGGGTTGAGATCCGCGAATAAGCGAGCAAATCCTTGATCAGCGTAGACATGCGGGCACCGGCCGCCATGATCCGCTGCAGGTGATCCTTGCCTTCCTCGTTCAGTTGCTCATTCAGTTGCTGGGTAAGCAACGAACTGAACGACTGGATTTTGCGCAGTGGTTCCTGCAGGTCGTGACTGGCGACATAAGCGAACTGTTGCAGGTTGTCATTGGAGCGCTTCAGATCCACGTTGGCCTGGCTCAGGTCGTGGGTTCGGGCGTTCACCCGTTCCTCCAATTCCGCAGACAGACGCCGGTACCGTTCTTCACTCTGCCGAAGAGCTTCCTCCGCGCGCTTACGTTCGGTCACATCGCTGGCCGTTCCAAACCACTCCAGAATCTGGCCCTTCTCGTCCAGAATGGGTACGGCCCGCGAAAGGGTCCACCCCACGGTTCCATCCACCCGGATAATCCGGTGTTCCAGCTCAAACACCCGTTTGTCCGCAATAACCTTGTCGATCGCACTCTCGACCCGGAGCTGATCCTCCGCCGGGATGTATTTCAGCAGCCAGTCGCGGCTGGGCTCCCGGGTATCGGCCAGAAATGTCTTGCCTTCCAGTTGATTCATCTGCCGCCAGTCGGCGCTCATAGTATAGACCACGTCGGAACTGGCCGTCACAAACAGGCGAAAACGCGCTTCACTGGCTTTCAGTGCGGCCTCAGCCCGTTTCCGTTCGGTAATTTCGTCGAACAGCACCGCAAACCGCTCCTCGGCGAACCAAAAAGCCGTCAGGGAATACCATTCATCAAGGGGTTGAAAATATTCTTCCGCCCGGATAGTCTGGCGGGTGTCGATGACCTGCTGATAGGTGGCAAACCATTTTTCGTCCAGTCCCGGCAGAATTTCCCAGGCGGTTTTCCCCAGCGTTTGCGCCGGATCCAGCCCGGTCAGTTTTCCAAACGCGGAATTTACCTGCAAAAACCGGTAATTGATCATCTTGCCGCTGTCGTCGCGGATGGCCTCGCAAACCGTGTAGCCTTCCTGCATGGACTCAAAAAGAGTGCGGTAATTTTTTTCCGATTCTCTAAGCGTCTCCTCGGCCCGCTTGATTTCGGTAATATCGCGGGTCGTACCGGCCACGGCTTCCACCTCGCCCCGTTCATTCAGCACCGGAGCAAACACATAGTCGTAAATTCGTTTGCCAAGCGTGGCGTGGGGAAAAGACACCTCGCCCCGAATGAGCTGTTTGGTGGCCACGACCTGATCGATTTCCCGTTCGTGCATCTCGGCGTGCCAGGGCTCATACCCATTTTCCAGCAGGTTGTTCCCGATCGCATTGTCCCAGGTTCGGCCCCACATGTCGAGCAGCGCCCGATTGGCGTAAATAAACCGGTAGCTCAGATCAAAGACGTACATCAGGTCGGGGGTGCTGCCCGCAATGGCTTCGTAAATTCGCTGCTGCCGCTGGGCCTCCTGACGGGTGGCTGCTTCCCGCTGCTGAGCCAGAATCTGTTCAGTTACGTCCTGCGCCACGCCCGCAAAGCGGTAAACTTCACCGGTTTCTGAAAAGTAACTTCGTCCGTAGAAACGCACCCAGCGCATCTGCCCATCATCGGCGCCCAGCGTCCGGTAAGTTTCATCGAACAAACCGTTCGACCCGGCATTCATCGCCCGCGCCACGGCCTGGGTGACCCGGTCCACATCATCGGCGTGAATGTATTGAATTGCCTGCTCATAGGACAGATGGTTTTCTTTTGCCAGTCCGAATAACGCCCGGCAGCGGTCGTCCCAGAGAACCTGATTAGTAGCAGGGTCTAACTCCCAGACACCCAGCCCAGCCGCCCGGAGGGCAAAATCAATATCCAGTCGCTGGGTAAGCTTTTGGGTTGAGTCTAAAGGCCGTTGATCGCCGTTCATGGTTGAATCACGAAAAAATAATATCTCCCGCAAAAATGATCGGATAACATCCGAATAGCAAGTTAATCCATTTAAGTGGTACAAAAGCTACCTCAAGCATTGAACTTCACGGAGCTTCGCTGAAACAGACGGGAATTCAGGCTAGGAAAACAAACCGGTCAAGACCGGAAATTCAGCGGTTTTTACCCTCAACTATGCCTTTCCTGATCCATACTGAAAATTTAAAAATCAGGTCTCTTTTTAACAGATTTCCAGATAGTGGGAAGATTGTTATAGTAATTGGGACAAATACGATAGCCCAAGCGGGATGAACCCCTTAGGTTTGACGAGTGGAATCCAAACCCCTCCACGAATGGTATACTTTATGAAAACAACACTACGTTTGATCCTTTTTCTGACTTTCTCGCTGCTGGCTACGGCGGGTTGGAGTCAGTGCTTTTCGCCGGTCGAATCTTTCACAGCCGTCAATACCCGCAGTATTACCACGGCTGATTTTAACAACGATGGGTACCCGGATCTTCTCACCTGGGTTAATTATCCAGAAGACTATGTATATATCCACCTGAACGACAAGGCCAACCCCGGTCAGTTTAACGGGCATACTAAAATCGACCTTCCTGAATTCAATGACATTCCGGTTGTCGCCGATTTCAGCCACGATGGGTACGCTGATTTCATTGTCAAGAAAGATTTCCAATTTTACCTGTATATCAACAAAGGAGAAAGTACGGTAGCGTTTCTGGAGCCGGTCAAGATCATCGATTTAGAAAGTTCAAGTAGCACAGCTGATCTGCTATCCGGTGATTTTAATGGAGACGGATACCCGGATTTATTGGTCATCGACGAAACACAGGACCAGACGTATCTTCGACTCAATGATCCCGAACATCCGGGTACGTTCTTGGCTGCCAGTAGCCTGATCAACGGAGATATTAACTCGTACGATGCAACAACGGTGGATTGGAACGGGGATGGCAAGACCGATTTTTTTGGAGAAATGGTCGATGGAGGAAATTATACCTACTTTCTTTATTTGCGCAACAGCAGCGGAACCGCCTTTGAAGCTCCCGTTGAAATTCCATTGCCGGAAGACTTTACGTTTTACCGCACGAGTGTAGCTTTCGGGGATCTGAACGGGGATGGAAAAACCGATGTGGTCGGCGAAGTGGATTACAACCTGGGGGTTATGCTGAATCAGAACAATGACTTTACCTCGTTTACGCGGTATACGGGCAGCCAGTATTTAAACAGTACGTTTTTGAGAGATGTCAATCTGGATGGTTATCTCGATATCATTGTGAGCGACGAAAATTCGGTTATCTCCATTTACCTCAACACCCCCGCCAATCCGGGTACTTTTCAGGAACCGACCACCTATGTGGGAGATGGGAATGGGCATAAGGCCGTTATGGCCGATTTTAATAAAGATGGACTCGAAGACCTCGCCCATGGTTTTTATGATTATAATCCAGGAAACTATAACGAAAGTGTCGTACTCTTTTTCAATTGTGCCCCGGCGACGCTGGTCAAGATCCTTCCGCTAACCGCATCGACCGTTTGCGTAGGCAGCCCCGTGAGTGTAACGGCCACCGCCACGAACTTTACGCCCACCAGCTACACCTGGAGTAGCCTGCCCGCCGGTTTTTCCGGTTCGGGTAGTACCACGACGTTGACGGCCCCCACGGTGGCTAGTCCCACCACCTTCACTCTGACGGTAACGGCTGTCGCGGGCGGAATTACCCGAACCAGTTCCACTACTCTGCTGGTTCAACCCGCACCGACGGCCCCCAATCTGACGTTCAACGGCTCCAATTCGGCTTCGGTGATTCAGAATACGCCCTTCGTTTCCCTCAACATTGCGAACTGTCCGGGGGGAACGCTGACCTGGAAAGGTCCCGACGGTTCCAGCGGCACCGGAACGACGATCAGTGTGCCCACTTCCGCCACCGGAACGCTGGTGTATTCCGCCACCTGTTCGGTGGGAAGCTGCACCAGCCCGCCGGGTTCGGCCACCATTTCGGTGACACCCCCACTGGTGACCGGTTCGTTCGACGGTTTTGTTTACGGCGCGGATTGTGCCAGCTTCCGGGGCTGGGCCTGGGATCGCAACAAGGTCAACACCGCCATCTCGGTCGATATTCTCGATGGACCCACCGTTATTGCCTCGTTTCTGGCCGATGTCTTCCGGCAGGATCTCCAAACCGCCGGGAAAGGCAATGGCAAACACGCCTTTAGCTGGACAATTCCCGGAAGCCTGAAGGATGGCTTACCGCACAATCTGTCCGCCCGCGTCAGTGGCAGCAACTTCATTTTGAAGGACTCGCCCAAAGCCCTCATTTGCGTTGGAACCGGAACGCCCGAAAACAAAGCACCGGTTCCGCCTTCACCCACCATCCTGATCGCTCCGCTGGCGGCTCAGGTTGGGGTGCCCTTCTCGGGAACACTGGTGGCTTTTACCGATCCAGAAGCCAAACCGCTGACGTATGCCCTGACCGGTTTGCCCGACGGTTTATCCATCAACACGACCAGTCGCGTGATTTCGGGAACACCCACCGTCGCGGGAACCTTCGTGCTGGCGTACTCGGCCACCGATGAAGGCGGTTTGACCAATAGTGTCAGCTTCCTTTTAACGGTCAATCCGGCATCAACCACGACGGTAACCGGTGATTTTGAAGGCTATCTGGATAAACTGGATTGCGGAGGCATCCGCGGCTGGGTCTGGGATCGCAAGAAGCCCAACACGCCATTGACGGTCGAATTCTTTCTGGACGGATCGGGTACGGTTTTGGGCAGCACGGTCGCCAACATTTACCGCCCGGATTTGAAAGACGCGGGCAAGGGCAACGGTTCGCACGCCTACAGTTTCAGCCCGCCAGCCCCTGTAACGAACGGCACGCTGGTGCGGGCCCGGGTGCTGGGCTCGACCTTTGAACTGAAAGGTTCTCCGAAGGTTTATCAATGTGCTCCGGCCCGGCTGTCGGCCGAAACCGGTTCGCAGTTACAGGTGACGGTGTTGGGTAACCCGGTTTCCGACGAGCTTCAGGTTGAAATCCGGGGGGCGGAAGGTCAGGCGCTCCGACTGCACCTGACCGATGCCAGCGGACGGCTGCTGAACCAGCGACAAATTGAAACTGCCAACGCTGTTGAACAGCAACGGTTTTCGGTACAGGGGCAAGCTCCGGGGTTGCTGCTGCTGCAGGTGCGCACCCTTACCCAAAGCCGAACCCTGAAAATAATTAAACGCTAACTAGTGACGCAAGCAATAGCTAAGGCGCAGACCACCGATCTGCGCCTTTCTTTTTGCCGGGTTTGCACCACCGTTTTCATTTTTTAACCAATGGGAAGATTGTTATAGTAATTGGGAAAATTGCGATAGTCCGCTCGTGATGAACTGTTTATGTTTGTCCGGTGGAAGAAAACCACTCTATAGCTAGTTTACTCATATGAAAAAAAATCTACTCCCGTGCAGCTCAATCAGCCTGCGCCTGTTCACGGTTTTTGCGCTGCTCTGTGCGGCTCTGACGGCTTCCGCCCAGATCCATGTAACCCCAAACGGGGGCGTCAGTACGCAGGATGGAACGTCCTGGGCAACCGCCTACCCCGGCAGCGCCTTACCGGGCGTATTATCCAACCCCGCGAATCTAACGGTTTTGGTCGCCAGCGGGTTGTACAAACCGACAACGACCGGTGACCGCACCCAATCTTTCACGGTTGCATCCGGCGTGCAGGTGTACGGCGGGTATGATCCTTCCAACGGAAACCGGACCACCAACCCTTCCAGCACCACGCTTTCGGGCGACATTGACAACAACAACACGCTGGATGATGGCAACAGTTATCACGTCGTGCGGTTTTACGGAGTCAACGACCAGACCCGCCTGGATGGTTTTGTCATTACCGGTGGAAAGGCCAATGGTGCTGGTACGGATGGTTGGGGAGGAGGTGTTCTCAATCTGGAGTTGACGGATCAACCCTCAGACCCTACCATTGCCAAATGTACTTTTATCCTGAACTCGGCGTCTGTTTTAGGCGGAGCAATGATGAACAAAGCATTCCTGGCCGGGAGCAATCCCGTTATTACGTATTGTGACTTTATCGAAAACAAATGCGATGATCGCGGTGGGGCCATTTTTAATGACCGAACCGGTGACTCCAACAACCCCATTTCCATCAGTCACTGTACCTTTACCGGTAATCTCGCATTTTCCGGTGGAGCCATCCATAACAATTCGGAGGGTGGCGGTACCAGCAATACCCGCATTACCGATTGCACTTTTACCCAAAATAGCGCCAATTCAAAGGGTGGGGCCATTTATAATTCGGGTGCCAGTGGCGGAACCTCCAATCCCCGCATTGAGCGTTGCAGCTTTAGCCTGAATAAAGCTTCCATTCATGGGGGAGCCATCGTCAATGATGGTTCACATGGTACCAGCAATCCTACTATTATCTCCTGCCGTTTCAGTCAGAATGAAATCCCAGCGACCGGAACGGGTTTTGTGAAAGGAGCGGCAGCGATCCAAAATAACGGAGAGGGCGGCAACTCCAGCCCTGTCATCACCAATTGCAGTTTTACCAAGAACAAATCAATCGGTGATGGAGCGGCCCTGTACGGAGATGCCCAGAATGGAGGCCGAAGTACTCCGGTCATTACCAATTGTAGCTTCAATCAAAATGTTGGGCGAAATGCCATCGGGGTCATCTTTTTAGATTGCGGTGGCCCCTATAATCAGGTTGGAATTGCTACGTTTATCAACTGCGTCCTGTTTGACAACGGAACCAACCCGATTAGTTCGTTTTATGGCACCGTCATTGCGAACAACAGCCTGTTCGATGCGCCGTATGCCTACACAACCGACCCCTCCAACCTGACCACTACCACCTCTCCTTTTGTGGATGCCGCCAATGAGGATCTCCAGTTGGTAGCCTGTTCGCTACCGGTGAATGCCGGGAACAACAGCGCCACTGCGCTGGCAGGTATCACCACCGATCTGGCCGGCAACCCGCGCTTTGTCAACACGGTCGATATGGGAGCTTATGAGTTTCAGGGCATCACGATTGTAAACCAACCCGCTTCATCCTCAGCGGTTTGTGCCGGAAGCACCATCAGCGTGCCCGTTTCCGCAACGGGTCCCGCTGCCTTATCGTACCTATGGTTCAAGGATGGAAGTCCGCTCAATCCCGCCCAAACTTCGGCCACACTTAGCCTTACCAATGTACAGGCAGCCCAGGTGGGCAATTATCAGGTGGTCATCACCTCAACCTGCAACTCGCTGACATCGAATGCCTTCAGTCTAACCCTTAGCTCCACCCAGGCGGCACCGGTTTTCAGTCTGCCCCCCAATATCTCTTTACCCATTTTGCAAAATACACCCTTTGTCACCTTAACCGTCACGGGCTGCGAAGGGGGAACCCTAAGCTGGCAAGGACCCGGTGGGATCAGCGGCAGTAGTGCCACGATTTCGGTTCCTACCTCGACCACCGGGAATTTTGTGTATTCCGCCACCTGCCAGGTTGGCAGTTGCACGAGCCCACCCGGTTCAACCACCGTAACCATCAATCCCTCATTGGTTAATGGTTCGTTCGACGGTTTTGTCAACGGCGCCGATTGCGGCAGTTTCCGCGGCTGGGCCTGGGACCGCAACAAGGTCAATACCGCCGTTTCGATCGATATTCTCGATGGCCCTAAAGTAATCGCGACCCTGCTGGCCGATGTGTTCCGGCAGGATCTGCAAACCGCTGGCAAAGGCAACGGTAAACACGCCTTTAGCTGGGCGATTCCCAATGAACTCAAAGACGGATCCGCTCATAACCTTTCCGCCCGGGTCGCTGGCAGCAGTTTTATTCTGAAAGATTCCCCCAAGGCGCTGATTTGCCAGGGAACGGGAACGCCCGAAAACAAAGCCCCGGTGGCCCCTTCACCCACCATTCTGATCGCTCCGCTGACGGCGCAGGTCGGTGTTCCTTTCTCCGGTACGCTGGTGGCTTTCACCGATCCCGAAGGCCAGCCCCTGACCTACGCCCTGACCGGTTTGCCCGACGGGTTGTCTATCAACACAACCAGCCGCGTGATTTCGGGAACACCCACCGTCGCCGGAAGCTTTGTGCTGGCCTATTCGGCTAACGATGGAGCTTTAACCAATTCGGTGAGCTTCCCGCTGACGGTCAATCCGGCATCGACCACGACAGTGACGGGCGATTTTGAAGGCTATTTGGATAAACTGGATTGCGGAGGCATCCGCGGCTGGGTCTGGGATCGCAAGAAGCCCAATACTCCGCTGACGGTCGAATTTTACCTGGATGGCTCGGGCATGGTTTTGGGCAGCACCGTCGCCAACATTTACCGCCAGGATTTGAAAGACGCGGGCAAGGGCAATGGTTCACACGCGTATATCTTTACCCCGCCGGGCACGGTGACCAACGGGACAAAAATCCGGGCCCGGGTGCAGGGCAGCACCTACGACCTGAAAGGTTCGCCGAAAGAATACCAATGTGCGCCCGCCCGCCTGTCGGCGGAAACCGGTTCCCAGCTACAGGTGACGGTATTGGGCAACCCGGTTTTCGACGAGCTTCAGGTGGAAATTCGGGGAGCGGAAGGGCAAGCCCTGCGGTTACAACTCACCGATGCCAGCGGACGACTGGTGAGTCAGCGGCAGATTGGAACCGCCAGCGCCGTTGAGCAGCAGCGCTTTTCGGTTCAGGGACAACCCTTCGGCTTGCTGCTGCTGCGGGTCCACAGTGGGCTGAAAAGTGTAAGTGTGAAGGTGCTGAAGCAGTAAGTTAGATGTGTTGTTAGAGTCTGGGAAAGGCGCGGGTCGGTGATCTGCGCCTTTCTGGTTAAGAAGAAAACCCGGCCCGCTGTAGCAATTTGCCATTCGGAAGTGACAGAGAAACCGCGTTTTTTCCAGGTACTCGTATAAATTTGTCTCTGGTGATAACTCCAATCCTTGTAATGTTCAGGTTCTTTTACACCCTTTTCTTTGTTGGCGTAACCATCTTAGGCTATTTTCTGACAGATTATTTATTTAAAAAATTAGGTCTGATGGTTATCCTGACACCCGGCCCCTATTTGATCGGCTATGGATTAATGAAAGTTGCCAGATACAGGCAATACTGAGGTTTATCTTGCAAAAAATACCGGAATGGCGGTTTGCAGGTTAATAAATATTGTCCCTAATAGCAACACTGTCAGAGATTTACCCATCTTGGTGCGTGGAAAACGTTGGCGAACATAGTGAGGATCAGATTCGGACGAATAATCCCAAATTGCGAATCCATTTTCATTCAATGCGTCAGCAATCTGAGCGAATTTCCCGTCGCAACCCGATGCCCGATCTCTCATTTGGCCGTTAAGGCTCCCTTTTATCCCACTGCTCCCCGGGTTTGGTCGAAAACCGCCCTGACAGCCAATCAATCGGATTAGGGGCCACCAGAGTGCTGGATTAACTAAAAAAGAAAAGCACTTACATTACGTTGTAAGTGCTTGACTGTAAGGTGACCCCGGACAGGTTCGAACTGTCGACCCACTGATTAAGAGTCACCTCCCGGCAGTATACTAATATCTACTGACTTCTACTAAAAAGTAGTTAGGTGCGCTAATTATTAGGCTTTTAAGCTAATATATTTACCAAAATCTACTTTTGCATTTACCATTATCTACTAACTTTGTGTATCAAACTGTGTCGCAAATGGGTTTGATACACTGAATGAAAATCGCTGCTCCTACTGTCGCTGTTGTTCAGGACACCCGTCGAATCAAGGCCGATGGCACTTACCCGTTAAAGCTCCGCATCACTTACCAGCGACTCCGCAAATATTATAGCATCGGAGTCGACCTCACTCCTACCCTTTGGACGGACGTGGAGGACAAGACCAAGACCCGCCGGGAGCTTCGGGACATTCGGGAACGGAACGGTGAATTTGTTACCCGCGCTGAAAAAGTTATTCGTGGACTGGACCCGTTCAGCTTTGAAGCCTTCGAGGGATTGTACTTTCAAAGTGAAACGGAGAACACCCGCGAACTATCCCTACGTTCTGACGTCGCCCACCAGTTTAACAAATACATCGCTCAACTGAATCAGGAAGGTCGGGCGGCCACCGCCAATTCATACGGCAATGCTTTGGCTTCGCTGGTCGATCATAAAAAGGGGTTAAAGTTTGCCGACATAACCGCCGACTTTCTGAAGGGGTACGAAAAGAAAATGATACTGGCCGGCCGCTCCATAACCACCGTCGGCATTTACTTACGGGCACTGCGAACGCTGATCAACCAGGCGATTGATAACGGCACATTGACTCGGAAAGACTACCCCTTCGGAAAGAACCGGTACGTCATCCCCAGCGGTGTCAACATCAAAAAGGCGCTGACGCTGGCCGAGGTTGAAAAGATATTTCACTATCCGGCCATTCCCGGCAGCCAGGAGGACAAGGCCCGCGACCTCTGGCTATTTACCTACCTCTGCAACGGGGTCAACATGAAGGATATTTGTCAGCTGCGATGGCGAAACATTGACGGTGACAACATCAAGTTCATTCGGGCCAAAACCGCCCGATCTACCAAGTCGCGCCAGCGCCCCGTTGTCGCCCTGCTGACGGAAACAGCGCACGATGTGATCAAGAAATGGGGCAACCCAGACCATAGGCCCGACGCCCGGGTATTTCCATTTCTACCAGACAACATTACCCCTCAGCGAGAACTTGAATTAACCCACTACCAGATCAAGTTCGTCAATCGCTGGATGAAACGCATAGCTCAAAAGCTCGGCATCGATAAGGACGTTACTACCTACTTCGCTCGCCACAGCTTCGCTACCGTGCTAAAGAGATCCGGCGCGCCCATTGAATTTATTTCCGAAAGCCTGGGGCATACCGACCTACGGACTACAGAAAACTACCTTGACAGCTTCGAGGATGATGTAAAACGCGAGTACACGAAAGCATTGCTCAACTTCAATAAAACCGTTTTAGCAAATGATTGACCTGGATAAGTACATAAGCTCGGATGATGAGACTTATAATCGGTTTGCGCAAAGTCTGATCATTCGATATGGAGACGAGAACGAAGGTCGGACATCGGAGTTCAAAAAGAGTGTGGGTATTTTACTCCCCGCGCTCCATGAGGCTTATTTCTTTATAGTTGAAAATCCCAATAAATGGTATGCAATGATTCAAAAGGTGCAGGAGGTGGTTCAAAAGAATAATTTCGATGCTACCGAGGTGGTATTTTTCATTGACCAGTTGCTGCAGGTAATTAAAAACGAGGACGCTCTAATAAATTTAATCAATTACCGGAATAAGTACGCTCCGTTTCTTGACGATCCGGAGGTACAGTACAATAACTCTCCGTTCAATATTGACATTTTGCTGTATGGGCTTTCAAGGTTATCGACAAATGAACAAAGGTTGGCGCTAATTATCTCTGTGCTTGAGCAATACCAGTCCGAATTTTCTCAACTCAATCCAGAGTTACAGCGGATTATTCACCAAAACAACTTCCTGGAGCGATGCACTGCCGAAGGGGAACGAATAGGTACCTTAATTCAAGTGGCAAGAAGTGCCGGAAAGGTTAATAAAAAGGTAGATGAGGGGAGCAATCCAGATAATGCTGAAGAAAGGACTCACGGAAAAGGTACTGAAATGAGGTACGAACGTTTACGGAAGACTTATGCCGGGCATAAAGATATACTTAAAGACCATCAAAAAGCAATTCAAGCTACAATCGAAGAAACAGGGTCATCAGAATCTACTATTGAGCGAGCACTAGGTTTGAAAAAATAGATCCAGGCCAATTTGGATTTGGCCCGGTGCCAATTTGGATTTGGCCCCCCAGAACTTTACTTTTTCGGGAAAATCGCTATTTTATTTGCGCTGGTCATTTACTTAAACAGTAGATCAGCGCATGATTACCGAAGACATCTCCCTCAAGTCGTTTTTTGCCGCTCTGCTTACACCGATCGTTCAGAGCGCAGTACAGGCGGAATTTGATCGACGGCCCTTTCCATCGGCCTCGAATCAATCCACACCACGTAGTAACCGCATCGGAGGCACCGAGCTGGTTAAGGAGTTAACCGGTTACAGTGACTCAACCATCTACAACAAGGTTTCAAAAAACGAAATTCCGGTTCATAGCCGGGAAGGTGGTAAACTGTTGTTCTCGGAAGAGCAACTTCGCGAGTGGATCAGCCAAGGACGCCCCAAGAATCAGGAGTTAACTCAATCAGTTGATTCATTCCTTGGGTCACGTAAACGTCGCACCGCAGCATGAATCCCTCACTCGATGCGCCAGTAGGTCTGATTGAATCAGATCCCAGCGGAAAGGCGTACCCACTCATGACAGCAGGGGCAAATCCGGACTGCCTGGTCCTCGGCAAGCTGCCGAACCTGCTTACATTCTTTCTTTTCTCTTCCTGCTCTGGAGCTATTCCTCCAATCGTTCAGGCGTTGCAAAACGCTGGTGCTATCGTAATTGACTATAGCGACCTATGTAGCCATTCAACAAGATGCCAACCAAAAAAATAGGGGCCATATGATTCGCGACAATCAATACAGCCCCTCTGATACGATGCAAGGACAGGGTGAAGATACAGTAAATTACACTAATAGTCAAGGTGTTACCGGTGATTTGTGGGGCGAGTTCAATGATGAGATCAAAAAACTTAACCAACAGAAAGCTAAAACGTCCGCAACATCGAACGGACATGAGCACATCAACTTCAAACCGGATCGGGAATACCACGACGAAAGAACCGTCTGGCCAACTCCGCGAACACTCGAAAAGCCACTACTGCCGGTTCTGCCATTGACAGACGAAATGATACCGGAATCGTTGCGCCCATGGCTAACCGATATTCAATACCGGATGCGCTGCCCGGTTGATTACCTGGCATCGGCGGCAGTCGTTATGATTTCGTCATTGATTGGAACGCGCCTGGCAATCAAGCCAAAAACGAGAGATAGCTGGACAATCATACCCAACCTCTGGGGTGCAGTTATCGGTGATCCATCCAGCTTAAAAACTCCATCTGTTCAGGAAGCCTTCGCTCCGTTGAATCGGCTGGTTGTCGCTTCGATGGCAAACCACGAAGATGCCCTGGCAGAATATGAGCGCGATTTAATCGAATACGAAGCAAAAAAGAAAGCGTACAAATACCAGAAGGATTTAGAAGCAAAAGGCAAGTCTGTGGACTTCTCAGCGGAATATCCGGAGCCGCCGGTGAAGCCCAAAGAGCGCCGGTATATGACCAATGACGCCACTGTTGAGAAGCTGGCGGAGCTGCTCGAAGAAAATCCGACCGGCCTATTGCAGTTCCGTGATGAGTTGATCGGATTACTTGCCGGATGGGACAAATCAGGCAGAGAGGGGGATCGGGCGTTTTATCTGGAAGCCTGGAATGGTAACGGGCGGATTACAGTGGACCGAATTGGACGGGGAACACTCCACATTAAACGGATCTGCATCTCGCTTTTTGGGGCCATTCAGCCTACGAAGTTATTGGGTTATTTGAAGGCTGCGCAAGGGTTTGAAAATGACGGGTTTGTTCAACGTTTGCAGCTCGCCGTTTACCCTGATAAACCGGAATGGAGTTACGTTGATCAATACCCTGACACACGGGCGCGGGATGCGGCATTTGACCTGATCCAGCAAATTGCTGATTCTGATTTTAGCGAATTTGGCTGGTGTATTGATGAGTACAACGATTTTCCGTATACCCGCTTTGACGACGAAGCCCAGCAGGTCTTTATCGACTGGCTCACCCATTGGGAAAAAGAGGTTCTGCCAAACGAAAACGGGCTGGTCTTGGAGCACTTTGTCAAATACCGCTCTCTGATTCCCGCGCTGGCGCTGGTGTTCCACGTCGCCGACTCGCTGGCAAATCCGGTAGCTGTCTCAGGCACCGAGAAACGACTGGTTTCCAAGCAAGCCATTGATCGCGCTTTACTTTGGTGTGAGTACCTGATGTCCCATGCCCGCCGGATTTACGGGCTACTCGACGGGCTCAGCGTGGCAGCCGCCAAAGAGCTACTACGCCACATCCGGATCGGTGATCTGAAGGATGAATTTAAGGTGCGCGATGTGGTCCGCAAGGGCTGGTCAAATCTCAACACGAACGACCTGGTGGAGTGCGCACTGGAAGAGCTACAGGAACAGGGATGGATTCTGCCCATGAAGCCGAAAGAGTCCCAGAACGGCAGGCCAGAAGCTACGCAGTACAAAATTCATCCGAAAATTATTTCAAAAACGTAGACTGACTTACTGACAAAACTGACAAAACCCCCAAAATACCCTTTTGTCGGTTTTGTCAGCGTCTCAAATAGCCAAAACAACAACTATGAGCACTCCATACAGATACAAACTTCATTCTAAGTCAGGGAAACTCTACTGCCCGAGCTGCGGACGCCGGACGTATGTACCCTACCGGGACGACCGGACCGGCGATCTGCTGCCCGAAGAGTTCGGCCGGTGTGACCGGGAAGCCAACTGCAACTATTCATTCTCGCCCTACGACAAAGGCACCAGCGGAGTAAGCTACTCTGATCAGGTTTACGAAGCCGACCGCCAGCAGTGGAAAGGTGGACAGGTAACGCCACAAGCCAGGCCAGCTCCTGCACCTAAACAGCCGCCCACGCCGGAGTTGCAGCAGATCCCGGCAGACGTCTTTACGCGCTCCCTCGGCAATTACGAAGCCAATCACTTCGCCTATATGCTGAAAGGGCATTTCGGAAACACCCACGCTCAGGAGCTTATTGAGCGGTTCCGAATCGGCACATATAAGGCTAATTACCGGATTACTCAAAATGTCGGCGACCGGTTCAAGGTGGAGGACTTCGGCAAAGGTGGAACGATTTTCTGGTGTCAGGATGTCGATGGCAACACCTACGGCGGGCAGGGCGTACTGTTCAGTGTGGATGCCCGCACCGTGAAGTTCAAGGATGGTGAAGGTGGATTTGACCGGTGCAACCGCCCGATTCACTACCTGATCAAAAGCTACCTCAAAGAGCAGGGCAAGGCGCTCCCTGAATGGCTCGAACGTTATGAAGTGACCGGCGACAAGTTCCCGTACCCATTCGGTCTGCACCAGTTAGCCACCGCCCCGCCCGATCAGACTATTGGGATCGTTGAGAGTCCCAAGACCGCCGTACTCGCTGCGGGCCATTTTCCAGATTTGTGCTGGATGGCGATCTGGTCACTGAGCTATCTCAACAAAGCCCGGCTGAATCCCCTACGGCGCCGGAACATTGTCCTGTTTCCCGATACCTCTGCCAACGGAACCGCCTTCGAGCGGTGGAAGCAGAAAGCCGATGAGCTGAATACAAAGGGTTTCAATATCACTCTCTCGGACTACCTCGAACGCGCAGCAACCCCAGAGCAGAAAGAGCAGGGGTATGACCTGGCCGACTTTATTCTCAAGGAATGGGTAGAGAAGAAGGGCTATCCGCCAACGTGGGATAACAAGCCTAACGCCATGCCGACCATCGAACTATTGCAAAGTCCTAACGGTGAATACTGGTCCAATCAAACCGGGGTCGAGCCGGGGCGGGTCCTGCGGCCGGTACCACTACACCGAGTCGGTTAATCAATCAATTCATACAATTAGAACTACCATGCAAATGCAAGCAATTCTCAATGACACCCAAACCGGCAGCGAGTTCAGCCATTTGATTCTAATGGCCGAATGTGACGGATTCTCAGTCAGCGAACACCTGCCCGAACACCGACACCTGATCATGTACCGTGGCACACACGACACCGACCACTTTATCTACGCCGTTGGATACTCAAACCCGGAGCACATCGATTTGCGAACCATCAAATACAAGAAGGAGTATTCGCGCCAGCCAATTAGCACCGAGGTAGACAAGGTGAGCCGCTTGCTGTTGTTCATTGGCTCTGTCGACCCGACGGATGAAACGGCAATAGCGGCCATTTTGCAGGCGACCGTCGGAAGATTCTGATTAGAGAATTTCACTTTCAAACAGCAAATACAATGCAAACAATGACCTACCGCCCACTGGCGGACCTCCACGAGTTAGAAGGCAACCCGCGCACGATCCGGGACGACCAATTCGAGATTCTTTGCCAGTCTATTCAGGAGAACCCGGCCTATTTTGAAGCCCGTCCGCTGATCCTGTCCAACCGTACCGGGATACTGGTCATTCTGGCCGGAAATCAGCGTTACAAAGCGGCCCAAAAGATCGGACTGGAGAAGTCCCTACTTTTCTGATTGAAGGCTTGAGCGAAGAAAAAGAGCGGGAGATCATTATCCGCGATAACGTCAACAACGGCGAATGGGACGAAGAACTACTGGCCGCCGAATGGGATAAGGATCTGCTCGGCGAGTGGGGCCTGGAACTTTCGGGAATGGATGAAGCGCCGAAATCCCGGAGCACCAAAGACGGTGACGAGATGACCGGCAAGATTGCCACCAAACACAAATGCCCCAGCTGCGGCCATGAGTTCGACTAACTTCAGTTTCGATACGATTCAGAGCTTTGATGATCACATTGAGCTTTCGATCCCCAATTACGTAAACCTGCGCGAGTCGGTTCTGCGGGTGGCGACCCACTTTATCGGCGAGAACGCCCTGGTCTATGACCTCGGCTGTTCCACCGGGCTACTACTGGCAAAGGTTCGGCTGATCGCTCCTGAATCGGCACGGCTGGTCGGCATCGACCGCTCGGATAACCTGCTGGGTAAGTCCGGCAGTCAGGGCGTAACATTGATCAATGACGATCTGACGCGGGCGGACTTTTCGCTCGAATCCTGCGAGCTGGTGTTCTGTTTGTTCACGCTGCAATTCCTGCCACTGGCGGCCCGGAAGACGCTGATTGAGAAAGTGCATAGCGCCCTGAAGCCCGGCGCGGCCCTGATCATTGCCGAAAAGCAGTACGTCGATAACGGCTACATTCAGGACCTGTTCACGTTCAGCCACTACGATATGAAGCTGGAACACTTCACCGCCGAGCAGATACTCGATAAGCAGTTATCGCTCCGGCGAATCATGCGCCCGCAGAGCGAAGAGCAGAACCTCGCTCTGTTGAAGGTGTTCGGATGCGTTACCCCGATCTGGCAGTTCTTACAATTCAAAGCCTGGCTATGTATCAAGTGATTTCGACGTTCTCCGGCATCGGCGGCTCTTCGCAGGGTTACAAACAGGCCGGGCTTAAAGTGCTGGCATCCGTGGAATTCCTCGACTACCAGGCGGCTAACTACCGGCTGAATCATCCCGGCACGAAGGTTTACCAAAGCGATATCCGAACACTGGAACCGCTGGCAATCCTTGCCGAGTTGGGCCTTCGCCCGGGCGATCTGGACGTATTGGACGGTAGCCCGCCCTGTTCGTCGTTTTCGACTAACGGCATTGTTGCCGACGGTTGGGGTAAAGTCAAGCAGTACGGGAACCGTGAGCAGCGCACCGACGATCTGTTTTTTGAGTACATCCGCTTTCTCGAAGCCATGCAGCCCAAAACGTTCGTCGCTGAGAATGTCAGCGGTCTGATCAAGGGGGTATCGAAGGGCTATTTCAATCAGTTCTTTGAAGCCTTCGAGTCGGCAGGTTACAAGGTTTCGGCGAAGCTATTGAATGCCGCTAATTACGAAGTTCCCCAGATTCGACAGCGGATTATTTTCGTGGGTGTTCGCTGTGACCTGGGCTTAAACCCGGTATTCCCTCAACCGTTCGGCAAGATCATCACCGCCAGCGAAGCGATCCGGGCGTATCAGATCGACAAGTCCGAGGACGTCAGTATTTCCGACCTGCAACGAGAGTACTGGAACATGACCCAGCCGGGGCAATCAATGGAAGATGCCAACTTTCGCAAGACCGGTCGAAAAGGCTGGTTCTCGAAAATGAAGCTGCACCCGCTCAGGCCCGCCAACACGATCACCGCGCACGCGGGTGATGACTTGTTTCACTGGAAAGAGCCGCGGCACTTTTACACCGACGAGTTAAAGGCCCTGCAATCGTTTCCGAATGACTACCGACTCGAAGGTTCGCGGATTCGCTGCACCGAGGGTGTCGGTCGAAGCGTGCCACCGAAGATGATGGAAGCCATCGCCCGAACGCTGGCGAGGGAAGTACTGGACAAAATTAGATAACACAAATACAGCGAAAATACAGCGATGCCAAACCCAGAAAACATCGAGCCACACAAGTTCCCGAAAGGTGTTTCCGGTAATCCATCCGGAAGGCCGAAGGAATCGAAGAATCGAAACACGACAGCCCGTATCTGGCTAGATACGGAGGAGAACGTAAAAAATCCAATTACAAAGGAAGAGAGCCGGTTAACGCAGGAAGATATTATGACGCTTGCCATGATCAAGAAAGCGCGAGGTGGTGACGTAGGTGCATACAAGGCATTGCTTGATAGTGCGTATGGATCACCAAAGCAATTCATTGAACATACCGGCGAGGATGGTGGGCCAATGAAATTTGAAGACCTTTCTAAATTAAGCGATGATGAATTACGACAAAGACTTGCTACTTCAAGAGCTGCAGCAGCAGCAATTCGAGAGCGAATTGATCAGCCGGAGACTGGCGAGGAATAACTTCCGGGATTTCATACCGCACATCCGGCCTCAATATTCTGCACAATGGTTTCACGAGGTTATCGCTGACAAGTTACAGGCGGTTTACGAGCGCAAGATTCAGAAGCTGATGATTTTTGTTCCACCTCAACACGGAAAGTCCGAACTGTCGACCCGTAGCTTTCCGGCGTGGATATTGGGTAGAAGCCCGAACACAAAGATTTTGATTGCTTCTTACTCATCCACGCTGGCCAGCAGCTTTAACCGCGATATACAGCTTCGGATGGATGACGAGCCATATCTGGCGCTATTTCCAGATACTCGGCTAAACGGCAGTAATGTCGTAACCGTGTCCACCGGTGGCACACTTCGCAATAGCGAGATATTCGGTGTAGTCGGTCACGAGGGTTTTGTCAAAACAGTGGGCGTCGGAGGATCCCTGACTGGCACGTCGGTAGATATTGGCATCATTGACGATCCAATTAAAGACCGCGCAGATGCACAATCGTTAACGATTCGTGAAAGTACGTGGAATTGGTACACGGATGTTTTCGAGACGCGGCTACACAACCACTCCGCGCAGGTGATGATCCTCACCCGTTGGGAGGAGGACGACCCGGCAGGTAGGGCATTGGACCGGGACGGACTATGGAGTTCAACCAATCCTTACGGATGGCACGTGATCAGTTTTCCGGCTCTGCGAACAAAAGATCAGAGCCAATATGATCCGCGTCCGGTTGGTGCTGCGCTCTGGCCGGAAAGACACAGCCAGGAGAAAATTGAAAAAGTAAAAAGAGACAACCCGTTTACGTTCAACTCGATGTATCAACAGGACCCCAAACCTTCCGAGGAATCGCTGGTCTTTCCGAACTGGATCGAGATTGACGAAATGCCGCACTGTGACAGCTATTTCAACGTAATTGACTTTGGCTATTCTATAGACCCGACGTTTATCGGCAAGGTGGGCCGTAGTGGCCGCAACCTGTACGTGGACGAAATAGCTTATACGCCGGGTTTGATGAATCCTGATATCCTTGACCTCTTCCACGCGGCTGGGCTTGATGCTAATATTCAAACGATCTGCGACCGGGCCGAACGAAAGTCCGTTGATGAGCTTTCCGCCGGGTATTATAAGCCGGATGGTGTCAAGGTAGCAGGCATTAACGCAATCCCCAGCGAGAAAGGACCGGGTTCGGTTATCGCCGGAATCAGCAAGCTAAACGAGTACACGGTGCATTATACCCGCCGGAGTCGCAACATTGGCAAGGAAGTCCGAAACTACAAATACATCATGCTCAATGGTAAGCCGACCAACGATCCGATTGATAGATGGAATCACGCGATGGACGCGATCCGGGGCGGGGTATGGACGATCTACGGAAAGCCACCGGTAGAACACAAATCCTCAGCGACCCGCATTACGGTTCAGATGCGAAGCAATTTCGGCGGTGGTGGACCTGCTCGCGGAGGGCGTTCGTGGTAATGATCAAAACAAGCCCGTAGAGCCACGATCTATTCAAGTCGAACAATCCGTAAATAATTCCGAGATCGTCGCGCAAATCAAGGGAAACCGGGATTAGCTGTGACATTTCGCCCCGAATCAGGGAAAAATTCCCACAGGAAGGCTATTTAAAAGAATAATTTCCTTTAGAATGGATATTTCAGTACCTTTTATTCATTATTTAAACAGCAATAAGAAGAATGGCGACAATTGACTTAAATCTCGATCAACCAATGGATGACTCATCCGCCCGCAAGGCAGGCGAAACAATCTCCAAACTACAATTATCCCTTAAAAAACTAGAGCGGCATTTTGGTTTTCTCGGCGTCACCCGCAAGCGGGACGCATTAACGGTTCAGTGCAGGAACGGCGAGTTTGATTTGCCAAGACGTTGGGAGGATGTTACCCTGGAAGAGTACCTACGCTTATCCAAAGGTGGCTTTACTCCCCAGAATGCTATTTTGTCGCTGGCGAGCGATCCCGAAGTGGCCGCCAGACTGTCGACAACCGAGTACAGGGCCGTGATTAAAACGCTGGACTACCTGTCTCAGCCGGTCCAGGTGGATGATTTGCCCGTTCCGACGGTCATTGCCGGAATGGCCCTTCCGGAGAATGCCCGCGAACACTTTGGATTTGTGCAGGAGCAGGCTATGAACGAGGAAATGGAAAAACTTGAAGACCTGTCTACATTGGATTGGGTGATTCCGACGCTTCGCATATTCATGTTTCAACTTATGGATGAGCCGGTATTCACGTTGCATCGACAACTTAACGGCATCAAACCTAAAATGCTGAAATACTACGAATGGAAAGTAAAGGAACTGCCGTTTATGCAGGCGATACCGCTGGCTAAACATTACCTCAGCATCTGGCAGGGCACCGATTCGCTGCCACGGGTCAGCGAGATCGTACTGGTTTACAATAAACAGAGTACGCCCATCATACCGGAGCCAATTATCCGAAAGTCCCGGTGGCGCCGGTTGGTCGAAGCCTGGTAAAACGTCTGCTTCACGGCGCGGATTCGGTTTTCGGCATCCGCGCCAATCTTAAATAATCACAGTAAACAACTTAACAATGGGAGATACTATATTACTACGTCTTGAATACGATCAGGGTGACGCCCGCGAACGGGTCGTTGATCTGAAACAACAACTCAAAGCCGCCCGCGAAGAGTTTAACAACCTGTATAAGCAGGTGCAGGCGGGCACGATGACCTCGACCGAGTTTGCCAAAAAACAGGCCGAGATTGAAAGCCAGATTAAAAGCCTGAAAACGGAACTGGCAGCCAATGTGCAGGTGGTTAAACAGCAGGACGCAGCCAACAAAGCGGCAACGGATAGCCTAAGCAAGATGGGTGCCAGCCATAAGGAGGTTGCCCGGCAGGCTACCGCCCTGACCCGCACCAAGCAGGATCAAACGGCCGCCACCGAAGCCGAACAGGAGGCAATCGACCGACTGATTGACGGACTGGACAACCTGGAAAACAAAACCGAACGGGTTACTGATTCCACCAGAAAGAGCGAAAAGGCAAGTAAGGACAGCAAAAAGTCAGTAACGGATTACATTAAAGAGTTAAGTCCGCTAGGTGTTAATCTGGGCGACCTCAGCGATAAGTTCCAAAACGGATGGGACACAGCCACGACATTCGGTAAAGGCATTCTTTCACTACGAGGTGGACTTGTCGCCCTAATGGCTGTCCCTATCGTTGCCGCTTTTACCTTGATTGTGGCTGCCCTGACCCGCACCCAGAAAGGGGTGGATTTTCTCGAACGCAAAACCGCAGCGTTTACTGCCGTTCTCGGCTTTCTGGCGGATAAGGTCGGCAACGTAGGCGAAGCGATCTACCGGGCGTTTACGGGTTCGGAAAACATTATCGGGCAGATTGGCGAGACGATCAAAAAGCAGCTGATCGACCGCTTTACGCTTGTTAGCAATATCCTGAGTTCCATCTGGAAAGGTGACTGGAAGGGAGTACGTGACGGGGCTCAAAAGTTTGCCGATGACTTCAAAACCCTTTACGACCGTGGCAGGAAGTTCGGCGAACAATTGGGCGAGGTTGCCAGTAAGCAAGAGGAAATCACCCGCAAAAGCCAGCAGATGCGCGAAGAGGAGCGCAAACTGAACGTGGAACGCGAGAAGAACATGGCAACCATCGAACAGCTTAAAATGCTCTCGGACGACACGAGCAAATCTGAATCGATACGTCTGAAAGCCGCCCGGGATGCCTTCAACCTGGAACAATCCACGACGGCCAAATTAATCCAGTTGGAAGAGAGACGGAAGGCCAACAAGGAAGATGAGTTGAAGCTAGGCAATAAAATGGCGAAGGATAATGAAGATCTGGCGCAGATTGAAATTAATATTTCCAAACTACGGGGCGAAAGCGCCACACGGTTAACTGAGCTTCAGAACAAACAACTGTCAATCCGCAAAGAAGCCAGCGACAAGGCCAAAGAGTTATCCAAGCAGGAACTTGAAACGGAGATCGGCAATCTGGAACGGCTGCTGAAAGTCGCCCAGGAGAACGGCGAAAAAACGCTGGCGATTGAAGAGGGTCTGATTGAGAAGAAAGCCCTGCTGGCCAAAAAAGATGCCACCACTAAAAAGCAGCGGGACCTGATCGATGCCAATGCAGCAGTAGAGTTAACAAACCTTCGACTCAAAACCGCTATCGATGAAGAAAACCGACTCGGCGAAATCCGGGAGTCGGGTATCAAGTACCGACTCGAACAGGTTAACAAGGGATCCCGCGAAGAACTCGATTTAATCAAAGACCTGATTCAATCCCAGAGCGATGCCGAGAAATGCAGCGTAACCGAGAGCATCAAAAACAAAGAGCAGCGGGACGCTAAAATCAAGGAGATCGACGCCCGAACGAAAACGGCATTGCTGCAGGCTGAAACGGATTTCGCCAACGCTCAGCGGGATATTCAGGAAGCCACCGACGACCGGCAGAACGCCCGGTATCAGAAACGGTTAAGCCGCGAGGTATCCTCCATTGATGACCGACTGGCAGTCGTTCGCAAAGGGAGTAAAGCGGAACTGGAACTTAATATTGATCGGCTCAATCAACTTGAGAAGCAGGAACGGGAACAAAACGAGAAAGACCCGATTCGGCTTGAGGAAATAAGACAAAAGTACATTAAACTCCGCGAGAAAGCCGATCAGGATTATTTGGCGAGTGTAGTAGAGCTAGGGCTTTCTGTCGCTGGAGAACTTAACAACACCTTGTCTTCAATCTATGCAGCCCAGGAAGCGATTCAATCCAAAGCCTTGCAACAGCAGCAGGAAGCAGCCTTGAAATCAGCGGGCAACAACGCCGAACTCAGGGCGGCTATTGAGGAGGAGTATGAAAAGCGTCGGGAGAAACTGGAAAAGGAAGTCGGTGAGAAAAAACAGCGGGCCGCCCGCATTGAAGCTGGAATCAATACCGCCGTGGCCTTCACCAAGGCGCTAACTGTTGGCCCGATCCTCGGCCCGATTCTGGCGGGTTTTATCGCCATACAGGGATTTGCCCAGCAAGCACTGATCAGTGCCCAGGAATTTGCCGAGGGTGGCGTATTTGAGCTTCCGAAGAGTGGCCCGATTGTTCGCGGTGTCGGTGGGCCAAAGTCGGACAACATCAACGCGAAGCTATCGCCGGGCGAATCGGTGATTAATGCGAAAAGCACAATGATGTTCTATCCGCAGTTGTCGGAGATCAACCAGCGCGGAGGTGGCCGGGCGTTTCCCGGTACCGAAGCCCTTTCTCAGCCGATGACGATTCCGCTACCGGATCACATCATGCACTACGCCGGTGGTGGAGTATTTGCCAGCAATCAAGTCGAGCGTATCGACTACAACAAACTGGCGCAGGCGATGAGCCAGCTTCCGGCGCCACGCGTGGCAGTTGACGAAATTTCACGAGTCCAAAACCGGGTCGCCGTTCGTGAAGCCGCGAACGATTTCGGTTAACGACCATTGACCGTCTAAAAAAATCGAACATGAAAACGATTTTCATTATTGCTCAGGCTCTCCGGCTCATTCGCTTGTCGGCGGTCGTTCGTCGGGAGTTTCCGGAATGGAACGGCAAACGGCCCAACGAACTAATTAGAGACTATTGCGACCATTGGGCCGTTCAGGTTGCCCTGGACGAAATGCAGCGGTACGAACACGTTGTCCTTCAGGAGTCGGAAGGACGTAAGCCGGACCCCTGGCAGCCCCTCAGATGCCCGCCTTTGTATCTACGTATCCTGCGATACAAAGGCCGCCACTTTTCCAAGCTGCATTACGTTCAACGCACAACGGTTGAAACCATCAAGGCGCACTGTGCACTGGTGACAGTCTGGAACAAAAATCGAGAACTAAGCCAGCTACCGTTCCGAACGCAGGAGGAACTTAACCAATACATTGATCAGCGGATTATGGAAGCGTTCATAAACGCGGTGCCTGAGAATCGCAGGAATTAGGCCCGTAGCGCAATGATCTGTTTTTGATGCTTATCTCACGATTTAAAACCGTTCGCCTGTTGTGCGTCAGATTTGGCCGCAACGGGCGAACATTGCATTATGACCCAATTCAAGATCAAGGTTTATCTGAGTGAGAGCCAGGTGGCCGAGCCAATCGGCGGACATTTCTTCATGGTTACCCGCACGAACTGGTGCTTCGTAACTGCCGGTTCGGTGCGGTATACGCAGGGTGTTGCCGGAGAGGATCACTGCGTTCATCCGCTTGCCCACTACAGCGACTGCCAGCCCGCCGACGGGGAAGCCTGGAGTTTGTCCGAAACAGATTCCTGCGTTGATGAAAGGTTTGTCGAAATGCCCGAGGGGTACAGGGTCTACCACCGGGCCATTCGTCAGCTACCGGTCTACTCGTTCGAGTACAAGCCCGAGCGGTTTAGTCCCGAAGAGGTTGCCTTTCATTTCCCGCTGGCCCGGCGCTGGTTCGGCGCGTTTATCTCGGGTTCGGAATACGTCTATTCGGGTGGCTACCTCATCCGGCGCGGACTTACGAATCTGGAGCAATTACTGGAATCTGAGGTAGAGGAAAACGAACTTATTCACGTTTGACGCAATGGAAAAAACAACAGGTTCAACCAAAAGACGCCGTGAGCAAATCCGACTGGCCGCTGCCTTCCTCATCCTTAAATCGAAGCGAGAAAGTGGCTGTAAAGCCCCAGCGACGGGCAAAACGGATGCGTAGCGATGCGATCTGTCTACAGGTCTTTTAGTGGGTTATTTTTACTTTTTGCGTATTCTGAACGGACCTTCTCGAAGGCTTTCCGATTGCACATTTGCGCTTCATAGGCTAAGCTAATATGCGATACGTTGAAGTAGTGATGCTGGTCAGTTCTGGAGTCTGCTTGTACGGACTTGCCACGCCAGGTTGCAATTGTTTCACCTTTAGCTTTGCCTGATCCATATTTCTCGGTAAATGCCTGCTCAATTTCTGACGATCCATCAGACCAAAAATCGACTAGGTTACCCCTGTAAAAAGTAAGGAACACATTATTAAAATTCACGCCCGCAACATTGAGCTTGTGGGCGTTAAACTTTTTGGTATTAGGACACAGTGACCCTTCTGCTGCATGGCTACCGACCTTGCCTTTTTGAATTGCTTCGACGGTATCAGGTAGCACCTCCTCGAACTTCGCCCCCAGCGACTGAGCAATCCCGGTCAGGTCGGACACCTTCGTTTTGCCGATCTTGAACGGGCCAACGCCCTCGATTTTATCCTGAGCGTTCGCCGAGGTGATCAGGAAGGTATATGCGATGAGTAACAGTGCTTTCATATCCGTAGGTATCTGATACAATGATACGAGGTGAAAGCATACGGCATGCCAGGTTTTACTTATTCGGTCGCCCTGTTACGTGGTCTGTCAGAATTCGATGTGGCAGTAAAAAGGTAACCAAAAGAAATCCCCAGCAGCAGAACCACCGGGGAAATAACAAAGGGCTGGAAACGTCCTAAGCAACCAGCCGACAGGTAAAGAAAGTAATATATCCTGTGCCTCACTCCGCCAAAAGGATTCGCTGTTGATTAGCGATGACTGGTCCGCATGAATGGCAAAAGAGTAGCTATTAAGTCCAATAGCCTGAGGCCGATGAACGTCTCGTTCCTGGATTTATAAGGATAGTTTACCAAGTATTATCAAAAGCTCATCTCCAAGACCCTCTTTCTATTGGAATAGGCTGGGGAGCAAGCCGGGTGTTGGTATGAAACGGATCTTTTAATTCGGCCAAGGGACCAAAAATCCATTTTAGAATCATTCCAGCGGTTGTCACCTTCAGGGCACGACGCAGCTGTGAGATCAGGACGATTCGGAATACTTTCATGGCAATAAAGTTTAAGGTGAAAAAGTAAGCAAGTCCCGAAAAGCTCGAAAGTCCTTGCAAAAAACGCACTATTGCCTCATCAAAAAGCAATCATCACTCAATGCGCAGCTCGAGAAATAGCCCGGGAAAGCAGAAAATGGGCCGTTGAAGGAGAAGCAGGTAAAGGCATAACGAATGCACCACGTATTAATTCCTGATTAAGCGTATTTATTTTCAGTTTGTAATTGGGACAAGTTGGAAACGACGCTTACCATCCTGGCTACATCGGTGGACCGAGGTGGATAAACTATCATCACAAGAAATAGCGTTCCCTGTCAAGCAGACATCTCTATGAAAGGTCTGAGGAAAATTTTTGAAATCAGGACTTTGCTTGTCAATAGCGCTAATCTGATAGTGCCTATTAACCATCCCTGAATCTATCTCCAACGACGTTTTTAGTCGCCGTTGGAGGTTTTTGGGTATTTAAGCAGTAAGCAACTGAGTAGTTTGCGTAAAAAGATTATTAATCCAAATCAATAATCTTTTTTGCTATCGCGTTTGGCCTGCTTGTCTGCTCGCTTCTCCTTCAGCGTTTTTGCTGCTTCTTTTTTGTCACTACCTTTCGTAGGAGCTTTCTGTTGGGCCATGATTTTAGGTTTTAGTTGACAAGAAAGGTACCGTAAATAAATGGCATTTGGACAAGAAATAATTAAAAAGAAATACCTGTGACCGCGGCCCCTGTTTACCAATTGCCTGTTAACAACCTATTGGGCAAAAGTTTTACTGAAAATATGTGGTCCAATCAAAACCAGGAGGTAGTACATTATCCTTAGGCACTACTTCGTAGTCACCAAGCAAAATGCGTGCATCATGCCGTAACAGATGGGCCTTTGTTCAACTCCTCGGCATTGGCCAGGAGCACTCGAATCATCTGGGGTATTTGATCCCGGATGCTTTATTAATAAACGAAAGGAATAACAGGTGCAATGTTCCGGTTATTACCTTAATTACAATCACATAGGTATATCCTATTTAAATTTATTTAGGGCCAGATTCCAAAAATCTGTCAAGGCATGAATTTTATGCCAGATTAGGTCTGTTTGTCTGTTGTGAATTAGGGAATGACAGATAGGATTCCACTTCATCAACCAGTCGCACCAAGTGATGCTTTAAATAAATTCGCTGATCGTCAATAAAAAATGCCTGTTCATTGTCGTAGTCGACGGAAAAAAAGCAGCCATTGGCAAAATAGCCGTTACCCTGATTAAAATACCGGTTTAATCGGTTGGCTGGGAGATGATCAGATAAATCTGTAATCAAGGCCGGCAAGCAGGAACGCATCCAGACCACTAGCGATGTAATATCCTGAATCTTTCCGTTTACTCCTACTGCTTCGGTAAAAGCAATTTCCTGTCCCAGTTGCCGGAAATGCTTCAGCAAATCATCAACGGTCATTATTAATTCGGCAAAGGTGGCTTTCCAAGGCTCTTTTTCATCGGAATCCCGGTAGAAGGTGAGCGACTCGATGAGTTTATGAACACGAATCAAGCATAGTTTTATCAGTTCGGTGTTAGTCGTCATATCGTTTGATAGATTTTGGGTTAATGCCTTTCGGTAAGCAGGAAATAAGAGAAAAAATCAGTTATAAAATGGCAGAATCTTTATCTAGGGTATGTGGACTAAGGTTTGGGCGTAGATTACCCTAACTTCGCAGCGATCACTGGTACCTGAAACCGGCGCTGCCGATGACGGTTGTGGCGTACAAGCCAGCGGTATGTGGCCTTCCGTCGTCAACGTTCCCGAAGTTGGGTCAAGGCCAATCCAGCCCGCTCCAGGAATGTAAACCTCCGCCCAGGCGTGCAAAGCCAGCAAATCCGTCTGTGAATCATCCCCGGACACCTGAGCCAGATACCCTGAAACAAAACGGGCGGCTAAGCCCATTTGCCGCAAAATCTGCACGAGCAACCAGCCCGAGTCCCGGCAGGAACCAATCGCCCGTTGCAGGGTTTCTTCGGCGGTTTGTACGCCGGGTTGCAGACGTTCGGTATACGTGATAGCTTGATAAAGCTGTTGGTTGAGACGGATTAGAAAGTCCACCGTGTCCCGCCTGGTTTGGTCGACCTGCCTTACCCATTGACGTAGATAGGGTCCCGGCTCTGAATACTCCAGGTAAGGCGCCAGGTCTTTTTTGAGCTGGGCATTATACTCGAACGGAAAGGTGGCAGCGTCGGTATCCACAAAAAAATCGAAGGGGTTAACCGGTTCCAGCCTGGCCACAACCCGAACCTGAATGGTCATGGTTTGAACGGCATCCGTGAAATCGACCCGGGCAACAAAATTGCCAAAAGGATCCTGTTGCCAGTGCAGCACGTGATTGGCCGGTTCGATCGTCAGCGAATACGATTCAATGGCAGCTAGGGAATGAGCGGCTGGTTTTAATCGGACCAGGTGGGATGACAGAAAAACCATTCGATCATAGTTGTATTGGGTATGGTGGTCTAAAGCGACTCGGATAGCCATTGTGGGTTGAATAAAAACGATTACACTTTTTCGAACACCAGCCGGTAATGGTCCATGATCTGACGCTGAAAACAGATGCGGTTTGGACTCCTACGAAAAACAGCGATTAAATCTTGAAAGGCCTTGTTAGTCAGTAAGCGGGGTAACAGTGAGACATATAAGGCGTATTTGTTCCACTGAAAGGCCCGGAACCGCTTTCGCCATTGACCAATGGTTTCAATGTAGTCCAACCGTCCACTACTTTGCGACACTAGCTTGAAATAGGGCCCTGCACTGCGAACCACCTGCTCAAGGCCATCGGGTAGCCACGAACCCGGAAATTGGGCAATCATCAGTGCCATCGCGTAGGAGTCCGAGTCTTTGGGGGCTTGCAGACTGATCTGTTCGAGCGGGACCCTGTTTTTACCGAAGACCATCGTTTGCATGTAAAACCGACCCCCTACAGGCAATAACGCATGAACTTTGCGAAAAAAATCGGCATAGACCTCATCCTGCTCACCCGCCTGGTATTGCTGAATCGAACAGAAATGTTCCAGCCCACCGATGCAGGTGACGGCATCGAATAACCCATAGTCTTCCGGTGTGATCAACCGGCAATCCTTTACTTCCACCATTAGTCCATTCGCCACACAGGCAGCCGCCTGGGCGGATGACAAAGTTACCCCCGTCCCTTTTACACCCCGTTCTTTCAGGTAGGTCAGGAACGGTCCCCAGCCACAACCCATATCGAGGACTTTTGATTCTTTGTTGATGTGAAGGCTTTCGGTTATGAAGCGGTGTTTCTGCCGCTGGGCCTGTTCCAGGGTTAGTTCAAAATTACCGTTGTACATCGCTCCGCTGTAGTCACCGGTCTGCCCCATGCTCAACCGAAAAATCTGATCAATCGTGGAGTAGGTAAACTCCAAATCCTGTTGATTAGCCATTGTTTTGTAGAGTAAGTCCTGACCTACGCGGCCGAAACGTCGGCCCGCCGACCCAATTTTTTTAGAAGACGATAGTGGGAATGGATCGCCGAGAAAAAGCTGGAATTTTCCAGGTAAGGAAGATCAAAGTCATGGGCGGTTCGCTTGACAATAGCGGTAATGGCCGGGTAATGAATATGACAGATTTTAGGAAACAGGTGGTGTTCGATCTGGCGGTTGAGTCCACCACAGAAAAAGGCAGCTACCGCCGAACGGGGGGCAAAGTTGGCCGTTGTTCGCAACTGATGGATCGCCCAGGCTTCCTCAATTCCCACGCCTTCGGTCGGAACCGGAAACGAGGTACCCTCCACCACGTGGGCTAACTGGAAAACCAGTCCTAAGATCAGACCCTCCACCAGGTGCATGAGGATAAAACCGATCAGCACCTGCCACCAGGAGATGTCTAGTACCAGATAGGGTAGCACCAGAAAGAAAAAATAGTAAACCGCTTTGGTCGCAAACAGCATAATATACTGCCGCTGGGGATGAGTGGAATTATCATGCTGACCAATCTGTTGTTTGAAGAACTTGTGGTAGTCTTTGCGAAATACCCACGACAGGGAAGCCAGGCAATATAATGCAAAGGCATACCAATGCTGGAAGCGCTGCCAGGACCGTACCGGCTCGTCCACATCCACCCGAATCAAGCCGGGTGCAATTTCGATGTCTTCATCGTGGCCGGGAATATTCGTGTACGTATGGTGAACCACATTGTGGGTAATTTTCCAGACGTAGGGGTTGGCTCCTAATAGATAAAAACTGCTGCCCAGGAGCCGATTGACCCAGCCTTGGGACGAAAAAGCGCCGTGCAGGGCATCATGGGAAACGTTGAAGCCGATAAAAGCGGCAAAAGCCCCTAATCCCACGGCCATGGCCAGCATTGTCCAGGGGCCGTATTGGTTGGACAGAATAAGGGTGTACAAAAGTAGATAGCCACCTAAAAAGAAACCCGCTTTAATCCACATGGCCATATTGGCGTGGGTAGAAAGACTTCTTTCTTTAAAGTAGCCATCGACGCGCTGTCGCACGGTAGCAAAGAAAGCGGATCGTGTCGTATTGGTGAATTTGAGTTGCATATAGTAACGTCAGTTAAATAAGTGGCCGACCTGCTGCAATTGACGCAGGATAGGTAAAGCCAGTCGGCCTTTTTTAGTAAGGGAATACTCGACCCGGGGTGGAACTTCGGCATAGACCGTTCGGGTTAAAACATCCAGTGCCACCAGGGCTTTCAGCTCGCCCGCCAACATTTTCTCACTCATGGATGGTAACTGCTCACGAAATTGCCGGAAGCGAAACGTGTCTTCCCCGATCAGCAGGATAATCGTCAGTCGCCATTTGCCGGAAATAATGACCAGGGCTTTACTAATGAGGGTAAAATCCACCGGGGTGGGTACATTGTTTCGGTTTTTGGGGACCATTGGACGGGGTTTTGAGCCATGAACCGACTCGATTCAGATGACCGCCAAACGGCCGTGAAAAAACGTTAAACGTGTTGCGATGAGGCTGACAGGTTAAAAATAGAATCGTTCGGCGGTTGTCGCCAATGGCACAGCAAACTAGCAGGGAAGAAAGAGAGTTAAAAGTGAAGCACCGGTGCGGGCCCTATAGCAGAGGTTACAAACTTACAACGCAGTAAGTGACAACCTTAGTTCATAAAATGAACATTAATTTAAATATCAACAAAGTAGACTATGGCCATTGATGCTGTAAACCGAAGCGATCAGCCCACAGGCGTTTTGTTCGCTCTGGAGTAAATTGTGATTCGTGCGACATGAAAAATCGGTTTTCCGAACGGCTTTATCGAGAATGCGGTTATCAAACAATTCGCCCTACTTTTTCTTATTAGTATAGCTCTCCCTGGCATGATGATCCCTGACGAACTGAATACCATTATTTTATTTCCAGGATTCAATGAGGTGACTTTACCGAAAGACGCTGAGTTGATTGATATACGGATAGAGGGATATCAAGTTAACATGTTATTCAAAACAAAAGGTGAACCAGCAAGTGTAAACCGTCAATTTTACGCGGCCTTTAATTCTGCACCAACCGATTACACCCAAGGCATTTTGCGACTCTTAAAAAAGATTGAGTTTTCCGACGGAACTTCAATGGCGATGATCTACGAGGTTTATCCGTATGAAGGAAGCCAGTAATTCGAGTTTATTAATCCAGGTGGTAGGGATATTGCCAATTGAGTCAGGTACCGAGTTGGTAAACGCTACTTGGGCAACTTCATTCCGGAACAGACCTTATCAAGGGGCCGGTATCACCTCCTGCCAGGAGTTTACCCCAATTCTCATGAAATAATCGGCGAAAGCAACGAAGCGTATCTTCGTATTGGAACTTTGCCAGGTTCTTGGTTACGCAGTTGGTAGTGCATATCGTCCCGAATTGGGCAATGAAAGCCCCATGATCCCACCTGAACCCCAGCCAAGTAATGGGAGGAATAGGGCATGCCTGCCTCCTAACCCTGGTTTATCGTTTTATTGCGATCCTGGCATGGTTTTGATTTAGTCCTATATTCTATCAATGCATCAAGCTAGTGTTTATGAAAATTTTTTTAACAGGAATTATAGCGGGTTTAGCGATTGGGTACCTGACGGCTCCGCGCTCGGGAAAAGAAAGTCGTTCCCAATTATCGAGAGCCATCGATGAACAAACGAAGGGGGTAAAAAGTCAGTGGAATAAAGCAATGGCCCAGGAAAAAGAAACGGTGGAAAACCTAAAATCGCAGGCCAATAACTTAGCAAATAAAGATGTGGGCCAGATTGAGCAGGCCGTCAAAACGTAATAGCAGCATCTCTCGTACTCAACGATATGAAAAGAAATCCTGATCATAACTGACCAGGTTTTTTTTATTTTCTTCAGCCTACAGGGCTCGGCATAGCCAGCTGTTGCTCTACGCCTATTTACAAGCCACTACCATCTAATTAGTTTACCTCCGCTCTTTTTAGTTTACCTCCGCTCTTTTGCACGGCTGAATAGCATCGTTCGGACGAGCACGCTTCTGTTCCTGACGAATTCTGGATTGTAACCAAACAATACTAATAAAGAATGTAAACACCTTCCCATGCAACTCGTTAAATTTTCCAACCGGGACAAATCCCAATTCTTTTCAGTCCTGCGGGGACGGGTAGAAATTTATTTCAAGCAGGGGGCCATTTCCAAGCAGGGAGACAAGTCTTTAATCGGAAAGGGCATCTTTATGTTAACCTTACTGCTGCTCCCCTACAGCTTGATTTTAAGCTACCAGTTTTCACCCTGGGCCTGCCTGGGATTGGCGGTGGTCATGGGGCTGGGTACAGCCGGCGTAGGTATGGCAGTAATGCACGATGCGAACCACGGGTCTTTTTCGAGCCACCCCTGGGTTAACGCCTTGTTTAGTTCAAGCCTGTATTTACTGAGAGGAAATGTCTTAAACTGGAAGGTTCAGCACAATACGCTTCACCATACCTATACCAATATTCATGAGGTTGACGAAGACATTACGGGCAAGTTTTTACTTCGGTTATCCTGGGGTGACCCCTATTGGAAGATCCATCGCTATCAGCATATTTATGCATTTTTCCTCTACGGGTTAATGACATTGTCCTTCCTGGTAAAAGACTTCCGGCAAGCCTATAAATACAATCACCGCACAGAAAATAAGCTGGTCAAACCGTTTTCGAATTATGATATCGGCCTTTTAATCACTAGCAAACTGATCTACGTGCTGTTCATCGTCGGATTGCCACTGGCCATTACGAAACTAACGTTTGGGCAGTGGCTAATAGGTTTTTTGGTGATGCACTTCATTGCGGGCTTGGTTTTGAGCACCATTTTTCAACTGGCTCATCTAGTTGAAGGAGCCGAGCAGCCCGCCCCCGACCAGAACGGTTTGATTACGAACGCCTGGGCTATTCATCAGCTCCAGACAACAGCGGATTTTTCGAGTCCGCGGATAGTATCCTGGTTTATTGGTGGTTTGGATTTTCAGGTTGAACATCACCTTTTTCCGACCATCTCCCATATTCATTACCGCGCGTTGTCTTCAATTGTTCAACGCACGGCTGAGGAGTACGCCATTCCTTACAACCGTAAGGAATCTTTTTTTAAAGCCATTGCGTCTCACATCAGGATGTTGAAAAGGTTGGGTAATTAAGTGGGAGCGAAAGGATGTAATAGTCTTAATTAAAAATTGGATGGAATGGAGCGAACAGGAAAGCGAATACCCCAGAACACCTTGTTTTTGGGGATCTGATGGCTCGGTGTTGTATGGAATAGTGGGCCGATGCGACCGTTGGAAGTTAATTGCTTCTGAAAACCGGGGGGAGTATAGTACGGGAGATATTACCTTAACGGAAATTGGCCGTGCCCAAAAGTGGGCCAACGATCAATTAGCCCGGCAATAACTTCAATTCCGTTTTTTAGGGCGATTAACCTGAACCGATTGCCTTTGGTGATACTTCCCGGGCGAATTTCGCAAATTATAAATGCTCCTGCGGGCAACTTAAGTGAAAATAAACTGTTCAGTGTATATAGCTACCTCTTCAACGGTCCCTCCGCTTCACCCTATTGGGTCCTCCGTTAATCTGCCCTAGCACCCTGTCGCCTACTACGCTCGTTCGTGGAATTATTTTACGTTCCACCAATCAGGTTCTTTTGTAATTGAAATATACAACCCGTTCGATCACGATAACTAATTATGTTCATTTTTTACCCATCAGCCATGACCTTATCAGGATTTCGATTTAAAGTTTATCGCGTTAGCTTTTTACAAATTGCTGGTATCAGGGATCTTTTACAAAGAATCTTCCGTCCCGTCATTGATCAGAAACCATCCATTTTAGAAAGATTCGGCCCCTTTACAACGGCTGGTTTATCCCTGTTTACGCGCCAGCCGGAAGTAAGGCCGTCTATTCCCTTGCTCCAGGATGGCCAACCTGGTTGTCCAGTATTTTTAAGGCAAGTATCCTCCCCGCAGTTTCAAACCTTTCAGCGTGAAAGTTAACCTCAATCCGATCGACATTCCTTTCCAGGCAGGAGAACAGGTATGCGTTAAACATCTTTTCATGATTGGAGTGGTAACTACCCAAAAAAGTACTATGCTAACCATCCTGCGTTTTTTTGTCTATGACAATTCCGACCGTCACACAGCCCATCATTTGCATGCCGATATGTCAGGAAGCTTGTTGGCAGACTTTAGGTACGGGGAGCGATTAAGTATTACGGAACAATTCGAGGGAAGCACGGCGAAAAAGTACGTGGTTGCGGATTTGCCTTTCAGAAAACAACAAACCAGTAACTTACCCGGTATGATAGAGCAGACAATCGACGTTTATTTAGTCCCGGAAGAAAAATGGAATGAATTTACGCCTGATTTCTCTTCAATCGATAACCCCTGGCACGGTCCAACCTTATAACGGGTGAAGTGAACGATCGATTCAATCAAACTAACTTTTAATCCATGCCATGAAAACGCTATTAGAGTGGGCCATTGGGGAGCTAACCAGCCGCCATCGTTTACGCAACAATCAGATTTTAGGGGAAATAAATCACGCCGGGCGAAACTCGGTCGAGCTTCTATTCCTGGATAAAGACCAACCGGAACGGGGTGCAGTTGAATTGTTACTGGTTCAGAGTAATTCGGTTCAACTACTGGTGAACGGAAGCTGCTCGGCGTTTTCCTGTCAGATTTCTACGTTGATGGAACTGGCGGGTCGGTCTGACCAATCGAAAAAGCATCACACCACACTGCAATTTACTACGACCCAGGAGGTTATTGACTGGCTCGAAACCACCCATATTGCCAACCAATAAATCTAACAATATATGTCTAAAATGCTCTCAAAACAGCGCAAATCAGCAGCGCTTCGAATTCTTCCTTGCGATAAAATGCCCTACCTGGTGCGGGGGGTGGCTAACACAATTTTACATTTAACGGATACACAGGCCGCCAAACGGTCTGACTTAATTCCGCAATTTAAGGTGGTGCCGGTAAAGTCGGGACTGGTACGAATATGACTATTTTATTTGATAAGTTGTTTACCCAGACGGTGAATGGATTTGTCTGTCGGGAATCAGTACGGATCACGGTAATCGGAGTATTGCTCCAAAAAGGAGATACCACCGATGCACTTGAAGCTGGAGGTATTAATATATACCAATGGGTTGGCAAAAAACTGAGCGTTTCTTTAACCGCCGGCATCCATACCATTACCGGCCTGCCGGATTAACGTTGATGATTGTAAAATTACATTAAAGCCGGACTACCTGATTACTGGCATATTAACTCGACTGAAACGAAAATGGACGAACAGGATTTATTAGATCACATTGCACTGGTTGAAGGTTGGACAGTCAATGAACAAGGTCGTTTTTATACCTGGCCACTGCGTGATTTCCATTTTGCGACCGTTACAGAACATGAGGGGCGGCGGAAATACTCGATTCATAATGGCAATATGGATCGTAATCCGGAATGGGTTTCGGTAGTTTACTTTAAAACCAATTCGTTCGACTGGTTCCAGGACGCTTGGCAGGACATTCGGAATATGGAACAGCATCAATATGAAGCTACCTTTTAAGCCTTGCTTCGGATGTGTTACAACGTTAAAGCCGTAACCCCGTTAGGGGAGTTAGTCAAGCAATTTAAAGCCGTTCAGGCTCCTGCAGTTGAGTTTACGCCTTACGAGAAGGGCAGCGGTTTTGCTCATCCGATTTTGCCAGTCATCTCAGTAGGTAAACCCAACCAAATCCAACTGTTTAAATGGGGATTAATCCCCGCCTGGGCTGGTGGCTTCGTCGGGTTTAAGCATTGAGGTGGTTGCCTGCCCTAACGGTCACCATCACCTGGTGGACCTTGCCGCTGCTAGTGACGGTAATGTCCCTTGTTTCGAGCTGTCCCAAATTAATCAGTATCAGACTATCACGGCTGGATGCACTCATTTTCTGAACCCAGTTCCCGTGTTTGCCGGAGGTAATGACCTGCCGGGTTTGCAGTGCTGATTAGAAAAATACTTCTTAAACAATCGAAACGGCGAAACGTTTTATTCTTCGACCGGAATTAGCCTGCGATCAACCAGCATCTTTTAACCAGGCATTTTTCTTTACACTTTGTAAATCGATTCAATGCATGTTTACGGGGCCAATTATCATAATCGAAGACGACGAGGATGATCAGTTTATTCTTGAAGAAATCATCCGGGAGCTTAATGTGCCCAACCCAATCCGCTTTTTTGCGAACGGCGAGCAGGTTCTGGAATACCTGCTCGCCTCCCTAGAGCAACCCTTCATCATTCTTTGTGACATCAACATGCCGTTGATGAGTGGACTGGAGCTTCGGCGCGCTATTGATGAAAACGAAACCCTGCGCCGGAAAGCCATTCCGTTTATTTTTCTGTCCACGGATGCTTCTCCGCAATTGGTCAATCAGGCTTATGAGACGACCATTCAGGGCTTTTTCAAAAAAGCCGTCGTTTACCAGCAGACCAAGGAGCAGTTGCATTGGATCATTGGTTATTGGCGTCACTGCGTGCACCCGCATATTTGGAATTGAATCCTACCAATTCCAAATATGCGACAAACAAAATCCGGCGCAGGCCAGACGCTATTCTAGCCACCCAGGTACCGAGAAGAAAGGTTTTTATGGAAAGAACCGCTGGTCCGGCAATGTTGCCGTGTTCAGCCAATAGTCTTTCAGAGTTTGCAGGTACTGGACCCATCTTTCAAAGCTTTCGGGCTTGACCATATACGCGTTTACCCCCCGGTCGTAGGAAGTCCGGATATCTTCGGGTGAGTCCGAGCGGCTCAGGACAACGATGGGAAGACGCCGAAGCCGGGGAGCTAGTGCCCGGATTTCTGCCAGCAGCCTCCAGCCATCCTCCCGGTCAGGTAGATACAGATCCAACAAGATGAGATGGGGTACTCGTAAGCTAGTAGTGATACAATGATTTAGGTAATCCAGCGCCTTCACTGGGCCGTCGGCTAGCATCACGTCAACCTGCTGGAAGGCTTCGCCAATAGCCCGCCGGATAATGATCTGTTCATCGGCATCATCTTCGATGACCAGGATGCTGATCTTTTGTGGGTTGCGGGTTGATTGAGTTAGGTTGGGCATTCATTTGGGGTGATTGTGAGGGAGACCACGGTGCCAGCCCCGGGACACCTTCTGGGTTAAGGATGGGGAAGGTACGCTTACTAGCTGCCAACTCCAAGTTATTTCCGCAGAACCTGAGGTTACGATAAAATTCTGGCTCTCAAATGAAACAATTGACGTTTTAAATGGATTGATATAGGTTAATCTGAATCCTACAGGAAAAGAAAGCTTAATGCCGTACAACTACCATGAAAAGTCGAGTGGTAATGATTGATGATGATGAGGAAGAAGCTTTACTACTGTATCATGCCTTTATTGCCTGGCAGCCTTCCATCGAGCTAAACTGGTACGCTTCTGTTCAAGCCTTTTTAGACAACCACCCCACCGCAGCAAAGGCCCGGCTGATTCTGTTGGACTACAACTTACCGGGTCAAACTGGCAAGGACTGGTTACCGACCTTTCTGGCCCATCCCTGTTGTCAGGGTGTGCCGGTCGTGCTGTTCACCGGGTCTGAATCAAAGAAGGTTCATCAGGAAGCTATTCAAGCCGGGGCCGCAAACGTTTTTGTCAAACCAGAGACACAGGAGGAAATGAAAGAGCTGGTTAAACACTTCGCCCGTACCTGGTTAAGCGGCTAGAAGTAGTGATCGCCTAGTTCCGAAAATAGAACTAGGCGATACCTGGCGACGAAAAAACTCCCCATCCGGTTCACCGCGCAGACGCGGGTTATTGCGGTTTGGATACCTAACACCAATGCGGCCAGTGATCAGCCGTGGAGCGGTTTCAGGGACAGCATTGATGAGATCCAGAGCAAAACCGGTTATGATTTGCTGAGCAATGTTCCGAGTCGGCGATTGAGAAACAGGCAGATAAGGTGACCGTGCAGGCGGTAGATTTTCACCCGGATTTATAAAGGGCTTTGCAGGATTCCGAGTTGTCTTAGCTCTGAAACCTCGGGTTCCCTAACTCGTAAACTGCGCTGGTTTCCGTACGTTAATTGTTGGAATGAGTTTCCGATTTCTATTAAGATTCAGTCAGTTCCATAAAGTCACATTCTACTCTGTTTTTTAACACTCGTTTTATGGATTCTCTATTTCTCGATAGGCGCGGATCAAAGTGATCGCGTCCATAATGACTGAAGGATCGGTTCGTTCAAACGGATGATGCCTCAATTTAAACCCTCTTTTGACAATCCATTCTAATTCTCTGAGATGGTGTTGTATACTTTTTTTTCCATAAAGGGATAACTACATCCAAGTAGCACAGATACCCTGATCGGTGGAAAAACACTCGAAAAACAAGCTAACGGCCTTATGGAATGATCGAAGAGGAAGCAGCGTCAGTTAATCAATGGTTTGGTCCAATAATTGTTGTACATTCTACCGCCACCGTAACAAACCGATACTCATGTCTCAAATTATCCAGATTCAACAAAACGATACTGTTTTTCTCACCCGATTCGTTGAGTATTTACAAAAACAGGGACTCTCTGTGGGTCGGGAAGGAATATACATGGGGGAAGGCATCTGGTCTTCTTTTGAAAAGTACAACACAGATGAGGTCCTATCCGATTTTATAAACAGTACGGCCAATTATCCGGTCAAAACACCTAATTCAAGTAGAATGATCCAATAATCTCAATCAATTAATCTCCACTTTTCAAACTCATTATTGGAAAGGAACAAGGAGATCTTTTAACTACCAAAAATTGGTATGATTAGGCAGCGACACCGTTTTCAGCCAATATTCTCCCAGCATTTGAAAGGTTTCAACCCAGGAAGTTGTATCGGTGGGTTTGACCATATAGGCAGTGATACCTCGATTATAAGAGTTCGAAATATCGCCCTGGTCATTGGAACTACTCAGCATGACAATCGGAATCAGATTTACCGGAGCGGGTAACGATCTGATTTCATGGAGGAGGTGCCATCCCATCTCTCGTTCGGGTAGGTATAAGTCCAGTAAGATCATCGATGGAAATTCTACACCAACAGTCAGACAGTCGTTCAGATAGGCCAATGCCTCCTTCGGGTTGGTAACCCTGATCGGTTTAACCCCCATAATGGCAGATTTAATGGCAAGTTTCATCAGTATCCACTGATCCTGACCGTCCTCAATAACAAGCAGGCAACCCTTCTGTAGATTCGGCTTTTGGGTTGAAGAGTTCATGAGTATGTGTTGGGGTTGGGGTATAGAATAAAAATTGAAAGTGCAATGTTTGCACTGAATGAATAAACTAAAAACGGATTAAAGAACTTTGAGTAGTGGTGCAGTTTGCCGACTCACCTACTTAAAGGAGCGGAAAAGGGACCTTGTTGAAAAAAAAGGAAGGTAATTTATAGTAACTACCAGAAAAGCTATTTGTTAAATAAACGTCCGGTTATTACACCCAAAATCACTCGTTTTATGGACACTGGCAATGATTGGAAGGGAGTCTTCCATTTGCCTACCATTTAGAATTCGTGATGAATAATATAGTGTGTCACCTCAAGTATTTACCTGCCTCCAAACAAAACAGGCTGGATTTGCAGCGGGGCGTTTGACAAAGGCAAAGTATTTGGATTTAAGCTCGGTCCCCGAACAGTTTATGGATATTTGTACCAAAAATTTAGGGGAGTTGCCCAGGACCGTATCACTGATCAGAATCCGCTCATGTTGATTAGAACCGTTTTTCCAGGCGGATTTAACACTAATATCATTGCTCAAGGTGTCTTTCTGGGGAAAGATTTCAAAAAGTATGGACGCCCCGGTGGTCTCTTTGTAATCTGAAGCAATTAAATAAGTTCCCTGATAGCCACTTTCACAATTCGATTGGGCTATCAACGACAGGGGAGGCTGGCAAGCCTCTGGCTCCTGCTCTTTTCCCGACTGACAAGCGTTAAGAAGCAAAATAAAGACAAATGCAACTATTGTTTTCATGACCAGCAGACGGGCTATTTATACGGTTTGTCCTTTCTTAAACTAGTCCCTTTAACAGTGCGGATCAGGTTAATGTTTTGCAACCTCTACCTATTTTGATACGGCTTTTAATTACAAGTTTACCTCCGTCTAGACATCCTCCGCTTCACAAACTTAATAGTGGAAAATCGGAAAGGGGAAGATCTTCGACCTGCGCCTTTCTCAAACTTAATAAAGTTTCCGGATATGCGCTGGCTTTTCATTTGGTGGTTAGATAAATAACAACAGACTCAAAATCAAGAAAATGGAGCCTTGTGGTATCTTGTTCCCGGTCTTTATAGTCAACCACAAAGCCAGTTGAATAATGGATGGCAACATCAAAAGTAGTTGGGTATACATTACCCCCTCGTCTGAAATGAAGACGAAACAGTTTGGAGCCGTTTAAGGCATTCGATTTGTGAAAATTGGAGAGTTGGTATCCGCCATCGGTAAGAGTGCAGTAGTCCAGTAATTTCTGTAATTTTATTGCTAGTTGATCCATCACTTTTTTAAATGTTCCTGTATTAATTATACTAATTTGGTGATCTATTCATACATGTAATCCAGTTTCATTTTTAGGAATGTAGACCGAAACGGAATATTAATTATCCTCGATACCTTAAGGAGGGGTAGCGGATCAGACCAATGTCTGAATCCAAAATTCGGCAGAACAGTATCAGCTAATAATTTATTCCAAGACGAAATCTGTAAGTTCTGATCTAAATCAGCATGTTTATTCACGGTTAAGAAGGGCATTTTGATAATCAAAAAAGGTAAGCAAGGAAACAAGTAATTAGCCAGGTTTCCTTAGATATAAAAAGATGTGCTGGACTAAAACAGATGCGATATGAGCAGAACGAAAGTCCTATCATTCCGGAGCCAATGAAGAGAAGCAGGTACCCTAATAACGTCGCTCCGCAAATTAAATTCCCTTACTGGCGTATTAATTTTTAATTTCAACTAACTAATTAAGCAGATTAAGGCTCTTTTTAACAAACTAGCCCCATTTTGGGCTTGATTACATGGAGACTAGGCCATTGAGTAAAGTACCTGCCCGATTGAAAGAGCCTCATTACCGTTATCTCTAAACGCAGTCCTTCCTGGCCTCGGTCTTTTTTCGCTTGGTAGCCTTGTCAGGGCTACCCATTTCCGGACGGCCCGCCCCTGCCGGATGTAGAGATGTTTCCCAGATAACAACATGGTGCCCCTTACTGATTCCTCCCAGGCTCTTCTGGCCCTTTTGGCTACTTACCGCCCGACGTCAAGCCCTTTTAAATAATTGGCGAACGGTCTGCGAAGGCGATACGTCCCTTCACACGATTGCCAGCTTAAGCCAGGAGGGATGAGAATCTGTTTGTTTGATGACGCTAATCTGACCATTCCGCTCCAGATGAGCCTCTTTAATTGTGGTGACTGCGTCTATATTGGCCTTGATGCGAACCTCTTCCAGCAGGTCTTCTTCGGTGATATATTCCCGACGCATGTTTTGGTGTAACCAGGTTCCATTGCGAAAGAGCACTATTTTCTCGCCTTTGATTAGCGCTTCCAGTCGGTGACTCCGGCAACTCACCCAGCCCAGGAGTCGATGTAATAACACCAGTACCAGGCAGGCCGTCAAGGTGGAGACAAAGGGAGAAGCACCGACCACCGCCCGACTTAAAATTGCGCCCAGTAATAATAAGATCACATTGTCGAACGGAGCATGCATACCGAAAGCGCGCTTTCCAGCGATTCGGTTGAAGAACAGGGCTACAAAGAAAACAACAAACGCCCGGCAACCCATCTGCCAGGGAGTCAAATCCCGTCCCTGACCAAAGATTACAATTAAATAATCCTGAAACATATTTGGTGTCGTTATTATGCAGGAGCGTGTTACTCTGCTCAAGGTCGCTAACATCCGAGCGGGGCAATCTGTTTGAAGAAGATGATACCGGTCAATCCATACTTGATTCTATGGAAGCATCATTTATACCCTGCCCGGTGAGGCCATTTTGGTTTGATCAAACGGGCAGGTAAATGCGAAAGGTAGCTCCTTTTCCCGGCTCACTGCTGGCTGTAATGGCTCCCCCGTGATTATCCACCACTTTTTGGCAGATAGCCAGACCGATACCACTGCCGGCAAATTCCTTCCGACCATGCAGCCGCTGGAATACCTGGAAAATCCGACTGCTGTATTTTGGCTCAAACCCGATGCCGTTATCGGCTACATCGATCCGGTGATAGTGTTCCGTTCGACGGGCAGGCGTTACGCCGGCGGGGAGGGCATTCACCGGTACGACAGACGCCTGAATACTGATGAGCGGAGTGACGCCTGATCGGCGAAATTTCAAGGCATTGCCCAGCAGGTTCTGAAACAACTGCCCTAATTGCGAGGCGTCCCCCTGAATTATCGGTAAGGGGCCGACCGTGATAGTCGCCCCCGTTTCCTGGATCAGTAGGTCTAAATCCGTCAGAGCAGTTGTCACTACCTGACCCAGGGATACTCGCGTCGTGGCGGCTGCTAGGGAAGAGAAGCGGGAAAAGGCCAACAGGTCTTTGATGAGCATCGACATGCGGCTGGCCGCCGCCTGCATCCGTTCCAGGTAGCTCAGGCCCGGGCCTAACGTGTCGGCGTACTGGGTCTGGAGTAGATCGCTGAACGATTGGATTTTGCGCAGGGGCTCCTGCAAATCGTGAGAGGCCACCGAGGCGAATTGCTCCAGGTTTTGATTCGAACGCGTCAGCATCTCATTGGATTCGGCCAGTTGCTGATTGACGGCGTTTAACTCCCGAGTGCGCTCGGTAACGATCTCTTCGATCTTCCGCCGTTCGGTCACCTGCTGCGTATTTTCCAACACCCAGACGGCTACCTTGATGACCCGGCCGTCGGCATCTTTCAGGGGCGAATAGACGAAGGTAACGTAAATGATTTCTTCCTTTCCGTGGCGGATCAGCATCAGCTCCACCTCGTTGGCAAAAAACGGCTTCCCTTCGCTGACGACCCTGTCCAGCGCTTGGGCGTAGTAGGGAGCCGCTTCAGCAAAGGGCACCCAGTAGTTTTTGCCAATGATGTCCTGGTAAGGCTTGCCGGCTACTTCGATAAAACTGGCATTGACAATTTCACTCACCAGATCCGGGGCGCTCATCACACAAATACCGATTGGAGCCTCCAGGACCATATTCCGCAGCACCTCTTCGCTGGCTTCAATTTTTTTACGGACCAGTACCTGCTGGGTGACGTCGGTCGCCACCACCAGAATGCCGGATACTTGCTGATTGGCCTCGCGTCGGGGTTGATAGGTCAGATCCACGTAAATAGTCTCCAATTGATAATTCCGCTGGATCTGGACCGACACTTCGTTGGCAATGTAGGGGGTACCAGTGGCAATCACCTCCCGGAGCAGCCCGTCAAAGCCCTGCCCCTTTAATTCAGGCAAGGCATCCAGCAGGGATTTCCCGACGATCTGCTCGGGTTGGCGCCCTACCAGGTAGCCATAAAAAGGATTCGCCATTCGGAAGGTCAGATTCTCCTCACTGATAATGGCAATGGCGACGGGAGACTGTTCAAAGAAGGCCAGCACCTGTTGCTGGGTTTCCTCTTGAACAAGACGGGTAGTATTGGCGGGGGTAGTATCCTGCCCGATAACCAGCACCCCCATCACCTGGCCCGCTTCATCCCGGACGGTGCTGATGCTGAAGGTCCAGTAGCTGTCCTGCCGTTGGCCGTTGCGCTGGATGGGTAGGTATTGATTCGGCGGCCAGGTGGCTTCTTCGCCAGCCAGGACCTGATCGATCAGCGGCTGGATGGGTGGCCAGCTTTCGGGCCATCGCTGTTGGCTGGGTTGGCCTACGTCCATCGAATGCTGTTCGTCACTGCCCAGACTAGTGAGATACGCGTCGTTACCGAAGAAAAGTTGGTCAGGTCCCCAGAACAGAAACAGGGGAAACGTCGATTGCAGAAGAATGCTCAGGGTCGTCTTGAGGCTTGGGGGCCATTGGTCGGGCTCGCCCAGCGAGCTTGATGACCAATCGAAAACCCGTATTCGTTGACCCATCTGGCCGCCACCATCTAAGAAGGGGTATCGATGGGCAGATGCAGTGCTGATTGGCATAGAGTGATGGGAATGCCGACAAGATACGAAAAGGCGGGTAGAATCGGAAAGAGGTCCTGGTATGCTACCCGTTAACTTATTCATTGGCAGCAAGGCCGAGTTTTTGAATCAATCAACGCCGGGCAGCGGGATCTTTTAAATCGGAGTAGTGATTTACAAACGTCATCGGTTTGTCAAATGATACAAGAGCTGCCTCTTAAAACGCCCGTTTTCTCTGGACGGTGACCCATCGTGCCACCTAGCCCTTTTCGGCTTAATCCGTTAGTCTCAAATTGCCGTCTCCTGAATCTACGTTCCAATTTTAGTGACATAGATGAGTTTGTGATACTAAAATCGAGTAAAGAAAACGTCGACTTACTTTAATAATTCGGGCAATTATTTTCACACCAAAAACAGGCGATTTGAGACACTTAACGACTAGGTAACACAAAGAGTTGATTTTCGGCAGAGCGCATCGCTACGGGCGGGTTTTGCGGGACGAATCGACCGGATGGCGAGTTAAGCAGGGCGTTGGCTGGCCGATTGGCGAAGCGGGACAAATATTTGTACGTACAAATTAATGGACAATGCAGGTACCAGTGTACTACATGTGTTGCTTCGTGTCTATTAATGTAGTAGATTTACCCGGTAGCGAAAATATTTCTATGGCAAAGGTTCACTTATCTTACCGGCTTAAACAGGAGACGATCGATCAAACAAAAGAGCTTGCCCAACTCCTAAGCAGAAGCGAAGCGGTTATCATTGAAGAAGCCGTAAATGCTTATTATTCAAGGAGAAAGGAGTTGTTTGAAGAGGACACAAAGAACCGTCTGAATAAGCTCAAGTAAACTGTTATAACCGCTATTGTATTGTTTTAATACTCTCCGTTCAATTCAACGAATTACCGGATAATCAATATAATTTATTAAATAATGTGTGGCGTGGTATTGCTTCGTGTCCGCTAATTGTATATATTCGCTTAATCAATTCAAAATCAAGTGCGAAAAACTGAACAGGCCCGCAAGGGATGACGGCAAAGTAGGCGCGATTTTGAGCAGAAACAGTAAACCCCGGCGCTGAACTTTCTCACGGTCGTAGCGTCGGGGTCCCAAGTCAAACACTTTAACTTATCATCAAAATGTCAACGGGACGAAATTACGACCGGGTAAGGGATTCTACAAGCCTTTCCCAAGAAAAAGGACCGGATTTTGTGCAAACGGTCAATCCATCGGATGAAACGCACATTTCTTCATTTGTAAATCGCGCCAATCAGCAGATAGAAGCTGCGATTGCCTACCTCATCAAAGATTACGAGGGCATTGAAATCAACGAACAGGGCCTTGCTGACCTGTCTGCCCGAATCAAGGGTATTATTTCACAAACTTTTGCGGGTGAAGCTGAAATCCTGCCCGCCACCGACCTGCCGGTATTCGTTCAATTCCCTGACCTGCTTGCCTGCTGTCTATCCGAGCAGCACGACGTAGACAACCTGCTGAAAACGATCCAGAGTATGCGGGCAGCGGCCGAAAACGATCCGCAGTTTGAAGCCGATATCTACACCTTTGACCGGGTTGCGGAAGCCCTGCAATGGATCGTAGTAGCGGGACGCATTGCATTTGTCGGCCGCGAAACCGGAACGATTGTACTTCCCGCAATGCAGGCCCCCAGCCGCGCCGAATCGCCTGCGAATCCGAAACAGGACAACTTCTACGACGCCGTAAAACACGCCAATAACAATCCGGTCACCATTTCTTCTGACTGCATCTTCTTTAGCATGCTGACAACGCCGGAGAACCTTGCCAGCTTCATTGAGAACATTTCCGCATGGTTTGCTATCTGGTCGAATACCGAAGAAAAATGGGCGGGCAATTTACGCACGTCTGCCTGTGACTACTCGGTCATTATGGAGTTTCTGGGTAGGATGGTGGCAGCCGTTGCCGAACATGATGCCGAAGAGTCGGAAAGCGAAGCCGAATTGAAAGCTGAGAATGCGGCCTTACTTACGGAACGGAAATGGCTGGCTAAAACACTGGACAAATCCAACGCCAACGTCGAAACCCTGAAAGCGGGTGCCGAAAAGATTAACGAGCTACAGGCGGAGGTTGATCGGTTGAAAGCCAAATACGAACCAAACGGCGAAACGAAGAAAGGAGGATCGGCGAAATGAGTCGTCATGTCCAACTTAACCTGTTTTACCTCAGCCACGGCGCTGACAATTCAACGGCGATGTTGGTTTACCACGCGCTGCGTAACGAACAGGAACGGCTTATTACCCAATTAGCGAAAGAGCACGCTGATCAGGATTACAACAAAGCGGCTATCACTAACGACGAACTGGACCGGATCACCATCGAGATGGGTCGTATTGCCACCGGACTGGCTAATGAGTGCGAACGCCTGTCCGATGAAATCGAGCGGTTGAAAGACCCGAAGGCGCACGAGCTAATTGTTAAGTCTTACGATAAGCAGGCCGAACTGGCAGGGCTGTACGATGAGCGGTTTTTCGATAAGCCGTACAAGCCAGGTGCCGAGGAAGGGGGACAGCCCGCCCAATGAGTAACCTAACCGCCCAACGCGATAGCCTGATCGCTGAATTGAATCAGGCTATCACCGCCCAGGCTGGCCAGCCGATCACGGGCCCGCTACCCGCCCAAATCCTGCGTCTGTTGAGCCGAATCCAGAAAGTCAACCAGCAACTCAACGCGGACACCCAAGCGTCTGTAGCACGGATTCTGGACGCGCAGGACGCACTGGCTGAGAAGGTGTTCGGCGAAGGTCAAACCGGGCCTGAACTGGTGGCAGAAATCAACCGCGTTTCGGAGTCGATTGAGGACTTTGGCCAGCAGTTGTCCCTCGGAGCCTACTACTACGCAGCCGCGTAAGCAACGCTTTCACTGATGAGGTAAGTCCGGACTTACCTCATCCCTTCGCTACAATTTCATAACATCAAATCAGACAAACCGTCATGAATACCCCGAACTATATTGTACTAATTGGCGCCCTTGCCGCCGTGGATCTGCGCGCTTATTACCATTCAAATTTCGACAACGATGAAAATTATCGGGGCTGGGTAACCCGCCGGTTCGATGAGCTGGATATGCGGGAATGGGAAGCCTACCGCACCCTGAAGGATGGTCCGGCCAAGCGGCACATTACCACCTTGCCCGCCTTGAAAGAAATGCTGCTGGTTGGCCGTGGTGATGCGACCCGCGACCAAAGGAATGCCGTTAAAATCGTTGCCAGTCAGTTGCTGGAAGCGGGCTTTCTGGTTCCTGATTCGATCCGCGATTTTCCGGAGTCGGCATTTCAGCCGGTGGCGTTTGGCCCACTGTCCGAAGAGCAGATGCTAACGGTTGAGGTGGACCAAACCGAAGAAGGTGCCTTTGTTGATGGGTTTGCACTCTACCGTCGCTTTGTGAAGCAAGGTGGCACGGAGTTCAACGAATGGATGCGGGGCCGTATTGAAAAAAACGAACTGGCCGAAGGGGTGAATTTTATTAGGTTCGAGAATGGTATTCCCGATCGGTTCGTCAAAACGCGGGGCTATCGACTTACCCTCGATGCGGCCATCACGGTTGCCAGGAACGAAGCAAAATCAAAGGGCCACACCATTGCCAACTTCCTTTCCGGCTTTCGAAATGCCCTGACGGCTCAATCATCGACTGCAAAAAACGATCAGGCCGACACGGTTGATTCAGATCCCGAAAACGTGCGTAAGGTTGAGTTGGAACCAGCGGATGCGGTCAATGATCAACCCGCAGATGAAGGTCACCTGCAACGGGCATTATTCGCCAATCCGGTACCGGTCGACTCAGTAACTCCTCTGCCGGTGAGCGAAGGTAAAGAGCCGCAGGCTGTAGAGCAGGCCCCTAATCCCGGCTTTGAAAGCGAAGATACTCCGCAGGTTGAGAGTGACGCCGACCGGAAGTACTACGAACCCGAAGAACCAGAACCAGCCGAGGAAAACCCGAATGCAGTACCCACAACCGGACAGATGCTGCTCCAGTCGGCGCAGCTTCTTTTGCAACTCGCGCACGTAGTAGTGGATCAGGAACGCAAGCTGTCCGAGACGCGGCAGGTGGTCGGCCAAATCGTTTCCATTGAACAGCAATCCGCCCAGCAGACGCTCGGACTTTTTGCCGGCAATGTTGAACCGCCCCAGCAGACCTTGCGATCCCGCATCCGGCAGGCGGTTAACGACCGGTGCCGGAAAACCGGCGAGACGCAGGATCAGGTGTACGCCTTCATCTACAACCGGCTTTACTACGTCTTTGGAATCAACGTCAACGCCCGCGACCGGGGCAAGGATGAAACGTATCTGATGCTCTGCGAACGCATCGGCGTACTGGACCGGGTGTATACCATTGTCACCAGTGAAGAGTTTCAGGTAGCTATTCGGAACGCTCCCGTTCAGCCGAAAGCGGCTGCCTGAATTAGTTGACAGAAATAGTGAGGTTCAAAGGCCCGGCGATGTCGGCCGGGTCCTTTCTACCTCTTTGACAAAAACGCCGTTTCCAGCGAGTTGTCGCATTCATCACCCACTTTTCACCCTTTCAAACAATGAGCTTAAAACGAATCATGTGCCGATTCTACCGAATGGTAGACCGGTACGACGGACTTGTTCTGTCCTTTTACCTGGTCGTTTTCGTGGTATTGCTGGCCGCATCCTTCGCGTTCTCCTTTGATCCGATCACCGTCCTGGTATGGAAAAGGTAACATTCGCCCGTATCTGGAATGCCTGCCTACCGAACTTCATCGACTTTCGGATCAGTACCCATTTAGGCCCGCTTTACTTCTCGCTGATCGAAATCGAAACGGATTGCGAGGATATGAATTACCGACCCCGGCTTGAGCCGTATTTGCCCCGCATCGGGCTGATTTCGTTTCAATGGGAGAAAGCATTTTCGGTCTGAACGATCGCTGGTCGGCCATTAACTCAATTGCTATCCGGGCGAAAAGGTGAAGGGTAAAAAATCCGAGGACGAATACTGGCACATTGTCAGTATCCTGTTTTACGACTTCTGGTTTCGGGCGAAGGGTCCGCTTAAACTCCACATCGAGCCATGAAAAAGCACAAAGCAGAAGTGCTACAATCGGTAATTGAGCAAAGCGTGTCGGAGGATATTAAACTAAGCGAGTTCGTCCGCCTACTAGAAGAAAACGGATGTTCGGGTGTGGTCTGGCTCGAAGAATCCAACCAGCAAAAAGACGTCATTTCGTGTATTAAGGCGGACCTGTACGATCCAACCAGCACGAGGGGCAAATCCCTCATCCTGGCCACCACTTCAACCGGCGTGTAGCATCCCATGAAAACAGGCTTCCAGATACCCGATTTTACCATTCGGCTGTTCGGCTACGACCTCAGACGAAACGAGAAAGGTCACGTGCATTTTTGGGTTAGAATCCTTCAACTGGATTGTAGCTGCCGATGGTTCGACCTCTTCCGCTCCCTTTTTGAATACTCCTTCAGCGAACAACTGGCAGTCGAAAACGACCACGATCCTGACTATGCCATGCACGAGTTGGAGCTGCTTTTCTTCCGGTTTCGCTGGCCGATGAGCAAACGGCGATACCGCCGGATAATGTCAGAAGCTGGCAAAACCTTAACCGACGTATAGCAATGGCCGTAAGCATCAATTTTACGCTGGAGGTAGTCGTCTTTGGCTGGCACTTCAACCTGGTAACGCTACTTGTTGGCGAGCAGGCGGAGCCCTATTTCGCACTGCTAGGTATCTGGCAGGAGACATTTACCCAGCATCACTACTTTTCCATTGAACGGCGAGCGTTGGGCTATTCATTCTACACCAGCTACAGCGGTGAAGACTGGAGCGAACCCGAACGACCCATGCACTGCATTGACTTACTTTACCTGCGAATCCTGATCTCGGCAAAACAACCATGAGCTACGCCGTACCCTACCGACGGATATCCGCAAAGATTGTCCGCCAGGTGATCGATGCCAACCCCGCGAAACGGCTGCAGGAGCTGCGCCGAACGCTTCGCAAATCTTACCCGTTTGGCCCGCCCGAAGGAGATGCACTCAGGCTGTGGAATCTCGAAGTGGCTAAACAATTAGAAGCCCGAAAACGTCCGCGAAAGTGCGCAAAATAATAGACTTATTCTTTGATTATCAACCCATTAAATCGTAAATTGATCATGTCAAACGGCGCAGATTATGGGGGCGATGTTGAAAGCATCCTCAACAGCAACCTGTTTTCATTGACCCGAAACTCGGCGGTTAATAAGCATGTGTCTATTCCGTCACTGGAAGGCAAAAGCAAGTACCGGGTGTACGGGGATGGCATTACGCGGCCGGTCTGGATATACATCTATCCCTACCAACTGGCAGCCAAGAATGCGAAGTACAAAGCGCGTAAGCAGTGGCTGTTCGGGCCGCTGCCAAATGATGAGTAAACCATAAACAACAGGACTATGAACATAATTAACCCCGATTGGGTCAAGCTGGTACACCTTGACTACCCGAAGCATTCCACCTACTGCGCTTCGGAGTTTATTAATACCGCTGGAATGACCCCCCGCGAATTGATCGAAGTTTTAGCCAAAGGGCCGATCTTTGACGACAATTGCATCATTGAGGGGATCGGCATCAACGACCTGCCAGACTTCGTAGAAGCGCCTGAAGATCGGGCCGTTTTATCGCAGATGCTCGAAAACACAGGGCTAACCGGTTCGGGCCGAACATTTGCGGAGTCCATTGACACCGACCCATACCGGTACCTCGGCTTTGAACGCGTAATGGTAACGGCTCAAAATCACTATGTCTATAAGCGCAATGGAGTGTCTTACTGCTCATTGGGGTACACCTACACCTCGTATGGCGTTCGGGTCAATGCTATGTTTATCGCTTTTTTAATGTCGCTCGATGATGATCCAGGCATCGACCTGATCTGGTTTGTAACGACGACCAACAGGGGCGTTAACGAGTCGTTCGACGTGCTTTACGACATGCGGTTTCAAGAGTATCTGATCAAGATCGGCCGTGATTACCAGGCGCGGTTTGTGGATATGCAGGAGAATGTCCCTGCTCCCGAGACGTTGCTTGAAACCGTTACTTTTGACCCGTTACCAGAGCGTGAACCATTCACTGAACCTTTTGACGTGCTGCATGAACGTTATCACGGTGACTGCCGGTATGAATCCGCAATATCCAGTGGCGCAGATGAGAAAAAGCAAATGGTCGCGCTATTCACTGATGATCTGGATTATTCGTTCCGTTCCTGGCTGGTGAAGCCCCGAACGAATATGCGCCGGGTATACTACAATGTGGAGGATCTGATCACCTGGGCGGGCGATGACGCTCCGAAGGTGATGCAGCTGGTGCTGGGCGAGTTAAAGAAGCAAATCATCGAGCATGAGTTTTACGAGTACATGCCCCGGTTCGAGAAGGGGCTGGTGATGATCAGCAAGCGCGGTGGAATCACCATCAAAATTGACGAATAAATGGCATTACGGTTATGAGGTAGTTAAATCGTTAAAGGTGTGGGCTGTTGCTCTACACCTTTTTTTATTGCTGATAATCAGCTATATTAGGAAAGGTTAAATTGGTTCATCCATTCTAGTCTTGTTGTTGAGATTCAAAACGCCCGGGCTGATGGTCTGGGCGTTTTTCACGAACATTCGTAAAAATTCGGCTGTGTACTTTCAAGAAAGTCCAGTGTAACGGAAAAGGCCAAAGTCCCGAATCGGCTGGCTACCTAATATGCTTGATTACTTCAGTTTTAAATTTTAAAGAGGTTTTGTCTAAAACGATTTCCTTGATTGCAATTCCCCTGTAACCACCCTTTTTAATGGCAATCAACACTTCTTTCTTGTTTTCACTTGTGGTGCGATACCCAAAAATAACCTCTTTCAGACATGCTTTATTAAATTGAAAGAGCCCATTCTGGTAATACTGAAAGACACGCCATTCCTTTTCATAACTCCATATTGAAGATTTGGTAAGAATTAAATGTCGTAAGGTTTCTTCATTTCCTGTAAAGTAGCTTTGAGCTATTATTTGATCCAAATAATCTACTGGTTGAATAAAAAACTGCCCCCCTTGCATTACAGGCATAATGTTAAACCCTAGAGCAATTCCTTTGTGCGATTCGGTATAATGGCTCCACATTAAAGCATTATCAGGATCTGAAGTAAAACAACAGACTCCGCAATTTTTCCTTAAGCCGGTAAACAGGTTTTTCACGAAGGTATAAAAACCTTTTTTAGGTGTACTTTTTACGAACTCTTCCTTTGGCCCTAGGTTTTCAAACTCGGAAACTCTATCATACCATTTCGCTAACGTTTCCTTATCATATTTGAAGTCGATAAGGCACTCATTCATATCAAGTGGGTCATTAAACTCAGTGGGAGAGCGAAAGAATAACTTTTCTGACTTAATGGTTTCCAGGGCCCACTTGTAACCGAAATACCTGTATAGCACTCTAGGAGGCATTATAAAATAAGGCGTATTACTAGCGTCTCCTTCAGTTAAGCCCTCACTCCACGGCTGTAGAATCAGTGGCTGTGTAATTGGTCTATTTGACACTTTTGTCAGTTTTGTCAGTAAGTCGCCTTATGTTTTCTCAATTATTTTTTTTCTGCTTCGACCCGTTTATGAAGTCGATGCACCTGCATAGCGTGGAACTCCTTACCAGTGGAGGTAACAAACCCATCCTTATTTAATTGCTCGGCAATCTGATCAAAGGTTTTGCCCTGACTGCGCAGTTGTGCTACCATTGCGGTTGCCCGACGGTTGTTTTTATTTTCTCCCGCCCGTTGTTTGTTGACCTCAGCGCCTTTAACCTGGGCAGCGTAGTTCATATTCTCGGGTTTGCCCAGCACTTTGCCGCCCGCCTTTTTTTGAGCCAGCGCGTTACGGGTCCGCTCGGATACCTTCCGAAGTTCCTCTTCAGCAAAAGCGGCTTTAATATTGATGATCATCTCGGAGTCGTTCAGGCAATCAAGTGCCGTGAACTTGACTTTGTTCTGACGGAGGATAACCAATATATCCAGGCTCCGCAAAATCCGATCAAGCCGGAATGCGATCAGCTTCGCATTATTCTTTTTGCAGAGTTCGACCGCCCGTACCAATTCCTTCCGGCTGACCTTGCCGCCGGACTCGACTTCGACAAACTTGCCAATCAATGATTCTCCGCAGTAGTCAAGAATGCCCTTCTCCTGGGCTTTCATCCCTAAACCTTCCTGACCCTGCTTCTGGGTGGAAACCCGCAGGTAGGCCACGTACTTTTGAGGTCCCTCAGTTTCTGCTCCGTTTTTCTTCGCCATGTTAAAGCAACTCTTTTACGGAACGGGATGATACATTAAACCGGCAGTTGATGCCCATGCGCTCGAACCGATACCCTTCGCCGATCATAGCAACAATCAATTCACCATTAGCCAGGTGATGACCAATAGCGCCTTCAATTCGGTGCTTCAACCCGTAACTGTTTGTTTTTCGATTGAAAGCTGACGTCTTTTCAAAGTAAAGGTTGATCTTGTCGCGGGCATCTTCGATAAGATTCAATCGAAACGAGTAATTAGGCTCGGCGTGCTTGCCACTCTCAAAGCCGTTCATGTCCAGATCGGCCGGCACTTCTACCCCTGCAACCTTTTTTGTCTTCATCTTAATACGGGCTTGAATACATCAGAAAGATAAAGAAAATGGGGTAAATTAACAACTCTTAAACGAACGTATAAGAGGTGTTATATTGCGATGTGTTCAACGTACGTACGTTTAAGTACCTGATTTATACGTACGTTATGCACTTTTTTCGCTATCTTTAGTAGTAATCAATCAAATACTAAAGCAATGAAAGACAGTCGTTTGAATATCAAACTCAGCAGCAAGCTAAAATCCGAATTTATGGCCGTTTGCGAAGAAAGAGAAATAAGTGCCTCTGACGCCCTGCGTGATTTTATCGCAAAAATTGTCAGGAACCACCGAAACGGGAAGGGATAAGGCGAGGTTTTGCCGTTATACTCTCACTAAATTGTGTATCAAATGGTGTATCAAACAAAAAGCCACTACATAAAAGCAGTGGCTAACTCATTGATAATGAAGTGACCCCGGACAGGTTCGAACTGTCGACCCACTGATTAAGAGTCAGTTGCTCTACCAACTGAGCTACGGAGTCGGATGATGGGCAAACGTGGAAGCGAATGTAATTTGTTCCGGAAATAAAACAAATAAATCGCAGTCGGTTTCTGCCTGCCCCGATCGATTCCGCTAATTCCGGGCAGGCGCCGGCGAACAATCAGCCCAGGTTATCGCCATTTAAAACCGCATTCAGAACCGATTGAATTACCGGCAGTTCGGATTGCAGGACCTGAATATATTGTTCGATCAGGGGGACAATTTCGGCCATCGGCTTCTTGTCGGCAATCATCGCTTCCGAGGTGGTAATGAGTCGGGCAGCTTCGTTTAGCCCAAACGTTTGAATGACGGCTTTCTGAGTGTGAATCAACCGTTTAACGCCCGCCAAATCGCCGTCTTCCACAGCCTGTTGCAACTGCTGAATTTCAGCGGGAGTCTGGTGCATAAATAACGTCATCATTTCAACCGCGAAATCCATATCACTTCCTACAGCTTCCAGAAGTGGCTCAACCGTAAAGCTGGCTTTGGGGGGTGAATACGAATTTTGAGTCGGGTTTTTGGCCGTCGCCGTCGGTAAATATTTACGCATAATTCGTTGTAGTTCTTCGATCTGAAACGGTTTTGGGATAAAATCATTCATGCCGGCCTGCAAACATTGTTCCCGCTCATTTGCCAGCGCATGGGCGGTCATCGCAATAATCGGTACCCGGCTTTTCAAGGTCGTTCGGATGTGATTCGTCGTCGTATAACCGTCCATAACGGGCATTTGAATATCCATCAGCACCAGATCGACTTCTTCTTTCTGCAAGATGTCGAGCGCAATCTGGCCGTTTTCGGCTACCTGTGCCGTGTATCCCAGGCGGTTCAATACCTGAAGTGCCAGTTTTTGATTCATCACATTGTCTTCCACCACCAGAATATTTACCTCCCGGCCGGCGTGCCCCGCAGCGTCCGTGCTCAGGTCAATTTCATGATCGGCCTGATGCGGAGCCACTTTGTACGGAATTTCCAGCGTAAACGTCGACCCTTCACCGGTTTTACTTTTTACCCTGATCCAGCCGCCCTGCATTTCCGTCAGGGATTTTACGATGTTCAGCCCCAAACCGGTGCCGCCATAGTAGCGGGTCGTAAAGTCACTGGCCTGCCGGAACCGCTCAAAAATGAACGGAAGAATATCCGCTTCCATCCCGATTCCCGTATCTGCTACGGTAAATCGAATGCGCACGAAATCGTTCTTTTCTTCCTTTTTCTCGATACGAACATCGACACCCCCGTGTTTGGTAAATTTGATGGCGTTGCTCAGCAGATTCAGTAAAATCTGCGTGAGCCGGGTTGGATCACCCAGCACCACCGCTGGCAAATCAGGGTCGGTTTTGACCGTCAGTCGCAGGTTTTTATCGCTTGCCGTACCATCCATCATGGTACGGATCGAATCCGCCAACGAACTGACACTGAACGGAATGCTTTCTAACGGCAGCATTCCGGCTTCAATTTTTGAAATATCGAGAATGTCGTTGACAATCGTCAGCAGGTTCTTGCCCGCCGTTCGGATGTATTCAACAAATTCTTTCTGTTCCGCATTCAGCGCCGTCGATCCGATCAGGTTCGAAAAGCCCAGGATCGCATTCAGGGGCGTCCGGATTTCGTGGCTCATGTTGGCCAGAAACTGCTTTTCGGTGTGCTGCGCCGATTCGGCAACCAGCTTGGCCTGAGCCAGTTCGTGTTCCAGTTCCTTCCGCTCGGTGATGTCATAATGAATCCCCATCGATCCAACGACCTGCCCCCGCTCGTCGAGTATCGGCGCACCACTAATGATCACCCAGATTCGTTTTCCGTCTTTGCGCTTCAGTTGGATCTCGTACGAGTTGGCACCGCCCGCATTCCGGAACCGCTGCTGTTTGCTCAAAAAATCCGTATATTCCTGCGGCACCAGCAATTCATCGGCGCGCTGACCGATCAGTTCTTCCTCGGAATAACCCACCATCTGGCAAAACCGGTCGTAGGCCTGCCGGATTAACTGATTGTTATCCACTTCGAGCAAACCGAGTTCCATCCGGTTCATGATGCCCCGGTATTTCTCTTCGCTTTTGCGAATCTTCTCATTCGCCCGGAATTTCTCCGTGATGTCGGTATACTGCCACAGGTGTCCAAGGTATTTTCCTTCCAGAAAGATGGGAATGTAGCTCCGTTCCAGAACCCGTCCATCAACCATGCCAACGACCTCATTGACGATCGTATCTTTTTGTTCGAGGGCATTTTCCATCTGTTCGCGAAACTGATCCGGATTGGTCAGCAGCGCTTCCGACGGGTTGGCATATTCCAGATAATCCTGGCCAACCAAATCGTCGGGCTTTTGGGAAATACCAAACAGGTCGCAGTATAACTGATTGGCTAAGATAATCTTACGGTTTTCGTCTTCAACCAAAACCCCGGTTTGCAGATTGGTAATCAGGCAGGCAAACCGCGTTTGCGTCGTCCGCAGCGTGTCTTCGTTGGCAATTCGGGCCGTAATATCCCGGGCCACCGCCACCAATTCAGGCACAGTGCCATCGCCTTCAATGATCCGCAGCGTCTGGCCGATCCAAACGGTTCGCCCGTCTTTTGCCTTTACCGGAAACTCAATGTACGAACTTCGTTGCCGGGTACGAATCACTTTCTGGTAAAACTCGACCATCGTTGACCGCCAGGCCGGTAGCACCAGATTGATAAAATGCAGACCGATTATTTCATTTTCGCTGTAGCCCAGACACTGCTCGACAACCGGATTGACAAACGTAAAAAAACCGTCGATTGTGGTTTTAAAGATGATATCCGGCACCGATTCAACCACGTGGCGGTAATGCCGCTCGCTTTTTTTCAGCTCGTTGATCTGGCTCTCCCATTCCTGAGAACCGGTCTCCGTGCGTAGACGCAGCGCTTCGGTAGCCTCATCAAGTTGACGGATTTTCTCTTCCAAACTAGCCTCAGCCTGCCGACGAGCTTCCCGTTCAAGGATAAGTTGGCGTTCGAGGGGTTCTATTGGGGACATATTACTTTAAAAACATTGATGAACTAAACCGTACTTTTCCTCAAGTCAAGTACTTATTGGTAAACGTGGCTTTTTCACCAGTAATCCGCAGGGTTTTCCACTAAATTTATCCGACAACGACACCGATCACGAACCCCGATCAAAACCAAAAATTCAGAACCCAGTGTATTTTAGTTTGGGATACACGTTGAAGCTTTGTTACCATTATAGCTAAATTATCAACAAATCAAAGCAACAATTATGCCGTGACCCGCTTTCAATGCCTAGGAATTGCGGGAATAGGTTTCACTACCTAATTTATCATTCTTTTAAATAAGTAGTAATTCTAAGCAAATTAAAGTTGAATAACCAGACATTTTTGATTATTTAAAAACAAAAAAACCGGCCGACCGGCCGGTTTCTAAATCGATCGATGATGGCTTAGTTCATGCTCACCAACCGGCTCGACTGAACAACCGGTGTGCTGGTTTGCAATTTGACGGTTTTTATTTCCGTGTTCGTTCCGTCCGAGATTTCAACTTTATAAACCCCGTCTTCCAGTTGGTTCAAATCAAAGCGAAGTGTTGCCACCTCCTGGCCTTCGCCCAGTTTCCGGTTGGCCAGGGTTTGTCCTTCGCTGTTAACCAGCCGAACGTTGACTTTGCTGTCGGTTTCCTTGCTCACACACACGTTTACTTTCATACTGTTCGTCATCGGGTAAACCGCCGACTGGAAAGTCGATTTCGTTTTCTTTTCTTCCCGGTTGTCAGCGGCAAACGTGGTGGAAGCGGCCAACGTCAAGGCCAGTAAAGCGGAAGCAAATAGCGTTTTCATGAGATTTGTTGTTTAAGGATATTCTTTTTTGTTATCTACTGCCGTTTATCGGCCGGTTTGATGACTCAAAGATATCAACATCCTAAGGTACCTTGCTATACATAGTACTTTGACGGTCGAAATAGAAGGACGAGTGGTCGATAACCCGGATGAGGTTTTTGAATTCTACGGGAAGAAGGCGGTTTGAGTAGGATTTAATTCTGATTAGCTGCTTTTTTCAATTGTCCGATGCCAAACTGATCGCCAGCGGCCACGGCTTTTCCACCACTGAAATGGATTTCAACCATCTTTTCGCTTTGCACCTGGTTGAAATGCTGGTCCTCGAGCGTGGCCACAATCTTCCGGGTTTTCACGTCGATAATATCGCCCGAAGAGGGATACGCGTATTTTCCGTCCATGCTGAACGTGATCCAGCCCGGCATGTCGCGCACCAGAATCGACGTTTTCTGCACCGGCGGCATCACCGTATTATCAAAAACGTGTACCCGGTTGTTGGCGCCGTCGCACAGCCAGATTTCCTTTTCGTCAGGCGTCATGCCAATGCCGTGGCTCGGGCAACTGTGCCGTTTCACTTCGCCAATGTTGAAGCCTTCGACTACCACCCGGTGTAAAAATTTTCCGGTCACCAGGTCGCCCACTTCAAATCCCAGCAGTCCGTTGACGTTCACGTACACCAGCGTCTCCGCGCCGTTGATGGTGAAAGGCCGTATGTCGGCGCTGAACGGTCCTACTTTCTTGGCAATCGTGTGCGTTTTCGCATCGGCCACGTTTAGCATAGTTGATTTCAAACCCGCGAGGTAGACGTATTTTCCCGCCGGGCCGTATATCGTATTGTGCGAACCGGAATTGGTCACAATTTTGGTAATAACATCCCCGGTTTTGGCGTCGACCACCGTCCAGAATTCTTTTTCGAGCGAAGGCATGTAGATGGTTTTTCCGTCGGGCGAAATCGAAATCCGGTCCACACCTCCTTCGTATTCCCGCTCCCACAACACTTTTTCGGTCGACATATCAATGCATTGCAGCGCTTCCAATGTACTGATGTAGATGCAGTTGGTCGCCAAACTAACGTCGACGCCTTTTACGTTCGACGGTTTTCCGTTTTTCTGAAACCCTTTGGTCTGAATGAATTTAACAAACCGGTGATTGTTGTCGATGTCAAATACCTGAATGCCGTGGCCGCCGTAGCCGAGGTAGTTCCGAACGCCGGGTGTCGCAACGTACAAATAACGCTGGACTTTCGGGGCGGTTTTGGGCGGACGATCGGCGGTTTTGTCAACGGGCTGGGGCATCCAGGCCGTGGTGAATACGACAGACAGGCCGCAAATGAGGGAAAGAATTACCGAAGTTTTCATTTTCGTAGGCTTTTGCAGGAGATCCGTTTATGAACCGATTAAGAAAAAATGGGTCCTAATCTACCTGCGCAGCCTAACTCGCATTTCTAACTAAAGCCCAAAGGGCTTGACTTTGGATAACCCCGAATGCAATTCGGGGGCGGGAATCACGTAAGACACGTCAACCCCAGCGGGGTTGAATCGCTTGTAAAGGGTGAGTCAACCCCCGCCGGGGTTGCATCGGACAGTTGGTATAGCGTTGCCCCGAATTGCATTCGGGGTTATCCAGAGTTAAGCCCCTAGGGCTTTTTTGAACCGTCGAATTAAGACATAAGTAGACTGAAGACACAAATGGACCGAAGACATTAACTTTAGAATATAGATATAAAAGCTGAAGACATAAGGAGAATGAGACCTAAACAGATATCGCAAACCATCCCTTAAAATGATTGTTGCTATGTGAAAAAGAAAAACACTCCGGCTCATGCTTCGCAACCTCGTTCAACTTCTGATTGCTGGGACATTCTGGCTCTGCCTGACCAGTCCAACCGCTTCTGCGCAGTTTGCGGGCGTAGACTATCCGCATCCGGTTCATTTTCTGAATCTTACGATTGAATCGAAACCGGTTCGAATGGCGTACATGGACGTAAAACCAGCTCAGCCAAATGGTAAAACCGTGTTGCTGCTCCACGGAAAAAACTTCAATGGCTACTACTGGAAAACCGTGATCCAGTGGCTGACCCAACGTGGCTACCGCGCCATCGTTCCCGATCAGATTGGCTGGGGAAAATCGTCGCATCCCGACATTCATTACAGTTTTCACCGGCTGGCGGCCAGCACCAAACTCCTGCTCGATACGCTGGGGATTCCGAACGTAACGGTTCTGGCACACTCGATGGGCGGTATGCTGGGAACCCGGTTTGCGCTGATGTATCCCGAAAAGGTGGAAAAACTGGTGCTGGAAAATCCCATCGGCCTGGAAGATTACAAGACATTCGTGCCGTACCAGACCATCGAGCAGCAATACCGGAAAGAGCAATCCGCCACGCCTGAATCCTACCGGCAATACCAGAAAAGCTATTATCCTGTCTGGAAACCGGAATACGACGATCTGGTTCGCGTGCAGGCCAGCGACCTGAAATCGCCCGATTTCAACGCCATTGCCTGGGCCAACGCCGTCACTTACCTGATGATTTATGAACAGCCGGTTTGTTACGAATTTTCCCGGCTGACCACGCCTACCCTGCTCATTATCGGACAGGCAGACCGAACGGTGGTCGGCAAAAATCTGCTTTCCAACGAGTTACAGGCGCAGCACGGCAACTATCCCGAATTAGGAAAACAAACCGCCCGACTGCTCAGAAACGGCAAACTGGTGGAGCTGGCGGGCGTCGGTCATATTCCGCACATGCAGGAACCGGAGCGGTTTTTCAAAGCCCTGGGAGATTTTTTGCAATAAGCTCGAATTATTTCTAACCAACTGACCAGCTACGCAGTTAGGTTTACACGAATCAACCAACGCATTCATCATGAATACACAGGAAAGCAAAACCGCCCTGATCACGGGGGCTTCCAGCGGAATCGGCCAGGAACTGGCGAAACTGTTTGCCAAAGACGGTTACAACCTCGTGCTCGTGGCCCGAAGCACCGACAAACTGAACGAACTCGGTGCCCAGTTCTGGGATGAGTATGGCGTCGAGACGACCGTAATTACCAAGGATTTGTCGGAAGAAAATGCCGCGCAGGACGTTTACAACCAGGTAAAAGACAAAAATATTCGGGTTGATATTCTGGTGAACGATGCCGGGGTGGGCTTATACGGGAAGTTTGCGACCGAAACCGATTGGGAACGCGAAAAATCGCTCATTCATCTCAATGTGCTGACAACCACGCTGATGACCAAGCTTTTTTTAAAGGACATGGTGGAACGCAATGAGGGCAAAATTCTCAATCTGGCCTCACTTGTTTCCGTAACCCCGATGCCCCTGATGGCGGTTTATGGAGCCACGAAGGCATATATCAATAATTTTACGCAATCGCTGATCAACGAACTCAAGGGTACGAATATCAGCGTAACGGCCCTGATGCCCAATGCGACCGATACGGACTTCTTCAACAAAGCCGGAGCCGCGAACACTAAAGTAACTGAGAATCTGGACGATCCGGCGGTGGTGGCCAAAGATGCCTACAACGCGTTTATCAAAGGAGCGCACAAAGTGGTGCCGGGTAGTTTTGCCAATAAAGCGCTCGAAGTTGTGTCGTACATCACTCCGCAGGAAACGCTGGCGGAACGGATGCGCAAAAGCATGGAGCCAAAAGATGAGCCGAAAACGGAAGAAAAAAACAACACAGCCGCCTGGACCTGGGGAATCAGTCTGGCAGCTGTCGTCCTCGCCGGAGCGGCACTGGCGGTTCTCTACACCAATAGCAGTGAATATGATAAGTTACGTTATCGTTACAAAGCCAGAAAATTGAAGTCCGGTGCAGATGACATGTTTGGCGATGTAAAAGAAAGCCTATTAACCGGTTTAGACAATCTCAAAGGTGCGGTTTCGACGGCCAAAGAAGTGGTTGCCAAAGCGAAAGAAACCTTCGCCGATGCCGTTGCTAAAACCCCGTCCGAGGTGGAAGAAGCGGTGTAGAATGAAATGAATTAACAATGAACAATTAATAATTAACAAGTGGCTGGTTATCAGATTCTTGTTAATTATTAATTGTTCATTGTTCATTCCTTCAACTATAGCTCGCTGAGGAACAAAATCACTCCCAGCGAAACGCGGAACGTGCTGACATCGGCTTTGTCGCTGGTTCGTTCGCCGTTCAGATCGATTGCCGATTTGCCGCCTACCTGAAACGAACCGTTCGCGGTCAAGGCAATGGGGAGGGAGAGGTAATAGTTGAGCCCCGCTCCTATGTGGGCCGCCCCGCCTTTGAACAGAATATTGTCGTACGAATTGTTGTTGATCACCTGATCGACTTTGCCCACCCGATGGACATAGCCGACCTCCGCAAACGGCCGCAGGGCGTGGGTGGTTGCCGAAAAATTAAAGCGGACTCCGCCGGTTAAATTCGTAAATGTAAACGACTCAGCATCAATATTTTTGATATTCATTTTCGTCCGGTCATACTGCGCGAACACCTCAAACCGCTGTGTCAGACCAAACCCCACGCGACCGCCAAAACCCAGGCCGTTGCCCGAATTTTCGTCCAGAAACTGAAAGTAATCCGACGACCAGCCCAGCATGTGGCCCTGCAAACCGATGCTTAGCCCCTCGGTAGTTGATTTTTGGCGAATGGTTTGCGAAAACGTAGCCGTCGAAACAAACAATCCGGCCAGAAGTAGAAGCAAGGTAAACGAGTAAGGTCGCATGGGAAAAGTACGTTTATATTCGGTATTAATCTGGTTGTAAGTCTTTTAAAAAGTAAGAACGCTGTCGCCGGTGCGGACTTCAAATGTCTGGCCGGAGTGGAAAACAACCGGTTTTCCTTTGGATTCCTCACTGATGGTGGCCGACCGCAGCGCCAGTCGCTGGCCGTTGGCGGCTTCTACTGCGTAAATCCGAAACTCGAGCAGGTCTTTTTTGCGGAACAAATCGTTGCCCGCCTGTCTGATTCGGGTAACTTCCCCAAACGCCGTTGCTCCGGCCTGAATGACCACTTCGCCTTCTGTGACAACCGCATCAATGACCCGGAACCGAATGGTCTGCCCCTCCTGCGCATTTGATGACGAAAGATCCGCATTCAGGGATAACTTCACCGGCAACCGCCTGATAGCAACCGACTTGTGCGTAACCGGACGTTTGACAGGCTCAGGTGTCGGCTCGGTAGTTGGGGGCAAAACCGGTTCATCTTTCGTTTTCGGAACCGGTTTTTCTTCCACGGCTTTAGGCTGCGCTGGCCGGGGTTTCTCCGAACGCGGTTTCTTCGGTTGTTTCGTTTTGGGCTCTTCGGTTTCAACCGGATCGGGCGTTGGCGACGAAACGCGGGTTTCTTCAACTTTGGGCTCGGAATAAGCAATCGTCACGGTAGAATCTTTCGCCACTTCCGGTTTCTTTTTTTCCGACAAACCGGCGTCAGGTTGCGGACTTACCGTATTTCGTTCGGGCTGAATGGGTCGGTCTAGCAACATCAGGCTCAGGAAAATAACCGCGATGACAGTCAATCCTCCGGCCAGCAACAGCTCCCAATTGGAACGAATCCAGGTGGGAACCTGCCAGGTTAAAAACCGCTCCGGGTTGAGTGAAATAGCTCTTTTGGTGGCTGGAATCTTGCGTTTGGGCTGAATTTCTACCACATCCGTCGCAGGCAGCGGGGGTAAAATCCGGGCCGGATCAAGGATCGGGGCGGTGGCAAAAAACGGCTGTAAGGCTTTCTGAAATTCCTTGGCATCTGCAAACCGCCTGGCCGGATTTTTCTCCAGCGCTTTCTGAACAATCGCTTCCAGTTCTTTCGGAATCTGTCCGTGCAGTTTCCGAAGCGGGATCGGTTTTTCGCGGACAATGGCCTGCATCAACTCATAATCCGTGCGGCTGGCAAAAGGCAGTTTCCCGGAAAGCAGTTCATAGAGCAACACGCCCATCGCGTAAATGTCGGAAGCAGGCGAAGGCTCCTGGCCTTCAATCAGTTCCGGGGCCATGTATTCGAGCGTTCCGACAATCCGGTTGGCCTGGGTTAATCGCTGTTCGCCTTTGACGCGGGCAATTCCGAAATCCATCAGCTTGACGGTGCCTTCGGGCGTCAGCATCAGATTGGCCGGTTTGATGTCGCGGTGCAGAATTCCCTTGCGGTGGGCATGCGCCATGCCTTCAAGTCCCTGTCTGACAATCTCCGCAGCAATGGCGGGCGACATCGCCCCGGCTTTCCGAATCAGCGGTTCCAGGCTGTCGCCTTCGACGTATTCCATCGCCATGAAATAATCAGAGCCTTCCTGCAGAAAATTGTAGACAACGGCGATATTTGGGTGATTGAGTCGCGCCAGAATCAAAGCTTCGTTCCGAAACCGTTCCATGAAGGTCGTCTGCGAAACCAGGTGCGAATGCAGCATTTTGACCGCCACCAACCGCTGAAGCAGCATATCGGTTGCCTGATAAACCGTCCCCATTCCACCTTCACCCAGTAAGGTTTCAATGCGGTAATGTTGGATCAGTCGGCCTTTCATGGTGAGTGTCTGGTTATTCATGAGGAAGTTCGTAATCAAGCGTAATGGGCACTTCAATTTCGCGGGTTTCGCGGGGTGGCGGCTGAATGCTGGTGGTGGTTCGCTCGGCCAGCACAACCGTGATGTTGTCGTGACCACCCCGGTTTTTCGCCATCTGAACCAATTCGGCGGCTACGTTGGGTAAACTTTCCTGCCGGAGCAGCCGAATCAGGTCATCCGGTCGACAGTATTCGTACAAACCGTCGGAACAGAGCAGAAGGCGGTCGCCGGGATCGAAGGGTAAAATGCACCGGCCAATGTCCACGCGCAGATCGGGTTTGGTGCCCATGGCCTGCGTCAGCACATTTCGTTCGGGGTGATGGGCGGCCGCAGCTTCATCGATTTCGCCCTTTTTGATCAGCTCCTGCACGTAGGTGTGGTCCTCGGTCAACTGAATAATCTGGCCGTTTTTGAAGAGATAGGCCCGGCTGTCGCCCACGTGCGCAAAAACAATCTGTTCGTTGTGAACCACGACGGCGGTGCAGGTAGTGCCCATGCCGCGGAAGGTTTCGTGTTGGTGCGACTCGTCGTAAATCTGCCGGTTGGCCAGCTGAAAGGCCCGCATCAGGCTCTTTTCGATGGTGTCGCGGTGCTGAAAATACTCCCGGCTGACGATTTCGGCCGCCATCTGGCTCGCAATTTCACCAGCCAGGTGCCCGCCCATTCCATCGGCGACGAGCAGCAGATACCCTTTGAACCGCCGAATGCCTTCGTCTGCCAATCGGACAAATAAACCGGTATCTTCGTTGTTTTTACGAACGTTGCCGATGTCCGACACTACGATTGCGTTCAGATCTCCGGTGGGTGGTGATGTCGGTTCAGGTTCGGCAGCGAGGGCGGTTGTAACTTCTTCTTTCGTCGGCTCCGCCAACACCGGTTTTACGTTTTTCCCGAAAAGATGCTTCAAAAAATTTCTCATGGTGTATGCTCGCTTTCTGGTTTTCAAAGCATCTTTTCGGTTGAACGATTAGTCTACTACCTGGCGACGGCCCATCAATTCGAGACCGTAGGAAATTGGTACGGCAAAGGTGACGCGGGTGGCATCGCGGGTGCTGTTGCTGGCGGTGAAAATCCCGATCACGTTGCCTTCCTTGTCGAAAACCGGTCCCCCGCTGTTGCCTGCCCCCGTGGCGTTGACCGTCAGCTGGTAGTAGTCGCCAAACTCGCTGTAGTAGCTGGCCGCTTTCCCGGTGCTCTGGCCTTTGATAACCTTCCCGACGTTGCCGGGCGTGACGGTTACATCCGGCACCTTGACGAACTGCGGATTGCGGTTGGCGAAGTCGGATGAGTTTTCACCCACAAATACGTCCGGCGAAATACCGGGGTAACCCATAACCGTAACCGCCTGGCCGGAAGCAATGTCTTTTCCGGCATCCCGCAGCTTCACCGGTGTCAGCGGTTCGACCAGATCGATTTTAATCATCGCGACGTCGTGTTTCGGCGAAATAATGGGCTTGCCCGTAGCCGGAAAACGTTGTTCATTTTTGTTGAAGGTCACATCGAGGTAGGTATTGACGCCCTCAATCACTTTTCCCGACATCGGTTTTTTACCGAAAAATTTCGTTTCAGAAGGTACCCAACGGAATTCCTGCACCGGTTGCGGGCTCACATCCCAGCCTTTCACTCCCTGCACCAGCAGGATTCCCGGGAACGCATCCGCCGGAAAATCGTAGTAAGAATTCCAGGCTGCGGCTACGTGCCGGTTCGTCAGAATATGACCCTGCTCCGACACTACAAAACCCGAACCGCTGGCACCGTGCATCGCAATCGGCTGGCCCACAGCCACATCCTTTTTCAATCCGAGCAGGGGTTCGACCACGCCCGGTTCCACTTCAATGTACATCGGAACGTTTTTAATGCTGCCGTCCCATTGCTTCACCGGCAAATACTGGTGGTAAATATCGTCGCCGGTCGGCGTGTAAATCAGTTTGTAACCAAATTCGATGAAAACGACTTTGCTGGTGTTGGCCGACGCAATCTGTTCGGCCGACAGTCCGGTTTCGGGTTTCATCGCATTGTGAATAATCGGCGTCCGGTTCACCACAACGGTCGTCGTCGTGCCGATTTTATCCTTGAACGCATAGCCGATCGTCGACAGAATCACCAGAATAACCGCAGCAACCAGCATAATGGAACGCGTACTTTTTTTGCGCTCGGTGACCATCATGCGCTCCACGGTTTGTTTGCCCAGGCCGACTTTGACCGGAATGTTATTCAAATCATCCACTTCGGAACCCGGTGCAGGAATCGGCATTTTGATCTCACTGGTCGATTTGAACGAACCCGGCATTTCAACAAACCGGGTGCTCTGCATCAGTTCGATGGGGCGGGGATTCAGGTCAAATTGAAAAACCGGTCCGCCCTGGCCCAGTTGAATTTCGTCGCCCGGTTGCAAAACCGCCGAAGCCGTGATGCGGGTTTTGTTGACGAAAATTCCGTTGCGGGAGTTATTATCCACGACTTTAAAAGATGGAACTTCGCCTTCTACTTTCACAATTTTGCCGTGCTCGCGGGAAACCGTCGAGTCGAGTTCGGGGTCGAAACGGAGGTCGTTGGCGACTCCGCGTCCGAATGAAAGTTCAGAATACTTCTTGTAGTCGAATTCTTCGACCTGATTGGCTTTGGTGCCGGTTACATGACGAATGACGAAACGATCGATTTGCGTTGACATGACTGAGCGTAGTTAATGGTATTTTCGAGTTGGAAATGTGTGCTGTTTGAACGATACAAAGTTGGGGAATCGGCGAGCGGCAGTAAATCAGGAAAAGCCCTGATTTTCAGGTCCGGGAAACCTATATTTTGCGTCTATAGGAAAACCTGTATTTTACGAGAAACCATTGTACTTAAAGGTTTTATGTCCGTACTTTCGGTTACATAATTCCCACTCAACCAATGCGTACCCTTCTGATTCTGCTTCTGTTCGGGACGGTGTCCGTTGCCCAAACCCCGGTAATCGATTCGCTGCAAAACCGGCTGAAACAGCTTCCACCCGACAGTTCCCGCGTTCTGACCTTACACGAGCTGGCAACCAATTTCTGGTGGAACGGGTACGATTCGCTCGCCATTCAGACGCTGCGGCAGGGGATGCGGGTCGGGAAACAAGCCAACTATCCAACCGGCGTCATTCGCGCGCGGCTGGCGCTGGCCCGCATCGAAGCCGATTACCTTTCCGACACTAAATCGGCTCATGCTCAACTGGATACGGCCCAAACCGAAGCCATTGCCATTCACGATCTGTCGTTGCAGGGGCAGGTTTTTCTTCGTCGGGCACAGCTGTATTCGAACATCATGGCCAAACTGCCGGAAGCCCGGACGCTGTTGCAGAAAGCCCTGGCGAAATTTCGGGAAGCCCACGACCGGCGCTGGGAAGCGCAGGCTTATAACGAACTGGCAATCATGCAAATGGGTAAAGGTCAGTACGTTGAAGCAATCAATCTCTGGCTCAAAGCCCGACGGATTCAGGAACGCATGAACGATCTGAAAAGCCTGCGGGCAACGCTCCCGAATCTGGGGGCGGCTTACTTGAAACTAAACCGCTATGACGACGCGCTGGCGTGTTTTGCCGAGGGCGAAAAGATTGCGAATCAACTGAATGACCAGATGGTCAAGCACTTTCTGATGAGTCGGAAAGCCGAGATTCTTGAGAAAAAGAAGCAATATCCGGCGGCCCTGGCCATTTACCTTGAGTTAGTCAAAGCATACGAAAAACCGTATCAACCCAGTAGCCTGGCCCGGGCGTACGGTTCGGTTGGCCGGCTATATACTGAATTGAAAGACTTTCAAAAAGCGCTGACTTACTCGCAGTTAGCACAGGATACCTACCGAAAAACCGTTGAAAAATCGCAGGAAGCCATGGAACACAATGCTCAGCATAATTTTGGGGAGATTTACCTCGGACTGAAGCAGTACAGCCGGGTGATTCCGTACGCTCAGGCGGGCCTGGCCTGGACCAAAGATGTTCAGGAAATGCGGCCCGAACGCACGGCCTACCTGCGTCAACTGGCCACGGCTTACGATCATCTGAACCAACCCGCCAAAGCGCTGTATTATTATAAATGGTACAAGGCAGAGGCCGATACGATGCTCAATGAAGAAGCCATCCAGAAAGTGACGATGGCCAGCATGACGTACGATTTTGAGAAAAAACAGCAGGTTACCCGCTTACAACAAGCGCAACAGAAAAACCGCATTGCGTCACTGGAAAACGAGCAGTTGGAACAATCCCGTAACTTCCTGATTGCCTTGCTGGTATTGAGTGGTGGAACGCTCGGTTATGTGTTCTGGAGCAACCGGCGACTTCGGACGAAAAACGAAGAGCTTTCCCGGAAAAATGCCGAAATCGAAGCGGCTTTGTACCGGGGGCAGACAATGGAACGAAAGCGGGTGGCCAGCGAATTGCACGACAGCGTAGCGGCAAAAGTGTCGGCCCTGAAATGGCGGCTCGAAGCGATGGACACCTCGCAGTTTGACGGCGATCAGCAGCGCGAACACAACCGCCTACTGGATCACATGGGCGAAGTGTATGACGACATCCGGACCATTTCGCACAACCTAATGCCCGAAATCCTTGAAAAACAGGGCCTTCAGGCGGCATTGATTAAGCTGACCGATACGCTGAATGTGCAAAACCGCACCCGGTTTATGCTGGAAGTGGACGATTCGGGCGCAGACGTTCGTGGAAAAACCGCTTATGAACTTTACGCCATTTCGCTCGAACTGGTCAATAACATCTTGAAACACGCCAAAGCCCGCAGCGCCGGAATTGCCCTGCACCGGCAGAACGGTTTTTTGAAACTGACCATTCAGGATGATGGCCTGGGAATCGATGGAAGCAAATTTTCGGACGGTGTAGGGATGCGCAACATTCAGTCGCGACTCGAACGTCTGGGCGGCACCTTCTTTATTTCGACCCCCGAACCGGGCGGTACCTGCGTCGATGTTCAGATTCCATTGGCAGGCTAAACCATTGAATGACAACCTTATAACAAACCGTGCCGGACGGCGTATTTGATAATTCCGATTGAGTTTTTGACGCCCAGTTTGCGGAGAATGTTGTGCCGGTGCGTTTCGACCGTGCCCGGACTGATGAAGAGTTTTTCGGCGATGGCGTTTGTCGATAATTCCTGCGCCACGAGTCCGATGATTTCCAGCTCGCGGTCGGTCAGGGGCGCCAGGGGGGCAGGTGCTTCGTCCACGGCCCGAGCCACCGGTACGGGTAGCGCGACCAATTGCGTCATGACCGATTCGGAAAAGTATTTTTCGCCCCGGGCCACGGTTTTGATCGCCTTTTCCAGTTCGGCCTTCCCGGCTTTTTTCATCACGTACCCCGAAATACCGGCCCGAAACGCTTCGCGAATGCTGTCGGCATCTTCCGAAACCGTCAGCATCAGGACTTTAATGTGCGGGAAATGTTGCCGGACTTTCAAAGTCAAATTAATGCCGTCGAGGTTTGGCATGTTCATGTCCGACAGGAGAATATCAGCCTCGTTGTCCCGCAGATAGTCGACCACATCCCGGCTATCGTTCAGTGTTCCAATCACTTCGACGCCTTCAATCCGGCCCAACAACATCGCTAGGCTGTCTAAAATTATTTCATGATCATCGGTAAGCAGTACACGTATTGGGGTCATAAGGTACAGAGTCTAGGTGAGTCTCGCGGGTATTTCAAAGATAAAGAGGATTCAGGAAAAAGTTTAACGTGCCTGACAATGAGCGATATATTTTTAAACCGTTGGAAGATTAATGAGCACCTCAAGTAATTCAAGGATGCCTTATCAGCCAGAAAACCGTCGCGCTAGCGACGAAATGTTTGCAGCAACCAAAAGCTGGCCAGGACAACGGTGGTCGTGTAGCGACCGAACCAGCCCGCCATTCGGTTATCAAAGACGATTTGTTTCGTCGCTACGCGACGAGAATCCGGTGAGTCAGAATTCTGCTACAAACATCAGGTCGCTAACGCGACCGGCAGGCAATGACCTCTCCTAATTGCCCCTACGTTAAGTGATCTACTTACATATTGCAATAAAAATCTACATTTGCTTGCTAAATCAATATTCCATGCCAAATACATACACCCAAATCTACCTTCAAACCGTTTTTGCCGTCAAACACCGTTATGGCTCGATTCGTCTGGAATGGAAAGAAGATCTATTTCGCTATATGACGGGCATTGCGCAAAATCAGGAGCATAAACTACTTGCCATTAACGGAATGCCCGACCATGTGCATATTTTTTTGGGACTCAATCCAAAACAGGCGGTATCAGACTTGCTGCAAGACCTGAAAGGTGATTCGTCCAGATGGATTAACGACAATCGGCTGGTACAGGGCCGTTTTGAATGGCAATCGGGTTACGGCGCATTTTCGTATGGCCAATCTCAAATTGATAATGTCGTAAAATACATTAAAAATCAGGAGGATCATCATCGGAAAAGAACGTTTCTGGAAGAGTACGCCACCTTTTTGCAAAGGTACAATGTGCCTTACGACGATCGGTACATTTTTAAACCGTTGGAAGATTAATGAAGATGTCAAGTTTTAAAATATACATTTTAGCAAGGCGCCAGAAACGTCGCGTTAGCGACGACAGGTTTGTAGGAAACGAACTATTGCCATAAATCCCGGTGATCGCGCAGCGACCGAACCAACCCGCCGCAAATAACAATCAATTCATTTCGTCGCTACGCGACGATGTGACGGAAGATTAAGACTCTTGCTACAAGCATCCCGTCGCTAACGCGACTAAGGGAAAGATCACCGTCGAAAAAACATTAAACTATCCAAGCCCGTCGCGCTAGCGACGAAATGTTTGTAGCAACCAAAAGCTGGCCTGGACAACGGTGGTCGCGTAGCGACCGAACCAGCCCGCAATTTGTCGTAGTAACAAAATGAGTTTCGTCGCTACGCGACTTATGTGACTTAATGGCTAATAATTATTGCTACAAACATTGGGTCGCTAACGCGACTGGCGGTTAATTCCGCTTCTCAATTTGTCACGAAATTGTTTCTAGCCATAAAACTGCTTCTGCTTTCACAACAAAAAACGCCCGGCTTCATCGGCCGGGCGTTGCCAAAACTTATTCCAATTTTCAGTCCAATTCCGGAACAACCTTATCCAGGTTATAGAAGATAATGTCTTCCTTGCCGTCTTCGGTTTCGTTCAGCATCATACCGACAATGGCGTTCTTCTGAATCCGACCAGCCAGAATTTCCTTCGACAGGGCGTTCAGGATGCGACGCTGCATGACGCGCTTCAGCGGGCGAGCCCCAAACTGCGGGTCGAATCCTTCTTCGGCAATCTTGTCAAGCACTTCCTGATCGGCTTCGATCACCATTCCCTGTTCGGCCAGCCGCTCCTGAATATTTTTAAACTGAAGATTGACAATCTTGCGAATCTCACGTTTGGTCAACGGCTGGAACATCACCAGTTCGTCGATCCGGTTCAGAAACTCGGGGCGCAACGTCTGCTTCAGCAGTTCAAATACTTCTTCTTTGGTATCTTCAATCACCTGATCGTGGTTCCAGTCTTCGATTTTCGACAACCGTTCCCGAATGATGTGGCTACCAATGTTCGAGGTCATAATGATGATCGTGTTCTTGAAATTGGCGACCCGGCCTTTGCTGTCGGTCAGCCGACCGTCGTCCAGCACCTGCAACAGGATATTGAACACATCGGGGTGAGCTTTTTCAATTTCATCGAGCAAAATCACGCTGTACGGTTTCCGGCGAACAGCTTCGGTCAATTGACCACCTTCGTCGTAACCGACGTAACCCGGAGGAGCTCCAATCAGCCGACTGACGGCGTGACGCTCCTGAAACTCCGACATGTCGATCCGCACCAGCGAGTTTTCATCGTTGAACAGGTAGTCTGCCAGCGCCTTCGCCAGTTCGGTTTTACCCACGCCGGTGGTTCCCAGAAAAATGAACGATCCGAGCGGACGTTTGGGGTCCTGCATTCCGGCCCGACTCCGACGCACGGCATCCGAAACCGCCTGAATGGCTTCTTCCTGACCCGCCACGCGTTTTCCCAGTTCGTCTTCCAGGTGCAGCAATTTCTCGCGCTCCGATTCCATCATGCGGCTCACCGGAATGCCCGTCCATTTGGCAACGACCTCGGCAATATCGTCGGACGTAACTTCTTCCTGCAACAGATTCTGACCGTCGCCTTCTTTCTTAACCAACTCATCCAGACGACTTTGCATCTCGGGCAAACGACCGTAGCGGATTTCGGCCACTTTGCCGTAATCGCCGGAACGCTCGGCCTGTTCGGCCTCCGATTTCAACTGATCGAGTTGCTCTTTCAGCGTGCGGACTTCGTTCACCGATTGTTTCTCCACTTCCCAACGCGCTTTCAGGCTGTTCCGCGACTCGTTCAGGTCTTCGATTTGCCGGTTCAGCAGGCTTTCCTTGTCCCGATCCGACTCCCGGCGAATGGCTTCGCGTTCAATCTCCAACTGCATAATCCGGCGGTTCAGCTCATCGAGTTCTTCCGGTACAGAGTCAATTTCGAGCCGCATTTTGGCGGCCGCTTCGTCCATTAGGTCGATGGCTTTGTCGGGCAAAAACCGGTCGGAAATGTAGCGATTGGACAGTTCGACGGCGGCAATTACCGCATCATCCTTGATCCGAACACCGTGGTGCAGTTCGTATTTTTCCTTGATCCCACGCAGAATCGAAATGGCATCCTTCACATCGGGCTCGTCGACCAGAACCGACTGAAACCGCCGTTCGAGTGCCTTGTCTTTTTCGATATACTTTTGGTATTCCTTCAGCGTCGTGGCACCAATGGCGTGTAATTCGCCCCGTGCCAGCGCTGGTTTCAGCAGGTTAGCGGCATCCATCGCGCCATCGCCACCTCCAGCCCCTGCACCGATCAGCGTGTGAATTTCGTCAATGAACAGCACGATTTCGCCTTCCGAATCGGTCACTTCCTTGATAACTGCTTTCAGCCGTTCTTCAAATTCGCCCTTGTATTTGGCACCCGCCACCAGCAAACCCATGTCGAGCGAAACGATGATTTTCGACTTGAGGTTTTCGGGAACGTCGCCCTGCACAATCCGCTGGGCCAGCCCCTCGACGATGGCGGTTTTTCCGACGCCCGGTTCACCGATCAGCATCGGATTATTTTTGGTCCGCCGACTCAGGATCTGGAGTACCCGGCGAATTTCTTCATCGCGACCGATAACAGGGTCAATTTTCCCTTTTTCGGCCAGTTCATTCAGGTTCTTGCTATACCGCTCCAGTGACCGGTATTTCGCTTCGGCATTCTGATCTTTCACAGGATTATTTTTTCCGCGTAATTCTTTAATCGCTTCTTTCAGTACTTTTTCGGTAAATCCGACGTCTTTCAACAAGGTCGCTACCGAATCTTTGCCGCTGGCTAATCCCAACAGAATCAGCTCGATACTCACGTACTCATCGCCAAACTCTTTGAGAAAACCGGTGGCCCGCTGTAACGCCGTATTCAGGTCGTTACCGAGATAAATATTGGGTGTTCCCTGCGCACCGACCGATACTTTGGGATAGCCATTGACAATCGCGTCAAGCGCCAGCGTCAGACGGCTCGAATTGATACCGGTTTTTTTTGACAGAAAACCCATCGTGTTGGGGTCTTCATCGACAATTGCTTTCAGCACGTGACCGGTTTCCACCGATTGCTGCTGATTTCCCTGCGCAATCTGGGCCGCCTGCTGGATGACCTCCTGCGCTTTGATCGTGTACGTATTTAAGTTCATGGTTGTGGGTTAAACGATACCGGACACACGTTTTAACAACATTCGCACGGCATCCGTTTTAGTTGATGATACATTACTAACAAATGATAGACCAGTCGGTTTTTCCGGACATTTTGACGGCTTTTTAACGGTTTTAGCCGCAAATGTTGCCATTTTGACGTGTCTCTCTAAAACTCCCAGTCGGTAGAAAAGGAACCAATTCAGACAGATGGCTATTTAAAAATCTGAAATTCAGGAAGGTATGAATCATCCGGCGGTAGCCTGTCAAAATGGAATAAAGGCGCCGATACTATTCAATTGATTTAAGCGTTACCTTTAATTACCTTTTCAGCGCATGGAATATTTTTACTGCAACGTATGAAAGCCAGCAATACACTATTTGCCTTTGGTGCCCTATTTTTTCTACTGAGCTGTGGTGGCAAGGACAAACCCGATCCTGAGCCGCAAGCGCAAGTCTGTCTGCTCACCGAAGTCCCCGATTTGTATTTCGATTCCGGCCCGGTTACGGTTACTTACAACCCCAGCAATCTCGTTGCGACCATCGTGCAGTCTTCGTTCAACCTCTTTTCGTTTACGTATGACGCCAATGGCCGAATCACCAAATTTTTAGTCGGCACCTCATTATTTGAAAACCTGGGCGCTGAAGAACATACGATTACGTACGATGCAAACGGCCGGATTGCCACCATTTCAGCCGTCGATAATGGCCAAACCGTTACGGCAACCACCACATATGACTCCGAAAACCGCATTACAAAAGTGACCGTGACGGACCCACGGGGACAACGCAATTATTACAAACGCATGGAATATGACGCTGCGGGGAATGTAACGAAAGTCTATTACGCAAAGGATAAGGATGCCGAAAAGTTATACGCTGAATATAAGTACGACGATAAAAAATCGCCTTTTCTTAACCAGCCTGCCTTCAAATTAATTCCGCTTATTTCAACGCTCGTCGATCGAAGCCATTATCTAAGTGTGAACAATCCCGTTCAATACAAGGATTACGGTTATGGCTATACGGCTACCTATCAGTATGCCAATGACTTACCAACAGAAATGGCCATGCTCCTCCAGCAAACCGGTAGTCCCTCCATCGTAAATAAGCAGAAAGTCTATAAGTATACGTGTAAGTAAGGGCATATGGGTTAGGGCAGTGGGCATAGGGACATTCTGAACCTGCTACCCCATGCCCTTACCCCTATGCCCTCTGCCCTCAAATCGACGTATACGAATACGACTCAGATTCCCGGTTTGGATTTTCATCTTCCCACCACAAGTCCTCCTCTTCATCATAAATGTCAGATTCATCGACATCGCTCGCCAGTTCCCGGAATTTTCCGCGTGGCAGCCATTTGGTCAGAATGGCTCCAACGGCCAGCGAAAAAGCGGCTGCAGACAGCGCAATGGCGTTATTTTTTCCGTATTGCTTCGTGGCAATTCCCGCAAAACCGGCCACAAACGGCAACAGATAATACGGGTCATTTAACCGACGGGCAACCGTATAGGCCGTTCCGGTGGTGGCAGCCAGCACACCGATAAATACCGGCGTATCGCGACTTGGATTGGGTTTCCAGAGATTAAGATTGTACAACAGATTTGGCGTTCCGACCACCGACGCTGCCGTGAGCCATCCGGCGTATAAACTAAACGGAATGCGGAGGTATTGCTCCGGCCCTTTAACCTCGGTTTCCCCAATTTCCAATTGCTGATGAAGAACCAGCGCCACCGGCAAGCTGGCTTTGGTGACCAAGTCGGAGCCAATCATGCTTTCCATTCGTGTATCCGAAAAAAGCCGCCCAAAAGCCGCATTGAGCACATAGCTGATAGCCAGCCAGGGGGCGGCCCGTTGAAATCGCGGATTTGTTTGCTGGGAAGGCAGCGCCTGGTAAATGGCGTAAGCGGCTGTTCCGGCGTAGATCGTCGACCAGACTACCCCAAACGTCCATCCATCCGGAACTATGGGGTTTTCATCGAAAACGCGCCGGTATTCGGGCAAAACGTTTTCTTCCGCGTAATCAGCAGGAGCCCCGTCGTTTTCTCTCTTTTTCCCCGAAGATGCCTTCGGCCGACCGGCGGTTGCGGTATAAACAATGCTGGCGACAACCAGAACAGCCGTTCCGATTCGTCCTAACAACGAGTAGTTTCTCATGGTTTCTGATTGATTACGTGGATAATAACTAGAGCGCCCAGTTACTAGCTAACAATCAAAAACGGGAGATGTTGGAAAAAAAGTATTTCTTGGAGGGAGATGTGAGAGCAGAGACGTGAGACAAGAGAGTCAGGATGGGAAACCGCTTTCTTATTGCTCTTGTCTCACGTCTCTGCTCTTTTGTCTATTTAATCACCACCTTGATGTCAATTTGTTTCAATCTTGGTTTACCGACGGCCGTCGAGTCGCCGGGTTTGATGCCCGTTCCCAGGCCAATCGCATCGATCCGGATGTAATTGATCCCCGATTTGATCAGCTGGTTTTTGATCGCCAGCACCCGCATGACGGACAGGGCTTTGTTCCCCATCGGCGGAATGGCATCGTTGGCGTAACCCACCAGCCGAATCTGCACAATCGGATTGTTTTTGAGTAAGGTTGCAAGCTCCCCAACTGTCACTAAACCCGCCGGTTTGAGCCGGTCCGTACCGGTTTCAAAATCAAGGGTCGGAATTTTAAAACTGCGTCCTCCCGGGGCCTGCGGATTGGTCAGGTAAGCCGCCAGGGCGGTGGTGACGGTACTCGTTGCGGTACCCGACGCGGGTAAGGTTGCCGTACCGGCCGAATCGGTTCGGGCCGGAGCGGCCGGACGCAGTTTGGCCGAATCAACCGGCGTCACGGCGACGGAATCGACAAATTCGGTGGACGTTGCCTGCTCTTCATTGGCGGAGGAATACGTCTGGGTATTGTTCCAGATGTAATAACCAGCACCCGCCAGGGCCAGCACCACCAAGGCACCAACGCCCCATTTGACCAGCGAACCGTTGCCTTCTTCCTCGGGTTCGGGTATAAACCGCTGCCGTTCCTGAATGGGCGAACGCTCGGAGATGGCCGATCGCTTGGCAGGTGTTACGCCCACCGCCAGCAGTTGCTGGATATTCAGCCCTTCGGCAATGCGGTCGAGCAGTCGTTCAGGCGTTAGCTCAATCAAATGGTCACGCTGATCGGCAAGGGCTGCTGCCAACCCATCCGCATCCAGTTTTTTCTCAACTACTAATTTATTCAGAGTACCTAAAACCAAAGGAGTTACTAAACCGAGTAGGGTAATAGCGGCCGAATTTTTAATGTTGGCATAACCGGAAATGGCCATTCCAATGGCGCTTTTCATCGCCGGAAGCAAATGACTAATGCTGGTACTTCCCAGTTCAGCCAGCCGGTTAATTTGTTCGGGGTCGCGAAGTAGATCAGGAAACGTAGCCACCAAATTGCCGTCGAATTTCCCTTTCTGAATCGCATTATATAATTGATTAACCCCGATTTCGGTGGTCGTCCGTTTCATCAAACCGGCAATTACGGTATGAATCAGCCCTTCCAGGGCGATCCGGGTTTTTTCCGGATTTTCATCAACGTAGTAAGCCGCTCGGGAAACAACCGAATCAGTCAGGTTTTCTTTCAGTTCGACTAATAAATTCATAAAGACGCTATTGCATGGGAACTAACACATCAACACAATCACCACATCCGTAAACCCAAAGTTGACGAATACAATATGAATGATAAAGTTAGATAAAAAAAAGAAGCAAGAAGCGGGAAGTAGGATGCAAGTAAAAATTTTAGACAAAAAAAGGAAGTGAGAGGACAGAAGTGAAAGAAAAGATGTAAGAAATAGGAGAAAAGAAATTTGAAGCACTCCTTTATCTATCTTCTTTTCACATTCTTTCCTCCCACGCTGCTCTCAGGCACCCTGAAATTCTCGTAGAAATCGGACGTCGTTTTCGGTGTACAGCCGCAGATCGTTCACGCCGTACCGAAGTTGCGTAATTCGTTCAACACCCATGCCGAACGCATAACCGGTGTATTCTTCGGGGTCTACGCCACAGTTAATCAATACATTCGGATCAACCATGCCCGAACCGGCGATTTCCACCCAGCCGCTGTATTTGCAAATGTTACAGCCTTTGCCGTGGCAAATCTGGCAGGAAATATCGATTTCGGCGCTTGGCTCGGTGAAAGGAAAGTAAGACGGGCGGAAGCGAATCTTCACGTCTTTGGCAAACATCTCCTTCACGAAGTGGTAAAGCGTATCTTTCAGGTCTTTAAACCCGACATTTTTGTCCACATATAAGCCTTCCACCTGATGGAACATGCAGTGCGCCCTGGCCGAAATGGCTTCATTCCGGTACACCCGCCCTGGCATAATGGCGCGAATGGGCTGAAAGGCAGTATTGTATTTCTGATGTTCCATCAACCGGATCTGCACGTTCGAGGTGTGTGTCCGCAACAGCAGATCAGCCGGAGCTCCTTCGCTCTTTTTCTCCACGAAAAACGTATCCTGCATGTCGCGGGCCGGGTGGTTATCCGGGAAATTCAACGCACCGAAATTGTACCAGTCGGTTTCAATTTCGGGACCGTCGGCCACGCTGAAACCGATCCGTCCGAAAATGCTGATAATCTGCTGACGAACGATGTTCAGCGGGTGCTGCGCTCCGTATAAATTCGGAAGAACGGGCAAACTCAGATCGACGGGCGCTTTAACCTCTTCGGCAAAACTGTTTTCCAGCGACGTACTGGAATCCTTAAACCGCTGCTGGGCAAAATCTTTCACGGAATTCAATTCCTGCCCCACCGCCCGGCGGTTTTCCGGCGGTACCTGCTTTAATTGTTCAAACAGCTCCGTCACCACTCCTTTTCGCCCGATGTATCGAAGGCGAAATTGTTCCAACTGCTCTTTAGATTGAATTTCGTAATGTTCAATCTCCTGATAAATTTCTTTGACTCGATCCAGCATGCGCTTTGTATTCAATCCGGGTTGCGGCAAAGATAACCAATTTATGTCCTTCAATAAAATCACGTCCCGGTCACTCACTTTTGGTCCCGGTACGGTTGTTGGGCACGGTAGTACGAACAGGTAACTGGGGAATCACCTTGAAACTTCCGCACAAAGATAGTTAACCTGCTAATAATCAGTAGTATCCATTGTTTAACAATCTTACTCGATCAATTATGGAATCAATCCTAAAGGAAAATCTTTTCGACCAAGTGTCCACAAAATTCCCCAAAAGTGTGGAAAAAAAGTCCACTTCCTCAATTGCCCAGAAACTGCTTATTCCTTTCTACGACCGTAAAAGAACCATTTCGCTGGAAGAAATCGTTCGGTTGGAAGGATCAGGAAATTACACGAACTTCTTCCTCAAAGATGGTACTCGCATGCTGGTATCCCGCACCTTGAAAGAATACGAAGATTTACTGGATGGTCAGGCGTTCGTACGGGTTCACAAATCGTGCATCGTCAACCTGACTTACGTTCGCCGGTTTTATGTCAAAAAAGAAGGAGAACTGGAACTGAACGATGGTCAGCAGGTCAAGATTTCCCGTCGCCGGGCGCAAAACTTCATGGATCGTATCCGTAATTTTTTACCCACTGCAATCCGTTAGTTAATTGTAACCGATTAAACCCGCGTGGTGATGTGTAGTATACGCAAACCAGCAGTACGTAGAAATACGTAATCGGTCAAGGAGATATACGGGATGTAACCGCATAATTTACACAATAAAGGCTTGATTTTCAGTCGCTTATCTCACAAGATAGACCGCTGAATGTCAAGCCTTCTTTTTTAGTGAACGGTGATTTGGCGTAGTTTTGATCTATCAGTAACAACAAGAAACAGAAACAAAACTCTAATCGTCAAGCACCATGGAATCGTTAGCATATCCTTCTACTTCGACCTTGCAACCGTTGTTCCCCCGGATGTATCAACGTAATGCAAACCGCATCGCGCTTCCTTACCTGAATCGTAACATCATGATCTCGGTGGATGACATCGTCAGCCTGCACGGTGAAGGAAACTATACGTTTATTACGACTCGGGACAAAAAGCGGTATCTGGTATCGAAAACCCTGAAAGCGTTTGAACACATGCTCGATCAGACGATGTTTTTGCGAATTCATAAATCGACGATTATCAATCTGGCTTACGTGCAATTCAGCGTATTTGCCACGGAGCGGGTGGTTCGCCTGACCGACGGCCAGGAAGTAACGATCTCGCGTCGCCGAATGAAAGAAATCAGCCAGCGGTTGAACTACTTCATGCAATCACTTTTTAACTGATCGCATCAGAAAATACCATACTTATTACGGTTTATTTTGGGTTAGTTGAGCAGAACAGCCGTTGTCAGCTCCCTTCCGGGACGGGACAACGGCATGTTTTTTACCCGGAACCGGATTTTAAAGAATGGCATAGCCCAATGTCAATTGCCAGAGTGTCGATTTGGTATTAAATCGGGCATCGGTATTGGCGGTCTTGATCCCGACTTGCGACAGGTCGGACAAATTTCCTTCGTAGCGTAAATCCAGTTGCAATCCACCCAGGCTCAACCCAACTCCGGCCTGGTAGCCAAAAACCGCCTGTTTAAACGTTTCGTCGATGGGCTGCGTGGTGTATTGTTTGAACGAATCCTTCAGGTTTTTATCCTCCGAAATCGTCAGCGACATCAAGGGCCCGGCATTCAGTCGCAGAGGTCCCAGCTTAAATCCGATCAAAACCGGAACGTCGAAGGTTGTAAACTTCACGTCGACGGATTGGTTGACTAGCCCGGTTTGAATCAGATCGAATTTTCCGCCTTTGGACGAAACCAGCAGTTCGGGTTGAATGTAAAGTTTCCGTCCAAACCGGAAGAACGCTCCGCCCACGATTCCAGTGGTGCGGCTGTCGTTATTTCGGAAAAAGTCGTATACTACCTGTCCGCCCGACATCACCGGCATCCCACCGCTCGTCAACCGGGGCGTTTTCATTTCGAGGGTGTTGAGTTGTGAAAAGTTGGCTCCGACTTTCAGCCCAAACGAGAATAATTTACCTCCTCCAAATTGCCCGTAAGAGATGGCAGGCAGCAGAAACAGAAGGATGAAAAGACGTTTCATTCGTATTGTATTTTTAGGTGAGAATAAATGGCGCGCAAGTTAATGGAAAGCGTACGATTCTGTTCCTTCCATTGCGCAAACGGTAACTTTAAGTAGTTCAATAAAAAGCCCCGGTTTCAGGTCGCGAGAAACCGTTGCGACCCAAAACCGGGGATTGAAAACAGGTATCTAAACAATATCGAATGCTAGAACAGGCGCAATGCCAGCGTAACCTGCCAGGACTTGAGCCGCTGACTGAATTGCGCCGAGTTGGCATCACCTCCCAGATTCACCGCAGCCACGTCGGACAAACTTCCCTCCCGCCGGACATCAACGCCCAGGCGGCCCAGATCAAGGCCAAGTCCGATCTGATAACCGTATGATGCTTTGGCCAGGGCGTTGTTCAGGCTACCGGACGTGTAATCGCGCAGGGCATCGCGCAGCTTCTGATCGTCACTAACGCGGAATGAAACGATGGGACCAGCTACCACCCGGATCGGGCCACCTTTCAGGCCCAGTAAAATCGGAACGTCGAAATTGGTGGTTTTAATGGATACGGTTTCGGTTTTCGGCTGGCCGTTGATGTCGCGAACAATATCAAACGATCCACCTTTGGACGATACCAGCAGCTCGGGCTGAATGAACAGGTTTTTTCCAAAACGGGTGTAAATACCGTAAGCCCAACCGGTTTTGCTGTCAAAACTTTCTTTCAGATTATCCCGGATCACCTGTCCACTGACGTTTACCTGGGGCGTACCGTTGGCATTCAGACGTGTCGTCACGAATTCGCCCGTCTTAAACTGTGACAGGTTGACACCTCCCTTTATACCGAAGCTGAATTGGGCAAACGTCAGGGATGGCAGAATCATGACCATACCCAAAAACAGGATTTTTTTCATTTGAAGAGATGTTTGAGTGAATAACGTGAAAGATGGTAATTGTGCTATGTTTAACCGTTTTTTTTTGTATATTGTTAGTTTATGAACACATCACATTCTTGGCAGAAGCGCGTTTCTCACATGACACGTACCGGATCAAATCCCCCTATTCGGTCATAGCACCCTGCTTAGAAGTGCGATTGTAACCAAAGGTTTAATGGCAAAAACAAAAACAACTTTTTTCTGTCAGAATTGCGGTACACAGGCGCCCAAATGGCTGGGGCGCTGCCCGGCTTGTGGCGAGTGGAATACCTTTGTGGAAGAGGTCATTACGAAGGAAGAACCGGTGGCCGGAAACTGGCGGCCGGCGGGTGCGACCAAACAGGCGGCCAAACCCAAGGCCATCCACGCCATCAATTACGAAGAACAGGAACGAACGCTCACCCCCGATGCCGAACTAAATCGGGTTCTCGGGGGCGGCATTGTTCCGGGTTCGCTGGTGCTGATTGGTGGGGAGCCCGGCATTGGCAAGTCCACCCTGCTTTTACAGATTGCGCTGGGGCTGACCGACACGCGGGTGTTGTACGTTTCGGGCGAGGAAAGCGAGCAGCAGATCAAGATGCGGGCCGAACGGTTGCCCGCTCCCGTCAGCGACTGTTACATCATGACCGAGACCTCCACCCAGAACATTTTCCGAACCGTCGAACATTTTGAGCCGGAAGTGCTCATTATTGATTCCATCCAGACCATGCATTCGTCGCTGGTCGAGTCGGGCGCTGGCAGCGTTTCGCAGGTTCGCGAATGTACGGCGGAGTTCATGAAATACGCCAAAGAAAAAGGCACCCCGGTTTTTATTGTCGGCCACATTACCAAAGATGGTTCACTGGCGGGCCCAAAAGTGCTGGAACACATGGTGGATACGGTTTTGACGTTTGAAGGGGACCGGCACACGACGTACCGCATTTTACGTACCACCAAAAACCGCTTCGGCAGCACGGCCGAACTCGGCATTTACGAAATGCAGGGAACCGGTTTGCGGCAGGTGACAAACCCGTCGGAAATCCTGATCTCCCAGCGCGACGAAGCCCTCAGCGGGATCGCCATTGGTTCGATGGTGGAAGGAAATCGCCCCTTGCTTATCGAAATTCAGGCCCTGGTCAGCGTTGCCAATTACGGAACACCCCAGCGCAGCAGCACCGGTTTTGATGCCAAACGCTTGCAGATGCTGCTGGCCGTTCTCGAAAAACGGGGCGGTTTTCGGCTGGGTCAGCAGGACGTTTTTCTGAACGTGGCGGGTGGCCTGAAAGTGGAAGATCCGGCGATTGACCTGGCGGTTTGTGCGGCCATTGTTTCGAGCTACGAGGACATTGCCATTCCGTCGTCGGTGGCCTTTGCGGCTGAAGTGGGCCTAGGTGGCGAAGTGCGGGCCGTTCACCGGGTTGAATCGCGAATCTCCGAAGCGGAGAAGCTGGGATTCAAGCAGATATTCATTTCGAAATACAACGTCAAAGGGCTGGACATAAACAGCTATAAGATCAAAATCCAGCCCGTCAGTAAACTGGACGAAGTTTTTCAGGGGGTTTTGATGTAACTTTGATAGCTTTACTCCTAAAACATCAGAATCATGCGCCTGATCATCGACACTGATATACAATACAAGACGCTTTTCATCGAAGTGGCAAAAGTGATTAACGCGAAAGTGCAGATTGATGAAAATTATCTAACTGAAAAGGAAGAAGAACTGGCATTGGCAAAGCTGGTGGAATCGGGTTCAAACGAAGGCCGAATGAGTGATGAAGAGCAGCGAGAGTTTACGAGCTGGCTCGGAAGTCGCTAAACTGCTATTGAACATTAGTCAAATTGAATGAGCAGCGCACAACGCGTTGCTTTTTTTTTTGTAGAATTGCTCATGCAAATATTCATTGATAACTCTTTTGGACGTGACGCAAAAAAGCTACCCGATTCGGTTGTAGCGGAATTAAATGAAATTTATAAAGCCCTCGAAGCAGCCCATTCTTTAGGCGAAGTCGTTTATGACATTAAGAAGATCGAAGGGCATCGAAAACGTAAAGCTTTCCGACTCAAACTAGAGAAAAATCGTGAATATCGGATTGGTTTTTATCTGGAAGGTGAGTCGATCGTTCTTTCCCGAATTCTGCATCGAAGAGATATTTACAATAGCTTCCCTCCTAAAAAATAAAAACTGTAGCTGATTCTTAATGTATTCAGCAGAATCGAGTAAATAAAATACCATTTTATCCTTCCCGTCTACAGAATCTCCTTTGAGTTTTTTACTTTTACCACTAGCTCATTAAATCCTTATTGAATGAAACGCATGAAAAATCTGCTGCTGGTTGCCGGTTTATTGGCTTTCAGTACTGTAGTATCGGTTGCGCAACGCAATCCTGAAGACAAAGCCGGCTGGAAACTCGGCTCGCAGTCCTACTCCTTCCGCCTGTTCTCCTTTGCCGAAGCCATTCGTAAAATCGATAGCTGCGGACTGAAATACGTCGAGGCTTTTCCGGGACAGACCATCGGGGGCGGAGTCGAAGGCAAAATGGACTATAAAATGGATGGAGCTACCCGCCAGGCCGTCAAAAAATTACTGAAAGACAAAGGGCTGACGCTTGTGGCTTTCGGCGTGGTCAATGCGCCGAACGAAGCCGACTGGAAAGCCCTGTTCGAGTTTGCCAAAGACATGGGCATTCTGAACATCAATACCGAGCCGAAAGTGGAGCAGATGCCTTACATTGCCCGGCTGGCCGACGAGTACAAAATCAATGTCGCGCTTCATAACCACCCCAAACCGTCGCACTACTGGCATCCCGACTCGGTTTTGGCGGTGATTGGCACGAGTAAATACGTGGGTTCCTGCGCCGACATCGGTCACTGGGTTCGCTCGGGGCTGGATCCGGTCGATTGCCTGAAGAAATTGCAGGGGCACATTCTGGGCATGCACTTCAAGGACGTGAAGAAAGATTCGCCGGATGGCAAACACCACGATGTGGTTTGGGGAAATGGCGACTGCAAGGTCGACGCAGTAATTGCCGAACTCAAACGCCAGCATTTCAAAGGCCCGATTTCGGTGGAATATGAGTACCACTGGGAAAACAACGGTCCCGAAATTGCCGAGAGCGTCAAATACTTCCGAAATGCTTTCAGCAAAAGCAAAGTGCAATAAATCAAAAAGAGCCCCGATCCTACGATTGGGGCTCTTTTTTGGAGTGAAAATGCCGGATTATCAGCGCAAAGACACAGTGCGCTCAGCTTGAACCGGTGTTTTCGTTTGCAGGTTAACTTCTTTTACAATTTTTGAAGCACCGTCACTGACTACAATTTTATATTCTCCATCTTCCAGTTGGCTCAGGTCAAAACGGGTGCGCGTGGTGGTTTCGTTTTTGTCCAGTTTATACGTTGCCAAAACGAAGCCCTTGCCGTCCAGAAGCAGAACGTTCAGTGAAGCGCCTTTTTCTTTCGCAACCATTACGTTTACTTTAGCGGTTTCGAGTGATGGATACAAACCGACCTGATAAGAGGTACCGGTTTTTGCGTTGTCTGAATTGGCAAATGTGAACGCCGATGCGCTAATTGCGAGCGCGACGAATGCGGATGTGATAAACGATTTCATGGTGTGTTTTTGTGTTCTACTTAGTTGTTGTTGTTTATGTCGTGATTGACGATTCAAAAGTAGCAGCTCAAATTCAGTCCACCGAAGGATAGTACGCAAATGGTCGAAGTACGTGGCCGAACGGTTGCTAAAATGGATGAATGATTTAACGGTAATCGCAAAAAATAAAAGTTAACAAACAGATTATCAGTTATTTATATAATTGAATTATTTTAAAATTTTTGCAATACGGTTCCAGAATAATCGTAAGTCCAGTAAAAACCGCAAAATTTTTGCGACCTTAATTTGAATAATGCAGAATAAAATAAAGAGTCATTAAAAAAAATGAGTGCATTAGCGTCTTCCTTTATCGCCCCACCAGTTTTTGAATTTTTCCAACAATTAATTGCCGCTGAGAGTACGCGACATGGCGGCATCAGTCCTTTTCCGTTTGCCTCACTCAACGTCGGCCTGAACACGGCAGACTCCCCGGAAAACGTTCAGGAAAACCGCCGACGGTTTTTCGCCGATCTCGGTATCGACGAGTCGCGGATTGCTTCGTCACACCAGGTCCACGGCGACCGCATTCTGACGGTTACTGAACCGGGCCGGTTTGAAGGTTACGATGCGCTGATCACCAAACTGCCGAATCTATTTCTAACCGTTACGGTCGCCGATTGCACGCCGATTTTGATTTATGATGCCCGGCAGCAAGCAGTGGCTGCGATTCATGCGGGCTGGCGCGGCACAACCGCCCGGATTGTGGCAAAAACCGTTCAGGCCATGCAGACCCAGTTTGGCACCCAGCCGGCCGACTGTCACGCCTATGTGGGAACCTGCATCGATCAGTGTTCATTCGAAGTAGGCAACGAAGTGGCCGATCAGTTTGACGACGTCCACAAACAGTTCGACCCCGGGCGGCAGAAATTTATGATTGATTTAAAAGCTGCCAATGTGGCTCAATTGGTGCAAACCGGTATTACCCACACGCAAATTGGAATTTCGCCGTATTCAACGGTTTTGAATAACGCAGATTTTTTCTCCTACCGTTCCGAAAACGGCAACACGGGCCGAATGCTGGCGGTAATCGGTTTTCAGGCTATCGACTAAAACCGCCTGAAGCGGTTTCGTAAACAAACCGGCTCATTTGGTGTTTTATACTTCAAACCAAACGTTTCGGACGGACATGGGACTGTTGATGACAATTCTGGTTGGGGCCATTGCCGGATGGCTGGCCGACATTGTTTTTAAGCGCTTTTCCTTCTCGCTTTTTATGGAGATTTTGCTCGGTATTGCCGGAGCATTCGTTGGCGGCTGGATTTTCGGCAACACCTTTGCCACGGGCGCCGGTGGGCTCCTCGACCGGGTTCTGACCGCTTTTGTTGGTGCCGTGATCATTCTGGGAGTTGCTGCCCTCATCAAGGGTTCGCGAAAAACCACTTAACGAATCACTTCATTATTCGATCTTCGATATTCAATATTCGTTATTTAACGTTTTTAAATCACAAACTCCACTTCCTTAAACGCAAAATTTCGCAGCGTCTCTCCTACCTGAATCGCCAGTCGACCGGTTTCTTCCACACCTACGATGATACCCCAAAAGCGTTCGCCATTGGCCATAAACTCGCTTTCTTCCTGGTAGCGGAATAATAATTGTAAATAATTCGTTTTCAGTACGTCGCGCTGTCCGGCTCTGAGCGCCATATAACGCCGTTCCAGTGATTCCAAAAGCCCCGGCAACAATTCCGGCAGAACGAAATCCTGTTCATTTGGTGTTTCATTAATAAGTGAGGTTGCGGTCGGGGTCTGAAAGCGGCTTTGGTTGATATTTAGCCCGATTCCGACGATCGACCAGGCAATTGTATAGCCATACAGTGTGTTTTCAATTAAAATACCACCAACTTTACGTTCCTGAATATAAAGATCGTTCGGCCACTTGATTTTCAACCGGTTGCCGACGTAAGTTGCCAGCCAGTCGCTGATGCCGAGCGAAATGGCAATGTTCAGCCAGAACTGATCCGATGCCTGCAGGAAGGTGGGTTGCAGGATAACCGAAAATGTCAGGTTTTGACCGGGTTGCGCTTCCCATTGATTGCCCCGCTGTCCTCGTCCGGCGGTTTGGTTACAGGTGATGACGACGGTTCCATCCAGAACGGTTTCGGAGGTAATCAGACTAGCCGCAACATCGTTGGTAGACTGACAAGTTGGCAGATAATTAATATTTTGGCCAAGAAAAAGCGTTTTGGGTCGAAACTTGTACAAATTTTTAATACATTTAGTTGGATGAATGCCGAATTATGGTACAAAATGTAGTTTGTTGGACTCGTACCCGCTGATATCGGTTTTTGCAATTTAAAGCAGTAGCATGAGAATAAATAAACCAAAGGAATTATCATCCGAAGAATTGTGCAAACTCGTCGTGAAGGGAATGCAGGAAAAGAAGGCGATTGACATTGTTGTAATGGACCTTCGCGACGTCAAAAATGCCATTTCTGACTATTTTGTCATTTGTTCCGGTACATCCGACACGCAGATTGACGCCATCGCCGATTCCGTTGAAGAAGAAGTTTTCAAAGCCGGTCAGGTTAATCCCTGGCACGAAGAAGGCAAAACGAATCGGGAGTGGATTTTACTCGATTATGTGGATGTGGTTGTCCACGTTTTCAATAAGGAACGCCGGGTCTTTTATGATCTTGAGCAACTCTGGGGCGATGCGGAAATCCACACTGTGGAGGAAACCTTTGCCTGATAACTAAAACGGAGACCCGTCAGAGCAATGTTCTGGCCCGGAACAGACCCGAATGAGTGTTTATCCGCTCTTACGACCACCTACCCCGGTTACTTTCCGTTTATCGAAACCCAAACCCAGTAGAAACATTCCATTGCGAAATGATGTTTCCTTTTTTGTCTATTTAGCCGTAATTCTGTTGCAAAAATGCCTGATAATAATAGAAATCCACTTTCACCCCGAACTCCCCGTCGGCCCAACTTCCAGGGCTGGATTGTAGCGATCCTGATTGCAGCGATCCTCGGGATAACTTTTTTCAACCGCAGCAGTGCCGTACGCGATACGACCATCCGCGGGTTTGAAAAAATGCTCAAGAACAAGGAAGTCGAAAAAGTAGTCATTGTCAACAATGATCTTGTCGAAGTAACCCTGACGCAACAGGCGCTTCAACAGAAATACCGGAACCAGTTTCAGGATAAATCCTACTTCAATTCCGACTCCGGCCCGCACTTCAGTTTTCGGGTGTCGTCCGCCGAGTCGTTTAAGAAAGACCTGGATCGAATCCAGGAAGGCGTTCCGGATAACGAGAAAATCGATTATAAAATCGAGCAGCGCAGCGACTGGACCGGTTTTCTGCAAACCTGGGGTTTCTTTATTGTCATGATTCTTGCCATGTACTTCCTGCTGGGCAGGATGTCGGGCGGGGCGGGGCCCGGGGGTCAGATCTTCAACATTGGTAAATCCAAAGCGGCCTTGTTCGACGCCGAAAACCGGGTCAAAATCACGTTTAATGACGTAGCTGGTCTGGACGAAGCCAAGGAAGAGATCAAGGAAATTGTCGATTACCTGAAAAACCCGACCAAGTTTACCAAACTTGGGGCTAAAATTCCGAAAGGTGCGTTGCTGGTGGGCCCTCCGGGTACCGGTAAAACCCTGCTGGCCAAGGCCGTTGCGGGCGAAGCGGGCGTTCCGTTCTTCTCACTGTCGGGTTCTGATTTCGTTGAAATGTTCGTTGGTGTGGGTGCAGCCCGCGTTCGCGACCTGTTCAAACAAGCCAAAGAGAAAGCGCCCTGTATCATTTTTATTGATGAAATTGACGCCGTTGGTCGCTCACGCGGACGCGGTTCGATGCCCGGTGCCAATGACGAACGCGAAAACACGCTGAACTCACTGCTTGTTGAAATGGACGGTTTTGCCACCGATTCCGGTATTATCATCCTGGCCGCTACCAACCGTCCCGATGTGTTGGATTCGGCTCTGCTGCGTCCCGGCCGTTTCGATCGCCAGATCAGCATTGACAAACCGGATATCGTTGGCCGGGAAGCGATTTTCAAGGTCCATCTCAAGCCCATCAAACTCGATCCGGATGTCGATCCACGCGAGTTGGCGGCTCAGACACCCGGTTTTGCGGGGGCTGATATTGCCAACGTTTGTAACGAAGCGGCCCTGATTGCGGCTCGCCGGAACAAAGAATCCGTCGATATGCAGGACTTCCAGTATGCGATGGACCGGGTGATTGGCGGTCTTGAAAAGAAAAACAAATTGATTGCGCCGGAGGAAAAAGAAATCGTGGCCTACCACGAAGCCGGTCACGCCGTAACGGGCTGGTTCCTCGAACACGCCGATCCGCTGGTGAAAGTAACGATTGTACCGCGTGGTGTGGCGGCATTGGGTTACGCCCAGTATCTGCCCCGCGAACAGTATCTGTACCGGACCGAGCAGCTCATCGATGAAATGTGTATGACGCTGGGTGGCCGGGCGGCTGAAGAAAACGTCTTCGGTAAGATTTCGACCGGTGCGCTGAGCGATCTCGAGCGGATTACGAAGCTGGCGTACAGCATGGTAACGATGTATGGTATGAATGATAAAATTGGTAACGTTTCGTTTTATGATTCAAAACAAAGCGAATACCAGTTCAACAAACCGTATTCGGAAGCCACGGCGGAAGCCATCGACGACGAAGTTCGCAAGATTATTGATCAGGCTTATATCCGGACGAAAGAGCTGCTGGAGAAAAACCGGGCCGGTCTGGAAGCCGTAGCCAAAGAACTGCTGGAGAAGGAAATTCTGTTCCAGAAGGACCTGGTTCGCATTCTGGGGAAACGTCCTTTCCAGAAAGAAACGACCTATCAGGCTTACAAAAATAACAGCGAAGTGGTGGAGGAAGAAATCGGTACCGAAAGCAAACCGGAACAAACCAAACCGCTGCCAACGCCGGATCTGCCAGCTTTATCGTAAGTTGAATGAAATACAGCATAAAAAAAGCCGACTGATGTCGGCTTTTTTTATGCTGTCACAAATGCTATTTCAGCTATTTAAATTTGTAGCCCGTTACGTCGAATGAGTGATTGGCCGGGCCGAAAAAAATGAGTTTCAGCGTGCTCGTTGCCGGTTTTCCATTCACTTTTTCCGAGTAATATTCTTTTTTCGATTGCACCAGCAACTCATTTGGCCCTAAGGACGAAGAGAAGTTAATGCTATGGGCATCCGGGAGTTTAGCTTCCAGGGCGATTTCGTTAAATAGATACAACGGATAGGAGTTGAAGGGCACCTCGGCTACCCAAAGCCATTCCGTGTCTTTGCGTCCCAAGCTGGCCCGGTATTCCGTGGCAGTTAAACCGTATTGGCTTCCTTCGCGACCGGTGGCCTGATACCGCTTCTGGAACCGATTGTGGCAGGCATCCGCGTGATTAGGCGAATAAAAAGTTTTTCCAACGTTGTAGCGCATGATAATTTTGCCCTCATACTTGTCGGAAACATACACCCGGTAGCTCCCGTCGGGCTGGCCCGTCACGAACGTATAACCGCCAACAACCCCCGGAAAACTCAGATTGGCCAGTTTGCGATCAAAGCCGAACTGACCGGTTTGGGAGTTCAATAACACCTGGTAACGAACCACGGAGCCGTTATAATCCGTCTGTTCATAAACCAGCACCCGGTCGAAAACCAGCTTTTCAACAACTTCAGGTCGTTTTTTTGTAACCATGGCCAGTGCCTGTGCCTGCAACTGGCTCCCCTCTCCTTTCGGAAATCCCATCAATCCTACTAAACCCATTAAGGCAATAAACCGTTTTTTCATATCATCTCTGCAAACTGGTGGTTAAGCGACGGCTTCGTCATTAAGAATGCAATATCCGAGTTTCGGATGAAAAGAAGCAATGTGTTACCTTTGTATTCCTGAAAAAATATTCATGCTTTCGATTGAACACCTGGCGCTCCCACCGGGCCGAGCCGTTTACTTTGCTTCTGACTTCCATTTAGGATCACCGACGCCCGCTGCCAGCCGCGAACGCGAACGGCGGATTATCCGCTGGCTCGACATGATCCGGGCCGATGCGGAGGCCATTTTTCTAGTCGGCGATATCTTTGATTTCTGGTTTGAATACCGGCAAGTGATTCCGAAAGGCTTCAGTCGGCTTCAGGGTAAACTCGCCGAATTGTCGGACGCGGGTGTGAAACTGGCCCTCTTTCCCGGAAACCACGATATGTGGATGGCCGATTATTTCACCGAAGAAATGGGCATCCCGGTTTATCGATTGCCCAAATCGTACCAAATCGGTGATAAATATTTTCTGGTTGCGCACGGCGACGGTCTTGGCCCCGGCGATTTCACGTATAAGCAACTCAAAAAGGTATTTGAAAACGGTTTTGCCCGCTGGCTTTTCCGCTGGCTTCATCCCGACATCGGGCTATTCTTTGGAAACGGCTGGTCACACAAGCGAAAAGTAGACAAAAACTACATGCCGGATACCTACCGGGGCGATGAAGACGAATGGCTGTGGCATTATGCCCGGAGTATCGAAAGCCAGCAACACCACGATTACTATATTTTCGGCCACCGACACCTGCTGCTGGATTTGAAAGTGACCGAAAACAGCCGGTATCTTAATTTAGGTGAATGGATCAATTTGAATACCTACGCCCGATTCGACGGCCAAACGACGAAACTGCTGACGTTTGAAAAGTAGGGTATCGGTATACGGTTCTCAGTTTACGATATTTGGCCACCAACTACTTCAACATTCGTTATTCAATATTCGCTATTCAATATTTTCACTAAAATTCAAAACCGGTCCCTTAGTTATTCTTAAGAATATCCTGACGGGATAACCCTTCCGGCGGGGTTGCGTTGAGTTCCTGACGGAAGTCTTTCTTTTTCAGATCACCGTTTTTAACCGATTTGATAAAGCTGGCCCAGGCGAATGGGTTCAGGAAGGGAATGGTCGTCATCTGGCTCCGTCCCGTCAGGGATTCGCGGCCATACCATTGCTGATTGAGGTAATACTTGTAATTAGCGGTGGCACTCATCGGCGTGAGAGCCGCCAGTCGCTGCATGGACTCGGCACTGAGGTTGCGGGCCATGTTTTCGCGCTCCTTTTCATCCGGTAATTTCAGATTGACAAACGCCTGTTTGAAAAGCTCTTCCGTCGGATACGGATACACTTTTACTTCCGTCAGCATCTGCACGTCTTCCTGCATCGCCACCACTGCCGAATAGGACTGTTCCGTCAACCGGCGGGGAATAATGTGGTATTGCTTTTTATAACCCAGGTAACTGAAAACAATACTATCGCCCGGCAAAACCGGAATCGCAAAATACCCGACCGTGTTGGACAAAACGCCCCGCCCGGCCCGTGGGATCGAGATATAGGCTTCCGGCAGCGGTTCAGAGGTTTTCCCGGCGGTAATAATCCCGGTAAACATGATCAGCTTTTCCTGTCCCTGCGCCTGCGAAGAGCTACGAATTGTCAGCAATAATCCCGACGCAATGGCCAGCACGGTTAGTATTTTTATAAATGAAGTCTTCATGTTTCAAACTTAAAACGCCCGTCTCACAAGCGTATTGTCTCTATTTTGTTGTACCTGACCAAAAGGCCGACTCCCGATCCGGGACTAAACGTTACGCAAACAGTTTCAAAAAAGTAATAATAAACGGAGCGGCCAGCAACAACCCGTCGAACCGGTCCAGAAAACCGCCATGCCCCGGAATCGTTGAGCCGGAGTCTTTGATGGCAATGCTTCGTTTAAACAGCGATTCGACCAGGTCGCCGTAGGTTCCCGTTACAACGATGATGGCGCCTACGCAGTACCACTCCCACGGCCGCAGATCATCGACGTAAATCGTCAGAAAAAAGGCAATGACCGCTGCCGCAACCGCTCCACCGACCGAACCTTCCCACGATTTTTTGGGAGAAACCCGCTCAAATAATTTTCTCCGCCCAAATTTGGTGCCTGCAAAGTAAGCCCCAATATCGCTCGCCCACAACAACAACAGGCACCCCAGCATCAAACCGGGGTGGTACGTACCACCCCGCAACGCCAGCACGTTCAGCAACGCGAACGGTACGGCTACATAAATCAATCCCAGGAAGGTAAAACCGATGTTGGTGAACGGTTTTAAGTCGCGCTTTTTGTATAACTTAATCAAAAAGATCATGGATGCTGCCGGACAGATCAGGAAGTAACTATCATAGTCAACAATCTGTTTTTCAATCAGATATGTCAACAAACAGATCAGACACCCTACGGCGGTGCCGTAATAGGTCAGCGGCTGGTTACCGTCCAGTCCGAGCAATTTATAGAATTCCAGTTGCGTCAACGCACTGATCGCGCAGAATAGCAAAGCAAACGTCCAGTCACTATACCAGATACCAAACAAAATGATGAGAACCCCTACAGCCGCGGCAATAACGCGCTGTTGCAGGTTAGACATCCGATTCAAATGGTCTTTCATGTAGAAAGTTAACTACAAATCAAGGTGGTTTATCCGGCGAAAATAAGAAAATATGACCAGGACAGGCCCAAATCGGTTTCTCTTTCCACCTATTTTATCTTACTTTACACATCACAATCATAGAGTTGGATTTGTCTGTGTTCTACTCTCCGACCTCATCGTGTATGCTTTTAGTTTTGCTTGGCCTGTTTTTTCAATTAACAGGAAACGGTCAACAACCGGATAACGACCTTCGTTCGCTACGTTGGGGGATGACCAGCAAAGAAGTTCAAACCGCTGAATTATCGGGTCCCTACCGGGTTACCGATACCACGCTCCTCTACCGCCAACGCTGGTTCTATGACTTCCCGGCTTCGGTGAAATTTGCATTTGTCAAAGATCAACTCGCGGGAGCCCTCTATATTCTTACTGACCGACACATCCGCGCACAACAGCATTGGGATGATTATCAGGCTATTATTAAAATTCTGACCGATCGCTACGGGCCACCATCCGGCGATTACCTGACCTGGAATTATCCCTTGTATAAAGATCGCCCGGACCACTACGGCGATGCGGTTTTACTCAGTCACCTGAGTCGTTCGTGCATCTGGGAAACCGCCCGGACCGTGATTACGCTGGAAATGTCCGGCAAGCCCAAAGAAGGCATCTACACGGTGATTTCCTACGCCAAAAAAAATGACAACGAAAGCAAATAACGAATCCGAAAAATACCGGTTTTCCCGATTCATTAGACACCTTTCAGTATTCTAAATCCGCTGAAATCAGGTGAATTTTAGCAATGGCGGCATCTTCGGCCTGCACATAGACTTCGCAGTTCCCCAGGAGATAATTACTATCTTTTTTATTGACAACAACGGCATTGATTTGATGTTCGGCTAACAATACTTTGGCCAGTTCGGCGCGGTAGGTGGTCGATGTTACCAGTACTTTCTCCCACTGATCAGACATAGGGCTGGGACGGCGATTGATTCGATTTTCTAAAAAAGGCCAAAAAACCTATGGTTAAAAGTAGCGAAATTAACGCGCCGGTCAAAGGAACGGATTCCGTATTTTCAATATCCACCGAAATCATCCGGCGGTGAAATAACCAGACCATTAAAACCGTAAAGCTGTTGTTAACCGCATGTGCGAGAATTGGCACCCAAATATTTCCCGACCACAAATACAGATAACCAAATAAGGCTCCCAGCAGCGCCCGCGGCACGAAACCGTAAAACTGTACGTGAATGGCGCTGAAAATCAAGGCGGAAAGCCAGATGGCAACGTGAACGTTTCCCGTCCATTGAGCCAGTTTTCGTTGTAACATTCCGCGGAAAAGCACTTCTTCGCCAATGCCGGGAATGAGACCGATGACGATCAGCGCCATGACGAGTTCAATCGGTGAGGTAAAATTGGTCAGGAAGTTGGTCAGACCCGCCATTTGGTCTTCCTTCTGTTTCATCCATTCTTCCAGCCCGGCGAACGAATCCGGAAGGTCGATGTTTTGATTCCACTCGATGATCAATCCGTTGAGCGGCATAAACGTGATCGTCAGCAGCGCCACCAATCCGACCGAATGAACCGCTGAAAGCCGCCGGTCGTTAAAATCCGACCAGGTTCGGTGCTCGATCCAGCGCTGGAATAAAAGACAGGGCAGTAAAAACGAGCAGAGGTGACTCACGGCCTGAATCAGCATCAGTAAATTCCAGCTACCCGGATAATCGGCCGGATTGGTCAGAATGTCAGCCATATCGGCCGCCGTCTTGCTGCCATTGGTCGAAGCCCAGGCCCCGAGAAACAATCCGGCCAGCAAACCGCCCAGCGACATACCCAGCAGGACAAATCCTAACAGAACCAGCAGGCTACGGAATGGATGCAAAGGTGGTTTTGACGAGGGATTCGAGCGGAAGTCTTCCATAATTGGTGTAAATTTACGCCCAAACCGGCAAGGAATTCAACAGCCGGGTGGTTTTTTATAAGACATTTCAATCAGAGCGTATACACCTGTCAGGTTTTGGAAACCTGACAGGTGTCGAACATCTTTTGAAATTGCGTTGTTAGCGGTATATGGTTAAAATTGGATCAATCGAACTGGGCGACTTCCCGTTGTTACTGGCCCCGATGGAGGATGTCAGCGATCCGCCGTTTCGGGCGGTTTGTAAAGACAACGGGGCGGATTTGATGTACACGGAGTTTATCTCGTCGGAAGGACTGATTCGTGACGCGGCCAAGAGCGTCCAGAAACTGGATATTTTTGAGTACGAACGGCCTATCGGAATTCAGTTGTTCGGTTCCGATATCGAAACCATGCGGGCCTGCGCCGAAATTGCCAGCCGCGCCAATCCGGATCTGATCGACATTAATTACGGTTGCCCGGTCAAAAACGTAGCGTGCCGGGGCGCCGGAGCGGCTTTGCTGCAGGACATTCCAAAGATGGTCAAAATGACCGAAGCCGTCGTGAAAGCTACGCACCTGCCCGTAACGGTCAAAACGCGGCTGGGCTGGGACGATAATACGAAAAATATTCAGGATGTAGCCGAACGCTTACAAGACATTGGCATTCAGGCATTAACGGTTCACGGGCGGACACGCGTGCAAATGTACAAAGGCGATGCGGACTGGACATTGATCGGTCGAGTGAAAGAAAATCCCCGCATCCGAATCCCGATTTTTGGCAACGGCGACATCGACACGCCCGAAAAAGCCCTGGAATATAAAAATCGCTACGGCGTCGATGGCATCATGATTGGCCGGGCGAGCATCGGGTCTCCCTGGATTTTCAACGAAATCAAACACTTTCTCCGCACGGGTGAACACCTGCTGGCACCCACCCTCGCCGACCGGGTGGCGGTTTGTAAAAAGCATCTGGAATTCTCCATCCGCTGGAAAGGTGAAAAAACCGGTATTTTCGAAATGCGCCGGCATTACACCAACTATTTCAAAGGAATGGAGAACTTCAAACCGTTCCGGCAACGGCTGGTTCTGGCCGACACGTTTGCCGAAATCGCCGGTATTCTGGATGAAATCTGCGATGCCTACGAGGTCGTATTAACCTAACAGTCAATCATTCAGGGCTTTAATTGTTACTGTACGCCAGGATCGGGCTGATTTTGGGTTTTTCCTCCGTGTCCTGGATTTCCTGCAATTTTGAGTATTTAATGACCGGATAGACCGCTGACAATAAGGCCCAGATAAAACCGGGATAGCCGTCGAGCAAACCGCCTTTGAAAAAATAAATCTTCAGAAACGTAAACAGAAAACGAAGCCCCTGCAGCGGGATGTTGGCTTTTTTATGTCGGGAAGCCATTTCCTCCGCGCTCAGAGTGGTATATTGATTCATTTTCAGGACGTAATCGTGCAATGATCCATAACTGTAATGAATCAGTACGCCCGAAAGCTGGCCAATTTCGCCGTTTACCCGAACCGATTCATGCACGGAGACGGGAGTAAAACTGCCTTCACGCCGGTTGAAAAGCCGTAAAACCGGTTGCCGGTTCTGACCGCTGTACCGCAAAACCCGACCCAGGAAAATGAGATTGCGGGGCAGCGAGTATCCTGCGAAAGCCGGAGGGTTACCAGCAAATAAGGCGATGATTTCGTTGGCAAGTGGCTCAGAGACAATCTCATCGGCATCAAGCACCAGCACCCAGTCATGTTTTGCCTGACCGACCGCATACTGTTTTTGAGCTCCAAATCCGTTGAATTTCCGATAGATGACCCGGCTGTCAAATTTCCTGGCAATGTGCAGCGTGGCATCCGTGCTTCCCGAGTCAACAATCACAATTTCATCCGCCCAATCCGCTACGGATGCAAGTGCCTGCTTCAGCGTCCGTTCGGCATTCAGCGTGATCACGACAACGGAAACGGGTATTTTTGCGGGAATTTTCATAGTGTGGTTAGTAGTGCGTTGGTTGAGTGATGTTCAATGGATTGGCTGGCCATACCCGGGAGTTCCTGGCGATATCGGAGGCTTTCGCGACCGGGCGCGCCCCGGAGTATAAACCAGGCTAAGTGCGCAAATAGGTTACTTTTAAATGCTTTTCGTCCCACTTTAACCGTGTAAAACAGTTGCAGCAGCAGCTGTGTCAGTCCGCTCTCGTACTTCCGGAAATAATAGAACAGCGACACGTAATATTCTTTTTCAATCAGCAGATTCCGTCGGGTGCTGCCTCCGCCCAGGTGCCGAAACCGCACGTCGGGAATCAGCATGGCTTTCCAGTTCATTGCCCGAAACCGTCGACACAAGTCCTCTTCCTCGCAGTACAGAAAAAAAGCCGGATCAAAACCGCCCGCTTCCCAGAAAGCCCTGGCGCGCACAAACAGTGCACTTCCCGTTACAACCGGCACGGCAGTTACGTCCTGATATACCCGGCGCCGGGAAAGATAATCCGCCGGTTTAATCCACCGCATGATGCCATGCCCGAGCAATTTGCCGCCCAGTGTCGGAAAATAATTGAAAGACGGTTCGTGCTCGTCCAGCCGATTAATGGCCTGCGCCGTACAAACCCCAACCGATTTATTTTCTTCCATAAAACCGAATAAGCGGCTACAGACATCGTCCAGCAACTGGCAATCGTTATTCAGAAAAAAGTAGTAGTCCGAGGAGGAATTAACCGACTGTAAACCCAACATATTTCCACCCGCAAAACCGAGATTGATCCGGCTCCGGATTAGTTTTAAATTGGGAAACCGGGTGATCGCGTACAAGCGATTAAAATCATCGATCTGGGAGCCATTATCCACAACAACCATCTCATAGTCAACCAACTGCGTTAGCGACCGAATGGAAGCTACGCAGTCCAGAGTTAAGCTACTGGAGTTGTAATTCAAGATAATAATCGATAATTTCATACCTGGTCTGAGGCAGATAAGTTTCTCGCTTTAAGGTATTTAATTCAAAATTTTGTAGAGATGGGGCGCACTAAACGGTAAGACAGAAGTCAGGCAATTAGCGTTGCATTTCAATACGCCAATTCTTAACGTACCGTTGCGTCCTAATTTAATTTTATACTTTCTTCGAACGCAGGAACCGGATAATGGTTTCAAATCCAGTGATTTACTGCCTCAACTTTTTCGAAAATGACCGAACCAAACCGCACTGGACAGCGGTTTTCAGACTATGACGAAACCATTTACCGAAAACTCACTTTCTGCCAGCGAACCCGTTGACCATCCTCCATCGAAACGCCGGTTCTGGGCCTGGCTGCTGCTCATTCTGGTGGCCTTGATCTGGGGAACTTCGTTTATTCTGATCAAACACAGCTTGGCGGTTTTTTCGCCGATGCAGGTTGGAACGGGCCGTATTTTCCTGGCTTTTGTTTTTTTTCTGCCGTATCTGCTCATTCTTGGCAAACAGTTTCCCGCAAACCGCTGGCTCCCGCTACTGGGCTCGGGCCTGCTCGGTTACCTGATTCCGGCGATTCTCTTCGCCACCGCCGGGGCTCATCTGAACAGCTCGCTTGCCGGAACACTCAACGCGCTCAGTCCGCTGTTTACCTTTCTGATCGGGATTATGCTGTTTGGCAAACGCCCCAGGCTGGTGCAGATTGGCGGCATTCTACTCGGATTTGCCGGGTCGGTTTTTCTCGTTTTTTTCAGCGCGACCGGTTCGTTTTCTTACAATGGCTACGCCTTTCTGATCGTGCTGGCCACGCTCTGCTACGGTTTTAACATCAACATCGTGTCGCGGTATCTGACCGATTTGCCCGCTTTGGTATCGACGGCTTCGACCTTTGCGATGGTCGGCCCGCTTGCCCTGCTCGGTCTGGCAACCACCGATTTTCCCACGCGGGCATTTTCTACGGGCTCAACACCCTCGCTGCTGATGCTGGTCACGCTCGGCATGGTCGGATCCGGTTTTGCCACCATTCTATTTAACCGAATTATTCAGTTAACTTCCGGCGTGTTTGCCTCGACGGTTACGTACCTGATTCCGGTCGTTGCGGTACTTTGGGGACTGCTCGACGGCGAACCGCTCCACTGGCCGCAGGTTGCCGGTATGGGAATTTGCCTGTTGGGTGTATATTTGATCAATAAAAAGTAAGATTTCCCCACATTCCAAAACGTCTTATCCATGTTTCGTGCCTCCGTCAATGATCAGGAATCGTTTGAAATCAGCTTTTCCGGTGATCAACCGGTTTTAAACGGCCAGCCCCTGCAGTGGGATCTGGCGCGCCTGAACGACCGAACGTTTCACATTCTGCACCAGAACCGTTCGTATACGGCCGAAATTCTCCAGCTTGACCCCGCTGAAAAAACCGCTACCTTAAAAATAAATCAGTCGGTTCATCGCATTAAGCTGAAAGACCGCTTCGATCTGCTCCTGGAAAAAATGGGCATGAGCGCGGCCAGTCAGACCAAAATCAACCACATCAAAGCCCCCATGCCCGGCCTGATCCTGAGCCTTAACATCCAGCCCGGCGACACCCTGCGGAAAGGTGATACGGTTTTGATTCTGGAAGCGATGAAGATGGAAAACGTCATCAAATCCCCCACCGACGGCATCATCAAAACCGTACTGATCAATCGGGGCCAGACCGTCGACAAAAACCAGGTTCTGGTTGAGTTCAATTAAGAGTTAAAGTTACGAATACGTCTGTTAACTCGTAATTCTTGACTCTTAACTCATCACTTTTGCTATATTTGTCGCCAAACTTTCCTTCATGACTCAACTGAAATATAAACGCATTCTGCTCAAGCTTAGCGGTGAAGCTCTGAGTGGAGAAAAAGGGTACGGCATCGATCCGGTGATTTTGGACCAATACAGTCTGGAAATCAAGCGGGTAGTTGAAATGGGTGTCCAGGTTGCCATCGTGATTGGCGGGGGCAACATTTTCCGGGGCATTCAGGGCGAACGCAGCGGCATGGACCGGGTTCAGGGCGATTACATGGGCATGCTGGCCACGGTCATCAATGCCATGGCCATCCAGAGTTCGCTCGAACAGCACGGTTTGTATACGCGCGTGATGTCGGCCATCAAAATGGAGCAGGTCTGCGAACCCTATGTTCGTCGGCGTGCGGTTCGTCACCTCGAAAAAGGCCGGATCGTTATTTTTGGGGCCGGAACCGGTAATCCTTACTTCACAACCGATACAACGGCCAGTTTGCGGGCCATTGAAGTGGAAGCCGACGTGGTGCTAAAAGGGACGAAAGTCGACGGTGTGTACACCGCCGATCCGTTCAAGGACAAAACCGCTACCCGCTATACCACCATTTCGTTTCAGGACGTTTACGAAAAGAAACTCAACGTAATGGACCTGACCGCCTTTACGCTGTGCAAGGAAAATAATCTCCCCATCATCGTGTTCGATATGAATCGAGCAGGGAATCTGGTTCGGCTGGTCGAAGGTGACGATATCGGGACCCTGATCACTGGATAGAATGATGAATTATGGACGATGAATTATGACGGGGCCGCCCATGCGGAGATGGACAAAGAATGTACAAAACCATACATTCATCGTTCATCGTCCATAATTCATCATTATTTTATAACTAATGGAAGAGATTGAGCTTTATCTCGAGGACGCCCGGGATACGATGGAAAAGGCGTTGAAGCATTTGAATATCGAATTAGGAAAAATCCGGGCGGGCAAAGCCTCTGCTTCGATGCTGGACGGTCTTCAGGTGGAATACTACGGTATGAATTCTCCCATCAACAACGTTGCATCGATTACGACGCCCGACGCCCGGACCATCGCCATCAAACCGTTCGAACGGAAAATGATCGGCGAAATCGAGAAAGCCATTCGCAACAGCAATCTCGGCCTGTCGCCGACCAACGACGGCGAAAACATCCGGCTGAATATTCCCGCCCTGACCGAAGAACGTCGCCGGGATCTGGTCAAGAAAGTCAAGGCTGAAATTGAAGTGGCTAAGGTCAACGTCCGGAACATCCGCAAAGACACCAACGACGGCATCCGGAAACTGACCAAAGAAGGCGTTTCGGAAGACGAAGTGAAGAAAGGTGAAGAGCGCGTTCAGAAACTGACCGACAGTTACATCGCTAAAATCGACGAAATTTTCGTCGCCAAGGAAAAGGATATTATGGTGGTGTAAACCCCTGCTGCGGTTTTTATTCAACAGGTGTTGCTCCCGAAAACCGAGCGGTTTCGGGATCAACACCGGTTTAGCTTTTGACTTCTTTTAGCTCTGAGTCAACTTCATCTTCTTCTTTTGACTGGACCAGTTCGGTCCGGATTCCGTTGTCAGGATAACGATCTTTCTGCGATGAAAAAACCGGTCCGGCCCCGCCAATTCCGATGCCCATCAACGCTAACCCAAGCAATAGACCCAGGCCGACCAGCCTGAGCAGTTTTATGACTTTTTTCATGGAAATAGAATGGTATTCAGCTGTATATCAACAGCCGGGTGACTTTTTAGAAGTGTGAATAGAAAGCCGGTTTTCGGCTGGCCGAAAATGGATTATCCCCGGTAAAAAGTCACGGATTCCTCGTCGGAGCTTTGAGGAATGGTTTTGGGAAGAAGAAAATGGCAGGCGGTTTTACCAACCGCAGTAGCTTTTGAAAAAACCGCAAACTTTACTTTTTCGAGCCGGTTGAAGACAACTAAATTCCGAAGATCGAATAAAAAACGGACCGACAAAATCGCTTTCTTAGCGACAGCAAGCGGTTCACTCTTAAATACAACGGATCGGACCGGCGAAACAACGGGCCGCGCCGAAGTAACGGATTCGATCTGAACGGGTCGTTGTTTGAAATCCGAATCGCCAAAACTACCCCAAAGCAGAAACAGCCCGCAAAACAGCGTGACGAGCAGCAACCATTCGGCGGCACGGTTTCGGAAGTTGGGGATTTGGCGGTTGCGATTGATCATTTCAACCGTAAAGAAACACATTTTTTATCAACAAGTACGGTTTGGTTGAAACCGTACTTGTTGAATTTTGGCCGGAAAATCAGAGTTCGACGATCGATCGAAACGGACCGGTTGTCTCGAATTGCGCCCACCAGATTCGGGAGCCGGTCGAATCGACCAGAATAACCCGGAATCCACTGTTGGCTCCTCCCGCGATAACTGTCTGGATTTTGCTACCCGAATACTGGGTGCTGAGGTACGTTCGGGCGGTTTCGGGCAAGTTCGTCTGGGCGATCAGCAAACCCTGATCAATCAGCGCACCGGTTACCCGAAAAACGGCCACTTTCGAAGCCGATGCATCGGTAAATCGCGCTTCCCAGATCCGCTCCTGAAAATTCGTCCAGGTAACGGCCTGCGCGTTGGGAAACGCCGATTGCAACCCACCGTAAGCGCCCGGAGCCACCCCGGCCCGCGACGCTTCATAAATAAAATCCGCCCCGGCCTTATCCTGGCAATTAAAACTGACGACCGCGACAACCAACAGGCTGACGAAGGCCCACAAACGATTCACCCTTGATTTGCTTATCATAACTTTCTTTTTTTTAGATGTAACTGATTGATTAATTGCTCATTAGACTGAAGTTAATATTCCTACTCGTCCAGATCCTTCAGCCGGTGAACGCGGTGGCGGTAGAAAAACCGGTAGATAATCGGGAAGATCAGAAGCGTTAAAACCGTAGCTGTCACCAGTCCACCAATCACGACAATGGCGAGCGGTTTTTGGGTTTCCGAACCAATCCCTGTCGAAATAGCCGCCGGAAGCAAACCAATGGCGGCCATGAGCGCCGTCATGACAACCGGCCGGATGCGGGACTGAACACCGGCGCGAATGGCCTCGTCGAGCGACATGCGGGCCAGCAGATTTTTGTTGAAAACCGAGATCAGAATCACCCCGTTTTGCACGCAAATCCCGAAGAGCGCGATGAAGCCGACGCCCGCTGAAATACCGAAATTCATGCTTGTGAGGTGCAGTGCGAGAATGCCACCAATCAGTGCAAACGGCACATTGAGCAGCACCAGCCCGGCATCTTTGGTGTTTCCGAAAGTGATAAACAGAATGACGAAAATGGCAGCCAGACTGATCGGAACGACCTGGGCCAGCCGCTCGGTAGCCCGAACCTGGTTTTCAAACTCCCCGACCCATTCCACCGAATAATCTTTGCCCGGTTTCAGAGCCGCATTCACTTTTTGCTGAGCCTCAGCGATGGTGCTGCCCAAATCGCGCCCGCGAACCGAGAATTTGACGCCGATAAACCGCTGATTGATATCGCGGTAGATGAAGGCCGGACCGGTTTGCTTCCGAACCGAAGCAATTTCCCGCAGCGGAATCAGGCCGCCTTTCAGCGTCGGCACCATCAGGTTCATGATGTCTTCCTCGCTCTGGCGGTACGCATCCTGATACCGAACCCGAATGTCGAATCGCCGTTCGCCTTCGTACAGGACTGAAGCGGTTTTTCCACCAATCGCCATCTCGATAACGGCCTGCGCATCGGCGGTCGTCACGCCATACAGAGCCATTTTATGGTCGTGAAACAACACGCTGATTTCCGGCTGACCGACGTTGCGGATGATGCCCAGATCCCGCACACCCTCCACGTTTTTCATGGCTTTCAGGACCTGATCGGCGTATTTTTCCAGCTCATAAATGTCCGGACCGAAGATTTTCACCCCGTTGCTCGCTTTATAACCAGCCACGGCTTCGGCCACGTTGTCGATGATCGGTTGGGAATAATTGTACAGGACGCCGGGGTAATTCCGCAGTTTTTTGTCCATCTCATCGGTGAGTTCTTCCACCGAAATGCGCCGTTTCCACTCTTCTTTCGGGGTCAGATCGACCTGAAATTGGCAGAAGTAAAAACCGTTGGGATCGGTTCCGTCGTTCGAGCGACCCACCTGCGAAAGCACCTGTTTCACTTCCGGAAAGGTTTTCAGATCGTGCCGGATTTGACCGGCCATTTCCACACTTTCGGGCAATGACAGGCTCATGGGCAGTTCCGCCGTTACCCACAACGCGCCTTCGTTGAGTTGCGGCAGAAATTCCGTTCCCAGAAAACGGGCGGAGAAAAACGTGCCACCCATCAGCAGCAAAGCCGCAACGATGCTGCGCTTTTTTCGACCGTAACACCAGCCAAAACCCGCCATGACAACGCGGTCGAAGAAGTTGACGACGGGATTATTCTTTTCTCGAACGTTCTTTTTCAGCAGAATGGAACACAAAACCGGCACCAGCGTCAGCGTAAACAGCAGCGCACCCAGCAGGGCAAACCCCAGCGTCCAGGCCAACGGAGAGAACATTTTTCCTTCAACTTTCTGAAAGGAAAAAATCGGTAACAAGGCGGTAATGATGATCAGTTTGGAGAAAAAAACCGCCTTTCCCAGTTCCCCACCGGTTTTCCGGATCAGCCCCAGTTTGGCGAGTTTGTTGAAACGCGCCATGCCAACCTTGTGCGCCTGATGGTCGAGGGTGACAAATATTCCCTCGACCATCACCACCGCCCCATCGATGATAATCCCGAAATCGACGGCACCCATCGACAGCAAATTAGCCGACATCCCCCTCAATTTCAGACACATAAAGGCAAAGAGCAGCGCCAGCGGAATGATGATGGAAACGATGAGCGTGGTGCGCCAGTCGGCCATGAACAGAAAAACCATCACGGTTACCAGCACGATGCCTTCGGTGAGGTTGTGCAAAACCGTGTGCGTACAGAACTCGATCAGGTTGTCGCGGTCGTAAAACGTGACCATTTTGACGTCAGCCGGAAGAATTCGCGTATTCAATTGCTCGATCTTGGCTTTGACGCGCGTCAGCACTTCGCTGGGGTTTTCGGATTTCCGCATCACTACAATACCTTCCACCACATCGTCGTCGTCGTCCAGTCCGACCTGACCCACGCGCGGCAACTGTGATTCAGCTACTTCCGCGACGTTTTTCACCAAAACCGGATTTCCGTTCAGCTCTTCGATGATGATGTTGCCAATGTCCTGAATGGACGTCAGCAGGTCAATTCCGCGCACCACATACGCCTGCCCGCTCTTTTCGATGACGTCGCCCCCGACGTTGATGTTACTCCGGGTGACGGCCTGGTAAACTTCAAGTGGTGTCAAATCATATTTGGCGAGTTGCGTGGGATTGACCCGCAGTTCGTAGATTTTCTGCCGCCCGCCAAAAGCCACGACATCCGCGACGCCCGAAACACTCCGCAACTGGCGGTCGATCACCCAGTTATGAATCGTCAGCAGTTCGCGGCTGTCGCGCTTATCGCTTTTTAGCGTAAACCGGAAAATTTCCCCGGTTGGGCCGTAGGGAGGCTGGACATCCGGCTCAACGCCCTCGGGCAACGCCACATTCCGCAGTTGATTATTCACCTGTTGTCGGGCGAAAAAATCTTCAACATCGTCCTCAAAAATGATTTTGATGACCGACAACCCGAACATAGTAACGGAGCGAACGTTGGTTTTTCGCTGCACCGAGTTCATGGCGACTTCGATGGGAACCGTTACAAACCGCTCGATTTCTTCGGCGCTGCGGCCGTTCCACTCCGTTACGACGATGATCTGGGTATTGGTTACATCGGGAAACGCTTCCAGTGGCGTCTTCAGGTAGCTAAATACCCCGGCAACGACCAAACCGGCGGTCATGAAAAAGATAAAAAACCGGTTTTTCAGCGAAAAACCGACAATATTTCGAATGAATTGATTCATGAGTTCAATGAGCGATTGAGTGAATGAGTGAATGAGTGAATTCTTGTCATCGTTCATCGGCTGACGACCAGACATTCGCTCATTCACTCTTTCACTCATTAATTGCTAAGTGCGTTATACAGCAGGATTTGATTTTTGGAGATCACGCGTTCGCCGGACCGAACGCCCGAATCGAGGTAGGTGACTTTGCGCAACGTCTTGTGGACCGACACCTCCCGAACCTCCAGGTCGCTCCGGTTTCGGTAGACGACCACGAAATTTTTCGAGTGATCGAAAATAACCGCGTCGGTCGGCACCGTCGTCAGTTGTTCTCCGGTTGCCAGGCTGAGCCGAATGGTCGCGTGCATCTGCGGTTTTAGCTTGTAATCGGCGTTGGAAAGCTTGATGCGGACGCTCATCGCTTTAGTACTGGGATCGAGCACGTTATAGATTTTATCGACCTTGCCCCGAAACACCTGATCCGGGTAACTCAGGGTTTCGATCTGCGCATCCATGCCCGTCCGTACGCGCCCAATATCGCTTTCATTGACATTGGCCAACACCCAGACGTCGTTGATTTCGCCGATCGTAAAGAGGTTGTCGGCATTGTCGGAGCGCAGTTGCAAACCGGGATTGACATTTTTCTCGATGATAAAACCGGAAATTGGCGCCTTGACGGTGTAGTTCGTTGACTTACCCAGCCCGTAAATCTTGAAAACTTCCCGCAAACGGGTCAGCTCGGCTTCGGCCTGATTTACTTCATTTTGCGCCTGCACTACGTCGCGCTGAGCGTTCAGTTTGCTCTCGTTCAGGTCCTGCGCCACCCGCAGATTTTTCTGAGCCACCAGCAAGCCCGATTGCGCCTGAATCATTTGCCGCTCCAGATCGGCCACTTCGCCGGAGCGAATCAGCGCCAGCGTCTGACCTTTGCGGACGTAATCGCCCAGTTCAACCGGCACTGTTTCCACGTTTCCACCCACCAGTGGAAACACCTTGATGACCTTGTTTTCGTCGGCGATCACCCGCCCCACCAGCGTCAGTTCATTCCGGACCGGCTGAACTCGGGCCGTATCCAGCCGGATTCGTTTTAACATCGTATCCGAGAGCATAAACGCTTTGGCTTCTTCCACTTCCGCTTTTTTCTGACACCCCAGACTAGCCATTCCCAGCATTAGCAGGAAACCGCCTATGATAATTTTGTTCATGATTTAGTTGATTAAATCGGTACCAATGACGTAGTTAAATTCCTCGTAAGCCGTCATCCGGTCGGCCTTCAGCCGGTTCAGATCCCGGACGTTTTCGGTGTAGGTTTCGAAGAGATCGACAAACTCGAGCAGGGAGATATTGCGTTTCAGAAAGTTGCTCACCACGCCCTCGTTCAGTTCTTCGAGCTGTTCCGTAAACCGCCCTTCGACCGACCGGATCATTTGCTCGGAATGGCGGATTTTCTGCCAGGCGGCCGTCACTTCATTTTCAATTTGCCGGGTTTTGTGCTGCTGCAACCCTTTCTGGTAGCCAATCTGACGCTCTGCAGCCCGAATGGCGCCCTGATTGCGGTTGAAAAGCGGCAAATCCACCGCCACCGACAGCCCGAAATAATTCGGAATGTAGTTCGACGACTGATCGTAAACCCCTCCAACCCGCACATCCGGTTTAGCCAGTGCTTTCTGAAGATTGTAATTCAGTTGGGCCTGCCGGGTCAGCGACTCGCTGAGCTGCCGATCGGGGCGGTTTTGCAGCGCCAGATTCCAGAGCGAATCCAGTGACTGAACCGGCGGTTTAAGCCGCGCCAGGGCGGTTTCGTCGGCTAGCGGTCGGATTGGCTGGTTGGTAGCCAGCAGCGTTTGCAGAAACTGTTGCTGGTCCGTGAGCTGGGAGCGGATTTCGGTGCGATCTTTCGACAGTTGAAACAGCAGCGATTTCAGTCGCAGTAACTCCCGCAGCGAAATATTGTTACGCCGGTATTGTTCCTCAAAGGCATCGACGGTGTTTTGCAAAACCGCAATCTGCTGGTCATACTGACTCAGCGTTTTCTGCTGGAAATACATTTCATAAAACCGGGTGTGCAGCTCGAACCGCATCGCCCGCAGCAAATCACGGAATTCCAGTTCGGTCAATCGCGCCGATTCCTGCGCCAGCGCCACCCGTTTGTTGCGTTTCCCGGCGGTATAGAGCAGTTGCTCGATGCTGACGAATTTTTGTCCCTGTCTGCCAACGTCGAGCGCCCGACCCCGTTCGGGATTATAGGCATTCACTTCAGCCGTTATGGTCGGATTTTCAAACAAACTTGCCTGAAGAACCTGGGCCTGAGCCGCTTCAATCTGGTAACGACCCGCGAGCGCGAGCAGATTTCGCCCGCCAAACAGGCTATCGGCCTGCCGGAGGTGGATGGACAGCGTGTCCTGAGCCCGGGCCATTCCGCAGTAAAGCAGAACCGCCAGGGTCATGTATTTAATCATAATCCTGAAGTCACATAGTGGAATGAATGACGTACCGGTCCGGTGATTACCCGAAAGCAATGCTACAACGCCAGACCCCGAAAAGATCGACGCAGCACGCAACGCGGCAAAACCGTGGATACGAAAAAACGGAAGGACAACCCACCGGCCGACCAGCGACCCCGGTTGATCACTTCACCAGAAAAGGGGAAAATCAGGCCCGTTTGGGCGGAGGAGAATCAATCTCGGGCGAATGAGACGAGTAGAAAGAAGCGTAAAAGAAGGGCTTCTTTTGGGACAGTAAGGGAAAACTAACGGTTATTTTTTCGACGGAAGCGACGGCCTGGGAGGCATTCCAGTCATAAACCGACTTCACTAATTTGACCGCAACCGGGTGATCCGGATCGTCCTGCTCGGGAATGGCGTTCGGAATTTCGAGGACTTTCTCCAGAAAGACCTCCCCGATACTTTCCATTTTATTGACCGACAAATCTTCCACGCCCACGTTCTGAATCGCGGATTGAGCGATTTCGTCCGGGGGGTCGATACTGAAGTTCAGCACGTTGATGGCCATCAACAGGCAGAAAATCCGGTGCAATAAAGGAAGTCGACGAAGTTTTTTCATGCAAAGACATTGCAAAGATACAAAAAACCGCCGGAAACCGCTCAATAGCCTTAGAAGCCAAATCATTCCCGCCATATTGCAAATTGATCATTTGTCAGTATCTTGTCCTGAGTTCTAAACCTATGCTGATTGGTGAAATTTCTACGCTATGGCGGGCCATTCGTTCTGGCCGGCTTATTCTTTGCATTTAGTTGTGTTGGCGTACAGGCTCAGTCTTCGCTTTCCCGCGTTATTTCCGGCTACGTGCGCGAAACCAGTACCAACAAACCCATCAGCGGAGCGTCCGTTTTTATCACGGAAACCCGCCGGGGGGCCACCACGGATCGCGACGGTTTTTATACGCTAACGGTTTCCGGCGGCACCTACACCCTCCTGATCTCGCACCTGGGCTACCTGCGTTTTGAACAGAAAGTGACGGTTCCGCCCGACCGCAACCTGAACAACATTTCCCTGTCGCCCGACACCCGGCTCCTCGACGAAGTGACCGTCAAAACCGAGACGCAGGATCGGAACGTTAAAAAAGTGGAAATGGGCGTTACGCAACTGTCCATCCAGCGCATCATCAAAATGCCCGCACTGATGGGCGAAGTGGATATTGTGCGGAGTCTGCTGCTCCTGCCGGGCGTTACGACCGTCGGCGAAGGAGCAACGGGCATCAACGTGCGGGGCGGCAGCGTCGATCAGAATCTGGTGCTGCTCGACGACGCGCCGATTTACAATTCGTCTCACCTGATGGGTTTCTTTTCGGTTTTCAATCCCGATGCGGTTCGCGATGTAACTTTGCAGAAAGGCAGTCTTCCCGCCCGTTACGGGGGCCGAACGTCCGCCGTGCTCGATGTGCGAACCAAAGAACCGGATGCCGAAAAACTGCGGCTTAGCGGTGGCGTCGGCCTGATCTCAAACCGCCTGGGAATCGAAGGGCCGATTGCGGGGCGCAAACTCACGTTTCTGGCCGATACGCGATTGGCAATCAACAATTTCCTGTTCAAAGCCGGTCCGGCCAATATTCGGGATGTAAGAGCCAGTTTCTACGATGTTACCGCCAAAATCAAGTATTTGCCCAACGAAAAGAATACGGTTTATCTGTCGGGCTACGTCAGCGACGACCGGATGTTATTGCCTTCGGATTCGCTGTTGTCGGTGGACGTATCGGCTACCCAAACCGGTTTCGATTACCAAACCGCAAACGGTTCGCTGAAATGGACCCACACGTTCAATAACCGCCTGATTCTGAATCTATCCGGCGTGGTTTCGCGCTACCGGGCGGCCACCGCCGTGCCCGATAGCAGCAATAAATTCCGGTTGCAATCGGAACTGCTGTCGAAAATTGGCAAGGCCGAACTCAACTACCAGACCGATCTGCACCACTGGTCGTTCGGGGTTCAGGCAACGCATTACGATTTGTCACCCAATACACTGACGCCCGGTCCGGTTTCCAACGTGCAGCCCGTTGATCTGCCGTCCGAGCAGGGGCTGGAAGCCGGTTTGTACGCCGAAGATGAAATCACGTTGAACGAGAAAACGTCGCTTGTCGCCGGATTACGGTATTCGCAATTCCTGTTTCTCGGCCCCACCACCTTGCGCACCTACGCACCTAACGGCCCCCGCCGACCCGAAACGCTGGCCAGCGAGGAGACCATTGGCGCCGGATCGGTAGCCAAAAGTTACGGCGGTCTGGAGCCCCGGTTGGCGCTGCGCTGGGCGCTGCAATCCGATCAGTCGCTAAAATTTTCGTATACCCGAACGCGGCAATACCTGCAATTGATTACGAATTCGACGGCGGCTTTACCGACTTCGCGCTGGAAAATGAGCGACAACCACATCCGGCCGCAGATTGCCGATCAACTGTCGGCGGGGTATTTCCGGAATTACCAGAACGACACCTACGAAATTTCGGCGGAGGTTTATTACCGCCAGATTCAGCACGCGATCGACTACCGCGACGGCGCCAAATTGCTGCTCAATCCGACACCCGAAACCGATCTGGTTCAGGGCCGGGGAAAAGCCTATGGCGTTGAATTGATGGTGAAGAAAAACAAAGGATTTCTGACGGGCTGGGTCAGTTACGCCTACACGCGCACGCTGTTGCTGGTCGACGGCCTCTACGCGGGCGAGCGGATTAACAACGGAAACTGGTATCCGGCAAATTACGACAAACCGCACGCGGTGAATGCGCTGGCGATCTACCGGCCATCGCTCAAGTTTACGTTTTCGGCCAATTATACCTACAGCACCGGTCGGCCGATGACGGTGCCGTACGCCAAAGCTCGGGTCAATAACCGGGTTACACTGCCGGTTTACCTCGACCGCAACCAGCAGCGCATTCCGGATTACCACCGGTTGGATATTTCAATGACGTGGGAGAAAAATCCCGCCCGAAAATCGCGTTACTGGTACAGCTGGACCTTCTCGATTTATAACCTGTATGCCCGAAAAAATGCCTATTCCGTGTTCTACCGGTTTAGCAGCTATGCCGGGAGCGACGCCAATAAATTATCCATTTTCGGTTCGGCAATTCCATCGCTGACCTACAATTTCAAGTTGTAACCCCGCCTGGATGAAAACCGTATCTTACTTTTTGTGTCTCGTTCTGACCGTACTGCTCTGCCAGTGCGTCACGCCCATCAATCCCGACGTCCGCTCGCTTCCTCCCGCACTGGTGGTGGATGGTCTGGTGACCGACCAGCCCGGCAAAAACCGGGTTTCCATGAGTTTTACGGCCGATTATACGTCAACGTCCCTGAATTATGTTGCGGAAAAAGCGACGGTTTTTGTCACGAATAATACCAATCAGCGAACGACTTTCAGCGAAACATCGCCCGGTTTTTACCAGCCTGATTCAAGCTGGCGGGGTAGTATCGGCCAAAGCTACACGCTGCATATCCGGCTTTCCGACGGTCGCGAATACCAGTCCAAACCGGAGTTGCTGAAACCGGTTGCGCCCATAGATTCGATTTACATTGAATTTAATCAGCAGCTAAAACTGGGCAGCGATGCGTACGACAAAGGCTTTGACGTCTACCTTGATTTGAAAGATCCGGCGACGCCAGACGATAATTACCGCTGGAGCTGGGTACATTATGAGCCGCTGGTCTATTGTGACGTTACCCGGGTGCAGTCCTGCCCGGGTTGCGCCGTTTATCAGGAATACGGCCTGACCTGCTGCACCCGATGCTGGGATATTGTCCGGTATCAAAATCTGATTAATATTACCAGCGACAACGCCATCAACGGCAACCGCATCAGTCGGCGGCCCATTCTGCGCGCGCCGTTTAACTCGTACCAGCCTTATTATGTGGAGATTGAGCAGCAATCTCTGACGAAAGAAGCCTACACGTATTTATCGGCGGTAAAAGACATGATTCAGAATGTGGGCGGTCTTTTCGATGCAGCTCCGGCTACCTTAACCGGTAATATCAGCAGTGTCAGCCAGTCCGACGAGCTGGTGCTGGGTTATTTTGGGGCCTCTTCCATGATCATTCGCCCGCTTTACATCGACCGCAGCAAAGCGCCGGTCGAGCCAGACATTATCCTGGCCCCTCCCCCGCAGCCCCCGCCCACCACGTGTGCGAAATGCGCAGAAAACCTGGGCAGAACCTCAAAAGCTCCGAGATGGTGGAAGTTTTAGTGGAATGAATAATGAACAATGAATAATTAACAATGAAGGGTCTGCGGGCTTTCATTATTAATTATTCATTATTCATTATTCATTTATTTCTTACCACCCCGGATTCTGCGTCAGATTCGGATTGAGCTGGCGTTCTTTGGCGGGGATGGGAAACAAATAATCCTTTTTCTCATCGAAGGGCCGACCTTTTGAGGTCAGTTCCTGATAGGCTTTTTTCCAGCGGACCAAATCCCGCCAGCGGTGGCCTTCCAGCCCCAGTTCAACCACGCGTTCGTGCATGATCCAATCCATGAAGGCGGTTTTTGATAAACCGGGATCCAGTTCTTTCAAACCGGCCCGTTTCCGAACCCGATTGACGGCCGCATAGGCATCGGCCGTCGGGCCCTGCGCCGAGTTAGTGGCTTCGGCAAACATTAACAAAACATCGGCAAACCGCATGAGCCGGATGTTGACATCCGAACCGGTAGTCCAGTCGAACTCATTGCCCGCATCTTTCTGGTATTTGCGCACCGCAAAATCAACAGGTAGCAAATCGGACCAGCGGGTGTATTCCAGCACTTTGTAATAATCCAGCCCGTCGAACTTGCTGCCCTGCGGACCAAAAACCGACGCCAGCAGCCGGGTATCTCCGGTTTCAAACTGCTTGACGTACCACTCCGACGGAATGACGTTGTTATACGCCCGGCCCCGAACCCCCATTTCAAGCGGCCGCAAACCGCCGGTTCCGCACTCGTCACAAAAGGCACCGGGATCAACCGTGGTCGAAAACTGGACTTCAAACAGGGATTCCCGGTTATTTTCGTTGATATTGGTGTGATTATCCCGGTAGTTCGGCACCAGATCGTAGACGTTCGAGTCGATAATTTCCTTGAACAGCTTGGCTGAAGCAGCATAATCAGCCTGACTATTGGTCAGATTGGCACGGTACAACAGCGCTTTAGCCCTAAATCCTTTGGCGGCTCCGCTCGTGGCCCGGCCAATGTCGTCGTCTTCATACGAAACCGGTAAACGCTTTTCGGCCTCTTCAAAATCTTTCAGAATGGCCGCATACACATTGGCAGCCGCAATCCGGGTCGGCTGTTTTTCCTCCGGTTTACTGACGTCGACCACTTTCAGAATCAGTGGAACATCGCCGAAATTCGTTACCAGAATGAAGTAATACATCGCCCGCAGGAAATACACTTCGCCCAGCAGACGGCTTTTTTTAGCTTCGTTCATCGACACGCCCGGAAGGTGAGTAATCGCCAGATTGCTCCGGTAAACGCCCTGGTAACAGCCCGACCAGACGAAGTTGAAAATTTCATTCGTTGCATCAGCTTCTACTTCCCGCATCAAAACCAGACTCGGGCTGGTCGAAACCGTTGCGCTGGTTTCGTCCGACATCAGTTCCTGCGTCAAATGCATGATCTGGGAATACAAGTCCGGCGACGCTAGCGTGGCATAAGCGGCATTGACGGCTTTGAGCGCATCCTCCTCCGTTTTGTAATAATTATCCGTTGTCAGCTCATTGACATTCTGAACGTCTAACGTTTTTTCGCTGCAACCGGCCACCAAACCGGCCGCGAGAAGAAGCGTGCTTATGTTTTTCATAACTAGTTAGCGATTGGGTGATTGAGTGATTGAGTGATTGAGCGATTACCTGCGCGGTTTGGTTTTTCCGCTCAAACAGTCAATTACTAATTAAAAACTGACCTGAATACCGCCCAGAAACATCTTCGACTGCGGTTGTTGGGCAAAATCGATCCCTTCGGCCAGGGCCTGGTTACTGGCAAATTCAGGATCGAGACCCCGGTATTTTGTTTTTGTAAACAGATTCTGCGCACCTACGTACACCCGCAACCGGCTGGCGCCAAAAGCGGAGGTGAGGCTGGTGGGCAAGGTATACCCCAGTTGCAGGGCTTTCAGCCGGAAATAGCTTCCGTCTTCCACGAACCGATCCGACGGCCGGAAATTCCGGGTGCTGGACGCGTCGACGCGCGGCTGCGTAGTCGACGGTTTTTCGCGGGTCCAGCGGGTAAGCACCTCCGTTCCGGCATTGTACCGACCCTGATAGCCGTTCAGCCAGTAGGCATTGGCGTTGTAAAGCTGATTCCCCGATGCGCCTTGCAGCAACACCGATAAATCAAAATTCATGCTGCTCACCGTAGCCGACAAACCGTAGTAAAAGGTCGGAACCGGACTGCCGAGGAACGCCTTATCGGCATCGGTAATTTTGCCGTCCTTATTCAAATCCGCGTAACGAATGTCGCCGGGTTCGGTCCCGGTCAGGTTCGGATTTTTAATGACTTCGTCGCGGGATTGAAAAATCCCCGCCCGTTGAAAACCGTAGTAACTCCCAACCGGCTGCCTAACCGCCGTGGCCGTTACGGTTTCGTCCTGCACCAGACCACCCAAAACCGGGTTCGGCCGGTCGCCTAACGAAACCACCTTGTTTTTCTGCCAGCTGGCAAAACCGGTTACATGGTAGGTAATCAAGTCGCTACTTTGGGCTGCGGTTAAAGACAGATCGATGCCGGAATTATCGAGCGTCCCGGCATTGGTCAGCGGGGCAGCAGCGCCCACCGACGATGGTAGCGGAACCTCTACAAGCAAATCCGTCGTGCGTTTCCGGAAATAGTCGACCCGCAGTTTCAGGATATTGTCGAGTCCGGTAACATCCAGACCGACATTACTGGTCGTTGTGGTTTCCCAGCGAATGCCCGGGTTGGGCAGCGTACTCGGAAAAGCCCCAACGCCTAAAAACGAATTGGTTGGGCCAAATGGGTAGTTATAGTTTTGCGTAATCAGCGAAGCATATTGAAAATCGCCGACGTTGTCGTTACCGGTTTTTCCCCACCCAGCCCGCAGCTTTACGGTATTCAGGTACGGCACCGCTTCCAGAAACCGCTCTTTATTGAGGTACCAGGCTACTCCCAGCGACGGAAAAGCCCCAAAACGGTGCCCCGGTCCGAAACGCGACGAACCGTCGCGCCGTAAAACCGCCGTCAGCCAGTATTTCTTGTCATAATCGTACGACAACTGCCCCAGCAAACTCACCACCCGGTAAAACGCGTACGAACCGCCCACTGTCCGGTTGCGCGACGACTGACCAGCCGTCAACGAACGGATGTCGTTACCGGGCAGCCCGTCCGCAAACGCCGAGATGTCGTTATTTTGGTACGTCTGGCGACTGCCCGCGAGCAAAACCGTCAGGGAGTGGGCGTCCTGCGTGTGGGAATAACTCAATTGGTGATGCAGCAGCATATTGTACCCTGTCTGTTTGGCGCGGGCCAGTGAAGCCGTCAGGTTGATGTTGTACTCGCCCATGTTGAACGCGGGCATGGAATACGCGCGGTCAAAATTTCGCAGATCGAAACCGAGCGTGGCCCGGTATTTTAATCCGTCGAACAGCGTCCATTCACCGAAGAGATCCCCGATCAGATTCAGGGAGGTTTGCCGGTCGTTGGTCAGGACCGATAGGCCAATGGGATTGAGTGCATCATTGCTGGCATCCAGATAAGTCGTTCCTTCGTAACCACCGATGCGTTTCGGGTTGGTGATCGACAGATACGGCGCACTTTTAATCGCCTGCTCGATCGCCGTTCGGCCCCCGGCGCCATCATTGACATGTTCAACCGCCTGACTGACCGTCAGGTGCTGTCCTACTTTCACGTTTTCGAGCAGGTCAAAATCCGTGTTGAGCCGGATCGAAAACCGCTCAAAATCAGAGCCTAAAATAACCCCGTCCTGTTTAAAATAATCCGCGCCTACCAGGTAGCGGGCCGATTCGGTTCCGCCCGAAACCGACAGATACGCACTCCGCACGGGCGCCGGACGAAACAGCGCCCCGAGCCAGTCCGTATTGTTTTTCAACAGCGTATCGAGCGACACCTGATTGGTCAGTTTAAACGCCGGAATCAGTCCGCCATTCGAACGGCTATCGTTGATGTAATCGATGTACTGGCGCGTGTTGAGAAGTTGGGGCCGCTGGTTGATCTGCTGAACCCCCGTAAACAAATCGACCGTCACCCGGGGTTTGCCAATGGTGCCTTTTTTCGTCGTAATAAGAATGACCCCGTTGGAACCGCGCATGCCGTACACGCCCATTGCGGTGGCATCTTTTAGCACTTCGACCGATTCTACGGCGTTCGGAGTCAGCCAGTTCAGGTTATCCGTTTGTCCGATAATCATTCCGTCAACCACCACCAAAGGCGTGGTATCACCGAATCGACCAGGTCCGTGAATCTGCAAAGTTGCGCCCCCGCCGGGTTCGCCGGAATTGGATCGGACCAGCAAACCCGCGACCTGCCCCTGCAAGGCTTGCACGAGATTTGCGGTAACAATCTGCCCGAGCTTTTGACTGGAAACCGTATCCGTCGAACTGGTGTGCTGATAAGCCGTCAGACGGCCGTGGCGGATCGAAAGGGAATCATCCGACTGTATTTTTGGGGAAGCAGAAAGGGGAAGTTGAGCAGTTAAGAGTACAAGTAAACAAGCAGTTAAATGAAAAGAGGACGTTGTCCATAACGTTGCATAACACCGAAAAAGCGGTGGGTGTATCATACCTGGATCGGGTTAGAGAAAGTAATACCAAAAAACTACTTACCTCTTACCGCAACAAGAATAATACCAATCAAAAAATTAAAAGCCTGCGTAATCGTAAAGATTACGCAGGCTCCTGGTATTCACGGGCTTTCGTCCGTGATTTACTTTCCATCTTTTCTATTCAGGGCACTTTACACGGACTAAAATCCATGAGTATGTCTGTCTGTTATTTCTTCACAAACTCGCGGTGGTAGGCGGCTTTGTACAACTCTTCATCCGGGAGGCTGCGGAAATAATCGTACGTAATCCGGAGCCCTTCGGCCCGCGAAACTTTCGGCTCCCAGCCCAGAATTTCCTTCGCCCGGGTGATGTCCGGTTTCCGTTGCTTCGGATCGTCCGTGGGCAGCGGTTTTACGATCAGTTTCTGCTTGGTGCCCGTCAGTTTGATAATTTCCTCGCCAAACTCCCGAATGGTGATTTCACCGGGATTGCCGATGTTAACCGGATACGCGTAGTCGCTCAGCAACAGGCGGTAAATCCCCTCAACCAGGTCGTCGACGTAGCAGAACGAGCGCGTCTGGCTACCATCGCCGAAAACCGTCAGGTCTTCTCCACGCAACGCCTGACCGATGAAAGCGGGCAGAACCCGGCCATCATTCAGTCGCATCCGCGGGCCGTAGGTGTTGAAAATCCGCACGATCCGGGTTTCCAGGCCGTGGTAGGTGTGGTACGCCATCGTGATCGCTTCCTGAAACCGCTTGGCTTCATCGTACACGCCACGCGGACCAACCGGGTTGACATTTCCCCAGTAATCTTCGTTCTGCGGGTGAACCGCCGGATCGCCGTAGACTTCCGAGGTGGAAGCAATCAGAACCCGGGCATTTTTGACCCGCGCCAGACCGAGGCAATTGTGAATTCCCAGCGAGCCGACTTTCAGCGTCTGAATCGGAATTTTCAGGTAATCGATCGGGCTGGCGGGAGATGCGAAATGGAGAATGTAGTCCAGATCGCCCGAAACATGAATAAATTTTGAGACGTCGTGGTGATAAAATTCAAAATTGGGCAACGGGAACAGGTGCTCGATGTTGCGAATATCGCCCGTAATCAGGTTGTCCATCGCAATAACGTGGTAGCCTTCCTTGATAAAACGATCGCAAAGGTGCGATCCCAGGAAACCAGCCCCGCCCGTGATAAGTACGCGTTTCATATTCTAGTTTATAAGTTTCCAGTTTATTGTTTATAGTTAAACAGCCGGTTTTCAGGAGGTAAAAACCATAAACGCTAAACTATAAACTAATTTTAATTGAGTTACGAATTAGATTACGCCGTTTGTGAAACTTCTGGTGTAACCGTTTCCCGCCCGATGCTGTAGTACGTGTAACCGACTTCTTTCATCTGGTCGAGTTCGTAGACATTCCGGCCGTCGAAAATCAGTTTATTTTTCAGCAACAGGTTCATTTTGCCAAAATCCGGCGTCCGGAACAGCGGCCATTCGGTCATGATCACCAGTGCATCCGCATCGTCGAGCGCGGCATAGGATGTGTGGGCGTAATTGATCTGGTTGCCCAGCACATTCCGCACGTTATCCATCGCTTCGGGATCGTAAACCGTCACTTTGGCTCCTTCGTTCAGCAGGAACCGGATGTTTTCCAGCGCCGGAGCTTCGCGAATATCGTCGGTATACGGTTTGAACGCCAGCCCCCAGACAGCGATGGTCTTGCCCTTCAAATCACCGTCAAAATGCGCTTTGATCATCGGCAGCAACTTGCTTTTCTGTTTGGAATTCACGTCCATTACCGACTTCAGAATCTTGAAATCGTAGTCGTATTCCTGCGCGGTTTTGGCCAGCGCCTGCACATCTTTCGGGAAGCAGCTTCCGCCGTAACCAATTCCGGCGAACAAAAACCGCTTGCCAATCCGGCTGTCGGTTCCAATGCCCCGACGAATGTCGTCCACGTTGGCACCGGCTTTTTCGCAGAGGTTGGCAATCTCGTTCATGAACGAAATTTTAACGGCCAGAAACGCATTGGCGGCATATTTAGTCATTTCGGCCGAACGCTCGTCCATAAAAATCACCGGGTTACCCTGCCGAACCAGTGGCGCATAGAGTTTATTCAAAACCGCCTTTGCCTTGTCCGATTTCGTTCCGATCACGACGCGGTCGGGCTTCATAAAATCATCGACGGCGACGCCTTCGCGCAGGAATTCCGGGTTCGACACCACATCGAAATCAATTTTGGCTCCCCGCGAAATGTGCAGCCAGACCTTCTCGGCGGTTCCGACGGGCACCGTGCTTTTGTCGACAACCACGGCGTATTGCTTTAGCAGCGGCCCCAGATCGTCCGCAACTTTCAGGATATACTTTAAATCCGCCGAGCCGTCTTCGCCCGGAGGTGTGGGCAGCGCCAGGAAAATAACTTCTGCGCCTTCAATTCCTTCGGCCAGATTGGTCGTAAATTTCAAACGCCCTTCGGCGGTATTGCGGTTGAACAGAACGTCGAGACCTGGTTCGTAAATGGGAATAATTCCGTTGTTGAGTTTTTCAACTTTCCGCTCGTCAATGTCGACGCAGACGACCTGGTTTCCGGTTTCGGCAAAGCACGTACCCGTTACAAGCCCGACATACCCGGTTCCAATAACTGCTAATTTCATGAGGAGTAATTAAGTTATATCTAAGATTGGTTGATGGAAGTCAATTGATTTGTACTTTTTATATACATAAGTTGCAGGACACAAAAATAGATTTTTTTGCTCAATTCTACTTATTCGTCCCGGAATTTGTGATTCACGGGCAAAACCGAATCGTTTGTACGCTGGTATTTTGCCAGTACATACGGAATAAGTGTCACACTTACAATTGATAAATCCGCATTCAGAAGATTTCAATACCGGTTTGTGACTATCAGGTTATTTTTGTAGATTATTACTAAAATCAGGGAAATTCGGCCACACAACAGAACTCGTCCATGACTTCAGAAATTGTAGAAAACCAAGTACAGGATATTTCGCAACTCATTGCGCAAACCGTCCGCGACTTTGCCGCGCGACAAATCCAGCCTTTTGTTCGGGAATGGGATGAAAGCCAGCACTTTCCCATCGAAACCATGCGCCAGTTGGGCGAACTGGGTCTGCTGGGCATTTTAGTACCGGAAGAATACGGCGGTTCGGGACTCGGCTACCGTGAATACGTCGGAGCCATTGTGGAACTAGCCAAGGTGGACGGTGCAATCGGCTTGTCGATGGCTGCGCATAACTCCCTGTGTACAAACCACATCCTGACGTTTGGCAATCCCGAACAGAAGAAAAACTATTTGCCTAAACTCGCTACCGGAGAATGGATTGGCGCCTGGGGTCTCACTGAACCGAATACGGGTTCGGATGCCGGAAATATGAAAACCGTCGCCATTCGCGACGGCGACGACTGGGTGCTGAATGGTTCCAAGAATTTTATCACCCACGGAAAGAGCGGCAACATTGCGGTGGTTATTGCCCGAACGGGAGCGCCCAATACTCCCCACAACGCCACGGCTTTTGTGGTTGAACGCGGAACGAGCGGTTTTTCCGGCGGCAAAAAAGAAGACAAACTGGGCATGCGGGCGTCGGAAACGGCCGAAATGCTGTTTCAGGATTGCCGCATTTCCGACAGCCAGCGGCTGGGCGAGGTCGGCGAAGGTTTTGTGCAGTCGCTGAAAATTCTGGATGGCGGCCGCATTTCGATTGCGGCTCTGAGCCTCGGGATTGCGATGGGTGCCTATGAACACGCCTTGAAATACGCCCAGGAACGGCAGCAGTTCGGCCAGGCCATTGCCCGGTTTCAGGCCATTGCCTTCAAACTGGCGGATTTAGCCACCAACATCGAAGCGGCCAACCTACTCACCTACCAGGCTGCTGATCTGAAAGATGCCGGAAAACCGGTCACGAAGGAATCGGCGATGGCGAAACTATATGCGTCCGAAACCGCCGTGAAAACCGCCGACGAAGCCGTGCAGATTTTCGGCGGTTACGGCTACACGAAAGATTTTCCGGTTGAGAAATTTTACCGCGACGCCAAGCTCTGCACCATCGGCGAAGGCACCAGCGAAATTCAGCGCGTGGTGATTTCGCGTCTATTGCTTCAGTAAAAGAAAAGGCGGAGAAAATCCCCGCCTTTTCTATCTATTCACAATTAAACCTCTTACTTACTACTCTTTTTTTCCGTCTTCTTTACGACTTCTGTTTTCTTGGCCATAACGTGGTGTTTGCCATGTTTGCCCTTCATTTTTTCGCCTTTTACGGCTGTGGCAGTGGATTTAGCCGGTTTGTCCTGCGAAAAAGCGGCCGGTGCTGCTAAAATAGCCGCGCATACAGCGGCAATGATCAACTTCTTCATGGTATTGATGGTATTGACCTTTTAAAATTGGTTTTGAGCCTGCCTAGAGACGGGCTTTCTGACTGAAAGGTCAACACTTTGTATTAAAACCCAGTTAACTTCAATTTAAAAGGAGATTAAACCGTATGTCACTGTTCCTCATAATGATAGGTTAAACCGCCGTCTACAAAGTAGGTGCTTCCGGTTACGTAACCCGCGTCTTCACTCGCCAGAAAAGCCACGACGGCGGCTACTTCCTCCGGTTTGGCGAGTCGTTTCATGGGAATGTTTTTCAGTAAATTATTGAGCAGTTCGGGTGTTTCCAGCAAATGCTGATTGATCGGCGTGGCTACGGCCCCCGGCGCTACGTTATTGATCCGGATGTGGAACGGGGCCAGTTCGGTGGCCAGGTTGCGGGTCAGCATTTTCAAACCGCCCTTGCTGGCGCAATAGGCCGCAAAATGGGGAAAGATGATTTCCTCGTGGACCGAGCTCATGTTCACCACCACGCCCGGCCGGTTATTGGCCCGGCAATATTTCACAAACGCCTGAATACCAAAGAATATCCCCTTTAGATTGGTATCCATCACAAAGTCGTACTCCTCTTCGGTGACGTCCCAGAAATCGTGATTGCGTTCCACGCCGGCGTTGTTGACCAGCGCATCCAGGCTCCCAAACGCTTCAATGGCACTGGCAACCAGTGCAATCACGTTTTTCGGGTCGCTCACGTCGGCGGCTATGAATTTAGCCTGCTGCCCCAGGGCCGTAATCTGATCGATAATGCCCTGCCCGCGCTCGTCAAACTTGCGACCGTTCAGGACGATGTTGGCACCTTCGCTGGCCATCCGCAACGCACAAGCCGCGCCAATGCCCTGCGTACTGCCGGTGATCAATACGGTTTTTCCTTCAAAACGTTTCATATTTTTTTGTGCTTTTGAACTAAATACCAGTTGGTTTGGATCAAACCGAAACTATTTCAATTACGCTAACAGCGCCACCAGTCCGGTCCAGCCGGTTTGGTGGCTGGCCCCGAGCCCCTTTCCGGTATTGCCGTCAAAATACTCATGAAACAGAATGTAATCCTTAAAATGCTCGTCGGTTTGCACCTTTTCGTTATCGCCAAAAACCGCCCTTCGGCCGGTTTCGTCTTTCAAAAAAATCGAATTCAGGCGTTTGGAAAGCCGGTCGGCCACGTCGCGGATCGTCATGAACTGACCAGAACCGGTCGGAAATTCGATTTTAAAATCATCGCCGTAATAATTATAGAACCGGTGTAAACCCTGGATCAGCAGGTAGTTAACCGGCAGCCAGATCGGTCCGCGCCAGTTGCTGTTCCCGCCGAACATTCCGGTATCGCTTTCGGCCGGGGTATAGCGTACCGTAAAATTCTGTCCCGCCAGCCAGTATTCGAAAGGCTGGGATTCGTATATCTTCGACAGCGACCGAACGCCGTAGGGCGACAGAAACTCGTTCTCATCCAGCATCCGGCGCAGTAAACATTTCATCCGGTGGCCGCGCAACAGACTGAGCAGCCGCATACTCTCCGAACCATTCTCACCCCGCCAGTTGCTCACCAGTGCTGCCAGATCGGGACGTTGCGCCATAAACCAGGTCATGTGCGATACCAGTCTCGGCAGTTTTTCCCACTTTTTATCTTCCGCCACCTGCACGGCAAATAACGGGAGCAAACCGACCAGCGAGCGCAGCCGGAGCCGACTCCAGGAACCGTCGGGCATCCGGAGCATATCGTAATAAAAACCGTCCTGTTCGTCCCACAACCCCTGCCCCTCGATATTGCCCATGTTGGCCATACTCCCGGCAATGTAAAAAAAGTGTTCGCCGTATTTGATCGCCAGATCCTCGTACACCGGATTCGTCAGCGCCAGTTCCATCGCGATTTGCATCATCGTGAGGGAATACATCGCCATCCAGCTCGTTCCGTCGGCCTGTTCCAGTTGCCCCCCGCCGGGAAGGGGTGCGCTGCGATCAAATATGCCGATGTTGTCGAGGCCCAGAAAACCGCCCTCAAAAATGTTGTTGCCCTCGCTGTCTTTCCGGTTGACCCACCAGGTAAAATTGAGCATCAGTTTATGCAAAACCCGCTGGAGAAAAACCGTATCCGCTTTGCCATTCATGGCCTCATCGGCCTTGTACACTTTCCAGGCCGCCAGCGCGTGCACGGGCGGATTGACATCGCTGAAATTCCATTCGTAGGCCGATAATTCACCGTTTGGGTGCATGTATTTTTCCTGCAAGAGCAGCAGCAACTGTTCTTTGGCAAAATCCGGATCGATTTCGGCCAGAATGATGCAGTGAAACGCCAGATCCCAGGCGGCAAACCAGGGATATTCCCAATTATCAGGCATGGAAATGATATCCGAAGCAATGAGGTGCTTCCAGTTGGCGTTGCGGATGGTTTTGCGGTTTTCGGGCGGAGGAATTTCCCCCTCATCGCCGTTGAGCCACTTATTGACGTTGAAATGGTAAAACTGCTTGCTCCACAGCATGCCCGCCCAGGCCTGGCGTTGAACCAGCCGTTCATCCTCCGTCGCGGCAGGGCTTTGCTTCGTGGCGTAAAAATCGTCTGCATTGGCTTTTTGCGTGGCAAAAACCGCATCGAAATCCGCAAATGGCTGGGAGTTTTCCCGATTGGTCAACCGCAATTTAAACGTCAGACTACTTTTTGCCGGAACGGTTACCCGATAATAAACCGCGGCCTTGGTTCCCGATTGCTGCGGATTTACGGCCTCCTGCAGCCCGTTTACGACGTAATTATTGATGCCATCCTTGACAAAACCGGCGGGGTTCGGCGCGTTGTACAAACGCAGGTTATTGGTTTCGTTTTCGGTAAATAAAAACCGCACATCGCCCTCGGCGTAACCGTGATACGTACCCATATTCCGGGTCTGGATCAACAGCTGATTCGCGCCAATCTGCGAAATAACCGGTTTTTTGTCCGGCTCATTCCAGTTTAACGTATTCCGAAACCACAGGGTCGGCAGCAGGTGCAGCGGGGCCGCTTCGAGGCCCCGGTTATGGACCGTATACCTGACCAGAATGTCGTGTTCATCGTTTTTCGCGTATTCAATAAATACGTCGAAGTACTGATCATCGTTAAAAATTCCGGTATCGATCAGCTCAAACTCCGGCTCCTGCCTCGACCGACGGCGGTTTTCGGTCACCAGCAACTCGTAGGGAAAGGCCTGTTGCGGGTATTTGTAGAGCATTTTCATGTAGCTGTGCGAAGGCACGTTGTCCAGGTAGTAATACAACTCCTTCACATCCTCGCCGTGGTTGCCCTGCTGGTTGGTCAGGCCGAACAGGCGCTCCTTTAAAATGGGATCACGTTCGTTCCACAACGCCAGCGCCAGGCAAAGAAACTGCTGCCGGTCGCTCATCCCGCCGATGCCTTCTTCGCCCCAGCGAAACGCCTTGCTGCGGGCCATATCGTGGCTGATGTAGTTCCAGGCATCCCCGTCGGCGCTGTAGTCTTCGCGAACCGTACCCCACTGACGATCAGAAACATAAGGACCCCAGGCTCGCCAGGTATTGATGTATTGCAGTTTTTCCGATTCAGTCATGTTGGTGCGTATAGGTGCCCGGTTTTCCGCCTTCCAATTGAGCGGATTCGTAAAAACCGCTCCTAATTTCCACATTACCCCGCATATTACAACCGAATCAATGGTCTGCGGAAGCCGGGCGATTAATTGTCCGTTAAATTTTGCGGTTTACTCCTCATTTTTTCCATCCGTCCCCACAACCTTTTATTTACGGTTTTTTCTGCCTATCATCACATTCTTGGAGTTATCCTGTTAATTATCCGAGATTTATTGTTGATAAACGAAAGATGTGAGACACGAGACGTTAGACTAACCAGATTTGTCGCTACTCTCTTGTCTCACATCTTTCCTCCTATTTACCACTTAACCTCGCTTTTCTCATGGGATATGTTTTTTTGACGTTTGTTATTCTGGCACTGCTGGTGGTTTTCATGACGGTCAAGGTGGTACCTCAGCAAACCGCTTACGTGGTCGAGCGACTCGGCAAGTTCTACGCCGTGCTCCAACCCGGTATTACGTTCATTATTCCTTTTTTTGATCGAGTCGCCTACAAGCACAGCCTGAAGGAAACCGCCCTCGATATTCCCGAACAAATCTGCATTACGCGCGACAACGTGCAGGTGCGGGTCGATGGCGTCATTTTTATTCAGATTGTGGACCCCCAAAAAGCCTCCTATGGTATTGCCGATTACCGGTTTTCGGTCATTCAATTGTCGCAAACCACCATGCGGAGCGAAATGGGGAAAATTGAGCTGGACAAAACGTTTGAGGAACGGACAACGCTCAATCAGGCCGTGGTTCGGTCCATCGACGAAGCCGCTATTGGTTGGGGTGTGAAAGTGTTGCGCTACGAAATCAAGAACATTACGCCCCCGCAGTCGGTGTTGAATGCGATGGAAAAACAGATGCAGGCCGAGCGTGAAAAACGGGCGGTGATTCTGCAATCGGAGGGTGAAAAACAGTCGGCCATCAACATCGCCGAAGGCCAGAAACAGAAAGTCGTGCTGGAATCGGAAGGAGTCCGGCTACGGCAGATCAACGAAGCCGCCGGGGAAGCGGAAGCCATCAAATCCATCGCCGACGCCACCGCCGAAAGCATCCGAAAAGTGGCTGCCGCCATCAACGACGAGGGCGGAATGAACGCCGTACAACTTCGGGTGGCCGAACAACTGGTCGATCAGTTTGGTAATCTGGCCCGTACTAACAACACGTTGATCTTACCCGCCAATTTCGGCGATATGGCATCGATTATTTCAACCGCGATGACGGTGGTCAAACAACAGGACAAAACCAAATAAGCATGGACTTCATCACCTGGCCTCAACTGTGGGTACTGCTGGGCATTCTGTTTCTGATTGCCGAGTTACTCAGCGTCTCGTTTGTGTTCGCTTTTTTAAGCGTTGGCGCGTTTTTAACCGCGTTGGTGACGGTGGTGGGCGTAACGCCCGATCTCGAAAATCAATTGTTCTGCTTTGCCGCTGTCACCATCCTGACACTGGTAACGGGCCGAAAACCGCTCCGTCGCTGGTTCGAATCCCGCACCAAAAAACAGGAATACGTCGAATCCGTCGGCGACAAAGCCACCGTCACCGAAACCATTCCGGCCCACGGCGAAGGCCGGATTTTCTACCGAGGCACCGAATGGTCGGCGGTTTCGGAGAACGATGAATCCATTATAGCCGGGCAATCGGTGGTGATCCGGCGAATGGAAGGAAGCCGGGCGGTAGTTTTTAAATTGAATGAACAATTAACAATTAAAAATGAACAGATTTGAGAGAATGTCTAAAATTCAGATTTTCCCTTTCTTCGGTCTGCCCCCAACCCCCTGAAGGGGGCTTTGAAATGCCGATTAAAGCCCCCTTCAGGGGGTTGGGGGCAGACCGAAGAAAAGAAAAATTATAAAACTTAGACAGCTCTGAATCCCATGCACTTTTTAATTATTAATTGTTCATTGTTAATTATCTATTAATCAGTTACTTAATCGCTTCCGACACCGGATTGCCGATGTTTCCGCTGGGCTCCAGGATGTGCAGGAGGGCCGAAACCGTGGAGGCAATGTCGGCGATCTGGGTCCGGCGGGTGGTTTCTCCCGGTTTGATCCCCCAGCCGTAAAACACCAGCGGCACGTGGGTGTCGTAGTTAAAGAGCGTTCCGTGCGAGGTGCCGCCTTTCTGGTAACCTTCCAGCCAGCCGGGTTGGGTAATCAGCAATAAATCCCCGCTGCGTTTCGGGTGGTAAACGTTCCGTAAAAAATGCAGCCAGTATTCCGGTACCGTGTTCGAGTTCACATCGTGCAAATTGACGACGTTCAGAATGCCGGGGTGTTTCAGTAGAGCCAGTTTAACAACTTCGGCGGCATCCGCGATTTTTACCTTTTTATCACGCAGCAGATCATGGTTCAGGTAAACCTGCGCATTGGCATTTCCAATTACCCATTTTCCGGGACCAAACGCGTCAGTGAGTGCCTTATCGGTGGCGGCCCCAACGGTTTTTCCCTCGAGAAAACCGCCCGGCAGATTTAAGCTCATCGAATACGCCGGATTGTCGGCAGCGCCGTGGTCGGCCGAGAGGAACGTGAAGTAATTGCCTTTGCCGACCTGGGCATCCAGCGCGTTCAGCAATTCTGCCATCACTTTGTCCAGTCGCAAATATTCATCTTCAATTTCAATGGACGACGGACTGAACCGGTGGCCGATGGCGTCGGGCGATGAAAAACTGACGCAGAGAAAGTCGGTTTCGGTGCCACGACCCAAATTTTCACCGCGCAGGGCCGCAACGGCCATTTCTTTCGTCAGCACATCGCCAAAAGGGCTGGTGCGCAGGGCTTCGTATTTACTCCCCAGCGACGCAATGGCCTGGTGCGGAAAAACCGCCTTGGGCTCTCCGGCCAGTGGGTTTTCAAACGGGGTGTCATCAACCGTACTTTCAACGTACTGATTGATCGGCAGGGTGGTTTCCCAGGCCTGCGTCAGGTATTTGTCCGACAGTTTGAGAGCGTTGAAATCCTTCGCCCACTGCGGCAGATCTTTCATGTAAAACGTACTCGAAATCCAGCTTCCGTCTTTCGAATCGAACCAGTAAGCGGCATTCGCGGCATGTCCGGCGGGCAGAATCGAACCCCGGTCTTTCATAGCGACGCCGATTACTTTGGAACGTCCCTGCGTAGCCACTTTCAGTTGGTCGGTTACGGTTGTCACCTGCAGATTTCGGGGCGACATTTTTCCGGCCGACGATGAATTTCCGACCGACGAAACCGTTGAGTCACCGACGCAATACAGCGTCTGGCCGGAAGCCCGGTCGTACCAGTCGTTGCCCACAATCCCGGAAATGGCCGGGGCCGAACCGGTATATACGTGCGTGTGGCCGGGCGCCGTGATCGTTGCGGCATAGTGATAATGGTTGTTGCGGGCGTTGAAACCGTCGCGCATCATGCGTTTAAAACCGCCTTCCGTATATTTGTTATAAAAGCGATAGAGGTAGTCGTAGCGCATCTGGTCAACGATAATTCCGACAACCAGTTTCGGGCGACTCAGCTTCGTTGACGATTCAGCTGTTTTTTTCGGAGCAGGCTGCGCAAACGCCAGTGCGGGTGCGACTAGAAATAATGCAAAACGGGCTAGTTTCATGCCGATTTAGAAAAACAATGGAAATTGGTCGGGTTACAGCCGCAAAAGTAGTGAACATTTCCCGTACACGAGTCGTTAGCCGGTAAATGAATTGTTATGACAACTCCAGTCTTTTCCTTTAAACCGACCCAGATTGGCAACCGTGGCCTCTATTTTGCCGCGGCTATTCTACTGAGCTGGTCCGGAATGCTGGTTTTTCTATTGAATTACGCGCTCGACTGGCGAAACCCGCTCGTTTACATTTTTGCCCTTATCCAAACCCACCTTTACACCGGCGTATTCATCACTGCCCACGATGCGATTCACGGCGTGGTGGCCCCGAACAACAAGCGGTTGAATTACGGGATCGGTTTTCTCTGCGCGACCTTGTTTGCGTTCAATAATTTCAACCGACTCAGCCGCAAACATCATTTGCACCACAAGCACTCCGCCACCGGCGACGACCCCGACTACCACGACGGCAACCCCGGTTTTCTGGCCTGGTATTACAGCTTTTTGAAGGAATATATTTCGATTATTCAGATCGTCCTGATGGCGGTTACGTACAACATTCTGAAAATCTGGTTTCCGATGGAAAATCTGATTGTGTTCTGGATGGCTCCGGCGGTTTTGAGTACGTTCCAGCTTTTCTACTTCGGGACTTACCTCCCCCACCGTGGAGAACACCACAACCCTCCCCACAACGCCCGCAGCCAGAAGCTGAATAACGTAACGGCCTTCCTGAGTTGCTACTTCTTCGGTTACCACGCCGAACACCACGCCTGGCCGTATCTGCCGTGGTGGAAGCTACCGGAAGCGAGAGCTTCAAATAAATGATGAATTAGGAATGATGAACGATGAATTATCACACTCCGCCCATTCATCGTTCATCATTCCTAATTCATCATTCTTTAATTACTTGCTCCGTTCAATCGTATACTGTACCAATTGCTCCAACGAAGTTCGGTAGCGGGATTCGGGGAATTTGTAGAGGAGGGCTTTGGCTTCGTCGACGTAGCGGGTCATGACCGTCGTGGCGTACCCGATACCGCCCGATTTTTTCACGAAATCGATCACTTCCGCTACTTTTTTCGGATTTTCACTGTCGTTTTTGACAATGTTGATCATCCGGCGTTTTTCAACCCAACCCGCATTATTAAGCGCGTAAATCAGCGGAAGGGTCATCTTTTTCTCCTTGATGTCGATTCCGAGCGGTTTGCCGACCTCCTCTTCGCCGTAGTCGAACAAATCATCTTTGATCTGGAACGCAATGCCCACTTTTTCACCAAAAAGCCGGGCGGTTTCAATCGTTTCGGGTGAGGAATCAACGGAACGGGCGCCCACCGCGCAACAAGCGGCAATCAAGGAAGCGGTTTTCTGCCGGATAATTTCAAAGTAGATATCTTCCGTAATATCCAGCCGCCGGGCTTTCTCAATTTGCAGCAATTCGCCTTCCGATATTTCTTTTACCGCCCGGTTGATCAATTTCAAAAAGTCGAAATCTTCGTGGTCAACGGCCAGAAACAGGCTGCGCGAAAGCAGGTAATCGCCCACCAGTACGGCAATTTTGTTTTTCCAAAGGGCGTTTACTGAAAAGAAACTCCGGCGGTAGTTGGAGTCGTCGACCACATCGTCGTGCACGAGGGTGGCGGTGTGAATGAGCTCAATCAGGGCGGCCCCGCGGTAGGTCGATTCGTTAATTAAACCACAGACGCCCGCCGTCAGAAAAACAAACATGGGCCGCAGTTGCTTGCCCTTCCGGCGCACAATGTAGTTCATGATCTGATCCAGAAGCATGACTTCGCTTTTCATAAACTGCCGGAATTTCTGCTCAAACGTTTCCATTTCGGCAGCAATCGGCGCTTGTATGTCCCGGATCGATAGTGGCATCATTCACAACGGTTCATCGCATTGGACAAACCGGATTCAGGGCGCAAGTATACCACGGAAACGCGAACTTCGGGGCAAAACTTGAAAAAATTATGAATTATGGATGATGAATGATGAACGGAAAAGTTTTACATTCATCATCCATAATTCATAATTCGATTCATGCGCGCATTGGTATTAGGGGGCGGTTCGCTCAAGGGGGCGTTTCAGGCGGGGGCCATTCAGGCGGTTCTGGAGGCCGGTTTTGAACCTGAAGCCATTTATGGCATATCCGTAGGCAGCTTAAATGCAGTTTTTCTGGTTCACGAAGCCGGAAAACAATTCGCAGAACACGGGGCTGTCGACTGGAAAAAAGCCGGTCGCCAACTGATCGAATTCTGGGTCCGCAACATCACCCGCCCCGAAGATGTGGCGGTGGTTCGTTCGCGATTTCTGCTCGGCTATAATACGCTTTTAAGCCGTTTCGACGGTTTGCTCGATTCTACCCCGCTTCAAACGCTGATCAAAACCAATATCAAGCTCGAAATCCTCGCCAACAGCCCGATCAAACTGAAAGTGGGCACCGTCGATATCATGAAGGGCGATATACTTTATGTGGGAAATGAGGACAAATCCATTCTGGATTACGTCATCGCCAGCAGTTCGCTGCCGTTTCTGATGCCCGCCGTTTGCATCGGGGGCGACCGAGAGAAAATGTACCTGGATGGCGGTTTGCGCGAAGTGGCTCCCCTGCGCGAAGCCATCGACGACGGTGCCAATGAACTGGTTTGCGTCGCCTGTCATGCCAAACATATTTTTACCGAAAAATTCAATTACCGCAGTCTGCTGAATTTGTCCGAACGGGTTAAGGACATTACGGTTAATCAGCTCGTTAACAACGATATTGCCTGGGCGGAGCGCTGGATTGAACGGGAAAAACTGCGCGGAAACCCGATGGTGATGACCCTCGTTCGTCCGCGCGAACCGCTGTACCTGAACCTGATGCGGTTTTCGTCCGACGACATCGGTCGACTCATCGTGCAGGGTTACCGGGATGCCACGATTGTGTTGCGGGCTGAGGGAATTGGGCGGCAGGTGTAATATTGGTCGGCAAGTGGAATTAGAATATTTCAAGTCCCAGAGGGACGAGATGTTTGTAGAAAATGATTTTATCCTCGCATACCAGCGTGCCGTAGGTACGCAACCATTTATATTGCATACCTCCGGCACGCTCACAATCATTGGTCATTTTTGCTACAAATATTGCATCCCTACGGGATTTACGGGCTGGCAATAGCAATAACTTCTTATTTCAGTTTCAATCTATTCTTAACATATCAACTGTAATTGTAATCCAAGTACCAATTCCTGACATCTATTCGATCCTACCGACGGTATTTTGCCCCAAATGAAGGATATTGCGTCTGGAAGTTTACCTTGAAGTGCAAACCGCTTATTCTGAATTCCATATTTTCAAATACCGCCGATTCATCGAGTGACTCCTGCGCCATCGGCTCAGGGCCTAACTTGTAAATTCGTCATTCTACCCAACCGACCTTTACCCACAGCAAATGAGCGATTTAGAATCTTTAGAGCAAGAATTGATCAAACCGTCGGCGGCTTTGGTGACCGATTTACAGGAACTGGACGGCGACATTATCATTCTGGGTGTGGGCGGAAAAATGGGGCCAAGTCTGGCGCGATTGGCAAAAAAAGCGATCGATCAGGCCGGTCTTGAGAAGCGCGTCGTCGGCGTGTCCCGGTTTTCGGAACCACAATTGCAGAACGAACTCGAAGCCGACGGAATTGAAACCATTTCTGCCGATTTGCTCAACGAAACCGATCTGGCGGCTCTGCCCGATGTCCGGAATGTGCTCTATCTGGCCGGAACCAAGTTCGGAACCACGGGAAAGGAAGCCTTCACCTGGGCGATGAACGCGTATTTGCCCGGCCGGGTGGCCGAAAAATACCGCCATTCGCGGATTGTTGCCTTCTCGACCGGCAATGTCTATCCGTTTACGCCGGTAACGTCCGGCGGGGCCACGGAAGAAACCGCCCCCGAACCCGTTGGCGAATACGGCCAGTCGTGCCTGGGCCGCGAGCGGGTTTTTCAGTATTTCGCGGAGAAAAACAATACGCCGACCTTGATTTACCGCCTGAATTACGCCATCGACCTGCGTTACGGCGTGCTGCTGGAAATTGCCAAATCCGTGCTGGCCGAAAAACCGATCGACCTCCGGATGGGCAACGCTAACGTCATCTGGCAGGGCGACGCCAATGAAATCGCGATCCGGGCGCTGCGGCACTGTGCGGTTCCGGCGAAACTCCTGAACGTCACCGGACCCGAAACCGTCTCGATTCAGTGGCTGGCGCAGGAATACGGTCACATGCTCGGCAAAGACCCGGTTTTTATCAATGAAGCCCAGCCGACGGCATTGCTGAGCAACGCGTCGCAGGCCAATCGCCTGTTCGGCTATCCGCGCGTGACACTTCGCCAGATGATGGAACTGACAGTTTCGTGGCTGCAACAGGGCGGAAAAATCCTGAATAAACCCACGCATTTCCAGGAAAGAACCGGCAAATTTTAACCCCGTCAACCATGACTTTACGCGCTGATATTCAGGCTTTATTACATGCAGGAACCGTTATTCCGGCGCATCCGCTGGCTCTGGACCAGAACCGACAGTTCGACGAAAAGCGTCAGCGGGGGCTGACCAACTATTACATCGCCAGTGGTGCCGGTGGCGTGGCGGTGGGTGTGCACACGACTCAGTTCGAGATTCGTGATCCGAAAATCAATCTGTACGAAACGGTTTTGCGGGTAGCGGCCGAAGAAATTGCTGCCGCTCAACTGGATCGCCCGTTTATCAAAGTGGCCGGTCTGGTTGGTCCTACCCAACAGGCATTGAATGAAGCCAATCTGGCGCTCAAGTACGGCTACGATCTGGGGTTGCTGAGCATGGGCGGTTTGCAGGGCTGGACCGAAGCGGCCGTTCTGGAGCGCGTCCGGGCGGTGGCGGAAGTTATCCCGGTTTTTGGCTTTTACCTGCAACCATCGGTGGGCGGGCGGATTTTCAGCTACGATTTCTGGCATCAGTTTGCCGAGATTCCCAACATTCACGCGATTAAAGTAGCCAGTTTCAACCGCTACCAAACGCTGGACGTGGTTCGGGCGGTTTGCCATTCGAGCCGCCGGGATGAAATTGCATTGTACACCGGTAATGACGACAATATTGTGGTGGATTTGCTGACGGCTTACCGCTTTCAGATTGACGAAAAAACCGTCGAAAAACGGTTCGTGGGCGGTTTGCTGGGCCATTGGGCGGTGTGGACGCAGAAAGCCGTTGAACTGCTGGCCGAGATCAAAACCTGCCTCCGAAACGATAATGCCGGACTGGCGGAACTGCTGACCCGTAACGTGGAAGTAACCGACAGCAATGCGGCTTTTTTCGATCCGAGCCACGGTTTTCACGGCTGCATTGCGGGGCTGCACGAAGTGTTGCGACGACAGGGATTGCTCGATGGACGCTGGTGCCTGAATCCGGCGGAAGATTTGTCACCCGGCCAGCTGGAAGAAATTAATCGGGTTTATGCCGCTTATCCGCATCTGAACGACGATGCTTTTGTAAAACATTTCTAACTAATAATCAGGCAATTACCTCCGTTTGAGCAAAAATCTGAAGGCCGGTTTTATTCAATCACCATCGTCCGAATTTTCCCGTTTTCAAGGGTGTAGATGTGTTTCACATGGCTGTCGGCGACCACGTTACCTTCGCGATCTTTGACAAACTGGTGAACATCGACTTCGATTTCGCCACCGGGCCGAAGATGAAAGGAAACCGGCGTCACCCGCGGGTCGAGTTGCTGCCATTGCCGCGTCCAGTAGTCCCGAACAGCATCGTGACCCTGCACATAACCGCCCTCCCAGCCGTTGGGCCAGGCCACATCCGGATGCATCAGCGCCAGCACGCTGTCGATGTCCCGGGCATTAAACGCTTCATAAGCCCGATGGAGCAGTTTCAGGTAATCGACGTGCCGATCCATCACATCCGAAATGATTCGCCAGACGCGTTCCGGCTCTAAGTGATACCGGATGGAAAGCGCATTGTTTACCGACCGGCGCAGGAGCGCCATACCTTCCGACTGCCGTTGATCAAATTGCCTGGCCGACTCGGTCAACATTTCGTCGTAAGTCAGAAAATGAAATTTGGTTTGGCTGTCAAAAACCGGTTCCTTAGCACTCTTTTCTGATTCTTTCATACGCTCGAACCAGTGTCTGGCCAGACTACCAAATTCATTCCGAAAACCGGCATCCGCGTAGATTTCTTCTACCATTGCCTGATAATTCAGGACCAGTTTTCGGACGGTTTCTTCCTGCGACAAATCCTCGAACCACCAGTTCGTCAAAAGCCATTTTTCCTGATTAAAAGATCGCTGATAGGCGGTTTTGAATAAATAAAGCTGTAACCGATACGCCTTTTCCAGCTCGCTGTCCGGCAGCAGAGCCGTGCGGTTGATTCGCAATCGGTCTTTTTTCAGGTGGACGACGGGAAGATCGGTTTCTTTTAATTCGCTATCCGCAATGGCCTGTTCAATATCGGAGTCAATGGTTTTCAAGCCCCACATGAAAAAAGACAGATCCCTCAGCTGGTTTCTTTTTTCACTGGTATCCAGTCGGTTATAAGCATCAAGCAGGTATGAAACCGGGTGGATTCCCTGCCCGAACCGCACGATCCGTATTTCCTCTTCCAGGCTCAGCATGTTCGAGTTATCTCACAGTTGCGCTGCCAAGGTAAGCGAAATTTTGCAATTTCTTCTTACTTCGTGAATAACGCCCTGACCTCGGCGGGCCGGTCGGTCGTTAAGATGTCTGCGCCCGTCTGAAAAAACGTTTGGTAGCTCTGCGCAACTTCACTGAGCGGTTTTTCATCCAGATTTCCGGGGCCGAAGGTGCTGACCGTACACGGAATGCCGGCGCGGTGCAGTCGGTCGTAAAATTCACGGTTTTGCCGGGCCGACAACCCGATCAGGTGACGCAGCGACAAACCGGCTTTCTGAAGCGTTTCACCGTGATTTGCTTCGTTGAAGCCCACCGCCACCCAGACATCTGGATACTCTTTCCGGACGCTGAGCGCATCTTCCGTTGAATAACAGATAATAAACACGCTGTGCAGCGCTTTCCGATCCGCGATGGATTTCATCACTTTCCGCAGGTCGACGCCCGGTTTCGCATCAATCGCCATCAGAACCCGGCCCGCGCCCCATTGCAGCACCTCGTCGAACAGCGGAATGCGCTGGCGCGTCGGTCTGCCCTGAAGATCGCGGAGAAAAACCGTCTTCAATTCGGCCCAGTTCATCGCTTTCAGTGAGCCTTTCCCGGTGGTTGTCCGTTCAATGTCATCGTCATGCAGCATGGCCAGCATGCTGTCTTTTGTCATCCGAACATCCATTTCGAGAATCGCTTCCGGCACCTGCTGGTACGTATGGCGAAAAGTCTCCATACTATTCTCCGTCTCCGAAGCCTGCGGACCACCCCGGTGGGCCAGAATGAGCGGAATTTTACGATCCGGGCGATAGGAAAAAACCGCTTCCAGGTCTTTCGCCGTCGTATATTTCGGTGCTTTCTGGGCAAAAACCGCCACCGAATTCAGCAAAATCGTGCCAATTAAAACTAGCTTTTTCATAGTCCTGACGAAAAAAGAACCCCCACCGAATGACTCCGGCAGGGGCGTGAATTTCAGTATTGAACGATTAATTAAAGATATACCGAATACCGATCTGTGCCTGATACACCGCATTGATGTTCTGGGCGGGCACAAATGAATCTTTCAGCAAAACCGTCTTTTTATCGATTACCTGCGTGGCAATCCGGTACGATGGCACACCGGCGGTGCTGATACTTGCCAGCGCCAGCGGGTTAGAGGTAGAAGAGGATGTCGACGCCGTAAGCGCGTTACCTAACCCCCAGCTGTTGTTGATCAGGTTACCAACGTTCAGAATATCAGCCCGTAGCTGGATCGTATTCTTCTTTCCTTTGGCTCCAACGGCTACGTAAAACTCCTGAATTACCGTGAAGTCGAAACGGGTCAACCACGGATACTGACCACCATTCCGCTCGGCATACTGACCCCGACGGGTTTTCAGGTAGCTGTTGCCTTCGATATAGGCATCGAAAGCCTGCTGCTGCTGCTCCGGCGAATATGTTACCGCCGGATAGGCCGGGGTTGTGGCTGTTGCCGCCTGGGCCGGAACCGTCAGCGGCACGAATGTAAGTTCAGAAGCTGTTTTCGGAACGTACAGCAAATCGTTGGTCGTTTGTCCATCCAGGTTCACGTCCTGGTTGTAAGTATACGAAATCTTGCTGCCGCTGCTCGAAAGCATACCGAGGGTAAAGATTGTTGCCCCTCCGATTTTACCACCGTAGTTAATGCGGTAGTTCACATACCCCACAATCTTGTGACGCAGGTCGTTGTCGGAATAGGCGTTTGTCAGGTAATTCTGACCGTAGATTGTCGGAACGTTGGCTTGTACGGTACTTCCTACGAAGGCGATGTCACGGGCTTCGCCGTAGGTGTACGCCAGCATTCCGCCCAGACCACGGGCGGCCGGTTTTTCCAGTTTCGCCGTGATGATGTACGAACTCCCTTTATTGGTGTTCCGCAACACAAACGCGTTGCCGATATTGGAGTTATAATACCGCGCTTTGTTCACCAGATTATCCTTGCCGGTACCGGTATTGGCAACACCAAACGCCGGAAACAACTGCCGATTGTCTGGTCCACTCAGTGTTTTGCCCGCAACGGGTGCCTGCAGGTTGGCATCGATGTAACGCAGTGCCTGAATGTTCTTGTTGAAAATAAACTCCAGCGACCCAATCAGGCCCCAGGGCAATTTCTGGTCGATGGCCAGGTCGGTTTTCCAGATTTGCGGGTATTTCAGATTCTGATCTTCGGCGTTGATCTGGTACGGAGGCAGATCGGCGATCGCAACGGGTTTGGGACGAACGGACTCCGGCAGCTTGCTGGGGTCGGTCACAAATGGAAACCGCGTTGTGTTGGTTTCAGTATAAGCGGCCGTATTCACACCGTTGTTGCCCAACTGGTTGGAAATCAACACTTCCGGAATACGTGACACGAAAATACCGCTTCCGCCCCTAATCTGGGTCGTTTTATTGCCCTTCACATCCCAGTTAAAACCAACCCGGGGCGACAGCAGCAAACGGGCCTTGGGGAAGGTTCCGGTCGTCACTTTGTAATCCTGCCCGTTTTCGTTTTTAAAGGTCAAAGCGGCCACAATCGGGTTGTTAAAATCCTTCGCCGTGCTGTTGTCGTACTGGAAGATATCTCCCCGCAAACCAACCGTCAGTTTGAAGTTTGGGCTGGCCTGGAATTCATCCTGAACATAGGCGCTGTACAGGTTGCGTTTCAGGGTCTGCAAGGGTTCACCACCACCCGGAATGAGGGAAGTCCGCAGGTTATAGCGGTTCACCGTCACCGGAGACGTCGTGCTGTTCGGGTTGGTAATGGAAGCTAAAGCCGCCGTCTTGAAATCGTCGATGGAATTGTACACATACACCCCGTTCGACGATGGAAAGAAGACGTTGTTCGACGTATAATGTTCAAAAACCAGACCCGCCGTAATCGTGTGTTTACCGGCAAAATAGCTAAAGTTATTCGTGATGTTCATCGTCGAATAATTCAGTTTGTTGTTCGGCGTAAACGGATCAAAACCGATGGAGGTGTACGTACTTCCGTCTTTCAGAATGTCGATGGTCGGAAACAAACCGGTTTTGTACGTCCGGTCTTCAATCTGCTTGTTGTAAGTGAAGATGAGGTTGTTGGCAAACTTACTCCCGAAATTCGAGGTCAGCTCGGCCGCCAACGAACGGGTATTGTCGGCAATCAGGTAGCCCGAGTTTTCCGGGGAGATCGCGCTGCTGCTGTTGGTCCGGTTTCCGTTCCCCGCCGTGTTGCTACTGTTGCTGTTGCTGATGATCGAGCCGGTTTCGGAGTTGTGATGCGAATACCGGACCGACAGTTTGTGCTGATCGTTGATGTTATAATCCAGCCGGATCAATCCTTTGCGGCTTTTCACGTCGTTATTGAAGCCATCGTACGCACCCAGGCTGCGGCCAAAATTGGTCTGCATGAACTGATCGAGGTCTTTCATGTCGGCTTCCGTCACGCGCGAAACGTTCGTGCCCGACTGCCCCCGGTTCAAACTCCAGGTCAAAGCGGGGGTGCTGCTGTCGAACATTTCCCCGTTGACGAAGAAAAACAGTTTATTTTTAATGATGGGGCCGCCCAACCGAAAACCGTATGTTTTTTCGCTGACGTTGGGAGCCGGTGAAAGCAACGTTCCATCCGCTTTTTTACCCACCAGGCTGTTGTTGCGGAACAGTGTGTAAGCCGATCCTGAAAACTCGTTGGTCCCGGAACGGGTTACGGCGTTGACGCCCGCACCCGTAAAACCGCTCTGACGGATGTCGAACGGTGCCACGTTGACCTGTAACTGGTCGATGGCATCCAGCGAAACGGCCGTCGTTCCGGTCCGGCCACCGGCCAGCGCCGAGCTACCCAAACCAAAACCGTTGTTAAACACCGATCCATCGATCGTAAAATTGTTGAAACGCGGGTCCTGGCCGGCAAAAGACTGGCCGTTTCCGTACGGATTGTACTTGGAAATATCGGTAATCGACCGGCCAATCGTCGGAATGGTGTTGATGGCATCGCGGTTGAAGGAAGCAGCCGCACCCGTCCGGTCGGAACTGAAAATAGCCCCCCGGTTTCCCGAAACGACAATCTCCGAAAGCTGGGTACTTTCGTCGGCCATTGCAAAATCGACGTTGGCGGCCGTGCCCAAACTCGCTAAAATGTCACTTTTTACCTGCTCTTTAAATCCAACAAACGTTGCCGTAACGGTATACGGCCCTCCTACCCGAACGTTAGGGAATGTGTAACGACCTTCGTTGTTGGTGACGGTTCCGTAACGCGTTCCGGAAGGCGTGTGGACGGCAACGATTGTTGCGCCGGGCAGAGCCTCTCCTTTCTGATCTTTTACGAACCCCGCAATGGCCGAAGATGTTACCTGCGCCTGAACATTGCTCCCGCTAAACAGGACAATGGCCAGTCCACTCAGTAACGTGACAAGGTAGACAGACAGTAATTTTCTGTTCATAAAAATGGTTGATTTGGTTAAATTTGGTTTGAAGTGTATCCTAAACTCGCTACAGTTCATCACAAAGAAACGACATTTTTTTTTGTGACTCAAGTACCAGTTCTTAGTAAAGTACTATAATAACATTTATACAAACAAGCAATCTATAAAAACTCCATAAATCTGTTTTTATCGTTCAATTTCGGCACATTATTTTTTTATTACCATTTCATTAGAGGCCCTGCGGTTTTTGTATCAATTTAAGATAAACTACTACTATTCAGCTACATATCAATTTTTATTACCCCTTTTCGCTCTTCACCGATTGTGATTTTCTGAACCTTTCTTTTTAACTTTCAGTAATACAAAAAGGAAAATTATTCTGCGGTTACATCATCAACTGACATGATACAACAAACGGAAATATACAAACTGGCTCAATTCAGCCACAGTGCGGGTTTTGCCGGTAAATTGGCCCCGGAGGTTCTCAATGCATTGATCGGTTCCCCAGGCTCGCTCCTGCCCGGATTTCCTCATTTACTGGTTGACTTAACCAACCGCGACGATGCCGCCGTGCTGGAAACCGGCCACGGCGAAGCCGTCGTCAGCACCGCCGATTTCTTCGCTCCCTTCGTCGACGACGCCTTCGAGTTTGGGCGAATCGCTTCCTCCAACGCCGTCAACAATATTTACGCCATGGGTGGAGAACCGCTGCTGGCGATCGCCCTGCTGGGCTGGCCTTCTGCCAATGTTCCGACTGAAGAGGTCGGTCAGATACTGGACGGTAGCCGGGCCCTTTGCGCCGAAGCCGGTATTCCGCTGGCGGGCGTTCATACGCTCGAAAGCGCCGAACCGTTTTTCGGTCTGGCCGTAACCGGTAAAGTCCGGCTCAACCATTTGAAACAAATCAGCACGGCCACCGAAGGCTGCTGTTTATACCTGACCAAACCGCTGGGCACCGGCCCGCTGTTGCGCGCGCAGCAAAAGGAAACCCTGAATCCCGAACACGCCGACCTGGTCCGGGAGCTGACGACCCGGCTGAATTCGTTTGGGACTTTCCTCGGAAAATTACCGTACGTCAAGGCGCTGACCCACGTTTCGGGCTACGGGTTGCTGGGGCATCTCATCGCCATGACGGAAAGCAGCGGTGTAAGCGCCGAAATTGATTTTCACAAAATTCCGGTTCTACCGGTTTTGGATGCGTATCTGAACCCGGAAAATGTCCCGGATGCAACCCACCGCAACTGGGATTATTTTGGCGACAAAACCAACGAGCTGACCGAAGCGCAGCGGTTTATTTTAGCCGATCCGCAACTCAGTGGCGGCTTACTGATCGCGGTCGATCCGGGGAGTTCGGCTGAATTTGAGCGCGTTGCATTCGAAAACAAACTGTATTTGAAAGCATTCGGTCAGTTGACAGAAAAACGGAAAAAAGCGGTTTACGTTAGATAACCGCACCCACGGACCGATTGGCATTTCGATTCAGCCCGGAAATTCTTTCCCGATTTGGTGTATTTTTGCCAGCATCACACGGACTAAATCGCAACGCCGACGGGTCCGCAGGTACGTACTTATGAAATTATATTTCCGACAAACCGGCGAGACCGGCACACCGATTATTATTCTGCACGGTATTTTGGGGTCGTCCGACAACTGGCTGACGATCTCAAAAGCCATCGCCGAACACAACCACCGCGTTTTTCTGGTCGATCAGCGCAACCACGGCCGCTCTCCGCGCAGTGAGGAGTTCAATTACGACGTCATGGCGGCCGATCTGATGGAATTCATTACCGACCATCAGTTGGAAAAACCGGTCGTGATCGGTCACTCGATGGGCGGAAAAACCGTCATGCAGTTTGCGATGGATTATCCGGGCCACTACAGCCATCTGGTTATCGTCGACATCGCCCCGAAATTTTACCCCGTTCATCACGCCGAGCTGATTCGCGGGTTAAAAGCCATCGACCTGGCGATGCTGAAAAACCGGAACGAAGCCGACGAAATTCTCAGCCGGTTCGAGCCCATCCTGACCGTCCGGCAATTTCTGCTGAAAAACCTGTACCGCAACGAGCAGGGGCAATTCGACTGGCGGCTCAACTTGCCCGTGATCGAGCAGGAATTGTACGGCATCGGCGGAGAACTGCGCAACCTGCGGATTGTTACCGAGCCGACGCTGTTCATCCGCGGCAGCGAATCGCCGTACATCAAGGATGAGGATGAGCTCGAAATCAAACGCATTTTCCCCAACAGCACCCTCGAAACCATTCAGGATGCGGGCCACTGGGTGCAGGCCGAAAAACCGGCAGAGTTCGTCGAAACACTGATACGGTTCCTTGGAAAAAGTTAAGAATTATGAGTTAAATGCGTAAGTCAACTCATAACTCTTAACTCATAATTCCCTATTCCACCCAAGTCACTTTCTCTTCGATGGGTTTGCGGATGGCCGGTTTTTCGGGCGCCGTGTGGTAGCCCATGTAAAAAATTCCGACGCATTTTTGCGAAGGTTCCAGGTTTAAGAACTCGCCCAGCGCATCCAGATTACCGGGCGTGCTCCAGTACGCACCGACGTTTAAAGCCGTGGCCGTCAGCCACATATTCTGTACCGCACATGCCACCGCAGCCAGTTCTTCCCATTCCGGCACTTTCTCGGGATGCAATTCCATGTTGATCGCAATCACGCAGGAAGACCGCAGGATTTTTGTGCGGGTTGTCTCGTATTTACCTTGGGAAAAAGCGGCCGGTGGCGTCTGCAATCGGTAGCTATCGGCCAGGAAATCAGCAAGTTGTTCCAAACCGTTTTCCCGAAAAACCGTAAACCGCCAGGGTTGCGTCAACCGGTGCGTGGGCGCAAAATTGGCGTTGGCCAGGATGGCTTCAACGACATCCCGGGGAATGGGCTGGTCACTGTAATCAGGTGGAAAAATACTCCGGCGCGTGCGTATGAGCCGGTTAATTGTTTCAAAATCGTTTTCCATGTATGTTCTTGAACCCTTTTGTACGAAATTGCAAAGCTAATCCAAACCGCGGACTCCTCTTTCATTCGGTCCAACTTGTTTAGTTTGCAGTCTGTTTGTTAATCGATCGAAAATGCCCGTTCTGTATCTCATTCCCACGGTTCTGGCCGAAAATACCGCCGACCACGTTCTGTCACCGCAAATTCGCGAGGTGATCAGCCAAACCGGCGTGTTTTTTGTCGAGAATGTACGCACTGCCCGGCGGTTTATCAGCAGCCTGAAAACCGGTGTCATCATCGATGAGCTGTTGTTTTACGACCTCCACAAGGACACGCCGGAAACCGAAACCAAACAGCAGCTAAAGCAATTGAAGCTGGAAAACCGGGACGCTGGCGTCATTTCCGAAGCCGGTTGCCCCGGTGTGGCCGATCCCGGGGCGGTGGCGGTGCGGCTGGCTCACCAATCCGGCTGGCAGGTGCAGCCGCTGGTGGGGCCGTCGTCGATTCTGCTGGCGCTGATGGCGTCGGGCATGAGCGGCCAGTCGTTTGCGTTCCACGGCTATCTGTCGATTGAAAAACCGGCGCGGCTTCAGGAAATCAAGCAGTTGGAGATGGATGCGCGCAAACGGCTGCAAACGCAGATTTTCATGGAAACGCCCTACCGCAACAATCAGTTGCTGGCGGATATTCTGGCCACCTGCAACCCCGAAACCCGGCTTTGCATCGCCTGTAACCTGACCGCCAAAGACGAGTTGGTTCGTACGCTCAGCATCCGGGAGTGGAAAGCCCAAACCCCGGATCTGCACAAAAAACCGAGCCTGTTTTTGCTGCTGTAAGAAAATACAAATGATAAATGTAAAATGATGATTGTTAAATGTAAAAGTTATTGGCTTTTCACTTTTATATTTAAAAGACTGACTAAAATGCCGATTTTCCCTTTCTTCGGTTTACCCCCAACCCCTAAAGGCCGGGCGGCCGGTGCCGGGCTTTGAAATGCCGATTAAAGCC
>NZ_WJXZ01000004.1 GCF_009668025.1 Larkinella terrae | reverse complement strand
CCATCGGTACGCAACTAAGCTTGAATTGCGTACCGATGGCACGCACTGGATGCCTGGAAGGCCGTTTTTCTACAAACATTATGTGCCGATGGCACTGAAATGACTTGTGATCAAGGAAATAATCTCCAAGTCACTTTATTTCAACCGTTCCTGAACAATCGATTTGTGATTTTTCCCGATGGGCAGCTTCTTCCCGTTCTTTAGCGTAATTGTATTCCCTTCGATAAACTGCAAAAACCGTTTGTTCAGCAGAAACGACTTGTGAATGCGGACAAAGGTGTCGGCCGGAAGCTGGGTTTCAAAACTGGTCAGCGTGCGGGGTGTCAGTAAAAAACCGGTTTCCCGCCAGACCTTCACGTAATTGCCCAGACTTTCGAGGTAATAAATCTCCTCCAGCTGCACCAGAACCTGTTTTTTGTCGGACTTGATGTACAATTGTGGAGAAACGGACGGAGCCGCAGGCGGTGAGACAGAAGCCGGTTTTTGCCGGGAAAACTCCGCCAGGGCGCGGTTGACGGCTTTCAAAAACCGGTCGAAGCGGAACGGTTTCAGGAGGTAATCGGACACATCCAGGTCGTAGCCTTCCAGCGCATATTCTTCGTAGGCCGACGTGATGATGACCAGCGGTTTTTGAATCAGCGTTTTCAGCAGTTCCAATCCGGTCAGCCGGGGCATACGAATGTCCAGAAATAGCAGATCGACCGGGTTTTGACTCAGAAAATCCAGCGCTTCCGTGGCCCGGTAACAATGGCCACAGATTTCCAGAAAAGGAATTCCCTCGGCGTAGGTCCGGATGACATCGTGCGCCAGCGGTTCATCGTCAATAATCAGACAGCGCATTTTCATAAAAACGTCAACGTTAATTCGGCCCGAAACCGCTGATCCTGAACGGTTGTGATCAATTCGTGCTGGTGCGGATACAGCAGTTGCAGCCGCCTTTTCAGATTCCGGAGCCCAATTCCCGGACGGGAATCTTCCGGTGGCTCAACCGAATTTTCACAGCGAATATAAAGCTGCCGGTGATCCGATTTCACCAGCAGGTGCAAATAAGCCGGGTCGTGGGCGGGCTCGATGCCGTGTTTGAACGCATTTTCCACCAGCACGATCAGCAACAGGGGCGGCACGGTTTTTTGGTCGTCAATGATTTCCTGCTCAAACCGGATGCCGGCCCGCTGCCGAAGGCGGATTTGCTGTAAATAGAGATAATCGTTGATGTAGTCGATTTCCTGCCGGATGGTAACCTCCCGTTCCTGTCCTTTATAAATGACGTAGCGCATCAATTCCGACAGTTTCAGAATGCTTTCCGGCGCCTGATCCGATTTCTGAAGGCTCAGGGCGTAGAGGTTGTTGAGTGTATTGAAAAAGAAATGCGGATTGAGCTGCTGTTTCAGCAAATCGAGTTCGGTTTCGGCTTTTTCCTTCTCCAGTGCCACAATCCGGCTGTTTTGGTTAAACCACTGCAAGGCCAGCACCACCGGCAAACTCACGAGCATGACCGCCAAAGCCGCGAAGGCATTTTCGAGCTGGAACGGATTGCTGGAAAAAAAACCGCCCAGCCGATCGTTGATCGGTAGAGCTAGTAACCCTTGCGCAATTAGCGGGTACAATAACGCAATCGTCGCCAGCACGCTCAGGGCGTAAAAAACCAGCCCTTTTTGTTTCAGAATCTGCGAAACCAGAAAATGACTGTTGATGTAAAAAAACAGATAACCGCTCAGGTACATCAGCAAAAATTGCAGCGTAAAAAACAGAAATGTGCCGAAATACTGACCGATTTTGCCAAAATCCAGCACAAAAGCAATCAATAACTGCTCCTTCGTGTCGTAGGCCGGATTGTCCAGACTCGAAACCGCCATGGCCGCCAGAGTGACGGAAATCAGCGTTATGCTGGTCATAATGGCTTTTTCCAGCCCAAATTTTTGTAACCACCGGCGCTGACGTACCAGTTTTTGAGCGTAAACTGCGCTTTCGAGCAGCAATTCGAGCAGCAGCGCGTAGAATCCGGCAATGATAAATAACGAGTCGGGTAAGTCGAACGGGGTTGTGTACGCAAAAACCGTGGTTCCAAGCGGCAGGTAAACCGCGAAACACGCCAGCCAGCGCTTTAAGTACAAACGGGCGGAAAGCTGCGGTTTCCAGACCGGTTTATACCAGGCAACCACCAGAACCGGAAGAAGTAAAGCACTGACTGTCAGAAGCGATTGAAAATAGGTGGTCCAGTTTGTCGGACGATTCGTCAGCGTATTGGCAATGCTTAATCCGCTTGCCAGCCCGAAATAGAGCCAGGGTTCCGGGTGCCGCAGCAGCCGTTCGGATTTGTAAATGAAGGGTTTCAACATCATTGGAAGGGTCAAGAAAGAAGGCGTCGGTGAAAACCGCAAATCAAAATGACGAACGGATCGAAGTCCGTGACCAACGTCGTTCATTTCCCGAAGTCAGCCCATTTGCGTCATTCGTCACGACCGGCAGTCCGTTGCTCATTTAAACGGGTCGGTTTCTTTTTCACTCACTAGCTTTCGGCTCATTCACTGCACTAAGAAACTGGTTATGAGTCGATTGAAAATACAACAACTCAGCAAGCAATACGCCAACGGCGTCAAGGCGCTGGACGCGGTTTCGCTGGAAATTCCGAACGGTTTGTTTGGTTTATTGGGCCCGAACGGAGCCGGCAAATCGTCGTTGATGCGGACGCTGGCCACTTTACAGCAACCCGACGCCGGAACGGTTTTGTTCGACGGCCTTAATATTCACCAGTATCCGCAGCAATTGCGCAGCCAGTTGGGTTATCTCCCCCAGGATTTTGGCGTTTATCCGAACGTTTCGGCGAGCGAATTGCTCAATCACCTGGCCATTCTGAAAGGACTGCTGAACAAAACCGAGCGACGCGAACAGGTCGATGCGCTGTTGCAGCAAACCAATCTGTATACGGTTCGGAAGCGGGCCGTGAGTACGTTTTCGGGCGGGATGCAACAGCGGTTTGGCATTGCGCAGGCTTTGTTGGGAAGTCCCCAGCTCATCATTGTAGACGAACCCACGGCGGGGCTCGATCCCGAAGAACGCAACCATTTTCACGATCTGCTGAGCGAAATCGGCGAAGAAGTGGTGGTGATTCTTTCCACGCACATTGTCGAGGATGTGTACGAACTGTGTCCGCAACTGGCGGTGATGGCACAGGGAAAAATCATTGTGCAGGGCAGTCCGGCGCAGCTAACGGCGGCTTTACGGGGCCGGGTGTGGAGCAAAACAATCGAAAGCCGGGCCTTAACCGACTATCAATTAGCTTATACGGTTTTGTCAACCCGGATGTTGGCCGGCAAAAGGCAGGTACTGGTGCTGGCCGACGCGTGTCCCGAACCCGGTTTTGTTCCCTTCAATCCGGGGCTTGAAGAGGTTTATTTTTCCGTGTTGGCCGAATCAAAACCGGCTCAAAAGGCGACGCTATGCTAACCCTGTTGCTCGGTTTTGAAGGGCGGTACCACAGCCGCCAGCTCTCCTACCGGGCGGCAGCCCTGCTGTTTTTCCTGTTCGGAATGGTCTGCGTGCGGGGCGGTTTTGGGGGCGACGCGGTGTTTACCAACGCCCCTTACGTCATCGACGTCCTGGTGGGGCTGCTGTCCCTGTTTCTGGTGCTGGTCAGCACCTTGCTTTGCGCCAACGTCGTGCTCCGCGACACTACGTACCGGATGGAAGCGCTCGTCGGAACGAGTTCCGTACGGCGGTTTTCGTACTTCGTCGCCCGGTTTCTGGGTTTGTATGCAGCCGTGTTTGGCCTACTGATTCTGGCGGTGGCAGGTTTGTTAGTTGGCGGCTTCCTGCTCGATCCGCTTCGACAGGGGCCGTTTCAACCTGTCCATTACCTCTGGCCGTTGCTGATCTTCGGCGTCCCGAATCTCTTTTTCTCGGTCAGCCTGATTTTTACGACGGCCCTCCTAAGCCGGAGCGCGCGGGCGGTTTACGCAACGGGCGTGCTGCTGTACGTCCTGTATCTGCTCGGCTCGGTGCTGGGCAATTCGCCCCTGATGGCCCGATCAACCATCCAGGATCAGCCGGGCTGGTTACCCTTCCTGATCGATCCCTTCGGGTTAGCGCCCCTTTTTCAGGAAACCCGTTTCTGGACGGTGGACCAGCGCAACCACCAGCTTTTCCCCCTCAATGGTTTATTTGTCGTCAACCGGTTTTTGTGGAGCGGAATTGCCCTGCTCGTTTTGCTCATTGGATACCGCCGGTTTTCGTTTGGCGAACAGCAGGCGATTCGCACCCAAAAAGCCGAACCGCAACCAACTGTCCGTCCGGTGATTCCGTATCGACGGTACGGCGTAAATCCCGGAACCCTACAGCACATGCGACTGGCGCTGGGCGCGCAACTCAGGCTGGAGGCCAAAGCGGTTTTTGGACAATTCCCGGTTTGGGTGATGCTCGTTCTGTGGGTAATTCTGATGGGAGTTGATGTAAGCGATAACCTGCGCAACGGCTGGTTCGGTACCGTGACTTACCCCGATACGGGAGTTATCGTCGAGTATCTCCGCTCCGTTCGGCCCGCCATGCTGCTGATTATTTTCTGGAGTGCGGAACTCCTCTGGCGGGAGCGATCGACCAATCGGCAGACGTTGGTCGGCAGTACACCCGCTCACAGCTTGGTTTTTGTCGGAGCCAAACTTGGCGCGCTGGCTTTATTAATCTTCCTGATTATCAGCACAAATAGTGCTATTGGACTCGTAATTCAATGGACGTCGGGGTATTTCACGAACGATTGGCCGGTTTATCTTTCGCTCTACTATTACAGCGGTTTGCCGTTGTTTTTGTTTGCAGTTCTGGCGGTTTTTATCCAGCTACTTAGCCCCAATAAATACCTGGGAATGGTGCTGACGATGACGGTTGCGGGCATACTGGCTTTTAGTCGGCGGCTGGGTCTGGAACATTACCTGTTGCGGTATGCCGTTGTTCCGGAATTAAATTATTCAGCGATGAACGGTTTCGGTCATTACGCGGTCGCTTTCGATTGGTATATGATTTACTGGTCGTGTTGTGCGGTTTTGCTGGGAATGCTGGCCGTTGGGTTCTGGCCAACGCGTTTGCAGGTCAGCACGTGGCAGCGTATCAAAGCGGTTGGGGAGCCGTGGGGCAAAACCGGCCGGTGGATGTTCGCGGGCGTCTTTTTGCTCTGGATTCTGGTGGGCGGAGTGATTTATTATCAGACAAACGTGATCGCGACTTACCGCAGCAAAACCGCCTGGCAGGACTGGCAAATTCAGTATGAGCAGAACTACAAACGGTTTGCCGCGCTCCGTCAGCCGGTGATTACGGCGGTCAGAACGCAGGTGGATCTTTTCCCGGAAAACCGCCAATACCGCGTGAAGGGCGTTTACCAACTGCAAAATAAATCGGCCTCGCCTGTCCACCGGCTCTGGCTGGGCGTCGATCCCGAAGTATCGTTGGTCCAACTGGACCTGCCCGGTGTGCAAAAGAAAACGCACGACCCGGTTTTTAACCAGTTCTGGTTCGATCTCAAAAAACCGATGCAACCGGGCGAAACGTTGCCGCTGCGGTTTTCGATGACGGTTAATCGGACCGGTTTTGTGCCGTTTAACGCCGAAAATTCCATAGTTGAAAATGGTTCGTACATCGAGCTGGAGAAATACGTGCCGTTTCTGGGTTACAACAGTCGGCTGGAGTGCGAGGAGCCGTTGGTTCGCACGAAGGCCGGTCTGGGCGAACAATCCTTCCCGAATCCGTCCGCCGACTATGACCTGATCGATCTGGAAACCACGGTTTCGACCTCCGCCGATCAGCAGGTCGTGACGGTGGGAACGCTGCAAAAATCGTGGATGAGTGACCACCGATGCTATTTTCACTACAAAACCAGTCGGCCCATTCCGTTCATGTTTGCGCTGAGTTCGGCCCGGTATGCCGAGTTGAAAGAAGTTTACAAGGGCGTCGCGCTGCGAATTTGTTACCAGCCGGGGCAAACCGCAAACGTTCCGGCCATGATGCAGGCCCTGAAAGACGCGCTGGATTATGGAAATCAGCATTTTGGCCGGTATCCGTTTCCGCAACTCACGCTGGCCGAACTACCGCAGTACGGCGGCTCGGCAACGGCTTATCCGGGGGCGGTTTTTAGTAAGGAACGGACCAATTTTCTGGTTGACTTCCGGGACACGAAACGGGTCAATTACGCTTATGCAACGGCTGTTCACGAAGTCGCGCATCAGTGGTGGGCGCACCAGCTACGACCGGTTTCCGGCCCCGGCGATGCCCTGCTGACGGAGTCGCTGGCGAAATACACCGAAGCAACCATTCTCCGGAAACGATATGGCGAGATGGCCTTACGGTCTTATTTTCAGGGCGATAAGAATTATTATTTTGCGAACCGGAACCAGAGAGAACCAGAATTGCCCCTGATTGCGACGGAAGGGCAGCCATTTGTTGCGTACCAGAAAGGCGGACTGGTTTTGTGCCGGATTCAGGAAGCGATGGGCGAAGAGCGGTTCAACCGGGCGCTGCGCCGATTGCTGGCCGAACATACCCATCCCGGAAAAAAACCGAAACCGGAGGATCTGATTTGGGCCTTGCAAGAGGAAGCTACGGACGCCCAAAGTCGCCTGATCGATGAAGCCTTGCGGGCAGTTATAACCAACAATTTATCGATTCGCGTTCGGGACTGTAAACCGCTTGCGGCCGGTCGGTTTGCGCTGACGCTGGAAATAAACAATGCCAAAACCGGGCACCGGCCCGACGGAAAACCGCTTGCGTTACCGCCCGACGATGAGTGGCAACTGGCAGTTTTTAACCAGCATACGGCAGACTGGAACGCGGCAACCCGGCCGGTTTTTACCCGGAAATACCGTTTCTCAAAAGCCCGTACGATCATTCAACTAATTGTGAATCAGAAGCCAAAAGCCGTCGCGATTGATCCTTACGGCTTTGCGCTGGACGACAATACGACCGACAATGTGCAGAATCTGAACGAGTAAAATTCGGGAAAGCAACGTCTCGCAATGCCCCAATTGTTTACCGGATGCTACCCGTTGTTCATCGCGGGTAGGTTTTCCGGTTTGGGGGCTGCAATTTCCGGTTATGAAAATCATTGGACTGACCAACTGGGCGCTCATCGGCGGTTATGCGGTTTTGATGGCGTATTCCGCGCTGACGCTGAATCAATCCGGCACCGATGCCGCCGGGCGGGGAATGGCTGCGGGCTATCTGTTTGTGGGGGCCATTCTGCTGGTGGTGGTGCTGGGCCTCAATCTTTTACCTTACCAGCTCACCAAAATTGCGGTTTTGTTCGCCCTGTTGCTGCCGCTGGTGTTCGGCATTCGCGAAGCCGCCACGAATTTTTACTTTACGCAACGGTCTGAAAAAGAGGACGAAGGCCGTTGGGACGGCTCGTATTATTTTAGCGATCCAGACCAACTGCGAATAGCTGAAGCCATTGCGGCCAATGACATGCCGAAGTTGCAGGCGCTGCTGGCCAAACCCCGGTTGCTGAACGAAAGCGGGAAAGATCACACGACCTTGCTCGATTTTGCGGCCCTTCGCACGGCTGGAATGTATAACTCGCCGTTCAGTGTGGAAGCGCTGGAGTTGCTGATGGCTCATGGCGCCACCATCGAAACCGCTGACTCGCTCCGGACGCCCACGCACGTGCTGGTTGCCCGGCAAAGTCCGGCGGCCTTGCTGGAATGGTTTCTGAAAAAAGGCGCTGATGCCAACGCAAAACATCTTCAGAATCAGAACCTTCCGGTTTTGTTCGTGGTGATGGATTACCCCACCGACCGGCTGGAAAAAGTAAAACTGTTGCTCGAACACGGGGCCGATCCGAACGTGATTTACCCGACGGCCGACTATGGCTGGCTGGCCGGTCATTCGGCGCTGCTGGCGGCAGCCCGCCAGGAATTGTGGGATGTTTGTCAGGTTTTGCTGGAACACGGCGCCGATTCGACGGTGGTGGGCCCGCAGCAACTGGTGTTTGGGGAGTTCATCGCCAAGCGCGAAAAAATATACGCCGAAGCCGGTTCGGCTCCCGCGACCTTTATTGCCCTGCAAAAAAGTATGGCTACTTCGTCCACCCGGAAGCCCTGACGAACAGGCGTTTACCGTGTGATTCTCTCCGCGATTTGTGGACTACACGATAAGATTAATGAAACAATTGCAACTACTTATTCGTACTAAGGGTCATAGTACCAAACGGACGGAAGCGCATGCAGCAGTAGGTGACCGGTTTTCTGAGTATCCGATTCACTTCTTAACGGTGTGAAAAACAAGATGTTAGAATAACCACAAGGATGGATTGACCCACTTGCATGACGCTATCCCGAATAAAAAACAACCTGAATGGATAGTTTGACTGCGTACGATAAGCATTTAGCCCGAGCGGTAATGATCGCTTTTTTCCTGCCGAACCGGCTGCAGATTTTTACTCTGATGGGCATTTTTCTTTTCTGGGTCATCAGAGATGCTTTTTTCACTAAAAACCGCCACTTTCGGCCTTACGGCGGAGCTTTGTTACTGGGCAGTATTTACCTGCTTTACGCGGTTCACCTCCCATTTACCGACCCATCCCGCCGTTCCGAGGTACTCTTTGATCTGGAGCAGAAAGCCAGCCTGATGGTGGCACCGTTTGCGCTGCTTTTCATGCAGCCGAAAACCCGGAAAATCATTTCGGGCGAGCTGATTTACTTCGTCTACGCGTGTTTTGCGTCCTGTCTGATAGGGAATCTATTTTATTTGCTCAAATACGGCCTGCAGATCAACGGACCGGAAGCCCACATTCAATACCGGCTTTATTTTACGGAAATCACGACTTTCCACCCAACGTACATGGGTATTTACCTGTGTTTTGCCACGGCGATTCTGCTGATTTCCCCGAAACACCGGCAACAACTGAAGGGCTGGAAACTGGGCGCGGTACTTTTCCCATTGTTTCTGTTTTTGATGGCGCTTATGCCCAAAGCACCGGTTATTGCGCTTTTCGCGATTCTGCTTTACTACGGCTGGATCAATCGGGCGCACAAACAGCAGGTTGTTCCCATTCTGGCCGTCTTGTTGCTTTCGGTATCGGTAGCCTGTATTTCCATCCCGTTCAGCAGCCAGCGAGTGGGAGAACTTTCGGCCCTGGTAACGGCCAAACCAAACGACAACCCGAATGCCAATTCGATTCAGATGCGGCAGGTTATCTGGTCGGTCGATCTGGATGTCCTGAAGAAAAACTGGCTGACGGGCGTTGGCCCCGGCGGCATCGATCCGGCTCTGGAAGCCCGGTATAAGGATTATTCGCGGATGTTTCACGTAACGCTGGAACCCCACGATACCCACAACGAATACATCAATCAATGGCTTTGTTTTGGGCTGGCCGGCATCGTCCTGCTCGTCGTTATTATGGGCGTTCAGTTTGCCAATGCCGCCCGCCGTCGTGATCATTTGTATGCCATTCTGCTGCTCATTTTTGTGATTACCTTTTTCACCGAAAATGTGTTATCGCAGCAACGTGGGGTAGTTTTCTATTCCTTTTTCACCTCCCTGTTTTTTCTGGCCGGGATGAAACTTCAGCCGAATCCGGTGGAGCCGGAAATCATCAAAACGCCGGAACGGAAACCTGAACTGGTCCCCGAAATTGGATAAAAAGTTAGTCAAGACGTATGAGTTAAAAAATGGCCGGTTTCTTCTTTTAACTCTTACTGCTTAACACAAAAAATGAGAGTACGCTTAGCGTCCTTAGCCGATATTCCGGCTTTATTACAACTGATCCGACGCGTTGTGCCGTTGATGCAGGCCGTCGGGAATTTTCAATGGGATAACGAGTACCCAAACGCTGCGGTTTTTGAAAACGACATCGCAAAGGAACAACTTTGGGTAGCCGAACTGGATGGCCAACTGGTTGGTGTGGCGGCCATTACGACCGATCAGGAGCCGGAATACGCCCAGGTAGGTTGGGATTTGACCGAAACCGCCATTGTCGTTCACCGGCTGGCGGTCGATCCGGCGGTTCGCGGGCGGGGCGTTGCCGCCAAGCTGCTGGCGCAGGCCGAAGACGTGGCCCGGCAACGCGGAATCCATGTTCTCCGAATCGATACCAACACCCAAAACGAAGCCACCCAGCGGCTTTTTCCGAAAGTCGGCTACGCGTTCGCCGGTGAAATCGGGCTGGGTTTCCGACCCGGTTTGCGGTTTTACTGCTACGAAAAACGATTGGCGGATATGTAATGGTTGCCCCTCAATCCCCTAAAGGGGACTTATTAAATCCGAATGTTTAAGCATTCAAGTCCCCTTTAGGGGATTTAGGGGCAAAACCGCATATCGCGAATTATTTCACACTTTGCTACGCCATTCCAAACCGTCTTCTATTTTTACCGGAAAAAGTAACGGATGGAACGGTTTCTGCTGCCAATTGCCTTTCTTCTGCTAACAGCCATTACGGCTTTTCTGCCGGTTCGGAACCCGAAAAACCGGAAAGAGGCACGACCCAATATCGTTCTGATTGTGGCCGATGATCACGGTCGGGAAGCCGTCGGTTGCTACGGAAATCCGGTCGTCAAAACGCCCCACATCGATCGGTTAGCCGCCGAAGGTACGCGGTTTACCAACGCCTTCTGCACCACGGCTAGTTGCAGCCCCAGCCGGTCGGTACTGCTGACGGGCCTGCATAACCACGCCAACGGCATGTACGGGCTGGAACACCGCGAACACCATTTCAGCTCCTTCGATACGGTTCGGACGTTGCCGGTGCAACTCGCAAAAGCCGGGTACCGAACCGCCCGGATCGGAAAATTCCACGTTGCGCCCGAGTCGGCGTACCATTTTCAGCGGGTGCTGCAAGCGGGCGGGACCAACAATCCGGCGTCGATTGGCCGCAGCCCGGTTGCGATGGCGGATTTGTGTTATCCACTCTTTTCGGAAACTTCCGAACAACCGTTTTTTCTCTATTTCGCCACCGACGATCCGCACCGCAGCAATTCTGTGGCGCCCGACGGCTCACCGGTTTTTACGAGCGATCAGGCCAACCGGTTTGGCAACCGGCCGGGCGGTTATCCGCAGGTCCACGACGTTTTTTACCAACCGTTTCAGGTCCGGGTCCCGCCCTATCTGCCCGACACCCGCGCGGCCCGACTGGAACTGGCGCAGTATTACGAGTCAATCAGTCGGCTGGATCAGGGCGTGGAACGGCTGGTGGCATTGCTGAAGGAAACCGGTCAGTACGACAACACGATTATCATCTATTTGTCGGACAACGGAGCGCCTTTTCCCGGTTCAAAAACCACTTTGTACGAACCGGGAATGAAACTGCCTTTGATCGTTAAACTGCCCAAACCGCAAAAACCGGGCTTCGTGCAGGATGCGATGGTGTCGTGGGTCGATCTGACGCCAACGCTGCTGGATTTTGCCGGTGCGCTATCGGACACGCTTTACCGGCAGGGCCGGAGTTTCAAAACCATCGTGGAGCAGGTAAAAACAACGGGCTGGGATGAGGTCTACGCGTCGCATTCGCTGCACGAAGTGACGATGTATTACCCGATGCGGGTGCTGCGCGAACGTCGGTACAAGCTGATTTTTAACATCGCTCATTCGCTGACTTTTCCAATGGCGCTTGATCTGTACCAATCGTTTACGTGGCAGAATGTGCTTCAGGAGAAGCGGAAGCTGTACGGAAAACGGAGCGTGGAAGCGTATCTGCACCGGCCCCGTTTCGAGCTGTACGATCTGCAAAACGACCCCGACGAAGTGCATAACCTCGCCGGTGATCCCAAGCATCAGGCGGTTTTGAAACGCATGCAGGGAAAATTAAAGCGGTTTCAGCAGCAAACCAAAGATCAGTGGGTAAGCAAATGGGCGTTTGAATAGCGGTTTTCCCGTTTCCGAAGGGCAGCGGGAAAACCGCCGAACCGCTTGCAATCCGGATTGATAAGCCTAAAGCTGATTTTATCGGCCCAGCAGTTTGCGGAACGGTTTGAGGATCATGCCCCCGATCCGGCGAAAAGCCGAGGGAACCGTAATCCGCATCGCATACCCTTCGTTTTCCTGGTTGATGTAGGCGTCGATGTATTTGTTGGCGACCTTCTCGCCGGTGATGATATTCGTAATCTGACGCAGGTATAATTTATCCAACGGCATATCCGATTGCAAAGGCGTGTAGTAGACGCAGTCCTCGAAAAAGTAGTGCGACACCTGGCTGTAGCGGGTCGATCCGGGCGTTATAATCTGCTCCCCGCCGTGCAGCAAATTCGCAGCCCAGATGAGGGCTTTGCCCTTTTTCATGTTCAGAATGGCCTTTTTCAAATCCTGAGCCTCGATCATATCGCTCAGAAAATCGGCGTATTTCGGATAGGTTTTGCTGTAGGCTTCGTTCAGGGTCTTTGCCGAAGTCGCCCGGATGCCAATATCGGACAAATCATAAAAAGGCAGCTTGTGGCTACCCGGATAGTAATGCAGCGGACCGTTATCATTGCGAACATCTTCCAGCGCCACCCAGACGCCACACATAAACCGCTGCGGAATCGAGTGAAAGTGCATCGAATCGCTGTGGGTCCGTTGCTGCGTTCCGAGTTTAAAATTCAGGGTCTGGAACGGAATCGGCTCCCGGCGGTATAACATGCGCAAGACGTCCAGCACTTTTGGAGCCGTCGCAATTTGCTTTACGGCCTCCACATCTTTCCAGGCATCCTGAATACGATCGTCTTTGACAGCCAGGTGTTTAGGCTCCAGTTGTTCCAAAGCCTGATCCAGTATAGACTCGTCAATTTCGGGATCGAAAACCACAAAACCTTCTTCGGCAAATTGTGTAACGATGCGCTCCATCTCCGGACTCAGATTCGCTTTTTTCAGCTCAGAGCGGAAAAAAGGTGACTCGATCCACGGAAGATTCATGCTGTAATTTTCAGCAGATTGTGAGGTTGCCACAGCCATTGGAATAAATGAAAAGGTGATCCTGAATCAAATTTATATAAGCCGCCGATTAGATATATATACTAATCGCCCATAAAAGTAACTAATTATTTTTATTACCGTTTAGTACGGGATATTTGCCCCGGCAAACGTCCGGCGTTATCTTGCGCGATGTTCGACGAAAACACCATTCGAAATCTTCTTTGGCTCCTGTTGCTCCTGCCCTTTCTGAGCGGCAGTTTGTGGCTGCTGGCGGGTCGACGAATCAACGACTGGGTGGGCGCGTTGGGTGCGGGTTTGACGCTGGCCGGACTGGCATTATCGGTTTTTCTGGTGAACCAAATCGGCACCGAAATTCGGACATTACGTACGGATTGGCTCCTCATGCCCGGTCGCGTTGTGCCCATTTCATTCCGGCTTGACGCCCTGACTTTACTAATGCTGGTGGTCGTCCATTTCATTGCGCTGCTGGTTCAAATCTATTCCATTTCATACCTCCACGACGAACGCGATCGCTACCGGTATTTCGGTTTTCTGAGTCTGTTTATCGGTTCCATGCTCGGAATCGTGCTGGCCGGAAACCTGATTGTGCTCTATGCCTTCTGGGAACTGGTCGGCCTGTCGTCGTATTTATTGATCGGTTTCTGGTTCCGAAAACCGCAGGCGGCTGCGGCTGCCAAAAAGGCGTTTATCATGAACCGCGTAGGCGATGCCGGTTTTCTGCTCGGTATTTTTCTGGTGCTTTTCCAGGCCGGAACCACCGAACTGGCCGCGCTCCCGAATGCGTTTGTTGCCGACGGCTGGCTGGCGACGCTGACCGGTTTTTGCCTGTTTTGCGGTTGCATCGGCAAATCGGCCCAGTTTCCGCTCACCACCTGGCTTCCCGACGCGATGGAAGGTCCGACGCCGGTTTCGGCACTCATCCATGCCGCGACGATGGTGGCCGCCGGGATTTTCCTGCTGGCCCGCATTCACTTTTTACTGACGCCCGACGCCCTGCTGATCATCACCGTCGTTGGCACGATTACGATGCTGATGGCGGCTTATTCCGCTCTCTATCAAACCGATATTAAAAAAGTACTGGCCTATTCCACCGTTTCCCAACTGGGCTTAATGGTGATCGGGATGGGAACCGGCAGCGGTTCAAGCGCATTGTTTCACCTCACGACCCACGCCTTTTTCAAAGCCGGGTTGTTTCTGGCGGCCGGGTCGGTCATTCACGGGGCCGATACGCAGGACATGCGCAACATGGGCGGTTTGCGAAAAGCGATGCCGATCACGTTTATCGGCTGGGCGGTTTGCGCGGCTGCCCTTTCCGGTTTTCCGCTTTTCGCCGGTTTTTTATCGAAAGAAGCCATCCTGACCGACGCGTTCGGCTGGGCCGGACAGCAGGGCGGTTTTGCCTACCTCATCCCAATCCTGGCGGTTTTTTCATCCGGATTAACGGCCTGTTACATGATGCGTCAGGGGAAACTGGTTTTCTTCGGTGAGTCCAGAAACCCGGAGCATCACGCGCACGAATCCAGCCCGATGCTCACGGTGCCCGTTCTGATTCTGGCGGTTTTGTCGACCGGTTTTGTTTTTACCGCCAACCCGTTTTCCGCCGAACACAGCTGGTTTTTTCAGCTTTTTCCACTCCAGAACGAGGGCGAAGGGCATTTGTGGATTGCGGTTTTATCCATCAGCGTGGTGGCCATTGGCCTTTGGCTCGGCTGGCGAATGCCGGTTTCGCCCCAATCAACGAGCCTAAGCCGCCTGTCGGAGCATAACTGGTACCTCGACGGTTTCTATAACCGCCTGATCGTCCGCCCGTTTGTCCGGCTCGCCCGGTTTTCGTTCGCCTTCGATCAGCGCATCGTCGACCGGCTGGTTGATTTTATCGGCGTTGGCAACGTCGTGCTGGCCCACGTCATCAGTTGGATTGATCGCGCAATCGTCGACGGCCTGGTCAACGGCGCATCCTGGCTGGCGCACCGGCTCGGCAATCTGACGCGTTCGGTGCAAAATGGCCGCGTTCAATCGTACATCGCCAGCGCGGTCGTCGGTTTGTTAGTTATTCTTTGGTTTTTGATCTAGTCTACACCAGCGCATCGCTGTTGCCGACACCAAACTATGCTGTCTTCACTTCTCTTTATTCCGTTGATCGGTTCGCTGCTGGTGGTTCTTTTACCAGACAGTCTGAAAAATAGCTACAAGTGGATTACGCTGGCGGTTTGCGCCCTGGAACTGCTGGTTTGCGGAGCCATTTATCGGACGTTCGACCCGGCACTGGCCGACTACCAGCTTCTCGAACGCATCGACTGGATTACACTGCCGCTGGGCTCACTCGGCGTCGTTTCCATCGACTATCTGGTCGGGGTCGACGGCATTAGCCTGCCGATGGTTTTGCTGTCGGGTGTAGTGATGCTCGTCGGTGCCATCTCGTCCTGGACCATCGACAAGCGGTTAAAAGCCTATCACGCGCTGTATCTGCTCCTGACGGCCACCATCATTGGTTGTTTCATCGCGCTCGATTTTTTCCTGTTTTTCCTCTTCTTCGAGTTCATGTTGTTGCCGATGTATTTTCTCATCGGTTTGTGGGGCGGCCCGCGCCGGGAATACGCGTCCATCAAGTTTTTCCTCTACACGCTGGCGGGCTCGGTTTTGATTCTGCTGGTGATGATCAGCCTGTATTTATCAGTCATGGACCCGGTCGAAACGGCGGTCAACATTGGGCTGATCGGCGACCGCTCGGAGGCCACTGACACCATCATCCGGCAGGTTCAGTTTCTGCTCGCCGATTACAAAATTCAGTCGCAGCAACTCGTCCATACCTTCGATCTGCGCTACATGGCCCACGGCGGCAATTACCTGCCCGATTCCTTTCTGGGTCCAACCGGCGAGCTCGTCGTTTTCGGGCTTCCGTCTCGCATGCTGGCTTTTCTGTGCGTTTTTCTCGGTTTTGCCATCAAGCTCCCGGTGGTGCCGTTCCACACCTGGCTCCCTGACGCCCACGTCGAAGCTCCAACCCCGGTTTCGGTGGTGCTGGCGGGTGTGTTGCTGAAAATCGGTGGCTACGGTTTTCTGCGAATCGGCTGGGGGCTGTTCCCCGACGGGGCCGCCGAATACGCGCTCTTACTGGCCGGTCTGGGCGTGATTTCAATTGTCTACGGCGGTTTTAACGCGCTGGCGCAGTCGGATCTGAAGAAAATGATTGCCTATTCGTCCGTGTCGCACATGGGGTTTGTCCTGCTGGGTATTGCCTCGCTGACGTCGGAAGGCGTCAATGGCGCGGTGTACCAGATGGCGAGTCACGGCGTGTTGTCGGCCATGCTGTTTTTGCTTACCGGCGTCATCTACGACCGCACCCACGACCGGCGCATCGACAATTACCGGGGGCTGGCCAGCGCCATGCCGAGCTACACCGCCCTAACGGCCATTGCTTTTTTTGCTTCGTTAGGTTTGCCCGGTTTCTCCGGTTTTGTGGGTGAATTGTTCACGCTGATGGGCAGTTTTCAGTCGCTCTGGCTTCCCGGCTGGATGACGGCTCTGGCCACGCTGGGCATCATTCTGGCGGCTGCCTATTTCCTCTGGACGCTCCAGCGCATGTTTTTCGGCGTTCTCTGGTCGCGTACCGAAACTGCCGGACAACTCACCGACCTTGACGCCCGCGAGCGGCTCATGCTGATTCCACTGGCGGCTTTAGCGTTGCTCCTCGGTTTGTTTCCGAACCTGCTCTTCAATCTGACCAACTCCACCGTTGCGGAATGGATTCAGCGGTTTAGTGTAGAATAATTTGTATCATTACTTATGACTGTACTAAACTCACCACGGAAAAATGTTTTTCTTCATTCTGGGCATACTGGCGCTCATCGTCGGTTTTGCCGTTAACACGCCTTCCCTGGCGGTTTCCCGGTTTTCGAGGCCGCTCAAAGTGGTTGGAACTATCTTCATTATCATCGGTTTTCTCTCGTCGGCAGTGCGTCAGATCGACGCCGGAACGGTGGGCGTACAGAGTCTGTTCGGCAGTGTACAGGATCGCGTGCTGGAAAGTGGCCTGAATTTCGTCAATCCGCTGGTGACGGTCACCGAATTCGACGTTAAAACCCAGAATTACACCATGTCCGGGGCGCACGACGAAAGCGGGCAACTCGGCGATGACGCCATCCGGGTATTAACTGCCGACGGGCTGGAAGTAGTCATCGATCTGACGGTTCTGTATCGCGTCAACCCCACCGAAGCGCCCCAGATTTACCGCAGCATCGGCGCTGATTATTCCAACAAAGTGGTTCGCCCCATCACCCGAACCCGCATCCGCGACAATGCGGTTTATTACGACGCGGTGGCGCTTTATTCCACCAAGCGGGATGAATTTCAAAACCGCATTTACAAAACCATCGAGTCCGACCTGACCAAACGCGGGCTGATGCTGGAGCAGTTGCTGATTCGAAACATTAACCTGCCCGCGTCGGTGAAAGCCACGATTGAATCCAAAATCAACGCCGAGCAGGACGCGCAGAAAATGCAGTTTGTGCTGCAAAAAGAGCGTCAGGAGGCCGAACGGAAACGCGTAGAAGCCCAGGGAATTGCCGATTACCAGAAAATTCTGGCCACGGGCCTGTCTGATAAACAGTTGCAGTATGAGCAGATCAAGGTTCAGCGTGAACTGGCCGCTTCACCCAATGCAAAAATCATCGTTCTGGGCAGCCGGGGCAATGTTCCTCTGATTTTAAATGACAAATGATTGCGCCCCTAAATCCCCTAAAGGGGACTTGGACGCATAAGGACCGGATGCTTAAAGTCCCCTTTAGGGGATTAGGTGAAAAACGATAGTCCATTATCGGGCCAAAACAGTATTACACACAGTCTTTCTAATCTAACTGGTATGCAACAAACTTCTACCGCTGTTTCAGAGCCTGCGCTGGCCCAACCGGCACCCGTCCGGCGTCTGAAATCACTGGATGCCCTGCGGGGTTTCGATATGTTCTGGATTGCCGGTGGAGAAGAGATATTTTACGTGCTGGCCAAAACAACGGGCTGGGCCTGGGCGGCTTTTATGGCCGAACAGTTCACCCACGTCGAATGGAACGGTTTTCGGCCCTACGACTGCATTTTTCCGCTTTTTCTGTTCATGGCAGGGGTTTCTACGCCCTTCGCCGTCGGCAGCCGGATCGAGCGGGGCGTCCCGAAGAGTGAGCTGGCCCGCAAAATGATCACACGCGGGCTGATTCTAGTCTTGCTCGGCATCATTTACAACAACGGTATTCTCGTCAAAACCCTCAGTGAAACCCGATTTGGGAGCGTACTGGGCCGCATTGGTCTGGCGGGCATGTTCGCCCAGTTGATCTATCTGTATTTCCCGAATCCGAAAGTGCAATACGCCTGGTTTGCCGGTTTACTGCTGGCCTATTGGGCCATGATGAAACTGATTCCGGTGCCGGGTTGCGGAGCTGGTCTGCTGACGATCGATTGCAGTCTGGCGGGTTACATCGACCGCTCCATTATGCCGGGACGGTTATACCTGAAAGTCCACGATCCGGAAGGTTTGTTTTCGACCATTCCCGCCATCGGAACGGCGATGCTCGGTATTTTCTCCGGCCAGTTGCTTAAAAGCGAAGGTCGGGCGGCCAACCGCGACCAGAAAACACTGTGGCTCGTACTCGGCGGTCTTTCCTGTCTGGTGCTGGGCTACAGTTGGGGACTGGTTTTTCCGATCAATAAGAATCTGTGGACCAGCTCATTCGTGCTGGTGGCCGGTGGCTGGAGCGTGCTGATGCTGGCGCTGTTTTACTGGATCATCGACGTCAAAAACGTAAGCGGCTGGGCGTTTTTCTTCACTGTCATCGGCATGAATTCCATCCTGATTTACATTGCCGGGGAATTCATCGACTTTGAATACGCATCCAAATTCTTCTTCCACGGTATTCTCAGTTTCTTCTCCGAACCCGTCCAGGCCGTTGGCGCCATCGTGGGGCTATTGGCCGTGAAATGGGTATTTCTGTATTTTCTATACAAAAAGAAGGTGTTTTTGCGGGTGTGAGTTAAGTTGTTTCGCGATGATAAGCGGAGAAAAAAGGAGTTACGCAGAGAAAAATAGGCTTCGCTTAACTCTCTTTTCCTCCGCTCAACTCCGCGAAATAATCACTTCTTATCGAGCAATCCCATCGATTTCAGCCAGCCTTCGCAGGCTGCAGGCCAGTTTTCGATGGAACCTTTGCCTTTCACGCGGAGTGCGTAGCCGTGGCCGCCTTTGGGGTAAAGGTGCATTTCGGCCGGGACATTGGCTTTGGTTAGCGCCAGGTAATAATCGATGCTGTTTTCCACCGGCACACCCTTGTCGTCCTGCGCGTGTACCAGAAAGGTCGGTGGGGTTTTGGCGTCGACCTGCAGCTCGTTGGAATAATACGCAATCTGCTCCGGACTCGCATTTTTGCCAATCAGCTTGTCGCGGGAGCCGCCGTGGGCTTTTGCGCCAAACGTCACCACCGGATACATCAGGATCGCAAAATTCGGTTTGGCTTCTTCGCTGGCGGCAGCGCCCCGGTGGTAATGCGTCGACAAGGTTGACGCGAGGTGGCCGCCCGCCGAAAAACCGATCACGCCCAGGCGGTCGGCGTTGATGTTCCATTTGGCCGCGTTTTGCCGAATCAGCTTCATGCCCTGCATCGCATCGGCCAGCGGAACTTCGTGGCGGTTGGTCTGCGTCCGGTCGTCGGGCAGGCGGTGTTTCAAGACAAAAGCCGCAATACCGCGCTCGTTAAACCACTGTGCCATTTCTTCGCCTTCGTGGCCATAGGCCAGCAAACTATACCCCCCGCCCGGAATCACCATGATGGCGGCTCCTGTAGCCTTGTCTTTGGGCGGTAGAAAAGCCGTTATGGTTGGCACTTTGACGTCACTGATGCGTAAAATACCGTCTTTTCCCATCTCCGATTTTTCCTGAACGGCCTCGTTCGGAATGGCGTTCGGAATTTGATTTTGGGGCCAGAGTTCAACGGTTTCCGGTTTTTGAGCCATAACAGAAGATGCCAGCAACAAGGTCGCCGAGAGGAGTTTGAGCGTAAAATTCATACGATTCAGGAATAGAATAAGTGCCAGTTCCGGCACCCGGTTTTTGTTATGTTGCCGCCAAATTAGCGACTTTCCCTTTCAAATACCCAATCACCACTTCCAGACCTTTCTGGTAATGGACATTATTAGGAATGACAATATCCGCAATGGCTTTGTGAGGTTTGATAAATTCCTGATACGTCGGGCGGACGTGGTAGTCCCACTGGTGCTTGATCATTTCGGGCGTCAGCGCGCGTTCGGCCTGATCGCGCACCATCCGGCGCTCGTATTTAATCTTGTTTTTGGCGTCGATAAAGATCTTCAGATCAAGCTGCTCCACAACCTCTTCAAAGTGAAAGGCAAAAATCCCTTCCACCACAATGATGGGCGTGGGCCTGAATGTCAGCATCTTAGGCACAACATTCGGATTATTAAAGGTGTACTCCAGCATTTCCACCACGTGCCCCTCGTGGAGTTGGCGGATGTGCCAGGCAAACCGCAGGTGATCGATGGTCTGGGGCAAATCGAAATTATGAACACCAATGTCGTCGCGCGGAATCTGATCGAGCGGTTTGTAGTACATATCCTGCGAAATCAGGCAGATTTCATTTTCCGAAAAAGCGGAGATCAATCCCTTCAAAAAAGAGGTTTTTCCGGAGGCACTCCCGCCCGTAATTCCGACGATGTATGGTTTCATGGTACAAAAATAAAAGTTTGGCCCCACAATCAACGTATGACGGCTAATTTCCCGGCTATGCCCTCCCGCCCATCCGGCGCCACGGCGAATACGAAATAAACCCCGGTTTCGGCAGCCCGACCCCGGTAATCGCGCAGGTTCCAGGTAGCGGTTCCGCCCTGCGAACGGGTTTCGTAAACCAACTGACCGCCCGCGTCCATGATTTTGACAATCGTATTTTCGACCAGCCCCCGAATGCTGACCAAACCGCCGAAATCGGGACGAACCGGATTCGGAAAAACCGTAATTCCGGCAAAAACCGGAGCCGGTTCGCTCGCCGTTCCGCCGTAAGAAACCAGTCCGTTGGGCGTGGCAATAAAGACTTCGCCACTCGTGGGTTCGATGGCAATATCGGTAATTTGCGACGACGGCAGCGGGCTGTTGTCGGCCGTAAACGTGTTGATCAAAACCGTTCCGTCTCCGTTGAACAGATATAGCCCGTTCGCGGTCCCGATCCATTTCCGGTTTCCGCCGTCGACCGCCAGCGCCGTAACTGATTCACCACTCAACAACCGCCGACGATCGAACACGGGCCGGTAGGCGTTGACCGATCCGGTAAAAACCGCCGATGGATTGTCGAAAACCGCCACGCCATTATCCGTCCCAACCCAGATCAGACCGTCGCGATCTTTGACAAGCGAACGGACGTTTCGGCCCGGCAAATCGCCGTCGCCCGACTGGTTGTACAAAAACCGGGTCCGGTTTGTTTTGGGGTCAAAAACCTGCATACCACCGCCGTTGTAGGCGCTTAGGCGCATCCACAAAAAACCGCTGTCGTCGATGATCAGTTGGTGAATATCGCCCCGGTCAGGTGTAAATGACTGGAATTGGCCGTTTTTCCGCCGAACCTGAATCGTCTCCTGACTGAGCGCCAGCGATGGTATTGCCAGCCAGACGTCGCCGTTCGGATCACCGGCCAGGCTGCTGATGCTGTCAACCATCTGGTTGACGACTCCCGGTAAATTCTGGTTATCCAACGACCACAGTCCGCCCCCGAAACTCCCCAGATACGTCCGCTGATCGGTTGGGTTATAAGCCGCTGTAACGAAGTCGGTTGGCAGGGACGACGCCAGAAAATGTTCCCAGCGACCCTCCCGAAACTGGTCATAGCCGCGCCGACGACGCAGCGGTTTCAGGTCGTCGGTAAAACCGCCCGGCAACGCCAGCACCTGACCCGACGGTCCGACCGCCAGGCGCTGAAACACATCCGAAGCCGGACCATTGGGGCTAACCGCCTGAACAACCGTTCCGATAATTCGCAGCAAACCGGATAACGAATCGGCCACCCAGAAACTTCCGGCCGCTTCAGTTATTTCTTTGGGTTCGCCCAAAACCGCATTCTGCAGCAAAACGCCCGACGCCCGCTGAAGCTGGTCGGGGGCGGTGGCAATCCATTCCGTCGACGTTGCCAGCAAACCGGTAATGATCGGCAGAGACTTGACCACGATCCAGCGTCCGCCCTGCCGCTCGGCAACCCCCTGACCCGGAATGGCCGCAAACAGGCGGTTTGCTACGCCGACCACCGACTGCACGGACGTTCCGGGCGGCAGCGATACGGTTTTCCAATTGCCAAAAAACGCCAGATTGACCGTCGGCGCAAACCGGGCCGCCAGCAGGCCGCGCGAGGTGGATGCGTAGATGGAGTCGTTGGCCAATGCCGTCGAAAAAACCGTAACCGGTGTCCCGTTGGGTCCCAGGTTGCGGTACGTATCCCGGACTTCACCCCGGGCGACATCCAGCACTACAATACCAAAATCGCAGGCCAGATAGGCGTCGTTGCCGGTGCGGGTCAATTGGTTGATGCGCTTGCTTCCCTGAATCTGCGTGGCGTCGCGTATAAGGGTGATCGTCGTTATGTCTGCTGGTTCGCCCGAATCAGTTACAGAAAGTAAATCAATAGTACCGGTTCGGTAACCAATCAGCAGCCGTTTCTGGTCAGAAAGGTAGAAAAGCTGGCTGATGCCAGATTCGCTGAAACCGTCGTCGCGGCTGAGTCGCGTGGCCTCGTTGGCCGCCGGATCGTAGTAGAAAAAACCGTTCTCGGATGCGCAGTAAACCTTGTTTTGAACAGCCGCAACGGTTTGCGTGGAAAGAAAACTGGGGTGGGAATGCCAGATGCCTGGCTGCGCTTTTGCGCAATGAACAATGAAGAATGACCAATGAAGAAAAAGGGCAAAATAGCGACTACTGAGTAATGAATAGCGAATATTGAATAGCGAATAATGAATAGCGAATGAGCGCGCCGGGCAATGCACCGCTTTCTGCACTATTCTCCCCTTCGTTATTCGATATTCATTATTCATTTTTAATTATTCATTACTCGTGTCCTCATACACCCACTCCTTGCTAACGACCTGGTTACCGAGGTGATAGCACCGGCGGCAGCGGGCTTCGTAACTGTCGGTTTCGCCGAGGAGTACTTTTTCTTTGGATTTACTCAGGCGGTAGGAATAGCTGGCAATGTCGCCACAAACGACGCAAATGGCGTGGACTTTCGTGACGTATTCGGCGATGGCCATCAACTGCGGCATGCAGCCGAACGGTTTTCCTTCAAAGTCCATGTCGAGCCCGGCCAGGATGACCCGTTTTCCGGTGTTAGCCAATTGGTTACAAACTTCGACCAGTTCTTTGTCGTCGAAAAACTGGGCTTCGTCGATGCCCACCACTTCGCTATCGCCGGCCAGGTTCAGAATGTCCCGGGCCGACTGAACGGGTTGCGAGCGAACCGCGTTGGCGTTGTGCGAAACAATGTTTTCTTCGTGGTAGCGCGTATCGATCAACGGCTTGAAAATAACGACTTTAAGCCGCGCAATGATGGCCCGGTTGATCCGCCGGATGAGTTCTTCGGTTTTCCCGGAAAACATCGAGCCGCAAATCACCTCAATCCAGCCCGTGCGCAGGTGGGGCGGTTCACGTCGGCGGTTCGGTTCAATAAACATACTTTCCTAGCGTTGAATAGAATAAATACCCCCAACCCCCTGAAGGGAGCTTTTGAGAATCCTGTGAAGCCCCTTCAGGGGGTTGGGGTAAAATAATCTGGCACTCTTCTTGTTGTGGCAAAAACGGCTTTAACGAGAATTTCACCAATGTCTGAACGGAATATTCTAAGCGAAAACCATATCTTTACAAAGCAAAGATATTTTGATATGTCGAACAAGTTCAACGCTTCCTCCCTTACTGAATATTGCAAATCATACGCCCGAAAAGTGGCCGGTGATTTTTTTGCCCACCATTCCGTCATCAGCGGACAGGAACTTTTAAAGTTAAGCCCCGTTAGCCAGGTTAATCTATTTATTATCAGCAGTTTATCCGACAAATGGCGGAGCGATGCCGAACGTTTTCGCAGCCCTTTCTTTGATTTTGAACACCCGGATGTCCGGCAGGCAATGCAGGTTTTCATGAATACCGTTTCGCAGCATATTTCCGTACGCCGGGAAAATCTGGAGCCTTTGCTGGCCGATGCTACCCGCCGAACGCTGATTTTGCTGTTTGATCCGCGTCATTATTTCGACGAAGCCCTGCGGAACCAGCCCGACTTTTCGCTCACGGCCGACGCAGCGCATTTGCTGACCCGGTATACGCAAATCAACAAGTTTGTTCCGGCGGCTGTGGAAGAGCGCATGAAGGGCAAAAGTGTCGTTTACGTCAATCAGGCGCTGAACTGGCTCGATGAGATTCTGATGCAGCGGGGTCGGGAACTGGAAAAACCGGAGAAATATATTCCGCTGTTTTCGGAGAAATTGCTGCTCGATCCGGGGATGTTGTTGCGCAAATCGTCGTACGATTCCTCCCCCGTGCAGCCGCTTCCGGCGGCCAATAAATCATTTTTTGATACCGAAGTTGAAAATACCGCCATCCCGGCGGCTCCGGCAGTCACCAACGGCATGACCGTCAACGGCACGCCACCGGACCTGAACGGCAGCGTTCACACGCATTTTTTATCCGATTCAGGCTCCGCTGAAGAGCCCGTAGCTCCGTCGATGCAGCCCAGTCAGGCGACGGCTCACCTGAGCGACGTTTCGACCCTGGAAGTCAATCCGGCTGTTAATGAAGAATCGGACGGCCCGGTCACCGTCGGCGAAACCTATTACCGCGCCCCGATCGAAAGCATCAGCAAAAGCATCTCGCTGAACCAGAAGTTCATGTTTATCAATCAGTTGTTCAACGGCAACGCGGCTTCGTACAATGAAGCAATTGAAGAGCTAAACCGCGCGACGAGCTACGATCAGGCCCGCGATCTGGTCTCGTACCGGTATGCCGCCCAGTATTTGTGGGACATGAGCAGCGACGAAGTGGCCATGTTGATCGACATTCTGAAACGGCGGTTTGCGTAATTACTGCGGTTCTACTTTATAGCCTTCTTTTTTTAGTAATTCAATCAGACCGTTGGGGCCGGGCAAATGCAGGGCACCCACGGCCACGAAGGTGGGACGGACGGCCATCAGGCCCGGTAACCGCTTCATCCAGTGCTGGTTGCGCTCATCCACCAGGTAGGTCATGTCGCCGAACGTGCTACCGGTTTTTTCGTTCAGTTTCCACATGCCCTGTAAATCCTGTTTCAGGTACAATTCGGTAACCGATTTGCCCAGATCGTGCATATCGTCTTTCCCTTTCACCATTTCCACCAGTTGCTGCGCCTGTTTTTCCACCGGATCGTGGTCGAAGAGAAACGACATCTGCTCCTCCATCGTTTCGAGCGCGCTAACGGTTTTCTGCCGTTTCCGGCCGTCGCTGGCAAAATACAGATCGAGCGGCAAACCGGTAAACGTGCTCAGCGTATCGGATTCTTTCTGGACGTAAGACAAACTAAGCATCGTGGCCGTAACGATCGGTTTCATCTGGTTGAAAAGGCCCAGATCGTAGCCCGTTCCCTTCTTGAATTCGTCGGCCACCAGTTTGTAATCCGCTTCCGAAAGCAGCTTATTGAGGCTATTGTCGAGCATCAGCCCGCGCATCGCCATCGACAGCATGGCCGACGAATCGATTTCCGTTTCCACCACCACGCCCTCCGCGCCCTCGTAGGCTGATTTGATTTTGGGATTCTGGTTGAGGTAACTGTCTTTCAGAATATGGTAAGTACCAAACAGATAGGACGGTTTTTTCAGCCCGTTGCCCGACACTTTCCACAGCAATGACTGCGAAAACGCAGTGGATGAAACGAGTACCAGTAAAAAAGAAAGCGTTTTCATTCGTCAAAAAATAAGGTATCAGTAGGTTTTCTGCGGCTTCGCAGATCGGATACCGAGGTAAAGCAGCAATCCGACGGGCCCCAGCAGAAAACAAAGAATCAGACACGGAATCACCCAGCCATGTGGCACTTTCCGACGCTGGCTGTTGCGGACCATCCAGCTTCCCACCGCCAGATCGAACGCCAGGTAATGAATCCAGCCCGCCAGGAGCGCGGTATCCTGAACGAATAACGTTTTTATGCCCATCAACGTGCTAAACGATTCAAAATCCAGCCCGCTATCGCCGAAAAAAAGATAATAAATGTAGAAACAGGCCAAGAGCGCCGGAAAAATCAGTGATTTGGTGAGAAAATCCGTCGGTTTCCAACGGGGTGCAACAATCATGAGCAGCCATTGCGGCAGAACCAGGGCATTGACAAGCTGAAAAACGGTTTCGGTAGTCATGAACAGGGTGTTGAGTATGACAAAGTACGGAAAGTAATTGACAGTCAACAAAAACCGTCCCAAAGCACTACAAAGTCCCGGAAAAGCCTGTAATTCGTGCGGACTTCGTCTCTGTGTACAGGGCCTTCTCACGGCCCCAGGCGGTTTTTTCTTTCCGAAAAAATCAGTTACTTACTAGAAGGACGACCGATCCTCGTGTTATTTGTAGGTTTTTTATCAACATTCTATGAAATCAAAACTATTTCATGTGAGACGCAGCTTTCACCGGCTGCTGATTGTTCTTTTTATGCTGGTCGCCTGGAAAATTCAGGCCCAGAATGCGACGTACACGTTTCAGGGTAAGGTGACGACAAAATCCGATGGCAAACCGATGCCCGGCGCTTCGGTGGGAATCATCGGTACGACCTCCGGCGGTATTTCCGACCAGACCGGTGCCTACCGGTTTACCGCTAATCTGGCCCCCGGCACCTACACGCTCCAGTTCAGTTCCATCGGTTACCAGACCCAGCGGCAGAGCGTTACGTTGTCGCAGAACACCACCGTTTCGACCAATATCAGTCTGGCGGATGATGCGCTGGGCCTCGACGAAGTGGTCGTTACCGGAACCTCGGGCGCCACCAGCCGGAAACAGCTCGGCAACACCATTGCCACGGTTCAGGCCAAAGACCTGCAACTCTCAGCCGCCACCTCGATCGATCAGGCGCTGGCGGGGAAAGTATCCGGCGCGCAGATTACCCAGAACTCCGGCAACCCGGCCGGGGGGATCAGCGTCCGGCTGCGCGGCCCCAGCACCATCGTCGGCTCGTCCGATCCGCTGTATATTGTCGACGGCGTGATCGTCAACAACGACTCCCGGGAATTGATCGATTTGGGGGGGTATTCGCAAAACCGCCTGGTCGACATCAATCCGAACGACATCGAGCGCATCGAAATCATCAAAGGCGCGGCCGCAGCGGCCATTTACGGGTCGCGGGCCAACAACGGCGTGGTGCAGATTTTCACCAAACGGGGGCAGGAAGGCCGTCCGACGATTACGTTTTCGACGCAGTTTCGGGTGAGCGATATTCGTAAAACGCTGCCGTACAACGAATACCCTTCCAACTTCACCAACACGACGGTAACCGACAACACGCAGACGCCGGTAACGCGCTACGATCTTCAGAAAGATATTTTCCGAACCGCCACCGGTCACGAGCAGTACCTGTCGGTTTCGGGCGGAACGCCCACGACCCAGTATTTTTTCTCCGGGTCCCTGTTTGCCAACCAGGGAATTGTTCGGGGAGCGGATTTCAGCCGGGCTTCCAGCCGGATGCGGATTCAGCAGACGCTGACCAAATGGGCAACGCTGAGCATCGGTTCGGCGTATACTTACAGCAGCAGCCACGAAATTCCGAACGGCGGGATCAACGAAGCGTACGGCGCGCTGACCGGTTTTATTTTCAGTAACAACTTCATCAACCCGCAACCCGATCCGGCCACGGGCATTTATCCGTCGACGGCGCCGGTTTCGGTGGTTCGGCGCACCAATCCGCTGGAAGCCATTGCCCGCTTCGATTTCCGCCAGCGGACCAGCCGTTTCATCGGCGACGCCCAGCTTAACCTGACGCCCCTGCCCGGTTTAGGCATCGACTTTACGTTTGGTCTGGATACGTATTCCCAACTCGCCACGGGTTACATTCCGCCCAACAACACGACGCCATCGTACAACGTCGGGTATTCGCGTAAAAGTGAAGCGTCGGTTTTGCAGTTGAACAACGACCTCAACATCCGCTACCAGGCCAGCCCGACCGAATGGCTGAAATCCACGACCGGTATCGGGGCAACATTGCAATACGACCGCAGCTTCGGAACGGGGATTACTGCGCAGCAGTTGGGCGTTTTCGGCCAGACCGTGAACAACGGGGCCAATATTGTAGCCGCCGAAACCCGTACCGAACGGAGTTTTATCGGCGTATTTGCCCAGCAAACCTTCGGTTTGTTCAACCGGTTTTTCGTCACGGCGGCCGGGCGGATCGATGCGGCTTCGGTTTACGGCGTCGACAATCGCTGGCAGTTTTATCCCAAAGTCAGCGGCTCGTACGTCGTATCGGATGAGTCGTTCTGGAAAGGGTCGTCGCTGGCCGACGTTTTGCCGGACTTCAAAATTCGGGCGGCCTGGGGGCAGGCGGGTAACCTGACGGCCATCGGTCCCTACGACCGGTTTACCAATTATACGCCGGTATCGGTAGGCGGACTGGTAGGCTATGCGGCTCCCGCGCAGTTGGGGAACTTCAGCGTAAAACCCGAACGGCAAACCGAGCTCGAAATCGGAACGGATTTCAGTCTGGTCAAAAACCGCATCGGCGTGGAATTCACTTATTACCACAAAGAGGTGAAGGATCTAATTCTGAACCGCACGCTTTCGCCTAGCAGTGGGTATAACAACCGGTTTGTGAACATCGGAACCATGACCAACCGCGGTTTTGAGCTGCTGGTGCGGGCCATTCCCGTCGAGACGAAAAACGTTCGCTGGAACCTCACGGCGACGTATACGCACAACAAGAACGTCACCGACGGCGTCGAAGGCAACGGGGTTCTGCCGTTCGCGGGCGGTTTTGGTCAGGTGGCTGCGGTTAATGGGTATTCGCTGGGGGCTTTTTACGCCACGTTTTTTGCCCGTAATCCCGACGGAAGTCTGCTGCTGACCCCCGGCGGTTTGCCCCAGCGTGAACGCGGTGTTCAGGGCGCAAATGGCACGTATACTGTTCAACGGGGCGCCGACGGCCAGCCGAGCGGCACGATTCTGAGCAAGGTGATCGGGAACCCGAACCCAACCGCCATTTATTCATTGATCAACGAAGTAGCGGTGGGATCGCGCTGGTCGTTCCGGATGCAGTGGGACGCCATGCAACATTTCGACGTGTTTAACTTCACCAAGCGCGTCGGCGACCGCGACCTGTACGGCGGGCTGAAAGGTTACGAACCCGAGTTACGCGGGGAAGTTCCGAAAGGCACGAGTACGGCCCTGTTCAGCATTTTTGAAAACTGGATCGAAGACGGCTCGTTTGTCAAACTCCGTGAGCTTTCGGCGGCTTACACGGTGACGCCCAAATTCTGGGGTTTCCGCAACGTGCGGTTCAGCGTAGCGGGCCGCAACCTGTTGTCGATCGATAACTACAGCGGTTATGACCCGGAAACGAACGCAGCCGGGCAATCCAACGCCGTTCGGGGATTCGATTTTGTGGAGGTCCCCATTCCGCGCACGATGACGGTGGGTATCAACGCAACGTTTTAATGATTTTATCCGGCAAACCGGGAGCAGTTTCGGCTAACTCCTGTTTTTTCCAACCCATTTGATATGAAGCCAACACGATTTTTAATTTTTCTCGCTTTTCTGCTGCTGGCGGGCTGTAAACTCGACATTACCAATCCCAACGGCCCCACCGACGCGCAGGTGCTGAGCACCCGCGACGGCATGATTACGCTTAGCATCGGCATGCGGCAGTTTTATTCGACCTCCGCGCTCGAATCGCTGCTGCTGGCCCCCGGCACCACGACCCGCGAAATCAAGGGCATTACGACCTTTACGAACATTCTGGAGCTGGAAGCGGGCGGCACGGGCCTGCCGACGTTCAACGGAAACGTCCTGAGCCTCTGGCTGCGGATGCTGCGGGTGATGGGCATGGCAGAGGATATTCTGGCCAACGCACCGACGGTTTTAGCCAACGAACCTGCCCTGCGCAGTGGAATCGTCGCCCACGCCAACCTGTTCAAGGCGATGGCCCTCGGCGGACTCGCCACGGCGTTTGTGCAACTGCCGCTGCAAACCAACAAAAACGGAGCTGCCGTTACGTTTTCCGACCGAAAAGCTGCCCTGGCTGAAGCGATCCGACTGCTGGACGAAGCGGCTTCGCTCGTGGCTACGAATGCCCCATCGGCGACTTTTACGAGTCAGGTGACGGGTGCTGATTTCGATCTGGTCAACACCATTCAGGCGTACCGGGCGCGGTATAATCTGGCGGCTGGCAATTATCCGGCGGCTCTCACGGCTGCCAACGCGGTGAATCTGACGGCCCGCTCGCAATTTGTGTACAATACGCAAAGCCCGAATCCGATTTACCAGCAGGTACAGATTTCGGCGAATTACGCGCCCCGCGCAACCCTGGGCTTACCCGCCAACCTGCTCGAAGCGGGTGACGGTCGGCTGGCGTTTTACCTGACCACACCGGATAAAGCCGTCAACGGCGAAGCCCTGAAAACGCTCAAGGGATTTTTTGACGCCATTGACCGGCCCATTCCGGTGTATATGCCCGACGAAGTGCGGCTGATTCGGGCGGAAGCGCTGGTCCGCAGCAATGGCGACCTGAACGCAGCCGTGGCCGACATCAACGCCGTTCGGACGCAAAAAACCGGTGATCCGTTTGGCATCTACCCCGGCCTGGCGGCCTACGCCGGAGCGGTTACATCCGAGGCTTTGTTGACGGAAATTTACAAACAACGCGGAACCGAATTGTTCCTGACCGGCCTGCGGCTCGAAGACAGCCGCCGGTTTGGCCGCCCCGCCCCGCCGACCAACCTGACCGAACGAAACCGGAATTTCTATCCGTATCCCGATCAGGAACGGCTTACGAACCCCAGCACCCCGGCCGATCCGGCGATTTGATGCGAAAAAGATTTATTCCGACCGGTTTTCAAGCTGAAAACCGGTCGGAATGAAAATCACTCAATTACCAGCCCAACCCGATAACCGCGTTGACGCGAAGCGTAAGACTGGGCTGGTAATTATTTTTGTAAAATTCAAATGCGTGGCCCAGCAAATAAGGATCTTTCATACGTCTTGGAAAGGTAACTTCCGGTCCGGCATTGATATCAACAAATCCCTGGCGACCCAACCGCCGTTGCATTCCCCACATGGCCGAAACCAGCGGAGCATTATACGCATAAGCAAGATCATCGTTGTCCGTACGTACGGACTGGCCGGTTTTGGTATCATAAAAGTGTTGAATAACCCGAACCGAAAGTGCTTTGGTAAATTGCAGCCCGACGTAATTTCCCGAAAAATTATTGGCTGATTTCCCTTCCCGAATTCGTTTTGCCATGCCGTAGTAAAACCGGGTTCCCAGTTTCGCGTAAACGAACCCACGGAAAATTTTGTCAGTGTCCTCGTAACTATTAAATGAACTGTTAAAGGGGACTTTAAATTGATTGAACCGATTATACCGAAGCACCAAATCAAAACCCGCCAGTACCGAAAAAGAGGGCGTTATTTTTCGTTCGACTGATGCATCGGCATTCAGACCAATCCGAAAATTCGGTCTTACTGTATAATCCCGGTCTCCAGCGTTGGGCCAGAATCCCAGTTTGAAAAGCGTTTTCTCTTCCACATTGGCCCGCGTGATGTACCGGTAAACCCGCTTTAATTCGCTCACTGTAACAGTGCTGTCTTCCTGCGAATAGGTGGTTTGCTGGGCGTGAATGGACAAGAAACCGGTTAGGAAGAAGAGAATGGTCATGGATATAGTTTTCATAAGCATCAGGAAGACAACAAGCTAGGAGTTTGATATGTAATTGACCACTATCGCTGTAATGTCTGGTTTATTTTGAACATATCGCGTGCATTCAAAAAGGCTCGATTTTGTTGTACCAGGGGGTCCGCCTGAACTTGTTCATCGAGTGATTTTAAGAGAAGCTCCTTCGTCGTGCGAATCCTGAGAGTTTGCAGTGATAAAGGATCATCGTTCCCTGTCTTCAAATAGCAATTGTAGTAGGTATTCAGGGGCGTTTGACGCGGGTTGTTGGTGGTAGTAAGTATCAGTGTATCACCGGATAGTCGATAGTTGCCCTTTTCCAGCTTAACTAAAATCGTGTTGGCTGATACGACGGAATCCGTGGAGCGTTTGCTATACGTTTGATCGGCATGAAATGTATAAGTACCTGCTTCCAGCCCTTTAAAATTTGCTAATTGCGCACTTGTCGGAGGTAATCCTCCTGATTCATAACTAGGCCCTGATGCCGTCCAGCTTCCTACAATTTCGAATGGGCGTGGAGTGCGGTATTCTTCCTCTCTTCTACAACCATCCAGAAGCAGAAAAACACCTGTACACAATTTGATTATAGTACTATAAACCAATACATTACCTTTCATAACTAGTCGATTTTACGATCAGATTATAAAATAGTTTTGAAACTACCACCCTAATCCAATCAAAGCATTAAATTGAAAAGATACCCGATAAGTAGCATTATATAAAGGACCGTTATATCTTCCACTATAGCGCGTCAACCGGGGGCCAGCATTGATATCGACATAGCCTAAACGTCCTAATCGACGCTGGAAACCCCATAGCAAATCCAGGGCCGGTTGATCCAATTCAAACAGGCGCGAAACGTGTTTGGTATTGATAAATTTTGAGGTCTGGAAATCGAAATGACGACCTTTATAGTAGTTCGACACCGGACGACTGGCTTGCAATCCAATGTAATTTCCCGAAAAATTATTGGCAGATTTCCCTTCCCGAATACGCCGGGCCATACCGTAATAATAACGCGTTCCAATTTTGGCACTTATTTGCTGGCTAAAGTCCCAATCCGGCGTTCCATAAGCTTTCAACCTTGTGTAAAGAACATTATAATCCACGCCGGCAAGGATAGAAAACGAGGGATGAACTTTATGTTCAGCCATGATTTCCAGATTAAGCCCTAATTGAGAATTTCGGTTATCGTTGGAAAAGGGAACAAACGAATTGGGCCGAACACCTATCTTCAACAAAGTCTTCTCTTCCACATTCGCCCGTGTTACGTAGCAAATGAACCGTTGAAATTCACTGGTCGTCAACTGACATTCTTCCTGCGAGTAGGTAACCTTTGGATCATCAGCCGATTGTGCACACAGGTTATAGGCACTTAAGAAAGATAAAAGCGTAAAAATGATGTATTTCATAGCCGTCTCTTTTCAAATTTTTAGGAATAGATTTCTGTTTATTTTGCCAGGGTGATTCCACCGGCGGCCAGTTGAATCACCACCGGACTGTACGAATTCTTAATTAAAAGAGTCGGTTTATGCGACGAAGCCGAATAGGTAAACCGCCGTTTATTCGCATCTAACGAATCGCCGTAAGCATCCGGGACGCGGATGATCGCGTTGGTCGTCTCCACCTCATACTGAAAATCGTCCAGGCGTTTGGGATACAGGAAAACTTCGGTGCGGGCGGCCTGAACGCTCAGGCTGGTCAGGCTGGCGTCGGGCTGAATCGACAGTTTGCCGTAGCGACTCTGGATGGTGCCGCTGCCACTTAGCTCGCGGAGCGTGATGTCGGCTTTTTCGGCTTTGATTGTGAAAAAACCGCTTAATTCGCTGGCGTCGATGTCGCCGTAATCCGAGATAACCGTCGTTTTTCCGCTCAGATTGGCAACCGACAACTTTCCGAATTCCAGCTGAATGCTGGCTTCGCTGGCTAGATCGCTGAGGCTGACATCGCCGAACGTATTGCGGACCGAAACCGGGCAACGCGTTGGCACCCAGACTTCATAAACCGCCTTCAGATTTCCTTTGATCGCGCCCGCCCGCTGCGGAATCGTGAAGCGGTTGGACAGGTCGATAACGTTGTTGCGGGTTTGAATGTCGTAGTTAAGATACCCCAGTTCGCGTTCGGCCACCTCGCGCTCGGGGTGTTTGGCAATCAGTTTCAGCCGCACCAGAACCGTTGATTTATTCCAGCCCTTGATCGTGATGTCGGCTTTCTGGGCCGTCAGGTTCACGCGCTGGCCGGTGCTGTAGGTCAGTTCTTTTTCCACGGTTTTCGTTACCACCTGCAGCCGGGTTTGCGCAGCGGCAAATGCCGAAAGGGTTACGAAAGCCAGTAGAAAAAACAATGTTCTCATATGCGTAAAATTCGGACCAGTTCTTTGGTGACCTCAGCTCGTTCGTTTTCAATTTTGATTTGCGCCTGTACCAGCGCCGGATCGTTGCCAAAAACCAGCAATTCCTGTTCGACGGCCATTTTTCGGTTGCTCAATTCGCGGAGCTGCTGCTTCAATTCCTTCACTTCCGGTTTCTGGCACACCACGATTTGCTGCGCACACTGCTCATTGATAAAGGTTTCCACTTTCTGATCAGTGGAAGACGGCAGCGGTTCCGGCGTCGCTGCCCATTCCGTTTCGACGGTTTCGGTCGCGTAGGCAATGGTCACTTTTTCATCCGAAACCGGTTGCCAAACCGCCCAGATGCCCGCGACCAACGCAACGACGGCGGCTGCGGCAATCCACCGGAACGAACGCGGCCACAAAGGTCGAACTACCGGTTTTTCCAAACGCCCGGCAATCTGCTCCCAGGCATCATCCTGAGGCTCAAAAACCGGCAAGTCGTCCAACGTCCGGTCGATCACCGCATCCGCCCGCAGATCAGCGTCGATCCGATCCCAGAGATCGGGTCGGGGTTCGTGCTCAGGCAAGTTTTGTATGGCTCTGGACCAATCCATCTACGTATATTTCCTGTTGTTCCTCTTAATCTCCTAATCCGTGTAATCCCCGGGGCCGCCCGGCGGTTCAGACAACTTTTTCCGCAATAATTTCCGGGCGTAACTGACCTGCGATTTGGACGTTCCTTCCGAAATATTCAGCATGGCGGCAATTTCGTGGTGCTTGTATCCTTCCACTTCGGCCAGGACAAAAACCGCCCGCGCTCCGTCGGGCAACGACCGGATCGCGGCATCCAAAACCGCACCGGTGATAAAGTCCGGTACTTCAAGGGGTCGGTCGTGCAGGTGTTCGTCGATGGTTTCAAACCGCCATTCCAGTTGTCGTTTCCGCAGCGCCTGCCGAACCACAATAGTCTTGATCCAGGCCCCCAGCGTCGACTGAAACCGGAACGAATCCAGATGGCGGAACACTTCCACGAACGCATCCTGCAGCGCATCATTGGCGTGGTCATAGTCGTTCAGAGTGCGCAGCGCCACCGAAAACATCGCTCGTTTATACCGCTCATACAACCACCGTTGCGCCATTCGCTGCTCCACAGGCCGATCCCGTCGCAGACAGAAGTCAACGAGTTCCGTTTCCGTAGTATCGGGTGTAAAGGTCAAACAGTTGGCTTGGTTGGGTGAACGTTTAGGCTAAAGTGCCGAAAAGCAGAAAAAAGGTTGGAAAGGGAAATTAATACTTTCCAAAAACCGTCTCCCTGCGCGCAATCGTGTCTGAAAATTTGGGGTAATTCGGCTTTCACGTTATCTTTAGCGTTCACTTTCCAAAAAGCTTCATCAATCTATGGCTCTCAAAATGCCTGCTCTGGCGGTGGTATTTGTGTACTTATCCGTGCAAATCCAGGCCCAGTCTCCTTCAACGGTTCGCTACAAGGCCAACGACCGGTTTGAACAATTAGGCCCCCAACTGCCCACGCCGAACACGTTCCGCACAGCTTCGGGATCGCCGGGCCGGGATTTCTTCCAGAACCGGGCCGATTACGATATCAAAGTCGAACTCGACGACGCCAACCAGAAAATTATCGGGTCGGAAACCGTTACGTATTTCAACAACTCGCCCGATGCGCTGAAATACATCTGGCTGCAACTGGACCAGAACCTGTTTGAGAAGAATTCAACGGCGAATTTAAGCACCCAATCGGCGGTTTCGGCCACCGGAACCAGCCTGACCCGCCTGCACAACCTCAACAATTCCGAACCCGGTGCCGAAGTCGACCCCAAAAAAGAGTATGGTCATAAAATAACCGCCGTTCGGGATGCGGCCGGAAAACCGCTGAAGTATACCATCAACGGAACCATGATGCGGGTGGATCTGCCCGTGCCCCTAAAACCGGGTCAGAATTTCGCTTTCGGCGTCGACTGGAATTACAACATTACCGCCTATTATGGCCGTAGCGGTTTTGAATATTTCCCGGCCGATGGCAACCGGAACTACTTCATTGCGCACTGGTTTCCGCGCTTATGCGCCTACGACGACGTCAACGGCTGGCAGAACAAACAGTTTCTGGGGCAAGGCGAATTCACGCTGATTTTCGGGAATTACAAAGTCGCCATTACGGTTCCGAACGACCACATTGTGGGCGCGACGGGCGAGTGCCAGAATTACAGGCAGGTATTAACTGCGGCCCAGACGCAGCGGATGCAGAAAGCGTCGATGTCGAAAACGCCGGTCAAAATTGTCACGCAGGACGAAGCGGTGGCCGCCGAAAAAGGAAAACCGTCGGGCAAGAAAACCTGGATTTACAAAGCCGATAACGTCCGTGATTTCGCCTTTGCGTCGTCGCGCAAGTTCATCTGGGACGCCATGCAAACCGACGTCTACGGCGATGGACACAAAATCTGGAGCATGTCGTTTTACTCGAAAGAAGGCAATCCGCTCTGGGAGCAATATTCGACCCGGGCGGTGGAACACACGCTGCGCTCGTACGGAAACCGCACCTTCAAGTATCCGTATCCGGTCGCTATTTCCTGCCACGCGACGCGCTACGGCGGCATGGAATACCCGATGATCAGCTTCAACGGCGGTCGGCCCGAACCCGACGGCACCTACTCCGAAAGCAACAAAGCCGGGATGATCGGCGTGATTATTCACGAAGTGGGCCACAACTTTTTCCCGATGATCGTCAATTCCGACGAGCGGCAGTGGACCTGGATGGACGAAGGCTTGAACAGCTTTTGCCAGTATCTGGCCGAAAAAGAGTGGGATTATAACTTTCCGAGCGGTTACGGTGAACCGCAGCGCATTGTCCCGTACATGAAGTCCGATCCGGCCCTGTTGACGCCCATCATGACCTCGTCGGACAATATTCTCCAGTTCGGCCCCAACGCTTATGACAAACCCGCTGCGGCCTTGAACATCCTGCGCGAAACCGTCATGGGCCGCGAGCTGTTCGACTATGCGTTCAAGGAATACGCGCGCCGATGGGCCTTCAAAAATCCGACTCCGGCGGATTTCTTCCGGACAATGGAAGATGCCTCGGGCGTCGATCTGGACTGGTTCTGGAAAGGCTGGTTCTACGGCGTCGAGCCCGTCGATCAGGATCTGGCGGAAGTGGACTGGTACACCTTGAACACCCAGAATCCAGAGGTTGAAAAAGCGCTGGCGCGCGCCGAAGCCGCCGGAAAAGCTAAAACCATGAGCAAAACGCGGGATGCGGCTACGCAAGCGCAAACCGTGGTGGCGCAGGATTCGACGATGAAGGACTTCTACAACCGCTACGATCCGTACGCGGTGACCGATGCGGATAAAAAGAAATACGAGGATTACCTGTCGTCGTTGACCGAAGATGAACGCAAAACGTTGAATTCGAAGACGAACTTTTATACGCTGACGCTGAAAAACAAAGGCGGTTTGCCGATGCCGGTGATCGTACGGATGGAGTTTGAAGACGGCACGGATTCGGTGGCTCGTTTTCCGGCGGAAATCTGGCGGTTCAACGACTTGCAGATCAACAAGGTGATTGCCACCAGCAAGAAAGTGACGCAGTGGACGCTGGATCCTTTCCAGGAGATTGCCGACATCGATACGGAAAATAATTCATTCCCGCGTCAGGCGCAAAAACCGACGCGTTTCCAGTTGTTCAAGCAGCAGGGCGGTGGCCGTGGCGGTGCGCAGGGGCCGAACCCGATGCAGCAACAGCGACAATCGACGCAACCCCCGGCGCGGCAGAGCGGAGCGCCGAAGAATTAAAAAAAGAAATTTTAAGTGAAAAAACTGCTACCTGTAAAAGTGTTTAGAACGAGCCACGCCACTTTTACAGGTAGCAGTTTGCATTATTGAGCGTTGTTACGCCCTGGTTTCCGCTCGTTTTACTGGCGTGTACCATTCGTAAAAACCGCAGCCACGAACGTAACTGTTAACTTTCAGACGCTTTGGAGGAACGTCGCAGTGACTTAAACAAGGCAAAAACGCCTGCAATAACCAATCCAACAACTAAACCAACCCCAAACTCTCTTATTGTTGCAGGAATGCTCGGAAATAATGTGTTCAGGTAGTGGATGTTATGCACAAATATGCCGCCCCCCACCAACACCAGGGCCAACGTTCCCACGACGCTTAATATCCTGACGATAACGGGTAATGCACCAACCAGCACATGGCCGAGCTTTGCGAATAAACCTTCCCCATTCGACCGTTTGATCAACTTATAGCCAGCATCATCCATGCGTACAATGAGCGCTACCAGGCCATAGACGCCGACCGTCGCCAGCAGGGCAACAGCGGATACCGTTGCTATCTGTATCATAGTGCTTTGCTCAGCAACCGTCCCGAGCGCAATGATGACAATTTCCACGGAGAGGATAAAGTCCGTCGTGATGGCCGATTTTACCTTGGCTTTTTCCTGATCGACAATTGGACCGGCCTGTTTGCTTTCCGGGATTTCCTGCGGCTTTTGTTTCTCTGTATGAAAGAAATAGTCAATTATTTTTTCGGCTCCTTCGTAGGCCAGGTAACAACCACCTAGTAACAGGATGATTGTGATGGCGGCCGGAAAGAATGCATTGAGTAACAGAGCAATTGGAACGATAATAAGTTTGTTGATCAGGGAGCCTTTGGTAATGCTCCATAAAATAGGCAATTCCCTTTCAGCCAGAAAACCCGTTGCTTTTTCCGCGTTTACAGCCAGATCGTCCCCTAATATACCGGCTGTCTTTCGGGTAGCTACTTTTGTAGCCAAAGCAACATCGTCCATTAAGGCGACTATATCGTCTAAGATTGCGAAAAAACCGGATGCCATTTTTAGATTGAATTATATTAAAATGATTAACTGCCGAAATATAGGGATGGATTATTGCTACCGTACGACCTCAATATTCTTTTCGGCTTAGTTTGGTAGCAGAATGCCTGCCCATACGGACGCATGCTTTTTCGCAAACAACAAAGGCGTCCCGATAATGTTCGTGACGGGTTGCATTACCAGCCAGCCACCTGTTTTTCCTGCCGACGTTCGCCGATTTGCTGGCGCCACATCGCGTAGTACAAGCCTTTTTGTTCGAGCAGTTCGGCGTGCGTGCCGGTTTCGGCGATTTTGCCTCTTTCCAGTACAATGATCGTGTCGGCGTGCATGATGGTGGAAAGCCGGTGGGCAATCAGGATGGTGATCTGCTCGCGCCGGGCCGAAATGCCACGGACGGTGTCGGTAATGGCTTCTTCCGTCAGCGAATCCAGCGCCGACGTGGCTTCGTCGAAAATCAACAACCGAGGATGCCGGATCAGGGCGCGGGCGATGGAAATACGCTGCTTTTCACCTCCCGACAACTTCATGCCGCCCTCGCCCAAAACCGTATCGATCCCTTTGTCGGAGCGGGCAATCAGCTGGTCGCAGGACGCTTTGTGGAGGGCTTCACGGATTTCCCCGTCGGTCGCATCCGGTTTGACAAAAAGCAGGTTTTCCTTGATCGTACTGGCAAATAACTGCGTATCCTGCGTCACAAAGCCGATCTGCCGACGCATCGGGTTGTACCGAATCTGGCTCGCCGGAACGTCGTTGAAGTAAATTTCACCCGAAACCGGTTTATACAACCCCAGCAGCAACTTCACCAGCGTCGATTTTCCCGAACCCGAAGGTCCCACAAACGCGACGGTTTCGCCCATGCCCACCGCAAACGAAATCCCATCCATCGCATTCTGCTGGGCGGATTGGTGTCGAAACACCACGTTTTCGAAACGCAGATGGTTCAGCACGCCAAAGTCGATGGAATCGTCGGGCCGCCGTTCAATGGATTTATTCATCAGGTTATCAAAAAGCCCCAGCGACGCTTCGGCTTCGCGGTACGACAGGATGATGTTGCCCAGATCCTGCAGAGGGGCAAAAATCGCCGTCGAAATAAACTGCATCGAAATCAGTTCGCCGGTGGTCAGAACATCCCGGAAAATAAGCCATAACAAGGCAAACAGAATCGACTGTTTCAGCACATTCAGGGTGGTTCCCTGCAAAAACGACAGCGTCCGGACCTGTTTCGTTTTATCCATTTCGAGCTCGTAAATCCGCTGGGTGTATTGCTTCAGGCGCCGGATTTCCGGAAACGTAAGTCCCAGACTGCGAACGAGTTCAATATTCCGCAGCGATTCCGTTATGGCCCCGGCCAGCTTCACGGTTTGCCGGTTGACGGCCTTCTGGACGGTTTTTATTTTTTTACTCAGCAAACCGGTCAGCCCGCCCAGAATCAGAATTCCGATGACGAAAATGGGAATCAGCGCCCAGTGTTTGGTGATGGCGTACCAGATCAGAAAACCCATCCCGACGATGGACGAAAACAGAATGTTGATGAACGCATTGATAAATTTTTCGGTGTCGGTCCGCACTTTCTGCAGCAACGCCACGGTTTCGCCACTCCGCTGTTCTTCAAATTCCTGAAACGACAGCCGGAGGGTTTGTTTTAAACCGTCGTTAAAAACCTGCGTACCAAAGCGTTGCACCACCAGCCGCATGCAATATTCCTGAAACGACTTCGCCAGCCGCGCCAGCGTGGCAATTCCAATAGCAATCAGCAGCCAGAACAGAACGCCCCGAACCAGTTCGTTTTCGGGCCGGGATATCGGTTTGGTGGCGTATTCGTCGATGATCTTCCCGAAAATAAGCGGATCAATCATGGTTAATAGCTGACTGACACCAGCCAGTAGCAACGACACCACCACCAGCCAGCGGTACGGTTTCAGGTATGTCCACAGAATTTGCATAACTGTTCCCGGTTTTCTGTTTTCGGTTTACAGTTTTCGGAGCTCCGCCGGGATTCTGGATGGAGCAAGTCGTTGACCAACCGAAAACTGTAAACCGAAAACTGAAAACCGTCACCTATACGACTCCGGAAAGCCGGTTTTGTTACGAAAACTTTCTGTTACGGAATAAATAGTAGATAAAAGTGGAATTATCTGATATTTTCTCAAAAGAAAACCGATTTCGTTGAAACTTTACTAAGGTTTCGGCAGAATGCCCTTTCTTTGCCGAACGATTCTTTTTGTAACTATTATGGCAGATCGGGCACTTCTTTTAACCAACGGCTTGCTGGCAACTCCCAATGCAAAAACCGCTCACGGGCTTATCCGGGATAGCGAACGCTATACCATTGTGGGCGTGATCGACCCGCCCACGGCCGGGCGCGACGCGGGCGACGTGCTGGACGGGAAAAACCGGGGGATACCGGTTTTTGCTTCACTGGAAGATGCACTGGCCGCAGCCGGACCGGTGCAATACGGCATTGTGGGCGTAGCCACCACCGGGGGCGTGCTGCCCCTGGAAGTCTTATTTCTGATCGAAACCTGCCTGCAAAACGGCTTATCGGTTGTCAATGGCCTGCATGATCTGCTAAACGATCGCCCGACGCTCGTTCAGCTGGCGGCCGAAAACAATGTGCAGCTGATCGATATTCGGAAACCCAAACCCCGCACCGAACTGCATTTCTGGTCGGGAGACGTTTTCAAGATAAAAGCTCCGATTCTGGCGGTTTTGGGCATGGACTGCGCGATGGGCAAACGAACGACCACGCGACTGCTGACCCAGGCCTGCCGGGCGGCCGGACTGAACGCGCAGATGATTTACACCGGGCAAACCGGCTGGCTGCAGGGCGGACAGTACGGTTTTATTTTCGACTCGACGCTGAACGATTTTATTTCCGGCGAAATCGAACACGCCCTCGTTTCGTGCTGGCAAGAAACCGGTGCCGACGTGTTGCTGCTCGAAGGGCAGTCGTCGCTGCGGAACCCGAGCGGGCCGTGCGGACTGGAGTTTATCGTTTCGGGTAATGCGAAACATGTGGTGCTGATGCATGCGCCCAAACGCACTTATTTCGATTATGACCCACATTGGGGCGAAATCCCTTCGGTTGAATCCGAAATCGAAATCATTCAGAAATTCGGTGCCGAAGTTATCGCGCTGGCCCTCAATACGGAAGAATGTACGCCCGAAGAAGCCCGGCAGTTTCAGCGGGAATACGCCGACCGGCTCGGCATTCCGGTTTTGCTGCCGCTGGAAGAGGGAGTCGGGCCGGTGGTGCCGGTCATTCGTCAGTTAGTCGAAAAAACCGTTCGATATGCAGATTAAATCCATCCGGGTTTTCCGCCGGGATCTGGCCCTGACCAAACCGTATACGATTGCGTATCAGACCATTTCCGCCGTCGAGAATATCTTTTTAGTGGTCGAACTAGCCAACGGCATCATCGGACTGGGAGCCGCCAATCCGTCGCCCGAAGTGGTTGACGAATCCCCCGATCAGGCATTTGAGAATCTGCAAAGTGACGCCATTCAGCGGTTTGTGGGTCGCGATATTCGACACACCTTTCAACTGATCGACGAAGCCAGTCAGCATTTCCCGAACGGCCCCGGCACGCTGGCGGCTTTCGATATTGCGCTGCACGATGCCTTCGGGCAGTTTCTCGGGATTCCGGTTGTTGAATTATACGGGCAAAAAATAACGGCTTTACCAACCTCCGTCACGATTGGAATTATGCCGATTGCCGAAACGCTGGAAGCGGCCCGTGACTACATGGAGCAGGGATTTCGGGTGCTGAAAGTAAAAACCGGCCTGGATGTAAGCGAAGACATCGGCCGTATTCGGAAGCTCCGCGAGCAGTTTGGCCCCGATCTGGTGCTGCGCGTCGATGCCAACCAGGGCTATTCGGTGGATCAGTTGATTCAGTTTATCGGGCAAACCGACGATTCCAGGGTGGAGTTAATCGAACAACCGCTGCCAGCGGGTGCGGACGACGAACTGCGGGCGCTGCCGTTGGCGATCCGCCGGACGCTGGCAGCCGACGAATCGCTGAAGGGCGGTGAAGCGGCCTTGAAACTGGCGCAGGAGCCCAAACCGTTCGGGATTTTCAACATCAAGCTCATGAAATGTGGCGGCATCCGGGGCGCTTTCGACATAGCGACGGTCGCCCGGCTGAGCCAGATTGAGCTCTTCTGGGGCTGTAACGACGAGAGCATCGTCAGCATTTCGGCGGCTTTACACGCGGCTTTTGCCTGCCCCAACACGCGCTACATCGACCTGGACGGCAGTTTCGACCTCGCCGAAGACGTGGTCAAAGGCGGTTTTACGGTAAAAGACGGACTACTCTACCCGACCGGAACGCCCGGCCTGGGCTTAACGGATTTCTCCTTTTAACCGATGAAACCAGTCGCCAAACTTGCCCGGGTGCTTACGTTGCCTTCAGCCATAGTACTGGTCATCAGCATCATGGTAGGCTCGGGCGTGTTCAAGAAAATTGCCCCGATGTCCGCCGAACTGCAATCGCCCGGACTGGTTTTGCTGTGCTGGCTGCTGGCCGGGCTGGTGAGTTTGGCCGGGGCGCTGACCAATGCCGAAATGGCCGGGATGTTTCCGCAATCGGGGGGCGAATACGTTTATTACCAGAAAGTCTACAACCGGTTTTTTGCGTTTCTCTACGGCTGGAGCAATTTTACAGTAGTCCGGACGGCATCAATCTCGGCATTGGCCTACATTTTTGCCCAGTCGCTGGTCGGTTTGCTTTCGCTGGTCGACGAAACCGGTTTTGCCACGAAAGGCATTGCGTCGGTGCTGATCATCGGGCTCAGTCTGGTCAATTACCGGGGTATCCGGTTTGCGGGCGGCATCAGCTGGGTACTGACCTGCGCTATTTTACTGACCATCAGCGGTTTAGTAATCACCGGTTTTAGCTCGGAGATAGGCACATTCGCCAATCTCAGTCACAATAGTCCGGCATCCGACGCGGGCACCATTCAAGGACTGGTTTTGGTAAAAGCGCTGTTTATTGCTTCGCTGGGAGCTTTCTGGGGCTACGATGGCTGGAATAACATCGCTTTCATTGGCGAAGAAATCAAGAATCCGCAGCGGAATCTGCCCCTCGCTCTCGGCTTGGGAACGCTGTTTGTGATGGGCATTTACCTGCTCCTCAACCTGATGTACGTTTACGTCCTGCCGATTGAGGAGCTGATGGCCCTTAACCTGACGCCCAACCGGATTGCCGCCGTTGAGGTCATTCGCCGGATCAGCGGAACAACCGGGGCCACGCTGGTGTCGGTGCTGATTCTCTGCACCACCTTCAACGCAACCAACAGCACCATCCTGACTTCCGCCCGTATCTATTACGCGATGGCCCGCGACGGGTTGTTTTTCCGTTCAGTGGCCCGGATTCACCCGGATTATCAGTCGCCTTCGGTCTCGATTGTGTTACAGGCGGTTTTGGCGGTGGCGCTGGTGTGGTCGGGCACGTTCGACCAGCTGACCGACATGCTGGTGTTTGCTTCGTTCATTTTCTACGGGGCAACGGCTTTCGGCGTCATGCTCTTCCGGCGATCGCATCCGGAGCTCCCGCGTCCGTACCGGGTAATCGGCTATCCGGTTTTGCCGGTCATTTTCTGCCTGTTCTGTCTGACATTGGTCGCTATCACGCTCATCGAACAGCCCCGCGAAGCCTTAATGGGATTGGGGCTGATTGCCACGGGCGTTCCTTTTTACTGGTTCTGGCACAGGCAGAAACCGGGGTAATTAATTTATGGCGATTTTTATAGGTGTTCCAGAATAAAATTTCCGTCAATTCCCAATTTATCGTGTAGTTTTTTGGCTAAATCGATCGTCAATTTCCGCTTTCCGTTCAAAATTTCAGAGATCCGGGACGCTTCGACATCCAGCAAAGCCGCCAGATCTTTTTGCTTTAATTTCATCTCATACATCTTCAATTCGATCATGCTCGTTAACGTAGTCGGTTTAGGGAACGGCATAAAATCCTGTTCATAAGCCTGAATGCTTTCGGCAAGTGCCCTGGCTTTCACTTGTTTTTCAGGATCGTCACCCATGTGGCTAATTAGTGCATCAAATTCCCGAAAAGCCTGTTTATAATCACTTTCGTTTGTAATAGTCATGGCTTAAATTCAATGGTTTTGGCATCTATGCGGTCATATTCAGCGTGAGTTCCGATAAACTTGATATAAATTGTTCGAATGCTAAAATGAACCGTCGCAATTAATCTATACCTATTTCCTTTAATGTTAAATACAAACCGCTCATTACCAACGTAATCGACAGAATTGTACGTATTTCTGACATCATTTAGGTTTGACCAGTCCGCTTTTGAAACTATATCATACCATTCCATCAACGCTACAATTGAATCTGAATATTTCTCAGCAAATTGAATTAGCGTCGACTTTGCTATAATTACCATATTCCAAATAAAGGAAAATAATTCCCAAATATGTAATTAAAAATTAAATGCCCAATTTACATCACTGGAAAACTACAAATTCTGCCTCTTAAACCCCACCGGATTCTGTCCCGTTACTCTTTTAAAAATCCGGTTGAAGTACGATAAACTCTCGAAACCGCTCGCAAAACACACTTCCGTTACGGACTGGTCGGCCAGCAAAAGCCGCTTGGCTTCGCGCACCCGGTATTGATTCACAAATTCCGTAAATGTCATCCGGGTCATTTTCTTGAAATACCGGCAAAAAGCCGCCACCGTCAGATTCGTCAGATCGGCCAGTTCTGCCATTTCGATTTTTCGCTGGTAATTTTCATCGATAAACCGGTAAACGCGCTGCAGCCGCTGCTGCTCCTTGCGATTATACGGAAACTCGACCGGGCGGTTGTTCAGCAAGGTCGACTCCTGCGAAGTTGCCAGAATCTGGAAAATCTCCAGCAATTCGATCAGCTGGCGGAAGTGATCCAGCTCGTGAAACCGCATCAGCCGCTTGCCAACCAGGCGTTTCGTGCTTCCGTAAAACGCAATACCGTGCCGGGCCTGCCCGAATAACCGGGCGATGGCGGCCAGTTCCGGCATTTTCTGGAAATTATCCCGCAAAAAATCCGCCCGCATCTGAATCACCACTTTCCGGTAATCAGTCCGGACGCCGTAATCGAAATTGAGGTGCGGAACATACGAACCGATGAACACCAGATCACTGCCTTCGTAACGGGACAGGTGATCGCCAACGTGGCGCGGCCCGTTGGCGCCTTCGATAAAAACCAGTTCATATTCCGGGTGGAAATGCCACATGAAAAAATCGTTCAAATGGGGCGTCAGCAACAACCGGAATGAGCTGTCAACATCGGTTTGAATTTCCTCCAGATAAGCTTTCATGGAAAAACGGATTTGCACAAAACTATACAGAACCCTGTAAAAAATAATTTCAAAAGATCAATATTGTTCAACTACTGGCTACTCCGCGTGTAGCCCTGAACAGGCAGACAGCTTTACCTTTGTCCTATTCAATCTAAAACCAATCCTACTTGTATGGAGACGATGATGCCAACATCTGCGCCTGCCGCCATGACCCCGACTATGATTCCTGACAATGCCCACAAGGACATTCCCGGCAACCCGTCGACGGCCACCAGCAGCCACCTGAAACTCAACGACCGCTCGAATGGTAAACCGCTGCGCGTCCTCTCGGAAGCCGACTGGCAGTTCTGGATCGAGAATGGCTACATCATCATTAAAAACGCCGTGCCGAAAGAGCAGGCCGAGCGTCTCGCCCGGTTTCTGTGGGAATTTGAAGAAAAAGACCCCAACGATCCGGAAACCTGGTATGCCCCGCCCCGCGCCGAAATGAAGATGAAAGAGCTGAATAACAGCGGGATGGTGGAAATTTACAACCACCAGTATTTGTGGGACAACCGGCAGTCGGCCCGCATTTACGATGCGTTTGTCGACATCTGGGGAACCGAAAAACTCTGGGTTACTATCGACCGCGCCAACCTGAACCTGCCTGCCCGACCCGGTTTTGAGTTCAAGGGTTTCATTCATTGGGATTACGATCCCGAAACCAAACCGCAAAACGTGCAGGGCGTACTGGCGCTGGCCGACCAGACCGACGAGAACATGGGCGGTTTTCAGTGCATTCCCGAATTGTACCGCACCTACGACACCTGGAAACTGACGCAACCCGCCGACCGCGACCATTTTAAGCCCGACACGACCGGTTTTGAACTCGTAAAAGTGAAGCTGGAAGCCGGGGATCTGCTGATTTTCAACAGCACGCAGCCGCACGGCATCCGCCCGAATCTATCCCACGATAAAGTGCGGATTGCGCAGTACATCTCCATGATGCCCGCGCAGGAAGACAACGAAGCCCTGCGGCAGTGGCGCATTACCTCCTGGCGCGACCGCAAAGCCCCAGAAGGCTACGCATTCCCCGGTGATCCGCGCGGCTGGGAACAAACGAAATACCAAACCGCCGAATTGAATGAATTGGGGAAGAAACTGCTGGGACTGGAAAAGTGGTGATTTGGTTAAAAGGAGGAAAAAATATCAAATAGGGTTTTGTTGGATTCAAATAATCAATCTGACCATTCACAGAAAAGACTCGATTGACAGGTAAGACATGTTGTTATCTTCATGGTTGAAGAAGCCGCCAGAACAGGCGCACCGGTTTTCTTCTCCACCGAAAAACAACAAACTAATGTCATCTTTCCCTTCCCAACCGCCGGTGCGACCGGTTCAACTGGCGATTGCCGGACTGAGTAGCTACGTTGCCGAGCCTACGCCCATTGCCGAGTGGGCCGCGTCGTTTCAGGTTCCCGACCGCAAGGACCCGTCGAAATTTCTGGATGGCCCGATGGTCGAAAAAGTGCTGGGCGTACGGTCGAAAAGCTGGGCGCCGGAGGTATTCCAGAATCAGGAAGTGGTTACGCAGGTTGCCCGGGAAGCCCTGGCCAATGCGCAGATTTCGGCCCGCCAGGTCGACGCCGTCCTGGTGGTGACCTGTTCGCCCTATCAGGTACTGCTCGATCAGGATGCCTTTTATTTTCTGAAAAGCTTACAGATTCCGGATTCGGTGGTTCCAATCCAGTTGGGGGCGGGATGCGCCGGAATGGCCCGCGCCATGCAACTGGCAACGCAACTGTCGGCCGAAAACATCCTGATTGTGGCCTACAGCCTGAGCAGTCTCTACACCCAAACGTCCCTTTACAAACAGAATCCGGTCCATCCGCTGGGCCGGTCGCTGTGGATGTCGTCGGCACTTTTCTCGGATGGTGCGTCGGCGGTTCTGCTGCGTAAAACCGGGTATCGGGGTGGGTTGGCCTTTTACTCCCGCGATTCGCTGGCGTTTGGAACCGAAGGCGGTTTTGACGATCCGCTGATTCATTACATGGGCGGGGGTGCGCTCAATCCGCCGGGTCAGGCAAAATCCGAGGAGCTTTCCTGTTTCGGGATGGCGGGCGACCGCGTGAAGGAATATTACATGAAAGGCATGATGCTGAACCACCAGACCCTGCTCCAAAACCGCCCCGATTACCTGACCGCCGTGCAGAAAATTTACACGCACCAGGCCAGCCCCGTGCTGACCAACGGTTTTCTGAATCATCTGATCGAATCCTGCGCCATTCCACGATCGAAGTTCGGGGTCAACGTGGAAACGTATGGCAACCTGGTTTCCACCAGCACGGTCAAATTGCTGCACGACGACATGGCCAGCGGTCTCGTCCAAACCGGCGACGAAATCTGTATCTCGGTGGTGGGCGCAGGCCCGGAACGGGGCGCTTTCATCACCCGCCTTGCCTGAGTTTTTTCCAAATTCCAACCTATGAAATCAAAAAAGATCCCCGAATCGGGGATCTTTTTTTTGCCCGCCTATCCGCGTTCAGACAGCCAATTTTGCAAGTGCAAATGCTCACTTCTGAGGGTCAAAACCGCCAGAATGATAACAATTCCGGAATTTCGGTAGTAGTAAGTAAGAGCGACACCCCGAACGAGACGTTCGATTGTACTAAAACCGGAAGCCTGATGAGTTGGACAATCATCCATCCAGAATACAAATACTGCTTAAAAACCCGCCTGGTTTTGAATGCCTTTTTTTGGGCCTTTTTCCTGGTGGCTCCAACGCTTTTTGCCCAGAAAACCGCCGAAAATCCGCCCGTCGATAGCCTCCCCATTATTCCGCAACCCGGCATTCCGGTCGATAGCATCATTGCCCGGCTGGAAAAAGGACACACGGTTCTGAACGACATCAGCAACCGAACCCGCCGGGGATTCAACACCTGGCAAATCGAGAGTAACCTGCCGGAAGTGCAGTCGTACGTCAACACGATCCGGACCAACCTGCGGCTTTACAGCAAAGTGAACGACATGAAAAACATGCTCATGTTTCAGGTTTTGCTGGACGACATGCAAACGCAGCTCAAAGCCTGGCGGGAGACGCTTTCCGGTTACGAAAAACAGTTATCCGGCATGAACGGTCAGTTGATTTCGCTGGCCCGCGATTCGCTGCTGGTGCTGCCCGCCGATAGCAACTCCCGCGCCGTATATTTCAATTCCATGAAGGATTTACGGCAGCAATGGATTCAGGCCAGCGAATCGACCAATCAGAACCTGACCCGCATTAACAAGCTGCAGGCTGCGGTTTCCGACGGGTATTTCGAAACCGCCGAGTTGATTAACGTAGTGAACGAGCGCATCCGGGAATTCAACGGCAAAATCACCGGCAAGGAAACGGATTTCATCTGGTCGATACCCAAAAGTGCGGGCTCCGACGATCACCTGGACAATCTGGTGGCCCGTTCGTACGAAGGGCAGCGCGAAATGCTGGCGTATTATTTTAACCGCAGCGCCGAAAACTGGATTTACATGCTGGCCATTGGCGTGGCCTTTTTCGTCTGGGTTTACCGTAGCTTTGCCGTTATCGACAGCCACGGGAAGCGGGAAACCGTTCGGAACGAGCTAAAGATCCGCTACCTCCGGTCGATTCCGGTGTTTTCGGTGTTGGTGGTAGTGTTCAACTTTGCGCCGTTTTTCGACCTGCGGCCCCCGGCGGTTTACGTCGAACTGATGCAGTTTGTGCTTTTGCTGGCGCTCACGGGCCTCTTTTTCCGGAGCTGGCCCCGGCCATTGTTTCTGAACTGGCTGGCCATCGTCGGCCTGTACCTGCTGGTGATCATCACGCGTTCGTCCATTATCGATCCCGGCATCGGTTTTCGAATCTGGCTGCTGGTTCTCAACGCCATATCGGTCGTTTTCGGATTTCTGTTTCTGTACCGGATTCGGCTGACCCTGTCACTGACGGGTTTCATCAAACAGGTTTCGATTTTGTATATCGTGCTGAATTCGCTGGCGATTCTCTGCAACATACTGGGCCGCATGAGTTTGGCGAAGATCTTCACAACGGCTTCAATTTACGGGTTAACCCAGGCCATCGGCCTTTTCACGATGGTTCAGATCATCCACGAAGCGTTCGCGCTGCAGGTTGTCAGCGGCAAACTCTCGGAAGGCATTGCGTCCCGGTTTAACTACCAGAAGCTGGAAATCGGTTTGCGCCGGACGTTGAGCGTGGTGGCCATCATCGCCTGGCTGATCATTTTCACCAACAACATTTACGTTTACAACTCCGTCTATCAGGCAATTAGCGGTTTTTTGGCGACCGAACGCACAGTAGGTAGCACCACCTTCACCTGGGGCAATATCGTCCTGTTCTTTTTTGTGTTGTACCTGTCCAGCGCGTTACGGAAATACATCGGCTATTTCTTTGGTGAAACCGATGATGAGATCGGTGGTAACATCAATACCACCAATTCGCAGCTGGTGATGATCCGCCTTTTCATGCTCATTGGCGGTTTTCTGTTCGCCATTGTCGCATCCGGCATCGGGCTCGACAAGGTAACGGTTATTGTCGGGGCGCTGGGCGTCGGAATTGGGCTTGGGCTTCAGAACATCGTCAACAACCTGGTTTCGGGCATTATTCTAATCTTCGACAAACCGTTCCAGATTGGTGATTTTATTGAGATTACGAACAAAAAAGGGCGGGTCAAAAACATCGGTATCCGCTCCAGCCGGTTACTGACCACGGAAGGTTCGGAGGTTATTATTCCGAACGGCGATCTGCTGTCGGGTCAGGTCATCAACTGGACCATCAACCACAAGGCCAAACGCATCGAACTGACCATCAAAGCCGACACCGAGCACGATCTAAACACGCTCAAAACCATGATTCGGGACGAAATCACGAAACATCCGAATTCCATCAAGCGGCAGAAGCCCGAAATTTTCCTGTCCACGATCACCAGCGACGCCATCGAGCTCAAGGTGCAAACCTGGATCAATTCGGTCAACAAAGAAGATCAGTTCCGCAGCGAAGTGCTGCTCAACATCTACCGGCGTTTTAAAGAAGCGGGGGTCAAGTTGATGTGAACAAAATTTAAATGAACAATTAACAATGAATAATGAACAGGGTAACGTACTGATGTTCATTATTCATTGTTAATTGTTCATTTGGCACGGGCAGTGCCATTCATTCCGAGCGTAGCGAGCGAACGGGATTCATCAACGCGGCTTTGATGGTGTGAAAACTGACGGTTAATAAGGCAATTAGAACTGCGATTATTCCGGCGACGGCAAAAATCCACCAGGAAATACCAATGCGGTACGTAAAATCCTGCAACCACTGGTTCATGGCGTACCAGGTGATCGGAATGGCAATGCCGAACGCGACCAGCACCAGCTTGAGAAAGTCTTTGGATAAAAACGCGACGATTTGCCCGACCGTCGACCCCAGCACTTTGCGGATGCCGATTTCCTTTCGGCGCTGTTCGACGGTAAATGAGGTCAGGCCAAAGAGTCCCAGACACGAAATCAGGATGGCCAGAGCCGCAAAAAGCCCCGCCAGGGTTTTGGTGCGCTGTTCGTTGTCGAAATTGCGGGCATATTCCTGATCGATGAATTGATAATCGAACGGATAAGCCGCATTGTATTTCCTGAATATCTCTTCGGTTTTCTCCAGCTTGTCGGACGTGTCAGCCCCCGGTTTGAATTTGATGTGCATCGTGCTAAACCAGGCACCGGCCCCTTCAATCACGATCGGTGGAATTTTGGCGTAGGGCGAATCGACGATGTAATCTTTCACGACGCCCACTACGCGCCAGGTTTGCCCGGAATAGGGTTGTGTAATGACTTGCCCGACCGGATTTTTGAACCCCATCAGTTTGACGGCGGATTCGTTCAACAGGACGGAAAAGCTGTCCGCAGGATACTTTTCAATGTCAATATCCCGCCCCTCAATTAACTTCAGGCCAGCGGTTTTGACGAGATCGGCATCGGCACTGAACAGCGAAATAGATGTATTGGTATCGGCAGGGTCTTCGCCCGTCCACCGCAATCCCCAGGTCCGCGAACCCACCTTCGTGACGCTCGACATGGTTTTCGTAACGGATTCGGCCACCCCTGAATGGATCAGTTCCTGCTTGATTGCCAGGTAATTCTTTTCAATATCGCCCACAAAATCCACCCGAATCAGGTCGTTGTTGGCATAGCCTTTATCACGTTCCTGCGCAAAAATAATCTGATCGCGAACCACAATCGTGGCAATCACCAGAATGATCGCAAACGTAAACTGGAGCACGACCAGAAACTTCCTTGGCGACAGCCCCAGCCGGGCTTTTTTGAACTGCTGGTTAAACATGCTGATCGGCTGGAACGAAGACAGGTAAAAGGCGGGATAACTCCCGGCCAGCAAACCCGTCAACAGCATGAAACCGAGCGCCGAAAGCCAGAAACCATAACTCGAATACGGAATGGCAAGCTGGGCGTTCACGAGCGTATTGAAAACCGGTAATGCCAGTTGAACGAGCAGCAGGGCGAAAAAACCGCCCACCACAGTCGTCAAAAACGCTTCGACAATAAATTGCCCGATTAACAAACCGCGACCCGCTCCGGCGACCTTCCGCACTCCGATTTCCTTCGCCCGTTTCTCCGAGCGGGCCGTACTCAGATTCATGAAATTGATGCAGGCAATCAGGACAATAAAAGCGGCAATCAGACCGAAAATCCGCACGGTTTCGATGCGCCCACCGACCGGTTTTCCATTTTCAAAGCGCGCATACAAATGCCATTGGTCGAGCGGAAAAAGAAAGTGCGTCCAGACATCCGTGCGGCCCGCATACCGGCGGGTCAGGTCTTTGATCTTTTCACTGAAAGCCGCACCGTTCGTATTGGGTTTGAGCAGAACATAGGTTGGCGTATTGTTGCTGAGCCAGCTTTCATTGCTCCAGCCGATTTTCTTCACATAATCCCACGGCAGGAGGTATTCAAACGTAAACCGGGTATTCGGCGGCAGGTCTTTTAAAACGCCGGTCACGGTGAAATTATCCTCCGAATCAAGCCGAATGGTTTTGTGCAGGGCGTCGTCCGTACCAAATAATTTCCGGGCCAGTTTTTCGGTAATCACAATGGAATGAATATCAATCAGTTGATCACTGGGCGAACCGGCTACCAGCGGAAAACTGAATAGCTGCAGAAAAGCCGGATCGACCATATTTCCTTCAATTCCGGTAAAACTTTTGTTGTCGACGGTCAGCAGAAATTTGTCATTGGCGGCCACCCGCGCGGTTGCTTCCACTTCCGGATAATCCTTTTTTAAAGCGGGTGCCAATGGTTGCGACGTAATCGGAATTGCAAACGGCGCACCATCCGTATTCCCCGTCAGGCCGTATACCTGATAAAGACGGTCCTTGTTGGCATGAAACTGATCAAAGCTGATTTCATTGTGCAGCCACAGGAGAATCAGCACGGCCCCGGCCATGCCCACCGCCAGCCCGGCAATGTTAATAAAGGAGAAGCTCTTCCCGCCGATCAGGTTGCGGAACGCCATTTTGAAATGATTACGTAACATAGCAATCGAAGTTGGATTCGGAAATTCTTCAGGTTGTCGTTTGATAAAAGCCGGGCGGCAATACGCCAGCATGTCGCGCCAGTACCGTCGCCGGGCTTTGACCTCCCCCAATTGTTCAGCCCGCCGGAAAAACCGCTCGTGCATATCGCCCAGCACCTCCTCGCGCAGGTGCGGAGCAATGAGCCAAGAGAGGATTCGATCAGGAAAACGGGGCGGTAGCGGGGGCATAATGAACGCTTTATAATGAACAATGAATAATTAACAATGAACCGCCGAGCGGCCCCGAATGAACTCGAACACCAGAAATCGCAAAGCCTGTTCATTTTTAATTATTCATTGTTCATTCGGAACGAAGTGACTTCACCGGATTCATCAGCGCGGCTTTGATACTCTGAAAACTCACCGTCAGCAGCGCAATACCGATGGCGAGTAAACCGGCAACGGCAAACACCCACCACTCCATGTTGATTTTGTACGCAAACTCCTGCAACCACCGGTTCATGACGTACCAGGCCACCGGCGACGCCACCAGGATGGCAATCAATACCAGCTTCAGGAAATCGCGGGAAAGCAGCGTCACGATCCCGCCCGCGCTGGCCCCCAGCACTTTCCGAATGCCAATCTCTTTGGTCCGCTGCTCGGCCATGTAGGTGGCCAGCCCGAACAAGCCCAGGCAGGCAATCAGGATGGCGAGCCCGGCAAACGTCAGCGCAATTTGCCCGACCCGCTGCTCGGCCCGGTACATCGTATCGAAGGCTTCGTCCATAAACCGGTAGCTGAACTGCGCGCCGGTCGGGAATTTTTTCCAGACGGCTTCGACCTGTTGCAACAGCTTCGGAAGATCCTGCGTGTTGACCCGGAACGACGCCAGTTCGGTGTTGGAACGCAGCGAAAAAAGCAGCGGACTAACGGTCTGGCGCAGCGATTCGTAGTTGAAATCCTTCACCACGCCAATGATGGTAAAGGGCGTGGCCGTTCCGTTGCTGACCGGATAGATTTTCTGCCCCACGGGATTCTGATAACCGAGGAGTTTCGCCAACGACTCATTGATGACGACGGCACTGGCGTCCGACCCAAAGTCTTTGGAAAAATTGCGGCCCTGCGTCAGGGTCATACCCATCGTTTTGAGGTAATCGTAGTCAACAAACCAGTTTTGGGTGTCAAACATGTTATCGGGCGAGCTGACAGGCACCTTTGATAACGTCAGGCCGTTGCGCGCCGATGAAGAAACCGGCAGAAAACCGCTTAAGGTACCGGCTACCACATTTGGAAGGGTAAGTAATTCATTCTTAAACGGTTCTATATTCGATCCCAGGGCGTGAGTGCCGTTGACAATCAGAACCTGTTGTTTATTGAAGCCAATATCTCTCGTCTGGATGTAGTTGAGCTGGCGGTAAATGATGAGCGTGCCGATGATCAGCATCACCGACGTGGCAAACTGAAAAACCACCAGCGCATTCCGGAAATTGCTCTTCCGAAAACCGCTGCCAATGGACCCTTTCAAAACCGCTACGGGTTTGAAACCGGACAGAAAAAACGCCGGATAACTGCCCGCCAGCAGCCCGACGACCAGCGGAATCAACAGCAGAACGGGTAAAACCGGAAACATAAACAGTTGATTGACCGACAGCGATTTAGCGGCCAGCTCGTTAAAAAACGGCATTCCCGCAGCTGTGATTCCCAGCGCCAGCAGCAGCGAAAAAAACACCGTCAGCGTCGATTCTGTCAGGAACTGGCCGATCAGGGCCGGGCGGTTGGTCCCCATCGTTTTCCGAATACCAACCTCCCTGGCGCGTTTGGCCGACCGGGCCGTCGATAGATTCATGAAGTTGACGCAGGCAATCAGCAAAACGAATAGAGCTATGGCGGAAAAAATATAGACAAACTGAATGTTGCCGTTGGCTTCCAACTCATCCTGCCGATCCGAGCGCAGGTGGATATCAGTTAGTGGAAATAAGGCAAAGACCAGCTTGTTGCCCCCCCGGTTAAAGTCTTCCGCGCTGCTCATCTTCATGTGTTGTTGTGCCTGCGGAAAAAAGTATCTCTCGATAACCTGCGCGAAATTCCGATTAAATTCCTGGTAATGAACACCCTCTTTCAGAACCACGTACGTCTGAAAATTGCTGGTCAGGAAATTTCCCCAGTCGTAGGTGACGGCTTTCATCGGGAAGATAAAATCAAAATGAAAATGCGAATTCTGCGGCATATCGCGGATCACCGCCGTTATGGTGTAAAGCGACCGGTTGACTTCCAGCGGTTTCCCGACCGCATCGGGCGTTCCGAAATAGCGCCGGGCAGTTGATTCGGTGATGACGACGGAATTCGGCGCATCCAGGGCGGTTTTGGTATTTCCGTACAAGGCCGGGAATGTAAATACGTCGAACAAGGTCGGATCGGCATGCACCGACCGGCGTTCATCAATAATTTCTTGGCCATTTCGTACCAGTTTTGACGCGTTTACATTGTAAAACCGGACGTATGCCTCGACTTGCGGATAGTCTTTCTGTAAGGTCGGCCCGATCGGATCACCGACCTGCGTCAGGCGTTGTTCGGTTCCGCCAAAAACTGCATCGATATCGACGCGGTAAATCCGGTCAGCTTTTTTGTGGAAACGATCATAACTCAGTTCATCGACCACATACAGGGTGATCAGCAGACAACTCGCCAGTCCCAGCGCCAGTCCGAAGACATTCAGGAACGAAAGTGCGGGCTGGTTGCGGACGTTCCGCCAGGCGATTTTTAAATAATTCTGAATCATAGCCCTTTTGAAGAAAGAAGGTGAGGAAAGTTCTTCGAATCGCCGGTGGTGCGGCACGCCGACCGGTCGTATACGTTTGATAAAACCGGGTCGTACATACGTCAAAGTATCCCGCCAGTACCGCCGTCGGGCCGTCGCTTCCCCCAGGGATTCGGCCCGCCGGAAAAACCGCTCGTGCATATCGCCCAGCACCTCCTCGCGCAGGTGCGGAGCAATGAGCCAGCTAAGGATGCGGTCGGGGATGCGGGGCGGTTTGGGGCTCATAATGAACAATGAATAATTAACAATGAACAATAGGTAACCCAATTGGCGAATATGAACAACAGATACCGCAAGCCTTTTCATTATTCATTCGAGGCCGCCCAGCGGTTAATTGTTCATTATTCATTGTTCATTCGGAACGAAGTGACTTCACCGGATTTACCAGCGCGGCTTTGATGCTTTGAAAGCTGATGGTCAGCAAAGTAATCGCCAGAGCGCCCGCGCCCGAAAGCGCGAAAATCCACCAGGCAACGGTCACCTTATAGGCAAATCCCTGCAACCACTGGTTCATCGCGTACCAGGCAATGGGCGACGCAATCAGAATCGCAATTAGAACCAGGCGGAGAAAATCGCGGGAAAACAGCGTCACAATCTGACCGACCGACGCTCCCAGCACCTTCCGGATGCCAATTTCCTTGGTGCGCTGTTCGGTCGAAAACATGACCAGGCCCAGCAACCCGAGACAGGAAATCAGAATGGCCAGCACCGCAAACACATTGGAGAGCTTCGCCATGACCTGCTCACTGCGGTAAAGCCGTTCGTATTCCTGGTCAATAAATTGATAATCAAACGGATAATTGGGATTGATTTCACCGTAAACCTTTTGCAGACTCGCCAGCGCTTCTTTGGTTTTTCCGGCTTCGGTCCGGACCAGCACCACGCCGAAATATTCGTATTCCTTCACATCCACAATCAGCGGTTTAATGGGCTCATGCAGCGAATGCGTGTGGTAATCTTTCAGAATGCCAATGATATGCCCTTTCTTTTGCCAGGCCGACACCCATTTGCCGATTGGTTCTTTCAGCCCCATTTGCCGAACGGCTTCTTCGTTCACCAGAAAAGCGTCCGACGAATCGGTGGAGATGGTTTTGGAGAAATTACGCCCGTCGGCCAGTTTCAGATTCATGAGTTTAACAAAATCAAAGCCAACGGACGTGGGTTTAAAACCGACGGAAGCATTCTTTTCTTTCCCCTCCCAGTTGATGGCATCTTCCCCGGTTTTGGTTTCTGCCGATCCGTCGTGTTCGTCCACCACAAACCCCATCGTGTGCGGAGCTTCGCTGCTGCGGTCAATCATCACAATACCGGGCATTCGGGAAGCCTGTTCTTTGAAAAGGGTGTAGCCGCGCTGATTCGCCAGATTGCCTTCGATGCGAACGTACAGCAGGTTTTCGCGGTCATAACCCAGGTGCGCGTGCTGGACGTAGCTGGTCTGCCGGGAAACAACGAGCGTTGCCACCAGCAGCACAATGGCCAGTCCAAACTGAAAAACCGTTAAGCCCTGCCGAAACCAGACGGAACCCCGCGTGAAACGGAGAATCCCTTTCAGAATCCGGACCGGTTGCAGCGACGACAGAAATAGCGCCGGATAACTGCCCGCCAGCAAGCCCGTTAAAATCGTCAGTCCCAGCAACGACAGCCAGAACGAACCCTGCGCCAGGGGCAACGGAATCTGTTTTCCCGTAAATTCATTGAAAACCGGCACTAGCAGCACGACCAGAATCAAGGTGAGCAGCATGGCCAGAAAAGCGAGCAAAACCGCTTCCCCAAAAAACTGGCCGATGAGATGGCTCCGCGTCGAACCCAACACCTTCCGAACGCCCACTTCCTTCGCGCGTTTGACGGAGCGGGCCGTGGCCAGATTCATGAAATTGATGCAGGCAATGATCAGGATAAAAAGAGCCACCCCGCTGAAAATCTGCACGTATTCGATGCGGCCACCTTCCGGTTTTCCGTTCACAAACGTGCTGTGCAGGTATTGATCCCGAAACCGTTGCAGCCCGATTTGGGTCGTAACTCCCTTATTCTTCGTGAGTCGCGGCTCGAGAAACCGGTTGATCTTGTTCGCTACCGTCGGCACGTTCGCGTTTTCGGCCAGTTCAATAAACAGGCGAAATTCGTTGGACGACCATTCCAGTTTGGTATTCTGTGCTTCCCAATTGAGCAGAAAATCAAATTTCAGCGAGCTTTCCACCGGCAGGTTTTCAAAAACCGCCGACACCCGAAAATCCAGCCGGTTTTCGTACCGCAGGCTTTTTCCCATCGCCTTCCGGGGCGTCCCGAAAAACCGCTCCGCCATTTTCCGGGAAATGGCCACCCCGTTGATGTCGCTCAGCGCGGTTTCGGCATTACCCGCCAGCAGCGGATAGCTGAATATTTTGAAGAAATCGCGGCCCGCCCGCGAGCCTTCCAGCTTGAATTTCTTATCGCCCAGTTGAAATGTCTCGGGATGCCCCCAGGGCAGTTCGTAGCCGGTGGCATAAAACGCCTGGTGTTTCACTTCCGGAACGGCGTTTTTTAGATCTTCCAGCATAAAGCCGGTGCGCTGGCCGGACGTCACCCGCACCGGGGTACTGTAGGTCCCGTTCACCTTTCCGTTGGCCGAAATGGTTTGGTAAACGGTATAGAGGTTGTCGCCCCTGGCGTGAAAATTATCGACGCTTTTTTCGTCCTGCACCCACAGAAAAATGAACAGGCAGCAGATCATGCCCAGAGCCAGCCCAACGATATTGATGGCGGAAAAACCGGTATTCTTGACCAGGTTCCGGAAGGCGATTTTTACATAATTGCGTAGCATTTCAGGGTTCAGGAAAAAAGTAGTCGAATAGTCCGTTGGTTTTCGTTTCATCACCGACAGCCGCACGTACGTTCCCGCGTCGCGCCAATAGCGCTGCCGGGCCTTTGCCTCGCCCAGTCGCTGCACTTGCAGCTGATAGCGTTCGTGCAAATCGCCCAGCACCTCCTCGCGCAGGTGCGGAGCCACCAGCCAGGTAAGGATGCGGTCGGGAAAGCGGGGCGGTTTTTTCATAATGAACAATGAATAATGTACAATGAATAATTAGTCCCAATACGAAAAGTAAGAGCCGTAAGCCACGAAGTCATTTCATTATTAATTGTTAATTATTCATTAGAAACCTAGCTCCACTCCAGCATCGTTGGCGGGACAATCCGCTCCCAGAGCCGTTCGCGGACGGAACGGACTTCGGTCAGGACCCGGCCACCCAGGGCGGTGACGGTGAACAGCCGTTTCCGGCGACCACCCCGCTCGGCGGTGGCTTCGCCCAGCACGGACGAGACGTAGCCTTTCTGCTCCAGCCGTTGCAGAGCCGCGTGAACCGCTCCCGTACTCACTGGCTGGCCGGTTTCCCGCTCGAGCTCTTCCGCGATGATGACCGAATAGGCCTTCGGCACCATCACGGCCACCGTCAGGAGAACAACTTCTTCAAATTCACCTAAATCACTGCGTCGCATGAATGAAGATCCGTTTGGTTAAGGGGTCTGAATCATTTCTTCTATTTCCGTATATCAAATCTGTTGCCAAATGAAAAAACCTGCCATCCTGTGCCGTTAAAGGTGGTTTTTGAAAAACCGGGGTGAGCATCTGTCCAAAAACGGACATTTTTTGTACGCATCTGGACAGTCCCGCCAGCTTCCGAAACGGCGTATTTATTTCTACTTTTGGGCCAGCCAAATCCCAATCTCATATGAATCGTCGTCATTTTATACAGCAAACCGCTGCCGCCAGCGCCGGAGTAGCGTTCGGCACGCAAGCGGTTTTTGCCACTCAACCGGCTGATTTTCCGGTGGTGCGCGAGGCTGCCGGGAAACGAAATTTCACCAGCATTGCCGTCGAAAAAGCCATTGAACGGGTGAAGAAAACCGTGCGCGATCCCGAACTGGCCTGGCTTTTTGAAAACTGCTTTCCCAATACGCTCGACACAACCGTTCAGTTCAGCGAAGCCGACGGCAAACCCGACACCTTTGTCATCACGGGTGACATCGACGCCATGTGGCTCCGCGACAGCACCGCTCAGGTCTGGCCCTATCTGCCCTTAACAAAAGAAGATGAACCGCTACGGAAGCTGATCGCGGGCGTAATTCGACGCCAAACGCAGTGCATCCGGCTCGATCCGTACGCCAACGCGTTTTATTCCGACCCTAAAAAAGAGGGCGAATGGAAGAAAGACATCACGGCCATGAAACCGGGTTTGCACGAACGCAAATGGGAACTCGACTCGCTGTGTTACCCGATTCGGCTGGCGTATCACTACTGGCAAACCACCAAAGACACCAGCCCGTTCGATGCCGATTGGGCCGACGCGATGCGGCTGATCGTGAAAACCTGCCGCGAGCAACAGCGCAAAACCGGTCGTGGGCCATACAAATTTGGCCGCGAAACGTCCTGGTCGACCGACACGGTTCCGGGTAACGGCTACGGCAACCCAACGAAACCCATCGGATTGATTCACAGCATTTTCCGCCCCTCGGACGACGCCACGGTTTTCCCGTTTCTGGTGCCTTCCAACTGGTTTGCGGTTGCCTCGCTCCGGCAACTGGCCGCGATGACGGACAAAATCCGGTCCGATGCGGTTTTCGCGAAAGAATGCCGGGCGCTCGCCGACGAAGTGGAAACCGCCCTGAAGCAGTACGCCATTTATACGCATCCGAAATACGGGAAGCTGTACGCGCTGGAAGTCGACGGTTTTGGCAACCACCTGTTGCAGGATGACGCCAACGTGCCCAACCTGCTTTCATTGCCGTATCTGGGAGCGGTTTCGGCCGCTGATCCGATTTACCAGAACACCCGGCGGTTTTCGCTCAGCGCCGACAATCCGTACTATTTCAAAGGGAAAGCCGCCGAAGGCATCGGCAGTCCGCATACGCTGGTGGACAATATCTGGACGATGAGCCTGACCATGCGCGCGCTCACATCGACCAATGAACAGGAGATTCTGACGCAGCTCCGCCAGTTGAAAAAGACGCACGCCGGGACCGGTTTCATGCACGAATCGTTCGATAAAGACGATCCGAAGCAATTTACCCGCAAATGGTTCGCCTGGGCCAATACGCTGTTTGGGGAATTGATTCTGAAAGTGGTAAACGAACGGCCACAGTTGCTGAGCAAACCGTTGTAGCCCTGTCAGCGGTCGAAGACCCTGTCAGCGGCCATCTCGTTTTTCTCGCGAACGTATTCTCCCCATTTAACCGCTGTCAGGGTTTTACCATTTCACGCCTACCGTCAGGAAGAACGCTCGCCCGTCGGAGGGCAGGATGCCGGGACCGGGGTAGCCGGTGGCCCGGCGCGTGTAGTAAAATTCGTTCGTCAGATTGTTGACGCTGCCTTCCAGCTTCAGCCAGCGGTAGGTCCAGGAAAGCGAAAAATCCATGATGTGATACGACGGGATCCGTCCGATAACCGCCGAAAAACCGCCGTCGACGGCATTCGTCGCATCGGAATACTGATCGGATAGATACGTAAACTGGAACGACGCTTTCAGGTTGCGGTATCCCCACCGCATCCCCGACTTCAGGTTGACCGCCGGAACAAACTCGACCTCATTTCCCTGCACGCCCGGAATCTGGCTTTTCACGTAGCTGGAACGAGTCAACGCAAGGTTCCCGAAAACCGACCAGCCCCAGCGATCCGATTGGCCGGGCAGCAACCGCAGCAATTCCACTTCGCCGTAGGATTCCAGTCCGACAATCAGCGCCCGGCCGATGTTGGTGCGTTTGCGCAGAACGCGGTCGCTGGCGTCGTAAAACTGCACCTCGCCAATGCGGTTTCCGTAGTTGAGCGCAAACAGGTTCAGGTCGTAGCTCAGCACCCCATTCTTCTCACCTCGCACGCCCGCATCTGCCGAAAAACCGCGTTCGTCCTGCAAATTCGGATCAATCACCGCCGACGGATTTGAAATCCGCATGTCGCTGAACGTAATCGAACGGTAATTCTGGGAAATGTTTCCGTAGGCTTCAAACTGCGATGAGGGTTTGTAACTCACGCCAATACCGGCAATCAGAAAACCGCGCGGGTTCACCCGTTTCTCCGGCGTCTGGGTAATGGTGATGATGTTTCCGGCCAGGTCGCGGACGATGTTTCCGTAAAAACCGTCGGCGGTGGTGCGGATGTGTTCGTAGCGAATACCGGGCGTTACCGATAGTTTCGAACTCAGAAAAAAGACGTTTTCGGTAAATAAAGACACATTCCGGTTCGGAAACCGGTAGTCGGAGGACGTCAGCTTATCGGGTTCCACGAACGTAAAATCCGGGTCTTTGCCGGTTGCCCCCACGCCCTGCTGGCTGTGATTAAACCCGTGGTAATACCGCGTTCCGACCAGAAAAACGCCGTCTTTTTTTCCCAGTTTGTAGCGGTTCAGAAACCGCGCTTCAAAACCGTAGTTCCGGAAATCACCGGCAATCAGATCCCGCTCGAAAGTTTCGTTGTCGACTGTGGCCACCCGGTTGGGCCGAAAACCCAGCGAATACCGCGAAGCCACCACGCCGAACGCAATGAAATTAAAGTCCGACCGGTGGTTCACTTTCCAGTCGTAATGGGCATTGAACAGATTCCAGTCCACCTTGAACCAGTTCCGCTCGCGGTTCGACTGCCGCGGGTTGGCGACAAACATTTCGTCGCTCAAACCGCCCGGCTGCTGGGCCAGGTAATCCATGTGCGTCACTTCCAGCCCAATTTTGGCGTCGTCGGTCAGTTGGTAATGAATATCGGCATAGGCAGTTTTGCTGTCGAAATGCGAATTGGGCCGCCAGCCGTCGGCTTTTTTATACTGGAAAAAAGCGTAGTAACTCAGCTTTTTAGCCGTTCCGCTGACGCTGTTGAATGAGTTGAAAAAACCGAACGAACCCACGGTTTGCCGCGAAGTTACTTCAAACGTGCGGTCGGTGACGGGCTGACGCATCTCGAAATTGAGCAATCCGCCAAACTGCGTTCCGTATTGCAGCGAAGCCGCTCCGCGTACAATCTTGATGCGTTTCAGCGCTTCGGTCGGCGGGGTGTAATAGCTTTCGGGATAGCCCAGGGCGTCGGCGCTGATATCGTAGCCGTTTTGCCGGACGTTGAAATTCGACGTCCGGTTTGGGTCGAGGCCGCGCCCGCCGATGCTGAGCTGCAAACCGCCCCCGTCGTTTTCCCAGATGTTTAGCCCGGCGACGCGGGAATACACCTGCCGGGCGTTGTTGGTCGCCAGATTCGCCACCAGATTTTCGGGCAAAATCACCTCCGATTTTTTGGCCGCAAAAATGGCCGTGCCTTCCACTTCGCGCAGGCGGGTCAGGCCGAAACTCCCCTGCTGGGCCGTAACGGTTACTTCGTTGAGTGTTTTCTCAATGCTTTCCAGCGTAAACTCCAGGTTCGTTGTTCCGGCCTCGACGGTTACTTCGGTTTTGAACGAGCGGTGATTTAGTGAGAAAAACTGGAGCTGGTGCGTACCGGTTTTCAGATTCGGGATGGAAAACCGCCCCGCGCTATCGGTGGTGAAAATGTTCCGCGAACCTTTCAGATACACACTGCACCCTTCCACCGGCGCGTTGCTCGTTTTTTCACGAACTGTTCCGATCAGCACGTTCTGGGCCAGGCTGGGAATTAAGTTGAAAAAGAACAGAAAACAGCAAATGTAAAAAGCCTCTAAATTCCCTACAGGGGACTTGAGCGCGACCACATCCGGCTTTAGAAAGTCCCCTGTAGGGAATTTAGGGGAAAAAGCGCGGTCGCAAACGATTTTAAGGGTAATTGAATTATAAACCTTTAATTTCATCTCCAAAGGGTAAAATCCACTTTTTAGGCCTAAACGAGTCGGTTTCCTGCGCCAGATTCACCGTCGGGTCGATGTACGGTTTTCCCAGACGGCCGTTCAGGCTGACGTAGGTATCGGCAAAAACTTTCGGGTTTCGGAAACCGTGTTGCGTGTAATAATCCCGCAAATGATGCGCAAACTGCACCAGCATATCCGGTTGCGTCGCCATCATTTTTTCCTGCAATTTGGTGAGGTGATCTTCATTGTTCACCATCATCTGCTGCCCGGTTTCGTCCACCACCTTGAACTGCACGTTCCCCATTTTTTCCATCAGCATCACCCGCCACGAAAACCGGTAGCCCTCTTCCGACCAGAATAACTCGTTGGGGTACAGCGTGTACCGAAAGGGGACTATGATTTGTATGATGAAAAAGATGATGAAAAGTGATAACAAAAAGCGAGATTGCGCAGGGCTGTAAATCAGCGTTTTCACCAGGGGAATCCCAGAGTTTGTGGCTTGTTCTGTCGAATAAAGCCCCCCACCCCCTGAAGGGGGCTTACTGACTCCGATCCGTTCAGCCCCCTTCAGGGGGTGGGGGGCTAACCTAAGTGCAGTGGCCGGAAGCCTGAGCAAACCACCGAGCAGGGCCAGCAGTCGCTGGTGAAACCCGGCGGGGAAAAAGACCAGAGCCGCGACGATCATGATGTACGGAAACATGCCGATCGGAAACAAAACCGCCGTCAGTACGTGGAAAACCACCACCGCAGCGTAGGCAAACGGTCGCGTAAACCGGTTGAGGAGCAGAAACGGAATGCTCAGGTCGTAGAGTGCGCCCAGCCAACTGAAAGCAAAGGCGGTTTCCCGGTAATTGAACAGAAACCCGATTCCGGGCAAATCGTTGCGGCCCGGCAGCCAGATCCGGAGCGGGAGCGCTTCGAGCAGCCAGTCGGAATTCAGTTTGGCCAGCCCGGCGTAGAGGTAAACAATACCCATCAGCAGGCGCAGGCTGTCGATCGTCCAGCGGGGAATCTGTTCGTAAAAACCGCTCCGGTTTCGGTACGCATCCACTGAAAAATAGCCGTTTGCGGGCAGAAAAATGAGAAGAAACGCCACCAGACTCACAAAATAATAGTGGTTCAGGTAGGTGCTTTTGTCCATCAGTTCGATGTACGTAAAACTCAGAAAGAGCAGAACGGACGCAAGGCGGTAGAACCAGCCCAGCGCGACCAGCAAGGCGCTCAAACCGCAAACGGCAAACAGCAGGTACGTGTAGTCGCCAACTGGTTTTACGAACTCAAACCCGTAATACGGAAAAAAAAACGTGGGTTTGATGTATAATTCGTCAATCCAGCCTTTCGCCCAGAAACGGACGATACTGCCCAAGATCATCACGCCAAAGGCAATCCTGAACACCGCCAGCGGAGCCGCCGAAGTGTATGTCCGCCAATACCGACCCATCAGTCACCGTCATTATCCGCGTAGGTAATCGTGATGCTCATCGCCGATGTCATGTCCACTTTCAGCATCCGAACGGCTTTTTGCATTTCGGTGTAAACCGCTACCATCGCAGCGTTATTGGTCTTGACTTCGTCGTAGAGGTTGGGTTTCAGCGTGCCCAGTTTTGCATTTGATGCATCAAACTGCGCGTTGATCACCTCCACCAGCAACTTGCCGCTCTGGCTGTCTTTGGCGCCCAGGGCGGTGAGGTACGTTTTGAAACCGGGTCCTTCTTTGCCCGTCTTCACGTCTTTGCCGTTGAAGAAATCGATGGAAGCCTGGTGGGCGGTTTTGGCAAGAATCAGGGAAATATCTTTTTTGTAGAAGGCCTCCACTTTTTCGGGCGAGGGCACGCCGTTCACCATCGCGCCCGACGGAATTCCGAACTTACCCGAACGAATATACCGCTCATAATTAAGCACATACCCATTGACTAATTTCGACAATGAACCGCTGACGTCGATGCCGGTGGCGTTGATAAACTTGTCGCGGTAGGTAGCAGTCCACTCGGTCTGAACGGCGGTGAACATCGTGTTCATCTGGGTCATGATCTGCTTTACATACGCCAGTCGTTTGGCCGCATCGGCCGCCGTGGTGTATTTTAGCAGAATGGCGTCGTCGGTAGCTGCCAGGCCGTTGATCAGGTAATCCAGCGCCGGAAAACCCTGTTTCGGATACGAAGCGGGCAGTTCCAGCGACGCGTTGCCAGCAACGATGTTTTCCTCAATTCCGGTGACATTAGCTGGATAAATGTTGAAAAAATACCGCAGCGTTTTCGATTCCGCCGGACCCACGTCGAACAGTTCCACTTTCTGCCATTCGGTGTACGCATCGACCCAGGCCTGCCGGAAAGCTGTCAGGGAAGCCTGATCGGGTTTGGCCGCAAACGCGTCCGATTTAGCCAGCATCAGGTCAAACTTGGTTTTGAAGTTGGCGTAGCTCGGCAGTATAATATTATCGGCGATATTCGTCAGCAACACCTTGCGGTCAGTACCGGTATTGGACGGATTGGGATCCGGACCGGGCGTTGGGTCGGGCGTATCCTTACTGGTTGAACAGGCCCAGATAAGCGCCATGAATGCGGCAAGAAACGCGACGGTTTTCCAGCTAAAATGTACCATAAGTTAAAAAAAGCAACCGAGCGATGTGGGCAAGTCGCTCGGTAAGACTCTAAAAATGAGTATAGTAGTACGGTTTTTAACTTCGTTATTCAATATTCGCTATTAATTAAATACTGAATAGCGAATATTGAATAACGAATAGCGAAGTTGAATACTAGTTAGCAATCTTGAATTTGGCACGAATTGCCGCATCGGCCGCGTCAATTTTGGCGTTGGTCAGGCCCCAGAAACCGTTCGGAGCTGTACCGACCAGACCGGCCAGAATGGTGTCGGAGAAGGTCGCATCCCCGCCGTTTACTTTGCCGTAGCGCAGCGAATAAATGAAACCCAAGCCTTCCCCCATGGCGTGGGCGCGGGCCGCGTCGTTCGTTGCGTTCGTTTTCCATTTGCCCAGGTAACCCAATGCCGCACCGGCAATCGCCTTTTCCAGCGCGGGACGGATAATGGCCACCTGCGCCTTCAGCGTCGTCGGGTCGTTGTTCACGATGGCTGCACGTCCTTTCAGCAACGCCATGTGGATTTTCGGAAAATCTTCTTTATTGTACTCCCAGAGGTATGAACCCAGAAAGCTTTCGCCGGAGGAAGTCGCGGTTGCTTTCGCGCCGTACACCGGGTTGGCTGTCAACAGGCCGTAAATCTGATCCCAGTTGTGCTCGAGCGCCGTATAACTTTTACCCGAAACCACTTTCGAATTGTCCAGCGCCAGGTTTTTGTCGCTCAGCAGCACGTTGCTGATGTAATCGACCTGCAAACCGCCAATCATCGATTTCTGGATGATCTGCGCCCATTCAATTCCTTTCGCATCGACCAGGTAGTTGCTGGTTCCGGTCGTGAGTTTGCCCGCTTTGCCTTCTGCCGCCGTCTGAGAAACCGCTTTGCTGGTGAGGGCCATGGCTGCAAAAGCCGATTCCAGGGTTTTGCGCTCTTTTTCGGCCTCCGCAGTCGGCAGCGACGATGCAAAGATTGACCGCAGGTTGACGCCTGATGAGTTTAAAGCCGCATCGGTAAAGGCGTTGCCGGTATTGGCAAACATATTTTTCAAAACCGTCGAATCCAGTGTCGCGCCCGTTCCAACGGCGGTTCCGTTGTAGGTATTGATCGCTCTGAACATCAGCAACTGGGTGCTGGCAGGCGTCATATCAACGGTTTTCACTTTATTGATGTCCGCAAAATAGCTGGCGTAAGTCGTTGTATCCGTCAGTTTGGAATAGTCGATCGCCGTGCGCAGATTGTCGGGCGGGGTAATGGTGTTGTCATCATCGTCCTTGTTACAGGCGATCAGGCTGGCGGCCAATACAACAACAGGAAGAATTCTGGAAACTAAATGAGATTTGAACATAACAGGTTGACAAAAAGGTTTTCCAGCCGTAAATGTAAATACTATTTAGACTGATTATAAAATTATTAGTAAGAATGTTTTTAAATAAAGTCATAACATCCTATCTGTCAAATTGTTAGAATTGAATCCAAATTTAGGATTAATCCAATTACACTGCCCAAAATGCATCAATTGCGTCCTGCATCAGCGACCGGCCTGAAATCCGAGCCGCAGGCTGACGCCACCGGAACCCAGCATCAGGCTCTCGCGGGTGAAGGGCCCGATGGGGTATTTGACGTACGGTTCGGCCGAAAGCCGAAACTGCGTTCCCAGCCGACGCTCGACGCCAATCGACAGGTTAATGATCCGGCCCCAGTAAATTTTCTGAAAAGCCGGTTCTGATTGGTTTGTCGTTTGCTGCAACGTACGATATTGCGTGACGGGTTGTTCCTGCCCATTGCTTCCCATCACGAAAATCGTCTCCGCTTTCGTCTGTTCATACGTGTAGGCATATTGCTCGTTCAGAAATGCGATGGATGACAGGCCCGCTTCGGCATAAAAACCCATACCAGACATCTTTTTAGGCCGAAACCGGATATTGAGCGGCAGATCGATGGAGGTAAGTCGAATACCGGTCGAAACCAGATGGGGGATGTTGGTCGTCATTACAATCTGCCCGGATTCCTTTGTTCCGAACTTTTGCTGCGCCATTGCCAGACCGGTCGACAGACTAAACCGTTTGATGATCGGGATTTCGGAAAATACTCCCCCTCCCACCGTCATCGTTGGCGAGCTCCCGGCGGCATACACCGACTGCGGAGCCAGACTAACCCCCCAAACGGGCTTCGAACCGGTTTTGGCCGGTTCCGTTTTCGCAACTGCCGGTCCGGTTTGCCAGATGGACAACGGAAGGCTCAGGGCGCGCGCAGGCCGTAATGAAAACCGAATCGCGCGTGGACTGATCAGCGCAAAAGAAGCGGTTTGAATGATGGATTCAGCGTGCGGGTGGGTAGAAATGTCGTTCCGGCGAAAATCGTCAAATGACGGTTTTGGCGGATCAAAGCGGTTTTTGATTGATGAGTTAGCGGTTTTGGGGCGGTTTTGCCCAATAACCCCTAAATCCCCTGAAGGGGACTTGGACGCTGAGTCATCCAGATCCAGAAAGTCCCCTTCAGGGGATTTAGGGGTGGAAGGTTCAGGCAAAACCGCTCCGGTCCGTTGCCGGTTTTCAACGGACGGAAGCATCGTTTTTGGGTCCGAAACCCCGGTTTTCGATCCATGAACCGCCAGCCGGGTTTCCTCCGACTTTTTCGTGTAGAGCCAGAGCGGTACGCCCAATACGCCCAGCAGTAAACAGGCCGCCAGCGCATACCGGAACCAGACCACCGGCGGCTGTCGGCGTCGGCGCTGCAATCGCTGAAATTCTTCCCACGAGCCGGGTTCGTAGGGCACTTCATAGCGCCCCACGGTTTTTCGAATGTGGTCGGTCAGCCGTTTATGAATAGAATCTTTCATTGTGATTCGGGAAATAACTTTTTACCAAACGGGCCAGCTTTTCTTTCGCCCGAACCAGGTAAACCCGCGACGAACTGACGGACAAGTTGAGCTGTCCGGCAATTTCTTCGTGCGAATAGCCTTCGATTTCGTAGAGGTTAAAAACCATGCGGTACTGATCAGGGAGGTGTTGCAGCAACGTCAGAATATCCTCCGCCGTCAACTGGCTGATGACGGCATTTTCGACCTCAACAGACTGGCTATCAGCCTGATCGTACTCGACGGTCTGGGTGTGTTTGACGTGTTTCCGGTAGTGATCGAGGGCGGTATTGACCACAATCCGGCGCAGCCAGCCTTTGAAGGTTTCCTCGAATGCATACCGATCGATGCGCGCAAAAACCTTCATGAAACTGTCGTTGACCACGCTGCCCGCTTCCTGCCGGGCCGGATGATACCGCAACGCAATGGCCATGGTAAACCCGTAGAAATGCTTGTAAAACATCTCCTGGTATTGCGGGCTGCCCTGGCGGCATCCTTCAATGAGCTGTCGTTCAAACGGAGTACAATCTGGGGCCATTCACCAGCGGGGGCAATAAAAAAGAACGGCGAACCGCATGCGGCTCACCGTTCCACGCATGAATGTTAGCTTATCGGTTGGAAACGCTGCCGTCCGGGTTCAGCGTGGTGTCCTGCACCTTCGACCCGTTGTAGACCACAAAGGTTGTATTGGAATGATCGCCTTCGCCCACCACTTTCGTAATATCAATTTTGATGGTGTGCTCCAGATCGGTCGGGCAACCGGTCACCTCGCCCGCTTCGTGCGTCAGCGCAATGTGGATGGTCGGCGGATAAATCATGATCTCGACGCCGTTCCAAACCGCTTTGAACGATTCGGCCGAGCAACCGCCTTTGACTTTGACCGTCAGGATGTTGCCATCACGGGTAACGTTCTCGATCGTGAATTGTGGCCCGGTCGCTTTGGTCCGCGCGTTCATAGCCCGGTCGAATTCTTCCTGGCTTTGCACAATGCGGGTCAATCCTTTGTCCGACGGCGCCGGCTCATTGCCCGAGTTCTGGTTACAGGCACCGAGCGCCAGCAAGGCAACGAAACTCAGGACGGCGGTAATTTTTCGATAATTCAGGAGGCTGGATACGATGAATTGCATTTTCATGGATGTATTTGTTTTTATACCCATGACGTAACCCGTTCACCGAACGCTACAACTCGTCCCGGTTTTTTCGAAAAACTTTTTCAGTTCACCGTACCGCCCACGACGCAGGTCTGGTTGTAGGCTTCCACGATCTCGCCAAAGCGGTTCCAGTCCCGGCGGGTGGCGGCCGGAAACTGCCGGACAAAAGCCGGGCAATCGCCAAAAAGAGCTTCGTGTTCGTCGTCGATGGTGCTCTTTTTCACGATGCGGGCGCTGGTCAGGTCTTTCACCACCACAAAGCTGAGGTCGCGGGGATTGGTGCCAATCGTGAATTGCCCGAACGTGTATTCCGAATGCTTTTTCCAGCCGTTGGCGTCGAAATACAGCGTAATTTTTCCGGGCTGGCTCAGCCGTTCGAGCAGGGCGGTTTTTCCGTCTTTGCGGGGATTGGGAACGCGTTCAAAAACCACGGTTTCGCGTTCGCGGGGAATAGCGCCGGTGGCATACGCAAAGTTAGGAATGTTCTGGGAAACCGTTCGGAGCTTCTCTCCTTTCAAGGTTATTTTTTTGTCGCCCTCGGTCCGCACCACCACGCTGGCTGGCGCATCATTGACCATCGAACTCACCCGGACTTTCCCGCGGATGGTATCGTTTTCGGTCGTCACGACATACCCGTCCGTCCAGGTTGTAATTGCGCCCAGTGGCGCATATTGGGCAAATGAAATAGCAGGGCTCAAGAGAGCCGCGAATAAACTGATTTTCAAGGTGTTCATTTGTGTTTGTTTTAAATAAAGTATTTGGTTTACGGTTTTCTGTTTACGCCGGGCCGTCGCTATGGTGGTCCGGCGTAAACAAAAAACCGTAAACTGACTAACCTTTCCGCAACAGCGGGACCGTCACCCGAAATTCTTCGCCATTGTCGTTGATTTCCAGCGCGGGCAATCCGAGTCGGCGGAAGCGGTCGGTCAGGGTTCCCAAACCGATCGGGATGGCCGTGACGCGCAACGGTTTCAGTTGAATCGGATTGGAAACCAGCAACCGGCCATTTTCGAGCGTCTGAATGGTCAGCCGTAGCGGTTTTTCGGGCAAAATGACGTTGTACCGGATGGCGTTTTCAACCAGCGTCTGCAGCGTTAGCGGGGGCATCAGATCATCCAGAAACCGGTCATCGACCTGAATGTCAAATGAAATCGCCGAACTGAACCGCGTCTCAATCAGAAAAATATACGACCGGATAAAGGTCACTTCGCTCCGCAGCGACGTCAGTTCCCGCTCACCTTCCTGCAGCAAATACCGGTAGACACTCGCCAGTTCGTCCAGAAACGCCCCGGCCTGCTTCTTGTCCTCGGTAATCAGCGACGACAGCGAATTCAGCGAATTGAACAGAAAATGCGGATTTACCTGATTTTTCAGGCTGTCGTACTGACTTTGCAACGTCGCTTTTTTGAGCGCTTCGGCTTCCCGGATCGCTTCCCGATTTTTCTGGAGGTAATACATACTTTCGTAAATACCGCCAACCAGAAACGCAAACAGCAACGCCATGCCGATATGAATGAGGTACACCCGTGGAAATTCCGCCGGAGCGATCAAACCGGTAAAATCCATGTGGCTCACAAACCAGGTTTCGCCGGGCTGCATCAGGATCGTGAATACAAAATAGCCCAAAAACGTCTTCACAACCCGCTGCCGGAACTCCGCCCGTTCGCCAAATTGCCGTCGCACCCGGATGACCCACCAGCGGAGCAGTTGCCAGGTAATGCCCGTCGAGGCCAGCCCCCAGATAAAGGTTTGGGCAAACAGGCTCCAGTGGTACCCGTACTCGTGCAGGTAAAAGAAAACGAACGGCAAAACCGCCAGTGGCAGCCCGATGATCTGCAGCCACTTGTCGTTGATGGACTCGTTTCCGTTTACCGCCTGGTTTGTACTCAATTTGATCATGGATTCGTATCGGTTCGATTCCGAAGGGGTCAGTTGATGACGTGTAAACCGCTCATTAAAAGTAGCGTACCCGCTGCCGGTTTCAAAAAAGAGTCGGTTGAATCCGCATTTTTGGCGGCCAAACCGTAAGAAAACGGGCTGGATTTTCCCAATCCCGCGATATTTAATTATTTTCATGTAGAATTAAAGTATTCCTACACTTACCAATCTACTCCTATGATAACCAAGACCTTAACCAGCAAGATGCAGCGAATTACCGGACTGCTCCTGTTGGTCGGCACGCTGGCTTTCATGCCCAAAGCCGATCACAAAACGCTGGAAATCGGGGCTGCCGCGCCGGATTTTTCGCTGCCCGGCGTCGATGGCAAACAGTACAGCCTGAAGAATTTCGCCGGTTCGCCCGCGCTGGTCATTGTGTTCAGCTGCAACCATTGCCCAACCGCCCAAGCCTACGAAGACCGCCTGATTCAACTGGTGAAGGATTACAAACCGAAGAAGGTGAATTTTGTCGTCATTTCGCCCAACAGCCCGGCCACGGTAAGTCTGGCCGAATTGGGTTACACCGACATGAGCGACACCTTTGCCGAAATGAAACTACGCGCCAAATCGAAGAGCTATAATTTTCCGTACCTCTACGACGGCGACACCCAGACGACGGCCCTGAAATACGGCCCGGTGGCGACGCCCCACGTGTTTATCTTCGACAAAGACCGCAAGCTGCAATACGCCGGGCGGTTCGACGCCAAAGAAAAACCGGGCACGGGCAACGCCGAAGATGCGCGGACAGCCCTGGATGCGGTTTTGGCGGGCGAAAAAGTGCCGATGCCGACCACCAAGACGTTCGGCTGTTCGGTTAAATGGATTGAAAAGAGCGATTATATTAAAAAACAGCAGGCCGAATGGGCCAAAAGACCGGTTTCCATTGAGGATGTGGACGTCGCCGGGTTGAAAAGTCTGATCAGGAACGATTCCGATAAACTGCGGCTGATCAACGTCTGGGCCACCTGGTGCGGACCCTGCGTGCAGGAATTTCCCGAATTCATCACCATCGACCGGATGTACCGCGAGCGCGATTTTGAGTTCATAACGGTTTCGGCCGACAAACCCGACAAGAAAGCCAAAGCCCTCGAATTTCTGAAAAAGAAGGAAGCTTCCAACAAAAATTACCTGTTCAGTTCGGAAGACAACTATGCGCTGATCGAAGCCATCGACCCCAACTGGCAGGGCGCGCTCCCCTACACGATTCTGGTGGAACCGGGTGGCAAGATCGTCTACAGCAAGCAGGGGCCGATTGATCCGCAGGAAATGAAAAAGAAAATCGTCGAAAACCGGATGATCGGGCGGTATTATTGAGAAAAGGGATTGTAATAGTATGTTCCTGGCTTTCCGGACTTTAACGTTTCCCGGTTTTTTTACTGATCTCAACCGCTGTCAGAGCCTTAGGGCCGCTGACAGGGTTTAGACCAGTATCACTTCTTCCGTGGGGTCGATGCGGAGCCAGAGCAGGCAACTGCACAAGAGCAGAAACGCGATCAGGAACAGCGGCAGGTTGAAATCGCCGGTAACATTAACGATATAGCCGAACAAAACGCCCAGAAAAACCGCTCCCAACTGTCCCACGGTGTTCATTGCACCCGACACCACGCCCGACTGACTGCGTCCTACATCGTTGCAAACCGCAAACGAAACCGGCAGCGTCAGGTCTTTAAACCCCATGCCCATCGACAAAAAGATAGCCGCCGTCTGGTTGTCTTTCGTCAGGGCCGAGAGCAGAATCATAGCCGACGACAGGCCCAGACCCACGATCCCGACGACGCGCCGACCGGTTTTCAGGCCGTATTTTTTTGACAACCCGTCGCTCAGGTAACCGCCCGTAAAGCAGCCGATAGCGCCCAGAAAAAACGGAAGCGTGGCAAACAGCTGCATTTCCTCTTTCCCGAAATGACGACCTTCACGGAGGTAGGTTGGTAGCCAGCCCGTAAAGAAATACGCGCCATACATGTAAAAATGGAACATCAGCATAATCGCCCACATATTCGGACTCCGCAAAACCGCCCCCCACGGAATGTGGTGGCTCGCAATCCGAAACCGGCGGTTTTCTTCAATGTATTCGCGTTCCTGCTCAGAAATTCCCGGTTTTTCATTCGGAAAATCACGGAACCAGACGTACCAGCACACGGCCCAGACTACGCCAAGCAGGCCCATGGCGTAGAACGACACTCGCCAGCCAAACTGCGTGGCCACCGGCACCACCAGCCAGGGCGCCAGCATTCCGCCCACGCGCCCGGCCGCCCAGATGTAAGCCTGCGCGCGGCCCGTTTCCTGCTTGGGAAACCAGCGCGAAACGACAATGGACGCGTTGGGATACGCCCCGGCCTCGCCCGCGCCGAACAAAAACCGCACCACCACCAGATAAAGCCAGCTTGCCGCCGTGCCGGTCAGTGCCGTAAACACCGACCACCAGCCAACGACCCGCGTCAGCACGCGCCGGGGGCCCAGCCGGTCGCCCAGCGCGCCCGTCGGCAATTCGAACAGGGCGTAGGAAAGGGCGAAAGCGCTCAGAATCCAGCCCCATTGATCGTTGCCAATCTGAAGGTCTTTTTTGATGTCCGATGCAACCAGCGAAATGCAGGTGCGGTCGATGTAGGTAATGGCGGAAAGCGCAAATAAAAACGAGAGAACCCGGGAACGGTAATTCATGTGAAGGGCTGGTAGTGAAAATCTGCTCAAAATAGCGAATTAATAGACATCATTTTAGCGACTCAGCCGCTTGCGTAAAAACCGGCAAACCAGGCGACAACCCGTCGTATAAAAAACGAGGGCGTTTGGTTTAAGTGCCGGCAACGAAGTCATTGACAGAAATCAAGAAAAGCCGAATTTCGGTTTATTTTTCAGGGATGAATGGAAGTTTCGCGTTTTTTTCCACGAATTAGATTATTCCTAAATTGAATAAAGCGACGATCTTTGGACATTAACAAATCATAAAGCTGGCTCAGAAATGGGTTTGCTTTTTTACATTTGCTGCATCAATAACCCTGACGCTTCATGAAAAACCTTTTTATCTTCAGTCTGATCAGCTGCGCGATTCTGGCAGGATGCCGTACGCCGAAAACCGAAAAAACCGCTTCGTCCAGCCAAAAACCGGTCACCACTATTGCCTTCGGTTCGTGCAGCGACCAGAAACGGCCCCAACCGCTCTGGGACGATATCGTGGCCCAAAAACCGCAGGTCTGGATCTGGCTCGGCGACAATATTTACGGCGATTCGGAAGTGATGGACACGCTCAAAGCCAAGTACGACCGGCAGAAAGCCAACCCGGTTTACGCCCAATTGCGGCAATCGACCCAGATCATCGGCGTTTGGGATGACCACGATTATGGCGTCAACGACGGCGGAAAAGAATACCCGCGCCGGAAGGAAAGTCAGCAGTTGATGCTCGATTTTCTGGACGTGCCCAACAACAGCCCGCTGCGGCAACAGGAAGGCGCTTACTCGTCGCACGTCTACGGACCGAAAGGGCAGCGTGTGAAGGTCATTCTGCTCGATGGGCGGTATTTTCGGGACCCGCTGAAGAAAGTCAACAAAACCAATACGCCCGACCCTTCCGGCGACATTCTGGGTGAAACGCAATGGCAATGGCTTGAAAATCAACTAACCAACTCTGATGCCGATGTGCACATCATCGGTTGCGGCATTCAGTTTCTCGCCAACGAACACACTTCTGAGAAATGGGGCAATTTCCCGACTGCGCGCCAGCGGTTTTTCGATTTGCTGAGCAAAACCAAACCGAAGGGCGCGATGCTGATCAGTGGCGACCGGCACATTGCCGAAGTCTCCAAAATCAGCCTTGCGGGCTTGGGTTACGATTTGTACGACATCACCAGCAGCGGCCTGACACACACCTCCAAACCGTATGAACAACCGAATTCCTACCGGGTTGGCAAGATGGTTTTCGACCTGAATTACAGCCTGATCACCATCAACTGGGACAAAAAACCGCTGACGGCCACGGTCCGGATCAACGGCGACAATTGGGCCACGTACCTGACGCAGGAAGTTGCGTTTTAAGATTTTCAGTTTACCAGCGTCGGTTTCTGCGCTTTTTTATTCGAAATAATCCGAATCAGCGACGCCAGCGCGATCAAGACAATGGCCAGAATCAGAAGATACGTATAGCCCGTTGACAAGTCGGGCAGAACAACGGTTTTCTGGTTGCTGAGCATTTCATAAACCGGAATCACGCCTTTAAAAATGTAGGCCTGCGCCAGCGTAATGCAACAGATTACCGCCAGCATGATGAAACTGTGCTTGACCGTGAAGCGAAATAACTGGGATTCTTTTCCGACCAGATCGCCAGCCGCGGCCGCTACCGCAATGGATTGCGGAGAGATCATTTTACCGACCACGCCCCCCGACACGTTGGCGGCTACCGTCACCACCGGATCGACGCCAATCGACTGAGCTGTAGCGTATTGCAGTTTACTAAACAAGGCATTCGCTGATGTATCGGAACCCGTGATGAAAACGCCCAGCCAGCCCAGCACGGGGGCAAAAAAAGGAAACAAAGCGCCCGTGTTGGCCAGCGCATCCGCCAGGGTGAGCGTAATGCCGGAATCGTTAACGATGTACGCAAATCCCAATACGGCGGCAATGGTCAGCACCGGAAATTTTAACTGGTTCAGCGTACTTGTAAAAACCTTTACGCCCTCGGCGTAGGTCAGGCCGATCAGGGGAATTACGACCATATTGGCAATGAGAATGGCCGTTCCGGCGGCTGATAAATAATTGAATTTGAACACCTTGGGCAGCGGATTTCCGCCTTCGCCCTGAATGGCGTTGTGCAGGCCGGGCACTTCGAACTGAATCATTCCCACGGTGTTGAGCACGTCCTTGATTGGTTGTATCCCCCAGGCGATGACCATGATGGTTAGTACCAGAAATGGCGACCAGGCCCGCAGCATTTGCCCGCCGGTATAGCTCACGTCGGTATTGAACGTCGGGGCGGGTTCGTTCACAAACCGCCAGACGGTTTTCGGTTTCCAGAACCGCAGAAAAACCATCAGGCAGATGATAGAGCCCAGCCCGGCGATTACGTCGGGCAGGGAAGGGCCTAAGTAATTGGACGAAAACCACTGCAAAAAGGCAAACGAAACGCCCGAAACCAGCACCGCCGGCATAATTTCCCGAGCTTTCCTGAAACCGGCAATGATCGTGACTAGGTAAAAAGGCAGGATAATCGACAGCAGCGGAAGCGTCCGGCCCACCATTTGCGAGATCGGTAATTCGGGAATGCCGGACACCTGCGAAGCCACCGTGATGGGAATACCGATAGAGCCAAACGCCACCGGAGCCGTGTTGGCAATCAGGCAGATGCCCGAGGCATACAGCGGATTAAACCCCAGCCCAACCAGCATCGCGGCCGTGATGGCAACCGGAGCGCCAAAACCGGCCGTGCCTTCCAGAAAAGAACCGAACGAGAACGCGATCAGCAGAGCCTGCAACCGCCGGTCGGACGTGATGGAAGCCATAAAGTGCTTGATGATCTCGAACTGCCCGCTTTTGACGGTTAAGTTGAAGAGAAATACGGCCATGATGACCAGCCAGCAAATCGGAAACAAGCCGTATAGAGCGCCGTGGGCGAACGACAAAACCGCCAGTTTCACCGGCATTCCGTAAATCAAAATGGCAATCAGCGCTGCAATAACGGTGGCAATTAAACTGGCCTGATAGCCTTTCATTTTTCGAATGATCAGCGCCCAGAAAATGAAAATGATGGGCACTGCCGCGACCAACACGGACAACGCAATATTATTAAACGGGTCAATAACCTGTGTCCATTTCATAAATAGGAAGGCGTTAAGGGGTTCAGTATAAATTTAGCGCAATTCGTTAACAGCTAACAGCCTGACCTATCCATAAAGCGAAATTTGAAACTATTTACTATTCTGCGCTACCGGTTTAGTCGGGATAACCGGTTTATCTACCTTTTCGGCAGTTGCGTCCACTCTTCCCCACGGCGGTTTTCGCTGCCTGAATGCGATTTATCCGTTCAGGGCGGTTTTAAGTTTCCTGCCGAAAACCGGTCGGGGAATGACGAGCACCGGGACGAAGCTTTCCAACCGTTCCGGCCCGATTCGAGTCTTGCCTTAAACCTTACCTATCAAATACATACCTTAATCCGGTTCACCATGAACTTCTCTACACCTGTGGCCTTTCGGCTGGTCCTCCTTTCGCTCTGCCTGGACGCGTGCACGCCCCACTTCCCCGCGCAGGAAAATACCGCATGCTCGCTGGCAAACTTCCGGATCATCAATAAAACAACCGATCCTCTTTTGGCCAAAGTCCGGGAAGAAACCGTTGTGATTGACGGCCAGTCGCTAAAGATCGGGGAGTCAAGCCGAATCGCTTACACCTTCGACCAGCAAAACCGGCCTGTCGAAGATGTTTACAGCGCGTACGGATTCAGTGATTACAATGGCTCCGAAACGTATGAATATAGCCCCAACCTGTTGACGGTGAAAACCAAAAACGCTACCGGTGTGGTCAGCGAAGTCACCTTCCCGCTCAATGACAGGGGATTATTAGTGAGCGCCAAATACAACGCAGACGGCCTGGCAACCGAAGAAGTGTCGGATTCGTACCGGATTACCTACACGATTGAAAACGGCAATGTCGTCCGCAAGGAAACCCGGGATTTATTGAATAACGCGCTCTACGGCGTTGTCGTCTATGAATATGACCTCAACCGAGCGAATCTGCCCAACGTGGCACCGCACAAAGGCAAAAAAAGCCGGAATCTGCCCGTCAAGGAAACGTACCTGAATTACGCCGTCGCCAACGGAGGCCCGACGCCAACAACAATAGTTTACCAGTATACCTATACGTTTGACAGTTCAGGACGCCCAAGCCGCCGGTACAATACCGTGAGCGGTAGTCCCGGAAAGTATGAAGTTGTGGATTTCGAGTATACCTGCCGGTAATGGAAATGGTCTTTAAAACCACTAAAATCGGCCTTTAAAACAAAACCCTCCGTTAGTCCCCGCCCTACCTTTGTTCCAACCCATTCAGCAATCAGATCATGGAACAGGTAACCACAGTAGACAATTACAACGGGGTTCTCCAACGGCCCCTGAATTCCGGCTTTACCGCCACTTCAACCACCGATGACGTTATCCGGGGAATCGACCTGAGCGGAAAAACCGCCATCGTGACCGGTGGTTATGCCGGTATCGGATTAGAAACCGTCAAAACATTCAGCCGGGCCGGAGCCAGCGTCCTTGTGCCCGCCCGCGACCGGAGCAAGGCGGCCCGAAATCTGGCAGGTATTCCGAATGTAACCATCGAAGAAATGGATTTGATGAATCCGGCTTCGATCGATGCCTTTGCCCGGAAATTCCTGCTGACGGAAAAACCGCTTCATTTGTTAATCAACAATGCGGGCATTATGTGGGTGCCGCTCCAGCGGGACGCACGGGGGTATGAATCGCAGTTAGCGACCAATCATCTGGGGCACTTCCAGCTCACGGCACGGCTTTGGCCCGCCCTGAAAAAAGCGGAGGGCGCCCGCGTGGTCAATGTGTCTTCGTACGGTCACCAGATGGCCCCGTTTGATTTTGAGGACCCTAATTTTGAAAACCGCCCGTACGAAACCCTGCTCGGCTACGGCCAATCCAAAACTGCCAACAACCTGTTCGCGGTAGAGCTCGATCATCGCGGCAAAGAGGTGGGTGTGCGCGCCTTTTCGCTCCACCCCGGTTCGGTCATCGGCACGGACCTGGGGCGCGTGGCTCCCATCGAGTTATTTAAACAAATGGGCACCCACGATGCCGACGGGAATCTTTTCCCGGAAGTGGCCCAAAAATTAAAGACCATTCCCCAGGGGGCTGCCACGACGGTTTGGTGCGCCACGAGCCCGCAACTCGCGAATCTGGGGGGCGTTTACTGCGAAAATGCGGACGTGGCTGAACTGGATCGGGGGATGATCAACCACCAGTACGATGATCCGTCCAGCCTTCGCGGTGTCCAACCGTATTCGGTCGCTGCGGACAATGCAAAACGCTTGTGGACGTTCAGCGAGGAGCTGACCGCTGTTTCATTTGCCGCCAGTTAAACCGGATTCCGGCCGGGACATGAAAACCGCCTGATCGAGCGTTAGAAGCCGGGCTTCTAACGCTTTTCCGGTGGAAGGCTGGCCGGGAATTTTAGTCCGATTTTGTTTTATCAGTTAGCCGGTAAAAACGTGGGGCATCATACGCAATACATCCATCCTGACCTGAAGCTGTCGCGCTTCGATGATAAATTTTATAAGGCCGACGTTCTTTTTGAACAGCATTTACTGGTCTGGATCATTTCGGGCGAAACCAAGATTGTGCAGGGCGACCAAACGCATTGGTTTGGCGCCGGAGACACCCTGCTGTTTCCCCGGAATCAACTGGTCACGGTGATCAATTATCCCAAAGATGGCCTGCCGCACCAGTCGGCGGTTATGCACCTGACACCCCAGCGGCTAACCGACTTTTATGCCAAAAACCGGGTCGACATCCAGCCCGACCCGGCACCGGTTTTTCGCACGTTTGGCAGGCATCCCCTGCTAAAAAGTTGCCTTGCCTCCCTGATTCCCTATTTTGAACTGAAAGAAGCGTTATCAGAAGGCATTGTTTCGCTGAAAATTGAAGAAGCGATTACGATTCTGCGGTCCATCGATGCCAGTATTGATCCCGTGCTGGCCAATTTTAACGAGCCGGGCAAAATCAATCTGGCCGATTTTATGGAACAGCATTATCAGTTCAACATGCCAATGGATAAATTCGGGTACCTGACGGGCCGCAGCCTGACGACGTTTAAGCGTGATTTTAAAAAGACCTTCCAGACAACCCCGCAGAAATGGCTGACCAACAAACGACTGGAACTGGCCCATTACCAAATAAAGGAAAAAAAGCGACGGCCTTCGGATGTTTATCTGGAAGTTGGCTTTGAAAACCTCTCCCATTTTGGACACGCCTTTAAAAAGCGTTTTGGCTATGCGCCGGGATCTGCCAGCCAGCAGGAACCGTAAAGGTGTTACTTACCACCCACAACCACTTCAATCAGCGATCCGTCGGACAAATACCGGTTGGCCATTGCCTGCACCTGTTCCGCCGTCACGGCGCGCATCCGCTCAATGTAAGTGTTGATGTAATCGGCGGGCAAACCTTCGAACAAAACCGTCTTGTAACGGTCGGCTATTTCAAACGGCGTGTTCAGATTGCCGACGTACGAACCCGCCATGTAGTTTCGGACGGTTTCCAGTTCTGATTCCGGCACCGGTTCGTCGCGCAGCCGCCGGATTTCCTTCCAGATTTCGTCGAGGGTTTCCTGCGTATTTTCCCTTTTCACGTCGGTGCCCATCAACAATGTTCCTTCATTCGGGTGCATCGCCAGGTTCGACCAGATGCCGTACGTAAATCCTTTTTCCTCCCGAATATTCTTCATCAGCCGGGACCCGAAATAACCGCCCAGCACTTCATTCAGGACCAGCGTCGGAAAATAATCCGGATGATTTCGGGTAAATAATAACCGCCCCAGCCGGATCGACGACTGCAGACTGTCTTCTTTTTCCAGCAAGACCGCTGACGAATCGCTGTTGACGGTTTTGTCGGCGCCGTTGTCCGAAACGGGCACTTCAACCACCTGGTGGCCCAGATACTGATTGATCAACGCAATTTCGGTTTCCGTAATTTGCCCCGCCACCACCACGCGGAACGGTTTCTGCCGGATACGTTGCCGATAGTATGTTTCAACGCCATCGCGCTGAATGGCTTCCAGGGTTTCGGGGCTCTGATTATGGCCGTAGGGGTGGTTTTTACCGAAAATTTTCTCCCGGATCAACCGGCTGGCCACGAAGTTATTTTTCTCGAGATTGACCCGCAGAGTTTGCAGGGTAATATTTTTCTGGTGATTGAGTTCCCGTTCCGGAATGACCGAATCCAGCAGCATTTCCTGAATCATCGGCAGGATCGACGGCAGGTGTTTGGTTAAACCGTAAACCGTCAGGCTGGCCCGGTTGGTACCGCTTTGCTGTTCCAGAAAGGCCCCGTAGCGATCAAAATATTCGCTGATCTGGGCTGAGGTCTTCTGCCGGGTTCCTTCCGTCAGCATTTTCATCGCCAGCGTCGATAAGCCCGGCAGGGGTTCATACCAGGCCCCGGCTTCAAAAATAATTTCCAGCCGAATGACGGGCTGCTGCCCCGCATTGATCCAGTAGAGCGGCTGGCGGTTGTCCATCGTCAGCGTCGCTATGGCTGGTACTTTTACTTCTTCAATTCGTTTATATTCGGGTGCCTCCGTTCGGTTTACTAATTCCATTGTGCAGATACTGAAGCGCTAAAAAAATAATGGCACGCCCGAAGGGTGCCATTGTCACGTTAAAATCGATGTCTTTTTATTCTTCCAGATTTCCCCGGTCGTCGGAGTCATCCGATTCGGCCGACTTGGCTTTTTTGTCGATGTCGATAATCAGCGAAATCCGGAAGGTTTGCGCCAGCGGACTTCCCTGCGTAACCGGAATCAGGTACGCAAAGTCAATTCCGTATTTCTGCTGGAGACGAATACCGATACCGGTGGTAAAGTATTGCCGGCCACCCTTCACGCGGGGTTCGTGGTAATAACCGACGCGGGCCGCAAATTGCTCGTTATACCAGTATTCGATACCCGTTGCAATGTTGATTTCCTTCACCTCTTCCGAAAAACCGCCGGGCGCGTCGGAGAACGAACCAAAAATCGAGCTCAGTGTCGGCCGGTTCGGGTCTTTTCCCTGAGAAATAACCGGAGCACCGTTTTGATATTGAACCACACCGTTGACGGTTTTATAAACCGGCGGAGTCGGAACCATCAATTTATTCAGGTCGAGAACAAAATTGAACTTGTTAAACTTATCGGGATACAGCGTCAGGGCCGTACCTAATTTCAGGTTGGTCGGAATGGGCGCGGGCGACGTTGTTCCGTACGTAACTTTACCACCAATATTTGAGATAATCCCGCCAAACGACCATTTGAACCCTTTGCCGGTAATGTCGTCGCGAACCTCATTCTGGTAAAACGCACTGATGTCGAAAGCCGCCGTTGAAGCGGGTTTCAGCGAGACACCGTTGACGGAGTAGTTTCCTGACAGGTTTGAGTTGATATACCGCAGGTTAACCCCCATCGAGAAATTCTGAAATAACCGGCGGGAATAGGAAGCCGTAACGGCATATTCTTTGGAATTGAACGAACCGGCGGGCTGACCCAGAATCGTCGTGAAGTCGATGGTCCCCAGATCGAAATACATCAGCGACAGACCGATTACATCGTTCCGGCTTACTTTTTTGTATCCCGACAGGAAGGTAAAATACATATCATCTACGCCAATACTCCGCAGCCAGGGGGTATAGGACAAAGCGACTCCCTGATCTTTTGGGGCAAAAACCAGTTTGGCCGGATTCCAGAAAACGGCATTTGCGTCAGCACTCAGTGCAGCACCCGCATCACCCAACCCAGCGCTGCGGGCGTCGGGCGTAAAATTGAGGAACGGCAAAGCCATCTGGGGAATCCGGTACGCAACCGTATCTTGTCCCGTCAAAGCCGCACCAGCACCCTGGGCGTTTGAAAAGAAAGGAAGTGTCAGGCAACCAAGTAAACAAATTGACGATAAGGTACGTGTCATAGAAGAGGTTAATTAACTCACGAATTAGCGCGTTCGTTGGGTAACCACTGGTAAGAACGCCAAATGTACGATTATTACGATTGAATATAAAAGATGACCAGGAATATATTTTTATAACTACCTAACGTAGAGCAACTTGCCTGAATGCATTGCCACCGAGCCATCCGACTTTGAACGCAAAAGGATTCGGTAGACATACAAACCGCGAATCACCGCTGCTCCGCCAGACATGGTTCCGTTCCAGCTTAGCCCGGTAATTGAGGTATTGCAGTTAGAACACTGATAGACTCGTTCGTTGACAGTCCGGCCACTCACATCCGCGATCAGAAGCGTTGTTTCTAACTCGTCGCCCGGGCGGTTATGCTGAATCCCGAAGGTTGTCTGTTCCTGAAATGGGTTGGGTATCACACTAACCGACCCAATTGCCAGAGCCGGTTGTTCGGAAACTACAAATTTCAACGTTGTTTCGGATGGATTATTGTAAACATCCCAGGCTTTTACCTTCACTATATACGCACCCGGTGCTAAATTTTTCCAGTCGTACCGAACCGTCCCCCTCCGGAAGTCGTCGAGTTCAGCCATAAAATAATCATTCACCACCACCGGCGGCTCGTTGTTTAACTGGAGCGTCAGTTCGTGACCAATACCGTTACGGGCAATATTAATGCCATTTTCGTCACTTAGCTTCGCAATCAGGCTTGCACCTGGCCCGACAATGGTGCCGCCATCCACGAAAGTGGTGTCATTGATGTACAGCCGGATTGTGGGCGGTTTCGTGTCAGTGCCCGAATTGGGCACACTGTTACCGATTAATAAATTATCGTAACTTCCGGCGGCTTCTGTCAAACTATCCGACTGAATGGCGTACAAAAATACTTTCCCCAACCCCATGCGGTAATCCAGATCTTTGGGCATCACAAACTGGCAAACGAACTTGCCGTTCTGCACCCGGACCTGGCCCGTATACAACGGACTACGGTATTCGGCGTAGCGCATCGGCGGACTAAATTCCGTTCCATTGGTGACTAACGTATCAGCTTTATCAAACAGCGTTACTTTTACCGTTCCGTTAAATTGACTCATCAGTCGTTCTCCCTGCTGAATTTCGCCTTCCAACCGGACGGTTTCGAGCGCCTGTAACGTATCCGCTTTCGGGCCGATGTTTTTTCCATTGATGCGGGTCAGGGCGGCTTTGGCGGACGGATAGGCTAATTGCATGGACGGATCGCCCAGCAGCGTAAAGTTGCGGTTCAGGTTCCCGCTGAGGCTACCATTTTTAGTAAGCCGGATCAACTCGCCCAATCGGGGAACACTCTGAGCAGTGTTTTGAGCCAGCGCATCGTAAAAAGCGTTGTTCAGGAGGTAATTCGTGCTGGAATAAACCGGCCGGGCCGTCGTCAGCAGGGCAACGCTCCCCCCCTGCGGATTCAACAACGCCAGTTCAGCCCCCGAAGTCTGCGCCGGATCGTCGTACCGGCCAAACTGGCAGGTAGCCGTCACAAAGATCGGCAACCGCTGATTGGTCCAGCCCAGAATATCCTGCAAGGTAACGACCTGCTCTTCCGCCCAGCCCGACTCCCCGCCGTGGCCGGTGTAGTTGACGATCAACCGGCCGTCGTTCAGCGCCTTCGTAATGGCCCGATTCACCGCCGGAGCTTTCTGCCCGCCGGGGCTTGATTCCTGCGCGAAACTATCCAGATACAACTTTTCGATCCGAAACTGGGGTTGTAAAGTCGATATTTTCTGAGCCAGCCGGTCGGCATCGGTTTGGTGAATATTGGGAAAATCCTCATCGCCGTCGTCGGCAACGAATGAGATTTTCGTCTGCCAGTCGCCCGGCAATTTCCCGATTGCTGCATACCGGATCAGCTTATCGACCACCAGCCGGGCCTCTTCGGCTGATTTGACGGGCAAGCGGCCCACGCCAATGTCGAGCGTATGATCGCCCGAATAGTCTTCGATCCATTCGCCCTCGGCGGTTTCCAGAAAACCAAAGTAATCGTCTGAACCGTAGCTCAAAACCGGGTGCAGCGACTCCCGGCTTTCGTACGTCGGCAGGGTTGCCGCCAGTTGAGCCGGGGTCAGTAATTTCGTATAATTCTTGTAGTCGTACGTGGCATCCCCGAAAAGCAGGAGGTATTTTAGTTTACCGGGCGTCTGATTATTCAATGATCGAGCCAGATCCCGGATCGCCGTCGGGTCGGGCTGACCCGAGGCAAACTCGTTGAAAACCTCCGCCGAATTCACGACCAGCACCTCCAGTTTGTCATTTTTCCGACGAAAATCGGCCAGTCGTTCGGCCTGCGTTCGCCAGCTTGCCGACGTAACGATCAGCAAGTCCGGCGTCGCCTTGCTTTGTAGGTTCTGGTTGCTAACGGTTGTAGCGGTTTCGGGCGTAAGGGCCTGTTCCGGCGAAAAAACCAGGTATTCGCGCAACCGGTTTCCTGCAGCGGTCAGACTTCCCTCCTGCTTTTCATTCACCGTTACGGGCATCAAAACCGGTGTCTGGCGGTTCGTAACGTCCCAAACCTGCATGGTAGCGGTGGCTTGCTGAATGACGTAGCGGACCGTAGGATACCGAACCGATTCCGGAGATCGGAACAGGAACGGTTCGTCGTACCGACGGAGGGCGCGCCGGGCCTGGATTGCCAGTGATTGCAAATAACCTTGTCCGGTTTTGTCGTACGACAGCGCCAGCCGAACGGGGCTTTCCAGCGAAGCGGGTTTTAGTCTGAACGTTTGGCGGTTTTGGCGACCTTTCTGGGCGTATATATAATTAGTCACTGCCTCAATATCCTGTGTACCAACAGCCTGTGCCCCCCATTTTAGCTGAAACTGGGTATTAACCAGCGCGTATCCGACGACTTCCGACGTAACGAGAGCCGTTGAATCCGAAATCATTCCCGGCAGATTGAAAGAAACGGTTTTCGTCGTTCCGATTCCGAGGTATTCCAGCCACTCGCGTCCCGACCGAACCTGGTTGATTATTTCGCCCGTCGGTTTATAAAATGCATAATCGGTGTACTCGGTAATGACGGTTCCCGACTGCGGAAGGGTGGGCTGAGCGGCAATGCGTTTCCCGGTTTTCTGGCCGTAGGTCAGAAAATAATACGTCGTATCGGTATAGGGATTGATCTGGTGCGAGAACCGTTTCGCGGTCGAATCGTAGGCAATGGGGTGCGGGCTTTCGGCAAAAAAATATACGGCATCACCCGCGTTGAAACGGCCATCGGTTTCGCCGTTCACCCAGATCGCATTCTCGGTCAGATCACGGGCGCGGGCTTTGCTATTGGCTTGCGGCAGTGCGGCCCCGCCGTTACCAAAAAGCCGGATGGTGCGCGGATCGAGGGCCGAAACGCCAACACCCGCTTTGGTTAAAAAAGCCGCATCGAGTTTATAAACGCCCGTTTTGGTAATTCCGATTTTAAGCCACGGCCCTTCCGCCAATACCGATGGTAAGGGTTGCGCCCGGGCGACCAGCCCCCATGCAATCATGGTCAGCCAAATCACAAAACCGTAGCTATTCCGTTTTTTCCACCCAAACATGCGCCCAAATCGACACTTTCAAACCTGTAGTCTTCTCCGTACAAACGACGCGGGTCCGTCGTTTCATACCCCGAATGTATTCTTTCTGCAAAAAACGGAATGTTTCGCCCTCCGGCATTTCAACCAGCAATTGCTGTCCGTCGGGTTTTATATCCAGTTGGCGCAGGGCGCGGGTGAGCGCGGGATGCGCCCCGGTCGATGCGGCAGGGTTACTGAGGTAATTTTTCAGGGGAGTTAATACGGAAATCGGAAAAACCGCTTCGTGCAACACGGGCTGCATTACGTCCCGAAACATCTTTTTCCAGGCCGGGCCGTGCGGCCGCCCGATCCTTCGATACCGCTGAAAGACCAGCAAATGCGCTACTTCGTGCAGATAGGTAATCAGGAAAGCGTGCGGATTCAGGTCATTATTAACCGTGATGGTAAAATCGGTTCCCCGTTCGACCCGAAAATCGCCTAGCTTGGTGCGCCGGGGGGTTGCCGCAATAAACACAAACTGATAGGTTTTCCACAAATCGTAACAATACGAAACGGCATCGCCAGGGAGGTGTTTTTCAAAAATTCGCAGAATGTCGATTCTCACCATACACAAACAAAAAAGCCCTATCATAAAGATAAGGCTTTTTCCGTCAGTTCGTTTCAGATGTTCTGATTACTTCGTCGTGTCGGCAGCTGCGCTATCAGCCGGAGCAGCCGTTGCGCTGTCGGTTGACATAGTGCTGCTGTCAGACGTCATCGTAGCCGTGCTGTCTGTTGAAGTCGTTTCTTCTGTTTTAGGTTTGCTTTGGCAGGCAGCAAAAGTTAACATGCTACCAACGAACAGAAGTGCTAATACTTTTTTCATTTCGTCTCGGGGCGTTTAAGGTTTGAGCCGCAAATTTAACATAAAATCAAAAAATACAATAACATCCTGCCTTTCAACGAATAAAATATAGTAAAGGCTTTTAAATATCACATTGCGTATGGTATTTATTCAGTACCACGGCCGGATCGGCCCGTGAATTTGTCGTACATGCCGGTGCTGCGAAAGGTCAGCAGTTTATGGCCAAAATAATTCGCCAGAAAACTAAAGCCCATCCCGACGACGTGCGACGTTTTTTCGCGCCAGAATAAGGATACGGACGGGAAATAGGGGTTGGCCACCCATTCCAGCGTCGCGACCGCCGTCCCGACCTGCACACCCCACGCAATCAGGGCAATCACCAGAAACTTAACCGCTTCGCGGCCGGTATTTCCCGTTTCTTTGGCCGAGAAGGCGTAGTTCTTGGTCGGAATGAAGCTGACAACGGTAGCCGTCAGGTAACCCAGCAGCACACTGGTGTCAAAATTGAACGCCTTTCGATAAAAAATCTGCGAAATGAAATTGACCGTTGCTCCTAAAAGCGCAGTTAAAAAGAAGGTAAAAAAGCTTTTCTTTTTTACTTCTATAGTTTTAGGTTCGCTGCTATTCACACTGATCACCTGGTGCGGGATTTGGGTTGCCTGAGAATTCAAAGGTAAAGAACTGCTCCTGTTACACCCTTATCAGTGAGATGTTTATGAGGCAACGGTTCCCTAATTACTAAATCAAATTCTGAAATAAACCCGGAATCAGTCCAAGAACAATGGTGAGCACAGTTGCCGCGATCAATACAAACCGGTAAAACGGCGCTACCTGAATTTGGGTGGATGAACCTTCCCGGAAATACATGGCAATGACCACCCGGAAGTAATAATAGATACCAACGGCCGACATCAAAACCGCCAGCACCAGAATCCAGACCATGCCCTTGTCGACAGCCGCCGAGAAGATCATGAATTTGCCCCAGAATCCGGCCGTCAGCGGAATACCGGCCAGTGACAACATTGAGACGGCAAGAATGAACGCAAGTAACGGATTCTGCCGGGATAATCCGTTAAAAGCCGTGTAGGTGTCGTCGGGCCGGCCGTCGGCGGTGCGTTGTTTGGACACCACCAGCAGAATCCCGAACGCAGCAATCGTAGCCACGGAGTAAGCCAGCGAATAAAAAACCAGTGCCTGTTTCGACTGTTGCCCCAGTGCGGCCAGACCGACCAGCAAATATCCGGCGTGGGAAATGCTCGAATAGGCCATCATTCGTTTAAAACTGTCCTGATAGGCCGCCGTCAGGTTGCCAACCAGCAACGTCAGGCCCGTAATCACCGCCAGCGTAATCCACCAGAAACCGTAAATGGCGCTGAACGCAACCGACAGCAATTGCAGCAGGGCCGCAAAACCGGCGGTTTTGACCACCGTCGACATAAAAGCCGTAAACAAGGTCGGTGCGCCTTCGTAAACGTCGGGCGTCCAGAAGTGGAACGGAGCCGCCGATACTTTGAACAGCATTCCGATCAACACCATCAAAACGCCCAGATAAAGCAACAGCGACGGACGACCGTGCGACAGGGCAATGTATCCTTTAATGTCGGTCAGTGTGAACGAACCGGCGGCACCGTACAGCAACGCCATGCCAAACAACATGATGCCCGTGGCAAAAGCGCCCATCAGGAAGTATTTCAGAGCGGCTTCGTTGGAACGCAGATTCCGCTTGTCGCTACCGGTCAGGATGTACATAGAAACCGACAGAATTTCGACGCCGACAAAAAGCATAATCAGGTTTTCGTAGGAAATCATCATGATGGCTCCCACGATCGAAAACAACAGAATGGCATAATATTCAGCCGGTTGCGCGGCTTCGTCGTCCAGAAAATCGCCGGAAAGCGACACCACCATAAAGGCCGAAACCAGTACGATGCTCGTGAATAAAATGGCGACGTTGCTGATCAGCAGCATGTCACCGAAATAAAGATATGATTTATTCCACTCCAGAAAACCGGCTCCCAGCGCAAGCAGGATGAACAATAACGTAGCCGGTAACAGAACCGCCCGGGACTTCAGAAAGCCCAAATACAGGAGCACGATTCCAAAGACAGACAGGAGTACAATCGAAAGCATATTTTGTGTCGTTTGAGGTATCCGATTTAAGGCTGACGTCTACTTATATGGAATTGATAAACGCTAAACCCTAAACTTCAAACTATTTTATAAACTGTAATAGGTTCGTAACTGCCGGTTCGGTCAGTTTCAAAAATGAGTTGGGTACAAGTCCAATCCAGAAAACCATGAAACAAAGCGGAATAAACACCCAGCTTTCGGTTCCGGAAACGTCGTTAAAACCGGTCGTCAAATCGGTGGTTTTGCCAAACATCGCTTTCTGGAATAACCGCAGCATGTAAACCGCTCCGAAAATAATCGTCAGACCGGCCACGCCACCCAGTACGTTGTTGTATTCGAACACGCCCGCCAGCAGTAAAAACTCGCCGACAAAACCGTTGGTCAGCGGCAGTGCCACGCTTCCGAGCAGCAGAATCATGAAAAAAACCGTCAGCTTCGGCGTGTAGCGGGTAATACCGCCCATCTGGTCGAGCAGCCGGGTGTTGGTGCGGGACGCAATAATGTCGGCCACGAAAAACATTCCGACGACGTTGATGCCGTGGGCCAGCATCTGCACCAGCGCGCCCTGAATACCGTACGACGTTTGCGAAAAAACCCCGGCCGCCATCAGGCCAACGTGCGAGAATGACGAATACGCAATCAGTCGCTTGATGTCGCGCTGGCGAATGGCGATGAGCGCGCCGTACACAATACCGATGACCGAAAGCACAATGGCAGTGGTGCCCCACATCCCAACGCCTTCGGGAACGATGGGCAGCAGTAGGCGAATAACGCCGTAAACCCCCATTTTCAGCATAATTCCGGCCAGCAACATGGTCGCCGGAGTCGGCGATTCCACGTAGGTGTCGGGTTGCCAGGTATGGAAGGGGAAAACCGGCATTTTGATGGCAAAGGCAATGAAAAAGGCCCAGAAAATCCAGGTCTGTTCCGTTGCGCTGAGTTTCAGGTTATACAGATCGGTGATGGCCGACGAATGAATACCGGTTGCGGGCGAGGTCTGGAAATAGAGATAGACCAATGCCACCAGCATGAACAAACTCCCGAAAATCGTGTAAGCGAAGAACTTGAATGTAACGGCAATGCGGTTTTCGCCCCCCCAGGAAGCGGCCAGAAAATAGATCGGAATCAGCGCGGCTTCGAAATACAGGTAGAAAAGAAAGGCATCCCGCGCGGTGAAAACGCCCATCAGGGCAGCTTGCATGAACAGAATCAGCGAATAAAAAACCGCCGGGCGTTCGTAATTATGGCGGAAAGCCGAGAGAATAATGAGCGGAGTCAACAGGCCGGTCAGCACAACCAGCAGCAGACTGACGCCGTCGATCCCGGCACTGAAGCGAATACTGCCCGCAAAAATCCACGGATAATCGAAGCTGAATTGGGAGGTTGCGTCGGGAACGAAGTTCAGAAAAGCATAGCCTGATAACGCCAGTTCGACCAGTGCGCCGACGAAAGCGAGTTGTTTGGCCTGTTTCCCCCCAACAGCCAGCACCAGCAGAGCCGCCAGAATCGGGAAGAGCAGAATAGAAAGTGTAAGCATCTACAACTTTATGATAAAGTGATGGGTGACTGTTGAACTGTCGCCAATTGACCAGAAACTAAAACCGGATAAAAAACCGTAACCACAGGATGACGGCAATGCTGGCGACCATCGCGAAAACGTAAAAGCCGATCGAACCGGTCTGCAGCCGGCGCAACTGCCCCGACGTTTGTTTGACCGCCCAGCCCGTTCCGTTCACGACGCCATCGATGATGAATTCGCCGAAACTGTAGAATGCATCGGACAACCCGCGGGTTGGTTTGACAATGATGTTTTCGTACAGTTCGTCGATGTAATATTTGTTGTACAGGACTTTCTCCACCACCGGTCGTTCCACCGTATCCGCTTCCGGCAAGTTAACGCGCTGGATGTACATGACATACGCAACGATCATCGCCACAATGGCAACGCCCGATGAAATGCCCATCAGCATAAATTCCTCGCTGTGCGTCAGCAGGGTTTCGTCAAACGAATGCGGGCTTACTTTGCGGGAAAGTTCAAAAATGGGGTCCAGAAATTCGGCCAGATTCGCGCTGCCGCCCAGAGCTTCGGGCACGTTGAAGAAACCGCCAATGACCGACAAAACCGCCAGGACCAGCAACGGAACCGTCATGGTGGCCGGTGATTCGTGCAGGTGTTCCCGCGTGTGCTCCGTACCCCGGAACCGCCCGAAGAAGGTCAGGAACAGCAGCCGGAACATGTAGAAAGAGGTCATCGCCGAGCCAATTACGCCCAGCACCCAGAGGAGTTTGTTGTGCTCGTAGACGTGCATCAGAATTTCGTCTTTCGAGAAGAAACCGGCAAAGGGCGGAATACCAGAAATGGCAATGGTGGCAATCAGGAACGTCCAGTACGTAATGGGCAGGTATTTGCGTAAACCGCCCATTTTCCGGATGTCCTGCTCATCGGCCATCGCGTGGATCACGCTACCGGCGCCGAGGAACAGCAGCGCTTTGAAGAACGCGTGGGTCATGACGTGGAACATGCCGGAGGTGTAGCCCATTACGCTCAATCCCAGGAACATATAACCGAGCTGACTGACCGTCGAATACGCCAGCACTTTCTTGATATCGTTTTGAACCAGGCCAATCGAAGCGGCCAGCAAGGCCGTGGCGATGGCAATTCCGCCGATGATTTCGAGCGTAATCGGCGACAGGGTGTAGAGAACGTTCGAGCGAACGACCATGTAAATTCCGGCGGTCACCATCGTCGCTGCGTGGATCAGGGCCGAAACCGGGGTCGGGCCGGCCATTGCGTCGGGAAGCCAGGTATATAGCGGAATCTGCGCCGATTTTCCCATCGCACCCACGAACAGCAGCATCGTAATGGCGACAACCGTGGGGTCGCCGATCGGAAAACCGGAGGCCTGTTCGAACACTTCGTGGTATTCGACGGAGCCAAACGCGCCCATGATCATGAAAATACCGAGCAGAAAACCGAGGTCCCCGATGCGGTTCATGACGAAAGCCTTCCGGGCTGCGTTGTTGTAGTTCGTATTCTTATTCCAGAAACCGATCAGCAGGTACGAACAAAGCCCCACGCCTTCCCAGCCAATGAACATGATGACGTAGTTCGAGCCCATGACCAGCAGGAGCATGAAAAACAAAAACAGGTTCAGGAACGCCATGAATTTGCCGTAGCCGTCGTCGTGCTTCATGTAGCCGATGGAATAGATGTGAATCAGCGATCCGACACCGGTTACAATCAGCAGCATAATCAGCGACAGCTGGTCGATCTGGAACGAAAAGGGAATGTTGAAGTGGCCGACCGTAATCCAGTCGAACAAAACCATTCGAACCGGGGAAGAATTGCCTAATTCCGAAATGGTACTAAAACCGCTGAACAGGAGCAGCACACAGCCAAAAGCGGCCAGCGGCCCCAGCGTAGCAATGATTCCGACCAGTCCGGTGGGTACTTTCCGAAAACCAATCCCGTTAATAATGAATCCGATTAAAGGCAACAGCGGAATCAATAATATCAGTAAATCCGTCTGCATTTTTAGAGCTATAGCGTTGTAAAAAATGAATAATGAACAATTACGGGGCCGCCCGCGCGGTAATGAATAATCCAGTCTTCGCTAACCTTCATTGTTCATTGTTAATTGTTCATCTTTAAACTTACCATTTGAGTTTATTAAGCAACCCGACGTCAATGGAACGGGTATTTCGGTAAATCATCACAATAATCGCCAGGCCAACGGCGACTTCGGCTGCGGCAACGGCCATGATGAAAAAGACAAAAACCTGGCCGGTAGGATCGGCCCGGTAGGATGAGAAAGCAATCAGCATCAGATTGACGGAATTGAGCATCAGCTCAATCGACATGAAAATGATGATGGCGTTCCGCCGGGTCAGTACACCGATGATTCCGATAACAAACAGCGCCGTGCTGATGATGAGGTAATATTTCAAGTCGATCAGTTGGATGACTTCGGGAACTTGAATCGGCACTTGGCTTGGCTGCATACGGCTCTGAGGTCTATATACTGGTGGTTAAGATCTGGTCCGGCACTTTTCGGAACGTCGGAAAAGACCGGGCAAAGTTAAGTAATATTCCCGCTTACTCAAACGGTTTGGGCATTTGGAATCACGGCTTATCCGGAAGATGCGGTTTTCCGGCATATCACCGTTTGTTGAACATCCGCAGTTTGATCTCCGTCAGTTTCCGTTTCGTATCGAGCGGAAATTCGCTTTTCAGAATCCAGTCGTAAAAAGACGGCTCTTTCTGAAGCACATCGACCACCAGCGCGCCTTTGTGTTTGCCGAAATTCACCACTTCTTTTCCATCTTTATTGTACACCATATGGCCCCGCAAATCGACGTTGTTGTTCATCATCAGCTTGTTGAGAATATCCACGTCGTTGCCAATGATGATTTCGTTGCCTTTGTCGTCGCTGGCAATGGCGCCGTCGTAGCGTACGAGCATTGATTCCAGCACTTCAAAAGTGGCGAGTGTATCGGCTTCGGCGCTGTGGGCGTTGATCAGGTCTTTGCCGCAGTAGAATTTATAGGCGGCTTTCAACGTCCGCGGCTCCATCAGGTGAAAAATGCGCTGCACGTCGATGAGTCGGCGGTTTTTGAGGTCAAAATCGACGTTGGCCCGCAAAAATTCTTCGACCAGCAGGGGAATATCGAAGCGGTTGCAGTTGTAACCTGACAAATCGCAGCCGTCCAGAAACTGGGCCAGCGTCCGCGCAACCGACTTAAACGTAGGTTCGTCTTTTACGTCTTCGTCATAGATTCCGTGAATCAGACTGGTTTCAATCGGAATCGGAACTGTGGGATTTATCCGTTGGGTTTTAATCACCACTTCGCCGTTGGGAAGCGCCTTGGCAATGCTGATTTCAACGATTCGGTCCTTCATCGGTTCGATGCCCGTGGTTTCCAGATCGAAGAACGCCAGTGGTTTTTTAAGAATAAGCGTATGCGTCATAAGCGGGTACGTACGTGTGTACGACTGCAAAAATACGCAGGAGTATGGTTTTCGCCCTCCTGTAGTCACCGAATTAATTCAGTGACTACAGGAAGACACCCTAATTTTCCCAGCCAAACGACCGTTCAACGGCTTTTTGCCAGCCGTGATAAAGCCGCTGCTGGTCGGCTTCCGGCAGGTTGGGCTCAAACGTCCGGTCAACGCCCCAGTTCTGCCGCAGGTCGTCAAAACTGCTCCAGTAGCCTACCGCCAGACCGGCGGCATAGGCCGCCCCCAGGGCCGTGGTTTCGGTCATTTTCGGACGAATAACCGGCACACCCAGCATGTCAGCCTGAAACTGCATCAGCAACTCATTGATCGTCATGCCGCCATCGACGCGCAGCGAACTGAGTTCAATGTCCGCATCTTTTTCCATTGCCTGAACAACGTCCAGCGTCTGGTAGGCCGTGGCTTCCAAAACCGCCCGCGCCAGATGACCTTTGGTAACAAATCGCGTCAAACCGGCAATGACTCCGCGCGCATCGGCTTTCCAGTAGGGCGCATACAAACCGGAAAACGCCGGAACAAAATACGCCCCGCCATTGTCGGCCACGGTTCGCGCCAGCGTATCGACTTCCGCGCTGGTCGAAATCAGGCCGAGGTTATCCCGCAGCCACTGCACCAGGGCTCCGGCAATGGCCACGCTGCCTTCCAGCGCATAATGAACGGGCTGATTATCAAACCGGTAGGCCACCGTTGTCAACAAACCGCAGGTCGAATGACGGAGTTCGGTGCCGGTATTCATGAGCAGAAAACAACCGGTTCCGTAGGTATTTTTCGCTTGCCCCGGTTCAAAGCACGTTTGCCCGACCAAAGCCGCCTGCTGGTCGCCAAGAATCCCGGCGATGGGAACACCCGGCAGTACCTCCGAGCTCACGGTACCGTACACCTCACTGCTGGACCGGATTTGTGGTAACATCGCCCGTGGAATATCAAAGGCTTCCAGCAGCGCGTCGTCCCACTCCAGCGATTCCAGGTTCATCAACTGAGTCCGGCTGGCGTTGGTCACGTCGGTAATGTGCAGGCCGTTGTAGGTTCCGCCCGTCAGGTGCCAGATCAGGAAGGTATCCATGTTGCCAAACAGTGCCAAACCGCGTTCAGCATCTTCGCGTACGCCCGGCACATTGTCGAGTACCCATTTGATTTTCAGGCTGCTGAAATACGTTGCCAGCGGTAAACCGGTGGCCGCCCGAAACCGGTCCTGTCCGCCTTCTTCGGCGTATTTCGCGACAAGATCGCCGGTGCGGGTGTCCTGCCAGACGAGGGCGTTGTAATACGGTTTGCCGGTTTTCCGGTTCCAGACCACGGTAGTTTCGCGCTGGTTGGTGATGCCGACGGCGGCAATGTCGCTGGCCTGCAGTTTGGCGTTGATGCGCGCCCGGGCGATCACTTCCTGCGTATTGCGCCAGATTTCCTCCGGATCGTGTTCAACCCAGCCGGGTTGGGGGTAAATCTGCGAATGTTCTTTTTGTCCGATGGAAACAATCGTTCCCTGACGGTCGAAAACGATGCAGCGCGTGCTGGTGGTGCCCTGGTCGATGGCGGCTATGTAGGTGGGCATAAGGGGTTATACTTCGGCTGATTTTTATGGAATATCGTATAAAAAGGCCGTAATATAGGAATTTATCGCTATTGAATAGGACTGTAGTGAATCCGATTTGATGAAGGTGGACAAAGCGGTTATTAATGTTAAACGCCAAATGGTAAAAGTGGATGCGACTAAAGTATTGGTTATCTCCTGCGTATCTTTAAAATGATACCGCAAAAAAATGACGCTTATATCATTTACCTGATGTGAAAAAACCCACTCGCCAAAGTCTTTGTCTTCCGTTAAAATAATTCGGGGCGGATTACGGGATGATTCAATTACGTCTGCGTCCCGAATGCCGCGATTGGATTCATAATTTCAATTCCTGCTGAACGTAAGGACGCAATAATAGAATGGTCGATATTTTCATCAGCAATAATCATGCAGCCGACAAATCAATCATTTCTTCATTTGCCATTAAATCAGAGGCATACATTAATGCGGCTAATACATCAGCTTCCTGCAAATGTGGGTACATTCTGACCAAATCAGAAATGGTTGCCCCTTCTGACATTTTCCGCAAGATGATTTCCACGGTAATTCGCGTTCCCTTGATTACCGGTTTTCCCAGCATAATCTGATGATCAGCAACTATTCTTTCGCGATAATTCATGTGATATCTAGTATGCCAGAATTACCAACATATTTATGCTTGTAATTCTGGCATTTTCAAAAATAACAAAAAGATTAGGAGCTAAAACCGGTTCTGATCAATTCCGCGAAAAATACTGGACCAGCATGATCGTGACGGAGGTGAAGAGCGTGCTGGCGACTATTTTGACCAAAGCCGGTAAAAAAAGGAAAATGTTATTGGCTTCGATCAGAAAGAGTGTGAAGTGGTGAACGAACGTCAGAATCACGACGTAATTGAAGAAATTGAGCGAACCCATTTCGTGAATTGAGAAGATAATCCGGCCATCGAAACCGCCACGGGCCGCCTGAAACCGCACCACCATCGGCCGCACATACGCCATCAAAACCGTAGCAGCTGCGTGCATGCCGAGCGTGTTGTAAAACGTATCGACGATGATCCCGACCACAAAAGCCGTCAGCAAGGTAGCCGACAGGCTCATTTCGGCAGGCAGTAACAAAATACAGGCCACGTACATGAAACAAAACGCGACGTCGAACAGCACCAGATTCCGGACAATCAGGATCTGCAACGACAGATACAGCACAAACAGGAAAACGATGTTCAGTATTTCGCGTAACGTCATGGGCGGGTGGCTTTATTTTCGTTCCGGTGCGGTAGTTTGTTCCAGTTTTTCCTGCTCGCCCTGCAATTTATTCTCAACCACGTAAACGAAAGAAAGGTTGTTGAAATCGGTTCCGACGGCCAGCGTTACGTCATGAAACGTCTGGTTCGCCATCTCGCCGACGCGAATGACCCGGCCGACCAGGATACCGGACGGAAAGATCGAATTGTATTCCGAGGTCACGACCGAATCGCCCCGGTACATTTTCGTATTGCGCGAAACGTCGAGCATCTTCATGCGGGTGGGGTCGATGCCGTCCCATTTCGCCGTGCCGATTACCCCGGCTTTCACCAGTCGCGACGAAACCATGTAATCGGAATGCAGAATGGACGTAACGATCGAAATGTGTTCGGAACAAATCTTGACCTTGCCCACCACGCCGGTTGGCGAAATGACGCCCATGCCGGGCCGAATGCCATCGACGGTGCCTTTGTCGAGCGTAATATAATTGTTAGGGTGTGTCGTCGTGTTGTTGATCACCCGCGCCACTTTATACTGAAACCGGGTCGCAAAAATCGAGTCGGTCTGGTAGCTGGTTGGCACCTGCGGTTTTTGCTGTTGAAGCTGGGTAACGAGCGCATTGAGCCGCCGGTTTTCTTCGGCCAGATCGGTGTTGACCTGCCGCAGCCGGGCGTATTCGCGGGCTTTGTTCGACCAGTCCAGAATCTTGGCCGCATAAAAATTCGAAGTATTGAAATACCGAATGCTCCAGTAGTTATTGGTATTGATAATAAAATAAAAGCTCAGCACCTCGAGCAGAACAAACAAGATGAAGTTCCGGCTTTTGATGATGAACTGGAATAACTCAAACATACAGGAGTTAAAAGTTAAGAGTTAAGAGTTAAGAGTAAGCTGACGCATCTGACTCTTAACTCTTAACTCTTAATTCTTAATTTTTAACTGATTAAGACGGATTTATACATGTCGAGGTTTTTGATCACCTCGCCGGTGCCTTTCACAACGGCTTTCAGCGGATCGTCGGCGACATGGATCGGCAGTTTGGTTTTCGCGCCAATCCGTTTGTCGAGACCGTGCAGCAATGCGCCACCGCCCGTCAGGTGAATCCCGTTCGTATAAATATCGGCCGAGAGTTCCGGGGGTGAAATTTCCAGCGCCTTCATCACGGCTTCTTCAATCTTCGAAATCGATTTATCGAGCGCGTAAGCGATTTCGCTATAGGTTACCTTGATTTCTTTCGGAATACCGGTCATCAAATCCCGGCCCCGGATTTCGTAATCGGCGGGCGGGCTGTCGAGTTCGGGCAGGGCCGAACCCACTTCCATTTTAATCTGCTCCGCCGAACGTTCGCCGATCAGCAGGTTGTGTTCCCGGCGCATGTAATCGACGATGTCGCGCGTGAAAACGTCCCCGGCAATCCGGATCGACTGTTCGCAGACAATTCCCGAAAGGGCAATAACCGCAATTTCGGTGGTCCCTCCTCCGATATCTACAATCATCGTGCCGTTCGGCTGGGTAATATCGATGCCTATCCCGATGGCGGCCGCAATCGGTTCGTGCACCATGTAGACTTCTTTGGCTCCGGCGTGTTCGGCGGAGTCCTTAACGGCCCGTTTTTCCACTTCCGTGATCCCCGACGGAATACAGATCACCATGCGGTGTGAAGGGGAAAATAGCCGGTTACCCGTATCAATCATCTTGATCAACCCGCGAATCATCAGCTCGGCGGCCGTAAAATCGGCGATCACACCGTCTTTCAGCGGGCGGATTGTCTTGATATTTTCGTTCGTTTTTTCATGCATCTGCATCGCCTTGTGACCAATCGCCAGGACTTTTCCATTGATTTTGTCCATCGCGATGATCGAAGGTTCGTCCACCACAATCCGGTCTTTGTGAATAATCAGCGTATTGGCGGTGCCAAGGTCAATCGCAATATCGCTGGAGAGAAAGTTAAATAGTGCCATTCGTTATAATCGTGCAAGCACGGTGTAGCCCCTGTTTTTGGAGGTGCAAAAATATAGATAATTCGAGACAACTATCGCTATATAATTGCATTTTTATTATTTTTTATACATGATGGATCGTTAATAAAAACCGAAAACCGTCGAGCGGATGCCGAACCGGTCGGATTCTGATTCCACCGAGATTCATTCACGTAAAACTGTTACCTTTGCATTGTATGGGAATCCGATCAGTTTTGAGCAAGCCACTGGCGAAATTTGTCGTACAGCGGCAACAGGAGTGGATGCACCGGCCGGGCGAGACGCAGCAACGGTGGTTCCGGAACCTCCTCGATGGGGCAAAAAATACCGCCTTTGGCCGCGATCACCGGTTTAAGGACATCAATTCATACCCCGAATTTCGGCAGGCCGTCCCCGTTCGCGATTACGAAGATCTCAAGCCTTATATCGAGCGGATTCTGAGCGGAGAGTCGGATGTGTTGTGGAAAGGAAAACCGGTTTATTTTGCCAAAACCTCCGGCACGACGTCCGGCACGAAATACATTCCGATTACGAAAGAGTCAATTCCCAACCACATCAACTCGGCCCGCGACGCGCTGCTGAACTACATTTACGAAACCGGTAAGGCGGATTTTCTGGACAAGAAACTGATTTTTCTGTCGGGCAGTCCGGAGCTGGTCGTCAAGAATGGCATTAACATCGGGCGGCTTTCGGGCATTTCGAATCACCACGTTCCGGCCTACCTGCGCACCAACCAGTTGCCGTCGTACGAAACCAACACGATCGAGGACTGGGAAACCAAACTGGAAAAAATCATCGACGAAACGCTGACGCAGCCCATGTCGCTGATCTCGGGTATTCCGCCCTGGGTGCAGATGTATTTCGACCGGATTCAGGCGCGGACGGGAAAGAAAATCAAGGATGTATTTCCCGACTTTTCGCTGTTTGTCTACGGCGGTGTCAACTTTGAACCGTACCGGGCGAAATTGTACGAATCCATCGGCAGGAAAATCGACAGCATCGAAACCTACCCGGCTTCGGAGGGCTTCATCGCGTACCAGGATACGCAAACCGAGGAAGGGCTGTTGATGATGCTGAACAGCGGTATTTTCTTCGAATTCATTCCGGCGGAAGATTATTTTTCCAAGAATCCGCGCCGACTGACCATCGAGCAGGTTGAGTTGGGCAAGAATTACGCGGTAGTGATCCACAACAATGCCGGTTTGTGGGGCTATTCGCTGGGCGATACCGTCAAATTTGTCTCGAACGATCCGTATCGGTTGCTGGTAACGGGCCGCATCAAGCATTTTATCTCGGCGTTCGGCGAGCACGTCATTGGCGAGGAAGTGGAAAAAGCCTTGCAATATGCAATGGAGCAACACCCGGAAACGGAGGTTGTCGAGTTTACCGTTGCACCAATGGTCTCGCCCGCCGAAGGATTGCCGTATCACGAGTGGTTCATCGAATTTGCGACACCCCCGAACGACCCGGATGCCTTCGCCCGCGACATCGACCAGCGCCTGACCAAACTGAATGTCTATTACGACGACCTGATTTCGGGCAGCATCCTGCGCCCCCTGAAGCTGACGGTTTTGCCCCGCGACACCTTCCGCAACTACATGAAAGCGCAGGGCAAACTGGGCGGCCAGAACAAAGTGCCCCGCTTATCGAATGATCGGGTGATTGGGGAAGGCTTGGTACAAATTGTGCAAACGGTTTGAAAAATGGAAAGACCGGTTATTGATAAACAGTTTATTTTACAAACGCTGGAAGGAAATCGCGATCGATTACGCTCAGAATTTGGCATTGAGCAAATTGGGCTCTATGGCAGTTTTGCCCGAAGCGAACAAACCGAGAAAAGTGACATCGATCTTGTATATAAATTAATGGATGGGCACTCGCTTGTTTTGAACGATAAAGAACGTCTGCAACGCATATTAAGAAGAAAGCTCCGTCGCAAATTGGATTTAATCGATCAACGATACATAAATCCGTTTACAATGTACACCATGCAAAAGGATGTTATCTATGTATAACAGTAGAAATCTTGCCTATGTGTGTACAATGCTTGAGTGCATTGAAAAGATTTTTCTTTACAGCAATCCTTTTTTAAGTGTTGAAGATTTTGTGTGGGCTAATGATCAACAGAATTATAATGCTTCCTGGGGGCTTCTTTTAGTGATTGGTGAAGAATCAAAGCATCTTGATCCTGCCTTAAAAAACGCTTATTCGAACATTCCCTGGCGTAATATTGCCGGAATGAGAAATTTCCTGGCTCATAATTACCGTGGCATTGATTATGATCTGGTTTATGAAGTAATCAGCACCTATTTGCCCAATTTAAAAGATGTGCTTATTAATATGATTGACCAAATAGAATTCGATAAAGAGCTTTTAAAAACCGCACTCGATTCTGTCTATTATCGCCACATCCAATATTTACGCAGTAAATTAAATGACTAACCCCAAAAAACGCCATATCGCCATTCTGGGCTCGACGGGCTCCATCGGCACACAGGCCATCGACGTGGTTCGGGCACATCCCGATGCCTTTGAAGTAGAGGTGCTGGTGGCGAACTCCAACGCCGAACTACTGATCGAACAGGCCGCGCTGGTTCGCCCGAATGTGGTGGTGATCTGCAACGAAAACCGCTACGATCAGGTGTTTTCAGCCCTCGATCCGCTGGGCATCAAGGTGTACGCCGGAGCCAAAGCCGTGTCGTCGGTGGTGCAGATGGAGCGCATTGACATGGTGCTGACGGCTATGGTCGGTTATGCCGGTTTGCTGCCCACCATCAAAGCCATCGAAGCCGGAAAACACATTGCCCTGGCAAACAAGGAAACACTGGTGGTGGCGGGTGAACTGATCACCCAGCTGGCCCGCGAAAAAGGCGTGGATATTTTACCGGTCGATTCAGAGCATTCGGCCATTTTTCAGTGTCTGGCGGGCGAATTTCATAATCCAATCGAAAAAATCATTCTGACGGCATCGGGCGGGCCGTTCCGCGGAAAATCGCGGGATTTTCTGAAAACCGTTACCAAAGCGCAGGCGCTGAAACACCCCAACTGGACGATGGGCGCCAAAATCACCATCGACTCGGCCACGCTGATGAACAAAGGACTCGAGGTGATCGAAGCCAAGTGGCTGTTCGGGCTGGAACCCCAGCAGATCGACGTGGTCGTGCATCCGCAGAGTATCATTCATTCGATGGTGCAGTTTCAGGATGGCAGCATCAAAGCGCAGATGGGTTTGCCCGACATGCGGTTGCCGATCCAGTGTGCGCTGGCGTATCCAAACCGCCTGCCGTCCGATTTTCCGCGTTTTGACTTCACAAAATTTCCTTCCCTCACTTTCGAACAGGCTGATCTTGAAACATTTCGTAACTTGCAACTCGCTTTCGACGCGCTCGGCCGGGGTGGCAACGTTCCCTGCATCGTCAATGCGGCCAATGAAGTGGCGGTAGAGGCTTTTTTGCACGACGAAATTGGCTTTTTGGAGATTTCGGATATCATCGAAGAAGGGATGCAGAAAGTGGCCTACGTGGCCCGGCCAACCTACGACGATTATGTTCGAACCGACGAAGAAACCCGGCGCATTGCCACGGCCCGAATTAAAAGTTTCGTTTAATTGTTTCCCGGTAAATCATAAATAATTTCAGGACGATTGGGAAGTTTTTCCATCTTCTGTCGTTAAAAGGTAAAAATTCGTCCAAGAACCTTTTGTTTAACCAGGTTTTTTGGAACGGTTTTTGGAAGGCCAGTTGGGTCAGTCTGACGGCTTTCGAATTCATATTCAAGCGGTTGAAACAGCAACACAACAAATCATAACCAATTAAAAAAAGTCGTCGGGTCGCCGATGCAATCAGTTTAGACGAATGGAACTAGCAAGAGTAGCGGAAATAGCAATCATGGCCGGGCAGCTCATTTTGGGTCTGTCTATTTTGGTGGGGTTGCACGAGCTGGGGCACTTATTAGCCGCAAAAGCCTTTGGCATGCGGGTCGAACAATATTTTATCGGTTTCCCACCGAAAGTATGGAGTATCAAACGGGGTGGCACGGAGTACGGTCTGGGGGCGATCCCGCTGGGCGGTTTTGTCAAAATTTCCGGAATGATCGACGAATCGCTCGATACGAAGTCGATGCAACACGAACCGCAGCCCTGGGAATTCCGCTCAAAACCGGCCTGGCAGCGTTTAATCGTCATGTTGGGCGGTATTATCATCAACGTCATCACCGGTATTGTCATTTTTGTGGCACTTACCTATCAGAACGGCGAAACCTATACTTCGGTCCGCGACGCGAAATACGGTATCGTAGCCTACGATTTAGCGAAAGGAATTGGCCTGAAAACCGGTGATAAGATCGTCAAAATCAACGGAAAGGAATTCGAGGATTTCAGCGACATCCGCAGTTCAGAGGTTTTTCTGGGTTCCGATAGCTTTTATACCGTCGAACGGAAAGGTGCCGACGGCAAAGTAGAGGAAGTTACCATCGACATTCCCAACGACTTTATCGATAAATTATCCGATAAGAAAAACGCCGGAATGTTTGTTGAAGCCATTCAGCCGTTTCGGGTTGGCGAAATTGTGCCGGGCATGCCCGCCGAAAAATCGGGATTGCAAAAAGGCGATGTCATTACGGCCGTCAACGGCAAACCGACTCACTTCTACCACGAATTTCAGGAGGTTGTAAAAGCCAATGCGAATAAGCCGATTACGTTGACGGTACAACGTCCGAATTCGCCCCAACCGATTACGCTCAACACCACGGTTACCGACAAAGGGCAGATCGGTTTTGGCGCGGAGTCGCTGCTGAAAAAAACGCACATTGATTATACATTTGGTCAGGCGCTGGCGAAGGGCACGGAGCAGGCTTTTAGCGTAGTTTACGACAACATCAAGGGTTTTGGCAAAATTTTCCGGGGTGATGTTTCGGCGTCCAAAGCCCTGAGCGGCCCCATCGGTATTGCTCAGAACCTGTTTGGTGGTGTCTGGATGTGGGAGCGGTTCTGGTTCGTCACCGGCTTGCTGTCAATGGCGCTGGCCTTCATGAACGCCCTGCCGATTCCGGCGCTCGACGGTGGTCACTCGACGCTGTTGCTCTACGAAATCGTGTCAGGACGCAAACCGTCGGACCGGTTTCTGGAAGGAGCTCAGCGGGTTGGCATGGTGATTCTGCTGGGATTGATGGCGTTTGCAATCTTCAATGATGTATTCAAAGCGGTTTTTTGAGTTTAATAAGGGATTATTTCGCGGAGGTGAGCGGAGTTTAACAGAGTTAAGCAGAGTTATAGTTAATAAAAATAAACTTTGCTTAACTCTGTTAAACTCCGCTCACCTCCGCGAAATAATTTTTTGCTTATTCTCACTCCTGTTCTTCACAGGTGCGCATCCGGTGCATACGAGCATTACGCAGATGCAGTACAACGCGGCTGAAAAGACATTCGAAGTGAGTCTCCGGGTCTTTACGGATGATTTTGAAGAAGCGCTGACCAAAGAAAACAACAACCAGCTCGTGCGGCTCAACGATAAAGACGCCAACGGTCCCCTCATCGAACGGTATCTTCGCAAGCACTTTAGCCTGTCGAATCCCGGAAAACAGCGCAAACCGTTTCGGTATATTGGCAAGGAGCAGGAAGTGGATGCAACCTGGATGTATATCGAAGTCCCCTATACGGAGCCAGTCAAGGGCAGTACGCTGCAGCAATCGCTGATGATGGAAGTGTTTGACGATCAGATTAATCTAGTCAATGTGTCTTATTTGTCCGAAAAAAAAACCGTACTGTTCCGGAAAAACAGCCCGCAACAGGTACTGAACTGGTAAGGCACGGAGCCATTCAAGCATAGATTTTCCGTTCGCTTTGAGTTTCATCTCCTTTTTCGTTACTTGTATCGATACAGACAATTCCGCCTGTTTTGTTTACCACAAACGTTTGGCATATCTCTTGTGCTATATACCAATCTTTGTTTTCAGTACATATTAAGCCTGTGTGATACACTAAGTCTGTCAGTTTGGCAGACATCTAACTATGAGTGTAACTAGTAAATACGATACCCAATTATGGTTGGCGGATTCGGATCTGGACAATCTTGAAATTGTTCCGCTGGGATCAGCAGATGATGCCGATGACGATTATATTGTACCCAACGACCTGTCGATTCTGCCCGTTCGAAATACCGTGCTTTTTCCGGGTATGGTGATTCCGGTAACGGTCGGTCGCCAGAAGTCGATTAAATTAGTAAAGAAGGCTTACAAAGGAAACCGTATCATCGGTGTAGTGGCCCAGTCGAACCAACAGAAAGACGAACCCACCGCCGACGATCTCTACCGCCTGGGAACGGTCGCGTACATCATCAAGATGATTACGCTCCCCGACGGAAACATTACGATCATTATACAGGGAAAAAAACGGTTTGAAATTGTCAATTTCCTCCAGGAAGAACCGTATCTGACGGCCAACGTCCGCCAGATCGACGATCATTTTCCGAATCCCAACCGCAAGGAATCAAAAGCGCTCATTCAGTCGCTGAAAGAATCGGCGTATAAGATTCTGCGTTTGAATCCGGAAATCCCGCAGGAAGCCCGGATCGCGCTCGACAACATCGAAAGTCCCATGTTTTTGATGCACTTTCTGTCGTCGAACATCAACGCCGAAGTGGCGGATAAACAGAAATTGCTGGAAACCACCGAAGGCGCTCAACAGGCAACCCTGCTGCTGGAATACATGCTGCGCGAAATCCAGTTGCTGGAGCTGAAACGCGAAATTCAGACCAAGGCCAGCTCGGATATCGATCAGCAGCAACGCGATTATTTCCTGCGTCAGCAGATTAAAGTGTTGCAGGACGAATTGGGTATGGACAGCCCCGACCGCGATCTGGAGGAAATCCGGATGCGGGCGGCCCGCAAAAAATGGTCACCTTCCATCCACGCGCATTTTGACAAGGAGCTGAACAAACTGCAGCGGATCAACCCGATGGCACCCGAATATCCGGTGACGATGAATTACATCGAGTTGATGGTCGATCTGCCCTGGAATGAGTATTCGAAAGACAATTTTGACCTGCGCCGGGCGCAGAAAATACTGGATAGCGACCACTTCGGGCTCGAAAAAGTGAAGGAACGGATGATTGAATACCTCGCCGTTCTGAAACTGAAAAACGATCGGGCTTCCGAAGGTATGAAAGCACCCATTCTGTGTTTGTACGGCCCTCCGGGGGTCGGGAAAACCTCGTTGGGACGCTCGGTGGCGAAAGCCCTGGGCCGGAAATACATTCGGATGGCGTTAGGTGGTGTTCACGATGAAGCCGAAATCCGGGGCCACCGGAAAACCTACATTGGCGCCATGCCGGGCAAAATCATTCAGAATATCAAAAAAGCGGATTCGTCGAACCCGGTTTTTATCCTGGACGAAATCGACAAGGTAAGCTCCGATTTTCGCGGAGATCCGTCGTCGGCTTTGCTCGAAGTGCTCGATCCGGAGCAAAACTCGACCTTTATCGACAACTACCTCGAAGTTGAATACGACCTGTCGAAGGTGCTGTTTATTGCCACCGCCAACTCGCTCGACACGATTCACCCGGCCCTGCGCGACCGGATGGAAATCATCGAATTGACCGGCTATACGGTTGAAGAGAAAATCCAGATTGCCAAGAAATACCTGATTCCGAAACAGCGGAAAGAGCACGGTTTGAAACCGAAAGATCTGGTGGTGGACGACAAAGCCATTCAACGAATCATCGAAAGCTACACCCGCGAATCCGGCGTTCGGAATCTGGAGCAGAAAATTGGGGCGCTCGTTCGCAAAATTGCCAAGTCGATTGCGCTGGAAGAAGACTATCCGAAAACCATCAAACCGGCGGATGTTCAGAAAATGCTGGGCGCCGAAGTCTTCGACCGCGATCTGTATTCGGACGACGACATCGCCGGAATTGTGACCGGTTTAGCCTGGACGCAGGTCGGTGGCGAAATCCTGTTCATCGAATCGAGCCTGAGCCGTGGTAAAGGCAACCTGACGCTTTCGGGGCAATTGGGCGATGTCATGAAGGAATCGGCGGTGACGGCGCTATCGTACCTGAAAGCCCATTCCGACCAGATCGGACTTGATTACAACGTCTTCAACCACTACGATCTGCACGTTCACGTACCGGCCGGAGCGGTTCCGAAAGACGGCCCGTCGGCGGGGATTACGATGCTGACGTCGATGGCATCGATTTTCACCCAGCGGAAAGTACGACCTTTTCTGGCCATGACCGGCGAGATTACGCTGCGCGGTAAAGTGTTGCCGGTCGGCGGGATCAAAGAGAAAATTCTGGCGGCCAATCGGGCGGGTGTTCGGGAGATTATGCTCTGCTCGAAAAACCGCAAAGACGTGGAAGAAATCAACCCGAATTACATTCAGGATCTGACCATTCATTACGTCGATACTGTCGATCAGGTGCTGGAAACGGCGCTGTTACCGCAGCAGGTCTCCAAACCGATGAAGTTTATTCTGCCGAAAGAAAAAGAGAAAGACCCCGAACCCGTTCCGGCCTCCGTGACGGTTTTGTAAGCTTTGATCTAAAGGCGTCTAAAAATCAAGCCCTTACGCTAGAAAGTTTAACCCTGTCCAGTGCACGGTTTTTCTGATCAGGCGTAAGGGCTTTCTTTTGCAAAACGGCGGGAGCATTTTCAGGTAAAACCTACTTTAATCCTGCTATTCCCGTCCATTCCTTTTTCCACCTGAATCTGCACGCTGATCCGCTCCTTGATCTCGTGGCGGTGGGAAATAATTCCGATGGTTTTCTGGCTGTCGTGCTGCAGTTTTTCCAGCATGGCAACGGCCGTATCGAGCGTGTCGGGATCGAGCGTTCCGAACCCTTCGTCGATAAATAAACTTTCGATCTGGACGTTCTGGGAAGCCAGATCGGACAGCGCCAGCGCCAATGCCAGACTGAGCGTAAACGTTTCACCCCCCGACAAACTGGAAACCGACCGCTCCGTGCTGCCCTGATACAAGTCCACCACGTAGAGTTCGTCCTGCCCGTCGCGCGGTTTCAGCAGCAGATACCGGTCCGTTAAGTCTTTCAACCGTCGGTTGGCCAGACCGATCAACTGCGCTAGCGTCAGTCCCTGCGCAAATTTGCTGTAATCGTCGCCTTTCGCGCTGCCGATCAGCCGGTCGAGTTCGCGCCAGGGCCGGGCCTCGGTTTCGAGTTTTTCGAGGTCTTTGATCAGTTGTTTGTGCTTCCGGCGTTTCTCCTTATCCTCTTCCAGCTGCCGTTTGTAATACCCAATATTTTCCCGCTCTTTGGCTTCTTCCTTTTTCGTTTCCCGCAGTTGGGCCGTTGTTGCTTCCAGCGTCATGTCCGTCTGGCACGCGACCGCGGCTTCCTGCCGTTTCGCCGTCTCCTCTTTTTCTTTGCGAACAATCTCTTCGGCCTCTTTTTCCAGAGCGGTTTTTAATTCCTGCAGGGACCGGACTTTCGAGCTTTCGAGCAGGCAGGCGCGGGCCTCGGTCAGATCATGAAAACTACGTTCGATCAAAACCGGCTGTAAGTCAGCGGTCAGCGTCTGGTAATTCTGGTCCGAATCAACAAAGCTGGAAGTCGCTTTTTCGAGCAACCCCTTTTCCGTACCGATTTTCAACTGAACCGCATTAAACTGATTGACAAGCTGTTCACTCTGAAACCGCACGTCATCCCCTGCATACAATTGTTCTTTTTGCGCTTTTAACAGTTCCGCCTGTTTCTTGCTTTGCTGCACGGTTTCCAGATCATCCGAAAGCCGTCGCAACAGCGTTTCCTGCTCCCAAAGTGTCTGAATCTCATTCAGTTCTTTCCGCTGAATCTGAATTTCCTGCTGCGCATCTTTGATCTGTTCCGGCGACAGCGTCGGGTCGAGCGCGAGGGTGGAAAGCCGGTTTGAAATAAAGGTCCGTTTTTCCGAATACGCTTTCCGGAGCGTATTGCGCTGTTCCGAGTACGTTTCCAGCTCCGACTGTATTTTCAGCAGCTTACCCTGCAACGTGTCATGGGCTTTTTTCTTTTGCTCCAGATCCTGCGTAGCCAGCCGCAACTCCAGCTCCAGCTTACCCGTTTGATTGATGTAATGCTGCGCGTACGGATGGTCCAGCGAACCGCACAAGGGGCAAGGATCGCCCTCCTGCAAGGCCTTGCGCAATTCGTCCAGATCGGCTTCTTCGGCAAACCGCCGTTTGGCCAGGTGAATCTGGTCAATGTTAAGTTGAAGCGTCTCAACCTCAGCCTTTAACTGCTCCAGCGGTTTTTGATGTTCATTCAGAAAAGCCGTATGGTCATTGATTTTTCCGTTCAGTGTCGTTCCGTCGAGCAAACGGTCCTGCTGTTGAACAAGCAACGTCTTTAGTTCAGCTAAATTCTCATCCTGCTTCAGCAAGCGGTTTAATTCGGATTGAATCGAGCCCGATGTCAGCGATGGGTAATCCTTCTCAATTTGCACCAGTTGGACATTCAGTTCGTGCAATCGCTCCTTGACCAACTCTGTCATCTGGTCAACATCCCGCACATCGAGCGTTTTGAACCACTCCAGTTTGGTCGTTTCCAATTCTTTTTTGATCGACCCAAACGCCGGTTTGGCCCTGTCGCGTTCAGCCTGGTATTGATTGGTCAATTCCAGCACTTTCTCCCGAAAATCGTTCAGCTCTTTCTCAAACGTTTTCTCGGTCAGGTGCGGCTGTTGGGTAAGGGTTTGCGCTTTACGAATCAGAATTGCCTGCTGGTCACCCAATTCATTCAGGCGGTTTCGGGCGGTTTGCTGATCCTGTCCGGCGGTTTTTCGGTTGCGCTCGGCGTTCGCAATATCGGAGAAACTGGCGGCCAAATCGGCGACCTGCTCGTGGCGTTGCAACCGCAGACCATCCGGCACAAACGCCTGTTTTTTTTCTTCCGACACGTTCCGCCGTTTCGTCAAAACTGCAAGCTGCTGGTCGGCATCAGCCATTTGACGAAGGAATTTTTCTTCATTCGTATAAAAGACAACGTCTTTGGCGATTTCGATCAACCGCTTGCTGATGGTTTTCTGGCGGTCTTTCAGTTCCTCAACCTGCTCCTCCGTCAGTACTTTGATCAGCTCAACTTCCTGCCGTTTTTCCCTGATTTGCTCTTCGAACGTTTTATTCACGACGTGCGCCCGCTGCCCCAGTTGCCGGTAAATCTCGGTTCCAGTAATCCGTTCCAGCATTTTGCTCCGCTCGGCCGCCCGCGATTTCAGGAACTGGTCGAACGCGCCCTGCGCCAGCACGATCGACCGGATAAACTGGTCGTACGTCAGGCCGATCAGCTCTTCGTTTTTCTTCGGAAATTCACTTAACCCCTTGATGGGCAGCAACTGACCCTCGGTTTGCCCTTCGGGAAGAAAGGCAATTTCCATTTCGTAATTGTTCCAGTTGTCGTTGCGGTTTTTCTTGATCGACCAGCGCGAACGGTAGGCTTTCCCGCCGACTTCGTATTCAATCTCGGCGTAAGCGGCCGTGCCGGGTTCGCGGGCTGCCTGCTGATTGACCAGAATGCCTTCGTCGATGATGCTGGTATTCGAAATCGTACCCGAAATCCGGGGCACGCGGTTGAACAGCGCCAGCGTAATCACGTCCAGCAAAGTCGATTTTCCGGCGCCGGTTGGCCCGGAAATAACAAACAAACCGGTGCTGCCCAGCAGCCCGTCGTTGAACTGAATCGGCGGGTGTTCGCCGTAAAAGGAATTGATGTTACGAAAGCGTATTTGTCTGATTTTCATGCAGTAGTACGGGATGGGCTGCTTGTTCCGTCACCAAACGATACAATTCTTTATAAGCCTCCAGAAGCGCCGTCCGCTCGTCGCCCTCCACCTGCGACACATCCAGCCGACGACCAAACACATCGAGGTACGTCAGATCCTGCAACTGCGTGTCGGCGACGTACAGCGAATCCAGACCTTTTAATTTATTCCGAAAAATCAGCCGGGATTTGGCCATCAAAAACGGCGCTTCGGCGTAATCGCGCTGCAACTGCTCGAAATGCTGGCGAACCGTCAGGCTTTCATGTTCTTCTTCCACCAGAATTTCCACCAGGGTTGTCAGGGCGTCGGTTTCTTCCAGCTTTTCCAGCCTTTCCCGAACGGCATCCAGGGTTCCGGCCACTTGCAGCAACGACCGGAAATGCGGCACCGGAACGGATTCGATGGTTTTAATCTGCCCGTTTTCCAGCGTTAATTCCAGCACCTGATGTCGGTTGTCGCGTTCGGCAAAACTCAGCGGCAACGGCGCCCCGCTGTAGCGAACGGTTTCGACGCCCCCGATCTGCTGCGGAACATGAATGTGGCCCAGCGCAACGTAATCAAAACCGGGCGGAAAATGCTCGGACGAAAAAGCCGCCTGACCGCCCACGGCGTGGATTTCCCGCTCGCTTTCCGGCGAAACCGTCGCGCCGTTCACGTACAAATGCCCCATCGCCAGAACCGGCACATCGCGAAATTCCGTCTGACAATGATCGACAATGCGTTCGTAATGATTCCGAATGCCCATTCGGACGGCTTCGATGCGGTCTTCGTAAGTCTGGCCCGAAATCGACTGGCGCAAATCGCTGTCACGCAGGTACGGAACCGCAGCCACGAGCAAATCCGTCGACCCGGTTTTCAGCCGGATGACTTCGTCGAGGCAGTCGCCGGTCGTACAGCCGATGACGTGGATGTTCAGGTGGCGGAGGAGTTCGCGGGGCGCGTTGAGTTTACTGGGCGAATCGTGATTGCCGCCGGTGATGATAATTTTGCGTTGAAGCGGCAGCATCCGGGTCAGAAACTGGTAATACAGTTGCATTGACCCGTCGTTGGGGTTGGTGGTATCGAACACATCGCCCGAAATAATCAGCACGTCGATCTCGCGGCTTTCGACGGTTTCGGCCAGCCAGTCGAGAAACCGGACGTGGTCGTCACGGAGTTCGTGTTTGTAAAGTCGTTTCCCTAAATGCCAGTCCGCAGTGTGCAGAATTTTCATACGCCAGTGCTTCCAAACCGGAAGTTAGCTTAAAAATACCGGAAGCGGACGACAATAAAAAGCAAAAATGAACGAATCAGGAATGATATAAAACGGGTAACGACTCGGCTTTTTCGAGTTCTGTGCTATAATACAGCAAGTTCCAGTTGCCGTCGTGATCTTCGACCAGCGCGCTGAGCGACTCGACCCAATCGCCGGAATTCATGTAAATCAGATCGCCAAACTGACGAATGGCCGGTTGGTGAATGTGGCCGCAAATCACGCCGTCGCAATTTCGGGCTTTGGCGAGTTCGGTCAGTTTTTCTTCAAAATCCGAAATATAGCTCACCGCCTGTTTTACCCGCAGTTTGATTTGCTGCGACAGGGAGTAATACGACAAGCCCCGCCAGGCGCGGTAATTGTTATAAAACTTGTTGATCCAGAGCAGAAACGTATAGCCGATATCACCCAAGTACGCCAGCCATTTCATCTGCGTCGTGATCGTATCGAACACGTCGCCGTGGGTGATGTAGAACTTTTTATCGTTGGAATTCAGCAGATAATCTTTCCGGATGGAAAAATACTTGCCCAGCTTCAGCGGCATGATCTGATCCAGAAAATCATCGTGATTGCCGCGCAGGTAGATCACGCGGGTGTCGTGCCGGTCCATGGCTTTCAAAACCGCCCGCCAGAACGCCGTGTGTTTTTTCTTCCATTCGCCCCCCCGGCGCAGTTGCCAGCCGTCGATGATATCGCCATTTAGAATTAATTTCTGGCAACTGTAGTACTTCAAAAAATCAGTCACTTCCTTTGCCTTCGAACCGCTCGTTCCCAAATGCACATCCGAAATGACGATTGTTCGGAAATGAGTATTGTGTTTCATGTCCGAAAATACGATTCCATTGTGAGGTGGGTATTTCCGCTATTTTACCGGATTGCAAACTTTTTCGGACAATTATGCGGTTTAGTAATATTACCTTAATGTAATTCATTAAATATGGAGAATCCGGTACTCATCTTCGGAGCAGGCAGTCTGGGCGTCACGGCGTTGGATATTTTCCAGCGAAACGGCGTGGTCGTCTACGGTTTGCTGGATGATGATAAAAAATTACACGGCAAAGAATTCGGCGACGTGACGGTTCTGGGCGAAACCGACGACGACGGTTTTCTGAAACTGATTGGCCATAAATGTGAAGCCTTCGTGGCGTTGGGCGACACGCGCGTTCGCAAAAAACTGGTTAAAATGCTGAACGACCGGCGGCACGTGCAACCCGTCAACGCCATTCACGATACGGCCATTGTTTCAACGACGGCGACCATCGGCCACGGCAACCTGATTGCGGCCCGCGTGGTGGTCAATCCGTTTGCCGAAATCGGGCAGCACTGCATCATTCAGTCGGGTTCGGTGATCGACTCGCAGGCCAAACTGGGCGACTTTGTTCACATCGGAACGGGAAGTTTCATTAACCCGGCGGTCACCGTCGAAGAAGGGGCGTTTATTGGCACGGGCGTCACGATTGTGGCCGGGGTGACGATCGGCAAGAACGCCCGGATCGGTGCCGGTTCCGTCGTCATCGAAAACGTAGCCGCCGGAACGACGGTTTTCGGAAATCCGGCGCAGAAAGTTGGGTAATGCCCCTAAATCCCCTGAAGGGGACTTGGACACGGTTTTCTCCAGATCACAAGTCCCCTTCAGGGGATTTAGGGGTTAAAAATCACTCCACATATAACTCCTCATTCGCCAGAAAGTCCTGATAAGTCAGTTCCAGGCCATCTTTCAGCGAGGTGGTGTGTTTCCAGCCCATCGCATGCAGCCGCGAAACGTCCATGAGTTTGCGGGGCGTTCCGTCGGGTTTGTCGGTATTCCAGCGGACTTCGCCTTCGTAGCCCACCACCTGCTGCACCTGCCCGACCAGTTCCCGGATGGTTTCGTCCTCGCCGGTGCCGATGTTGACGAACAGTTCTTCGTCATAATTTTGCATCAGGAAAAAACACGCATCGGCCAGATCGTCGGCGTGCAGAAACTCCCGGCGCGGTGAGCCCGTTCCCCAGACTTCCACAAACGGCTGGTCGTTGACTTTCGCTTCGTGAAACTTGCGGATCAGTGCGGGCAAAACGTGCGAATTTTGCAGATCGTAATTGTCATTCGGGCCGTATAGGTTGGTCGGCATGGCCGAAATGAAATTGCAGCCGTATTGACGACGATACGATTCGCACAGCTTAATCCCGGTAATTTTGGCGATGGCGTACGGTTCGTTGGTTTGTTCCAGAAAACCGCTCAGCAAATATTCCTCTTTCAGCGGCTGCGGGGCCAGTTTCGGGTAAATGCAGGAAGAACCCAGAAACAGCAACTTTTTAACTTCTGTCTTGTAAGCCTGGTGAATAATGTTGGCTTCGATCAGCAGATTGTCGTACAGAAAATCCGCGCGATACGTGTTGTTGGCCACGATACCGCCCACTTTGGCGGCTGCCAGAATGACGTAATCCGGTTTTTCGGCGGCAAAAAAGTCTTCCACAGCGGCCTGGTTGCGCAAATCCAGCTCGGACGACGTGCGAACCAGCAGGTTGTCAAAACCTTCGGATTGTAATTTCCGAACAATGGCCGAACCCACCATGCCCCGGTGACCGGCTACGTATATTTTAGCGTCTTTTTCCACAATTCGTTAATTTTGAACGAAGTTAGGCACGGTTTTCGACAAAATAAAACCGGATCAAAACCGTTTCTTTAAAGGATTAATCTCCTCTGGCCAAACCGGCTGATTTACTGTTGCATGAAACGAATTACATTACTCGGGTTAGTATTGGGATGCTGGCAAACGGTATCGGCGCAGACGACAACCTCGCCGGTCCAGAATTCGTTTACTACTTCGCAGGCACCCGTTATCAATAAAAAGGCCAAAGGCGACAAAAACGGGCCGTCGCTGGTGCCGTCGGGTGTCGAAAATCTGGTGACGGAAACCCTGCCGGATCTGGGGCTGAAAGTAAAACAATTCAAGAAAGAACAGCAGGATAAGGCCGACCGGCGGAAAAAACAAAAGCTTTCGCGGACGGAATACGAAGGCATTCCGATCGTCGAACAATACACCAAGTTCGGGAGTGGCGACCGGACAATCATCGAGAAATTTACGGTCCTGAAGCAATACCGCCAGCCGAATGCCTACGTCCGCGAAACCTACTGGTTCGATCCCAAGGCCCAGCGTGTGTCGTCGTCGCTGATCAAAGACAAAGACAAGGTCATGATCATGCACGGGCCTTATAAACGCTACCAGAACGGTATTCTGCTCGAGGAAGGCTATTATTATCTCGGCGCGAAAGACGGCCGTTGGGAAAAATACGACGCCAATTACATGCTGCTCGACAAGCAGAAATGGAACCGCGGTTTTCCGGCCGAATCCCAGATTGCTTACTACGATTCGTCGCATACCAAAATAAAAGAAGTCCTGCCGAAAGAATTTGGCAAAGTCAACGGACAGTACATGGCTTTCTACGAAGGTGGGCAGTTGATGGCGGAAGGCAAGTACGACAACGGCGTGAAAGTCGGTCGCTGGACCGAATACTACCAGTTTCGTCGGCAGCGCAAAAAGATCACCCAATACGCCCGCGACCGCTGGAACGAGGACTTCGAACCGTACGTCATCAGTGAGTGGGACGACAAGGGCAAAGTGACTTACGAGCGTCCGAAGGAAAAGGAAGTCGCCGAAGACGATCAGTAGTTACAGCAGTTTCTTCACGTCCGGCAGCGCCTTTTCGGCCCACTGGCGGTATTGTTTCCCCGAAAAATGCAGTTGATCTTCCGCAATTTGCGATGGGTCCTGAGCCGCCGTTCGGGATAAGGGCGTAATGTCAACGTAGGTAATACCGGCTTTTTTGCATTCCTCCTGCGCAATGGCGTTGAACGCGTCGATTTCCTGCGCAATCTGCTGGCGGTTGCGCCCGGCCGCGTACGGCGTAACGCCCCAATCGGGAATCGACAGGACAAAAACCCGCTTCGGTTTTTCGCCCGCAAACCGCACCGCCGTTTGCAGCAATTCCCGGAATTCGGCGCGGTACATTTCCGTACTCTGCCCCCGGTACTGGTTATTGACGCCAATCAGCAGCGAAACCAGGTTGTACGTCTTTTGATTTCCGCTCTTTTTAATGGCTTCGCTCAACTCGCCCGTGGTCCAGCCCGTCCGGGCAATGATGTCGGGATCGGTGATGTTCAAACCGTCTTTCCGGAGCAAACCGGCCAGTTGCACACACCAGCGGTCGGTGGCCGGAACGCTCTCGCCGATGGTGTAGGAATCGCCGAGGGCGAGGTAATTTGCGTCAGGATTGGTTACCATAAAACCGTCTTCGGGCCCCGATTGGGCGCAGGCCAAGAAAAGGAAAAGAAAGAATAGATGCACGGAATGTCGCAAAGCCGAGGTTAACTACCAACCGAATACAGAAAAACCGTCTGAACGAAGGCTTCATTTCCGTAAACAGCGAAAAAGGCGTTTAGGTTATCGCCCGGTTTTCATCACTGATTCAGGAAGAGCTGGACATAGCGTTTGCGGTCCGGATACGAATCCATTACAATAACCGTGTGAAGCTGCTTCGGATTAAGGGATGTTACTTGTTCAGCTTTTACCTCTTTTCCGTCGATCATCACTGTAACCTTTTCCGGATCATAGAATTGAAGGCGGTTTTCGGTATTGATAAACACTCCGAAATTTTCATTTTTTCTGCCGGGATTATCCCGCAACCATTGGCCTTTTAACGTTGCGTTGCCGCCTGCTCCGTTTTTCTTATTTTTCTCAATAAAATAATCAATCCGTTTTTCGGCAATCAACTTGGCAACGGCTTTTTCATCATTTTCCACAAGCTGTTTCAGTACAGCAGGCATATTATCCTGGTCATCCAATTCGCCAATACTCAGATCCCCTTTATGAGTTAAGTAACCGCCAATTGACTTGATCGGCCCATCATTTTCATCACCATCGGAGGTTGAGCCACTACCGCCACTTTTTGCATAAACGCTTACGTCAATGATGTCGATGTATAACTGAAAAGGATCAAATTTGATCTGTGTAAAACCAACCGTGTATTGGGTCAATTTTTCAATAGTCTGCTTCAGTTTCGTCAGTTCGTTAAACGACATTTTGGGCGTAATTGCCCAATAGAGCGAATCGCCTTTCTGCACTACATATCGGCTTTTTTTCTCAATTTCAGCAACTGGCAATTTGGAGACCTCCGATTCATTCTCAGAAATAACCGACTTTCCTGCCAACCCTTCAACTGGTTTCTCTACCGCAGCCACCGTCGTGACCAAACCGGTAACTGCAAACAGGAGGGCATAGACCGCCCACGAACGGCGGGATTTGGCCGCCTGATTCATCATCTGAATGCGGTTTTTCAGAAAATGGGAACCGAACCGATTGACGAAACGGAACTGCTCCGGGCGTCGCGGAGCTCGCATTTTCGATTTCATAGGGTGTGTTCAGGAAAAGGTTTACTCAGCCAGTAACTGCCGTTTGGTCGTCACCGCCACCAGCCCTTTGGTCGTAAAAGCGGGTTTGACACTCCCCGCCGAATTTTTATCAAAAACCGCTACCGAAATCCTGTCGTCGGCCCGCAATGCCCGAAACTCCTGGTATGAACCCGGTTTTCCGTCGATCAGGAATGTAAACTGCGTGAGCTGATCCGGCGCGAGCGTTCCTTTGTATAGAAGCTGGCGGCCCAGCGCCATTACGTCCGGATTGGCGGCAAAAACCGCATCCAGAATTTTTCCGTCAATCGTCGTAGCACCGTATTGTCCGGTTTTACCGAAGCGTTTCACGGCTTCCTGCGATGTCAGCACGTTTCGCTTGTAATCCGAAACGGACCCGAACCCGAACGGCTGGCCCGGCCGCAGATTCAGGACCCGGCCGTTGAGCACCACCACCGGTTTTTCGTGTTCCCAGATCGAGAACAGGGTGTCGGGCAACTGCATCACCCGGCGGGCGGTCTGCACCACGAACGGCTTCGAGGCATCGGGCCGGACCGCCGTAATCACAAACGGCGGAATCTGATTCAACGCCCGCGCCACCACCTGACTGCCGTTTTTCACTTCGACCGAAATATGGTCGATCCGGCCCGACGGATTGATGTCGGCCTGGTAGCGCATACCAAGACCTTTATCGGCAAAAACCGCCTGCATTACTTCCAGATCCTGCGTCGTCGTCACCGCCGTAATCAGCCCGAAAACGCCATACCGATTGTCAACGACGTAACGCGAAACGGTTTTGGGAACCGTAAAAGCCGAGCAGGAAAGGGTGACGATGAGGCAAAAAAACAGGTACAGTTGCCAGCCGCCGTTCGAGCGGGGCCGATTCATCATCGAAATCCGGCTTTTCAATTGCGGCTGGTTAAACGAATTGGTCACGGGACGAACCGGAATTGAATTTTCGCCGGAAAGGCTGGCTTTCAGGAGGTAATATTGGTACGATTTTTTTTCGACGCCTTCCTTCAGCACTTCCCGGTCCACGAGATACTCCAGATTTTCCTGAACCAGATGCTGGTGCCACCACGCGAACGGGTTAAACCAGAAGACGATCCGCAGCAATTCCGCCAGCAGCATATCCAGGCTGTGCCATTGCCGGCAGTGAACGCGTTCGTGCGCCAGAATCTGATCGAACTCGTCGGGTTCGTACAAGTCCGGGTTCAGAATCACCCATTTAAAAAACGAAAAGGGGGCGCTGACTTCCGCATTCACCACCAGCCAGACGTTTTCCTGCCACGATCGTTCCGACCGAATTATCAGACGAACAAGTGACACAAGCTGAATGAACAGCCGCCCGCCCAGAAAGATTACCCCTGCCAAATACGCCCACAACAACACCTCCCGCCAGTTGAGCGAAACTGCTTCCGACGCTGGACTCAGGGATGCATCGGGTGCCTGTTTCTGCGGTTTTTGAACCGAAGGGCTGGCCGGTATCGCCTTCAGCTTCGACCAGTCCAGCACCCGTAAATTCGGAACGGTTTGCTGAACCAGGTTGCGAACGGGCGCGGGCCGGAAGTCGGGCAATTCGACCAACGGAAGCACCAGCGCCAGCAGAATGTTCAGCCCGAGCAAATACCGGTTCAGCCCGAACCAGGTGGCCCGGCGGAGCAAAAGCTGGTAGCAGAGCGTCAGCACCGCCAGAATCAGGCCCGCTTGCAGGAGGTAAATCAGGAGGCTCATGGCTACTGCCCTTTCTCGATCATTGTGATAATTTCTTTCAGCTCGTCGACCGAAATTTTGTCCTTTTTGGCAAAGTAGCTCACCAGATTCTTGTAGGAATCATCGAAATAATCAGACACAACCTTCTTCAGAACAAAGCGGTTCTGGTAGTCTTCTTTCGTAATAATCGGATAATATTCGTGCGTGTTGCCGTAGGCCTGGTGGCCCACATACCCCTTTTCTTCCAGGTTTCGGATGATGGTTGAAACGGTATTGTAATGAAGTGGCGGGTCCGTAAAATAGGCCAGCATGTCTTTCACAAAAGCCTGTTCCACTTTCCATAATACCTGCATGATCTCTTCTTCCTTGGCAGTTAACTTTTCCATCGTGCTTGTTTTAGGTTACTACTCGACCCGGAAAAAACCGGGGGGCTGATGTGCCCGGCGCATTAATGACCAAGATAAAACGATTTGCGTAGTTTGCAAACTATTTCCATAGTTTTTTATTGTAGCGAATCCGCGTCCGGTTTCATTTGAATCTACGCGCGTCGGTCGTAGTTTTGTACAAAGACGGGTTATGCGCTACATGAAAAAATTACAGGTGGGATTACTGGCCGGTTTGTGGCTGCTGCTCGCTGGCTGCGACGAAAATGCGGTTTACAAGGGCATCGACGATATCAAAGGCGGCACGTGGTACATCAACAATACGCCGGAGTTTACCTTTGAAATTACGGACACCACGGCCACGTATTCCATTTATTACAACATCCGCAACAGCGTTTCGTATCCGTACTACAACCTATACATTCGTCGTTATCTGCTCGACAGCGACGGAAAAATGCTGGAATCGAAACAGGACGAACTGACCCTGCTCGACCCGAAAACCGGAAAACCGTACGGCGATGGCCTGGGCGATCTTTTCGACCATCGGATCAGCATGATGAAAAAATACCGGTTTTCGCACAGCGGCAAATACACCGTCCGATTGCGGCAATACATGCGCCAGAACCCCCTGCCGGAGATTTACAGCGTGGGCGTGACGGTGGAAAAAGATTTGTAGTATGGAAATTTATCTGCCCCTGTTCCCGCTTAACCTGGTAGTTTATCCCAACGAAGACCTGAATCTGCACATTTTCGAAGAGCGCTACCGGCAGCTGATTACCGAATGCTTGGAAGAAGGCCGTATGTTTGGTATTCCGGCGTTTATCAACAACAAATTGCCCGGCTACGGTACCGAAATGAGCGTGACGACCCTGCACAAACGCTACGAAGACGGCCGGATGGATATCAAGTCGAAGGGCCTGCGGGTATTCCGGATTGCCAGGTTCGAAAATCCATCGCCGGGCAAGCTGTATGCGGGAGGTCAGGTTGAGGTAGTGGAAACCGAACCCGAAATGGGCGATCACCTCGATGAATTAACCGTCAAACTGGTTCGGCTTTATCATTTGCTCCAGCTCAAATCGGAAATCGACGACGAGTCGCCCCTGCTGTCGTTTCGGGTAGCGCACAAAATTGGCTTATCCGTTGAGGAAGAATACGAACTGCTCACGATGGAGACCGAAAACAAACGCCAGCAGTTTCTGATCCGCCACCTCAACCGCGTCTTGCCGGTGGTTTCGGAAATGGAACGGACCAAAGACCGCATCAAAATGAACGGCCATTTTAAAAATCTTGATCCGCTGAAATTTTAGATTTACCCCTCAATCTACCAAATCCTTTACTTTCTTCGGTAGCTTGTCCGTAAACTCTTTCACATTCAGCGGTTTTGTTTTCTGACGCTCGGCTTCACCCAGCAGGTAGCCATACGGTTTCAGCGGTTCGACGGCGTCGAAGATCACTTTGAGGATCGCCGTCATGGGCAGGGCCAGAATCAGGCCGGTAACACCCCAGAGCTGCCCCCAGAGTAACAACACAATAATGGCCGCCAGCGGATTGATACTGACTTTCGAGCCAACGATGTAGGGCGTAATGAAGTTACCTTCCAGAATCTGCACGAACGAAAAGACGCCGATTACCCCCAGGGCCACCAGCGGATTTTCGTGGGTCAGCAGCGTGAACAAAGCCGGAAGCAGCGAGCCAATCAGGATACCGATGTACGGAATCAGAATCATGAATGCGCCCAGAAAGCCAAAGAAAACCGCATAATCGATCCCTAGAATCAGCAGCCCGACGGTGTTCAGTACGCCCACGATACTAATCACCAGCACCAGCCCAACCAGGTAATCCTTGACCACGGTGTAAATCCGGGCAAAAACAACGTCGATTTTGGCCCGTTTCGTGCTGGTAAAAACCTTATAAAAAAACGACCGGAAGAAATCGCGGTACAGCATCAGGAAGAAGATATACAGCGGCACAATCGAGATCGTCGAGAGGGTATTAGTGGTCGCCAGCAGCGTGGAAGTCAGAAAAGAACCGCTTTCGCGAATCAGATTATTGACGTAACTCCGGGCTTCGGAAACCATTTTCGACCGCTCGATGTGAAACCGGTCCTCCCCGAACGTCTGTAGTTTATCCAGAATCTGATTGCCGCGTTCCAGCAGACGGGGTGCTTCACTGGTAAAGTTGGAAATTTGCAGGGAAATCAGGTAAAAAAGCAGGTAAAAAAAGCCGATCAGAATCACCAGACAGATCAGAATAGCAGGTACGCGCGGCACCCGCCAGCGTTCGAGCCGGTGGTTGATTGGGTAAAGAATCATCGCAAACAGAATTGAGAAAACCAGCGGCACGATTAGTTCCTGCATAGCCGACAACCAGTAAACCAGGATCGTCAGCACAATCATGATGCAGGCAAACCGAACGTACGATGGCAAATTGACTTCGGGTACTTTGTTTTCCATATTTTTGGTTACGGTTTTCGGTATACGGTTTTCAGTGGCTGACGCATTCTGTATTCGCGGCTCATTCAATTAGGTATTTAAGAATGCGTCAGCTACCGAAACGTCGGCCCGGCAAAAACCGTATACCGAAAACTATTCTAGAATGTACACTGAATGAACTCCTTTCTTCTCTTCTTGTTTTCGCTCAAAGTCGCACTTTGCACCTGCCACAGCGAGAACAAACGCAGCGGTTTTCGCAGCGGGCGATCCCAGTACAAGGTCTCGCGGACCGGGCGGCTGACAGCGGTGGTCAACGAAAGTTCGGGATTAACCTACCGCGCCGGTCGCAACACGTTCTGGACGCACAACGACAGCGGAGGTCGCCCCACGCTTTACGAAGTCGCCCGCAACGGTTCGCTGGTCGATTCGCTGCCCTTGCCCAGGCTTAAAAACCGGGACTGGGAAGCCCTGACGAAGCAGGACTCGACGGTTTTGTTCATCGGCGACATCGGCAACAATTCCAACGCGCGACGGCAGCTGGAGATTTACCGGATCAACCCTAATCAACCTAACGATTTTCAGGAGATTACGTTTCATTACGCCCTTCAGAAAACGTATCCGGCATCGAAAGATACGCGTAATTTCGACAGTGAAGCCCTTTTTGCCGCAAAAGACAGTTTGTTCCTCGTGTCGAAAAACCGCTCGGAACCCCGGCGATTTGTGAACCTGTACGGCCTTCCCGCCCGGGCCGGTGACTACGCCCTGCTGCCGGTCGACAGTGTTTTTCTGAAAACGATGGTGACTGACGCGGCCCTCAGCCCCGACGGCCAAACGCTGGCGGTGCTGACCTACGGCAAGATTTTTCTGTTTGAGCAAAAAGCCGACCGGATCAGTTTTCAACATCCGACGCGCTGCCTGCGGATTCCGCGGGGCCAAACCGAAGGGCTGACGTTTGTGAACAACACGGATCTGGTCATGACGAACGAACGGGGAAGGATGTATTTGATTCGGAAGAAGTGAGAGCGACAATTCTAATTTCTCAGGCGTAATTTTCTGTCGGTTTATTATCTGATTACTGAAACGCAATTTACCGTCATTTCGTGTTATCTTTTTGTTAATAATCCTGTTAACTTCGTAAAATTGCTGACACAGCGCGTAACTTCGGGTCAGAATTACACCAATTACACCTGCCGAATGAGTGCCGCAAAGAATTCTCAACAACTTCACCGAGTGCTGGTTGTCGACGACGATCCGGATATTGTTGAGCTGTTGCAATACAATCTTGAAAAGGAAGGCTACGACGTCCGCACGGCCTCCGATGGCCGGAAAGCCCTCGATACGGCCCGCACATTTGTTCCTGAACTGGTGCTGCTCGATATCATGATGCCGCAACTCGACGGTATCGAAACCGGTCGTCAGCTTCGCAATTTGCCCGATCTCCGCCAAACATTTATTCTTTATCTGACGGCCCGCTCCGAAGAATATTCGGAAGTAGCCGCTTTTGAAATCGGGGCCGACGACTACATTACGAAGCCCATCAAACCGCGCGCGCTGATGAGCCGCATCAACGCCCTGTTCCGGCGCGAAGCCCAGAAAGCCGATCCGGGCGACAAAATCGAAATCGGCGGGCTGACGATCAACCGACTAAACTACACCGTGACGACCGGCGACAAAACCGTCGTGTTGCCCAAAAAAGAGTTTGAACTGCTGTTTTTCCTGGCGCTGTCGCCCAACAAAGTGTTTGGCCGGGAAGAATTGCTGCAAAAAATCTGGGGCGTTGATATCTACGTGCTCGAACGCACGGTTGATGTGCACATCCGGAAGTTGCGGGAGAAAATTGGTGAAACCTACATCAAAACGCTGAAAGGCGTCGGGTATATGTTCAACGATGAGGTTTAGTTGTATACCTTTACTTCATGTCGCTTAGCCCCCGTGTTATTGCGTTTTTGCTGGCCGGTCTGATTTCGGCCCTGACTGCCGTATTTCTGACTTTTGTGGAGGGCGTCACGCGCAGTATGCTGTTTGTGGTGGCCATTTCTTCCCTCGTCATCTCGTTTTTTCTGATTCTCTACACGATTGAAATCCTGGTGTATCGCGAAGTGAACAAGATGTATAAAACCATCCACAAACTGCGCATCAAGGATTTTACGATTTCGCGAAGTACCCTCATCAAAAACAACAATCCGTTCAAGAAACTCAACGACGAGATTTTTGTCTATGTGGCCCGTAAACAGAAGGAAATCGAGGAGCTTCGGCGGCTCGAGCAATTCCGGCGCGAATTTCTGGCCGACGTCTCCCACGAGCTAAAAACCCCGGTTTTTGCCGCGCAGGGCTTCATTCATACGCTCATCGACGGGGCCATCGACGACGAGAAAGTCCGGGATAAATTTCTGTCCAAAGCCGCCAAAAGTCTCGACGGTCTCGACGCGTTGGTGAAAGATCTGGTGGCGCTCTCGCAACTGGAAACCGGTGAAATCAAAATGCACTTCGAGCCGGTCGATCTGTACCAGATCACGCTGGAAGTGTTTGAGCAACTGGAAAATAACGCCCTCGCCCGCCAGACGTCCCTGAAAATCAAAACCGATCAGCCCGGGGCGGTTTTGGTGAAAGCCGATCCGCAGCGCATCACGCAGGTGCTGACCAATTTGATCGAAAACGCGATCAAATACGGAAACGACGGCGGTAAAGTGCTGGTGAGTTTTGAAGCCGAAAAAAAGCACTACAACGTTCTGGTGCGCGACAACGGCCCCGGCATTCCGCCCGAACACCTCAACCGCATTTTCGAGCGGTTTTACCGCGTCGACAAAAGCCGTTCGAAAGAACGGGGCGGCACCGGTCTGGGGCTGGCCATCGTCAAGCACATCCTGAATGCCCACAAATCGAAAATTACGGTAATGAGCAAACCGGACAAGGGAACGACCTTCAGTTTCAAACTCGACCGGGCCGACTAAGAACCAACAATTTTGCCCAACCCCCTAAAGGGGGCTAAAAACACCTGATTTTTTAGCCCCCTTTAGGGAGTTGGGGGCAAACTCCATAACGGTTTCGCTTCCAGCACATTCCGATAAACCGCACAGTCAGCAGAGTGGGCACCGGGCAAATAACCGATGCTCATCAGAAACTCATTCACGATTTCGCCACCCGTAAACCGGAACGTCTTTTTGAACAACTTCACCCATTCTTCCTTCGTTTTGGGGTGGTGTAGTTCCAGCCATTTCTCAAACGATCCGTGTTCTTTCCGGAGTTGCAGAATGGTTCGGGCGTTTTCGATGGCGGCATTAATTTTAAGCCGGTTGCGGATGATTCCGGGATCGGCCAGCAGCCGTTCGCGGTCGGCGTCGGTGTAGTCCGCTACTTTTTGAATGTCGAAATTGTCGTACGCGTTTCGAAAACCGGTTTCCTTTTTCAGAATGGTTTCCCAGCTCAACCCGGCCTGGTTGATTTCCAGCACCAGTCGGCAAAACAGCTCGTTATCGTCGTGAATCGGAAAACCGTACAGGTGATCGTGATACGCCTTGTGAAGCGCTTTTCGATCGGCGGTCATGGTTTCAATGGCGCGGCAGTAGGACATATTTGTTAGCGATGGGAACGTAAATGGCGCTTTTCCTGAATCGTTCCAAAGGTAAAAGAGTTTGATCGCAAACCGACATTATTCTGATTACTTCCCGCTGATTAACGTAACGAACCAACCGGTTTTTATACTTTGAACTCTTTCGGCTTGGATAGCATTCTGTAGTTCAGGACCTTTGCAGCATGAAATTGAATTTTGAAGATCTGATTGTTTTCGAGAACGACGATTATATTATCATTAACAAACCGGCCAACATTGCCTCTCTCGACGAACGGAATGCCGATAAGTCGCAGAGTATTTTGCGGTTAGCCAAAGCGTACCACGCCGACGCGCAGCTCGGCCACCGGCTCGACAAAGGCACGTCCGGTATTCTGGCGATTGCAAAAAACCCGGAAGCTTACCGCCACCTGGCCATGCAGTTCGAGCACCGGGAAGTGACCAAACGCTACCACGCCGTCGTGGACGGTATTCACGATTTTGAAAGTATTTCGGTTTACCTCCCCATTTCGCCCATCAAAGACGGAACGGCGGTGAAAATCGACCGACAAAAAGGCAAGGACGCCGAAACGATTTTCAACACGCTGCAAGTTTACCGGATGCACACACTGGTGGAATGCATTCCGATTACGGGCCGGATGCACCAGATTCGGGTACACCTGATGTGTCTGAAAGCGCCGATTGCCAACGACCCGACCTACGGCGGAAAACCAGTTTTTCTGTCGGAGCTGAAACGCAAATTCAACCTGAAGAAAGACACCGAAGAACAGTCGCTGATTCAGCGCGTGGCGCTCCACGCCCGCTCGCTGACGTTTACGCTGCTGGACGGCGAACGGACGGTTTTTGAAGCGCCCTATCCGAAAGATTTCGACGTACTGGTGAAGCAGTTGGAGAAAAATAGTTAGTTTTCAGACTCAATTGGAGTTACCACAAAACCGTACCGGCGAACCGGTCGAAATAGAAACATGTTGGTTCATACCGTTTATTTCTGGCTCAATAACCCCGACAGCGACGACGATCGCCAGGCGCTGCGCGCCGGACTCGAAACCCTCAAAGGCATTTCGCATTTTGAAGCCCTGTACATTGGAAAACCCGCCGAAACGCGCCGTCCGGTGATCGATCATTCGTATGACTGGTCACTGACGTACATTTTCAAGGATCTGGCAGCTCACGATGCCTATCAGGAAGATCCGATACACCTGAAGTTTGTGGAAGACTGCGCGCGGTACTGGAACCGAGTTCAGGTATATGACGCCGTGGAATAAAATCCGACCGTATAAAAACAAGAAAACCCGGCCAAGTGCCGGGTTTTCTTGTTTAGGATTTCTCCTTATTTTGATTTTGATTCGGACGGCCGTTCGAAGCCGCCGGATCACCGCCCGCCGACGGTTTTTTCTTTTTGCGCTTCTTCTTCCGATCGCTGCGGTCGCTGAATTTTTTGTCCAGTTTTTCCAGATCGCTGTTGAGTGACGTAAGTCCTTTGGCAGCTTCTTTATCTTTCCGTTCGGCCACCGGTTCCAGCAGATCGAACGATTCGGGAATAATGCCCTTTTTGTTCAGCTCCTGAATCTCCATGACACGCGCGATGGGCAGCGGATACCAGGTGCTTTCGGTACTGTAGCCAAACCACATGATTCGCCGGAAAATATCGGTTTTCTGGAGCGACGCCCGGCCTTTCTGGGTTTCGAGCGGTTTTTCAACCTGCGGAATGTCGCGCAGCGCGTCCACGTAGGTTTCCAGTTCGTAGTTCAAACAGCATTTCAGACGCCCGCATTGCCCCGATAACTTGCTGGGGTTCAGCGACAGGTTCTGGTAGCGAGCAGCCGAAGTCGTGATGTTTTTGAAATCCGTCAGCCAGGTCGAACAGCACAATTCGCGGCCACACGAGCCGATGCCGCCCAGCCGCCCGGCTTCCTGCCGCAGGCTGATCTGCCGCATTTCGACCCGGATTTTGAATTCTGCCGCCAGAATCTTGATCAGCTCCCGAAAATCGACCCGCTCGTCGGAGGAATAATAAAACGTCGCTTTGGTGTTATCGGACTGATATTCAACGTCCGAAAGCTTCATGTTCAGCTTCAGTTCCTTCACCACTTCGCGGGTGCGGTACATGGTCGTCAGGTCACGGGCAATGGCCTGTTCGTGTTTCTCGAGGTCTTTCTGCGAAGCAACCCGGTGAATCACCTTCAGATCGTCGGAAAACTGAATGTTTTTCTTCATCATCTGCAAGCGAACCAGTTCGCCCTGCAGCGATACACAGCCGATGTGGTAGCCGGTTTGCATTTCGCAAACGACAAAATCGCCCGTTGTCAGATCGATCTGGTGTGGGTTGCGGTAATATTCCTTCCGTCCACCCTTAAATTTAACTTCGACGGCGGCATCGTACCGGCGCATGGAGGGCGTCTCCATGTTGCTCAGCCAGTCGAACACATTCATTTTATTGCAACCGCCGGTGCCACAGGCCCCATTATTCTTACATCCGCCCACGGTTCCGGCTGCGGTTTTCGTCCCGCACCCACCGGTCGTACATGATTTGCATCCCATAACTCATTTATAGTTAGGAGTTAAGAATGATGAATTAGGAATGATGGATTACCGCGCCAGCTCATTCATCATTCCTAATTCATCATTCTTAACTCAGTCCTGGTACCGTAAGAGATCGAGGCCGATGTCTTTCCGGTAATATTTACCCTCGAACTGCACCGCACGGGCCGCTTTTTGCGACTTCATGACCGCATTTTCGAGCGAATTGGCTATGGCCGTCAACGCCAACACCCGGCCGCCATCGGTCAGCACATGACCGTTAAAGCCCGGTTTGGTTCCGGCATGAAAGGCCGTCACATCTTCCAGAACGGAAAGATCGGTAATCGACTTGCCTTTCTCGTACGTGTCCGGATAGCCACCCGACACGACGACGGTGGTGACAGCGGTTTGGGGTGAAATCTGCAGTTGTATTTTATCCAGTTCACCGTCGGCCGTCGCCATCATTAATTCAACAAAATCATTTTGAATCCGCGGCAGAACGACTTCCGTTTCCGGGTCGCCCATGCGGGCATTATACTCAATAACGTACGGTTCGTCCTTGACATTGATCAGGCCGATAAATATAAATCCCTGATACCGAATGCCTTCCTTCTGGAGTCCCGCTAACGTCGGTTTTACTATTTTCTCCTCAACTTTATTTAAAAACTTCGCCGTGGCAAACTTGACGGGCGAAACCGCCCCCATGCCACCCGTATTCGGACCGGTATCACCCTCGCCGATGCGCTTGTAATCTTTGGCTTCGGGCAGAATCTTGTAGTTGACGCCGTCGGTCAATACAAAAACCGATAGCTCGATTCCTTTCAAAAACTGCTCGATCACCACTTTACTGCCCGCTTCGCCAAACCGCCCGCCGGTCAGCATATCGGTTAGGGTCGAACGGGCTTCGGCAACGGTTTCGGCAATGATGACGCCTTTGCCGGCTGCTAGACCGTCGGCTTTTAAAACAATCGGCAGTTGGTGACTATCCACATAGGCCAGGCCGTCTTCCAGCGTTTCGGCGGTGAACGTTTGCGAAGCCGCCGTTGGAATACCGTACCGCTGCATGAATTGCTTGGAAAAATCCTTGCTGCCTTCGAGTTGAGCGCCCTGCTGATCCGGGCCGACAATCCGCAGTTTAGCTAATTTTTTCTTGGCCCGCAGGCTGTCGACGAGTCCCTTCACCAGCGGTTCTTCGGGCCCAATGACCAGCAAATCGATTTCGTGTTGTTGAACGGCCTGCGCAACCGCTTCGGTATCGTTGAACGCAAAAGGCAGGTTCGTGGCGACTAAGGCGGTACCGGCATTACCAGGTGCAACAAACAACTGGCTACACAATGGACTTTGCGCTAGTTTCCAGGCAAATGCATGTTCTCTTCCGCCCGAACCAAGGATTAGTATATTCATTCTGAATGAACAATGAACAATGAACAATCAATAATAAATGGGGTCTTCATCAGCCTTTCATTATTCATTGTTCATTATTCATTTTAATTAGCAACTTCTGATAAGAATTTAATTCGCATTAACCGCAACTCTTCTTCGGAATAATCATCGTTGGCGAATTCCCGCATCGCTACGCCGATGTTGTCGGTTTCCGCCCGCATGAAATAGTCGTAAATATCGTCCTGCCGGTCGTTGTCCATGATCTGGTTGATGTAATAATCCAGGTTCAGACGCGTGCCGGAATAACAGATGTGTTCGATTTCTTCGATCAGATCTTCCATCGACAGGCCTTTCGACTCCGAAATTTCCTCCAGATCCACCTTCCGGTCAATCTGCTGGATGATGAAAATCTTGACCTTCGACTTATTGACCATCGATTTCACCACCACATCTTTCGCCGTTTCGATGTCGTTTTCTTCGACGTACTTGGCAATCAGGTCGATGAACGGTTTTCCAAACTTCACCACCTTGCCCATCCCGACCCCGTTGATCTGGGCCATTTCTTCGCGGGTCGTCGGATACGTCGTGGCCATTTCCTCCATCGAAGGATCCTGGAAAATGACGTACGGAGGCAGGTTTTTCTCCTTGGCGATCTTTTTACGCAGCGCCTTGAGCAAACCTAACAGGGCTTCGTCGTAGGCGCTGCCCGACGAGATGTTGCTCTCCTTGTCTTCGTCTTCGGCCTTTTCCTCGTCGACTTCGTAATTATGGTCTTTCGACAGCGTAACCGAATACGGGTCGTTGATATAATTCTGGCCTTTCTTCGACAGTTTCAGAACGCCGTAATTATCGACATCTTTATCCAGATAACCATAAATTGTTATTTGCCGGATGAGCGAACACCAATACTCCACGGTTTCGTTATACTCCACGCCTTTGCCGTAAACCGGTAAGTTGTGGTGTTCATAACTGGTAATGTACTGGTTTTCAGTACCCGTCAGCACATCAGCGAGGTGCGCAGCGTCGAAACGCTGCTCGGTTTGCTCCACCGCCTGAAGGGCCAGCACGATTTCGTCCTGTACCTTAAACTTTTCAGTCGGTTTCATGCAGTTATCGCAAAAACCGCAATCCTTCTCCTGATATTCCCCGAAGTAGCTCAGCAACTGCCGACGACGGCAAACGCCCAGATTCGCATACGACACCATCTCCATCAACAGATGTTTGGCATTGTCGCGCTCGGTAACCGACTTGTCTTTGTTGAATTTTTCCAGCTTGACAATGTCGTCAATGCTGTAGAACATCAGGCAGTTACCCTCCAGACCGTCGCGGCCTGCCCGACCGGTTTCCTGGTAATAGCCTTCCAGCGACTTCGGCGCGTCGTAGTGAATCACAAACCGCACATCCGGTTTGTCGATGCCCATACCGAAGGCAATCGTTGCCACCACCACGTCGACGTCTTCGTTCAGGAAGGCGTCCTGGTTGTGCATCCGCGTCTGTGCATCCAGCCCGGCGTGGTACGGCAGCGCCTTGATGTCGTTGACATTCAGCAGCTCTGCAATTTCTTCCACCATTTTCCGGCTCAGGCAATAGACAATCCCGGATTTACCCTTGTTATTTTTGATGTACCGGATCAGTTGCTTTTTGGCATCTGCTTTCGGACGGATTTCGTAGTAGAGGTTCTTTCGATTGAAGGAGGTTTTATAAATGTGGGCATCCTCCATTTGCAGGTTTTTCTGGATGTCCATTTGTACTTTGGGCGTGGCCGTAGCCGTCAGGGCAATCACCGGCAGATTACCAATGTTGTCGATAATGCCCCGGATTTTGCGGTATTCCGGGCGGAAATCGTGTCCCCATTCCGAAATACAGTGGGCTTCGTCGATGGCGACGAACGAGATATTGGCTTTTTTCAGAAAATCCAGATTCTCTTCCTTCGTCAGCGATTCGGGCGCGATGTAGAGCAGTTTCAGCGAACCGTTCAGGGTATCTTTTTTGACCTTGCTCATTTCGGCCTTGCTCAGCGTCGAATTCAGGAACTGGGCATTCACGCCAAAGGCATTCATTTGATCGACCTGGTTTTTCATCAGGGCAATCAGGGGCGAAATGACAATGGCCGTTCCTTCCGACGAAATGGCCGGAAGCTGGTAGCACAAGGATTTTCCGGCACCCGTAGGCATAATTACAAAGGAATTAACACCTGCCAGAATATTGTGGATAATAGCTTCCTGGTCGCCCCGGAATTGGCTGAATCCGAATATTTCTTTCAGCTTCTCTTTTAGAGATATCTGTACCGATGGGTCTAACTGCGTCGTCGTCATCTCAAATTGCGGAAGGTTACTACACTTTATTTTGGTTGTATCTTTGCCTTTATAAAATTAGTTAAAAACCGATTGACAAAAGCAACATTGAAATTAGTAAAAAAAAATATTCAATCGACGGCCCGAAACGTTCTGCTGGCAGAATCGGAGGCAATTCGGCTGGCCATCGACGGTATTGATGACCAATTTGAACAAATCGTCCATACAATTCTACAAAGTTCTGGCCGGGTTGTCATTACCGGCATCGGAAAGAGTGCAATAATTGGACAAAAAATTGTTGCAACCCTCAACTCTACGGGCACTCCCGCGCTTTTTATGCACGCAGCCGACGCCATTCACGGCGATTTAGGCATGATTCAGGCCAACGATGTGGTTATCTGTATTTCCAAAAGCGGCAACACGCCCGAAATTAAAGTACTCGTGCCGCTCCTGAAACGTACCGGTGTGCAACTGATCGCGCTCGTTTCCCAGACCAATTCGTACCTCAGCGTCCAGGCCGATTTTGTGTTGAAAGCCTACGCCGAACACGAAGCCGACCCGCTCAACCTGGTTCCGACAACCAGCACCACCGTTGCCCTGGCGCTCGGCGATGCGCTGGCGGTTAGCCTGCTCAACGCCCGGGGTTTTACCAGTCAGGATTTTGCCCGCTTTCACCCCGGCGGTTCGTTGGGCAAAAAGTTGTACCTAAAAGTTAGTGATATTTATCCAAATCACGAAATCCCGACCGTTTCTCTCCTCGCCACCGTCCACGAAGTTATTCTGGAAATGACGTCCAAACGACTGGGTGCCACGGCGGTTGCCGACGAAAACGGCCAGTTGGCAGGAATTATCACCGACGGCGACCTGCGACGGATGCTCAACCGCTTCAACTCCCTGCAACTCGATCAGTTGCGGGCCCGCGACATCATGACTCCCTCGCCCCTGTGCATCAACCCCGATGACTATGCCATTGAAGCCCTTAAAATCATGCAGGAACGCAGCATTACGCAGCTCATCGTCACCCTTGATAACCAGATCAAAGGCTTCGTCCACCTGCACGACCTGCTGAAGGAAGGACTGGTTTAAGCTGCTTAAGCATCAATTAACAATGAATAATGAAATGCTTGCGCCAGCCCGATACTTGTTCATTCGGGGCCGCCCGCGCGGTTCATTGTTAATTAAGAGTCAAACTAGCGTAAGCGGTTTGACTCCTGAACCAGTTTTTCGTCCCGGCGGATGAAACGATTGGCTAACATATTGAAAATCAGCGCTGCGACAATGGCAAAAAAACCGAAAAGGAAATTTCCCTGATCGTCCGGATTGAAAAATTCCTTGCCTTTGTAGAGCGTCAGATAGAGTATGAAACCCATAATGGCGGTCAGCACAATGGCGTTGACGGCGCAGAGACCCATTTGCAGCAGCCGGTTCCGGTATTTGAAAACGGTAAACAGCGAAACGCCCGCAACCACCAGCGCCATGAGCGCGAGGTAATAAACCGGCGTAATCTGCGAGCTGGTTCCCTGCGTATACACCAGTTGAAAAGCGGTCAGTCGGGCGGTTTCGGTGGGACCAACACCGGTTTTTTCCCAAATTGGAAAACCGAGTACGATGCCCATGGAAACGACGATCAGTAAAAGAAATATAGTCTGGATGCGTTGAAGCATAGTATAATTTTTTTGAGTTTGCGAAGATACATGAGGAATCCTGAAAAGAAAACAGAAATTCGAATCGTTCTGACCTCCGACGGTTCTAGTTCGGTCTTTAATCCAGACGTTAACCAGCATTATCACTCCATTCACGGAGCTTTACAGGAATCGCAACGGGTTTTTATCGAACTGGGGCTCTACGCGGCTTTCGAGCGTTTCGGAGAGATCCGCGTGTTTGAAATGGGCTTCGGCACCGGTTTGAACGCCTTGCTGACGTTGCTGGAAGCCGAAAAAAATCAGCGTACCGTCAGCTACACGGCGGTGGAAACGCGCCCGCTTTCACTGGAACAGGCCCGCGAACTTAATTTTGACGAATTACTGGATTGCCACTATCTGAAGCCGTTGCACGAAGCGCCCTGGAACCGCCCGGCGTCGATCACACCGGTTTTCGAATTGGTAAAATACGAAGGTCGTTTACAGGATTTCCGGACCGAAAACCGGTTCAATCTGGTGTATTTTGACGCGTTTGCGCCGGAAGCGCAGCCGGAACTCTGGACGCAGGAAATTTTTGAACAGCTGGCCGTGATGATGCACCCGGGTGGTTTGCTGACGACCTATTGTTCGAAAGGTACGGTGAAGCGTAATCTGCAAGCCGCCGGTTTTCTGGTTGAAAAACACCGGGGACCAGCTCACAAACGGGATGTACTACGGGCTATCCGGCTGTAACGGACCGTTTTAAACGCTTGCGACCGGTTTTATAAGAAGGAGGTAATCAGTGCGGCAATTTTCTCCAGTTCGCGGGCATCCACTTCGCTGAAATCATTCAATTGGTCGCTGTCGACATCCAGCACCATCGCGACCTCACCGGTTTTGTCAAAAACCGGTACAACAACCTCCGACTTTGACAGCGAACTGCAGGCAATATGGCCCGGAAACTGCTCGACGTCGGGCACCAGAATGGTTTCTTTTCGCGAATAGCTCGCGCCACAAACGCCTTTGCCGAAATCGATCCGGGTGCAGGCAATGGGACCCTGAAAAGGGCCTAACACCAGTTGGTTGTCTTTTTTGAGGTAAAAACCGATCCAGAAAAAGCCAAACGCTTCTTTTAAAGCCGCCGAAATATTCGCCAGATTCGCCACCAGATCCGGTTCGCCCTCGGTCAGCGCCTGAAGCTGCGGCAGCAGGCTTTCGTAGATTTCCTGCCGCCGGGCGGTTTGGGGAAGAACAAGCATCTCAGCCATTGGCGATCAGACGGTTACGTTTTTAAAATACCGTTTCAACCACGAATCGCTGGCTTTGATCTGCCAGTTGGTGAGCAAATCGGCTTTCGTAGCGACCAGGTTATTGAAAACCGTTGTTTCGGGCGTCAGGCGTCCTTCGGCGACGGCGGTTTTGATTTGCGGCAACGCGACGGTTTCGATGGTGCCATCGGCCGCTACAAAAGCCGCCGAACGATCAAAAAAATCCGTATTCAGCGCCCGGGCGAATTCCCGCACCCAGCCCACAGACGAATCGATCGAACAACCGCTCGGCTGGTGGTGACCTTCGTCGACAGCCACGATTAAAAACCGGTTATTCAGCAACTTAGCTGACCCGAGTAAGGGCGTTCCGTGGGCGGCCCAGCCATCGACGGCGGGCTGTAAATCGTTTTCAATGGCCGACACTTCAGCGTCGGTCAGCGGGCGGGCCGACTGGTAAACCCAGACGCGGGCCGTATCCGGAAGTTGGTTGAATGGAATCCACATGTGTTTTTTGGGGTTGGGCAGAGGGGTAAGGGCATGGGGTAAAACAGCCCTATGCCCTTACCCCTCTGCCCCATGCTCTTTCCTACAAACTCTGCGCCTGGGCAACGAGTTCCGCGAGGTCATAGACTTTGACGGAATCTTCGCGGTCTTTGTTTTTAATCCCGTCGGTCATCATTGTCATGCAAAACGGGCAGGCCACGGCAATGGTGCTGGCGCCGGTTGCGAGGGCTTCTTCCGTTCGCTCGACGTTGATGTCTTTCCGACCGGGTTCCGGTTCTTTAAAATACTGAGCGCCCCCGGCTCCGCAGCACAGGCCTTTGGTTCGGGAGCGTTTCATTTCCACCAGATCGGCATCCAGTGCCTGCAACACCTCGCGGGGTGCTTCGTAAACCTTGTTGGCACGGCCCAGGTAACACGAATCGTGGTAGGTAATCCGGCGACCTTTAAACTCCCCTCCCCCTTTCAATGTCACTTTGCCTTCGTTGATCAATTGCTGCAAAAACTGCGAATGGTGAATCACTTCGTAATTTCCACCCAGTTCGGGGTACTCGTTTTTGAGCGTATTGAAGCAATGCGGACAGGCCGTTACAATTTTCTTGACGCCGTAGCCGTCCAGCACCTGAATGTTAGCCACGGCCTGCATCTGAAACAGAAATTCGTTGCCCGCGCGCCGGGCCGGATCGCCCGTGCAGGTCTCTTCCGTTCCCAAAACCGCAAACCGGATGCCGACGTGGTTCAGAATTTTAACAAACGCGACGGTCACTTTCTTGTACCGGTCGTCGAACGATCCGGCGCAACCGACCCAGAATAAGACTTCCGGTGTTTCGCCTTTGGCGGCCAGGTCGGCCATCGTTGGTACCTGATAGTTAGTTTCCCCGGTCATGATTCATGCGTAAATCAGTGGAACCCAATTTAATAAGTCGATCGGTTTGCAAATGCTGACCGTGACTAATGATGCGGTACAGGAGCGTCAGGAAATACGCCAGGCAGCCAACCAGCAGCACTTCCATCAGGTAGTCAATCAAATTTTCAGTCGAAACCAGTTGGCTCCAATTCGTAAAAATCGGCGTTTTGAGGCCCCACCAGTACGTAGGATGCACAACCACTACGGCGTTGAACAGAATCAGGGCGGCTACGTGCCGTATGTTGTTTACATCGATGACATTCACCAGCATCGGCATCAGAAAAATGAATGCGTAATTGCCAAATGAGCTTTTATGAATAAACATCATAAAGCAAAAGCACAAGCTCCACAAAATGGGCAGGGCTTTTGAATAACTCATGCGCTGCTTTAAAACAGCCGCGCCCAGGGAAGAAATCCCGACCGTCAGGCCAACGCCCACCCAACTCAGGATTTTGGAATAAGGCTGAAAATCACCGATCAACGGACTGAGCACGGTCCAGAGGTTGGGAGCGAAAGGCATATCGGCAAAAGCCAGTGGCGTCAGAAATTTATCGCCCACGAGCATCACCAGAATACCCAGAGCGGGCAAGCCCGTCACAGCCAGACCGGCGATATACCGGAGCGGTTTTTCGACCAGAAACAACATCGGTACGACAATCAAAACCGCTAACGCTTTGGTTGTAATGAGCGCCAACGCCATCACCACGCCGATCCACAGGCTGTCGCGCGTTCGCTGCCAGGCCATAACGGAAATAACGCCAAACAGCCACATCCAGATGTCTTCCTGACCGCCCAAAACGCAGAGAACCAGAGGCCCGGGCAACACCAGGTAGCTCAGCAACCGCACGAAACTATCCCGAATTTCGGGGCGGTAGACTTTCCAGGTGAGCCAGAGCGCGAGCCCTTCCATCAGGATCATCTGAAAAATCAGGGCCTCGGCGCTGTTCCAGAACCAAAGCAGGAGCGTTGTCGCATACGGAAATAAAGGACTGTACGGCGTCCAGAAATCGCGGTAAACGATCTTCCCCCGCATGGCATTGACAGCCGCGTCATAAAAAATGGGGACATCGGACCGGGCTTTCAGTTGTAATACGACATAAACGATCAGGAACGGAACGACCCGAAATAAAACAAAAAACAGCACCAGCACCGACGTTTGTTGCCGGGAATTTATGCGGTCGATCAGATTTCGAAAACGCAGCATTCCGCCGGTGATAACCGATCCTGCAAACGCAATCGCGATCTTAAATAAAAGTACTGACATACAAATAGGGAAACGCCTGCGGGACTCTCAAATTTTCCCGACCGGTTTTTAATTGGCTATCCACTGGTAAAAGTAGACAGTTTTTTCAGTAAGTGAATAAAATTCCAGCCGATGGGATTCGCCGTTGGCCGACTCATTTATTCACCTGATCCGCCCAGTTAAACCGGTCGCCGGGCGAAAACTTCCAGGGAGCCATGTTATTTTCGACATTGCTGAACATGGCGTTCCACGATGCGGGTGCCTGGGCTTCTTCCATAATTTTGTAGCGCCGGAGTTGCAGAATAATTTCCAGTGGATTGATATTCACCGGGCATTCCTGAACGCAGGCCTGGCAGGTCGTACAGGCGTTGATTTCTTCGGCCGTGATGTAATCGCCCAACAGGGTTTTACCGTCATCATAATCCGGCCCGTTCTGCTGCCAGCCCTGCTGAATATCTTCCAGCCGGTCGCGGGTGTCCATCATAATCTTGCGGGGAGACAGTTTTTTGCCGGTGATATTGGCCGGGCATGCCGCCGTACAGCGGCCGCACTCGGTGCAGCTATAGGCATCCATCAGGTTTTTCCACGTCAGATCCCGCACGTCTCTGGCGCCAAACCGGCCCGGTTCGACCGGGGTTTCGTTCGGGTCAGCCTGCATAATCCCCAGCGCCAGTTGCACTTCCTTCGTGATTTCCGGCATGTTTTTGATCTCGCCTTTGGGTTTCAGGTCGGAGAAATACGTATTCGGAAAAGCCAGCACAATGTGCAGGTGTTTGGAATACGTCAGGTAAACTGCAAAGAACAGAATGCCCAGAATGTGAAACCACCACATAAACCGCTCGCAAACGACCAATGCCGTGTCGCTCCAGTTGGCGAACAGCGGCATCAGAAACTGGCTGATGACAAAATTGCCGACACCTTTCAGCTCGTTGTAATGTCCCACTCCCCGCTCGCGCAGAACGCTGTCGGACGCGTTCCAGGTCAGGAAAGCCGTCATCAACAAAATTTCGAAGGTCAGAATCAGGGCCGCATCGGTGCGGGGCCAGCGGGTCATTTCCCGGTGTCGTTCCGGCTGAAAACGCGGAACTTTCGTAACAAACCGCCGGATCAGAAAAACCGCACAGACGATCCATACACCGAGTGCCAGGATTTCGAAGGTATTGATGAGAAACGGATAAACCGCTCCCGTGAACGGGGCAAAAAGCCGGTGGGTTCCAAAAATACCGTCGAGCGCAATTTCCAGCACTTCAATATTGACGATGATAAAACCGACATAGATGACGAAGTGCATCAGCCCAACGGTCACATTCGTCATCATTTTTTTCTGCCCAAACGCCACGCGCAGCATGATGTTTAGGCGCTCATTGGGCCTGTCCGTGCGGTTTTCCGGCCGACCAAGCTGGATGGCCCGCCGGATGAGGCCGATGCGCCGGGTCAGCACCCAAGCGGTGGCCGCCAGTGCGGCTACAAATAAAATCTGTTGAAGAATTAGCATACTATTTGGTGTAAACGAAAAAACCACTACCTTTGCACCCACAAAATTGCTACCGGCAGTACCTGGTGATGTAGCTCAGTCGGTAGAGCAAAGGACTGAAAATCCTTGTGTCGGCGGTTCGATTCCGTCCATCACCACTTCCAAATCAGGCAGTTACAACGAAAGTTTGTAGCTGCCTTTTTCTTTTGCAAGTAATTTATAACCATTTTGTGGATTAAATTAAGCAATTTCACATTTTGCGTTTAATGCCGGCAATTTGAAAAAAAAGTCGTAAAACAACTGACTCATCTCCCCTTTTCTTTGACGCGCTCCCCGTATTACCTATCTGGATTTCGCCCTGATCAATAACAACGCTCTGATTAACGATAATCCAACGATTAGTTTTTTTTGCCGTAGTTTGGCTTTCAATTCAAAAATTACCTGCCAGAAATTACTGGATTAGGGCTATGCGGCTTTCGCATAATTCAATTGCCTTGATATCAATTATTTCATTGCACATGCAATAATAATATTCTCCTTTCCTGAACAATTAACGTGTTATATTTCCGGCGTTTCAATCGGTAAAATACACATTTCAGGCCCGATTTCGGCACTTTTGTCGACTTACCTCCATCTCTATTCACGAATACAAGCTAAAGTATATAACTTGCTGAAACCGGCGCTTAACCTGCCGGATGAAGTTCTACTTTCTAGCTTCTGGTAGGGAATCAACTGCGATTTGTACGGATGACAAAACAATTAACCATTGTTGGAGGAGGCATAACTGGCCTGGCTAGTGCTTATATAGCCGCACGAAATGGCTACAAAGTTCGCGTATTAGAAGCCAGTGGGTCATTCGGAGGATTACTAAACACGTTTCCGATAGGTGGCAACCGGCTGGAACACTATTACCACCATTTTTTCACGCACGATGCGGAATTAAACTGGCTGATAAAAGAGCTGGGAATTGGCAATAAACTCGTTTATAAAAAAACGACAATGGGCGTTTATCGAGATGGAAAGATCTTTTCATTCAATTCTCCTGTCGATCTTCTTAAGTTTTCTCCTTTATCTTTATTCGATAAAGCCCGCTTTGCTGCCACGAGCCTGTTTTTGGGAAAACTAGCCCGCTGGGAAGATTACGAAAATATTTCCTGCATGGACTGGCTCTATCGGTATGCGGGGCAAAATACTACGAACTCTTTATGGAAACCGCTGCTGGATATTAAGTTCGGGCCATACGCTAATGACGTTCCGCTGGCCTGGCTCATCGGCCGTTTACGGCAACGGATGAATTCCCGGAATCGCGGAGAAGAAAAGCTGGGCTACCTCCAGGGAAGTCTGGAAACATTATTGACTGCTTTGCTGGAAAAATTGAAAGCACTTTCCGTTGAACTGATTAATCATTCGATGGTAACCAGGCTTCATGTGGAGGAGGGAAAACTGATCGGCCTTTCTACACCAAAGGAAACATATTCCGGTGGAGAATATCTATTTACGATCCCCACAAATTACATCAAAAAGTTGGTTCAGGGCGTCGATGATACGCTTTTCCAGCGACTTGATAAGATCGAATACTTCGGGGCGGTGTGCGTAATTCTGGATTTAAAAAAACCGCTTAGCCAGAATTACTGGCTTAATATTGCGGATAGCGGTTATCCGTTCGGAGGCATCATTGAACACACAAATTTTATTTCGAGCGAGCTTTATAATAATAAACATATTGCCTATCTATCCCGCTATTATTCGCGCGAAGAGCAAATTGCGGATCAAAGTAATGAAGAGATAATTGCGACTATGTTGCCTTATTTAAAGAAAATTTATAAAACATTTAATCCGGATAGCATTACCAATATTCATGTTTTCAGGACCAAAACAGCCGCCACGGTTTGTGATCTGAATTTTTCCCAACGTGTCAGTTCGTATAAGACTTCCATTCAACACCTGTGGCTCGCCAATATGGTCCATATTTACCCCGACGAACGAAGTGTTAATAATGCCATTCGCGTATCGGCTGAAGCCTGTCGGGTAATGGGCATGGACACCTCATTTATTCCGGAAGGAAATTCGCTCTCCGGTAAAATTGGCAGGTATCAATAGATACGCATTACCAACAGCCTGCCATAAAACCTGCCGCTTTTTGTTACTTGTTCCCTATTTATGATGCTCGCCGACCGACGAAATCCGATTACGTATTTGCTGGTAACAACGGTATTTTATATGCTGTCACCTGCTCTTTTGTTTTTACTTACCTGGGTCCGTTCGGCAATTGGCATACCCTGTGTAATTCTGTTGTGCAGCCTAGCGGTTTATATTTTTACCCGGCCCCAACCGCTACTAACCAGTTATCCTCCTTCCTGGACCCCACGAAATGTATTTATTGCGGCCAGTTTATCGTTGGTTTATCTGTTGCTTTTTGGTTTTGGTGAATTCAACTGGCAGTTGTTTGATTACCAGTTTCACAATGCCAAATACCACGATTTAATTGTCAATCCCTGGCCGGTTTATTACACGAAGTACAACGCTTTTATGTGTTACTACAACGCGTATTATTTACCGGTAGCTTTTATCAGTAAATGGATCGGAATCGAATATGCCCGTTATCTGGCGTTGATCTGGACGTGGGTTGGGGTTTTTCTCATTAGTTGCTGGGTCCTTTGTCTGAGTCCCAAACGCCCCGGGTGGGTCTTTCTGGTCTTGTTTTTATTTAGCGATTCCTGGATTTTCATTCGGTTATTACGGGACTTCATTCCGGCATTGCCGTACCTGCGTCCCAATTACATCGATTTTGGGAAGTTCCCGGTCATCATTATGTCTCCGTTTTCGGATCACCTGGTCTGGGCTCCTCAGCACACCATTCCGGCGCTACTGGCGGCTTTTAGTTTAACCTCCTTTTACCAGCAACGGCAGGACGAATGGCTGCCGACGATGGCTTTGCTGCTGGGCGGAGCCCTGTTTTGGGGGCCATTTGCCGGAATTGGGTCGATCCCGTTTGTGCTGTATCTGCTTTGGTTAGACCTGTGGCGGTTTTTAAAAAAACCGCTTTATCTGCTCTATTCCTTCCTGGCCGGTCTGGGGCTGCTGCCTTTAATTACCTATCTAACCAGTACCCAGATTACTTCCGACCCCTCGGTGAATATGTTTATTACGCAAACCGGTGTTGCTGCCTGGCCCCTTTATTATCTGCTGTATATCCTGACCAATTTTGTAATCTGGTACATTCCCCTAAGGCTGTTTATGCCCAACGACAGCCAATTGCAGAACTGGTTAATCGTTGCAATCGTCACGCTTTGTTTGTTGCCGCTTTATCGTTTGGGCATCATGAACGACTGGCAAATGCGTACCAACATACCGGCCTACGCCATCATCATCCTGTTTGCGTCGCAGTGGCTGGTTAATTACAGAGGTTCGAAAAATTGGGTCCGATGGGGTTTTATCGTGTTTTGGGCTGTCAATAGCCTTTCAGTCTTGAAATTCGTGGCATCTTATATTCCACCGCGCCCGACAACGACGTTCATCACCCAGCCTTCTGAGCTGGGTGACGAGAACACCCCGGATCTGGCGGTTCGCCATTATAATCCCGCAACTGCCCAGCAGTATCTGTTGCGGCCCAATTCGTCGTTTGAAAAATATTTTATGCGCCCTCGGTAGCAACTAATTTATCCGTAAGGCCGTTTTCGGAGTGCGGTTGAATCATCCGGCAACCGCCCGTTTTTATGCAGGAAAAGATGCTGGTCGCTTTCAAAACGTACCTCAAGCAACAGAATACGCCGTTGTCTGATGAACAGATCCGGCTGATTGGTGCTGCCGCTATTGCAAAAACCGTTCAACGAAAAGAAATCCTGTTGCAGGAAGGCGAGGTCTGTCGGTATAAAATCTTTATTGCCAAAGGCTTTTTGCGTACTTATCGCACCGGAGCAGATGGCAGTGAACACGTCCTTCAGTTTTCAACGGAACTTTCCTGGACAACCGACGGCGAAAGTTACGCGAATCGCTGCCCGTCGGCTTACAACATCGATGCCCTGGAGGATAGCCAGCTTCTAATGTGGAGCAAAGATGGTTTTGATGCCCTGTTCGACCAGATTCCCGCCCTCAGGACTTTCTCCGAACAACTCATCTCCCGGAATCTTCACTTCAGCCGAAACCGCCTTTACAAAACCATTAGCTCCACCCCTGCGGAGATGTATGAGGATTTTGCGAAAACCTACCCCGGCCTCCTCGCCCGGGTGCCTTTACGCATGGTGGCTTCGTACCTGGGCGTTTCGGTTAAAACCCTGAACCGGATCAGGCAAGCCCAGCTTCCCGTAAAATAGCGACAAATGTCCTCTTTTTCCGCCCGAACATTCCGCACTTTTGCCGGGAGAATGCCTGGATATTGGCCTGCCAGTCAATCCAGGCTGGTTCAGTAGTTAATCACAACCAAATATTGATTCGTATGCGTGTGTTTGTAACGGGAGCTACCGGTTTTATCGGTTCGGCGATTGTACAGGAATTAGTAAAAGCAGGGCATCAGGTGCTGGGACTTGCCCGCTCAGAAGCCGCGCTTAAAACGCTGGCGGAGGCTGGCGCTGAAGCCATCAAGGGAAGTCTGGAAGACCTGAACAGTTTAAAACAGGGCGCTTTGGAGACCGACGGCGTCATTCATACCGCCTTCATTCACGATTTTTCGAAGTATGCCGCAGCTGCCGAAACGGATAAACGGGCCATCGAAACCCTGGGCTCCGCACTGAACGGTTCCGGCCGACCGCTGGTGGTCACCGGCGGCATATTGGGCGTCCGGAACGATGGAAGCCTGATCACCGAAGACGATCCGGCACCCGGTTTTCCGCGGGCGTCCGAAACAACGGCCCTTTCGTTGGTGGAGTCCGGCGTTCCCGCGTCGGTTATCCGGTTGCCGCCCTCGGTTCACGACGCCGGCGATTACGGTTTTGTCCCTTTCCTGATCAGCATAGCCCGGAAAACCGGTGTATCCGCTTACGTAGGTGATGGAAGCAACCGGTGGCCCGCCGTACACCGGCTGGATGCGGCCCGGCTGTTCCGACTCGCGCTGGAAAAAGGAACGGCTGGAAGCCGTTACAACGGCATCGGTGACGAAGGGATCCCCGTTCGGGAAATTGCGGAGATCATCGGCAGGCAGTTGAACCTTCCCGTTGTCTCGATAACGCCTGAAGAAGCCGCCAGCCATTTCGACTGGATGAGTCGGTTTATTACGTTCGATAGTCCGGCTTCCAGCGTAAAAACCAGGGAGCAGTTGGGCTGGCAACCCACGCACCCCGGCCTGATTGAAGACCTCAGCGGGGAAGCTTATTTCAACTGATAAATGGTTTTGCCCGGCCGGTCAGTATTGGCCGATCGGGCAAAATTCCGTATTTTGAAGCTTATTTTCCCTGCGAAACCGCAGCCATCAACTTGCCTTCCAGCGCCGGGCGGGGGTCTTTGGAATTTGACAAAACCGCCAGACTCTTGCGGAATTCGAGCTGTAGATTGTCGCCGTCGAACCGGCAGGTTACATTTTCGTAATGGGCGGTTTCGATAAAACGCCAGGTCATCGTAAACGTATTCTCGTCGCTCCAGGCACCACTTCCGGCAATCTTGGTTTTGGTTTCTTTCGGCACCGAAGTCGGCACGAGCTTCAGCGGAACGGTCGATAAATCGGTGCTCCCCTCGGCCCAACGCCCCAGGCCGCAAACCACGCGGTGTTCGCCCTGATCGTCCTGAAGCGTGCAAACGCAGGAACCGTTCTGGAAAGCCAGCGACACCCGTTTGATATTCAGCGAATTATCCGAGATCTGATACGGTTTTCCGCTCACTTTTGCAGCAGTTGGCGAACTGGCTTGTCCGGCCGGCAACGGCAACGCCAGCGAAGCCAGTTTCGGTTTTAGCGGAACCGTAGATTTGGTCGCAATGGCACCTTGCTGAATACCGGGCAAAATATGTTTCCAGACCTGATCCAGAATGCCCTGCATATCGCTGGTTTCGCTGGTAATGGCAATAACCGTATCTTTTTCCGGGATCACGATGCAATACTGGCCGTAAGCGCCGTCGCCCCGAAAGGCGTTATTCCGGCACCGCCAGAACTGGTAGCCGTAGCCCTGCAGCCAGTCGTTTTCCTCCTTCGGCCGCGAACCGCCTTTCGACTGAATCTCGAATTTGGTAGCGTCCTCGATCCAGGCTTCGGGCAATAACCGCTTGCCATTCCACATTCCTTTTTGCAGGTATAACTGACCAAATTTGGCAATGTCTTCCGTCCGCACGCGCAATCCCCAGCCCCCGGTATTGATTCCTTTCGGATCGGTTTCCCAGTCGGCGCCCTCAATGCCCAGCGGATCGAAAAGCCGGGGTTTCAGATACTCCAGCACGGTTTGGCCGGTAATTTTCTGAATAATCGCCGACAGCATGTACGTGGCGCCACTGTTGTAGACGAAGAACGTTCCGGGTTCGTGTTCGACCGGCTGCGCCAGAAACGCCTTCACCCAGTTTTTATCGGAGTCGGCGCGCAGGGCGCCCGTCGAGTCCTTATCGTGGCCGGTTGCCATCATCAGCAGATCCTTCACCCGCATGGCCGCCAGATTGGGGCTCACCGTAGCCGGTACGTCCTGCGGAAAAAACGAAACGATTTTATCATCAACCGTCAGTTTCTTTTCGGCCACCGCCAGCCCAATGGCCGACGACGTAAAGCTTTTACTGAGCGAATACAGCGTGTGCTTCAGCTCGGGCGCGTACGGTGCCCACCAACCCTCCGCCACCACCTGACCGTGGCGAACCACCATCATGCTATGTACATTCAGCTTACCGGCTTCAATGGCGTTGACAAAATCCAGCAAACCCTCCGACGAAACTCCCTGCGCTTCGGGCAGACTGCGGGGCAAACGAACGGCACGAAGCGGAGCCGCCTGGAGCGACGCGGGCAGGGAGCCAATCAGGCCAAGGCCAGCCACACCCAGCCCCAGTTGATGGAGGAAAATCCGACGATTTAGGGTCATGTTTTTAGGAATAATATGATTTTACCGGGTTATTCTGCCAAAATACGCAGAAAATAGCAATCTTTAGGCCCTCGGTTCCCGATTTAATCACTAAACCCTGCAATGAAAAAAACATTTATCCGAACAATCTGCCTGGTAGGTACACTGGCGGGCTTCCATACCGTTTGGGCTACCGGCGAAACGCCCACGGCTGCGGAGAAAAAAAACAAAACCGTCGAGCCGTCGGCCATTAAACTTCCGGCCGGTTTTTCGGCTTCCATTCTGGCCACCGATATCGGCGCGGCCCGACACATGGCCGTTAGCAAGAATGGCGATATCTACGTCAAACTGGCCAAACTGAAAGACGGAAAAGGCATTTACCGACTGCGCGACACCAACAAAGACGGGGTGATCGACGAGCAGACCGGTTTTGGTGATTACCCCGGAACGGGCATATTTATCAAAAACGATTACCTCTACGCGTCGTCCAACAGTGGCGTTTACCGCTATCAGCTGAATGACAAAGGCGAAGTGATTCAGCCCGACCAGCCCGAAAAAATCGTGGAAGGACTGCGGCTGAAAGAGCGCGACCAATCCAAGTCCATTGCGGTCGATAATCAGTCGATGATTTACGTCAATATCGCGTCAGACAACGACGCCTGCCGCCAGGCCGGAACTGGTAAAGGACTGATGCCCTGCCCCTTGCTGGATTCAGCCGCTGGAATCTGGCAGTTTCATACCAACCGGCTCAACCAATCCTACAACGACGGGGTGCGGTTTGCCACCGGTTTGAAAAACGTGGTCGGGCTGGACTGGAATACCAAAACCAACTCGTTGTTCGTCGTGCAGCACGGTCGCGGTAAGTTCCACGATTTTTATCCGGAATATTATACGCCCAAGCAAAGCGCGGAATTACCGGCGGAAACCATGTACGAAGTGAAAAAAGGCGCGGACGGCGGCTGGCCGTATGTCTATTACGACCACATTCAGAAGAAGAAGATTCTTGCCCCGGAATACGGTGGCGATGGCAAAAAAACCGGTGGCGAAAAAGCGATGAATCCGGTGGTGGCGTTTCCGGCGCACCTGGCTCCGAACGGTTTGTTGTTTTACACCGGAACGATGTTTCCCGAAAAATACCGCAATGGCGCGTTCGTGGCGTTCCACAGCCAGTCGGCCGAATTGCAGAAAGGGTATATGGTAGCGTTTGTGCCGTTTAAAAACGGAAAACCGTCGGGACCGTGGGAGATTTTCGCCGACAATTTTGCCGGCATCGATCTCGCCAAACCAACCGGCCCCGTTCAGCACCGCCCCTGTGGTCTGGCGCAGGGAACCGATGGCTCGCTGTACGTCTCCGACGATCTCAACGGAACCATTTTCCGGATTGCGTATAAGAAGAAGTAGGTTATGATTCTCGTTTAAGATTCTACTTCGTTATTCGGTGTTCGTTATTCATTATTCGATATTTGGTTTACAAACTCCTAATAATATTGAATAACGAACACCGAATAACGAAGTGGGGACCACCGTCAGGCAATGACGCCCTTCAACTCAAACACCTCCGCCAGCAGTCGGTAGGATTCCAGGCGCTCTTCAAACTCCGAGGCCACATTGACCAGCATCAGTTCATCGACTTCGTACTGATCGGCCATTTTAAGCAGTTGCTTTTTCACTTCCTCCGAACTACCCATAATCATCCGCTGCCGATTGTGCTGAATCCGCGCTTCTTCGGCGGGCGAATACGAGACGGTTTTCAGATCGTTGTAGTCGAACGGATTCACTCTCCCCCGAAGTTCATACTGTAAAAACCGGTAGTCGACCATCGCCTGTTGCCGCTGGACCACTTCGGGGTCGTCGGAGCAGAAAACGAAAAACGCAACGTTGACCTGCGGCTCTTCCAGGTTCTCGGAGGGCTGAAACCGGCTCCGGTAATGCTGCACGGCTTCGGGTCCGCCGTGCGGATTGATGAAATGCGCGAAGGAAAATCCCATGCCAAAATGGGCCGCCAGCAAACCGCTATGACCCGTAGAGCTCAGCACCCACTGCTCCGGCACGGATGGCGGAACCGGCATGGCCCGTACCTGCGCCTGAGCGCTGCCCGGCGCGTAGCGATCATTCAGATAATTCTGTAGATCAAAGAGTTGCTGCACCAGATCCTGTTCGCTAAACGTATTGGTCGGGTTCAGCAGGCTGGCCGTAACGCGGTCGCCACCGGGGGCGCGGCCCATGCCGAGGTCGATGCGGCCGGGGAAAAGCGCTTCCAGCATCCGAAAATTTTCGGCCACTTTCAACGCGCTGTAGTGCGGCAGCATCACCCCGCCCGAGCCCACGCGAATGGAGTTCGTTTGTCCGGCCAGGTGAGCGATTAATATTTCCGGCGTCGTTCCGGCTAACGAAGTAACATTGTGGTGTTCGGCCACCCAAAACCGGGTGTAGCCCAATTCTTCAGTCCATTTGGCCAGTGCGACGGTTTCCTGCAACGCTTCGCGGGCGGTGCTGCCTTTCCGAATCGGCGACTGATCTAAAACACTTAACTTCATTTCTGATTCCGATTATCACGCAATAGTTCTATTGTTATAGAACAACAATAAAACCGGAAAAAGGTGCCGGGCTGGTTGGAATAAAACGGTGTAACTCGGCACGGTTTTCGGGAAAGGCGTTAGGTTTTTTCGATCTATTGCGCTAACTCGGTTGCGTATTCCGTTTATTTTCAGCCTGAACCATGACCCGACTTATTCCCTTTTTCGTCTTTTTCCTAAGCGTGCTGACCGCAGCGGGCCAGTCGTCGTCGGTGGCAAGTGCCGATACCGGAATCATCGGTCAGGCCCGCTACCGGATCGATTTTCCCGCCAACTGGAACCAGGCCGGTGGGCCAAAACGATTACTCCTGTACGCCCACGGCTATGAAACCATCGGTAGTAAACATGGTCCTTTGAGTGGCGGATGGATGACTCCTTTCCTGAAAAAAGGATTTGCCGTGGCGCAATCGGCTTACCGGCGGCAGGGTTGGGCGGTTTCCGAGGGCGTTGACGATACGGAAGCCTTGCGGCAATATTTCGTCAAAAAATACGGCCAGCCGGACACTACGTTCATTACCGGTCATTCGATGGGTGGCATGATCACGCTGGCAACCATCGAAAAATATCCGCAACATTACCAGGGCGCTTTGCCGTTCTGCCCCGTTTCGGAGCACATATCCCAATTTCTTCAGGGGCATTTGTTTGAGATGCTGGTCACATTCGACGCGCTTTTTCCTAATACGCTGACGCTGGAAAAACTCGCCAACGGAACCGCAAAACCAATTTCGGGAGAAAGTATCGCGCAGAAACTCGCAATCGATTCGCTGACCGGGCAGCAGTTTGCCCGGCGGTTTGCCATCAAATACAAAGACCTGCCGAGCGTTCTCTGGTTTTTTCAGGAAATCTACCGCGACATCAGCCAGCAAGCGGGCGGAAATCCATTCGATAATACCAACGCATTGTACAGCGGTTTTCCGGACGACGCGCTCGTCAACCGCCGGGCCATTCGGCTAATGGCTCAGCCCAGAGCCCGGTCATTTCTAGGCCCTTATACGTATTACAGTGGTAAAATCAGCGACCCGGTTTTGCTGGTTCACACGACTTACGACGAACTGATTCCGCCGGAAAACGGAACGGCTTACGACGCCATTGTCCGTCAGGCGGGCAACGACCGGCTTTTTGTCATGAAGTTTACGAACGGACAGGGCCATTGCCGGTTTACGCCCGGCCAGACCGAAGCGGTTTTCGATCAGTTGCGAAACTGGGTGAAAGCAGGCCAAAAACCGGTCGCCGGGGAAGTAAAGTGATATTCCCGGTTCACCTCTCCTGATTTAACCAGTTGATCGATTAACCCAAACCCATCTGCAGCAGGTCCGCTTCAGCCAGATCGAAGCGGTTTTTAGTTGCCATTTGTCGTCACGCCATCCCCAAATAACCCAATAAAAACATTTTTCCAAACAAAAAACTAATGTATTAGTTGTAAAACTAAATCATTAGTCATATATTTGATTTCAACATTTCAGTCATCCCACTTTTACCCGATATGCAAGTTCGCGAACTGACCAATGCCGAAGAGGAAATCATGAAGGTGTTGTGGAAAATCGAAAAGGGATTTGTCAAGGATGTTCTCACGGAGCTTCCCGAACCTAAACCCGCCTACAACACGGTTTCGACGATTATCCGCATCCTCGAAAAGAAGGGTCTGGTGGGCTACCGCGCCTACGGCAAAACGCACGAGTACTACCCGCTGATTACGGAGGAAGAATACAAACGCTTCGAAATGGAACAGCTCATGTCGGGTTATTTCGACAATTCGCTGAAAAAACTGGTATCGTTTTTCGTCAAGGATCGCAATCTGAGCCTGAAAGAAACCGACGAAATCATCGAACTCCTAAACCGTAAAAAAGAATCATGAACGCAGCCCTCGATTACCTGCTCAAAGCCAACCTGTTTCTGGTGCTGTTCTACGGCTGTTACTGGCTGTGGCTGCGAAAACACACGTTTTTCCGGCTCAACCGGCTTTACCTGCTGGCGTCGGTTCTGCTTTCGTTGGTATTGCCCTTCATCGAATTGCCGACCGAAACCGTCGAAACGATTCCCGTGCCGGTGATGGTCTTCGCATTGCCCGTCACGGTGACGGCCCCGGAACCCACCGGACCGGATTGGGAAACGATCGGTTACTGGTTTTACGGCGCCGTGGCGGTGGTTTTGCTGCTCCGGCTGCTGCTTCAGGTGACCGGTATTGGCCGGCTGATCCGGCGCTCCGAGCGGCACGCTGTGGACGATTACACGCTGGTGCTGCCGTCGGATGAGCGCGTGCCGACTTTCTCGTTTTTCCGGTTTCTGGTGCTGTGCCGCCGGGATGCGCAGACCAGCAACACGCCGATCGTGGCTCACGAACTGGTTCACATCCGGCAATGGCACAGCTTTGATGTGTTGCTGCTGGAGGTCGTTCAACTGATGTTCTGGATGAATCCGGTGTTGATTCTATACAAACGATCGATTCAGCAGGTGCACGAGTTTCTGGCCGACGCCCAGGCCGAGGACAAACACGAATACGCTACTTTTCTGGTGAACTACGCCTTTGGCATTCAGCCCAATACACTAACCAACGGTTTTTTCAAGCCTTCCCTGATCAAGGAACGGATCCTGATGCTGCAACGCCGGGCCACCAGCCGATGGGCGTTGGGGAAATACATACTTGTGTTGCCGTTGCTGCTGAGCCTGCTGGCGATGACCACGGCGCGCGAGGAAATCACCCAATTGGTTGCGCCGGTTATTGACGAGAAAATAACGGTTTCGGGAAAAGTCACCGATACCAATGGAAAACCGCTGGCGGGCGCAACGGTAGTCGTTCTGAACGGAACGAACGGTTTTCAAACCGATGCGCAGGGCCGTTACGAACTAAAAAACGTGCCGACCGACGCCAGACTCGTTGCCAGTTATGTGGGTTTCGAGAGCCAGACAAAAGCAGTTTCGGGTAACAAAACCCTGGATTTTACGTTGACCTCCAGCATAAAATCATTACAACCCGTGGTGGTCGTCGGGTATGGTGTAAGTCCGAAACCGGCGACAACCTCAGCAACAACGCCTTCGAACGCAAGCGGCCCCGTATTTACAGTGGTCGAGCAAAGTCCGGAGTATCCGGGGGGAATGAGCGCCCTCGGGCAATACCTGGCCACAAATGTTCGCTACCCGGAAGAGGCTCGTCAGACCCATACGCAGGGGACGGTTTTCGTGCAATTCACGGTCGATTCGCAGGGCGACATTACCGGGCTACGCGTGAAAAAAGGCATCGGGGCGGGCTGCGACGAAGAAGCGGTGCGGGTTGTCAGCCAGATGCCGCGCTGGAAACCGGGGATTCAGAATGGCAAACCGGTGATGACGCAGTACGTTCTGCCCATTCAGTTTCAATTGGAAGGCAAGGAAGACAAACGAAGTGGGCAGGTCATTCAGGACAATTCGAGCCCGGCCAATGTCATCATCCGCACTCCGTTGAGTACTGATCCGAATGCTAAACCGCTGTATATCGTTGACGGAAAAAAACTGGCCTCTACCGAGACTCTGGCGACCACCATCGGTCCCAACAGCATCGCATCCATCAACGTTTTGAAAGGAGCTTCGGCAACATCCATCTACGGGAACGAAGGGCAAAACGGGGTCATTGAGGTGACGTCCAAACAGAAAGTCATGGGCGAAACCATCCAGACGACGACCCAGCCCGGTTTTGGCAGCCAAGCCGTTGATTTTGTGCTGGATGGGAAAACGATCACCCGGGAAGAATTTCAGAAGCTGAACCCCAGCAGTCTGGAACGGATTGAAGTTGATCACACCAAGACGACGTATACCATCAAAGCCACTTCCAAAAACTAAGGTTGTCATGAAAGCAACAAAACCCTTCTCCACCCGGCTCCGCTTCTGTCAACGCCGATTCGATAACCGATTGATTGCCTACACATTTGGCCCTAAACAGTCGGCATTTGTCACGCCTTTTTTTCAATCGTCCACCCTTAAACAACGGATTATCATGTTGCAGAAATCAGAAACCAGTCGCTGGGCCATCGCCAAGTACGGTTTTGCCACCCTGCTGATTGCCAGTCTGTTCGTCTTTGTGGCTGCCTGCGAAGACCAGTCGAAGAAAGAGGTGGTCAGTCAGGGACCGATCACGCTTTCCGGCCAGATTTTCAGCTCCAACAATACGCCGATACCGGGTGCCAATATTGTCCTGAAAGGATCGCAGGCAGGCACCAACACCGACGCCAACGGCGCATACCAGCTCAAAGTACCCGCCAATGGAACCCTGGTGGTTTCATTTGTCGGCCACCAGAGTATCGAAGTTCCGGTCAACGGCAAGGATGCTATTTACGTTCGGCTGGCCCAACCCAACGACGGCACGCAATCCAGCTACTGGACCGGTTCGCCCCGAATTCCGAAACACGCCAACAACACCAAGTTCAGGGATTTGCTAGACCGCAAAATGGTGGATGACGGTAACGGTGAAATTTTTACGGTGGTTGATAAAAATCCCGAATTCCCGGGTGGCATGCCCGCTCTGGGAGCCTATATCATTAATAACATGAAATACCCGGAACCCGCCCTCCGCGCCCACGTCAGCGGCAGGGTCTTTCTCTCGTTCGTCATCAACACGGACGGCAGCATGCAGGATATTCAGATTCTGAAAGGCATCGGTTTTGGTGCCGACGAAGAAGCCGTTCGGATGATCAAAGCCATGCCCCGCTGGAAACCGGGAACGCAGGATGGAAAACCGGTGCGGGTGAAATACAACCTGCCAATTAATTTTAGTCTGAAAGATCACCAATGAAAGTTGCTCCTTCCAAACGGCCGCCCGCGAAGTCCTGAAGCCGAAATTTGATCAGAGTAAATTAAAAAGCCCCGAAACTGCGCAGTTTCGGGGCTTTTTTAGTTATTTCTGCTTGTTCCTGGGGAAGAACGACATGAATTTTTCGTAAAACTTTTCGTACACCTCGGGAGCGTTGCGCTTTTCCCAGCCCACCGCAAACTCGGTTTTGGCCCGTTTCCAGGTGATGGTTACGTCCGGGTTTTCCGGTTTTTCAATCTTGGCGGTTTTGATTTTACACTCCTGCTCCAGCGTTGCAAACGTCCGCTGCGTCGTGTCTTTTTTTTGCTGGCCCAACTTCGTAAAACCGCCTTCGGAACCTTCCCGGTAATACATCAACCCGTTGTCCAACAGGCGGTATTCCGGTCGGTCCGTCTCACTTCCAACTTCCACGACGATCTGCCGACCCGTATAGCGATTCGGGAATGTTGACCCCGTTGTGGCCGTTTCCTGAGCCCTCGCAACGCCGGTTTCGACCAGCCACATCAAACAAAAAACAAAGAACAATCTCACAATTCGCAAACCCATCAATCCATCTCTATTTGAGTAAACACTACATTATTAACTCCCAAACCGGCGAAAAATTGCCCGGTTTCTCATTCCCCATTCCGGTTCGGTTTAACGCATGAAGGCGGTTTTTACGGCGGAGTCGGTTTGCCGTACGTTTCCTCCTCCAACCGAACCGACTTTCCAAACAACCCTCTTTTCAACTTCACTACCAGCAGGTTATCAAAATCTTCCGACTCGATTTTAGCCTTTGATGGTTTGGTTCCCAACCCCTGCGCGATCTCCAGAATCGTGTTACTGTGGCCGACCACCAGGATATTCCTGCCCTTCGTTTGTTGCACCATTTCTACGACCGCACCGACCGGTTTGGCCGGATACGACTCGATGGGCAGGTTGAGGTGCCGGGACAGCGGTCCGGCGGTTTGCTGCGTCCGGCGGGTCGGCGTGGTCAGAATCCGGCTGATCCGCTCATCCTCCAGCCGGTCAGCCAACGCCTGAGCGCGCTCGAAGCCAACGGCCGACAAACTGGTCGTATCGGCCTCACTCACCTTTTCGCCGTGCCGAACAATGAAAACCGTCGAAGTCGAACAGGCCGATAAGCCAATCGTAACCAGCAAAACCGACAGCCATTTGTAGTTCATACCATACCAAAAGTTGTTGACTACGTTACTATAAACCTGTAAGGTCTAAGCGACCCCGTCTTGAAGACCTTACAGGTTTATAGGTTTTTTAACTCTTCACTCGCAACTCCTCCACTGCCAGCCAGCTCATCAAACCGGCGCCAATTTCGAGTGCCGACTCGTCGATGTCGAAGGTAGGCGTGTGAACACCGGAAATGATGCCACGCGCTTCATTGCGGGTGCCAAGGCGGTAAAAACACGAATCGACGACCTGCGAATAGAAGGCAAAATCCTCGCCCGCCATCCACAAATCCAGGTTCACGATGTTTTCGGGACCCATGTATTCCGTTGCGGCCGAACGCATCCGGCGGGTCAGTTCGGGGTGGTTTTTCAGAAACGGATACCCGCGCACGACGGTAAATTCGCAAACCGCGCCCATCGCTTCGGCCATGCCTTCGGCCATTTTTTTCATCCGCCGTAACCCGTCTTCCCGCCATTCTTCGTCCATGCAGCGAAACGTCCCTTCGATTTTGACTTCGTTCGGAATGACGTTCGTCACGCCGTCGGCAACAAACCGCCCAAACGACAGCACCGACGGATTGGCCGGTTTGCGGTTGCGACTGATGATCTGCTGAAGTGCCACGATGATGTGCGACGCAATCAAAACCGGGTCGATGAGCTGGTCGGGCATCGCGCCGTGGCCGCCTTTTCCGATCACGGTCAGATACAGTTCGTCGGTGCTGGCCATGTACATGCCTTCCCGAAAACCGATTTTTCCGACCGGAACATTCGGTGCGACGTGCTGTCCGAGCATACTGGCCGGAGACGGATTTTCCAGGACGCCGTCCTTGATCATCAGCGAAGCGCCACCGGGTGCTTTCTCTTCCGCCGGTTGAAAAACCAGCTTGACGGTTCCCTCAAACTGGTCACGGAGTTCCTGCAAAATGCGCGCAGTTCCGAGCAATGACGACGTATGAACATCGTGCCCGCACGCGTGCATAACACCTTCGACGGTCGATTTATACGGCACATCGTTGGCTTCGTGAATCGGCAGGGCGTCCATGTCGGCGCGCAGACCTACGACCCGGTTTTCCGACGAACCGGTTTTCCGGCCTTCGATCAGCGCCACCAGACCGGTGTTGGCAACGCCTTCCTGCGGAGTCAGGCCGATGGCTTTGAGTTGCTCGGCCACAAACCGGGCCGTATTGTATTCATTGAACGACAATTCCGGATTGGCGTGCAGGTGTCGCCGGTTGGCAACGATATCGGCAGCGTATTGCCGGGCCAGTGTTTTGATTTGATCTTTCATTCTATTTTGTACCCACGGACCGGGCCGCGCAGGCTTTCGTCCGTGAGATTCGTTCAAGTGGGGAGTAAACCCTAATTCATACCATTCAAAATTACGGACTTTCGTCCGTAGGTACGTCAGTTTGCCAAAAACTGATAATCGTTGATCAGCGTCCGGAGGAACGTGGTATCGTCCAGATCCGAACGAACGCCGATGACTTGTTTTACTTTGTTGGCGGCCAACCCGCTAATTTCGGGGTTGTTCTGCCGCAGGGCTTCCCGGACAATGTTCAGGTCGCGGTCGGACAATTGGGCCACTTCGGGAAAACGAACCTGGTAATCCTCCGGTAACGCCCGGTAGATCACCTGAGCAAGCGAGACGGGCCGGGTTAGTTTCACAACCGTGGTTCCGGCCGCAATATCGCCCACCCGCTGCCCTTTTCCATTCACGGCAATCGTAATAACGGCCACCATCCCGCCCAGAAAAAAGGGCGATTCGATGAGCCGGAGCAGCCAGCGAAGCAGATACGCCCCCAGGCCGGGTTGCGATCCGTCGAGCATGACCACCCGGATTTTCATTGCGATTTTTCCCAGACTTTGCCCATTCAGAAACACTTCACACACTAAATCATAAAGCATGAACGGCAACAGCAAAAATAAACCGGTCCAGAAATTACTCCGGAATACGGTTGGCAGTTGCGCCACCAGAATCGCGTACAGGATTATCCACCCAAAAAAAATCAGGTAATCGAGCAGCAACGCCAGAATACGGTCGCCCAGGCTGGCGGGTTCGTACTCCAGCGTAACGTTTTGGGATGTCAGAATCGAAACCGTCATACGATTACACCCTGTCAGCGGTCGGAGACCCTGACAGCGGTGAGTTATACTAGAATCATTAATAACCGCTGTCAGGGTCTCCGACCGCTGACAGGGTTAAAGATGGTTAAAAATAGTCTCTGCAAAATAAACGTCCGAATTCTGTTCCGCTAACTTTTGCAGACGGGCTTCCGAATACGGAATTTCGGTGGTCACAACGCGTTCCAGCAGCGACCGAATGGCGTCCGGCGAGGTCGCGTCCGTTACCGCACCGAGCTCTTCGGATTGCACCAGATGGCCCAGATAACCGTAATCCGACGCCAGAACCGGTTTTCGGGAAACCGCAGCCCGCACCACCACCGACGCCATGCCGACGTGGTGCTGGTATAACGCCAGAACGTAGTCCGATAGCTCAAAATGAACCTGAATTTCGCGCCCTTTTATTTCCCGAAACACCCGGACAACCTGCACGTCGGGGCCCACCTCGGCGATTTTACGTTCCACCAGCGCCCGGAAGTCGGGCTGGATCGGCCCGGCCAGCACCAGACAAAGGCGGTTTTTCTGTTGCGCCGGCAAGCGTTTCATCGCTTCCAGCAACGGTTCGATGCCTTTCCGGTCGTCGAGGTGACCAAACAGCAGCAAAATCCGGCGGTTGGGTTCAATTTGCAGGTTTGCGCGCAACTGTTCGACTTCGGCGGGCATAATATCGTACGATTCGACCGGATCGGCCAGAGGCCAGATTTTGATGTACGGGCTTAACTGCCGCAACCCATCCACCGCCGAATGATCCAGGCAAAACAGATTCGCCAGACTTTTACCGCCCAAAACCGCTTTCAGGGTTATTTTTTTCCGGGCATCATTCAGTTTGGCCTTGATGCCGGGCCGCACTTTGTAATGAAAATCCGGACGAAAATAAATCCCGGAAACCGCACAGGGTGCCGAACGGCCCAGCCAGCTTGCCAGCATAAAAAGGTCAAAATACATGAGCAGGACGTGATCGGGTTCATGCATTCCGATGTATTTCAGCATCAAATTCCATTCCTTGAACGAACGCGTAGCCATCGACGCTCCGTGGACGATTTCAATGTCCGACGACGAGATCGGCACAAACCGGACGTTTGCAGCCCCCGGTTTTTGTTTCGTTAACGCATCGTACTGCTTCTGAAACGATTGCTGCGTCACGACAATCAATTCGCCTTGGAGCCGGTTTGCGATCCAGTATGTAATCAAATGCGTCAGATAATCAGCGTGATGCCCGTCGATGATTGTATCAAAAAGCAGAATTTTCTTCGCTCTGTTCACTTATGCAATACGTTGATAAACCTGTAGTGTTTGGCTCGCCGTTTTTTCCAGCGAAAAGTATTTTCCGCGCTCGTACCCTTTCCGGATCAACGACTGGCGCAGCGAATCGTCGGCAATTATTTTTTCGACCTGCTGCCGCAAATCCGCTTCCGATTGTGGATCGAAATACAGAGCCGCGTCCTGCGCCACTTCCGGAAAACAGGACGCCCGACTCAGAATCACTGGACAACCGGCCGCAAAAGCCTCCAGAATCGGGATTCCGAAACCTTCGTAAAGTGACGGATAGACAAAGGCCAGCGCTTGCTGATAAAACCGGAACAGGGCAAAATCGCTGTCGATGCCGCGTTGAACGACCTGGTCCGTCAGGCCGAGCTGCTGGATTGACTGAATTTCCTCCGCATTGAACGCTCCGCCCCCGGCGCAAATCAGTTGAATGGGACGGTTTTTGTGGAGCGTCGGCGCAATGGCTTTCAGGAAAAAGGCAAAATTCTTGTAATCGTTGCGCGTGCCTACGTACAGCAAATACGCTTCCGGAACAGGAATCTGAAAGGTTTCGGGCACGTTCAGGTTCTGAAAAACCGTTGCGTGATGCACGACGGTTATTTTTTCCGGTTTGATTCGGAACAACTCGATCAGGTCCTGTTTGGTATTTTCCGAAACTGCAATCACCTGCGCCGAACGGTCCAGCAGCGTTTGTTTCAGGTCCTTTGAGGCATTGTCGATGTGACCGAATTCGGCGCCAAACTTGTCTTTGATCGCGTCGTGATACGTCAGGACGAACGGTTTTTTCGCGTGGTTCAGAAAGTACGGATGAAAGAACGTCGGGTGAAAAACGTCGTACTGATTCCGCTTCAACTGCGCGATGCTCCACAACCGGTTTACCTGGGAAAAAAGCATATTGGTGGGCATAAAACCCAGAAAATACGGAAAAGACTGCACCCGAAACGCGTCACTTTCCAGCAAATAGGCGTTGTTGGAAAACAAGAGCGAGAGCTGGGTTTCAACCCCTTTCTGCTGAAGCGATACCATCAGGTCGTAAAAATACCGGGATACTCCTCCGTAGCGCACTCCGGTAAAGGCCTGATGGTCAAACAATATTTTCATACCTGATTTAAATACGCACCGAAACTGCAAACTTACGGAGAAACCCTTTGACAACGACTATTCGTGAACGAAATCGACGGTATAGCCCCGGTTTTGATGAGCGGTTTTGAAATATGGGATTTGCTTTGCAACTTATCCGACCCAATGGGTTTCGGCCCATAACCCGGTTTTTTCATGCGTGAAGCAGTTTTTATCAAACGAAATACGGAAAAGTGGCAGGAAATCGAAAGCGAACCGATTACCGCCAACGACCGCACCGACCCCGACATTCTGACCGAACGGTTTATTGAACTGACCGACGATCTGTCGTACGCGCGGACGTTTTATCCAACTTCGCCCGTTACGCGCTACCTCAACGGGCTGGCGGCCACCATGCATCGGCGGCTGATGCTCAACAAACGCGAAGACCGCGGCCGGTTCGTGCAGTTCTGGAAAATTGAACTGCCGTTGCTGTTTCGGAAATCGCACCGGCTTTTGCTGGTGTCGTTCCTTGTGTTTCTGGTTGCGGCCACCCTCGGCTGGGTTTCGGCGGCCAACGATGACACCTTCGTCCGGCTGATTCTGGGCGACGATTACGTCAACATGACGCTCGAAAACATCCGGAAAGGCGATCCGCTGGCGGTTTACAAAAGCGGTGGGCAGGCCGATATGTTTCTGGGCATTACCGTCAACAACATCCGGGTTTCGTTCATTGCGTTCATTCTGGGCCTGTTTGCGTCGTTTGGCACCCTTGCGGTGATGTTTCAGAACGGCGTCATGCTGGGCGCTTTTCAGTATTTTTTTTACGAACGGGGCCTGCTGCTGCCGTCGGTATTGACCATCTGGATTCACGGAACGCTCGAAATTTCGGCGATTGTGATTGCGGGGAGCGCCGGTCTGACGCTCGGCAACAGCCTGTTGTTTCCGGGAACCTGGTCGCGGCTGGAGTCGTTCAAACGGGGAGCCAAACAGGGGCTAAAAATCGTGATCGGTCTGGTACCGGTTTTCATCACGGCGGGTTTTCTGGAAAGCTTCGTTACGCGCCTGCCGTTGCCTCCGGTGGTCAGTTCGATTATTATCCTGGCGTCGGCTGCGTTCATCATCTGGTATTTTATTCTGTATCCGATCCGGCTGGAAAAAAAGTTTAACTAGTTTAGTGACTGTCTAAACTTTATAATTTTCCTTCTTTCGCTTTGCCCCCAACCCCCTAAAAGGGGCTTTAATCGGTGTGCTAAAGCCCCCTTTAGGGGGTTGGGGGCAACATAGAAAACATGATTTACTATTTTTGGACAATCTCTTATCGTTTCTGATTTATAGTCAAAAAGCAAACTATTGAAAATCTAAGACATAAATTAAAAACTATAAACTCCACACTATGAACTTATACCAAACGCGCGATTTCGGCGAGAAGATCAACGCTACGGTTCAGTACGCGGTCAAAAATATTCGCACCCTCGGCATGGCGCTGCTGTACATTGCCGGGGCTCCGGCCCTGATTGCGGGCATTGCTTCGGGGATCGCGTCGGCGTCGATGTGGTCGGTTCAGCCCACCATTGGCAGTAAGACCCAGATGAATTCCTGGATGCTCCAGCAGCTTTCGAGTCCGTATTACATCGTTGCGATCGTGCTGGCGATGTTCATTCCGCTGCTCGTCAATCTGACGGTTTACGGCCATTTGAAAGTATACAACCGCAACTCCGGTGAGCCAATAACCGTGGAAGCGGTTTGGGCCGAAGTTCAGAACGCGCTGGGGCGGGCGCTCGTCACCTGGCTGGTTGTCGGTATGCTCGTCGTCGTTGCCACGCTGTTTCTGGTGATTCCGGGCATTTACCTGGGCGTAGTGTTTACGCTGGCGTTGCCCATTGTGGTTTTCGAAGAGGGTTCGGTTGGTTCTTTTATAGGGCGCAGTTTCGATTTGATCCGCGACAAATGGTGGTCGACGTTCGGACTGATCATCATCATCAGCTTCATTGCTTACATTCTCAGCTTTGCCTTCAACGTCCCGGCAGCCGGTGTCAGCATGATGGTGGCGTTGAAACTGGCTCCGAACGTGCCGGTTTACGTCACCATTCTGACCAGCATTCTGAGTACGGTGGGCGGTGTGGTGGTTTCGTCGCTTATCGCGTTAGGCATTGCTTTTCAATACTTTAACCTGGTTGAATTGCGGGATGGCCGCAGCATTCTCTCAGCAATCGACAGCATTGGCTCGCCTTTGCCTCCGCCCATTCCCCGTTCCAACAATGAAGGCGATTATTAAGCGACTGATTTATAGTTTGTTGTTGCTGAACCTCGGCGGTTTTCCGGTTTGGGCGCAGTTGCCCGTTCCCCAGCCGAAAGATACGGTGCAGGCGCAACCCGCACCCGACGACCGCAGTCCGGTGCTGATTCGCAAACCCAAAACCGCCCGACTCGACGACTTCCGCAACGACCGCGAGTATCAATACGGCCAGGATCTGAAACCGGCCAATAGCTTGTGGGCTAAATTCTGGACCTGGTTCTGGCGGAAAGTAAACGAGTTTATGCGGAGTAAATCCTACCAGAATTTCTGGCAGTATGTGATTCTGGCGATGGCCGCCGGGGTGGTGATCTGGCTGTTGATTAAAGCCGAAATTCTGGGATTCATTTTTAGTAAGGGAGCCAGCAGTACCGCTTTGGAATACGAGACCCTGACGGAAAACATCCACGAAATCGATTTTGAGCAGCAAATCGAAGCGGCCATCGAACAGCGGAATTACCGGCTGGCGGTGCGGCTGCTCTACCTGCAAACGCTGAAACACCTGAGTAATCACAACCTGATTGACTGGAAACCGAACAAAACCAACCGTAGTTACGTCTACGAACTGGCACAGTCGCCCCGGCAGCCGGAATTTGAATCCCTGACGACGCAGTTTGAATACATCTGGTACGGCGATTTCCCGATTACCGAAGAGCGGTTCAAGCCCTTGCAGGAGTCGTTCGAGCGGTTCCGGCGGTAGTTTCCCGGTTTACAGCTGAAGGATTTGAACAGGCATTTGAGTCGCATAGCGACTTTATGTTTGTAGCAAAAACCGATCGATTCATTCTTCTCAGGTCACGTAGCGATCTAACTCGATTTTTCGTTCGGTCGCTACGCGACCCATATAGTCAACCCGGCTGCATTTCTACAAACATTGGGTCGCTATGCGACCAGAATTTATCAGATATCCCAAAACCGGCCATTTTCAATTTACAACCCTCCGGTTTTTCCACCATCCACCGGTACATTAATTCCGTTGATGGCAGCGGCTGCAGGTGTGCAGAGAAAAGCGGCTGCGGCCCCCACTTCCTCCGGTTCGACAAACCGCCCCATCGGAATTTCGGCCCGCATCTGCGCTTCAATTTCAGCCCGCGATTTCTGTTGCGCCTTCGCCCGGTTGTCGAGGGTAGCATCCAGACGGGCGGTTTTTGTATAACCAGGTAACACATTGTTCACAGTGATGCCAAATTGCGCCAGTTCGAGCGACAGCGTTTTGGCCCACTGCGCCACCGCCCCGCGAATGGTGTTGGAAACGCCCAGCCCGACGATCGGCTGTTTCACGGAAGTGGAAATAATGTTGACAATCCGGCCATATCCCGCCCTTTTCATCGACGGCACCACGGCCTGCGCCAGGAGCTGATTATTCAGTAGATGAGCCGCAAAGGTTTTGGTGAATTCCTCCAGTTTGGCATCGATAAGTGGCCCGCCCACCGGACCGCCGGTGTTGTTGATCAGCAGGTGAACCTCTGGAAATTCTGCCAGATAGGCATCTACGACGGTTTTGACATCGTTTGGATTCTCAAAATCGGCCACCCGGTACTGGTGTTTCTGGCCCAATTTCGTGTCCAGCGAAGCCACGGCGGTTTTTAATTTCTCTTCATTTCGGGCCAATAGCGTGACATTGGCACCCAACAAGGCCAGTTCAACGGCGGAAGCGTAGCCAATTCCCTGCGTGCTGCCACAGACAATGGCGGTTTTTCCGGTAAGCGAAAGATTCATATTTCCAGTAATTAAAGTCTACCCATTGGAGTAACCCGCTAAATAACGGCGTTACAACAAGATTTTTACTAATTTACCAATCAATTCGTGGAAGTAATCAGTTATTGATCCAAACCGCTTTTTGCAAAACCGTACCGGTTTCCAATCATCAACCCCGGCGAATGAATTACGGCCAAAAGCGTCCGATCCTGTAAATTTTCACGATACCGATCCGGTTTTGATGATCTTTGCTAACACATTAACCTACACACAACCATGTCAAAAGGTCTTATTATTGTCATCGTCATTGCTCTGATTTTTGGTTTCTTCGGATGCAGCACATATAACGGTATTGTTGGAAAAGACGCGAACGTCGGCGAAAAATGGGCGCAGGTGCAGGCCCAGTACCAACGCCGGGCCGACCTGATTCCGAACCTGGTCAACACCGTCAAAGGGGCCGCTAATTTTGAGAAAAGCACGCTGACGGCCGTCATGGAAGCCCGTTCGAAAGCTACCAGCGTTCAGTTAAGTGCAGATCAGCTGACGCCCGAAAATGTTCAGAAATTCCAGGCTGCGCAGGATCAGTTGAGCGGTACCTTATCGCGCCTGCTGGCCGTATCCGAAAACTACCCGCAGTTGAAAGCCACCCAGAACTTCTCCGAACTACAGTCGCAGCTGGAAGGGACCGAAAACCGCATTACGGTAGCGCGGAACGACTTTAACGCGGCCGTGAAAGACTACAACGTTTCCGTACGTACGTTCCCGGCCAACATTTTCGCGGGCATTTTCGGTTTCTCGCCCAAAGGGTTCTTCGAAGCCTCACAAGCCGCCCAAAACGCCCCAACGGTTCAGTTTTAAATGGTGGGTGATGAATTATGAACGATGTATGTTCCGACACTTCATTCCTAATTCATCACTCATCGTTCATAATCCGTCATTCCTTTCATGTCCGCAATCAACCTTTTCACTGCCGAAGAGCAGCAGGAGATCATTCAGGCGATTCGGTCGGCTGAACTGGAAACCTCGGGCGAAATCCGGGTTCACATTGAACTGCTTTGTCCGACTCCCGATGTCATCGAGCGGGCGGTGCAGGTTTTCCGGCAACTGAACATGGATCAAACCGCCCAGCGGAACGGCGTGCTGTTTTACCTGGCCACCGACGACCGGAAGTTTGCCGTACTGGGCGACGAAGGCATCGACCGGGTTGTTCCCAAGGATTTTTGGGAAACCACCAAAGAGGTCATGCGCGAGAATTTCCGCAACGGCCGGTTTACGACCGGTTTTTGTCTGGGAATCGAGCGCGCAGGCCAGCAATTACGGCAGTATTTTCCTCGATTGGATGATGATACCAACGAGCTTTCCGACGAAATTTCACACTAAATGAATCTTTCCTTCGTCACATATCGCATTGCCCTACCGGTTCGAATTCTGTTGATTCTTCTTTTTGCCGTCTTTGCTTTTCAGACGTACGGACAGGATGATGTCATTCCGGACAAACCCAATCCGCAGCGTCTGGTGAATGATTACGTCGGCATTCTGCAACCGGATGAGCGGGCGAGACTGGAAGAAAAACTGCGGGTTTATAACGACTCGACCTCCACTCAGATCGTCATTCTGATTGTCAAATCGACCGAGCCCTACCCGATTGGTGATTTCAGTTTTCAGGTGGGCCGGAAGTGGGGCGTGGGGCAGAAAGGGCAGAATAACGGCCTGGTTCTGACCTGGGTACCTTCCACCCGCAAAGTGTTTATTGCGACGGGCTACGGCCTGGAAGGCGCCATTACCGACGCCATTTCCAAGCGGATTGTCAGTCAGATTATCGCTCCGCACTTTAAGAAGGAAGAATGGTACGCGGGTTTAGACGAAGCAACGACCGAAATCATCCAGCGCGCCAGCGGTGAATTCAAAGCCGACGCGTCCGACGATGGCGATGCCGGGGACGGAATTATCTTCTTCCTTATCATTTTCGTGATCATCGTTGTCATTATCTGGATCAGCCGGAACCGGGGCGGTGGCGGCAGCAACCGAAACCGGGGTGGCGGATTCTTTCCGGTTCCCTTCCCGACGTCCACCTTTTCCGGCTGGGGCAGCTCGTCCGGTAATTGGGGCGGAGGAGGTGGTGGCGGAGGCAGCAGCTTCGGCGGTTTTGGGGGCGGCAGCTTCGGTGGTGGTGGCGCTGGCGGGGATTATTAAAGAATCCGTCGAAATACCTTCTATCAGCCCACTGCTTCAGCTGTGGGAAAGCGAAAATAACCCGACAAATGAAGGGTTTTAACGGTTTCCATGCCTAGAAAACCGTTAAAACGGCTATCAATTCGGGTTTTATTTGGCGCCCCCGGTTTCAACCGGGGGCTAATAAATAGCGATTTTGTCGGTTATTTAATCTGAATCAATTAATCACAAATTAACTTCATTTGCCAAATCAGAAAGATTTAAACTAGGATATACATATATGTCTTTAAATCGCTCACGCAGCTCTTCCATCGTTCGAAAGAGTTCTTTCTGATCGACAGGCTTATTATTTTCTACTTCCTTTACGGTTATTTCAACTTCCTTTTTCCCAAAGCGTTCTTTAATAGCCTCCAAAAAACCAGTATCTAAAGAATCAGTTGGCGCTTTCAGTGTTAGTTACATCGCTTTATACGTTTAATTATTTCCAAATTAACGTTTTTTCACTGAACGGCGTTATCTCCCCGTCAATCAAAAACCGCTTGGCATCCAGCCAGGCCAGTTGCTGAAATCCTTCGATGTGATAATGTTTGATGGCCCCTTTGTTGCTTTCCAGCCAGACGTTTCGCTCCGATTCGTAGAGGGAGTTCTTCGTTCGTAACGTCGCTTTCACCAGCCGGGGTTGGCGGGTAACCGAGTCCAGTTCGACGCGCAATTGCTTAACCGGCAGGTTTTCACCCGGTTTCAAAACGTATTCGTACGTCAGCGAATCCGGGCGGTTTTTCTGGTAACTGGACTGATACGCCTGTTTATTGATATCCGCTTGCAGAAACAAATCCAGCTCGCGACTCCAGTCGATGGTTTTCGTCGTTTGCCGTTCCTTGTCATCACCAAAACCGGCCTGTTTCACCACCGTAGGCTGTTGTTTCTGCAACTGGCTGATTTGCCGCTCGATATACGACTTCAGGTCGTAGTAAGTCCCGGCGGGTGCTTCCTTGGTCGGATTGGAACAGGCGGCCATCCCCAGAACAATAACAATTCCGTAACTAAATTTCATCCTGATAAAAAATAACCCCTGACTTTCCAATCAGGGGGCGTACACTGCTTGTTACCCAGTTGGCGAACACCAACCCGAGTCGAAAAGTTTTGTTGAGAACAAAGAAGAGAGAAGTGAGACGAGAGACTAAAAACCGGTAACCATCTCTTGTCTCACTTCTCATCTCTTTACTCTATTTTACTCTATTCCGCAATCAAACTGTGGCCCGTCATCACGGCGGGTTGTTCGATGCCCATCAGTTGCAGGATCGTGGGGGCAATGTCGGCCAGAACGCCGTTGTTGAGCTTCGGATGGAAATTGTCATCGACCAGAATACACGGAACCGGGTTGGTCGTGTGAGCGGTATTGGGCGAGCCATCTTCGTTGATCATGTAGTCGGCATTCCCGTGGTCGGCAATCACAATGGTTGAATAACCGTGGGCCAGCGCCGTGGTAATCACGGCCTGCGCGCATTGGTCAACGGTTTCGGCGGCTTTTACGACGGCCGAAAAAACGCCCGTATGCCCCACCATATCGGTATTGGCAAAGTTCAGACAGACGAAATCAACCTGTTCGCGCTCCAGTTCCGGAATAATGGCGTCGCGGATGTCAAACGCGCTCATTTCCGGTTTCAGGTCGTAGGTTGCCACTTTGGGCGAAGGACACAGCAAGCGGCTTTCGCCTTCGAACACGTCTTCGCGCCCCCCGGAAAAGAAGAACGTTACGTGCGGATATTTCTCGGTTTCGGCAATCCGAATCTGTTTTTTACCCGCTTTCGAAACCACTTCGCCGAGCGTACTCGTCAGGTTATCTTTGTCGTAAATGACTTTTACGCCCACAAATTCGTTGTCGTAATTGGTCAGCGTGACGTAATACAGATTCAATTTCTTCATATCCTGCTCCGGATAATCGCGTTGGCTGAGCGCCAGCGTGATTTCACGGCCCCGGTCGGTGCGGAAATTGAAACAAAGCACCACGTCGCCATCCTGAATCGTCGTCAGCGGACTGCCATCGGGATTCGTTACGATGATCGGCTTGATAAACTCGTCGGTGACACCTTCTTCGTACGATTTATGAATGGCCGACAATTCACCGCCCACCTCGCAGGTGTCGTGGCCAACGCCTTTCACCATCGCATCGTACGCCAGCTTGACGCGTTCCCAGCGGTTGTCGCGGTCCATGGCGTAATACCGCCCGATGATCGTGGCAATCCGGCCCGTACTGGTTTTCAGGTGATTATCAAGATCGGCCAGAAAACCGTAGCCACTTTTGGGGTCGGTATCGCGGCCGTCGGTAAAGGCGTGGATGAACACATCCGTCAAACCCTGTTCATGCGCCACCGTGCACAATCCTTTCAGGTGTTCGATGTGGGAGTGCACCCCGCCGTCGGACACCAGCCCGATAAAATGGACTTTTTTACCGTTGGTTTTGGCATAATTCAGCGCATCCAGCAAAACCGGTTCTTTATCGAGGGTATGCTGTTCGACCGCTAAGTTGATTTTCACTAAATCCTGATACACAATTCGCCCCGCGCCGAGGTTCATGTGCCCTACTTCGGAGTTGCCCATCTGACCCGCCGGTAAACCAACGGCCAGGCCCGAGGCTTCGAGCTGGCTGTGTGAATACTTCGTATACAGCGAATCAATAAATGGCGTATTGGCGGCATCAATGGCCGATACATCGATCTTTCGGGCAATTCCCCAGCCGTCCAGAATCATCAAAATGACTTTCTTGTTCATGCTTCGAAATTAACAATATCAGCGGCAAAAGACATTATTTTATGGTTAAAGATGGTTTGGATGACTAAATGGCTGGATGGTCCTGATAATTAAAAATGGTTAAATGATTCTGATGGTTAAAAATGGTTGAATGATTAATTTGAGCGGCATTGCTCCCTGTAACCATTTTTTAACCATTTTAACCATCAAAATCATCCAGCCATTTAACCATCAGAACCATTTAACCATTCGCAACCATCAAACGTCAAACGTCCCCAAACCGGCGATGTAGTCTTTGCTGCCGTCGGTGACCCAGGCATCGAGTTGAGCGGGATCTTTGAGCTGCTGCCCGCGCATCCGCGAAACCGCAATATACCCGCACGGCACGTCGGTCAGCGCCGACATGTCGCTCCAGAGTTTTTCAATTTGCGCCACCGGATAAATATCCTCCTGACCGTGGCCCCAGCGGTATTTCACGTCTTTAATCGTCACATAGGTCGGAATGCGGTGAGCCACGCTCCGGACGGCCTTCGCCAGCCGGGCTTCGTCGCCGTCCTGCAAATCCTGCCGCGTCAGACCGAACAGCGCCAACAGCGGATCGATCTGGATCCAGGTCGTGTTGGAACTGTAATAACTCAGGTTCAGCTCGTCCTCTTCACGCGGCTGCGCGAGTCCTTCCAGCATCCGAAGGTGACCGTTCACGCGCGTCAACCCTCCCCCCCGATCTTCGATCCGACGAGGCACGACTTCAAACGTCAGCATGTTCCCCGATTCGAGGTGATGTCCCAAAACCGCCGGGTCCACGTCCATTCCGAGGGTATCGATATTGTGTAAAACAATCGTTTCAACCTGCGGCTGGTCGGCCAGCAATTGCGCCAGAACACCGTTGCGGAGCAGATTGGAAACTTCGTACCAGTGGCCCAACGGCGAAAACCGCTGTGCCGCGATGTTATCGACGTAATCCGAGCCTTCGCCTTTCGATTTGGCCCAGCCAATCATCGTCTGACGAACGGCGTCGCGCACTTTCTGCTTGTTTTCATCGAGGGTTTCCTGCGGCATTTCTTCCCACATAAACCGCAGATCGCGCTCCATCGGCACATACCGCTGCCCAATCGACCGGCCCGGCGATAGATACGTCGCTCCCGAATACCCAAAATTACCGGTTTCTTCCAGCGTCCGCCGGATTGGTTCGTGCGTCAGATAGCTGGTTGCGACCAGATGCGGAATCATGCCGCCGTACGTTTCCGACACTTTCCGGGTTTTGGCGAGATGGATTTCCAGAAAACTGCGGTGCTTGCCGTCAATTTCCACAAACGGATTCAGGGCTTTGATAACGCCCGCACCTTTGGTCCAGCGGCTGCCGACACCGGCGGCCAAACTCAAAACCGCCACTTTCCCGCCCCGAATAGCCGCTTCACCGGTTTTTGCCGCGGTGGTAGTAAGTTCGTCAAACTGCACAAGATCGCCCGGCTGCACATCTTCAATGCTGGTTTCGGCTGGTAAGCGGTTGCGCGACAGACCGATACGGCCTTTCTGCAAATCTTCCCGAATCTCTTCGTGCTGGATGTAATCGAAACCGTTTTCTTTCTTGATCCGATCCGCTTTTTCGTTTTCTACGCTGCGGTTGCTCTGCGAAGTCGGGTCCGAAACTTTGAACAGATTACTGATTATCGTTCGCAGGAGCGGATATGCCAGGTTATTTTTCTCGCAGTAGGTCGTAAACAAGTCGATTTCGGCCCGCCGGATGTACGAAATCGAAGCGGGATCTTTGCGAACCAGTTCCGACACGTGAATCCCGTAATATTGCTCCGGCATCAACGCGTCGCTTCCTTCTTTCAGATTCGCCCAGGTGCCTTTGTAATTGATACTCCAGTTGTAGACAACCGGTTCCATCGCAAACGGCAACGACGCCGACAATTCCGCCTTTGTTTTCCGCAGAATGTCGAGCACTTTCATTTTGTAATCCTCGTAACCCGCCGGATTGACAAACATGCCCATTCCGCCCCCGGACATTCCGCCGAGCATCAGAAAACCGTAGTAGTCGTTGCCAAAGGCGGTTTTTGCTTTGGAAATGATCTGTTCAGTGAAGTAAGTGGACGCCCACGGAATGATCGTTTTGATCGGGCCTTCCCAGTTTCGGGCGGTATTGGCCCCCAATTTCTGAATATCGCCTTCTTTGATGGCAGCCAGGATATTGTCGAAAACCTGATTAGTTTGCTGCCGGGCGTTCCACTCTTTATCGCCCCGGAGCAGGTATTTCTCGGTAACCATTTCCAGAATCGGGCCGACGTTGGAGGCCATTCCGCCGTGCATCAGCACGAGCGAATTCATGATTTTTTCGCCCATTTCCGGGTGAATGTCCTCGCCCTGCAACACCCGGTGACGCGGTAGTAACGTTCCGCGACTGATGCCCGATTCGGGATCGCCCTCCTGCGCAAACGTGCCCTGAATGGCTTTAATACCGGGCCAGACGCCACCCGAATCCTGCCAGCCACCGCCCGAACCGCCAATCCACTCGCCCAGAATGGCCCGCGAAGCCACCAGCCGCCGTTCGCTTTCTTCCAAACCGCCTTCCAGATTCCGGGTCTGGCTGGTCGCCCGCATCAGCAAGCTGATAATCGAGCCCAGCAGGTTGGTCGAAACCGCAAACCGGGAGCCTTTCGGAATGTCATTTACTTTAGTCACCAGTTCGATGCCCATACCCGGCGCTACGATCCGCGACAGAATATCTGGCAACGACTGGTTTGTGTTTTCGAACGAGGGGGGAATGAGCCCCGAGGCAATCACACCCGCTTTGACCAGACTTAAATAGTCATTACCGAAATTGAACAAATCGGCTAAATCGTCGATGTCTTTTGTAGTATTGAGGTCGATGCTGGTCAGACGCAAAACCGGGTCGGGAATGACGCGGACGTAGCAGTTCAACGGCGGCCGAATGTCGGCATCGCGCCCGAAAACGCCCAGATCAATGGAAATATTGACTACGCGCGCGCCTTCGGGATAATCCATCCCGAGGAAGAAAATATCCGACCAGCCGCTGTGGGTCAAATCCATCCGCACCGACGTCTGTTCGTGCAGAATAGGATAAAAGAGCGAATTTTCCGGTCGTTTCAGTAATGCTGGATGAATCCGGATCGGGTGTTCTTCGCGGTGCCCAACCCGAAACATCCACTGATTTCCTTTGCTCGACCGCACGCTTTTCCGTACCTGATCGGCCAGAATCTGAAACGATAGATGGTGGTAACTTTCGGCCAACGCGCTGAACAGAGCCGCATCCGGGCCGTGCTGATCCAGTTCGTGCAAAAACGTGGCGATGGCGTGTTCGAACCGACGGGCCAGCAAATCTTCAAAACCGGCATACGGAATTTTTCCGGTCCGTGGCGTTTCCGCCGACTCCATCAGGAAAAACCGGAAACCCGCATACAGGAAAAGAATGGCTCTGACTTTATCGTATAAATTGGGCGTCGACTTCCGAAACTCGTCCAGTTCCCGCAACAGTCCCAGCAACTCTTTTGCCGAAAGCCGCTGACTTATTTCATAAAAAGAACGGTTGCGTTTGGCGGGATCAGTCGAGATAATGGTTTCTATAAAAACATTCATATATCAGACAGTTCGGCTGTTTGCTTCGGCCAATAATTCCACCATTGTCGACAGGATTTCACCGTGGGCATCACCCGCTAATCCCAATGCAATCTGGGCGCGTAACAGCCCATGTTTCCGGCTTAAATCGTAGCGGTTTCCTTTGACTTCCAGTGCCAGGTAATTTTCGGTTTCGGCCAGTTCCTGCAAAGCCGGGGTCAGCAAAATGTTGGTACTGCTTTGGTCGATATACTTCTGTAAAATGCCAAAAATGGAAGGTGTAAACACGTGCATGCCGAAAAAACAGAGGTAATAACCGGCCCGCAAACCGGGCGTCTGCAGTTCGAGTTCGGCGACACTCAGTGTGGGTTTTTCAATGATTTTTTCTATCTGATACACCCCCGAACGGTTGGGCTCCTGCTTCCCGGTAACCGTCCCGTAGCGCCCGATCTGGTGTTCGATCGTCGGATTAACGGCCGAAACTGAGCAGTTTTCCTGTGAAGCCAGCTCCAGCAACTGGGCCGCACAGCTTTTCAGTTTGAGATTCGAAACGTAGAGATAATCGCCCAAAAGCAGCAGAAAAGGCTCATTATTGACAAATTCCCGGGCGCAGTAAACGGCGTGACCATACCCAAGCGGTTCCTGTTGTTCGGCAAACTGAATCTGGCTCAGTAGGTGATCGATTTTTTCGGCTTCCTTCTTCGCCCAGTCGACGCCTTTGAATGAATTGAAAAGATTGTCCCGTAACGAAGCGAACGCAGTCAGGTAGCGGTCGCCATCGCCGGGGGCGCAAACGATGCATAATTCTTCGATTCCGCTGGCAAAGGCTTCTTCGGCAATAATCTGGATAACCGGTTTGTGCAAACCGTCGGTATCGATCACCGGAAGCATGGCTTTCTGAATGGTGTCCGCAACCGGATACAGGCGTTCACCACGCGCAGCAGCCGTAATAACGGCTTTTTTAATTCTCATAATTTAAGTAGCCTATTTTTGAACGTATCGATTCGTAATGGATCAAATTGACTGCCAAATTTCTCTAATCTAATGGAAATTATCAGACTAATAGATAATTATACAAAGCTGATTTGACAGCTTATTCAACAAATGAATAAAATTGTAAGAATGTGAATAATTCTCGGATTTGAAGCCAGTTCCGACGTGCGCTTATCTTTTGGTCTGGCGCTCCGGTTGTGGTTGCAGGTGGTGCTGTTCAACCAGGTAATTCAGCAAATTGGTACAGCAACGATACACAATCTGGTAGACCTGTTCAAAAACCGCTGCGTCTTCGTAGTAGGGGTCAGGCACGCTCAAACCGCCCGGCGTACTGTCGGGTTGCGGATCGAACTCGCGGAGTAAAACCGTATTTTCTTCGCTGTAAAGGCCGATACTGCGGTGGCTGAAATACTGAATGGCGTCGTAATTCGCTTCGTCCATTGCCACCAGGTAATCGAATTGCGACAAATCTTCGCCCGACAGCTTGCGGGCACGGTGCGTCAGCGTAATGCCGTGTTCGAGGGCATTTTCGCGGGTCCGGCGGTCGGGCAGATCACCAATGTGGTAGGAAGATGTGCCAGCCGAGTCGCATCGAATCGATGTCTCCAGGCCGTTTTCTTTCACCAGTTGCCGGAAAACCCCTTCGGCCACCGGCGAACGGCAAATGTTGCCCAGACAAACGAACAGGACGTTGATCATTTTCAATGATGAATTATGAACGATGGATGATGAAAGGATAGAAGCTAAGGATCGGAGCGCGCAGCAGATCAGCTATTCTTTCTCAATCGGTTCATTTTTTTCGTTGACCAGCACGTAAACGTCCTCATTGGGTTTTTTCATGAGGTAGTTTTCCCGGGCGTATTTTTCCTGCAGTCGCGCATTGCCCAGGATAGACTGGCGTTGGGTTTCGACTTCCTCGATTTTTTCGTCGTAATAAACCAGATCGGTTTCCAGATCGCTCAGTTTCGCGCTGTTGCGGAATTGCGAAATGATGTCGTTGGCGTCGAAAAACGCGATCCAGATCAGCAAACCGATACCGGTTGCAAAATAGAAGTTTTTGGCGAGCCGAAGAATCTTGTTTACCATACGATTCGAAAGATAACCCCCAGCCTTTTTCAAGACCGGGGGTTATTCAATTTACATTTTTATACCCGGAAAATAGGCGGTTTCGCCCAGTTCTTCTTCGATCCGCAGCAATTGGTTGTATTTCGCCATCCGATCCGAGCGCGAAGCCGAACCGGTTTTGATCTGGCCCGTATTCAGAGCCACGGCCAAATCCGCAATGGTTGCGTCTTCGGTTTCGCCCGAACGGTGCGACATGATGTTTTTGTACGAATTGCGTTTCGCCAGGTTCACCGTGTTGATGGTTTCGGTCAGCGAACCGATCTGGTTCACTTTCACCAGAACCGCATTGGCAATTCCCTGGTCGATGCCCTGCTGCAAACGCGTAACGTTGGTTACAAACAAATCATCTCCAACGAGTTGGGTTTTCTTGCCGATCAGTTCGGTTTGTTCTTTCCAGCCACTCCAGTCGTCTTCGGCCATGCCGTCTTCGATGGAAATGATCGGGTATTTATCAACCCATTCTTTCCAGTAATTCGCCATTTCAGACGAGCTCAGTCGGTCGCCGGTTGATTTTTTGAAGTGGTACGTTCCGGTTTCGGCTTCGTAGAATTCCGAAGCGGCCGCGTCCATCGCGATGTAAATATCCTGGCCCGCCCGGTAACCGGCTTTGTCGATGGCTTGCAGAATGATCTGGATAGCCTCTTCGTTCGACGGAATGTTCGGCGCAAAACCGCCTTCGTCGCCCACGTTGGTCGACATTCCTTTGCCTTTCAGTACTTTTTTCAGCGAGTGGAATACTTCCGTTCCCCAACGCAGGGCTTCCGAGAAGCTCGGCGCGCCGACCGGCATTACCATAAACTCCTGGAAATCAATCGAGTTATCAGCATGGCTACCACCGTTCAGAATGTTCATCATCGGTACGGGCAGCGTATTGGCGTTAACACCACCGATGTAGCGATACAACGGCAAACCGGCTTCCTGTGCAGCGGCTTTGGCGATGGCCAGCGATACACCCAGAATTGCGTTGGCACCCAGACGGCCTTTATTGGAAGTTCCATCCAGCTCAATCATAATCCGGTCGATCATGTTCTGATCAAAAACCGAAGATCCTACCAGTTCCGGAAAAATCAGTTCATTAACGTTCTGAACCGCTCTCAGCACGCCCTTGCCGACGTACTTTTTCGGATCATCGTCACGCAATTCGACGGCTTCGTGTGAACCGGTTGAAGCACCCGATGGAACGGCTGCCCGGCCCAAAAAACCGTTTTCGGTACGTACATCTACTTCGACGGTCGGATTGCCTCTCGAATCCAGAATCTGTCTGGCATGAATGGACTGAATAATACTCATTGTGTCTGAAAAAGTTGGTTAATATTCTGTAAATTAATGCAATGAACAGACAGGCGGTTTTTGGATAATGACTCGAATGAACCTCCCGTCCTCTATCAGGGAATCGGTTGTAGCACGATTTTTGCCCTACAAAGTAAGCGATTTTTTCGGTTTGTAGGGAATGCCTTTTCAATTAAGCCATTCGTTATTACGCAATTATTACCCGAAGACGATTTAACCGAGCCGACTCCATTCTATGGCGTCTTCTGCGGGAAAGACCTATGCTGATTTTTACGATTTCTCAACGCAGGCTCCTTACGTTACTGCTCACGTTTTGCTGGAGCACACAGGCATACGTTTTGCTGGCGCAAAAAAACCAGCCTGCCGTTGTCGAAAAGGGCGTGATTGATCTTTCTTCGTATTCGTACCAGTCTGCGGAGCCGGTAATGCTCACGGGCAAGTGGTTTTTTAAATGGAATCAGTTTGTCGATTCAAACGCCCTAATAAAAAGCCAGAATTACATTTCTGTCCCCGGTGACTGGCATTCGTACACCGGAAGTTCCATCTTATTTCCGCAGGACCTCGGCCATTGCACGTACGGCGTACGGATTATCCTTCCGGAGTCGGGTAAAATCTGGTCCCTGCGCATCCCGGCCATCCGAACGGCGTATAAACTATACGTTAACGGCCAGTTAGTGACCCAAACCGGTCAGTTGGCGACTGACCGTTCCGCGAAACCGGGCACCGATTCGAAAGTGGTTTCCTTCGCTGTTCCCGGCAAAGAAGCCTTTGTGCTGGTTCAGGTGGCCAACTACCATTTTGCCTACGGCGGTATCTGGAAAACGTTACAATTTGGCAATCCGACGACCATTTTGCTGAGCCAGGAAAGAACGCTGCTACTTTCGGCTTTCATGATTGGGGCACTGCTCATTACCGGCGTCTATCACTTCGTACTTTACGCACTCCGTAGAAAAGACCGGGCGCCCTTATTATTTGGGATTCTTTGTCTGACGGCCGGGTTTCGGGAGCTGTTCAATTCAGGCAGTTTATTTTTTTTGATTTTTCCGGATGCCAACTGGTTCGTGGCCAGTAAAGCTCTGTACTGCGCCTTTCCGGTTGGCATTGTCGGGATCACCCTGTACCTGGAATATTTGTTTCCGGATCTGTTCTCGAAAGTCGTCAGGAAAAGTATTCTGGCCTTGAACATCGCTTTTTTTGCGCTGGTTTTGCTGACCCCGGCAACCGTTTATTCGGCCTGGGGCACGTTGATCAGCCCGTTGGCAATACTCGAATGCGGTTATTTTTTCTGGATTTCCTTCCGGGCCAACCAGCTTAAAAAACACGGCGGATTTATTCTTTTTTGCGACATGATTTTGTTGACCCTGTGTGTCATCAACGACACGCTTTATCAGGCAGGAGTCATTCACACCTATTACCTGCTTTCCGTGGCGGTCATGGTTTTTACCCTCTGTCAATCGCTGTTGCTGGCGATCCGGTTTTCGATGGCTTTTACCCGATCGGAAGCGCTGACCGTCGAATTGCAAACCGCCAATAACGCCATCGAGCAAATGGCGATCCGGCGGCAGGAAGCCGAGCGCCGGAAGCTGGTTGAAGAGGTAAAAAACCGGTTTTTTGCCAACATTACCCACGAATTCCGGACGCCCCTAACACTCATAATTACGCCCATTGAGCAACTGCTGCAAACCGCTGGCAACGAAACCAAAACGGATAGCTCAGTGCTGCGCAACACCATGGTTACTATCCACCGGAATGCCCGCCAGTTGTTGCAGTTAATCAATCAGTTACTCGATCTGTCGAAACTCGAAGCCGGGAGTCTGAAAGTTCGGGAATCTCAGGGTGACGTTGCAACCTTCATCGGCGATCTGGTCGATTCATTCCGCATAACGGCCGAGACAAAAGGCGTTGAACTGACGTATCAATCAGAGCGCGTTCCGGAGCAACTGGCATTCGATGACGATAAATGGGGAAAAATCAGCTATAACCTGATTTCAAACGCTTTAAAGTATACGGCCGCCGGTGGATCGGTTAAGGTTAAGCTGGAAGCCAGCCCGCTTCCGGCCGAGGGACAACTTACGCTGCGACTATCCGTTTCAGATACCGGAACGGGGATTCCGCAAGAACACATTCCGCATATTTTTGACCGGTTTTATCAGGTCGATGATTCCCGCACCCGCTCTTTCGGAGGAACCGGCATCGGTCTGGCGCTGGTAAAGGAGCTCACCGATCTGCTGAAAGGAAAAATAAGGGTGGAAAGCGAGCTCGGCAAAGGCACCAACGTGATCGTTGAATGCCCGGTTCGCCAATCCTATACGGCTTTTCCGCTGCTTCATTCAGACGCTTTGCAACTGGTCTGCCCGGAAGTAACAACTCCGCCCGCTGAGCTGTTAGTGGAACGGAAACTGGCCTCTCAGGAACCGCTACCGGTGATTCTGGTCGTAGAAGACAACGACAATTTGCGTCAGTTAATTGCCAGTGGACTGTCGGATTTATACCGGGTTATCACGGCGGCCAATGGGCAGGAAGGCTGGGAAATTTGCCAGGCCGAGCTGCCTGATCTCGTTCTGAGCGACCTCATGATGCCGGTTATGGACGGTTTTCAGCTCTGCCGGCTGATTAAGCAAACGACCCAGACCAACCACATCGCCGTCATTTTATTAACGGCAAAAACCGCTGCCGAAAGCAAGCTGGAAGGACTTTCCGTCGGAGCCAACGATTATCTGACCAAACCCTTTGATCACCGGGAGTTGCAGCTTCGGGTGAGCAATTTGCTGCATTACCAGTCAATGCTGCGTAAATTTTACAATCTTCAGTTCAATAAACCGGAAACAAGCCCGCTTCCTGCTTACGAAAACGCCTTCCTCGAACAACTTTATCAGGCGCTGGAAAAAAACATTGACGATGCGACGCTATCGGTCGATGATCTGGCCGTTGCGGTCGCCATGAGTTCCCGTACGTTGAACCGGAAATTGTCAACGACCTTAGGGATGACCGTTAGCGAGTTCATCCGCAATTACCGCCTGCGCAAAGCCGCCGATTTGCTGAAAGCCGGTTACCCGGTTTCGGAGACGGCCTACCGGGTTGGCTTCGAGAGTCCTTCTTATTTCGGCCAGTGTTTTAAGGAATTATTCACTTTATCCCCCTCCGAGTACGTCAGAAACGTTTTGTCTGAAAATTGAGCGAAATTGTCCAAAAATTGCGAGTGTGTTTGGAGTGAATTCATGAATATTGCAGACTATTATTTTCTCTGTCTCGGTCATGCATGTCTGTAGGGGCTCCGGAAAACCGCTCCTACAGGCTATTTCTCTAAACTGGTTTATGGCCAATTCAATCGCTCAACCGAACCCCACCTGGGATTTTTGTATCGATCCCCCGTTGGATATTCCTACCGAGGAAGATTACCAACTTTACCTGCTTTCGCTTCACTACCGAATGCTGGAATACGAGAATTACTCTGCCCGGTATTCGCCCAAGCAAACGGCGAAAGTTCAGTGGTTTGCAACCGATATCGCAAAGGCTTGAAGGTAGCTCCAGATCGGACTGCGGCTCTGGCTTTTGATTCGTCTTTAGACAAAAAAACCGGCCTGTTGGCCGGTTTTTGGTTTATTTCACCTCGACTTCGATCAGTTTTACAAAGTCGTCGAACAGGTAACGCGAATCGTGCGGCCCCGGCGACGCTTCGGGGTGGTATTGCACCGAGAACGCCGGGCGGTCTTTCCGCCGGATTCCTTCGATCGTTTTATCGTTCAGGTTGACGTGCGTCAGTTCGACATCCCGGTTTTCCATCACCTCGTCGGCAATAACGGCAAAACCGTGATTCTGCGACGTTACTTCGCAACGGCCCGTAATCAGGTTCTTCACCGGATGGTTCAGCCCCCGGTGGCCATTGTGCATTTTATACGTATTGATACCGCTGGCCAGCGACAGAATCTGGTGACCGAGGCAAATACCAAACAGCGGTTTATCGGTTTCCAGCGCTTTTTTAACGGTTTCAACGGCGTAAGGCATAGCCGCCGGATCGCCGGGACCGTTGGAGATGAAGAAACCGTCCGGACTCCAGGCGTTGATCTCTTCAAACGTCGTTTTGGCCGGAAAAACGCGGCAGTGTGCGCCCCGACCCGCCAGGTTATTCAGAATGCTCTTTTTAATACCTAAATCCAGAACCGCTACTTTAAAATCAGAGCGACTGGCGTCGCCTACTTCGTATATTTTCTGGGTACAAACTTCCGACGAAAGTTCCAGTCCTTCCATATCCGGAATCTGATTCAGCCGATCCAGCAAAACCGCCGGGTCCAGAATTTCAGACGAAATAATGCAGTTCATGACGCCTTTATCCCGGATGTGCCGCACCACCTGCCGGGTATCGATACCACTGATACCGACAATATTGGCCTTTTCAAAATAATCCTGCAACGACTCGTCCGCCGTGTGCCGCGAGTGGATCTGCGAAAAGAAGTTACAGACCATTCCCCGGATTTTGACGCTACCCGATTCTTCCTCATCCCGGTATTGAATGCCGTAATTGCCGATGTGTGAGGTCGTGTTGACGATCACCTGTCCGTAATACGAAGGATCCGTGTAAATCTCCTGATAGCCGGTCATGCCCGTGTTGAAGCATATTTCGCCACCCGCCGTTCCGATTTTACCAAGGGCCGTTCCTCTGAACACGGACCCGTCTTTCAAAACCAGTAAAGCCTCTGGTTGCTGAACCTGTTTCATGAATTACGCTGGATTTTTTCAGTTAAAAAAAAGGGTTAACCCGTTACGGTCAACCCTCTGTTTGGTATTTGAGTTCGTTCTTCACAATGACTAATTAACTAGCCCGACCGCCTTTTAGTTCATCCTGCAAGGTTTTCAACTCGTCGAATTTACCATCACGGGCCAAAGCCGCCTGTTGGGGCCAGGTTCCGGCATCATGGATGGCAAATTGTGAACCGGCGTTATCCAGAATTTCTTTGATAGCTTCCGGCGTAGAGTCGGCTAATTGTGCGAAGGTCGTGATACCAGCTCCGTTCAGTACTTCGGCGATTTTCGGGCCGATGCCTTCTACCAGTGCCAGATCATCTCCTGCTGCGGCCGGAGCTTCTTCCGTCACTACTTCAGCCGCTGGAACGTCTTCTACTTTGGCTTCAGCAACCGGTGCGGCCTCAGCGGTTTCATCAGCTTTGCGACCTCCGCTCCGACGACCGCGACGGGTCCGGGTTGCTTTTTGTTCTTCGGATGCGGCCGTCAACAAGGTTTCGTTGAAGTCAACCAGCTCGATGATGCAGGTTTCGGCGTTATCACCAATCCGGTTTCCCAGTTTGATGATCCGGGTGTAACCACCGGGCCGGTTCGAAATCTTGTCGGATACAACGTTGAACAGTTCCTTCATCGTCTCCTTGTTCTGGAGGTACGAGAAAAGCACCCGGCGGTTCTGATACGTATCGTCTTTTGCGCGGGTCAGCAGGGGTTCGACGTATTTCCGCAGTTCTTTCGCTTTGGCAACCGTTGTTTCGATGCGCTTGCTCAGAATCAGCGAGGATGCCATGTTCGACAACATTGCCGCCCTATGGGAATGGGTCCTGCTAAGGTGATTATGTTTTTTACCGTGTCTCATGGTATTGTACTAGTCCTCGTCTAATCTGTATTTAGTAATATCCATGCCGAAAGTCAAATTCTTTTCGGCCACCAACTGCTCTAACTCAGTCAGCGACTTCTTACCGAAGTTTCTAAATTTCATCATGTCTGAAATCTCCAGCCGCACCAGGTCGCCCAGGGATTTCACATCGGCTGATTTCAAGCAGTTGTAAGCCCGAACAGACAGATCGAGATCCGCCAGTGGCGTTTTCAACAGCTTCCGCATGTGCAGCATTTCTTCGTCAACGACATTATCTTCTTCGGCTTTCGCGGTTTCAAACGTCATCGTTTGATCGGAGAAGAGCATGAAGTGTTGAATCAAAATGGTCGCTGCGCCTTTCAGGGCTTCTTCCGGGTGAATAGAACCGTCGGTTTCGATGTCCAGCAATAACCGCTCATAGTCGGTTTTTTGCTCAACCCGGGTGTTTTCGACGCTGTACCGAACGTTTTTGATCGGCGTATAAATGGCGTCGATCGGAATATGTCCGAAAGGCAGTTCGTTGGCACGCGGTTCGTCGGCCGGAACGTAGCCCCGACCTTTTTCAACGTGAATTTCCATTTCCAATTCACGGGTGTCGTCGATGTGGCAGATCTCCAGTTCCGGATTCAGCACTTCGAATGACGCCGTGAATTTTGATATATCACCGGCTTTTAAAACCGACTGATTCTTAATGGTAACAGTAATTTTGTTGTCGACCATGTCCGAAACTTTCTTAAACCGAACCATTTTCAGGTTCAGGATAATTTCGGTCACGTCTTCAACGACGCCTTCTATTGACGAGAATTCATGCAGTACGCCAGGGAATCGTACACTGGCAATGGCATAGCCTTCCAGCGATGACAGCAGAATTCTCCGCAACGCATTCCCTATGGTCACGCCATAGCCCTTTTCGAGTGGCTTGAACTCAAACAACCCGTGAAAGTCGTCAGCTCGCTCCATGACAACTTTATCGGGCATTTGGAACGCTAATATTGACATACGATTATGTTGTTAACAGTTCAAAAAAAGTGGTTTATGGTTTTACGGTCTATAGTCTACTGGTTACCAATAAACTATAAACCGCAAACTATAAACTATTATTTAGAATACAATTCGACAACCAACTGCTCGTTTACATTCTCCGGAATCTGATCGCGTTCCGGGTAGTTTGTAAACACACCCTGCAATTGTTGCTGATCCCATTCCAACCAGTTGTAGCGCTTCGTGTTGCGGGCCGACAGGCTGGTTGTAACGGCTTCTAATGACTTCGATTTTTCCCGAACACTGATCAATTGACCCGGTTTCAGGGAGTACGAAGCTATGTTGACCACTTCGCCATCAACGGCAATGTGTTTGTGAGAGACTAACTGGCGGGCGGCCCGACGAGTCGGAGCAATGCCTAAACGATAAACCGTATTATCCAGACGCGCTTCGCAGAGTTTGAGCAGGTTCTCACCGGTAATGCCTTGCTTCACAACGGCCCGATGGAACAATCCGCGGAACTGACGCTCCAGAATACCGTAGATGTATTTTACTTTCTGTTTTTCCTGCAGCTGAACAGCGTATTCCGACTGTTTCCGCTTCCGACCGCGACCGTGTTGGCCGGGTGCGTGAGGTTTCTTTTGCAGCGCTTTGCTGGGGCCGAGAATCGGCTCACCAAACTTGCGGGAGATTTTGGCCTTGGGGCCTGTGTATCTTGCCATTGTAAGCTAATAATGAATAGAAATGAACAGACACAACTCAATGTCACCTGTCCGTATTCATTGGATGAAGCGGTTTCTCTACAGTGAACCGCATAACTGAGAATGAACGATTAAACGCGACGGCGTTTCGGAGGGCGGCAGCCATTGTGTGGCAGTGGCGTAATGTCTTTGATCGACATTACTTCGATGCCGGTGTTTTGAATTGTCCGGATGGCGGATTCACGACCCGAACCGGGACCTTTCACAAACACTTCTGCTTTGCGCATACCCAGATCGTGGGCTACGGTAGCGCAGTTCTGAGCGGCAGTCTGAGCAGCATACGGCGTGTTTTTCTTGGAACCTTTAAAGCCCATTTTACCTGCCGATGCCCACGAGATTACTTGCCCGGAGCTGTTCGTGATTGAAATGATGATGTTATTGAACGAAGCCCGAATGTGAACCTGCCCAACGGGTTCAACCACTACTACCCGTTTTTTCGCTTTATCTTTGCGTTTTGCCTGAGCCATTTTTCAGTTGATCGTTTAATGTCTGAAGTTTAAGATTTAAAGGTCCGATTACCTGGTCTCTTTAAAACTTAAACCTCAAACCTTAAACCCTATTATTTAGTTGCTTTCTTCTTATTTGCTACCGTCTTACGTTTCCCTTTCCGGGTACGGGAGTTATTTTTCGTGTGTTGACCACGAACCGGCAGACCTTTCCGGTGGCGCAGTCCGCGGTAGCAACCAATGTCCATCAAGCGTTTGATGTTCAATTGGACTTCCGATTTCAGCGCTCCTTCCACCTTGTGTTCTGAGCTAATGATGGTACGAATGGCGTTCGACTCTTCGTCGTTCCACTCGCTCACTTTCTTATCCAGAGAAACACCTGCTTTGGTCAGAATCTTCTGCGCTGAGCTACGGCCAATGCCAAAAATGTAAGTCAACGAAATTTCACCGCGTTTCCGGTCGGGAATATCAACCCCTGCAATACGTGCCATATTCAGTGATTATCCTTGTCTTTGTTTATACCTTGGATTCTTCTTGTTAATAACGTAAAGCTTGCCCTTCCGGCGAATCACTTTACATTCAGCGCTGCGCTTTTTGATAGACGCCTTGACTTTCATGAGTTCGACTCCGTTTTACGGTTTTCAGTCCTCGGTTTCCGGTTTTCGGTACACTGCATCAGCCTACCGTAAACCATCAACCACAAACTTTAAACCTTATTTATACCGATAAACAATTCTTGCTTTGGTGAGATCGTACGGAGACATTTCCAGTTTTACGCGGTCACCCGGTAAAATTTTAATGTAATTCATCCGCATTTTCCCGGAAATATGCGCAATCACCTCGTGCTTATTTTCGAGTTGTACCCGAAACATGGCATTAGAGAGTGCTTCTACAATGGTACCGTCTTGTTCGATGGATGTCTGTTTTGCCATTCGTTACGCTATGGTCACTTCGTTGACTTCAATCATTAAGCTGGTATTCGCCGTTACTTCTTCAATGTACTGGAACGTAGTCAGAATTTCGGCCTGCCCTTTCCGAATCGCCACCGAATGCTCATAATGAGCGGATTGCTTCCGGTCAGCGGTCCGAATGGTCCAGCCATCGCGTTCCTGAACAATGTTTTTCTTGCCGAGGTTCACCATTGGTTCGATGGCGATTACCATGCCTTCTTTCAGCTTGACGCCTTGCCCCCGTTTGCCGTAATTCGGTACTTCCGGGCTTTCGTGCAGGCTCTTGCCAAGGCCGTGTCCCACTAACTCCCGAACCACCGAATAACCAAACTTCTCCACGTGGCTTTGAACGGCATATCCGATATCACCAATCCGGTTCCCTTCAATCGCCTTTTCGATTCCGCAATACAGCGACTGTTTCGTGCGAATCAGCAGATCCCGAACTTCCTGGCTAATTTCACCGATCGGATAGGTATAGGCACTGTCACTGTGGTATCCGTTTAGCTTGACGCCACAATCGATTGAAATAATATCGCCTTCTTTCAGCTCATATTTACTCGGAAAACCGTGTACGACGGTTTCATTAACCGAAATACACAAGGCTGCCGGGAAATTATTAAAACCTTTGAAAGAAGGAATACCGCCATTGTCACGGATGTATTCCTCGGCCACACGATCCAGTTCTTTCGTAGTAACTCCCGGACGAATCCGCTTAGCTACTTCAGCATGTGCTTTACCAAGAACCTGCCCACTGATTTTAATCAGTTCTATTTCGGCGTCCGACTTCAGGTAAATCATTTCTTTTAAGCCGTTATGCTCTCCGTGCGCCCCGTTACCCGTCCTGACTGCATCAGGCCTTCGTAACGACGCATCAACAGGTAGCTTTCAACTTGCTGCAGCGTATCCAGAACCACACCCACCATAATCAACAGCGATGTACCTCCGAAGAACTGCGAGAAAGCGCGGGTCATTCCAAGCAGCGAAGCAATAGCTGGCAGAATAGCCACAATTGCCAGCATAAGGGCGCCCGGTAGCGTAATGCGGTCCAATACCTGACCGATGTATTCGGAAGTCATAAAACCCGGTTTTACACCCGGAATAAAACCTCCGCTCCGTCTCATATCGTCCGCAATCTGATTCGGGTTTACCGAAATCGCCGTGTAGAAAAACGTAAAGACGATAATCAGAAATGCAAACAACACGTTATACTGCCAGGACGTATAATCAGCAAAAACCGTTTGTACCGATCCGGCGAAATCACTCTTCTCGGCGAACAATGAAGCTACCAGCGAGGGAACGAACATCAGTGCCTGGGCAAAAATGATGGGCATTACACCCGCAGCATTCAGCTTCAATGGCAGATACTGGCGCTGACCACCCACTACTTTATTTCCAACGACCTGCTTCGCATACTGAATCGGAATCCGGCGAACCGCCTGCGTCAGCACAACGGCGCCCATGACAACAAAGAACAGGGCAACGATTTCCAGCACAAAAAGCAATGCTCCGGCCGAACCGCGTGATAAGGCTTCACCGTAAACCGCACCTGGAAACCGGGATACGATTCCGATCATAATCAGCATGGAAATACCGTTACCAATTCCTTTGTCCGTGATGCGTTCCCCGAGCCACATACAGAAAATTGTACCGGCGGTCAGGATGAAAACCGAGACAATTCGGAAAGTTGCCGGACTAACCATGATGGCTTCGTTCGGAATCGTCGTTGTCAAGTACGTAATGGCCTGCGCTGCGGTAACGAAAATGGTCAGAACGCGGGTGATCTGATTCAACCGTTTCCGACCCGATTCGCCTTCTTTCTGCATTTTCTGAAAGTAAGGCAGCGCCAACGTCAATAACTGAATGGCAATCGATGCCGAAATGTACGGCATGATACCCAACGCAAAAATCGATGCCTTGCTATACGCTCCACCCAAAAAGGTATCGAGCAATCCCAGCAACCCTTGCGGAGTCAGATTCAATTTGCTCGGATCAACGCCGGGCAGTACGATTTGAGAACCGAATCGGAAAACCGTCACAAACAACAACGTGTTGAGAATGCGGGTCCTCAGTTCCTCAATCGAAAAAATATTCTGAAGGGTCGTGATGAATCGTTTCATTAGTGTATCAAGCTGCTCGTCCGAAAAAAGTCACCAAATTTACGAAAAAATATTGGCTAAATCTACTGTTGGACGAGCACGCTGATTAGAGCGTGATTGCTTTACCGCCTGCTTTCTCAATAGCTTCCACTGCTTTCTGCGAAAACCCGTGGGCTTTCACTTCCACCGCACCAGCTAATTCACCCCGGCTCAGAATTTTGATTTTATCATTTTTACCAGCCAGACCGTGCTGCATCAGCACATCGATATCGATCGACGTAACCCCCGCTTTTTCGATCAACTGTTGAAGGGTATCTAAGTTAATCGGCTTATACTCAACCCGATTGATGTTCTTAAAGCCGAATTTCGGTACCCGGCGCTGCAGTGGCATCTGGCCACCTTCGAAGTTTTTCTTAGCGCTGTAACCGGAACGCGACTGGGCACCTTTATGGCCACGGGTTGATGTACCACCCATGCCAGAACCCGTACCCCGACCTACTCGCTTGCGCTTCTGGATAGATCCTTCCGCAGGCTTAAGTGTATTCAGATTCATGATCTTAAATTTCTTCTACTGTAACTAAATGTTGAACTTTACGGATAATCCCACCGATGGCGTCATTGTATTCCAATGAAACGCTGCGGTTGATCTTGCCCAGACCCAGCGACTGAATCGCCAGTTTCTGTGTTTTTGGCCGCTTAATGATGCTGCGAACCTGTGTTATTTTAACCCGTCCCATTTCTATTGCGGTTTTAAGGATATTATCCGTTAAAAACTTTACTCAGCTTCACACTCCGCTGGAAAGCCACCTGATGCGGAGCCCGCATTTTCAGCAGCGCGTCGATGGTTGCCTTCACCACGTTGTGCGGGTTGGATGAACCTTTCGATTTGGCCAATACGTCGCGGATACCGGCACTTTCCAATACCGCACGCATTGCACCACCGGCGATTACACCCGTACCGGCAGAAGCGGGTCTCAGCAGTACAAAACCACCGCTGAATTTACCTTCCATTTCGTGAGGAACCGTATGCTTCAGCAAAGGAACCTGTACGAGGTTTTTCTTCGCATCTTCAATTCCTTTGGCAATTGCATCCGTTACTTCGTTGGCTTTGCCCAGGCCATAACCCACCACACCGTTGCCATCGCCGACAACGATAATGGCGGCAAAGCTGAAACGCCGACCACCTTTTACTACCTTGGCAACGCGGTTGATGGCAACAACGCGTTCTTTCAGTTCAGACTCGTTAACTTTAGCAGGTCTTGTATTGGTTACCATTGTGTTGCTTAAAATTGAAGGCCTCCTTCTCTGGCACCGTCGGCCAAAGCTTTCACCTTACCATGATACAAATAACCGTTGCGATCAAAAACTACCCGGGTAATACCGCTGGTAGTTGCTTTCTCAGCCAGAGCCTGTCCAACTTGCTTAGCGAGTTCGACGTTAACGCCTTTTTTATCTTTCCCGTTGATATCAATCGATGAAGCACTCACCAGCGTGTGGCCTTTTTCATCGTCAATGATCTGGGCATAAATTCGGGCATTTGACCGAAAAACCGACAGCCGGGGCTGATCAGCCGTTCCGGAAACCTTATTCCGGATATGATTCTTAATACGCAGTCTCCTGCTTGCTTTCGTGACAGCCATTTTCGCCTGTGCTTATTATATGGTTCACCTATTACTTCTTGGAAGCAGACTTACCCGCTTTCCGACGAATCTTCTCGCCCACAAACCGGATACCTTTTCCTTTGTACGGTTCTACTTTACGCAATGAGCGGATTTTGGCCGCAACATCGCCAATCAATTGTTTGTCAATACCTTCCAGAATTACCTTCGGGTTCTGTCCTTTTTCTGTTACCGTCGATACGTTCAGCTCGGTCGGGATGGCCACGTAAATATCGTGCGAGTACCCCAGCGTCAATTGCAGAACATTGTTCGACGAAACGGCTTTGTAACCAACCCCAACGATTTCGAGCTCAAGACGGTAGCCCGTGCTAACGCCGGTTACCATGTTGTTAACCAAAGCGCGGTACAGACCGTGGAGGGCTTTGAAGCGTTTCTGGTCGTTCGGCCGAACCACTTTCAGCTCGCCGTCGGTGATTTCTAACTTAATATCCGGATTGATGCTCTGCGACAGTGTTCCTTTCGGACCTTTCACCGTAACGGTGTTACCGTTCTCGACCGAAACTGACACTTTCTCGGGCAGTGCAATGGATTTATTACCTACGCGTGACATAGTTTCTGATTAATATACGTAACACAATACTTCACCGCCTACGTTCAGCGTCCGGGCTTCCTTGTCCGTCATCACGCCTTTTGAGGTCGAGACGATGGCAACACCGAGGCCGTTCAGAATGCGCGGAATATCCGTTGCGCCTTTGTATTGGCGCAGACCCGGGCGGCTAACGCGCTGCAAATCAACGATCGCAGGCTGCTTCGTAACCGGATTGTATTTCAGCGCAATCTTGATACTTCCTTGCGGACCGGTTTCATCGAACTTATAGTTCTGAATGAAGCCTTTATCAAAGAGTACCTTAGTGATCTCCTTCTTTATATTGGAAGCAGGAATTTCCACGACCCGGTGCTTGGCGCGGATCGCATTTCTGATGCGAGTCAGATAATCTGCTATGGGATCAGTATTCATTTCCTCCTGATTAGTAACTGCATGCCTTTTTCAAATGGCCTGCAAAATTAGGGAATTGTTTCGATAAATGCTAAGATGGTGAGAAAGTTACCAGCTTGCCTTGGTTACACCCGGGATCTTACCGGCTGACGCCATTTCACGGAACGTTACGCGGGAGATACCAAACTTCCGCATGTATCCGCGAGGGCGGCCCGTTAACTTACACCGATTGTGCAGACGTACCGGCGAAGCGTTCTTCGGCAGTTTGTCTAACCCGAGGTAGTCTCCGGCAGCTTTCAGTGCGGCACGCTTGGTAGCGTATTTCGCAACTAAGGCAATCCGCTTACGCTCTCTTGCTTTGATGGATTCTTTTGCCATGTTTTTATTCGCTTTATGCGTTATTTTTTACCACCGGCGAAGGGCATCCCCAACGCTTTCAGCAATGCAAAGCTTTCTTCATCCGTGTTCGCCGTGGTGACGAACGTGATATCCATTCCGGAGATCCGACTTACTTTGTCGATCGTGATTTCCGGGAAGATGATTTGCTCCTGGACACCGAACGTGTAGTTCCCGTTGCCGTCGAAGCCTTTGTCGCTAATTCCTTTGAAGTCGCGAACGCGGGGCAGTGCAACGGCGGTCAGGCGATCCAGAAATTCGTACATTTTCTCACCGCGCAGCGTTACTTTCGCCCCGATCGGCATGCCTTCGCGCAGTTTGAAGTTCGAAACGGCTTTCTTCGCAATCGTAGCCACTGCTTTCTGGCCGGTGATCATCGTCAATTCTTCAACGCCTACATCAACCAGTTTCTTATCAGCGACTGCGGCACCAATCCCTTTGTTGACAACAATCTTGGACAGTTTCGGCACCTGCATGATGCTTTTGTACTGAAACTTTTCCTTCAGTTGAGCCACAATCTCATTTGTATATTTCTCTTTCAGTCTCGGAGTTGCCACCTTCGTATCTGTTTATACGTTCCTGATTTCTAATCAATTAGACGAAATTGCCCGATTTTTTTGAAAACCGCTGCAACTTGCCTTTGTCATTCAGTTTGCGGCCCGTCCGGGAAGGTTCGTTCGTTTTCGGATCGATCACCATCAGGTTGCTGACGTGGATGGTTCCTTCGCGTTTTTCCAAACTTCCCTGCGGATTGGCTGCGGATGGTTTCACATGCTTGGTGATCATGTTTACTCCTTCAACCACGGCGCGTTGTTTATCGACCAAAACGCGCAGGATTGTACCGGTTTGGCCCTTCGAGTTACCAGAGAGCACCTTAACGGAATCTCCCTTTTTGATGTGTAACTTCGTAGGCGTGTCTGCTTTCTTCATGGTTACAATACTTCTGGAGCCAGGGAAACGATTTTCATGAATTGCTTCTCGCGCAATTCGCGGGCGACGGGTCCGAAAATGCGGGTTCCGCGCGGCTCGTCATTGTTATTCAGCAGTACAGCTGCGTTGTCTTCAAACCGGATATACGATCCGTCTTTCCGGCGTATTTCCTTCTTCGTCCGAACGACGACTGCTTTCGAAACAGTTCCTTTCTTCATGTTGCTCGAAGAAAGTGCCTGCTTAACCGTCACTACAATTTTATCGCCAACCGTAGCGAAACGCTTTCCGGTTCCACCCAGTACCCGAATGCAAAGTACTTCTTTGGCACCGCTGTTATCGGCTACGCCCAAACGTGATTCTTGCTGGATCATGATTACTTCGCCTTTTCAATGATTTCGACTAATCGCCAACATTTGTTCTTGCTCAGCGGACGGGTTTCCATGATGCGGACGGTATCCCCGATGCCGCACTCATTTTTCTCGTCATGAGCCATGAACTTCTTCGTACGGTGCATAAATTTCCCGTAGATGGGGTGCTGCACTTTCCGATCGACCGCAACCGTGATGGATTTTTCCATCTTGTTGCTTACTACCTTACCAATTCTTTCTTTTCTCAGATTTCTTTCTTGCTGCTCCATGAGTCGATACCGTTTAATTAGCTGGCGTTTTGTTTAACAGTCAGCTCGGTCAGTAATTGAGCAATCAATTTGCGCGTCGTGCGAATCCGCATCGGGTTTTCGATGGGCGAAATAGCGTGCGCAAACTTCAACTTTTGCAAGCGATCTTTTTCAGCCGCTACCTGCTCATTCAATTGTTCAACCGTCAGCGACTTAATCTCGTTCTTTTTCATGACTGAATGTGTTGGTGGTTGCCCGATGGCGGTTTTTAAAACCTAACCGGTAACCGATTCCCGAGTTAGTCTTCTGTTTCCTGATAATCCCGACGAACAACGAATCTTGTTTTGATCGGTAACTTTTGAGCTGCTAAACGCAGGGCATCGTTCGCAACATCCAGCGGTACACCGGTGGCTTCGAACAGAATGGTGCCCGGTTTTACGGGCGCAACCCAATATTCCGGTGCCCCTTTTCCTTTACCCATCCGTACCTCGGCCGGTTTTTTCGTGATTACCTTGTCTGGAAAAATACGGATCCAAACCTGGCCTTCACGCTTCATAGCACGCGTTACGGAAATACGGGCCGCTTCGATCTGGCGGGCTGTGATCCAACCGGGTTCCAGCGACTTGATAGCAAACGATCCGAAAGCGATTTCATGGCCTCGTCCGGCGATGCCTTTCACCCGGCCCTTTTGGTGCTTGCGAAACTTGGTTCTTTTTGGTTGTAACATCTTTAGTCGTATCTAAAGGACGTGCCTGGTATGACGTCCGATGTTCTTACTATCTTTTGCGTGGGCCACCACCCTGGCCTCCGCCACCGCGTTGTCCTCCGCCCTGGCCGCCACGTTGGCCACCACCGCCTTGTCCACCACGTTGACCTCCGCCACCACCACGGTTTTGATCATTCCGACCCCGGCGACGATCACCCCGGTCGCCTTCGCCACCGCGTTCACCCCGGCGATCTCCGCGATCATTCCGGCGTTCACCGCGGTCGTTGCCGCGATCCGCCTGAGCTGCGGTAATCTGAGCCGCTGGTGACAAATCACGTTTGCCGTACAGTTCACCTTTGAAAACCCAGACTTTAATACCGATTTTTCCGTAAATCGTCTGAGCTTCAGAAATAGCGTAGTCAATATCGGCACGAAGGGTATGCAGGGGGACGCGTCCTTCTTTGTATTCTTCCGTACGGGCCATTTCAGCACCGCCCAGACGACCCGATACGCGAACTTTAATTCCCTGAGCGCCTACCCGAATTGCCGAGCTGATTGCCTGCTTCATCGCACGACGGTAAGAAATACGTGCCTGCAATTGTTGAGCAATCGTTTCGCCGACCAGTTTCGCATCGATTTCCGGACGTTTGATTTCGAAAATATTGATCTGAACGTCCTTTCCGGTGATTTTCTTCAGCTCTTCCTTGATCTTATCGACCTCGCCACCGCCTTTACCAATCACAATACCCGGACGGGCCGTGTGAATGGTCAGGGTGATCCGCTTCAGAGTCCGCTCGATAACAACCCGGGCGATGGATCCTTTCGGAATACGTGCCTGAATATATTTTCTAATTCTTTCGTCTTCAACCAGCTTATCAGGAAACTCTTTGCCGCCATACCAGCTTGAGTCCCATCCTTTGACGATACCAAGCCGAAAACCAACGGGGTTTACTTTTTGTCCCATTTTATTGTCTTGTTATTCTGCGTTTTCTGTTGAAACTACGGGTGCAAGCGTCAGTGATTCGGCGGCACTTTCAATCACGACCGTAACGTGGTTAGAGCGTTTGCGAATCCGGTGGCCGCGACCTTGTGGTGCAGGACGCAGACGTTTCAGCATCCGACCGCCGTCGACGAAAATCGTCTTTACGTACAGATCAGCGTCTTCAGCGCGTTCGTCTCCGTTTTTTTGCTGCCAGTTAGCAACCGCCGAGAGCACCAGCTTTTCCAGCAGAGCGGCACCGGCCTGGGGTTGATAACGCAGAATACCCAACGCTTTGCTAACCTTCTGACCCCGGATCAAATCGGCCACCAGCCGCATTTTACGAGGAGACGAAGGCACATTTTTTAGCTTTGCTACTGCTTCCATTTTTTTATGGTTTGTAGTTTATGATTGATAGTTTATGGAAGAACTAAAAACCGTAAACCAAAAACTGAAAACTGTTTTTACCGTTTGCCTTTGTCTTTCTTCGCAACGTGCCCCCGGAAGTTACGGGTTGGTGAAAATTCACCCAACTTATGACCAACCATGTTTTCGGTGACATACACCGGAATGAACTTGTTGCCATTGTGCACCGCGAACGTGTGGCCAACGAAATCCGGAGAAATCATTGATCGGCGAGACCAGGTTTTGATTACGGACTTCCGTCCTGAATCGTTCATGGTGTCCACCTTTTTTTCCAGACGAAAATCTATGTAGGGACCCTTTTTGAGTGAGCGTGCCATCTACTTCTTATTTTTTCCGTTTACTAATGATCAGACGATCTGAATACTTGTTCACCGGGCGGGTTTTCTTGCCCTTCGCGTACAGACCCGTACGTGAACGTGGGTGACCACCGGATGCCCGTCCTTCACCACCACCCATCGGGTGATCGACCGGGTTCATGGCAACACCACGAACGCGGGGGCGGATACCCAACCAGCGGTTCCGACCGGCTTTACCCATGCTCACGTTCATGTGATCTGGGTTCGAAACCGAGCCTACCGTGGCAATGCAGGTTCCCAGCACCATCCGTTGTTCGCCCGAAGGCATCCGCAGAATGGCATACTTGTCTTCGCGGGCAACCAACTGAGCGTACGTTCCGGCGCTCCGAACCATTGCGGCTCCTTTACCGGGCTTCAGCTCCACGTTGTGAACGATGGTACCGATCGGCATAGCCGACAGCGGCAGCGCGTTTCCGACTTCCGGCGGAACAGACGGACCTGAAATGACCTGCTGTCCAACGGTGATGCCTTGCGGGGCAATGATATAACGCTTCTCGCCATCTACATAAAACAACAGGGCGATCCGGGCCGAGCGGTTAGGATCATACTCGATTGTTTTAACCGTTGCCGGTACACCGGTTTTATCGCGTTTAAAATCGATAACCCGGTATTGTTTTTTGTGACCGCCACCGATGTAGCGCATCGAACGATGGCCCTGATTGTTGCGGCCACCGGTTCTTTTTATCGTAACCAGCAGGCTCCGTTCCGGTTTGTCCGTTGTGATGTCGGCAAAATCCGGGGCCACGCGGAAACGCTGGCTCGGGGTTGTTGGTTTCAGTTTCTTAACTCCCATGATTCCTAACTACTTCGTTTAGTCGTTCGTGGTTGCGCTTATGCTTCAGCGTAAATATCGATGATCTCTCCGTCGGCAACCGTTACGATTGCTTTCTTCCAGGTTGACGTGCGGCCCGCCGTTACAGCACCTTTTTTCGTGCTTTTCGACTTCATGTGTCCGAAGCAACGCATCGTATTCACTTCCGTCACCGTAACACCGTACAATTTCTCGACAGCCTTTTTGATTTCGATTTTGTTGGCATTCATCGACACCTCAAAACCGTATTGTCCCTTCTTATTCTGGGCTGTCACTTTTTCGGTAATGATCGGTCTTTTCAGTACGTTTTCCATAATCAATTACTGGAGAAGAGATTCAAGTTTCGACAAAGCCCCTTCAGCAATCAGCAGACGGTCGGCGTGCATCAGATCATACGTGTTGACCGTGTCAGCCGTCGCTACTTTTGCTTTTTGCAGGTTACGGCTTGAAAGAACCACGTTCGTATCTACCTCGGGCAGAATCAACAGGGTTTTCGTATTCAGCGCATCAAAACCAGTCAAAAATTCAATGTATGACTTCGTACGTGGTCCTTCCAGCGTGAAGTTTTCCAGGATGGAAACGCTGTTTCCCTGCGCTTTGGCAGCAAGAGCCGATTTACGAGCCAGTTGCTTTACCTTTTTGTTCAGTTTGAACGAATAATCGCGGGGGCGAGGTCCGAAGATCGTTCCACCACCAACAAAAACCGGTGATTTGATGGAACCGGCGCGGGCACCGCCCGTACCTTTCTGTTTCTTCAGTTTGCGGGTCGAGTGAGCATTCTCGGCGCGTTCTTTTGCTTTGTGCGTTCCCTGACGTTGGTTCGCCAGATACTGTTTCACATCCAAGTAGATCGCGTGCTCGCTTGGCTCAATTCCGAAGATATCATCGGACAAAGTGATCTTTTTGCCCGTATCCTCTCCTTTCGAGTTATAAATTGCTGCCTCCATGATTTACTTTTCTAAAATGAGGAACGAATTTTTTGCGCCCGGAACCGAGCCACTCACAACGATCAGATTTTGCTCTGCCAGCACTTTCAGAACGCGCAGGTTCTGAACTTTCACCCGGTTGCCACCGGTGCGGCCGGCCATCCGAAGACCTTTGAAAACCCGTGACGGGAAGGAGCAGGCACCGATTGAACCCGGGTGACGTCCGCGGTTGTGCTGACCGTGGGTTTGCCCACCGACACCACCGAAACCGTGACGTTTCACAACGCCTTGGAAACCGCGACCTTTAACCGTTCCGACGACATCGACAAAGTCGCCTTCGGCAAAAACATCCGTGGCTTGCAGGGTTTGACCCAGGCTCAGCTCCTGTTCGAATGTTTTGAACTCAACTAACTTGCGCTTCGGCGTCGTACCGGCCTTTTTGAAGTGGCCCTGCAGCGGTTTGCTGGTACGTTTTTCTTTCTTTTCGCCGTAACCTAACTGAACAGCTACGTAGCCGTCGTTATCCTGCGTTTTTACGTGTGTAACTACACAGGGACCAGCTTCAATAACTGTACATGCCAGAGCCTGCCCGTCAGCATTGTACAGACTGGTCATCCCAATCTTCTTTCCAATTAAACCAGACATAAATAAGTGGTTGTAAAGCAGGAATTTATAAGTATGAACCCGAAAAAATCGGAGTGCAAAGGTAGGAATTACTTCCTTTTATTCCAAACCGTAGTTTATTTATTCTCAACTATTTCCGTGATCAGGGTAAAAACAAAAAAGGCCAGGCGTGTTCCACCTGACCTTTCGCTCGGTTGACACAAATGCATGTGTTACCGGACTAAAATAGTCAGATGCGGTTTCCTTGTGGGACCTTCACCCGAGTTATGTCTTTGCTCTTACTTCGATTTCGGATTGCAAAGGTACGCTATTTTTATTCTCCAAAAAACTTTTCTCACGAAAGTTACTGAAGAATTTAAACTTTATACCTTGATTTCAACGTCTACCCCGCTCGGTAACTCCAGTTTCATCAATGCATCGACAGTTTTGGCGCTGGTTGAGTAGATATCGACCAAACGCTTGTAGGTGCAGAGCTGGAATTGTTCCCGGGATTTTTTGTTAACGTGCGGAGAACGCAGAACGGTGAAAACCTCTTTCTCAGTCGGTAATGGAATCGGGCCGCTCACAATGGCACCCGTCGATTTTACGGCCTTTACAATTTTTTCAGCCGACTTGTCGACCAGCATGTGGTCGAAAGATTTCAGTTTAATCCGAATTTTTTGATTCATGACAATTTGTGGTTCTGAGAGAAAACCGGTTTTTAAAACCGGCGGTTGATCCGCTGCCGAAAGAACCATTTACTCCGGCAGCGCGACCTTTTATTTTCAATGAACAATTAACAATTAATAATGAACGGTTTCATGCGTACGGCAGGTACTATTCATTGTTAATTATTAATTGTTCATTTATTAAAATTAAGCTCTTACCGTTCCTTTGGCTTTCGCTACGATTCCTTCCGCTAAGTTGGTTGGAACTTGCTCGTAGTGTGAGAACGTCAGGTTGGCGGTTGCACGTCCGGACGACATCGTACGCAGGTCGGTCACGTAACCGAACAGTTCCGACAGCGGAACATCGGCCTTAATTACCTGTGAACCGGCGCGTGAGTCCATCCCTTTCATGATCCCGCGACGGCGGTTCAGGTCACCCGTGATCGGACCGGTGTATTCTTCCGGCGTCAAAACTTCAACGGCCATAATCGGTTCGAGCAGTTTCGGACCGGCATTTTTAGCCGCTTCGCGGAAGCCCAGGCGGGCCGCCAGTTCGAACGACAGTGAGTCGGAGTCAACGTCGTGGAAAGAACCGTGGAATAACCGTACTTTCATCGAATCCAACGGATAACCCGCCAGCGGACCCGTTGACATGGCTTCGCGGAAGCCTTTTTCGACCGATGGGATAAATTCGCGCGGAATAACCCCACCCACGATTCCGTTGATGAATTCCAGACCGGTTTTGCCTTCTTCGCCCGGCATGATTTCGAAAACGATATCGGCAAATTTACCACGACCACCGGTTTGTTTCTTGTACAATTCGCGGTGTTCGAAGTTCTTCGTCAGCGTTTCTTTGTAAGCAACCTGCGGAGCACCCTGGTTCACTTCTACCTTGAATTCACGACGCATCCGGTCGATGATGATTTCCAGGTGAAGCTCACCCATACCCCGAATGATGGTCTGACCGGTTTCTTCGTCGGTTTCCACTTTCAGGGTCGGATCTTCTTCGATCAGTTTACCAATAGCTTTCGAGAAGTTGTCCTGATCGGCGGTTTTCTTCGGCTCGATGGCGTATCCAATAACCGGATCCGGGAAAATCATCGATTCCAGAATGATCGGGTTTTTCTCGTCGCAAAGCGTGTCGCCGGTTTTGATATCTTTGAAACCAACAACAGCACCGATATCACCAGCCCGCAGCTTGTCGATCTGGTTTTGCTTGTTGGCGTGCATCTGGAAAATCCGCGAAATCCGTTCTTTGTTGCCTGAACGGGTGTTCAGAACGTACGAACCGGAATCCAGGACACCTGAATAAACCCGAACAAAGCAGAGCCGACCTACGTAGGGGTCCGTGGCAATTTTAAAACCTAAAGCCGTAAACGGATCGCTTTCCGTCGGGTGACGAACCACTTCCTGATCGGTGTTGGGGTTCGTTCCTTTAATTTCCGGTTTGTCGAGCGGAGACGGCAGCAGCGACATCACGTAGTCGAGCATCGTCTGAACACCTTTGTTCTTGAACGACGAACCACACAACATCGGCACGATTTTCATCTCGATCGTAGCCTGACGCAAAGCAGTCAGAATTTCGTCTTCCGTGATCGATTCCGGATCTTCGAAGTATTTCTCCATCAGCGACTCGTCGTAATCAGCGACGGCTTCGAGGAGTTTTTCACGCCATTCTTTCGCTTCTTCCAGCATGTCGTCCGGAATGGGCACCTCCTGGAAGGTCATTCCTTTATCGTGCTCGTTCCACTGGATACCGCGGAAGTTGACCAGATCGACCACCCCTTTGAAGTTATCTTCGGCACCGATCGGCAATTGCAGCGGCACGGCGTTGCTGCCGAGCATGTCTTTCACCTGCTGACAAACGTTCAGGAAGTCGGCACCGGCGCGGTCCATTTTATTGACGAAGCCCAGACGAGCAACGTTATAGTTATTGGCCAACCGCCAGTTGGTTTCCGACTGTGGTTCTACACCATCTACCGCACTGAACAAAAACACCAGACCGTCCAGAACGCGCAGGGAGCGGTTTACCTCAACGGTAAAGTCAACGTGGCCCGGCGTATCGATGATATTGACATGGTAGTTCTGGTCCCGGTATTTCCAGTTGACGGTTGTAGCAGCGGACGTGATGGTGATACCACGTTCCTGTTCCTGCTCCATCCAGTCCATGGTAGCGGCCCCCTCGTGTACCTCGCCAATTTTGTGGCTAACCCCGGAGTAATAAAGAATCCGCTCGGTGGTCGTCGTTTTACCGGCGTCGATGTGGGCAGCGATACCAATGTTTCGCAGGTATCGAAGATCAGTTGCCATAATGAAGTATAATTCAGAAGTTAATTTACAAATGCAGGTAGGCAGAAAAGCACCCCAATAGTATCAAAAAGGCACTTTTTGCGAATCAGAGCGCAAAGATAGGGAATTGGAAGGCTAAAAGCAAAACTATTGTGAAGTCTCTTGTAAAAGTTAATGATCAGGTAATGAAAACGATACCGGTTTTTTAGAACGGATAACCGACGGCCACATTTAGAATCAGGTTGTCGCGTCGCCAGGCCTTGCTGCCCGGATCGATTTGGTCGAACACCCACTGCTGGCCTTCGGGCAACCACGGTTTTCGCAACGGAAACGCCAGGTCGAAGCGGACGACAAAATACGAAACGTCGATCCGCAACCCCAGACCGGTTCCAACGGCCAGTTGTTTGTAAAAATCTGACTTGAACTGCGTACCCGCTCCGTAGGCGCTTTTATCGGAATACATCCAGACGTTGCCGACATCCAGAAACAGGGCACCCTGAAAATACTTATTGAATTTAGGCCGAAGTTCCGTGTTAAACTCGAGCTTGATATCGCCCCCCCCGTCCTGCAAAATGACCGATCCGTCCAGATTTCGGGTATAGGTACCCGGCCCCACCGCCCGGGGCCGGAAAGCCCGGATGCTGTTGGCCCCACCGACAAAATACTGTTTGACAAACGGCAATTGATTTGAATTTCCGTAGGGAATCCCCAAACCTGCGAATATCCGGTTCGCCCAGGTGATGCCCGGTGACAGTTTGAAAAAATGGCGGCTATCGACGTCCGTTCGGAAAAACTGCGAATAGGGAACGCCAAAGATCACTTCTTCCCCTAAACCGTTGACTTTATTGGTCAGTAACGACGCCAGGTTCCCGGCGGGTTCAACGTTCACACTCAACCGGTACGTATACGCCGATTCTCCGCGGGGCGACGAGCTGAGGTTATAGGTGTATAACGAACTCAAAATCAGCTGTTCGGAGCGCAAAATATTAATGTATTGCTGCCGCGTGGCCGGGTCGTCTTCCATTGCGAAGAACTTTTCTCCATAACTCGAGGGTAGCACGTAGTTGATGCTGATGGGCTGGAAACTATGTTCCATCTGCTGGCTGCTTCGCCAGTTATATCCGAAAGTGGTCAGGAAGGAATTCAGGTGATAATACTCCCGGCGAACAATCAAATCGTAGCTCAACGAAACCGTCGTTTGGGGCAAGGTCTGCCCGCGCTCGTAGTGTTTGATCGGAATGGGAGAAACCAGCCGCGGAAAGGTCAGACTGGTTTGGATGCCGTAGCGGTAATTGGTGATGCCGCTTTGCCGCGAACCAATCTGAAATTCAAGCCCGGTATTGGCGTTGATGGTAAACAGTTCCGAGCGTCCCATCACGTTGCGGTTGCGCCAGTTCAGACTGATTTGCGACCCCACGAGGTTGTTGGAACGGCTGGTTCCGGCCAGTTCAAACCGGGCCGATTTCTTCGGGTAGGGCGTCAGGTAATAAAAAACGTCCATCACCGTCGAATCGCCCTGCTGATCCGGCTCAAACCGGTTCCGGACAAACTTGAACGAGCCCACGTTCACAAACCGCGAGAGCGTCTGTTCCTGCGCCCGGCTGTTGTAGCGTTTGCCGGGACGAAGCGCAATGATATCCCGAAAAAGCTTGGGACTATATACGCCCGCGGGGTCTACAATTTTTAGTTTGGCAAACTCAACCGCCTGCTCCTGGGCGGTATCCCTCCGGGTGGTGTTGGACGACAGGCTGTAGTTGGGGTACACATAAATATCCCGAACCGAGTACGGTAATAAAGCTGCCCGGGGCGTTTCCGGTTTAATGGCCAGATACAGTCGCGTACGGTGGTTGCCCTGGGCACTGTCGGCCAGAACCGCAATAAAATCGGGCTGGAAATAAAAAAAGCCCTGGCGCTGCAATCCCTGCGTAATCCGCTCGCGCTCCAGTTTAATCACGTCAAACCGGTACGGATTGTCCTTTTTCAGCAGCGTCCGCTTTTTGATCTGCTCCATCGGTTTTCGCAGCGTCGTCGAGTCCATCAGGAACGCGACCGAATCGATGTAATACCGGGGTTGTACCTGCACCTGATACACGCCGACGGTTTGGTAGCTTTTCGAACTGTCCGGGTTGTCGCGCAGACTGCCGGAAACCGTGGAGCGAAAAAATCCTTCGTTTTCCAGAAATGCCATCCAGATCAACGAGTTGGACGACAGGGCTTTGGCACTTGCAAAAACCGGTGCCTCTCCGAATTTCCGCCGGAACCAGGCCCGGAATCCCTTCTCTTTTTTGGGTTCGCCCATCAGGTAATACAGCCCGACTTTATACGGATAGCCGAACAGTTTCTTATTTGGTTTCGGGCGGGCCAGATCGGCCAGTTGCGTTTCAATCTGTTCTTTTTCACTTTTGGAAACCGTCGAATCCGTTTGCACGTTGATTTCGGTACCCATATACAGCTTCTCCCCGGGCGGAATGTGTCGGGCCACATGACAGCCGGTTAGCGCAAGAAAAGCAACAATATGTCCTAAACTCTTTCTCATTGATTCTCTTTTTCCGCCGATTTCCGAAATATCTCGCTTAACAGGTTGTAATCGACCGTAATGACAAACCCGACGCCGGTTTCAATGACATAACCTTCCAAAACGGCCTGGTAATCGCTCTTGCGGTAGCCCCGCAGCATGTACCGGCCATCGCGGGTCAGGTTGTAGTTTAAGGACAGATTATCAAAGACTTCGTTCGGGTTGCGGGTAATGGTGGAATTATTGCTTTCCAGCACAAAATTGCGACCCACCGAAATCGTCAGGCGGCCCTGCAAAAAGCTCTTCGATACGCCCACGTTCAGGTCGGTTCGGGAGCCCACCGTGTTATTAACCCCCGCCGACTGGCTCGACGATAGCAGATCAAAATTGACATCAAACCCTTTCAGCAGGCTGGACGCGAATTTTTCCAGCTGATCCGACAGAATTTTACTCACGCTGTTCCGGGCGATTTCTTCCGTATTGATCCCCCCCCCCGTTGAGCTGGATGAGGTCTCGGCGATAAAACCGCCCAGTACGAGCAATCCGAAAACCTGTTTGTTCAACTGCGAAGGGTCCTGCCGCAACTGGGTCAGTTTGGAATTAACCGCATCGATAACGGTCTGTGACGCCAGAAAGTCCGATTCCGGCATCGAAATGTCGAAGCTGATGTCGGGAGCCGCCAGTTGTCCTTTCATTTTCAGCAATACGTTGAACGGGATTTTCTGTTTCGACGCCGTGCGGAGTTGTTCACTGGTTTCGTTCGCAATCAGGTTGGCGGGCGTCGCCGTGGTTTGGTAAACAGCCGTAATGTCGAGCTGCGCCCGCAACGGATCGCCCGTCCAGGTAATGTAGCTGCCTTTCTGGATCGAAAACTTGCGTTTCAGCACTTCGTACGTCAACGAATATTCCCCCTCGGTAACGTCGTAGCGACCCAGCAGTGAAATCGCCCCGCTCTGGCTGATGCCCACGTTCAACTGGGCGTTGCCCCGGATGCGCAGGTTATCGCCGTTGAGTTCATCCACCACAATCGTAATTTCCGACTTCTCATTGGCTTCCAGACTCAGGTCGATCTGGGCGTTGTTCAGGTTCTGAAAGGCCACGCGGGGCAGGGTCGTGTCCGGTTTTATCGCCACCAGGTATTTGCGCAGCGCCAGCGTGTCTTTGTGATCGATGAACGTGACGATTTCGCGCGCTTCGTTCACGGTCGAACTCTGATCGGGCAGCACCAGCGTCACCTTGCTTTCGTCTTCGAGCTTGACAGAACCGTTGATGGTCGGGCTGGTCCCACTTCCGCGAATGTTCAGATTGGCGCTAATGGCCGCGTTGCCGTACGCCAGATCGTTATCTTTCCGGGTGGCATTCAGTACCTGAAACTTGTCGGCTTTGATGTTCAGGTTGTAAGCCACGTCCGGCAGTTTCCGGATCGTAATGGTTCCGTTCGTGGTCAGCGTGCGGTTCAGGGCGTCGCGGACGCTGAAATCCTGGAACGTAACGGTTTTTTCGTTAAACCGGATGGTTTCGTCGTCGATTTTGTAGGTGGCATTCAGGTATGCAACGTTGAACGCCAGCGAATCGAACGACATCGAACCGTTCATTCTCGGTTGTTCGATCGAACCATTTACATCGACTTCGCCCCGCAGTCGACCGCTGGCTTGCCGCAATTGCCCGAAACTGAAGGCTTCGATGGTCCTGGCACTCAGTGAATCCAGAATAACCTTGAAATCCAGCGCATTGGCCGGATCGGAAGCTTTGTAAAAACCGGTCACCCGCGCCTGGTTTCCCGAACCCACCAGCGCCACATCCGTCGAAATCCGTTGTTCGGTTGTGTTTTCAAACCTGGCCGTCAGATTGCCCAGCGGTTTGGCCATCACATTCAAACTGTCGACATTGACGTTGCCGGTAAACGACAGATTGGTTAATATATTTCGCAGGATTATGTCGCCGTTTAATGTCCCTCCCACCAGTGTCGTATCCTGATTGGCCAGCTTCGACATGTTGGTCAGGTCGATGTTTTCCACTTTAACCTCCATCGGAGCATTGGGTTTCGGCACAATGCTGTTGACTAGAATTTTCTGTGAACCCGTCTGGAGCATAAACCGGTTGGCCAGCAAGCCATCTTCGCTGTACTGGATGTACCCCGTCGTGTCGCTGGTCCAGCGCTGGTAGTTGGTCAGCAAACCGTCGGGATTAAACCGGAACTGGTACGTCCGGTCGGCAATGGCCAGATTTCCCGAAGCACCGTACCACGCCCGGCCCGTCGAGTCGTCCGATTCAATCTCGAACCACAGCCGGTTTTTAATTGCTTCCGCATTCAGTTTCGTAACGTTCACCTGGATTCCGCTCGCACTAGCCGAATTTACCTGACCCGTAATGCCCAGCCGCCCGTTTAGCCCCGCCAGATTCATCGTAACGCCCCGAATCTGCATGGTATCGTATTCGATCAAACCGGTTTTCAGCGAAGCCGCGAAGGTCGTATCCCGCACATTATCCACGTACGCCTTGAACGTAATCGGGTCCATTTTGGTCAGCGCGGGCACAAAAGCCATCAACAACGGGTGGTGACTAACCGTCATTTCGACGTTGAAACCGTACGGCGGGTTGACCGGTTTGTACGTCAGATCAGGCAGTTGGATGTATTTGCTGAACTCGCCAATGGCAATATCGCCCAGCCGGGTGTAGTCGAACTGGCCGTTGAGGTTCATCGTGGCAAACGGCAACCGGGCCTCTACGATCTTCCGGGGGCCGTCCACATCGGTTTTAACGTAAAACGAATCCAGCGGATACGAGCTTCCGTTGTAGCGCACCACGGTTTCGCGGGCCACCAGAATGCCGACCGGTTTGGTCGGGTCGGTCGACGCAAAATCAAACCGCATTTTCCCCTCCAGGCTCAGCGGATCTTTATACAGTTTCAGTTGTGTAAGATCCAGTTTATCAATCGCAATTCCGCCCCGCACGCTGGGAAAATCCTGAAGCAGACCGACCTGCGAATTCAGCGCCAGCTTGGCATTCGGATCGTCGAGCGTGCTTTTAATGTTTAACAAACCTTTATTCAAGTCACCTTCGGCGTCGAAATTCTGGTAATTATACCCCATCAGTTCCGCCTGCCGGACATGGAGCTGAAAAGCGGTTTGCATGGTTTTGACATCGATTCCCCGCCCATCGACCGTCGCATCGGCCGTAATGCTGCCCAGCGTTCCCTGTTGCCCCAGCCAGCGCCCGGCTTCGAACCGTGCCAAAGCCACTTTCCCGTTGTAAGCCTGATTTTTACCGGCCACAAAACCGCTTACATTTCCGTCAAAATCGACATTTCCCCAATCGGTTTGCAGGACCGAATTGATATTCAGGTTGTCGAGTGCGCCCTGAAAACGACCGGTCAGCCGGAGTTTCGGCGGAATATTGAACGAATCCGGCAGCGTGCCTTTCGGAACCAGTTGCCGAATATCGCGCAGTTGAGTTGAGCCCTCGGTCAGATTAATGTCCATCGCCAGGCGGTTTACATCCGTCACGTTCCGCAACCGCCCGCTCGCCCGCAGCCGCGTTCCCGACAACATATCGACCTCAAAGGTCGGAATGCTCAGGTTCGCCAGCGTACCGCGCATCAGCGTGTTTACCCGAATGACGCCCTGACGGTTTTCGCTAAACGGTGGTGTGGTGGACAGAAAAGGTGCCAGTTGCAAAATATCGGCAAATGCCACCCGGCTTTGTTTCAGATTGACCCGAATACCGACGCGGTTTGCTTCGCGCGGTCGGCTGAGCTGTCCGATGGAATCATACCGCAAAATCAGTTGATCACGCAGCAGCGTCTGGGGTGTTTGCACAAAAAGCCGGGTCACTGACGTCAGCGTGTCGCTGTACAGGACGTCGGCATCGAGCCGCTGGAGCGTAAAACCGCTCTGATCGCGGAAACGTCCCCCGCGAAATTTACCGAAAATATATTTTGGCGTGTATTGCAGCGATTGGGCCGAGAGCGAAAAATCCCGAAGGTCGAGGTGGCCGTAATCCAGACCGGTTTTCTGTTTCGGCTGCGTTTGGTCGTCAAACCGGATGCGGTTTTTCGCCAGCGCCACCCGCCCGATGTTGGCCCGCCAGCCGCCCGATTCCTCGGTAGTAACGGTTTTGGTTGCCGTTGTCGAAGACGTCGGTTTTGCGATTTTGGCCGGTTTGGTCAGAATGGTGGCAATGTCCGAATTTTCGAGTTCCAGCGATTTGATTCCGATTTTTTCTCCGTCCAGATACAGGTAATCGGCCTCCATCGCCAGCCGTCCGGCGGTGCCTTTGGTCTGAAAATTCGCTTCCTCCACATCAACATCCCAACGTACCCGGTTCATCTGCCAGCTGCCCAATTTCAGATCAAGCGTATCGCCCGGCGCCGAAGTCGCTGGGGTTTCGGGGGTATCGATTCCTTTGTAAAGCCGGGTCGTCGCAATCAGGCCGTCTACCGTGACGGTTTTCAGATGGTACTGGGATTTGTCGAGATTCGTCTTGTCGAAATTCGCGCGCAGGCTATCGACGTACGCGCCCACATCCGCTCCGACCACGTCGTCCTTGTACCGAATCCGAACATCTTTTAATGTAATTCCCGCCAGACTAATGTCCAGGGGAGCCGCCGTCGTATCAACCGGCTGCGGAGTGCCACCGGTGTCGAAGGCATCAATGATATACTGGAAATTGAAGGTGGTATCGGGCAGCGTACGATTCAGATTTACGCGGACTTTCTCCAGCTCGATCTGGTTGAGGGCCACCCGGTTTTTCAGCAGACCCATCATGTCGAGATCGACGCGGAGTTTCTGACCGGCCAGCAGCGTGTCGCCCTTGGGCGTAATAAACAGCACATCTTCCAGGCTTACGTAGTCCGGAATTTCGTAGGTGATTTTGCCGATCCGAAAGGGGCTTTTTAGTTTTCCGGCTAAATAATTATTGACCTGACGGGTCACAAATTCCTGGCCCCAGGTTGTGGTACCGACCACCCACAGGAATCCAAGAACCAGAAAAATCAGTGCCAGAATGGCCAGAAAAAAAACCGTCAGAAATTTTTTCACGTTACTTCGATAAGTCCCCGAGTAGCCTTTCAGTTATTTCCATTCGGTCTTCGCTACGCTAATTAATACGTACTTTAGACGATGAATGTTGAATACCGGATCATCTTTTATACAAAAATTTTATCCAACCGGCAGCAATAATTAGACCGGTTAAAAGGTATCCAATAAACCGAACAAAATGGATTATGTTATTTCTTACCGGTTTTCTACTTTGAAAAAACGCCTTTTGCGATCAAATAGGGAATGATAAGCCAGAGCAGGCCCTTGATGAGGAAGAAGAGAAAGCCCAGCCAGCCGACGCGCTTGAGCCATGTTTTAAACCGATCATTCATGGGGTGGCTATTCGTTTAGTTCAATAGTCGTGTCGGCATTAGGAACGGATATCCGGAAAATTTACCAAAGTTAGCCAACTGCCCGTTTATTTAAAGCATCTTCCCTTTTTTGATTAGAACCCCCTTTTTTTCGTCTTTTGAAAGCGTTGTATCCCCCATCCGCACCGTCCTATATATTAAATTATTTTAATTATAGAATTACGTAGGAAAATACCATCTGTGTTAAAATAACACTACATTTGGTATAATTAAAGTCAGTATTTGACGGTCATCATCTATTGGAACACGTTACTGCCGCTGATTATAAAAAGCTGACACCTCAGGAGTTATGGCAACGCTTCAAGGCTGGCGACGAGCTGGCTTTCGGCGAGCTGGCCCAGGTGCATTACCGTGGTTTGTATAATTACGGTTTGCGGTTGACTGCGGATTCCGAACTGGTCTGGGACACGATCCAGGATTTGCTGCTGGACCTCTGGGACCACCGGACGACCGTCGGCGATGCGGTTTTTGTAAAAGCCTACCTCCTGAAATCCCTGCGCTATAAGTTATTAAAGACTCGGTCGGGGCCAACTGCCGTCGATATTGATGAATCGGCGCCCACGCAATTGCCCTTTGCCGATTCCATCGAACAGCAAATCATCGCCGACGAAAGCCAGACCGAGCAAACCCGGCTGCTTCATCAGCTCATGGCGTCGCTCTCCAAACGCCAGCAGGAAGTGCTGTACCTGCGGTTTTACCAGAATCTCGACAACCACGAAATCGCCCAGATCATGGGGCTGGAACGGCAAAGCGTAGCCAATTTGCTTTACCGAACCTTCAAGGAACTCCGCAGCCAGTGGTCGTCCAGCCTGTTGCTGTTGCTGCTGGCACTGATCCGCTCCGGCTCCTTTTGAGATTTTCCCCAAAATAATTTTACTTTTTTTGAGTATTGCGCCCCCGCATCCGGCACTATGGAAATAGAAGCCATAGAATGCAATTCGCTCAATGATTAATTATAGAACGTACGAAGCCGAAGACTTCCTGTTCGATGAATCGTTCCGGCAGTGGACCACGGAAAACACACCACAAACCGCCCGTTTTTGGGACCAATGGCTCGCCCAGAATCCTGACCGCGCGGAAGTGGTCCGGCAGGCCCAGGAATTGGTTCGTGCGTTGAATGCGCATTACCGCGACGATGCCACCGATGAACGGCTGGCGCAGGAACTCGAACAACTGGTAAACAAAGCCGCCGAGCGCCGGGATGCCGAAGAAGAAGAAACGCCCGAAATTCCGCTGAATCAGCGAAGCTGGTGGCGCTGGGCCGTGGCCGCTTCGGTGCTGGTGCTATTGGGTTTTGTCGCCCGGTTTTACATCAACCGTACCGCAAAACCGGCTACTTATTCGTACGAATACCTGACCAAAACCGTGCAGAAATCTCCGCTGGAGGAAAAAGTCAATAACGGACCCAAAGCAATCAATGTCCTGCTGAGCGACGGTAGTGTGGTGACGCTTAACCCGAAAAGCCGCCTGAGTTATCCGAAGCTGTTCAGTGCCACCACGCGGACGGTTTACCTGAGCGGGGAAGCCTTTTTCGACGTGGTGAAAAATCCGGCCAAGCCCTTTCTGATTTACGCCAACCAAACCGTCACCAAAGTATTGGGAACCAGCTTTTTAGTTCGCGCTTATGTCGAAGAAAAAGACGTGACGGTAATGGTCAAAACCGGGCGGGTTTCGGTGTATTCGCTGAAGGATTACGAAAAGGCCCAGCAGTCGGGCCTCCGGCGCGTTGAAGGCGTCGTGCTAACGCCCAACCAGCAAATGACCTACAACCTGGAAGATAACCGGCTCGTCAGGGCCGTGGTGGAAAAACCGGCGGCTCTGATCGTCAACCGGCCCAGCCGCGAGCAGGAGTTTGAGGACGCGCCGGTGGCTAAAGTTTTCGCGAGTCTGGAGCGGACATACGGCGTGAAATTACGGTTCGACGAAGACGCGATGGCGGCCTGTCTGGTGAATGTCTCGTTTAACGAAGAAAACCTGATGGAACGCCTGGAAGTCATCTGTCAGACGATCGGCGCGTCGTACGAAGTGCTGGACGGACAGATCATGATTACCAGCAAAGGTTGTCACTAGCCTTGAACACTATTCCTAAACCCATAAATTAATTCAGTATCTGAACCATCTCGAGCCTTAATCCCAACTGCCTATGACCCAGTAACCCACTGTTCACAAAAAAGGCCAATGATGGTACCAGCATCATTGGCCTGCAAAGCCCCTTTGACAATCAACCTCTCCAGGATGAAGAAGGGTATTTTTTGTCTATTCGTAATCCCAAACAGCCAAAAAACAAGTAAAAGTATGGAAAAACTTCGACAACCGCTTAGCCTGTTGCGTAGCTTTATGAAATTGACTTTCTATCAGTTACTACTGGCAGCGATCTTCACCGGACTAGCCCTCGCCCGCCCGGTCGAAGCGCAGCGAGTGATGGACCAGCGCGTCACGGTTCAGGTGACGAACCAGTCGGTCAAAACCGTTCTGCAGCAGTTGTGCAAACAGGCCGACGTTCGTTTTGCTTACCGTTCGGCGCTGGTTCAATTGAATGACCGCGTCTCGCTCAATGCGACGAATCAGCCGTTGAGCGCGGTGCTGACCAATCTGCTCAAACCGCTCCAGGTTTCTTACCTGATCAAGGGCCGCCAGATTATTCTGACGCAGGAAGTCGTGTTGCCCATGACTCCGCAGGAACTGTTGCGCCTGACCATCGAAAATGCCGCCGATCGAACCGTGACCGGCTCCGTTTCTGACGAGTCGGGGGCCAGCCTTCCGGGTGTGAGCATTGTGGTAAAAGGTACGACGCGTGGTACCACCACCGACGCCAACGGCCAGTTTCGGATGTCGCTGCTCACCGGCGATGATGTGCTGGTTTTCAGTTTTGTCGGTTACCTGACGCAGGAAGTAACCGTCGGCGCACAGAGTACCCTCAACATTCGGCTGGCGACAGATACCAAAAACCTGAGTGAAGTCGTCGTCGTTGGGTACGGTACCCAGAAACGCTCGGATCTGACGGGATCGGTTTCGTCAGTGAAAGCGGAAGATGTGAAAAGTCTGCCGGTTCGCAGCGTGAACGAAGCCCTGCAAGGCCGGGCCGCGGGCGTTCAGGTGACCCGGAACGACGGTTCGCCGGGCGCCAGCTCCGATATTGTAATCCGGGGCGTCGGTTCCATTGGGGGCATGGCTCCGCTTTACATTGTCGACGGTATCCGGATGTCGTCGGGCAATAACTTCAACCTCCAGGACGTCGAATCCATTGAAATTCTGAAAGATGCGAGTGCCGCTGCCATCTACGGGGCGCAGGCTGCGGGTGGCGTTGTGCTGGTGACGACCAAGCGCGGAACCAGCATGGACAAGATGAACATCAATTTCAACGCCTACTACGGGGTTCGTCAGCCGCTCAATTTATTCAAACTGCTGAATACCGCCGACTATTACAAAGCAAAAACCGCCTTCGGTGTCGCCACCAACAGCTGGGGTGACCCCAATACCTTGCCTAACAACGACTGGGTCGATGATTTATACACCTCCGGCGGGGAGCAGAGTTATTCACTTTCCTTATCCGGCGCTTCGGCCAAGAGCAACTATTACCTGTCGGTTAACTACCAGCGCGAGGGCGGTACGATCATCGACAACTGGTTCAAGCGGTACGGGATTCGTTCGAACGCCGATTTTAAAATCAACCGCCGGTTCAAGGTGGGTGAAACGCTGTACGGCTGGATGACGGGCACGAATCCGACGGTCAGCACGACCTTCCCCTTCCGCTCCGCGCCGGTTATTCCGGTTTACGACCCGACCAATACTTACGGCGGCTGGGCCAAAACCGGTAACTATTTCGGTGGTCCGAACCTGGTTGGTAACGAATTCATCAACCACCAGTTAAACCAGACCTACGCCCTGGAAGGCAACGTGTACGCGGATTGGGAAATTACGAACGGTCTGAACTTCCGAACGACCTTCGGCGCATCGATCTACAACGTCAAAAACTACAAATTCGTGGAAGCCTACGATTTCGGGATCGTCGCCAACCGCGTTGCTTCACTGGGCCGCGATGGTAACAATCAGCGAAACCTGACGGCCAACCTCGTGTTGACCTATGCCAAAACCTTCGGTCAACATGATCTGAAAGCGATGGCCGGATATGAAGCCTACCAATCCGACCTGAGTTCCCTCAGTGCCTCGGCGCAGGGCTTTCCGTATGTAACGTATAACCTGGGCTTAACGACTAACCCCAGCAGCTACGTCGCCAGCGGGGGCGAGTTTCCGCAAACCCGGCTGCTTTCGCAGTTTGGGCGGATCAACTACGTTTACGCCAATAAGTACCTGCTTACCGCCAACATCCGTCGGGATGGTTCAGACCGGTTTGGCCCCACGAACAAATTCGGGGTGTTCCCCTCGGCGTCTATCGGCTGGAAACTGACCGAAGAACCGTTCATCCGCGACAACCTGACGTATTTTTCCAACCTGAAAGTTCGGGCGAGTTACGGGAAATTGGGTAGCACCAGTAACATTCCCCAGTATACGTACCAGGCATCTTATGGCGGAACGAACGGCACGAACAGCATGGGGCTGGCCGACGGCAGCACGCGCGCCAAAGGGTACGCGCTGACTGCCCAACTCGCCAACGAAAACATTCGTTGGGAAGCCGTCAACCAAACGGACGTTGGTTTGGACATCGGTTTGCTGAAAAATGCGCTGAATATCACCGTCGACTGGTACAGCCGCCAGACGCAGGGGATGATTTATCAGGTTCCGGTGGCGCAGTCGGCCGGTTTTGGGAACACGTCCGTGTATACCAACATCGGTCAGATGAGCAACAAAGGGCTTGAACTGGCCGTCGATTACCGGGGAAAAACCGGTGCGTTCACCTACGCCATCGCGGCCAATGCGTCATTCAACCGGAACCTGGTGAAGAAACTGGACGGCGTTAACAACAACCCGATCAGCGACGGCCAGGCCGGGCTGGACCTCGACGGCAACGCCGGACGCACGGAAGTCGGTCACCCGATGAGCCAGTTTTACGGGTATATCGTTGAAGGTATTTTCCAGTCGGATGCCGACGTGAAATCCCTGAACGAAAAAGCGCAGCAGGCGGCCGGTTCTGCCAGTGTGTATTACCAGAACGCCGGAACGGCTGCGGGTGACCTGCGGTACAAAGACACCAACGGCGACGGACGCATCACGGTGGCCGACAAGACCTTCATCGGAAACCCCTGGCCCAAACTCACCTACGGTTTGACCCTCAATCTGGGCTGGAAGGGTTTCGACTTAACCGCCTTATTCCAGGGCATTCAGGGCGTCGATGTGTACAACGGGAACAAGTACTTCACGGAGTTCATGTACGGCGATTACAACACCACGAAGGACATTTTCAACGCGTCGTTTTTCAACGGCAACGGCCTGACGAGTTCGCCACGCGTGGGGGTGACCAATTCCGCCGGGGCATTTTCGCGGGACCCGAACGCCAACTACGGCCGGATTTCGAGTTATTTCGTAGAAGACGGTTCGTTCCTGAAACTGCGGAATCTGCAAATCGGCTACACGCTGCCGAATGCCCTGACGAGAGCGATCCGGGTGCAGGACCTGAAAATCTACGCCCAGGCCCAGAACCTGCTGACGTTCACGAAATACAGCGGTCTTGACCCGGAAGTGCTGGGACGCAACGGCACCACCGCCCGCGGAATCGACACGATTTTCTCGTATCCGCGCACCCTGTTGCTGTCGATGGGTATTAACCTGAGTTTCTAACCGCCAACGCATTCCAACCCATGAAACTATTCTTCAAGTTATCTTTCCTTGCTTTTTTGGTGGCGGGTATCGTTTCCTGTAAAGAGGATTTCGTTGACGTCAACAACCCTACCGCCATTTCAACCGCCAGCTACCCGGCCAGCGTTTCCGATCTGGAACAACTCCTGACGGGGGCATACGGCACTCAGCACGCCGTTGGTATTTTCGGCCGCGCCATTGGTCCGTACAGCACCTACCTCTGGGATCACACCACGGATTTGAGCTGGCAGGGATCGCCCAACTGGATTCAGATGGGGCAGAACAACGCCCTGCCCAGCGACGCTTTTCTGGTGCAGATCTGGCCGGATTTGTGGCGGGGTGTACAACGCTGCAACACGCTGCTGGCCGGTGTGGAGCGGGTTTTGCCCACGGCTTCGACCACGGACGCGGCTTCGATCAACCTGATCAAAGGGCAGGCGCTTTTCCTGCGGGCCTGGTATTATTTCTACCTGACCACATTCTGGAGCGAAACCTTCATCGTGAACGGCGCGGGTGGTGATAAAATGGGAGTCCCGATCGTAACGACCGTCGCCAACAACCTGTCCGAAACCCAGATTTCCCGTTCAACCGTCAAACAAAGCTGGGATTTCATCATTAACGACCTGAAACAGGCCGAAACCCTGCTGAACGGAAAAACCTGGACCGCCGTTGCCGACAAACACAAAGTGGATCAATGGGGGGTGAAAGGGTTTCTGGCCAAAGCCTACGTCTTTACCGAAGACTGGAACAACGCCAAAACCTACCTGAGCAACATCGTTACGACCAGCAACAAATCGCTGGTTTCGTTCGATGTGTACAAAAACATGTTCAACGGACAGAATGAATTCAATTCCGAATCGCTGTTTGAGCTCAACCTGAACGTCGACATGACCTACTCCGGTTCGGATTTATCAATGGGTTCCATGATGGGCACGCTGATTGCGCCTTCGTACGTGAGCCCCACCACCGGAACGCCCATCGCTTCGGCCTGGACGAACGTATTCCCGCACGCTAAAAACATCGCCCGGTTCGGCTTTAACCTGGGTCATTATTTCCCGAACGGAACCACGTCGGCCAACATCTCGAACGTCGATAAGTCGTACATCACCAAATCCATTACGGCCCGGGCGAACAAAACCGTTGACCCCCGGCTTTGGGTGGCCTGTCTGCAACCGTACGTCGATTCGATGGTGGTTGCCGGGGTAAAACGGCCCATTTCGCACTACCTCGACATCACCGAGCTGGACATGGAAGCCTGGAGTTTCCGGAAGTACATCAACCTAAACGGAACAGAGCTGGAAATCAACCGGGCAAATCCGTCCAACATTCTCTGGTTGCGACTGGCCGATATTTACCTGCTCTACGCCGAAACCCTGATGAAAACCGGCGACAACGCCACGGCGCTGGAATACATCAACAAGGTGAAACGACGCGCTTACGGGTATCCGGTCAATACGGTTTCGCCGGTTGATTACAAAAGCCTGACCGACCAGACGATGGCACCCGACAACGTACTGAAAAGCGATCCGCTCAAGTACGAACGCTGGGCCGAGTTCTTCGGCGAATTCAACTGGTGGTTCGACGTCTGCCGGTGGAAAATCGGAGATAAGGAAGCGGCTTACTACCAGAAAATCCGGGGCGGGGCAATTCAGTTCGACCCAACGGATTACGCGCAGCCCATCCCGATCAACGAGATCACTGCGAACGTTAATATGAAACAAAATCCGGGTTATTGATAACTGCCCCCAACCCCCTGAAGGGGCTCTTGCCACTAGATGCGAAAAGCCCCTTGAAGGGGTTGGGGGTTAATCCTATGAAGAAAATCGTCGCTTTTTTCGTTATTCTTCTCAGTTTCGTCAGCGCCACCCTGCTGCCGCCGTTTCCGGAAGCGGAACTTTCGAACGGGTTGATTCGGGCCAAATTGTACCTGCCGGATTCATCAACCGGTTATTACCAGGGCACACGGTTCGACTGGTCGGGCGTGATCGCGAGCCTGACGTACAAGGAGCATTCGTATTTCGGTCAGTGGTTCGAAACATACGATCCGAAGCTGCACGACGCCATCAGCGGGCCGGTTGAAGAATTTATGCCGATTGGGTACCAAGAAGCCAAACCGGGGGACGACTTTCTGAAAATCGGTGTCGGTTCACTCCGCAAAGCCAAAGACGCGCCGTACCGGGCTGCTTCGCGGTATGCCATTGTCAATCCCGGCAAGTGGACGGTTAAAACCGGGAAAGATCAGGCGGTTTTCACGCATGACCTGACCGATGCGGCCGGGTATTCGTATCGGTACGAAAAAACCGTCCGGCTTTTGAAGGGAAAACCGATGCTGGTGCTGGAACACCGACTGAAAAATACCGGACAAAAGCCCATCGAAACGACGGTGTACGACCACAATTTCTTCATGCTGGATCAGCAGCAAACCGGGCCGGATGTTTCGGTAACCTTTCCATTTGCGCTTCAGGTCAAGCCGTTGCGCGGCATCGGCACCTTTGCCGACATTCAGGAAAACCGGTTTGTGTATTTGAAAGAATTGCCCAAAGGCGAAAGTACGCATTGTTACCTGAGCGGTTTCGGCGATTCCGCAAAAGACTACGATTTCCGCATCGAAAACCGCAAAACCGGGACGGGAGTCCGCGTCGTGGGCGATCAGCCTTTGGTGCAACTGGCGTTCTGGTCTATTCATACCACAGTCTGCCCTGAACCGTACATCAAAATTAAAGCCGAACCGGGACAGACGTTTACGTGGAAAATTTCGTACGAATATTACACGTTGCCCGGCACCGCGTCGGCCCGTTGATTCACTCCTAAATCCGTACCGTTTTTCCCTACAACCATGAAATTGGCGCTATCAATCCCTGCGCTTGGGCTGTTGGTTTTGGGTCTGGCTGCGATCACGCCCAACCGCCCCGCTGACGAAACCGGTCAGGACTGGCCCTATTACGGCGGCAATACAGCCGGAAACCGGTATTCTCCGCTGAAACAGATCAATCTGCAGAACGTTAAAAATCTTCAGGTTGCCTGGACCTACAATGCAGCCGAAGCCGACGGCAAAACCGGCCGACCGCTCGAAATTCAGTGCCAGCCCATCGTGATCAACGGACTCCTGTACGGCACCACGCCGATGCTGAAAGTCTTCGCGCTGGACGCCAAAACCGGTCAGCAACGCTGGCTGTTCGATCCGTTTAAAGACAAATCCCCGCGCTTCAGCCAGAGCCGGGGGGTGATGTATTGGGGAAATGGCCCCGACAAACGCATTCTGTTCACCGCCGGTTCGACGCTTTACGCCCTGAATGCGTTGACGGGCGAACCCGTTACCGGTTTTGGAAAAAACGGCGAAGTGGATTTGCGCGAGGGGCTGGGCGATGACTCCAAACGGGACATCAGCAAACTATCGGTCAGCTCGACCACGCCGGGGGCCATTTACAAAAACACGCTGGTGCTGGGCTCAACGGTTTCGGAACAGGGCGACGCGGCACCGGGCCACATTCGCGGTTTTGACATCCGCACCGGCACCGTTCAATGGGTTTTCCACACCATTCCGCAGCCGGGCGAAGCGGGTTACGAAACCTGGCCGAAAGAGGCTTACAAACGGATTGGGGGTGCCAACAACTGGGCGGGGATGGTGCTCGACGAAAAACGGGGTACGGTTTACCTCGGAACCGGTTCTCCCTCCGTCGATTTTTACGGCGGCATTCGTGCCGGCCAAAACCTCTATTCCGATTGTATTCTGGCTCTGAATGCCGAAACCGGTAAAATGCAGTGGTATTTCCAGACCATTCACCACGATTTATGGGACCGCGACATTCCCTGCCCGCCGAATCTGGTGACGGTGAAACACAAGGGAAAAACCGTTGACGCGGTGGCCCAAACGACCAAAGACGGTTTGGTGTACGTTCTGAACCGCGATACCGGCGAGTCGCTTTTTCCGGTGGAAGAACGCAAAGTTCCGACGGCTCCAGCCCTGCCCGGTGAGGTTCCGTGGCCGACGCAGAAGTTTCCGCTCAAACCCGCCCCTTTCGCCCGGCAGGTGTTTACCGAAGCCGATATTACCAATCGCACGCCCGAAGCCCACGCGTTTGTGAAAGAGCGGTTTTTGAAAACCCGCGCCGGTGACAAATTCATGCCGCCGAGTCTCGAAGGAACCTTGTTTTTCGGCATCGGCGGGGGCGCGGAATGGGGTGGCAATGCTGCCGACCCCGACGGTATTTTGTACCAGAACTCGAACGAAATGGTCTGGGATTTAAAAATGGCCGATCTGGCCGCCCGGAACGCCGAAATTGCCTCAAAAGGGAAAACGTTGTATCAGGCCAACTGTGCCGCCTGTCACGGCCCCGATCGCAAAGGCAGCGGTCAGGAATACCCCAGTCTGGTTGATATTGGCAAGCGGCTTTCGGGTCAGGAAATCAACGCGGTTTTACGCTCGGGGCGCGGGAGGATGCCGTCGTTTCAGCATATTTCGGATCAGGATCGGTTTACGCTGGTTCGGTATCTGCTGAACGCAGACACCCAAAAACCGGAACCTAAACCCGCTGAAAGTCAGGATCCCCACAACGCCCCGGTTTTGACAGAAACGGACAAAAAAGTAGAATTCCCCTACATTCCGCCTTACATCAACAACGGCTACACCCGGTTTTTCGACCCGGACGGTTACCCGGCCGTTAAACCGCCCTGGGGAACCCTGAACGCCATCGATCTGAATACCGGTGAGTATCTGTGGAAAGTCCCGCTGGGCGAATTTCCGGAATTGACCCAAAAAGGTGTTCCCATTACCGGCACCGAAAATTACGGCGGGCCGATTGTCACGGCGGGCGGACTGGTTTTTATTGCCGCAACGAAAGACGAACGCATCCGGGCTTTCGACAAAAAAACCGGGAAGGTTGTCTGGGAATACCAGCTTCCGGCGGGCGGTTTTGCCACGCCGATTACCTACCTGGCGGGCGGAAAACAGTACGTCGTTATTGCGGCCGGTGGAGTAAAAAACGGGCATAAACCGGGCGGTTCCTACATCGCCTTTGCCTTGCCGTAAAATCGTATAAAATTTCTCATTTGAATGTAACCTACGAGATTTGATGGTTGATTGTAAGCCGATTAAGTGCCATAGGCACGAAATGTTTGTAGCAAAATCCTCACCCAATAGCTTTCGCATGCCTTTAGGTACGCAATCAGTGGGTGTAGCGATCAACCCTCTCTCGGTTCACATCACTGTAGTTTTTCTGCAAAAATCACCGTCGAATTGTACCGGACTTCGCCAATAATTTATAAACTTAAACGATTAAACACCTATCCATTCAAAGCACGTCCTAAAACCCTTCTTATTTAATCATGAAAAAAGACGAAAACGTTGCTGAATTGAACAGCCGTCGCGAGACGCTGAAAAAAATAGGTTTTGGCTCCGGGGCCGGTTTGCTCGGGCTGTTCGGCGGCATGTCCACCGCCGAAGCCCGCGAACGCCAGGGAACGCCCTCCTACGCGAAAGCGATGGCTCCCGTCAAAATCAAATCCGTTAAAGCCATTGCGACGGCCCCGCAGGGCTCCAACCTCATCGTGGTCAAGGTCGAAACCACCGAACCCGGATTATACGGTTTGGGTTGCGCAACCTTCACGCAGCGGGCCGCCGTGGTCGTGGTGGCCATCAATACTTACCTCAACGAATTCTGCGTCGGCAAGGATGTGGATAACATCGAGGACATGTGGCAGTCGGCCTACGTGAGCTCCTACTGGCGGAATGGACCGGTTTTGAACAACGCACTCTCCGGGCTGGATCAGGCGTTGTGGGATATCAAAGGCAAGCGCGCCAACATGCCGGTTTACCAGTTACTGGGCGGCAAAGCCCGGTTTGCAATTCCCTGCTACACGCACGCGGGCGGCAACACGCCCGAAGCGGCCGCCGAGAGCGTCAAGAAATTCATGGAGGAAGGCTACAAGCACATCCGGATTCAGCAGGGCGGTTACGGGGCCGTAGGTGCCAATGCCGCCAACGCCCAACCCGACTTCAAGGCAGCCAACTTCGGGGGCGCCACCGACAACTACATGAACGAACAGATGTATTTGAAATCGGTGCCGAAGATGTTCGAGGTCGTGCGCAAACAATGCGGGGAAGAGGTCGAACTGCTGCATGACATTCACGAACGGGTGCAGCCGATCAATGCTATCAACATGATCAAAAAGCTGGAAGAATACCGCCCGTTCTTCATCGAGGATCCGTTCTCACCCGAAAACATGAAGTGGTTTGCGCAACTCCGGCAGGCGACGTCGGTGCCGATTGCGATGGGTGAATTGTTCAACAACATCAACGAATTCAAGGAGCCGATGGCCAACCAGTGGTTCGATTTTATCCGGATTCACGTTTCGCAGATCGGCGGTATAACGCCCGCCATGAAAGTGGCTCGGCTGGGTGAGTGGTTCAACGTCCGCACGGCCTGGCACGGTCCCGGCGACGTTTCGCCGGTGGGTCACTCGGCCCACGCGCACATCGACCTGGCCGTCTGGAACTTCGGGATTCAGGAAGCGGTGCAGTTTTCGGACAAAATGAAGGAAGTCTTCAGCGGTTGCCCGACGATGAACAAAGGCTACATGTCGGTCAACGAGGTGCCGGGTCTGGGGGTGGATATCAACGAAAAGGAAGCGGCCAAATACCCGATCACCACCAAATCCAACTGGCAGGTCCGCAAATCCGACGGAACGATCATCCGCCCCTGAAAACGACTCCTGTAACAAAATGGCCCTTCTCAATTTACGCTGGTAGATTGGGAAGGGCTCTCCGGTTTTGCTCATGAAGAAGCGGTTGTGGCTGTTTAAAGGCCTGGCGTTGGTGCTACCCCTGCTGGCGTTGGCGCTTGTGGAAGGGCTGCTGCGGCTGTTCGGTTACGGCCACGATTACCGGCTTTTCGTGGACGATCCGGACCACAAAGGGTACTGGATCGTAAATCAGCACGCATCCGAGCGGTATTTTACTGAAACGGATAACGCCACCGTCGGCAACTTTGAGCCTTTCCTGAAAAAAAAGCCCGACGGCACCTTTCGGATCTTTGTCCTGGGCGAATCGACGACGATTGGGTATCCGTATTTTCACAATGGTTCGTTCCATCGCTGGCTGCACTACCGCCTGATGCACACGTTTCCGAACCGAAATTTTGAGGTGATTAACCTGTCGATGACGGCGGTCAACTCGTATACGGTTTTTGATTTTGGAAAACAGTTGGTTGATTATGAACCCGATGCGGTTTTGATTTACACCGGGCACAACGAATACTACGGCGCGATGGGCGTCGGCTCCACCAGTTCGCTGGGCAGCCAGCCCGGGCTGGTGCGGATGGTGCTTCAACTTCGGGAGTTCCGGCTTGTCCAGTTGCTGAACCGAACCTGGCAGCGGATTCGCCAAACCGCATCGGGTCAGAAGGTGGATTTGCGCGAAGGCATGATGAAACGTATGGCCGCCGACCAGCAGATTCCGCTCGGATCAGAAAAGTATCAGAACGGCATCGAGCAGTTCAAAACCAACCTCACGGACCTCTGCCAGTCGCTTTCCGGCGAAAACATTCCGGTTTTTGTAAGTACGCTGGTCAGCAATGAGAAGGACTTAAAACCGTTCATCAGCGCGCCGGGAACGGCATCCGCCGAACAACAATTCCAGTTGGCCAAACAGGCTTACGAGAAAGGAAACGTTCGGCAAGCCAAGCAGCAGTTCGTGCAGGCCAAGGAGCTGGATTTGTTGCGGTTTCGGGCACCCGAAGCCATCAATCAGGTGATTCGGGAACTGGAAAACCGGTTTTCGAACGTAACGGTGGTAGACAGCCGGGCGGTTTTTGAAACCCATTCGCCCAGTGGCATTCTGGGCCGGGAAACCTTGCTCGAACACGTTCACCCGAATTTGTACGGTTACGCCCTGCTTTCCGATGCGTTTTACGAAGCGCTGAAAAAGAAAAAACTGCTCGTCACCGACGGAGCGAACGAAATCTCCTTCAAACAATTGCGGCAACAAATGCCCATCACGCCGGTCGATTCGCTGAAAGGTACCTACGAAGTAATGATTCTGAAGGAAAGTTGGCCGTTCAACGAGCCGATGCCGCCGGAAGAAAACCGCCCCAAAACCGTCGAAGAACAGCTGGCGGGCGGGCTGGTTGTGAAGCAGATTGCCTGGCGCGACGCGATGAATCAACTGCTGGCTCACTACGTGAAAACTCAAAACCAGCGCGGGGCCGTGCAGGTCAGCGAAGCGCTGGTACTCGAATATCCCTATGATCCCACGTATTACGGCCAAACGGGTAAACTGCTTTTTAGTGCGAACCAGCCGGAGCGGGCAGTTTGGTATCTGAAAAAAGCTTTTCAACTGGAAGAGACGTTTGCAACCGCCCAGAGCCTGTTCATAACGTTGCTGAAACTGGACCGTCCGGACGAAGCGCTGCCGTATCTCCGCTACGCGGCTGCTCATAACGAAACCCAGTTTAGCCTGAATGAGTTACAAGTCTTTGTCGAGCAGCTGGTTACGGCGAAAAAACAATACCTGGCCGACACCACGAACGTGATCCTGAGCAACCAACTGGCCGCCGGTTATCTGAAATTTGCCAATGCCACCGGGGCTGCCAAGTACTTGGCCAAATCGCTCCGAATCGATCCGCGCAATGCCGCAGCACTCCAACTGCAGGCGCAACTCCGGACCCTCAAAACCGCTCCCCACTGATGGATTTTTTCCGCGAATTCTGGCTTTTCATGCGGACCCGCAAACGGTACTGGCTGTATCCGTTACTCGTTCTGCTCCTGCTGCTGAGTGCGCTGACGGTTTTTACGACCGGTTCGGCGCTGGCCCCGTTTATTTATTCGCTTTTTTAAGAAGCGGTTCAATAGACTACTTACTATTCGAAAGATCTAATTCAATTACATTGTCAGCCGGTGAAATGACGAAGCGGTTTTTGTCGGTTGGCGTTGAGAAGGTTCCGGTTGTAGTTTTCACGCTGTATTTCATGCCTTCAAATTCGCAATCCATCCGGTTTTGACTGATTGCTTTAAAGGGCAAGCTCTCGGTTTTAGCCGCATCGAATCCCAGAAACCACTTCGGTACCTGATCGCCTTTCACCGAAATTTTGACGGTTTTTTCGTCAATATCCATTTCCACCTTCCCTTTGCCATCCGCTAACGGCCAAGAAATGTGCAGCTTACCCGTTGCCGGGCTGGTGACAACCGGATCTCCGCCCTTCAGCAACTCTTCTTTTCCGTCGACCAGCGTTTTAAACCGCAAACCGGCCAACAACCCCTGTTTTTCGCTCCAGAGATAGCCGTCCACCACCGGCAGCGTAAAAAATGAACACTCGTTCGAGGTCGCTTTTTGAGTGGTATAGATCGACGGAAAATTTTCGTCGAACAGGTGAATATCGCGAATCCGCAGGCTGTTGTTTTCCCACAACAGATTCAGGCGGTAAAACCGGCTGTTGAACCACACGGTTTTTTGGTTCTCGCCAGGCAGGTCATGTTCAACCGTAAATGCCGTCGCCGGGGTTGTTTTGAAGTTCTTTTTGAACCAGTTGCCGGACGCTTCCAGGGTTTCGACCCGGATTTTTCCTTCATCCCGCAAGCGGGCAATCAACGGCATCTGAAGCGCAAACCCTTTCGCCATCGCATCCCAGGTAAACGAATTTTCCTGCCCGGCCTGTGCGTAGTTGAACGCCAGCGATTCGCCGTTGATAAATTCCTGAAAAAACCAGTTGACCCAGGTGCTATCGCCCCCCCCTTTGGCATAAACCGGTTCGAGTGTAATGACGCCCTGCCGACTGGACCCAAGCCCCGTATCATACTGCCGGATGGGATCGCTCCCGAGCATCCGGAAAATCGGAACCGGCAGTTGTTTTTCCTCGTTCTGCGCAGGCATGTACGAGTTCATCCGGCTCGGGTAATACGCCTGATTCCAGTAGCCGCCCCAGAGCGTGTAGCCATCGGTGCCGTACTGGTCCTTGCAATTGCTGGAAGCCACGATTTTGTACTTGTCGTACAGGTAATTCAGGGTGTGCGTATCGATGAACCACGAGCCAACCGATTTGGGATAATACCCGAAAATCGCCTTGAAATCTGCCATGTAGACATCGGCGATTTTCTCGCGCTCGGCGGGCGTGTAGCCAGTTGAAAAACCAACATCCGCGTGCCAGTCCCACGGAAACCGACCACGCCATTTCAGACCGGCTTTTTCAACCAGCGGTTGGGGTAATTCCCACCACCCTCCAATTTCGTAAGTCTCGGCCGGTAAACTTTTTAGTAATTTCTGATAGCGCGGATCCATCAGGGCGTCGTATTGCAGCAGAAAAGTACCGCCCAGTTTGTATTCTTTCATCATGGCAACCTGCTTCACAACCGTTTGATAGAGAACATCTTCGGTAATTTTCGGATCGCGGGGCTCCAGCAGCCGGATGAAATTGACAATGTTAACGATTTTGGGTTCGGACTTTTCAGTCGTCGAGCCCGAATTGGTTTTGCATCCGATAAAAGCGCAAACCAAAGCAATGTTCAGACAGCTAATCAGGAGAATGGCAAGCGGTTTTCTTGCGTTAAAAGCAGAGAGCATGACGTTGTTTTAAAATCGAGCAGGGTTGGAATAGCGTATTTCTGGCCGTAATAGTACCGCAAACCGCCTTGTTTTGCAAACGCTGTTGTTATCGAATGCTTGCCCAATTTTTGCCGCTGACGCCCGTTGCCTCTTTCCTTGGACTGTGTTGCGTCAAAGTCCAAGGAAGTTTTTTAGTCGCATAGCGACCTAATGTTTGTAGCAAAATTCCGGACGGGCGTGTTTTGGATCGCGTAGCGATCTAACGGCGTGTTTTTGTTCGGTCGCTACGCGACCATTCGGAAAGAATTAACTGGTTTTGCTACAAACATTAGGTCGCTATGCGACCGAAAAGCGGATGCCCCTTCTGCTGCAAAACTATTCGTACGGCAAAGACTCGGTTTCCTTAACGAACCAATTTAAAACCAGCTTCCTTCACTTCCTGCGAATTCGTTCCGACGAACACCTTGAAATCACCCGGTTCGGAAGTCCATTTCATGGCGGCATCGTAAAATCGCAAATCAGCTTCGGTCAGCGTGAACGTAACATTTCGGCTTTCGCCTGGTTTCAGGGCAATTTTCTGAAAGCCTTTCAGTTCCTTCAACGGCCGGGTGACGCTACCAACAAGGTCGCGGGAATACAACTGCACCACTTCTTCACCCGCCAGATTGCCGGTATTTTTAACGGTTACGCTGACTTGCAGCTTGCCGGCCGCCGTCAGGGCCGGGCTGCTCAGGTTAATGTCGCTGTAGGAAAAAGTGGTGTAACTCAGTCCGTAGCCGAACGGATACAAAGGCGTGTTTGGCGCATCCAGGTATTTGGAGGTGTATTTATTATTCGGGTCCATCGGGCGACCCGTATTCTTAGCACTGTAATAGACCGGAATCTGCCCGACCCGTCGCGGGAAGGTCATCGTCAGTTTGCCCGCCGGGTTGTAATCGCCCACCAGCACATCGGCAATGGCGTGCCCGGCCTGTGTGCCCAAAAACCAGGTTTCCAGCATCGCCGGAACGTGCTCGTGTTCCCATTCCAGCGTCAGCGGGCGGCCGTTCATCAACACCAGCACGACCGGTTTTTTCGTGGCCAAAACCGCTTCCAATAACTTCCGCTGGTTCTCCGGAATCCCGATGTCTGAGCGGCTGGCGGCTTCGCCGGTCATTCCCTGCGATTCGCCCAGGGCCAGCACGACCACGTCGGCTTTCTGCGCGGTCGAAACCGCTTCGTCGATCAGTTGTGCGGGCGATTTTTCGTCGGTCGAAAGATTCCCGCCGTTGTTGTTCAGCTTGGTCAGTAACTCCTTGTCGTCGGTGATGTTGGCCCCTTTGGCGTACAGAAGCGTTGCGCCATTGCCCAGTTTGGCCTGCAAACCCTCGCGCAGACTAACGGCTTTCTGCCAGTCACCGGCGGCACTCCAGTTGCCAATCATGTCGCGTTTATTATCCGCTAAAGGGCCAATCAATGCCAGCGTACCGGTTTTCTTCAGCGGCAAAACCTGCTCGTTTTTGAGTAAAACAATGGATTTCCGGGCGACATCACGCGCTAGTTCCAGTTTGTCGGCGCTCATGATCTCACGCGCGGCCCGTTCGTCGTTGATGAATTTATACGGGTCCTGAAACAAGCCGAGTTTGTATTTTGCCTCCAGCACGCGCCGGGCGGCTTCGTCCAGTTCCGGCATCGTGATCTTTTTGTCGGCCAGCAGCTTCGGCAATTGGGTGCGGTATACATCGCCCTGCATGTCCATATCCACGCCCGCTTTCAGTGCCAGCGCGCCCACTTCGTATTCGTTCGCGCCCACGCCGTGCTGAATCATCTCGTTGATCGCCGTGTAATCCGTCACGACAAATCCCTTGAATCCCCACTGTTTCCGCAGCAAATCGGTCATTAGCCAGCGGTTGGCCGTCGCCGGAATACCATCGACTTCATTAAAAGACGTCATCACCGTGGCGGCACCTGCGTCGATAGCGGCTTTGTAGGGCGGCAAATACGTCTGGAACATTTCCCGGCGACTCATGTCCACCGTGTTGTAATCGCGTCCGGCCTGAATCGCTCCGTACAGCGCGAAATGCTTCACACAGGCCAGAATCTGATCCGGTTTCGTCAAATCACCCTGATAACCTTTTACTTTCGCTTTGGCAACCTGTTCGCCCAACCAGGTGTCTTCGCCGACACCCTCGGCGACCCGGCCCCAGCGCGGATCGTGGGCAACATCGACCATCGGCGAGTAGGTCCAGTGCAGGCCGTCGGCGCTGGCTTCCACGGCGGCCGCGCGGGCGGTTTTTTCCAGCAAACCCAGATCCCAGGTACAGGCTTCGCCCAGCGGAATCGGGAAAATGGTGCGGTGGCCGTGAATCACATCGTACCCAAACAGCAGCGGTATTTTCAGCCGCGATTCTTTCACGGCCAGGTCCTGCAACTGCCGCACGTATTTCGGCGAATAGGCGTTGAAGATCGCTCCGCAACGGCCTTTCTGAATATCTTCCTTGTACGTGGAGCGCAGCGTCGGTCCCGTCACGTCCATGTCACTCGTAAATAGGGTTAACTGCCCGACTTTCTCCTCCACGGTCATTTGTTTCAACAGCCGATCGATGAAGGTATTCATGGATGTCGGAGTCGTTTTGGCAGCAGGCTGGGCCAGCACCGAGCCAACCGCCAGGCCGTATAGGAGAATCGCCTTTTTCATGACTTACTGGTTGTCAACACTTTGATGAAGTGAAATCTTAACACGCTGCTTCTCGCTGCCCTGCGCGAGTTCAAATTCGTATTTCCCCTGCGGAAGCTGGAATAGCAACTGCTGCGTGCCTTCGGAATACGACTTGTTATCAATTAATTTCTGAATTTCCCGCCCGCTTTCATCGCGAACCACCAGCGTCACTGCCGACGAGCCTTTAACGGCAAAATCCAGCACGTATGCGCCCCGGTCGGGGTGTTTCCAGAGGTCAATGTAACCGCTGCGGAAATCGGGCGCGTAGCTGTAAAAACCAGTCGGGTAAGCCGGTTTTTTAATGCCCATTTTGGTCAGTCCGGTCCAGAGTTCCGGCGTTTTTTCACCCAGTTTCCAGAGTAACCCAGAGCGGTAATTTTCCATCATGACCACAATCGGCCCCTGATCGATCGCCAGATACTGGTTGGAATACCAGTTCAGACCTTTGTTGTAGGCATCGTAAAAACCGTACGGCCCGAACAGGCGGCTGCCCTCCCGCAGATACAGATTCCGCAAGACCTGCATCGAATAATAGGGCGTGTACGGAAACGCCGACAAAGCCGCCGTCGGGCTGATCGTGCCGTTGTCGTTTGTCGGGGAATGGGCGTCGTAGAAATTATAATCGTCGCTGGCGGTCAGGCCCCAATTTCCGGGTCCGTAGCCAAACATCGCCTGACGCGGTTCCAGGCAATGCGCCCGGTTGATGAGCGTATGATTCCGGTTTTGCTCCCAGTAATTGGTCTGCTCGTCCTGCATCAGCCGCGGATCGAGGCTCAGATACGAATAATGCGTGAAAAACAGCGGTCCACCCATCGGAAAACCGAGTGGCAGTTTGTACCCATAATACGTCCGGTTGTTGACGTAATGATCGCTTTGTTTGTAAGTATTCTGATATACTTCCGGTTTGATGGCGTGCGTCGGCGAACCGAGTGCCAGCACGTAGGTGATGAAGGTTTCGTCGTGGCCACGAATCGCGTGGTTCATTTTCCACTCGTGATTCGGCGACCAGTGCCAGTACAATTTGCCGTCGCGCACGTACCAGTCCCATTCCACTTCCCGCCAGAGTTTGTCGATGCGCTGTCGCAGGTCTTTTTCGGAGGCCGTATTTCCGTCAAAATAAGCCCGGGCACTCAGCAAACCGTTGACCAGAAAAGCGGTCTCGACCAGATCACCGCCGTTGTCGTGGTCGGAAAAAGGAACGACTTTTCCCGAATTCCCATCGAGCCAGTGGGGCCAGGCACCGTGAAACCGGTCAGCTTTTTTCAGAAAACCGGTCATCTTCTGCAATTGCTGCACGGCTTCGGCCCGCGTCACCCAGCGACGGTCGGCGGCCGTCACAATGGCCATGATGCCAAAACCGGTGCCGCCGGTCGTAACGATGTTGGGCGTGGCCGTGCGTTCGGGCGCCAGCCCCGAAACCGGATGCGCAAAATCCCAGAAGTACCGGAAGGTGGCTTTCTGAACGGTTTCGAGGTACTCGCTGTACTCGTTGGCAATCGGAACCGTTGCGTTTTTTTCCGACTGCGCCAGACCGGAAAACCAGCCGAATAGCGAGAGAAAAAGGTATAGTTTTGTCAAAGACTGCATACGAAAATCGAGCATTTTTATCGCCCCTGAATCCCCTAAAGGGGACTTTTAATCTGAATCATGAACGTCCAAGTCCCCTTTAGGGGCAACTACAAGTTCGGGCTTTGGAAACCCAGATTCTTCATTCCTTTTTTCACTTCGGGCGCGCTCATGAACAGTTTCCAGAGCAGTTGCGAACGGTGATTTTCGATCATCACGATGATCGGCCCCTGATCGATTGCCAGAAACGAATCGGCAAACCAGAGGTTGGTCAGGTTGAACGCATCGACAAAACCGTAGTTCTTCCAGATTTTATCGCCGAGTTTGTAATAGAAAAACCGCATCGCCTGCATCGACTGGCTGGGCGTGTAAGGCATTGACGCCAAAGCCGCCGTCGGGCTGATCGTGCCGTTGTCGTTGTTCGGCTCGTGGGCCGAGTAACCGTTCTGTTCATCGCTGGCAGTCAGTCCCCAGCAGTTTTCGCCATAACCGCTAAAATTCTTCGGGTTGGCTTTGCAGTAGTTGTAGTTAATCAGCGAATGGGCGGTATTCTGTTCCCAGTAATTGGCGTAGGCATCGGTCAGATCGTGCGGATTGATTCCTAAAAACGAGTACTGCGAAAAGAACAATGGCCCGCCGTTGGCCGGACCCAGCGGCAGTTTGATGCCGTAGTAGCTGTTCCCGTTTTTCATTTTGCCGTTTTGCGCCCACGAATTGTCGTACACGGTTTTGGCAATCGCGGAGGTATTCGACGAAGCGGCCATGACGTACGTGATCAAGGCTTCGTTCCAGCCCCGAATCGGCATGTTCATGTCCCAGTTGTAGGTCGGCGACCAGTGCCAGTAGAGATTCGTTTCGGCCCCGCTTTTCGTAAACCAGTTCCATTCGACTGCATCCCAGAGGTCGTTGATGGTTTTCCGCAAGGCGGTTTCGCTGGCGTTCGGACCGTTGAAATACTGCCGGGCGGTCAGTAATCCCTGCATCAGGTACGAGGTTTCGACCAGATCGGCACCGTTGTCTTTCTGGCTGAACGGCACGGTTTCGCCAGTAGCCCCGTTGAGCCAGTGCGGAAAAGCGCCGTGGTGCGTTTTGGTTTTGTTTTTCAGGAAATCGGTGATTTTGACGAGCCGGTCCAGCCCTTCCTGACGCGTAATAAACTTCCGGTCGACGGCTACCACGATCGCCATAATGCCAAATCCCGAGCCGCCCGAGGTCACGACATCGCCCGACGAATTCCGTTCCCGCGCCAAGCCCGAAACCGGGTGGCCGAAATCCCAGAAGTATTTAAATGTCTGTTTCTGAACCAGATCCAGCAACAGCGAATCGCTGATGCGCGGAAATTTGTCGGTACTGTCGAGGGCGGTGACCAGGTTGATGGAAATGTTTGAATTGAGCGCGGTCTGCCGTTGTGAAACCAGCGTCGGCTCCACATTCAGTTTATACGATGTGAATGCTGCCAACGGATTCTGAACGGTGGCCGTTACGGTTGTATCGTTTCCGGAAAAATCGTACTTCAACGCCACCGCGGTGTTTGTTTTCGAATCCGTGAGTGTGATGGTTTTGGCTGCCGAATTGCGATCGAGCGGAGCGGAGAAATTGATTTTTATAGTCGGTTTGCTGCTTACATTCCGAAAATTGAGCGTTGGTGACGATTGATTATCGACCATTGCCGACCGGAAAAAAAAGGACTCCACCGGTTCTGTCTCCGTCTGGGTTTTACATCCTCCTCCAACAGCCAGTACCAAAAAGAAAAGAGACAGTTTAACGGAATTCATCTGGTGTGTCTTTAATACTGAAAATTACGGGGCTATTCAAGTCTGAAATAGCCCCGTATCTGAAATGCGATTACCGCCCGGCTTTTTCAAGCTCATAGAGTGAACCAATGTCAGCCGTTGACAGCGCTTTGCTGTATACTCGCAGTTCATCGATCGAACCGGTGTACAAGGCCTGCCAGCCCTGATCTGAGGATTTTGTATAACCCGTCATTGCGCTCGGCCAACCACCAATCAACACCTGCGTTGGAGGAGCTAAAACAATATTACCGATTGGCGCTCCACCCACATCCCGTTTCCGATAATCGCTATTTGATACCAGTTTACCATTGGCGTACAAATCGATGGTGGAATTAGCTCCATCATATACCATCACATAATGAACCCAGGTTTTTGCGCCTTTCACTACCTGGTATTTCTTTCCTGCATCTTCGAGTCCAAATCCATTAACGTTATCGCCACCTACGCTATAATTACCACCCGAATACGTGTGAAAAGCAGCATGGAATCGGATTGTATCACTGGCTGGTTTGAACGACCCCGTTTCAACATACATGTTGATAGGTCCGCGGTTCCAGTCATCCTGTGTAGCCAGTGCTTGCGTCAGTGCAAATACGGAGGTGGCCGCCGTACCATTGTTGGCCGTGTTCACCCAGGCACTTACCGTTACGCTCGGGAGGGCATTGGCACTGCTTAGTGCTGCTATCGTAGGATAAACCAAATAGCCCGCGTTCAACTGGAGAGCCTGACCTTTTACACCAGTCACAAAGGAATTGTTGGTAGCTTTGCTTGGCGCCGTTGATGATTTTCCCTCATTATTCGAATTTTCAAAGCCCCAATAAGCCACTAAGTTACTGGCAGCTACCTCATCGGCACTGTTGAATCCACCAATCGGTGGCAACGTTGCCGTATCATCATCCTTGCTACACGACGTAAAAACCGCACTGCTTGCCAGTAGGCCAACCGCTGCTATCCAGGCACTGATTTGTCTTGTTTTCATGTGAATTGTGTGTTAATTAAACTGGTTTTGATATAGTGAGAAATCGTTATCAGGTGTGATCAATACCCATTGTTCTGATCGAGTTTTCCGCCACTTAACGCAATCTGCAAGCTCGGAACCGGCAATAATTCGTTTTTACCCGCTACAAAATTCTTCCCGGCAGCCTGCATCACCTGAGCCGCCCGGCCCGTCCGCACGAGGTCGAAAAACCGGTCGTGCTCCATCGCCAGTTCGACCCGTCGTTCTTTCCAGATCGCGTTGCGAACGTCCGCCTGCGAGGTAACAGTGGTGGCTGCCAAACCGGCGCGGGTCCGGATTCGGTTGAGGTTGGCAATGGCAACGCCAGTCTGGCCGAGTTCGTTCGCGGCTTCGGCATTCATCAGCAGGACGTCGGCATATCGCAGCAGGTGCAGGTTTTTCTGTTTCCGATCCCGGTTTCCCGAAAACGACTCGACGTTGCGGTTTTCGCTGTGGTAGGCTTTGTAGTTGTAATAGAGGTTCTGAACGGAGTCGGAACTGGGAATCCTGAAACCGTCGAAGAGCGTCGTTCCGACGTATTTGCCGCTGTTATCAATGGCAATGATCGTCGCAGCTTTCCGTTTGTCGCCGGTTTCGTAGGCATTGACCAGATTAACCGTCGGGTTATTGAAACCGAAGCCCAAATCCGTCCAGCCGCCTTTGCCGCCCACGCGCGGCCCCTGCCAGACCGCGTAGCCGTCGACCCCAAAATCCGAGTTGTTGAACTGCCCGGTTTTGACTTCAAAAATGGCTTCCGAATTGTTGTCACCCGCCTGCCGCCAGATAATCGAGTAGTCCGGCACCAGCGTGTATTGACCCGAATTGATCACTTCCTGCGTCAGCGTCAGCACCTGCTGCCAGTTTTTGCGGTACATGTACACCTTCGCCAGCATCGACTCCGCCGTGCCTTTCGTGATGTGGCCCGCGCTTGCCTTCGCTTTCAGCGGCAGATTTTCAAAAGCGTATTGCAAATCCTGAATGATGACGTTGTAGATCGTATCGACCGGGGCGCGGGTCTGAAAAGCCGGATCGGTGTTGGCGTCCTGCGCATCTTTCGGCACCCGAAGCACTTTGGGCACTTTCCCGAAAAACCGCACCAGATTGAAGTAGTAATACCCGCGAATAAACCGCACTTCACCGATCAATTGCGCCTTCGTAGTCGCATCGATTGAAGCCGTCGACAACGCGGTCAGCGCCTGGTTCGCCCGGGCAATCCCGTTGTAATAGCCGTTCCAGAGCGCAGCCACAAAGGTGTTGGTTGGCGTTGTGGTAAAATTATCGAGGTCTTTGATACCCTGCTGATCGCTGTCGGTGCTGCCTTTGTCACCATCATCCGAAATAATGTTCGTCGCTGCGACAAAGCTAATTCCGTGAATATCACCTTCTCCTCCAAACGCGCTTCCGTTCAATAGGCTATTATAGACGCCCGTTACCAGGTTGACGGCCAGATTCGGGTCCGTGGCCGTCGTCGCCTGACCCTGCACCGGAACGTCCAGAAAACTCTTCTGGCACGAAACGATCAGCAGTGACAGCAGCACGCCCGCGCCCAGTATTTTTATGGATTGATTGAATTTCATATTCTCACCAAGTTGTATTTCGTTCGTTTCCTTCTAAAAACCGACATTCAGCCCCACGGCAATGGTCCGGGCGGTTGGATAGGCATTCAGCTCGATACCCGCCGTGGTTGGGCTACCGGTCGTTACAACCCCTGCGTTGTTCGTAGAGCTAAAACCGGGTAGTTCGGCGGTAAAACCGGAGTACTTTTTGAACGTGATGACGTTCTGAGCCGTCGCAAAGACGCGTATAGTACTGATTTTCAGTTTTTTGATGACGCTATTTGGTACGCGATAGCCGAGCGTCACGTTGTTGATCCGGACAAAGGAACCGGACTCGACGAAGTAGGTCGACGCCAGCAGGTTGCCGCTGTTGGCCGCCGGTTCGGTTTGTGATTTATTGGCCGATGTCCAGCGGTTATACGCCATTGCCGACTCAACGTTATCCTGCGCCAGTTGGCGGAATGCTTTTTTACCGTTATAAACCTGATTACCAACGTTGCCGTAGGCATCGATGCTGAAGTCAAAACCGGCGTAGGAAATTCCGGCATTCAGACCGAAATAAGCTTTGGGCTGATAAGCTCCCACAAAAACCCGGTCGAGATCATCAATTTTGCCATCGCCGTTGGTGTCCTGGTATTTGAAATCACCCGGAGAAGCCGACGGCTGAATGACCGTGCCCTGGCTATTTTTGTAATTATTGACTTCTTCCTGTGTCTGAAAAACGTCCAGCGTCTGAAGCACGTAAAAACTACCGACCGGTTGCCCGTTGTCGGTCCGGGTGGTGTAAGGCTGATTTCCGCCAACTCCACCGTCCAGAATAGGTTGCCCGCCATTCAGACCAATCACCCGGTTTTTATTGAGGGTCAGGTTACCGCCGACGTTGTAAGAAATACCCTCCGTAATTTTGCCCCGCCAGTTCAACACCACTTCCAGACCCTGGTTCTGAATCGATGCGGCATTGGTCAGCACCTGTCCGTCGGCATCGCCCGTCACCGAAGGCACCTTGACGTTGATGAGCAGATCGCGGGCTTTTTTGTTGTAATAACCGATTTCGCCGGTCAGCTTTCCGCCAATGGCGCTGAATTCCAGTGCCACATCGGTTTCTTCGGTGGTTTCCCACTTCAGGTTCGGATCTTTGATCTGCGTAATGGCGCTACCGGGCGTGGCAACCCCGCCCCCGTACGGATACGCCAGGTTGGGCGTCACCGTTACGGTATAGGCATCCGACGGGATCCGGTCGTTTCCAACCCGCCCCCAACTGGCGCGCAGTTTGAGCAGATCAAAAATTAACTGGCCCTTCAGGAAAGATTCGTTCGTGAGCACCCAACCCGCCCCAATCGACGGAAAATAGCCCCAGCGGTTTTGACTCGGAAACCGCGAACTACCGTCGGCCCGAATTGTGGCTGTCAATAGATAGGTGTCGTCGTAGTTGTAGTTGACGCGACCGATATACGAGTTGCGCGCCCACTTATCGCCACTGCCGTCGTTGGTCGAGGTATTAGCGTTCCCCGTTCCGATGTACCAGAGATTTTCGGCGGCTGGCACATCTTTCCGGTATGACTGAAACCAGGTTTGCGTATACTGCTCCGCCGTTGTTCCGGCCAACACGGTCAGCGTTTGTTTGCCGAATGTTTTATTGAGTGTTACGGTATTGTCCCAGGTCCAGTGCGAGGTTTTAGTGTTGCGGAACGCCAGGTTACTGTTGGCATTTCGCTGGTTTCCGCCCGGAGCCAGAAACGTAATCGTGTCATTATTAAACTGATAATTATACACCCGGCTCACCTGATTACTCCAATCGTCGCCAATGTTACTGCGGAACGTCAACCATTCGACCGGTTTGTATTCGATGAAAGCCGCTCCCTGCAGGCGATTGTCCAGCACCCGGTCTTTGTTGTTTTCAATATCCAGAATCGGGTTTCCGACGTTCTGGTAAACCGACGTATTCCCGTATTTCCCGTTTTCTTTTCCGGGAATGATCGGAGCCGCGCGGTAGGCGTTGTTATAGGCCGAACCCAGATTCACCCGCCGGTCGATGGCGCTGGCATAGGAAGCGATGATCCCGGTTTTGAGTTTGTCGTTAATCTTGAATTCGTTGGTGGTCCGAATCGTAAACCGGTCGTACTGGTTCCGGATCACAATGCCCTGATCGGTAAAATAACCGAGACTTAAGAAGTGCGTGGCCTTTTCCGTTCCGCCCGAGAGCGAAACATTGTGCGTTTGCGTAAAGCCCTGGCGCAGAATTTTGCTGTACCAGTCCGTCGAGGTATTTCCGGCATTGACAAGCGTGCCGCTGGCTGCACTAACATAGTTGGCGTATTCAACCGCATTGGCCATATCGACCAGATTGGCGGCATTTCGAATACCGACATTTCCACTGTAGTTGATCTGCAGTTTTCCCGCTTTTCCGCGTTTGGTGGTAATGATAATCACCCCGTTGGCTCCGCGAGAGCCGTAAATCGCTGTAGCTGAGGCATCTTTCAGAACATCCACATTGACGATATCGGAAGTGTTGATGTTGGTAATATCATCTGTCAGCACGCCATCGACGACAAACAGGGCGGCCGTTCCGCCCAGAGCCGTGCCCGTTCCCCGAATGCGAACCACCGGCGAAGCGCCCGGCTGGCCACTGTTAATAATTTGAACCCCGGCGGCTTTCCCCTGCAATGCCTGCGTTGCCGTCAGCACCGGTTGTTTCACCAGTTCGTCGCCCTTAACGGTTACCGTTGCACCCGTCACATCCACTTTCCGCTGGGTCCCGTACCCCACCACCACAACTTCCTGAAGCTGGCTGGTCGACGGTTTCATTGTAATAGTCAGTTCCGTCCTTCCGTTGACAGCAACTTCCGTGTTTTCGTAACCGATTGAGCTAATCTGAAGCGTTGCGTTATCCGGAACGGTCAGCGTAAACTTTCCATTGGCGTCCGTTGTGGTTCCGGTCGTCGTTCCTTTAACCCGGATTGTAGCCCCAATAACCGCATCGTTGTTCGATGCATCTGTTACCATTCCCGCTATCCGGACGTCAGCCGCCGAAACGGAAAGCGCCTGCATGAGTATTCCGATCAGCAAAAACAAGCTACACAAAACCGGTTTTCGTAAACAAATCGTATTCGTCGTATTCATATAAGTTAAGCAGTATTGAATGCAAACTTTTGACTTCAAAATGGTTTTGGGTCACCCATTGCCAGTCATTTAATCAGGACAATCGGCCTTAACTCTTGTTACGTTGATGGAAGACATTAGCCAAAGCTCGCAAATCCACACCATCACTTTTCCGATAAAATATTTTACTATTTGTAGCTCAAATATAAACGAACCATTTGCGGTTTATGTTTAATTGGGGTACATCAGTACTACATCATTTTAACTACATATTTAGTTAATAGCCTGGATTTTACAATTCCATCACCTATTATTCGTTAATTATGAAGCACTTACATCTCCTATAAATTATTTCATTGATTCGTCATACCCATCACCATGCGTTCCCTCCCTACCGTTAACAGAATTGTATTTACTTTCTTTTGGTTACATCTAGCGTCGATCCTTTTTGCTGAACCCACTTCCCAGAATCAGTTTTTCGCGCCTTATATCCGTAATTTTTCCAAGCAGGATTATCAGGCATATAACCAAAACTGGTCATTATGTCAGGATCCCAGCACCGGTTTTCTGTACGCCGGTAATTCCAAGGGATTGCTGGAGTTTGACGGGACACGCTGGCAAACCTACAGACTGCCCAAACGGCAGATTGTCCGCTCAGTGGCTATTGATCCGCAGGGAAGAATTTTTACCGGCGGTTTAGGTGAGATCGGTTACTGGCAAGCCAATTCAAACGGACGACTTCACTATCACTCGCTGGCGAAACAGATTTCCAATCCGGTTTTCCCGAAAGAAGAAATCTGGAACATCGTTGTCGGGACGGATTTTGTGTTCTTTCAATCCTTTTCGACTGGTTTTCTCTATCAGCAGGGCCGGGTTCGTGAGCTCCGTTTACCGGGAAACGTACTTTTTCTGTATGCCGTCCATAACCGCTATTATCTGCAGGCCATCGGGAAAGGGCTTTACGAACTGGTAAATGGCCAGTTCAGGGCTCTGCCCAATACCGAGCAACTGGCTTCAACCGCCGTTCACGCCATTTTACCGTACGGTAATCGGGGCCTACTCATCGGTACCCGCGATCACGGTTTGTTCACCTACGAAGACGGCCAGCTTTCCCGGTCGGAACACGCGGCCAGCCGGTTTTTGCAGCGGTATCAGTGTAATAAAGGTCTCTCGCTGCCCGATGGGCGGTTTGCGTTTGGCACAATCCTCAACGGCCTGATGATTACCGATACCAGCGGAGCCATTCTGTACTCGCTCAATCAACGGGAAGGTCTTCAGAACAATACCGTGCTTTCGCTGACGCTCGATGCCCAGGGAAGTGTTTGGGCCGGGCTCGACGATGGCATCGATGCCGTAGCTTTCGGCTACCCATTGAAGTATTTCACCGATCCGAACGGCCAGTTGGGTACGCCTTACGATGCGGTTCTTTACAATCGGAAGCTGTATTTAGGCACTAATCATGGTGTTTACTGGTGTGATTTTCCAACTTCCGGTCTGCCGGTTTATCATTTCATTGAGGGGTCGCAGGGGCAGGTCTGGGATTTAACCGTAGTCGATAATCAACTGCTTTGCGGCCATAATGCGGGTACGTTCCGGATTACGCCCGCAGGCGGTTGGGAGCAACTCTCCGACCAGGCCGGTGGCTGGAGCTTGCAGCCATTATCGGCACATCCCGGTTTTGCGCTTCAGGGAATTTATTCGGGTTTATGCATTTACCGCCGTGACCAAACCGGTCAATGGCAATTCAGCCATCGCATCGACGGATTTGGTGAGCCTATTCGGGAAGTCTGGGAAGATCCGGAGGGGAAAATCTGGCTCCGTCATGCCCATAATGGGGTGTATTCGGTTCAGTTATCGCCGGATTTACGAAAACTCTCTCAGTTGAAATGGACACCGGTTTATTCCAAAGATGAGGGATTGAAACGTAGTCTGGGCATCTTCGGCGCTATTCGGCGGGTGTTTACGGGCTGGAATGACGAGCATCTGTTTCTGCGACAGGACGGCAATTTGCTGGTGACCCGGCCAAACGGGTTGAAAGCGGAATTCTCGATCAGCAACTTCGCCTGGATGGATGATTACGAAAACATCATACCGCTGGATTCGACCTATTATCTGCTCTGTTTTGAAAAAGGATATGCCCTTCTGCCCCGCCAGGAGCTCTCAGGCGTTAGCAATAGGCAACTGGCCAGCAAACCGTTGATTCGGCAACTGGCAGTTCTGAACAATGCGGACAGCCATTCGTTCAACTTTCGCAATGAAGCGGTTTTGGGGCGGTTTTCAGCGGTTTTAAAGGCTAAAGAGAATCACCTCGTTTTTCAGTTTAGTTTGCCGGAATCCATTCAGGAACCGCTGTTTAGTTACCGTTTAGTCGGTCTGGATGAACAATGGTCGGATTTTAACAAACAGGCGGAAAAGGAATACACCAGTTTGATGCCGGGAACCTACCGATTTGAGGTTCGATCAACGGCGGACGGCTCCATTGCCTCGCTTCCTTTCGAGATTCTGCCGCCCTGGTACCAAAGTAGCTGGGCCTATGCGGTTTATTTTTTGATTTTGTGCGGTTTGGTTGGGATTAGTTTCTACGTCCACCGGTGGCAGGTGAGTGCGCATCAGGCGAAAGTCCGGCAGCAAATGGAAGAAAAACTGAAACGTGAACAGGAACACCATCAGCAGCAACTAATTCAGATTCAGAAGGAAAAACTGGAACAGGACGTAATTGGCAAATCGGAGGAACTGGCCAACACGACCATGAATCTGATTCACAAAAATGATCTGCTGTTGAAATTAAAAGGGGAAGTCGAAAAACTGAAAGATGAAGTACGGCAACGCCAAACCGTCGATCAGGCCACCGGACACATTAATCAGCTCGTCAAACTGATCGATTCCAACATTTCCAGTCGGCAGGACTGGAAGGTTTTCGAGAAGAATTTCAACAAGGTTCATGAGCAGTTTTTCAAGCGGCTATTGAGTCAGTATAGCGGTTTGACTCCCGACGACCTGCGGCTGGCGGCTTATTTGCGAATGAATCTGTCGAGTAAGGAAGTTGCCAAACTACTCAACATTACCGTTCGGGGCGTCGAACTGAAACGGTATCGGCTGCGGAAACGCCTGAATCTGGAACCGGAATCGAATTTGAACGAATTCATGATGGCGTTTTAACAAAAAAAAGGCCTCCCGTTCGGGAGGCCTTTTCAAGACTGGATTCGGTCGGATTAGAACCGGAAGTGGGAGAAAGCCTTGTTGGCTTCGGCCATCCGGTGGGTGTCATCCTTCTTCTTGACGGCAGCGCCTTCACCTTTTGATGCTGCTACGATTTCCGCTGCCAAACGATCGACCATGGTTTTTTCACCACGCGAACGGGCATACTTGATCAGCCATTTCATGCCTACTGATACTTTACGATCAGGACGCACTTCCGTCGGAACCTGGAATGTGGCACCACCTACCCGGCGACTTTTTACCTCAACTGAAGGCATTACGTTGTTCAACGCCTTTTTCCAAACATCCAGACCGTTGTCGTTGGTTTTTTTCTCAACCAGTGCCAGCGCATCGTAGAAAATGGAGTACGAAAGGCTCTTTTTACCTTCGTACATGAGGTTATTTACAAATTTCGTTACCAGCGTCTCCTTGAATTTCGGATCGGGCAACACGTATCTTTTCTTTGGTTTTGCTTTTCTCATGATCTTCAGATGATTAATCTTACTCTAAGCGCTGTGCATCGTGGGCAACGCTCAGTTCCTATTCAGGAGCGATTATTTTTTCTTTTTAGCGGGTGCTCCTTTTGTCGGTGCCGCTACCTGACCCGGTTTCGGACGTTTCGTACCGTATTTAGAACGGGCTTGCTTCCGACCGCTTACACCAGCGGTATCGAGCGCTCCACGAACGATGTGATAACGCACACCCGGAAGGTCTTTCACCCGACCACCCCGTACCAGCACGATGGAGTGCTCCTGCAGGTTGTGGCCTTCGCCCGGAATATAGGCGTTAACTTCTTTGCCATGTGACAGACGCACACGGGCTACTTTACGCAAAGCCGAGTTTGGCTTTTTGGGGGTGGTTGTGTACACACGCGTACACACACCACGACGTTGTGGGCAAGAGTCCAATGCCGGCGACTTTGATTTAAAAGTCAGCTTCTCACGGCCCTTGCGTACTAATTGTTGTATCGTAGGCATTGTATCAGAATGGGTATTACTACAGTCCTCTGGAAAAATAGGAGTGCAAAATTAGCCAAATCGTGTGGAAAACCCAAACGAGAGCGAAATTAATTTCAGTAAATTCTTGTCCACTACGGGATTAGGCTTCGCCGATGGGGCCGCCAAACTGGGTTGGAAAACGAAACGCATCCTCGCTCCCGTTGATGTCGCCGTAGGTATCTTCAAATTTGCGGATGTTATCTTTCAGGGCCGTCAGTAAGCGTTTGGCGTGTTCGGGGGTCAATATGATCCGGGATTTTACTTTGGCTTTCGGCATACCGGGCATCAGACGAATGAAATCAACGATGAATTCGCTGTTCGAGTGAGCGATCATCGCCAGATTGGCATAAATCCCATCGGCGATTTCATCCGTTAATTCGATGTTGATCTGGCCGTCCTGATCAGGTAATTGGTTTTCCATTTTCTTGTGGTATAAACATCAAAGATACAGAACTCCCGTCGGTTTTCGGTAGTTCAAAAAAACACGCTTAATTTATTATATACCTGATAAGCAATTTATTGGCAGAAGTAGCATCCATCTATTCAACCAACGATTGGCATTGATTTATACAAAAACAGGGCCAGATCCTTTCGGCCTGACCCTGTTCGTAATTAATCAGTTATTGAAACTAAACCGTTTCGCGTTTTTTGCTTCGGGTGAATTTCTCACGCGTTTCAACGAACGATTCGTATTCTTCTTTTGAGTTAACGATGATGTTGGCGTACCGGCGCGTTCCCGTACCAGCCGGGATCAGGTGGCCTACCAACACGTTCTCTTTCAAGCCTTCGAGGTAATCGGCTTTTCCGCGGATCGAGGCTTCGCTCAACACCTTGGTCGTTTCCTGGAACGAAGCTGCCGACAGGAAGCTTTCCGTACCCAGTGACGCCTGCGTAATACCCTGCAGGGTCGGTTGCGAAACCGCCGGCATGGCATCACGAACCTCAACCAGTTTCATATCCCGACGTTTCAGGCTCGAGTTTTCATCGCGCAGACGACGTACGGAAATGATCTGACCGGCTTTCAGGGTTTCCGAATCGCCCGGATCCATGACCACCTTCATGTTCATGATCTTGTCGTTTTCGGTCCGGAAACTCCATTTGTCAACCGATTGCATATCGAGGAAAATCGTATCGCCCGCGTCCATGATCTCAACTTTCTGCATCATCTGGCGAACAATCGCTTCGATGTGTTTGTCGTTGATTTTCACACCCTGCAGACGGTATACTTCCTGAATTTCGTTCACCAGGTATTCCTGAACGGCGGTCGGACCTTTAATCGACAGAATGTCTGACGGCGTAATGGCGCCATCCGACAGCGGATCGCCCGCCCGTACGAAGTCGTTATCCTGCACCAGAATGTGTTTCGACAGCGGTACCAGGTATTTTTTCTTCGTGCCGTCTTTCGACTCGATATAGATTTCGCGGTTACCACGTTTGATCGTACCGTACGTAACAACACCGTCGATTTCGCTCACAACCGCCGGGTTCGACGGGTTCCGCGCTTCGAACAATTCCGTTACCCGCGGCAGACCACCCGTGATATCGCGGGTTTTACCCACGTTACGCGGAATCTTCGCAACCGGCTGACCGGCTTTGATCGACTGACCGTTTTTCACCACCAGACGCGCACTTACCGGCAGGTTGTAGCCTTTTTCGGTCGTGTCATCCAGCAGCGTGCTCGTTCCTTTGACGATGATCGCCGGGTTTTTGGTTTTATCCCGACTTTCGATGATCACCATTTCCTGGAAACCGGTTTGTTCGTCAAACTCTTCGCGGTACGTAATGGCTTCTTCGATCGCTTCGAATTCCACTTTACCGGTCAGTTCGGACAAGATCACGGCGTTGTATGGATCCCAGGCGCAAAGCTCATCGCCTTTTTTCACCAGCGTATTTTCTTTAACGCGCAGGAAAGCACCGTAAGGCACGTTGTTGCTGATCAGAACCAGGTTCGGATTCGCCGGATCGACGATTTTCACCTCTCCGGAACGCCCCATCACAACCGTAATCGGATTGCCTTCGTTATCGACTGATTCTACCGTCCGCATTTCTTCGAACTGCACCTGACCGTCGAATTTCGCCCGGATCGAGGCATCGACCGCGATGTTGGAAGCTGTACCACCCACGTGGAAGGTACGAAGCGTCAACTGCGTTCCCGGTTCCCCGATAGACTGCGAAGCAATTACGCCCACCGCTTCTCCGATATCGACCATCCGGCCCGTTGCCAGGTTCCGGCCGTAACATTTCGCACAAACCCCTTTCTTGGATTCGCACGTCAAAACCGACCGAATTTCGACGGTTTCAATGCTGGTTTCGTCAATAGCAGCCGCGATTTCTTCGTTGATTTCGCTACCACCGGAAACGATCAGCTCTTTCGTCAACGGGTTGTAAATATCGTGTACCGTTACCCGACCCAGAATCCGTTCCGACAGCGGTTCAACGATATCCTCGTTGTCTTTCAAGGCCGAGATTTGCAGACCGCGCAGCGTACCGCAATCGTCTTCCGTAATAATTACATCCTGCGCCACGTCGTGCAGACGGCGGGTCAGGTAACCGGCATCGGCGGTTTTCAAAGCCGTATCCGCCAAACCTTTCCGCGCACCGTGCGTCGAGATGAAGTACTCCAATACGTCCAGACCTTCTTTGAAGTTCGACAGAATCGGGTTTTCGATGATTTCGCCAACCGAACCCTGCAGGTTTTTCTGCGGTTTGGCCATCAAACCCCGCATACCACCCAACTGACGAATCTGTTCGCGCGACCCACGAGCACCGGAGTGCATCATCATGAAGATCGAGTTAAAGCCTTGTTGATCAGCTTCCAACTGCTTCATCAGGGTTTCCGTGATCCGGCTGTTCACGCGCGTCCAGATATCGATGACCTGGTTGTAACGTTCGTTTTCCGTGATCAGACCCATCAGGTAGTTGTTCCAGACCGACTCAACTTCCTGCTTGGCTTCGTCAATCAGTTTCTCTTTCGCATCCGGCACTTTCACATCGCTCAAACCGATCGATAAACCGCCTTTGAAGGCCATCTGGAAACCGAGTTCTTTGATGTCGTCCAGGAACTGAGCGGTTTTTGAACCACCCGAAATCTTGAAGATATACGAAATGATCTGCTGCAGTTTTTTCTTCGTCAGCAGTTCGTTGATGTAACCAACTTCTTCCGGAACCGACTGGTTGAACAGAACGCGACCGGCGACGGTTTCGATGATTTTCGTATCGAGTTCGCCTTTCTCGTTCCGGACCTTCGTCCGAACTTTGATGTTGGCGTGCTTCGAAACTTTCTTTTCATTGATGGCAATGATCACCTCTTCCGCACCGTAGAACGTCATGCCTTCGCCGATAATCGGATATTCGGGCGTACTCTTGCGACCTTTGGTTACGTAGTACAGACCCAAAACCATGTCCTGCGACGGTACCGTGATCGGTGCGCCGTTGGCCGGGTTCAGGATGTTGTGTGACGCCAGCATCAGCATGGAGGCTTCCAGAATGGCTTCCTGTCCCAGCGGAACGTGAACGGCCATCTGGTCACCGTCAAAGTCAGCATTGAAAGCCGTACAGACGAGCGGGTGCAACTGAATTGCTTTTCCTTCGATCAGTTTCGGCTGGAACGCCTGAATACCCAGACGGTGCAGCGTCGGGGCCCGGTTCAGCAGAACGGGGTGTCCTTTCAGTACGTTTTCCAGAATGTCCCAGATAATCGGGTCTTTCCGGTCAACGATTTTCTTCGCTGATTTAACGGTTTTAACGATACCGCGCTCGATCAGTTTCCGAATAATGAACGGTTTGAACAACTCAGCCGCCATATCTTTCGGCAAACCGCACTCGTGCAGTTTCAATTCCGGACCTACCACGATAACCGAACGACCTGAATAGTCGACCCGCTTACCCAGCAGGTTTTGACGGAACCGTCCCTGTTTCCCTTTCAGCATATCCGAAAGCGATTTCAGTGCCCGGTTTCCTTCCGAACGAACGGCGTTCACTTTCCGTGAGTTGTCGAACAACGAGTCAACCGCTTCCTGCAACATCCGTTTTTCGTTCCGCAGAATGACTTCCGGTGCCTTGATTTCGATCAGGCGTTTCAGACGGTTGTTCCGAATGATCACCCGGCGATACAAATCGTTCAAATCGGAAGTTGCAAACCGGCCACCGTCCAGAGGAACCAGCGGACGCAGTTCCGGCGGAATCACCGGCACCATGCGAATCACCATCCACTCGGGGCGGTTTTCCACGCGGGTGTTGGCATCGCGGAATGCTTCAACGACTTTCAGACGCTTCAGCGCTTCGGCTTTCCGTTGTTGCGAGGTATCGGTTGCCGCAGCGTGGCGCAGGTTGTACGACAATTCGTCCAATTTCACCCGCGACAACAGCATTTCGAGAGCCTCAGCTCCCATTTTGGCAATAAACTTCTGCGGATCAGAATCCGGCAAAAGCTGGTTGCCGCTCGGCAGTTTATCAACGATGTCCAGGTATTCGTCTTCCGTTAAGAAGTCCAGTTCCTGAATACCATCTTCTCCTTTAATACCGGTTTGAACGACCACATAGCGTTCGTAATAGATAATCTGATCGAGTTTCTTGGTCGACAACCCGAGCAGGTATCCAATTTTATTCGGGAGGCTCCGGAAATACCAGATGTGCGCCACCGGAACCACCAGTTCGATGTGCCCCATGCGCTCCCGGCGAACCTTTTTCTCCGTCACTTCCACTCCACAGCGGTCGCAAATGATGCCCTTGTAGCGAATCCGTTTGTACTTACCGCAATGGCATTCCCAGTCTTTGACCGGCCCGAAGATCCGCTCGCAGAACAAACCGCCCATCTCAGGCTTGTAAGTCCGGTAGTTGATCGTCTCAGGCTGGGTCACTTCCCCGTACGAACTCTCCAGAATGGACTCAGGCGAAGCCAGGCTTATCAGCACCCTGGAAAAGTCGCTGTTGAGTTTTTTGTTCTTCTTAAAGGACATACTTGTATGGATTTATTAAAAAGCTAACCACCAACAGATTAAACAAATTCTACGCACCTAACATTCACTGGTGTGATTCTCCACCCGCACTAAACACTTTTTGTAGCTGACCATCAATCACCATGCGCCCGTGAGAAGAATATGAAAAACCGGTTTGGGGTATTGTAAAGGCGCATATGCATAAAAAACAAGCACGTGGATTGATCGAGTCAACCGTGTACTTGCATCTTTCAGAAACGTACGAGTATTAGTATCACGCAGAAATCCGTTCAGCAACTGGTTACTCCCGACCGATTCCGCTGAACCGGCCGGGAAAACCGTATTTTATTAATCCATCGTTACCTCAAGCGCCAGACCGCGTAACTCGTGTACTAACACGTTAAACGATTCCGGAATATTGGGTTTCGGCAGATTTTCGCCTTTTACGATGGCTTCGTAGGCTTTGGCCCGGCCTACCACGTCATCGGATTTAACGGTCAGGATTTCCTGGAGAATGTGCGACGCACCGAAAGCTTCGAGCGCCCAAACCTCCATTTCACCAAACCGCTGCCCCCCAAACTGTGCCTTACCACCCAACGGCTGTTGCGTGATGAGTGAGTACGGCCCAATCGAACGGGCGTGCATTTTATCGTCAACTAAGTGACCCAGTTTCAGCATGTAAATCACACCGACCGTAACCGGTTGATCGAAACGTTCGCCCGACAGACCGTCGTACAGGTACGTCCGGCCGAACGATGGCAAACCGGCGTCGTTCAATTCCGAAACCACCTGATCTTCGGTTGCTCCGTCGAAAATCGGCGTTGCGTATTTGCGGCCCAGTTTCAAACCGGCCCAGCCCAGTACGGTTTCGTAAATCTGCCCGAGGTTCATCCGCGAAGGTACCCCCAACGGGTTCAGTACGATATCGACCGGGGTTCCGTCGGCCAGGAACGGCATGTCTTCATCCCGCACGATCCGGGCAACAACCCCTTTGTTACCGTGACGACCGGCCATCTTGTCACCCACTTTCAGCTTGCGCTTCTTGGCTACATAGACTTTCGCCAGTTTCACGATACCGGCCGGCAGTTCGTCACCGACTTCGAGCGTAAAACGCTCCCGCTTGAAGCGGCCGGTAATTTCGTTCCGACGGTTGTTGTAGTTTTTGACCATCTGCGTCAGCAACTTGTTCGCGTGCGGATCGTCTGTCCAGCCCTCGATCAACAGATCGCTCAGCAGGTTGACTTCTTCCGGAACCGAGTAGCTGCTTTCGTCGCGGTACGGGTTTTTGTCGGGGAACAGGTTATCCACAATGTTCTTGCGGGTAAACTTAACGCCCTTGCTCGTGATGTTATCGCCGAATTTGTGATTGATCCCCTGTGACGTTTTGCCTTCCAGCAGCGCCGACATTTTGTTGATCATCTTCTCGCGAACACCCACCAGCTCTCGGCTGTAGCGTTTCATCAAGGCCTTGATCTCATCCTTGTGCTTCGACCGCTCGTCTTTGTTCGGGCGCGAGAACAGTTTTGTATCGATAACGACACCTTTCAGCGACGGCGGTGCTTTTTTGGAAGCATCTTTCACGTCACCGGCTTTGTCACCAAAGATGGCGCGGAGCAGTTTTTCTTCCGGCGTCGGATCGCTTTCTCCTTTCGGTGTAATCTTACCGATCAGAATATCGCCTTCCTTCACTTCTGTACCGACCCGCACAATACCGTTCTCGTCGAGATTCTTCACGGTTTCTTCCGAAACGTTCGGAATTTCCGCCGTTAACTCCTCTTCACCGCGTTTGGTATCCCGTACTTCGAGTTCGAACTCTTCAATGTGGATCGACGTAAAAATGTCTTCGCGAACAACGCGCTCCGAAATCACGATCGCATCCTCAAAGTTGTATCCCTGCCAGGGCATGAAGGCCACCTTCATGTTCCGTCCGAGGGCCAGCTCACCACCTTCCGTTGCGTATCCTTCGCAAAGCGGTTCGCCTTTTTTCACTTTCTGACCTTTCAACACCATAGGCCGCAGGTTAATACAGGTATCCTGGTTGGTCCGGCGGAATTTAATCAGATCGTATGTTTTCAGGTCATCGTCAAAGCTAACCAGTCGCTGATCGTCGGCCAGATCGTAGCGAACCACGATTTTGGTCGAATCCACGAAATCGATCACCCCGTCTTCTTCGGCAATCACCAAAGCCCGGGAGTCAATCGCGACGCGGCCTTCCAAACCGGTTCCGACAATCGGAGCCTGCGGACGCAGCAGCGGCACGGCCTGACGTTGCATGTTCGAGCCCATCAACGCCCGGTTGGCATCATCGTGTTCCAGGAACGGAATCATCGAAGCCGCCACCGAAACGATCTGGTTCGGCGCAATATCCATATAGGTCACGCTCGTCGGTTCCGACATCGGGAAGTCACCTTCAAAACGCGACTTGATCCGATCGCCCGTTAAGGTACCCTGCGTATCGACCTGTGTGTTCGCCTGAGCGATGTAGTGCGTATCTTCTTCTTCCGCAGTCAGGTATTTTACCGGCGTATCGGGCAGCACTTTACCACTATCAATGATCCGGTAAGGCGTTTCAATAAAGCCCATGCTGTTGACCTTCGCGTACACGCAAAGCGACGAAATCAACCCGATGTTCGGTCCTTCCGGCGTTTCAATCGTACACAAACGACCGTAGTGCGTGTAGTGAACGTCACGAACCTCAAAACCGGCGCGCTCGCGCGACAGACCACCGGGTCCGAGTGCCGACATCCGACGCTTGTGCGTCACTTCGGCCAGCGGGTTCGTCTGGTCCATGAACTGCGAAAGCTGGTTGGTTCCGAAGAACGAGTTGATCACCGAAGACAGCGTCCGGGCGTTAATCAGATCGACCGGTTTGAAATCTTCGTTATCGCGAACGTTCATCCGTTCCTTGATCGTCCGGGCCATCCGCGCCAGACCAACACCGAACTGCGCGTACAACTGCTCACCGACCGTCCGGACGCGCCGGTTGCTCAGGTGGTCAATGTCATCGACAACGGCTTTGGAGTTGATCAGACCGATCAGGTACTTCACAATGGAAACGATATCTTCCGTCGTCAGAACCTTGGTATCGGCGGCTACATCCAGGCCCAGTTTTTTATTGATCCGGTAGCGGCCGACATCGCCTAAATCATAGCGTTTGTCCGAGAAGAACAAACTCTGGATGATTTCGCGGGCGGTTTGCTCATCCGGAGCTTCCGTATTCCGGAGTTGCCGATAGATTTGCTCAACGGCTTCTTTTTCCGAGTTGGAGCTATCTTTCTGCAGCGTATTATAAATGATGTTATAATCCGCTACGTTCATATCCTCCTTGTGCAGGATGATCGATTTCTGGCCTGAATCGGTAATTGTATCGATGTGATCAGCGGCAATCACCGAATCACGCTCCATCAACACCTCGTTCCGGCTGATCGACACCACTTCACCGGTATCTTCATCCACAAAATCTTCCGTCCACGTCCGCAAAACCCGCGCAGCCAACCGACGGCCGACTACTTTTTTCAGGTTTGCCGGGGTAGCCGGTATTTCTTCAGACAATCCGAACAGATCCAGAATTTCTTTATCCGACCCAAATCCAATAGCACGCAGCAACGTTGTTACCGGAAATTTCTTCTTCCGGTCGATGTAGGCATACATGACGTTATTGACGTCGGTCGAGAATTCAATCCACGATCCTTTGAACGGAATAATCCGTGCTGAATACAACTTTGTACCGTTGGTGTGCTTGCTCATGGAGAAGAACACGCCCGGTGAGCGGTGCAACTGCGAAACAATTACCCGCTCGGCACCGTTAATGACAAACGAACCTTTCGCCGTCATGTACGGAATGTTTCCTAAAAATACCTCCTGCTCAATGGTCTCGAAATCTTCATTGTCCGCATCGTTGCACGAAAGCCGTAATTTCGCTTTCAGCGGCACCGAATACGTCAAACCCCGATCGATACACTCATCGACGGAGTATTTGGGAGGATCAACCGAATAATCAATAAACTCCAGCACGAAGTTTTCGCGGGAGTCGGAAATCGGAAAATTTTCTTGAAAAACTTTAAACAAACCTTCTTTCGAACGATTATCAGAAGGGGTGTCTAACTGAAAAAAATCTTGGAAAGATTGTATCTGAACATCCAAAAAATCCGGATATTCGATCACTGGTTTGATTTTCGCAAAGCTTATACGCGTGGTTGTTTTCGTAGCCAAGACTTCGTTGCGTTTAGTTGTAGTGATCGAGACTGATTCGTCCGTACACTTCTAATATATAAAAGGGTGTAAACGGACAACATAATATACAGGAAAATAGTTTATTTTCCCAGGAGTATAGCGCAAAACTCCCCAAACAGGAAAAGACCTGACTAATGCCAGGCCTGTTCCCGGGGGAGAATGTGATTCCCTAAGCAGGGTTATTTCACTTCAACTTCTGCTCCGGCTTCTTCCAGTTGCTTGCGCAGCGCTTCCGCTTCGTCTTTCGCAACACCTTCTTTCACCGGTTTCGGAGCTGTATCAACCAATTCTTTGGCTTCTTTCAGGCCCAGACCCGTCAGGTCTTTCACCAGTTTCACAACGGCCAGTTTGCTGGCACCAGCTGCTTTCAGGATCACGTCGAATGACGTTTTCTCAGGTGCTGCTGCGGCTTCTTCGCCACCTCCACCACCACCAGCTACCATTACCGGTGCTGCTGCTGCTGGTTCGATGCCGTATTCGTCTTTCAGAATAGCAGCCAGTTCGTTAACTTCTTTTACCGTCAGGTTGACAAGCTGCTCCGCGAACGCTTTCAAATCTGCCATTTTCGTATTCTTGATTAGATTGTTACAAAATTGATTTTAAAATTGTACCTACGGACCGGGGCACGAAGTTTTTAGTCCGTTATCTGGATACACGTTACGCTTAGTATACGCGGACTAAACAGTCCGATGATACATTAAGCTGCTTCGCGCTCCGACAGTGTTTTGAGGAGACCGGCCAGGATATTGCCGCCACTTTGCAAACCAGAAATAACATTCTTGGCAGGCGATTGCAGCAAGCCGATCACATCACCGATAAGCTCGTTCTTGGTTTTCAGCGTCAACAGCGTCTCCAACTGGTCATGACCAATAAAGATACTGTAGTCAACTGAGGCACCTTTTAGCTTCAGCTTGTCGTTACCGGCTTCTTTCCGATATTGTTTGATCAGCTTGGCCGGAACTTTACCTGATTCAGGATGAAACATCACACCAGAGAATCCTGTCAGTACGGAAGCGTCGAATGACGTATAATCCGTATCCAGTGTTTCCAGTGCTTTTCTGATCAGGGTGTTCTTGATAACCTTGTATTCGATACCCTGCTCGAAGCACATCCGACGCAGTTTGTTTACTTCGGCAACCGACATGCCACTGGCATCGGTGATATAGAAGTAGGGAACCGTCTTGAACTTCTCGCTCAGTTCCTCAATAATCGCTCCTTTTTCTTCCCGTGTCATGTTACAGTCCTGATACCGTCGTTTTGTCAATTACTACACTCGGACTCATCGTGCTCGACAAATGAATCGTTCTTACATACGTACCTTTGGAAGACGAAGGCTTCAGCCGCAGCAGGGTTGCAATAATTTCCTGTGCGTTTTCAGCCAGTTTATCCGGGTCAAACGACACTTTACCGATACCGGCGTGAATGATTCCGAATTTGTCGACTTTGAAGTCGATTTTACCGGCTTTCACTTCCCGAACCGCTTTGCCCACTTCTGGTGTTACCGTACCCGATTTAGGGTTTGGCATCAAACCGCGCGGACCCAGCACCCGGCCCAGTTTACCAACTTTCGCCATGACGTTCGGCATCGTGATGATTACATCAACGTCCGTCCAGCCCTGTTCGATTTTGGTAATGTATTCGTCCAGACCTACATAATCAGCACCCGCTTCTTTCGCTTCGGCTTCTTTATCCGGCGTGCAAAGCACCAGCACCCGAACGGTTTTACCCGTACCGTGTGGCAAGGTGGCAACACCCCGTACCATTTGATCCGCTTTCCGGGGATCAACGCCCAAACGAACGTCGATGTCCACCGAAGCGTCAAACTTCGTATAAGAGATTGTCTTTAAAATCTCGGCTGCCTGCGCCAATGAGTACTCTTTCGCAACGTCGTATTTGCTCTGAGCCTCTTTTTGTTTTTTAGTCAGTTTTCCCATGATCGTCTCTGAATTCGATTGCTGAAATTAATTTTCCCAGGGAGCTTTCCCTGATACCGTGATTCCCATACTCCGGGCGGTACCGGCAATCATCTTCATCGCAGATTCGACGGTGAAGGCGTTCAGATCCGGCATTTTCGTTTCCGCAATTTGCTTCACTTGATCCCAGGTTACTGAGCCAACTTTGTTCCGGTTCGGCTGAGCCGATGCGGTTTTTACTTTGGCGGCCTCCATCAACAGGATGGGTGCAGGCGGTGTTTTGATGACAAATTCAAACGATTTGTCTTTGTAGTACGTGATCAGTACGGGGAGAACCACACCCGCCTTGTCCTGAGTCCGTCCGTTGAACTGCTTGCAGAATTCCATGATATTCAAACCCTTGGAACCCAGCGCCGGTCCAATCGGAGGAGAGGGGTTGGCCGCAGCACCCTTCACCTGCAATTTCACGTAGCCAGCTACTTCTTTTGCCATTGCTTCTGGTTTGTTACGCTAAGCCCTGCGAATGACTATCCGTCCAGTGGGAAGCATACGACGGCATTGTCTCGGGCATAGCCAGTTTTTAATTTTCCTTTTCTACTTGTGCGTAACTCAGCTCTACAGGGGTATTTCTACCGAAAATTTTGACGACAACATTCAGCTTTTTCCGTTCGTCGAATACTTCTTCGACGGTTCCGATAAAGCCGCTGAACGGGCCATCAACCACTTTAACCGACTCTCCTTTCAGGAAGGACACCGTGGGCGCAGCCACTTCCTGGGTAATCTCATCAACTTTACCTAAAATCCGGTTTACTTCAGACTGCCGCAACGGAACCGGTATTTTGGTCGGCCCGTTGGCGTTTCCCAGAAAGCCCAGAACACCGGGCATGCTGGTAATCAAGTGCGTGACTTCACCGTTGGAGAGATCGGCGGAAATTAAAATGTAGCCCGGAAAAAACGTTTTCTCACGAACTCGCTTCTTTCCGTTCCGCATTTCATACACTTTTTCAGATGGAATCAGTATCTGTGGAACAAAGTCACCCAACCCTTGTCTGGTAATTTCGTTTTCCAGATAAGACTTGACCTTTTTCTCCTGACCAGATATGGCCCGGACAACATACCATTTTATTCCGCTTTCCATCGTGAATTCGTTACGATTTGTAATTGTTACTGAATGATTATCAACTCCGAATCACGCAGCGACAATTATGACCTGGCATCAGAACGACTGATAAAAAAGATTCAGTGCGTTCTCAAATAAAAAGTCGATGCCTCCTACCAGTAGTGCGAAAATCAGCGATGCAATCAAAACCAGTGATGAACTGGATTGCAGATCGCCAAACTTTGGCCATGTAACATTATGCTGAACCTCCTCCCAGGAGTCCTTCAGAAATGAGGTAACCTTGTCCATCTGTGATGTGATTGGCACGGGTGGAGAGATTCGAACTCCCATCAACGGTTTTGGAGACCGCTATTCTACCCTTGAACTACACCCGTATTTAGTGAGAAGAAGGAGAAAAGAAGCAAGACAAAAGTTGAGAATCAGTCTTTTATCTTATCTCTTTTCTCCTTATTCCTGTTTTCCGCCGAAACGGACTGCAAAGTTACTAAATATTCACAAAAAACAAGTGCATCCCCCGAAAGAAATGCACTTGCCTGTTTGTTCGTAAATTAGTCGAGGATTTCAGTTACCTGACCTGCACCAACCGTCCGGCCACCTTCGCGAATAGCGAAACGAAGACCTTTCTCCATGGCGATTTTGTTGATCAGTTGCACTTCGATCGTGATGTTATCACCGGGCATAACCATCTCAACGTTAGCGGGCAGTGAAATTTCACCCGTTACGTCCGTGGTACGGAAGTAGAACTGCGGACGGTATTTGTTGAAGAACGGCGTGTGACGGCCACCTTCTTCCTTCGACAGAACGTATACCTCAGCTTTGAATTTAGCGTGCGGTTTTACTGAACCGGGTTTGCAAATAACCATACCCCGACGGATATCGGTTTTTTCAATACCGCGCAACAGCAAACCTACGTTATCACCGGCTTCACCACGGTCCAGAATTTTCCGGAACATTTCAACACCCGTAACAACTGATTTCATGTTTTCGGCACCCATACCCAGAATTTCAACCTGCTCGCCAGAGTTGATGATTCCGCGCTCGATCCGACCCGTAGCAACCGTACCACGACCCGTGATTGAGAACACGTCTTCAACCGGCATCAGGAACGGAAGTTCCGTCTGACGTGGAGGCAGCGGGATGTAGCTGTCAACGTTAGACATCAGGTCTTCAATCGTTGCAACCCATTTCGCGTCGCCATTCAGACCACCCAGCGCAGAACCCTGGATAACCGGAATGTTGTCGCCATCGTATTCGTAGAAGCTCAGCAGTTCGCGGATTTCCATTTCAACGAGTTCCAGAAGTTCCGGATCGTCGACCATGTCCACTTTGTTCATGAAAACAACCAGCTGAGGTACACCTACCTGACGGGCCAGCAGGATGTGCTCGCGAGTCTGGGGCATTGGGCCGTCCGTAGCAGCTACCACAAGGATAGCGCCGTCCATCTGAGCGGCACCCGTAACCATGTTTTTCACATAGTCAGCGTGGCCCGGACAGTCAACGTGTGCATAGTGACGGTTTGCTGTCGAATATTCTACGTGCGAAGTATTGATCGTAATACCACGCTCTCTTTCTTCCGGTGCGTTGTCAATTGACGAAAAGTCGCGTTTTTCGGCCAAACCTTTTTCTGACAAAACTTTCGTGATGGCAGCGGTCAGGGTCGTCTTACCGTGGTCAACGTGACCAATCGTACCAATATTGACGTGCGGCTTGGAACGGTCAAAATTTTCTTTAGCCATTGTTGGAAAAGCTTAAATTGAACTGGTTAATTATTATTGTTTAAAATTTAGCCGTTTCAGAGCCGTTGAGGGGATTTGAACCCCTGACCTCTTCCTTACCAAGGAAGTGCTCTACCCCTGAGCTACAACGGCTTTTTTTACTGACTACTACGAAAAATGAATAATGTAAAATGAAAATGATTGACTCGTCATATCCATCATACACTATTCATTATCTGGAGCGGGAGACGGGGCTCGAACCCGCCACCTGAAGCTTGGAAGGCTACCGCTCTACCAAATGAGCTACTCCCGCTTTTTATCAGTTTTATGTTTACGGTTTATTGTTAAAGTCAAAACGACAAACTATATACTAAAAACTAACAACTATTTACTGGTGGGGAGTGGAGGATTCGAACCTCCGAAGGCGTACGCCAGCAGATTTACAGTCTGATCCATTTGGCCACTCTGGAAACTCCCCTTTCAGCCTTAAAATGCACTTTTTACTGTCTCTCGATCAGCACGTCTGCCAATGGAGTTGCAAAATTACATGCTTTTTTTGCTAAGTCAACTATTCACTTAAAATAAATTTAGATCGACATCTGTAGCCGCAAATAAAAACCGCCACCTGCTTGCACCAGGGGCGGTTTTCAGGAGTGATGAGTTTTTATAAACCGATTCCGAAACTTAGTGCCCGAACGTCCGGCCCTTTGTCGGTTTTGAACATTGAATTGAGATCGTACTTGATAAAAAAGTTGGTTCGGGCCACGCCGATGTGCGCAATAAGGCCGTAGCGGAAATCATTCAGGTGAAAATCCGAGTGCTGCCGCTCCTTGTTGCTGTCCTGCTCCTTGATTTTTGTGTAGCTATCGACCCGGTAGCCGACGTAGCCGCCGAAACCCAGATGGCCCATTTTGCGACCACTGTTGTTGTAGAAGCTGAGCCGCGGCACCAGCGGCAGATTCACCGAACAAACCGTCAGCTTGCTCTTTCTCAAATCCCGCCCGGCGTCCGCGAAAACAATGCCGTTGGGGCCTTTCTGAGCAATGACGTCATTCTCAAACATGTAATTATTCCACGAAACCTCCAGCCCGTAAAAAATCTTGAACGCAACATGCTGGCTCCGGGCAATGGTCGGCATCTGGCTCAGAGCCAGACTGAGGTAGCGTGATCCCAATGGCCGCAACTGATAACTTTCTTTGGGATAATTCGGATTGGCACTTCGTTCCACCAGCGTGTTCAGCCCAATTCCAGCCCCGTCAACCCCAATGTCCCAATTATCATTTTTCCGACGGCGGTTTTTGCTCCGGCCCGACCAGTCTGAATCGTGGTTATCGTCAGAGTTATCGTACCGGCGGCCTTCGGATTCCTTGATGGTTACCTGCACTTCGCCGTCGCGCTGTGTGACGATCAGAACCGTATCCCGCAAATACCGCTGTACCCGGTTTTCATCAATGACAACGAATGTTTCGCCCGCTCTGGCCGAATCCAGCTTCATACCCATGTCGCGGATAATCTTATTGATGTCGTAATTGGACAACTGCCGAATTCCGGCTTTGTCGTTGGAATGAATCACCAGGCGGGTCTTATTCCCGAACAAAATGACTAATGAATCGGCTTGCGCACTTTCGGCAGCGGCCCATGCCAGGCTACCGAACAGCATCAGGAGAGTGGTGAATACGTACTTCATGGTTGTTCTATTTGTTGTTTGAATTTTTCTTGAATGCATTGTACCGCAGATTTTCGTACGAATCCGTCAGTTTCTCTTTGCCTTCGTGCACTTTTTCGGAAGCACGGGCCAGTAAGGTTCCCGGCTGAACCCCCACTTCATTCCACTCGACAGGCTCACCGGCTTTCAGTTTGTTGATCTGGCGCAACACCCGGCCCAGCCGAAACCGCTTTTTACGGGGTTGATCGTCGGTATCTTCTGCACTTTCGGATTGCGTTGGTTCAGTAGCGGCTACCAGCGTCGTCGGTTTGATTTCCGGCGCGGCAATCTGCACCACCAGCGTTCGTTCCGGCTCTTTCGAAGTAACTTCGGCAATGAGCGTTTCCGGTTTCCGTGGCTCGTCCGGTGTAGCCGGAACAACCGGTTTTTCACTCACGATTGGTCCCTGAACCGGCTGTGGAGCGGTTTGGTCCGTCCGGCGAACCGCTGCGATCCGGTTTTCTTTTCCGGCTTCAGCGGTTTTTTCATAAGCGATCACCGGTTCATCTATCTTTTCAACTGCCCGCAACGCGTTCGTTTGCGATTCCGCAGCTTTCGTTTTAGCCGGAGCGGTTTTCTTCGTTGCCTGATGGGCAATCCGGTTGTTCACCAAATCGGCTTTGCCGGTTTCATCACCCGACCACAGCCACCACGAAGCCAAAAGAAGCAGGCCCACACTGGCCGCTGACGCATACCACCAGATAAAGGATGATTTACGCTCTTCTTTCGCGTTCATTCGTCGCTGCAACTCTTCCCAGGTAGCCCGTTCCGGTTTTACTCCGTGATCTCTTAACTGTCTGGCGAACAGATCGTCAATAGGATGCTGGCTCATAACTTATTGATTTTTTTTTTACATCTGCCTGCGCAACCAGCCGTTGCAGGAGCGCCCGCGCCCGGTGCAGTTGCGATTTGGATGTACTTTCGGTTATTCCTAATGATTCGGCTATTTCGGCGTGACTATACCCTTCAATGGCATAGAGATTAAAAACCGTTTTGTAACCGGCCGGCAATTGTTCGAGCAGATTCAACAGGTCTTCGGCCATCAGATCCTGATCGGCAAAGGTGGTGTCGGCTTCCGGCAAGGTATCTTCCAACGCGACTTCGGCCTTCCATTGTTTGATCCGACGCAGATACATCAGGGATTCATTGACCATGATCCGCCGAATCCAGCCTTCAAAACTCCCTTCACTTTTATACTGCCCGATTTTTTCAAAAACCCGCATAAACCCGTCCATCAGAATCTCCTCAGCCTCGTAGCGGTTGGAGACATAACGAACGCAGATTGTCAGCATTTTCGACGAATACCGATCAAATAACGCCTTCTGCGCCCGGCTGTCCGCCCGTTGCAGTGCAGTTATCATCTGCGCTTCCGTTGAATATCCGAGTAATCGTCGAATCATGCAGGTTAAGATCGTTTTCAGTAGCAAGATGCAAACCGGATCGGCTGAGGTTGCACGCCCGGCTGAAATTATTTAAAAAAAGAAGCCCGGTCCATTGGACCGGGCTTAAAATGCCTTAAAATTCTGAAGTTTTGCCGGGGTCGTACCGGATTCCGGATACGTAGTGAAGCCAGACAATTCGGGAAATCCGGAAATTGATGGGTGTAATCAACACCAGCGCCGGACAGATAATCAACACATACGTCCAGCCGCCCGGATCATTTAAACCGTAGAAAACCAGAAAACCGAGTACCAGAGCAACCCCCGCCGACAGCGCGTAACTGACAAACATGGCTCCCCAAAAATAACCGGGTTCGATTTCGTAGCGAAGACCACAGTGCGGGCAATGTTCGTACATGTCATCAAACCGCCGAAGGTTATAAATCGGGTATTTGAAAATTTTTCCCTGCCTACATCTGGGACAGAGCCCCCCGGACACGGCTTGCAATTGCGAGACGTTTGCCATGTTCTTTTTTGCTGGTTCTTATCCAAAGAAAGATTACAATCGCTACCAGCAGGTATGGGGTCGCCAACAAATAGAGAATACCGGTATTCAACCCCACCGCCACGTGATTGCGCCCGTTACTCATGGTACTTTCCACCGTTCCGCGACACATGGCGCATTGCGCAAATGTATCCGTCATCGTCAGGATGGATAGGACTCCAAGGGCTAAAATGATTTTCCAGGTTTTCATGATCAACACGGAATTAGTGACGATAATAAGGAGCAATCAGAAAATAAACGATAACGCCGGTAATGCTGACATACAACCAGATTGGATACGCCCATTTTACCACCGCTTTGTGTTTGGCGATCTGACCGCTCAGTGCAAAATAAACCGCCCGTAACACAAACCAAACTACCACAATTGACAAACTGATATGACTAACGAGCAAAAAGTAATAAACCGGTCTGATCAGGCCCTGTCCACCAAATGGTGTCGATTCGTTCGACAGGTGATAGAGGACGTAACTCAGCAGAAAAACAAAACCGAGCGTGAAAGCCGTCAGCATGGTTGCCCGGTGCGCCGGAATATTTTTCTGTTTGATAAAGTACAAACCTACCATCAGCAAAACCGCTGTAGCCGAATTGATAACAGCATTGATGTGCGGCAGGTACGTTGTCCAGTTACCCAGATCTACTTTCTGGCGAATGCCCAGCAAAACCGCGACCACCACCGGAATCACAATCGCCAGAATATTAATCAGCCGACTGTATTTCTTGCTTTGTTCAATCTGTAATCCTACCATTCGCAGTGAACGCCTTATTTAGCATAAATATCCATTAAAACTCTGATTTCCAACACCAGCCGATCGACATCAGTTTTGTCGGTCCCATTGTAAAAGCCCCGGATGTGCCCTTCATGATCTATCAGTACTAACCCCTCGTACAGCGTAAAAGTTTCGTTCTTGCGTCCGGTCATCGGGCGCTGCTTAACGCGGTAATATTGTTCGGCAATAAACGTAGTTTCCAGCGTATCGGGTTTGGCAATAAGCCATTTATCGGGCTGTACGTCGTATGATTTACGAACTTGGGCCGCTACCGAATCTTTATCCACATACGACACCAGCATGACTTCCGGTTTCTGGGAAAAAATATCCTGAACACGATTGAGTTGCCCGGCGACCTTTGCGCAGGTCGTATCACACTCCAGCCCGATAAATGATGCGACGTAAATCTTGCCTCGCAGAGCCGCCGTAGAGTACGGTTTTTTATCCGGCAGTGTTCCTGTAATTATCGGCAGCGTGTAGAAAACCGTATCCTGGGTATCGTTTCCTAAAACGGGGTTACGCGCGGGCCGGGTTTCAATCTTCCCGGTTTTGGCGTCGATAACCGGAAAAAACGTCTGAAGGTTGAATTGATTCTGGCCGAATACCTTAAGAAAAATAAAAACAAAAGCCGGAACCACCAACAGGAGCAGGAGGATTCCGGCTTTTAAAAAGCGCGCCATATTACCTTGCAATGAAGATGAAGCCTCCCTCCATCAGCAAGGCAAGCAACAACCAGAGGACAAAGATACAAGGCAGAACAATGGCCCAGATCAGTGATTTTACCTCGTGTTTCAAGTGCATGAATTCACCAACAATGTAGAAGGCCTTCACGATGGTCATCAAAACGAAAATCGACGTTTTCAGAAAACCGTGGTGCAGTGTGAAAGCAATCAGGAATTCGAATGCCGTCAAAACGGACAGGATAACGAACGTCCGCCAGATGGCTTTGGTTTGCGGTTCGGCAATAACGCCGGGTTCAGTATCGTGGTGATGTGAGCTATGATCTGCCATGATGGTATCGCTGAAAAATATTAAACCAGATAAAAGAACGTAAAGACGAACACCCAAACCAGGTCGACAAAGTGCCAGTACAAACCGACTTTTTCCACCATTTCGTAATGGCCCCGACGCTGGTACAAACCAAAAGAGGTGCGGTAGAAAATCAGGATGTTCAGGACCACCCCGCTAAGAACGTGGGTTCCGTGGAAACCGGTGATGAAAAAGAACAAATCCGCAAAGGCCGGAGGCCCATATTGGTTTTCCGTCAGGTTAGCGCCAAAAATCGTCCGCTCTACCCATTGCCCGTTAACGATTTCCCGGATTACTGAACCTTCGTCGGTTCCGTGGATAAAGTGCGTCCATTCCCAGGCCTGGCTTCCCAGGAACGTCAAACCGCCCAGAATCGTCCACAACATGTATTTCTCAACGGCGGCTTTGTCCATCCGGTGACCCGCTTCTACCGCCAATACCATCGTAACCGATGAGAAAATGAGGATGAAGGTCATGATACCGACAAACACCAGCGGCAACTGAATACCGTGGAGGAACGGTACGGCTTCGTACACGCGTTCCGGAATCGGCCAGTACAGATTCGAGAAATGAAACTCGCCGTGAATGGCCGGATCATATGCCTGGAAACTGAACCGGATTAACCCGTAGGTTACCAGCAATGCAGAAAAAGTGAAGGTATCGGAAATGAGGAAAAACCACATCATGAGCTTACCATAGCTCACTTTCATCGGTTCTACGCCACCCATCCAGGTTTTCTTGTCGAACACTGGTGCTTCGGTCGTTGCAGTAGCAGACATACTTTACGGAAATTGAATCAATTAAAATACAATAAAAAGCCAAATAAATAGACCCACAAAATATCCAAAAAATGCCAGTAGGTCGAGCAAACTTCAATCTGGGTCATGTTTTTGGCGTGGATTTTCAGCCGAAAAGCCGCCCGAAGTGCATATAACAGCACGATCAGACCGCTCACAAGGTGAAAAGCATGCAAACCGGTGAAAACGTACATGAACGAGCCTGATGGATTACCGACAAAATACACGTTTTGAGCCACCAGGTCTTTCCAGCCCAGAAATTGCATCACTAAAAAGGCCAGCCCGAACGCAAAAGTAATCGAAATTGCTGTTCGCAGGACCCCAAAATCATCTTTTTTTGCCGCCCGATACGCCCAATGCATAGAGACACTGCTGACAAGCAACACTGCCGTGCTGTACATAAAAATGGTCGGCATTTTGAACTCCAGCCAGTTCCCTTCGGCCCGGCGAACCAGATAGGCACTCGTCATTGCCGCAAACAACATCACAATACTGACCACGAACATCCACAAGATGAACTTTTTGGGGTTCATCGATAAGGTTTCTTCGGGCTCCTCCGCCACTGGCAAAAATTTAACTGTTTCGCTCATAGTTTGTTACAATTTGTCTAACAAGAAGGCAATCTGAACAATCGGCAAATACAGGAATGATCCAAACATGATCTGTAAAGCCGCCTTGTCCGTCCGTTTTCTCATTAGGTAAAACGTCTGAGTCAGAAATAGAATTCCACAAACCATTGCCACAATTGCCGAACTGATTCCGGTCATTCCCAGCTCATAGGGTAACCAGCCAACTGGCAATAGAAACAACGTATAAATCATGATTTGCAAAGCGGTTTTTTCGTCTTTACCTCCGGTTGAAGGCAGCAATTTGAAACCGGCTTTTGTATAGTCATTATCCGCAACCCAGGCGATGGCCCAGAAATGCGGAAACTGCCAGAAAAACTGAATCGCAAACAGAATTCCGGGTTCCAGTCCATAATGATTGGTGGCTGCTACCCAGCCTATCATCGGTGGAAAGGCACCTGGCAAAGCTCCTACGAAAACCGCAATCGGCCCAACGCGCTTTAGGGGCGTATAAACAAACCCGTACAGGAGCAACGAAAGTACCGAGAGCGCACAAGCCTGCAGATTGAAGAAGACGATGAATAAATAGCAGGCAACTACGAATAAGACAAATGCAAAAAAAGCCGCTTCCTGTACACTCAAACGACCGGTTGGCAACGGACGCCCCGCCGTGCGCTTCATCAGTTTGTCGTATTCTTTTTCAATAATCTGATTGATGATATTTGCCGCTCCGGTCATCGCCAGTGAGGCAATGGCTAAAATGCCCAGTTTCACCCAATCCATCCGGCTAACAGCCAGGCTGTAACCAAACATGCCGGATAAGGCAACAAATGCGGATAACCGAAATTTCAGTAAATCGAAGTACGCTTTACTCTTTAATGCGAACGTACTAACACCAACGGTTTTGGTTTGTTGCATTCCTTATTTATGAATAATGGAGCTGTTCGACAGCCCGATTTTTTAACAACTGGTCGGCATTGAGCATCAGTAATGCCGTAAACTGCAATCCCAGAATTACGACTGCCAGCGTCAAGTGAATGGGCTGGGCGGCAGCCGGAACTGAAAAATAGGCTAAAATTATGCCTGTCAGAATCTCCACAATAACCAGCACTAGCAGGCTGGTCGTTAGTTGAGAAAGAATTCCTTTGGTGGTGGTATGTTTCCGCAGTTGATAAATGACTGCCAGATGAAACACCAGAATAACCAGGGAAAACGTACGGTGAATATAAAACCGGTAATCCAGATTCTCGATCCAGCGATACCGTTCACTATATCCAATTCGCTGAATTACTTCATCGATGGCTTCCCGAACCTGCGTTCCGATCAAAACCTGAATGGTCGAAAAAACCAGTGTCCAGATCAAAATCTGATTGACCGTGGATTTATTGCGGTTAACAGATTCGATGGTTACGCGCCCGGAATAAGAAACCGTCATTACGTAGAGCAGGACAAAAACGACCAGAATTGCCAGCAACATGTGCAATGTTACCAGGTACGGAGCCAATTCCGTTGCTACTACGCGGGACCCCAGCCAACCATTCAACCCTATCAGGATAAACGATAGAAGGCTGCCGTAAAAAACCCGTTTATCGTTTCGCAAATAAGGAATGGAGACAACGAGTAATCCAAAAACCAGCAGGCCGGCAAAAGCGCCCAATAACCGGTTGACGTATTCGATCCAGGTTTTGGCCGCATTAAACTCAATTTCCCCCTTTAGTTTGGCACCGTAAATTTCCTGATAATTGGGAGGAAGTTGAGATGCTTCGGTGGGAGGTACCCACCGTCCGAAACACCTCGGCCAGTCCGGGCAACCCATTCCGGAACCGGTACTCCTGACAATCCCACCCGCCACAATCAGCAGATAAATCGTGATGACCGTCAGCAGTGCCAGTCGCCGGAACAAATGTTCGCGTCTATCAATGAGGCTGTTTGAACTGGTCATTGTAATTCTGTGCCTCGATCTCTTTCTCGATCGCAATCAGGGCATTTTCATGCGGCAGATTCGATTCTGGAGTTTGAGAATAAGGAACATTCTGCGGAATAAAGTCGTCGGTTGCACCCGGTTTGCTGTAGTCATACGCCCAACGATAAACCGCTGGGATTTCGCCCGGCCAGTTTCCGTGTCCTGGGTGCAACGGAGTGGTCCATTCCAGTGTGTTTGATTTCCAAGGATTCAGCGGAGCCTTTTTGCCTTTGAAAATGCTGTAGAAGAAATTCCAGATGAACAGGAACTGCGCCGTAAACGTGAAAATAGCGGCAATACTCACGAACATATTCAGGTCACCAAACGTGCGGAAAGCCTCGTAGGTAGTGAATGAATAATACCGACGTGGGAAACCGGCAATCCCGATGTAGTGCATGGGGAAGAAAACCAGGTAAATTCCGACGAACGTAAACCAGAAGTGAATATAACCCAGCGTTTTGTTCATCATCCGTCCGAAGAATTTCGGGAACCAGTGATAAACACCCGCCAGAAAGCCAAAGGCCGAAGCCGCTCCCATCACAAGGTGGAAGTGAGCTACAACAAAATACGTATCGTGCAATTGAATATCGAGCGCGCTGTTTCCCAGGATAATACCGGTCAATCCACCTGAAATAAAGAAGGATACCAGACCGATGGAAAACAACATGGCCGGGGTGAAAACGATGTTACCACGCCACAGAGTCGTAATGTAGTTGAACGCTTTTACGGCCGATGGAACCGCAATAATCAGCGTCAGGAACATGAAGATCGATCCCAGGAATGGGTTCATACCCGTTACAAACATGTGGTGAGCCCACACGATGAACGCCAGGAATGCAATACCAATCATAGATGCAATCATGGCCCGGTAACCAAAAATCGGCTTGCGGGAGTTCGTAGCGATGATTTCAGAAGTAATACCCAGCGCTGGCAGCAGTACGATGTATACTTCCGGGTGACCCAGGAACCAGAACAAGTGTTGGAACAGGATCGGGCTACCACCAATGTTTGGCAACGCTTCTCCACCAATGTAGATCTCAGAGAGGTAGAAGCTGGTTCCCATGCTCCGGTCGAAAATCAGCAACAGAGCTGCCGACAACAATACCGGGAAAGAAATAAGACCCAGGATGGCCGTCAGCAGGAACGCCCAGATCGTCAGCGGCATTTTGCTGAACGACATTCCGCGCGTTCTGAGGTTAATAACCGTCGTGATGTAATTAATACCGCCAAGCAGCTGCGAAACGATGAAAATTGCCATACTCAACAGCCAGAGCGTCATCCCCAAGCCGGAACCCGACATCGCCTGTGGCAATGCGCTCAACGGCGGGTAAATCACCCATCCACCGGACGCCGGACCGGTTTCGATGAACAGCGACGAGAACATCAATACACTGGATAAAAAGAAAAACCAGTAGGAAAGCATGTTCAGAAAACCGGATGCCATATCGCGGGCACCGACCTGCAGCGGAATCAGGAAGTTACTGAATGTACCGCTCAAGCCTGCCGTCAAAACGAAGAATACCATGATGGTTCCGTGCATGGTAACCATCGCCAGGTAAAATTCTTTGTCGAGTTTGCCGGATTCATCGATCCAGTTACCGAGCAGCGGACGAAGCCACTCCATACTCGCGTTGGGAAAACCTAACTGCAAACGGAACAATACGGAGAGCGATGCACCAATTATCGCCCAGAATATGCCCGAAAACATGTATTGTTTTGCAATCGTCTTGTGATCTTCCGAGAACACATATTTCCGTATGAAACTCAGCTCTTCGTGATGATCATGTTCTTCAACATGAGCTGCCGATGCTGCTGCGTTCGTTTCAAGGGTTGCCATAGTGTCTGAATTTTATAAAGTCTCTTTAATTAATTATCGCAACGATGCGCTGGGTGATGCCCCTGCTCCTTCTTCCACTGGCGCGGCTGTACTGTCAGACGGCGTTTCCGCTGAATTGGCCGGTACGTATTTAGCGGCTTTGGCTTTCAGTTTCTCCGGTACGCGAGCCAGGTAATCCGGGTTTTTCGTTAACCAGGGTTTTTGCTCGGCCATCCACTTGTTGTAGGATTCTTCGTCTTCAACAACCAGTGTCGTCCGCATCGAAAAGTGCCCCTGACCACATACTTCCGTACAGGCAATCTCGTATTTAAAATTCTGATTACCCGTTTCGTTCCGCATCTGTTCCGTTGTTTTGTCGGCAATGAACCAGAAACGCGTCGGCATGCCCGGAACCGCATCCATTTTCACCCGCATGTGCGGAATGAATACGCTATGCAGTACGTCTTTCGCACGGATTTTCAACAAAACCGGCCGATTCACCGGAATGTGCATTTCGCTCGAAACCGTTACGTCATCAAACGATTGCTCATCTTCCAGATCAATTCCCAGGCTGTTGGCAGCATCGATTAATTTATAATTGTAATTACCGAGTTTGTCATTATCAACGCCTGGATAACGCATTTCCCAGTTGAACTGCTTACCCACAATCTCAATGTTCAATGCATTCGCTGGCGCTTCCTTGGTAATGTCACGCCAGGCACGCCAGCCGGTAAATACCAGCAGGGCCATTACGACCGCCGGAATAACCGTCCAGATCAACTCCAGTTTGTGGTTTTCCGGATAATAGGTTGCCCGGTGGTTTTTACGATACTGGTATTTAAACGCAAAATAAAACAACAGTGCATTGGTAACGACAAATGCAATCGTAATAATTGACATCGTTAACCAGAACAAACTGTCAGTATGACGTCCGTGCGGTGAAGAGGCTTCGGGCAGAAAAAACTGCGACGCGTGCAAAAACGACCAGGTTGCACCAACCACTCCGAGTACAAAAAATGCTATAAATAAAAACCCGTTGACCCGGTTACTCGCACTTGCTCCCAAATTTTCCTCGGTCGTTTCGTCGGTATTAGCTCCTTTTAAAACGGAGGTTAATCGCGTCAGCACCATAATGGCCAGTATCAGAAATACCAATGCCAACAGTCCTACAATATAAACCATAGCAATCTATGAATGAATATGAATACAAAATTGTACTAATTCCTAAATATCGTGATGCAAAGATTCTTCCAACATCGGGTGATTTTTTGGAATCAGGTTTGCCTTCGTAAGCTGCACCGATACCGACCAGATAAATGCACAGGCAAAGATCAGGATCATTCCGAACTCCATCGGTCCCCAACCGCCGTGCTCACCTACCGTACCCGGCATGATATTGTTGTAAAAATCAAAATAGTGTCCAACTAGAATTCCCCAACAAGCAATTTTCAGGATAATTGGTGTCCGTTTTGCATCCCGGGTCATCAGAACGAGGAACGGAAAGACAAAGCACATGAATATATTAATCCAGAAAGGTGCTTTGTAGATCCCTCCATAACCACTGAAACGCTCCCGATAGTAGATTGTTTCTTCCGGTAAATTGGCGTAATAGATCAGCATGAATTGTGCAAACCACACATACGCCCAGAAGATGCTAAAAGCGAACATGAATTTACCCAAATCGTGCAGGTGGCTGTCATTAACAGCTTTGAGGTAGCCTTGTTCTTTCAAACTAACTACCGTCAGCGTAATGATTGCCAGACCGGTTACGTGCCAGCTAGCCAGCGTATACCAGCCAAACATGGTACTGAACCAGTGCGTGTCAATTGACATTATCAGATCCCAGGCTGACGTTGATGAAGTTACAGCAAAAACAACCAGGAAAGCCGTTGAATACTTGATGCTTTTCTCATAATACTCCGTGCCGCCTTCCAGATCTTCCTGCAGGGAAAATTTGCGGACAATCCGCCATAATAAGTACCAGGATACGAAGTAGAAAACCAATCGAATCAGGAAAAACGGCGTGTTCAGAAAACCGCTTTTTCCGGCAATAATCGGGTCATATTCCGGTCCGCCAACTTCATACAAACCTTCGTGTGTCCAGTGAAAAAGATCGTGTCCGGCTACAAAAAAGGTAATCAGAGCAATTACCCCGGTTACTGGTAAAAAGGCAGGCAATGCTTCCGGGATACGTTTAAAAACTGCCGACCAGCCAGCTTGTGCCAGGTAATTATAGGCTACGAAAAACATACCGATTACGGCTGCTCCCGTGAAATAAATCGTGTTTACCCAAACGTTGGCCCACAAACGGGTTGTCCACTTATACTCGTGGTGACCTCCGGCCGCGTGGGTGGCTTCGCCGTGGGCAGCGGCCGCTCCGTGTGCCGCTTCGCCATGAGCTGCAGCCCCGTGTGCGGCTTCAGCATGTTCATGCCCGCCAATACCTTTTGCAGCCAGATAAGCACCAATGCCAACCAACACGACTCCAGCAACAATACCGATGGTCAATCGACGTTTGCTTTCGGCTGTAAATTCAAATTGTTCGTCAACAGACGCGATTGAATGTGTATGAGCCATTCCTTTATGAACTATAATTAGTCTTCAATATTCTGTTTAACCCCCGTTCTGTAATTTCTGCACATAATGCACGATCTTCCAGCGGTCTTCGGGCGTTATCTGAGATCCGTGGGGCCACATCCGGTTTCGACCGTTTGTGATCACGTGAAAAATATGTCCTTCCTTCATGCCGGACATCGATGAATAATTCGGAACACCTTTGTACTGGGCCGCTACCAACCCATCGCCTTTGCCGGTTTCGCCGTGGCAATGCTGGCAAAAACGAGAATAGTACTCTTTGCCTTCAGCCAGTGTTTTTTCGTTCAGCGGGATCGGGTTCACCAGCGTACGCTCCGCAATTTCGATGCTGTCGGCCGGAATGTTGTAAATCATCAGATCACGGGCCGAACTATCGCTAAACTTCGTATTGTAATTCCGACGGGAAACCGTTCCCTTAACGGGCAGCCACAGAGCCGTTCCCCTGGTACCTTTTTCTGTATAAGGAGTTTTGAAACCTTCTTCCTGTTTGTATGGCTCGTAACCAACGGGCTCGTACATATTCGGCGCATAGGTTTTGCCCGGATTGTCGTGACCCCGCTTGCAGGCGGTTATCGTTAGCATGGCGGCTGCCATCACCAGAAGAGAGCGGTTAAATCGCGTAAACTTCATGTGTCGTCAGTCGGATTAAAATTGTTTCACATTTACTTCAGCAGCTCCCGACGCCCGCAAAACCGTCGCAATTTCTGCTTCCGTTTTTTTGTTTTTACCCAGGTCGATTGCCATTACAAATTTATTGTCCGTACTGCGAAGATCGAACATCAGCGGTTTTGTCGTGGGCCCCAATCCGTTGGATACCAGGAACGTACCGACCATGCCAAGGGCCGTAAAAAGAACGGTAAGCTCAAACATAACGGGAACATATGCCGGATAAGCGTAGTTATCTTTTCCCCCGATTATCATTGGCCAGTCATAACCCATCGTATAAAATGTCAACGACACCATCGTTAAAAAACCGGTCAAACCAAAAAGGAATGCCGCAATACCGATGCGGGTGCGCGGGTGACCCAACGCAACATCGAGACCGTGAATGGGGAATGGTGTATATACTTCGTGAATCCGTACACCCGCGCTCTTAACTTCGGTAACGGCTTTCAGAACGACTTCGTCGTCGTCGTAAACGCCTACCAGAAATTTCGCGCTATCGTTATGATGAGACATTGCTATAATGAAATTTTGAACCGATTCTTCAGGGAAATTAAGTGAGAAAATGCAACCCGTTATTCGACGTTTTTATTGAACGTTGGGCTGGTTACGCTTTCCCCTTTGGCAACACCCGATACGGATGCCGGTAATTTTTCAGATGCCGACCGGATAATGGCTTTCACTTCGAACATGTTGATCACTGGCAGGAATTTGGCGAACAACAGGAACAGCGTGAAGAACAGGCCGAACGAAAAGATGTAATCACCAATGTCGAACATTGTCGGTGAAAACATCGCCCAGCTTGAAGGCAGGTAATCGCGGTGCAGCGAGGTAACAATAATTACAAACCGCTCGAACCACATCCCGATGTTTACAATGACGGACAAAACGAACGTCCAGGTTATGCTCCGGCGGATTTTCCGTGACCAGAACAGCTGCGGAGAAATTACGTTACAGGTCATCATCGCCCAGTATGCCCACCAGTACGGACCTAACATCCGGTTCAGGAACGCATACCGTTCGTACTCGACGCCCGAATACCAGGCAATAAAGAACTCCGTGATGTAGGCAACCCCCACGATCGACCCCGTCAGCGTGATGATTTTATTCATCGACTCGATGTGCTCGAACGTGATATAGTCTTCCAGTTTGAAAACCACCCGCGTGATCAGCATCAGGTTCTGCACCATCGCAAAACCGGAGAAGATTGCACCCGCTACGAAGTACGGAGGAAAGATAGTCGTGTGCCAGCCCGGGATAACCGAGGTAGCAAAGTCCATACTTACAATCGTGTGAACGGATAATACGAGTGGCGTAGAAATACCGGCCAGAATCAAGCTGATGTATTCGTAGCGAGCCCAGGTTTTGGCACCGCCGTTCCAGCCTAATGAGAAAGCACCGTAAATGTAGCGTGATACTTTACTCGTAGCGCGGTCGCGGATGGTAGCCAGGTCAGGGACGAGACCCATGTACCAGAAAACCAGCGAAACCGTGAAATACGTACTGATGGCGAATACGTCCCAAACCAGTGGCGAGTTGAAGTTTACCCACAACGAGCCGAAGGCGTTCGGCAGCGGCAGCGCCCAGTAAGCCAGCCAGGGGCGGCCCATGTGCATCAGAATGAAGCTGGCCGCACAGATAACGGCGAAGATCGTCATGGCTTCTGCCGCCCGGTTGATCGACGTCCGGTATTTCATCCGGAACAGCAACAGAATGGCGGAGATCAGCGTACCGGCGTGACCGATACCTACCCACCACACGAAGTTGGTAATATCCCAGGCCCAGCCGACGGTTTTATTCAAACCCCAGACACCCAGACCTTCCCACCACGTCCAGAAGACGCAACAGGTACCGTAAATCAACACGACAAAAGAAATGACAAATGCGATAGTCCAGGCGCGGGTTGGTTTCCCTTCCACCTGCTTGCAGATGTCTTCCGTCACGTCGGCATATGTCTTACCCCCGGTTACCAGTGGGGTTCTCACGGGTGATGTAACGTGCATGGTTAGTTATTTTAATGCTAATGGTTAACGAACTAGAAATACACAATCGGGGATGAATTACTCGGCGTGGTGCTCAGCAGCGGCTGCCACCGGCTTGGCTTCTTCATCCTTGTTCCGGATCTTCGTCAGGTACGAAATCTGCGGTCTTACGTTGATTTCTTCCAGCACCTGGAAAGCCCGTGCGTCATTTTCCTCTTTCAACAGTTTTGAGATCGTGCTTTCCGGATCGTTCATGTCACCAAAAACGATACCACCGGTTGGGCAGGCCTGCGCGCAGGCAACCTGAATTTCATCCGGTTTCGGTCTTCTGCGTTCTTTCTTGGCCGTCAGTTTACCTTCCTGGATCCGTTGTACGCAGAATGAGCATTTCTCGATTACACCCCGCGAACGAACCGTTACATCCGGGTTGATAACCATCTTCCCGAGGTCGTTGTTAAAGTGGTAATCGAAGTTGTCGTTGTCGAAATACTTGAACCAGTTAAACCGACGAACTTTGTACGGACAGTTGTTCGCGCAGTAACGCGTTCCCACACAGCGGTTGTACGTCATCTGGTTCAGGCCCTCCGTGCTGTGCGTCGTTGCCAATACCGGGCAGACGGTTTCGCAGGGGGCATTCGAACAGTGCTGGCAAAGCATCGGTTGGAAAACCACTTCCGGATTGGAGGAAGCAATTTCCAGTCCTTTCCGATCTTCGGGTTCGGCATCGCTGCTGTAGTAACGGTCGATCCGGATCCAGTGCATTTCGCGCCGGTTGATTACTTCCTGCCGGCCAACGACCGGAATGTTATTTTCGGCCTGGCAACCAATCACACACGCGGCACAACCCGTGCAGGAGTTCAGGTCAATGATCATTCCCCAGGAGTGGTTGGTTTTTTCGTAACCTTTCCACAGGGAGATATCAGTTGGTGAAACCGGACCTTCTGACGTAACGACTTTCGGGAAATACCGGCCCGCTTTCGGATCTTTTTTATACGCTGCTAAAACCGTTTCCTGAATAACCGCCCGGCGACCCATTACGGTGTCGTGCGTCTGGGTTTGGGCAATCGTGCGGCTACCGCCCGACTTACTGATTTTCACATCTGTAGCGGAGAACAACAACGCGTTGGCAGAAACCGATACCAACGGATAAGCATTCTTACCAACGCCGTCAGCCGATTTTCCGGCTTTCTCCCGGCCGTAGCCAATTGCGATTGAAACCGTACCATCCGCCTGTCCGGGCTGAATCAGTACCGGCAATTCCAGTGCGGGTTTACCAGCTACTTCCACCGAAACCAGATCAAACGCCTGAACGCCGAGTTCCGTAGCGGTTTTTTGCGAAAGACACGCATAATTGTCCCAGCAGGCTTTAGAAACCGGATCAGGCAATTCCTGCAACCACGGGTTGTTGGCCATCGCCCCGGTACCGATACCTACTTTTTCATAAAGTGCTAATTCGATTCCGGTTGCGTTCGGCTTGTATTTTTGAGCTACCCCGGCCGCTGCGGCTGCAACGGTTTCGGGTTTGAAGGCACCTGCTGCGGCAGCCGAAGCAGTTTGGAGTTCAAGAACCCCATCGTGCAGGGATTGAATCCAGAACTGATCGAATGACAACGAGCTTCCGGCTTGTGGATAAACCGTGCTCCGCCAGTAGCTTTTAATGTAGTTTTCGTAATTCGAATTCAGACCCGCCCATTTCAGCAAGGAAGCCTGCGGCTGACGGGTTTTAAAAATCGTATTGATCGTTGGCTGCGTCAGGCTGTAAAAACCAGCTTTGGGTTCCGACACATCCCATGACTCGAGATAGTGAGAAGCCGGACAGGTGTATTTACAGAGGGAAGCAGTTTCGTCGGAACGATCGGCAAATGAAACGGATAAACCGAGTCTTGGTAACGCTTCTTTCAATTCCGCACCGCGTGGGTGATCATAAACCGGGTTGGCTGCGTAGAAGATCACACCTTGTACCCGACCGGCTTTGGCATCGCTGATGAAAGCGTTCATCGCGGCATCGTTACCCTGGCGGTAATTAACCGGACGGCTCAGGTCAATGGTGACACCATAGCTGCCCAGCAAATTGTTCAGTGCATTTACTAACACCTGAACGTTGGGATCGTTTGAACCGGAGACTACCAGCGCGGCACCCCGTGCGGCCGCCAGATCAGCAGCGGCTTTATCCAGGTAAGCAACATCGACCGAAGCCGTGCTCACCGGTGTGCCACCCAATTTAGCTGCTACCTTGTTATAAAGAGCGGCAACGACCAGACCTTCCTGCGAAGGCTTGATGGCCGTCCGATAATCAGCGTTGGAACCCGTCAACGACAACCCGGTTTCAAACTGGTAGTGCCGCGACATTTCTTTCTTGTTACCGGCGTTAGCGCCTACTTTACGGGTTGCAATGTATTGATCCGTGTATTCGTTAGGCGCAATCCAGCTGCCCAGGAAGTCGGCACCGACGCTGACAATCGTTTTGGCCTTACTGAAATCGTAGGAAGGAATAACTCCCTGACCAAACGAAGTTAAATTGGCCTGAACCAGTCCCGATACCGAATTGGCATCGTACTGAATGTGAGTAGCTGTCGGATATTTAGCGATAAAAGCCGCAATGGCTGATTTGGTAGTCGGGCTCAGAATCGTTGACGAAACGATGCGGATAGCTCCACCGCGCTGCAACAGGCCCAGAATTTCTTTATCAACGGTGTCCCAATCGCTGTCGGCTTCACCTTTTTTCGGACCTTTCAGTTTATCGTTGTCGTAGAGCGATAAAACCGACGCCTGTACGCGGGCCGAAGTTCCTCCTTTGGTAATGCTTGAAGACGGGTTCCCTTCAATCTTGATGGGACGACCTTCGCGGGTTTTTACCAAAACCGGGAAATAATCACCGCCTTCGCTGTAAGTAGATGCGTAAAAATCGGCAATGCCCGGAAAGGTGCTCTCCGGCTTATTAATATAAGGTATTGCCTTGTGAACCGGCGTATCGCAGGCCGCTAACGTAACGGCCGCCATACCAAATCCCAGTACTTTTAAGAAATCCCGACGGTCACTACCAATTCCGTCGACGATACTTCCTGATTCGGTCGATTTATTAATATCGGTGTCGGAGAACTCTTTGTACGCATTCTTTACAAATGATTCGTCATTCCGTAGTTCTTCCAGTCCCCTCCAATACCGTTTATTTGTACTTTCCATACAGTCCTTATGATTCGTTCAACTGTTTTGTGGGATTCGATGTGATTAATAATGGCACTTTGAACACTCGAGGCCACCAATATTAGCCACACGCAACGGTTCTTTGCTTCCCTTTTTGTGGAGGGCCACTAATTTATCGTAGTAAGCATTATCCTTCGTAGCAACTTCGGTTTTCCGGTGACAGTCGATACACCAGCCCATCGTCAATGACGACCGTTGTTCAACAACTTCCATTTTTTCGATTTCGCCGTGGCAGGTCTGGCATTGGACCTGGCCTACGTTGGTGTGCTGGGCGTGATTGAAATACGCCAGATCCGGAAGGTTATGGACCCGCACCCACTCAATCGGGGTATCGGTTTCGATGGCTTTGTAGATTTTCTGGATTTCCGGTGATTCGCGCTTGATTTCACCGTGGCAGTTCATACAAATGTTGGCCGAAGGAATGGTAGCGATTTTCCCTTTGTAAACGCTGGTGTGACAGTAATTACAATTGACCTGATATTGACCGGCGTGCAGTTTGTGGGAAAACGCAATGGGTTGTTTCGGAGCATAGCCCTGCGAAACGCCAACGCTGTACAGCCCGTCGAACGTTTGCTTGGTTACTACAAAAACAAAGAGCCACAATACAATGGAGCGGAGTGTGCTGTTGCTGGCGGCTGCACCGAGACTGGTTTTCAGCCGTTGCAGGAATGGCGTCGCTTGTCCGCCTTCACCGGTCGTTGGGCCAACCGCTTTTGACAGGATGGTTACCAGAACCAGCAATACTCCCAGAACCAGTAACATCACAACCAGCAATGCAACCAAGACGGCGGTAAATAAGCCGGAAGGACTTTCGCTGGCCGGGGTCGCTGTTGCAGCTACAGCACCACCAGTTGCGGGACCGGCAGCAGGAGCCGGAGCGGCAGATGCATCGATGTGAGCGAGGATGTTCTTGATGTCGTCGTCCGATAAATCGGGGAAGCTCTGCATCACCAGCGGCTGGAATTTTGCATACAGCGCGGTGGCATAGGCATCACCACTGGAAATAACCGCCTGCGGGTTTTTGACCCACTTCAGCAGCCAGGCCGTGTCACGGCGTTTAGTGATTCCTTTCAAGCCGGGACCGATGACTTTTTCGTCCGTAACGGCGTGACACTGTTGGCATAAAGTCGAGAATAATTCCTTCCCTTTTGCTGCGTCGCCACCACCAGCCGCGGCATCCTGGGCGACAGACTGATAGCTACTGAACAGTGCTATCAGTACAATTACCAAAGTACTTATTACACTTCTTGAGTACATTTTAATCAATGAGAAACCGATAAAATCAGTATGCATACCTACTAATTATTTTCCATTAACGCACAAAAGTAGCACAGGAACGGTTTTAATCAAACATATGCGGTTTGATATTTTACCATACGATTTTATTTATACTTTGTCTAAGTAACTGATTTTTTTAGAACTATTTCCCTCGTTTCGAGGTCATTTTAAACAAAAACTAAATCTAAAAAAAATACCATCCGAGCGGCTCTGATGCTCATCGGATGGTATTTACTCGTGCAAAAGTATACGTCTAAAATCGATACTTTGGAAGAGGTCCCGAGCGGATTCGAACCGCTGTAAAAGGTTTTGCAGACCTCTGCCTAGCCACTCGGCCACAGGACCCTGGTTTCGGAGTCAGGAAAATTAAGAAGTGGAGATTTTTACTTAAAACCAAATCTGAATTCTTAACTTCCCTGACTCTTCGACTGCTTATTCTGCCGCAAATTTACTACAATATTCATTCCAGTCAGCGCGGCATTTTAAAAATTTACAACTTATTCTCCTTTCGAAGAACGGCCTTCCATCTGTTCCTTCAGAGCGGCCAGTGCATCCAGGTCACCCAGGGTTGCGCGCTCAGGCTCTTTGCTGGAAGTCGGCGCTTTGGCAACCGTTGCCTGACGTTTCTCGGGTTTCCGATCTTCGCCTTTTTCCTGCCACGTTTTTGAGTGTGACAGCATAATGCGTTTCTCTTCTTTCGAGAATTCAAGAACTTTGAAGTCAACGGTTTCGCCAACATCTGCCCACGTACCGTCTTCTTTCTGCAGGTTTTTCAGTGCGGCAAAACCTTCGATTCCGTACGGCAATTCCAGCGTTGCCACTTTATCGTTTTTCGACAGGATCGTACAACGGTGAACGGAGCCCGGCGTGAATACGGTTTCGAACGTATCCCACGGATTTTCTTCCAGTTGTTTGTGACCCAGCGCCAGACGACGGTTTTCAACGTCCAGTTCCAGAACAATTACTTCCAGTTCTTCACCTACTTTGATGAAGTCGGACGGATGCTTGATTTTTTTCGTCCACGACAAATCCGATACGTGTACCAGACCGTCAATGCCTTCTTCCAGTTCGAGGAACAAACCGAAGTTGGTCAGGTTGCGAACCACGCCTTTGTGTTTGGTACCGATGGCGTATTTCTCCACCAGCTCCGGACGTGACCAGGGGTCAGCCGTCAGTTGCTTGATACCGAGCGACATTTTGCGATCGTTCCGATCCAGCGTCAGCACAACGGCTTCTACTTCGTCGCCAACTTTCAGGAAGTCCTGCGGGTTGCGCAGGTGCTGCGACCACGACATTTCGGAAACGTGGATCAAACCTTCCACACCCGGCATGATTTCGAGGAACGCACCGTAATCGGCCACGTTGACGATCCGGCCTTTTACTTTCGAACCAATCTGGATGTTTTCCTGCAGCGAATCCCATGGATGCGATTGCAACTGCTTCATACCCAGTGAAATCCGTTTTTTGTCTTCGTCGAAATCCAGAACCACGACGTTGACTTTCTGATCGAGGTGCAGCAATTCCGACGGGTGGCTGATGCGGCCCCACGAAATATCCGTGATGTGCAGCAGACCATCGACACCACCGAGGTCGATAAACACCCCGAAGTTGGTCATGTTTTTGATCACACCTTCCAGCACCTGACCTTTTTGCAGGTTGTTCAGGATTTGCTGACGCTGCGCTTCGAGATCTTTCTCGATCAGGACTTTATGCGAAACAACCACGTTATCGTTGGCGTAGTTGATTTTCACCACTTTCACTTCCATTTTCTTGCCGACGAACACGTCGAAATCGCGAATCGGTTTCACGTCGATCTGCGAACCGGGCAAGAAAGCTTCAATGCTATAAATATCGACAATCAGACCACCTTTGGTCCGGCGTTTTACGAAGCCTTCGATCACCAGATCTTCGTCCAGAGCGCGCTGAATTTTCTGCCAGGCTGTGATGACTTTGGCTTTCTTGCGCGACAACACCAGTTGACCGTTGGGGTCTTCCTGATTTTCTACGTATACCTCAACTTCATCACCGATTTTCATGTCGGGCAGATCCCGGAATTCCGACGCCGGAACCAGACCATCCGATTTAAAACCAATGTTCAAAATAATTTCCCGGTCGGTAATCCCGACAACGGTTCCGATCACTACTTCTTTTTCGTTTACTTGCGCCAGGGTGTTATCGTACAGCTCAGCCAGACGGTCACGTTCTGCCGCTGAGTAGCCGCTACCAAAACCCCGGTTGTCTGCCTTATCCCAATCAAAATCAGGCAGTGTTTGCGTTTTGCTCATAAAAGTTTGGTTGTAGCCCATTCATACATCAGCCCCCGGGCCTTCCTGGCTGACTTTTAGTTTACATTGGAGGCACTGCCCCAAAAATGGAGGTGCAAAAATAGCAAATTTTTCTGGAAAATAGTCAAGCATGCAAAAAAAGTATTTTTGCACAAGCACATCGCCGAAGCAGCCGGGCGATTAGTACATTTTTTCGCGTTTGGTCGCGAGGAAAGGCATCCAGGTCTCTTCGACGGAGCCGGAAAAATCGCGCAGGAAAACCAGGAAAGACGGCTTGAACGGTTTCTGGTACAACTTCATGCCCGCTTCCTCGGGCGTCAGGTCGCCTTTCTGGGAGTTGCAGCGCTTACAGGCGGTAATGAGGTTATCCCAATTGGTTTTGCCGCCCCGCGATTTGGGCATAACGTGGTCGAGCGTCAGGTCTTCATGTTTACCGCAATACTGGCAGCGGTTTCCGTCACGTTTGAAAATATTCTGACGATTGAGCATTACCCCTTTGTAGGGCAGATGGATGTACCGGTGAAGGCGGATTACGGTGGGAGACGGGTATTCATCGTCTACAGTGCGCAGAACGAAACCCTGAGATTTGGCAACCAGTTCTGCTTTGTTCAGGTAGACTAACAAGAACGCCTTTGGTACAGAACAGATGCCCAGAGCACTATAATCTTGATTTAGTACCAGGACTTTCCTACCCATAAAGATGCATCAGACTCCTTTCATTCCTGAGCAAGTTAACGATATTTCATCATAAAAAACACCACTCCCGCGAATAATTGATATTTTTTTAAAACGCTCTGATTCTCAAAAAGTTGATGCAATTAAACACTCAATAGTGCTCCCGGCTCATCTCGCGCGATACATCCCGTTCTTTAATTGAATCGCGTTTATCGTATAATTTTTTTCCTTTGGCCAGCGCAATCTCCAGTTTGGCAAACCCCCGATCGTTGATAAAGAGCCGCGTTGGAATGATGGTCAGCCCCTGATCCGTCAGCTTATTAACCAATCGTTTCAGCTCCCGCTTTTGCAGCAGCAGTTTTCGATCACGAAGTGGTTCGTGGTTATTGTACGTTCCTTCCGTATACTGAGAAATGTGCATTTGCCGAACATACAACTCTTCGTTCAGGAACAGGCAGTATGCATCGCCCAGATTCACTTTTCCCTGCCGCACAGATTTGATTTCCGTACCCGTGAGCATGATTCCGGCACTAAAGGTTTCCAGAAAAAAGTATTCAAACGAAGCCCGGCGGTTCCGGATTTCGATGTGTTTAGCCAGTGTTTTATCAGACATAATTATAAGATAGTCAATTGGGTAATCAGACAGCGGTTTTCTTGTATAACCAAACGGCCAGTGGAGCGCCGACAGCTTATTGAACCGATTTGCTTTTAAATTGTAAGTCAAAATTACCTTTTTGTAAATAAAAATACCCCGAAGTGTCCTTCGAGGTATCAAATGATTGATAATTTTATCAATCCAAAATAAATCCCTGGTGAAGCCGGTGTTTAACCTTACCGGTAAGGCGTACAGCCGAATCACAGCCTCAAGACCCTTCTGTACCCACCGGCATTCCCCAGGATATTTTCATTCTTACGCGCCTTATGTCAGTAAGAATATAACAACAAGTACAGTTTACTAATCACGTTTCTATTCAAAGTCTAACGGACTTTATAGTTGCAATGATTGTCCATACATACAACCTTATCATTGGCTTCACAAATTTTATGCCGTATTCCAGTTGGCATTCTAAAAAACCGGACCGATTTCTTTTTTATTTTTTTAACGGCACAAAAAAAGCTCCACCCATCTGTCTGGTGGAGCCTTGATTTCAATAAGAATCTGTGCGTTATTTTTTGGTCTGCTTTTCCTGGTATTCTTTATTCAGACCCGCAATAATGGCTTTGGTCGCATCCAGTGAGTTATCCGCGTACAGAATTCCGCCCCCTCTTGAGTAACCCATCACAAAATCATATTGATTCTGCTTGTTCATTTTTTTCAGGTAATCGTAAATCTGGTTGTAGAGCTCTTCATTTTTTTTCTGCTCTTCCAGACTCAGTTGTTGAATAATCCGGTCGCGATAAGCCACCAGATCCTGCTGTTTCTTTTGCAAAGCCGCTTCCGTAGCCCGTCCCTGTTCCATTGTCATCGTCTGCGCACGTTGCTGGAAAAAAGCCACTTCATTTTGCAGCGAACGCCCTTTGTTATTCAATTCGTTGTCGAGCTGAAACCGTTTGCTTTCCAGAACCTTCCGGGTATCTTTAAAATATTCGTAGTTCGTCAGTAGCGAATCGACATTGACATAAACCGTCTTGCGGGTGGGCTCCGATTTCGTTGAGGTGGCAGAAACAGGTTCTGTGGTCTTATTTTCTGAAAAGTGCAGGTAATACAAAACTGCTACGGCTACCGCTAGTACGGCGTTTAAAACAAGAGATGCGTTTTTCACAAGAAACAGTTAATTAATGGATTAATGATTTTACAAAGGTACGATTTACTAGTTACACAACAATCAGAATACAGACCGGGGAACGCTGGCTTACGGTTTTCCGGCAAAAACCGCCCGGACCTGCCGCCCCGCCAATCCGGCCAAACCGCCCACCAAACCGCCAATCAAAGGGGTAATCAGGAGTAACAGAACGGGCGTTTTAGTCTTGAAAAGAAGTTCGGCCATCCGGCCCGTCAGAATACCGCCGGTTTGCAAATGGATGATCAGCGCATAGACAAACCAAACCACCGCAATGCCCAAAAAACCGTTGCCAAACGCCCGCCAGCCGGTTCGGCTTCGCCAGAAACAAACACCAAACGCCACCAGAGCAATGCTCCACCAGGGCAAAAAGAACTGCGCAACCGCGCTCAATACAGCAATTACTAAAAAAGGCAGCATGGTTTTCAACGGCTCAGGGTCAGGGTAGATTTGATACGCGGATTTTTTTCGGTTACCGATTTAAAATAAAGCAGTTCGTATAAGTCACCTTTCCGCCAGGTTTCGAGCATATTCAAATAATATGGACTGCCGGGATTGCCGGATTGGCCACCGGGAAAAACGCCGTAGGCACTCACCGCCGGACCGGTTTGCACCACCATCCGCCACGACGGCCCCGCCCGGCGACCAGCCGCATTGACAATTCTCGGGCCACCGCCAATCTGCACATTCAACGCGCTGAACGCATCCAGACCGGGAATCAAATGCCGGATTCCGGTGCCTTTGTGGTCCGCCCAGGCCCAGGTTTTGCCCAGAGCACCGTGCCGTTTGGCCAAAGTATCGACGGTGGCCTGAAAACTGGCGGTGACAATTTCTCCGATGGTTTCGGTGCGGTTTTTTGTCGCGACGTTGTCAAACCAGCGGGCGTTGGGTTCTTCGGTGATGAGTTGCAGCGTTCGGTCGGAATTCGGAAACCGCATCGGCTGGTCGTCTTTATCCGGGAAATCATCGGCCCAGATATCATGTTCCAGCCGACTGATCCAGTCCATGTAAATGGTGCCGGCAATCGAGGCCGTGTCCTGCTGGTAATTCCACTGCCGTACGGTTTTTAGCGCCAGTTTCTGTTGTTCCGTCAAACCGGTTTCCTGAATTCGCGGCAGCAAAACCGGTAGAAATTTCGACGCCTGATGATTAAACACATCGTTCTGCAGCCGACGCATACTGTCCACCGTTACCTTTTGCATCCCCGAAAGCCGGTCGTTGATCCGCATCCCCCGGTCGGTGGTTTCAAACTCCCAGTTGATGTAATACGGATATGTCGGGTCGGTCGACGACTGATTGGCCGAACTGATAAAGCCCCTCGGCGGGTTTTTCACGCGTGGGTTTTGGGCCGCCGGAATCCAGCCCTGCCAGTCGTTGGCGGCCTTGGTTCCATCCAGCAAAAACTTGCCCTGATCGCGCCATTTCAGCGGAAACCGCCCGTTGGGCGAAATGGCAATGTCTTTGGCGGCATTGGCAAATACGAAATTCTGAGCCGGAGCCGAATAATACGACAAGGCTTTGACGTAGTCATCGTAGGTTTTAGCCCGATTCAGCAAATAAAACGTCTGTATGCCGTTGTCGGCTTCGTGCGCAATCCAGCGAACCGCGTAGCCGGTAGGAATGTTGTCCCGAAACGGTTTCTCCTCCGGCAAATAAACGACCGGACCGTGGTGCGTATATAATACCGTGTCGGAAAGCGCCGGTTTTCCCTTTACTTTAATGACTTCCACACGCCGTTGAACCGGTTTCCATTTGCCGTCGTGCCAGTATTCCTGTCGCCGGTTATCCCGAAACCGTATCTTGTAGAAATCCAGCACATCGGCTCCGACGTTGGTGACGCCCCAGGCTATATCCTTGTTAAAACCGATGATGACGCCGGGCGCACCGGGCAATGAAACACCGTACACGTTCATCGTGGGCGTCACCAGTTGAATCTGGTACCAGATCGATGGCAAGCTCAAATTCAGGTGCGGATCATTCGCCAGAATCGGGTAACCGGTAGCGGTTTTCTGCCCGCCAACGGCCCAGTTGTTGCTGCCAATGGCCGGATCGTGCGGTTGCCAATTCAGCGCAACACTGCTGTCGGTTTCAGAGTTTGCGGGGGGAGTCGGCAGTTTAAGCGGTGTAAAATCCCACTTCGTCCCGGCCGGAATAATCGGGTCTTCTTTAAACGGGTAGTCCGGAAACAGATTGGCCGTCAGGGCCGGACCCAGGTGCCGACGGATGTTGGTCATCATCAGATCGTCGGCCCCGGCGGCCAGCGTCTGCGTCATTTGTTTGAGGAGAAACGCCACCTTGATCGGCGTCCAGGGTTCGGGTGAGTAGCCCAGCAATTTGTATTCGATGGGATAAGTGGCCGGTTTCAACTGATCGATATACGCGTTAATCCCCGCAGAATAAGCCTCCAGCACCAATTTCGAATTCGGGTTCTGCGAAATGCCTTCCAGCGATTTTTCGGCTCCGTAGGTCATACCCAGCCGCCGGTTGTAGCGGTCGAGTTCGAGAGCACGGTCGCCGATCAGTTCCGAAATCCGTCCGGCAGCCGCGTGGGTTTGAAATTCCATCTGCCACAGGCGGTCGCGGGCGGTGATGTAGCCCTGCGCAAAATAGGCGTCGAAATCATTTTTGGCAAAAACGTGCGGAACGTGCAGATCGTCGTATAAAACCGTGACTTCTTCCCGAATTCCTTTCAAGCTTATATTGTTTCCGGCGACCGGATCAGCGGTTTCCGCGTTTTGCCAAAACCCCTCGAATGGGCTCAGCAAACGGCCGAATGCCGGAACCGTTCCCCATTGCTGATTTAATGCAACCGTCAGACTGATCGAAATAAGCAGGCAAAAAAGGGCTTTAACTACTTTCATACAGGGAATGGGAATCGGAGTCTGTTACAAAGGAAATTTATTCTATCTTTTATACCAAAAAAAGTGCCGTAACTTCCCATTCCAGCGAATATGGGGCTGAAAGAACAATAAGCCGCCAAATCAGGTTATGAAGCAAAGTTCTGCTAAGTACAACATTTTTAGTAAGTTTACTTCCGAATTACTGCTCCGCGTATGACCCTGCTGAATACGACCTTGAAATGGCTGCTGCTCCGGCGTGTGCCACGCATTGAAGCGATGATGGCACGCCCCGGCGAAGTACAGCAGGCGGTTTTTCGTCAGCTCATCAGCAAGGGTCGGCACACCGAATGGGGCAAAAAACACCAGTACGATTCCATCCGGACGGTTCGTGATTTTCAGGAACGGGTACCGGTTTCGGCCTACGAAGATCTGTTTCCATACATCGAACGGACCATGCGCGGAGAACAGAAACTGCTCTGGCCGTCGCGCATTCACTGGTTCTCCAAATCGTCGGGCACCACCAACGCCCGCAGCAAATTCATTCCGGTTTCGCAGGAATCACTCGACGAAAGCCATTTCAGGGGTGGCAAGGACATGATGGCGCTCTACGTCGCCAATAATCCCGAAAGCAAAGCGTTTGAAGGCAAAGGGCTGTCGATCGGCGGGAGTTTACACGAAAATCCGTACGGCCAGCACGGTTACGCGGGCGACGTTTCGGCCGTCGTAATGAAAAACCTGCCGCCCTGGGCCCAATACATCCGCACACCCCAGATCGAGGTGGCGTTGATGGACCGCTGGGAGGAAAAAATCGACCGCATGGCCGAAATTACGGCCCGCGAAAACGTCACGAGTATTCTGGGCGTACCGACCTGGGCGCTGGTGTTGCTGGAAAAAGTCCTGGCGTTAACGGGCAAACAGAATATCCTGGAAGTCTGGCCGAATTTTGAGGTGTTCATTCACGGAGCTGTGGCTTTCCAGCCCTACCGCGAGTTGTTTGCCAACGAAGTGTTTCCGTCTAACGAAATCCGGTATCTTGAAATTTACAACGCATCGGAAGGTTTTTTCGCCATTCAGGATGATTTAAAGCGCGTCGGTGAAATGCTGGTCATGCTGGATTACGGCATTTTCTACGAATTTGTGCCGATGGAAGAAGCCGACAAACCTTTCCCGAAAGCTCTGACGATTGAAGAAGTCGAACTGAATAAAAATTACGCGCTGGTGATTTCGACCAACGGCGGTCTCTGGCGCTACCGCGTGGGCGATACCGTCCGGTTTACGTCACGCCATCCGTTCCGGCTGAAAGTCAGCGGGCGAACCAAGCATTTTATCAATGCGTTCGGGGAGGAAGTCATCATTGAAAATGCCGAAACCGCCATTACGCGGGCCTGTGCGGCCACCGGAGCCACGGTGAGCGACTATACCGCCGGACCGGTTTATATGGGCAGCGGCTCCAATGGCCGGCATGAATGGGTGATCGAGTTTTCGAGCGAACCGAACAATTTCGACGTTTTTTGCCACGTTCTCGATCAGACGCTCCGGCAGGTCAATTCCGATTACGACGCCAAGCGGTACAACGATATGGTGTTGCATTCGCCGATCGTTCACGCGGTTCCGCGGGGGACTTTTTATGACTGGATGAAAACCCGGGGTAAGCTCGGCGGTCAGCATAAAGTGCCGCGCCTGAGTAACAGCCGGGAGTATCTGGACGATATTCTGGGCCGTCTGACCACCCTATCCTGATCCGCCGGTTTTTGCCTGAACGAAGCACTTCCGCCTTGTGTTCTTCTGACGATGTCCGTCTAATTTTAAGTGAATGAAAGCCTTCAATATACCGGAATATTACCGCAGCCATATTATTAGTCCCCTGAAAGAACTCCGTCGGAAGCGCGATAAATTGAAGCGCGATTTTACGCCGACGCTGCTGGATTTTGGGCCGGTGCGGTTTTTGGTAGCCCGGCATTTTGGCTTTTGTTACGGCGTCGAAAATGCAATTGAAATTTCGTATAAAGCCATTGCCGAAAACACCGGCAAGCGGATTTTTCTGCTGAGTGAAATGATTCACAACCCGGACGTTAACCGGGATTTGCAGGAACGTGGGGTACAATTTATCATGGAAACGTCCGGGAAACAGATCGTTCCTTGGGACGAATTACATAACGACGACGTGGTGGTGATTCCGGCTTTCGGGACAACGATCGAAATTCAGCGGAAGCTAACCGACATTGGCCTGAACGTCGAGCAATACGACACGACTTGCCCATTCGTCGAAAAAGTCTGGAACAAAGCCGGGCAGATCGGGCAGAAAAATTATACGGTGGTAGTACACGGAAAACCGTCGCACGAGGAAACCCGCGCAACATTTTCCCATAGCAAAGAAGCCGCGCCAACGGTGGTCGTCAAAGACCTGAAACAGGCGCAGCGGCTGGCAACGTACATCACCGGCGAATCGTCTAAAGAGCAGTTTTATGACGAATTTGCGGGGCAGTATTCTGACGGTTTTGATCCGGAGCGGGATTTGCAGCGCATCGGCGTTGTGAACCAGACGACGATGCTGGCGTCGGACACGCAGTACATCGCCGACTTCCTGAAAACCGTCATGATTCATCATTACCGCCTGATGCCGGAGGAGGTCGACAACCGTTTTGCCAACACCCGCGACACGCTCTGCTACGCGACGAACGACAACCAGGATTCGACCTACAATTTGCTGACCAACCCGGCGCACTTTGCCGTGGTGGCAGGCGGTTACAACAGCTCCAATACCCAGCACATCGTCGAGTTGTGCAACGAAAAGCTACCGACCTATTTCATTGAAACAGAGCAAAAAATCCTGTCGCGTGATTTAATCCGGCATTTTGATCTCCACACGAAACAGGAGGTGGTCACGGAGAATTTCCTCCCGGATCAAAAACCGGTCACGGTTTTGCTGACCTGCGGAGCCTCCTGCCCCGACGCCGTTGTGGAAGGAATTCTCCTGAAAATTGTTTCTTTTTTTGCCGATTCCCGCCCGGTAGACGACGTTATGGCCGAGGTTACTCAGCAATATACCTACTGAAATCCGGCAGAATTAGTTGATCCGTTTTAAGTTTATGCGTTAGAATTATCGACTCATTGTTAGATACTTGAGTTAATAAATGATGAATTCTAAAGGCTAACCTATTCCCTGAATACAGTAAAAACCGGGTCGATATTCCTTTGCTTTCTGAGAAAAACAACGGCCACGAGCGGTTTACCGCGCAGTTTCCGAAACTCGAAAACTGCGGTAAAGCCGGAACCTAACAAATCAATCGCATGTACACCATTGGTATCAACACGTTTTTGTTTACGTCACCCTTCACGAATGAGAGCTTGAAGTGGTTTACAAAATTTGCTGAATGGGGTTTCGACACCGTTGAAATCGGCCTGGAAGATCCCGCCAACGTCGATCCGCAACTGGTCAAACAAGCCCTCCTCGACGCCAACCTCGGCTGTAAGACGGTTTGTGCAGCGATGGGTCCCGAGCGGGATTTTCGCGGGGACGACGAACAGCAGCAAAACGCCATGACGTATTTGAAAGGGTTGCTGGATGTCATGGAAATCATTGGCGCCGAAATGCTGGTGGGACCGCTGTACTCGAGCGTGGGCCGCGCCGAAGCTACACCCCGAGATGTGTACGCCGAGCAGCAAAAAGCCGTTGTTAAAAATTTGAAAGAACTGGCCGCTTATGCCCAGAGCAAAGGCCTTAAAATCGCACTCGAACCGTTGAACCGCTTCGAAACCGACTTTATCAATACGGCCGATCAAGCCATTGAACTCGCCAATCTGGTGGACAACGACGCCGTGCGGCTGCACCTCGACACGTTCCACATGAACATCGAAGAAAAATTCCAGGCCGACGCCATTCGCAAAGCCGGATCGCGGCTGGAACTGCTCCACAGCTGCGGCTGCGACCGCGGTATTCCCGGCAACGACCACATCGACTGGGATTCGATCCGCCAGGCGCTGAAAGATATTGATTTCAAAGGCCAGCTCGTAATTGAGTCGTTCACGCCCGAAGTAAAAGCGATCGCCAAAGCAGCCGCCATCTGGCGCGACATCGAAGCCTCCGGCGAAGACATTGCCGTAAAAGGGTTGGCGTTCCTGAAAACCGTTTAAAATTTTTGCACGTAGAGACGCGATTAATCGCGTCTCATCCATCATTATCGCGTCTCCATTTCCACCACCATTTTCTACTATTACTACCTCAGGCTATTCCATCTGAGACTGAGACGCGATTAATCGCGTCTCTACGGTTCCGGGACGCGGACGTTCACCTGAATCGGGGCGCTTTCGTTATGCAGACGATCCAACGCGGTAACGACGTAGATATACCGGTTATCGTGCGCTGCGGTTCGGTCGATAAAGCGCGTAGTTTGTTCACCGACGCAAATCGCCACAATATGGGTGGGGTCTTCGGTATCAATTTTATCTTTTCGGTCAAACCGGTACACAACGTAATAGCTGGCTTTGTCGCCGTCGGGCGCCGGACCGGGTTGCTGCCAATACAATTCAACGCCTTCAGCCGTCGGATTCGCCTTTAATTCTTTCGGCGAAAGGGGCGGTTCGGGATCTTTCCAGGGCATGGTCGGAATGAGCGCCGGGAACCGGTAAAAGTTCGTCAGCAGCGTATCCCGGACGCCGTTCAGGTTGTCGGTCAATGACTTCGAGCTAAAATAAATACTGCCGTGAATCTGCGGAAACTGGCGATTGTAATTCAGTTGGGTCGTCATTTCGTTCGGATCGTTCCAGGCGCGGTCGCGGGGCGTGGAGCGGTTTATCCGAAAGGCGCCCTGACCAATGTATAGATGCCGGTTATAGCCGTTTTTAATCCACCAGTCGACCAGCAACCGGTACGGCACTTTCTGAAAATCCGTGCTGAAATACACCTGCGGAGCGATGTAGTCGACCCAGCCTTCGCGAACCCACTTGCGCGTGTCAGCATACAAATCAAAATACGACGTTAAACCGCCCGTGGTCTGCGAACCTTCGGGGTCCTGAGCGCGGTTTTTCCAGACGCCAAACGGACTGACGCCAAACTTCACAAACGGTTTGATGGCGCGAATCGAATCCCGGAGCTGCAAAATCAGGATGTTAATATTTTCCCGGCGCCAGTTCGCCAGGTTCATCCCGTTGAAATACGCTTTGTAGGTCGCTTCGTCATGCACCACTTGCCCCGGTTCGCCGTACGGATAAAAATAGTCGTCGAAGTGAATGCCGTCAACGTCATAATTTCGGACAATATTCGTCACGATGCCGGTCACGTAATTTCGCACTTCGGGCAGGCCCAGGTTGAATAGTTTCCGGCCACCGTATTGCAGCATCCACTCCGGTTTTCGAAGGCTAATGTGGTCGGGGGTTACGCGGGAGAGTTTGCTGAACGTGGCGCGGTCGAGGTTAAACCAGGCATGAAACTCCATGCCGCGGTCGTGGGTTTCCCGAATCATGAATTCGAGCGGATCGTAGAAAGGCACCGGCGCACGCCCCTGCTGCCCCGTCAGCCAAAACGACCACGGCTCCGTGCTTTTGGCGTAGAACGCATCCGCAGCCGCCCGAATCTGGACCACCACGGCGTTGATACCCGCCCGCTGGTGCTGATCCAGCAGCTCGATAAACTCCGCTCGCTGGCTGTCGGACGACATTCCCCGGACGCTCGGCCAGTCGATGTTATCGACCGTGGCAATCCAAACGGCCCGAAATTCGCGTTTTGGCGGTTTTTGCGCCGTCACTTCACCCGGTTTCCCAAAAAGATACCAACAAAAGACGAAGAAAACCCGGTAATGAAAGCGCATGCACAAAGCTGGTCAAAGTAATCCTCAAAGATACGGAAGAACTCCGTCCACTTTCAAACTTGGTTACCGGCCGGTTTATTGCATCACTACCGAAGCAGGCCAGTTATCACCACGCTGGCTTTTTGCATTTTAGAAAGAAAGCTGCTTTTTCCAAAGGCGTCAGAAGAGAAAACCGCCCGTTTCCGCACAGAATAATATTTGGAAAAAAATTAGGAACGGTGGAAATGGATGTTGAACAGTATTTGGTATAACTATTGTATCCAGTAATTTTGAGCGGAAATTTGGGACACAAAACCAATCATTATTTTACGTTTTAGTAAATAATCCATATTTTTTTATAAAAATAAAAGGATTGTGTTTAGTTTTGTATGATCTCATAATGGTTGGATAAAGTTTTAAGTTAATCACTATCATGTCAGGAATCAAGCTCGATCAGATTGATCGGAAAGTATTAGAAATTCTACAGACCAACGCCAAAATCACCAATGCTCAGTTGTCGAAGGAAATCGGTTTATCCCCCGCACCAACGCTTGAGCGTGTCAAAAAATTAGAAACTTCGGGCATTATTCAGAGCTACCACGCTCAGTTGAATCGGGATCGGGTCGGTCTGGGCGTAACCACGTTTGTGCAGGTTTCGCTGGTCGGTCACAAGAAGATGGTAACCGAATCCTTTGTCAATGCCGTGAAGAACATTCCGGAGATCATCGAATGCCACCATATCACCGGTTCCGGCGACTTTCTGCTGAAAGTCATCGCCAAAGATATTGCCTCGTATCAGGTACTGATGCTGGAAAAAATCAACGAAATCGAAGAAGTCGCCAGTACCCAAACGATGGTGATTCTGTCGACGTTTAAAGAAAGTAAAGTCCTTCCGATTCCCTGAAAAGGAAATTAATATCGAACACTGAATATTGAATAGCGAATAACGAAGTGGCTGCGTGTGCTTTTGAACTTCGTTATTCAATATTCAGTGTTCGATATTTTAATTTGTCACTTTCTTCCCTTTCTCCTGTCCTCTCTCCGCAGTTTTTTCAGATTATCCAAGCCGTCTTTGGCTTCTTTGTGCTGACTGGATTTGCGGTCGGCTTTGTCGATGACTTCTTTATAATAGGCCTGGGCCTGGTCGTAATTCTTTTCCGAAGCCGCAATTTTTCCCAGACTCAACACCGACGCCCAGTAATAAGCCGCATCGTAGGAATTGGTCTGTTTGGCAAAATCAATGGTTTTCTGGTAATATTCCTTCGCCTTGGTCAGATCGTGGGTGTTGTGCTGGTGGTGATACGCCAGAATGTAAGCCGCCGTACGTCCGCCCACGCCCTCGTAACCGTCCATTCCGCGCTCAATTTTACTTAAAATGCTGAGCGAAGCCGCCGATGCCTCGTTGGAGTAGCCGCGCACAAACGCCGTTCGAGCATAATACCGCTCGAAATACGGATTGTCGGGGTATTGCTGCCACATGTACTTTGCCAGATCATACGCTTTTCCGTACTCGTTTTCCATGCTGTAGATCTGCAGCAGAAAATACCGGGCTTCGGTGCGCGTGTAAAAGGCATTATTGGCCGTTAGCTCCAGTTGCCGAATTCCTTCCGCTTTATTGCCTTTCGGGAAAAACATCAGAATCGGCTTCAGCGCCGGATAGTTTTTGGGAATCCACTGGGCGTAATAATTGAACAACCCATCGCCAAAGAGCAGCTCGGGCGTCAGATCACCGTTACCCTTGCATTTATCGAAGAATTTCAGGGCATTTTTACCGGCCCAGGTTGCCTTCGCCCATTTCTTGCGTTCGGAATACAGCCGACCTTTAAAACCGTAGGCAGCCGCCAGAAAAAAAGCCGGTTCAACTTTATTTTCTTTATCGTCGTACAGTTTTTCGGCTTTCGTGATGGTGGTATCCAGGTAAGCAATACACTTGTCGTCGAAGTCGGTATTTTCGGTGTTCGGAACGATCTTCCACCACTCGGCCAGGGCCATCAGGAAGTACGGCATCGGGTGGTCGGGATACCGCAGTTTCAGCCAGCGAAACTCTTTGTCGGCTTCGTAGAATTTGTAATTATACAAGTTGTTGATAGCCTCCGCCGACTCGATCTGGACGCCGGGGTGCTTCAACAACATATCGTATTTTTTGTCAAAATCCGCCAGCGAATAGACCTGTGCGCGTGCAGCGAAGGTCAGCAAGAGGCCGATTAAAACAAGGCTGATTTTTTTCATTTTTAAAGGATACTGCTATCGTTTTCTATCAACGAAGTTTTTGAATTTCCAGTTTACGATACCAAAAGTTTTTACGAACCCGCCGGATGCCTTACCTTTGACTTTCGTGTCAACTGGCCCTCTATGCTGACTATCAAAGACAAGCGTTTTGTTCCCTTCATTGATCAAAACACCTTAAAAAACCGCATTGTTCAACTGGCCGAACAAATCAATCAGGATTACCGGGACAAGGAACCCCTGCTGGTGGTAGTGCTGAACGGCGCGTTTATTTTTGCGGCTGAACTGATGACCCAGCTGACCATTCCCTGCCGGGTGACATTCATCCGCGTCAGCTCGTATCAGCAAACCACTTCGACGGGCGTGGTGAAACAGGTATTGGGTTTGAGCGAATCGCTGGAAGGTCAGGACGTGATTCTGATTGAAGACATCATCGACACCGGTTTGACGATTCAGAATGTTTCGCGGCATCTGCTGGAGCAAAAACCGGCCTCGCTCGAAATTGCGACGCTGTTGTTCAAACCGGAAGCGCTGAAAGTTGAGGTTGCCATCAAATACGTCGGCTTTGAAATTCAAAACCAGTTTGTGGTTGGCTACGGGCTGGATTATGACGGTTTTGGGCGAAATGCAAAAGAAATTCTCATTCTGGATTAACGATCCACCTCACCCATCACCACGTCGATCGATCCGATGATAGCGACCAGATCGGCGATCATCGCGCCTTTTGAAATTTCGCTGATCACTGAGAGGTTGTGGTACGAACACGACCGCGCCCGGCAGCGAAACGGAATGTCCGCCCGGCCATCAGCCCGGAAAAAGAAACCCAGTTCGCCTTTCGGAATTTCACCCCGCACATAAAACTCTTGCGCTTTCGGGCGGATTTTCTTGGGCGCCATCGCCTGCGGATCGAAGTCGCGGGTTCGTTTCAGATCGCCCGTCAATTGTGTCAGACACTGTTCGGCGATTTTTACTGATTCCCAGCATTCCAGCACCCGCACGTAATTCCGGTCCCAGCAGTCGCCCGGCGTTCCCATTTTTCCCTCGCCAATCGGAATATCAAAATCCAGTTCGGGATAAACGGAATAGCCATCGACCCGGCGCAAATCGTACCGCAGGCCCGATCCGCGCAAAACCGGTCCCGTACAGCCGTAACTGATGGCAACCGGCAGCGGCAAGACGCCCACATTGGCCGTCCGTTTCACAAAAATCTTGTTTTCGGTCACCAACTGCTGCATTTCGAGCAGCTTTGGTTTCAGATACGTCAGAAATTCCTGGCAGCGTTCTTCAAAACCGACCGGCAAGTCGTAATACAAACCGCCAATCCAGATGTAATTATAGAGCATCCGCGCCCCGCTGACCCATTCCAGCAGCCGTTGCAGGTGCTCGCGGTCACGCATCATCCAGAGAAAAGGGGTGTAAGCCCCAATGTCCAGCGCATACGTTCCAATAGCCACGAAATGCGATGCCAGCCGGTTTAGCTCCGCCACCAGTACCCGGATGTATTCGATCCGGCGACCGTCGGGCCGCGTCAGCAGCTCTTTGTCGATACCCAGCATCCGCTCCACGCCCATGCAGAAAACGTGTTCGTTGTTCATCGCGGCCACATAATCCAGCCGGTCGACAAAAGGCAGCGTCTGGTTATACGGCATGGATTCGGCGTGTTTCTCGAAACAGCGGTGCAGGTAGCCCAGATGCGGCACCACATCGACAATGATCTCGCCATCGGTGACGATTTCCAGGCGCAGAACGCCGTGCGTCGACGGGTGCTGCGGCCCCATGTTCAGAATCATTTCGCCGTTGCCGAGGTCGTCGGGCGTGTATTTATTCGGCTCCGAAGCCTGAAACAAGCCGGGTTGGTACTCGTATTGGATGGTTTGTGTGGTCATCGTTCGTCAAAGGTCGGCAGGGAACGTCCAAAAATCAAAAATTGGTATCCGGTTTTCAGTTTACGGTATACGGTGCCTGACGCATTCGCTATTCAGTATTCGATATTTGTATGGCTGCGTCAGCCACCGTAAACGGAAAACCGTATACCGAAAACCAACTTACCAAGCCTTTTTGCCAATTATTTCCCAATTAACCGTTGTGGTTTTTAAGACTTTATCTTACCTTTGCGTTCCTGTTTGAGAAAATATTTACTGCAATGGCTAAGAAAGGCAATAGAATTCAGGTTATTCTGGAGTGTACGGAGCAGAAGGACACCAACATACCGGGTACTTCGCGCTATATCACGACCAAAAACCGCAAGAACACGCCGAGCCGGATCGAACTGAAAAAGTACAATCCGAACTTGAAACGTGTAACCGTACACAAAGAAATTAAATAATTGTAACTGCGGGACTGCTCCCGACGATCCAAGATGGCAAAGAAAGTTGTTGCAACCCTGAAGAAAGAAGGTGGCGGTAAAAACTTCGCAAAGATCATTAAAGCCGTAAAGTCGCCAAAAACCGGTGCTTACACCTTCAGAGAAGAAATGGTTCCGCTGGAAGAAGTTCAGGCCGCATTGAAAGCCTAGTTCTTTCGGTTGTATAGTACATGGAAAGTCCCCTCGGTGGGACTTTTTTGTTTTTATCTTTGTTCGAACCAAAGATCGGATGCGGTTTTTGCCGTACTTGTCGGTTATCTGCCATCAAAAGTTCTAACGTTAAGGAAATGGGTCTGTTTGATTTTTTCTCGAAGGAAAAAAAAGAATCACTCGATAAAGGGCTGGAAAAGTCCAAGGAAAGTTTTTTCTCGAAGCTCAACCGCGCTGTCGTCGGAAAATCGACCGTCGACGAAGAGGTTCTGGACGAACTGGAAGAAGTGTTGATTACATCGGACGTGGGAGTTGGCACGACCGTTAAAATCATTCGGCGCATCGAAGACCGTGTTGCCCGTGATAAGTACGTCAGTACCAATGAATTGGACAACATTCTGCGGGAAGAAATTGCCGGGCTGCTGGCGGAAAACAAATCCATCGATGTCGATGACGACTTTGCGTTGCCGGTCGACAAAAAACCGTATGTGATCATGGTGGTGGGCGTCAATGGCGTAGGTAAAACCACGACCATCGGCAAGCTGGCGGCTCAGTTTCACAAACGCGGCTACAAGGTCGTGCTGGGCGCGGGCGATACGTTCCGGGCGGCAGCCGTTACGCAATTGAAACTCTGGGGACAACGCGTGGGCGTTCCGGTGATCGAACACGGCATGAACACCGACCCTTCGGCGGTGGCTTTCGACGCGGTTAAAAAAGCGGTGGACATGAACGCCGATGTGGTCATTATTGATACGGCGGGTCGGCTGCACACGAAAGTAAACCTGATGAACGAGCTGTCGAAAATCAAACGGGTGGTGCAGAAATTCCTGCCCGAAGCACCCCACGAAGTGTTGCTCGTCCTCGACGGATCGACGGGGCAGAATGCGTTCATTCAGGCGACGGAATTTACCAAAGCCACGGATGTTACGGCGCTGGCGATCACGAAGCTGGACGGCACGGCCAAAGGCGGAGTCGTGATCGGTATTTCGGATCAGTTCAGGATTCCAGTGAAGTACATCGGCGTCGGCGAAAAAATCGAAGATTTGCAGACGTTCAACAAGATGGAGTTTGTGGATTCGTTTTTTAAGAAAATCTGACAATGGCATTTGTAACCGATTTAGAGGCAGTCAATCGCGAAGTGACCGACATCATGAAACGGCACTACGGCGATCGGCTGGTCAAAATTTTGCTATTCGGGTCCTATGCCCGGGGTGATTTTGACGAAGAATCGGATGTAGATTATTTGGTGCTACTGGACGAAGAAAATGTCTCCCCGTTTAAAGAAGTTGCCACGACCGTTGCGGCTCGAAATGCTTATTATCTCGATACATTGATCGATATTTCTGCAGTTGTCGTCTCTCATAATAAGTTTCTTACATCGAATCGTATTTTTTTTCGCGAGGTTAGAAAAGACGCTAAATGCATTTATGAGCGATGACTTGAAGGACTGCATTAAGAAAGCAGAAGCGTATCTGGCAAATGCTAAAACATTGGTTTTGACGGAGTTTCCACTTGGTGCTGTTACTTCAAGTTATTATTGCTTTTTCTGGCTTGTACGCGGATTACTCGCTGATAAAAATATCGTTACAAAACGCCATTCGGCAGCTCGGGAGATGTTCTCCTTGCATTTAATTAAGTCTGGTGAAGTACCTGAACAATTCAAGGATGACTTCAAAATTCTATTTGATCATCGGCAGATAGCGGACTATGACTTAGAAGGCGATTTTCCTATCGAAGAAATTAATGACTTGATTACACGAGCGGATACTTTTCTTCATTTTGTTAAAGAGAAATATGCCTAATCATCAGCTCTTTATCATCCTAAAACCGGTTTTGCTTCTTCTGGCGTTATCCCTTTTCACCGCCTGCAAAACCGGCGAGCGTAATAAATCCTTTCAGGGAATCTGTGGTACGGTTATTTTCAAATCCGGGAATCACATGCCGGGGCCTGATCGGCCGCAGCCGAAAGGTCAGCCCGTCGTTCGCGACGTTTTGATCTACGAATTGACTAAAATTGATCAGACTGAAGCCACGGACGACGGTTTTTATTCCAAAATCAAGACCAGACTCGTCAAACAGGTTAAATCCGGCAAAGACGGGCAGTTTTGTGTCAGCCTGCCGCCGGGTAATTATTCGGTATTTGTCCGGGAAGAAAAGGGCTTGTACGCCAACCTGTCCGACGGCCAAAATAACATTTTTCCGGTGACGGTGGAGAAAAACCGTCGGTCAACAATCTCCTTTGACATTTCGTATCAGGCGGTATTTTAACCGTCATGAACGTTTTCCTCACCTTTGCTTTTGTTTTCCTGCCTGTTGGCTGGTTCATCTACAAGATGCTCCGGTTTACGGCTAAAACCGTCGGGGACGAATCGCCTTTAGCGACCGTCGTGACTTACGAAATCGACGAGTGGGAGTACTTTGTCCGGTTTGATATTATTTTAAATGTTTTCCTCACCCTGATTTCTATACTAATTCTATATATAACGGTATTTTTTGCTATCCCCGCGGCCAAAGCTTATTGGCACTGGCTGATCAGTTTTAGCCTACTAGCGTCTTCGTTTACCATACTATGGTTTATGACGCTTGTTTCCCGGCTGGAGTGGCAGTACTGGCTCATCACCCGGAATAAAACCGTTACGCTCGATCCCGCTGACAAAAGCCTGGAAATCGCCACCTGGGAAAAAACCGTACGGTTTACAGCCGCTGATTTACAGGAAATAGAACGGCATTCTTCCGGGCCGAAATCAAGCAGAATGGTGTCCGGTTACAGTTACTTGATTTTCAAACTAAAAACCGGGCAGAAGTGCTACCTGAATTTGAATAAAAGCTACCTCTATTTTGCGCTGGATGACTATTTTAAAAACGTGCCCGTCCGACCCGTCCCGCATAAAATTCCCTGGATAAAACCGGTTTGACTTTCATCAGAATTGTACTTTTCCGAACTTTGCAAAAATTTCCGGTGTTCCGCTAAGACGATTACCCGTTTGATCGTATCACTTAAGCTGGTTGGGTTGGAAACCGCTGGTCCAGCCCCCGGACAATCCTGGTAATCAGGAAAGTCTGTTTAATCTTGGTCTATTTTGAAAACAAAGGGATTACGCACGAATAAAATCAATATCGTTACGCTGGGTTGCTCCAAAAACCTGGTGGATTCGGAAGTTTTATATACCCAACTGAAGGGCAACGGCTATAACGTTTCGCACGAATCGAAGAAAGATGACGCCAATATTGTGGTGATCAACACCTGCGGTTTTATCGATAACGCCAAAGAAGAATCAATCAACACCATTTTGCGGTATGTTGATGCCAAAGACGCCGGGGTGGTCGATAAAGTTTACGTAACCGGCTGTTTATCACACCGTTACAAGGACGAACTGGAAGTGGAAATCCCGACCGTCGATGCGTGGTTTGGGACCAACGAACTCCCGCGCCTGCTCAAAACGCTGAAAGCCGACTACAAACACGAACTCGTGGGCGAGCGGCTTTTGACGACACCCGCCCATTTTGCGTACCTGAAAATCGCCGAAGGCTGCGATCGTCCGTGCTCGTTCTGCGCCATTCCGCTGATGCGGGGTCATCACGTTTCGCGTCCGGCGGAAGAACTGGTGAAAGAAGCGCAATCGCTGGCCCGGCGCGGTACCAAAGAATTGATTCTGATCGCACAGGATTTGACCTATTACGGGTTGGACATTTACAAAAAACGCACGTTGGCCGACCTGATCAACCGACTGGCCAACGTCGAAGGCATCGACTGGATTCGGTTGCAGTATGCGTACCCGTCCGGTTTTCCGATGGACGTGCTGGATGTCATGCGTGAGCGGTCGAACGTGTGTAAGTACCTGGACATGCCGCTGCAAACCGGTTCGACCGAGCTGCTCAAAATCATGCGCCGGGGCATTACCCGCGAGAAAACCGAAGCCCTGATCGACACCATTCGTGAGAAAGTGCCGGGCATTGCGCTCCGTACCACGCTCATTGTCGGACACCCCGGCGAAACCGAAGCGATGTTTGACGAAACGTATAACTTCGTTGAAAAAATGCGGTTTGATCGCTTAGGCGCGTTCACGTATTCCCACGAAGACAATACGCACTCGTACACCCTACCCGACGACATTCCGGCTGAGATCAAGCAGGAACGCGCCGACGCCATCATGGATCTTCAGCAGGGCATTTCGTCGGAACTGAACCAGGCTAAACTGGGCAATACGTATAAGGTACTGTTCGACCGGAAAGAAGGCGGTTTTTTTATTGGCCGCACGGAATTTGATTCCCCTGAAGTTGACAACGAAGTGCTGGTTCCGGCGGGTCAATACGTTCGCCAGGGCGATTTTGCGAACGTCCGCATCACTGAGGCTCACGAGTTCGACCTGTATGGTGTGGTTGCCGAACAAAAATAGCTAACTATCTCTCATCCAAGCTGGTTTTTAAGTATATTTGGAGCCGAACCCCACCGACGGTATGGCTCCTCTTTACCGGTTTATTGCTTTTCTGTGGCTCCTGTCCCCGGTTTTTGCCCGGGCAGATCAACCGGTTATACCAATTTCGTCCGGCAACTCTACCGTCCTGATCGATCACGATCTCTGGTTTGTGCAGGACACCTCCAATCACCTGACTATTGATCAGGTTCAGCACCCGGAAATTGCGTCAAAATTCCAGCCTGCTGAATCGCCCATTCCTAACTTCGGATACACCAGCGGGAGCCAGCATGCGCATCCGGTTTGGCTGCGTTTCAAGCTAAAAAACACCTCTGGTCAGGTGCTGGCGCTGTTCAGCGAAATCGACTTCTGGGCTTTCGACGAGTTGCAACTGTTCATAACCGACGGTAAGCAAATACGCTACAACTCGCCCGTTTATGGCTGGAAAACGCCCCTGACGGACAAAATGGTGTATCACCGAAATTACTGGTTTCCCTTTACGCTGCCTGCGGGGATGGAAGTTACCTGTTACGTTCGGGCGTTCAAAAGCCGGGGGGTGCAGGTTGTTCCAATTACCATCCGACCGCAGGGCGCGCTGGATACTTTTGTGCTGAGCGATTACGCTTTCTGGGGCGGCATTTTCGCCATTTTTCTGTTTGTTACCGTCATCAGCCTCTTCTTTTTCCTCACTACTTTCGACCGGATTTACGCGAAATACATTCTGTGCGTCATTGGTTTGGCCGGTTATTTCTTCATCAACGACGGTTTTCTGTACCAGTTTTTCTTCGGCAGTCAGTTCCGGATGCCGAACCGAAACGTCTATTTCGTGTTTCCGTTGTTGCTGTTTTTCTTCCAGTTGCTGTTCGTCCGATCCTTTCTGTCGCTGGAAAAAACGCCCAGCCGTTTGTGGCATCGCATTGCGACGGTGGCACTGGTCGGCGGGGTATTTTGCCTGGTTTCGCTGATGGCCGAATGGGTGCTTTACGTCTCCCCGACCGTCGAGTTGATTTTGATGCGGCTGTTCATCGTTTTTTACTGGCTGCCCATGCCCCTGATTTGGGCTTTTATCGTCATAAATCTCATCCGGCGGTACCGCACCCAGGAAGCGTGGCTGTATCTGGTCGCGGTCAGTCCGTTCTATACGCTTAATTTTCTGATCATTCTCTGCAATTTCCGGATTTTGCCCACCTACGCCTTTCTGGAGAGCTACGAGAACTACGCGCTGGCGGCTTTGTTTGAAGTGGTGGTTTTGACATTTGGACTGGCGTATCGCTACAAACTCATCCGCGACCGCAACGAACAACTGAACGAAGAACGAAACCACCAGTTGCGGCTGGTGTACGAAGCGCACGTTCAGGGATTGCAGCTCAAAAACGAATCGCTGCACGAAAAAGAGCGCATCGCCCGCGACCTGCATGACAACGTCGGCGCGCAATTATCGTTCATTGTCAACAGCTTACAGCAGATCGGGCGTCAGGCCGAAAAGCAGGTTTTTGCTAATACGCACCAGCTGTCGTCGCAGTTACGGTCGGTAGTCGATTACACGCGCGAAGCCATCAAGATGCTTCGGGACACCATCTGGGCGATTCACCAGGAAAGTTTTACGCTGGAGGAGTTCGAGGATCGGATCAATCATTACGTCAGCCGGTATTTCCAGCAACTGGAACCGCTCCAGGTGAGCATTCGAACGGAAGGAACGCTCGCCCAGCCGTTGACCTCTGTTCAGGCGCTGAACATGTTCCGGATTATGCAGGAAGCCCTACACAACGTCGTCAAACACGCCCAGGCTACGGAAGTAACGGTTTTGCTCAGTGCCAGAGAAGACGGTTCTTTTCAATTGAGTGTCAGCGATAACGGCAACGGTCTATCCTGGAACAACGACGAATCGATGGAAAACCACTACGGTTTGCAAAACATGAAGAAACGCGCCGAAGAACTCGGCGGTCATTTCCGCATTTACTCCGACCGTGGCACCGTGGTGGAAGTCGCAGTCTAACGTATCCACGGATTTTAGTCGATCCAGACGGTTTTGATGTTCAAAAATTCCTTCATTCCAACTTCCGCCAATTCCCGGCCGAAACCCGACAGCTTTACCCCGCCGAACGGCACGCGCGGATCGGAGCGCATCAACGAATTGACAAACACCGAACCGGCCTGAATCTGCCGCGCCAGCCGCTCGGCCCGGTCCAGATCTTTCGTCCAGAGGGCTGAACCCAGGCCATAGTTGGATTGATTGGCGAGCTTCACCGCGTCCTGTTCGTCTTTCGCTTCGACGATAACCGCCAGTGGACCAAAGGTTTCTTCGTCAAAACCGGTCATCCCCGGTTTTACTTTATCCAGCAGAATCGGTGCTACATTGCAGCCGTTTCGCTCCGCATTTCCGTGCAACATCCGCGCGCCCTGCCGGACGGTTTTGGCACACTGGCTTTCAATCGCTTCGGCCAGATCGATCCGCGCCACCGGCCCCATCGTGGTCGCTTCGTCCATCGGATCGCCCTGTTGAATGGCCTGAATGTGGTGAAGAACGCGGTCTGTAAACTCTTTTTTGACCGTTTTTTCGACGATAAACCGCTTGGCGGCAATGCAGCTTTGCCCGGCGTTCTGCATCCGCGACTGCACCGCAACCTGGGCGGCTTGTTCCAGATCAGCATCCGCCAGAACGATCAGAGCGTCACTTCCGCCCAGTTCCAGCACCGATTTTTTGATCTGACTTCCGGCAATCGACGCCACCGACGCCCCGGCTTTTTCGCTGCCGGTCAGCGTGACGGCCTTCACGCGCGCATCTTTCAGAACGGTTTCAACGGTTTTCGATTCGATGAGCAGCGACTGAAAAACACCGGTCGGAAAATCGCAGGCCCGGAAAATTTCCTCGATGGCCAGCGAACAACCGCTGACGTTGGCGGCATGTTTCAGCAAACCGACATTCCCGGCCAGCAGCGATGGCACGGCAAACCGGAACACCTGCCAGAACGGAAAATTCCAGGGCATGATCGCCAGCACGGCCCCCAGCGGCTGGTAAGCCACAAAACTCTTTCTGGCTTCCGTCGGAATTGTCAGATCGGCCAGAAATTTCGGAGCGTGTTCGATGTAATAATCGACGCCCACGGCGCATTTTTCAACTTCAGCGATGGATTCCTTGAGCGTTTTGCCCATTTCGGCGGTCATCAGTTCGCCGTAACGCTGTTTTTCGCTTCGCAGATAAGCAGCAACTTTCCGAAAAAAAGCAAGGCGGTTTTCCAGTGATAACGCCGACCAGTCGGCGAAAGCGCGGTCGGCCTGCCGGATTTTCCGGTCGAGGGCCTGCGCACTCAGGGCCGGGTACGAATTGATTTTCTGCTGGGTATAGGGATTGACAGACGTAAACTTCATGGCAAGGTGGTTTTTATTTCTAAACAAAAAAATACCCCAACCGATTGATCAGTTGGGGTGAATATTGTTAGCCAAAAGGCTAGGACGAGCACTGAATACCCGTCAGCGGACCGGTATCTTTCTCAATTTCCCGCACCAGCAACACCATCGTATCGATCATTTGCTCAACCTGTTCGTAACCGGCAATACGATGAAACTTCTCCCGAACCTCCTCCGTACAACTATAAACCGCCACCATGAGCTCTTTCCCGCGCTCATTGATAAAAATCTGGCTCGACCGCGAATCCCGCTCACTTTTTACGGTATAAATATAGCCGTCGTCTTCCAGCAGCTTCACGATTTTACTCATAGCCTGTTTGGTGACACCCGCCCGCTTCGCCAGCTCGTTGTTCGTGATCCCGTGTTCTTCCAGATTCCCCAGAAAAGCGATGTAACTCGCCTTAAAATCCGTAAAGCCTATCTCGGCAAGCCGCTGTTCAATGTAGCGGCCCATAAAACGCTTCATTTTCGACATGACACGGCCCAGCGTCCGCTCACGTATTTTGTAAAAAAACTGAAAATCAAACGGCTTTTCGGCCGTAAACACCTCGGTTTTCATTCTGATAGGTAGTCGTTACTGGTCCGGCAAGTTACAAAATTTTCACAATGCGATGACAATCTGGGATTTAAACCAGACTGCCCGGACCAACATTAAAATTGTGTTAAAGTACCAAAAATAATAGTCAATTAAGTTGACTATCAACATACCTCGGCCTACTTTTGCACAAAACTAGTCAACCAAGTTTACTAAAACAAGTCTATTAAACTTTTTACAACAATGGCAACAGAACAAACCACACCCGTCAAAAAGTACCTTCCGCGTCTGATCGTGCTGGTCGTTGTGGTGGCGGCTGCTTTCTACGGATTTCAATCATACCGCTATAATCAACACTACGAAACAACCGACAACGCGCAAATTGAGGGGAGCACTGCTCCGGTTCTGGCGCGCGTCGCCGGTTACGTACAGCAGGTTTCTGTCGAGGATTACGCTACCGTGAAGCGTGGCCAGGAACTGATCACCGTCGATCCGCAGGAATACGAAGTAGCTCTGCAACAGGCCGAAGCCGATTACCAGCAAACGCTGGCCGACGTTCAGACCGCCCGGGCGGATTTGCAGAACGCGCAGGCCAGTTACCGCAATGTGCAACAGAATCTGAAAGTGACGCAATCGAACGCCGACGTTCAGCAGTCGCGCGTCACGAAAGCCGCCAACGATCTCAAGCGTGACGAAAATCTCTACAAAGGCCAGTCGCTGACGCAAAAACAACTGGACGATTCGCGCAATAATGCGGAAGTTCAAAACCGGCAGTACGAAGCGAACGTGCAACAAATCGGGCTGGCCAAAACCTCGGAAGCTGTGGCCCAGGCTGCTATTGCGAAAGCGCAGGCCAATATTCTGAAAGCGCAGGCGCTCCTGAAAGTGAAACAGGCCGCCATCGACAACGCCAAGCTCCGGTTGGGATACGCCAAAATTACGGCGCCCATCACCGGTAAAATCGGCAAGAGAGGCATCGTCGTGGGCCAATATGTACAGCCCGGCCAGAACCTGTTCACAATTGTGAACGACTCGACTTTCTGGGTCGTGGCCAACTTTAAGGAAACCCAGTTGGAGCACATGCGCGTCGGCCAACCGGTGGACGTGAAAGTCGATGCCTACCCGGATCTGGAGGTGAAAGGCAAGGTGGTTTCGCTCTCGGAAGCCACCGGGGCCAAATTTGCCCTGCTGCCCGCCGATAATGCTTCCGGCAACTTCGTGAAGGTAACGCAACGGGTTCCGGTGAAAATTGAAATCGAAAATCCGGAGAAATACAAAGGGTTGCTGCGTGCGGGTTTGAGCACGGACATCGCCGTAAAAGTTCAGTAAGTATGGCAACAACAGGATTTAGGCGATGGATTGTCGTCATTACCACCGTTTCGGCGGCCATTCTGGAACTGATCGACACCTCGATTGTGAACGTCGGTCTGACTCAGATGGCCGGGAATCTGGGCGTAACAATTGAAGACATTTCGTGGGTCGTAACGTCCTACGCCATCGCCAACGTGATCATCATTCCGATGACCGGTTTTTTGCAGAATTTTTTCGGTCGGAAAACCTATTACATCGGTTCCATTATTCTCTTTACAACGGCATCGTATCTGTGCGGGATTGCCGATAATTTGTGGACGCTGGTGGCTTTCCGGTTTTTGCAGGGCATTGGCGGGGGCGCTTTGCTGTCGACTTCGCAGGGCATCATGTATGATGCCTTTCCGCCGAGCCAGCGCGCCATTGCTTCCGCCCTGTTTGGAATGGGCATTGTGATGGGACCCACGCTCGGACCAACGCTGGGCGGTTACATCATCGACAATTACCACTGGAGCTGGATGTTTTTCATCAACGTTCCGATCGGCATTCTGGCGGTTTTTCTCTGCACGACCTTTGTCGAAAAACAGCCTTACGAGTTCAACATCGACCGCAGCAAAATTCACATCGACCAGATCGGCATTCTGTTGCTGGCCGTGGGCGTGGGCAGTTTGCAGTACGTGCTGGAACGCGGTGAAGCCGACGACTGGTTCGACGATCATACGATTCTGTACCTGTCGATTGTGGCGGTTATCGCGATTCCGCTGTTTCTCTGGTGGGAATTGAAAACGAAGAGCCCGGTCATGGATCTGCGGGTTGTTGGACGAAACCGCAACCTGGCCATTGGCTCCATTCTGGTATTCATCATCGGCTACGGTTTATTTACCTCCATTCTGCTGTTCCCGCTCTTTGCGCAGCGCATTGTCGGGTATACGGCGACCAAAACCGGTAACATCCTGATTCCGGGCGGGGCCGTTGCGCTGATCATGTTTCCGGTGGTCGGGCGGTCGATGGCGAGTGGGGTTTCGCCCCGGATTTTCGCGATTCTTGGTTACATCGCGTTCATTCTCTTCTGTTTCATGATGTCGAACCTGAACGCCGATGCCAGCGAGCGCGACTTTACCTGGGCGTTGCTGGTGCGCGGGGCTGGTCTGGCCATGATCAATGCGCCCCTGATCAACCAGTCGATTTCGACGCTGAAACCGCAGGAACTGCCAACCGGTATTGCCTTTACCAACATGGTCAGGCAGTTGGGGGGGGCGTTCGGGGTAGCCATTACGAACACGTACATCGCCCAGCGCAGCGCCGTTCACCGCAGCGATCTGGTTTCGAATCTGCAACCCGGCGATATGCTGACCACCGACCGGCTGAACGCAATGGCGCAAAGCCTGGCGGCCCGGGGTGTCAACGCGCTCGATTCGGTAACGGGAGCCTATCGAAACCTCGATGCCATTATCTCCAAACAGGCGCTAATGATTTCGTACCTCGATACCTTCCGGCTGGCCGGGCTATTTTTCGTGGTAACGCTGCCGCTGCTGTTCTTAATGCAAAACAAAAAAATGGACCCGGCAGCCGCCAAAGCAGCCGCCGATGCGGCCCACTAATCAATTCTGGAATGCCCCCAACCCCCTAAAGGGGGCTAAAATCTCCGTTTTTGAAAGCCCCCTTTAGGGGGTTGGGGGCATTCCAGAATCGGTTAGAAACGAATTTTCAGACAGTGCTTATTCTACTAATAATGAAAAAGTTAAGCTTATTTATAGTTATCACGCTGCTGATCACCACAGCCGCGCAGGCCCAGTCGATTCCGGACGACCTGCGGGCGTTGATCAATCAGGCCAATACCAACTACCCGCGCCTGAAAGAACAGCAGCAACTTCTTCGGGCGGGCGAAGTGCGGGTAGACATTGCCCGCTCGGCCTACCAGCCGAACATTACCGGCAACGGAACCTATCAGTACGTAACGCCCGTCGCCAAAGCTACCTTGCCGGTCAACGGCAACGACCAAACCATTCAGTTTCAGCCGAATCATAACATGAACGCCAACATTGGCGTCGGGCAAACGATTTATGATTTTGGCCGGACGGACGCCAGCATCCGGCAGGCGGCTGATCAGGTCGATCTGCTGAAACGAAACATTGAACTGACCCGGCAAACGCTGGGCTATCAGGTGGCGGCCACTTATTACGGCATCGGTTTTCTGCAAAAAAGCATCGTGGTGCAGGATTCGGTCATCAAGGTAGCGCAGGGAAATATCCAGATTTTTGCCAACCGCTTACAGAACGGCGAAGCTTTGCAGTATGATTTGCTGACGCAGCAGGTTCGGCTGAAAACCGCCCAGAACCGAAAAATTGACTTGCAGAACAATCTGGAGCGGCAACGGGCGTTATTGACGTATCTGACCGGCGATCCAAATCCGGCCATCAGTCCTGCTGCCGCCCAGTTTGAGGCACAGGTTCAGCCATTCACACTGGAAGGAAGCCTGCAAACGGCTCAAAGCAATAACAAGGAAGTACAACTAGCGCAAGACCGGGTTCGGGTGGCCCAGACCGATTTGCTGGCGCAAGACCGCAGCGGACGGCCTAACCTGAGCTTTAACGGTTCGGCAGGTTTCAAAAACGGCTACCTGCCGGATATTGCCGCAATGCGGTTTAATGTAGCCGCGGGCGTCAATCTGACGGTGCCGATTTATTCCGGCAAACGTTACAGTCTGCAAAACCAGGCCGCCCGTCTGAATCTGGACGCGAGCCGGTACGCAGTAGAAAATGCCAATGCGCAGTTACGCCAGAATCTGGAACAGCTAAACGCCGATATCCGGAGTAACCAGCAGCGGCTACAGAACCTGGAAACGCAGGTGTTACAGGCCCGCAAGGCGCTGGAAATTGCCCAGATCCGGTTGCGGTCCGGCGTCATTACACCGGTTGAATTGCAAAGTGCCGAAACCGGTATCGAAGAAGCGGAATTGGCGCGATTGAATTATCAGTACCAGCTTTTACTCAATCAGTTAGAGTACAAGCGTCTGTTGGGCGAAAATTTGTGATAAACGGAACGAAAAGTTCATTGTCTGGTAAACTAAAAAAGAAAACCGACGGTTCTTTAAATGGGGTTCCTTCACGGATAGCCGCTCTCACACACCGGCAGATGCTCATCTGCACAACTAGACAACCTGAAAACAGTTTACCACTATGAAAGATCGCGTAATTAACATCCTCAAGAATTTCGGCATTAAGGAATCGGCCATTCACCCTACCGTTCACTTTACGCGCGACCTGGGTCTTGACAGCCTGGATACGGTTGATTTAATTATGCAGCTGGAACAGGAATTCGGCGTTCGGATTCCCGACGAAGATTACTCAAAACTGACTACCTTTCAGGGCGTTGTCGATTATTTGCAGACTGAACAACACGTCGCCTTACAGGACTGATACCATTCTAAAAATACGGTTATATAAGAACCGGAATGCAACCTCAACGGGCCAGCATTCCGGTTTTTTCTTTTTACGTCTGATAATAACAAAGCGCCGATTCCATTTGCTGCCCTTCTACACCTCCATACTCACCAGCGCGCTTCCGCGTAAAACCGGAATGACGTCGTACAGATCGTGCTGCAAACAGTAAATAATGTCTTTGTGGATGCTCAGCCGGTGGAGCCGCCGGACGTGAGAGGAAGGTGCTAAGTAAGCGGGCAGGTCGTTTTTCGCTTGGGCATAGAGCCGCCAGGCCATCAAACCGCTGTCTTCCGGAATCATGTATTCGTCTTTGAGCCGCTCGATCAGCGCCCCGGCAAACAGCGTATCTTCCAGGTTGACGCGTCCTTTCCAGCCCGCGCACAAAATCAGAACATCGTAGCGTTCGCCCTGTAAAAACCGCACAACGGCCTCCAGATTCAGGAACGACCCGACCAGCACTTTCACGGCGTTCCGCGAACGGGTAATGGCATAGGTTCCGTTGGTGGTGGTCATGGCAATGTTGGCGCCAATGAGTCGCTCATCCATGTAGCTAAACGGCGAGTTGTCCAGATCAAACCCTTCTACTTTCTGGGCGTTGCGTTCGGCGGCCGCCAGATACCCCCGGCTCTGCAGCTGGCTGCACTCCTCGATCGTCGCGACGGGCGTGATGCTGTTGACACCGTGGGCAAAAGCCGTCACCATGCACGAGGTGGCCCGAAACACGTCGGCAACGACCACAATGGAATTTTCGAGGGAATCGGTATGAAGGTGAAGTAAATCAGGAGTCAGGCAGACGTCGATGGTTTTCAAGGGAACGGTTTTTAATTCTTTACAAAAGGTAATTTTACAACCTGCGCTTTCAGCAGCCGGTCGCGGACTTTGACAAATAGTTCGGAGCCCGGTTTGCTGTATTCGGTTGGTACATAGCCCATGCCGATGCCTTTGCCGAGCGTGGGCGACTGCGTACCGGAGGTCACTTCGCCAATCCGGTTGCCGTCGGCGTCGCAGAGTTCGTAATGACTGCGCGGAATGCCCCGGTCGATGAGTTCAAAGCCGACCAGTTTGCGTTTCAGCCCTTCTTTTTTCTGGTTTTGCAAATTTTCGGAATTGACGAACGGTTTGGTAAATTTCGTTACCCATCCTAAACCGGCTTCCAGGGGCGAAACCGTATCATCGACATCATTGCCGTAGAGGCAGTAGCCCATTTCGAGCCGCAGCGTATCGCGCGCGCCCAGACCGATGGGCTTGATCCCGAACGGCGCCCCGGCTTCGAAAATTGCCTTCCAGACCGCTTCGGCCTGTTCGTTGGCGACGTAGATTTCAAAACCGCCCGCGCCGGTGTAGCCCGTCGCCGAGATAATCACGTTCGGAAAACCGGCGAAATCCGCCTTTTCGAACGTATAATACGACATGGAATCCAACAGAACATTCGTCAGCGGTTGCAGCGCCTGAGCCGCCAGCGGTCCCTGCACGGCAAACAGACAGGTATCGTCCGAAATATTGATCATTTCCAGCCCGTCGCCAAAATCGTTCTGGCTCTGAATCCAGTTCCAGTCTTTTTCGATGTTCGACGCGTTGACCACCAGCAGGTATTCGATCGGGCTAATCTGGTAAATCAGCAGGTCGTCGACCACACCACCCTGATCGTTCGGCAGGTAGCTATACTGCACCTTGCCGTCGTAAAGCAGTGAAGCATCGTTGGCCGACACTTTCTGAATCAGATCCAGCGCTTTTTCACCTTTGAGAATGAACTCGCCCATGTGCGAAACATCGAAAACCCCGACGCCGTTGCGGACGGTCTGGTGCTCTTCAATGTCGGACGAATACCGAACCGGCATGAGAAATCCGGCAAACGGCACCATTTTTGCCCCGAGTTGTTCGTGAATAGGCTCGAGCGGTACGTGCTTTAATTCCATAAAACGGAAGAATTGAGAATGCAGTCGGATTCCGGTTTCACGCATCGATCGCGCGCCCTATCTTTAACCCGAATTACAAAACTACCGAATTGTTGACGGTTTTCCATGTATACAAACGCCCGCTGCCGGTTTCTGATTCTGATTGTCTTTTTATTCAACTCTTTTTATGTGTTTGCTCAAACGACTTTGAAAGGCCAGGTGCTGATCGAAACCGGTGAACAGCCGGTTCCTTACGCGCTGATTACGGAACCCCAGCACCGGTTTGGTACCTACGCCGATGCGCAGGGCCGGTTTTCGGCTACGATTCCGGCAGGCATCGATACGCTCCTAATCAGCTGCGTTGGCTTTGAAAATTTGCTGTTGCCGCTGACCGGTTTGTCCGAATCCACGGCTTACCGGCTGCACGCGAAGCCGAATGTCCTGACCGAAATTGTAGTTCGGGGACGAAAACCGCGCGTTGCAACGGTGGGAGCCACCCGGAAGCGGGCGCCGATTGTCTGGGGAAACTGTTCGGGCCGGAACATCGAATTTGCTCTGCACGTCCGCAACACTAATGGAATTCAGGGTTATCTGCACCGGGTTTCGTACCTGATTGCGCGCGGGGGTGTGCCGACGGCGCCTTTCCGGGTGCGCGTGTATGCCATCACGGACGGCGAACCGGGGGCGGATCTGCTGCCGCAGAGCGTGGTAACATCCGCCCGCCGGGGAAACAGCTGGTGCGAAGTCGATCTGTCGCACTACCAGATTGCGTTTCCGAAAGAAGGCTTATTCATCGCGATGGAATGGCTCCCGACCGACGAAGCCAAGTACAAATTCTCCACTTCGTTCAAAATGCCGGATGGTCAGAAAAATGAGCGGGAGTGTTTCGGGCAATACCTGGCGTTCAATCGCGAACTCCGCACGGCGACCTACTGGGAGCGCATCAACGGCGGCACCTGGCGACGCAACGCGCCCCTCTCGCGGGTCGGCCTGGGCGAACACCCGGTGATTCAGGCGAAGATTGCGCTGGAGTGAGGGTCAACTGACCGGGATTTCGTATCTTGGCTTTGTTAACGCAGACTCAACAATGGGAACGATTGTCATTAAAGAGCAGATCAAACGCCGGAATCCAAAAGTGCCCGATTACCTGATTTATGAGAAATTGGGCCGACGCACCTTGTATTACAAAGGATACAAAGAGGTGCTGGCGGGACGCAAAACACCGGAAGAAATTATGGGTTGCAGCGACATTCAGGGAGCGGTCGTGGCGGCTCTGTTGGGCCATTTATATACCCACATCAACCGTAAAGCCTATTTACTAACGACGAACGAAGTCGGTTTGCTGATGCCGAATCTGGGCCGCACGGCGAACGATATTGCTATTTTTGACCGGAATACCATTACCGAACTCCACGGAAAGTATTTCAAAATACCGCCCAAAGTAGTCATAGAATTTGACATCAAAGTGGACGTTGAAGACTACGCAGCCGGTGATCAGGACTACATTTGGGACAAAACCGATAAACTGCTGGCCTTCGGCGTCGAACGCGTCATCTGGATTACCTCCGCAGCCCGGAAGGTATTCGTAGCCGGGCGCAACGAACCTTGGATCACGCAAACCTGGGCCGATGATGTGACGGTTTTGGAGGGTTGTAAGCTGAATCTGGCGGAATTGTTGAGGGAGGATGGAATTACGTTTTGATGAGAAGAACTTAGTGTATTATTAAATCTATATTTGCTTCTTTTATGTTATTTCCAAAATCAATGTAAAAGCTACATTAAGGCTGTATTAGAACAATAATTTTAAATTTGTTGAAAACCTTCAAATTCGAAAAATTCTAATCCTCCTGATATAGAACCATCTCTTAGCCAAGCAAGATTACTTGGTCTCGCATAAGTATCAGGTAGTTGTGGTAGGTCAACTAGTTGACTCCAATCACCTAAGCAGGCTTTTCTGAGGCTTCTAAATACTTCTATCTTCAAACCGAAAAATGTATGTGAAGGTACTCCCAACTTTAATATATTGGGTTGAAAATGGATACGATTACTGTCTGTCTTTACCATATGTGGTTCTACTTCACCGAAATATCCCCCAATAAATCTCTCCCCTGCTATCGGGCCAAAGTTGCATCTCCAAACAGGTAAATTAAATCTTAAATCTTGTGGTATAGTGAATCCTAAATCTAACGCATTGGCAATAAGATTTAATCCAAGTTTATATACTAATCTCGAATAGTGCACAGCAATACAACCTCTGCCTAAACCTATTTCATCCTCTAATAGACCTCTCTTGCCATCTGTTTCAGGATCTTCGGCGAAGATTTTGGATTTAGTGTTTACTCTATTATTTTCCGTGCAGAATCTTGTACCTATTATATAGCCTTTTACTTTGTTAGGCCTGTCAAATCTATCATTGACAGAAATTCTCTTAAATTGTTCTCTCCATTTATCGAATTCATTAGAATTAAAATTTATACTATTAAATCTACCTTTTGCTTCTCCAATAAATGGTTTATCAACAGACTTAGCACAGAGATAATCAGGAACATCGCCATTTACAATGCGTTTAATTTTTAAACCGTTAAAGGCGGGATGAGCTTCTTTATTAAGGACTTTATCCATGTGGGCAAAATAAGTAATGCCACAAAATTCATATAAAAAATATCTACAAAAAGCCTGCCCTAATTCATTTGATAATGCTCTTTTTTTTGCAGTATTCGCGGCAGGCCCTTCGCCGAAAAATCTAAAATCCATACATGAAGCCATGAAACGTAAGTACTCAAAATTTGTGTGATCAGGATCAGGAGGGCTAATATTGTAACTATCCGTATAATAATGATGGTATAATCTACATAAGTCAACATCGAATTCGTTACAAGCAAAATTTATAGTTGGATCCTTACGAAGCTTATCAGGAATTGTAGGAAATTTGTTCAGTGTAAACTGAATAGTCTTTTTCATTAAATGACAGATCAATATTTAGTTTATAACTGCAAGCTTAAGCATATTCATTTTTAATGATACATACTTACTATTGCTACTTCTTTTAATGCCCATTTGTTAATTCTGATATAAATTGGATATAATATATGCCAAATATAAGAAAATATTTATCGTTATTACTCTAGAATAAACGAATTTACATATAGGCCATTTCAAACAACTTTACAGTTTTTTTACATAAACTAACCCCAACTCCCATGAAATTCCAAACAACCCTCCTCAGCCACGGGAAAACCGCTACGGGCGTTGAGGTGCCGCCGGAGGTGGTGGCCAGTCTGGGAACGAGCAAAAAGCCCGCGGTTCGGGTGACCATCAACGGATACACGTACCGGAGCAGCGTGGCCGTCATGGGTGGTAAGTTTATGCTGGGCGTCAGTGCCGAAAACCGGGCGGGCGCGGGCGTTGCCGCCGGAGATACCATCGACGTGGAGCTGGAACTCGATACCGAACCCCGCGAAGTGGCGCTCCCGGCTGATTTTGTGCGGGCCTTGGAAGAAAACGCCGATGCGAAGCGGTTTTTTGAAAGCCTGTCGTACAGCAACAAACGACGTCACATCCTGAGTATTGAGGACGCCAAAACCGAGCAGACCCGGCAAGGGCGCATTGCAAAGGCGATCCGGCAATTTGAGGAAGGTAAAGTTTAAAATCCCTTTGCAATCCTAAAAAACCGCTTCCGCCAGCCGCTCCCGCACCTGATTCTGGTAGAAATCAAACAGATACAGGCCGATCAACTCGTGGCCAATTGTGTTCAGGTGGCCGGAATCGTCGGTCAGGAAATACTGTTTTTCGGGACAGATGTAGAGGTGCGTGTCCAGCACATGAACGCCTTGCTGCTGGCCGATTTGCCGGAATAAGTCACGGCCCCGCTCCCGCAGCCACCGGCTCACCATATCGAGGTGAGGAAACGGCGTTAACAAAACGACTTTCCGGCGGTGGGGCTGCAGGTAATGCAGTAAATCGGTCAGTTGCTGCTGCATTTCGGTTAACCGACCAACCTGCCCAACCTGCGCCATCGCTTTCAATGTCAGCAGTTTAAACGCGCTCTTGATCCGTTTCAAGGTCGAAGGAGGATTGGGAAAAGGAACAGGCGAATGGCTCCGCAGCGCGCCCAGATTGGCCGGTTTAGGCCGCTGGCCCGCACCCGGTTTCAGGATTATCTGCTGATGTTTTTTGAGTAAGTTCGCAAACGCCGACGGGTGCTGAAGACGGTAGTTGCCCAGTTGCAGAACAATAAGATCGTACGAATCCAGGTCCAGCTGGCGCACCAGCGAACCGGCCAGGGGCAGGTCGAAGGGCGTGTAATAATCCATGCTGACCTGCTCGCCGACCTGTTGCAATCGTCGGCCAAATTGCTCTACAAAACTCTTTCCGGGGCGTAACCCATAGCCATAGGTATGGCAGCCGCCAATGATCAGCATCCGCATTTTTCAGTACGTGGTCAGGTTGTATTTTCTAAACCTTACGCAACCGGCTGATTGAGCGTTGCAAACGAACGAGGAAAGAATTTTAAAATCGTGAAATGAACCCGGTTTTAAGTAACTGAATGCGGGAGCAGAATTAACTGTTAACGGTCGAGTTATACGACATTTTGGGGGCAACCTGCGGGCGGTTCCAGCGCACCAGATTTCGCAGGAAGCCAAATCCGTACGCTTTTTTCGACCTGGGCTGGAGGCTGTTGAAGTACGTGACCACCGCGTCGTTCAGGGAATGAAACTCATTGAGATGGCCGAAACGCGCCTGTTTTTCAGCCTCATCGCCAACGGCAATCAGTTCAATGACGTCGTTGGTCAGTAAATGGGGGTGTGTGTCGAAAAAATCACCCACTGCGGAAGTAATCCTGTCCAGATGCCGCCGGGAATACGGGCGCTTTTCATCGTTTTTGCCGGTTTGGAACCGCTCAGCATAATCCATGAAACATTGGGCAATATCTTCGTGCATGGCAGTGATGGATTAGGTTACTCCAATACTAAATCCAGTAACAAAAATGATGCCAAATGCCTGATTATCTAACAGATAACTTTTTTATGCATTTATTAAGCGGCTCATTATTTCCTCACAAAGTCTGAATCAATCAACAATAAATGTCTGACAAGTCACACTTAAATAGTCTGAATTTTAAAAGGATAAGCTATCTTTAGTTATATGATTTTTCGTATTCATGTTTTGCTGAATCAATTAAGATTTTAGCACGAATATCGTGTTGCTCCGAGCTAAATACTTGTGTGCTTGAAATTAAATGGCATGCATTTGTTTACTTCCCGATTGGCTCTGAAAACCGGTATTGAGTTTACCGGAGATAGAGGACTTTCTTTAGTTTTTGCGGCAGCCTGGGGTTGAAGCGGTTTTGGAAGGGCTGGAGTTCAACAAAAAACGCCTTACACTTTTCAGTGCAAGGCGCAAAAAACAGATGGCTTACGAGATTAATTTACACCATGAATTGGCTGATAACCAACCTTTTCCAAAACCGGAACGATTTTTACTAAGTGATCATCCCGCAAATCTCTCCGGGATTTGAGAAAATGAACCAGTGTTTTCACCGGAATACCGGCCATTTTTTCAACGATCTGAACACGAACCAGTTTTCGCGTCTCGTCCGAAAAAAATGCTTTTATGTTTTGTCGTTCAGTCATTACAGGTGCCGCAAAAAAGGCGGGTTTAGGTGAGTCAGTATTGCGAATTTTCTATCGCGGGACACAAACTACGGGAATCCCACCTCCGCTCCTACTGCGGTCGAGTATTCGGTGGTTTTCGGTGAGTAATTTGCGGAATCACGCTGGTGGAAAACCGCTAATTGAACACGCTCAGCAGAATTTCTTTGCGGCTGCGCGAGACGGGCACGGAAGAGGTATCGCTCATCACCACGTAGCCGCCCTCGCCCCGGATGTAGCGCAGAATTTCGTTCAGATTGATCAGGTGCGACTGGTGAACCCGCAGAAATGAGCTGCCTTCGAGCAGTTCTTCAATTTCTTTCAACGTGCGCGACACCAGCAACGGCTTGCCGGTTTTCAGGATCACATGGGTGTAATTATTGTCGGCTTCGCAGCGGATAATCGCTTCAATCGGCACCATTTCAAAACCCTGATTGGTCGGCAGCGCGATTTTTTGCAGGACTTTTTTCGTGTCCAACTTTTGCAACAACAGTTCGATCTGCTGGGCCATCTGCTGTTCCGAGGGTCGTTTTATTTTGGCAACGGCTTTGCGCAGATCGTCTTTATCGATCGGTTTGAGCAAATAATCGAGCGCGCTGAACCGAATGGCCTTGATGGCGTACGAATCGTAGCCCGTCGTAAAAATAACATCGAACGGAATGGTCGTCAGTTGCTCCAGCAGCTCAAAACCGTTCATCACCGGCATTTCGACATCCAGAAACAATACATCCGGGGCCTGTTCCACCAAAAACCGCAAACCTTCGGGGGCGGATCGAAACTGAGCAACCACCTGAATTTCAGGACAATATTTTTCCAGCTGCATGGAAAGTGTTTCCCGGCAGTGGGCTTCATCGTCGATGATGACGGCTTTAATCATAGAAATTCAGTTCATTAGCTGGAATGCGCCAGCGGAATCTTCAGCACCACGCGGGTTCCGGCCGGTTCACCCAGCGCGTCCACCAGATCGTGGATCACCACCGTCGGCTGCTGGCCGTACAGCGTCTGGCTCAGCTTCAGGCGGTCGGCGGTAATCTGCATCCCCATCGATTTGGCGTGCGTCGCCGATTTACTTTTCAGCTCAGCGGCTTTCTGGCGGCCCACGCCATTGTCTTCAATGGTGCAAATCAGCAGTTTATCCTGCTTCCGAACGTCGATGGTCAGGTGCCCGCCCAGATCTTTTTGCATCAAACCATGCCAGATCGCGTTTTCTACGTAGGGCTGAATAATCATCGGCGGAATAATGGTATACGCCGGTTCGATCTGCTCGTCCACCTGAATGGTAAACGTAAACTGCCCGTCAAACCGCACCGATTCCAGCTTTACGTACAACGAAAGGGCTTCCAGTTCGCTTTCTAAACTAACTGTCGGGGCCGTGGCATGTTGCAGAATCAGCCGGATTAATTTCGAAAATTTCGACAAATAATCCGAAGCGGCTTCCGATTCGTTTTTCATGATAAACCGGTTGATCGAGTTCAGGCTGTTGAAAATAAAATGCGGATTCATCTGCGCGCGCAGCGCCTGCATTTCCATTTCAGCCAGCTTTTTATTGATCGCGGTTTTTTGCCGTTCTTTCCGTTCAATCTGCCGGATTCGGTACCGAAATCCTACGTAAATCAGCCCCAGAAGGGCAATGGCGCTCAGGGTAATGAACCAGCCCGTTCGCCAGAACGGCGGTTGAATGGTGATTTTCAGGGACGTTCCTTTCTCGTTCCAGACCCCGTCGTTGTTGGAGGCTTTGACGCGGAATTGATACTCACCTGGCGGCAGATTGGTGTAGCTCACAAACCGCCGGGTGCCGCAGTAAACCCAGTCCTTGTCGACGCCGATTAGCTGGTAAGCATATTGGTTTTTCTCGGACTGGATGAAATTCAGAGCGACAAAATCGAACGAGAGGTCGTTGTCTTTGTACAATAAGGTCAGCGGTTTTTCGGGCAGCGCAGTGTTTTTCTTTCCGATCTGGACGTTGGTAATGTGCACGGGTGGAATCCGCGAATTGGTGCGGATCGTGTGGGGCGAAAACAGGCTGAAGCCGTTGGCTCCCCCAAATAGCAGGTCGCCTTCCGGCCCACGGGCGTAGGCTTCAAAGAATTCGTTGGCCTGCAGTCCGTCACTTTTGTCGTAATTCCGGCACGCGTACGAATTGGGGTTGAACCGGCAGACGCCGTGGTTGGTAGCCAGCCACAAATTGCCTTCGTTGTCTTCCAGAATACCAACAACGTGATTGCTCGGCAAGCCGTTGTGCGTGGTGAAAGCCGTAAATGTATCGGTTTTCGAATCGTAGCGGTTTAAACCGCCCTGGTTGGTTCCGATCCACAACCGGCCCCGGATGTCTTCGTACAGACACCGGATGTCTTTGTCGTTTAAATGGTGCTGTGGGTGTTGCAAATCGGGCTGATAATGCCTGAAACGCCCCGTACCGACCTCAAGCCGGCTAAGTCCTTTGCGACTCGAAGCGGCCCAAACGGTTCCGTCGCGGGTGGGCAGGGCCACAATCAGCCCTTCATCGCTCAGGCTCGCCGGATTTTTCGGGTCATGCCGGAAGTAGACAAACTGCCGGGTTCGCGGATCAAAACGGGCCAGCCCCCGGCCGCCAATCCACAGCGTTCCGTCCGCGGCCTCCCGAATGCTCCGGACACCCACTTCGCTGAAAAACCGGGTAAAACGACCGGTTTTCCGATCGTAACTGTGCAAATAGCTTCCAGCACCGATCCACAACTGACCGGAGTGGTCTTCCCAGATGGCGTTGACATCCTTGCTGGCGAGCTGGCCGGATTGGGCCGCATCCGCCGGAAAATACCGGTAAACGCCCGTCCGAAGCTCGTACGAATAGAGCCCGTCCGACTCATTGGACAGCCAAATAATTCCCGCGTGGTCCTGATACAGCGCCCGAATGCTGTTTTCCGGTAAACGCGTCGCGCCGTTGTTCGAAACCACCTGAAACGTTTGAAACTTCTCCGGCACCGGGCTCAGTTTATCCAGGCCGTTGTCCGTTCCGACCCAGATGTTCGCTTCCCGATCCTGAAAAATCGAATAAATCATGTTGCTGCTCAGACTCCCCGATTGCCATTGATTGGCGTGAAAGCGAACCCATTGACCGGTAGCCAGTTCCAGCCGGAACAAGCCTCCCTGACCGGGCGGAGCAATCCAGACATTCCCGGACCGGTCGGTGAACAAGGCTCCGCTCAGGGACAGCGAGCGGTTATCGTGCCGAACGGTTTTGAAGGTATTGTAACTGAGGGGAGCGGTACCCGGTTTCATCTGGTACAGCTTCCCACTTTCGGACTGAATCCAGAGCGTTCCGGCCGGATCCGCCACCAGGGTTGAAATGGAAGTCGTCGTGTCCGTGGCTTCGAGCGGTAATTCAGTCCGGGTGTAGGCCATTGTCCGGCGGTCAAACTGGAATAAGCCTTCCCGCGTTCCAACCCAGAGCTTTCCTTCGCGATCTTCCTGAACCGCATAAATGTCGGGCCCGGTCGGGCTGGGTGGATTGAACGTCTGAAAGGTATTGGTTTTCGGATCAAACCGGTTGAGTCCTTCCCGCGAAGCAATCCAAAGCATTCCTTCCCGGTCTTCGATGACCGAATACATCACGTTGCGGAGCGAAATCCGGGCGGGATCGATCCGGAAAGCCTGGGCTTTTCCGCTCTGCCGATCGAACCGGTGAAGCCCTCCACCCAGCGTCGTTACCCACATCCGGCCCGCCCGGTCTTCGCAGATGGCCGTGATTACGTTGTGCCCAAACGTATGCGCCGGGTCGGCCGGATCGGGTTTATAAACCGTAAAGGAATAACCGTCGTACTTGTTCAGGCCGTCGCGCGTACCCAGCCACAGAAAACCGTCCCGGTCCTGCCAGATGCACAGCACGGAGTTCTGGGAAAGCCCATGTTCGGCCGAAAGATGGGAAAACCGCCCCGATCCCTGATGGGAAGGAAGCTGCCCCCAACCGCGACTCAGCCCAAGCCCCGCAACAACGAACTGGCAGACGCAAACCAGCAGACGAAAGGTAGTCCGGGTTTTCATGGAATTTATTGCTTAATAACCTTACTCCGTTGCACCGTCTGGCCTTCTTCGTCCTGAATCAACACAAAAAACAAACCAGCGGGCAAGGTCGACACGTCGATGATGCCGGAATAATCGGTCGCGGTCCGGCTCAAAACCGCCGACCGCAACGCAATCCCGCGCACATCCACCAGCGTAAACCGGTAGGTCCGGCTTTTGACGGTTGGGGGCACAAACGCCACCATCACCTGTTTAGCCGCCGGGTTCGGAAAAATCCGGAGTCCCGCATCCGACAGAACGGGCGGGTTAACCGCCGTAATCACGTCCAGCGTAATTTCCTGCGAGAGCAGTTCGGCGCAGCCATTAGCGTTGGCGCGGACTGAATACTTGCCGGATTGCTGGGCGGTATACGACTGCTGGGTTGCGCCGGGAATCGGAACGCCGTTCAGAAACCACTGGTTGCCGGTGGCTGCGTTCGATGTCAGCTTATAGCCATCGCGGGTAATCGTTGGCGGCTGTGGGTCTTTGACGGTCACTACCACAGCCGCCGAAGTCGCTGGCGGACATTCGCCCGACGCCCGAACGCTGTACGAACCCGCGTTTGCTACCGCCAGACTGGCCGAAGTTGCACCCGAAACCGCCTGCCCATTTAAAAACCACTGGTACGAATACCCGACCACGTCTTTCGCCCGCAACACCACCGAAGTACCCCGGCAAATATCCGGCGATCCGTCGGGCGTTACCACGGCTACCACCGCAGCACCCGGTTTTGGCGTCACGGCCACCCGCGCCGACGACGGGCAACCGGTGGCTTTGACCCGCAGATCGTAAAGATAATAATAGGCCGTCGTCAGGGTGTCATTATTGAACAGCGATCCCTTCAGGCTCACCACGCCGGGAATCTGGAACGGAAAACCGGTTACGCCCAGATTGCTTCGAAAAATGGACGCTCCATCTTCGTAAGCAATGGCAATTGTGTAAACGCCCGGTTCGGGGATCGCTAAATTCAGTAGGTATTCAGCACCTGGATCGGTTGGATCGTCTGATTGCTGGCCTGCTGGCGGTGTTCCGATGGGCGTGTTGGCACTGCGCGTCGGCGTCACATCGAGTGTAACGCTGGAAATGGGCGCACCATCCGGTTTTTGAACCGTAAAGGTAATCCGGCCCGCGCTGCCGATGTACAGCCGGGCACTTTCCAGCACAATCGGAACCTGCGTTGCCAGAATCGGTTGCGGACCAAAGTTGCCGGAATACGTTCCACCGCCGAACGCCTGTTTGGTCGCCGGGCCAACGACGCCCGAAAACTGGTTCAAAGCTGCGTAATAAATCCCGCTGGCCGGTACGCTGAGCGCCGTCGCCTGATTTCCGGCCCCAATCAGATTGCCGCCCGTCGGGGCATCGTACCAGAAAGCCGTGCCGCTGCCGGTATTGCGCAGCGAAACGGCGCTGTTGTCGCAGGCAGAAACCGAAAAACTCCCCTGATCGCTAATGGCCGCCGACGTGGTCAGAATTTTTATCAGCTCATCGTTTGCCGTATTCTGATCGGCGGCCAAACGCGACTGAATGGTGAAGCGGTAGGCGGTTGCGGTTTTGAATTCGGCCTGACCACGCAGAATCAGCTGGGCTTCCTGCGAAGGCCCCAGCGCCACTTTCAACGTGTCGCGCAAATTGGCAACGGTGGTGCCGAAAGGAGCCAGAATCTGGACGGAAACCGGAATGTTTCGCTGCTCAGTTGAACCATAATTGCGAATGCTCACCGCCACCTGAATGTCGGTCTGGTTACAAAAACCGTTCTGGGGCGACAGCAGGGCACTTATGCCGACATCGTTTTGCGGACGAACAAACCGCACTTGATAATCCTGCGTTTCGCCATTCGCGTAGGCTCCGCAAGCCTGTACCGCCCCGGCGTCGGCCGTCGCCACCGTCACAATCCGCAGGCGGGTAAACTGCCCATCAGTCAAACCGCCCGGCGTCGTTACTGTCGTGGAGAACGTTCCTGAAGTAGTCAAAACCGCTGAAGTAGCCACCAGCTCGTCCGTATCGTCGAAGTCGCCGTCCAGGTTCCAGTCAATGAAGACTTTAGTGATCGTCGGGCGGTTTTCTCCGCAGGAACCGATGGTAATGTCCAGCGGCAGTTTTTGTCCGATCGAAACGGAAGCCGTTACGTTGGTGAAGTCGGTATAGGTCTGGCAACCGCTGTTTCCGGCCTGATCGATGGTGCCAAACCGTACGCGGTCGATGTTGGCCGTGCCCGTCGACGTAGCAGCCGAGATGCAATAAGCGGTTCCACCGGTTCCGCTGACGATCAGCGCAAAATCCTGTTTGCCGTTCAGCAGCGTGTTTTTGTGCGAAATGGTCAGGGTATACGTTTTCCCCGGAATGGCGTCGGCAATCAGAATCTGTTCGACATTGTCCCGAATATTATCGCCCCGCGTGGCCGCGTTGGCCGGATTGGCGGGATCGAGCACCCACGGTTGCCGGGTTTGCGCGCCGTCGGTCACCCGAATATCCAGATCGTTGACCAGGCGGGGACTGCGGTTATTCAAATTGGCCACCGATGAGGTCAACGCAGCCGCTTCCGGATCGGTCCAGCAAATGGTTACGACCAGCGGCCCGCGCCCCGATGCCACCAGCTGCACGGTTTGCTTTTCGCCCTGATTCAGGGTTCGTTCTTCCAGCACGTGACTTTTGTCGGTATTCCCGATCACCCGGGCGGCTTTTTCCACATTGAGCAAACCCCAGCCAAACCGGTAATCGGGTCCGGGAGCGTCTCCGGCTTCATCGGTAGTGTGCAGCGCCAGCCCTTTCAGGGTCGATGCGCGCATGAGTTGGCCGTTGTGCAACTGGGCGTAATATTCCTGCAACAACAGCAGCGAACCCGACACGTTCGGAGCCGCCATCGACGTGCCGGAAAGCGTCGAATAAGCGTTGTCATTGGCTGATCCGGCCGACAAAACGCTGACGCCGACGCCCACCAGATCCGGTTTGATGCGCCCGTCGTCGGTTGGTCCCCACGAACTGAAACTGGCCAGACGGACATCCGAAGGCTGCGCGTAATCGGTCGAAATGCTGCTGACGGCGCCCACCGACAGGATATTCTTGGCGTTGCAATCCGTCGAAATCTGATCGTAGCCGTTCTGGTTGTTGCGGGCGGTTTTGCTCATGGTATTGCTACTGCCAATCCAGTAGGCAATCCCCGCGCCCGGGCCGTTCAGACCATGCGTGTTTCCGGCGGATTTCACCATCAGGTAATAAGGAGCCGCCACGGCGATCCGGTCCAAATTACGCGCCCCGGCATTGTAGATACCAAATTTATAATCTTCTGTAACACTGATGGTTGTATCACCCCACCATTCCCATTTGAGGTCGCCCGCCCGGTCGGCGTTGAAACTCCAGCCCGCTATAAAGTTGTAGGAGTGATTGGAAAGCAGCAAGTCCGTCGCAGCCGCAGCGATTTCGGCATTATCGTTGTCGAAATCATACGCTTTCAGGTTTGCGCCAAACGCCATGCCCCGCGTTCGCTCGTTCACCCCCTGCCCAATCATAATTCCGGCGACGTGGGTGGGGTGGTTTACAATGGTTTTGACGCTATCCTGTTGCGTGACCCGGCCGGTCAGTTCTACGTGGGTCGAGCGGACTTTACCGCCGTCCCAGATGCCCAGCTTGTCGCGCACGCTGGCACTGTTTCCCGACAGCGACAAACCGAGTGTTCCGCCCGAATAGAGGGCGGAGGTGCGGGTGGTATTTCCGGCGCGGGTCGCACTGGTCGTGGCGTTAAACAGCAGATTGCCGCGTTCGTCGATGTCGCTCAGAATCAGAACGGTTCCATCGGAGCGTTCCTGACGCAGCGGAATCCGGCGGTTTCGGGCAATTTCGACAGCCCGCAGATACGACGACTGGCGGTTTTGCTGCAAACTCTGGCTCAGGCGGTTGAGCGTCGTTCGCTGCTGCAGGTTATACAGCGGTTTTTGCGCATTGGCTCCCAATGCCACGCCCACCAACAGGCCAATGCACAGGTATCGGAAAAGTAAAGACATAAAAAAATGCTAAGCCCAACAAGTTATTAAAACTGTTGGGCTTAGCATGTAAGCAGAACGGATTTTTAATCCGTTTAGTATTAAACTGCCTTTTGAGCAGAAAGAACGACTTCTTTTACTTTTTTCGTGGTTGCGTTGGAAACCTCAACCCGGTACGTTCCGTTTTCGGCATCTTTCAACCCGAAATGAATCGTGTTGCCTTCTCCCAATTGCTCACTGGCAATTACTTCGCCGTTCAATTTTGACAATTTAACCGTAATCGGCTGATCGTCAACTCTATTTACAACGACCGTTACATTCGCCTGTGGCCCTGAGTGGTTTACCAGAGAGTTCAACAGGGATTTCGGAGTAACTGCGTCGACAACGAAAATCATAACTATTGCCATTCCTAAGGCAATTAACGAAGCTTTGAGTGTGGTGTTCATCTTTTTATTTGTTTACGGTGAAAAACCTCTTTTGTTATTGTTCAACAAAGTAACTATAAAAAGATGATATAAAGTTCTACCCGTTTAAGCTGTTGATTTTCAGTGCAATTTTCTATTCTATATTAAATTATAATTGTACTTATCCGCACAAAATAATATTTTGTTAATTTTAAAATAAGAGTAATTTAATTTTTAGACCAGCCGATTCCTCAAGAATGAGAAATATTTGAAAAATTCAAAAGTTCTTTATATAGTACAATTTTATTTTTTACCTTATCGATCAAATACGGTTTTCAACCTGAAATCTGGCAAATGAAAAGTGAAGGCAAGGCGAAGAAAACGCCATTTTTGGGAAATAAATCAGGCTTTTGGAAGCAGCGAAAGATGGTCTATCTTCCCTTTGAATAATGCAACAGTTGATTCATTTTTCAAAGAGTCGAATTGCGGACAGGGCGAAAAAAAACGGTGTAGGGCTTTCCTACACCGCTTCTGAGGTTTCCGGTTTGGCCCGAACCGGTTCAGGTTGTTTCTGCGGGGGAATGTATTGCCGGAAAAAGCTGCCGATTTTCATCTGGAGAACGCCAAAAACCGCTTCTTTAAAAATTCCGGTCGACATTTTGGAAACGCCTTTGGTCCGGTCCGTAAAAATAATCGGCACTTCCGTCAGGCGGTAGCCGTATTTCCAGGTCAGAAATTTCATTTCGATCTGGAAAGCGTAGCCGACAAACCGAATATTATTCTGGAGGATGGTTTTCAGGACATCCCGGCTGTAGCAGATAAAACCCGCCGTGGGGTCCATCACCGACATGCCGGTAATAAACCGCACGTAAATCCCGGCGAAATACGACATCAGCACCCGGCCCATCGGCCAGTTCACCACATTCACGCCCGTAATGTACCGCGACCCAATGGCGACATCGTTGTCCGCGTTGGCACAAGCTTCGTAAAGCCGCACCAGATCATCGGGATTGTGGGAAAAGTCGGCGTCCATTTCGCAGATGTACCGGTATCCCTCACCCAACGCCCATTGAAAACCGGCAATGTAAGCCGTGCCGAGGCCCAGCTTGCCTTTGCGCTCCATGAGGTGAAGCCGCCACGGCAATCCGTCAGCCCCGTATTCCTGCTGCAATTCTTTCACCCGCCGGGCCGTGCCATCCGGTGAGCCGTCGTCGACAATCAGCACATCGAAAGGTGTCCGTAAACTCAACACTTTTCGAATGATGGCTTCAATGTTTTCAATTTCGTTATAGGTCGGAATGACCACCAAACATTCTTTCAAGGTCTGATTCGGGTTAGAGTACGCTTTTTACCAATAACATAAAAAAATACCGGTTTCACGTAATTCCGGTCTTAAAATTTGTTAAAACCCGCTACTATTCAGCGATTTTCAGCTTCGAGAGCCGCGCGGCCAGTTCGCTGGCTTTCCGGATGCAGTCCGACAGGCTAACGCCCTGATACCAGTTGGCACACACAAACAGACCATCCGGCTCCAGCCCCGGCATTTGTTCCCGAACCGGCACCATCCGGGCGTCGTACTGCGGAATGGCGCGCTCCCAGCGCTGGAGCCACTGCCGAACGGGCGTTTTGGCCCGAACCCCAAACGTCTGAACCAGTTCCTGATGCACGCGTTCCCGAACGGTTTCGTCCGGCTGACGGGCATTCTCAGCGCTTTGACGACCACCTACCAGACTCGTAAACAGCACTTCGTCGGCCGGGCAACGGCCTTCGAAAACCGAACTGCTCCAGATGTGCCCGGCCACAAACCGGTTTTCAACGCGGGGATTCAGCCCGCCGAATCCGTTGAGCGGGTGCGCCACGTCAGCCCGTTTATAAACCGTATGCACGGCAGTCATGGGCGGATAATCAATTTGTTGCAACAGTGCGGCTATTTCCGGCCAGACCGGTTCGAGCAAGCCCGCCGAAGTGCCCGAATCGCAGGCCAGCACCACGGCATCAGCCGGATGCGAACCGCTGGGCGTTTCCAGTAGCCAGCCGGTTTCGGTTTTGGTGAGCCGGTTTACAGGATCGTTGAAATGAGCGGTTTTTAATCGATTAGCCAGCGCAATGGGCAACGTCTGCAGCCCGTTACGGAAACTGAACGACTGCCGACGAACAGCCGAACCCGCATTTTTCATAAAACCGGTCAGCACCGAACCGTATTTCTTTTCGTAATCGAGCAGCATCGGAAAGGTTTCCGAAACCAGCAGTCGGTCGGGGTCACCGCCGTACGTACCCGCGACAAACGGCGCCAGCGCGTACTCGACCACTTCCTGCGAAAACCGCCGGCGAAAAAAGTCGCTCAGCGTTTCGCCGGGGGGCGAAACCGTGCGGTTGGAGCGTTCCCGCCAAAACGCTTTTTTGGTTTCCCAGCTAAAATAGGAAGAAAAAAGCAATGACAACGGCCCGGTTGGGAGTTTCTGATAAGCCCCATTCCGATAAATATAGCGGGCCTTGCTGACGGGCCGGGCCATGCTGATTTCCGGCGTCAAACCCAGTTGATCGAGCCAGTTCAGCATTTCCGCATCGCCCAAAAGCGAATTGGGTCCGCGCTCGGTCAGGTACTCTCCTTCGCGCCGGGAAAGCATGACGCCACCCGGTTCGCTGTTGCGGTCGAATAAGTGATACGGCACCTGACGTTGCTGGAGTTCGTAGGCCAGCGTCAGACCCGAGATTCCCGCTCCAATAATGGCAATCATTTCTTCAGATTTTTGAGTCGGGCGGGCAGTTTATTTTTGTTCGCATGGCTGCTGTCCACCGCGGTTTTGATTCGCGCCGTCAACTTCTTTTTGCCGGTTTTGCTGCTATCGGCCGGTTTCAGAGGCTGAACGGGTGTTGTCGCTTTGGCTACGCTGATGGTATCGGTCAATTTTTTGCGCCGTTCCAGTTCTGCCGTAACCTGCTTATAAATGTCCGCTAACTGTTCCGGGTTTGACGAGTAATACGTGTAGCTTTTGGAATAAGCCGCCGTGTCTACTTTGTATTTTTGAAAAATCCGCTTTTCCAGGTGTTTGTAAATCAACGTATTACTGTCCTGCGAAACCCGGTTTAGTTTCGTAACGCGCGCTTCGGCCAGGTGGATTTCGCTAAGGATCTGCGCCATCTGACTCTCCGAAAGCAGGTCGTCGGGTGCTTCCGTCGACGAATTCTGACAGGCCAGCGTTAGACTAATTAAGACAAACAGCATCCATTGGCGGAATTGGCTGTACAGTTGCGCGTTCAATTTCGTTATTTTTGTCAAAACGGGTAATTGGGTACAAATGTCGGGAATCCTGTTCTTACTAACACGCTGCTAGTCTTCACTGAACAATTTTTAACCAATTTTCAGTGCCGGTTAGCCGAAAAAATACGATGCACGAATTTTTGGCACGACTCTATCAGTTTGAAATCCGGATCCGAAAAGCCGTCAACTCGCAGATGCGCGGTAATTTCCGGTCGATCTTTAAAGGTTCCGGCCTGGAATTTAGTGACTTACGGACGTATCAATACGGCGACGACGTTCGGGCGATCGATTGGAACGTCTCGTCCAAAGGCCACGGAACCTTCGTCAAGATCTTCCGGGAAGAAAAAGACCAGACGGTTTTTTTCGTGATCGACGTCAGTGCGTCGCAGGAAATCGGAACGTCGGCCCACTCGAAGCTCGACACCACCCGCGAAGTCTGCGGGGTGCTGGCGTTATCGGCCATCAAGGAAGCCAGCCACGTCGGCATGTACTGTTTTTCGGACCAGAAGGAAAAGTACCTGAAACCGTCGAACAGTATGAAACAGGGTTACCAACTGATTGTCAATCTGTTTAAGTTAAAACCGGAGTCAGTCCGGACCAACCTGGCCGACGCGCTGCTGTTTACGCTCAATGTCCTGAAACGCCGGAGTGTGGTTTTTCTGGTTTCGGATTTTATCGATTCGGGTTACGAACACAACCTGAAAGCTCTCGCCCGCAAACACGATCTGGTGGTGATTCACATGTACGACCAGCGCGAAACTAACCTGCCACGGCTGGGCATTATCCCGGTTTACGACACGGAAAGCCGCCGGACAGTCTGGGTAAACACGTCTTCACCCAGTTTTCGGAACAGTATCAAGCAAACATTTCGGCAAAGCCAGCAGCAACTGGAGCGGTTTTGTAAACAATACAACGCCAATTATGTGGCCCTCGATTCGCAGGCGGATTACGTCCCGCAACTGATCGAGCTGTTCCGCGTCCGCAAAACCCGTTGACACTAACGTGTTCAAAATGAACAATGAACAATGAATAGAACTTACGGACCGTTTCCCAGATTACTCCGATTGCCCCGAATCGTCCAGCGGTTTTTCGTTCGCCATTCGCTATTCGTCATTCGGTGTTCATTGTTCATTGTTCATTGTTCATTATTCATTCCCCTGCACGCGCAAGTCCCCAAAGGCGTCTTTCTGACCGATACGATTGAGATTGGCAAACCGTTTCAATATTCGCTGAGCATTCGCCACCGGCCCGGCGTCGATGTGCTGTTTCCGGATACGGCCCGGCATTTTCCGCCTTTTCTGGTGCGCGACGTTTCTTTTTTTTCGACCAAAACCGACGCGAGAGGCAGTCTCGATAGTTCGGTGTATACGCTGGTGTCGTTCGAAACCGGGCCCACGCAAACCCTGCGCGTACCGGTTTTGTTACTGCGAACGCCCACCGATAGCACCGTCGTTTTTTCCAATACCGATACGATTCGGCTGCGCGAACGGATTCAGACGATGCGGCCTGACACGCTCCGGCTGTCGACCAATACAACCGTGGTTTCGCTGCGGCAACAAATGAATTATCCGTTACTGATGACGATTCTGGCGGGAATTTGCCTGCTGGCGGGTGTTCTGCTTCTGTTTTTCGGGCGAAGCATCCGAACGCGCATCCGGCGTTATCAGTTGTACCGGCAATACCTGGACTTTCAGCGGGCTTTCACGCGACTGACGCGCGGTATTGGTCCCGAAACCGCCCACGAAGACGCCGGACGGGCGGTGGTGATATGGAAAAAATACATGGAACGGCTCGAACGGAAACCGTTTACGTCGCTGACAACCCGCGAAATTGTTGAATCCGTACAGGATATTCGGCTGGCCGACGCCTTAAAAGAGATTGACGGCGTTATTTACGGCAGCGTTTATTCCGACCAGACGCAGAAATCGCTCCGGATTCTGAACGAGGTGGCCGACGACGCCTACCGCCGGAGCAGCGTCCAGTTGCAGGAAGTGAGTCAGAAAGAACGTCTTTGAACAGTTGAACATGGAATGGTTTTCGTACCAGTGGTTTACAATTTCGCAGCTGCGCCAGTTTACCTGGGCGCAACCGATCTACCTGTATGCCATTCCCGCTATTCTGGTGTTGTTCGGTTTGCGGACGCTCTTGTCCAGTCAGGCCCGGCAGCGGCTGAACGTGGCCCTGAACCAGACCGAGCTCCAGCCGTCGCTGGTGGGGAGTTTGCGGTATTTGCTGCCGCTCAGTTTTTTTATCGCCACGACGCTTATTCTGATGGCGCTGGCCCGGCCCCAGCTCGTCCGCGAAGAAACCGAACGGGTGGCCGAGGGCATCGATTTGATGCTGGCGATTGATATTTCGTCGTCGATGGCCGAAACCGATCTCAAGCCCAATCGCCTGGAGGCCGCCAAACGCGTGGCCCGCAGTTTTGTCAAAAGCCGCCGGAACGATCGGATTGGGCTGGTTATATTTGCCGGGGAAGCCTATTCACTCTGCCCGCTCACCACCGACCACGACCTGCTGAACGGTTACCTGAACGACCTCGATGACAGCATGATCAAAACCTCCGGCACGGCCATTGGCAGCGCGCTGGCGGTTTGCATCAACCGGATGCGCGAATCAAAGGTGAAAAGCAAGGTGACGATTCTGCTCAGCGACGGCGACAATACCGCCGGAAACCTCGACCCGGTGACGGTGGCCCGGCTGGCCAAGGCGTTCAACATCCGGATTTACACGGTTGCCATCGGCCGGACACCGTTGCCGAGCGTGTCCAGCAATCTGGCGACGGTGACGATGGATGAAGGCATTTTGACCACGATTGCCAACATCGGCAGCGGAAGTTTTTTCCGGGCGGGCGATGCCACCCGGCTTCAGACGGTTTTCAACGAAATCGACCGGCTGGAGAAAGCGCCCGTCAAAACCGTGATTTACAAGGACGTGAAAGATTTTTACCGGATGTATCTGTACTGGGCCGTAGTTTTTCTGCTGCTAACCCTGTTCCTGAAAAACACCATTTTTGGAAATATATTGGAGGATTGAAAGGTTGACGATTGACCATTGACGAATGACCATTGACGATGGACCAGTTCTCTCTCCTGTCTCACGTCTATTGTCCATGGTCAATCGTCCATCGTCAATCGTCAATCGTCAATCGTCAACGGTCTAACTATGCTACTTTCTCATTACAACGAAAACTACATTGAAGCGGGGCTGGATGAAGTGGGACGCGGTTGTCTGGCCGGGCCGGTGGTGGCGGCTGTGGTAATTTTGCCGAAAAACTACACGCATCCGATCCTGACCGATTCCAAACAATTGAGCCGCGATCAACGTGAGAAACTGCGGGAGGAGTTGCAGCGCGACGCCCTTGCCTGGGCGGTTTCGGAAGTTTCGAATGAAGAAATCGATCGCATCAACATTCTGAAAGCCAGCTTTCTGGCGATGCACCAGGCGCTGGATGAAGTGATGCGCCAAACCGATGGCGTCAAACCGGATCATTTGCTGGTGGATGGAAACCGGTTTGTCAATTACCCGATGATTCCGCACACCTGCATTGTGAAAGGTGATACAAAATTTCTGTCGATTGCGGCCGCATCGGTTCTGGCGAAAACCTACCGCGATGAATTGATGGAAAAACTGGCCCTCGAATTTCCGCACTACGGCTGGGAGAAGAACGTTGGCTATCCGACGCCGTTTCACCGCCGGGCCATTCAGGAACACGGACCCTGTCGCTGGCACCGGATGAGTTTTCGGCTGGTGTAGAATTTATCAAAACCGCTTCCAACGCTTTGTCCTTCAGCAGAGTCCTGTCCGTATCTCCCTTTGACCTAAACCCGTATGAAGACAATTCCGGTTTTGTTGCTGTTGATTCTGGTGACGGCCTGCAACCGCCAGAACGACGATGCCATTCTGGCCCGTGGACAAGACATTCGCCTGATTCGGCACGATTATTTTGCGGACCCGACCAAACCCACCACCGTCGAATCGACGCACTACCTTTACGATCCGAATAACCGCATTCAGGAAATCATCACCAATCGGCCCGATGGCAACGTAGACAGTAAACTGGTTTTTCGCTGGCTTAACTCAACAACCCTGCGAATCGAGCAATACTACACAAATCCGCCCTGGTCGTCGACCCGCGTTTCCAATCTGCCGTTAGCGCTTTATTCCTACACCGAAACGGTTTACAATGCCGATACGACCATCAGCGAACGAAAGGCGTATACCCTCGTCGACAACAAATTCGATTACCGGTCGTCCAGTCGGTTTACCTACGACGCTCAAAAACGGATCATCAAAAGAGACATTTATGATCCTACGAACCGCCTGGCGTCTTCTGCTACCTTTGCGTACGATAACCGGGATAACGTGATTCAGGGCTCGGGGGAGGGTGTTTATGAGTACGATACGGCCCCAAACCCTTATAAACCAGTCCGGATCGATGCGGAAATCAGCTGGTTTATGAGTACCAACAACATTGTTGGAATCCGATCGATTAACCTAACTACGGGTATTGAGGAAATAGCGCGTTATCGTTACGAATACCGCTCCGACGGTTATCCGGTCCGCATGACTTACCCGGATGGCCGGCGAGAAGAGTTTGTTTACAACAAGTAGGTTGTCGGTTTACGGTTTTCTGTATTCCGTTTACGGTGGCTGACGCGTTCATGCAGTAGCAGGCGTCAGCCACCGAATACGGAAATCCGTAAACCGTTACCCTTGCTTCGGCCGCTTGTATAACGGCACGGTGCTGCAGGGTTCGCCGAACATCAGGCTTTGGGCGACGGGGCGCAACCGGCGGGTGATTTCGACGTACGCGGCCGTCGGAACCGGCACTTTGCTGCATCCTTTCACGACCACGCGGGCGTCGCGGTACTCTTCGATGTTGATGCGGGCAATGGCATCGAAATAAAGTTTTTCTTCCAGGTCCTGAAGCGACCCGAAGACAACAGTATGGGCGTGCGGTTCCAGGTGAATGGTCAGCAGCATGTAAGCCCAGGTCGGAACGATGGCGTCTTCGGAGCAGGTCACGGCCACATTTTTACCGGCGTACTGGCTCCAGTCGTGGGTCTTCAGAAACTCCCGGAAGTCTTTTTCCTTCAGGATCAGGCCCATAAACAGGTTGTCTTTCAGATCATACACAACCCGTTCGCCGGGGTGATAATAATCTTCCAGATCGAGGGATACCAGGCCGCTTTTGGCCACGCGATTGACAATCAGTTCCGTTTCCATACCCGCTAAACAACCAATTTCTTCGGCTTGGTTCCCACAAAATCCTTCAGGTAATACGGTTCAAAATCGGCCACGTTTTCGAAGCGGTTTTCGGTGTAAGCAAGGGCGGCCAGTTTGCCCACGGTTTTGGCCGAAGGGTGAACGACCGAATCCGGAAAAACCGCATTCGGCTGATGGCTTAAAACCGCCCGGCATTTGGCGGCTCCGTTTCCGAAAAAAACCACGGGTTGCTCCGCCAACAAATCCGCAAAAGACTGTTCGTCAATAATTTGCGCTGACGTTGGCCGGATTTCACGACCTTCCGAATCATAAACCGCGCCGTAGACTTCCATCCGCCGGGCGTCGAGCAGGGGGCAGAGGGCGTAAGACCTGGGGTAAAAACCGCTCAGTTGATGCGCCATTGCCTCGAGTGTGTTGATCGCCAGCAGTGGTTTATCAAGCGCAAAACACAGGCCTTTCGCCGTCGAAACGCCGATCCGCAAACCGGTATACGATCCCGGCCCTTTAGCAACGGCAACGGCGTCCAGATCCGAAAGCGGATAACCGCTCTGCTGAACCGCGTTCTGAATCAAGGTCGTCAGCATGCCCGACGATGATTTTTCGGTAAATAATTCGTAACAGGCCACTACCGCCCCATCGTGGTGAAGCGCCACTGAACAGACGGTGGTGGAGGTGTCGAGGGAGAGAATGAGCACAATAAAGATGAGTTAAGACGGGGCCGCCCGGGCGGCCCCGTCTTAACTCCTTATGGTTTTCCTTTCAAAATGGACTGATACCGGTTCATGTCTTTGAACAGGTCGAGAGCGGCTTTGACTTCGGGATCGGTAGCGAATGAAATTTCTTTCATGCCTTTTTGCAGGTAATAATGCCCTACGATTTCCTGTTCGAGCAGCGTCTTCAGTTCGCCTTTGAACGTCACCAGATCGACATCTTTGCTGTGCGACAGTTTCGTGCGTAAGGCTTTCAGCTGATCCTGAATCTGATCGAACGATTTTTCTTTCTTGGCCGATGCTTCCAGCGTTCCGAGTTCTTTCTCGACCTGCGTCGTGTAATCGTATTCCTTGTCTTTCAGCCACGAGACAAAATCCTGAAATTCGGCATCCGTCAGGCTAAACTCGCGGGCGGGCTTGATCGTCGGGTGATCGTGCCGGTATTTAATCGCGTAATCAAAAATTAATCCTTTGTTCGTCAGGCTGATCGCGATCGGCGCGGGCGTTATCGGCTCCACCGGAACGTCCGGCGTAACGCCCCCACCGTCGAAAACCGGTCGACCGGCTTTGGTTTTGAAGGCGGTTTTCAGCGAATCCGGAATTTTGCCTACGCTGCCGTCGGGGTTGCGGTGGCTGTAATCGATGGCCTGAATGCAACGTCCGCTCGGAATGTAGTATTTGGCCGTCGTAATTTTCAATTTGGTGTTGTACGACAGTTCGCGGGTGGTTTGCACCAGCCCTTTGCCGTACGTCAACTGACCAACCAGAACGCCCCGGTCATAATCCTGAATAACGCCCGAAACAATCTCGGCGGCCGACGCACTCCGACTGTTGGTCAGCACCACGATCGGAATTTCCAGATCCAGGGGCGGATTCAGCGCCGTATAGGTTTTGTTCCACTCGGTTACTTTGCCTTTCGTCGTCACAATTTCCGACTCGCGCGGCAACCAGATGTTGGCAATATCGATGGCCATATTCAGCAAACCGCCCGGGTTTTCGCGAACGTCCAGCACCAGCTTTTTCATGCCTTTGCCCTTCAGTTCGACAAACGCATTCCGCACCTCGCGCGAGGCCGTTCCCGTAAAATCCTTCAGGTCGATGTAGCCTACTTCGTTGGTAATCATGCCGTAATACGGCACATTAGTCATTTTCACCACGTCGCGCGTCACGCTCAGGTCGATCGGATCTTTGGCACCAAACCGCTTCACGGTCAGCTTCACCGCCGTGTTGGTTTGTCCGCGCAGCAGTTTATCCGAATCCAGATCGCGCCGGGTTTTGATGTCCACGCCATCGACCTTGATGATTTCGTCGCCAATCTGCAACCCGGATTTTTCGGCGGGCGTGCCTTCATAAATCATCATGACGATGCTGCGTCCCTGCCGCGAACCGATGAGCGCGCCAATGCCGTTGTAACGCCCGGTGGTCATCGTCATGTAGTCCTCAATTTCGTCTTCCGCAAAAAAATTCGTGTACGGGTCGAGCGATTTCAGCATGGCGTCGATGCTGTTCTTCACCATCCGGTTCGGGTTCAGCTCGTCGACATAATACAGATTCAGTTCTTTGAAGAGCGTCGCGTAAATGTCCAGGTTGCGGGCGATTTCAAAAAACCGGTCGTCGTTGCGGAACGAATAAAAACCCAGGCTTCCTGCCAGAAGGGCCGCCCCCAGGGCGACAGTCAGACGTTTGCGCATATCTTTAAGGAAAATGAGTTGTTTCGCGGAGCTAAGCGGAGAAAAAGGGAGTTTAGCGGAGCTATATTTTTTCTCTGCGTAACTCTGTTTTTCTCCGCTTAGCTCTGCGAAATAATATTATACTCGACCCAAAGCTAATTTCATACTTTTTTCTATCTCTTCAAACGAAATTTTCTCGCGGGCGGTATATAAAAAGACAATATAGGACGGTGGCTGCTTCGGTTTTTCGGGCGTTCCGAACAGGAGCGACTTATTCAGGCGGTAGGCTTCGCGGATGCGACGGCGGATGAGGTTGCGGTCGACGGCTTTTTTGAAGTTCCGGCGGGAGACGGTAATCAGGATGGCGGGAAGTGGGTCCGTCCCGGCTGGCTGGCCTCGGTCAGCGTCCGTTCTATAGAGGAGCCGAAATGGAAAAAGGTAGAACGTCCGCGTGGTCGCACTACCTTTTTGAAATAACTCTCCGATGGTTTTTTTACTGCAAAGCCGTTCGGATTTCGTGAACGTTTGCTTCATAATCCGTTTAAGGTTTATGGTTTAAAGTTTAAGGTTTAATTCAGCGACCTGAACGTTAAACCTTAAACCATAAACTTTAAACGATTAGATTTTAAACCGGTCGCCTTTTTTCTCGTCCGAAACCGTCAGTTTATGACGTCCTTTTGCGCGACGGGCGGCCAGAACCCGGCGGCCATTGGCTGATGCCATGCGCTCACGGAAGCCGTGCTTGTTCCGGCGCTTACGGTTCGAAGGTTGAAACGTTCTTTTCATGACTTAATTATATCTTGATATGCCTGTTTTTCAAATGAGTCTGCAAAGGTAGAGAATCTTATGAAACGAAACAAGTTTGGCTCCCATATTTAGCGTTTTCATCAACAACGGGTTATCTTCGCCGATATGCACTACCGAATTTCTTCCGGCAATCCGGCATCCCGACTCATTGAAGTTGATTTTTTCCTGACGAATCTTTCGGCTCCGACCGTTGAGCTGCAACTTCCGGCCTGGCGTCCGGGCCGCTACGAACTCCAGAATTTTGCCAAAAATATTCAGCGATTCGAGATTTTTGACGCAAACGAAAAACCGCTCGTCTTTCAGAAAATCACCAAAGACCGCTGGCGGGTGCAAACCGCAGGCGTTTCGGAACTGGTTGCCCGCTATACGTACTACAGCAACGTCATCAACGCAGGCAGCAGCTACGCCGACGACCGGCTGCTTTACCTCAATCCGGTTAATCTGTGCCTGTATGCCGACGATCGGTTGCGGGAAGCCTGCACGCTCGAACTCGACATCCCCGACAACTGGCAGATTGCCTGTGGCCTGCCACAAACCGCGCCCAAAACGTTGTTGGCGGCCGATTTCTACGAACTGGCAGACTGCCCACTCATCGCGTCGCCCGACCTGCAACACCTTCATTATGAAGTAAATGAAGCGGTTTTTCACGTCTGGATCAATGGCAACATCAAACCGGACTGGGAACGCATTCAACGCGATTTCAGTCGGTTTTCGGAAACGCAAATCCGGCTTTTCGGCGAGTTTCCGGAAAAAGATTACCATTTTCTGACGCTCATTCTGCCAACGGCTTTTTACCACGGCGTCGAACACCGCAACTCGACGATGCTAGTTTTGGGGCCGAACGACGAAGGCGAGGGACTGTATACGGATTTGCTGGGTGTTTCGTCGCACGAACTCTTTCACGCCTGGAACGTCATTCGCATTCGTCCAACGGAGCTTCTGCCGTATGATTTTACCCGCGAAAATTACTTCACGACCTGCTTTGTGGCCGAAGGCGTAACGACCTATTACGGTGATCTGATCCTCCGGCGGGCGGAGGTTTTCGATGATGCAGCCTATTTTAAAGAGTTTCAGGTGCTGCTGAAACGGCATTTCGAGCCCAGCGGCCGGTCGTTTCAGTCGCTCACCGAATCATCCTGGGATTTGTGGCTCGACGGCTACGACAAAGGCGTTCCCAATCGGAAAGTGTCGGTGTATTACAAAGGGGCCATTGCCGCGCTGATTCTGGATCTGCACATTCGCCGGAAGTGGAACCACGCCCGCTCGCTCGACGACGTGATGCGGCTGATGTGGGAGCGGTTCGGAAAACCGTTCATTGGCTACACGCTCGACGATTACCGCGCTATTACGGAGGAAGTGGCCAACGAACCGCTCAACTGGTATTATAAAAGCTGCATTTTTGGCAACGAACCACTGGAACCGCTGCTGAACGAGTACCTGGCGTTTGTCGCGCTGCAACTGGAATACGACGCCGCCGACCTGACCAATGCACCAGCGGTTTTCCTCGTTTCGCTCGATGACGAAACCGGTTTGAAAAACCGCTACCACTGGTTAGGCGCCAATCGAATCGGCTTTTAGGCTAAACCTTTTGTAGTGGTGCGTGCATTTGTCTCCTTATATCAGGCAATTTCTTGACAATGAGACATTGATTTATGAGACGACAATTTGAGATCGCTTCTTTAAGGTTTAGCCTAGCCTTTGGGCTGTTAGCCTGCACCTGCTAAAACGGGCGTTTTTAAGAAACAGCATACAAATTACTTCTGACCTTATATGCCCTTTTCACTAGATAAATCAATCCCGGACGCAACGAACCGAGAGTCCGCCGGCAACATCGCCATCGAAACGGAACGCCTTTTTTAAATTTTGTCTATTGCCACTGGGAGGACCACCATAGTGAAAGTTCCATTCCCATGCTCTATCAATCGAATTAGCAGGTGAGGACGTCCAAAAGAAACCGAGAGTACCCAAGACTTCATAACTCCCTTTTCTGCGAATACCTGCTGGAAGAGCGTTAAAGCCACTGCTGTTCGTGCCGTTACCGTCTTCATTCCAGCCTTTGATGCTTTTTAGCGCTTCACCGGCCTTGTCGGTTCCGCCAAATTCACTTACCAGCCGAGACCATTCGCTATCCGTCGATAAATGCCAACCGCTGGGACAGGCTTTTTTCGCTGCCTCCCAGGTGTAAAGCAAGCCCAGCTCTTTTCGGTTATTCTCATTGTCATCATACGCATAGCTACCTTCAACTTTGTAGTTCAGGTTTTGGGCCATCCAGATAGCCGTGGTGCCTGTCAACGCATTTTTAAAGCTAATCGTTTTATACGTTTGCCCATCGCGTGAGTCGGTAAAGGCACCGGTGGATTGGGCAATTGATGCCTGAGTAAAAAACAAGGTAACAAATAGAGTAAAGATGAGCTGGTTTATCATAGCGACCCACCGCAGTGGTTGGTTCGGTTTGTATAAAAGTGTTGTTAAAACTCTCCATAGGAAGTGTGAAACAAAACCATCACTAAAGCACATACAGGCAGAAGTTTAGTCATTTCTCTTTGATTTCAAGCATTTCAACCACTGCGGTGGCCGCCACTGCGGTGGACAGCAAAGCTAAAAGTTTGTATCCTGTCGTCTGTTAATGACCGGTAAAAGAAGGTTAACAAAACGTAAAAGCAGCCGCATCGGCGGTCCGACGCTTCGGCGGTCCGACGCTTCGGCGCAGGGCGGCCTGTACCGTTCGATTTTACGGACTGCGGTGGATTTTTGCCCATAAGCTGCTGGGCGTAAATTACAAATAGGTTGCCTATACAACGGTCTCGCAAAAACGCTCCTATTAAGCTACTATACTTTTTCGACAACGATTGGCCTGGTCAATAATTATGTGCCACTCGTATGCCGTGGCAAGGCAGTCGTCAATCTTATTTTGAAAAATCTTTGGAGTCCCTAGCTTTACAGAAAATGTTAACTGCGTCCTGTTAGGCGCATTCACTACGGTTAAAATTATTTCTAAATATTTCAAATGAAAAATTTCTTACCGCTAGTTACGCTATTGATTTGTATTCATTTCTCACACGCGCAGGATTTCAGCGCCTATAAAAAAGCGCTCTTTATTCAGAGCAAAGACACGTTGTGTTACAGGATATTATATCCGGAAAGTTATGACCCCGGAAAGTCATACCCTTTGGTAGTTTTCCTGCATGGTGCGGGCGCAAGAGGAAATGATAATGAACGTCAATTCATCGATGGCGGTAGTTTGTTTTTAAATGATTCGGTCCGGAAAAAATTCCCTGCTCTGGTAGTTTTGCCGCAATGTCCTGCGGACAGTATGTGGTTTAAAATCCCTCCGGGGCCGCCCTATGATACTACAGCAGCATTTAACCATAAGATGAATACCCTGGCACTATCAACACCAGAACTGATGGTGAAACTTTTAATGGACAGTTTAGCTGAACATAAAATCGCAGACAGAAAAAGAATTTATTTGGGCGGCACTTCGCTTGGCGCCTTTGGTACTTACGATTTGATCATCCATTATCCCGGTTATTTTGCCGCTGCCTTCCCGATATGCGGGCAGGCTAACGTAGAGCTGTATCCTAAAAGAGCAGCCAATGTTCCAGTGTGGATTTTTCACGGTGAGATTGATGACATAATCAACCCATGGCCCGATAGGAGCCTGATTAAAGCGTTACGGCAGAGCGGTGCAAAAAATGCCAAATACACGGAATACCCTGGCTTAAAACATGATATTACGGGCAAAGTATTTGCCGAACCAGATTTGCTCCCGTGGTTATTTTCATTTAAAAAATAAAGTTTGGAAATAGGCTCACACCTAAGTCGACTATTAGTTGGTTAAAACTATTCTCACAAAACGCTCCTTTTTTGACGCATGGAATAAAGCTGGCAATTAATTCAAGTCCGGCTGCTACCCTTACCTCATCAAATCTATCAGCGCTTGCGCGTTGCTCGGCGAGCCGCCCTGCGTGAACTGATCATTTAACCTAACTCACGGCTTGTTAAATCAACAACCGAATGATTACAGGTAGGTGGGTAGGTCGATGCCTTCTTTTTCTTCTTCGGCATCGTCAGAACTAAACAGGCCCACCAACTTCTGAACCGGTTTGCTGGCCACAATACCCGCCACCGTATTGAGCACCGTTACACCGAATTTTGTTTCCGGGTACACCAGCTTGGGGGTGCCGGGCGGCAGTTTCTGCACCTCGTCTACGTAAGGGCGCATCAGCCTTTCGTAGGCCGCAAAGGCGTCCTGGTGCCGGTCGTGACGCGACAGTTCACCAGCCAGCACGTAAGCTCCCACGATGGCCAGGGTCGTTCCTTTTCCACTGATCGGGGTAGGACAATAAGCTGCGTCGCCAATCATCGCCACCCGTCCATCGCACCAACGCGGAGCTTTAATCTGCCCGGTTTGGTCGAAATACAGGTCATCCGCTCCGTCGATGGCCTGACGGATCCGGTCAGCTTCCCAGCCCGCACCGGCCAGTTTGGCCTTCAAGAGGCTTTTCTGCTCATCAGTCGGTCGTTTCTCATCCGTCTCCGTATCATCTTCCAGGAAGGCCACCGACGCCCGAATCGTGCCTTTGTTGTCGGGGCGGAGCATGAGCACCCGGCGGTCGATAGCGGTGTACCAGCGCCACCAGTCGTTGTCATTTTCCTGGCGGGGGATGGTCATGTAGGCGATGTAGAGACCTAGCGATTTGAACTGGGGTTCGTCGCCAAACATCAGCTGCCGGGTCTTCGACCGAACTCCGTCGGCGGCAATGACCAGATGAAACGTTTCGGATTTGCCACTGGCGAACGTGACAAATACCTCGTCGGGGTGCTGCTCCAGGGCGGTTATCGAATCACCGAAGCGGTAATCGACGGTCTCCTTTGAGCAATCATAGAGAATCTGAACCAGGTCGCCCCGCAGAATTTCCAGTTCGCGGGTTCCCGTCAGCGATGCCTCTTTGGGAAACTCACCGGCTACCTCGCCATCCTGCCCAATAATCTGCAAACCGATTTCGGTGGTATTTTGGGCCAGAATGGCGGCCTCGATGCCCATTTTTCGGACTACCTGACGGGCTGGCCCATTGACGTCGATGTTCTGCCCCCCCAGGCGCAGGGCCGGTGCCCGTTCGACCACGGTAACGGCGAATCCGTATCTGGCCAGCCAGAAAGCCATCGTCGGACCCGCAATGCTAGCTCCCGCCAGTAAGACCTTTTTTGTTCCGGATGTAGGCATGGTTGAAAATGAAGTACTGGTATGGCAGTGTAGCTTTAGGCCCGTCATTACCGACGAACGATGAAATAACCACTTCGTATCATTGTTGTTTATTTAGTACGAAAATAAAATAGACATGTCCCATTTATCAGCTATTCCTGTCCTGACGGCCTGGGAGCGTTTTTGTGATGAGCAGCCGCAGGGTGGCCTGCGTGAGTTTGCCAGCTGGCTGCTCCATCATCTGGATCCGCTGCGGCAAAGCCCGGACCTGCCCGACTCCGAACCCATTATGAAATCGGGTCAGCGGCTGTCGGAAGCGTTCGACAGCGAGGATTTTCTGGCTGGTTTTTTCATTGGGCGACTCGGCCGGTACGCTAAATCCTACGGCAAGTCGATTGTTGCCGCGCACGGTTTCGCCAGTTCGGACGAGTTTCTGTTTTTGTCGCTGATTTCCCGGATGGATCAGCCGATCAAGAAAGAAGTGTGCCTCGCCAACGCAACCGAACTCACGACCGGCATGGACATCCTTCGTCGACTGGTCAAAGACGGGCTGATTCAGGAAATGCCCGACAAGCGGGACGGGCGGGCCAAACGGCTGTCGCTAACCGATCACGGCCAAGCCATGCTTAACCGGATCTATGCGCACTTCGAGCAGATTCCCAGTAGCGTACTGGCCGACCTGGACGAGGGAGAACGCAGGCAGTTCATCCAAACGCTGAAGTACCTCAATAACTATCTTTTCCAGTTCTACAGACCCTGATGCTGGGTGACGCTACGCTGAACCCTCGATCCCGGCACATTAGCAACTACAGCGGCTCCAGCCCGTCTTTCCGTAGAGTGCCCTAATTAGTCTTTCGCTTCATTGTGAACTGATCGTAAGCTCGATTCCTACAAAAAACACCTACTAATGGATAACCTGGACAGACTATTCGCCAACCGATGAATTAGTCATTTATCAAGGTTAAAACGAAAGAAGCCACAAAGCAAATTAGAGCCATTGATACGCCTAGCAAGGGGATATTGAACCAGTACTTTTCAGCTAACCAAACGTAAAAGCCAATTGTCAGAATGGTAATAATGAAAAAGAGGGGATCGAATTGAACCGTACCAAAGTAGCGAAGTGCTATATAGAAGTTGAGCAGTCCAATAAATAACAGCCCACTGCTGTGACTGGCATTAAAACCAATCCAGGCCTTCCACATCGTGATGGCTGGGCTCAGAACGGGTGAAGAGGCTTTCATCTGCTGAATCATGTTCTCATTAGTAGAGGAGAACGCAGCGGTAAAAAAGGTAAGATACAGGTGAATACATCCTAACCCAGCGATGATCAACGAGCCCGTCATCCAAAGGTATTTTGACAGCATAGTTTTTAGTTTTTGACCAAAAATAGGTTTTGTCATCTGGTAATTCCCGGCTTAGGCACGCTCCTGATATCATGGCCCAAAAAATCTTAAAATTTCCTCCCAAACTCCTTCCGGTAAGCTGTTGGTGTCATTCTGAATTCTTTTTTGAACAAGCGTGTAAAAGCGCTCTCGTTCTCAAAGCCACATTGGGGAACGATGTTGTTTACGGTAACATCTGATTGCTTTAATAGTAAAGATGCTTGTTTTAATCGTAGTCGGGTGAGGTATTGCAGTGGTGTCAGTTCATAGGCACTGCGGAAGCAGCGGATAAAATGATAGTGGGAGAGGTTTGCTAGGTCGGCCAGTTGAGCGATGGTGATTTTTTCTTCGGGATGTTTGGTCATGTACGCCAATGCGAGTTTCAGTTTTTTATGCAGGTCTTTTTGGGTGGCCTCGTGCGTGGCCGGTATTTTTTTGCCCGTTTGGTATTGAGGTGACTCAAACCAAGGCTTCGTGGGCCGCGTGGAGGGATAGCCATTCTTTTCGCGGAAGGCTTTGCGCTCGGGAGTGAAGTTCCACCAGTTGAGTTTACTGTTTGGGTAGTTGGCAAAATGTACCACAAGCCGAAACTGATCTTCCACACATGGATCTGTCCATACCCCTTTTTCCAATTCGTATTGATCGGTGAGTTTCGCTCCGTCCTCACTCTTCAAGTCCTGTAGGGAATAATATCCCATCCCGATCAGGTCATGCGCAAAGCGTATCCCGATTGAGGGAAGACTTTGAAACTCGGATAGCGCAAACAGCTCCATCGCCCTGATCTTTGACGTATCAAGCAATTTCTGCAATACCTCTATTTTGTGCAGGTGTATTTCACTCTTTTTGATTTTCAGCGCGCGCAGCTTTTTCACTTCCGCGGGTGTTACTTCCAGTGGATTAAGTTCCTCTTTAGTCATGTTCAGCGAAAGTTAGCAGGTAATTGTTATTGTCGCAGAGCGAAAATTCAGTAGCCCCATAAAAAGTTTTCTCCAGGCCGGTGAGCACGGTTACGTGTTCGTTGATATCAGCATAGTATTGCCGGATGTTATCCACACTGATGTACAACAAAAGCGATCCTCCATCGGCACGACTCACCATCGGGTGCTGGCCTTCAATGCTGGCAAAGATCTGAAACATGAAGGTGACACGTCCGTTCGTCATCAGGGCAAATACTTTTTCGCCTTCGGGAGTAATCACTTCATCGGTTACTGTAAAGCCAAGTTTGGTGTAAAAGGTGATGGTTGCTTGTAAGTCATTGACAAAGATGTTTGGCGAGATGGAGTTCATAAATTGAATGAGTTAATAGTTTATTCAAAAGTAGGGATAAGGGGCATGTGAAAATGTGCTGAAATTGCTAAAGTGAATCCCGCAAGAATGACAAAGACGAAACGCACAGGTGCAAACACAATCGCTACCTGACGGGCGAACACGAGCCCAAGTTTGATGCCTTGATCCGGATCGGAGAAGCTTTCCCGGTCAGTCTTGACTGGCTACTACTTGGGGTCGGAGAAATTCAGTGTACAGAGGCTTTTCGGAATTAGTTCATTGACTATCGGGGGGGCAAAGGCGCGGGTCAATGATCGGCGCCTTTCTGTTTTATGGCTACCATAGCTTGGAATTTGGACGTTTCATGAGCCACTAATCAGACGGCTGCCCAACTACCGCCTGACACGGGCAACCCACTTCCTGCGGCCCCAGCGACTTTATAGATTAGTGCTAATGCGAGTGGCTCCCCCGCATTTTTTAGTGTTTTAGTCCAAAATGAAACATCTCTTATCGTATTTGGAACAGGCGTTATCGTCTGAAAGGGTATTCACACCCGACCTTTGGCCTGATCTTTAGCAAGGACAGCCCCACATCACTTTTGGGAAAATCAATGCAGCAGGTCTATTCCCCAGTGGTAGAAACCGGGAAAGCCGACAGGTCGGAGACCAGTCAAGATCAATGCTCCGCCAAGGTAGCCGATTGGTGGTAGGTACTTCAATTCATCTTTATATTCTTACCCAGCATGAGACAACACTACACATTTGCCCATCAACCACGAAACGTCTATACCCGTTTGTTGGGCAGGCTTCTGTCGGGCTTGCTTTTGTTGCTGACCGGATTGAACGCGCAGGCGCAAAAAACCTGGATCGGGACGACGACGAACTGGAACACCGCCAGCAACTGGAGCCCGGCTGGCATTCCTACGGCCAGCGACAATGTCGTGATTGCCGCCAGTGCCGCTACACAGCCCGTTCTTACGGTCTCGGCGGTGGCTGGTTCCGTAGAAGTACAGGGCGGAGCCACACTGAGTATTACCAGTGGTGGTAAGCTGACCTTAAACGGCTCCAGGGACTTTGGTAGCGGCCAAACAACGGCTTTCTACACGGGTGGCACGGTCACCAACGCGGGGCAGGTAGTGATTGGCAACACCGCAGTGGTAGGTAGATATGGACTTATAAACAAGGGAAGCTTCTCGAACGAAACGGGGGGGGATATCGCCATCGACCGAACAACCAGCTATGGTTTGCAAAACAGTGCTACTACAGGAAGGCTATTCACGAACTCAGGGAAAATCACCATCGGGGCTAACACAACCGTGGGAATCGTAGGCCTGGCAAACGCGGCTCGCTTCGATAATAATCCAGGGGGTGTTATCTCCATTAACGGAACAGAATGGTACTGCTTACAAAACAGTGGGACGTTCAATAACGCGGCTCAGATTTCCATCGGAGCCACTGCAGAGGTGGGTTTCGTTGGATTTTATAACCTGGGCTCCCTGGACAATAATCCGGGTGGCATTATCACTATTGACCGAACGTCCAAATTTGGTATGTGGAACATTGGCATCGTCACCAACGCAGCCAAAATTACGATTGGCAGCATCGCACAAGCAGCCTATTGGGGACTCTATAATCAGACAACATTCAACAACAATCCGGGCGGAGTTATCGCCATTGACCGCACAACCAACCTTGCCTTGAAGAACGAGGATAACCGGATTGTTCAAGGTGATGCTACTGATAATATATTTCCTTATCCTGACCGTATACCACAGCTCGCTGGCCCTGGCATCGATACCTATGCCGAGTTCACCAACAAGGGTCAGATTATTATCGGAGCCATCGAACAATTCGGCTTGAATGGTATTCGTAATGTAGGCAATTTTTACAACGCCGGTTGTGACGCCTATATCGAGAGCTATGGCAACGTAAGCCATTGGTTTCTACGCCGGGTAAACAAGGTAAACCAAAACTTTGATGTATATACCAATTTTAACAATTCCGGTTTCATCATTGAGTATGCGCCTTGCTGTAGTGGCAATATTACTTATAATTCAGGGGTAATACGAAATCTCAATGGGGGTTATTTTGATGTTGACCACAACACAGGCCTACTGACCACTACCCCAGGAGGTGGGCCCAATGACGGTCCCATTGTGACGGCCAACCCCTCTCTGACCATCAGCCAGGGACAGACGACTACCCTGACTGCTTCGGAAGCGCTTAGTTACCGATGGTCGACCGGGGAAACGACGGAAAGTATTTCGGTCAGTACGCCGGGCACCTACTCCGTGACGGGTACCGTCGGCGACTGTTCGGGCACCACCAGTGTGGTCGTGAGTGAACGGACAGAGGCTCCTTCGGTCAGCATCACTCCCAGCAGTGCGACCCTGAGCTGTTCCACGCCCACGGTGAGCCTGACGGCCAATGGAACGGGCACCTTCCGCTGGAGTACGGGATCGACCGCTGCCCAGATCAGCGTGAGCACGGCGGGTACCTACTCCGTAACGGTAACATCATCCGATAATCGTACAGCTACGGCCAGTGTGGAAGTGAGTGGCAATACCAACGCTCCTTCGGTCAGCATCAACCCCAGCAGTGCGACCCTGAGTTGTATTAGTCCTACGGTGAGCCTGACGGCTATTGGCACGGGGAGTTTCCGCTGGAATACGGGATCGACCGCTGCCCAGATCAGCGTGAGCACAGCAGGCACTTACTCCGTGACGCTCACCTCACCGGGTGGCTGTACGGCCACGGCCAGTGTGACCATCTCGGGCAGTAGTGAAGAGCCGGTGGCCCTCATCACGCCCAGCAGTGCGACCTTGACCTGTGCAAACCCGTCGGTTGAGCTAGTCGCCAGTGGAGGTACCACCTACCGCTGGGAGGACAACTCCACCAGTGCCAACCGCACCATCACCACGGCGGGCACCTACTCCGTGACGGTCACCACCGGGGGCTGTTCGGCTTCGACCAGTGTGACCATTAGTGGAGATCCAACAAAACCGCCCATTCCGAATATGGCCAGTTCGACCGTCATCCAGGGAGCACCGGCCGTGACGTTGACCGCCACCAATTGTAAAGGAATCATCAACTGGAATGGACCGGGAGGTACTTCGGGGACCGGCACTATTACCGTTGCTACTACGACGCCCGGATCGTTTGTCTATCAGGCCACCTGTACCGTCAGTAGCTGCACCAGTGATCCCGCCAGCTTGACGGTGGAGGTAACGGCCCCGACGGTGATAGGTTCCTTTGATGGTTTCATCAACGGGGCGGACTGCTCGACCTTCCGGGGCTGGGTCTGGGACCGTAACAAACCCAATACCGCTATTTCCATCGACATCCTTGACGGAGCAGCCATCTTGGCGACAATCCTGGCGAGTGAGCCTCGGCAAGACTTGCTCGACGCGGGCAAGGGGAACGGGAAACATGCCTTTTTCTGGCCGATCCCCGAACGTCTCAAAGACGGTTTGCCGCACAGTCTCTCAGCGCGGGTGACGGGCAACAGCTTTGTGTTAAAAGATTCACCGAAAACCCTGATCTGTCAGGGGAACCTTACACCTGAAAGTAACCAACCGCCGAAACCCCCAACGCCGACGGTTTTGGTTACGACCGTAGTGGCCCAGGTTGGCGTTCCTTTCTCGGCCATGTTGGTTGCCTTCACCGATCCGGAAGGCGGAACTTTGAGCTACGGACTGAGTGGTTTGCCAGAAGGCTTAAGCCTGCAACTGCCGAACCGGATCATCAGCGGCACACCGACTCAGTCGGGGGTATTTGTCTTGACCTATCAGGCGACCGACCCGCTGGGAGCCAGCAACAGCGTGAGTTTTCAGTTAACGGTCAATCCGGCCGAAACGACGACGGTGACGGGCAGTTTCGAAGGCTATCTGGACAAGCTGGATTGCGGAGGCATCCGGGGCTGGGTCTGGGATCGCAAAAAGCCCAACACGCCCCTGACAGTGGAATTCTATCTGGATGGCTCGGGTACGGTTTTGGGCAGCACCGTGGCCAACCTCTACCGCCAGGATCTGAAAGACGCTGGCAAAGGCAACGGATCGCACGCGTACAACTTCACGCCACCGGGCAGTGTGACCAATGGTACGTTGATCAAAGCGCGGGTGCTAGGCAGCACCTATGAGCTCAAAGGCTCGCCCAAAGCGTATCAATGTGCCCCCGCCCGCTTATCGGCCGAAACCGGTTCGGAGCTTCAGGTGACGGTGTTGGGCAACCCGGTTTCGGATCAGGTGAGGATAGAAATCCGGGGAGCGGAAGGCCAGCCGGTGTGGTTGCAACTCACGGATGCCAGTGGACGGTTGGTGAGTCAGCGTCAGATTGAAAGCGCGAAAGCGGTTGAGCCGCATTCGGTATCGATTCAGGGGCAACCGGCGGGCTTGTTGTTGTTGCGAATCAGCATTGGTCTTAAAAGCGTTACGGTAAAGGTGTTGAAGCAATAGCATACAGCCGCTAAGGGAGAAAGACGCGGGTCGAGGATCGGCGTCTTTCTGCTTTATTGCTTTTTGGTTTGATAATCGGACGATTTCTTTACTAATATACTAAAGGGGGGTGTTGAAGAAATTGCATTTCTCCTACAGTGGTTTGACCTTAGTGTAAGCTTTTGCCTGTCCAAATACTGGTTCGAATACCCGTTTTACCACCTTTGAGCAGATTACCAATCCCGCCACTGACGCCACCCACTACCCCGCCAATGGCGATATCCGTCAGATACTGCCCACCCGAGTAAGCATCCCCAAAATAGGCCGCATTGCCAAGCCCCTGAATCGGAGAACCAACAACCGAGCCCGCACCACCGGCAACTGCTCCCCCTAAAACACTACTTGTGCTTAAGCCCAACGCGCCAGCCGCTGCACCACCGGTAAATCCGGTCACAAACCCTGCCGCTGCCCCAATGCCAAAAGCCGCAAGGCCATCCTTGAAGCTACCAATTTTACCCTGAAAAGCCTTGACACCCAAATTGACCAGGCCTCCGATACCCGCTCCAATTAATCCAGCGATGCAATTGGGGCAATTCCCGTCGGGATCGGTCACCAAAACCGGGCTGTTATACAACCCGTTGTAGGGCGAGAGCCGTTCCTGACCCGCCACGTCCGCATAGGCATCCACCTGCATCATCCGTCCGATGATGGCATCGGTGATTTGTTTGATTTGATTGCTATAGCTGTTGGGGTAGGTATAGGTCAATTGGTCCACCAGACCAAAGCTGCTGGGCACCCCACCGGCCGAAAAGCTCAGGGCCCCCCGCCGGGTCAGGCTGGTCAGGTTGCCATTGCGGTCATAGCTCACCGAGGGCACGCTGTAGTTTTCACCGGGAAAGTCCTGCCCGGCGTAGGTAGCCGCTGTCAGTCGGTCGGCCGCATCGTAGCTGTAGGTATAGGAGCGGGGGTTCAGCGCCAGGTACGACCGCCAGGTTTGTTTGCTGACCTGCCCGTTGTAGTAGCGGTTGTCATCGTGAAAATCCAGCCGCAGGGCAAACACGTCTTTTTCGGCCGCATTCAGGGTGGGCACCCCGCTGGCATTGCAGTTGATACAGTTAACACTTCCCCGGATGTGGTAAGCCAGGTCGACCACCTGTAAATAGTCGCCCGAGGTACTTCCTCCCTGAACCAGGTTATAGGAGGTAGGCGCGGGGACCCCACTCTGAATTACGAAAGAACTACTATTTAGAAAATTGCCGGGATGATTACTGATAATATTGTAAATAGGGGTCACATCAGTATTCGCTCCAGTATAAACTGTCTGTCCCGAAAAATCGACATCACCTACTGAATAACCCGAATAGACATAGTTAGGCCTATTTAAAAAGTTTCCTGGAGCGTTAGTAACGATGTTATAAAGTGCCGTATACTCGGCATTGGCCGATACCTGGTAATTACCGTCGACATTTCCGCCCCATAAAGCCATGCCCTGAGAGGTATTGGCCTGGGGAATTACGGTCCCGGCCGCTCCGTAGGTAAGCGTACTACTGCTGCTGAAATCAACCGTCGTGTTTCCCGAGAAGGTAACCGCATTCTGGGTCATGACCGGCAGGTGGTTGCGGTGCCGGAGGACAACATAATACGTATCACTGGGCAACAGGCTAAAATTTAGCGGGCTCATCCCGTCGGGTTCGACGACATCGCCATCCCGTTGTAGCAGCCCTACTTTGGTCCGAACAACCTGAGTAGGGGTGGATCTAAGTTCAACAAATACCCAATCGACAATGGCATTATTGCCCGTCACGGCCAGCACCGAGGATGTGGTGGTTTCTCCTCCACTGCCAAGGTGGGTATAATTCAGGTTCGTATACGGTTCCTGCAGGGGAATTAGATTCTGACTACGTAATTGGTCGGTCATCAGGCTCCCGATGGCGGTGATCGTTGCCGCCTGCAAGACACCTTTTAGGTTCAGAATCTGGCTGCCCGAAGGGTTCCCCTTGATTTTTTTACGGCTCAAACGCCCAATCGCATCGTACTCATAGTCAATAACCTTCGGGGTGCTGCCATTGAGACTATGCGACACCTTCAGGATTCGGCCGGTATGGTCTCGTTCATATTACCGTGGCTTTTATAGGTTATTTAGTGGCTGGATTTCCGGGAGCTTGCGTAGCAGCAGCGGCTACCTTTCTTCCCTGTTATTTACTGACTATTCTTCCAGCTCCCTATTTCAAACGCTACGGGAAACATCCGGGTTTGAAAGCATTTGTCAATGGAATTACAGTTGCGGCAATCGGTGCTATTGCCGGAGCCGTCGTGGTCTTAGCCCGGCGACAATTAATTGATGTGCCGGCAATCTTAATCGCGGTCGTTACCGCTTTATTGCTATTCCGTTTTAAAAAACTGTCCGAACTGGGTGTGATTGGATTGGCCGCCGTTCTGGGTCTGTTGCTCCGGTCAGGTATCTTTGACTAACTTTCCAATGAAGAAAGCAATTTCGCTGCTTTTTTTTAGCATTTTCCTAAGCCATTCACTTGTTGCTCAGACTCCTCCTGTCAAACAAATCCGTACGCAACAACAAGCGTGGTTAGGCTATTTCAACCAAACCCGGTTGAGCAACCGCTGGGGGATCTGGATGGATCTTCACGCCCGGCGAACGGACGATTTCCTCGATCGCTGGAGCACGTTGATTGTTCGGCCTGGTCTAACGTATTATGTGTCCGACCAGGTTCGACTCACCGTTGGCTATGCGCATGCCCGTCTCTACCCGGCACTCCCACCAGCGAACGGGGCTGACCCGTTGGTCAGATCTGAGCATCGTCTCTGGCAACAGATTAATTGGTTGGGCCATTTTAAACGCCTGCACTTGAATCAATGGATCAGGGCTGAGGAACGCTATATCCGCAAAACCGCAGGCAATGCCTTAGCGGATGAGTATGGTTTTAATTACCGCTTTCGGTACATGATTACGGTACAGGTGCCATTCAAAGGAGATGCCCCGAAACCGGGTGTACCGAATTTCGTCATCCAGGATGAAATCCATGTCAACGCCGGGAAGCAGATTATTTACAATTACTTTGATCAAAACCGGTTTTTTGTGGGCTTTTCGTATCCATTCACGAAAAGCTTTTCAGCTCAAGTAGGGTACATGAATTTGTTTCAGCAACAAGCTTCTGGCAACAACTTTGTCAATAACCATGCAGTCCGATTGTTTTTATTTCACAACCTCAACTTGACCAAACCTTAATGTACCATAACTACTTTGCCAGATAATTTTGTCAAATGAATATTTGCTGTTACCAGTTGAGCAATCTCAAAAAATGCTCCTTCTCTGAGACGAATTATGTTTTATTCGTCATACTTGTATACACACAAACGGAGTTGAGGATGTGAACAATTGAAGTGACTTTCGGCCTGACACAATCCTCCGGAACAGTAAAAATCAAACGAAAGGACGTTTCTTATCTTTTTCGTTATCCTCATGAAACTCCTTGCCCAAACCGCCCTGCTTCTTTTGATCGTATTGACCGGCACCAGCCACCGACCCGGTTTTACGGGCCCGGAAAAACTGCCCGTTTCGGCAGTAACGATTAACCTGAACGAGGAATTTCAAACGATCCACAGCTTCGGTGCGTCTGATTGCTGGTCGGCCAAGTTTATTGGGCAATGGAACGATGAGAGGAAAAAGAATCAGATTGCCGATCTACTGTTTAGTCAGGATACGTTGCCGAACGGCCAGCCAAAAGGTATTGGCTTATCGTTGTGGCGCGTCAACATCGGCGCGGGGAGCCTTGAGCAGCAGGACAGCAGCGCGATCCGGGACGAATGGCGCCGGGAAGCGTGTTTTCTGGCCCCGGACGGCCACTATGACTGGAGCAAGCAGGCCGGAAATCAGTGGTTTTTACAGGCGGCTCGCCAGCGGGGTGTTCGCTACACGCTGGGATTTACAAATTCCCCGCCGGTGCAAATGACGCGCAACGGCAAAGCGTTTTCGCCGGGCGGCAAAGCGTTGAATCTGAAACCGGAGGCCGTGGGGCCATTTGCGGATTTTCTGGTCACCGTGTCCGATCATTTCAAATTCGATTACCTGAGCCCCATCAACGAACCGCAGTGGGACTGGACCGCCGGTAAAAACGGCAAAGCCAATCAGGAAGGCTCACCGGCCGAAAATGGTGATATTCTGGCGATAACGAAAGCCTTTTCGATTAAACTGGCAGCCGGAAAATCCAAAACAAAGGTGGTAACGGGCGAAGCGGGTCAGCTCAATTACCTCTACGAGAAAGCGGAGAGTGGACGCGGAAATCAGCTCGATTACTTTTTTGGTTCAGAAAAAACCGCTCTCGCCAAACTCCCCAATGTAGAACCGGTCTGGGCGTATCACAGCTACTTTACGACCTGCCGGGATTCGGCACTGGTGGCCATGCGTCAGAAAGTGGCTCAGCGCGCCAAAACCGTGGGCAATCCGCAGCTCTGGCAAAGCGAATTTGGCGTTCTGGGCGATATCTGCGGGCAATACAACGGCAGCCCGCGCCACACCGGCATCGACTACGGTTTGTACGTGGCCAAAGTGATTCACAACGACCTGACCATCGCTAACGTGACGTCGTGGCAATGGTGGCTGGCAATCAATCCGTACAATTACAGCGACGGGCTGGTTTACATCAACGGGCCCGATGGCCAGTATAAAAACCACAACAACGCCCGGCTGGACGGGCAGGTGGTCGATTCCAAACAGCTCTGGGCGTTTGGCAATTACGCCCGCTTCATCCGCCCCGGCATGAAACGGGTGGCCGTTCGCATCGGCCAGGTAGCGAATCCGGTTGCCGAAGCGGGTCAGTTGATGGTGTCGGCTTACAAAGATCCCGCTCGCCGACAGCTCGTGCTGGTTTGCATCAATATGACGTCCGACGTCCTGACCGCTCCCCTTCAGGGACTCAAAATCCGGAACGGACATTTTGCCAGTTACACCACCTCCAACACCCAGACGCTGACCAAAACCAGCGTGCGGGCCGACCAGCTTCGGCTGGAACCCCAATCGGTTGTGACGCTGGTGGGAACGTACCAATAACCGTAAATTTCTACGCTAAAAATCGTCCCGAAGAGTCGGAATCTTTAAAACCGTCCTTGTTTCCGTTCGCTTTTTTCCGTATCTTAGCTTGTTATGAATTTCAAGCTGACATCAGAATTTAAACCGACGGGCGACCAGCCACAGGCCATTGAAAAGCTGGTAAAAGGTATTCAGGAAGGCGAACCTTCGCAGGTGTTATTGGGTGTTACCGGATCAGGTAAAACGTTTACGGTAGCCAACGTCATCGCCCAACTTGACCGCCCGACGCTCGTGTTGAGCCACAACAAAACGCTGGCAGCCCAGCTCTACGGCGAGTTCAAGCAGTTCTTTCCAGAAAATGCCGTCCAATATTTCATCTCATATTACGATTATTACCAGCCGGAAGCGTTCATCGCGACGACCAATACGTACATCGAAAAGGATCTGGCGATCAACGAAGAGATCGACAAACTGCGGCTGGCCACGGTTTCGGCGCTGATGAGCGGTCGGCGGGATATTGTCGTGATTGCGTCGGTTTCCTGCATTTATGGTGCCGGAAATCCCCAGGAATACCAGAAAAGCATCGTGCGGCTGGGCGTGGGCGAGACCATCAGCCGCAACCAGTTTCTCTTCAAATTAGTCGAGATTCTCTACAGCCGTACGGAAGTGGAATTTACCCGCGGAACCTTCCGGGTCAAGGGCGATACGGTCGATATTTTTCCCGGTTATGCGGATTTCGCGTATCGGGTCGTTTTCTTCGGCGACGAAATTGAGGCCATTCAGCGCATCGACCCGGCCTCGGGCAAAAAGATCGGCGACGACCGGATCATTGCCATTTTCCCGGCCAACCTGTTCGTAACGGGCCGCGATACGCTGAACATGGCCATCGGTGAAATCCAGAATGATCTGGTCGCTCAGATTCGCTATTTCCAGTCTGAATTCCGGAATATGGAAGCCGAACGGATCAAGGAACGAACCGAATTCGACATTGAAATGATGCGCGAACTGGGCTATTGTTCGGGCATCGAAAACTATTCGCGTTACTTCGACCGCCGGCAACCCGGCCAGCGGCCGTTCTGTCTGCTCGACTATTTTCCGGATGACTTCCTGACGGTTATCGACGAAAGCCACGTGACGATGCCGCAAATCCGGGCGATGTGGGGCGGTGACCGCTCCCGCAAAGAAGCGCTGGTGGACTACGGTTTTCGGTTGCCGTCGGCGCTGGATAACCGCCCGCTCACGTTCCAGGAGTTCGAGCAAATGGCCGGGCAAATGATTTTCGTCAGTGCCACGCCCTCCGATTATGAATTGCGCCGGAGCGAAGGCGTTGTGGTCGAGCAGTTGATTCGCCCGACCGGTTTGCTCGATCCGGCTATTGAAGTGCGGCCCAGCCTGAACCAGATCGATGATTTGCTGGAAGAAATCGACGCGCGCGTCAAGCGCAAAGAACGGGTGCTGGTGACGACCCTGACCAAGCGCATGGCCGAAGAACTGAGCAAGTACCTCGAACGGGTTGGCATTAAGGGCCGCTACATTCACTCGGAAGTGAAAGCGCTGGATCGGGTTGAAATTCTGCGGGAATTGCGGCTGGGCGTTTTCGACGTGTTGGTGGGCGTTAACCTGCTGCGGGAAGGACTTGATTTGCCGGAAGTATCGCTGGTGGCCATCATGGACGCCGACAAGGAAGGTTTCCTGCGCGACATTCGCTCCCTGATTCAGACGATTGGCCGGGCCGCCCGGAACTCCAACGGACGCGTTTTAATGTATGCCGACCGCATCACCGGTTCGATGGAGAAAGCAATCAGCGAAACCAACCGACGGCGCGAAATTCAGATGGCGTACAACCTGGAACACGGCATTACGCCCAAAACCGTACTGAAATCGCACGACGCCATTATGGGTCAAACGAGCATTGCCGACTCGCGTCCGGCGGCCAAACAATACTACGTCGAGCCCGAAGAACTCCGGATTGCCGCCGATCCCGTGGTGCAGTACATGGGTAAAAATGATCTGGAACAGGTTATCAAGGAAACGCAGCAGAAAATGGAAAAAGCCGCCAGGGAGCTTGATTTCATGGAAGCGGCCCGCTTGCGCGACGAGCTATTCCAACTGCGCGACCGCCTGAAAACCGCAGCTGTTTAGTACCACGGACTGGTAGTCCGTGTGAGCCAGTATAATCTTTAAGTTGGTACTAACTACTAGTTATTGAAGCTCACACGGACTACCAGTCCGTGGTACTTAGGCCACGGCGGCTTCTTTCATCCGTTCGGCGTTTTCGGCAATGCGGAGTTGATCGATGAAATTATCGATGTCGCCATCCATCACCGTCGGCAGGTTATACACCGTCAGACCGATGCGGTGGTCGGTGACGCGGCTTTGGGGATAATTGTACGTCCGGATTTTGTCGGAACGGTCGCCACTGCCCACCATCGACTTGCGTTGGGACGAAATGGCGTCGTTGTGCTTCTGTAACTCGATTTCGTACAGCCGTGAACGCAAAACCGTCAGGGCCTTATCGAAATTTTTCAGTTGCGAACGTTCGTCCTGACACTGCACCACCAGACCCGACGGAATGTGTGTCAGCCGAACCGCCGAATACGTGGTGTTGACCGACTGGCCACCCGCGCCCGACGAACAGAACGTATCTTTCCGAACGTCGTTCATGTTGATTTCTACGTCGACCTCCTCCGCTTCGGGCAAAACCGCCACGCTGGACGCCGAGGTATGAATCCGGCCCTGCGATTCGGTGGCAGGAACGCGCTGCACGCGGTGAACACCGGATTCGAATTTCAGTTTGCCGTAGACGTCTTCGCCCTCGATCTGAACGATAATTTCCTTGTAGCCGCCCGAGGTGCCTTCGGTATAATCCATCAACGACATCCGCCAGCCCATGCGGTCGCACAGGCGCTGGTACATGCGGAAGAGGTCCCCGGCAAAAATCGAGGCTTCGTCGCCCCCGGTTCCGGCCCGGATTTCCAGAATAACGTTCTTGCTGTCGTTGGGATCTTTCGGAATCAGCATTTCTTTCAACACTTCTTCCATCGATTCCCGCTGCGGTACCAACTCGTCGAGTTCGGCTTTAGCCATTTCGCGCAGATCTTCGTCGCGTTCGGTGGCCAGAAGCTCCTTCGCGCCGTCGATGTCGTTCACCAGCTTTTTATACGCCTGATACTGTTTGACGATCTTGTCGAGTTCCTTGTATTCCTTGCTCAGCTTGGTGTATTTCTTCTGATCGGAAACAATTTCCGGCATCATAATTTGCTGAGAAACCTCCTCAAACCGCTCTTTTATAGATTCTAATTGATCAATCATGGGTCAGAAACATTATATCTAACTCGCCCCTGAATCCCCTGAAGGGAATTTGGACGCGAAACAATCCATTTGCAAAAGTCCCCCTTCAGGGCCGGGGTCACGGCCGACTATTGGGATAACCGAATGCAAATCTACGAAAATTCGGTCAGTCTGCGGTTCGGTCGTACATTTGTCAACGAAACCGCCAAACCCATCGTTATCCAGATAGATGACAAGAATTCACTTCACTAAGTTCCTGGCAATGAATCGTATCTTTTCGGCTTTCGCGTCCCTCGTCTGGAGCCTTTTTTTTCTCGTTTTTGCCTCATCCTGCAATCCTGAACGGACCCAGAATACCAAAGCGCTGGTGCAGGAAATGAACGATCACAAAATCAAACGGGTGACGGATGTGCAACTGACCACGACCGTCGATGAATGGGGAAAAGCCCTCGTGCTGACGGCCGGGAAAACGCTGACCAGCCAATTGAGCAAAACCGCTCACGATTCGGCCCTTTGTACATTAAAAGCCGTACCGGCGATTCAGAAACTGGAGCAAAAATACGCCGTGACGATCGATCTCCTGAGTGCGAAGGATACCGCCAACCCGGCTTTGAACCCCAAAGAGCGCGAGTTGCTGGGAGCGTACGTCTACAATGCCCGGAATAAACTGGAGCAGATTGACAACATCCAGAAACTGAACGACACACTTTTTGTCTATAACTCACCCGTTCCGACCGGCGACCTCATTTGCCAAAGCTGTACCGACAACGCAGCCCTGCCGTTCGTTGTCTGGCGAATCGTTTTTAACAAGCGCGAAGTGATCCGGCGGATCAATCCGAAGAAATTGCAGTAAGCGGAGTGGTTTTGTCTGGGTTCACCGCTGACAGGGTCTTGGGGCCGCTGTCAGGGTGTAGATGCCCTGACAGCGGCTTTTCGTTTCAAATTTGCCGCAGCTCAATAGTACTATAAAGGCAATGATTTTGTACTTTTGACATATTCACGTTCCATCCCTTATCTATATAGAACCTTTCACGTATGAGCAATCTGAAAAACAATGCAGATCAGCCTGTTAGCCGACGCGGTTTTGTCAAAGCCTCGTCGCTGGCGCTGGCCGGAGTGACCATTCTGCCCCGCCATGTTTTGGGCGGTAGAGGGTTCATTGCCCCGTCTGATAAACTAAACGTCGCCGGTGTCGGAATCGGCGGTATGGGTAAGAACAACATCAACGCGCTGGCGCCTACCGAAAACATCGTGGCGCTCTGCGATGTCGACGAAAAATACGCAGCCCCGGTTTTTGAAAAATACCCGAATGCCAAGCGGTACAAGGATTACCGCAAAATGCTCGAAGCGCAGAAAGACATCGACGGGCTGGTTATTGCGACACCCGACCACCTGCACGCCATCATTGCCTCGACAGCGATGAAACTCGGCAAGCACGTTTATGTGCAAAAACCGCTGACCGTAACGGTTTGGGAATCGCGTGAACTGGCGCGGATGGCGAAAGAAAACCCGAAGATCGTTACGCAAATGGGCAACCAGGGCCACTCCAACGACGACGCCCGGCTGATCAACGAGTGGATTGCCGACGGTGCGATTGGCAAGGTGCAGGAAGTGCACGTCTGGACCAATCGCCCCATCTGGCCGCAGGGCATGGACATTCCCAAAGAAGTGGTGGATGTACCCTCGACGCTGGATTGGGAACTGTTTTTAGGACCGGCTCCGCACCGGGCGTATAACCCGGCTTACACGCCGTTCAAATGGCGCGGCTGGGTCGATTACGGCGCGGGCGCGCTGGGCGACATGGGCGCTCACCTGGTCGATCACCCGTTCTGGGCGCTGGGGCTGAATCCGCCGATTACCGTGGAAGCCTCTTCGACGCCGTTCAACAAACAGAGCTACCCGATTTCGTCGCTGGTGACCTTCGAGTTTGCCACGAAAGACAAGAAAAATCCGCTGAAGATGACGTGGTACGACGGTGGTATTCTGCCCCCCAAACCGGTCGAATTCGGCGACGGTCCCGTCCCCAAAGGCGGTGGTGTTTTATACATCGGTACAAAAGGAAAATTGTTCCACGAAACTTACGGTTCCAAACCGCGTCTGCTGCCGCAGGAAAAAATGGATTCGTACAAAAAACCGGCACAAACCATTCCGCGCGTCGGCATGAGCCACGAACGGAACTGGGCCGAAGCCTGCAAAGGGAACGGCAAGGCAGTTTCGCCGTTTGAGTACGCCGGACCATTGTGCGAAACCATGTTGCTGGGCATCGTCGCGCTTTACAAACAGGGCACGAAACTGAACTGGGATACCAATAACATGGCCTTTACCAACGCCCCCGAACTGAACCAGTACCTGAAACGCGAATACCGCCAGGGCTGGGCGATGTAATGAAAATTGCCCCTACATCCCCTGAAGGGGACTTTGTGCATCTGGATGCTGCTGTGTCCAAGTCCCCTTCAGGGGATGTAGGGGCTTTTGATAAATTAATTGATTTCAAAATCGATGAGAAAAATTCTACTTCCTTTATTGCTTTTAGTACTTAGTATTCAACTGTTTGCGCAGGCTCCCAACACGCTGTCGGCGCAGGAAAAGAAAGAGGGCTGGAAACTGCTTTTCAACGGAAAAGACGTCAGCGGTTGGCATACGTACGGCAAAACCGGTGTCGGATCGGCCTGGATCATCGAGAACGGTGCGCTGAAGTTGAACGTGCCGGAACGCGCCGGGAACAAAGCCAAAGACGGGGGCGATCTGGCCACCGATCAAATCTTCAAAGGCGATTTCGAATTCAAGGCGGATTTTAAAGTCGAGCGGTTTACGAACAGCGGTATTTTCTTCTTCGTCACCGAAGCGCCGGAATACCAGCAGATTTACCACACCGGTCTGGAACTTCAGGTACTCGACAACGCGATTTACGAAGGTGCGCCGGAAAACAAACACCGCGTCGGTGACTTCTTCAGCGTCGCCAACGCCCGCATCCGCGAGCCGAAAGCCGTAGGTGAGTGGAACCAGATTCATTTCAAGCTGAAAAACAAAGTACTGTCGGTCTACATGAACGGCTACCTCATTCAGGAACACAACGTCGACAGCGCCGACTGGAAAAAGCGGATCGCCGAAAGCAACCTGAAAAACGCTCCCATCAGCAAGGGCAAACTGGAGGGACGCATTGGTTTGCAGGACTGGGGCAGCTCGGTCTGGTTCCGCAACATCAAAATCCGGCAGCTATAAACCGTATGCCGGTTTTACTGACCACTCTCTTTTCTAACTTCTTTCTTCTTTCTTCATTATATTTGTTTTACAAAACCTAAACAAATATGAATCGTCCGTATCTAGGCGAATTTGAAGAACTGGTTCTCCTGACGGTCGCTATGCTCAACGGGCAGGCCTACGGAGTGGCTATTCTGGAAGGAATCGAGAAGCAAACCGGTCGTACGGTCAGCCTGAGCGCCATTCATGCCACGCTGCAACGGCTCGAAGAGAAAGGTTATCTGAAGTCGCAGATGGGTGGAGCAACCGCCGAGCGTGGTGGTCGCCGAAAGCGGTTTTTCAGCGTGACGGTGGGCGGCAGCCGGGCTTTGCAGGAAATTCATACCACCCGCAATCACCTCTGGAACCAGATTCCGAAAACCGGTGTGGTATAGATTTTGGTGTTACCAAAATTGCCATTCGTGTATTCATCTTAGCTCGTCCGAACCTTGACTACTAATTCTGTGTTGACTGACAAAAATCCCGTTTTCATGGACTGTCAGTACCTGCCACTAACCACTACCGGCCAGTTTTCGAATCTGTTCCTCGATTACATCTCTCAAAAAGAAGTCCTCCAACCGTATTATAACCGCTTTCCAACCCTGGAAGCCTTTGCGGATCAGATCAAAAACCGCCCGTTCAACGACGCCAAACGCCGGACGCTGGTGGACGTTTTAGAACGGCAATACCGGCACATTCCCAACAAACCCGATTTTTCAGTACTCGCCCAGCCCAACACCTTTACCGTTACAACGGGGCACCAGCTCAATATTTTTACCGGTCCGCTGTACGTTCTCTATAAGTGGATTACGACGATTAATCTGGCCAAAAAACTGAACGAAACGTATCCAGAATACCGGTTTGTGCCGATTTACTGGATGGCCAGCGAAGACCACGATTTTGCCGAAATCAACCATTTTACACTGTTTGGGAAAAACCATACGTGGGAAACGGAACAGCGCGGGGCCGTCGGGCGGATGAACCCGCAGGAACTGCAAACCCTGTTCAACGAAATTCCGGAGAAGCTGTTTCTGTTCGAGGAGGCTTATCTGAAACACGATACGCTGGCCGACGCCGTTCGCTGGTATACCAACGAATTGCTGGGCAACGAGGGCCTGGTTTGCCTGGATGCGGACGATGCGGAGTTGAAGCGGCTTTTTGCGCCAATCATCAAGGACGAATTGCTGAATCAGACTACCGGCGAAATCGTCACAAAAACCACTCAGCAACTCGAAGCGCTCGGTTACAAAACCCAGATAACGCCCCGGGAAATCAATCTTTTTTACCTGGAAGATCAACTGCGCGAGCGAATCGTAGCGAAAACCGGTCCCGATGGCGTCAGAAAATATGAGGTGCTGAATACGGATCTGCGGTTTTCGCCGGAAGAACTGCTGGCGCTGGTCGATGAACACCCGGAGCGGTTTAGCCCGAATGTGGTGCTGCGCCCGGTGTATCAGGAGGTCATTTTGCCGAACCTGACGTACATCGGCGGTCCGTCGGAAGTACCCTACTGGCTGCAACTGAAAAGCGTTTTTGATCATTTTGGAATTCCGTTCCCGCTGCTGATGCCCCGGAATTTTGCGCTGTACGTCAATCCGGCCAGTGCCAAAAAGATGGAAAAGCTGGGCGTTTTGCCCGAAGAACTGTTCTGGGATGAAGTAAAGCTGCGCCGGACGTATACGCAGCGAATCAGCGCCAATTCCCTCGATCTTTCGGACGAAAAAGCGTGTCTGGAACAATGTTTTTCCGAGATTCTGAACAAATCCGTGAAGGTCGACAAATCGCTGGAGGGCGCCGTTCTGGCCGAGAAAACCCGGCTGATGCACACGATTGATCACCTCGAAAAACGGCTCAAGAAAACCGAAGAAAAAAATTACGAGACGGTTTTGAGCCAGCTGATGACACTGAAAGCCAAGCTGTTTCCGAACGGCGGGATTCAGGAGCGGACCGAAAACTACCTCAATTTCCAGCTCAACGACCCGCAGTTTATCCAGAAACTACTGACGGTTTTTGATCCGCTGGCCTACCAGATGCAGATTCTGAAAGACTGAGCGATGACCAAAGCCGAGCTGCGTTCCGAGTTCCGCCAGAAACGCCAGGCGCTGTCGGAAGCCGACTGGCAAAACCGCTGCGCAGGTATTTCCGAACAGTTTTTCAGCTCTTTTCCGATCAAACTGGATTCCGTTTTGAGCATTTTCCTGCCCATTGAAAACCGGAAGGAGGTCGATACCTGGCTCATCATCCGACGGCTCTGGCGCGATTTTCCGCTCATTCATGTAGCCGCGCCCGTCACCGATCTGGTTGCCGGAACGATGGAAAACTATCAAATCACGCCCGAAACCGTGTTTGTCAAAAACCGCTACGGTATTCCCGAGCCCCCTCCCACTTCATTATTAGCTATTCCTAATTCGCTATTCGATATTATTTTACTCCCTTTGTTAATCTTCGACCAAACCGGCAATCGCGTCGGTTACGGGGGCGGTTTTTACGACCGGTTTCTGACGGAATGCCGCCCGGATTGTCTGAAAATCGGCTTGTCGCTGTTCGATCCGGTTGAATCGATTGAGGATGTTTACGAAGGCGATGTTGCCCTGAATTTCTGCGTGACACCCGATCACGTCTGGAAGTTTGGGTAGGAATGCTGTTGGATCGCCAATGCGATTTGACGGATGTAACGGATTTTACGGATAAAATCATTTTTAATCACTTAGGGACTGTCTAAAATTCAGATTTTCCCTTTGCCCCCAACCCCCTAAAGGGGGCTTTGAAATGCCGATTAAAGCCCCCTTTAGGGGGTTGGGGGCAAAGGGAAAAGGAAAATTATAAAATTTAGAAAGTCACTTAAATCTGTTCAATCAGTGGTAAACCGCGCTTTCTGGTGTTGTATGTTCCTTTCGCTCCAAACGGTTTCGGCGCAAAAAATGGTGGCCGCGCTTGATTCGGTGATGCACCGCCACTTTTCGGCTGATCAGCCCGGCGGAGCCTTGCTCGTGGTGATCGATGGAAAAACCGTTTATAACCGGGGCGTTGGGCTGGCGAACCGGGAGACGAAAAGACCGATTACGCCGGCAACCAATTTTCGGATGGCGTCGGTTTCCAAGCAGTTTACGGCGATGTGCATTCTGTTGCTGGAAAAGCAGCAAAAGCTATCCGTGGACGATAACCTGCTGAAATTCTTTCCGGATTTTAACCCGCAGGTCGGCAAAATCGTCAAGCTACGCCATCTGCTGACGCACACTTCAGGAATTCTGGATTATGAATCACTCATGTCCCCGACGCAGAAAGAGCAGATTTTCGATCAGGATGTCCTGAATCTGCTGAAACCGCAGGATTCGACGTATTTTGAACCCGGGAGCCGGTTTCGCTACAGCAATTCCGGTTTTTGCGTGCTGGCGCAGGTTGTGGAACAAGTGTCGAAAAAACCGTATCTGACATTCATCACCGAGCACATTTTCAAACCGCTCGGTATGAACCAGACGACATTGTATGAACCGAAACGAACGATTCCCAACCGGGCGATGGGCTATGCGCGGGATAAAAACGGAAAAATCCGGTTTTCGGACCAAAGCATCACGAGCGGCACCAAGGGCGACGGCTGTGTGTACATTTCGCTGACGGATTATAAAAAATGGAACGACGCACTGACTACCAACAAATTGGTCAATCTGCCGGAAGCGCTTAAACGCGTTTTTTACCCGATTGAAGGGCAATCGAACGGTTTTTACGGTTTGGGCTGGTTTTTTACCCGAACAAACGGCGAAGCGCAAACGTTTTTTCATTCCGGCAGCACCTGCGGTTTTAGCAATTGTGTGGTTCGGATTCCGGAGAAAAAAACGCTGATTGTTCTCTTCTCAAATCTGGCGGATAATCACCGGCCCTTTGGTGACGTTCTGAATGTGCTGACGTCCCAAACGGAACGATCCGTCGACGTGTGGGCGTTGCACAATCTGACGAATTGAGTGACTATTTCGGATATCGTCCGTCTTGAAATAGTGCGGGGATTGCTTATCTTTACACCCTTTAATTGGCTTACTAACAGCTATCTGACTATGGCATTTACCGACACCGAGCGCAATCCGCTATCCAGCCTCGAACAATGGGAAGACGATCTGCTGATTCGTTATCCCGAACCGGAACATAAAGCGAAAGAAGAATACCGCAATTACGAGAACCCGGGCCGCGACACGGTGCGGGAGTTTTACCGTCTGAATCACACGTACCAGACGTATGATTTTGTGCAGGAAAAGCGGGCGGAATTTCTGAAATTCGACAAAAAAGAAATTCCGGTTTGGGGCGCCATGGAGTTTCTGAACACGCTCGTGGACGATTCTGACCCGGATATTGAACTGGATCAGTTGCAACACCTGCTGCAAACCGCCGAAGCTATCCGCGCCGACGGCCACCCTGACTGGTTTGTGCTGACCGGTTTTCTGCACGACATGGGCAAAGTCCTGTGTCTGTTCGGCGAACCGCAATGGGCCGTGGTCGGCGACACCTTCCCGGTTGGTTGTGCGCATTCCGATAAAATCGTTTATCCCGAGTATTTTGCCGCCAATCCCGATTCGACTAACAAAGATTTCAACACCAAATATGGCGTTTACGAACCCAATTGCGGCTTGAAAAACGTGACGATGTCGTGGGGCCACGACGAGTACCTGTACCACATTACGAAGGATCACCTGCCCGAACCGGCGCTGTACATGATCCGGTACCACTCGTTCTACGCGCAACACCGCGAAAACGCCTACGATCACCTCATGGACGCGCACGACCACGAAATGTTCAAATGGGTGAACAAATTCAATCCGTACGATCTGTACTCGAAAAGCCCGGTTACGCCGGTGGTTTCGGAATTGAAACCGTATTACGAAGATCTGATTGCGAAATACCTGCCTTCAACCATTAAGTTGTAAAAAACGAAACGCAAACCCCGTCAGCGGTCGTAGACCCTGACGGCGGTTGCGTTTATAAATTGATTTCCAAACCGCCGTCAGGGTCTACGACCGCTGACGGGGTTTGTTACCACATCGGTTTTTTGTTTATTATTGGTGAATACAAGCCTATTCACCGGATGCTCCTCACGTTTATTGCCCTTTACCTGCTTTCCAACCTCGCCATTGGCGCCTGGGCGGCCCGAAAAGTAACCAGCAGTCAGGATTTTGTGCTGGCCGGTCGGCGGTTACCGCTGGCGCTGGCGGCTTCGGCCACGTTTGCCACCTGGTTTGGCTCCGAAACGATTATGGGTGCTCCGGCCACGTTTGTCGACGGCGGTTTGCTGGCGATTATCGAAGAACCGTTCGGGTCGGCGTTGTGCCTGTTTCTGGTCGGAGCATTCTACGCCCGACCGCTTTATCGCCTGGGAATCACGACGTTCTCGGATTATTTCAGAATTCGCTTTGGCCGGTCGGCGGAGTTTATTTCGGCCATCCTGGTAATTCCGTCGTACTTCAGCTGGATTTCGGCGCAGTTCATCGCCATCGGAATTGTGCTGAATCTGGTGACCGGACTACCGATTTTCTGGTGCATCGCGTCCAGCGCCACCATTGTGATGATTTACACCATGATGGGCGGAATGTGGTCGCTGTCCATCACAGATTTTCTCCACAACATTATCATTGTCATTGCACTGCTTATCATTGCGGTTATCCTCTACAACCAGACTGGTGGAATCGAAAGTATTATCCGGAAAACAAAACCGGGTTTCTTCAATCCGCTTCCCGCTCCCACTTTAAAAGATAGCGTAAGCTGGATGGCCGCCTGGATTACCATTGGGCTGGGGTCGATTCCGCAGCAGGACGTTTTTCAGCGTGTGATGTCCGCTAAAAACGAGCAGACCACCGTTCGGGCGTCGTATCTGGCGTCGTTTCTGTACATTACCATCGCCATGCTGCCGCTGTTTATTGGCCTGGTTGGCAAGCAATTACAACCGGATTTGAATCAGGATAATCAGATGCTGATTCCGAACATGGTGCTGCGGCAAGGCAGTTTGCCGTTGCAGATTCTGTTTTTTGGCGCGTTATTGTCGGCGATTCTGAGCGTATCGAGTGGCGCAATTCTGGCCCCGGCCACGGTTTTTGGGGAGAACATCTACCGGTTTTTCCGGCCCGACAGCAGCGACAAAAACTTACTTCTGGTCATCCGGCTTGCCGTGGCCGCCATCACACTCATTTGCGTCTGGATGACCGCAACGCGCGACGTCAACATTTTTGAGTTGGTCGGCGAGTCGTCGGCGTTTAGTCTGGTTTCGCTCTTTGTGCCGCTGACCGCCGGTTTATACTGGAAACACGCCAACACGCTGGGTTGTATTCTGTCGATGCTAATCGGAATTACCGTGTGGCTTATCTGTCTCGCCATTAAAACCGAGTATCCGGCCTTGGTTTACGGGTTGCTGGCGAGTGTGGCGGGGATGTTGATTGGGGTGTTAATTGCCCCTAAATCCCCTAAAGGGCACTTGCACTCGTCTAAGCCGGTCGCATAAAGTCCCCTTTAGGGGATTTAGGGGTAATTAAAAAAACGCCTGATCGATCTTCCCGATGTATTCCAGATTCGCCTGCGCCGTGAGCCACCGCTGAATTTGCCGACCGACGTTGGGGTACAGGTTCAATCCGTCAAGTTCCTGAACCGGTTTCCATGTGACGGCCAGCGCCGTTGTTTCGTCCGGATTGAGTTGGGGAATACCACCGATCAACTCCCCCGCAAAAACCACGTGCAGCACGTCTTCTTTCGGTTCTGCGCCCTTGATTTCGGGAAAAATCACTTCGCCGACAAACGCAATGGGACCGACTTCCACGTCAACGCCCAATTCTTCCTGCAACTCGCGCAGGACTGTTTGATCCAGCGTTTCGCCTTTGTCGGGATTGCCGCCGGGCAGGCCGTAAACGTCGGCTTCCCCATAACGGTATTGCATCAGTAACAAATGATTATTTTCGATCAGGAGCACCGCAGGCCGTACTTTCATAGGATGGAAAGAAATTGATGGATTGAACAGTAAAGTACGACAAAACCGATCCTTTTGACACTATACTTTTTAAACCTGTGTATGAAAACGATTATAAAGTTCTTCAGCCTTCTTTGCCTGTTGACCGGCGTCGCGGCCACTACCGCACACGCCAAAGACGCCATTCTGGTTTTTTCAAAAACCGCCGGTTTCCGGCATAAGTCCATCGAAGTGGGCAAAGCGGCTATTGCGAAACTGGGTGAGGAAAATAATTTCAGCGTCGATACGACCGAGAATGCCGCCGTTTTTACGACCGATAACCTGAAGAAATACAAAGCTGTGGTTTTTTTGAGCACCACCGGCGACATCCTGAATGCCGAGCAACAGGCGGCTTTTGAGCAATACATCAAAAAAGGGGGCGGTTTTGTCGGGATTCACGCGGCTGCCGATACAGAATATGAATGGCCGTGGTATAACCAGTTGGTTGGCGCGTACTTCCTGAGCCACCCGAAACAGCAGAATGCCGAAATTGAGATCGTGGACAAAAAACACCTCGCGACCAAAAACCTCCCCGACCGCTGGAAACGCTACGACGAGTGGTACAACTACAAAAGCATTGTGCCGGAAGTGAAAGTGCTGGGGAAACTGGATGAGAAAACGTACGAAGGCGGTAAAAACGGTGATAATCACCCGTTTATCTGGTATCGTTCCTTCGACGGTGGCCGGACGTTTTACACCGGCGCGGGCCACACGGACGAATCCTACAGCGACCCGCAATTCCTGCAACACATCCTGGGCGGGATTAAGTACGCAATGGGACGAAAGAAATAAGAGGTTGAAAAGAGTTGTTTCGCGGAGTTGAGCGGAGAAAAAAAGAGTTAAGCGGAGTATATATTTTCTCTGCTTAACTCTTTTTTTCTCCGCTCAACTCCGCGAAACAACTTATGAAATCTTGATCTTTCGTCCGGTTTCGGCAGCCTGGTAGGTGGCTGTGATGATTTTCATGTCCTGAATGCCTTCTTCGCCGGTGACGTGCTTCGGCAGTTCCTTGCCGTCGATCAAATCCTTGCAAATACCGTCCATGTGCATCGCTTGGTGATTAACGACCGGTTTATCGATTGGACCTTTGCTCGTCATGCCTTTCAGCGGGCCGTAGCCAAATGCCGGACGCAGCTCAAACCAGCCGTTTTCCGCCGATGCGTACAACCGCTCCACGCCCGCAGCGTAGCTCGTCGTCGAAGTAGACGTAATACCGCCCGGAAATTCGAACTGCCAGTACATCCCTTCTTCGACATCTTTGAATTTCTCCGGATTGGTTTTGGGCGCAAACTGTGCGGTTACCGAAATGGGTTCCAGGCCCGTTACCAGCCGCACGCCCTGAATGGCGTAGATGCCCACATCCATCATCGGACCACCGCCCGCCAGCGCTTTTTTCAGTCGCCACTGGTTTGGATCACCGGCTTTGAAACCGTCGCTGGCTTCCAGAAATTTCAGATTTCCGAACACTTTTTCGCGGCCCAATCGCATCATTTCCTGCGTAAAAGGTTCGTAGTGAAGTCGATAGCCGATCGCCAGCTGGCGGTTTGCTTTCTTACACGCATCGATCATGTCCTGGCATTCTTTCACCGAAACCGCCATCGGTTTTTCGCAGATGACGTGCTTTCCGGCTTTGGCCGCCCGGATCACGTACTCGGCGTGCATCGAGTTCGGCAGCACCACGTAGACAACATCGATGTCTTTGTTGTCGATAATTTTGTCAAAATTCTTGTAGTCGTAGACGTTCGCTTTCGGAATGTTGTATTTCGTCATCCATTCCTCGGCTTTGGTTGGCGTTCCGGTCACGATGCCGGCCAGCCGGACATGCTGCGTTTGCTGGAGCGCCGGAGCCAGCAGATTCTTGCTGTAATAGCCCAAACCGACCAACGCCATACCCAGTTTCCGGCCCGGTTGCAGCGGTTCGCCCAGATGCGAAACCAGCGTGTTGATGCGGGCAAACTGGTCCTGCTGATTCAGCGTCGCAGCATAGCCCGCCAAGGGCAGCGAAAGCGCCGATGCGCCGATGCCCTTCGAAAGTTTTTGTAGAAAATCACGTCGATTAGAATTCATCATAGAGAAGATAGAAATGAGACAAGAGAGTAGAGACTAAAAAAGTCACAGGATGCAGGTCTCTACTCTCTTGTCGGAATTAATGGCGGTCGCTTTTAGCCCCTAAATCCCCTGAAGGGGACTTTTGCATCCGAATTAAACTGTGTCCAAGTCCCCTTTAGGGGATTTAGGGGTTAAAAGATCACTCCGTTCTGATCGAAATCCGGATGTCGGTATTCCGGCCTTTGTCGTCGGCGCAGGAAATTTTCAACGCACCGGGTTGCGGACTGAAGAAAACGCCTTCCGTCGGGGCGGCTTTTCGGTACAATTTGTCGTTCAGGTACCAGTAAACCACTTTCACCTCGTTGTCGGCCTGACAACTGAGCTGCAACTGCTGAGGCTGATGCGGATTGATGAAATACTCACTGCCGTCGTTCGGACTGACAATCTGCGGCCCCTGCTGGGCGAAAACCCGCGTACAGGCCGGGTTGTGGGGCGGTATTTTCGGGTACGGAATCCGGCGGCTCTCGTAGAACGCAATCAGCTCCGGTGCCAGATTGGGGAAAAACCGACGAACCGCGTCGTCTGATCCGTCGTTTTCGGGTAAGCAGTGGGCACAATACGAAACCGTGCCGGTTGCGTTGGTCCAGACGGCTTTCTGGTGCTGACAACGGCGATAGGGCGACACGCCCATGATGGCGTAATCGACAATTTTGTGCTCGCAGGTTTCACCCGGAACGTCACCGGTTTCCGCACACACCTGGCGCATCGACAAACTTTTCGGCATCCGAAACCAGCCGCTCGATGAGTTGTAATCGATCGTATTGAAAATGGTAAACAGCAAAGGGGTAGCGATGTTGGCTCCGCTTAGTTCCGGAACGCCCTCGCCCGAAAAATTGCCGACCCAGACGCCCACCGTATACCGCTTGTTGTAACCTATGCTCCACGCATCCCGACGCCCGTAGGACGTACCGGTTTTCCAGGCGATGCGCGGCAAATGGTAGCTGTTGTCGAAGTTGTTGGGCAAATCCGGACGGGTGATCTGCGTCAGCGTATTCATAATCAGAAAAGCCGCATCCTCCGAAATTAGGCGGCTTTTTTTCGCCGGAGCATCCGATTCATTCGGCGCAACAAAGTTGAGATTGCCGATTTGCCCGCCGTTGGCGAAAGCCGCAAACAGACGGGTCAGCTCTTCCAAGGTGACACCACAACCGCCCAGAATGACCGACAAACCCAGCCCCTTCGACTGCTTTTTGATGGTTTCAAAACCGGCTTTCTTTAGCGATTCCACAAAGGTTGGCGTGCTGAGCTGCTGCAGGGTTTTCACCGCCGGAACGTTCAGCGAGTTCGCCAGCGCCGATTCGACGGTGATGGGGCCGTAAAATTGCCGGTCGTAATTCTCGGGTTCGTAGCCCGAAAAGCTCGTCGGCACGTCATTCAGCACGGTTTTGGGCGTCATCATCCCTTTGTCGAACGCCAACGCATAGAGCAGCGGTTTTAGCGTACTGCCCGGCGACCGCACCGCCCGAACGCCATCGACCTGCCCGCCGTCGTAACTGTTCGCAAAATCCGCCGAGCCGACGTACGCTTCCACCGCCATCGTTTGGTTATCGATCACCAGAACGGCCGCGTTGTGAATGTTCATCGATCGTACCCGCCCGACGTAATTTGCCACCAATTGTTCGGCCTGCGCCTGCCGGTTGGGCTTTACCAACGTGTGAATAATCGGCTGATCGGGTTGGCTTTTCTTCAGACGCAATGACAGATGCGGAGCGAGTTTCGGCAAGGCCCGCCGGTGCGCATCGAGCGGTTCGTTCAGGGCGTCGTTAATCGCTTCGGCAGTAAATAGACCGGTTTTGGCAAATCGGTTCAGCCAGCGGTTTCGTTCCTGAACAATCAATTTATTGTTCAAACCGAGTCGCAGGCTCGACGGACGGTTGGGAATGATCGTCAGCGTCGTGATTTCGGCCAGGCTCAGCAGTTGGGGCGGTTTTCCGAAATACAGCATCGACGCCGATTTGATGCCTTCCACGTTGCCGCCGTACGGAATCAGGTTCAGGTAGAGTTGCAGGATTTCGTCTTTGGAATAAAACAATTCCAGTTGAACCGCCCGAAACAATTCAATGATTTTACTGCCGTACGTTCGTTTTCGGGGTTCCAGCAGCCGCACCACCTGCATCGTAATCGTCGAAGCGCCCGAAGTTCGGCGGCCGGTTGTCAGGTTGCGAAAAACCGCCCGCGCCATCGAAACCGGATTAAAACCGGGGTGGTAATAGAAATAATTGTCTTCCTTGTGTAAAATGGTTTTCCGCAAAACCGGGGTTATTTCATCCAGTTCCGTGACCAGCCGCCACTTGTCGTCGTCACTAAGAAAGGCGTGCAGAATGGTGCCGTCGGCGGCCGTAACGATGGTCGAATAACGCGGACGAACGTTCAGCGGAAACACCAGATTCAGTCCCAAAAACAGCAACAGCAGCGCAACCAGTGCTTTTACCCAGGGCCATTTCCAGACTTTTTTGGTGATGTAACGTAATTTTTCCAATATGCAATTCCTTAGAAGCTGGTTATCGGCGTTCGAAAAGCGGTTTTATAGGTTCTCTGAAACGATGACGCACTAAGACAATAAAGTCAAAAAACAGTTTATGAAGTAGCAAGCACGTAACAGGAAGCGCTTCCTGCTTCGGTGCTCTTCAAAACCTTTATTCCTTTTTTACATGAAAATTCAGTTTTTTGGGGCCGCCCGCACTGTCACGGGCAGTAAGCACCTGATTACCACCCAACGCGGAACGAAAATTCTGCTCGATTGCGGCCTGTTTCAGGGTATCAATACCGACGATCTGAATCAGGATTTTCGGTTTAAAGCCGCCGAAGTCGATTATCTAATCCTGTCGCACGCCCATATCGACCATTGCGGATTGATTCCGCGTCTGGTTCGTCAGGGCTTCACCGGGCCGATTTACTGTACCCCCGCCACCGCCGATCTCTGCCGCCTGATGCTGCTGGACAGTGCGCACATTCAGGAAAAAGACCTGGAGCGGGTGAACAAACGCCGGGAGCGTCAGGGCCGGGCGTTGCTCGATATTCTGTACGAAGCCGACGATGTGGAGCGCGCCCTTTCGCTGATGAAACCGGTGGACTACGACGAGCGGTTTTGGATTAACACCGACGAAGTCAGCGTTTTATTCACCGATACCGCCCATTTGCTCGGCAGTGCCGCCATCAGCCTGACCCTCCGCGAAACCAGCCCGACCGGTGAATCGGTGGAGAAACGCGTGTTTTTCAGTGGCGACATTGGCCGACCGCACGACAAGATACTTAAAATGCCGGAGTCATTTCCGCAGGCCGATTACATTCTTTGCGAATCGACGTACGGCGACAAACTCCACGAGCCGGAACCGGACATGCGGGCGCATTTGCTGCGGATTGTGCACGAAACCTGCGTGGTGCGCGGGGGAAAACTCATCATTCCGGCTTTTGCCGTCGACCGGACGCAGGAGTTAGTGTATGCGCTCGACCAATTGGAAAGTTTGGGTGAATTACCGCGTCTGCCGGTTTACATCGACAGCCCGATGGCCGTGAAAGCCACGCAGCTGATGAAAGAACACGACGAATGTTTCAACCCCGAAATTCTGGCTTACATTGAAAAAGACGGCGATGCCTTTGCGTTCCCGAACCTGCATTACGTATCGGATGTGGAAGAATCCAAAGCCATCAACACCCGCGACGAGCCCTGCATCATCATTTCATCGTCGGGCATGGCCGAAGCGGGGCGCATCAAACACCACATTAAAAACAACGTCGAGGATTCGCGCTGCACGATTCTGATTGTAGGCTATTGCGGGCCGGAAACGCTGGGCGGGGCGCTGAAGCGGGGCGATTCGCAGGTGAAAATCTTCGGCGAAACGTTTCAGGTGAAGGCCACTGTGGAGGTGATGGATTCGTTCAGTGCCCACGGCGACTACCGGGAAATGCTCGATTTCCTGTCGTGCCAACATCCGTCGGAGGTAAAACAGGTGTTTCTCGTCCACGGCGAATACGACCGGCAGGTGGTTTTCCGCCAGAAACTCCAGAGCGCCGGTTTTCAGAATATCTACATTCCGTCGCTGTATGAGTCGGTCGAACTGTAAACGGTTTTTATATTTTGACGGAAAAACCCGGTTGAATCGTAAAAAAACAGAGAAACCGTAAAAAATCTCGTCAAGCGGCTTGCATAAAAAATCAAAACCCTGCATCTTTGCAGTCCCGTCATGGGAACCCCGATGCCGAAGTGGTGAAACTGGTAGACACGCACGTTTCAGGGGCGTGTGAACGTGAGTTCATGCGAGTTCGAGTCTCGCCTTCGGCACAGCATTAAACCCGTAGCTAGCTATAAATCAGCAAGTTACGGGTTTTTTGTTTTTGCATGTGTACGGATTGGTGTACGGAATAGTTTTTAAGATTAGTTCAGAAAAGAAAAATCCCATTATAATGTGGATAAATATCTAAAAAGCTTTGGCAATTCTCTAGTTGTAACTGCCCTAGATTTGGGTAAATATGAAATTGAGGCTAAAGCCATCATAAAAAAAGTGGGCAGTTTAAACTGCCCACTTTTTTTATGAAAAATTTATGATTTGACTTAGGCGTTCAAAATAACAAGAGCCGCTTCTTGTTTAGACTCAGCATCTTTGCGACGATATTCACGACGAACAGCCTCCATTTGGCTATTTATCTGCATAGTTACCTCTGGAGTGAATATTTCTTCAAGAGAATGTAACTTCCCTTGACTCTTCAAGCTCTCCATCAGCATCTGATACTTACTTGTTGTTTGTTCCATAATTAGCTGACCAGAATGTGTAGGTATATGGTTAGACTCAAATTAAGCTAAATTGTTTTGATAACGTGTAAATGGTTGAATGGGTATACTTACAAGCCGCTGTGAAAGCTCTGGGGCCGCAAAGTTAATTATTCTATCTCCTTGAGCAACTAATATCAACGGTTTTAGATTATTGGTGTCAGCTTCGGTAGCGTCTAGCAGAACAATTCCATTGGCTTGATCAGCCTCCAATAATGTAGAATTTGTTAGTTCGCCCACCCATATAAATTTAGGTAGTGCGACTGCGAGAATTATTTCCTTCAAAACTTCTCCCATAACTGCATCAGTAGCCACCCAGTTTTTATATGATCGACTTGAAGTAAGAAAAAACCTTAAAATCACTTCATGCTGACCTTGAATTGAGATTATACCAATAGAAAATAAGCTTTTAAGGTATTTTTTAGCTTCGTAGGCTTCTAAGTAAACTCTTTTATAAAGAGGAGCAACGAAAGCAACTAATTTACAACTATGCCACTCTTTAGATACATAATTACTAGCTGGTCGACTCAATGTAGCCTGAGCATATGGTGCCAAGTTATCATCTATAAATACGAAGTCCTTGGGTAATTTATCTAAATCCATTAATTGGATTGTACCAGTTGGAAGTTTAAATTCTTCATATTTAAGATTTTTTTTTATATACTCTTTAGTTACAATTTGGCGTCCTATACAAAGTAAGGCATGGCCAACACTTTTATTCCTATTTTGAATAGCAACCACAATTGGAATTCCGCTCTCAACATAACAGCTTACCAATTCGGCAAAATCCTTAGGATATTTGTCTTCATGATATATTCGTGGCCCAAAATCAAACTCTTTCAACACAAATGATATTTGCTCTATTGAAAGTCCCGTGGCGGGCATTTGCCGCTCAACAGAGAGGTTTTCTAAGCGCTTAACAATTGTTGATGGTAATACAGGGCGATAGTCGGCATAACGTTGACTAAAGTACTCCATAATTGACCATATAGTTGTCTGAGCGCACGTAATAGTTTCAATGTCTTGCGATGAATGAGGGAATCCCCATATTTCCAGCTTTATTGAATTCACTGTTACGGAGTACTTAGCCAAGCACACCTGTATATTGCTATCTTTCAGAGCTTTAGGTGAAATAATGTTTCTCCCAATTAAATTGCGAAAGGTTGGACGAACCACTAAAAAGCCTAAATAGTGTTCTTGCAAAAAAGTTCGCTGATCCTGGTTTCTAAAATGACTTTCATCAATTGGGACATCGAAAAATGATAACCTAATACAATCCTTCGGATAGCTCCCCAGCTTACTTGCATAGTAATGATAATAACTGTCACGATATATTCGGTCTACATAAGGTGATTCAACACATATCCATATATTGTCTTTAAGCTGGTCCAAATAAAGTCGTAAACCTCTTTGAACAGCATCATTCAAAAAGCTGTTTTGATTTTTAGGATCAAACAGCTTTCGCGCATGATCTTGTATTATGGGAATAACTCCCGTAATATGTGTAAATTGGTTAGTAATCAGCATTGATATAGAATTATATTCTATAAAGTATCCATACTGATTTTATACTCATTCAATTATTTTCAAAATGAAAAATTGTGTATTTTACTAACTAGAAGCAGAATTAAGCACACCTAAATTTGCCAATCGGTAAGCCATTGCCTGTGTACTTACTTTGAAGGAATTAGCTAGCTCTACTATTAAGTTCTCTTCATCACTCAGATCAAATCCAACTTTATTAATGTAAGTAACAAGTAAGGATTTGGGCATTAATAAAGCAGCTGCAAATGCATTTGCTTCTCGTTCCTGCAAAAGTTCACCTGTTGACGAATTTATATCTCGAAACGCTATAGAGAAATGTTTGCTAGCGTTGTCAACGAACATTCCATCTCTCTGATGGCCTAAAACAAAATGCCCAATTTCGTGAGCTATTGTAAATCGTATTCTTTTTTCCGAATTTTTTGAATTATAACCAATCGTTGCTACACCTGCATTCTGAATCAATACTCCAGAAATATCAGGTCCAAAATCATGAGCAAATACTTGTAAACCTAACCCCTTTGCAACTAGCTCAACAGGAACTGGTACGACAAAAGAACTTGTATCTTGGAGAAGCTGTTCTGCGATCTCTTCAATTTGTTTGAATCGTCTACGATTTATCATTATTTAAATTGTAATGAATGTTAATGAACTCAGCAAGCTTATTTGCTGATTCCTTACTACCAGCTACATCCACCTTATTTAAGAGATTAGATACAGGCCGCCCCATCATTTCATATTTAGTTGGCAAGAGATCAAATAAATCTACATCCAACGCATCTGAAAGCTGCCATACTAAATGCAATGGAGGATGTTGTCGTCCCTTTTCAATATTCACAATTGAAGCACGACTTAAACCAACTATCGCTGCCAAATCAAGTTGTGACATTTTTTTTTCACGTCTGATCTCAGAGATTTTACTCCCTACAACTTGGTATATCTCCTGATAATGAGTTGCTTCCATGGCACAAAGTTAAATACTTTAATTATAAATGTCAAGTATCATAAACATATTTAAGGAAAATTTTTTTATGATACTTGACAGTGTCAATAAAATACACCATATTTGTACTGTAAATATGTGCGGATTCATAAACACTTATTGAGGTATAGTTTAATAAAGCAAAAAGCGAACGATCCCAGTTCCTCAACCGGAATGTCCGCTTCTTGCTTAACAGATCTCGATACAAATGGCTTTCCAGGGCAGATTGTATCAACGTGGGCTACTCACCCATGTGTAGGGTTCTGTCGAATTATAAGTGCAAGGTAGTAATCAAGTATGTTTCTACCAAACGTACGGTTGGGGACTTAGCATCTAGGAAGATTTGATCAAATTAAAAATCAAAAAGATGAAAAATCCAGAATTCCTGTGGTCAAACAACCACAATGAAAATGAAGCTATTACTGTCAAAGTAATAATTGATTTAGAAGAGCATTGCCTAAATGGCACACCACATCCTGTCCATGATCCAGGTGTTGTGATTTACTACCTGATTAAGGTGAATGACCAAAAACATGAAACCAAAAAATCACAAATGCTCGGTAGAGAAATTATTGCTCTGGATAGTAAGGATCCGGAAGAGTATCTAATTTACCAAACTCGCCGTAAATATGGTGAAACCTATTTAGAGCCTATAGGTAAAGATGAGCTTGTTAATTTCAAGGCAGAAGGTATTGAAAGTTTCATTGTCAAGCCAAAAATGTATCATTTTTCTATTGGAAAAAAAGGATACGAATCGAATGTACGATACTTGACAGTAAGACAAATTCTAGTTGATTTCGCTCATGTTGATCCTACCTTAAATACATTAAGTACAAAAGGAGGGAGCGAGTACAATAACCTAGAAGAAACTATTGACTTGGAGTGTGTTAATAAGTTCGTTTTGTTTAATAATGAACCGACCCCTGTTTCATGAATATCGGAGCTCAACGCCTTGTACAAGACTTGTGTGATCAGGGACATGAAGGAATGACAATCCTCGTTGATACCAATGGGATGCAGTATGTGATGATTCCAGAATTTATTATTCCGGCTGGCAGTTTTGCTGGCCGGAATATAAATCTAGCTATACCCGCTCCTACTGATTACCCCCGCTCTTCAATTGCCTCAATACATATTAAGGCATTACCACACTTGGCTACTTTCGGTCAAACTGGTACACGTAATGTAATAACTAGTCCTTTAGGTTCGGAATGGCAATATTGGAGCTATCAGTTTCAGTTGAGTCCGAATAATCCAACTTCAAAACTATTAGCTCAGATCAATGCAATCTTTAGACAGAACTGATCGAGAAGAATTCAGCGTAGCAATGTCAGCTACGCTGAATTCAATCCTTTGTCGCCACTTATTACGTGATGACAAACAGGAAGAAGTAGCCTTTGCTTTATATAAACCGTCGGTTGGCTTATTACGATTTACCAGTATTATCTATAAAATAATACTACCAGAAGAAGGCGACCGTAGAGTTCAAGGTAATGTGCTTATCAATCCGCAATATTTTCGTCGAGTTTGTAGAATAGCAGCAGCTGAGAAATCAGGAATTGTTCTTTTACATAGTCATCTGGGACCAGGATGGCAAGGTATGAGTCTCGATGATGTTAAGACAGAATATGGATTTTCAGATACATCTTTAACGCTATCAGGCCTACCGTTCGTCGGTTTAACCTTAGGTACTGATAAAACTTGGAGTGCTCGTGTCTGGGAATATTTAAACGGCTGGTATGACCGGAAGCAGGCTACTTCAGTACGAGTTGTAGGACAACGGCTCAGTGTTTCGTACCATGACGGTTTAAGACCTCGGCCAACGTTTAAAGAAACTTACAAACGTACAATGACCGTTTGGGGCGAGAGTAATCATGCACAGCTAGCTCGATTAAAGGTAGGAATTATTGGCCTTGGTAGTGTGGGAAGTATGGTCACAGAATCTTTATCTCGAATGGGAATGGAACGATTTGTTTTAATCGATTTTGATGAAGTACAAGAGCACAACCTTGATCGATTGTTAGGGGCTACATTGAATGACATAGGCACCAGCAAAGTTTATATCGCTCAAAGACAAATTCATCGATCATCGACGGCAAATCGAGTCCAAGTAACCCCCGTATTGTCAGGAGTTACTGAAGAAATGGGATATCAAAATGCATTAGATTGCGATATACTATTCAGTTGCGTTGATCGCCCTTGGCCTCGCCAAGTTTTGAATCACATAGCTTACAGCCATCTCATTCCGGTTATAGATGGAGGCATACAGGTTCGGATGAATTCTAAAACTAAACATTTTGAGGGCGCCGAATGGCAAATACAGAGTGTCGGCCCCGATCGTCCTTGCTTACAGTGCCTAAAGGCTTACGATGCTGCTGATGTGGCAACAGAAAAGGCTGGAAAGTTGGATGATCCTTCATACTTAGCAGGCCTGTCAAAAGATCATCGTTTCAAGCGGAATGAAAATATTTTTCCGTTCAGTGCTAATGTTGCTTCTCTTGAGGTAATGCAGTTTATTGAACAAATAACAGGCATTGGCCAGATGGACTATTATGGAACCCAAAGATATGACTACAATTATGGGCGTGTACGAGTCAATGATGAACATCAATGTGAAGAAGGATGCCTCTTTCAAGCAGGTTTAGCAATGGCAGATTCCATATTTCCACCACCTATTGGTTTTGACTATTCTGCTGACGCAGCTCGAAAAAGGCAAAATCTGGTATAACTTTATTGATCAGTGAATCAATCCGTAAAGGTGCATTTTGATAAATACAACCACCTTAAGCCGAATAGATAGATAAATCGGGTGTTTTACGAACTACTCACGGATCAATAATTCTATAATAGAATTTGACCTAATCCTAAAAAATGGAGATTTAAAATAAAAATGAAGAGGCTAAAAATCACTGAGATCAGATCGAACTTTTTCAAGCTTTTTACCATCTTTTTCTAAATCATGACCGACTTAATCATAGTTATTGACCGTGTTCAATACCTCCCAAAAGATGGTAGAAAGGATCTCGATATAAATGAAACTTTAAATAATGCGATTCGGCAGGACATAAGAAACGCTCAAAAATGGGCTACTTGGATGAATAAAGAAGGGCATAAAATCTGGATTACTGTTACAGGTAATTCGAAATCTGGAGTTAAATTCCGGGTTGATTGTGAAGATGAAGAGACAAGGCAACGGGTTTCAAAATTTATTAACCATAAATTAGAAGCTCAGGACAAAGATTTCTTTGATATCTGAACAAGGATTACCTGAACAAATTGCTCGCTCTAAACTATCCGGTATCCTACTTAACGAAGTTAATACCGCCTTCCAGTTACTCTTTATTTGTACACTTCAACTTGGCTTAGCTGGCGGAAAATGGGCAAGGAAATCGTTAAGCTCATCCGGAAAAAATCGGAACCCACGCTCAGCCAGATCGGCTGACGGTTGCAGATAAACTCGCTTTTTACCACCTTTAATAGGCCGTCCTTCATGAATCCAGCCGTAAACCGTTAGTGCAGAGAAGCCGGTCAAGAATGCTACATCCTCCACGGTGTACAGTAACTTTGAGCGAATCGCACCCTGTTTTGTAATCTGCTTCAGTTCTCCCATCAGCGATCGCATTTCCTCTTCGAATGCCTTATTCATAGCTGATCAGGCTCGCGCAGGTGGAAAATGTGAAAGGAAATCATCCAGTTCGTCAGGAAATATTCGAAAACCACGGTCATCGAGCCCGGAAGCCGGTTTAAGGAAAACTCGTTTCTTCGCTCCATTTATAGAACGTCCCACGCGTATCCAATCATAGACACTGTCTTTTGAAAATCCCGTTAAAATGGCAATATCCTTTACGTCAAATAAAACCTTGGCTCTGATTGCTGCGACTTGCGTATTTTGCTCGATTCGCGCCAAAATCGCACGAACTTCCTCTTCAAAAGTCGGCTCCATATTGGGTAGTCTTTTAAATTTTCGCCGATTGTTTACCCCAAGCCTTTTGCATCACTTTGATCTTATCCTCTCCACGGATGGTCCGGTAGATCATCGTGGTAGATATTGACCCATGACCCATTAAATCACTCAGGTCCGTTATATCTACCTTCCGATCGAGCATGATCATCGCAAACGTGTGACGGCCCATATGGGACGAGATGATTTCATGCAATGCTTTCTCGACGTCGACGCGCTGGCCAGCATAATACTCTGTGAGGACAACCCGGCGATTCAACCCGGCTTTCCTGGCCACCTCTTTAATTAGCACATTATATTTCTGGCCTGATATGATCGGCAAGGTGCCACCGTACTTTTTAAGAATTCCAACAGCCTGATCCGTGAGCGGTACCAGATTTTCTCGTCTTCCCTTCTCCTGAATTAGTCGCAGCGCTGGCTCCATTTCATTCCCATCGCTCCGGATCTCAATCATATTACCAGGCCGAACATGCTTTAAGTCGCTCCAGCGCAAACCGGTATAGCATTGAAATAGAAAAATGTCACGTTGCCGGACTAAGTTATTTGGTAAATCCACATTCTGAAGAGCTACCACTTCGTCCCACTTCAAAGCTTCCCGCTGAATAATGGACCGATAGGAAGGGAAATCTTCGAAGTCATTCGGGATAGCAATGCCACATTTTCGGGCATACCGCATCACAACGCGTAAATGCTTCAATTGCTTATAGGCAGTTTCGTCCTGCACTCCTTGCTTCATCATGTATTGTAAAAAGCGATTAGCAAAAGGCAAAGTTATGTCTTTAAAGTCGGCATGAGGAGCAAAATGTAACAGATGATCTTTCGTTGACTTAAAGTGGCGAACGTAGTGTTTCGCTTTCAGACCGGCATGATCAGCCATATACTGATCCCAAAACTCAAAAAACGTTGGACCTATAGCTGCAGTCTCTTCCGGCTTCTTCTTTTCGGGCTGCTTTGGCTCAATCCCCAATTCTGCTTGCCGAATTCTAGTTAACTCGGCACGTACCTCCGATATCGTTGGGTAGTAGTCCAGTTTATCAAAGTATTCTTCGAGTCCATAGGAGTATACATCCAATTTTCGGTTTACGGCGCGGTCCAAGGTTTGGAACTTCTTACGTTTCCGCCGGCGGCCGGTCGCTGGATCGACGACCACTTCAACGGTTTCGATCCAATCGTCCGGATGAACCTTATAACCCGACGAGAAACGAATTTTTTGTTGCTTCCAACAGACTCGAAAGTCAATAGAACATTCTCCATTTTCATCCGCCCGGTCCTGGCGGAGGTAGCGTGAAATTTCCATGAGTTAACGATTAGTGGTTGAAATTACCTTGGTGTTTCTACGCACCCGGCGCGAAACCGGAACTGATTCGCCATTGGCCAGTTGTATAAAATGCAAGCTCCCTGAGGTTAACCAGGGCGTGGATCGATCAACGAAGTCAGGGTTGATCAAATGAGAGCGATGGATACGCACAAAGCCCTGAAATCGGCTCGCCAGTCGGCTAAGGTTGCCGCTGATCAGATACCGGTCCCCATTGAACGTGCAGATCAGCGAATAGCTTCCCTGAGCCTCGATCCGGACAATGGTGTTTGTCTGGATCGATTTCTTCTGAGTTTTTACCCAGATAAGAAATTGGTCTGACGCCTTTATCAACGGCGGAATTTTCAAGGGATAACTTGGAAGTTGTTGCATAGGAGAGATTTGGCCCTCGATATCGAGGGCCATTTTACATGAGTGTTGTTGATTTCAGGTACCGTATAAAAGATTGTAATTTCGATGCCAGGTATAGTAATCCGGAGGTGTAAATCCTGCAAACTCTGAATACCCTTCCGCAAACAGTGAGTAATTCCGATCTTCCCCAACGCGGATGCAATCGGTCAATGCTAGATCAAATGATTCAAACTCTTCTGGTAATGACAGTAAAAAGTCTAGCTCGCTCTGTTCAAAATCCTCGACTTCTGACTCCCTATGCGTTGATATCAATATGACATTGTCCGCTCCAGCAAAGTAAGCCAACTTTGCTACCTGGGAGATCCGCAAAAAGCGGCTCAACGTGGCCGATATGTCCAATAATTGCAGCGTTAGAATCTGGTTCCTCTGCAGCAATAGAACATATACCTTATCCAATCCTTTGTATTCTTCGCGCTCCCATAGAGCCCGGAACAACATCAAGGCATCTGCGGGTGTCTCGATGCAGATTGGGATGTAATTTTCAGGATAGACATATTCAATCCTGAATTGGGGCAACAAGCTCAGGCTATCCACTTCTGGACAACGGCTGAGGATCTGGCTGACCGTTCGTGAAGATTGTTGGGGCGCACTTGCGCCAGATGCTACAGGGATGTAGCTTTGCTCCCGACTCATAACAGTAATTGTTTTGGGTTCTCAAACCCCTTCGCTCGATCCGCCAAGATTTACAGCGTTGGGGTTTTTATTATATGATGGATTCTCTACCTACTATTCCGGGCAACCTCATCGGTACTATGCAGTTTTTGGGTATCTGCCATCATAGTTTAAACAATATTACAAAAACTTAACCCATAAGGCAAGTTTGTAGACAAAAAAATTTAGCTTTCAATAAAGTTGATGGATAATTTCATATCTAAAGCGTCAGCGATTTTTGATAGAGTCTGAAGAGTTGGGTTCTCTTTTCCGCTCTCATATTTATTTACGGCTGATTCACTTATTCCAAGCCGTCTTCCGAGCTCTTTTTGTGTTAAGCTTCTATTCTTCCGAGTGTTTCTGATTAATTGTCCGATTTCTTCCGGTGTATTCGACATGATAAAGATGTTATTTGAGTGGCAATATTAGTAACTCCAAGATTTTGTCAGAATTACCTATTTAGCGAGCGGCCATACTTTCAAGTAAGCGGTTATTAAAGCCGACTTACGCATCTGCATTTTTCAGGTCGGCAGCTATCAATGTATTTATATAGCGATTCATGGGAATCTTCTTTTCCTGGCATTTCTCTTTCATCTTGTTAAACCGTTCGTCCGAAACACGGAGCGGATAGGCTTTACCAGGTCGTTTATTGATAGATTTCATGGCAAGCTGTTTGAAGCAAAATTTACCATTTATACGGTATATACCAAATAAATGTCAAACTTAAAACCGAGATTTCTGCCAAAATATTCCGATTGAGTGAGCGAAATATTTTACGTATATTGAAGATAAAAACCTCGCGATGGCAACCGGGAAGAAACAATCGACTCAAGAATTCATTGACGAAATGCGGGCTTCAACTCAGGAGATTTTACCTCTACTTGATGATCACGGAATTCAGTACAATATCAAGGAGTGGGTCTCGATCTCCGAGTACGCCAAACTGTTTCGTATTGACGATACCAACACGATTTTGGGGTGGATCAACAATGGCACCATCCCTTCTAAGAATATTATCGAAATTCCCGTTTTGAAAGGCCTCAAACTGATTAAAGCAATACCCTGCAATTAATCATGATGTTTCTACAATGCATTGAAAGTAGCCCGGCAAATTCACCTTACCTACTAGGTTAGTCGAGCGTTTGTAAACTGTCGCACGAACTCATCTATGTTGCTGAAAATGGAACATTGATTCAAGAGATGGCAATTTGAGACTGTTGGATTAGCCGAAGAGGGCCACGTGGCAGGGTAGGCTACTGTCTCGTGGAAACGGGCGTTCAAAGAAACAGGCAAGTCACACACATTCTTGGATAGATGACACACCTATACGCTTTAATTTAGCATTCTGTACTCGTTAGGTGATTGGCCAACCCGTTGTTTAAAGAAACGGATGAAATGCTGGGGATACTTAAATCCTAAGTCATAAGCGATTTGACTAACCGATTTGCGTTGATCAAACACCCGTTCTTTTGCTACATCAATCACTTTTGCCTGAATATATTCCTGAGCGGTTTTACCCGTTTCTTTTTTGATTAGGTCACCAAAATATTTAGCTGACAAATTCAATTCCCCGGCACAGTAGGTGACCGAAGGCAAGCCAATCAGTTGGGGCTTATCGGTCTGAAAATAGTCATTCAATAAATGCTCAAAACGCTCAAGAATCCCCTTATTGACCGTATTACGGGTGATGAACTGGCGGTCGTAAAACCGAATGCAATAACCTAGGAATAATTCGACATTGGCCACAATCAAGCGTTTACTATGCTTGTCGATGGCATGTTCCAGCTCATATTCGATCTTAGAAAAGCAGTCCATCACAATACTGCGCTCCCGGCTGGACAAATGAAGAGATTCATAAGATTGATAGCCAAAAAACGTGTATTCCTGAATCGTTCGCCCTAGCGAAGTCCCGTGGATGAGATCGGGATGAAATACGAGTGCAAAGCCTTTGGGCTGATAGGTTTCGCCATTGCTATTCATACCGGCTACCTGACCAGGAGCCATAAACACTAAGGTTCCCTCCTGGTAATCATAGGTATGCCGCCCATAGACCAAATCCCCGCATTTAACATCTTTTAGAAAAATGGTGTAAAACCCAAAATACATGCGGGAGCCTTGCCGGGGATCGGCTTTTGACAGATCAACCACACTAATTAGCGGGTGAAGTGTTTCATTCTTATTGAAAGCGTTGTAGTCGCTTATGGTCTCAAATCGGCGAAGCGTATCCATCATATAGTCGGTTTCTCGAATCCAAACTTACCGCTTTCCGACCGGCTTACCTGATGCAAAACCAGGAATCAGGAATAATGGTAGTAATCCCCGTAATCTGTATACCAATCAGGCCAATAAATGGGGAGACCTTTGTCCTGTTATTCGTAAATACCTATGCAACAAGTCGTTTTGAATAATGGGGTAGCAATGCCCATCCTTGGATTTGGGGTTTTCCAAGTGCCGGATCTGACCGAATGTGAACAGAGCGTATTGGATGCCATTTCTACAGGGTATCGGCTCATCGATACGGCGGCTTCGTATGGAAATGAAGAAGCCGTTGGCCAGGCCATCAAAAAAAGTGGCGTAGCCCGCGACGAGTTGTTTATCACCACCAAGCTTTGGATTCAATCGAATGGCTACGAGGGCGCGAAGAAAGCCTTCGATGCTTCGTTGAAAAAACTGCAACTCGATTACCTGGATCTGTATCTTATTCATCAGCCAATGGGCGATGTGTACGGCGAGTGGCGAGCCATGCAGGAGCTTTATCAAGAAGGCCGGATTCGGGCCATTGGGGTCAGCAATTTTGGGCCTGATCGTCTGATCGACCTAATCGTTCACAACGAAATCGTTCCGGCGGTAAATCAAATAGAAACTCATCCGTTTCATCAACAATTGGAAACGCAGCAATTTCTCATCGACAACCAGGTACAAATCGAATCCTGGGGACCGTTCGCGGAAGGAAAAAACAATCTGTTTCAGAATGATCTGCTCGGTTCAATCGCCACAAAGCACAATAAATCGATTGCCCAAATTGTCTTGCGATGGCTTACGCAACGGGGCGTGGTGGCCATACCCAAATCCGTTCATAAAGAGCGCATAGAGGAGAACTTTACTAGCCTCGATTTTAAGCTAAGCACGGATGACATGGAAGCCATCAAAGCCCTGGATACAAACGCCAGTTTGTTTTTTGATCACCGTGATCCGGCGATGGTGAAATGGTTGGGCGAACGAAAAATAACGAGTTAAACTACTATAACAATGACCAATAAACCCCAGATCAAATTCGCTGCAATTTTAGTCCTGATCACCCTGTCATGGGGAGCGGTAGCGCAGCAATCTCCTATCTTTCCAAAAGGTGAGCTATCATCGACACCGAATCACGTGGGCAATGTTTGGCTCAATGAATTAAGTGGGCCAGATAGCACATTTGCCTATAACATCGCCCAAGCCGTTTTTGACCCAGGTGCCCGGCTCGACTGGCATACGCACCCCGCTGGGCAGATTCTGCTCTTTACCGAAGGGACAGGGTATTATCAGGAACAAGGTAAACCCCGGCAAACCGTCCGCAAAGGTGAAATCATCAAATGTCAGCCCGGCGTCGAACACTGGCATGGGGCTACCCCAACCAGTGGGGTTACCTACCTAGCGACAACCCCAACCCAGAAAGGAAAAACGATCTGGTTCAAACGAGTGACCGACGATGAATACGCCGGTAAAAAATGATCTTGAACCCATTCTTTAACCACAATGAATCAGCATGAAAACCTTGGTTATTAGTCTTTTTATGGCCATAGCCAGTATGCAACTGGCCTTCGCCCAAAGTCCTAAAGCAACAACAGCTACCAGCAGTCAGGAACAGGAAATCATTACGCTCTCAAAGGATAAATGGAGCTGGATGTCCGAAAAGAATGTGGACAAGCTCACAACCTTATTTGATGACCAATCGATGTTTGTCCACATGGGTGGAAGCTGGGGTAAAAGCCAGGAACTGGAGGTCATTAAGAGCGGGAATATCTGGTACAAGAAAGCGACCATCTATTCAACGACCTTCCATCAGATTGGCAATACGGCCATCCTGTTAAGTGATCTAGACCTAGTGGCCGTTGTGGGTGGGAACGAAGTCACCAATCCCTTTATGGTGACGGAAGTCTTTGTAAAAGAAAACGGCAAATGGTCGTTAGGGCAACTCTCATTTTCCAGGCTAATGAGGCCCGTTAAAAATTAGCCACACGTTTAGCACGCTATCATTATGGAGCCTAAAACTAATGCCAATGCGACGATAGGTTCAACTCGTCGCAATCTACTTAAAACAGGACTAGTACTGGCAGGCGGGGTCTTGCTTGCCCCAGATACGAAAGGAGCTGTAATTTCATCAAATCAGCCTGCTTCAGTTGTCCCAACGGCTAAACTTGGACGCCGTAAACTAGGCACAATGGAGGTTTCCAGCGTGGGCCTTGGCGTGCAGAATATGCATCGTACCTATCAAACAACGATCCCCTACCGGCCCGAAATGATTAAAATCATTCGGAAAGCCTTCGATAGTGGGGTTACCTTATTCGATACGGCAGAAGCCTACGGCCCCTTTGAATGTGAGAGGATTCTGGGTGAAAGCGTCGCCTCGTTCCGCAACAAAATTGTGATCGAAACGAAGTATGGTTGGAACATCGATCAAAAAACAGGTCAGCGCCTGCCCGGTTTGAATAGTCGTCCCGAACACATCAAGGAAGTGGTGGAAGGCATGTTGAAACGCCTTCGTACTGACCGAATTGATTTATTGTATCAACATCGGGTCGATCCGGCGGTTCCGATTGAAGACGTTGTTGGCGCTATCAAGGATCTCATTGGCCAAGGTAAAATCTTGCACTACGGCTTGTCTGAACCAGGTCCACAAACCGTTCGACGCGCCCATGCCATTCATCCAGTTACGGCGATTCAAAATGAATATTCGCTACTTTGGCGGGGGCCAGAAGAAGTGATTCTTCCCCTTTGCGAAGAATTGGGGATTGGCTTCGTTTGCTGGAGTCCGCTGGGTGTCGGTTTTCTGACCGGGGCTATCGATGCCAATACGCGTTTTGCTCCTGGTGACATTCGCGGGATTGAAGAACGGTTCTCCCCGGAGAATCTACCCAACAATATAGCCCTGGTGAAATTGATCCAGAGCTGGGCTGAGCGTAAACAAGCCGCCCCTGCTCAAATTTCGCTGGCTTGGCTTATCGCTCGAAAACCGTGGATAGTGCCCATTCCCGGCACCACCCAGATGGCGCACATGCTGGAAAACGCTGGCGCTGCCGACGTGAAATTGACGACGGATGAGTGGAAGCAGTTCGATCAAGAATTGTCAGCTATCACGATCAAAGGTTTGAGATTGCCACAGGGAGTATTAAATTTCTCGAACGTTGAAGCTCCCAAAAAGCAGTAAAACAAAATCCTAAACCCCATCACGATGAACAAGTCACTGGTAGTGGCCACCATGCTGTTGTTCTCATCAGCATCCTTCGCTCAGCATCAGCTCAAGAAATTATGGGAATCCGACTCGATAACCTTGAAAGGCCCAGAGTCCGCGTTTTTCGATCCACTATCAAAATCCCTTTTCGTATCTAGTATGAATGCGGGTACGGTTGTGCGCATGGGTCTTGATGGGAAAATTATCAAGGCTGATTGGGTAACGAGGCTGAATGCCAACAAAGGATCGGCCTTGTTTAATGGGTTATTCTATACCGCCGAAATAGCCGCCGTTGCGGTGATCGATGTCGCCAAAGCATCCCTAATCAAACGCATTCCGATTGAAGGCGCGGTGATGTTGAATGACTTGGCAGTGGATGCCAATGGCGTGGTTTATGTGAGCGATACACGCACGGGTAAAGTATACCGGATCGAGGGTGACAAACCCACTCTTTATCTAGAGAATATCACCGGTGCTAACGGGTTGCTGTGCGTAAATTCTGATCTGTATGTTGCGGGATCGACTACGTTCCAAAAAGTAAATGCGTCCAAGGAGATTACCCAAATTGGCAACGGCTATGAAAGCGGACTTGATGGCATAGTGATGGTCGGCCAGAATGAATTTATTCTCAGCAACTATAAAGGGATTTTGTACTATGTGATGGCGGACGGAACCAACCAAGTGTTATTGGATAGCCGGGCCAATCGAATCATGGCCAACGATATTAGTTACGACAGCCGAACCAGAACGCTCTATGTGCCCTCCTTTGGCACAAATCGGGTCATAGCTTATAGCGTAAAATAAGCCATCTCTATCGTTCAACCGACTCGGCTGCGAGGTAAGACCCATGAAAAAGAGCCTGACTTTAATCCTATTACTGGCTTTGTTTTTTTCTTCGATCATCACGGATGCGCAATCGGTATCGTCAAAAAAGATTTTGATTGTTTATCTATCACGCACCACTAATACAAAAGCCTTGGCTGAAATCATTAATAAGCAGGTTGGCGGCACCGTAATCGGGATCGAATTAGAGAAGCCTTATCCGCATAATTATCAGTCCACGGTTCAACAGGTAGTCCACGAAAATGAAACGGGTTTTCTACCGCCTTTAAAAACCAAAATTGATCGTATCCAGCAATACGATGTGGTGTTTGTTGGCTTTCCAACCTGGGGCATGCAATTGCCCCCACCGATGAAAAGCTTTTTTCATCAATATGACCTAAAGGGTAAAACCGTCATTCCGTTTAATAGCAACGGCGGCTATGGGATTGGTAGTAGTTTTCAGACGGTTGCAGAGCTATGCCCTAACAGCAATATACTAGACGGCTTTACCACCAGGGGCGGTTCGGAGCGAGATGGGCAATTATTGGTCATTCAGGGAGTCAGAGCAAAAGAGGCCGAAATAGCGGTGCAAGCTTGGCTCAGAAAACTGAAATTCCTCAAAGCTGCGTCTCGATCTTAAAATACCTTTTCTCATAAAAAGCTCTTTTCGAGATACACTTATTCTCTGACTAGTGCCCTGATCACAAACCGATCAGGGCACTCAACGTGTTCAGCTAAAACGCAATCAGAGTAGCTGTGCAAGTCATCCCAGACCGGTAATTATTAACCTTATTCAGGTAAAAATAGCCATCACTTATTTCAATCTCGCCTACCCTGACATTCCGGAGACGAATTGGCAATTTGGGGTTGAGGTTGGCGACTACATGGCTCCGCAGGTGGATCGAAGGCGTAAAGACTCGAGGCCTGCGCAGCACTTGTTTCAAACCGTCATAATACCGGGCAATTAACGCTACTTCCGAAATCTGTGCCGGTCCCGGATCGAACGACAATGAGAAAGCATTGTCGTTGGTGAGCACTGTTTTTGGCCGCCGACCAAACCAGCAGCCGGTTAGCGTCACCGTGGCCGGAACTACCTCGCCTGCCGTATTCAAAATCTTCGTACTAATCTCAAACGATTTCGTCGGCTCCACTAGAATGACCCGCGCACCGGTCGCCTTTTTCTGGATCTGAAGTGTTTCCCCGCTGCCGGTTATCGTTCGGGTTTCGATCAACAGCGGTGCGCCGTAGCTGCCGATCTGCCGGGCGGATTCCATAGAGGCCGAAAAAGGCAGGGTAAACAACGTTGTTTCAGCTGGTAACGTTGCCCTGTCGCAACGAATCACGCCGTCTCCAAAGCCTTTATCTACGCCTGATTGCTCCTTGTACTTCAATAGATTTCGCTGCGCATACGGATCGATCTGAAACGAAAGACTCGGCTCTTCTCCCTCTTCCAGATAAGCTGACCAATCCACCGCCTGTACCCGGTTCCTAGTCACATCCGTCAGCTTGAATAGTTCCACCGTTTTCCGACGGTTGTCGATAGCAAACCATCCGCCCATTTTGAAAGCCAGGCTGAGGAGTAACTCCGTACATTTCAGATCGGGTAGATTCTGAGCCACTAACCAGGTATCTCCCGTATGAATCGTTGCGTCCGGAATGAACGAAGCGTAGGTCGAATCCGGATCATTCATAATAAAACCTTCCCATTGCGCGATCGCCGACCGTTTCTGTACAATTCGTCTGATTTTTAGCGTATCACCCTTCTTCAGCAGAATTTCAATATCGAGTTCTAATTGGTCAATCTTCGCTCGGCTCTGATTGTAACCAGTCGTTTTCGACCAGTACGCCTGCTCGACGAAAGCCCCGTTTTTCTCCAATTGCAACTTGACCTCCACGGTCCCCACATCCACTTTAACCATAAACCGCTGCACCGCGACTACTTTCAATCGCATAGCCGCATCGGCCACATAGCTATACGTCGTGGTGTTGAAGTTATTGGCTTTGCCGTCTTTCCAGTTATCCAGTTCCCGGTCATCCACGGAAAGTAGCATAATTTGGTTTAGTACTCCGCCAAACATGGGGGTCGGCGCCATCGTCTCGACCGTGACCCGAGCCGTCCGAGCATCGATCCATTCCTGATCCCGTGCCAGCGGTTCGGCTTCCGTAAACGGGATAACCATTTGCTTTAATAACGGATCATCCAGCCAGGCGCCCACGGGCCGATAACCCTCCTCCTGAAGCATTTGGGTGAGGATTGTCGGCACAAAAACGGCCGGAAAAATCGTATCCTGCGCTACAATGCCACCATCGATCGTGCCATAATCCAGAATCGGGTAACAAACGCCTTCGGTTGCCCCGGCGCGGGCGTTGATTTGGTCGAGCGTCCACGAATGGTCCAGCCAGGACAGATCCAGATCTCGAATGCTTTTCTCCGCTAACTTGTCAAATAACGCCCGCTGCGGATCATAAAGGGAAACTTGCCACTCGCCCTGAAATTGTTGTAATTCAGCCACGCCTTCAAAAGCAATTTCATCCTCTTCAATCAACCGGGCTGGAATCAGCTTATAGGGGTGTTGACTACCCGCATCCAATTGTTCGGCATTTTCCAGCAGCCGTTGGATTGCCAGAGAATGCGGTAATGTAAATTGATTCGAATAGGTGAGTTGAATACTATCGGGCTTGGTCAGATCGTTGGCTTGAATCGTCAGCGCCAGCGACGATTCGGCCACCCATACCCAACCCGCCGGGCCCTGCAAATAAATTCCGTCTTCCATCAGTTCTGTCGGTTTGTAATCTGGGTGGTTTTGTGAAGATCGAAGAGTTGCTGGGAGACCTCATCGGTTACTTCCCAAAGCTTTTCCGTGTGCTGACTATAGGTTTGCAGCCGTTGCCGAAGCTGTACAACTTCCTGTTCCAGCAGCACTTTCTCAAATAGAATCGTATGGCAACGGATGGCATAATACAAGGGATCGTCCAGCCATCGGGCTTGGTAGGCAATTACCTTCCGGAGCAGGTTCGGGCACGACGGCAAAGGTTGATTATTCTCGCGACAGTTCATTTCCGCCGTCGCATAGTGGGCGACCAACTCCGATAAATAATAACCGATAATGCCTTCCGGTGCTTCTTCTTTCCACTGAGGATACTCGGCCAGAATCGCCCGGATCAATTGCCGTCGTTGACGTAAGAGCCGGTATTTTTTGAATAGCTGTCTCATATTAGCCTTTAGTGGTTACATCGCCCCGGACCTGGACTTTGGTCATCTGGGCAGATTTGGTGTGAATATCCGTAACAGCCACAACAGGGGCAGGCATATTTTGCAGAGCCCCTGATACCTGTCGAGAGACTTCCCGGCCAATCAGGGTCGCTAACCGAGCCTCATTAAATGTATTGGTTGAGGAAGCGGATTGTAAAGCCACACCACCGTAATTAAAACTTGGTAGTGCACTAGTTGACATCGCCCCGGGAAACCGACGACCACCACCCGCCATGTTGATGGCTGACAACTCGGGATAAAACATCTGGGTCGATTTGGCATTGATCACCGCTTCACCATTGCTAATCCGGGCGGCAATGCTGTCCGAAGTCCCGGTACCGGGACCGGTCACATACGCCCCTTTGCGATCGGAAACATACCCGCCCTGGGCATACTGCTCGGCTTCGATCTTGCGGAGCTGCGCTTGTGTCTGGACTTCCGTCAGGGCCACCAACAGAGCCGCCAATAGCGGACGCCCGGCGTTATTGGCCAGAATGTTGGTGATGGCCTGCGCCTGGTTGATCCGGGCTTCGATCTTGGCTACCTTTTTACGTTTTTCACCGGTTTCTTTTTCCAGATCTTCCCGCTTTTTCTGGAATTGTTTCTCAATCTTCTCCCTCATTTCGGCATTTGCCCCCGCTGATTTTATGGCTGATTTTTCCTGATCATCCAAGGCCTTCTGCTGGATAGCGGTTTGAGCGTCATAGATGGCCGAAAGCGTCGCCGTGCCCTGCTGCAGCGTTGAAGTGATGGTATTGGCGATGTCCTGAAAGTATTCTTTCGTTAAATCTTTCCGAGCCCGCGCGTACCGAGTCGTGATTTCATCCTTCGCTACTTCATTTTTCCCCGCCTGCTGTAGTTCCAAGGCTTCCTGCTCCGCCAATAGCTTCTGGCGCTCCTGGTATTCGGCTGCGCTGCCGGATTTCGTCACGTTTAACCGGGATTGAGCAGCCGTCACCGCATCGGTTTTCTGCTTGACGAGCAACTCCTTGTCCACCGCGGCCTGTTCTTTGGCAAACCGGCTCCGGATTTCCTTTTTCTGTTCCTCCGTCAAGGTGATGTTTTCGAGTTCAGCCTTCATCTGAGCGTCAAGGAGTTCCTTCCGGAGGGCAAATTCGACGTCCGAACCTTCCGAAACGGCATTCAACCGGGCCTGAATCGCCACCGCGTCGTTTTGTGCCAACTGCGCTTTCAGAGCCGCATCGACGGCGAGCCTCTGGGCTTTCTCCGACGCATCGATTTCGGCCAGTTTCGCCTTTTGCTCTTTAGCATTCTTAATTGTGGCCAGCACATTGATTCGCTCCTGCTGGGCCTGATTGGTAATTTGCTGTTTGACCAGATCAGCTTCCTCCTCGGTTCCCTTTTTCACCAGGGCAAGCCGGGCAACAATGCCCGATTGCTGGACACGGAAAAACCGACTTTGTTCCTCGACGGCCCGCGCGACCCGAAGTTCTACGATTTCGGCATCTGCCTGGGCATCGACCATCCGGATCTGGGCTTTGTTCTTCAAATCCTTTTTCTCCAGTTCCGCCCGCTGCCGGATCAGCTGCTCCTCGATGGCCAGCGTATCCCGACCTAACTTTTTGGCGGCATTCAGTCGCAGCTCATTCCCGGCGATCTGGGCGCTGAGGGCTTCCTTGGCCGCTTCGATGCTTTTTTCTTTCTCTTCCTGAACCAGGCCGTTCAACGTGTTTTGAATCTCCGTAGCCCGTTCATACCGCTCCTCCCGGACGTCGCCTAACTCCGCTTCTGCTTCGGCCACCTTTTTACGATCCTCGTAATTATTGCCGTTCAGCTTGGCTTCTTCCTTCACATTAGCCACAACGCGTTTCTGGAAGGCCTCCCGTTCATTCTGAAGCTTCGATTCGATTTCGCCAGCCTTCCGGATAGCGGCCAGCCGATCATTGTACGGTTTCGTCGTATCGTCGGCGATCTGTTTCAACCTTTCTGCCTCCCCGCGCATCTGCTTGTATTTGGCCTCCATCTCGATCGACAGGTCACGGATCTTCTGCGATTCCAGGGCAACGGCCTCCCCTGCCTTGGCGGTTCGTTCCAACTCATCAGCCAGCTTTCCTGCCTTTTTCGAAGCATCGGTAATGCCGGTCCCGACCTGTACAATACCGTCGACCATCCCGACCCAATTGCCCTCCCCGATCGCTTTCAGGATCACGCCGAATCCTTTCACCTGGTTGATTAAATTCTCCTGAATGAAATCCCCGAATTTCTTCAGGGCTTCGCCCGGTTTGTTCCAGACATTGACCAGCAGCTCACCCAGCGACCAAACGCCCCGCGATACCAAACCGACAACAGACCCGAACGCCTTGGTTTTCCGTTCGATGAAATCCATCCCGGTCTGCGTTTTGGTCAGGAAACCGATCAGGGCCGTAAACGCGAGGACCAGTAACCCAATCCCGGTCGCGGCCAGCGCTGCTTTGGCGGCTTTCCCAAAACCGGTTACGCCGATCGACGACAGCTGAATACTTTTCGCCTGGTCGATCCACCCCTGCCGGTTTTCCTTCAGGTAGGTAATTCCATCGGTGAGCAGTCCGTAAATGGATTTTAGCTGGCCGATGATCGGTACCTGGTCGCCGATCGCTTCCCGGATACCGTCGGCATAGCGACCCACGGCACGCCCGGCCACGCCATACGATTTTTCAATGCCCAGCACCTCTTCGTTGAGGTCATTGGTCATTTTGATGAAATCGCGCCCGGCCTTTGATGCCCGTTCCTCCGGAGACAGATCGCCGATCAGTTCCTTGTATTGCGAAAGACGCGCGCGCATCTCATTCAGCGACCCGGTAACGGCTTTGTTCGCTTTGTCGTTGAGGTTGAGGGCACGTTCATTGTCGCGCATCTCCTTTGACAGAGCCTTGGTTGCCCGTTCATTTTTCGTGATCGCAGTGGCATACTCTTCGGAAGTGATTGTGCCGGCCTTAAACTCTTTTTTGATCTTGGCTTTTTCGGCACGCAGATCTTCCAGCGATTTACGCAGGCTGGCGATCCGCTTTTCAGTAGCAGCCTCATCGATGGTGATCTCGATGAGAACTTCGTTTTCTTTTTCCTGAGACATTCTGGTGTGGATTAAAAATTGAAATTAATTTTCGCCCAATTCTGGACCATCTAAATTCATCGTCAGATCAATTTCAGCCGCTAGTTCGACATGCTGCTTATCACGCCAATGTTCCGGTTGGCGGTTCTTTAACCAATTGAGACAGGCAGCCGCATCGGGTGGAATGTATTTAGTCACGATTTTTGTTACTTTTAACATTTTTTTGTCGTAACCACCTGTAAGTGAGTCATATGGGGCTTCACCTTCGCGTGTAACTTCGTGATGCTCAAAGCCAACACACCGTTTGTAGAAGGCTTCAGCTACTTTCACGTCCGCGATTAATTTCCCTTCCTTGACTGACTGTAAAAAATCAGGAAATTGTTTCTTCCAGTTGTTAATCGTCTTTTGGCTGACTTCGAACTGCTTGGCTAAATCGTCATCTGTAGCGCCCAATAAGCAGCATTGGCGGGCAATTTGATTGTACTCCGGTTTGTACTTCGTGGGTACTCCTTTCTGTTTTTGATTTTCCATGGTGTGGATTGATTGGTTATTTAAGTAAAAAATTTTGCTCTAATTGGCTCGAAATCGGCTCAAATGAGAAGAGTGGCAACGTTTCTTTGGGCAGATTGAATGCCGCGGCTATTTCGGCTCGTCGAGGACTAACAACAAGACGAAATGTCGGTTTTTGATCCGTTACATCCCATCCCTTCGGATAATCGGCAATTGCCTCAAATGAAACAGACACGTACTCAATCGGCAGATTCTCCAATTTTGAACGGGACAATTTGGGAGGTGATGCTTTTGGCCGATGTGACTGCCGATAATTCTGTAATTTGGAATCGCTTCCCCCAATAGGAGCCAACTTACCATTTCGAATACCGTCACGAATTGTTTTTTGCGACTTCGTAAAGTTTGGCCATTCACTGGCAACTGTTTCTAAAGCATAAACTGCAGTTTGCTCATCAAGGCGCCCTGCTCCGATATAGCCACCTATCACCCTGGCTAATTTTAAAAGTTTGATATGACGCTCTCCAGCTCCAGCTATCCGTAGCGCATTTATAATTCGATTTAAGAGCTGACTGTCATCGGTGTTGTAGCACGAATCAAATACTCGCATATTCGGCGGAGGAGGATTATAAATTCCCGCCATCACTGAAGGATTTTCATTGATATACGGTTCAGGATCGTAACTGACAAATCGCAAATCTGTCGGATTCCCACCCTTACTTCCGTCCAGCTTGATACCGAACCAATCGGTGAATAGTTTTTGCAAATAGCGGAAATGTCCACTCAACGTATCCGGCGTCTGATTATCTGGTAGCCTTACAACGAACCAGAGGCCACCACGAACCGAATAGGCGCAAAGAAGCACATAGGGCAGCCGTGAAATGTGCTTTTTCAATTCTGTCATGTCAATGCCTACATTGTCTTTCAGATCAACATCACCCATCATTAGTGGATATTGATAAATGACCTTCTCATCAAACGTTGTGTCCTTCTTTCGGTGGTTTAAAAGGGCGGCTGGCGTAAAGGCAGGCAGGTGCTTTTTAAGCTCATCCTGTTTGCCCTTGTTCGGCTCGTTGCGGATCGCTTCGATCTTCTCCCGGTAGTACTTAGTTTTGACCATTCGGCGCAGCGTGGTCTTTTGAGTGGGTACATTACCGAAAACTTGGCGTTGACGGTCGTATTCAAAAAAGCTGATAGGTAAATCCAAAAGTGCCGTTTCCATACTTTTCTGAGGACTTTTGCATTTAGCATTTAAGGAACCTATTATTCTAGGGTGTGTATACGTGCGCGTACACACATACCCTTCCATGGTGGAATCCTTAAATGTTAAATGTAAATTGGTCATGATTTGAGCATAAAAGTGACAGTCCGGGTGTCCGTTCCACGAGTGTATTTCCAGCCTTTACTTTTGGCGTACTGGTTAATGTTGTTGGTGAAGCCCCGCGTCGGTGTCGTGTTGTCGGTAATCCCGGCAAACGCCTTATAATCCCTGAAAACGTCATCTCGATTATAGACTTCATTAGCAAGCAAACCAGTACCTTTGTAGGTAGTGATCCATTCAAAGAACTCCTCGCCTGCCGTCTGCCGTAACCGGTTCTGATCGGCGCTGTGTAAACCGTAGGGCTGTAAACCCAGGCGGAGGTAATCCAGAACGCACCCAATCATATAGCGATCAAAGCGTTTCCATTCGTCTACATCCCAATCATCGCTAAAGAAGATGCACCCGTGCTCGGTCTGGATCGGCTTTTCATTACCTCGTTTGATTTTGCTTTTGTAGTAGTTACTGAACTCAATAATGAACTGCCGACGGATGTTGGATGACCCTTCATTCGACATGACCACGTTCGAAGATATCAACAGCTTGGGGCCGTCTTTGAAAGGAATCCGAAAGGTGTGTTGGTTTTTCTTCTCAATGGACCATCCTTCAGTGAGCAGGGAAAAGAAACGCTCCAAGGTAAAACGGCGCTCTGGTTTGGGGTGGTTGACCACAGGATCATCGATCCAAACCACAGCCGTGTCTTCACTGACCTCCTGAAAACAAAAGCGATCATTTTGATCAAACTTTTTCCCATCAATCACCGCGATCGGCCGTATTTGCCGGATGGCATTAGCAAATAATCCTTTTCCGGTTCCCCCTTCCGGTTTTCGGGCATCGGTTATTTCCTCATCGTAACAGAGAACCGCTTGCCCTTCCGCTGGATTACCATAGTGATGAATCAAGTAGCCTATGGCGGTCCGGAAGGCTTGCAGACGGTCGGGTTCATTGTTGGTAACGTTGCGGATAAATTGGGCGAAGTGACACTCTTCACTTTTTGCGACCGGGTCGAAGTCACGCTCCAGCACTTGAGACTGCCATACACAGCGGTCCTCCAGAAATGAATAAGGCAAAACCGCAATCGTCTCGCAGGTCACTTTAACAATGCCGTTTGTGTAGGGAATGTAACAAACTGTTTCTGTATCGCGAAGGACAGGTCGGGTATGGGTTGCTAATGATTCCAGGTTCTTCGGATTGATTGTCAGGTGCTGCTGGCGATTGAAGATTTCTAATCGACCTTCATACGTTGCTGACAAATACTCAACCTGCACATTAAATTGACGGGAGTCTATATACGCCTTCACCTCATCTCGCATCAGGGTATCAATAACCGGCTTAATGATCTCCTCTCCCTGAATTAAAAATGTGGTCGATTGATCCGGCCGGAAGCGTTTAGCGAATAGCTTGCTTTGAAGGAATAAAAAGACTCCTGTACGATAGATGCCACTAATTACCCAATCGCCAGCTTTATCACGCTCAAATGTCCATAGGTCCAATGCTACCTCATCTTTTCGCAATGGAATAATTTCATTCCACTGTGACTCACCCTCTTCGAAATCCATTTCAGATGTGGTCGCCAAATCTTCATCTGATAGATCAAATAAGCGCGGCCTTTTTGTAAATTGTCCCTGTCCTTCAACTTTCTGTACGGGGCGGCTGTGGTAGTTCATAGCTGCTCCGTTTTTTTATTGTTGCCGTATTGTTTCAAAGCATGTCGAAGCTCCCTTGCCCGATCATCAGGCGTTCGTGGGTCGAAAGCAAATTTTTCCACCGTTTCGCGTGAATAGCACCAATCCTGAACCTCGGGTACCCATTCGTTATGACAGTAGAAAGCTATTTCGAACTCTTGACGAGTCCACCGTGATTTGGCATTAATAATATTCCATTGATGCTGTTGAAATACCTTTATAAATCCTAATTCGTAAGCTGTTGGATTCAGTTGAAGGCCTGGAAGTGCATTCATATTTTTTTACCTCCTTTCGGTCGAGCAGCAGCCAATAATTCGCTCTTCAGATAACGCACTTGATTACCAATCCGGCGAGGTGAAAGAATACCTCGTCTAGACCAGTCCCAAACGGTAACCTTACTTACTTTTAGAAATTGCGCTGTTTCTTCAGGTGTTAACAATTCGTCGGGCTCAACCGATGAGGAGGCAATAGAAGGAGGATTGTATTTAAGAGCAATACTTGCCGCTTCGATCATCATTGTTCGCAATTGATCAGCGGGAATAATTACCATTTCCATGTTTCGCGTTATTTAGCGTTGAACATGGGGGCAATATTGTAAGTAAATATAAGTCGCAAGTGCGAATCGTGCATGAATGCATCATTCGCACGATTCGCATCAATCGGGCATCAATGCTTCAAAAGCTTGTTTTACATTCAAATCCACGGGATTGCTAAATACTCTAGCATCTTTTCCCATATTTAGATCTAAAAAAAAGTTGTTCAATAACATTACCAGGCGTTTGCGATTACTTAACCTACGAATCTTGGGTTTTCTCATCCCTTCCATTCGCTCAATCCATGCTACAATCACTCCTTTATCCTTATTAACACCCGTCCAGTTTCTGCCTTCGCCCAATACAGACTTTTCAGGTCTGTACCTCCTCAGTGCATCAATGCATTTTTCAATATCGATAAGATTAATAAATAGCTCTTCAAAAGAGTTGTAAGCAATTGTATCTGACTTATCTAAAGCAGGTGCTGTTAGTGGGGAGGACAATAGGATTTGCTTCAAAGGCTTATAAAGCCGTACCAGCTCTTCTATTTGTCTAAAAATACCCGCATAGTAACCATGCTCCCAAATAATTTTATGATTAAACCGTCCAATATGACTATGCCTCACCCCATCCCAACCTGGCGTCCATAAATATCCGTTACAGTCTTCAAAGCATTTTGCTCTCAGGGTTTCTACAACCACATCCAATGCTTTATAAATGTCACTTTTGTCAGGTTTATATATATTGCTGAAATATACCTCCCCATCTTCGTAACCACTTTTATAGGAGTCCTTATATTTTGTCCCATCAATAATAATTGGGTCTAATTCAACTATATCAGCAACTTCTACAGACTGGCTTCTTAAAAGCCAGTTTAAGCGATCTGTATATACAATACATTCTTTATTACCAATTTCAATTTTGTGGTGAGGACCGTAACCAAAAAAAGTGTCATCCTCGTAAGTAATTAAAAATGGCTGGCGAAAACTTGGTGGCAAAAAATACGTTTCGTCTTTCGAGCAATTTTGAAATTTCATAAAGAGTCCATTAGCTAGGAAATTGGCCTACTATATTCTTTTTACCTCCTAAGTATTGACGCATCAAATCCAGCGTTTCAGCCGCATCGATTTTGATGTACTTCAGGAATTCGGATTCTTTCTTGTGTCCGGTGAGCTTCATAATTAGCACCGTAGGCATACCACGCTTGAACATGTTGGTGGCAAACGATCGGCGCCCGGTGTGGGTAGTAACTAACTGCCATTTTTCAATTCCCGATGATATCCCCTTACTATAACCGTCGGACGTACGAACAACCTGCTTGCCTCCTTTCGTAACATGCTTTAAAATCCGGTCGTTGATTTCGGCCGCCTGGCAGATTTCTTTCAGATAGTCGTTGGTCCGCTGATTCGAGATACCGGTCGGCAGATGGTTATTGTACTTGGCCAGCAGTTGTGTGATGGCCTCATGCACAATCGGAATCTGCACCCGGCCACCGGTTTTGCGTTGACGCAGATCCAGATAGGCGTTTCCATCCTCGTCTTTTTTGATGTGTTCAGGTTGCAGGGTCGAAAAATCCGAAAAGCGAAGTCCGGTCCAAGCGGCAAAGATGAACAGATCCCGCACTTTCTCCAGCCGGGGCGTTTTGCTCAGATCAAGTTCATAAATCCGCTGCAATTCCGTTTCTGTCAAGTATATATTTTCAGCCTCCTCCCGAAGATTAGCAAATTTCCGGAATGCCAGGTTCGTTGTAAACCCTTCGTCGACGGCCGCGCTCATGAAACCTTTTACGTTTTCAATGTACTTGCTGACGTTATTGGTGGCATAATTCCGGGCCGTCAGCCACTGGGTAAACGCTTTGTAGAAATGGCTATCGATATTCTCAAAGACCAGCGAACGTGGATAGGTTTGAGCGAAGGCTTCCAGGCCGTTAAGGGTTGTTTTGTAACGCCGGATTGTATCTGGAGAAATAAAGCGACCCGTTCGAGCTTTTGAGCCGCGGACCAGACGAGTAGGGCAGGTGTCAATGTACCACTGGACAAAGTCGAGTAGTGTTTTTGGCTTTTCGGCCTCTTCAACCGGATTCAGATAAGCATCAACTCTCTCTTTGACTTTTTCTTTGGTTAGCGGGATAAGATCCGCTTTCAGATCTGTAATAATTGCCGTAATGGCTTCCTCCGTATTTTTAAGGTATTTATTGATGGCATCTTTGTCTATGGCGTCAACGACATTCTTAACCCGGCCGGTCTTGCTATTCCAATGAGCAGGCAACACCTTAAAACCGGTACCAATGTTGATCCGCTGGTTCTCGAATCGGATGGCGGCATTGATCGGCGTCGGCGTCTTCGCCTTTGGATCGCGTAGTAAATAGGTAACAGGAGTGTCAGCAGTTCGGGGCATACACCAAAGGAGTTATTCCGTACACCAAAGATAATCGGTGTACGGATTGGTGTACGGAATTGCTTAATTTATTTTAATCACACTTAATCAAAGCTAATTTCAAGTGAAGCAAAAACGGCCATTCTGATTAAAATAGGCCACTTTTTAGCCTTTTTTAGTAGGGTATGCAAAATGTATAAATTAAGATTATTCGAGTCTCGCCTTCGGCACAGCAATCAACCCGTAATCCACCGATTAAGGGTTTTTTGTTTTTACGGATTAGCCGGGAAATTGGAGCCTGGAAAAAGGAATCAGGATGCGGTTTGTTAAGCTGTTTACACGGTCATTAAGTTGATTATGACTTTCCAAGGCATCTTGTAAGTGGTTTCAATCCGGAGAAGGTGCCCGAATTAAAAGGACATTAAACAAATAGTGGGTAGTTCTGTGTTTATATAGGATAAAACAATGAGGCAACGGCCTTTTTTCAGGCGAAATGTTGCTTTACACTTTTTATCGCTTTTACTATGTATACACCTATCTACTACAGCCGACTTACTGTTTTCCTGACACTGTTACTCATTGCCGGATGTTCCCGTAATCCGGTTACCGGCAAGCGCGAAATAAGCCTGATGTCGACCGAGCAGGAAATTGCGATCGGTAAAGAATCTCACCCGTCGGTTGTCGCCACCATGGGTTTGTATGAAGACAAACGGCTCCAGACTTTTATGAACGAAAAAGGGAAAGCAATGGCGAAGGTTTCGCATCGGCCCGATCTTCCGTATCAGTTCTACATCGTTGATTCGCCCATTGTCAACGCCTTTGCCGTACCGGGTGGTTACGTTTATTTCACGCGCGGTATTCTGGCGCACTTCAACAATGAAGCCGAGTTTGCCGGCGTACTGGGCCACGAAATCGGTCACATCACGGCCAAGCACGCGGCACGCTCCCAGAAAAGCCAGTTGCTCAGTACACTTGCACTCATTGGCGGGGCCGTGTTGGCTCCGGAGGTGGTGGGCCAGAACATCGAAGCGCTTCAACAAGGGCTCGGTCTTTTGTCACTGAAATACAGCCGTGATCACGAGTCGGAGTCCGACAAACTCGGGGTGGAATATTCCAGTAAAATTGGTTACGATGCGCACCAGATGGCTGATTTTTTCGGAACGCTTAAACGCCTTTCCGACAAATCGGGGCAGGCCGTCCCCCAGTTTATGTCCACTCACCCTGATCCCGGGAACCGCTACACGCGCGTCCATGAACTGGCGAAAGACTATCAGGCCAAAAATCCAGCCTCTTACCAGGTCGATCGCGATCAGTACCTCCAACTGATCAATGGCATTATGTATGGAGAAGACCCCCGGCAGGGTTTCGTCGAAAAAGGTTATTTTTATCATCCTGAACTACGTTTTCAATTTCCGGTCCCTAACAGTTGGGAGTCGCAAAACTCACCAAGCCAGTTTCAAATGGCCGCCAAAGACGGTAAATCCGCAATGATTTTAATGCTGGCGAAAGGGAACTCACTGGACGAAGCAGCCCAGAACTTGGTAAAAGAGCTGAGCCTGAACGTTTTGGAAAATGCCAAAACAACAATCAATGGCAATCCGGCTTACGTACTTATTTCACGGCAACAGCAGCCGCAGGATCAGCAGCAGCAGCAACCCCAGCAACAGGACCCTAAAGCGGCCCTTCAGATTGGAACCTGGCTGATTCAGTATAATAATGCGATTTACGCCTTGCATGGCCTGGCGGCCAATGCCAATTTTAATTCCAGTTTCAATACATTCAAGCAGGTAGCCGAAAACTTTCGTTCGCTCAGCGATCCTGATAAACTCAATCGCAAGGCCGAACGGGTTTTTGTCAAATCGTCTCCCCGCGACGGATCGTTTCGTGAGGTGATAACCGCGTTGGGAATGCCCGCAAATCGAGTAGAGGAAGCCGGGATATTGAATGGCCTTAAAGCCGATGATCGCGTAAAAAGAGGCACGTTGATTAAGGTAATCAACCGATAAATGGCCAATGTCCGTTTTACCGCCCGATTGGTAAATTGATAAAAAAGTTCATGCCAATTCCAGAAAAACCCTAAGAGACTGGCTAAAATTCAGATTTTCCCCATTCTTCGCTTTGCCCCCAACCCCCTAAAGGCCGGGCGGCCGGTGCCGGGCTTTAATCGGCATTTCAAAGCCCCCTTTAGGGGGTTGGGGGCAAAGTGGAAATAATTAAACATTCTCTAAGCGTGCCTTATATTTGTGAGAAACCGCTTTTAAGGCTAAATTCCCGCATACCTGTTCCCAACCAATGAATTCAACCGAAAACGCTACGTCGAGAAGGACTTTTTTACAAAATGTCGTGGGCGTTCTGGCGGGCGTAACGCTGGCAAAGGGCCAGGCCGAAGCCGCTGTTCCTGAAGCGACGAATGCCGGATTGGAACTGCCATTAGGCGTTTGTGCCGCTTACGAAAAAGCGCCTTTACTTAAAAGCCTGGGCTATTCATTCATCGAGGAAAGTGTCGGGCGGTTTTTGATTCCCGAAGCCGGGGATGGGCAATATGAAAAAAACCGGTCGGCACTAAAAACCGAAGGCTTGCCGGTTCGCTCTTACATCTATTTTTTTCCGGGCACCCTGAAGTCGGTGGGCCCAACGCTTCACCACGAAGCCATTTTACAGCGGGCTGATCTGGCGCTTAAACGCGCGAAGGAATGCGGCTCCAAAAATATCGTGTTCGGCAGCGGGGGTTCGCGGGCGATTCCCGACGGTTTTGACCGGGCTACCGCCAAAGCGCAGCACATTGCCCTTTGCCAGAAAATGGCACCATTAGCCGAGAAACACGGCATCACGCTGGCGGTCGAACCGCTGAACCGGGGCGAAACCAACTTTATCAACAGCCTGGCCGAAGGAGTCGAAATCATTCAGGCGGTTAATAACCCCTGGTTTCGGTTGCAATGTGATATTTACCACATGCTCAAGGAGGACGAAAAACCGGAAGAAATTATCAAATACGCTCCTTTTATCGTGCATTGCCACATTGCCGAAAAGGAAAGTCGCACGGCGCCGGGCGTAAAAGGAGACGATTTCAGACCTTACTTCCGCGCTTTGAAAAAAATAAAATACCAGGGCGGTTTATCGCTGGAATGCAACTGGACCGATTTTGACAACGAAATTAAGCGGGGCATTTCGGTCGTCAAGCAACAATTGGCGGAGGTGTAAGCAACGCTACCGATTTTACAAAAACCGCCGGCAATCCGGCGGTTTTTTAATGGTATAGCAATCGGCTAATGCCCGTTTTCCGGCTGCGTGTTATTTCTTTTCACCGAACGAATCCACACTGACCAGAATTTTCCGATCCGGCATTTCTTCCACTTCCATCAGGAACGTCACTTTGTCAGCTTTGCCTTCGATGGTTAGCGTAGCATGTCGCGGGTCACCAGAGGGGTCTGTCACAACTGATTTAATTACGGTTTTTCCTTCTTTGTAGGGAACGCTCCAGTTGCAGGTCGTGGATTGAATTGTTCCGGTCATTTTATGATCCGCCTTTCCTCCGGGTAGAATGACGATCTCTGTTTTCCCAATTTCAATGGTACTTTGCTCCTCCACCGTCCGTTGAACCACCCCGGTTCCGTCCAGGTATTCGGTTTTTATAGTCGTTAGCCGGACTTCCTTGCCGCATTGGGCGAAACTGATTACAGTACTGAAAATCAGCAGGATAGATGCCAGAAGTGTTTTCATAGTAAGTTGTTGGTTTTACAGGTTCGGGCCAAATATACTCGTTCGTCCGATTACTATGTAAAGCATAGTACCTTTTATTGCAATATATTCGACAGATGGTTAAATGGTTGGATAAACGGACTTTGTGGAGTTGAGAATCGCCCAAATTTTGACTTTCCCGGTTTGACTGGTATCTTTCAGATCGAATCTTTACCGTTTTTATTCGCATCCTAAATCCTCCTGAGTTATGAGTACTTCCCGTCGAGACATCCTGAAAATGACCGGCATGGCCCTCGCCAGCAGTGTTTTGCCCACCGTTACTATTCTGCATCCGCAACGTGCGTTTGCCGGAATCAACAGCGACACCCTGAAAGTGGGTTTGATTGGCTGCGGTGGCCGTGGTTCGGGCGCAGCCGCCCAGGCCCTCAAAGCCGATCCGAACGTGGTGCTTCACGCGGTTGGGGACATTTTCAAAGACAAAATGGATGATTCGCTGGCCAACCTGACGAAAGTCCACGGCGACAAGGTGAAAGTCGACGAAGAGCATAAATTCCTGGGTTTTGATGCCTACAAAAAAGTACTGGATTCGGGTGTCGATGTCGTCATTCTGGCAACACCACCCCACTTCCGGCCCGAACACCTGATGGCCGCCGTTCAGGCAGGTAAGCACATTTTCTGCGAAAAACCGATGGCCGTCGACGCGCCCGGTGTCCGGAAAGTGCTGGAAGCGGCCAAACTGGCCAAGGAAAAGAAAATCTCGCTGTTATCGGGCTTCTGCTGGCGGTTTCACGAACCCAAACGGGCCACGTTTGAGAAAATCCAGGACGGCGCTATCGGCGACGTGCTGACGGTTTATAATACCTACAATACGGGTACGGTTTGGTCGCATCCCCGCAAACCGGGCTGGACCGATGCCGAATACGTGTTTCGGAACTGGTACTATTACACCTGGCTGTCGGGCGACCACCTTGTCGAACAGGCCATTCACAGCGTCGATATGATGTCGTGGGCGTTTGGCGACAAACTGCCGCTTTCCGCAGCCGGAACCGGTGGGCGGCAAGTGCGGGTGGAACCGATTTACGGCAACATCTACGACCATTTTGCCATCACCTACGAATACGAAGACGGCGCCAAAGGTTTCCACTTCAGCCGCCAGCAGGTCAACTGCGAAGGGAGCTACATGTGCGAAGCGCTGGGAACCAAAGGCCGGGCGGTTGCGAACGTGTCGCGGAACGTTCACGAAATTACGGGACGGAAAAAGTGGAAGTACAACGGCGTCGCGAACGACATGTACCAGACCGAACACGACGAGCTGTTTGCCGCCATTCGGAAGGGCGAACCGATCAATCAGGGCGAGTACATGGCCAACAGTACGCTGCTAGGCATTATGGGACGCATGGCCGCCTATACCGGCCGCCGGATTACGTGGGATGAAGCCCTGAATTCGACCGAGAAGCTAGGTCCGGATACCTATAGTTTTGAAATGACGCCCCCGGTTGTGGAAGTCGCCAGACCCGGTTTTACCCACTTCTCCTGACCACCATGCAACGTAGAGAATTTCTAAAAAACGGCTCATTGGCCGCTGTCGGCGGTTTTGTGGTTACTGAAAACCTGCCGAAAGTCATTGAATCGGTTTCCGGCACCTTTGTCAACCCGGCGAAAAAACCGGTTGTTGCCCAGCCGATGGTGAAGAAAAGCCTCAAATGGGGCATGGTGAAGGAAGATTTGTCGATACTCGACAAATTCAAGCTGCTGAAAGACCTGGGATTCGACGGCGTCGAACTCGATACGCCGAACGACCTCGACATGAAGGAGGTGCTGAATGCCCGCGACAAAACCGGTCTGGAGCTGCCGGGCACGGTCAATTCGGCGCACTGGAAATCGCCCCTCTCGGACCCCGACCCGAAGGTTCGGGCGGTTTGCGTGGATGCGATGAAAAAATCACTTCAAGACACCAAGCAGTACGGCGGCACCACGGTTTTGTTGGTTCCCGGCGTGGTGAAAGCCGACGTCGGCTACGAAGATGCGTATAAACGCTGCCGGGAGGAAATCAAAAAACTGCTGCCGGTGGCCGAAAAAACCGGGGTCAAAATCGCGTTTGAAAACGTCTGGAACAGCTTTTTGATCAGCCCGCTGGAAGCCGCCCGGTTTGTCGACGAATTCAAACACCCGCTGGTGGGCTGGTATTTCGACGTGGGCAATATCCTGCGTTACGGCTGGCCGGTGCACTGGATCGAAGCCCTCGGCAAGCGGATTCTGAAGCTGGATATCAAGGAGTTTAGCCTGAAAAAACAGCAGGATGAAGGACTTTGGAAAGGCTTCGATGTTGAGCTGCTGGAAGGCGACTGCAACTGGCCGGCGGTGAATGGCGCCCTCCAGAAAATCGGCTATTCCGGCTGGGCATCGGCCGAAGTCAACGGCGGTGATCGCACCCGCCTGCTGACCATCCGGGAGAAAATGGATGCTATTTTTAAGGCATGACGCCGTTCATTTCGCCCGCAATCCTTCGTTATTCGATGTTCGCTTTTAAAATAACGAATATTGAATAACGAACACCGAATAACGAAGGGTTGCGGATTCAATCTGTTCGAATCCGAATTGTTTGTAGATATAAAGTTTAGTTCTAAACGGTTTACGGCAGAAACATGCTATTAGCTATGTCGCTTCACCACCGTATTGATATTCCTTGTATCTGCTGCTCCGAAACAAACTCAATGTAGTCATCAGCCGAACCAATCACCAGAGCTATCACCTGGAGCAACCCGTGTTCCTCCTCTAAAACCGCCAGCCCGGCGGTTTTCAGTTTAGGCAGTATCAGTACCTGTTGACCACCGGTTTTGGTCAATTCAGTCAGGATGGGTATGGTTTACAGAGCGTTGTGCGCCAATTTTGGGCAACAACACTGATGAACACCTGACATGAAATCATTTTTTGCTTATTTCCTGGGCCTGTGCCTGTTTCTGGCGGCCTGTAAATCGGCCAGTCCGGATCCACAGCCGCAGCCCAAACCGGGCGATCCGGGCCAAACTCCGACGCAAACGGATCCAACGGTGCCGACCAAATCGGCTGCGCCCGGTTTGGGAACGTCTAAACAAAAACCGGGTGGCAAGCTGTTTTCCTTTCCGCCGGGCGTAACGGTTGTGGGCCGACCGACCATGCGGCAGGAGGACCTGAGTCTTTCGAAAATGCTGGGAAGTGGCGAACTCGTCCGGTTTTGCCTCGACCTGGCCAATAGTACGGCAAGTCCCATTTCGGTTGAATTACCGGCAGGGCTGGTCTGGATTTCGGATGATCTAACGGTGCAGAATGGGCTGGAAGTCAAACCGGTGCGGTTTGAGCTTCCCGCGAAAGCTACGACCCGCGTTCGGTTGGGAACATACTGTCTGAACGCCGACCGGCACGAAGCATCTCACGGCGACAGCTACGACCCGCAGCCGATCATTCTGGATCTGGCGAGTATGAACAACCTTTTCCAGCTCCTGTCCGATAAGAAAATCAACCACGGCGAAACCACCGATGAACTGACGTATTACCAGCAGCAACACATCGTTCAGGAAGGCGTCTGGGAAGTGACCGAAACCGGTAAACTGCTCCCCGAAACGCTTCAAAAATTGCAAAAACTCCCGACCAAATAGCAGTCGGAACGTAAGCCGAAAGAAAAAACCGTCAATCTTCCTGCTTGATTGACGGTTTTTCAGTTATAACGACTTCATATCGATGACAAACCGGTAACGTACATCGCCTTTCAGCATGCGGTCGTATGCCGTTTGAATGTCTTTGATATTAATCAATTCAATATCCGAAACAATATTGTGTTCGGCGCAGAAATCCAGCATTTCCTGGGTTTCGGGGATTCCGCCGATGCCTGAACCGGCAATACTTTTTCGGCCGCCAATCAGGCTGAAACCCCTGATTTCGGCCGGGGTTGGGGGCGCACCCACGCAAATATGCACGCCGTTGGTTCGGAGCAATGACAGGTACAGATTGTAATCGTGCGGAGCCGAAACCGTGTCGATGATGAAGTCGAAATAACCTTTTACGTCCTTAACCTGATCGCGGTCGCTGGTTAGCACAAATTTGTGGGCACCCAGCCGTCTGGCGTCTTCTTCCTTGGAGGGCGAAGTGCTCAGCATGGTAACTTCGGCCCCAAACGCAACGGCAAATTTCACCGCCATGTGGCCCAAACCGCCTAGCCCCAACACGGCAACCCGGTGTCCTTTGCCCACTTTCCAGTGCCGCAGGGGCGAATACGTCGTAATTCCGGCGCACAGCAGCGGGGCCACCGCAGCCAGATCCAGGCTTTCGGAAATGTGAAGCGCAAAATCCTCGTGAACCACCATCAGGTTCGAATAGCCGCCGAAGGTAGGCGTTTTGCCGTCCTGTTCCCGGCCGTTGTAGGTTTGAGAATTTCCTTTCAGGCAATATTGCTCCAGCCCTTCCCGGCAGTTTTCGCACTGGCGGCACGAATCGACCATACAGCCCACCGCGGCCAGATCGCCCACGTTGAACTTGGTCACCTGCGCGCCGACCTTCGTAACGCGTCCTACAATTTCGTGGCCCGGCACCATCGGATAAATCGACCCGCCCCATTCGTCGCGAATCTGGTGCAAATCCGAGTGGCAAACTCCGCAATAGAGAATGTCGAACTGAACATCATGCGGTTTAAGGTCCCGCCGTTCGAACTGAAACGGGGCCAGAGGTGAACGGGCATCCTGTGCCGCGTATCCTTTTGCTGCAATCATAAGTTGACTATCAAATAGTTAGGCTTTGAAAAACCGCCTGTCAACGGCCTTTATTAATTGTCTTTACTTTTTCGATTTTTCCCGAATCGCCTTGAACTCGGAACCGGTTTTCCAACCGGGAAACGTGGATTCATTGCTCAGCTGATACCCCACCGCAAACAGCAGATTCATATCTTCGATAATGCCGGACAAGTCCCAGGACGGCGAATATTCGTCCGACGGTGCGTGGTAGCGGTTTAAGTTATGGTCTTCGAGCTGGGCTTTGCCCCAGGTTTCGCCGTTTTTAACGGAATTCACCCCGGTTTTGAGGTACAGCGCCGGAACACCCACTTTGGCAAAATTGAAGTGATCGGAGCGGAAATAACTCCCCGCCGACGGATTGAAATCGCCCCGGATGGTCCGCCCCTGTCTGGCCGCAATAGCCGCGGCATAATCTTCCAGATCCGACTGGCCTTTCCCGACCAGAACCACGTCTTTCGTGCGGCCCAACGGAATAAACGCGTCCATGTTGATATTGGCAACGGTCTTATCCAGCGGAAAAACCGGGTGCGTCGCGTAATATTCGCTGCCTAACAATCCCTGCTCCTCCGCCGTCACGGCCAGAAACAGAATGGAGCGCGCCGGTTTCTTTTTCAGTTTGGCAAAGGTTTCGGCCAGTTCGAGCAAAGCCGCCGTGCCGGAAGCGTTGTCCGACGCGCCGTTGTAGATCGAGTCGCCTTTGATGGCTTCGCTTTTGCCTAAATGATCCCAGTGCGACGTATAAACGATGTATTCATTCCGGCGGGTGGTACCGGGAAGCAATGCCAGTACGTTTTGCGAGGTCGATTTTGTAATCTGGTTGTCGATCACCAGCGAAGTCGTCACGCCCAGTTTGACGGGTTTAAAACCGCGAACGCCCGCTTCCCGAAGCAGTTCCGGCGAAACGCCCGCGAGTTTGAACAGGTTTTTGGCCGCATCCTGCGTGATCCAGCCTTCCAAAACCGCCCGCGATTTATTGTTGTCCGCCGTTTGCAGGTACATTTTCGATTTCGCAAAACTGCTCCGAATCACCGACCAGCCGTAGCTGGCGGCTTTCGATTCGTGAACAATCAGCACACCGGCGGCTCCCTGCCGGGCGGCTTCCTCGTATTTATACGTCCAGCGACCGTAATACGTCATGATATTCCCTTTGAACAGGGTGCTGTCGATCATTCCCGGATCGTTCACCATCACCACCACGGTTTTGCCTTTGACGTCCAGCCCCGCGTAATCGTTCCAGTTGTATTCGGGCGCCACAATACCGTAGCCCACAAACACCATCTCCGAGTCGTTCAGCCGAACCTGATTCTGCACATGGGGCGTGGTGGCAACGAAATCCGTCAGATTGGCCAGCGAAACTGTACCGGTTTTTCCTTTCAGAACCAGCGGCCCCGCCGGGGTGGAGGCAATGTTTACCATCGGCACATCCTGGAAATAGCTTTTCCCATTCCCCGGCTGCAAACCGGCTTTCTGAAATTCGGCTTTCAGGTAGGCAACGGTTTTCTTCTCACCTTCCGTAAACGGTTTTCGACCTTCGAAGGCATCCGAAGCCAGAATCTGAATGTGCTTGACAAAGGCTTTACCGTCAATGGCGACGCTGTCGGGGGCGGCAAAAGCGTAGTTACCTGCAAAAAGTGCGAAGCTAGTAAGAGCAATGAGTCGATGCATAAATGTACCCACGGACTACAGTTCGTGAAAGCTTGATTGGTGAAATGTTTTGCCCAATTTAAGCATTTCTGAGACATGGACGTTTACGAACGAAAGCAGTATCGACCGTCCGACCGCGGATACGTTAGAATTCATTCTCCGTCGGCGTGTCATCCCGTTCTTTCTCTTGATCGCGGTCTTTCTCGCGCACCACTTCCCGACTCAGGCGGTAGCTGAAACCGATAAAACCGATGCGGCTTTCGCGCTTGTTACGGCTGGTGGACGTGAAGTTCGGTCCAAAACTCTCGTTTCGGAACTGCATCGTATTGAAAAGATCGCTGACCCGCAAACTTACCGTTCCGCGCCCTTTCAGGATAGTTTGTTTGACGCCCAGATCGACGTTGGTCATGGCCTTGATGGTTCCCTGCGCCACAATGAACGGCGACCGATAATTGAGCGCAACCTGAATATCGGTGCCTTTTTTCGGACTCATGTTCGACGTTATGCGGGTGGTCCAGCTCCGGTTCGTACGGGTCAAAATTCCCGGAATATCCGCGCTAGCCTGAATGTTTCGCTGGAAAAACGAGAAATTTCCGTTGGCTTTCCACCAGCGCGTAATCTCCTGACTCAATACGATTTCCAGGCCGTAATTCTGCGACCGATTCAGGTTAAGCGAGGTTTGCTCGGTAATTCCGTCGGGACGCAGTGTCCGGTAATTTGTGATTTCGTTGTTGGTCTGCCGGAAGAAAAGCGTGGACGTCAACGTGGTGTTTTTGCCGTACAGCAAATGGCTCAGTTCGAACGAATTGATCAGTTCCGGGTTCAGATTAGGGTTCCCAAACCGGATGTTCAGCGGGTCCGACAGATCGATGAACGGATTCAGCGACCAGGTCGACGGCCGATTAATCCGTCGGCTGTAATTGATCTGCATCTTCTGCGACTGGCTGGCGTTGTAGTTCAGGAAAACACTGGGAAACAGATAGATATAATCGCGCCGGTTTTGCACGTTGGTCGTTCGCTGGTCGGTTTCGATGGCCGTATATTCCGTCCGCAAACCCACCTGATAACTCATTTTTTTGATCTCATCGCCAAAATTGACGTAAGCTGCACTGGTTCGCTCGTCGTAAATAAAGTTGTTGCTGATAGCCGGATTGACCGTCCAGGCTTCGTTCAGCAGGTTCTCAAAAACATAGTTGGAAGCCAGTCGGCGATACGTGTGCTTCAAGCCGGTTTCGAACTTTTTCTTGTCTTTTAATGGCTCCGCAAAATCCAGCTGCAAAACCGCCACCTGATTTTGCCGGTTGTTATCGGCCCGCTGTTGACCAATCAGGAAATTGGGCGTCAGCAAATTGACAGGCAAGGTCGATGTGTTGCTGAAATTCTGAAATTCATTGCTTTTGTTGTTCGACATCGTAGCATCGAACGTCAGTTCGCGGCCTTTTTTGTCGAACGTCCGACGGTACCCAAAGGCGTAATCCAGCCCACGTTCCGGTTCGGTTTCCTCGGTCGTCCGCACGGTTTGGCCCAGCGAAACCCGGTTGGCATCCAGCGTATTGAAATTCTCTACTTCCGAATCATAACTGTACTGGGGGCGATACAGAATCGAAGCCGTTACGTTGTTGCGGGGCGAAAGCGCGTAATCGAAGCCAAACCGGAGGTTGTTGTTCACGCTCCGGCGAATAGCGTCGTTGCGTTGTGCGAGGTAACTGGTCGAATCCTCGAACAGATTCTGTCGTTCCGAAATCCGGTACTGGAACCGCCGGTTTTGCCGAAAATTATAACTGCTGAAAAGATTTAGTTTCTTAAACCGCGAGTTCAGGTTGATCGACGCATTGTATTTGTCCCGCGTTCCGACGTTCACCTGCACATTGCCGTTGAAACCGGGTCCGCGTTCTTTTTTCAGAACAATGTTGATAATCCCGGCGGCTCCGTCGGCATCGTAGCGCGACGACGGGTTCGTAATCATCTCGATCCGTTCGATGCTGCTGGCCGGAATCTGATCCAGAATCGCCTGCCGATCCAAACCGGTCAAACCGGATGGTTTTCCATCGACCAGCACAATGACGTTGCTGCTGCCGCGCAAACTCAGCGTGCCGTCCACATCCACCGTTACCGACGGCACGTTCTGCAAAATATCGATAGCCGAACCGCCCTGCGCAATCGGCAACTGATCAACGTTTACAATTTTGCGGTCGAGCGAATATTCATACGCCTGTTTTTGTCCTTGAACCACCACTTCCTGAAGCTGTTTGGCGGTTTCGGTCATTATAATATTGCCCAGATCGACGGTCGGTTTGTCGGCGCTGATCACGATTCTCGGCAGTCGTTTGTTTGCAAAACCGAGGCTCTGAATCATCAGGTAATAGGCATCCGGCGCCAGATTGGCCATCTGAAAAAAGCCTCTTTCATCGGTCAGCGCGCCCGTGACCGAGCTCGAATCCCGCGAACGAAACAGACCGATGCTGGCAAATTCAACGGGCTGGTTTTTGCCGCCCTGCGGAGCCACCAGTTTTCCGCTGATTTTTCCGGCCCCGACCACCGGTTCCGGCCCGTTTGCATTAGCCCGACGTCCGGCGGGAGCACCGGTCACCACGGTTTGCGTGGGCGTCGTCTGCGTAGTAGTCGGAACGGCCGGTTGAACAACGGGTTGTGTCGTCAGGGCGCGAACGGTATCCGGCCGGTCGGCCACGTTGCGTTGCGTCGTATCCGGACGGGTCGGTGCTGCGGGCTGGGTCGTATCCGGTTCCAGACCAATGGCCTCAATCATGGCGTTGGAAACCGGGGCCGGTTGTTGCGCCCGGGCGGTTCCGAGGGCGAATCCGCCCAGACAAATTATCAAAAAAAGAACTCTGTATTCGTTCATGGTGTGCAAAAGAAAATTGTATCTATCTAATAACGCCTGCCTGTTTTTCTGAATTAGCTAAAAAGTCGTCACACTGGATAATCCAGAGTTACCGGGTTTCGTCAGGAAAAATGAGAGGAAGATTGATACGGTTTTCCAGTTCTGGAGCAGAATTATGGCTCTTTTTAAACTGATCGGCCTATAAATGAAAAAGCCTGTCAGTATCGCACTGACAGGCTCATAATTGTATAACAGGCTGTTAGACCAAATTGTTTTCGGCTAAATATTCTGCAATCTGAACCGCGTTGGTTGCCGCGCCTTTCCGCAGGTTATCGGCGACGATCCAGAGATTGAGCGTATTCCCCTGGCTTTCGTCGCGACGAATCCGACCCACAAACACCTCATCTTTCCCGTGCGCCGTCAGCGGCATCGGATACAGGTAGTTTTTCGGATCGTCCTGCACGATCACACCGTCGGCTTCGCTCAGGATTTTCGTGACATCTGTTACATCAAAATCATTCTCGAACTCCACGTTCACGGCTTCGGAGTGACCGCCAATGGTCGGAATCCGAACCGTTGTGGCCGTTACCTGAATGGTGTCGTCGCCCATGATTTTCTTGGTTTCGTTCACCATTTTCATCTCCTCTTTCGTATAACCGTTGTCCAGAAAAACGTCGATGTGCGGCAATACGTTGAGATCGATCGGGTGGGGATACACTTTTTGCGTCGATTGATCACCCGAACGTTCCGCGAACAACTGATCGACGGCGGCTTTGCCGGTTCCGGTTACGGATTGATACGTTGAAACCACCACGCGTTTTACGCCGTATTTTTTATGCAACGGGTTCAGCACCACCACCATTTGAATGGTCGAGCAGTTGGGGTTGGCGATGATTTTGTCTTCTTTCGTCAGCGTGTGGGCGTTGATTTCCGGCACAACCAGCTTTTTGGTCGGGTCCATCCGCCAGGCCGAGGAATTATCGACTACCGTAATGCCCGCTTCAGCAAACAGCGGAGCCAGTTTTAACGAGGTGCCACCACCCGCCGAAAAAATTGCAATAGCCGGTTTGGCCGCGATCGCATCCTCGAAGCTCACGACCGTAACCTGTTTACCCTTGAACGTAATCTGTTTACCCACCGAGCGTTCTGACGCGACAGGAATCAGTTCCGTTACCGGGAAGTTACGCTCTTCGAGCACTTTCAGGATTTCGCTACCGACCAAGCCGGTAGAGCCTACTACTGCAATTTTCATTTTTGTACCAAAAAATTAAGTGAAACTGTTCTTAAAAATTGGGTGCAAAAATACGGAGAAATGCTGAGAGAACAGGGAAAGCATTCGAAAATTATGCGGATAATTCGCTCGTTATCAAAACCGCGCGACCAAACCGATCCCCGAATTGGTGGATTCCCAGTGCGGTTCGAGCCGCAGGGAAACGTCTTTGGTCTGCAGCGACTTATTGTAATACTGAATGGAACGCCGGAAGTGAAAACCGGGCATCCGAATCAATGAACCAATCAGAGCGGCACTTAAACCGACCCCAAATGTAACCATACCGCCTTTCCGAGGCTCTTTTTTCGTTTCCGTATTCGCGTAAGGGTTCCCAAGGTAAATCATACCATTCCCGTACCAGGCGCCATTGTAGTACGTCAGCCCCGGGGGAACGCCGTTTGTATTCTGGGTCTCTTTTGGAGAGGCCGCAATGATAATTCCGACAATGGAGGCAATCCCGCCCGTCACCATCAGCGTGGTGCCGATGCTCCGCCCGGTTTGAAACTGCCGGTATTCTTTAATGGCGTTGGGATCATCGGAAGCCAGAATGTACTTGCCTAATTCGGTCACTCGCCGGACTTCGATGCCGTCGTACGAGTAGCGGGAAGTACAACCTTGTCGGTAACCATAGCGGGTGTATTGAGGTACCGAATACGTAGCGGTTTCAATCGGTTTTAAAGGCTCTTTTTGCGCCCATCCAGCGACGGGCCACATCAGTATCAAAAAGTACAGCGTTTTCATCGTCGAGATTTTTTGATGAAAATTACTGTAATTGTCGACAAATATGATTAAAGTTTGATTATAATTTTATTAGAATGGTTTTAATTATACCGGGAATGAATAATTCGTTTTCGCCCGCGAAAACGAAAATTTTATCTACCAGAAATTCGAATACAAAACTGCCAGAATCGTCAGGATCACTACGGAACCGGCGATGAACGACGGCGTGACGTGAAACCATTTTCGGTCAATTTCAAGCCCTTTTGCGTTGTGGTGGCTAGCCGGGTCGGTGAGCGTCACCACGACCATCAGGGCAATATCGAGGCAGAAAACCCACATCGTACGATGCAGGAAGGGAATTTCGGCGGCTTTAACACCGAACAAATTCATCACCTCCGGCCAGAATTTGAGCAGAACCGAGAGCGGAATGCTCAGAATAGCCGCCGTTAAAGCCGCCCGCGTGGTGGTGCGTTTCCAGAAAAAACCGAGCAGAAAAATGGCGAACACGCCCGGCGAAACAAAGTTGGTGTACTCCTGAATGTATTGATAGACCTGATCGAAGGACCGCAGCATCGGCGCGATGATGATCGCGATGATAAACGCTACCACAACCGCATAGCGGCCCACCCGCACCAGCTTTTGCTCCGAAGCGTCTTTGTCGAAGAATTTCTTATAAATATCGAGCGTAAAAATCGTGGAAATACTGTTGCATTTGCCCGCCAGCGATGCCACCACGGCGGCTGTCAGCGCGGCAAAGGCCAGCCCTTTCATGCCCACTGGCAACAGGTTCATTAAAACCGGGTAGGCGTTGTCGGGTCGTACGGCACCGTTGCTGGTCATTTCGGTCTGAAACGTACCGTTCTGGTACAAGACGTAGGCCGCAATGCCCGGAATCACGACGATCAGCGGAATCATCAGTTTCAGAAAAGCCGCGAAGAGAATCCCGCTGCGGGCGGTTTTCAGATCCGCGCCCAGCGCCCGCTGCACAATGTACTGATTACAACCCCAGTACGAGAAGTTATTCACCCACATGCCGCCCGTTACCAGCGCCATGCCGGGCAATACATTGTAATGCGGATGGCCTTCCGGAAAATACATGTGGAAATGCGAGTCGGCCTGCGTCCGGAGAGACAGCAACCCGTTCCAGACGCCGGAAACCCCGATTTTATTGGCCACCAGATCCAGCGCCAGATAGGTAACGACCAAACCGCCCGTAATTAACACAACCACCTGAACCACATCGGTATAGCCGATTACTTTCATACCGCCCAGCGTGATAAAAATGGCAAAAATCGCCAGACCGATCGTGCAGGTCGTGAATGAGATTCCGGCAAGTGACTCGATGGCGATGGCCCCCAGGTACAGAATCGACGTCAGGTTAACCAGCACATAGACTACCAGCCAGAAAATTGCGAGAATTGTACTTACCGTATCGTTATACCGCTGCGCCAGAAACTGCGGCATGGTGTAAATGTGATTTCGCAGATAGATCGGGATGAAATAAACCGCCACGACGATCAAGACGGCGGCCGCAAACCACTCGTACGACGAAATCGCCAGCCCCATCGCAAAACCGGAGCCCGCCATGCCGATGAAGTGTTCGGCGGAAATGTTTGACGCAATTAGTGAGGCCCCAATGGCCCACCACGTCAGCGAGCCTTCAGCCAGAAAAAAGTCTTTGGTATTGGTTTCAGCGGCTTTCCGACGGCGGTAAATCCAGTAGCCGTAGCCGGATACAATGATAAAATAAAGCAGGAACACCGCGTAATCGGCGGACTCAAGGTGGTTCATTCCTCGGTGGGTCTATGTCAAAAGAACGGCAAAATAGAACTATTTCCATTCGTTTTCAACAGCCGACCTTATCATACGCTGTAAAGATTCCCCAGGCATCTCCCTGACAGCGGTCGAAGACCCTGTCAGCGGGGAGTATTTTCAGGGTTTCTTTGATCGCTAACAGGTTCTGTGGTTTCCAACCTATTATCCCAAAAAATAGGATAAGTGCAGGTCTTCCTTCACCGTTGACAGGGCCTTCGACCACTGTCAGGGAGTTGGTGTTGGAGTTACCGTCTGAATTTGTTGAACAACAGGCTGAAAATCGACCTCGCACGGGTACCCAAACAGGCAATTGTCTTTGATGATTTTGGCGACACCCTCGGGCACCATCGCTTCCCACCCCTCTTCACCGGCTTTCACCATTTGCAAAACGCGATCGGTCGAAATGTGCAGATTTTCTTCGTTGTAATCCGTGATGTCTTCAATTTTGTCGTTTGCGATGAGGTATTGATACAGCGGTTGCAGATTGGGTGCCAGTTGAAAATCCTGACATTTGTAGATTACGTCGTCGGGCAGGAGCGTCGGATATACAAACAGCTTCACTTTTCGGCTGAACAGCGTCGCGAAAGATTCAAGAATACCACCCGGCAGGTTCTTGTAATGCTGTTCTTCAAAAATGTATTCCAGGTTCGGAATGCCCAGAATCAGGCCGATTTTCAGGCGCGTTAGCCGCGACAAATACGCCACCAGGCGGTAATATTCCAGAAAACTCGAAATCATCACGGTTTGCCCGAGCGAACACAGAATATCGACCCGGTCGAGAAAGTCCTTCTCGTCGATGCCGTGATCGACGTTGGCGGCCAGGTTGTGCAGCGTCAATTCGGCCACGGTCACCACCCGGCCTGGATCGATTTCCGGTTCTTCCAGAAACTGCTTCAAGCCGTTGCTGAGCATGTCGATGTGAACGTTCGTAACGGGGCGCAATCGTCCGCGCAGCAGCACGATATGGCGTTTGTACAACGCTTCCGAGGGTTGAAGCACTTTGCCGTCGGGCCCAAACAAAGCCGCATTCGTAAAACCGTTCCGCACCAGATACAGGCTCATCAGGCGGTTGTCGACGTTCGGAAAATCCGGGCCATCAAACCGGATCATATCAATTTCGATGCGCTCCGGCGACAGGTCGTCCATCAGCGACAGCAGCAGCGTTTCCGGCGATTTGTAATAATAATAACAACCGTAAATCAGGTTCACACCGATAATGCCCAGGGCCTGTTGCTGCAACACGTTTTCGTTGTCGAGCATCCGAACGTGGATAATTACGTCGTTATACGGTGCCTGGGGTTCCAGCTGAAACCGCAGGCCAATCCAGCCGTGTGACTCATTGGTTTTCTGGTAGTTAAGTGCTACGACGGTATTCGCAAATGCAAAAAACGTAGTCGTTTCGCCCCGTTGCTCGGCCAGCCTTTTTTCCATCAGGCTGTATTCCTTGCTGAGCATTTTGATCAGCCGCGATTCGACCACATACCGACCACTTTCTTCGTGGCCGTAAATAGCGTCGCTGAAGGTCATGTCGTAGGCCGACATGGTTTTGGCAATAGTTCCCGACGCTCCCCCAGCTTTAAAAAACATGGCCGCGGTTTCCTGGCCGGCCCCGATTTCGGCAAAAGAGCCGTAAATCCGCCGGTCGAGGTTTATACGCAGCCCTTTTTGTTTGGTTCCAATGGTTTTATCGTACATAGGTTGGCGAGTATACTGGTTCAGATGCGACGGGCCAGTTCACTTTTGGTTTAAATTTACACATATCATTCCGAATATCGCCTATCGAATGCCTACTTCTGCAACGCTATTTCGGCATCTTTTTGTTTACGGAACGCTGCTCAGTGCTTCAAAACACCCGATGGCGGAGTTTTTACGTCAAAATAGCAAACTCGTTGGACCCGGTTTTTTCCCCGGTCGATTGTACGATCTTGGCACGTACCCCGCTGCGGTTTATGATCCCGAAGCAGCCGGTTTTGTTCACGGCGAACTCTATTTTTTCCCGGAACCGGACCCCGACTATCAAACCCGGCTCCAAACGCTCGACGACTACGAAGGCGATGAATACGACCGGATTGTGGTGCCCATCCAGACCACCGACGGTTTTGTCCTTTGCTGGACGTATGTTTTCAATCAACCGACTGATTCCTGGCCCCGCATCTCTTCCGGGCGGTTTTTCGGATAAACCGGAAAACAAAAAACCGCCGGTAAAGGACGGTTTTTAAATAGCCCCTAAATCCCCTGAAGGGGACTTTGTGCTTCAGATGAAGTTGCGTCTAAGTCCCTTTCCGGGGATTTAGGGGTCAAATTCCAGAACCGTCAGAAATTCAACGGATTTCGATCAATGAACATGTTGCTGCCTCCCGCCCGGCGTTCCACCGACGAACCAATGGCGGGCAATTTCGGACCCTGATCCGCCGAAATACGCGCATTGCTGCCGGTAATCTGCGCCAGCGCCGTACTCAGATAGGCTTCTTCAATATCGCCCAGTTGCTTCACTTCCAGCGGTTCGCTTTTGGGTATCGTTGGCACAAAACCGGTCGAATAATCCGACTGATTCAGAGCGTTAAACGACTTGAACACAATCGGTTGCATACCCCATTTGAATTTTCCGGTATCATCCGAAATCGTAATCGAACCAACATTCTTGCCGTAGGTGGTTTCGCCGATTGTAATCACCGGCATAAACGGTTTTAAGCCGTTAATAATCAACTCACTGGCCGATGCGGTTCCGCCCGTCGTCAGCACATAAACCCGCGACAGATTGGCGCCGATGTTTTGCGACTTGGTCTGAAACCGGGTCGTCAGATCGTCGGTTTGGTTCTCCTTTTTGAGTTCCGCCATGACGTCTTTGTTGTATTCCATCCGGTAATACGTTTTGGTATTATCGACGCCTTTGGCGATCATACTTGCCAGTTTAACCGACGACGATACGTAACCGCCCGGGTTGTAGCGCAAATCAAGCACCAGTTCGTTTACACCCTGCGCCTTGAACTTGCTGAAAACCTGTTCCAGCTTCTGATCGTAAGTAGCCGCCGTGCTGCCATTCGGGCCGGGAATGAACTGGTTATAAACCAGATAACCGATTTTTTTGCTACCAACCGTGTAAATCGAATCCAGATAAACCGGGTTTTGCTGGAATACCTGAGCAGTAACCGTTTTCACAGCCTCGGTATCCACAATTTTACCGCTTTCCACTTTGGCTAACCCGTAGTTAAATGTAGTCGGGTCTTCGGCTAAAGACGCATAATTGCTGGTGGTCAGTTTCTGGCCGTTCACCGAGGCAATGATATCGCCCCGTTTCAAACCGGCTTTGGCTGCGGGCGAACCCGGCAGAACGTACAGAACCTTCATAATCACATCGGTCGAACCCGACGCCCGCAGATAGTATTTCACCTCCAGACCGGTTGTTTTTTCTTCCCCGCTCAACGACGATTTCAAATCGTCGGCGCTTTCCTGAATCCAGGAAAACCGGTCACGCTCCGTATTGGCTTTGTTATTGTAATCGTAAAGCAGCGAGTAAAAAAACGGACTGGGCGCCACAGTCGTATCCGGATTAGCCGGGATTTTATCGTTCCAGTAATAAACCGCCCGCATGTTTTCCAGAATCCAGCCATCGACCGTTTGGCTAGCCGTTGATGGATTGCTCGTGACAGGAGCCTGGGGTGTAATCGATGGATCTTTCGTACAGGATGCCAGCCAAAAACCAACGCCCACCGCCATTACCGAAGCACTTTGCCGTACATTCAAAGAAAGTTTCATTACTATTTTTTGTTGATGGTTTAGAGAACTCGTATGTCTAACGAACCGAGCTTACACTATATTTTAAACGTAAGAGGCCTCCTAATTGTTCTGTAAACCAGCGCCATTAATTGTATTTTAATTAGCCAAATTGACCATTTCTGACTTTCCAATGTAACATTATCAAGTATTCAACTACTTATTGTTACTATTTTCAACCGAACAGTATCTCCTGCCAATAGTGGGTTCCGCCAGTGCGAATTTCCGTCTACCGATAGGCATTTCAGACCTGTAAAACAAAACGTCCTACGGTTTTTGCAAGGGCGCTGGCCCGGGGCAAAAACCGTAGGACGTGGTACTTCAGAGATATGGTGGTGTTATTTTTTGGCGGAGTCCTTGCCCCAGCTCACCTTAAATTTTCCGTCGGTGATGGTAATTTCGCCACTGCCTTCGGTGCGCTTGGTGTTGTCGTGGTCGTGCGGTCCCGACTTGGTCAGCATGCCGCCCCCGGCCGCCGTGATGGCTTTGTCTTCCAGATTTTGCCGGAGCCCAAAACCGGAAATGGTGGCCAGCGCCCGTTTTTTATACGTCGTTTCTTTCAGTGTCGCTTCAAATGTTCCTTCGATGCTGTTGTCGGTTACGCTCGTAATGGTCACCGTGCCTTTCCACGACTCACCATCGCGGAAAGCGTGGCCAAGTCCTTTGGATTCTTCCGTATAATCGACCAGCGCCCAGATCACGTTGCCATTCGACGACTTATAACTCTTTTCCATTTCCCTGTCGTTTTCTGCAATCACCGGATACGTGCCCGGTTTGAGCTGATCGACATAGACGAAGCGAATCCAGGTTTGCACATCCGGACTCACGTTCATACCGGCAATGGCCAGGTATTTGACACCCGTAAACGGCAGATTTAGGCGTTGAGCTTTGGCCTGCCACTCTTTCCCGTTAATTTTGGCAGAAACCGTATTTTCCGGCGTTTGTCCGTACGTCAGTACGCTCCAGCCGAATGCAAGGATAAGGGAGAAAAATTTTTTCATAAGTAGGTGTATTAGTTGCTGTTATCAATAATTCAAACAAACATACGTGAAACGGTAACAAATTGACTTACCATTCACGAAAAGCCTTTTACAAAAATAACCGGACTAACCGGCCCCGGAAATTACAACCAGACTGTATTGCCATTTAATCGTGTTAAAACCGCCCATTTGCCGTATGAAACTGCTTTTGTTTGTCCTCTTCCCCACTCTCGTATTTGCCCAATGGCAACCCCAAACCAGCGGGACCGACGCCAATTTTCGAGCCGTCAGCGCGGTGAGCAAGAAGGTAGTCTGGGTGGGCGGCAGCAAGGGAACGTTCGTCCGGACGACCAATGGCGGCAAAACCTGGCAGGCTGGAACGGTGCCGGGCGCCGAAACCTGCGATTTTCGCGACGTTCAGGCATTCAGTGCCAAAGAAGCAATTCTGATGGCTGCCGGACCCGCCGAACAAGGTCAGGCCCGGATGTACCGAACCAGCAACGGCGGCAAAACCTGGCAATTGATCTACCAGACCGGTCAGGCCGGCGTATTTTTCGACTCGATGGATTTCTGGAGCCGCTGGGAAGGCATGGTTTTCGGCGATCCCGTCAACGGAACCTGGTTTGTGCTGACGACGACCAACGGCGGCAAAAACTGGAAACGGATTCCAGCCGATAAATTACCGCTTCTGCCAAAAGGCGAAGCCGCCTTTGCCGCCAGCGGAACCAGCCTGATTACGCGGGGTTACAAATGGAAAACCTACAATTACCAGCGCGCCTGGATTGCCTCGGGCGGAGCGGGTAAGGGGCGGCTGTATTCGGCACAGACCCCAACCTCGACCTGGGAAGTAACCGAAACGCCGATTCCGGCCGGGCCAACCGCCGGAATTTTCGGCCTGTGGTTCGATACGCAGGGCGAAAACGGCATGGCCGTTGGCGGAGATTACAAAAATGAAAAAGCCGTCTGGCAGAATGTGGCCGTCACCTCTGATCGGGGCAAAACCTGGACCGCCGGAGCGCCAACCGATCCGCCCGGATTGAAGGAAGCCGTTGGTCGTTTGTCGGGCAACCGGCTCATTGCCGTTGGCCCGTCCGGTACCTGTTACACCACCGATTTCGGAAAATCCTGGACCAAAATCGATGACTCAGCTTTTCATTCCATTGCGTGTGCGGGAGGGCAATGCTGGGCCGTCGGTGCCAAAGGGACCATCGCTATGATCGAAAACCTGAAGTAACATTTCTCCATTCCGAAATCCTTTTCCGGTTTTGTCCGATTTCTTCGATAGTATGCTTGCATAATACCTACTAAAAATAGTAGCTTTACAATCCATGGCCAAGAAAGAGCAAGCGCAATCGAGACTGAACATGAAAAAGGAAAAAACCGTCGATTACCACATCAAAACGGGTTGGCACGCCATTTCGCGGATGTACAATGCCTATGCCGCCCGTTACGATATGACGATGTCGATCGGCTATGTGCTGTTGAACATCGACATCGAACAGGGAACGCCCGCAACCAAAATCGGCCCGCTGCTGGGCATGGAACCGCGCAGCCTCGTCCGGATGCTGAAAAACCTCGAAGAACGCGGCTGGATTCGGCGGCTTATCGACGAAAACGACAAGCGGTTTGTCCGGATTCTGCTGACGGATTTGGGAAAAGAAAAACGCGAAATTGCCCGCGAAGGCGTCATTCAGTTCAATAACGCCATTCGCGAAAACATTCCGCTGGACAAACTGGTGGTTTTCTTCGAAGTCATGAAGGACATCAACCGGCTGGTGGATGATGAAAATACGAAATTGAAAGCGAACGGAATCGTCTTGAACTCGGATTACGCAGATTAAAGGATTAACCAGGATATGAAAAATTGCGGCAGCTAATCATAGTTAATCCTTTAATCTGCGTAATCCGAGTTCAGGACGGTTCAGAATCCCAATACCATGCAAACAACCCTTTCTAAACCACAATCGGAAGGCCGGGTTCCGGCCGCGAAAAACCGCAGCATTCGCCGGGTGGCCGTTTTGGGCTCCGGCATTATGGGCTCCCGCATTGCGGCCCACTTCGCCAACATTGGCGTCGAAGTATTGCTGCTCGACATCGCTCCCAATACCTTGACACCCGCCGAAGAAGCCAAAGGTCTGACGCTCGATAAACCCGCCGTTCGCAACCGGATTGTCGGCGACGCGTTTCAGAACCTTCTGAAAGCCAGCCCGGCGGCACTTTATAGCCCTAAATTTGCCCAGCGGATTACACTCGGCAATTTCGACGATAACCTGAAAGACATCGGTAAATACGATTGGGTGATCGAAGTGGTGGTGGAGCGGCTCGACATCAAAAAATCGCTGTACGAGCGCGTCGAGCAATACCGCAAACCGGGAACGCTGATTACGTCCAATACGTCCGGGATTCCGATGCACCTGCTCACCGAGGGTCGGAGTGAGGATTTCCGGCGGAATTTCTGCGGAACTCACTTTTTCAATCCACCCCGCTATCTGCGGCTGCTCGAAATCATTCCCGGACCCGAGACCGACCCGACGATCATCGATTTTCTGATGAAATACGGCGATCTGTATCTGGGGAAAACGACGGTTTTGTGCAAAGACACGCCCGCATTCATCGCCAACCGACTGGGAATATACGCCATGATTCAAACCATTCGCGTGGCGGAAGAAATGGGTTTGACAGTGGAGGAAGTCGACAAACTGACGGGGCCGGTGGTAGGCCGCCCGAAATCGGGGACCTTTCGGCTGTCGGATGTCGTCGGGCTGGATACGACCGCCAATGTCGCCAATAATCTGCTGAACGTGCTGACTACCGACGAATCGAAGGATACGTTCCAGTTGCCGCCCGTCATGCAGAAATTGATGGAAAACCGGTGGCTGGGCGACAAAACCGGTCAGGGGTTTTACAAAAAGATCAAGGACGAAAAAGGTCAGTCGGTGATTCTGGCGCTCGACCCGAAAACGTTCGAATATAAGCCTTCTGAGAAGGTAAAGTTCGCAACGCTGGAAAGCACCAAAAGCATCAGCGACCTCAAAAAGCGGTTTTCGGTTTTGCTGGCTGGTCAGGACAAAGCCGGGGAATTTTACCGCAAAACCTTCGCCGATCTGTTCCGGTACGCCAGTCTCCGCATTCCCGAAATCGCGGATGAATTGTACCGCATCGATGCCGCCATCACCGCCGGTTTTGGCTGGCAACTGGGGCTTTTCGAAACCTGGGATGCCATCGGCGTGCACAAAGGAATCGAGCTGATCGAGTCGCAGGGACCCAAACCGGCGCAGTGGGTGTATGACATGCTCGATGCCGGTTTTGAAAGTTTCTACAAAATAGAGGGTGGCGTTCGAAAATACTACGACATTCCGACGAAGAGTTATCAGGCTATTCCGGGAACGGAGCAATTTATTCTGCTGGAAAGCTTGTCCAACAATATCGTCTGGAAAAATGCCGGATCGGCCATTTATGATCTGGGCGACGGTATTCTAAATCTGGAATTCCGCAGCAAAATGAACACGATGGGTGCCGAGGTGATTGAAGGCATGCACAAAGCCATCAGTCTGGCGGAGAAGGATTTTCGTGGTTTGGTGATCGGCAATGAATCGTCGGAAGCGTATACGGCGGGGGCCAACCTGGCGACGCTGTTCATGTTCGCTATCGAGCAGGAGTTCGATGAAATCAACCTCATGATTGCCCAATTTCAGCAGACGATGATGCGGGCGCGGTATTCGTCGATTCCGGTGGTGGGCGCTCCGCATTCGCTGGCACTCGGCGGAGGTTGCGAGTTGAATCTGCATGTCGACCGCGTGGTGGCGCACTCCGAGTTGTACATGGGTCTGGTGGAAGTCGGCGTCGGCCTGATTCCGGCGGGGGGCGGCACCAAGGAAATGGCCGCGCGCGCCAGCGATCTCTACCAAACCGGCGACCCCGAACTGAACATTCTGCAAAGCATTTTCATGAACATTGCGACGGCGAAGGTTTCGACCTCGGCGCAGGAAGCCCGCGAAATGAATTACCTGTTGCCATCGGCGCAGGTTGTGCTGAACCGAAACCGCCTGATTGCGGAAGCGAAGCAGGTTGCCATCGAACTGGCCGAAAACGGCTACACGCAACCCAAACCGCGCAAAGACATCAAGGTACAAGGCAAAACCGGTATTGCGCTGTTCAAAGCCGGAATTACGGCCATGCGGATGGGTCGCTATATTTCCGACCACGATCAGAAAATCGCCGAAAAGCTGGCATACGTCATTTGCGGGGGCGATTTGAGTTCACCGCAAACCGTCAGCGAAGACTATCTGATCGATCTGGAACGCGAAGCTTTTCTGTCTTTGACTGGTGAGAAGAAAACGCTGGAACGGATTCAGGGGTTATTGAACGGGGGAAAACCGCCGAGGAATTAGTCTATAGGCCAAAAAAGCGATCATAACTATAAAACCTAAATTCGACCGCACGGCTTTTCACGTGAATGAACGGAGCGATACTACATTGATTATTAGAGGGAAACAGCAGAAGAAAGTCTTCAAAATTTCTTGAAATTAAATAGCATTGCTTTCCGTTTCGATATCAATAGTCTCCCAAACTTAGGCAAAAGGCATTTTAACCAGAAAATATGTTTGAACTATGAATGCCATACGGATTCGAACAGAACTGACTCAAAACTATGAACTGCTTTTGCGTAATCTACCCTTAAAAAAGGGGAAAAAAGTAGAAGTTATCATTTTAGAGGACGAGTTTGAAGATACGTCTGCTAACCAAAACCGCTTTCCACTTCGGGGAAAACCGCTCCGTTATGATGACCCTTTTGGATCCGCAACTGAAACATCTGACTGGGAGGCTGCCCAATGATTCTATTAGATACTCATATCTGGATTTGGTGGGTTCAAACTCCTGAGCGGTTAAAACCGACAACGCTAGAGTACTTAGACAATTTATCGCCTTCGGATATTTTCATAAATGTTATCTCTTGCTGGGAATTCGCCAAGCTAGTGGAAAAGAATAAAATAGCTTTATCAGAATCTGTCTCAGACTGGTTTACAGTTTCTATTGATCGATCTGGTATTGGAGTTATTTCGTTGGAACGTTCCATTATTACAGATGCCTGTAATTTACCCGGTGAATTCCATAGTGATCCTGCTGATCAACTTATTGTCGCGACGTCAAGGATTAAAAATTTACCTCTTTTAACAGCTGACCGGAAGATTTTAAACTATCCTTTTGTTCAGTTATATAAAGAGTAACATTTCATTCATAACTACAGAACCTGAAACCGAAATGGACGCATACATCGTAGCCGGATATAGAACCGCCGTCGGGAAAGCTCCCCGGGGTGGATTGCGACTCACCCGACCGGACGACCTGGCGGCTGAAGTCATTAAACATTTGCTGGCGCAGGTGCCGAACTTTGACCCGACCCGTGTCGAGGATCTCATTGTCGGCAATGCCGTACCGGAAGCCGAACAGGGCATGCAGATTGCCCGCTATATCGCCCTGCTGTCGCTGCCTAAAAGCGTGCCAGGGATGACGATCAACCGGTATTGCGGTTCGGGGCTCGAAGCCATCGCCATTGCCTCGGCCAAAATCCACGCTGGTCTGGCCGACTGCATCATTGCGGGCGGTACGGAATCGATGTCGCTGGTGCCGGTGATGGGCTGGAAAACCGCCCTGAACTTTGAAATCGCGCAGAAGCACCCCGATTATTACATCGGCATGGGCCTGACCGCTGAGCAGGTGGCCGAGCAGTTCAACATCAGCCGGGAAGCGCAGGATCAGTTTGCCTACGAATCGCACCAGAAAGCGCTCGCAGCCCAGGCGGCCGGGAAGTTCGACAACGAAATTGTCCCGGTTTCGGTAAAAGAAACCTATTTCGATGCCGATTCAGGCAAAAAGAAAACCCGCGAGTGGACGGTTGGCAAGGACGAAGGCCCACGCGCGGATACCAGTTTCGAAGCCCTGAACAAACTCAAGCCGGTTTTTGCCGCGGGTGGATCGGTGACGGCGGGCAATTCGTCGCAAACCTCCGACGGAGCCGCGTTTGTCATCGTTATGTCGGAAAAGCTCGTCAACGAACTGGGCCTGAAACCGAAAGCGCGAATGATGTCGTACGCAGCTGCCGGAGTTGAACCGCGCATCATGGGCATCGGCCCGGTCAATGCCATACCGCTGGCCCTGACGAAAGCCGGTTTGAAACAGGACGATATCGACCAGATCGAGCTGAATGAAGCATTTGCGGCCCAATCGCTGGCGGTTATTCAGGAATTGGGGCTGGATCGCAGCAAGATCAATCCGAACGGTGGCGCAATCGCACTCGGTCATGCGCTCGGCTCAACCGGCGCCCGGTTATCGGTGCAACTGCTGAACGAAATGGAACGGCAGAATCAGAAATACGGCATGGTTTCGGCCTGCGTTGGCGGTGGCCAGGGTGTTGCCGGGATTTTCGAGCGGCTTTAATTACTAGTATTAAATGCTTTTACTGAAGGGAGTCCACGGGTTCCCTTTATTTTTTGTGGATCACCAGCCGGGCGCCAACCACCGCCGTCAGATCCGGCAAATTATTCCATTGCCGAACCTGCTCCGGTTTTACTTTGTACCGCAGACCAATCCGGTACATATTTTCACCGGCTTGCACAACATGAATAAGCTCGTCGCCCGAACCGGCCGCTGGTAGCGCAGTTGGTGTAGCAACCGCCGGATTAGTAACTACGGGTTTGGAAGCAGGTGTCGTGACCGGTTTTGCTATGGCTGGTTTTGCCAGACTGGGCTTGGCGACAGGCGGAACCAGGCCCTTTTTGGTTGGCGATTTTGACTGGTCAACCAACAATGCCTGACCCGGCCGCAGCGGTTTCTGGGCCGATAAATTATTCCAGACATATAATTGCTGAACCGTCACATTGTATTTCCGGGCCACTGTCGCATACGTATCGGTTTTTTCGGCAATGTGCATAATCAGCGGGCCGCTCACTTCGTCCGGTTCGTCTTCGGCCGGTTTTGCCGGAACAACCTTTTCAGTCTGACTCACGGGTTGAATCATTTTCGCGGCACTGGATCGGAGAAGCGGCATTTGAGGTTCGTTCAGCATTGCAATCATGCTATCCAGAGCTGCCAAAGTGCTTCGCGCCGGAACCGTAGCCGGTGCTTTTTCGACCACGATTCGTTCCGCCGGATTTCCCAAGTTCGGATCAAGCGGTTTTGTTCCCGCAGAATCTGGTTTGAAAGCCGCCAGGACCGGATCTGATTTCGTCGTGGGATCGGCTGGACCCGGTTTTGCCGGCCCCCGGTAATACTCTACCGGCATATTGGCCGGTCGTTTTTTCTGAAGCCACAAAATCCGGCTCACGGCGGGCTGCTGTTCCGGGTTTACATCGTTGTATTCAATCAGTTTTTCGAGCAGAATCCCGTACTGCTGCGCAATCGCCCACAACGACTGGCCGCGTCTGACGATATGAAACGGCACATTAGCCCGTTTGCTTTTCTTTTGCAGGTAATAAATTTCACCCGCGACAATCGGGCGATCGCTGCGCAAATCGTTGTATTTCTGAAACTTACCAACTTTCAATTTGCCCTGATAAGCCAGCGTGATCCGGCTATCGAACAACTGCGCCTGAATGCCTTTTTTGCCGTTGATCTGATAAAATACCCCGCCCCGATCGCCCGGTTCGGCCGTACTTTTCTGCAACAGCGGAAAACCGGCATCCTGCAAAACCGCCTGATTTTCTTCCGATAAACTGGTTTGGTGTTTCAATTCCGCGTAGTGTTCCAGCGTGGTCGGCACATAAACCGTATAATCTTCATAATCGGGAACGCGGGGAACTTTCAACCAGGTATTGTACTGCTCAACAACGGTTTCACTGACTTGGCACTGAGTTGCTATCTGTTGCAGGCTTTTCCCCCTTGATTCTTCATACGGAAACAGAACCATCTGTTTTTGAGGATGATAAACCGAAAGCGAACGTTCCAGAACAATTTTAGAAGCCAGCAACCGGATCAAAAAAAGATCACGCGTGTCGTTCAGCGCGTAGATTTTCGGATCGACGGGTTCCTGCGACCACAGACGGGTGGTATCGGCCCGCAGCAACCGATCGTACCGGTGGACAACCGAAACCCAGTTGGGCTTTCGGTCATGAAGTTGTTTCAAGCGGAGAACGACGGCCAGCGTCGAGCGAATGGGATGCCGACGCTCGTCCACAAAAACATCGGTTTTGAGCTCGTTCAGGCTGGTTTTGTTCAACGCCCAGAATTCAGTCGTGGCCTCATCTGAACCCGAAATCGGATCGAAAAGCGCCAGAAACAGGAAATCGTCGGATAAGGAATGTTGCGCCAGTACCGGTTTGATGATCGGAAAGTAGAAATTCATTCGTTCCAGTCGGGACGTCACCAAAGCCCGGTTCACATACAGCAATTCGGCTTCCTGCTGCACCAGGTGCTGCGTTGCGGGGGTTAGAAGAATCGTTACACCGGCAAATTCCAGCCGGTTGCCAATCCGGGGAACGCCCTGCGCCCGGGCCATTCCACCCTGAAGCAAAGCAGCCAGACTCAATCCAAACAGCCATCTAACCAGCACCGGATTCCGTAATTGCCCGAACACCGCTTGTTTGAATTTACTTTCCTTTTTCATAACTACAAATCATATCGCAGACGAAAGATATACTAAAATAATATATGTACAACCAACAAAAAAATTAATTTATACCTTATAGATACCGGATTACGGAAACCGGTTAATTAAAGCAACTATCCCGGCTTTCGTAATCCGTTTAATCGGATAAAGAAATGCTATTCTACAATTTTTCGTATGCTTGCATACTATTTTTACTTTTTCTACATTTGTATTCTAAAGGTGTGTTCGCATGCCTCTCCTACAACCTATCGACCTATACGTCATGATTGCCACAGACCATAAAGCATCGATTAAAGGCGGAGAGTTTCTGATCAAGGAAACCGATGCGTCGCAGGTATTTATTCCGGAGGAGTTTTCGGAAGAACAACAGATGATTGCCGCGACGTGCCGCGAGTTTCTGGAGCGCGAAATCTGGCCCCGGCTGGACGAAATCGACCAGGCCAAATCACCGGAACTGATTGCGTCGCTGATGGATAAAGCCGGTGAACTGGGTTTGCTCGGCACTTCAGTACCGGAAGAATACGGCGGTTTTGGGATGAGTTTCAACACCTCAATGCTGGTAACGGAAGTAACCGGCGCCGGGCATTCGTTCTCGGTGGCGCTTTCGGCCCATACCGGAATCGGAACGCTGCCGATTGTTTATTACGGCAATGAGGAGCAAAAGGCCAAATACCTGCCCAAACTGGCTACCGGCGAGTGGAAAGCCGCTTATTGCCTGACCGAACCGGATTCGGGCTCGGATGCTAATTCGGGTAAGACAAAAGCGAAATTGTCGGAAGATGGCAAGCATTACGTCATCAATGGCCAGAAAATGTGGATTACGAACGGCGGTTTTGCCGATCTGTATATTGTTTTTGCTAAAATTGACGACGGTTCCGGGCAGGTCGATAAAAATCTGAGTGCATTTCTGGTTGAAAAGAGTTTCGGCGGAATTACGATGAACGAGCCGGAACACAAAATGGGGATTAAAGGCTCCGACACGCGCCAGATTTTCTTCAACGATTGTCAGGTTCCGGTCGAAAATCTGCTTTCGACGCGGGGCAATGGTTTCAAAATCGCCGTCAACATTCTCAATGTTGGCCGGATTAAACTGGGCGTTGCCGCCGTTGGCGGGGCCAAAGAAGTGATCAACAACGCCATTCGGTACGCGAACGAACGCAAACAGTTTGGCACGCTGATTTCCAGTTTTGGGGCTATCAAGCACAAACTCGCCGAAATGGCCGTCAAAGTGTATGCCTGCGAAACCGCCTGTTACCGCGCCGGGCAAAACATCGACGATCTGATCGAAAGCCTGAAAGCCAGCGGCACGAGCGATGCCGACGCCAAACTGAAAGCACTGGAGCAGTTCGCCATCGAATGCGCCATGATGAAAGTTCACGGTTCGGAAGTGCTGAATTACGTCGTCGACGAGGGTGTTCAGGTTTACGGCGGCATGGGCTATTCGGCCGACGCGCCGATGGACCGCGCCTACCGCGACGCCCGCATCAACCGGATTTTCGAAGGCACGAACGAGATTAACCGGATGCTGACGGTTGATATGATTCTGAAACGCACGATGAAGGGCGAGCTCGATCTGATGGGCCCGGCAATGGCGGTTTCCAAAGAAATTATGTCGATTCCCGATTTCAGCACCGAAGAGGAGGAAGTGCTGTTCGCAGCTGAGAAAAAAGTGTTGCGTAACCTCAAAAAAGCCATTCTGATGGTGGCTGGTGCCGCCGTTCAGAAACTGATGATGAAACTGTCGGACGAGCAGGAAATTCTGATGAATCTGGCCGATATGATGATCGAAGTTTACGTTGCGGAGTCGGTGTTGCTGCGGGTTGAGAAACAAATCGCCAGCAAGGGTGAATCGGCCATGACGTTGCAAAAAGACCTGGCGCTGGTGTATTTACACGAAGCCGTCGAGAAAATCAACAACGCGGGCCGGTCGGCCATCCTGTCGTTTGCCGAGAGTGACGAAATGCGCGTGATGCTGATGGGTCTGAAACGTTTTACGAAAATTGACCCCCTGAATCTGAAAGACACCCGCCGTCGGATTGCCGACGCGATGATTGCGGAGAACAAATATATTTTTTAAGAAATGCAGGCCGACCGGTTTCTGAAAACCGGTCGGCCGAACGATTAACTTCTAAACTAAAAACCAAAACTGTATAAGCCGACTGCGATTCGCGGTCGGCTTTATTGTTTGATTTCAGAACGCGAAAAGCAGTCGGAAATTATACCGTTAGCTCACCTTCCACGCCGTCGTCCATCGTTTTACCCGTCACCAGTGAAGCGGCAATCTTGATGAGGGCCACCGCGCGGTTGTTTTTGGTATCCCAATACCGGCAATTCTCGGGCTTCACGCTGATCACGGTCAGATCCGGGTCATCTTTGCCACCCTGAAACCAGGCTTTGGCAAACGGAGTCCAATACGCTTCAATTTTTGCCCGATCCCGCGAGATGGTCGCGGAGCCATACAAACTTAGGAATTCCGAAGAGCCTTCCTTGCAAAAGAAAAGCTGCACGGCGGGATCGGCCTCCACCTCTTTGTTTTTATTCGACGATGCCGCGCTTAAAAAATAGAGCACTCCAGCGTCGTCTACGCCCTGCAACGCCATAGGTCGGCTGGGGGCCGGGCGGCTGGTCGTAAACGTAGTGAACATGCACGTGCCATCGGCAAGCTCTTTTAATTTTTCGAGGGCTTCGGCCCCGCTCAGATTTTGAATATGTCCGTCTTCGTCGTGTCTGGGATCTTGCATGATTACGTTGAGAAAAGGATGAGTGCTAACAACCGCTTGTATACGCATTATGTTTCTGCGGGCGATTGAGACCAATGTGCGGGCCGATAAACCATCTCATTTTTGTGGTTGATACCGACCGCTCAAGCTAACGGTTTAAGAGAATAGCTGAACCGAACAATTCCTTTTTGCACGTAAACAGCAAAACAATAAAGCCGACGCGGGTTTGCTGTCGGCTTTATTGTTTTGATTCAAAGCTACGTCAGATAGATAACTGGGTCAAAAATTAGCAAATCACCATCACTATCAACCAATACATTTTCATCGTGTAGATCCTCAACCAAAATCTGCAAATTCAAATGAATGTAGTTGTCCTGTTTGACCCGTTTAAACCCTCTTTTATTCATCTCGAATTCTACTTCCAGACGGGTTGCTCCACGGACTGCGGTTATTGCTTTTTGTGAAATTACGGGCTGAAGTTCAGTATTAACTTCCATTAAACCTTCAAACCGAACGGCTGTTTCCCGAAATAACCAATTGTGTAAAACGAGCCGATGAAAGTATTCCAACCAGCTAGTGTGATAAAGAAGATTATTTCGTTTATAAACGAGCCCTTTTTCTGCGTAAACTTGATGCTCTCCTCCTTCTATTTCTCCTCCATCTTTCCATTTACGAGTAAATTCTCCCTCGTCCAGTAAGTAACCATCTTTAATTGCCCAAATACGCAATGTTTCAGTCTCAATTGGACGAATTAGTTGGCTGACTGCCCAACGTTCGTCTTTGCTCGTTGGCTCTGCTTGCTCAATCGCTGGACTTGTTCGGTGAATTCTTCTGACGACATCAAGGGCTGCGTGGAGATTTTCTTGCTCAATCGAGCGCTCTGCTGCTTGTGGTAATCGTTCAGGTCGGTATTTTCTTTCATAATTCATTCGGTTGCCTGATAGCAAGTTCGTCAATCTCTTTGTCTTTTTCAATACTCATAATTACACCAATCACGGTGATTATCAATCCGAACCGGCCATTTATTCATTCTGCTTACAAAATTCCAACTATTTTTAAGACCTTACGCCGTTCTTTACCGCAACACTTCCCAAACCATGAAGACGTTTCTGCGTCCGTTGGCAGCCGTAGCTGCTCTCTTTCTCCTCACCACCTGTTCACACCTTAGCAATTCGGTCCGGCTGATCAACCAAAACTTCGGAGAGGAAGTCGCCCGGAACCAGAATCTGGTGTTTACGTTCAGCAAGGATCTGGTGCCAGAAGGGCGGCTAAACGAATGGGATTCAACGCAATATGTAGTTTTTGAACCGGCGGTAGCGGGTAATTTCCGGTGGACCGCACCCAACGAACTGGTTTTTTCCCCAGCGGTGGCCTTCAAACCGGCCACGGAATATAAAGCCGAACTCAACAACACTCTGGTACGCCAGCAGAAGGATGAACAGTTGTCGCTGGATAACGAAACCATTGCTTTTCATACGCCGTATCTTCAACTGAACGACACCGAATTCTGGTGGACGCGCGGAGAAACCGGTCGCCCGGTGGCCAAAGCAAAACTGAATTTTAACTATCCCGTGAGCGGAGCCGAACTCGCCGGATTGCTGAAAATCAACGCCGAAACCGATAAAGCGCTGACGACGCAGGTGTTGCAAACCTCACTCAATGAGACGATTCCGGTGGTGCTTTCCAACGCGCCCTCGGCCCGCAACGAAACTTCGCTGACCATTCAGATCGGCAAAGGCCTGAAAGTCCCGAACACGGCGTTCAGCACCAAAGAAGATTTTGAACAAAAAACCGTGCTGCCTTCCCAGTACACTCTTGATGTGTTGGATGTTAAAACCGGTTTTGAGAATAACGAAGGCGTCATTCGGATCATCACGACGCAGGAGTTGCAGGCCAGCCAGTTGAGCACCTATTACACGCTGGCGCCGGAAGCCGAAACCCGCGCCGAACCCACCGAAAACGGTTTTATCATCCGGGGTAATTTCAGCGAAACCGACACCTACGTCCTGACGCTCACCGACCAGATGAAGGGCGTGCTGGGTGCCAAACTGGACGAAGCGGTTTCAAAAGACGTGTTTTTCGGGAAAATGCCCGCCGGAATTTCCTTCGTCAACAAGCGGGCGGTGTATCTCTCGTCGAAAGGGACAAAAAACGTGGGCGTCAACATCGTCAATGTTCCGAAAGTGGACGTAACCATCGCGAAAATTTACGAGAATAATATTTTGCAGTACCTCCGTTCGGGACGCTACGAAGAATCCGGCGAAATCGACGGCGAATGGAAACCGCTGGGAACGCACTATTATTACAGCGACGAGCAGGAAAACTACAGCGATGTCATCGTCCACAAAACTGTCGAAACCGCCAATTTGCCCAAAGCCAAAGGCGTTTCCGCGCTGAACCTGTCACTTCCCGACCAAACCACCACCCTTCCGAATCCGCCCCGCGGGATTTACCTCGTCACGGTCAGTTCGAAAGACGATGCCTATGTGAGCGCGACCAAACTGATTTCGGTGTCGGATGTCGGTCTGATGACCAAACAGGGTGCTGACGAAGTCTGGGTGTTTACCAATTCCATCAAAACCGCCGAGCCGCTGGCAAACGTCGATATCTCGCTGATTAGCAGCAATAACCAGGTCATTGCGACGGTGCAGACCAATGGCAAGGGCGTGGCGCATTTCGAAAAAATAATCTCGAAAAATCCCGGTTCCAAACTCGCAATGGTGCTGGCCAAAACCGAAGACGATTTCAATTACCTGCTGTTGCAGGATGCGAAAGTGGAAACCTCGCGCTTTGAAGTAGAAGGCAAACGCGATAATCCGACCGGTTTTGACGCTTTTGTCTACGGCGACCGCAACATTTACCGCCCCGGCGAAACGATTCACTTCAACACGATCATCCGCAACCCGGTTTGGGAGAGCGTCGGCGAGATTCCGCTGAAGATTAAAGTCCTGTCGCCCAACGGGAAAGAGTACCGCGTATTGCGCCAGACCACCAACGAACAGGGCGCCGTGGCCACCGACGTGCCCATCGATCCGGCAGCCGTTACGGGAACGTACATTACGGAAATTTACAATGCGAACGACGTATTGCTGGCGTCGCGGAACATCAGCATCGAAGAATTCATTCCCGACCGCATCCGGGTGGAAGCCCGCACCGAGCGCGATGCCTACCGAACCGGCGAAACCGTGACGATGACCGCGACCGCAACGAATCTGTTCGGCCCTCCGGCCACCGGGCGCACTTACGAAATGGATTTGCAACTGAAACAGCGGGCGTTTACGGCCAAACAGTTTCTGGACTACACGTTTGCGATCCAAAGCAATACATCCTTCGAAAAGAATCTGCGGCAGGGTGTCACCGACGGCAATGGACAGGCCATCGAGCGGTTTCCGATTTCGACCAGCCACCGCGACATCGGGGTTCTGGAAGGCAAATTGTTCGTCACGATTTTCGACGAAAACAGCCGCCCCGTCAACCGCTTGAAGCAACTGGATGTGTTTACGCAGGAAACGTTTTACGGCATTCGGCTGGCGGATTCGTACGTCGGTACCAATGCTCCGCTGCCCGTTGAAGTCGTGGCTGTTGATCGCAACGGCAATCTGCAAAAGGGGGCAACGGCCCAGGCTGAAGTGGTCCGGTTTGAATACCAGACGGTTGTCGAAAAACAGTACGAACAGTTGCGGTATGTTTCGAAAAAACGCGAAAAGGTCGTTTACACCAATAACCTGACGTTCGCCGACGGCCGGGCCAAATTCAGTTACGTGCCGACGGTTTCGGGGGAATACGAAGTGCGCATCCGGCGAACGGGCAAATCCGGCGAGGTGGCAGCGGCTTACACGGCGGTTTCGTACTACGCCTACGGTTTTGGTACCACACAAAGCTCGTCGTTCGAAGTCAGCACGGAAGGGCAGGTCTTGATGGAGTTTGATAAAGAACAGTATAAAGTGGGCGACAAAGCGAAAGTGCTGTTCAAGACGCCATTTGAAGGCAAACTGCTGGTGACGCTGGAACGGAACAAAGTGCTGGAAACGCAGGTGCTGGAAACCGACCAGAAAGCCGCTGAACTGACATTCAATCTGTCCGCAGAACACTTGCCGACGGTTTATGTCACGGCGACACTGATTCGGCCCATCGATGGGTCAAACCTGCCGCTGATGGTCGCCCACGGTTTTGCGCCGGTTCAGGTCGAAGATCCGGACACGAAATTGCCGGTCGAAATTGCGGTGGCGACGCAATCCCGCTCGAAAACAAAGCAGCATATTTCGGTGAAAACCAGCCCAAATGCCGAGCTGACCGTGGCCGTGGTCGATGAGGGGATTCTGCAACTGAAGAACTTTCAGACGCCCGATATTCACGGTTATTTTTACCAGAAACGCGCGCTGGAAGTCAATAGCCACGATTTGTATTCGTTTCTGTTTCCCGAATTAGCCATCTCTGGAAGCTCGTCGTTTGGCGGTGATGGTTATAATCTCGGTAAACGCATCAATCCGCTGAGCAACGGGCGGGTGAAATTAGTGGCCTTGTGGAGTGGCGTTCTGAAAGCCAACGGCAGCGGAGAAGCCAGTTTCGATATTGCTATTCCGCAGTTTTCGGGCGATTTACGCGTGATGGCCGTTGCCTACAAGGACAAGTCGTTCGGTTCGGCGACGAAAAACATGAAAGTGGCCGATCCGCTCGTGATCAGCACCGGAGCCTCCCGGTTTTTGAGTCCGGACGATGAACTGAGCCTGCCCGTCACGATCAGCAACACGACCAAAAAACCGGCAAACGTTTCGGCTTCGCTGAAACTGACTGGCGCTTTATTGGCGAACGGCCCGGCCACGCAGCAACTGACTATCCAGCCGGGGCAGGAAGCCCGCGCGACGTTTAGCGTAAAAGCTAAAACCGCCATTGGAACGGGCAACATCACGGTTTTGGTGAAAGGCCTGAATGAAACGTTCAGCGAAAGCATCGACCTGACGGTTCGTCCGGTAACGTCTTTGCTGAAAACCGCCCAATCGGGCGTGTTGGCCGCCAATCAATCCCAAACCATCGACCTGACGAATCAATTCATTCCCGGCACGGTGCGGAGCCAGTTGACCGTCAGCCGGTCGCCGATGATTCAGTTGAGCAAAGAATTGTCGTACCTGCTCGGGTATCCGTACGGTTGCATGGAGCAGACAATTTCCAAGGCGTTTCCGCAGTTGTATTTTGCCGAAGTGCTCAAAACGATGGGAAAACCGGGGACGTATTTTGTCCGTTCCGGCGAAAGCGACCTGAATCCGACCTACACCGTTCAGGAAGCCATCCGGCGTGTGGAATCGATGCAACTGGCCGACGGCGGTTTCAGCATGTGGCCCGGTTTGCCGACCGAAGACGGCTGGGCGTCGGCCTACGCCGTTCACTTCCTGACCGAAGCCCGGCGCGCCGGTTTTGAAATCAGTCCTTCGGTGTACAGCAAAGCCCTCGACCGGCTGAACACCCGAACGAGCAGTCCCGCGCTGGAGGACGAAATTACGTTCAGCGAAACCGGTAACACGGTTCGGAAGATTGTGAGTCGGCAGAATCTGTACGGGTTATACGCGCTGGCGTTGGGCGGCCAGCCGAATCGCCCGGCGATGAATTACTACAAAACCGCAGCCCTGCGTCCGAACGAAACCATGCTGACGCCGGATAGCCGGTATCTACTGGCGGCCACATTCTACCTCACCGGCGACACGCGCAGTTACGAGGCTCTGTTACCCAAAAAATTCACCAATACGCTTAACCGGCGGCAGTCGGGCGGTAGTTATGCGTCGCCGATTCGCAACCTGGCACTGGTTCTGAACACCTTGCTGGAAACCGATCCGGATAATCTGCAGATTCCGACGCTGGCCCGGCAATTGTCGCAGGCACTGAATACCAGTTCATACCTGAACACGCAGGAATCGGTTTTTGCGGTGCTAGCGCTGGGAAAAATGGCCAAAAAAGCCGCGACTTCAACGGCGACGGCCACGCTTTCGGCGGATGGAAAAACCGTTGGTGAGTTCACCGGAAAAACGCTGAACCTGACGAACGGGATTGCCAACCGCAAACTGAAGCTGGCGGCTCAGGGCAGCGGCAGTCTGTACTGGTTTTCCCAAACGGAAGGGCTGAGCGCAACGGGCAATTACACCGAAGAAGATGCCGGTTTGCGGGTTCGGCGGGAGTTTCTGAACCGAGACGGCGCGCCAATGTCGTCGTTCAGGCAGAACGATCTGGTGGTCGTCCGGATTTCACTGGCCAGCGACAATGGCACGCTTGTTAACAATGTGGTGGTGACCGACATGCTGCCCGCCGGTTTTGAGATCGAAAACCCGCGCCTGAACGAGCCCCGCGAAATGCCCTGGATCAAAGACGCTTCGACGCCTGAACATTTCGATGTTCGCGACGACCGGATCAACTTTTTCACATCGGTTGGCAGTACCCAAAAAACATTTTATTACCTCGTTCGTGTGGTCTCGAAAGGGCGGTTTGCGCTCGGTCCGGTATCCGCCGACGCCATGTATGACGGCAGTTTGCGGAGTTATTCGGGTGGAGGAAACATAACCACATACTAACAAAAAAAAATCGAAAAGTGACTTTTTGAGTTAAGTTGCGTCTATTAAGTATATCTCACCAATTTGCCGGGCGGCAAGAAGCGCCCGCGAGTCGGTTAAATAACCCGTTTTGTGCTGATTAGGAGCAGGTTGATCTGAATAATCTGTTTGAACGGGTTGGAGCAAATGCTTTTGTAGTCTAACTTTGTGCCACCGAAATTTTAAGTAATCACATGCAATACAATAGCTATTATCTCTTATCCAGCATGATGGGCGATGAACTTTATCGGAAGCATTCTTCAAAAAAAGATCAGCCTATTGAAGAGAGTCTGGAAAAGCGTTTTAATCTTCTTTCAGAGATTCCGCTGGACCAATTTATCCGCAGTGGCATGCCTTGGTTGCGCATTCTTGAAATGCTCGAAAAGCGCTACTAAATTTTATTCGGCTTAGCAGTACAATACTATATCCCATCCAATAAACCCATTCCCGATGATTTTTAGCCAAGATCGGGGATGGGTTTATTTCATTTATCCGGACTTTCCCTCGCAAACGGTAAAAGTTGTAAATTGCCTACGATGAGGAAATTATTATTGCTGATTGGCCTAATTGTCTGGATTACCGCGTTTAAATCCACCGTTGAAGAACAGGCGTGGATTCGAATCAACTTCCTGGGCTATCGGCCCACCGGCCCGAAAGTTGCCATTTGGGTGAGCAAAACGGACGAAGCGGTCGCGCCAGACTTTCAGGTAGTCGAAGCCGTGACGGGAAAAGTGGTGTACGAAAATACCGTTGGAAAAGACTTTGGTGCTTACGGTCCGTTCGCGCAAACGTACCGGCTTGATTTTTCGGCGGTGCGCAAATCGGGTAAATATTACCTGAAAACCGGGTCTGTTCAATCACCGGATTTTCGGATTGCGGACGACGTATATAACGGAACGGCTGATTTTTGCCTGCGCTATATGCGCCAGCAACGCAGCGGCTACAATCCTTTCCTGAAAGATTCCTGCCATACGCACGATGGTTATACGATGTATGGCCCCATGCCCGACAGTACGCACATCGACGTTTCGGGCGGCTGGCACGATGCTTCCGATTACCTGCAATACGTTCCGACATCGGCCAATGCAACCTATCACTTATTAGCCGCTTACCGCGATTTCCCCAAAGTTTTTGGGGATTTGCATCAGGCCAACGGGCTGGAAGGGCCGAATAATCAGGCCGATGTACTGGACGAAGCGCGCTGGGGGCTCGACTGGCTGCTGAAAATGCATCCCAAAGACGACTGGATGTTCAATCAACTGGCCGACGACCGGGATCATAATGGCCTGCGGATTCCCAAACAGGATGATTTCTACGGGAAAGGATTCGAGCGACCGGTTTATTTTGCGACCGGAAAACCGCAGGGACTTTTTAAACACAAAAACCGGGCAACGGGCGTCGCTTCAACGGCTGGAAAGTTCAGCAGTGCCTTTGCATTAGGGTTTCAGATACTTCGGAAACGGGAGCTGGATTATGCCGATAAACTTTGGCAACGGGCGCAAACCGCCTACACACTGGGCTTACAAAAACCGGGTGTTTGTCAGACAGCTCCGGGCCGATCTCCCTATTTTTATGAGGAAGATAATTACGTCGATGATATGGAGCTGGCGGCTGTCGAGATGTACAATGCCGCCCGCGTTCAGGGCTATAAAGCCGCCGATTACCTCAATAGCGCCTATGCCTACGGTTTGATTGAGCCGGAAACGCCCTGGCTCGGCGCCGACACGGCGCGGCATTACCAGTGGTATCCGTTCATCAATATCGGACATTATGAAGTCGCTAAACGGGTGTTCGATTCGCGTCGGCAGCACATCGTCGGTTTCTACCAGAGTGGTATTGAAAAGGTCTGGCAAAAGGCGCAGGCCAACGCCTTTTACCGGGGCGTTCCGTTTATCTGGTGCAGCAACAACCTGACCACTTCGTTCGCCATCCAGTGTTACTGGTACCGCAAACTGACCGGCGACAACCGCTACCTCCAGCTTGAACAGGCCTGTTTCGACTGGCTGTTTGGCTGCAATCCGTGGGGAACGAGCTTCGTGTACGGTTTGCCCGCCGGATCCGACACGCCCGCCGATCCGCACTCGGCTTTTACCCACCTCGGCAAATTTCCGATCGACGGCGGTTTGGTCGACGGACCGGTGTATGGCAAAATTTATAAAAATCTGATCGGTATCGAACTCAAGGAACCGGACGAATACGCCGAGTTTCAGAGCGATCTGGTGGTTTATCACGACGACTACGGCGACTACAGCACCAACGAGCCGACGATGGATGGCACGGCTTCGCTGATCTATTTACTGGCCGCTAAACAAGGCGAAACGACAACGGCGGCAGCAGAAGCCGACGCCCCGGCAAAGACGAAAGCGGTCAAAAGCAAAAAGGTCGTCAAGAGCAAAAAGAAAGGTTCATCCCGGAAAACCGTTCGGAAAAAATCGTCGGGTCGGAAAAAAACAACCGCCAAACGTTCTTCAGGGAAGAAGAAAAAACGGCGGTAAGCGAACGGCTTCAATTGTGTTTTTAGTGAATCCTACACATTCGGCAAACTATGCCCGATTATTCTGACAGCAGCGATCAGCCTGACGAAAACCATGTTTATTACCTGGAGTCGATCAGCATTCCAACGCTGACCGATTGGGTGCTGGCCAGGCACAGCGCCGAGTCTTTTTTCCCTCCACTGACCTTTGCGGATGTTCAGCCGCTGACGATTGCGGTTAATCAGGGGTCTTTCACGACCTCATCGCGGCTTTCTTATTTTCCCACGGTTATCGTTACACAAACCGATTATTCCCTGGCGGTTTCCTGCGCGTGCAGTGCCCCAAAAGATAAATTATGTGAACATCAGGTTTACATCCTGTCGAGTATTTGCCGGCGCAACGACCTGCGCATTTTTTTCGATGAAGCGCTGCGGTTTGAAGCCATCAGAAAGGTTGCCAAAGACTACGGTCTGGAAAACGAATCCCGGCTGGATGCGCTTTTTGAGGTCACGTACGAGACGAAATCCGTTGTGATCAAGCCCGTTCGGAAAGAGCTTATTCCCGTTACGCAGGCTGCCAAATTGCATCTGGTGGCTCAATTGCTACCTTCCTCTGAGCTGCCGACTCCGATAGCTGGTGGCCCGGCGCCGAAACTAGCCCGAATTGTCGTTTTTACGAAACACCGTTATCAGGAACACTTTAGCCTCGGGCTTTTTGAGGCATCGACGACGCGGGATGGAAAAATCAAAAATCCATTAACCGTCCTTCAGCCCTTTGATTTGCTCAGCAAAGTGGAAAATCTGAATGAACTGAAATTTTATTCCGTCGTCGCCAAATTTCAAAACCAGTACCGGGCTAAAAAAGCAGAAACCGATCTGGAAAGTCTGCGGTTGTTGGTGGCCAATCCCGCCAAACTGGCGGTTTTTTATCATTCCAGCGGTATTTCTGAAAATATTACCTCGCATTCGCTGGTGCCGGTTCAATTAAAAAACCTGGACGCTCAGGTTCGTCTGACGGTTCGACAGATCGAAAATCTGTACGAGATTCGGGGATCAATGACCCGCGAGGGCGCGTCCTACGAGCTTCACCAGCTGACCCTGCTGTACGATTATTTCATTCTGCTTTACGACACGCTTTACCTAATTGACAACCCTGATTACCTGCGCGTTATTCAGTTTTTTCACAAGACTAACAGCGTCATTTTTATTCATCAGTCAAAATACGAGGAATTCCGGCAGGCGGTTTTATCCAAACTCGAGAATCAGATTCTGATTTCGTATGCGTATCTGCAACCGGCAACGGCGGCTCAACTGGAAGAAAGCGGTTTTAATCAGGTGCGCGCCCGACTCATTTATCTGGATGATTCGGAAGATTATATCCGGCTTACGCCGGTTATGAAATACGGGCCGGTGGAAGTGCCGGTGCTCTCCAAGCGCCAGATTCATTCCGTCGACAGCCGGGGAAAACCGTTTACGGTGGCCCGCGACGATGAAGCCGAACTACAATTTACGATGGATCTGGTCAACCAGCACCCGGATTTTCAGGAGCAACTCAACCAGAATTATTTCTATTTGCACAAAAAACAGTTTCTGGACGAGGGATGGTTTCTGGACGCTTTCGATGCCTGGCAACATCAGAGCATCCGCATTCTGGGCTTTAGCAAACTGAAAAACAATCGCTTGAATTCAAACAAAGCGAAGGTTTCCGTGCTGGTGAACAGCGGCCTGAACTGGTTCGAAACCTCGCTCGGGGTTTCGTTCGGCAAACAACAAGTCTCGCTGAAACACCTGCGCAAAGCGGTCAAAAACCAGAGCCGGTTTGTAACACTCGACGACGGAACGCTGGGCGTACTCCCCACCGAATGGCTCGAGCGGTTTTCCTATTTTTTTGAAGCTGGCGATTTGGTCGATGAGAAAATCCGCACCCCGAAAGGTAGTTTCTCGCGGATTCGGGAGTTGTACGATGACGAGGCTTTGAGTCAGGAGACGAAGGAGCAGCTGGCGTTCTTCACCAAAAAACTAGCTGATTTTCAGTCCATAAAAACCGTTAAAGTCCCGGTGAGTCTTCAGGCATCGTTGCGGGCTTACCAGAAAGAAGGATTGAACTGGTTGAATTTTCTGGACGAACTGGGCCTGGGCGGCTGTCTGGCGGACGATATGGGACTCGGAAAAACGCTCCAGATTCTCGCTTTCATTCTGCTACAGCGCCAGAAAAAACGGCCGAATGCCAATCTGATTGTGGTGCCTACGTCGCTGCTGTTTAACTGGCAGGCCGAAATCGCGAAGTTTGCGCCATCGCTCACCGTCTACGTATTTTACGGTACGAACCGGAAGCTCAAAAAATCGAATTTTGATCTGTACGACATTATTCTGACTTCTTACGGAACGGTGGTATCCGAAATCCGGTCGTTGAAAGAGTACGACTTCAACTACATTTTCCTGGACGAATCGCAGGCTATCAAGAACCCGGAATCGCAACGGTATCAAGCGGTTATGCAACTGCATTCCCGCAACCGAATCGTGTTGACGGGCACACCGATTGAAAATCATACGTTCGATCTGTTCGGACAGTTTTCGTTTGCCTGCCCCGGTTTGCTGGGAAATTACAATTACTTCAAAGCGCACTTTTCGACGCCGATCGACAAATTTGACGACCGGAAACGCGCCCGCGAGCTGCAACAGAAAATCAGTCCGTTCCTTTTGCGCCGGACCAAGGCGCAGGTCGCGACCGAGTTGCCGGACAAAACGGAGATGATTCTTCACTGCGAAATGGGCGCCGAACAGCGAAAGGTGTACGAAGCGTACGAACGGGAGTTTCGCCAGTTTCTGTTGACGACGAAGGAAGGAGACATTCCCCGGGAGCGCTTACACGTGTTGCAGGGGCTCACCAAATTAAGGCAAATCTGCAACTCGCCGGTGCTGATCAACGACGAAGAGTTTTACGGCGACGCGTCCGCGAAGATCGACGTTCTGATGGAGCAACTGGAAACAAAGTCCCCGCAGCACAAAATTCTGGTGTTTTCGCAGTTCGTCGCGATGCTTGATCTGATCAAAAAAGCGCTGGAAGATCGGCAGATTCGCTACGAATACCTCACCGGCCAAACCCGGGACCGAGCCGCCAGTGTCAATCGGTTCCAGGCCGACGAAACCGTGCGGGTCTTTTTAATCAGTCTGAAAGCCGGTGGAACCGGACTGAATCTAACACGGGCTGACTACGTTTACCTGGTCGATCCGTGGTGGAACCCGGCCGTCGAAAACCAGGCCATCGACCGGAGTTACCGCATTGGACAAACGAAAAATGTCATTGCGGTCCGGCTGATCTGCCCCGATACGATTGAGGAAAAGATTTTGGAACTTCAGGAATCGAAAAAGGATTTGGCGGATAACTTGATCAAAACCGATACGTCGATTCTGAAATCACTGACGCGGACCGATTTGCTGCGGCTGCTGGATTAAAATACAATTTCAATCCCAAATTCATTAATTTGCACCATCGAGGGAGCCTGCTGATTGCGCAATTCGGTGACCAGACGATGGATAATTTCGGACCGGCGCGGGGTGGCGGTTTTAGCGCCGGAGCTACGGCAATAGGCGGACCATTGCTCGTCACCCGGAATGAAAACGTAGATCGAGGTCAGCATGCGTTCGTAAGCAAACCGAAGCGTCACCATCGACTCGCGGTAGCTGATCCAACCGGATAAACCGGTATGTTCCATTTCAACGGTGTAATTGGTCAATGGAGTGGCCATAGGGGTCCGGGTAGCCCAAGAGTTCATCAGATTCATAATACAATGCTGTTTGAAAGTAATGGTGTCCCGCTATGCTGATCGTTTGGTTACGGATTCTTTGCTGGTGTATCGTTCCGGAGATCGATAATTGTGTGAAAGATGCACTTCCCCCGATCGGCGTTGCACGTAAAATAAAAAATCATCAAAAATATATTCCGGACGGAAAAACGAGGGTCCGCGGAGCTATCATCCGGGGCGATACGACGATCCGGAAACTGGCCATTGTTTTTACCGGCGATGAATATGCGGACGGCGGAGAAGTGATCCGGGAGACGCTGGCAAAAAACCGGGTTCCGGCTTCGTTTTTTCTGACGGGCCGGTTTTATCGCAATCCGGCTTTTCAAGCGCTCATTCGCAACCTAAAAAAAGACGGCCATTACCTCGGCGCTCATTCCAATGAGCATTTACTTTATTGCGACTGGAGCAAGCGCGATAGTTTGCTGGTGGATCATAACCGGTTTCGCACCGATCTGGATCAGAATTACGCGGAAATGCGGCACTACGGAATTTCGAAAAAAGACGCCCGGTTTTTCCTGCCGCCCTACGAATGGTACAACGACACGATTGCCGACTGGACCCGGAAAGCGGGCTTACAGTTGATTTCGTATTCGCCCGGAACCCTCAGCCACGCCGATTATACAACCCCCGATCTGAAGAATTACCGCAGCAGCCCGGTTATTCTGAAATCCATTTACGATTATGAACAACAGCGCCCTGCTGGCCTGAGCGGTTTTGTTCTGCTGCTGCACATTGGCACCCATCCCGACCGAACGGATAAACTGTATGCCCACCTCGACGAACTGCTCAAGTATTTACGGCAGAAAAGCTACCGGCTGGTTCGAGTCAGCGAATTATTCTGATTTATAACATACAACTGGTATCGTTTTTTCCGTTTTGCGGTTAGTCTGTGCAACATTCCGTTGTAAAACACCCTCTTTGCCGTATTCCCGATTCATTTCCGCTTGGCTTCTTACCCGGAGTTTTACCTATAAAATTATTTTTTTAACTATATTTGTAGTTGTAACTATTAAAATTTGTTAACTTTCAGCAATGAATGTTAATTCTTTCCAATTTGCCGACTCATAGCTCTTAACAGTTTCCTATCCCCATGAAAAAAATTCTCCTGCTGCTGTTGCTAACGGTTTGTTGTTGCAGTGTGGTTTTTGCTCAACAGTCGGCCCGTATTTCCATCCGGGGTTCCATTACTGATACATCCAAAGCCGCAATGCCCGGTGCCACGGTCATGCTGCTGACGCCAAAAGATTCAGCACTGGTTAATTTCGGACGAACGAACGACAAAGGCGCTTTTGAATTCCGAAACGTAAAACGCGCTACCTATATTCTGAAAGTCTCGTACGTCGGTTTTTTGCCGTTACAGGTGGAAGTCAATCCTGAAGCTGGCGATGTAACCGATCTGGGCGCTTTATCCATCAAACCTATTCAGAAAGAGCTACTTGAGGTAGTCATCAAAACCGCTAAAGCGCCCCTTACCATTCGGGGTGATACGGTGGAGTATAACGCCAGTTCTTTTAAAGTACCGCCCGGATCGACGGTGGAAGAGTTACTGCGGAAGCTGCCGGGGATGCAGGTCGATCAGGACGGGAACATCAAAGCCCAGGGCGAAGATGTCAAGAAAGTGACCGTCGATGGAAAAACCTTTTTTGGTTCGGATCCGAAATTAGCTACTAAAAACCTGCCCGCCGACGCCATTTCGAAGGTTCAGGTGTTCAACGATAAAACCGAAGCCGCCAAAACGACCGGCATCGACGACGGAAAGCGGGAAAAAGCCGTTAATCTCGAACTGAAGGAAAGTCATCGCAAGGGCGGTTTTGGAAAAATTACGGCGGGCGTTGGTACTAAGGACCGGTTTCAGCTCCGGGGGAATTACAACCGCTTCAACACCAAGGAACAAATGTCGGTGATTGGCCTCGGCAATAACATCAACCAGACCGGTTTGTCCTTCGATGATTACCAGGATTTTCGAGGCAGCCAGTCCTTCAACTGGGAAGACCAGGGCGATTTTGGGTTCTACAGCGGAGGGGTTTACTTCTTTGGGGGTGATGATGGTATGGGCGTTCCGATTACGGGCGGAGGCAGCAACAACCGGGGCTTTTCCCGGAACTACGCCGGTGGGGCCAACTATAATTACGATACCAAAAAGACCAAACTCAGTTCCAACTATTTCTACAACCAGAGCGGTTTGACGCTTAATTCGGACCTGGAAAAAGAAACCTTCCTGCCCAACAGCTCTTTTCTGAATACGGATCACAAAAGCCAGGGGAGTCTGACCCGCAACCACCGCGGCAGCGCCCGTTTCGAGCAAAAAATTGACTCGCTGAATACGCTGGTTCTGATTGGTAACCTGCGCGCCAACAACGGCAACACCACGCTGTTCAGCGATCAGAATTTCTTTCAGGGAGCCAATCACGAAAAGCGAACCAGCCAGACGCTGTTCGATAACCGCAACCAGTTCAACGGATTTCAACTGGCGACGACGGCTATTTTCCGGCATTCGTTCCGGAAGAAAGGGCGCAATTTTGCGGCCAGTGTTGCTTATAACGTGAATGATACCGACGGTTCGGCCCAGCAACGCTCGACCAACACCTATTTCAACGACACCACCGCTACCGGCGCCCCAACCATTTTCCGCATCAACCAGGACAACGTTACCAACAGTTTACGGACGGAGATCAAATCCAGTCTCGACTACATCGAGCCGCTGTCGAAAACCACGTTTTGGGAGACGTTTTACAACTTTAGCCTGCGGAATGACAAGGTCGATCGCGATGTTTTCGACGTTGGTGATCAGGGCTCGGTGCGGAACAATACACTGAGCCGGTATTACACCAACGATTTTACCTACAACCGGGTGGGTTCGTTGATTCGCTATTCCGACAAAGGATTCAATGTGTCGGGCGGTTTGGCGGCCCTGTGGTTCCACCAGGCCGGGAAGTTTGCGTCGGATCAGGCTTCGTCAAACTTTACTAAAGTCGACCGCAGTTATTTCTCCCTCGTTCCCAACGTCAGCCTGAACTTTAACCGGAAAAACAAGCGCTTCAATGCCGGTTACAACGTAAACGTCAGCCAACCCCAAACCAGTGATTTGCAACCGGTTGTCGATAACAGCAATCCGCGCTTCATTCGGGAAGGAAACCCTGATCTGTTGCCTTCGCTCACGCACCGGGTCAGTGGCGGTTTTGGTATCTTCGATCCCGGCAGTTTCGTCAACGTCTTTATCAACCTGAACTACGGGTATAACATCAACCAAATCGTTTATAATCAAACGATTGACACCTTGTTGGTGACAACCACCAAGCCGGTAAATATCAGCGGAGGAACCACCAAGGGTGGAAGCGTTTATTTCAGTTTCCCGTTGAAAAAGACGAAGGCGGTTTTGAATACGAGTTTTTATACCAACTTGAACAAGTTTCCAACGTACATTAATAATGCGCTGAACCAAACGAACAGCAACAACTACAACATGTACGCCAGTCTGGATTTGACCCCCAGTGATAAGTTTACGTTCTACCCAACGTTTAACTTTAGCATCACGGATACGAAGTATTCCGTCAATACGGCGCAAAACCTGAAGATTTATAATTACAACTACGGCGGTAACATGAACGTCATGCTGCCAAAGGGTATGTTCTTCAATGCGCGCATGAGTTACATGATCTACAAAAACCCCAAGTTTGACTTCCGCCAGGAGTTGCCAATTCTGAATCTATCGGTTTACAAACTCTTCCTGAAAGACAACAAAGCGGAGGTTCGGCTCTCGGCTTATGACGTATTCAACAAAAACCGGGGCATTTCGCAACAGGCCTACCAAAACTACGTTCAAACGGAGCGGATTCAGACGCTGGCGCGGTATTTCATGCTCTCGTTTTCGTATAACATCCGCGGGCTGAAGTCGCAAATGCGGCAGAATAACTATATTTATTGATTCCTAACAATGATGATGAAAAAGCTCTTAATCCTTCTTTTCGCGACGATCGGCGTTCAGGCAGTGGCCCAGAAAATGGAAGGCATGGTTACGTATGACCGCACGCAGGATTATGTTAAAATTATGTCCCGGATGACGTTTCTGAGCCTGGATCAGAAAGAACGGATGAAGGCCACGAACAAGAACTACAGCAGCAAGCCGACGCAAATGGTGTTGTATTTCAACGAAGACCAGAGCCTTTATACCAACGCAGACGAATATTGGCGGAGTGAAAACGGGCAGTGGTCGTACCGGAACAGCGATTACATTATCCGCCGGGATTTCAAGCAGGAAACTAAATCGGATGTCATTGAAATGTTGGGGAGAACGTATCTCATCGATGATTCCCTAAAAGTACCGAAGTGGAAGATTCTGAATCAGTTGAAAGACATCGCCGGGCATATCTGCATGAAGGCCGAGACGGAAGATCCGATCAAGCAACAGAAAGTAGTAGCCTGGTTTGCTCAGGACATCCCGGTTCCGGCGGGTCCGGAGCAGTATTCCGGTTTGCCGGGACTGATTCTGGAATTGGATCTGAACGACGGCGACGTGGTCGTTACCGCTAGCAAAATTGAAATGAAGGATGTCTCGAAAGAATTAACCGCCAACAAGAAAATCAAAGGCCGAAAAATCAAAACCGCCGATTACGATAAAATCATCAAAGACCATATCCAGACCAGCATGAAAGCCCAGGAAAACCCGTACTGGTCGATACGGTATTAGGGATTCAATGAATAATGAACAATGAACAATGAAGGAAAAGGACACGTCGACATTTCATTGTTCATTGTTCATTATTCATTTACAACGTCCCTTTCTTCAACTCCGAAACCGCATGGTTGGCGGCTCGTGCGGTGAGGGCCATGAACGTAATCGACGGGTTCTGGTTGCCGACGGAGGTCATGCAGGCGCCGTCGGTCACGAAAACGTTTTTGACGTTATGAAACTGATTCCACTTGTTCAGTAACGACGTTTTGGGATCTTTTCCCATGCGCACCCCGCCCATTTCGTGAATGTCCAGACCGGGATTTCGGTGGTCGTCGTGCGAAGTGATATTCTTGCAACCCGACTTTTCGAGCATTTCGGCGCCCTGCACCAGAAAATCTTTCAGAATTTTCACATCGTTATCGTCGTAGCCTACCGATGTTATCAGTTGTGGAATACCCCAGGGATCCTTTTGGTCCGGGCTGAGACGAACGTGGTTTTCGTATTTCGGCAAGGTTTCGGCCTGCATCATCATGTACACGCTCCAATCGCCCGGCGTCAGCAGACTTTCCTTGAATTCGGCCCCAAAACCGCTCTGCGAACTGCCCCGTTGCCAACCTGCCCGGCTGGCACTGAAAGCCACCATATAACCCCGCTGAAAGTCGGTTTCCTGTTTCTTTACGTTGCGGAAAGAGGGCATAAAAGCCGTTGTCGGACGACGACCGTAGAAATATTGTTTCTGAAAACCGTCGAACGACGCGTTCAGGCTACCCCGGTAGTTGTGAAACGCCACATAGCGACCCAGCAACCCGTTGTCGTTGCCCAAACCGTTCGGAAAGCGTTTCGAGGTCGAATTCAGCAAAACCAGATTGGAATTCAGGCAGGCGGCATTGACGAAAATGATTTTGGCAAAATACTCCGTTGACTGCTTCGTGTTCGCGTCGATCACGCGAACGCCCGTAGCTTTTCCTTTTTGCTCGTCGTAAATAATGGAATGTACCACCGAATCGGGCCGGATCGTCAGGTTACCGGTTTTTGCCGCCCACGGCAAGGTCGCTGAATTCGAACTGAAATAACCGCCAAACGGACAGCCCCGGTAACAAAGATGCCGGGCCTGGCACTGGCCCCTGCCCTGCTGTAAATGAATGGGTTGCGGTTTGGTCAGGTGGGCGCAGCGGCCGATAATGACGTGCCGGTCGGTATAGTTGTTTTTAACGGTCGTCTGGATTTGTTTCTCGACGCAGTTCAGCTCGAACGGCGGCAGAAACTCGCCGTCGGGCAAGGTGTCGATGCCGTCTTTATTCCCACTGATTCCGACAAACTTTTCGACATGGCTGTACCAGGGCGCGAGATCGGCGTAGCGAATGGGCCAATCGACGGCAAAACCGTCGCGGGCCGGAGCCTGAAATTCGTAATCACTCCAGCGTTGCGTTTGCCGCGCCCAGATCAGCGATTTTCCGCCCACCTGGTAGCCGCGAATCCAGTCGAACGGTTTTTCCTGAATATACGGGTGGTCAGCATCTTTCACAAAAAACTGTTGGGTAGCTTCGTCCAGTGCGTAGCATTTGGTGGCAATCGGATTTTCCACGTCAAAGGCGTCGGGCATCCGGTTTCGGTGCGGGAAATCCCAGGGATTGGCCATCGCGGTCGGGTAATCGGCCACGTGTTTCACCATCCGCCCGCGCTCCAGCACCAGCGTTTTCAACCCTTTTTCGCACAGTTCCTTGGCCGCCCAGCCCCCGCTGATTCCCGAACCGATGACAATGGCATCGTAACTCATCTGTTCTTTGGCTTTTCCGTTGAAATGCATTGGCTAGAGAAAGTTTATAGATTAAACCTGTAAGGTCTTGAAGATCTTACAGGTTTTTTTACGTCTAATTATAAATCGAAAATAGCTATGTCCGCTAATCTTCAGCCTCTACTACCTGAACAATACTATCATATCTATAATCATGCAAATGGAGCGGACTTATTATTTCGAGAACCAGCTAACTATCAGTACTTTCTAAAAAAATATGCCCAATATTGCTTTCCAATAGTCGACACATTCGCTTACTGTTTAATGCCCCATCACTTCCATTTATTTGTCCGTGTAAGATCAGAGCAGAGGGTGAGCTGGTAAGCTATTTTGAAATCCATGAACCGGTAAAACCGCTGGCTCTGCAAGATAAATTATTCGTACAGCTTAGTAAGCAATTTTCAAATTTTTTCAATGCGTATTCAAAAGCCTACAACAAACGCTTTGAACGTAAGGGCGCATTATTCCTTAATCAATTCAAAAGAAAAGAAGTCACCGACGATCGGTATTACACACGGCTCATTTACTACATTCATCAAAATCCGGTTAAACACGGATTTTCCAGAAAAATTAGCAGTTGGCCGTATTCCTCTTTTCGATTACTGATTTCGGAAAAAACAACGCTGTTGTGCCGCAATGAAGTGTTGGATTGGTTTGGTGGGCGAGAGATTTTTATTGATTTTCACGAAAGGGCGGCCGAATAGTTATAAACCCGTCGGGTCTTCAAGACCTGACGGGTTTATAACTATTCGGCCATCTTTAGGAACTACTCCACCGGTGAATCGATCACCCGCACAATTTTCCAGATTCCACGAATGTCCTTCAACGGAACTGTGACGCTGCCGCCATTGGGATTGTCGGAGTGAAGAGTTAACCGCTGCTTCGTCAGCAACTCATTGTCTTTAATACGTTTAACCACAAAAAAATCCCGGTAAATCACGGCATAAATACCGCCCGACTGATACTCCCAATTGTTCGGGTCCACGAGAATCGCCAGCACTTTCGCTCCGTTGGCCAATTGGGGTGTCATGCTATTACCGGAAACTTCGATCACGACCGGTTCTTTATGGTTCCCGACCATATGAACTGGAACGCGGTACGTTTCCATCTGCGCCATGCTGATTCCCTCGATATAGGTTTCGATGAAACTGGCGTAGAAACGCGTCGGTACAAACGGGAGATCCATGTAACGCACCTCCAGTTCGATAATCCTTCCATTTTGCTCCGGCTCGTCCAATACGGGTTTCTGACCCCGCAACAGAAAGTCGGCCCGTACCTGCGGATATTGCTCCAACAACCGCATGATGGTATCATACGACGGTTTAGCCCGGCCGTTCAGGATGTTGTAAAATTTGGACGAGTTCTCACCAAGATCTTTCGCGGCTTGGTAGATACTGATTTCCAGCGCGTCAAATACTTGCCGCAGCCGCTCCTGAATCGGCTCTAAACCCTCTTCAAAAGATTTTCCGGGTTCGTTGAACATGATATAGTTATTGACTTGTATAATATAAGTATTATATATTGTGATCAAATTTACTAAAAAAAACGACAAAGCTAATGATAACTGCCAGAATAATATTATACAAAACCTGAAATATCGTATGAAAAGGCCAAGAGACTACAAAAAACCGACGGTTCTGTCCGTCGATTTGGACAGTTTTTTGCCAGTTGTAAGAAATAGGTGAATTTTACTTCCGCGACCAGCCGATTTTGAATCCATCTATTCGCAGCATGAGCGTTCGCGTAAACCGGTTTATGCCCGCTCAACTGGTATTACATAGTCTTTTTGAAGATGATACCCGCAAAAACCGGTTCCGATCTGTACTTTATAGTATAATTTTATCGAAAACCCGTTACTCTTCCTCCCTTTTGGAGTCAAAACTAAGTGGCACGAAACTTAGCTCAGTGCCATATGGTTAACGGTTTATCATTCGTTATCTAATTTCGATACGGCAACTCTTCGACTAACGGTTTTATAAATAGAGCAGACTCATGAATAAATTATTCACTGTACTTATCGCCATGCTGCTTATCGCAGGCAGTCTGGTTTCGTTCCGGTCCCGGCCGGAGGTCAAGGAAGAAGGCAAGATCAAATGGCTGACGATTGAGGAAGCCTTTGCGCTGAATCAGAAAAAACCGAAGAAGATCTTCATCGATGTTTACACCGACTGGTGCGGCTGGTGCAAGGTAATGGACCGGGAAACGTTCACGAATCCGTCGGTTGTCGATTACATCAGCAAAAATTATTACGCCGTGAAGCTTAATGCCGAGCAGAAAGAAGACATCGTTCTGGGAACCGATAAATTTGTGTACGTGGCTCAGGGAAGCCGGGGTTATCACCAACTGGCGGCTGCGCTTCTGAGAAATCAGCTCAGTTACCCAACGGTGGTTTTTCTAAACGAAAAATTCCAGCCGATCCAGCCGATCCCCGGTTACATCAAAGCGCCGGAATTCCACCAGATCATCACTTTTATCGGCGGAGATTATTACAACAAAGAACCGTTCGAACAGTTCAAAACAAAGACATATCCGCAGAAATTCTCGGTAAAAATTTAACCCCACCAACTTGTTCGTCACAACGACAGCCCCGGTTTCGGATTAAGGCTGTCGTTTTGTTTTTGGGACACATTATTAATTTGTTTCCTGCCCGAAAAACCAAGAACAATTTGGGTAGAAATGCGGTTAGGAAAGCTTGAGCCATTCAAAACCGACGCTCGAATTCCTGATATTTATGAAACTTTTCGCCGGCTGCGAACTCGTCTATGACGTTCCGGCCCCTGCTCCTGTTGTGTTTATGTTACGCCCCCGCTCCGGCGCCGGGCAATGGGTAATTTCCGAAGAATACCAGATCGAACCGGGCGTGCCGGTTATCGAATATACCGACTCATACGGCAATTTATGCCAGCGGCTCATGACGCCGGAAGGGCGGTTCCGGATTCAGATTACGTTGGTGGTCGAAACCGCCGATGAGATCGATGTTGCGCCGGGTGCGCCTTTTGTCCCGGTTCAGGATTTGCCCGACGATACGTTGCAGTTTCTGCTGCCCAGCCGCTATTGCCAGTCGGACCGGCTGGGGCCGCTCGCGGCTGACATCACTGCCAATGCTACGCCGGGCTACGATCAGGTGGAAGCCATCCGGAACTGGATTCAGAGCCACGTAATCTACCAGTACGGGACCAGCGATTCGAGTACATCGGCCATCGAAACCGCCGAAAAACGCATCGGTGTCTGCCGGGATTTTGCGCACCTGGGCATTTCGCTCTGCCGCAGCCTCAACATTCCGGCGCGGATGGTCGTTGGTTACCTGCATAACCTCAAGCCAATGGACTTACACGCCTGGTTCGAAGCCTTCGTCGATGGCCGCTGGTATACCTTCGACGCAACCCAGAAAGAACCGCGCGGCAATCGGATTGTGGTGGCCTACGGCCGCGATGCCGCCGATGTGGCGCTGGCGACTCAATTTGGCGAAATGCAATTACAGGAAATGAAAGTGTGGGTGGAAGAAAAACTGTAAGCCATTAATTTGCCAGACAGGGGTATTGTGCGGATGTTATTTTTTTGTGTATAAATTTGACAAAATGGTAACATTTCTTAACTTCCTGCCAATCAACTTAACCACTCAATCCATGCTAAAAGAATTTAAAACCTTTATCGCTCAGGGTAATGTGCTGGATTTGGCCGTCGGTGTTATCATCGGAGCGGCTTTCGGAAAAATCACGACGTCGTTGGTTGAAGATATTATCAACCCGATCTTAGGCCTGGTAACTGGCGGAATCGATTTCAGCCAGTTAAAAATCGTCCTAAAGGAAGCCGTTGGTGAAACACCGGAAGTCGCCATTCGCTATGGTAATTTCCTCAACATTGTCATTCAGTTCCTCATCGTAGCCTGGGTTATTTTCCTCATTGTAAAAGCGGCCAACCGCATGCGGGTTTCGTCGTCGCTGCAGAAAGAATGACCTTTCCGCTGTACCCACCCATTGACCCCGCCCAAAGCGGGGTTTCTTTTTTATTCGTAAAAAGATTGACAAACGGACGGACAGACTACGCCGAAACTTCTATTTTTGTCCCCGGTTTGCACATAAATCTATGGAAGTTAAAATGCCGTTGATGGTCGTTCTGGGCGGAGGAGAAAGCGGGGCTGGTGCGGCCTTGCTGGCGAAGGCAAAAGGCTATGCGGTTTTTTTGTCGGACAAAAGCCTGTTACAGGAGTCCTATCGGCAGATTCTGCAGCAAAACGACATCCCGTTTGAAGAAGGTCAGCATACGGAAGACCGGATTCTTGAGGCAACCGAAGTAGTGAAAAGTCCCGGAATTCCCGAAAAAGCACCCATCATTCAGAAACTGCGCGAACGGAACATCCCGGTTATTTCGGAAATCGAGCTGGCTTCACGCTACACCAACGCCCACCTGATCGGGATTACGGGCAGCAACGGAAAAACCACCACGACGCTGCTGGTTTACCACCTGCTGAAAACCGCCGGGCTGAACGTCGGGCTGGCGGGTAACATCGGCGACAGCTTCGCCCGGCAGGTGCTGGAAAACTCGTTTGACTATTATGTGCTGGAACTGAGCAGCTTTCAACTGGATGACATGTATCAGGCCCGGATGAATGTGGCTATTCTGCTGAATATCACCCCCGATCATTTAGACCGTTACGAATACCAGTTTCAGAATTACGTCGATTCGAAGTTTCGGGTGTTGCAGAACATGACGCCGGACGATGCATTCATTTATTACCAGGAGAGCCCGGCAATCAGTGCCGAACTGCCCGTTAAAAAACCGGTCGCCCGGTTATTGCCCGTTTCCCTGGTCGATACACCCCAACCGGGTGCTTATCTGAAAGACGGTTTTCTGGTAGTCAACGACGGTGATCTGGATTTTAAAACCGCCCTGGCCGATTTACCCCTGAAAGGCAAACACAACGCCATCAATATGCTGGCAGCCACGCTGGCGGCTCAGTCGGTTGGGGTAAAACCGGAAGCTCTGCAAACCGGTTTACAAACGTTTCAGAATGCCGCCCACCGGCTCGAACCGGCGGGCGACGTTAAGGGTGTCCATTTTATCAATGATTCCAAAGCGACCAACGTCGACTCGGTTTATTACGCGCTGGAAAGCATGACCACGCCGGTGATCTGGATCGCGGGCGGTCAGGATAAAGGAAATGAATACGATCAGCTGGCGTCGTTGGTTCAGGAAAAAGTAAAAGCGTTAATTTGTCTGGGAAAAGACAACCGGAAGCTCGTCAGCTATTTTTCGGATCTCGTTCCAACGCTGTTTGAAACGCAGGATGTGAACGAAGCGGTTGCCAAAGGGCTCGAACTGGCCAATCCGGGCGATACGGTTTTGTTATCCCCCGCCTGCGCGAGCTTCGACCTGTTCCGCAATTACCTGGACCGGGGCGATCAGTTTAAAGAAGCGGTAAAGAGAATTATGAATATTAAACAATGAACAATGAACAATGAACAATGAATGGCTGACGCATGCTGTTCATTATTCATTGTTCATTGTTCATTATTCAGCAAGATGACGATTTCCGTAACCGACTGGCTAAAAAACAACATCAAGGGCGACTACCATATCTGGGGAGTCGTGCTGTTTTTTTCCATCATGAGTGTTGCCGTCGTGTACAGCGCGACGGGTACGATGGCGTATCAGAAGCTGCAGTCAACCGAGCACTACCTCTTCAAGCACGGGGCGCTGGTGGTGCTGGGGCTGGCATGTATGTGGATCGCCCACCGGTTTAACTACATTTATTACGCCCGGTTGTCGCGGTTCGGCATGTGGCTTTCGGTGCCGCTACTGCTGTGGGCCTACTTCAAAGGCGTTAACCTGAACGACGCGTCGCGCTGGATCACGATTCCGTTGATCAATCAGACTTTTCAACCCTCGGATTTGGCCAAACTGGCGCTGATTTCCAACCTGGCCGCCATGCTCGCCAAACGGCAGCACATCAAAAAGGAACAATACGATCCGAGTATTCTGGCCAACATGATCATCTGGATCGGGCTGATTTGCGCCTGTATTGTTCTGAGTAACGCATCGACGGCGGCTTTACTGGCCGCAACCTGTTTTCTGCTGATGTTTATCGGACGCGTTCCCACCAAATACCTGGCCATCATGGTGGTCGTTTGCCTCATCATGGGCAGCGGGGCTTTGCTGGTGGGACAGCGGGCCAAAACCTCGATTAGCCGACTAAAAAATTACTGGGAAACCTTCCAGGGACGACGACCGCCCGAATTTCAGGTCGAACAATCGTACATCGCGCTCGCCCACGGTGGCGTGTATGGACAAGGGCCGGGAAACAGCCACCAGCGCAACTTCCTGCCCCACTCCTATTCCGATTTTATTTTCGCCATGATTGTCGAAGAATACGGCTTGATCGGCGGAATTGTCGTCATCGCAGCTTACCTCTACCTGCTCTGGCGAGGCATGCGGGCCATCCGAAAAGCCAACCGGGCGTTTGGCGGTTTGCTGTCCGCCGGTTTAACGTTTAGTATTGTTATTCAGGCCATGATCAATATGGCGGTTTCGGTAGGGCTGGTGCCCGTAACGGGTCAGCCGCTGCCGTTGCTGAGTATGGGCGGAACATCGCTGCTTTTCACCGGAACCGCCATCGGCATCATCATCAGCGTCAGTCGCGGAGAAGCCGACGAGAGCAAAATTTAATTTGGAGTCAAGCCTATGCCAAGACGTATCATCATCAGTGGCGGTGGAACCGGCGGGCATATTTACCCGGCGATTGCCATTGCCAATGAGCTGAAAACCATTGACCCAGCCACCGAAATCCTGTTTGTCGGTGCGGAAGGAAAGATGGAAATGGAGAAAGTGCCGCGGGCGGGCTACCGAATTATCGGACTGCCGGTGGTGGGCATCAAACGGCAACTGACAGTTGAAAACCTGGCTTTTCCGTTCAAACTGGGGCGGAGTTTTTTGCGGGCACAGCAGGTTGTTCGTGAATTTAATCCGGATGTTGCCGTGGGCGTGGGCGGTTATGCCAGCGGACCGGTTTTGCTGGCGGCTTCGCTGAAGGGCATTCCAACCCTGATTCAGGAACAGAATTCCTACGCCGGTTTAACGAATAAACTTCTGTCGCGCCGGGCCAGAACCATCTGTGTGGCCTATCCCGGCATGGAAGCGTTTTTTCCGGCCCAGAAAATTAAGCTGACCGGCAATCCCGTCCGGACGGACATTATGCAGGCCGGGGGCAAACGGGCGGAAGCGCTGGCTTTTTTTGGTCTGGACCCAAACCGCCAGACGTTGCTGATCATCGGCGGTAGTCAGGGTGCGCGAACCATCAACGAAAGCATTGCGAAAGACCTTGCTTTGCTGATCGAATCCGGTCATCAGGTGGTCTGGCAAACCGGGCCGTTGTTCATCGACCGCGCCCGAAAAGCCATTGCGGACGCCGGAGCGGTTTCGGTCAGGGCATTTGATTTTATTTACGAAATGGATCTGGCCTACGCGGCCGCCGATGTAGTGGTATCGCGGGCGGGTGCGCTGTCGGTTTCGGAACTTTGTCTGGTCGAAAAACCGGCGATTCTGGTGCCGTTTCCGGCGGCTTCGGAAGACCATCAGACTAAAAATGCACTGAGTCTGGTCAACCGGCAGGCGGCTTTGCTGATCAATGATCGAGTGGCTTCCACCGATCTGGTTCCGGCGGCCCTGCGGCTGCTGGCCGATCCGGCGCAGCAGCAAGCGTTGAGCCAACACATTCGCGAACTGGCCCGGCCCCAAGCCGCCCATGAAATCGCGGAAGAAGTTTTAAAATTGATAACAAAATGAATGGTTTGAATGGCTCTGATGGTTTGAATGGTTAAATAGTTCAATGGCTAAAATGGTTAAAGGATTAAAAAACGTCCAACCATTTTAACCATTCCAGCCATTTTTAACCCTTAGAACCATCCAACCATTTTTAACCATCAGAGCCATAATTTAAAAATGAATAACATTCGGTACGTTTATTTTCTGGGAATTGGCGGGATTGGCATGAGCGCGCTGGCGCGCTGGTTTCTGGTGAATGGGTACGAAGTGGCGGGTTATGACAAGACCTCCACGGCCCTGACCGACGCCCTGCAACATGAAGGTATGTCGATTCACTTTGAGGAAGATGTCGAGCAGATTCCGGCGCATTTTCGGAAAAACCGGGAAGAAACGCTGGTGATTTACACGCCCGCCGTACCGAAAAACCACCAGGAATACGTTTACCTGACCGAGCACGGTTTTACGTTGCAGAAACGATCGCAGGTGCTGGGTTTTCTGGCGGGCCGGATGACGACCGTCGCCATTGCCGGAACCCACGGAAAAACCACGACCTCGTCGATGGTGGCCCATATCCTGCGGGATTCCGGAGTGAACTGCGCGGCTTTTCTGGGCGGGATTACCCAAAACTACGGCACCAATTTCCTCCTGAACGAACCAACCGACGATCTGTCGAAAGTGATCTGCGTGGTCGAAGCCGATGAGTTCGATCGCTCGTTTCTGACGTTGTTTCCCCAGGTCGCGATTGTCACTTCGACCGACGCCGACCACCTGGATATCTACGGCGATCACTCGGCGGTTCTGGATTCGTTCAGCGCGTTTGTCGGACAAATAAAAACCGGCGGAACTTTATTTATGAAACGGGGCCTGGCGCTGGCCGATCGTACACCGGCTACCGTTTACGATTATTCTCTGAATGAAGGCGCTTACCACTGCCGGAATCTGCGGATTGAAAACGCCTGTTTTGTTTTCGATATCGTTTATCCTGAGGGTATTATCGAGAATGTGGCCTTGCAGGTACCCGGTTTTCACAACGTTGAAAATGCCGTAGCGGCTGCCGCGGCTGCGCTTCGGGTGGGCGTAAAGCCGGAGGCCATCCAACTGGCGCTCGGAAATTATAAGGGTGTAAAACGTCGGTTTGAATATATACACAAATCAAAAAATGTTATATTTATCGACGATTACGCTCATCATCCCGCAGAAGTTTTTGCCTTTTTGTCATCGGTGAAAGCATTGTATCCGGAACGGAAGGTAACGGCCATTTTCCAGCCGCACCTCTACAGCCGGACGCGCGATTTTGCCGACGAATTTGCCGAAAGTCTTTCACTGGCGGATCGCGTGATTCTGCTCGATATCTATCCGGCGCGTGAGTTGCCGATCGAGGGCGTAACGTCCGATCTGATTTTTAAATCGATTCAGTCCGAAACCAAAATTCAATGTACCAAAGCCGAGTTGCCCGGTATTTTACAAAAAGACCCGCCGGAATTGGTTGCAACGATCGGCGCCGGAGACATTGATCAGATGATTCCGGTGCTAAAAAACCTATTTCAGACCAATCAATAAAAATTCACCTTTTTTAAAGTTAATAAACACGAATGTTTTCTATTTTTCCCTTAAATAGAACTTTCATTCTGACCGTAGCGGGTTTAGCGGTTTTGGCGGGGCTGATTGCTTTTACGGAACACAAGCAAAATCACCGGCAGTGTGAAGGCATCGACATTCGGATGGACGAAGTGGATGGGCACCGGTTTCTAAACCGGAACGATGTGCTCCGAACGCTGACCAACGACGGGGCCGATCCGTTACTGGGCGATGATTACGCCACGATGGATTTGAAGCGGTTGGAAAATCGTCTGAAACAGAATGGTCTGATCAAAAGTTGTCAATTGTACCGGGATTTGAAAGGAATTCTGATCGCGGACATCAAGCAGCAACGCCCGTTGGCCCGGCTGGTTCCGGATGGAACAGAAGACAAATCGGCTTTTGCCGGGTATTATTTGACAGAAGAAGGCCAGTGGTTTCCGCTTTCGATGAATTACACGGCGCGGGTCGTTCTGATCTCCGGGCCCTACTTTAGCGAGCGGAAATCGTTGACGACGGAGAAAAATCAGGCCTTCCTCAATCTGCTGAAACAGATTGAAGCCGATCCGTTCTGGAAAGCACAGGTAGCGCAGGTAATGGTTGATAAAAACCGGGAGGTTACGCTGATTCCACAGGTGGGCGATTGTCTGATAGAGATCGGACAACCCGTTGATTTGGAATCGAAATTTGAAAAAATTAAATTATTTTACAAACATATCTTACCTTTAAAAAAGGGAGATGGATACCGGAGGGTAAGTGTGCAGTACCGTAACCAGATTGTGTGCGAATGATACCTAAGCAGGAAGAAATTATAGTTGGATTGGACATTGGCAGCACCAAAGTGTGCGCCGTGGCCGGTCGCCTTGTCCGCAGTAATGATCACGCCCGTCTGGATGTTCTGGGCGTGGGAAAAGCCGTTTCCAAAGGAGTTACCAAAGGCTCCGTTGTCAATATTGGCCAAACCGTTGAAGCCATTAACCGGGCCGTTGAAGAAGCCGCCGGGCAGGCTAATATTGACATTCACGTGGTCAATGTCAGTTTTTCCGGGCAGAACGTGATGGCTCGCCGGCAACACGGCAGTATTACGCGCGTTTCTCCCGGCGATGAAGTCGTGGCCGACGACATCGACCACCTGGTGAATGACATGTACCGCTCGGTGTTACCCGCCGGGGCCGAAATCGTTCACGTTCTGCCGATGGATTTTACGGTTGACAGCGAATCGAATATCGACTATCCCGTTGGTCGGATTGGCGTTAAGCTGGAAGCTGATTTTCAAGTAATTACCGCCCAAACCAGTTCGGCATCCTACACCCGGAAATGTATTCAACGGGCTCGCGCCGTATCGCTTCAGAAAGAACCGCTGGAAAACGACAAATTCCTGCTGGCGCCCCTGGCATCGGCTTTAGCGGTTTTAACCGAGGAAGAAAAACACGCCGGTGTAGCGTTGGTCGATATTGGTGGTGGCACCACTGAAATTGCGATTTATCACAAAAACGTCCTGCGGCATGTTGCGGTTATTCCGTACGCCGGAAATAGCTTAACTTCCGATCTGGAAGTCGGTTGTCGGGTTTTACCGACGCAGGCTGAACTCCTGAAAACGAAGTTTGGCAGCGCCGACCCGACCGATTTCCGGCTGAACGAAGTCGTGGCCGTGCCGAATCTGAGTGGCCGGCCGCCGAAAGACATTCTGCTGAAAAACGTAGCGCTCGTCATCGAAGCCCGGCTGAAAGAGATTGCGGCTATGGTTCAGGCCGAAATCATTCGCTCCGGCTACCGCGACAAGCTGGTGGGTGGCGTTGTGCTAACGGGCGGCACGGCTTCCATCTCGGGCATCGAGCGGATTTTTGAACGTGTTACCGGTTTAGACGTTCGAATCGGTTTCCCGGATCAGCTGGAGCACAACGTGAAGGCCGATCTGGTCAGTGACCCGGCTTTTGCGACGGCGGTGGGCCTGGTGTGGGCCGGTTTCAAACGCCTGGACGATCGGATTCCGTTGCAGCACGCCCCCCTTCATCTGGTGGGTGGAAACGGTGCGAACGGCTTTGGTAACGGCAACGGGCATGGACATGGCACCGGAACCAGCGTTAAGGAACCGGATAAAAAGAAAGAAAAAGGGGGCGGAATCATGACCTGGCTCCAGAAATTTTTGAACGACGACATCGGGAAAGAACTGGGTCCCGACGACCGGTACAATCAGTAAGTACTTAATTTTGACGGCACAACGCATTGGCAATCCGGCGTTTCCAACTATATAGTTAACAATCGCGCACCAAACATTAGCAGGTATGCCAGAGGCATTGGAGTACGGCATGAGGTTTGAATTCCCCGACGAGGAAGATGACCCAATTATTAAAGTGATAGGCGTCGGTGGGGGCGGGAGCAATGCCGTCAACCATATGTTTAGAATGGGCGTGAAAGATGTGGATTTCATCGTCTGCAATACCGATCGCCAGTCGCTGACCAACAGTCCGGTAAAGACTAAAATTCAACTGGGTGCGCTTCTGACTTCCGGACTGGGTGCCGGAACGAACCCGGAGGTGGGTCGTCAGGCCGCTCTGGAGAACACGGAAGACATTCGGCAATTGCTCGGTGAGCCCACCAAGATGGTTTTCATCACGGCGGGTATGGGGGGCGGTACGGGTACCGGTGCGGCACCCGTTATTGCTCAGATCGCCCGGGAAATGGGTCTGCTTACCATTGCCGTCGTAACGGCGCCGTTCGACTTCGAAGGCATCGAGAAGCTGGACCAGGCCATGCGCGGTATCGATGAGCTGAAGGAGTATTGCGATACGGTTCTGGTGATTCTGAACGATAAACTGGCGGAAATTTTTGAAGATTTCCCGATGGATCAGGCGTTTGCCAAAGCCGATGACGTGCTGGCGAATGCGGTGAAAAGTATCGCGGAAATCATTACCGTTCAGGGCGAAATCAACGTCGATTTCATGGACGTGAAGCGGGTGCTCGAGGGAGCTGGCCAGGCCGTTATGGGTTCGGCCGATTCCGAAGGCGAAAACCGCGCACTGAACGCCATTACGGATGCCCTCAACTCGCCGTTGCTCAACGACCGCGACATCCGGGGTGCGAAACGGATTCTGCTCACGATGGCGTCGGGACCCGAAGCCCGCACCACCATGAAGGAACTGCAGATCATTACCGGTTACATCAAGGAAAAAATCGGAAAAGACAAGCAGGCGCACCTGTTCAAATACGGTACGATCAAGGATAAGACCCTCGGCAAAAACCTGCGCGTAACGGTGATTGCCGCCGGTTTTGATCTGCCGACCGACCGACCGGATTTTCCGCCGACGAACTGGAAACAGCCCGAACCGGAGCTGAAAAAGGAGGAGGTTGTCGATGAGTTACCCGGCGATGAAGAAGATCAGGAACTGGTAACCGAAGATCAGTCACAGGGAACGGACACCCTGACGCGCGGCAGCGGAAACGGTGCCGAGATTGGTGGCGGTCCCAGTATCGATCCGTTAACCCGCACCAACGGCACGAAGCTCGAAGACATTCTGGTGGATGAGAAACGCGAAGATGATTTGCTGCAGATCCAGAAAATGATCGAAGGATTTTCGCAAAGCCGTTATTCGGAGCGGGAACGCGAGCTGGAAACCCCGGCTTTTACGCGCCAGAAAGTGGTTCTCTACGAAATACCGCTGCTGGATGAACGGGATATTATCCGAACGCGTCTCAATGATTAGGCTCTAACTGAACAAGTTATAATGAAAAAGACTCCTCATCGGGAGTCTTTTTCATTTGGATAAAACCGGTTTCAGGCCAGCGCTTTCAGGAATTCGGACAGGCTCACCGGCGGACGGCCCAGAAAATTTTCCAGAGTTGGGTCCGGTTCATTGAGCTCGTTGTGTTTGATGGCTTCGGCCAGACCCGTATAGACTTTAGCGACCGGCGCGGGCAGATGTTTTAGTAATTCAGCTTCGAACGCGCTGGTCGGAATATCGATGTACTCGACGGTTTTGCCATTCTGGCTGAGCGCAGCGGCAATGTCGGCGAACGACCAGGAAACCGGAGCGCCGATCTCGTAAATTTTGTTTTCGTGCCCTTCGGTGGTCAATGCGTTCGCCAGCCCTTCGGCAATGTCATTCCGTAACGCAAAACTCACCTTGCCCTCGCCAGCCGGATAATGCAGTTGCCCGGTTTGCGTGGCATTACCCACCATCATCGGCAAGACATCCAGGTAAATGCTGTTCCGGAAAAAAGTATACGCCAATCCCGATTCTTTCAGCAATTCTTCAGTCAGAAAATGGTCGATCGCGGGTGTAAACCGGGCTTCCAGCGAAGGTTTCGGAGCACTGGTGTAAAAAACGTGTCTGACACCGGCCTCTTTGGCCGCATTAATGACATGGGTATGTTGCTGAACCCGTTCCGGACCCGTCAAGGAGCTGGAAATCAGAACCAGTTTATCAACACCCGCCAGGCTCGTCACCAGCACAGCCGGATCATCGTAATTGCCCACACGAACCTGGATACCTTTGGCGGCCAGATCGACCGCTTTCGCCGGGTCGCGGACGAGAGCAACCAGGGAATCCGGACTGGTTTTGGTGACTAAAAATTCGAGCGTAGCCTTTCCTAAATGGCCGGTAGCTCCGGTTATTGCAATCATGGGGTGTTTGTTTACGGTTTGTTAGTTACTTTTGGTAACTCAAAACTATTTAGTAACTAAGGACGCCACAAGAAGGCATTTATTGGTAAGTCAGGCACATGGACAGAACTATCGTTGATTATCAGCAGGATAACCTGCAAAAAAAGTTGCAGAAAATTTTGCAGCCGACGCCCGGTGCGCTGGATCGCTGCCCCATTCGGAATATTCTGGATCGGTTTAGCGACAAATGGTCAACCTTGTCCATTTTTCACCTGGGCGACGCCGGAACCCTGCGGTTTAATGAGCTGAAGAAACGGATCGACGGGATTTCGCAACGAATGCTAACCGTAACACTGCGGAATCTGGAACGCGACGGACTGGTAACCCGCCGGATGTATCCCGAAATTCCGCCCCGCGTTGAATACGAGCTGACCGATTTAGGCCGTAGTTTTTTGATAAAGATTATCGAACTGGGCGAATGGGCCACCAATCATAGTGATCAGATAATCAAAGCCCGCGAACGGTACGATAGGCGTGAGCAGGAAGCGGTTCTGGTGGAATGGTAAAACCGCCGGTTTTAAAACGCGATGAGCTGTTCAGCCTGTTGCTGCAGGAGCAGATTGTAGAGATCGTTGTGCAAAGCGCCGTCCTTCCAGTAATTCCGGATTTGCGCCAGTTTCACGCGCAACGCCAGCGTATTGGTTCCGAGATAGCTGAAAATATCATTTAAGTGGCTGAGGGCCAGCGCCCCACCCTGGTGATTGGCAGAAATGCCCACCAACGCGACTTTCTTGTTGGACAAACCGCTCGGATAGCTCATGCCATCAATAAACGCTTTCAGCACGCCGGGGTACGAATTGTTGTACTCCGGAACGATAAACACCATTTTCTTCGCCCGTTCGACTACTTCCTTATACCGGTTGAATTCAGGGTTTTTTCCCGTATTTTCGTACAAAGCCGTCGTCATAAAATCGGGGGGCAAACCGCTGATGTCCAGAATTTGACTCTGTGTACCAAGCCGTTGCAGAATAGTGTGGTAATAATCCGCAATATGACGCGACATGGAGTTTTTCCGGTTGGTTCCGACAATGATAATAATTGGATTTTCGCTGACCGGATCGGTAGGATTTGGATTCATACCCTTATTTTCGTTCGACCGAAGATACACACGGTTGCTGCAATAACAACTCATTCTTCTTTTAGTTCAGGAAACCAATGACGCATCAGGACGTTAAAAACGAGCTGCTGGCCCTGGGAAATCCCGAAAAAGCGGTCTTTTTCAAACGGTTTTTCAAAACCGGGCCGGGGCAATACGGCGAAGGCGACGAGTTTCTGGGGTTGTCGGTTCCGCAGCAACGCATCATCGCCCAGAAATACCGGTTGTTATCCCCCGATGAAACTGAAAAGCTCCTGCACGACCCGTTTCACGAATGCCGGCTGACGGCCCTGATCATCTGGACAAACCAGGCCAAACGACCGGACGAAGAAAACCGCAGGCTCATTTTTGACTATTATCTGCGAAATAAGACGTACGTCAACAACTGGGATCTGGTGGATACGAGCTGCCCGGGAATCGTCGGCACTTATTTTCTCAACAAAGACCGAGGCATTTTGTATGAGCTGGCGCAGGAAAACCACCTGTGGTCGCAGCGGATCGCGATGGTGTCGACGCTGGCTTTTATTCGGAAAAATCAATTTCAGGACACTTTTCAAATCGCGGAACTGTTGCTAAGCCATCGGCACGACCTGATTCACAAAGCGGTCGGCTGGATGCTGCGGGAAGTAGGCAAGAAAAATCCGGACGCGCTCGAAGAGTTCCTGCACGACCAGGCGGGGCGGTTGCCGCGGACGGCTTTGCGGTATGCGATCGAGCGGTTTGAGCCCGCACGGCGAAAGTACTACCTCGATCTATAACCACGCCTGCTGTTTTCTTACTATCTTTGCCCCCTGCTTTACAAAGCAAACGATTGATTGCGAACTGTTAACTGGAGACTGACACCCTATGTCGTGGTTTATCCGTAAAGAAAAAGGTATCATTACGCCAACCGAAGAGAAGCGCGAAGCGCCGGACGGCTTGTGGTACCAATGCCCGAACTGCAAGAAAATAATGCATACGCGGGAGCACAAACTCAATGCCTATACCTGCGTACACTGCAACTACCACGAGCGCATCGGTTCAGATGCGTATTTCTCCATCCTGTTCGACGACGGTGTGTTTACCGAACTGGATGCCAATATGACCTCCGCGGACCCGCTGAAGTTTGTCGATACCAAACCGTATCCGGAGCGCGTGAAAGCGACGATCAACAAAACGCACCTGAAAGATGCCGTTCGGTCGGCCTACGGGAAGATCAACGAACTGGATATCACGGTGGCCTGTATGGATTTTAATTTCATCGGTGGTTCGATGGGATCGGTTGTGGGCGAAAAAATTGCGCGGGCCATCGATCATTCGATCAAAACCCGGACGCCGTTTCTGATGATTTCAAAATCGGGTGGTGCGCGGATGATGGAAGCCGGTTATTCGCTGATGCAAATGGCCAAAACCTCGGCCAAGCTGGCGCTCTTGTCGAAAGAGAAAATTCCGTACGTTTCGCTGCTGACTGATCCAACCACCGGCGGTGTAACGGCCTCGTTCGCGATGCTGGGTGATTTCAACATCGCCGAACCGGGTACGCTGATCGGTTTTGCCGGTCCGCGCGTTATCCGTGAAACCATCGGAAAAAACCTGCCCGAAGGTTTTCAAAGCGCCGAATTTGTGCTCGAACACGGTTTTCTGGACTTCATCGTCGATCGGAAAGATTTGAAAGAAAAGCTGACGGGACTGTTTAAAATGTTGCAGTAGCCCTCCGTTGTTTATTGCGAAGTGGAGGAGCTACTTTAATTGAAGCAAGTATGGACACCGCAACATTGTTAAAGAGCTTGAAAGTAACTTCCGTCTGGTTTGATACTGAAAAGGTCTATTTCGACCTGACCGATGGAAAAACGATCGGTAGTCCACTTAGCTGGTTTCCCAAACTCAACAAAGCCAGCGATAGTCAACGCCAGAATTGGCGTTTAGTTGTTGGTGGCTATGGCGTGCATTGGGAGGAAATTGACGAAGATTTGTCCGCGGAAGGAATGCTGCTTTATAACCCTCCCCGAAAACCATAAGCACATGCGCCTGGTCTCTCATCCCGTTCTCTGCAATTATTACATTACGTATCGCTGCAATGCGACCTGTAGTTTTTGCGATATCTGGGAGCGGCCTTCGCCCTATGTAACGCCCGAAAATGTGGCGGATAATCTGCGGGATCTGAAGCGGCTGGGCGTCCGAGTCATCGATTTTACGGGCGGTGAGCCGTTGCTCCACCGCCAGTTGGACGAACTCCTCCGCGAAGCGAAAAACCGGGGGCTGATTACCACCGTAACCACCAACGGTTTATTGTACCCCAAAAATGCCGAGAAGCTGCACGGTTTAATCGACATGCTGCACTTCTCACTGGATTCCCCCATTGCCGAAGAACACGACAAATCGCGGGGCGTCAAGTGTTTCGATAAGGTGATGGAATCCATCGCCATTGCCAAACAATTGGGCGAACGCCCGGATATTCTGTTTACGGTTTTTGAACACAATGTCCACCAGATCAGGCAGATGTACGAAGAGATTTGCCTGCCAAATAATCTGGTGTTAATCCTGAACCCGGTTTTTGAATACAACGAAGTAGAAACCGGGGGCGGTTTTTCGGAAAAATCGCTCCAGGAAATGACGTGGTGGGGCAAACAGAAAAATGTCTATATCAACGACGCATTTATTCAACTCCGGCGCGACGGCGGTAACCACGTTGCGGACCCGGTTTGTCTGGCCGGAAGTACGACGCTGGTGATTTCCCCCGAAAATAAACTGGTACTCCCCTGTTACCACCTTGGCCTTAAGGATTTCCCGATCGAAGGCCAGCTTTACGACCTGTATCGTTCTGACGAAGTGCAAAAACTGGTGGCGCTGGAAGGGCGACTGCCGGGTTGCGAAGGTTGCGCCATCAACTGTTACATGCAGCCTTCCTTCGCCGTCGAGATGAACCGGTACTGGTGGAAAGCCCTGCCCAGCACGCTGAAATACAACCGGATGAAAGGCACCTGGAAGCAGTTATTCTAAACCCAGTCAGCGGTCGCAGACCCTGACTGCGGTGAAATTTCCGTCCAAATTGCTGAAAATACTATCAAATCCACCGCAGTCAGGGTCTGCGACCGCTGACTGGATTATTCATCGCTTAATTACTTTGCTGGTATAAATCTGCCCGCGCACCGTAATTTTGTAGTATTACAACCCGCACTAATTCGCACCCGATGCCATGCTTTACACTCCTCAGCAAACCGCCGGTTTTTCAACGCATTCGTTTCGGTATTTGCTAACGAACCTGGATGATCACGTGCTGACGCTGACCTTAAACCGGCCCGAAAAAAAGAACGCCCTGAATCCGGCGCTGCTGAACGAACTGGCGTTTGCGCTGGCGTTTGCGCATTACGAACAGGATGTCTGGATGGTGGTGCTGGCGGCAGCAGGCGATGTTTTCTGCGCTGGGATGGATTTGAAGAGCCTGGCTTCGGATGAGCAAACGGAACAAACCGTGCCCCCGCCCTCCGGCCCCGTGCGACTGGGGGAATTACTTGCCGGACTTCATAAACCGTGTCTGGCGAAGGTTCAGGGAGCGGTTTATGCGGGCGGCTTTTTGTTGATTGGCGGTTGTACGCACGTAGTGGCTGCTGATACGGTTCCATTCAGTTTGCCGGAAGTAAAACGCGGGTTGTTTCCATTTCAGGTGATGGCGGTTTTGCTCGAAATCATGCCCGCCCGAACGGTTTTGGATTTGTGTCTCCGCGCCCGAACGCTGTCAGCCAGCGAAGCGAAAAATGTCGGACTGGTGACGGAACTCGTTCCAATTGATCAATTGGACGAAACCGTCCAAAAACTGGTCGATGAATTGAAGCAGTATTCACCAACGGCGATGCAGTTTGGGTTACGGGCTTATCAGCAACTAAAAAGTATTCCTCAGCATCAGCAACAGGCGTTTTTACACGACCAATTTCAGCAAATTCAGCAAACCGCCGACGCCAAAGAAGGCACGGCGGCTTTTCTGGAGAAGCGGAAACCGACGTGGAGAGGAGAGTGAAAAATACGTATGTGATTGTACACTAAAATTTCATTTGTTATTTTAGTGTTTTGACACACCAGATTTACCAGAAATGAATACCGTGCAGGAGGCAAAACGCTATTTAGACAATGCCCGCCAGATTTTGCGTGAAAAAGGGCTGAAAGAAAATGGGTATTATCAGGATCGTAAATACGTCAGAATGGCGGGCAATACGGTTTACAACGGTATTTTAGTGGCGCTGGATAGTTTATTGGAAGAAAAGACGAAAGGCCGCAAAGATGCAACCTGGTATAAAGCCCGATTAGCGCGGCTGGATAAAAATATTCTGAATTCGTTTGTATCGGCGTACGACACGCTTCATCTGGCTTTAGGTTATGACGGAAACCTGAATGCAAAAGTAGCCACTGCTGGTTTAGAAAACGCCGAAAACATTATTAATTGGGTCGAACAACGTATAGGCAGAGCTTAGTCAGGAATAATCAATCTACAAATCCGGGCACCCTTCCTTCCGCCGGGTATCGATGATCGATTGAATTTTCCAGCCGTTGTTTAGCTTCACCAGCGTAAAGACGTTGACGCCACAGTGGCTTTTCTGACCGTTGAAGTAAAAAACGTACGGCGTCCAGGCAATGGCGAGTTCCGCGTCGATCTTTACATCATAAGCCGAAAGTCGTTCGTCGAGCTCACCCGGTTTTCGCTTGCCAACGGACGTAATAAAATTAGGAATCGACTCATTCCGCACGCTGACTACATTTTCTTTGTTTTTGGCAACACTCTGCAGAGAGGCACCCGGCGCAAAAACCGCTTTGAAAAGCGTCGTATCGGCTTTGCGCATTCCGTCGAACATCTGCGTAATGGCGGCCCGAACAGCTTTTTCATCATTTGACTGGGCAAAAGCGGAAACCGAAAGCAAACTGAAGAGAAGGAAGAACGTTTTTTTCATGGGTTGACGAAGGTAAAGAACTGAACGTGGGGTTACCCTGTCAGGGCGTTCGGCCGCTGACAGGGCAAATTTCCAACCTAAATATACTGATTCAGAATCATTTCGTACAACTCCTGTTTGCCGCTGAGTTGCTTCGGTTCGCCATTAGCCAGAGCGTATTCGCGCAGATCTTCCAGCGTCAGTTCGCCTTTTTCGAAGCGGGCGCCTTCTCCACTGTCGTAACTCGCATACCGATCCGCACGCAGCTTCCTGTATTGTGACTTGTTCAGAATGGCTTCGGCCACGATGGCCGCCCGCGCAAACGCATCCATCCCGCCGATGTGCGCGATGAAAATGTCTTCGAGATCCGTCGAATTCCGGCGGGTTTTAGCGTCGAAGTTGACCCCGCCCGATTTCAAACCGCCCGCTTCCAGAATCACCAGCATGGCTTCCGTCAGTTCGTACAAGTCCATCGGGAACTGGTCGGTATCCCAGCCGTTCTGGTAATCACCCCGGTTGGCGTCGATGCTGCCGAGCATGTTGTTGTCGGCGGCTACCTGCAATTCGTGGGCGAAGGTGTGGTTGGCGAGCGTTGCATGGTTGGTTTCGACGTTCAACTCAAAATCGTCCTGCAAACCAAATTTATTCAGGAAACCAACGACGGTAGCGGCATCGAAATCGTACTGGTGCTTGCTCGGTTCCATCGGTTTTGGCTCAATGTAGAACGCACCTTTGAAACCCTGCTTCCGGGCGTAGTCGCGGGCCATCGTCAAAAACCGGCCCAGGTGTTCCTGCTCCCGTTTCATGTTGGTATTCAGCAGCGACATGTAGCCTTCGCGACCGCCCCAGAAAGTGTAGCCCGAACCGCCCAGCTCAATCGTGGCATCGATGGCATTTTTCACCTGCCAGCCGCCGTGGGCCAGAACGTGGAAATCGGGGTTGGTCGAAGCGCCGTTCATGTACCGGGCGTGCGAAAACAGATTGGCCGTGCCCCACAAGAGCTGAACCCCACTCGCCTGTTGCTTCTGCTTCGCGTAATCGACAATCTTGCGGAAATTGCTTTCAAATTCGGCGTTGGAACTGCCTTCGGGCGCTACATCGGTGTCGTGGAAACAGTAGTATTCCATGCCCATTTTGGTAATGAACTCAAAAGCCGCATCCATTTTGTCGAAAGCCGCTCCCAGCGGATCAGCATTGGTGCTCCAGGGAAACAGCTTGACACCCGGGCCGAAGGGATCGGCGCCGGTGCCACAGAAGGTGTGCCAGTAAGCGACCGCAAACCGGAACAGTTCGTTCATCGGTTTGCCCAGAATCGTGCGGTTTTGATCGTACCATTTAAACGCCAGCGGATTATCCGATTCGCGGCCTTCATACGGAATGGGGCTGGTTACGAAGGGGAAATACGTTTTGTCGCCCAGCGTGAGTTTCAGTTTTGACATGGTAAGTTGGGATTGAAACGAATAATTCTTCAAAAGTCTGCTTCTGATAAGAAGATACCAAGCCATAAAAGGAATTATTCACGAAAATATCCTCTATTCTCTCCATTTCTTACCTTGCTTTTGGCCGTGTCGAGATGATAAAATCTGAAGGATAGAAGATAAGCAGTGCCGCAGGTGATTCATTAGGCACTGTTCTGTCTCAGTTGGCGGAAAAACAAAAGCCGGATTGTTTCGCAGGAAAAGGCTGCATGGGTTTTTGGCGCTATTGATTTCCGGAACCCTTACTCAATAAGCAGTTTAATTCGTTTGCTTTTTGTGCGACTTTGGAGCCATTTTTCAATGCGCTGCCGCTCAGACTTTGTATGCCTGCGGGAGAACGTCGCATAAACCAGCATAACAGTATCCGGCGTCGCTTTATTGGTATTTATCACCAGCGAACGGGAAGCGGTAAAGGTTTGTACATCGGGCATCAGGGTCTTCAGTTCATTGCGCAGATCCGCTACCGGTACGTGTGTCGATTGGGTTAGATCGATATACCGGCGCAACGAGTCGATGGTGTGGTCTTTGCGAGCGATAGACGACTGGCTGTATTTGATAACCTGATCGGTTAACGAATTCTTGAGAGCATCCACATCAATTTCGGTATCCTTAAAACTACCTTGCTTAACAACAAGCGATGCATCGCCCAGACCATAAGCAGGCATTTTTGCCCGGAGAAAAGTAATGGAATCTTTTGGGAATGGTTCACCGACCAGCGTGAGTTCAACGGAACTATGTTTTCGGTTAAAATGGGCGCTGTAATTGATAACCTGACGGTACTGGAAATTACATTCGTTGGCAACAAACCGTCTGGCGGACTCCTCGAAGATGGTTTTGCGGACAATCTGATACCCAAGATAAGTGCTAGGAATGACCACAATCAGGACGGATAACCAGATCGTTTGCCGAATGCGCCGTTCGATCTCCGGGGTTGGATACTGTTTCTGATGATAGCCTAAGAACCGGACAATCAGGAAAGTTGCCAGGCTGATGCAGATGCCATTGATCAGAAAGAGGTAAAAGGCCCCGGCAAAATAATAAGGATTCGCAGTGGCGATACCGTAACCTGCCGTGCAGAGGGGCGGCATGAGTGCGGTGGCAATGGCCACTCCCGGAATGACATTCGTTACTTTCTCACGCCTTGAGCTGGCCACAATTCCGGCGAGCCCCCCAAAAAAAGCTACCAACGCGTCCCAAACCGTTGGCGATGTGCGGGCCAGTAATTCGGATTGGGCCAAGTGCAGCGGACTCAAAAAGAAGTATAGTGTTGAAGTCAATAGACTAATGACCACGGCGATGCTCAGGTTTTTCAATGATCTTATAATCATTGCCAAATCGTTGATGCCTACTCCCATACCAATGCCCATAATAGGCCCCATCAACGGTGAAATGAGGAAAGCACCGGTAATAACGGCCGGAGAATTGATATTCAGACCGATGGAGGCAATAAAGATGGCAAAGATCAGCGTCCATGAATTGATTCCCCGGAACTCAATACCACGGCTAATGTACTGAATGATCGATTCTTCGTCGTCTTTGTCTTCCTCCAGGCTAAACCGCTCCCGCAGAAACGAGCCGAAGCGGGCCAACAGGTCGGGGCGTTTGGAGCGAGGCAGATTAGGGTCGTTAACCATCCTATTTTTCTACAAATTGCGGTCTGTGTAAAAATCAATGAATCGACTGGAACCGGCCGTGATTCATTGTCTGGATAAACTTAATGGATCAATCCGTACTTTCTGACGTTGACGATGGTTCACTGGAAACGGCCTGCGCCAGCGTTTCGTGGACAAATCCGGTTTTTAACTGTTCATAGAAAGAAACCGGATCAACCAGCGAAGCCGCACCCTGCGCCATCAGCCCCCCCAACAGCAACTGGAAAATGGCCGAATGCCGGTCAGTCATTTCAAGAACCAGAATGGCGGCCGTGAACGGTGAACGAACCACGCCCGTCAGAAAGCTAACCATACTGACCAGAATGAGCAGATTGGTATTGGCCGGGACCACATTCATTAGTCGGGAAAGACCATCGCCGAGAATGGCACCGGCGCTGAGGGAAGTAGCAAAAATACCGCCCGCGGCCCCGCTGCTGTAACTAAGGGCCATACCGGCAAACCGCCCCGGAAACAAATACCAGGGAGTCAGGTGATCATTCTGGAATAAGAGTCGGTTGATAATGGGTTTGCCCGTTCCGACCGCGTCGGTTCCGATCAGAAAAGTCAGACCACCTAATAGGAATCCACAACCGAATACCCATCCCGCCTGCGCAGCCGGGGTGCGAAATCGTCGGCGGTACGCGTTGACCCACAGTAAAGCTTTGGCAAAAAAAGCACCCGCAAAACCACAGAGTATCGCTACCAGGGCAATAACGCCTAAAAACCAGCCGGTCGAAGCCGTGACTTTGGGGAAACCCAGGTACAAATACGGTCCCAAAAGGGCCTTGGCCGTTATTCCGGCAATGATCACGGCGGTGAAAACGGCAGTTCGAAAACGGGTAATATGGGTTTGGGTAAGTTCTTCAACCACAAACACAATTCCACCCAGGGGCGTGTTAAACGCAGCGGCCAAACCGGCCGCCCCGCCGGTCACGAGGGCGATTTGACGCGACAGTTGCGGCCAGCCGGCCGGTTGCAGCCGGTTAATTGCCCGAAAAATGGCCGCCGAAATCTGGATAGTCGGCCCTTCCCGGCCAATTACTCCGCCACCGCTCAGCAGGACGATACTACTCAGGATCTTGACAATCGCAACCCGCATGCTCAGCAGATAGGCAATCCGGCTATACGTGGCTGGATTGGACAATTCAATGCCCGCCATAACCTGGGGAATGCCACTTCCCCGGGCGGCAGGCGCCAGTTTCACAACGAGCCACCAGGCAACGACAAAAGCCGTTGGGGTCAGGATAAACACCAGCAGGGGTTGGGCCCGAATCCAGGTGAAACTGATTTGTTCCGCCCACACAAAAAGTTCTTCGTAACCCACTGCAACCAGCCCGGTTAGTAAGGAAGCTACCCAGAAAGGTAAACTTTGGAGAATGATCCGGCGGACCCGCTCGGTATAAAACCGCCTGATCACATGTCGGTCCAACCAGGCCAGCACTTGGGCGTATCGGGAAGGTCTCTCGGCCATCGGTCACAAAATGCAATGGTTATATACCTGTAACGGGTAGATTCGGCATCTGGTTGATAATACTGTGAATTCTAAGTGAATTTTAAGTTTTGCAGCCACCTGACAGGCTTCGCATTCTGTGGACGCTAAGCCATTTCTAAGGAGGTGTTAACACCTGATTTGTTCCGCAGATTCTCTCCGATACGCTGCTTTGCCGAGCTAAAGTTAATTTTTGCACTGACACACGCCGATAATTTCTGATTTTTTCCAGCCGAGGGCATACAAAAAAACCGCTACCAGAACGCAGGATTCTGGTAGCGGTTTTTCACTACTTGAAGAAAGAATAATATAACCTAAAGTGTACTGAAATCAAAGCCTTCCAGAAACGCCGTGGTAAACGCGCCCGACTGGAATTTAGGATCATCCATCAGCTTAATATGGAACGGAATCGTGGTTTTGATGCCTTCAATCACCACTTCCTGTAACGCCCGCTTCATCCGCGTAATCACTTCCTCGCGCGACTGCCCTGACACGATCAGCTTGGCAATCATTGAGTCATAATTCGGCGGAATGGTATAGCCGCTGTAAACGTGGCTGTCGATCCGGATGCCGTGGCCGCCCGGGAAGTGCAGGTTCGTAATTTTTCCCGGCGAGGGGCGAAAACCGTTGGCGGGGTCTTCCGCGTTGATGCGGCATTCCATCGCGTAGATTTTCGGCGTATAGTTTTTACCCGAAATCGGCGTTCCGGCCGCTACTTTAATTTGCTCTTTAATCAGATCAAAATCAGTCACTTCCTCCGTGATCGGGTGCTCCACCTGAATCCGGGTATTCATTTCCATGAAGTAGAAGTCACCGTGTTTATCAACCAGAAACTCGACGGTTCCGGCCCCTTCGTACCCGATGGCCGACGCCCCTTTGATTGCCGCTTCACCCATCCGTTCCCGGAGTTCGGAGCTGACAACCGGCGACGGTGTTTCTTCCACCAGCTTCTGGTGCCGACGCTGAATGGAGCAATCGCGCTCCGACAGGTGGCAGACTTTGCCGTATTGATCGCCCACAATCTGGATCTCGATGTGGCGCGGTTCTTCCACGTATTTTTCCAGGTACAAACCGTCGTTGCCAAAAGCCGCCCCGGATTCCATCTTGGCGTCGAGCCAGGCTTTTTCAAACTCCAGCTCGCTTTTGATAATCCGCATACCCCGGCCACCGCCACCGGCGGTTGCCTTGATAATCACCGGATAACCAATGTCAGTAGCCAGCCGCTTGCCTTCTTCTACGGATTCGAGCAGTCCTTCCGAGCCCGGAATAACCGGAACACCGGCGGCCCGCATCGTGGCTTTGGCGGTGGCTTTGTCGCCCATCGCGTTGATCTGCTCGGCGGTAGCACCAATAAACTTGATGCCGTAATCGGCGCAGATTTGCGAAAATTCCGCGTTTTCGGACAGAAAACCGTAGCCAGGGTGAATGGCGTCGGCACTGGTTACTTCAGCGGCCGAAATAATACTGGGAATATTCAGGTAAGACTGGCGGCTCGGCGGAGGACCGATACAAACGGCCTCGTCGGCAAACCGCACATGCAGGCTATCGCGGTCGGCAGTCGAATAAACCGCTACCGTCTTGATGCCCATCTCGCGGCACGTACGGATGATCCGCAGCGCAATTTCGCCCCGATTGGCGATGAGTATTTTCTTAAACATATTTTTGAATGAGCGATTGAGCAATTGAGTGAACAAAAATGTGATCTTCGATCTAATCACTAATTTACTCAATCACTCAACCACCATTAAACAGGTTCGACGAGGAATAACGGCTGATCGTATTCGACGGGCGTGGCGTTTTCGACCAGGACTTTAACAATCCGGCCCGCTACCTCCGATTCAATCTCATTGAAGAGTTTCATCGCTTCGATGATGCAGACGGTTTTACCCGGCTTCACTTCGTCGCCGATTTCCACAAACGAGTCGGCATCCGGACCCGCCGAACGATAGAACGTTCCGATCATCGGCGATTTGATGGTGAGGTAATTGGAAGTGTCGGCTTTGGGTGCCGGTGCTGGCGCAGCCGCTGGGGCGGAAACCGCTGCCTGGGCCGCTGGTAAAGCCGCCTGAACGGCTGGTTGCGCAACGGGCTGAGCCGCAGAAACCGGAGTCTGTCCGTAGCGTTTTACGTTCAGTTTCAGTTCATTGGTCTCGATACTGACCTCATCCAGTCCCGACTGTGCGATGAAATCAATAAGATTCTGAATGTCTTTCGTGTCCATCTCTTTTTTTAATGATGGGTTATGAATGATGAACGATGGATGCGTTAACCCTTTCATTCATCGTTCATCATCCCTAATTCATCATTCTGAAAACCTTATTTTACTCGTTCAACGTAATCGTACGTGCGGGTATCGACCCGAATTTTGTCGCCTTGTTCGATGAATAGCGGCACCATGATGGTGGCACCGGTTTCCACTTCCACTTTCTTCTTGGGGCTGTTGGCCGTATCGCCCCGGATGCCCGGCTCGGCGTAGGTCACTTCCAGCTCCACGAACGGCGGCATTTCGCAGGTCAGGGGTGTATCTGTTTCGGCGTTGATCAGAATTTCAACTTCTTGCCCTTCTTTCATCAAATCAGCCGCTTCCACGATTTTGTCCGTCAGGTTGATCTGGTCGAACGTTTCGTTATCCATGAAGTTGTACCCGGCTTCATCTTTGTAAAGGTACTGGAACTTGCGACGTTCTACCCGAACCGGATAAATTGTAACTCCGGCGTTGAAGGTGTTATCGAGAACTTTGCCCGATGTCAGGCTTCTTAGTTTCGTGCGGACGAAAGCGCCCCCTTTTCCGGGCTTAACGTGTTGAAATTCAACAATTTGAAACAGATCGTGATTGAAATTAATAACGAGTCCGTTCCGAATGTCTGCGGTCGTTGCCATGTTTTTTAGTTTAATGAACAATGAATAATGCACAATGAACAATGAAAACCAGGCTTTCGCCATTCATTATTAATTGTTCATTATTCATTAAGAATTTAATACGCCCATTTTAGATAAATCGCTCCCCAGGTAAAACCGCCCCCAAAAGCGGCCAGAACCAGGTTGTCGCCTTTTTTCAACTGCGATTCGTAGTCGAACAGGCAGAGCGGAATGGTTGCTGCGGTGGTGTTGCCGTATTTATGGATATTCAGCATGACCCGGTCCATGCCGAGGCCCATGCGATTGGCGGTGGCTTCGATGATCCGTTTGTTGGCCTGATGAGGCACCAGCCAGGCAACGTCGTTGCCGGTCAGGTGGTTGCGCTCCATAATTTCGGCGGAAACGTCGGCCATGTTCTTGACCGCAAATTTAAACACCGACGGGCCGTCCTGGTAGACGTAATGCCAGCGTTTATCGATTGTCTCGTGGGTGGGTGGGTAGCGGCTGCCGCCGGCTTTCTGAACCAAATGATTTTGCCCCGAACCGTCGGAGCGAATGATGGAGTCGATGATACCGTTTTCGTCGGTAGCCGGTTCCAGTAAAACCGCCCCGGCACCGTCGCCGAACAACACGCAGGTGGTGCGGTCGGTGTAGTCGACGATGGCCGACATCTTATCGGCACCGACTACGACTACTTTTTTATATTTTCCGGTCTCAATAAACTGAGAACCAATTGTTAACGCGTACAAAAATCCCGAACAGGCGGCCTGAATATCGAAACTGCCGACGGCCCGAATGCCGGTCATGTCACAAATCAGATTGGCCGTCGACGGAAAAACGTAATCGGGCGTGGTCGTTGCGCAGATCAGTAATTCAACCTCCGCCGGTGCCGTACCGGTTTTGGTCAGCAAACCTTCCACCGCCCTGGCGGCCATGTGCGACGTGCCCAGGCCTTCACCTTTCAGAATATGTCTTTCCTTAATACCGGTGCGGCTGGTGATCCATTCGTCACTGGTATCCACCATTTTTTCCAACTCCGCGTTGGTCAGGATGTAATCGGGTACATATCCGTATACGCCTGTAATTGCCGCTTTACTGTTCATACTCGGGGGTGCAATCGATTTTATAGACAAGAGAATATAGACATGAGACAAGAGAACCGATCGATCGCAATTGTGCTGGTATCTTTTGTCTCATGTCTCTTCTCTTTTGTCTCATTTTAACTTAAAGCCTGCGCGATTTTGGTGTATGCGTTGGATTCTACCTGCCTTTTTGCCAGACTAAGCATATTTTTGATGGCCAACGGCGACGAAATACCGTGGGCAATAATGACATTTCCATTTACGCCGACAATCGGGCTTCCGCCGACAGACTCGTAATTGGTTTTATCGGTAAATTCGTGTTTGAGCCCCAGGTCTTTGGTCATGTCGTAGATCGACTCGCCCATTTTGAACAGAATGTTACCCGTAAAACCGTCGGTTACAATAACATCGGCTTTATCGCGGAAGAAGTCTCCGCCTTCCATATTACCGATAAAATTAATTTTCCGGCTATCCTTCAGCAACTGGTAGGCGGCCTGGGCAATCACCGATCCTTTTTGCTCTTCCTCGCCGATATTCATCAGCGCCACCCGCGGTTTTTCGATTCCAAAGGTATATTGAGCGTAAATGGAACCGATCTCTCCGAATTGCAGCAACATTTCGGGCTTGCAGTCGGCATTGGCACCGATGTCGACGATAACGGCAAAACCGCCACTCAACTGCGGCACAAAACCGGCGATGGCAGGGCGCATCACCCCTTCAATGGCCTTGATACTGAACAACGCGCCCACGTGCATGGCACCGGTATTGCCGGCACTGCAAAAGGCATCGACCGACTTCTCGCGTAAAAGTTTAAACCCAACTCCGATGCTGGAATTGGGTTTCTGCGAAAGCGCCTTGGTGGGGTGCTCTCCCATTTCAACTACCTCTTCCGCATGGACTATTTCTACACTGGAACCCGTGTAAGTATACTTTTGAAGAAGATCTTCAATTACCCGCTGTTTGCCCACCAATACGATGGTGACGTCACTTGGTAATTCTTTAGTGGCCATTACGACTCCCTCCACAATAGCGTCCGGAGCGAAATCGCCACCCATAGCGTCGACTGCGATTCTCATTGAACCAGGTTTGGGTGCGCTGAATTGGTAAACGAAGTGTAAAAATACTAGTTGCCCGGCAATAAAAAAGTATTTCACGTTCATCCGGTGCAGATTCCTGTGAAATACTTCTTACCCTCAACCGCCCGAAGGAGGTTTTCGATCATCTGGAAAAAGCCCTTGCATGGGGTTGGGGGCTAAAATGTCAGGCTGTCGGCGCGTAATTTTCAATAACTACTTTGCCTTTGTAATACAGGTTGCCTTCGAATACGTGCGCTTTGTGACGAACGTGAATTTCACCCGTTGTGGCGTCAAAGGACAATGCCTTGGCGGTCAGTTTGTCGTGTGTTCTACGCTTGTCCCGGCGGGTGCTTGAATGTCTGCGTTTGGGATGTGCCATAATTGTATCTTGTCAATTGTCAGTCTAGCTTGCCATTCTCCCACAACCGGAACGGCGCTGGAGTGATAACAAATCGTATTAATTATTATTCAGTTTTCGTAATGCTTCCCAGCGGGGGTCAACCGGCGGTTCGGCGGTTTCATCATCCGGCTCCGAGGGTTCCGAACGATAAACGACTTTGCCCTCCGACTCCTCGTCTTCGTCGGTTTCTTCCTGACGAAAGCGGGGGTGTAATTTTTTCATCGGCAACGACAGCGCGATAAAATCGAAAAGGTAACGCGCAATGTTGATTTGCTGCGTATCCCACAGAATCAGTTCGATTTCGTCGGTCAGTTCCTCTTCGTGGTCCGAATATTTCAGAAACAACTGTTCTTCAATGTCGATCGGTTCGTCGAAGGGATCCAGACTGCGGTCGCAAATCAATTCTACCGAACCCAGAATATGAAACTCCAGTTGAACCATTGACGACGATTTGGTCAATACCAAATGCGTTTTGAATGATCCGTGCTGAATCAGGTCCTGATCCATTGCTTCGAAAAATGCATCGCCCGATTCAAAGTCGAATTCGTACGATTTATCTTCCAGACTGCTAATGGAGATGGTATATTTTTGCAACTCCTTCACGCTCTTCTCAAAATAGTCCGCAAAGTTACGAACTATTTCTGAATCCTAAAAGATTAGCTGTCAATTTACAATGTCTTTGTTAGGCTGACCGGCATCGTTCGCTGGTAAAGGAAGTATTTGGTTAAAGAAACCGGGAGGGGCTGATACCCGGATTGGGCTAAGGTCGGATGCTGGGCATCCTGGCATTGCAGGTTGGTCAGGAAATAATCCGACTGTTTGGCAAAGGTGGTCAGCTCGATTCGGTAGTAGCGCTGAATGTAGCCGTGCAGCAGAGGATCGGCAATAACCTCCGGACAAACGCCGAGCTTGGAATCGGACGGCACAATCGAGCCGATCTTGCGAACATCGGCCAGAATATTGCGGTAACTGTGGTAAGGCGTCCCGGCAATGGTGATGCTGTACAAACCAGTCGCCAGACAGGCAATGCCGCCAAGTGCCATCACGATCCGCAGGCTGCGTTGCTCCAGCGAGATCCCCTGAATCACCTTCAGAAGTAGCGGACCCATCCAGGCAGCTAGTGCTAGTGCAATGTAGGGTAGCGCCGGTACCACGTAGTAATCAAATTGCTTGGTGGTGGCCATGATGGGTGCTGTCGCGGCCAAACAGAGCGCGGCAAAAAACCGGGCCACCCCCGAAAGCGGGCTAACCGAAGCTGAAGATTTGAACCAAATCCGGTTTACTATCCACAGAATCCCCATCACGAGCAGGCCCGGGGCCGCATTGATCAGGACAATCTTCAGGATGAAGGCTCGCCCGAGAAAACCCGCCGTCGTTGGTAATACTTCGCGCTTATTGTTCAACGCAGCCCACACCTGCTGATTAAAATAGCTTTGCAGAAACATTCGGGCGGGCTCATACAGCAGCAATAGCGAAAATAACAATAAAAAACCGCCGGTCAGGACGAGCGTCCACCGAATGGCCGGGGCAATTTGTACGGGCCGGTAGTAAAACAGCCCGAGCAGTCCCGGAACCGCCAGAACGTGCAGGCTCACCGGCCCTTTCGTCAGAAAAGCCGCTACCAGCGCCAGAACGGCGATCGAAGCGCCGAGAAATGAGTTTCCGGGATTTTGCCAGCCTACAATCGTATATTTGACGGCCAGCAGACAGAACAGGCTCATCGTGGCGTCCAGGTAATTCTGGGCATACGTCCACTCCGTCAGCGAACAGGTAAACAGGATCAAAACCGGCAACCATTCATAGCGGTGCAGGAGATGAGCCGCCGGAACCATCTGCCACCACAACTGAATGATCAGGACAATGATCAGGATCAGGACGACAAAACAATAAATCCGTTCGGTGGCATAGGTGTCACCCAAAAGTCTGAAAAACCAGGATTGAATGTAAAACAGCAGCGGGGGATGTTCGTAGAAGATTTCCGTTTGGTTGTAGGGCAGCCAGAACGAATTGGCAAAAACCGGTGCCCATAACGAGCCTTTACCGATGGCCATATTACGGGATATGGCAGCATACGTCAATCCATCGGCCCACATGCCATCGCGCAGCAACCGTCGAAAAATGACGAAGGCGCCCCAGGCAATGGTAAATAGCCAGCCAATGCGCCTGTATGCCACAGCCGTTGCAAGCACCGGCGAAAAACCGGGCGATGGAATTGACCTCATAGAGTGTGCTGATTCATTAAAACCGTATCAATATACCGGCTTATTCTTTTTTTTGCGCAATAACCTTGATTTCTGTACCTTAATTCCGCCATTTATGGAAGTTTTCATTAAGAATCGGTCCTTTTTCATAGTATATCTTTTTTTCTTCATACTGGTCGGCGTCTTCATGCTGCTCTACAGCAAGGCCGAGCTGATGCAGTGGGTGAATGCGCACAACTGGCCGACCGGCGACCTGTTTTTTCAGTACGTTACCAATTTGGGCGATGGCGCCTTTGCGGTTATTGTCATCGTTGTGCTGCTGTTCCGATCGTTCCGGGCTGCGTTGATGGGCGCGGCTTCATTTCTGTTATCGACCCTGATTGTCCGCGTGCTAAAAGAAGTGGTTTTTGCGGGATCGCTGCGGCCGCTGAAATACTTTGAGCATTCCGAGTGGCAATACCGGATTATCGACGGGCTGGATATTCACAGTTACAACAGTTTTCCGTCCGGCCACTCTACCACGGCCTTTGCGGTTTTTTCTTTGCTGGCTTTGCTCGACGATCGCAAAAACCGGGGTTGGTTCTGGGCATTGCTAGCCGTCATCACGGCGTATTCGCGGGTATATCTTTTCCAGCATTTTGTGGAAGATGTCTACGTTGGCTCCGTCATCGGGACGGTTTCGTCCGTTGTGGTTTTTGTATTACTGAGCCGTTATTGGGGCCAGAATCCGAAAAACTGGCACAACCGGCGTCTGCGGTTTTAACCCTTTTGAAACACGCATCCAAAATATTCTTAAAATAATTATATCAAATCGGTAAATCATTCGATGACTTGTCTTTTGCTCGTATAACCACCCCGGCGGTTTTTCTGGACATACCGACAAGTTACCCAGCCAATTTGGCAAAAGTGGTCAGTATCCAAAAAATAGGTCGAAAAATTAGCCTTATATCAAAAAAAATTGGGTATTTATTGAAAATACAGCTTAAAACGAATCATATTTATCAGCAAAAATTATCCCTTTTTGTAATTTCAGGGTAAATACCAAGGTTCCCATCAATTATGTCGCAACCCCAATCCATTGCTGATCCTGCCACAACGGCCTTAGGCCGGGGTATTCAACACATCGGTTTTGGCAAGCAAGGCCGTCGGCCCCTTTCGCCCGCTTTGTTGGAAGAGTGCAAACAGGTGTTATTGTCGGGTACGGCGGACCCGCTGCAGAAAGGGGCGTTTTTGGGGGCCTTGCTGGCCAAAGGTTCCATTCCGGAGGAGCGATCGCTGGAAGTTGTTTTTGGAAGAGACGCTTTTGTGAACCCGGCGTTTTTTATCAATAAAGTATGTCCTGATTTACCGACGAACCTTTTTCCCATTGCTACAAAGCTGCTCAAAGGCCATAGTCTGCGCGCCAGCGAAGCGCACCAGCTGGGCAGTTTCCTGTTTCTGGAGGATGACTGCGAGACATTCAAAGGGCTGGCCACCAGCATTTTACGAATCCGGGTTGAATCCAACGACGAATACAAAGGCTTCTACAATGCCGCGATGGAAACCATCACGCCCGGTTTTCGGCAACTGAGCTGCGTTGACCGGCCGCTGGTTCAGCTCGCCGAACCGTTCGACGGCGTGGAGCATACGTACCTGATTACGCCCTTGCTGGCCCATTTTTTCGAGCAACGCGGCTACGGTTCGCTGTCGGTGGTGGGCCGGACGCCAGGGCCGAAATATACCCTCAACGCCCATGATCTGTACCTGTATCTGGGTTGCCAGATGTTACAGAGCAACCACGAAATCAATACGCCCCCGGAGCCTTTCGGCTGGGTGCTCGACCAGAAAGCGCTCTCGCCCGCGCTGAACCGCTGGGTCGACCGTCGGCGCGTCATCATTAACCGGCCTTTTCTGGCGACGCTCGAAAAAATCATGAATCCCTGCAGCGCCCGCGTTCTGGTGACCCCGGTTTTTCAGGTTCCTTTCCAGATGAAAATGGCGGAATTGGCGCTCATGGCCGGTTTTGACGCGGTTATTGTCATGAAACGCGGTCTGGAAGGAAGCCTGTCGCCCTCGACCAGCCGGAGCAGCGGAATCCTGTGCGCCGTTCGGACGGCCCGAGGGCATTTGTTCTACCAGCACTTCGATATCGACCTGCCAGCTTTTGCCGAATACCGAACCGACAGCGACGAAATCGTGATGAATTTGCAGGTTAACGAAAACGTTCGGCTTATCCGCGACTTCATGAAGCACGGCGAAACCGCCAACGACGACTTCGACAACCGCGTCCGTTTCACGCAGGCTTTGCTCGGCCGGGGCATGGACTGGATCGAAGGGCAACTCGACGGGCGGGGTAACAAATTGTAAATCAGGCGGATTTAGGCCGGAAAACCTTCATGACGTCTTCGTGCGTCGTCAGATACGGCCCGCCAATCAGATCGATGCAATAGGGAATGGCCGGAAAAACCACCGACAGGCATTGTCCAATCGCGGTCGGTTTTCCGGGCAGGTTCACGATCAGCGTCTGGTTGCGAATTCCGGCGGTTTGGCGCGATAAAATGGCCGTTGGCACGTATTTCAGACTTTCCTGCCGCATCAGTTCGCCAAAACCGAGCAGCATTTTCTGGCAAACCGCTTCCGTAGCTTCGGGCGTCACGTCGCGTAGGGCCGGGCCGGTTCCGCCCGTTGTTACCACCAGACAGCAGCCTTCCGCGTCGGCCAGTTCGATCAGCGTCGCTTCCAGTTGCGGTTGTTCGTCGGGAATGACGCGGTAAACCGGTTCCCAGTCGCAGCTCAGGTAACTGGTCAATAAATTCACTACGGCTTTGCCGGGAATATCTTCGTAAATGCCCGCGCTGGCCCGGTCCGAAACATTAATGACGCCAATGCGAATGGGTGTTGCCATCGACAGAGTTTTAGATGATGCGGCAAAGATACGGTTTGCCGTACTATGGATTGGGTAGTTTCCGTACTTTTGTGCCATCAACCCCAACGCCATGCCCCGAATTCCGTCGCGCTTTATTCCCCTGTTGATTGTTCTGGCCGGAGCGTTGTTTTATTTTCCGTTTCTGGGCCGCGTTCACCTCTTCGATTGGGACGAAATCAACTTTGCCGAGTCGGCGCGGGAGATGATCGTGACGGGCAACTACACGCGGGTTCAGATCAACTTTCAACCGTTCTGGGAAAAACCGCCCCTGTTTTTCTGGCTTCAGGTGTTGTCGATGAAAGTGTTCGGCATTGGCGAATTTGCGGCCCGATTTCCCAACGCCCTCGTCGGAATTGCCACGTTGCTGGTTCTGTATGCGGTGGGTAAAAAAGCCGTTAACGAGCGATTCGGGCTTTTGTGGGCGCTGGCCTATTTCGGCTCTTTAACGCCCCATTTATATTTCAAATCCGGCATCATCGACCCGACGTTCAATCTTTTTATCTTCCTGAGTGTCTGGTTCATGGCGCAGGCGGTTTCGGCTTACGGCACCTCCGGCGCAATCCGGCTGGCGGTTTTTTCGGGGCTGTTCGTCGGTCTGGCGGTTTTGACCAAAGGCCCGGTCGGCGGTTTACTGCTCGGCCTGACATTTCTTGTATATTGGGGCCTTCAGCGGTTTCGCCCGATTTTGAGTTTCCGGAACGGTTTGCTGTTTTTTGGTTGTGCGTTCGCCGTGGCGTCGGTCTGGTTTGGTCTGGAGTTGATCAAGAACGGGTTCTGGTTTTTCGAAGAATTTTTCCGCTACCAGGTTCGCCTGTTTTCAACGCCAGACGCGGGCCATCAGCAGCCGTTTTACTACCATTTTGTGGTGGTTTTGCTGGGCTGTTTTCCCATGTCGCTGCTGGCGATTCGCGGTTTTTTCGCAGGCGTAACGAATTCTAAATCAGATCAGTTGCTTTCGTTCCGGCGCTGGATGGTCATTCTGTTCTGGGTCGTGATGATTCTGTTTTCCATCGTCAAAACTAAAATTGTTCACTATTCGTCGATGGCGTGGTTTCCGGTTTCGTACCTGGCCGCAACGGTTTTGTACGAGTATCTGAACGGTCAGTTGAAATGGAACCGCTGGCTGACCGTCGGCATTGCCGTGATTGGGGGTGTGTTGGGGTTGCTCATCACCGCGTTGCCGCTGATTGGCATGCATGCCGCCGAGCTGACGCCGTACATCAAAGACCCGTTCGCCGTCGCCAACCTGAGCGCGCCCGTCGAGTGGCAGGGCTGGGAATGGATGATCGGAACGGCTTACGGGCTGGTGATTCTGGCGCTGCTGATAGTACGGAAAAACCGCCCTGTTGGGAGCGTCGTGACCTTATTTCTGGCGACACCGGTTTTGTTGTGGTTGGTGTTACCGGCCATTATTCCCAAAATTGAACGCTACACGCAGGGTGCGGTCATCGATTTTTACGAAGCGAAACAGGGTCAGGATGTTTACATCGAACCGATCGGATACAAGAGCTACGCCCACCTGTTTTATTTCCGGAAACCACCGCCAACCAATCCAAAAAGTTATAATGAAGATTGGCTGATCAACGGCCCGGTCGACAAACCGGTTTTTTTCGTGACCCGGAATTTCAACCTCGACCAATACCGCTACAACCCGAATCTGGAGATCATCCGCGAAGAAGCCGGTTTTGTTTTTCTAAGAAGAAAACCGGCGTTTAAGTGATTTCAAAGATGACCCGCGTTGGGTCCAAGTACGGCTCGTATGACGTCGGCGGAGGTGTAGAAAACCGCAATATCGGTGTACATTTTCAATACATCCGGACGAGTATAGCCCCAGGCTACGGCTCCAAAAGCAGTGCTAACTTCCCGCGCAGCTTCGATATCCCGAATTTCGTCGCCCACTGAAAGGGTTTCGGCAGGTCCAACGCCATTGACCGCCATCGCCTTTCTGAATTTGTGCTGCTTCCCAAAAAGCGAGGTACCGCATCCGTAATAAGTAATCAATGAGGCACATTCCGGGCCGAGCACCCGGCGGATATTGGCCTCACTATTTGAACTGACTACCGCCAACCGGACGCCCTGCCGGACTAATTGCTTCAGTAACTCCGGAATACCATCAAACAGGCGGATCTGATCAATATCACGCGTCATCAACTGGATGAATGATCGGGCAATGAGCGGAATTTTCCAGGCTGGCAGCTTCGCTCTTTTCATCATTTCCCGGGCATCAAGACCGCGCAGTTGATCAACGTCTTCGGGATTGATGGGGGTAAAATTGTACGTCGCAGCCAGCTTGTTAATCGTGCGGAGAAAGTACGGAAAGGAGTCCGCAAGTGTACCATCGAAATCGAATATAACCAGTTTATAGTTCATGGTGACAAGGAGTAATCCGTTTTCGGGAGAGTTATTTCCCCAGCCCCAATTGCAAAAACGCCGTCAGTTCCATCAGCCAGGCAACGCCGAGGTGAATGATGACCCCACCCCAGATGCTCCGGGTCTGGAGTGCGATGACGCCCAGAATATAGCCGCCGAAAATGGAGCTGATCGCTTCGCCCGCCGGTTTTCCGAAGTGAATGAAGGCATACGTAATGACCATCGGAAAAACCGCTCCCCGGCCCAGAATCCGCGCCATGCCGATGACCAGAAAACCGCGGAACATCAACTCCGTCGGGACGAAATCCCAGCCGTACGACAATTCATAAATCAGCGCCGTTACCCATTCCGGGACGTTGAAAAACTCGTTGGCGTTGGTGTCTTTGTAGGTCGGGTACGACTCGAGAAACGATGGCTGGAAGGAAGCATACGTAATCAACGGAAGCATGCACAGCAGCAGAATGAAATAGATTTGCAGCCCTTTCCACTTCGGGCGCATGCCGTAAAAACCGTTCGGTTCTTTTTCGATAAACCGGTAAAACAGCAGCAAGGGCAGAATAACCGTCAGCAGCGACTGCAAATTCCGGAGGCAATAGAACGCAAACTGGTAAACCTGGCCGCCAAAAACCGCGTAACTCCATTCATTAAACCCGTAAAAACCGGCATACCAACTGAAAATTGCCAGTCCCGACAAACTGTAAATCCAGAAATCGCGCCGGTGCCAGATGTCCATCCGCTGGTGAAACCGCGTCCACAGCAACACCCCGGAGTAATAGGCAAAAGCGTACAGCAAAAAGTAGAAAAGAATCCGGATGTTTTGGCCGCGATAGGCATCGATGTAACTATCTTCGAAATCCAGGTAATAATTAATGCTGAGGCAAACCGCCAGAAACAGGGCGGCAAAACCGTATAAATCGGCGCGGAAGTCGGCTTTCAGGTGTTCGCGGAGGTAGCGGATCAGGTTACGCATGGTGGACCAAAGTTGGTGGAAAGCCGCCAGCAAACCAAAGCCGTTCGGGTCGCAAAGGCAGTAAGTTAGGGTGAAATGGAACTTATAGATACTGAATTGTTCCATTTTACGATCGTATTCATGGGTGTACCTGAGTTCCAAAGTCTTTTAGCCCACTAAGCCCGAAGGGCTTCACCGTGGATAACCCCGAATGTTAATTCGGGGATCACGTCTATAGCTGTCATCCCCGGATTGCATCCGGCGTTATCTATAGGTAAGTCCTTCGGACTAGATTCCGAAGAACCGGCGAAGGATAGGCTAACCGGAGATTGTCAAAACAAATGGGTTTTTATCTTTTAAAACCGACTGATCATGGCCGACTTTTCCAATCAAGTAGCCTTCATCACCGGAGCCGGTTCCGGCATCGGGCGGGCAACGGCCCTGGCTTTCGCGCAGGCCGGAGCGCGGGTAGTGGTGGCCGACCTCAACGAAACGAACGGGCAGCAAACCGTTGCCGAAATCACGCAAACCGGCCGGGAAGCCCGGTTTATTAGCTGCGATGTAGCGTGTCCTGATGACGTTGAAAAAGCCGTGCAATACACCGTCGGGCAGTTCGGGCGGTTGGATATTGGCATCAACAACGCGGGCATCGGGGGTGCCTACGCCCGGCTGGTCGATCAGACGTTCGAAGACTGGAACCGGATGCTGGCCGTCAACCTGAGCGGTGTTTTTTACTGCATGCAATTCGAAATCAGGCAGATGTTATTGCAGGGTGGGGGGAAAATCGTCAATCTTTCGTCGATTGCGGGCGTTCGGGGACTGGTGAAAGCCGCGCCTTATACGGCGGCCAAACACGGCGTTCTGGGCCTGACCAAAACCGCAGCGCTGGAATACGTCAAACACAACATTCGCGTCAATGCGGTTTGCCCGGTTTATACGCATTCGGCGATGGTCGACGAATTGATCAATAGTTCGCCCGATATGGAAAACCGCCTGCGCCGGGCGATTCCGATTGGGCGGTTTGGCCAGCCGGAAGAAATTGCCCAGGCCATTTTGTGGTTGTGTTCGGATGAAAACGCGTTTTGTACGGGTCAGGCGATCCAGATGGATGGCGGGTTAACGGCGGGTTGACGGGTGCAGACGCGATTAATCGCGTCTCTACGGATTTTCGGCCCATTTGGTAACCATCGCCGGAACCTCTGGTTCGCCTTTGAAAAAAACGCCTTTCTTGCCCTGCGTCAGCGCCCAGCGGTGCATCCACGAAATCCCGCCTTTGCCAATATAGCCATCTTTCGACCGGTATGCCGGATCTTTCAGGGCCTCTTCCAGGGAAATAAATGTATAACCGCTTTGGGCCAGCCGTTTCAGTAAATCGCCCATATACACTGCATTGATCGTGTTGGCGTGCGTCAGGAGCGACTGCGGAATCTGTCGCTTAAACAGCGAATCCGATTGTGCTTCGTAGTAACGGACATACGCCGTCATGTAATCCAGGTACTGCCGACCGATCTCAGCCGCCGACGCGGTGTCGCCTTTCAGCAGCGCATTGTCGTAGGCGTGGGAAAACAGAAAATCGTAATTATCGACCGTTACGGGCGCTTCGCGGTAGTTGTGTTGAACTAAAAACCGCTCCAGCGAATCTTTTTTGGCGGGTGTTTCGCCCTTGCGGAGATACGGGTGCCGGAAATACTGGAACGGTTTCCCGCGCTGTTCCACCAGTTTCTTCGTAATCTTCTCTCCGCCAGTCACTTCATCGAAATACTCCTGAATGGAAATAACCGTAAAGTCTTTGTGCGAAAACGTGTGATTGCCCAGTTCCAGACCGGCGTCGAGCCAGGCTTTCAGGACGTTGACCTGATTCGGATCGGGCGTGACTTCGTGGTACAACCAGCGCGAAATGACAAAACCGATGGCCGGAACGCGGTGGGCCTGAAAATGCCGGATGAGTTTCTGATTCATGATCAGCCGTCCGTCGGGCGTCCGGTAATAGTCGGTAACACCCGGCAGATCATCGACCGTGATAACGATTTTTTTCTGGGCCCAGAGTTGGTGGGAGAAAACAAGACAGAGCAGAAACAGCCGGAAGCGCATACCCGAAATCAGCTAATTCAACAAGATTATGAACAACGAAAAACGTTTATCTACAAAATTTTTACTAAACTTTGACTTATTTCATGAATGGCACCGGACGTTTTCCCGGTTTACGTGCTTATGTTAGTCATTATCCTTACCCTCACCACCGTCGCCATCGTCGTCCGCATTGTATCGAGTCCCTTATCGAACGTTTTTCAGAAACAACTCACCCAACGAGCCGCCGAGCCTTTATTTGTCAGTTCTGCAACCTATGGCTTTTTGAGCGTATTAACAATCTCGTTCTGGCCGGAATTGAATTTGAGTAACCTCCCCGCCGATTTCTGGTTGTCGGTACTGATTTTTAACTTAATTGGGGTATTGGGTAACGTGCTCTTAGTCAAAGCCATCCGAACCGGCGAATTGTCCGTTCTCGGTCCAATCAATGCCTACAAATCCGTGGTCAGCATTGTATTCGGAATTTTGCTGCTCAACGAAATTCCAAGCTGGATGGGGGTCATGGGCGTTGCGCTGATCGTGGCTGGTAGTTACGTGGTGCTAGATTCCGGGCAGCGCGGACGCGGTTTTTCGTTCGATATTCTCAAACAGCCGGAAATCCAGTTTCGGTTGATCGCCCTGGTTTGCTCGGCCATCGAAGCGGTTTTTATCAAACGCGCCATGGTGCTTTCTTCGCCCATGACCACGTTTATTCTCTGGTGCGTACTCGGTTTTGTGTTCTCCTTCAGTTGGGTGATCCTGACGCTCCGCCGTCGCTGGAAGGAACAGATAGCGGTTTTCTCTACCGAAAAAGGAACGTACGCAGCCTTATTTGTATCGGCAGGATTAATGCAGTTTTCTACCAATACAGCCTTTGGCGGTATGCAGGTGGGCTATGTTTTAGCGCTATTTCAGACCTCGGCACTGCTGAACGTTCTGTTTGGTTATCAGTTTTTTAAGGAAAAAAATATCGTTCAGAAACTCATCGGGGCGGCCATTATGGTAACTGGTGCGGTTTTGATCGTGGTTTTTAAATAAGATAATGGAAGACCTTTTCGCCACCGACCGAACCCGCACCCTGATTCCCCGCATCCGGGATTTTATCGAAACCGAACTCATTCCGCTCGAAACCGCCGAATCCCTCACCGGCCCATTTTCCAGAGTTGCCAACATGCTGGATCAGAAGCGCAAATTGGTTAAAAAGAGCGGTTTGTGGGGCTTGCAATTCGGCTCCGACGAAGGCGGTTTGGGCCTGAGCTTGTGCGAATTCGGGCAGATCAGCGAAGTACTGGCGACCAGCCCGTTTGGCCATTATACCTTTAATTGCCAGGCACCCGACATCGGTAACATGGAGTTGCTACACAAACACGCGTCGGACGACCTCAAAGAGCAGTTTCTGGAACCCCTCAAAACCGGTCAGATTCGCTCCTGTTTTTCGATGACCGAGCCCGAATTTGCCGGTTCGAATCCCACGCAACTCGGGACAACAGCCGTTCGCGAAGGAAACGAATACGTCATCAACGGTCACAAGTGGTTTACGTCCTCCGCCGATGGAGCGGCTTTTGCCATTGTCATGGCCGTAACCAATCCCGATGCCGCCCCCCACCGCCGGGCCAGCATGATCCTGGTGCCGACCGACACGCCCGGTTTTCGGCTGGTCCGTAACATTTCCATCATGGGCGATTCCGGCGATCACTGGGGTAGTCATTCGGAAGTGTTTTACGACAACGTGCGGGTTCCGGTTACGAACCTCATTGGGGGCGAAGGCCTGGGTTTTACGCTGGCGCAGGAGCGGCTGGGACCGGGCCGGATTCACCATTGCATGCGCTGGGTCGGCATCAGCGAGCGGAGTTTTGACCTGATGTGTCGCCGGGCAGCCACGCGCGAAATCGAACCAGGCATCGCGTTGGGCGAAAAGCAGTTTATTCAGGGATTTATTGCCGAAAGCCGCGCCGAAATCGATGCAGCCCGGCTGATGGTCTTGCGAACGGCCCACAACATCGACCGGTTTGGAGCCGCCAGCGTGCGCAACGAAATCTCGGCCATCAAGTTTTTTGTCGCCAACATCATGCTGAAAGTGGTGGACCGCGCCATTCAGACGTTTGGCGCGATGGGCATTACCGACGACCTTTTGCTAGCCTGGTATTACCGGCACGAACGGGGCGCGCGGATTTACGATGGCGCCGACGAAGTGCATAAATCGGCGCTGGCGCGGAGCATTTTGAAACACTACGGTTTGGACGTAAAAAAGAAAAATGGCTGAACTAAAACCCGATTCCGCCACCGCTGTCCGCTCCGGCGAAGAGCTGGATCTGGCGGTTTTGAATGCCTATTTGAACGATACGGTTCCCGGTTTTGGAAGCATCACGGAATGCGGCCAGTTTCCCGGCGGTTATTCCAATCTGACGTATTTACTTAAAACTGACGCGGGAGTTGAGTTCGTCCTTCGCCGACCACCTTTTGGCGCAAAACAGATCAAAGGCGGCCACGACATGGGTCGGGAATTTCGGGTTTTGTCGCTGCTCCAGTCGGCGAATTACCCAAAAATTCCGGAGCCGGTGGTTTTCTGCGAAGATGAAACCGTGCTTGGCTGCCCGTTTTACGTCATGAAGCGGGTCGCGGGCGTCATTCTGCGGGCGCATACCGCTCCCCAAATGGGCATTTCGGCGGAAACGATGCGTCGGATGTCGGAATCACTGGTCGATAATCTCGTGCAGTTGCACGCACTTGACATTCAGAAAACCGGTCTGATTCAATTGGGAAAACCGGAGGGTTACGTTCGTCGGCAGGTGGAAGGCTGGCACCGGCGTTATCTGAACGCCCAAACCGACGAATTGCCCGACATGGACGCGCTGGCCCGCTGGCTGACGGATCATTTGCCGCCCGAAAATCCGCCGACTTTGCTCCACAATGACTACAAATACGACAACGTGGTACTGAATCCGGCCGACCTGACTGACATTCGGGCGGTTTTGGATTGGGAAATGTGTACCGTGGGCAACCCGCTGATGGACGTCGGAACGGCGCTTTCCTATTGGGCCGAAGCCGCCGACGGACCGTTCGAAAAGTCGTTCAATCTGACGTGGCTACCCGGAAATCTGACGCGGCAGGAAGTGGCCGATCGTTACGCCGAGCGCAGCGGCCGCGATTTGTCAGGCATTTTATACTACTATATATTTGGTTTGTTCAAGAATTCGGTCGTGATTCAGCAAATTTACACCCGCTACCAAAAAGGGCTGACGCAGGACCCCCGGTTTGCCGAATTGCTGTCGGGCGTTCGGGCGTTGGCCCGCAAAGGCACGAAGTCCATTGAACACAACAAAATGTAATATATTCTATGAAGGCTGAATGGGATCTACAAACTTACTTAGAATTGATGTTATAGCTTGAAATTTCTAGAATGGTTCCAATCCAATAATTGATAACCGCAAAAAAAAGTCCTGCAAATTTGCAGGACTTTTTTTTGCGGAATTAACCATAAGAACTATATTTACTGTAAATATACAGGAAATGACAAAGGATGATTTCTTCTTAGGTGAGTTCAGGCGGCTTTTTGAACCCGAAGTAACATCTTCTACCCTCAACGTTACTTCTATAAAGCAAGCTGTTGACAAACGTTTAACAGAGTTGAACCTCTCAGAGAACAAGGTTATTGAGCTATTTGCTATTGATTATCGATCGCTTAACTCAATTATCAATGGTACTGCGAAAAGAGTTGACTTAGTGACAGCCATTAAATTATCTCATTTTCTAGGGATAAGGATAGACGATTTTATAGCTATATACGCTGAACAGATGGACGCTGAGCAAATTGGTGAAATAGACAAAGCACGAAAGGCAAGTTTTCTCTCTAGCAATTTTGACATACAACAGCTCAAATCAAGCGGTTTTTTTAGTTCCAAATCTACAATTATAGATATGGAACAAAGGATAAATAAGTATTTCGGCTTCTCTGATGTAACAGAATATAATCAAATAGATGCAGGTGCAGCCTTTAGTAGAGTTAAGAAAGATCCTATCGCATTGATGCGCGACTTTTGGGTGAAGTCTGCACATACCCATTTTATAAAAATAAACAATCCTTATCCGTATTCGAGAAAGGATTTATTAGACATACTTCCCAAAATTCGTCCTTATACTATTGACGTTGAAAATGGTTTGGTAAGTGTAGTTAGAGCTCTTTATAGGTTAGGTGTGACTGTAATTTATCAACCTGCTTTGCCAAATGTAAATGTCCGGGGGGCTACATTTTGTATCAAAGGTAAACCTTGCATTGTCCTCACCGATTACCAAAAAAGATATACTACACTTTGGCACGTACTTATTCACGAGCTTCACCATGCTTTATTCGATCTTGAAGAATTAGAGAAATGGGGTTACCACCTAACTGGGCAACCTGATTTATTTCTAATGAATGATGATCAAGCTGATTCATTTGCACGAAAATTTCTTTTTAGCAAAGAGAGGTCACGTCAGGTAGAGCCGTTTATAAATGATGATATAATCGTTAAAAAGTTTGCAGAATCAGCACAGGTTCATTCGTCTTTTGTTTATGCTTATCATTTGTTCGATTTAAGAGAAAAAGGCTATGAACACGCGTGGGGAAGTAAATTGGCAAATAAAATCCCTAAGTCAGAATCTGCTTTAAAGACTCTTAATACACAAGTTTTTTCTAAAGAAACTATTCAGGGCAGTGTGGATGCTTTGCTGCAAACAATCTTTAATTTCTAAATTACTTCATTATGATCGATGATAACGAAGATGAATTGAAAAACTCATCGGAAGAAGAATCCCAATCTGATAAAACCATTCCTGATAAAGAAACAGATAAAGGCGATGCAGATCAGGAAAGATTGGAAATTTTAATGAAAGCAGATCAAGTAAAAGGTCAACAATTGACTATTGATGCAGCTGGCGAGTTTTATACTGAAGACGAATTAAAGAAATTGGTTCTGAGCAGTGTTCAAGATCCAGAGAAAATGTACGAGACCTATTACAAAGGTATTAGTAAATTACTTAAACAGAACCTGCCAACCGGAAGCGACTTTAAACCAGCGAGAGACTTAATTTACGAGGAGAAAAACTGTTTTTTAACTCGTGGTCATAGAATAGGCGACGATGGAATACGTGGAGCAGATAGTCGTATGGGGTACGTTGAAGATGCTGAAATAGTACTAGGAGTTGTGATTTCTTGGGTGGTAAATAAAGGAACGGCCTTTGATTTATTTACAACTTTGCGAGATCTAAACAACGGCAGGGGCTACTCTGCTCCCAAGTAAAATTTAGTAGTTCTACTTTTTGCGATGCGCGATGTCTCTCTCGGTAGTTAACCGGTGCTATATGTGCTATTTCCTTGCTTACTGATGAAAGCCGTTCTTTGCCGCCAGTATGGCCCGCCCGAAACCCTGACCTTGGAAGAAACCGAGTCACCAAAAGCCACCAAAGGCAAGCTGGTGATTCAGGTGAAAGCCTGCGGGGTCAACTTCCCCGACACGCTGATGATTCAGGGCAAATACCAGTTCAAACCGCCGTTTCCGTTTTCGCCCGGTGGCGAAGTAGCCGGGGCAGTGAAGGAAGTCGGCGAGGGCGTCACGCATTTGAAAACCGGTGATGCGGTTTTTGCACTGACGGGCTGGGGCGGTTTTGCCGAGGAAGTGCTGGCCGACGGTTTTAAAACTTTCCCGATTCCGCAGGGAATGGATTACGTGACGGCGGCCTCCCTCATGTACACCTACGGCACCTCGTACCACGCCCTGAAAGATCGTGCGAATCTGCAACCGGGCGAAACCTTGCTGGTGCTGGGAGCCGCCGGGGGTGTTGGGCTGGCGGCTGTCGAACTGGGCCGGATCATGGGCGCAAAGGTGATTGCAGCCGCTTCGAGCGACGAAAAGCTGGCACTTTGCCGCCAAACCGGTGCCAGTGAAACAATCAATTACAACCGCGAAGACCTCCGCGAACGGATCAAAGAACTCACCGGCGGCTCCGGCGTCGATGTCGTTTATGACCCGGTTGGGGGCAACCTGAGCGAAGCGGCTTTGCGCTCGGTCAGTTGGCGGGGGCGGTATCTGGTGGTCGGTTTTGCGGCCGGTCAGATTCCGGCCATTCCGCTGAATCTGCCGTTGCTGAAGGGCTGTTCGGTGGTTGGCGTTTTCTGGGGAGCGTTCGCGGAAAAACAGCCGAAAGACAATTTCAAAAATGTGCAGGAATTGCTGCGGTTTTACCAGAAAGGTGAGATGAAACCGCACATTCAGGCGGAATATCCGCTCGAAAAAGTTCCGCAGGCCCTGACCGAAATGATGAACCGGCAGGTCATGGGAAAGCTGGTGATTGCGCCCTGAAATTCTTACCCCTAAATCCCCTGAAGGGGACTTGGACTTAGAATTTATAGATTCAAAAGTCCCCCTCAGGGGATTTAGGGGTAAATTTGATCAGATAAACAGAATATATATACTTCAACATACTTCACAACGGATGTCTTCTTCCACACTTGAACGGTCTGGTCTGAGTTTTAACCTGACCGAAGAACAACTGGCCGTGCGGGATGCCGCGCGGGATTTTGCGCAAACGGAACTCCTGCCCGGCGTCATCGAGCGCGACAACGCGGCCAAATTTCCGGCGGAACAGGTTCGGCGCATGGGCGAGCTCGGTTTTCTGGGCATGATGGTGTCACCTGATTACGGCGGGGGCGGCATGGATACGGTTTCGTACGTGATTGCGATGGAAGAGATTTCCAAAGTCGATGCGTCGTGCTCCGTCGTGATGTCGGTCAATAACTCGCTGGTTTGCTGGGGTTTGGAGGCATTTGGCTCCGAAGAGCAGAAACAGAAATACCTGACGAAGCTGGCGGCTGGCGAGGTGATCGGCGCGTTTTGCCTGTCGGAACCGGAAGCGGGCTCGGATGCAACCTCCCAACACACCACCGCCATCGACCAGGGCGATTATTATTTGCTGAATGGCACCAAAAACTGGATTACGAACGGCGGATCGGCCAGCACCTACCTGGTGATGGCACAAACCGATGCGGAAAAGAAACACCGGGGCATCAACTGCCTGATTGTTGAAAAAGGCCAGCCCGGTTTTGTGGTCGGGAAAAAAGAAGATAAAATGGGCATTCGGGCGTCGGATACGCATTCGCTGATGTTTTCCGACGTGAAGGTGCCGAAAGAAAACCGCATCGGCGACGACGGTTTTGGCTTCAAATTTGCCATGTCAACCCTGAACGGCGGCCGCATCGGAATTGCGGCTCAGGCGTTGGGCATTGCGGCCGGGGCCTACGAACTGGCCTTGAAATACGCCCAGGAGCGTCAGTCGTTCGGAAAAAAGATTTTTGATCACCAGGCCATTCAGTTTAAACTGGCCGAAATGGCGACCAAAATTGAAGCCGCCCGCTTGCTGGTGTACAAAGCCGCCCGGCTGAAAGACGAGCATCAGGACTACGTGCAGGCGGCTGCGATGGCTAAATTATTTGCGTCGGACGTTGCGATGTGGGCCACAACGGAAGCCGTTCAGATTCACGGGGGTTACGGCTACGTAAAAGAGTATCACGTGGAGCGGCTCATGCGCGACGCCAAGATTACACAGATTTATGAAGGTACGTCCGAAATCCAAAAATTAGTGATCGCCCGGGAGCTACTTAAATAGAACTATTTTACCGTTAGCACAATTTTTTTAAAAAACATGCGCGCTACTTTATTGGTATCGCGCTATTTTTTTTATCTTTTCGCAAGAACGAATGTTGTATTAGATTTGTACAATTTATTAGTTTTGTGCAACTTTGCAATATACTGAATGTAGATACATCACTTTCCCCCTATGGAAGACTATAATAAGATTATCGAATCGCTGGGTGTGAAGTTCATCAAGGCCCGAAACATCCGCATTTTACAGCCCATAACCATCAAAAACTATTATGATGTTGAAAATACTTTGACCGTTCTCTACAATGGCGAAGTATCGTTCGGCGAAGAAAAAGTAAAGGTGGAAACCGGTGATATGTTGTTTATTCCGGGCGGTAAACATATTACCGTCACGTACGGCGACGCTTCGCAACCGAAAACCGTGTCGAACGAAGAGTTTATGATTCACCGGGAGCTGTATTTTGAAGCCAATCGCGACCCGCAGAAAATCGCCAACATGCCGAACTCGTTTGGGTATGTGTCGTTTGAAGCGAAGGTGTTCGACTCGGTGAACTTCTTCAACTCACTGGACGTACCGCCGTTTATCATCAAGCGGGAAGATTCGCTGGTGCAGACGATCAACCAGATTCTGGCGGAAGAAATGCTGGATACCGCCGGTAAAGGTCGGATCATCAAGATCAAAACCGAGGAAATCGTTATCGAAGTCATTCGGTACATCCTGAAAAACCGCCTGTTCGTTGAGCAACTGGTGACCAACAGTACGTACTTCAAAGATCCGCGTCTGATCGACATCTTTGCTTACATCAAAGACAACCTGGGTGGCGATTTGTCGAACAAGGTGCTGGCGAACGTCGCCAACGTTTCTGAAGATTACGTCGGACAGTATTTCAAAATGCTGACCGGTATCAACCCGCAGGATTACATTGAATACCAGCGCATGGAAGCCGCCGTCGGGCTGCTCCGGACGTCGAAGAAAAGCATCCGGGCGATCGGTGCCGAAGTCGGTTACAAAGACACGGCGTATTTCTGCCGCCGGTTTAAGATGATGTTTGGAATTCCGGCCGGTAAAATGCGCCGTCGGGAGTCGCTGATGAACGTATAAAAAACCGTACCATGCAAAAGGCCGGGCGAAAGGATTGACAACCTTTTCGTCCGGCCTTTTTTCGTTATAATCTTCTTATAATTAGGCTAGTTGTCGATTCACCTCCTGAACAACGGCGGCAATTTCGGGTAACAATTCCGGATTTTTCTCGATACCGTTCCCCACCACAATGACGTCGGCTCCGGCCTGCAAAGCCGCCTGGGCCCGCTCCACGGAATTGATGCCTCCGCCGACCACAATGGGCGTATCAACACACGAACGAACGGCGGCAATCATTTCCGGCGAAACCGGTCGGCGGGCTCCGCTGCCCGCATCCATGTAGATCAATTTCAGTCCGAGCATCTCGCCCGCCATTGCCGTACAGGCCGCCACACCCGGTTTATCGTACGGAAGCGGGGTTGTATTGCTGATGTACGAAACCGTTGTTTGTACACCGCTATCGACGAGCATGTAACCCGTCGGCAGAATTTCCAACCCACTTTTCTTTAAAAGCGGGGCGGCAATGACGTGCTGGCCAATCAAAAACTCCGGGTTTCGGCCCGAAATGAGCGAAAGCAGCAGAATCGCATCGGCGCTGGGCTCGATGTGAAGGCTATTTCCGGGAAAAAGAATGGTCGGGATATTCGTGTACGTCCGAATGGTTTCAATCACTTCCCGCAGGATGAAGTTGGTAATCAGACTGCCACCCACGAAAAAGAAATCAACCCGGTTTTCAACACTCCGAATCAAAAGGTCCTTAAACGATTCTTGCTCGATTTTATCAGGATCGAGCAAGACGGCAAATGATTTTCGCCCTGTTTCCTTGCGGCTATACAGGGTATTCAGTAACAGGTTACGGGTATTGTCCTGGCTGTGTGTGTGTGGTTGCATTATCCTGACGTAAACGCGAAATGAAATCAGTTACCTGCTGCCGGGCCAGATTCGTCAGAATTGACGTCACGATTCCGGTAATTGCACCACCGATTGCCGATTTGGCCGGAGCTTCTTCTGCGGCTTTAGCAGCCCGTCGCACATGCGCCCGGGTACTGTTACCTACCTCTTCGTAGTCATCTTCATCGTAGTCGCTGTCCGATTTATCAGACTTAGGCAACACAATACTGGCCACAACAAAGACGGCTAAACAGACTCCAGCCACCAACGCCACGGTTTTGCCGGCTTCGACGGCATCCTCTTTTAATTCCTTGACGTTGGACTCAATCGAACTTTTATAATGCTCGGTGGCTTCCATCAACTCAGCCCGTCGGGCCGATGTATCTGAAAAGGGCACATTCGTATCCATAAAATGAGCGTTCTAAAATTAGTAAAAAAATGGATTGACTGACGATAATGCTTGCTACTTAGTTAGTATTCGAGGGAAATTTATAGTATTTATTCCTTAATTGATCCGCTTTCATTGAGCGACTCCCGGGTTTGGGCCATCAAATCCTGAATAGTTTCGGCCCGCTCTTCCGCTTTTTTCTCCTGCGCATTTTTAATAATCCGGTAGGTCATCCTTTGAAGCATGCCTTCCACCGGCCCTTTTGCGAAGGCCCAGATCAGGGTCAGCAGGAGGAAAAAACCGGCCACAATCAGAAATCCCAGATAACGGCTATCGAGCACTTCGTTTAAATAAGCGGCTAATAATGAGAATAAAAAGATAGTGGTGATTGTTGCCAGAAATCCGAGCACAATTCCGTGAACGGCATTCAGGGCGATGTGTTCAACCTGGTTGCGCGTCTCCAGCTTAAAAAGCTCAATGCGCGCTTCGAGGTATTTAAAGATATTTTCCCTGATCTCTTCTAATTTCTCTAACATGGCGATTTATCATTAGGGATGCTGTAGTAGTACCAATAAGTAGCTATTTTGTTTGGAAAATGTTTGTTCGCGAAACGATTTTCCAGCTTCTATCTTTCTATTGGACGGGAAAATACCAAATAGTCATCGCAATACTAAAAAAAATCCCGCTTCGTGGATGAAGCGGGAGAGTAAAAAGAGCTATTTTCTGGAAACAGTCGCGTTGAATTACGACCGTTTCAGTTTGGCTTCGATTGTCTGCTGGGTGTGTGGCACGGCGCGGAGACGTTCTTTCGGAATCAGTTTGCCGGTATCGATACAAATACCGTACGTTCCGTTTTTGATCCGCACCAGAGCGGCTTCCAATTGCTGAATAAACTTCTGCTGACGAGCCGCCAGCTGACTGAAGTTTTCGCGCTCACTGGTATCGGCACCATCTTCCAGTAATTTCGACGTACCCGATGTGTTATCGGTGCCACTGTCATTACGCTTGCTGAGCGTTTCCTTGATGTAATTTAACTCGCTCCGGGATGCTTCTAACTTCTGGCTAATCAGCACCTCGAACTCTTTTAGCTCCTCCTCCGAGTACCTTTTCTTGTCTTCCTGAACCATAGCACTGATCAGCTAGTTAAGTGGGTGAATATTCTTTCCGTCGATGAAACAACAAAATTACAACTCTATTGATTCTTTTTCAATCAATAAGGCCTACCGTTTAAAAAAAAGTTCAAAAAATAGTCATTGGCAAATACTCGAAAAAACCAATCAATATTTGGCGGTATAACTCCTTGGTTGTGACGTTGTATTGCGTAAAAAACCGGATAGGATACATGATTTTGGGAACAAAAATTATACTAATCCCCGAAAAAATAGTTCATAAGTAGTATCGTTATCTTTTTTGGTAATTTTGCCGTGGCGCTTCATCAGACTGCCAACTAAAAAAATAGTACTATGGCTTATATAGAACCAGCCCCCATAAAAGATAAAGAGAATCCGCTTGAATCCATGATGTCGCGGTTCGATGCCGCAGCCCAGCTTCTGGGAGTAACCGAAGAAATGTACTACATTTTGAAGGTCCCCGCGCGGCAGGTGATGGTTGGTTTACCCATTACAATGGACAACGGATCGATCAAAGTTTTCGAAGGTCACCGCGTTATTCACTCCACCATTCTGGGTCCGTCGAAAGGCGGCATCCGGCTCGACCCGGCCGTCACGCTCGACGAAGTGCGGGCCCTGGCCGCCTGGATGACCTGGAAATGCGCCGTTGTCGATATTCCCTATGGCGGGGCCAAAGGCGGTATTGCCTGCAACCCGCGCGAGATGTCGGCCGGCGAAATTGAGCGACTGATCCGGGCGTACACCGTGGCCATGCTCGACGTGTTCGGCCCCGATCGCGACATTCCGGCCCCGGATATGGGTACAGGCCCGCGCGAGATGGCGTGGCTCATGGACGAATATTCCAAATCGCGGGGCATGACCATCAACGGCGTCGTGACCGGAAAACCGCTTGTTCTGGGCGGTTCGCTGGGCCGCACCGAAGCCACGGGCCGGGGTGTTACCGTCGCGGCTTTGTCGGCGATGGATAAACTCCGCATGAATCCGTACCGCTCGTCGGCGGCAGTACAGGGCTTTGGAAACGTGGGTTCGTTTGCGGCCGAACTGCTGCACGAACGGGGTGTAACGGTTATGGCCGTCAGCGATGTAACGGGCGGTTATTACAACGATCGCGGCATCGACATCGGCGCGGCTCTGGCCTACCGGAACGCCAACAAAGGAACCCTGGAAGGGTTCAACGGTGCTGAACGCATCACGAACGAAGAACTGCTGGCTCTACCGGTCGACGTGTTGGTTCCGGCGGCAAAAGAAGACGTTATTACCGCCGAAAACGCCGATTCCATTCAGGCAAAAATGATCGTGGAAGGCGCCAACGGCCCCACCTCGGCGAGCGCCGACGACATCATCAACGAAAAAGGAATCATGGTGGTGCCGGACATTCTGGCCAATGCCGGGGGCGTAACGGTTTCGTATTTTGAGTGGGTTCAAAACCGCATCGGATACAAATGGACACTCGACCGGATCAACCGCCGGGCCGACCGCAACATGAAAGACGCGTTCGACCGCGTGTTCGAAACCTCCCAGAAATACAAGGTCTCGATGCGGCTGGCCGCCTACATCGTTGCGATCGACAAAGTAGCCAGCACCTATAAATACCGGGGCGGTTATTGAGTAATTAAGTACGGATTTCAGTCTACAAAGGAAGCAACTCATGCGGTTTTCTTCCATTGTGGACTGAAATCTTTGTTTTTGTAGAGATTGAATGTCACCCGCGAATTGGAGCCAATGTACTTTGTTTCGTACCTTCACCGCTCTACCCATCTTTATAAGAAGCAACTGATTTCCCATTCGTATGACTATCCACAAGGAAGGATATCAAATTTTGTTCTGGACAGCCTTTATCCTGTTAGCAGTCAATCTTTTATCCATCTTCTACCTGTTCACCGGCAACCAAACAGCCAGCACCCTTATCCTCGTTGTCAGTCTGGTCCTGTTCTTTCTGGTGCTGCAGTTTTTCCGTAAACCCCGCCGAACCACTCCGTTAAATGATAATCACGTCATTTCGCCCTGCGACGGCACCGTCGTGGTGATTGAAGAAGTGAACGAACCGGAATATTTCAAAGCTCCGCGTCGGCAGGTGTCCATCTTCATGTCGCCGTTGAACGTCCACATTAATTTTTATCCCGTAACCGGCACCGTCAACTACGTTAAATATTATCCCGGAAAATACCTGGTGGCCTGGCACCCGAAATCAAGTACCGAAAACGAGCGAACTTCCGTGGTGGTGAAGGCCAAAACCGGGGCCGAAATCCTCCTACGCCAGATTGCCGGTGCGCTCGCCCGCCGGATTGTCTGGTACGCCAAAGAAGGGCAGCAGGTGCAGCAGGGCCACGAATTGGGCTTTATCAAATTCGGTTCGCGCGTCGATCTGTTTCTGCCGCTGGATGCGGAGGTCAAAGTAAAAATTGGCGAGAAAACGCAGGGCGGAATTACGGTAATCGCAGATTTGTAGGTAGTTGCCAGTGACAAATCATGGTTTTATTCGTCAAAATCCTGTTCAGGATTTGAATCAAAACTGCTGCTAAACGTTAACTGAGTATGAAAACCGTATTGGAAGCCCGACGCTACCTTGATAATGCCCGAGAAATTCTGCGCGAAAAAGCCCGGAAAGAAGATGGGTATTACCTGGACACGAAATACGTTAAAATGGCGGGCCACACCGCTTACGCTGGCGTACTGGTCGCTTTAGACGGTTTTCTGGGTAAAAAAGGAAAAGGCCGGAAAGACGTTGACTGGTATAAACAACAACTTTCTCCTTTGGATAAGAAGTTGCTGAACGCTTTCATCAGCGCTTACGACACCTTGCACTTGTCCATGTCTTACGATGGCAATCCCTCGGCAAGCGTTGCAACTGCCGGTTTAACCGAAGCGGAAAAGATCATAAACTGGATTGAAAACCGGATTGGGACGGCTAACGCTTAACAATCCCAACCTACTGCGGATTATAAAACCGCTACAGATTAACCCATCGAGATCATCCAGGGATTTGATTTTAAATAGAAAAGCCCTCGCCTAAAATGAAGCGAGGGCTTTTCTATTTCTTTCCAGGAATTTACAACGCCGTTCCCACAGCCTCCGACGCGTATTCTTCCACCGGCAGACAGGCGCAGACCAGATTCCGGTCGCCATATGCGTTGTCGATCCGGCTGACACTCGGCCAGAATTTGCGGGCTTTTACGTACGGCAACGGGAAAGCGGCTTTCTCGCGGCTGTAAGGACGATTCCACTCGTCGGCAATAAATACACTGACCGTATGCGGGGCGTTTTTGAGAACGTTATTGGCCTTGTCGGCTTTGCCTTCTTCCAGCTCGCGAATCTCGGCGCGGATGCTGATCAGCGCTTCGCAAAACCGGTCGAGTTCGTCTTTGGATTCCGATTCCGTCGGCTCGATCATCATCGTTCCCGGAACCGGAAACGAAACCGTCGGAGCGTGAAAACCGTAGTCCATCAGGCGCTTGGCGATGTCTTCCACTTCCACTCCCGCAGCTTTGAACGGCCGGCAATCGACGATCATTTCGTGCGCGCAACGACCGTTTTTACCGGTATACAAAATCGGGTAATGTTCTTCCAGCCGCGCTTTCAGGTAATTGGCATTCAGAATAGCGGTTTTGGTGGCATTGGTCAAACCGTCGCCCCCCATCATCGCAATGTACGCGTACGAAATGGTCAGGATGCTGGCTGAACCGTACGGAGCCGCCGAAACGGCGTGGATAGCCTGTTTACCGCCCGTTTCCACCATCGGATTGCCCGGCAGAAAGGGCGCCAGGTGTTGCACAACGCCGATCGGCCCCATGCCCGGTCCGCCCCCGCCATGCGGAATGCAGAAGGTCTTGTGCAGGTTCAGGTGGCAAACATCGGCGCCAATCGTGGCCGGACTGGTGAGTCCCACCTGCGCGTTCATGTTGGCTCCATCCATGTACACCTGACCGCCGTGCTCGTGAATGATGTCACAAATTTCTTTGATCGTTTCTTCAAAAACGCCGTGTGTCGAAGGATACGTCACCATCAGGCACGACAGATCGTTGCTGTATTGTTCGGCTTTCGCTTTCAGGTCGGCCACGTCAATGTTTCCGCGTTCGTCGCACTTCACAATCACGACTTTCATCCCGGCCATCACGGCGCTGGCGGGGTTGGTACCGTGCGCCGACGACGGAATCAGGGAGACGTTGCGGTGCCCGTCGTTCCGGCTTTCGTGGTACGCCCGAATCACCATCAAACCGGCGTATTCGCCCTGCGCACCGGAGTTGGGTTGCAGCGATACGGCGGAAAAACCGGTAATTTCGCACAACCAATGGCTCAAGTCATCGACCAGTTTCTGGTAACCGGCCACCTGATCTTTCGGCGCAAACGGGTGTAAAGCTCCAAATTCCGGCCAGGTGACCGGAATCATTTCGGCGGTCGCATTCAGTTTCATGGTACAGCTACCGAGTGAAATCATCGAATGCACCAGCGAAAGGTCTTTTTCCTCCAGGGATTTTAAATACCGCAACATCTGGTGCTCGGTATGGTGCGTATTGAAAACCGGGTGCGTCAAATAATCCGATTGGCGAACCAGGCGTTCCGGCCAGTTAATCGTCAGCGTGTCAAGAGCCGCGTCAATGGAACTGTTGACGCCAAAAACGTCCAGCAGTTGAACCACGTCATCAACGTTTTTCACCTCGTCAAAGGCAACGCTGACCCGCTCATCGTCCAGATACCGGAGGTTAACACCCGCCGTCCGTGCCGATTTGCGCAGGGATTCCACATCATCGACTTCTACGGTAACCGTATCGAAGTAATTATGCGTCTGAATTTTATAGCCGTTCCAGCGTAAAACCGTCGCAAACAATTTGGTTAAACCGTGTACGCGCTCGGCAATGGCCCGGAGTCGTTGCGGTCCGTGATAAACCGCGTAACTGCCCGCCATGACGGCCAGCAGAACCTGCGCTGTACAGATATTGGAAGTTGCTTTTTCCCGGCGAATGTGCTGCTCGCGGGTTTGCAGGGCCATCCGTAGCGCGTGGTTTCCTTCCGCATCGACCGAAACGCCGATAATACGGCCTGGAATCTGGCGCTTGAAAGCCTCTTTGGTGGCAAAAAAAGCTGCGTGCGGACCACCGTAGCCCATCGGAACCCCAAACCGCTGCGATGAACCCACGACCACATCGGCCCCCATTTCGCCCGGCGGAGTCAGCAATGTCAGGCTGAGCAGGTCGGCGGCCACGGCCACAAAAACGTTGTGTTCGTGGGCGGCCGCAATCAGGTCGGTGTAGTCGAATACTTCCCCGTCGGAAGCCGGGTATTGCAGCAACATCCCGAACAGATCGTCGTGCGTAACGTCGACCTGCTGGTGGTCGCCCACCTCCACCTGGATGCCCAGGGGCGTGGCACGGGTTTTGATGACGTCAATCGTTTGCGGATGGCAACGATCCGACACAAAAAAGGTCATGGCCGATTTCCGGGCCGCCGAGCGTTGGGCAAACAGGACGTGCATCGCTTCGGCCGCGGCCGTGGCCTCATCGAGCAGGGAGGCATTGGCGATTTCCATCCCGGTGAGGTCGATCACCACGGTCTGGAAATTCAGCAGTGCTTCCAGGCGCCCCTGAGCTATTTCGGCCTGATAAGGCGTGTAAGCCGTATACCAGGCCGGATTTTCCAGTATATTGCGCAGGATGACGTTCGGCGTGATGGTATCGTAATAACCGGTGCCGATGTACGATTTATAAATCTTATTTTGCTGAGCAAGTTTCTTGAAATCAGCCAGAAACTGATGTTCGGATTTGGCTGCGGGCAAATCGAGCGGTTTTTCGAGCCGGATGAGGGCGGGAACCGTTTGTTCGATGAGTTCGTCCACCGAGCCGACGCCGATGGTTTTCAGGATAGCATTCGTTTGAGAAACGTCAGAACCGTTGTGCCGGTCTTCGAAACGTTCCTGATAGCTGGGATTAAGCTTCATTGATGGAGTTGTAACCGAAAGACAGTAATTCGATGGATGTACGAAATTACGAAAATTATAAGTTTTACGCGTTATCTAATTTTCTCAGAATCGGGTATACCTCTGCTTAGTTCAACCCGTTTTACTTAAGATCCGATCGTAGACATGCCTGTCCGACGCTATTACGAACGAAAACCGCTTATTCGTCTTTTTCTCCGATCCGTCGATTTTGTCACGGATGGGCTGGTTTGGCTGTTCAGTAAAAAGCGAACTTCTTCGTTTACGGAACCCTCTAAAATTTTACTGCTGACTTTTGGGCATTTGGGCGATACGCTCGTCTTCTCCTATATTCTGCCCCTCATTCGTACGAAATATCCCAACTCGATCATCGATGTCGTCGCCAGCAGTTGGTGTGATCCGATCTGGAAACGAAATCCGCATATCCGGCAGGTGATTCATGTGGACCATTTAATCTGTAACCGCCGGCCGATTCCGTTCTGGAAAAAAGTTTTGATCCATTGGCAAACCAGCCTGAAGGCTATTCGACAATTGCGGCAGGAAGTTTATGACCTGTCGCTCGACATTCGGTACGCCGACCCAACTTCGCATTTTCTGTTGCCGTTTCTGAGCGTTCAGAAAAGCATCGGAATGGGAACCCGCCGGTTTGGCGGACTACTGGATGCCGAATATTTTGTTCCCGAGCGCGGAAGTACCTTTCATCATCTGGCCGTCAGCATGCCGCTTTTCCATGAGTTAGGTCTGGATATCCGTCTGGAAAGCCTCAAACCCATTTTCTATTTTCAGGAAACCGGTCTGGAGGCCCTGACCCCAAAGCTGGGATTTCCGGTGGCTGACCAGCCCTTTGTGTTACTTTTTCCGGAAACGGGCATGGAGGAGAAAAACATGCCGGTGGCTTTCTGGCAGCGTCTGTTGGAAAATCTGTTAAATGAAACCAAATTGGCGGTCATCTTATGCGGACAAAACAACCAGTCGTCGCGTATTTTTGAAAATGACGAGCTAAAACCGTTTCGAAATCGCCTGATTGATGCCGTGGGAAAATTAACCATCGAAGATATTGCGACCCTGGCAAAACGAGCGCGTCTGGCGATCTCGCTGGATTCATTTCCCGCTCATTTTTCCGGTATTTGGTGCCCAGTACTTTCTTTTTACAAGAAAAACGGCACCGGTTTTGAGTTTTTCCCGATTGGCAACCAGCCTGTTATCATCATTCACGACCACGTTAACAGCCGGGGGGCGACCTTGCCACGACCCGGTTTTGAATCGATTTTTGTGGATGAGCTTGATCAGAAATCGACGCAACGGCTTATTTCCCAAAAAATTCACCAGCTCAATAGCCTGTCTCTGTCTCTATAACTTGTTTGCGCATGAAAGATTTCCTGATCAATACCGCGACGAAACTGCTGGATGCGGCCGGACTCGATGGCGACCGGATTAGCTTTAAAGCCGCCATTTACGCTTATAAATTAGGGTTGAAGGGCAAAATTGACACCCAAAAACCGTATCCGGTCAACGACATTCAACTTTATCTGGATGAAAACGATACGCTGCAAATTGCCCGACGCGCAAAATTCGAGGAACTGGAAACGGAAGTATTACTCTCGCACGTCGGAAACCACACGACACTTCTGGACATTGGCGCCAACATCGGTTATTACACGGTCGAAGTAGCCCGCAAAGCAACATTCGGCAAAGTCATTTCGTTTGAACCGGATCCCGCCAATTTTGCGCTTCTCCAAAAGAACGTCGCCCTGAATCAGGTCAGCAATGCTGTACTTCACAATGCTGCTATTTCCGATCGGGCCGGGCAGATGCGGCTGTATAAGCACCCTTTCAACACCGGTGATTACCGGCTTTATAACGACGGTGATTTCAAAGAATTTGTGGATGTTCCGACGTTGCGGCTCGATGATGTAATCACCGAGCCAGTGGACATGATTAAAATTGATGTTCAGGGATTTGAATACTTTGCACTGAAGGGCGGGGAGCAAATTCTGAAACAACACAAACCATTGATTTTGACGGAGTTTTGGCCGCGAGGACTCACCAACAGCGGAATTACGCCTAAAGCGTATCTCGATCTGTTGAAAGACAACGGATACCAGCCCCGGCGCGTGGATGAAGAACAGAAAAAAGTAGTTGAAACCGATTACAACCATCTCTATCAGTTTGGATCAAAACCGGTCAACAAGTATATCAATCTGCTTTTTATCCACCCCGAAAAAGCCTAATTTTTACCGCACGATACTGATCCAATGGCGAAGCAAAAACCCAAAGCCGCTCAGGCAACGTCAACTAAAACCGATGCCGTTAAAAACCGGTCTGCAGCCACATCACCGGCGGTTTCGCCAAAAGCCGAAAAAGCTCCCACTACACCGTCCGATCCGAAGCCCGAAAAAACCGTGTTTGTCATCGGCAAAGCGGTTTTAGGAATTGGCTTGCTGCTCATACCGGTTTTTATTTATTACCAAACGGTTTACAACAACGCGGTCAATTTACCTTTTGAAGACGATTTTGACAGCGCCTTAAAATTTTTATCTACCTATTTATTCAACACCCATTCGGCAGCCGAACAGATCAGGCTTATTTTCTCGCAGCACAACGAACACCGGATCGTTTTTGATCGGCTGGTTTTCCTGCTGGATTATTACCTGAACGGTTCGCTGAATTTCCGGCATCTGATTCTGGTCGGCAACCTGTCGCTCGTTTTCGTAGCGTATCTGCTGTTCCGTTCGTCCTTTTCCGGACTGCGGCTGGCCGATAAACTGCTGTATTTTGTACCGGTGGCTTTCGGCCTTTTTCAGCTCCATTTCTGGGAACTGACCGTCTGGGGGATGGCTTCGCTTCAAAATTTGTACGTCGTCGTCTTTGCGCTTCTTAGTTTTTACGCCCTGAGTCAGACGCCTAAAAAAGCAAACTGGTTTTTCGTGGCCTGTCTGGCGGGCGTGGCGGCCGCATTCACGAGCGGCAACGGCATGTTCACGTTTCTGGTCGGTATTCCGGTTTTAATCGTGCTAAAACAATATAAAAAACTCGCCATCTGGACGAGTCTGACCGTTGTGACCTTTGCGTTCTATTTCTGGCGCTACGCTAAACCCGCCCACCATCCCGACATTTACGATTCGCTGGTGAACAATACGTCACGCGCTTTCGACTACTTTTTTACGCTCAGCGGTTCTGTTTTTTCGGCCAAACCTGAACACCCGGCCCGCGCCGGAAAATTCTTCCTGTTTTTGTTCCTGGGTTTATTTGGCTGGCAGCTTTTCCGAAAAACCGTTATCCGCAACACCGCCATTCCGGCCCTGTTGCTGTTTACTTACATCACCTGCCTCTCGCTGATGGCCACGCGCTCGGGCTTCGGGGTCGTGCAGGCATTTAGCCCACGTTACGGCATTCTGTCGGTCGTGCTCTTTATTGGTTTGTATGTGATGAGTCTGGAAACCATAACCCATCGGTACGCCCGGCCCGTTGTTGGCGTGGTATTTCTGTTAATCTCGGTGTATCTGTTCCGAAATTCGCAGCAGCAGGGCCTTTTAAAAGTAGAAGACCGCACCCGGCTGCTGCAATTGAGCAGCGCTTTTTACAACGATAATACAGACAACCTGATCCTGTACTGGTCTGACGCCAAACAGGCAAAAGTGATTTTTGAGGATGCTCTAAAGAAAAAAATTTACCAGCTTCCGAACATCACGTTCGATCAGATCCGTAGTTTACCCCAACCGACCGATGCCAAAAACCTGGCGGCTACGAACGATATCGTGAGCGACGCCAAGCCTTACCCCACGCACGATTACCTTGTTTTCTTCCAGTCCTGGGCGGTTTTGAACGGCACGCCATCCGAAGGGGTAACGACGCAGGTGATTGCACAATCCGGCGCGCAAAGTTACGCGTTTGAAACCGCTAAACACGTTCGGTATGATGTGGTCAATCAGCTCCAGTCGCTGCAATTTCTGGGTGCCGGTTTTTCCTGCGTCATCAAAAAAACGGATCTCAAACCGGGGCATTACACGCTGTGGCTGCACCTGACCAACGGCCGAACGCAATCGTATCAACCGCTAAATCTCACGTTCGACGTCTAAAGGCGTTTTTGGCTCCGGAGTCAATTCCGGTTTGGCAGACGGTCGCAGCAGCCGGAAGAGCGGCCGGGTAAACGCATTCAAAAACCGCCCCAGCGCCGGTCCTGCCAACTGTTCGAACGGTAGCGAGAGCAGCGAATCGTTCAGGATCGCCTGGTCCGGAATCTGCCGGTTTTGCTGAATGGTCCGGCGGTTTTGGAGCCAGGCCGGGCGGTTTTTCCAGAGCCAGTAATACCCTTGAAAACGCGCCCGAAAATAGGCCCAGCCCCGCAGCGAGTAAGCCCAGGTCATGGCCTCGGTAATCAGCAGGGCCGGAAGAAGCTGGAGCAGCGTTTTGCGGGAAAAAATTTTGAGAAACGTCAGCAACCGGTTTCGTTCCAGGTGATAAAACTTGCGCGGATTCATCCCTAGTTTATAATGATGAACGATACCGGCGCGGGCGTCACACAGCAGCGAATAACCCGCCAGCCGCGCCCGAAGCGAAAGATCCGTATCTTCAAAATACATGAAGTACGTTTCGTCAAATCCACCTAATCGTCTGAGGGCCAGCGTGGGCGCCAGAAAAGCCGCGCCCGAAAGCAATGGAACGATTTCCAGATTCGTGTAGGTGCCCGACGGTTCGTTGAGCCCACGGCAGGTCGTGATGCCGGTGTAATGCATGACGTTGCCACAGGCGTTGATCGTACCGTCCGGATTGAGCAGTTTCGGGGTAATGAACGCGTCCGGAAATTCATGGGCGGTTTTTCGCAAACGCTCCAGGCAATCGGGCAACAATGCTGTATCGGGGTTCAGAAAGAGCGTCCAACGCCCGGATGCGTATTTCAACCCGAGATTATTTCCTCCGGCATACCCGGAATTCGTTGTATTCTGGTAATAACGAATCGGGGACTTTGCGGTTTTGATCCAATCCCGGACACCATCATTGCCGTGGTTATCGACCACGATAATTTCGTACGAAAAACCGGTTTTCTGGGCGCGTAAAGTGGGCAGAAACCGCTGGAGATCAGACAGGCTGTTGTACGAAACAAGGATGATACTAAGCTCCGGCACCCAGGCAGGCTGCGCATCGGAAAGGGCAGAAACCGTCATTTTTCGTTGACCGGCGTTTCAATTCCGGTGGCCGACACGGTTTCTTTCTGCCGGAGTTTTTCCACTTCTTTCCTCAGAAAAGCCAGTTCGTGCGTCAAATCCTTGATCGATTCCTGCATCCGGGAATTGACGATGGAAAGGTGAACGAGAAACAGCGTAATGGCGAAAATGGCCGCCAGGAAAATCAGCGATGGCGGGTAATAGACGCCCAGCAGCAGCGCAATTTGTTCCAGCCCCCGGCGCCAGATCGAAAAAACAATCAGAATGATGGTACAGATAATCCAGAGGATGGAATATTCTTCGCGCAACCGGCCTTTGATAATCAGCCGGGCGATCACAAACATGAATACCAGCGCACCGGCGATGCTCAGTATCTGAATCCTAATAGGCAGGGTTTCCATGTCGGTACGGATTATTGCGCAAACGAATATAAGCAAAAAGCGTACTGAGTGTCACTTTCCACATGTAATAGATGGATTTGGTAAACGTAATGGACGACACGCCCCCCTGGCGATCGCGCATCATAACGGGTACTTCCTGAATCCGGAGTTTATGCAAACCGAATTGAACAATCGACTCAGGTTCAGGATATTCGTCGGGATAATAATCATTGACAATCGCGATGGTTCGCCGGTTGAACGCCCGGAAGCCCGACGTACTATCAAAAATTGTTTGTCCGACCAACAGTTGATTTAGCCAGCGAAAGTAATTAATGCCCATCCGCCGTAAGGCGGTCGATTGAAAACCGGTATTGTTCAGAAACCGGGACCCGATCACGACGTCGGCCCGGCCCGCCCGAATGGGTTCCAGAATTTTCACCAGTTCGTCGGCCGGATGCTGGCCGTCGCCGTCGATCTGAACGGCAATGTCATATTGATTCCGGAACGCATATTTATACCCGGCGTGCATGGCCCCTCCGATCCCGAGATTAACCGGTAAATTCAGGTGAATACACGCCAGCTCTCGGATGACTTGCAGCGAATTATCCGTCGAACAGTCATTGACAACCAGCACATCGATCTGTAAATCAACCAATTGCCTGATCCGATTGATTTCATTGACGACCGACGCAATGGCCGATTGTTCATTGTAACACGGGACGATGACCAGAATTCGTTCAGTGGGCATGGCTCAATCGTTGATTCGGTAAATCTGGAGGGAACCTAAAGTCGTTACCGGTTTCATACACCGGATTTCGGCGGCCTGTGGCTGCCGGTCGAAAACGATGTACTTGACGTTGAGTTGCTTGAATTTAGGAGAACAGGGGTCCATCAAAACCTGATAACCGTCCTCGAACGTATTCTGGATGATGACGGTATCCCGGCCATCGATGTAGCTATTGTAAACGGTATGGGCATAACGGTTATATGCCGAATCGCGTTTCATCTGCGGATCGAGTACGTTCAGAATCTTCCGGGGCGGAATGTACTTGACGCCACTTAACAGATCGACGCCAGTGGCCGTCACCAGATACGACACATACTGGCTGCCATAAACCACCCATTTCGCCTGCGGTTCGCGCTGGTGAATATCCTGCACGGCCCGGTACAGCGCGTGTTGCGTAAGGGGCGCCAGCCCTTTCGATACCGGATTCAGTTTGAAATTCGGCAGCAGAAAAACCACCATCGCTCCGCAGAAAATCAGATTGCGATACGGCGGCTGCCAGGTTACGAGCAGCAACGTTCCCAGCCCGGCGAAGAACAACACCGGCAGAAAGAGTTGATGCCATTTGAAAAAACCGTCCGAGTCGTTAATGTTCAATTGGGCGGCAAAAATCATGAAAGCCAGCACGCCCACCACGCTCAGGGCCGTATACAGCGAGCGCGTCCGAACCGTGTGCGTTCCGAGGTAGTGCAGGTAAAGAACCGTCAGCAAAACGTTGGCAATGCCGAACGGAATCTGAGTCCGCCGGGTGGGGCTCATGCTGAATAACGTGATCTTGGCGAGCCATTGCGGAAAACCGACTTCAATCCACAGATATCCGACAATCACAAACAGACCTAGAAACAACAGCGCCCAGTCGATTTTGCGGGTAATGACAAAAGCCGCGATCAAACCGGGAATGATGATCGGAGCGAAGGTGATGTAATGCGACAATTCGCAGTGATTCAGCCAGTTTTTTGGAAATTTGGTATCCTGAACCGACCAGGAAAAATACTCCGAAAACCAGTTGGCGATAAAACCGGTTCCGCCCAGTTCACTCCGTTTTCCCGGATAAACGGTGTTCATGATGGCATCAAGCGTTGGCTTTACATCCTGGTAATAGAGGTAAAACGAACTTCCTAAAACCGCAAGTGCCAATACTCCACCACCCAGCTTAACGGGCCATTGATTCAGCAGCCTTTTCTGGTCATAGTGATTGAGGATATACCCCAAAAGCAAAGCCACCAGCACGTAACCCATCGGAACCTCGTAGGGTGGGTACAAGATCAGCGCGTAATACATCAGCAACCACGCCAGCGCAATGGCAGCCACGATGATTCTCAGGCGGTTTTGGCTGAATAACAGATAGACCGCTGCCACAAAAATCAGACTGGCACCCGCAATCATACTGGCAGGTATATACGTCCAGGATTGCGTACCGGACGAAAGCAGCAGCCAGAAACTGCCAAAAACGGATAACCAGAAATTATTGCGGGTCAGGAGCAGTAACATAAGCGTAACGCCAATGACCGCCAGACAGATCCGGATATTCCAGACCCAGGCGTAAGCCGATTCCGTATTCACCAGAAAAAAACCCCAGAATTCCGGACGGAACAGGGTGCTGAAATGGCGAGTGGGAACGGTTAAAATTGGGGCCTTTTCGCCACCAATCGTCTCGTTTTCAACCGGAAAATCCCGGTTCACCTGGGATAGGATCCAGGGCGTTCCGACGGCGTAATCGTCCATCCGGATGGTGCGGGGCGTTCCGGAAATGAGGCCGCGTTTGGCATCGCTGCCGTCGGGCAACATCTGGTTCCAGACGGAAAGGGAAATCGGGTGGATTTTAGCAAGGGTAAAAAGCACAAACAAGCCAATGCAAATGCCCAGAAACCATTTCAGACGGGAATCGACCCGAATCAATTCGAAGCCGCCGACCACCGGTTTGATGTCTCCCACTGAGGCATCCGTTTTTTTTCCGGCCGACTGAACCGGCCTGCTGGTTTCACTGATTGGGCTATCGCCCGTTTTGGGTTTTAACGGAATGGGCGCGGGCTTTCTTTTATTGGATTTTGACATGTTTGGTTAACCAAGTTGGCATTGGGCAGAGTCAGGAATATATCCGGCAAGGTACTTTTCAAAGGTAGTAGGACGCAGGATTCGGGTCAAATTATGTGCCATAAATTATCGATGTTTGTCTAACTTACAGGCGATTCGAAAAAAACTGAATGAAGAAACAACTCCGAAATCTCCTTCCGCTTGGCCTGGCGCTGGCCCTGTTAACGTATGCCCTGAAGGATATTTCGTTCGTCGATATCGGACGGCAATTCCGGCAGGCCCACTACGGCTGGATCGCGCTGGTGGGTTTCGCAACGGTTTTGTATTACCTGGTGCGCGGCAAACGCTGGCAGCAGCCGTTGCTCGCACTCGGGTATTTTCCAACGGCTTTTCGGGCGACGGTTGCCACCCTCGCGGGCGTGATTGCCAGCCTGATCGTACCGGGTTCGGGCGAATTGACCCGCTGCGCAACCTTACAGCGCACCGATCAGGTTCCGTTCGCGCAGGGGGTGGGTTCGGTAGTGGCCGAGCGGATCATCGATTTGCTCATGCTGGGCGTTGTTCTGCTGCTTACGATTCTGCTCGAACTAAGCCGGATGCAATCGTATCTGTCCGGTTTGTCATTCCGGGTTCCCGACCAAACCGGCTGGACCCTTCTTTTCGGCGGACTGATCATTTTAGCCGTGCTGGGATGGGCTTTCTGGTACATGTTACGGAATTCGACCATTCAGAAACATACTTTTACGCAAAAAATAGCTAACAGTGTTAAGGGGCTCTGGATGGGTTTTAGTGCCATAAGTCAGTTACCCAATTCATTATTGTTTGTACTTCTAACAGTGTTAAGTCAATTTTTCGCGTGGCTTAGTACCTACTGGCTACTGATGGCTTTGGACAGTACACGTTCCCTGCCTCCCACGGCCGCCCTGGCTATTCTGGCCGTCAGCTCCCTCGGCGGGCTGGCCGTACCGACACAGGGCGGCATCGGTACGTACCATTTTTTGGTGAGCCGGGTCCTGGTGCTATACGGTTTTTCGCCCACCGAAGGAGCAGCCGTCGCGACATTTCTGCACGCCGTCGGGTTCGGAATCAACTTACTTCTGGGTAGTTTGAGCTTCTTAATCGTGCCGTCTATTCTGGCCAAAAACCGGGTGCGTCAATAGACGTGGAAAGTCGCTACCGGTTTTTACTTTCGGATCTCTTCCACCAGAACCGGCCAGAGGTTATGCCGGAATTTCTTCCGGAATATGCCCGTATGCCCTACCTTTTCCTGAGTAAATTCCCGAACAGACAGCTTCCGGATTCGTTGGGGAGAATTCGGAAAAAATTTCAACATCAACGGTACGGTTTTGTCATTGGCAATAAAATCGTCGCTCATGTACACGGAGGTAATCGGTATAGTAAACTGCGAAAACTGATCGGATTGCAGCGCCTGTCTCAGCGACTCCCGAAAGTAGGTTTTGTTGAGGCACCACGATCGCCATTCCTTCATCATGTTGCGCGGCAGATTTTCACCCCAGCCGATCTTGGTCATCACCCCATACCCGTACAGTTTAACCATCAGCGGACCAATAAAATACCAGAGCCCCCAGATCAGCCAGTTCATGGGAAACGGGAAATACCGCCAATACCCCAGCGCCGAATTGATCGAAATCACTTTGCGGATGTAATGTGGTTTTTCCAGAAAGCCAATCAGCTGAGCACCAACGCTGTGCCCCAGCCAGATAATATCCGTCATGCCTTTTTCCCGGACCAGGTAATCGAGAACCGCATTCATGTCTTTGGTTCCCCACTCGTGCATGAACGCATCCATTTTACGCAGATCGTTCGGCGCCGATCCGCCGATTCCCCGGTAATCATACAGCAAAACCGTATATCCCTGGCCAACGAGAAAAAGCGCAAAATGCAGGTAAAATTCTTTCCGGACCCCGGTAGCCGAGCTGATGACGACAGTGCCCACGTTTTTAGTGACAGGAGCGGCATAAAGAGCGCTCAGCTGATACCCGTCTGAAGCGGTAATGACTATTTTTTCCATCGTAGATGTTGTTAGAACAGCATGTTAAATCTCAGCAAAGATGGGTTTGCGCGCCCGGGACCGCTGAGACGCATGTTGCATTTTACGATACTTTTGATGTGTAACGCTGAGCGGTGCGCAGAGAATCCTAAATCCGGGCTCGGAACGACAAAGTGCAGCAAGCGGTTTGGCAACTATTGCCGTAAATCCAGCCGGTGGCGATTGTGTAACAACAGGGGACGGGGCACTGAATTAACCCACATTTTCGTTTTATATTTGCGCAGGCAGGAATGGAAATAGCTCTGTTCCTGCTTTTTACTTTGTCATTTTCTTCACAACAACTCAATGAAATATTCGATTTTTAGTGCCGGTTTTCTGTTGCTCGCGCAGCTGGCCACGGCCCAAACCGCCACCGATTATGCCAACACCATTCAGGCCGCCGACCTCGAAAAACACCTGCGCGTGCTGGCAGCCGACGATATGGAAGGCCGCGAAACCGGTAAGGCCGGCCAGCGGAAAGCCGCCGATTACATTGCCAAGCAGTTTGCCGCCGAAAAACTGCAACCCATCGTCAAAACCGAAGACGGAAAAACCGGTTATTTTCAACCATTTACGCTTTACCAGAAAACCTGGGGCGATTTTTACGTCAAAGCCGGGGACAAAACGTACACGTATCCGAAGGATTTTATCGTCAACGGTTTGTTTGGCGTGATGCAGGAAGCCGCGTTCGAAACCATTTTTGTGGGCTACGGAATTATGACCGATACCTACAATGACTACGCGAAGGTGAATGTGCAGGGAAAAGCGGTGGTCATTCTGGAGGGCGAGCCTAAAAAAGCCAACGGTACGTATCTGATTACCAACTCCGATAAGCCTTCAGAATGGAGCAGCGAGGAAAATCTGCGGAAAAAAGTAACGATTGCCAAAGACAAGGGCGCCGAGCAGGTGTTCATCGTTTCGGCCGAATCGCCGGAAGCCTACCGCCGGTTGGTAGCCGAGCGCACAGCCCTGATGGGGCGGTTTAACCGCCTGAGCCTCAAACCATCGATGGAGAAGATCGGCGCGGTTGGCACGTTTCTGATTCCGCAGGAAATGGGCGCGGAACTGCTCAATACGACTCCTGCCAAATTGCAGGCTGCGGCTGCCAAAATCAGCAAAACCGGTAAGACAAATTCCGGCGCGCTGAAAGGGAAAATCAGTGTGAAAGCCGAGCGCAAAGACGTGTTGCTCGAAAGCAGCAACGTAGTCGGTTTTCTGGAAGGTACAGACAAAAAGGATGAAGTGATCGTGGTTTCGGCGCATTATGATCACATCGGCGTCAACCCGGATGGTCAGGTCAACAACGGCGCCAACGACGACGGCTCGGGAACGGTGTCGGTTATTGAGATTGCGCAGGCGTTTGCCAAAGCCAAAGCCGAAGGCCACGGCCCGCGCCGGAGCCTGCTGTTCCTGACGGTTTCGGGCGAAGAAAAAGGGCTGCTGGGATCGCAGTATTACACCGACATGAGCCCGGTGTTACCGCTCGACAAAACCGTCTGCGACCTGAACATCGACATGGTGGGCCGCGTCGACGACCTGCACGAAGGGAAATCCGACAACTACATTTACGTCATTGGTTCCGATAAATTATCGTCGGAACTGCACCAGATCAGCGAAGACGCCAATCGGAAATACACGGCGCTGGAACTGGATTACAAATACAACGAGCCCAGCGATCCGCAGCGGATTTATTACCGCTCCGACCACTACAACTTCGCGAAGCACAAAATCCCCATTATTTTTTACTTCAACGGCCTCCACGCCGACTACCACCGCCCCGGCGACGACGTTGAGAAGATCAATTTCAAGCTGGCCGAAAAATCCGCCCGGCTGGTGTTTTACACCGCCTGGGAAATTGCGAACCGGGATAATAAACTGGTTGTGGATAGTAACAAACCGTAATCATCTGAACCGGGATTACGCAGATTAAAGGATTAACTACGATTTATTGAACGCGCCAGTCATCCTGGTTAATCCTTTAATCTGCGTAATCTAAGTTCAAGACGGTTTTAATTCCCGCCCGAGAGCTTGGCGGGTTTGGGCGGCAGGCCCGGTTGGACGATTTCGAAGTTTTCTTTCTGTTTGGCTTCCACGACAATCTTCCGGACGTCGGCCAGGAGTTGTTTGGCATCGTAGACAATGCCATCTTTTACAGTGTACTTCACCCCTCCTACCCGCGTCACTTCGTTTTTCTCGTTCAAATGAATCGCGCCGGTGCCATACAGCACTTTCAGATTTGCCAGCGGGTTTTCTTCCGTAATCACAAAATCAGCGAACTTCCCGACTTCCACCGAGCCAATCTGATCGGCCATGCCGAGCGCTTCGGCCCCTTTCAAAGTGGCCGCCCGAATCACTTCGAGCGGATGAAAACCGGCTTCGCGCAGGAGTTCCAGCTCGCGGATGTAGGCAAAACCGTATAACTGGTAAATAAAGCCCGAGTCCGAACCCGTCGTCACGCGGCCTCCCCGGTTTTTGTATTCATTGACAAACGCCATCCAGAGCTGGTAATTGCGCTTCCAGGTCACTTCCTGCTCCGTGCCCCAATTGTGCCAGTACGAACCGTGCGAAATCCGGCTCGGTCCGTAAAACCGCCAGAGCGCCGGGAGCGTATATTCGTCGTGCCACTCCGACCGGCGGGCCAGCATCAGCTCGCGGTTGGCTTCGTAAATATTGAAGGTTGGATCAAGCGTGAAGTCCAGCGAAATCAGCTCGTCCATCACCTTATTCCACTTTTCCGTGCCCGGTTTGGCCGCCTGCAGCCAGAGTTTTCCGGCTTCCTCGAAGCGGTTTTGCTCGTTGTTGTAGTTATAATCGGCCGGGTACGACTGGATCGTTTTGTCTTCAAACAGGGCTTCGGGCAAACCGTACCAGTGTTCCATCGAGGTCAGCCCGGCTTTGGCCGTCGCCAGCGCGTTCATCCGGGCCACTTCCAGCTGGGCGTGGTGACAGGCCGAGCGCAGTCCCAGTTTTTTATTTTCGTCCAGAGCTGCCCGAAAAACCGCCGGTTCGGCCCCGAAAAACTTAATCCCGTCGGCGCCCTTCTTCGCATTTTCGCGCACCCAGGCGCGGGCCTGCTCCGGCGTTGTGATGGGTTCTTTCGCGCCCTGCCCAAACGACGTGTACGCCTTAATGCGCGGTGCCGTAATCTCGTTGCGCTCGCTTTTGCCGCGATGTTCCAACACCCAATCCAGGCCGTTGCCCGCCGACGGATCGCGAATGGTGGTAATACCGTGGCCCAGCCAGAGCTTAAAAACGTATTCAGACGGCGTTCCCTGCGCTTTGCCGCCAATGTGGCCGTGCATATCAACAAAGCCCGGCATCAGGTACATGCCTTCGCAATTCAGTTCTTTGTCGCCCGCCGTCAGTTGCGGACGAGCTTTTGGATCAATTGGAACGCCGGGATGACCGACCTGCCGGATCTGCGCAATGCGGTTTTTCTCGACCACAATATCCACCGGCCCGATCGGGGGCGCTCCGGTGCTGTTGATCAGGGTAACACCCCGGATAATGAGTCGTTTGTGCGGGCCGTCGCCTTCGGTGCGCGCGGGAGCGTTCGTGATCTGAGCCGGTAGCCGATGAGCCAGTGAAATAATGACCAGGAAGAGCAGACTAAAACGGGTAAAAACGAGGTTCATACCAGATGGGATAGTTTGTTGATCAGCAGAGTAAGCAAGATACGGAGTTTGTTGGTACATTTGATTTTCCGGAATACGGTTTTCATCCGCGTCCGGTAAAAGCTGTAATTCAGATAATTATTGAAAGAGAAAATACAAATTATTCTGGATCAGTGTCCCAACGCCAAACAACTCACCGTGGGGGAAGTTTTACAAAAACCGTTGCCACCGATTCGACAACCGGAAATCTGATGATTGTTAAGCAACTATGAGAAAAATAGTTTTTAGCTGCGTCCTGCTTCTGACTCTCGCGGCCTGTTCTTCCGATTCGGGAAAAGAAAACGATCCGAAAACGGCCAAAACCGAGCCCATCCATACCCTGATCTTTTTGGATAAATCCGTCAGTGTCAACGCCAACAAGGCATTTGTCGCGCAGAAATACCAGGGAGCAGTCAATGAGATTATCGAACAGAATATCAGGAACAAAGGCGATAAACTGGACGTTTATTTCATCCATGAAAACACCTCAAAGGCCCGCGCCCTCTCGGTGACGACGCGCTCGGAGATGGATGACATCAGCAGCGCCAACGCCACCGACCGCGAAGCCGCCCAAACCAGTTTTGATTTGTCGCTGGGTCGGGAAAAAACCGCTATTCGTCAGCGCGTGTTGCAGCAACTGGCGGCCCCCAACCCGTCGTCGTCGGGTAAGGAAACCGATATCTGGGCCAGTTTGCCGGTGATTGCCAAAGCCAACGAAACCGGTGCGACGGTGAAAGTATATTACCTCAGCGACATGGTCGAAAGTGTTTACCGCGCCGGGCGCCGGGATTTCCACAAAACGCCCCCGAAAGACAACGCACAGGCGGAGGAGTGGGCTAAAGCCGACGCCGGTCAGTTGAAGCAGTACACCATTGGCAGCCCCGACATTTCGATGATTTTACCGTTTGCGCCGAATGCGTCGGTCAAAGAAAACAACCCGGCGGTGACGCAGTACTGGCAGACGCTGTTTCAGGAACTGGGCGCGGGGAATGTGGAAGAACAGTAACGTTCAAGCGTTGGCATTAAGCGAATTGACAAAAACCGTCAGTTCTTCCACATCAAATACGTAATCGATTGGCGTATAAAGGATTGCCTGCTGGGGCATAAAACTGGACTGAGCGGTTTCCGGTTTTTGGGCGACAATGATTCCGCCCTTTTTTTTGATCGTATTTAAACCCGCCGTTCCGTCGGCATTGGCACCCGACAACAGAATGCCAACCAGGGAAGAACCGTAAACATCGGCCGCCGACTCGAACGTAACATCCAGCGACGGGCGGCTGTAATTCACTTTTTCGGAATCATCGAGCGAAAACATCTCTTCTTTTTCGATTAACAGATGGTAATCAGCGGGAGCCAGGTAGATTTCGCCCGGAGCAGCCGCGTCTTTGTCTTCCACCTCCCGAATCGGAAGGTTTGTTTTAAGCGCCAGCAGATTAACCAGCGATGAATCGGTCGAATTTTTGCGGTGCAGAACGATAATCAGCGCAAATGACAAAGGTGGAGATAAAGCAGGAAGCAGTTTTAACAATACTTCAATACTGCCCGCAGAGCCCCCGATAACGACAGCTTTACAGGCGGTTTTTAGCTTATTCTCCGCCATATTTTTTCTTTATTTATCTGTTTATAATTCGGCTTGATGGCTGAAAAATTGAGGGTTTCTTTGGAACCCAAAGCCAAATAGCCGAGTGTTCCGATGCTTTCGTTAAATAAATTCAGGACGCGTTCCTGCAAATATTTATCAAAATAAATCAGCACGTTTCGGCATAAAATGAGATCAAATTCATTGAAAGAACGGTCCGAAACTAAATTATGAGTCGAAAAAATCATTCGTTCTGCCAGTGTTTCGACAAATTTTGCCTGGCTGTATTGCGCGGTATAATACGCTGAGAAATCGTTTTTTCCGCCCGATTCAATGTAGTTTTCAGAATATTGTTTCATCTGGACGATCGGAAAAATTCCCTTCCGCGCCTTTTCAAGAACTTCCGGATTTAAATCCGTCGCATAAAGCAGTGATTTATGCAGAAGTCCGGCTTCTTTCAATAAAATAGCCATCGAAAACACTTCTTCACCGGTCGAACATCCGGCGTGCCAGATTCGAATAAAAGGCTTGGACGCCAGCGATGGAATTACTTCTGCCCGCAATATTTTATAAAATAAGGGATCGCGAAACATCTCGGTAACCGTTACCGTAAGTCCTTCGATCACTCGTTTTATGTAGTCGGCATCCGATTTAAGCCGGTACCGAAATTCGGCAAAACTGGGAAATTTATCGAGAAGAAATAACCGGTTGATTCGTCGCTTCAACGACGCCCGCGCGTAATTCGTAAAGTCATAACCATATAACTCAAAGAGATCATTTAACACCAGATCTACCTCATCCTCCTCTATCATTGTAAACTCATTAAATGTGCGATAATAACTGCAACAGTCTATCCACATCGACCGGTTTTGAGATATAATCCGTTGCACCGGCCTGCAAACATTTTTCCCGATCGCCAACCATTGCCTGCGCAGTTACGGCGAAAATAGGCGTATGCACCCTATTTGCGATATTTTTGATGTGCGGGATAGCTTCATAGCCATCCATTTCGGGCATCATCATGTCAATCAAAATAGCGTCTATTACGACCTCCGTTTTCAGTAAATCCAACGCTTCCCGCGCGCTTGTGCACGATACGCAATCAAAAGCGCGGGCCCGTAAAGTTGCACTCAGGGCAAAAATATTGCGGGCATCGTCATCAATTATTAATATTCGCTTCTTACCCATTTTTGCCAGTTTAATTACGAAAATCGATTGAATTAAAAGTACGGCTAAAATAATTCTTACGAGCGTTCATAGAGCCAGACCCGCAACAGCGACATAAGTTGATCAATATCAACCGGTTTGGTAATGTAATCGGATGCGCCCGCCTGAATGCATTTTTCCCGATCACCCGTCATGGCTTTCGCCGTAACGGCAATAACCGGTAAATTCTTCCACTGGTGATTTTCCCGGATTTTTTTAGCGGTTTCATAGCCATCCATCTGCGGCATCATCATATCCAGCAAAACTACATCAATGTTTGGGTTTTCCTGAAGTTTCTGGTAGGCTTCCTTGCCATCCAGTGCCGTAATAACGTTCATTTTATACGTTTCCAGCGCTTTCGAAAGTGAAAAAATATTCCGTACATCATCATCGGCAATCAATACGGTTTTATTCGCCAATACCTGACTCAAAGCGCCCAACTTTTTAAAATTACCGCTGGTACTGCCCGTCTTTTTTGCTTCATCGACTAGGTGAAGAAAGAGCGACACTTCATCGAGCATGCGCTGGTACGAATGAGCGGTTTTTATAATAATTGAATCGGCGTATTTCTTAATTTTTAATTCTTCAGCCAGTGAAAGGCTCTTCCCGGTAAAAATAATGATCGGCAGATTTTCCAGTCCCGGATTTTTCTTGGCTTCTTCCAGGGTTTCGTACGCTTTCGAATCCGGAATGCCCATATCCAGAATAACGCAGTCGATCTCATCTTTCCGGAGTGAATTTACTCCTTCCGACACATTACTTTTTAACTCAGAATGGATGTTGAATGTCTCCAGAAAATAAGCCAGCGCTTTGGCGTGTTTAGGGTTATCCTCAATAATCAGTACTTTCTTGCTTGTCCGATTCAAGACGTATTCGATCTTTTTAAAGACTTCCTGCATTTGCTCAAAAGCCATCGGTTTATCCACGAAATCAACCGCCCCTTTCAGTAAACTTTCGTTTTTTAACTTGTGCGACGACATGATATGCACCGGAATATGGCGGGTCTGCGAATCGGCTTTTAGCGCATCCATCACCTGCCAGCCACTCATAATCGGCAGCTGAATGTCCAGTAAAATACCGAGCGGTTTGTAAATTCCAGCCAGTTTCAATCCTTCGTCACCCCGAACCGCGACGATACCTTTGTAGCCTTTCTGCCGGGAATAATCCAGCAACGACCTGGCAAAATTCGTATCGTCTTCGATAATCAGAATAACTCTGTCGCGTTCCGTGATCGAATTCCGGTCGTCCGGGATGTTTTCCGGAATGGTCGTGCTAAGGTATTTATCCGAAACTTCAGCTTCTTTGGCGGGCGTCGGCTCCGGTTTTCGGGTTACGAATTGCGTCGTTTTCTCCGGCAAACTGTTCTCAGGCAGATGGCTAACGGGAATGTTCACCGTAAACTCGCTGCCTTCGTTCACTTTACTGAATAATACAATTTCTCCTCCTAGCAACTTTGTCAGTTCGCGGCTGATGGACAAGCCTAAACCGGTGCCGCCATATTTCCGTTTGGTCGAGCCGTCGGCCTGTTGAAATGCTTCAAAAATAAGCTGCTGTTTTTCCGGAGGTATGCCAATGCCCGTATCTTTCACCACAAAACTCAGTATCGAATCCGAGTTTTTTGAACGCTTTATAGTCAGTACTACTCCGCCATTAGAAGTGAATTTCAATGCATTAGAGATTAAATTCTTCAGGATTTGCCCGAGCCGCATCTTATCAGTTTCAATAACCGCCGGAACATTTTTATCGGCAATAATTTTAAAATCCAACCCCTTCTCTTTTGCCAGTGGCGCAAACAGGGCATGAAGTTCATCGGTTATTTCGGAAACGGAAACATCCAGATACTCCAGCTTCATCTGACCGGCTTCAATCTTGGAAAGATCCAGAATCTCATCAATCAACCCGAGCAACCCGTTCCCGGACGACTGAATCACTTTGGCATAATCGATTTGTTCTTCCGACAGATTTTCTTCGTTGTTTTCGGCCAACAACCGGCTCAGCAACAGAATTGAATTGAGGGGCGTCCGAAGTTCGTGGGACATATTGGCCAGAAACTCGGACTTGTAGCGGGTCGTTAGTTCCAGTTCCTCCGCTTTCCGTTGAATTTCCTCATTTTTTTCCTCCAGCAAAACGCTGCGTTCTTCAAGTTCGGAATTGGTCTGCTGCAGTTCTTCCTGCTGCACCCGTAGTTCTTCTTCAGACGCCTGCAGCTTTAAAGACTGTGCTTCCAGCTCGGCATTTACATTTTCCAGTTCATTATGCTGGGCCTGCAATTCTTCCGATTGCGCCTGCGTTTCTTCCAGAAAATTCTGAAGTTTTACGTAATCCAGCGCGGCATTGACGCCAATCGCAATGGTCTCCAGATTCGCAGTTAAGAATTCGATTTCCAGAGCTTCCGGCGCTTTCAAAAGCCCGATTTCGATCACCCCTATACACACCTTTGAATAGATCAAAGGCACAATGATTAAAGCCGAAGGAGGTGTGTTACCCAAGGACGAATTAACGCGGATATAATTGGGCGGAAGGTCGTGAATAATAAGCGGTTTTCTGTTCTTAACAACCTCACCAATGAGACCATGCCCAATTTTAACCGTTGTTGGCGCATCGGTTGCTGCATAGCTTCCGGCCAGTTTAAAATCCGAGTCATTGTCAATAATATAAACCGTACCGATCGGTGCATTTATATAGTTAGCAAGCGTTGCAATGAGGTTATCAGCTAGTTTTTCCAGATCGCGTTCGCCCCGAATGGCGTCGTTTATATTCGCTGAACCGGTTTGCAGCCAGTTTCGATTATTCAAATCCGTAAAAGTTGTTTCAAGCGATTCTGCCATCGTGTTCAGCGCTTTGGCAATTCGCCCCAATTCATCGTCGGCCGTATCCTGGCTTCGGGCGGCATAATTTCCATCGGCAATTTCCGATGTAATATCTTCCATTATGGTGATTCGCTCGGCGGTTTCCCTATATCTTGCCTCATCGGCTTTCTGCTTGGCCAGCCGATCATCCAGATCTTTTTTGATCCGCATATACGTGCTCCCGCTGATAATTATTGAAATCAGGGCTGCAATTAAAAGCAGGTAAGGCGTATAGGTGATATAAATTTGCTGCTGTTCCAGTCGGGCTTCCAGCAACGTATTTTCATCCTTTTTTATTTGACTGATGATGATTCGGAGGTCGTCCATTATTTTCTTACCTCTTATCATTTCAGTATGACGCGCAATGGTATCTCGGGTGAACGATTTATTCCGTTTAGTCATGTCAATAATCCGCTGCATCTGGACAAACTTTGCCTCATATAATGCCTTCACATCTGCCAAGTTTTTTTGCTGGATTGGATTATCAATGGTTAATTCCCGGACCAGTTTATAGCTGGCATCTACTTTCTCGTGACTTCCGTAGTAGGGCTGTAAAAAGAGCGGATCGAGCGAAATCAAGTACCCGCGCTGACCGGTTTCGGCATCTTTTACGTAGGAAATGATGTTTTCGGCTTCGATCAGAATCTGATTGGTATGATTCACCAACTTCGAATTACTGATCAACTTCTGGGTGCTATAAAATGAAGCTACCAGACTGAGTACCAGTAGCAGGATTGAAACGGAAAAGACAATCTGTAATTGTCGGATTACGGAGTTGGTCGTTTGCGGCATAACTATACACTTGAGAATCGCTTATCTTTCCTGGATTTCGGGTTCGTTAATCTGGTGTAACGGGAGAATAAGAATAAATTGACTTCCTTCATCTACCTTACTTCTGGCGGCAATAATTCCGTTGTGTTTGTCCATATTTTTTTTGGCAATTGCCAGACCAATACCGGTACCCTCGTAACTTGCCCGATCCGTCAATCGCTGGAAAATGACAAAAATACGATCCATAAATTTTTCATCGAACCCAATGCCGTTATCGCTTACTACAATACGATAAAAACCGCCTTCCGGAGCCGGTTCGCTACCCACGGACTTTTCGGCAATACGTTCTGCCGTGATGGTAATAACCGGTGGTATTTCCTTTTTGGAAAATTTCAGTGCGTTGCTGATCAGATTTTGAAAAACCTGCCGGATCCGGCCTGGAACGGTATCAATAACCGGTAACTGGTCGACCTTAACAACCGCCTTTTTGGTGGTAATAATTTCATCGAAATCAACCAGGATCTCATTTAATAAACTGGTCAAATCCGTTGGCTGAAATAAAGCGGGTGTCGATAACTGGGCGTAAGCAAGTAAATCATTGATCAATCCGGACATGCGCGCCGACGAATTAATTGATCGATCCAGGTAACTAATTGCTTCTGAGTTTTCTGATAAGTATTTTTCCTTAATCAGGTCATTCAAAATCTGTATTTTCCGGAGCGGTTCTTTTAAATCGTGCGAAACAACCCAGGTAAATTGCTGAAGTTCGTGATTACTTCGTTCAAGTTCCAGGTTTTTATTCAGGAGTTCTTTTGTCCGTAATTCTACTTTTTGCTCCAGTAATTCAGCGGCTAGTTTTTGCGGGTGAATGTCGGTAAACGTTCCGACCCACCGAATCGGTTTTCCCTGCTGCAGGATGGGCAATATCCGTAATAAATGGTATCGGTAATCGCCCGTTGTGAGCTCTTTCAGGCGCACTTCCCGCGTAAACTCAATTCCATTTTTCAGATAAAAATCCCAATCATCCCACATTTTTTTGTCATCGGGGTGGGCTGGTGGAAAAGCATGCTGATCGGTGGAATAGCGAAACCAGTGTTCATTGACGTATTCCAGATTGCCATCCGGGCCAATGGTAAACGCCATTTGCGGAAGTGAGGCCAGTACCGACCGCAATTCCTGCATGCGACCGGCAATTTCCTCCTGCGCCTGTTTTCGCACCTCAATCTCTTTCTGGAGCGACTTCTGGGTTTCTCTTAACTCCTGTTGCTGCCGGTAAAGCCGTTGCAGGGTTTTTACTTTCAGAACCAGAATATCCGGATCGACCGGTTTGGTTAAGTAATCCACACCGCCCGACGTGTAACCTTTGGTAATGAATTTTTTCTCCGTATTTACTGCCGACAGAAAGATGATTGACGTGTCTTTGGCTTTGCTGAACCCCGCAATGGCGTTGGCGACTTCAAAACCGTCCATTCCGGGCATTTGCACATCCAGAATAATGACGGCATAATTGGTATTCAGTACTTTTTTCAACGCTTCTTCGCCCGACTCGGCAGTGTCGACCGAGAAGCTGTGCAATTCAAGTATTTTTCTTAGAGGAAGAATATTTTCCGGCCTGTCATCAACAATTAAAATCATACGCAATGCAGGTGTTTAGGGCTATGAAAAGGCCGTTTGGGTGTTTCCGCTTTCCTTTTGAAAGGAAATGTGAAGATAGGGCCACCGGACAGGTGCATCCAAATTCATAGAGGTCCAGTGAATAAATAAATCCCTACAGACGGATAGTTTGGCATATGTGCTGGTTTTCTGACGGTTTTCTTCCATTTAGAATAACTTATTATTCTAAGTAGTTTGCGAAAGGGCTGAAGGGTATTTAGTGGTAGGGACGTGCGATTATAAAACAAAAAAGGCCACACAGTGTGTGACCTTGTCTTTGTAGCGGGAGCTGGACTCGAACCAGCGACCTTTGGGTTATGAGCCCAACGAGCTACCAACTGCTCCATCCCGCGATCTTGGGACTGCAAAGGTAAGGAGATTTCCATAAAAAACAATTACCTTTGTGAAAAATTTCACCCCTCCCGCTAAATTAATTTAGCTCGGAGGGGATTTTTTTCTGTAGTCATTGGTTGTCAATTACATGGATAGTTCAAATGAAACGTACGGGCCGGACCATAAAGCCGGGTATGTCAGCATCATCGGAAAGCCGAATGTCGGCAAGTCGACGCTGATGAATCAGTTGGTGGGCGAACGGCTTTCAATTATTACCTCAAAAGCCCAAACCACCCGCCACCGCATCATGGGCATTCTCAACGGAGTGCACGACGGCCAGGAGTTTCAGTTGGTCTATTCAGACACGCCGGGGATTATCAAACCCCAATATCGCCTTCACGAATCAATGATGAGTTTTGTGCGCGGTTCGCTGGAAGATGCCGATGTGATTCTGTTCGTGACCGACATTTTCGAGAAATACGACGAAGATGACGTGATCGAGCGGCTTCAAAAGACGCAGACACCGGTTTTGTTGCTCATCAATAAAATCGATCTGGCGACGCCCGAGCAGATTGACGAGAAGATTAAGTACTGGAATGAGAACTTCAAATCCGAAGCCATCATTCCCATTTCGGCACTCAACTCGGTCAACGTTAAGCACGTATTTAAAGCCATTGTGACGCGCCTGCCGGTGCATCCGCCTTATTTCCCGAAAGACGAACTCACTGACCGGCCTGAGCGCTTTTTTGCTTCCGAAATTATTCGCGAGAAGATTTTTCTGAACTACAAAAAAGAGGTCCCTTACAGTTGCGAAGTGGTCATTATCGGTTTTAAAGAAAAAGACGACATCATCGTTATCCAGTCCGAAATTCTGGTTGAGCGGGCTACTCAACGGGCGATTTTGCTGGGTGAAGGGGGTAAAATGATTAAAAAAACGGGTATTATGGCCCGGGAGGAACTGGAGCGCTTCTTTGGCAAGAAGGTGTTCCTTGAACAATACGTAAAAGTAGAACCCGATTGGCGCACGAAAGAACGGGCGCTGAAACGGTTTGGGTACGAAGATTAACCGAAGGTCAGCCACAGGGCGAAACGGAAAAGAGAGGGCGGCAATGGTTGCAAACCCTTCCTTTTTATTCTGCTTCGCTCTGATTGTGCTCCTTCTTTCCTCATTTTTAACGAAGTTATGGCAAATATTGTAGCAATTGTGGGCCGCCCGAATGTCGGGAAATCGACGCTGTTTAATAAATTGGTAGAACAGCGCCAGGCCATTATGGATAATCAGCCGGGCGTTACGCGCGACCGGCATTACGGCTATGCCGACTGGACGGAGAAGTATTTTACCGTGATCGATACCGGCGGTTATGTCGTCGGGTCGGATGACGTTTTTGAAGAATCGATTCGGGAACAGGTACAGATTGCCATCGACGAGGCCTCCGTGCTGCTGTTTATGGTTGATACAATGGCCGGTTTGACCGATCTGGACAAGGATTTTGCCGACGTGCTGCGCCGGTCGAAAAAACCGGTCATCGTGGTGGCCAACAAATCCGAAACCGTACTGCGCCAGAATTCGGTGGGTGAATTTTACTCGCTGGGCCTGGGCGATCCGTTCCCGATTTCGTCGATCACGGGGACCGGAACGGGCGATTTGCTGGACGAAGTGGTGAAACATTTTCCCAATGATGGCGTCGAAAATCCGAACGCCGGTATTCCGCGCATCGCCATTCTGGGTCGCCCGAACGTGGGTAAATCATCGTTTTTGAACGTATTGACGGGTGAGGAACGCAGCATCGTAACGGACATTGCCGGAACCACCCGCGACGCCATCGATACGCGCTACCGGGCTTTTGGCAAGGATTTTATCCTGACCGATACAGCCGGTATCCGGCGCAAGGCGAAGGTGAAAGATAATATTGAGTTTTACTCGGTGATGCGCTCGCTGAAGGCGCTGGAAGAATCGGATGTGGTCATTGTCATGCTCGACGCCACGCGGGGTCTGGAAGCGCAGGATATGAACATTATTGGGCAGGCAGTTCGGGCCAAGAAAGGGGTTTTGCTGATGGTGAACAAATGGGACGCCGTCGAAAAAGATAGCAAAACCGCTGATAACTGGAAGAAAGAAATTGTGCAGCGTCTGGCACCGATCGATTATCTGCCGGTTATTTTCGCTTCAGTGGTGGAAAAGCAGCGCATTTTTCAGGTGATGGAAAAAGCAATGGAGGTTTACGAAAACAAAACCAAGAAAATTCCGACCTCGAAGCTGAACGACGCCATGCAGCCGGAAATCCTGAATTATCCGCCCCCGGCTACGAAGGGTAAACTGATCAAAATCAAGTACATGATTCAGTTGCCAACGCCCTCGCCAACGTTTGTGTTCTTTTGCAATCTCCCGCAATACATCAAAGAACCGTATGAGCGGTTTCTGGAAAATAAACTTCGTGAGCATTTCGGATTCGACGGAGCGCCCATAACGATATTTTTCCGACAAAAATGATGGGTTTACAGCCAACGTCGTCCTCACGGACACGGTATTGGATCGGAGCGCTGCTGGTTTTTCTGGCAGCGTTTTGTTTTGCGTTAAAGGGTGTTTTAATCAAGCTGGCTTACCAGTATCAGATCGACACCATTTCGCTGTTGACAATGAGGATGGTTTTTGCACTGCCTTTTTACGTTTTTATTGCCCTGAAACTCGCCAAACGGCGGCCGCCGGTTCAGTTATCGGCCCGGGGCTGGCTAACGCTGGCATTGCTGGGCATTATGGGGTATTACATTGCCAGCTACATGAATTTCCTCGGGCTCGTCTACATAACGGCCAGTCTGGAACGCATCTTACTGTTCATTTACCCTACGTTTGTGCTCCTGCTCGGTGTGGTGGTTTACGGCCGCAAGGTCAACCGGCTGCAACTGCTGGCGGTTTTACTGACCTACGCCGGAATCATCGTTGCCTTTGTCCCGAACATCAGCTCCGGACAACAGAAAGACGTTTTTCTGGGGGCGTTCTGGGTTATTCTGAGCGGTTTGGTCTACGCGGTTTATCTAGTCGGCAGTGATACGATGATTGCCCGGGTTGGCTCCCAGCGGTATACCTGTTACGCGATGATTGTGGCAACGCTTGTTATTGTCATTCATTGCCTGATTGCCAACGGATTAAACCTGTTCAACTTCCCTGCTCCCGTCTACCAGCTGGCGCTCCTGATGGCGGTTTTGGTTACCGTCATTCCTACTTTCCTGATTGCGGAAGGAATCAAACGCATTGGTTCTGGCAATGCGTCGATCGTTGCCAGCATCGGCCCCATTTTCACCATTATTCTGGCCACAACATTCCTGAATGAAACCATCACGTCGTATCAGTTTCTGGGCACGTTGCTGGTCTTATTCGGCGTGTTTCTGATTGGCTGGAAAGGACGTAAGTGACGACCGGAATACCTCCTGTTATGGATTCAAAATAGCCAATACTTACCTACTTATTTGCACTCTTTTTAAATAGATTAACATATCTACCCTACTGTGCATATTTTTTTGCTATTGATGTATAAATAACTAAATTTCAGTCGCTTTACGCACCTAAAATGCACAGAGAATCATGACAAAGGAAACCGTACTTAACGATGAAAAGAAGATTGAGCGAGCCGCTTACGTCTTAAAGGCCGTCGCTCATCCCTTGCGTATCAAAATCATTCAGATGCTGAATGAACACAAGGAACTGAACGTCTCTACCATTTACAAGAACCTGAACGCGGAACAATCGCTGATCTCGCACCACCTGATCAACATGCGCGACAAAGGAATCCTTGAAATCCGCCGGAGTGGCAAAAACATCTACTACTTCCTGGTAGATGATTCAATTGCCGAGATTATTGATTGTATCTACCGTAGCAAAATCATGATTTAATGAAAAAGGGAAGCAGCTCGGCTTCCCTTTTTGTTTCTTCAGGAGAATAACTCGCCATCCCGGTACACGGGTACGATTCCCAGGTGTTTATACGCCTTCTCAGTAGCTTCCCTCCCGCGCGACGTTCGCTTCAGATAACCTTCCTGAATTAAAAACGGCTCATAAACTTCTTCAATCGTCTCGGCCTCATCGCCACAGGCCGTCGCAATGGTTGACAGACCAACCGGCCCACCTTTAAACTTGTCGATGATCGTCGACAGAATCCGGTTATCCATTTCGTCCAGCCCATTCTGGTCAACATCGAGCGCGCGCAGGGCGATTTCAGCAATCTCAACCGTAATGATTCCCTTGCCTTTGACCTGGGCAAAGTCGCGCGTCCGGCGGAGCAGGTTATTGGCAATCCGTGGCGTCCCACGGCTCCGGCGGGCAATCTCGTAAGCGCCCGCATCTTCGATCGGTGTCCCCAGAATGGCCGCCGAGCGGTTTACGATGCTAGTCAGCAAAGCCGCGTCGTAATATTCCAGCCGGGCGTTAATCCCAAACCGGGCGCGCAGGGGCGAGGTCAGCAAACCGGCGCGGGTGGTGGCGCCAATCAGCGTAAACGGATTCAGTTTGATCTGAACGGTACGCGCATTCGGGCCGGAATCGAGCATGATATCGATTTTATAATCTTCCATCGCCGAGTAGAGGTATTCTTCCACCACCGGATTCAGCCGGTGAATCTCGTCGATAAAAAGTACGTCGTTTTCCTGCAGGTTCGTGAGCAAACCGGCGAGATCGCTGGGCTTGTCGAGCACCGGTCCCGACGTCATCTTGATATTGGCATTCAACTCATTCGCAACGATGTGCGAGAGGGTGGTTTTGCCCAAACCCGGAGGGCCATGAAGCAGCACATGGTCGAGCGCTTCCCCGCGCTGCAGGGCGGCCTGGACGAAAATCCGCAGGTTTTCGAGGATTTTGGCCTGCCCCGTAAAATCTTCAAACGACAGCGGACGTAAGGCGCGTTCGATTTCCTTTTCGGTCGCGCTCATACCGTCGTTAGTACCTTTCAAAATGTCTTTCCGCATCGGTATCTGAATGAACGTATTTGTTGTTTACGCCTTAAACGAATCTGATTTTCAGCCGTTTACACAGGCACTGATTTCATTCAAATATACGAAATTCCGGGCATATTTCCGCTACCGAACCAACAGAATCGAGCCCCGTTTCAGCACTTTTGGCCGATCCGGATAATACAGACTTTTGAAGTTCACCGTGTAGGCATAAACCATTGACGGATAGGCCTGTCCACGGTAATTGCCGTCCCATTTCTTCTCCGGATCGTTCGATACAAAGATCACTTCGCCCCAGCGGTTGAATACCCGAAGTTCAAAATCCGTTACGTAGGCCGTGAAAACGTCGAGCAGATCGTTGTTGCCATCGCCGTTCGGGGTGAAGGCATCCGGAATGACGACGCGGGGTTCGCATTTATCAACAACCACCGCCGTATCGACCACAGCGCAGCCGTTGGTACCCGTCACCCGAACGGCATACCGCCCCACTTCCAAAACCGTTATGCGCGGAGTGCTGTCGCCGGAATGCGGCCAGAAATACGTGAGCGAGCTGTTTCCCGTTACCTGTAACGTCGCTTTGCCGTTATCACCCACGCACAGGGGAACTTCCCGGGTCAGGTCGAAGGTCGGCAAAGGCAAAAAGGTCAGTTTCACGTCGTCGGTTGCCGTACAGACGCCGGACGTTGCCACCACCGAATAAGTCCCCGATTGGGTCGGATTAATTGACGAAGTAGTTGCGCCCGTCGACCACCGGAACGTCGCTCCCGCTGATGCATTCCTTACTGCCAATTGCAGAGTCGGGGATGGGCATAAAGTTGTATCCGGTCCGAGATTGACGGTTGGCGGCACCTGAACAAACACAATTTTTCGGTCGGAAGCCACACAGCCGCCCTGGGAAGCCGAATAGGTCAGCACAATCGGCTGCGTGCCTGCCAGACTATCCGCTGGCGTAAACCGCCCGGTACTATCCACGCCCCGGCCCGTCCAGAAACCGCCGATCGGCGTCGCTCCGGCGAGGTTAATCACCGGGCCATTGGCGCAGGTTTCCAGTGGCGGACCCGCTTCTACGACCGGTTTCGCGTTGAATGTAACCACCACCTCATCGGAACCCTGGCAACCCGTAATCGAATTCCGAACTGTTAAACGATACGGCCCGGCTTTGGTCACATTGATCGATGGTGTATTTTGACCGCTATTCCACAGATAGACATCGCCCGGCGTTTGGATCAGCGACGACAGTTGAATCGTATCGCCGATGCATTTTCCCCGATCAGGGCCTAAGGATACAAAACCAGTGGTATCGACCGGAACGCGGATGTTATTCAGGGTATCGAGACAGCCGCCGGTATCACGCGCTTCGAGGCTATAGACCCCGCCGTTAATACCGGTCAAACCGGACCCATTCCCGACCACCGTGCCGGCGGCATCCCGCCAGATAAACTCCGTCGGTCGCCCCTTCACCACCGTAAGTCGAATGGAACCGCTTTGCGGAACCGTACACAGGGCCGTCTGCGGATCGGCTTTTACTTCAATGCTGTTGTTGGACTGGAGCTTCAGCGTGGTATCGACCGTACAGGCATTATTACTGATGATCCGAACAGTGTATTCCCCATCCCGGATGCCCTGCAACAGCGCCGTGGTATCGCCAATCGGTTGACCAGCCAAACTCCACTCAAACCGCCGAACCGTGGCCGAGCCAACGCTGAGCCGGATGCTGCCGTCGGTGGTCGTACAACCGCTCGGAGGGGTCATGAAGGCTGTTACTGCCGGTTTTGGCAAGGCAACCACCGCCACCGTATCGGTGTTTTCGCAACCGTTGATATCGCCAACAATAACCGAATACTGACCCGCTTTACTGATCGTCGTTTCACGCTCCGTCGAACCATTGCTCCATTTGAAACTGTTCCATCCGTTGCCGCGGGCAGTTAAGGTTAAGGAACTGTTCAGGCAAAGCGTTGTATCGGGGCCAAGCGTAAAATTAGGCGGACGACGCAGGGAAACGTTGATCGTATCACTTGAAAAACAGCCCCCGTTCGCAGCAATAACCACAAACCGCCCCGGTGTAATGCCGTTGTATCCCGGCCTGCCCGGGGTCGTCACGGTCAATGTTCGTTCATTATACCCTCGCAGAACCCGCCCATTTCGCAGCCAGATATAAACACCAGCCGCCACTTTGGCATCCAGCGTAACGGTATTCTTACAACTGTCTATATCCGGCCCCAGATTAATTGGGTCGGGGGTTTTGACAATGGTTACATTCTGCGTGATCAACGTATCCTTACAAATGCTTCCATCCGAACGCATGGTTACAATACGCAGGCTAACGGGATAAACGCCCGGTTGCTGAAACGTATGCGTGGCTTGCGTAGCCGTTGTGCTGAACGGCGCGCTGCTGTCGCCCCAGTTCCAGGTATAATTATCTTTTAAAGGCGAACAGCGGGGCGTGGCCGTAAACTGGGTGGGCGAACCGGCGCAGGTGTCGGCATATGAAAAACCGGGTGAACTGGACGGTTCGTTGAAATTGGCGACCATGTTCGGCAAACCCAGTTGGCTCGTTGGCCCATTCAGATTGAGACCATTCGGATCGAACGTCGCGGGGGCCAGCAATGCATCGTTCGGATTTTCGATCACCCCCAGGCTTTTTCCGTTTTTGATGGCCACGTAAATCTTACCATCAGAACCGATCTGCAAAGCGCCGTATTCCCGCGCCTTTGTACTATCCAAAACCGTCTTGGAGGCTTCGATCGCGGCCGGGTCCGGATTTGTCAGGTCATAAATCAGAATCTGGGAAGCGTGCGCCGTATCGCCCTGTAAGGTAACATAGAGTTTCGAGCCGTCGGGTGAGAACTCGACGCCGTACGCTTTCGGTGGCGCCGGGCCGATGTTGATGGAAGGACCAGCAGTCATGACGCCGGTCGAATCGTTGAACGTAAACGTTTCGACGTAGTTGGTGGGCGGACCGGGCACCACGACCGCAATGGGGCGGTTTCCGTTCCCGGTCGTGTCGGCCGGACCGATTTTCATGTAGCCTTCGCCCTTGGTTGTGGTATCGTGCGGCATGCCGAGGGCATACTCGACCGGACCTTCCGCACCGGCTTTCGTTACGTGATAGACCTGAAACTTGTTGTTACCGTAATCGTGCGAAATAACCCAATAAGTTGTATCACGATCATTCCGGACTGAAGCCAGACGCTCCGTCGTCAGGGAATCCACCAGGGTGTTTTTCTCGACAATAGCGCCAATTCCCTGATTATAACGCATATCAACCAGGCTCACGGTCAGGTTTTTCTTGCCGTTAATCTCAGAAGTTGTATACACCCGGTAGAGGTATTCACAGCCTTTACAGGTCGGCTGCGGCACAATTAACGCCGACTGGGTCGAATTCTGACTACCCTGCAGCTGCGCCGTGTCGGCCGGATTGAGCGGTTTCATCAGGTTCCCATTTTTGTCGTAAATGAGAACCCCGCCGGTATAAAAGAGAAGCTGCCCTTTGGTGTTGGAGATGGACGATGACCCTTCGATGGTATTCAGTTTTCCATCGTCCAGCGGGCTGGGGCTACCGCCGGAAAAATCGATTCCGGCATTGTTTCCGAAATACCACTTGGCGCCCTGTTGTTGCGGCTGCTGCCCGCACACCTGCACGTTGATGCGGTTTTCTGTTGAACAGACATTCGGCTTGTCTTTTTGTGAACCAATCCAGACTTCCACCGAGTAACATCCCGCACTATCGACCTGAATGGTTTGGGTCGTATCGCCTTTGGGATACCAGAGATAACTCGCCCCTGCCGGTGCACCGTTTGGATACGGATCGAGTGTTATTTTCTGCCCGTTACACAACATGGTATCCGTTCGCCAGTTCTGAAATTGGGTGGGCGGAACACCGATGGTAATCGGTCTTGAAGCGGTTTGCTTCGACCCATCCTGCATGGTTCGGGTCAGCGTAACCGTATAAGTACCGGGATTATTGTAAGAATGCTTGGGTTTGGCGGCTGAAGAGGTATCCTGACCGGAAGCGCCGTCGCCAAAACTCCAGACCCGGGAGCGCACGTTGGGTACGGTATCTTCAAACATCACACCCGTATCGCAAGATGGGTCGGCAATACACAGTTTCCCGCTTACCTTAATTCCCTGCACGGCAGTTTGTGCATAGGCCGCGCCGACAAACAGCCCCCAACACAGAAGCATCCATCCCAACCGCCGTACCATTCCTGTATAGGTTGTCATTCGCTGCTAAAAAGTCAAGTAAATACCGGCCCGGCTTCTGGTTGCATTCATAAACATAACAGTTGAGGTGGGCAGTACGTTATTGTAAACGAAACGGCGGCTATAAAAATTTTATAAGTTACCATTCATCCGTTTCATCATTTGCAACTATCTTTATCTAATCTGTCAAGTGCAATTTTACGGCAAAAAAACGTTTATCTGTTAGTGTTTTATCCGAACCAGTTTGGCAAGTTGTTTGCTTAAAAATACAGTTATGTTAAAACGTTACTTTTTTCTTCTCCTTGGCTTGCTGATCGGCGGAACGGTTTGGGCGCAGGACCCGCAATTTTCCCAGTTTTATGCGGCTCCTCTGTACCTGAATCCGGCTTTTGCGGGTTCAGCGCTGGCTCCGAGGGTAACCGTCAATTACCGGAATCAATGGCCCGCCGTCACCAACTACGTAACGTCTATGGTGAGTGTCGACCATTTCTTCGAGCGCTACAACAGTGGCGTCGGTTTGATGCTGCAAAGCGACAACCAGGGCCAGGGACGCATTCGCTCCACGGACATTGGATTGCAATATTCTTACCAGATTCGGGTGGCTGAAGAAACATTCGTCCGGCTGGGCGTACAGGGGTCTTACGTCAACCGTTCGATCAACTGGTTCGGCCTTACCTTCGGCGATCAATATAACAATGGCGGTTTTACCGGCAATCCGACCACGGACCCGGTGGTGACCAATGGCTCTCCGCAACTGAAGTACCTGGATTTCTCAACCGGCGGTTTGCTGTATTCCGACTGGTACTGGATTGGCGTGGCGGCCCATCACCTCAGCCGACCCAATCAGGGTGTTTTTGTGCTGAGCGACGAAAGCCGCCTGCCCCTGAAAGGAAGCATTCACGCCGGGTTGCGGATTCCGTTTGCGGGCTTCACCGGCCTGGGCGATGAATGGGAACGCGAGAAAACCATCTCTCCGGCGATTAATTACCGCTATCAGGGCAAATACGATCAGTTGGATCTGGGCGTTTACATGACCTACTCACCCATCGTGGTTGGGCTTTGGTACCGGGGTTTGCCACTGAAAAAATACGCTCCCAATATCACCAACCGCGAGTCGCTGATTGCCCTGGTCGGTTTTCGTCAGGATGCCTTCTCGATTGGCTACAGTTACGACGCAACCATTTCGTCACTGGGGCCGGGCAGCGGGGGTGCTCACGAAATCTCGCTGTCGTACACCTTTGAGAACTGGCCTCCGGGCAAACCCAAAAACCGCAACGCCCGCAAACAGCTTTCCTGTCCGAAGTTCTAAAGTTCGGGGGCACGGTCGATATCTTTCACCACGAGTTGAACGGTATACCGGCTTTTCTGCTCCACCAGCAGTTTTTTGTTGACCAGAACCCGGTCAATGGTTTTCTCATCGTAATGCCGGATCGTGATGAGTTCCAGACCTTCGTTGTAACTAATCCGAAATTCCTCCTGCAACTGTGGCATCAGCCGGGCCAATCGCTCCGGGCGGTGATCGACCACGACCGAAAAACTGATGGCGGTATTCTGCATCAGGTTGATTTTCACGCCGTATTCCGCAAAATGCCCGAAAATTTTGCTCAGATTCGCTTCCGCAATGAACGAGAAATCCTTCGGATGAAGCGAAATCAACGTCTGGTTCATTTTGAAAATGAACGACGGAATAGGCAGGTGTTTTTCAAAATGCCCGATCACAGTTCCGGGTTCCTCCGGACGAAAAAACGACCGGACGTAGAGCGGAATGTTCTTGTTCTGTAACGGTTTGATGGTTTTCGGATGAATCACCGTGGCGCCGTAATACGCCAGTTCGATGGCATCCTGATAGGTCAACTGGTCAATTTTAACGGTTTCGTCAAACCACTTGGGATCGGCATTCAGGACGCCCGGCACATCTTTCCAGATGGTGACGCGCTCGGCGTCCAGGCAATAAGCGAAAATGGCAGCGGTATAATCCGATCCGTCGCGACCCAGCGTGGTCGTGTGACCTTCACCTGTATTTCCAACAAAGCCCTGCGTGATCACAACGCTGGTATCCAGCAAATCGGCCAGCGTTTCGGTAATATGCTCACCGGTTTGGCTCCAGTCTACTTTTGCTTCCCGGTAACTATCATCCGTTCGAATCAGCCGCCGGGCATCCACCCAATAGGAATCTAAACCGGATTGGTTGAGATAGGCGTTGATAATCCGGGTTGAGAGCAATTCGCCAAACGAGACCAGTTGGTCGTAAACTTGATCGACTGGAGCTTCGGGATCCTGATCCAGGATGGTTTCAACGGCCGAGAACAAATCGTAAACCGGTTGGAAGGCTTCCGAATCCGCGCTGGCTAATTCATTGATTGTCTGCTCATGCTGAATACGGATATGCTGCCAGATAGCGTCTTTTTCCGGCTCTCGGCGCAGATAAGCCCAGGTTAATTTTTCCAGCGCATTGGTCGTTTCGCCCATCGCCGAAATCACTACGACTAATTCACGGGGCGGTTGCTGTTGAATGATGCTGGCCACATTGCGAATACCCTGCGCGTTTTTTACCGATGCTCCGCCGAATTTAAATACCTGCATTGTACGAATCTGAAAGGACTAAGAAAAGGGCAGGTCGCCAGTGGGATTGATGTCGGGAGCGGATTGATACGGTTTTATCCGTGCGAATCCTTTCCCTTCAATCACACCGGCGACCCGGCACCGTTTTCCTGAAAGGTTATTTTAAGCAGTTACTACCCGTTTGCTGTAGATCAGTTCCCGCACGGCGTCGGCAATGCCCTGCGGATCAAAACCGCATTCGCGGTGCAGGTCGATTTGCTCCCCGTGCTCGATCACCGCATCCGGAATTCCCAGCCGCTTGACGCGCGCAACGTAGCCGTGATCGGTCATAAATTCAACCACCGCGCTGCCAAAACCGCCCATTAAGCAACCGTCTTCTACCGTGATGACGTTGTCGTACCGTTGGAATATTTCGTGCAGCATCGCTTCGTCGAGCGGTTTTACAAACCGCATGTCGTAATGCGCGGGCCGAATACTTTCTTTTTCGAGAAATTCACAGGCCGTGACGGCATAGTTCCCGATGGGTCCAATGGTCAGAATGGCTACGTCTTTTCCATCCCGGATTTTGCGTCCCTTGCCAATTTCAACCTGTTCCAGCGGAGTCCGCCAGTTGGGCATCACGCCTTCACCCCGCGGATACCGGATCGTAAACGCCTGAGTGCCGTCCTGAATCGTATCCGACTGGGCCGTAAACATTAGGTTTCGGAGTTCCTGCTCGTTCATCGGGCTGGCCACGATCATGTTCGGAACGCAACGCATAAACGCCAGGTCGTACGCGCCGTGGTGCGTCGGGCCATCGGCTCCGGCAAAACCGGCGCGATCAAGACAAAAAATAACCGGTAATTCCTGAATGCAGACGTCGTGGATCACCTGATCGTAGGCGCGCTGCATGAAGGTGGAGTAAATATTACAAAAAACCACCTGACCCTGCGTCGCCATCCCCGCCGAGAACGTAACGGCATGTTGTTCGGCAATACCTACATCGAAAGCCCGATCCGGAATGGCCTTCATCATAATATTCATCGACGAACCCGACGGCATCGCGGGCGTAACGCCCACAATTTTCTCGTTGACTTCCGCCAGTTCCACCAGCGTATGCCCGAAAACATCCTGGTATTTAGGCGGTTGCGGTTTGTCGTAAATTTTCTTTTTAATTTCCCCCGTCACTTTATCGAACAAACCCGGCGCGTGCCATTTGGTCTGGTCTTTTTCGGCGGGGCCGTAGCCTTTGCCTTTCACCGTCAGGCAGTGCAGCAGTTTGGGACCCGGAATGTCTTTCAGATCGTTCATCACGCTCACCAGATGATCGATATCGTGGCCGTCGATGGGGCCAAAATACCGCAAATGCAGCGATTCGAACAGATTGCTTTGCTTCAACAGCGACGCTTTCAAACCGGTTTCGATTTTCGAAACGATGTCCTGCGCGCTTTTGCCGAAATTGCTCATCTTGCCCAACAGATTCCAGACTTCGTCTTTTACCTTGTTATAGGTCGGCGAGGTTGTAATATCCGTCAGGTATTCCCGCAAGGCCCCCACGTTGGGATCGATGGACATGCAGTTATCGTTCAGGATAATCAGCAGATCGGCTTCGGTCGAGCCTGCGTGGTTCATGCCTTCGAAGGCCAGACCGGCGGTCATGGCACCGTCGCCAATTACCGCAATGTGGTGCCGCTTCGGATTGTTCTGGAGTTGCGAGGCTACGGCCATACCCAGAGCCGCCGAGATGGAGGTTGACGAGTGACCAACCCCAAACGAATCATACGGACTTTCCTTCCGTTTCGGAAAACCGGATAAGCCTTTGTAAAACCGGTTGGTATGAAAAATATCGCGCCGTCCGGTCAGAATTTTATGGCCATACGCCTGGTGACCCACATCCCAAACCAGCTGATCATCCGGTGTATTGAAAACATAATGGAGGGCAACCGTCAATTCGACAACACCCAGACTGGCACCAAAATGACCGCCATACACTGATACGTTATCGACAATAAACTGTCGTAGTTCAGCACAGACTTGGGGGAGGTCGGTTTGATCCAGATTACGGAGGTCGTCCGGGGTGTCAATCTTGGCGAGTAATTTGCCGGGAGTGATCAACATAGTGAGTAGGGTAGTGTAAATTGTTTTTCATAAACTCCGTGTGGCAACAAACTGTTTCACCACATTCATTCATGAAATCTTTGCCGGGCAAAAGTACAAAAAAAACACAACTTGCACATCCAATTAACTGATTCTCAAAAATCAGCATTGTGGAAGGCTATAGGCCTAAAAAGCACGCCGAAATAACGTTTCTGCGTGCTTTTTAGTAAATTTACTAAACGTTCGTTCTGTATTTCCGCCAAAAATACCTGAACAATTTCCGCGAGAAAAATACAATTTAGAATCTATCCACGCTGGCTGGCCCGAAATAGTTTCTGTTTCTCTTCCCGCGTGAGGCTTTCGTAACCGGAACGGGATATTTTATCCAGAATCGCATCAATTTCGTCCTGATCCGGCATGGCAACCGCCGACGGCGACGAGGGGGCCGCGTAGGAACCGGCGCTCATGCTGGCGCTGCTCCGCTGGCGGTAGGATACCTTAACCGGCGGTTTTTTCCGGAACAGGCTCTGCCATCCGTCCATGACCCAGTAAATAGGCTGGCCCAGATCCGTGCCATTCTGAAGCATTTTGATAAACAGAAAACCGACCAGCGCCCCGCCCAGATGGGACAGATCGCCCCCGGCATTGGGGCCGATGGACCGCGCCAACGACAGCACGATGTAAAAGAAAGCAATGTATTTGATCCGGACCGGGCCAAAAAACAGCAGATGAAAGGTGTAATTAGGCAATAGGGTAGAAGCGCCGACGGCAACGGAAAAAGCGGCCGCCGAAGCGCCCAGCATCCGGGAATCGCTCACTTGCTCATGAAAGTAGGGAAGCAGGTTGTAGATAGCGATGTAAGCCAAACCACCCGCCAAACCGCCCAGCATATACAGCGCCACCAGTCGCCGGTTTCCCAGGTATTCGTCGATCAACCGCCCAAACCAGTACAGAAAAAGCATGTTGAACAAAATGTGAAAGACGTCTTCGTGCGTGAAGAAGTACGTAATCATCGTCCACGGCTTCATGATGAAAACGCTCAGCGAAGCGGGTAACCGAAGTTGATCAACGATCAGAGTATAAACGCCGGACATCTCCGCCAGTGTCAGAATCACTTTCAGGATCAACAGCAGTAAAAAGACAATGGTATTAATAAGAATCAACTGCACCAACGTATTGTTGGGCTTGTTGAATTCGCTCCGGAAGTCATCTAACAGTCCACTCATCACTCAATAAAAATTATTTCGTTGCTTTCCCCAATATTTTACCAATATAAAAGCAAAGAGCATACCGCCAATATGGGCGAAATGCGCCACATTGTCGGATTGTGCCCTATAGACCCCCGAATAGAGTTCGTATGCACCATAAAACGCCACCAGGTACTTTGCCTTGATGGGTATCGGTGGAAATAATAGGAAAAGTTCGGTATTTGGAAATAATAATCCAAATGCCATCAAAATTCCAAAAATGGCCCCCGAAGCGCCTACCATCGGTACGTCTAACTGCTGCTCGAGATACTGATTCACCAACTGGATCGCTCCCCGTATATACGAAGGGTCCGTCGGGTTTTCTTCAAACACTTTCAGAAAATTATCTCCCTGACTCAATAGACCCCGATCCGATAAAAACAGTTCTAATGACTCCGGTGTCGGCTGGCTTTGAAAGGCAACCACTGCATCTCGTAACTGGCTGGCTTCAAAATAGTTTATTCCCGAAAATAATAATCCGGCACCAATACCGGTAATAAAGTAAAAAATGGTAAACCGTTTGCTCCCCCAAACCTGTTCAAGCATCGGGCCAAAGAAAAACAAACCCAGCATATTGCTGAAAATATGCCCAAAATCGGCATGCAAAAACATGTAGGTTACAAACTGGTGGGGCGCAAATGCCGGTGACAGCAAGGAGTATAACCCAAAAAAATGAATCAGGTCGATTCCTGCCAGTTTTAAAACAAAGAAACCGACATTGATAAGCAGGAGCGTCCTGACAACCGGCGTAAGCATCATAAAGTTGTAACGTTTTCTGGCAAATTTATCATATCAGGACCGAAATAATCCTGCTAACTTATCCAACGCCAATATAGTTGTAATCGGTTCACCGTTGGGCGTATATGATGGGTTCGTTGACGCAATTAATTGGTCGACCAACGCCCGTTGTTCCGGCTCGGCCAGTTGTTTCTGCTGCCGCGCGGCCGACCGCCGGGCCAGCGAACGCGCCAGCACCTCGGCCCGCTCCAGCTTCAGCCGCCCCGTATCTTCGCGGAGTTGGGCCAGCAGATTCGCAAATAGTTCTTCTTCATTTTCACCCACCGAAAGCGCCGGTACGCCCTGAATGAGAAACGCATTCTGGCCGATTTCATCAAAAAGGAATCCTAGACTGGTCAGATCATCGCGTAATTCGAGCGCCAGGTTATAATCGACCGGCATGACCGTCACGGTTTTCGGAAACAGCAGTTGCTGCGAAACCCCATTGCGCTTGGTCAGTGCGGCCTGGTACTGGTCGTAGAGCACCCGCTCGTAGGCCCGGCGCTGATCGATGACCAGCATACCCGCCTGTACCGACGTCACCAGGTAGCGGTTGTGCACCTGAATAATGGCCCCGGTTCCTTCCAGCGCAACCGTAGACGTCACCAGTTTATTTACCCGGCTCCCCAGCGTTACCGACTCCGTTTCGGACGGTTTTTCGGCTGAAGAGCGGTTTTCGAACAAGTTCGTTTCCTCCGTCGCCGGTTTTTCCGTTGGCTCCAGACCTTCAAACAGCGCCTGCCAGTTGGCGGCCGACTTACGCGGAAAATCAAAACCGGTATTGGCTTTTTGTTCAGAAGCTTCCGCGGACCAGGCCGGTGACATCGGACGCAGTGCCGACCGGTTTCTGGGTTCCGGCTCGGTAACCGGCTGCGCTTCTGACGATCGACGGGGGAGCGGGGTCACCGGCAGGAAGTTCACATTGGCGTCAAAATCGAGCGATGGGGTTAAATTGTAGACGCCAACCGCCTTTCGGACGGCCGCCATCACGATGGCGTAAACCGACCGTTCGTCATCAAATTTGATTTCGGTTTTGGTCGGGTGAATGTTGATATCGATGTGCGATGGATCAATTTCGATGAACAACACATAAAACGGATGAAACCCGTCCTGAATCGTTCCTTCATACGCACCGACGACGGCGTGGTGCAGGTAATTATGTTTAACGAAGCGGGAGTTGACGAAAAAAAACTGCTCTCCGCGCGTTTTTCGGGCAAATTCGGGTTTGCCAATGTAGCCCCGAACGCTCACATAAGGCGTTTCTTCTTCACAGGAAGCGAGTTGTTCCCGGTATTGCTTTCCAAAGAGATCGACAATCCGGCGGCTCAATTTCCCGGCCTGGAGGTTATACACCTCCGAATCGTTATGATAAAGTGAGAATGCGACTTCGGGATGCGCCAGGGCGACGCGCTGAAACTCATCCAGAATATGCCGCATCTCGACCGAATTGGTCTTCAGAAAATTGCGCCGGGCGGGAACATTGAAAAATAAATTTTTTACGAGAATATTTGTTCCCGGCAAACACGAAACCGATTCCTGGGTTTTCAATTCAAAGCCTTCCATCCGGATCAGCGTTCCCAATTCGTCGCTGCCACGGCCCGAATCGGACCGGCGGGTGCGGAGTTCAACTTGGGCAATGGCGGCAATCGAGGCCAGTGCTTCGCCCCGAAAACCCATCGTGCGGATGCGAAAAAGATCGTCTGACGAGCGGATTTTCGACGTAGCGTGTCGCTCAAAACTCATTCGGGCGTCGGTTTCTGACATGCCGATACCGTCATCGATAATTTGAATCAGTGATTTACCGGCATCCCGAATAATAATTTGTACGGTTTTTGCTTGGGCATCTACTGAGTTTTCCAACAATTCCTTGACCACTGATGCCGGCCGTTGCACCACTTCTCCTGCCGCGATCTGATTGGCAATTGAATCCGGTAACAGTTGGATAATATTTAACATTTTGTATTTATCTAATATTTCAGATTCTTAATGGAAGAACAAATTACGGTTTTTCCATGACATAAGAAAAACCAGCCAGAATAGCTTTTATAAATTTTTAAATCTTTTTTTTCGATTCCTTGTTGTTGAAATAATTCAAGACTATTTTTAACTATTGGCGGAAATATTTACGTTTTCCGGTTCGTTATTCAACAACAATAAGTCATTTGTAGCGCATTGGACTTAATAAAAGTGGCACCCTTTACCCAAACACGAGATGAAGAAGGTCAATTTGAACATGATCATGCAGTGGATTGTTTTTTTCCCAATTATCCTGCCGTTATGCATGATATTCGGCGCCGTACAGGGAGCAATTCAGATGGCAGAGCGGGTACTCAACCAGTTTTGGTCGGATGTAACACCTACCGTAAAGTAAGTTTTTACTAAATTCTGTTTTCCATCCAACGATTACCGGTTTTTTGTCCGAATGGTTACGCAATCGGGTGTCTCAATAGGATGATTCTATGTTCACCCTTTTGCCAATCACCGTAATCAATAAATAAAATCAAGATTTTTGTCCTTGTAATCTTCGGGATCGAGCGATAAGAATTCTTCCCAGAACGGATTATTCGGAACCCCGGCTTTACAGATCAGGGGTTCTTTCTTGACGGGATGAATAAAATACAGCCGTCTGGCATGTAAATTGATGCTGCTGTCCTGATTTGCCCGCGGAAAACCGTACTTGATATCTCCCCGAATCGGGCAGCCCATACTCGCCAGTTGCACCCGGATTTGATGCGGCCGTCCCGTGATCGGATTCACTTCCAGCAGATAATGATCGTTCACTTTTCCGAGTAAGCGGTAGGTCAGTTCGGCGCGCTGCGAACCCTGCACTTCGTCTTCGTAGGCTTTTACGGTATTGGTCGCTTCGTCTTTGAGCAGAAAATGCGTCAATCGACCTTTTTCTTCCCTCGGTTTTCGGCCAACCACCGCCCAATACGTTTTCTGCACCTGACGCTTCCGGAAAATCTCGTTCATTCGTTCCAGCGCCTTCGACGTGCGGGCAAAGACGACCAACCCGCTAACCGGCCGGTCGAGCCGGTGAACGGTTCCCAGAAACACATCGCCCGGTTTATCGTACTTTTTTCTGATGTACTCCTTGATCAGATCAAGCAGCGGTACATCACGGGTTTTATCGGCCTGGACCAACACTCCCGGTTCTTTATTGACCACAATCAGGTGGTTATCTTCGTATACAACGACGTATTTCTGTTTCATAATGGTAGAGACGGGTTTTAACCCGTCTTAACGCCCGCAATAAACCGGCCGATGCCTAATAAGCTTCTTCTTTGCTCGGAAACTCGCGATCTTTCACATCATCGACATAGTGTTCGATGGCTTCGGTAATAATGCCGTGCAGGTCAGCGTAACGACGTAAAAACCGGGGTTTGAACTCTTTGTTAATACCCAGCAAATCGTGCAGCACCAGAATCTGGCCGTCGGCATCCGGCCCGGCACCAATTCCGATCGTCGGAATCGTCAGGCTTTCAGAAACTTGCTTTGTCAAGGTCGCCGGAATTTTTTCCAAAACGACGCCAAAACAGCCAATGTCTTCGAGCATTTTGGCATCTTCCATCAGCTTCTGCGCTTCGGTTTCCTCCTTGGCACGAACGGCATACGTCCCGAATTTATAGATCGACTGGGGTGTTAAACCCAGGTGGCCCATCACGGGAACGCCCGCACTCAGGACGCGGATGATCGACTCTTTCACCTCTAAACCGCCTTCCATTTTGACGGAATGCGCGCCGGATTCCTTCATGATCCGAATGGCTGACCGCAGCGCTTCTGTCGAATTGCCCTGGTAAGAACCGAACGGCAAATCGACCACCACCAGCGCCCGCTTGACGGCCCGAACCACCGAGGTGGCGTGGTAAATCATCTGATCCAGCGTAATCGGCAGGGTGGTTTCGTGACCGGCCATTACGTTGGAAGCCGAGTCGCCAACCAGAATAATCTCTACTCCGGCGGCATCGACCAGCCGGGCGAGCGAATAGTCGTAGGCGGTCAGCGCCGAAATTTTTTCGCCCTTGCTTTTCAATTCCTGAATAACGCGGGTCGTGATCCGTTTGACGTCGGGATTATGAACAGACATTCGTTTTGTAAACCGTTTTAAGCAATCAGTGAGCAGGATTTGGTCGGCAATCTACCGGTATTTGTACGGAATAAAACCACGAAGTTGGGAAAATGATTCGGTGGACCGCGCCTGGTTTTCGGAAACCAAACCACTAACGGTCGATCAGCCAGGATTCGGGGTTCATCCGGTTGGTGCTTTTCCAGACCTGAAACTGGACTTCCGCGACGCCGTCTTTGTCGGTGGCAACCACGCCAATCACTTCGCGGGCCTTGACGCGCTGCCCAACCTGCACCGAAACACTCTTCAGTTTGGCGTAGACCGTGTAATAATCACCGTGTTGAATGGCAACGATGTTGTGCATACCGGTCACGAAGGTCGTATACTGCACGACGCCATCGTAAACCGCCCGCACCACTTCCCCGGGCGTGGTCTGAATATCGATTCCGGGGTTATCCTGCATGACGCCTTTCAAAACCGGGTGCGGTTTAACGCCGTAATGATCCGAAATAAACCCGCGCGTAACGGGCCAGGGCAAGCGGTTTTTCGACGATGCAAACGAGGACGCCAGGGCGGCTTCTTCGTCATTCAGCAGGTTATTCCGGCGTTCGTCGGGCTTACGGGCGGTTCGTTCAGCGGCCTCCGAAGCCGGTTCGGCGGCTTTGGGCTCAGCGGTTTTGGGTTCGGCAGCTTCCGGTTTGTTCGCTTCCGATTCGGCGGCTGCGGCCCGTTCGGCTTTGGCTGCGGCTGCCGCTGCGGCCTTCTCGCGGGCAATCCGTTCACGTTCTGCCTTTAACCGTGCCAGACGAGCCAGACGTTCGCGTTCTTCCCGCTCGCGAATTTCCCGGCGAATCATTTCCGTAATGGCCGATTCCAGCCGACTGACCGCCTTCCGGCTTTCGGTCAGTTCGGTGCGAAGGTCTTGTTCTTTTTCGCTCAGTTCCGTCGCCATGCGGTTTTTCTCATCCTTGAGACCTTCCAGGCGTTTCGATTCGTTCACCTGCACGGCCAGCGTTCCCTGCTGCTGTTTCTTTTTGCGCTCAACATCCTGCTGTTTCACCAGCATTTGCTCCCGCACTTTCTCCATCTGCCGCACCTGCCCCTTGCGGGCTTCGGAATACTGCTGGAGGTATTTGTACCGCGCCACCAGTTGATTGAAACTTTCGGCGGAAAACAGAAAACCGAGCGGATTGACCTGTTGACGCCGTTTGTCGGCGGCATAAATCATTTCTCCGTATTCTTTTTTGAGTTTTTCCAGATTGTTCTGCAACTGAGTCGACGACTGACGCAGCTCCCGGATTTCGGATGTCATCAGTTTGACGTCTTCCGTGAGCAGGTTAATCTGTTTGGACTGGGCCGCAATTTCCTGATTCAGCGCTTTGAGCTGCCCCAGGGTGGCCTGTTTCTGCGAAGAGGTTTTTTTCAGAATCGTCCGAATCTGCGATACTTTCTCGATATTCTGTTTCTTCTCTTTTTCCAGCTGCTGACGGCTTCGCTGCTGAGCCATAATGCTTCCAGCAGCCAGCCAGCATAGGGTAAGCGTAAGGATAACAGTCTTCCAATCGGTAGCCCGAACCACTCTGTACGTCATAAGCATCTTGCAATACCGGGATAGTTACGGTCTCCGCTGGAATTTTGGCGGAATGCTGAACGGGAAACCCGGATTTTTATCGGTAAGCTCTACTTTGTTGTGTCGAATTCGTAAGACGGTCTGATAAGGTTGCCCGTCGTTTTTCGATTTGTAATCGACAGTTACCAGACTGGTGTATGGAAACAGGAAATTATTCAACACCGTAAAATCCTCATAATCCAGCGTCAGCGAATTTTTCGTCGGCTGCTCAACCACCAGCAGCTTTTTCAGTTTCCGGTTTTGTTCGCCAATGTAATTATCCACTAACACCTTGCCTTCGCGTTGCCGCAGAAGCAAAAAATCCTTTTCATTTTTAACCCGTTGGGCGGGTTCTTTGGGCAATGGCAGGTTACCGACCAAAAGCGACTGAATCAGTCCAAAATCCAGGTTAAAATTAAACCGCTGACTTAAGGAAGCGTAATCAAACACCGAATACTCGCGGTGAATGCGGTCCATAATCACCACGGAATCTTTTGTAATCAGCGCCCGCGCCACTTCAACGCCTACGCCCGAAACCGACAGCCAGATCAGGCTGTCTTTATCGATCCGCAGGTTTACGTTCGCATTGTTGATGTCCTGATCCTTACTTTTAAAGGAAACCTTCGACTTAGCGGTCAGATAGGCAAAATCAACCTGATCAACGTTGGCATTGGGGTCGATGGAAGGCAAAACCGGGGGCGGAGCGGTGGCAATAGTATCGGTGCGGATTTTGGGTGACGCTGAAACCGTATCTGCTGGGGGCGAAGGCGGGGCGTTGCGGAACAATCTCCGCCGACGGCATCCGTCTGCTGTGATCAGCATGATGACGCACAAAAGTCCAATAAGGGATTTACTCATAAATTTTTCCGGTTGCGATTTTCTTGTCCAACCGATCGGTCGTTTCTCCTTTGAGTTTTGCTTTTTTCCACTGCTCAACCGCCTTTTCGTGCTCGCCAAGCTGATACAACACGTCGCCGTAGTGTTCGATAATCGTACCGCTCACGTTTTTGTCGGCCTGCATCGCTTTTTCAAGGTACGTGCGGGCCTTGGCATAATCTTTCATGACGTACAAAACCCAGGCGTAGGTATCCAGGTACGTGGCATTATTCTGATTTTTCTCCACCAGACGCTCCGACATTTGCAGCGCCAGCGGTAGTTTTTCTTTCCGTAAAGACAAAAAGTAGCTGTAATTGTTCAGAACGTGGTCGTTGTCGGGATCTTCTTTCAACACCTGCTCGTAAGCTTCGTCGGATTTCTGATGATCGCCCATGCCGTTGTAAACGTCGCCGAGTTGCGCATTCACGCTCTTCATCAGTTCGGTGTTGGTGGGCGATAACCGCCGGGTTTCTTCGTAGGCTTCAATCGCTTCCTTATACCGTTTTTTAAAGTAATTGGCGGAACCGTTAAACGCCCAGATCACACCCTGATTCGGGAACAATTCGAGCGCCTGTTCGGAATGAACCAGCATGCTGTCGACCTGATTGAGTTCGCTGTCAAGTTGCAGAATCGCGCCCCAGACTTCGTAGGTGGCTTTGTCCAGGTGGGCGGCTTTGACGTAATAGTTGCGTGCTTCGGCTTTTTTGCCATCCTGCGCCAGCAAATCCGCATACATGGCCTGCGAGCGGGCGTCTTTCGGATGAGCAGTGGCAAGCTCTTTGGCGAGCTTTACCGCGCTTTGTTTCGCTTTCTCGTCGTTGCCAACCATTTTGACGTAGCTCATCAAAATTCGCGCTTTGATGTCGGCTTCCAGATTGGGATTTGAGAATACCTTATCCAGTTCCTGGCTGCACTTTTCCAGGTTGCCCTGTTTGCGGTACAAATCGGCCAGCATGACGTGCGCCTGCGGCAAATCCGAATTGACTTTCAACGCCCGCTGAAGCCAGTCAACCGCCTGGTCGTTGCGTTCGTTGGCGATCAGCAGTTCGGCACCTTCCAGCAAATAATCGGTTTCGCCCGGTTCGGAAGCCACCAGTTTTTCGGCTTCCTGAATGGCTTTTTCAACCTTGTTCTGCTTTAAATAAATCCGCTGTTTCTGCCGGACAATTTCTTCGTTCATGCCGGTCGCCTTCTCCACTTTGTCGTACATGTCGAGGGCTTTATCCGGTTTATCATCGAACAGGTAAATAGCCGCCAGTTCAACGCCGTATTCGATGTTGTCGGGGCTTTTTTTGATCAGCTCTTCGTAGAGATTTTCGGCGTCGGAATACCGTTTTTGTTTCACCAGTAATTCAGCCAGTTGCAGCACGTAATACTTGTTGACGCCCTTGTCGAGTTGAACGGCTTTCTGGGCAAACGGCAGGGCCTCGTCGGGCTTGTTCAGCTTCATCAGCGCCGTGGCCGTCGCATACTGAGCCGCCGGATTTTCGGGATAAAGCTGAATAACTTTCTGAAATTGCGCTACGGCTTTCGAAGGTTCGTCCATCATCATGAACTTCATTCCTTCCGTAAACAGGGATTCCTCAACGCCCCGGGCGCCTTCTTTCGGCTTTACTTCCTTATCCCTGTTTTTACGCTGTGCCTCAGCGGGTGTGATCGCGCACACCATCAGGCAACCGATACCGGCAACCAGCCATTTCCGCCAATTGGATTTTACCAGATTGTGCATCTGTCGCGATTCTTAGTATAAATTGAACGATCGAGAATTCCCTGCCGGGCCTCTCAGTTCAAACGTGTTAGGCACATTCTCTATTGCAACAACCGGGTGCCGCCTGTCACAATATACAAAGTTAGTGGAAAACATTGGATTAGTCACCCGGTAAAGACAGGATGATCGGCAGGAAGGTTGTCTATGATAACGTTTTAATATCGAACACCGAATAGTGAATAACGAATGTCGAAATAGCTGTTTCAACTTCAATATTCGCTATTCAGTATTCGATATTTTATCCATTCATCCCATTCGCGTTGTAAACCGGTCCACGATCTCATTCGGGTGGATTTCCAGCACATTGGCGAGTACCAGCAAAACCAGCGTGCGGGAGGCCATTTTCCGTGGAATGTTCGCAATGTTGGCAAACAGATCGACAGTAATGCTCTGGTTTCGATCCAGATGCTGCATCAGCGTCTGCTCTTTGTCACCGTATGTAAAGCGAATGGATCGTTCGGCGGTTTCGCCTTTCAGGATCTCGCGAACTTCCTTGCTGGCCTGTACGGCTTTGTCGTCGACGCGAATATAGACGCGTCGGCTGTCGTTGAGCGGATCGTCGACGTAATGCGGTTTTCGTTCACTTTCCGGAACGGTAATGACCAGCACCTCCCGCTCGTTGGACAGGAGCACGCGCTCCATCGTGTAGTCAATGGCGGGCGAGCAATACCGTTCGATGGCCCGTTCCAGCAGGTACTCATCTTCGTCAACGTGTTTGAGGCCCTGAATGCTTTTGTCGTCGCCAATGCCGATCAGCAGCTTGCCGCCTTCCGTGTTGGCAAATGCCACAATTTCACGAATAATCCGTTCGGGGTGATTGGACTTTAATTTGAATTCGAGATGCGTTCCCTCACCCTGTCTAACCAGTTCCTTGAGCGCCCTGTAGTCCATCCGTGTGTCGGCTGTGTAGGTATCAGAAAGGTTGCCAGCCCTCCCTTGCTTTTAAATATAACCGTTTTAAGCAATACGAACCAAAGGTTTACACAACTATTTTACCGGAAAATGCACTAATTTCGTCAGTGGTTCTCAGTATTAACCAGTTAATCTAGTTAGTGGTTTTACCTTTTAGTTGGTTTTGATTGGATAACGAAAAAATGGTCGTAAACGTTGTCATTGCACTGGTCACATTCGTCGGAATGGAGGGAGTAGCCTGGTGGACCCACAAGTACATCATGCACGGTTTTATGTGGCGCTGGCACCATTCGCACCACAATCATCACGCCGGTTTTCTGGAGCGGAATGACTGGTTCAGCGTGGTATTCAGTCTGGTGGCCGTCGGAATGGTGGTAGTCGGGAGTGAAGTCGAGCCGCTCTGGTTTCTGGCGCCCATCGGTATTGGCGTGACGCTATACGGTATTTTTTATTTTATCTTTCACGATGTGATTGTACACCGGCGCATCAAAATCCGGTTTAATACCCGCCATCCGTACCTGCAACGCATCATTCGGGCGCACTACATCCACCACAAGGTGCACAAACGCCAGGGAGCCGAAGCCTTCGGTTTTTTGTACGCTCCGAAGAAATACCGGAAAAAATAGTGAGCCAGAAATAGTTAAAACCCAAAAAGGCACAACCATGGGGCTGTACCTTTTTGGGTCAATTCCAGGGTGTCAACCGGCTAGTATTCGTCTTCGTTGAAGAAGAAATCGTCCTTAGTTGGGTAATCAGGCCATATTTCCTCGATACTCTCGTAGGGCTGACCGTCGTCCTCCAACTCCTGCAGGTTTTCGACTACTTCTAATGGAGCGCCAGAGCGGATCGAATAATCGATCAACTCATCTTTGGTAGCCGGCCAGGGGGCATCTTCCAGATAGGATGCCAATTCGAGTGTCCAATACATAAGCGTTTCTGCTAAAATATGACGACTGATTGTCGTAAAATTGTGCAAAAGTAAAAAAATATGAATATCCTATACATTTCCCCGAAAATTCTTTCAGAAACGTTTGACAGGCTATTTAGGCCATTTAACGGATTCGTGGCTAGAAATGTTTGTATTCTTTCCCAAACTTTTCTTATTTCTAACGACCTACTAATCAATGAAAATTGAAATCTGCGCCTTTTCACTTGAATCCTGCCTAATTGCCCAGGCCAGCGGAGCTGCCCGGATCGAATTGTGCGGTGGGGCGGGGGAGGGCGGAACCACGCCCAGCCTTGGCCTGATCGAACTGGCGCGCGAGCAGCTAACGATTGACCTTTACGTCATGATTCGGCCCCGTGGTGGTGATTTCCTGTACAATGAAACCGAGCTGGCCGTCATGCGCCGGGATATTGAAACCGCTAAAAAAACCGGTGCCGACGGCGTGGTGCTGGGGTTGCTGAAAGCCAACGGAACAGTGGATGAAGAAAAAACCGCTGATTTGGTTCAACTAGCGCATCCGCTGCCTGTGACCTTCCACCGGGCTTTCGACCTGACGCGCGACCCGCTGGAAGCGCTGGAAGCCGTGATTCGGACGGGAGCCAAACGCATTCTGACCTCGGGACAAAAGGCCAGCGCCGAAGCCGGAATCCCGCTTCTGAAGAAATTGGCCGAACAGGCCGGTGATCGAATCGAGATCATGGCCGGAGCGGGAGTCACGCCCGCCAATGCCGCCCGACTGGCCGCAGCGGGCGTTCATGCGCTCCATTTAACCGGAAAAAAGGTGATGAACAGCGGAATGGAATACCGCAACCCCGACGTCCCGATGGCTTCGGTGGCGATGAGCGAATACGAGTGGTTGAGTACGAGCAGCGAGATCGTGAAAGAAGTGATCAAAAACGTGGCTGTTTCGCGGAGTTGAGCGGAGAAAAAGGGAGTTAAGCGGAGGCTATATTTTCTCTGCTTAACTCCCTTTTTCTCCGCTCAACTCCGCGAAACAATTTCTCTCTTTTACCAGAAGTACGCGTACAAGAACGTGATAATCGCCAGAACGATGACGGCTCCGATGGCGAAGTTCGACGACGTTTTGAACATGGTGCTGTCGATTTCAAGCCCTTTGTCACTTGGCTTTTGCAGGCCGAGAACGATCATTACCGCTACACAGATCAGGAATACAAAGCCCATGGTGTCCAGAAATGGAATCGTGTAGATGCCATCCGGATTCGGTACGGCGAAACCAACCGGCGCCAGAAATTCCAGATTAACCATACCGGGCAGCATGTATTTGAAAAACAGGGATAACAGAAATCCGCCCACAATCGCGAATAAAGCACCGGACGAGTTGGTTTTTTTCCAGAAGAAGCCCATGATAAAGGCGGCAAAAACGCCCGGCGAAACCAAACCGGTCATTTCCTGGATAAACTGAAAACCGCCTTTTTTGTCGATTCCCATGAACGGCGAAATGAAAATGGCCATCAGCATCGATACCCAGATGGCGATCCGGCCCACCCGCACCAGCTTCTGTTCGCTGGCGTTCGGCGAAATGTATTTCTTGAAAATATCGAGCGTAAAGATCGTTGAAATTGAGTTGGCTTTTCCCGCCAGGGACGCCACGACCGCAGCCGTCAGCGCGGCAAACGAAAGTCCTTTCAGACCGGCCGGCAACAGGTTCAGCAAAACCGGATAGGCGTGGTCTTTATTGACTTCTCCCGTCGCGTCCAGCATTTCCTGCTGAAACAGCCCTTGCTGGTATAACGTATAGGCGGCAATACCGGGCAGCACCACAATAATGGGCATGAGCAACTTGAGAAAGGCCGCAAAAAGAATTCCCTCACGGGCGGTTTTCAAATCGGCCCCCAAGGCCCGTTGCGTAATGTACTGATTACAACCCCAATAATTCAGGTTTACGATCCACATACCGCCAATCAGGACCGTCAGACCGGGCAGCGAAGCATAATGCGGATGGCCTTTCGGGAAGATCATGTGAAAGTGGTCTTCCGACTTGGCCAGCATGTGATTGAAACCATTGAGAATGCCGGTTGTGCCATTTTCCGACGACACCAGATTAATCGCCAGATAGGTCGTGGCAAGCCCGCCCAGAATCAGAAAAAACACCTGAATTACGTCCGTATAGCCAATTACCTTCATGCCGCCCAGCGTAATAATAACCGCAAAAACCGCCAGCCCAAACATGCATAACGTAAAGTTTAGCCCCGAAATGGTTGAAACCGCCAGCGCGCCCAGAAACAGAATCGACGTCAGATTGACCAGGATGTAGAGAAAAAGCCAGAAAATGGCCATGATCATCGCTACGGTATTGTTATACCGCTTGGTCAAAAACTGGGGCATGGTGAAAATCCGGTTTTTGAGGTAAATGGGCATAAAAAATACGGCCACAACAATGAGTGTTGCGGCTGCCATCCACTCGTACGTCGCGATGGCCAGCCCCATCGCAAAACCGTCGCCGGAAGCGCCAATGAACTGTTCAGCCGAAATGTTGGACGCAATTAGGGACGATCCGATGGCCCACCAGGTTAGGGAACCCTCGGCGAGAAAAAAATCAGTGGAAGAGGTTTCTTTCGTCTTCTTTCGTTGGTAAATCCAGTAGCCGTAAGACGCTACGATGATGAAATAAATAAAGAAAACAGCGTAGTCGAGCGTTTGTAATTTTTGCATAATGGCTACTTATAACAGGAAAGAAATGAGCGTAGGATTATTACGGCTCGAAAGATAATAATTTAGAGAACATTTTCGGCCCAATATTCTGCCCCGTTGGATTATTGTTTGGAATAAAAACCGCCGGATAAATCAGATTTTGATCGTTTCCGGAACGAGTTTCTGCAGGCGACGGCTGGTCTGAAACCGCCGGGCGACGGTGAACCGGTAATTACCGGTGTGAATGACGTAACGATAAAAAGGACTCTGAACCGACAGCGAGCCGTTGATCCAACTCAGCGTCAGGCACCATTTATCGCTGTTGTAACCAGCAACGGCCCGAAAAAGCAGGTCGGGACGTACATTTCCGTAGGTCAACTGGCCGGGCTGAAAGATTTCCTTACTGAACGTCGCGCTCAAATTGGCCGTCAGCGAACCGGTGGCAAAAAAATGTTCCCGATACACAAACGTGTAGGCATAACCCGCGCCGGGGCCTAATTTTAAAAACCGCATCCGGCGCACCGCTTCTATGGGAAAATCGGTTTGCAGCGAGCCGGGAACAAGGGCGCTGTCGCCCCGGATGATTCCGTAATGCAGTTGAAAACCGGCCAGCCACGTTCCTGCCGATTTCTTCTGCCACTCGTTCTGAACCAATGCGGCCCGGAACGAAAACCGCCGAAAATTGAACATCCGCCGAATCGAGCCGCCGACCACATAGGCCCCAATATCGGGCCGGTGGTAATACCGCGTCGGATCAGCCAATCCGTTTCCGCGTGGGGTCAGGTAATAACCGGTGTAAAACTGGGCGAAGCCGTCGAGCACCCACTTTCGCAGATACACATGCGTTTGCAGGTCAATATCCCGGGTTTTGCCTTTTTCAGGATTGTTCAGGAACGACAACCCGTACCCCAGATTCAGCGTAAAGGCTTTGAAAGTTGCGCCGACACCCAGATCCAGCGAGGAATTGGGGCGAAAACGCAGCGACGTCGACGAGCGCGCCGGAGTCGACAGAACAAAGGAGGTATACTTTTGGGAAAGGAACGTCCGTCCGGTCAGTTTTCCGGGGAAAGTCTTTACGTACGCGGTGTCAATTTCACGGTTACGACGGGTTTGGGCCCGTGTTTCCGGACCGCTCAGCAGCAGAAAACCGCACGAAAAGCAAAGCCAGAAAACCGCCGGTTTTCGGACATTGTTGAGGTCATTTCCAGACTTCGCACCTTGCTTCATTGGGCAAAAGTAGTGTCAATGCGGTGCCGATTCAATTCGGCATGCCATTCCGACTGCAGGGTTTGTTTCTGAGCTTCAAAGTCGCGACGGCCAAACAGTTTCATACGGTATTTTCCGAGATCGCGCTGAAGCAACAGGTGGTTTTTTAACCCCCGGGAGGTTCGGGTCGAGTCGGGTTCCTGGATTTGCCGGATGCGTCGTTTGTTGTTACCGAAGAGCAAATCCGTCAGACTGATTTCGACCAGAAAAGCGGCTTTTTTGTTCAGTGTATAATCGCCGTTCAGGTGTAAATACGAAAGGTTGCTGGTCAGATTCATATCCGGCATCAGAATCCGGTTCTGGTGCAGCAAAAACCGGGCGTCCAGGTCTTCGAAGTAAATATGACTCGTTTTGGCTTTCGGCAAAAACCGCAGCGCCTGCTGAATCGGCTGCACTTCGATCAGCTCCATCTGCCGGATCGACGCTTTCGTGTAGGCGGTTATTTTGTTGATGTCCGGCAGAAAATCGTTGTTCAATTCTGTCCGCAGCGTCATGGCGCAATCGACATTTCCCCGAATGTTGTCACTCTTCAGCACGTCGATTTTCATTTCCTCGGCCGCCCGGAACAGCTGGTACAAATCGATTTTCTGAAGCGTCACGTTGAGCGTCACCGGAAACCCTTCCGGCCGACCCAGCCGCATCAGGCCGTGGGAGCCCAAACGTCCGCCAAAGACATTCATCGTCAGCCGTTCCAGCTGCGCGGTTTCGTCTTTAATGATGGTTTTTAAACCAAAATCGTCCCCTTTCAGCGTTTGGTAGTCCAGTTTTTGGGCTTTCACTTCCACATCAAACCGGTAATCACTGATAGCGGCTTTCTTAGAATGCGAAGCCGGGCGTTTATAAGCCGCCTGCATGCTGTTCAATCCGGCCAGCAAAGCCACCATTTTTTGCAGGTCCAGCCGTTCATACGACAGGCTCAGGGCCGCATACGGTTCCTGAATACCGTCTTCATTCAGTTGAAAATGCCCCAAACCGGCGATTTTTCCGCCCAGCGTGGTTCGGCAAAGCAATTGCGGCACCTGGACCTGTTCGCCTTTTTTATGAACCACAAACGACATATCGCTCAAATCTTCGCGCGATGGCAGCCGGATGCGGTCGATCTGAATACTGGCCGAATATTCGGTTCCGAACAGCAGTCCGGCCAGCAAACTATCCGTCGAAGTCGGTACTTTTTCGGGACCGGTTTTTCGGGGAGCAGGCGGCATTGGTTTCGAGAAATCCAGTTCCTGCCAATGCGCGGCCAGTTTGGTTCGGACTGGGTGCGTGGCCCGGTTTCCGCTCAAGACATACCGCAGCAAATTGGTTATTTCACCATTAATCTTAAACGAACGCCCTTCCAGTTTTCCGACTACTTCCTGAATCCGAAGCATGTTGTTTTCGGGCAAAAAATGAATGTCGGCATTCAGCGCCGTGCAGCGCCCTGACGGTTTGGGAAAATGAAGGCAGCCATTCCGGATGACGAGCATTCCGCTCCAGAAAGGCTCAACGTCGGAAGGCCGCGCCACGTTCGAATACAGCAACGGGCTCCGAACGGCGAGATCGACCGAAGCCGTGCCGGAATAAAGTGAGTCGCCGGGCCAGTTCATGAATTGTGCCAGCTGCAGGAGCGATAAGTTTCCGTTTATTTTCGCGTCGACGACCGGCGAAACCAAATTGATCAGGTTTCCCCGTACCTCCAGCGTATCCTTCCCGGTTTGAACCTGGAATTGTTCGAGCGTCAACTTCGTGGTTTCGCGGGAATTACCGGCCCCATTGTTCCAGTTGCCGCGCAGCTGCACGGTTTGAAAAACCACCGGAGTTTTGGGCCAGTGGTAGTTTTTAGCCTGCAGGTGAAACCGAATGTCGTTGTGGGGTCGAACCGTCGGATTGCTACGCCCTTTCATGCGAAACCGGAAAGCCACATTCCCTTTCAACGCCGTATCCCCGGCGTAGCGTTTGAGCGAATCCGGCAGCAAGGCCGCCAGAAATTTATACGCCGGTTGCGTACCCATCAGACCCAGGTCCACGTAAGTTCCTTCGTTGCCGGGAAGTTTCATGTGGCTGCCCATCAGCCGGATCGGAGCGCCGTTTACCCGCAACTGGCTCCGGGTGAACGTACCGGTTTTGTTCGATGGATTGTAAGCGTAATGGATGTCGGCCGTGAAAGGCTGAGACCGAAACATCGTCAGCGTGCGGTTTTTGATGTATTCGATTCGGCCATCGAGTTTCCCTTCCAGTTGCAGCGTCGGGTGGTTGAGTTGGCCGCGCAGATCAGCCTGCTGGATGGTCATTGAAAACGCATTATGCTTATAGCCGTTGACAACTGTCACCGTTGCGTCTTCGATCCGGATTTCCGGAATTTCGACCGAGTGGGTATGTGTGGTATCCGACGGGCGTTCGGTTTTCCAGGCAAAACCGGTTTTTTGCCCGGTCGAATCTACCCATTGGTTGTAACGAATTCCACGAAGCACAACTTCCCGAACCGTGCGGCTTTCCCGAAATAAATCACCGATACTCAGCACCAGATTGGCCTGATCAATCCCGACAATTTCGAGCGGTTTTTCGCCTTTATTGTCGTGTATCGAAAGATCGTGGAGTTGGATGGCGAGATTGGGAAAATGGCTGAGTAACGAAAAATCCACGCTGAAATCGGCCAGCCGCTGTTCGGAATGCGTGGCAAATTCGTCGCGAACGGCCAGAATGACTTTTTCCTTGTAGACGGTTGTCAGCAGAAGCGGAAGCAGCAGGCCCACCAGCAGCAGTACGCCCGCCATGGCAGCGCCTATTTTGATCCAGTGAGAAAACCTCGCCATGCGTTTACAAACCGTTGAGACTCGTTGGCCGACAAAATAGCCGGTTCTTACTAAACACCGGTCGGGGTCACTCTGTTCGACTCACAAAATGATGGTCCGGTTCTGGTGGATAAAAACGCGGTCGTTGAAGACCAGTTTGAGCGCCTGCGACAGCACGATTTTCTCCACGTCCTTGCCTTCCGTTGCCATATCGGCCGCCGTGTGCCGGTGATCTACCTCCTTGATATTCTGGGCAATAATCGGGCCTTCGTCCAGATCGTTGTTCACAAAATGGGCGGTTGCACCGATGATTTTAACACCCCGGTCATACGCCTGCCGGTAGGGACTTGCGCCCATGAACGCGGGTAAAAACGAATGGTGAATATTGACAATCCGATTCGGGAATTGTTTCACGAACGAGGGCGTCAACACCCGCATGTACTTGGCCAGCACGATGTATTCCGGTTCATAAATAGATAATGTCCGGGTAATGGCTTCCTCGTGTTCTTCGCGGGTTTTGTGTTCGTGCGTAACATAATGAAACGGAATACCGAACTTGCTCACCAGCGGTTGCAGCGTATTGTAGTTGCTGACCACGGCTAAAATGTCCGCATCGAGCTCATTGAAGGCGTAGCGAATCAAAAGCTCTGCCAGGCAATGGTGCTCTTTGGTAACAAAAACAATAATATTTTTCTTTTTTTTAGGATTAATACGGAGATTGATGCCCGGCGGTAAAGTCTGTTTCAGGTTGTCAGACAAAACGGCGGAATCGTAACTACCTTCGAATTCGGTGCGCATGAAAAACTGCCGGTCGGGGCTCACGTATTCGGCGTTACGAATGATATTCAGATTGTAGTGCGCCAGTACGCCGGTGACGCGGTGAATGAGTCCCGTACTGTCGGGGCCGTCCATTAACAGAATGTGACGTGTTTCGGTAGGCATGAACGAATTGATAATTTGAAAGTTAGTGTAAAAGTAGTAAAATCACCTCGCGAATCGCCTTTCCACGACTGAATAGGCCATTAAGTATTCTATTTGGGGTACGATATATAAACCATTCGACGGGTACAACTACCCGTTGATCAGACACGTGGAAACAGGTAGGCTAGCCACCCCTAACAAATTGTATGGCATTGGAATCATTGCTCTCTCCATCTAAGCGAAAATTGCTCATTGAAGTTGCCTGGGAAGTTTGTAACCAGGTAGGCGGTATTTACACCGTTATCCGGTCGAAGGTCCCGTCGATGGTTGAAAAATGGGACACGGATTATATTCTGCTCGGACCTTATTTTCCCCAACGGGCAGCTGTTGAATTTGAACCGATTACGCACGACGACGGCACCGAAATCGGCCGCGTGGTGCAAAGCATGCGTTCCAGAGGGTTGGAAGTGCAATACGGTCACTGGCTCATCACCGGCAAACCCCGGGTGGTTTTGTTTGGTATTCAAAGCCTCGGCCCCGCCATCGAGCAGGTTAAATACCAGCTTTGGGAACGCTACCAGATTTCAACGCTGGGCGTCGAAGACCTCGTTAATCAGGTGGTCGGTTTTGGCGAACTGGTGCGAATTTTCCTGACGGAACTGGCCGCCGAAAGCGCGCGTCACGTCGATATTGCCGTTCATTTTCACGAGTGGATGGCCAGCAGCGGTTTGCCGGACCTGCGCCGGGACAACGTCAAAGTGGCTACGGTTTTTACAACCCACGCGACCATGCTGGGCCGCTACCTGGCGCAGAATGAATCCGGTTTTTACGGAAAACTGCCGTTTTTCGACTGGAAACGCGAAGCCCAGCACTACAACATTGAGGCTCAGGCAACCATTGAACGACTGTCGGCGCAGCAATCGCACGTCTTTACGACCGTCAGTGACGTTACCGCCCGCGAATGCGAGGTTTTTCTGGGCCGCGTTCCCGATCTCATTCTACCGAACGGGTTGAATATCGTGCGGTTTACGGCGGTGCACGAATTTCAGAACCTGCACGTCAAATTCAAGGAGCGGATTCACGAGTTTGTGATGGGTCACTTTTTCCAGAGTTATTCGTTCGATCTGGAAAAAACACTCTACTTTTTCACGTCAGGGCGGTTTGAGTTCAGCAACAAAGGCTACGACATCACGCTCGAAGCGCTCGCCCGGCTGAACTGGAAAATGCGCGAAGCCAACATGGATATGACGGTGGTGATGTTCATGATTACCAAACAACCGTTCCGCTCCATCAACCCCGACGTACTCCACAGCCGCGCATTGCTCGACGAGATTCAGGAAACCTGCAAAGCCATTGAAAATCAGTTGGGTGATAAGTTATTTCTGAATGCCGCAGCGGGTGAAGACATCAACCTGCCGGATTTGAATCAGTTTGTGGATGAATACTGGCGGCTCCGGCTCCGGCGGACCATTCAGAGTTTCAAGACCAAGCAGTTACCGCCGTTCGTGACTCACGACCTGGTCGAAGAAGACGATATGGTGCGGTTTATTCGGCAGGTTCAATTGGTCAACAACGCCCACGACCGGGTGAAAGTCGTTTACCACCCCGACTTTATTTCCTCGACCAATCCGCTTTTTGGCTTGGATTACGGCCAGTTTGTACGAGGTTGTCACCTGGGGGTTTTTCCAAGTTACTACGAACCCTGGGGGTATACGCCCCTGGAATGTGTGGTGCGGGGGATTCCAACCGTCACCAGCGACCTGTCCGGTTTTGGCGATTTCATTATGCAGATCATGCGCGATTACGAAAATCGGGGTATTTACGTCGTCAATCGCAAAACGCAATCCTTCAATGAAGCGGCTGACCAACTGGCCAATATCATGTTTCGTTTCGTCCGGCTTTCGCAACGCGACCGGATTACGCAGCGCAACCGCGTCGAAAATATCGCCGAAGTCTTTGACTGGACCAACCTCCGTTCCTACTACGATACCGCCCACGACCTGGCCCTGAAACGCCGGAAACCGTGAAAAGACGATTGACCATCGACCATTGACGATAGCTCCGATGCAGAACTATCGTCAATTGTCGATGGTCAATCGTCTCTTCTCTTTTTTTTATCCTCTCTATTCTATTTCAATACTGATTCAGCTCTTTGTTGAATTCCGTCAGTATTTGTTCTTTCATCGCAATTTTACGTTTTTGGGTATTTACCTTGCTCATCATCATCTTGTCCGCATCTTCGTTGCCAGGGCGGCCCAGCGTGTCCATGCTGCTCATCGACATGGCGAGATCGCTTTTTTCGCGACGAACGAGATACTCCAGTTCCCGAACTTTCGTCCGCAACTGTTCGGAGCGGCTTTTGAGTTCAAATGCCGGGTATTTGCGGCTGATGACGCGTTCGAGGTAATTCAATTCGAAGATTTTATCGCACGAAGACCGGAACCGCTCCGAAACCGCTTTGTCCACCAGTTTGAACGGAATCTTGATTTCCTTCCACTGATTGAGCAGTTCTTTGGCCCGATCAGCAGCTGCCGGAATGTTGGACTGCTTGGCCAGTTTTTCGGCTTCGTCGGCCATTTTCATCTGTTGCTCCACGCGTGGGTCGATCCGAACTTTCGGCTGAATACCGCGCGCCAGGTTGTAGCGATCAAAAATGGTTTTGGTAGCCCGGCGGTATTTCTTCAGAATTTTCCCGGACTTCTTAATCGGCACTTCACCGACTTCTTTCCATTCGTTGTTCAGATTCCGGATCAGGTGATAGGCTTCCGTCAGCGCTTTCATATAGCGCTCTTCGGCCAGATTCGCCCGTTCGAGGGCTTCACCTTCCAGATTATCGCGTTTGAAGGGCCGGCTGCGGTCGGCTTCGTAGATGCTCCGCACCGCCCGTTCGGCCTGCCAGATCAGGTTGTCGTAGCGGTCCATGCGCTCCTGAATAACCTTGTTCTGCTCGTTGAAGAATTCGCGCCGACGCTGAAAAAAGTTATCGAGGGTTTCGCTGAAACGAGTCTCAATGGTTTCGTCCAGTTCTTTATCTACCGGACCGGTTTTGATCCATTTTAACTTGATTTCCTGGAGCTTTTCAGCGGTTTCCCGCCATTCGGTGCTGTCGGCCACCATTTCGGCTTCAGCCAGCAGTGCGTGCTTGATTTCGAGGTTTTTAAGCTGGTTGGTCCGAATCAGTTCAACCAGAATTTCTTCCTGTTCGTCGAGCCGGTTTAGCAGGGGGATGAAATTGCCGATTGCGTCGAAACTGAGCAGTTTTTTTCGCAGTTGAACGAGTTTAGTCAGGTACGACCCCTTATTCTGGGCATCCGTGACCTCCTGCTCTAACTGATTTACCTTGTTTTCGGCAATGGTAAACCGATTTTTGAAATAATCGAGCGCTTCCTGTTCTGTGCGTTTCACTTCACCGATTTGTCGGTCCGGATAGCTGAGGTAGCTCGATAAGAATACCTTTCCGTCTTTGACGTAACCGTATTCGTCTACCAATTGAGCTTGTTCCATTATTTTACTCTTTAAGACTGAGCTATGGGTTTAATTGTTGATATTTGCCACCTAAAAAAGTAATCAAACCAATGAGTCAGGAAACGATTATATTTTCCATGGCGGGTGTCAGTAAAATTATTCCGCCAAACCGACAAATCCTAAAGAATATCTACCTTTCCTTTTTTTATGGTGCAAAAATCGGCGTTTTAGGCTTGAACGGTTCCGGTAAATCGACCCTTTTGCGCATCATTGCCGGTATTGATAAGAATTTTCAGGGAGATGTTGTTTTCTCACCGGGCTATTCCGTCGGTATGCTGGAACAGGAACCGCAGCTCGATGGCACCAAAACCGTGAAAGAAGTGGTGGAAGAAGGTGTGCAGGAAACGGTTGATTTACTGAAGGAATTTGATCAGATTAACGAAGCATTCGGCGACCCCGATGCGGATTTTGACAAACTGATTGCCCGGCAGGGAGAGGTTCAGGAAAAGCTCGACCATCTGAATGCCTGGGAGTTGGATAACCGGCTTGAAAAGGCGATGGATGCGCTCCGTTGCCCGCCTTCAGACGCCAAAATCGCGAATCTTTCGGGTGGTGAAAAACGCCGGGTGGCACTTTGCCGCCTGCTGCTGAAACAACCCGACGTGCTATTGCTCGACGAACCGACCAACCATTTGGATGCCGAGTCGGTGTTGTGGCTGGAAGAACATTTACGCCAATATGCCGGAACGGTTATCGCCGTGACTCACGACCGGTATTTTCTGGACAACGTCGCGGGCTGGATTCTGGAGCTGGATCGGGGCGAAGGCATTCCCTGGAAAGGCAACTATTCATCGTGGCTCGATCAGAAGCAAAACCGCCTGGCCAAAGAAGAGAAACAGGAATCCAAGCGCCAGAAAACCCTGCAACGCGAGCTCGAATGGGTTCGGATGGCTCCCAAAGCCCGTCAGGCCAAGTCGAAAGCGCGGCTGGGTGCCTACGAAAAACTGCTGAGCGAAGACAATCGCCAGAAAGAAGACAAGCTGGAAATCTTTATTCCGGCCGGGCCGCGGCTGGGCTCAAAAGTCATTGAAGCTCACGACGTTACCAAGGCCTTCGGCGACCGGCTATTGTTCGAACACCTCGATTTTCAGTTGCCACAAGGTGGAATCGTCGGTATTATCGGACCGAACGGTGCCGGGAAAACGACTTTGTTCAAACTCATTACGGGCAAGGAAAAACCGCAAAACGGTACGTTTGAAGTCGGCGAAACCGTGAAGTGGGCTTACGTTGATCAGGAACACGACGGACTCGACGCCGACAAAACGGTTTTTCAAACCATCACTGGCGGCAATGACTGGGTGATTCTGGGTGGTAAGCAGGTTAACGCCCGCGCCTACGTCAGCCGGTTCAACTTTACCGGTTCCGATCAGGAAAAGAAGATCGGAAACCTGTCGGGTGGAGAGCGCAACCGCGTTCACCTGGCGATGATGCTGAAGGAAGGCGCCAATCTGCTGCTGCTCGATGAGCCGACCAACGACCTGGATGTTAACACGCTGCGGGCGCTGGAAGAGGGATTGGAAAACTTCGCCGGTTGCGCCGTGGTCATTTCCCACGACCGCTGGTTTCTCGACCGCGTGGCCACACACATCCTGGCGTTCGAAGGTGATTCGCAGGTCTACTGGTTTGAAGGCAACTTCTCCGAATACGAAGAAAACCGCAAAAAACGGCTCGGCAGCGATGCCACACCGAAGCGGATTAAGTATAAGAAACTGGTATAATCCTGAACTGGGATTACGCGAAGGATTAACTAAGATTGTCTTGAACTGGGATTAAACGGATGAAAGGATTAACCAGGATTAGCTGCAATAATCTATTTTTTATTTCCTGTTAATCCTTTCATCCGCGGAATCCTGGTTCAGATAGATTGGATATTTATGTACGGTTATTTCAACGGATCTATTCTCCCCGTCGAGCAGATTGCGTTCGGCGTTACCGACCTCGGGCTGCTGCGCGGTTTCGGGCTTTTCGATTATTTCCGGACCTACAACGGTCGGCCCTTTCAGTGGGACTGGTATTGGGAGCGGTTTGCCAATTCGGCCGCCAAGATGCACCTGCCGCTGCCGATCCAGAAAGAGGAAGCTTATGGCGTCGTGATCGAACTGATCGGGAAAAGCAGTCTGCCGGACGTTGCTATACGCTTTGTGATGACGGGCGGTTACAGCCCCGACAGCATCAGCGTGGTGCATCCGAACCTGGTCATGATTACCGAGGAACTTCACCCCATGCCGCATACCCAGTTTGAGGAAGGCATCAAGGTGATTCTCGACGACTACGTTCGCGAGATGGCCGAGGTGAAAAGCACGGATTACAAACGGGTTATTCTGCTGGCGCAGGCCATTCGGTCGGCCCGGGCCTCGGATGTTCTTTACCAGAAAAACGGCGAAATCAGCGAACTGAGCCGCAGTAATTTCTTCCTTTTCAAAGGCGACCGGCTGATTACCCCTAACCGCAATATTCTGCACGGCATTACCCGCCGAACGGTGATGCACTTGGCGCAGAACGATTTTCAGGTGGAAGAACGCCCGGTTTTGCTCTCGGAACTCTACGACGCCGACGAAGCTTTTACGACCAGTTCGACCAAAAAAGTATTGCCCATTGTTCAGATTGGCGACCTCACCATCGGCGACGGAAAACCGGGCAAACGGACGCTGTTTTTGCTGGAAGAGTTTAATGAACTGGTGGGCAACTGGTAAGCTATCGTTCATTGTCCAATTTGAACGGCTCACTGGTGGGTAGCCACGACAGCCATTTGCCCTGCGCTTTCATAACCTGCTCAATAACATCCCGAACGGCTCCGCGTCCGCCCGCAACGGGCGAAATGTAATCGCAGACGGCCTGTATTTCATTGGCGGCATCGGCCGGACAGGTGCTGAGCAGATTCGGGCGGGAAAGAACGGGAAGGTCCGGAATGTCGTCGCCCATGTATAGCACCTCTGATTCGTTGATTTTGTCGCGGTTCAGGTAGCCCAGATAGGCGTAGAGCTTTTGATCCGTTGGCCCGCCCATGAAAATATCTTTGATTTTCAGGAATTCCAGCCGCTTCCGAACGCCCAACTGATTCCCCGCCGACAAAACCGCTACCCGGTAACCGGAATGAACCGCCCGCTCGATGGCGTATCCGTCCCGCACATTGAACGTCCGGAATTGTTCGCCCGACTCGAGCGCGTTCACGCTGCCATCCGTCATGACGCCGTCGACGTCGAAAATAAAAGTGGTTATTTTTTTGAATCGCTCCTGTAAAGCGGCCATATTCTTTCAGATTAATGGAACGATAGGAACACGGATTGAGTAGATCAAAACAGATTTTAATCCGCACGAATCCATTCAATCCGGTTGATCCGTGTTCCCAAAAATACGCGTTCAGTCGGTTTTATTTCCGTTTACTCCAATTTTCTTATAGTTTCGAGAACGCCAATGAATGCAGAAAATTTTGATGGATTTTAGTAAACTGGCTGCCGAGTATCAGGAAAGTCTTTTCCGAACAATCATTCCCTTCTGGACCCAACACAGCCGCGACACGGTTTGTGGGGGCTATTTTAATGCGCTTACGGATCAGGGCGACGTATTCGATAGCGATAAATTCATTCATCTGCAGGCGCAGCAGGTCTGGGCATTTTCGTTTCTGTACAATCAGGTTGACGCCATTCCGCAGTGGCTCGAACTGGCCCGACACGGCGCGGATTTTCTGCTGAAATATGGCCAGCACCAAAACCGCTGGCTGGCCGTTGTCGACCGGCGGGGGAGACCCGTGGCTCCGGCGAAAACCATTGTGCCGGATTGCACAGCCGCGATGGCGCTTGCGCAAGTATACCAGGCAACCCACGATCCACTCTTTGCGGACCTTGCCCGAAAAACCATCCTTGCCATCCTTACTCACCGCCAGCAGCAGCGCGACCAGTGGGAAACCGAACTGGGCGGATTCCGGCAGTTGAAGCACCTCAGCGAACCCATGCTGTTGCTGAAAGCCTTGCTGGAAACCCGCCCGTTGCTCGAACCAGAATTTTACAAACAGGCTTACGAAGCGGTTCTGAGCGAAATTCAGAATGAGTTTTTTGACAAACGCATTACGGTTTTGCGAGAAAACGTTTTGCCCGGCGGCTCGTTTTGCGACAGCGCACCGGGGCGACGTCTGCACGGCGGCTACGTCTTCGAAACCGCCAACTACCTGCTTGATGCCGCCGAACTAACCGGCAACCGCCGACTGGCTCAGCAAGCGGTCCAGATGGCGCTTCATCTGGCCGACATCAGTTGGGATGAACCGTCCGGCGGTTTTTTTCAGTACGCGGATCTGAAGGAACGGCCCAGTATTTACAGCGAATGGGAACGGAAACTGGGTTGGGTGCATTCCGAAGCCCTGGCGGTTTTTTCGCGGGGCTACATGCATACCCGCCAGAACGATTGCCTGAAGTGGGTTCGAAAAGTACACGAATACACCTGGCACCATTTTCCCGACAAGATCAACAAGGAGTGGTTTGGTGTGCTCGATCGCAAGGGACAACCGGTTTTGAGCAGCAAGGCGACGCCCGAAAAGGGGTGTTACCATTTAGTCAAAGGATTATACCAAACCTGGCGCGCACTCGAACAACTGGCGGTTTTGGAAAACAAAAACCGGTCGGCTATGCGCCCCAATCGCCCGATTGGCTGAGCGGTTTTAACGCCGTTGCTGAATACCGTCCGACAGCATTTTATACAGTCGAAGCAGCTCCGGCTTGTCCGACAAATAGTCCAGATGCAGGCTCAGCGTGTTCACATCTCCGCGCCGGGCCGGACCGGTTTGTACCAGCGCCGGATGCCGGGCATCGAGCGCTTTCTGGAACGTTTCTTCGATGAGCGGTTTCAGTAAATCGAACTCCAGGTTTTCGGAATCGGTCAGATCCTTGGCAATACCGAGGAGATAATTCGTGAAGTTACAGGCAAAAACGGCGGCCACGTGCAGCACTTTCCGCTCGTGCGAATTGACCAGATAAACGATTTTACTCAGTTCCTGCCCCAGCGCAACCAACTGCGTTTCGGTCTCTTTGTCGCTGGCTTCGATACACAGCGGAATCTCTTCAAAATGGAGCGCGTTGGTCCCTTTGCTGAACGTCTGAAGCGGGTAAAATACGCCCGTTCGCACCGGCACGTCGCTGTAAATATCCATCAACCGCCGAAGGATTTCGAGCGATTTACTACCGGAAGTATGCACCACCAGCGCGTTTTCGGGCAGTACCAACTGGGCAGCAACGTCTTCAATCGCATCGTCGGGAATAGCCAGCACGAACAGTTCCGACTCACTTTCGGCAAAATTCAAATCCGGATTTACCCGGGCATCGTACAGCATCGAAACGAGCCGCCGGGCGTTTTTTTCATCCCGGCTGTATACTTCGCAAATGAAATTTCCGGCGTTTTCGAAAGCCATTGCCAAATGCCAGGCCAGATTTCCGGCACCGATAAACGATAGTTTCATCGAGTCAGGTTAATTTCTAAGTATACATATACGAAAAAACGGTAACTATCTCATTACCAGCTAACACTGTTAGATTTTTGCACTTGAAATCCATTATGCAACTTCGAAATGTATCTTTTATTGACAGCAGTCCGGTCAGCGCTTTTTGCTGTAGCTGGCAAAGTAAAAGGAATTGCGGTTTTACCAGCTTGTTATAGCTGAATTATTCATGATTTGGCATGATTTAAAGGGTTTTTAGCAAATCTAACATTGTTAGATTGTACACACAACATATTAATTGAATAAAAACCCGCAGAGCTATCGGGAGTTCTGCGGGTTAACATCCATTAACCTAACTATAACTCAATTCGATACGCAGTTCCGAATCAACTGCTTGAAGGCTTCGGCCACGTAGCGGCCCTTTTCAATATCGCCAAGCTGGATTTTTACCGTGTGGACATAGTCGGAAGGCTTTCCGTCTTTGTATGTTTTTACCAGTTTTTCTTTGCCTTTCGTCACCAGGTTGACGTAGACATTTTTGCCGTCTACATCAAAGTTGGTTGCGTCGGCATTCAGGTCTTTCAGCGCCAGATCGTAGACGAGTTCCGATACTTTCCTGCCACCCTGCGTCACCGTCAATTTCAGGTCGCAAGTGCCGTTGTCGGTGGTCAGCGCGTAACTGGTTGGCTCTTTTTCGCCCAGATCTTTCGGCAGTTGCTCCTTAATCCAGTCGAGCCGGGCCTGCTGGCTACCCGTCGGCACCGGACTTTTCCGGGACAATGCACACAACTGAACCGCTTTCTCAACCGCCTGCGACATGTACCGGACATTCTCCAGGTTATCAGCCGCTAATTCTAGCTGGGAGACATAATTCTGACGAACGCCGTTTTTGGTGTAACCGATAAACCGGCGGTTGTCGCGCGTTTTTAATTCGATGGTATACAGTTCTTTATCGACGCCCAGTTTCGCGCCTTTTTCGGCCAGATCGGCCAGATTGAATTCGTAGACTTCCTCGGTATTGTTCTTGTTGTACGTTTCGCGCCGGGTATACGTGCAGATGCAATCCGGTTTTAAGGTTTGCTCAATCGTCCGGTCGTTGGTTTTGGCGGACGTTATGCTCGATTCCAGGTATTTCTGAGCGCCTGTCATATTGGCAAACGTCGGTTTGCGCGACTCCAATTGCTTAACTGCCAGCGGAATCAGTTTGCGCCAGGCTCCGGCAATATCGCGAATCTTGTCGGCGTCGCTACCGATAATTTCAAATGTCTGAACCACATTGTCCAGCTTGCCGTCTTTGGCGTAACCCATCAGCTTTTGCTTCTGCTGCGTCACCAGCGACAGTTCCAGCCGTTTGCCTTTCGTTTCGACTTGCAAACCTTCCAGCGCCAAATCGCCGAGGTTGAACGAATACGTTTCGGAAGATGCCGAACCTTTCGCGCTCACCTCGCTTCGGCGAAAAACCGCCCGCAACGGGTTGTCGTAGTCGAATGTCAGCGCCTGTTCGTATTTCTCCGAACCGATGGCTTCGTTGCCGATGTTGGCTTTCAGCCACGTCCGCAATTCGTCCAGCGTCTCGGGCGTCCGGGTCGGTTTGTAGGCTTTTTCAGCCGCCTGAATCACTTTTTTCAAGGATTCGACCAGGGCTTTGGCGATGTCCGGATTGTCGGCGTAGAGTTTCACCCGATCCGTCAGATTCTTCAGTTCGCCGTTTTCGCTGTAGCGGACAAATTTCCGGTGCTGTTTTGTGTCCGCCATAACCGCAATTACGTCGCGTTCTACTTTATACGTCACTGTCGAAACGTCCAGATCCGACAGGTTCAGGAAGTAGGTGTTTTCGTCACCTTTGCCTTTATCGCTGGTTTTGGTGACAGAAAAGGTGGCCCGGTAATTCGGTTGGGAAGCTTCGATTTTCTGAACAAACTGGGCATTACCGGTTTTAACGGATTGCAGTTGGGTCGAGACACCGGCCAGTGGGCCGGTCATGAGGTCTTGGGCATTGGCCGCTACGGAGAACGTAACCGCCAACCAGAGCAGTACTGGTTTTTTCATGGTCGTTTAGTCGTATTTGTTGTTAATGGGCGGTTTTGCAAACCGTACGACAAAAGTAAACGATCCGGCGCGGCAGGAAAGATGAGTTGTCGGCAAACGGAAAAACCGCCTTATCAACTGTGCATTTTGCCGACTGAATCGTAAAAGCAAAACCCCGCAACTTTCGCTGCGGGGTTCTGGAATAAAAACCGTTATTCGGTTGACTTAGAGGTGAATGGCTTCTCCGTAAGCCGCTTCTGTGGCATCTTTGATCGATTCCGAAATGGTCGGGTGGGGGTGAACCGCTTTCAGGATTTCGTGACCCGTTGTTTCCAGACGGCGGGCAGCCACCACTTCGGCAACAATTTCAGTAACGTTATAGCCGATAAAGTGAGCGCCTAACCACTCGCCGTATTTTTTGTCGAAAATTACCTTCACGAACCCTTCCGGTGCCCCGGCGGCTTTGGCCTTACCCGAAGCCGACAGCGGGAATTTTCCCACCAGAATTTCATAACCGGCTTCTTTCGCGGCTGCTTCCGTGTAGCCCACCGACGCGATTTCAGGCTGGCAGTACGTACAGCCCGGAATATTGTTGTAGTTCATCGGTTCGACATGATCCAGACCGGCGATTTTTTCGACACAAATGATGCCTTCTGCCGATGCTACGTGCGCCAGGGCCTGGCCTTTCGTACAGTCGCCGATGGCGTAATAACCCTCAACGTTTGTCCGATAATAATCATCCGTGGTGATTTTACCACGCTCGGTTTTAATACCGGTTTCTTCCAGACCGATGTTCTCAATGTTGGCGACAACGCCAGCGGCCGACAGCACGGTTTCAACCTCGAACGTCTTTTCGCCGTCCGGCGTCTTGACGTACACTTTGCTCAGTTTGCCGCTCGTATCTACTTTCGTTACTTCCGAGCTGGTGTAAATATCGATGCCCAGCTTCTTGTACTGCTTCGCCAGTTCTTTCGAGACTTCCTCGTCTTCGACCGGCACGATACGCGGCAGAAATTCAACGATGGTCACTTTCGTACCCATCGTTGCGTATACGTAGGCAAACTCCACACCGATGGCGCCGGAACCAATCACCAGCATCGATTCGGGTTGTTTCGCCAGCGACATCGCCTTGCGGTATTCAATCACTTTTTCGCCATCGATGGGCACGGCAGGCAGGGCGCGGGCGCGACCGCCGGTGGCAATGATGATGTGTTTGGCTTCGTATTCGGTGGTTTTACCGTCTTTATCCGTTACGTCGATTTTCTTACCCGGTTTTACTTTTCCGTTGCCGAGCAGCACATCGATTTTATTTTTCCGCATCAGGAACGCAATCCCCTTGCTCATGGAGTCGGCCACACCCCGGCTGCGTTTGATCACCGCCGGAAAATCGGGCTTGGATTCGCCATTGATGGTAATACCGTAATTTTCAGAATGTTTGATGTATTCAAAAACCTGTGCACTTTTCAACAAAGCTTTGGTGGGAATACAGCCCCAGTTCAGGCAGATTCCACCCAGACTTTCGCGTTCGATAATGGCCGTTTTGAAACCCAGTTGCGACGCACGAATAGCAGCGACGTAGCCACCAGGGCCACTGCCGAGAACAATTACATCATATTGTGATGCCATATTTGAGGAATGTTAATGAACGTGAAGAATTAACCTCAGGAAGCCCCGAATGAACTCCATCAGGGGAACGCAAAGTTAGCCTGAAAAGTTGATTTACCTACTTCATTCCGACCAGCTTGCCCATCTGCCCGGTTTTCGGGAATGACTTTTTGGACCCGATGACGTCTAAGGAAAAACCACTTCGGAATTTCTGGCTTTATGTCTCGTCGCTGTCTAAAAAGCTTATTTTCTACCCTAGAAGTCTGCCCCCAACCCCCTAAAGGGGGCTTTTAAATTGAGTATGGTAAAGCCCCCTTCAGGGGGTTGGGGGCAGTTCAAATAGGGGAGTTCTACTCCCAGACAGGCGCACAATCGCGCCAGAATGCCCGTTGAATTGCCTATCGGAACTTTACGGTATAGCTATCAACTTATCAACCTGAGCGAAATTCCGTATCAGCAATTTATTAACTCTAAAAAACCGGAAGAACTGATACTGACGGTTTTAGCAGACTTTCAGGCTGAAGAACCGCGCGAAGTGATTGGCGAGATTTTGCGTAATCTGCACCAGGCAGCACCCGATCATATGCAATTGGGCAAATTCATCCGGCAGTTGGAAATCTTGTCACAACTCCGTAATTTTCAATCAATCGTTTCAGAAGAAGCAGAAACCATGGCAAACGGATTCGACATCACCATCGACCGGCTGTACATCAAAGGCCGCGAGGAAGGCATCAAAGAAGGCGTTCGGGAAGGCACCGAAAATGGCGTTCGAATGGGTCAGGAGCAGGCCAAGCGAACCTTAATTCTCTCCGCTATTCAGAAAAATTTATTATCCACTGAGCAAATTGCCGAGCTTTTGGATGTTCCGCTCAGGCTGGTTCTCGACGTACAACAAAAAGGCGCTTAGCCGGTTTTAATAGAAATTGAGAAGCGGATGAAATCATCCGCTTTTTTGTTGCATTCGGATTGCGGTTGGCAAAACCGTATCTTTGCGGACTTATTCTTACATCAATCATTGTTTCACGCATCATGACGACCGACCAATTAAAGGACGTGAGGGCCAGAGTAGAGGCCCTGAGGGGGTATCTTTGACTACGATAGCAAGAAAGAACAACTCGCTGATTTAGAAGACCGGACCAGCCAGCCGGAGTTCTGGCAGGACGCCGAAGGGGCCGAAAAAACCATGAAACAGGTCCGCGTCCTGAAAGGCTGGACGACCGGCTACGAGCAGGTCGATTCGCTGCTGGCGGACCTCGAAACGCTGTTCGAATTCTACGAAGCCGGTGACGTTTCGGAAGAGGAAATCGACGCGGAAGGCGAAAAAGTGAAGGCGGCACTGGACGATCTGGAGCTGAAAAAAATGCTCAGCAACGAGGAGGATCAGCTCAGTGCGGTGTTGGAAATCAACTCCGGCGCGGGCGGAACCGAAAGCCAGGACTGGGCCGATATGCTCTACCGCATGTACCTGATGTGGTCCGAAAAACACGGCTACAAAGTCAAACAGGTGGATTACCAACCCGGTGACGGCGCGGGCATCAAGTCGGCGACGCTGGAAGTGGACGGCCCGTTGGCCTACGGTTTTCTGAAATCCGAAAACGGCGTTCACCGGCTTGTGCGGGTTTCGCCCTTCGACGCCAACGCCCGGCGGCATACCTCATTTGCTTCGGTTTATGCCTATCCACTGATCGACGATTCGATCGAGATTGATGTCAATCCGGCTGATATTGAGTGGGATACGTTCCGATCGGGCGGAGCGGGTGGTCAGAACGTCAACAAGGTGGAAACCGCCGTACGGCTGCGCCACAGACCGTCGGGCCTGATCATCGAATGCCAGCAGGAACGGAGCCAGTTGCAAAACAAGGAAGTAGCGATGCGGCTGTTGAAATCGAAGCTGTATCAGATCGAAGTGGAGAAACGCAACGCGGCCCGGGCCGAAGTGGAAGCCAGCAAGAAGAAAATCGAGTGGGGTTCGCAAATCCGCAGTTATGTCCTCGACGACCGCCGGGTGAAAGACCATCGGACCGGTTTTCAGACCTCCAATACCGACGCGGTTTTGAACGGCGATCTGGACGGTTTTATCAAATCGTACCTGCTGATGCAGGATTAGCGGTTTTGTCCCCGGCGGTTGAATACTTGCCGGGGACGGCCGTTTCTTGTCTATTTAGCTATGCTCCCGGTTTTTAAGCTGTCAGACGGCCCCATTCCTTTACTGGCTTTTCACGGCATCGGCCAGGACCACCGGGCTTTCGAACCGCTGGCGGCTGCGCTGGAAGGTCGGTATGCCGTCTACGCTTTCGACCTGTTTTTTCACGGCGCCCAACCTGCTAAAGTGGCCGACGACGTGCTGACCAAACAAGCGTTCCGGGAAATTATGCAGGAATTTCTGAGCCAGCACCGGATCGAACGGTTTTCCGTCATTGGGTTCAGCATGGGCGGGCGGTTTGCGCTGGCTGTCGCCGAAGCGTTTTCCCAACGTGTCGACGAACTGGTCCTACTCGCTCCCGATGGCATTACGGTCAGCCCGTGGTACCGAATGGCAACGAGTACCGGTTTGGGCCGACAACTTTTCCGGTATTTGCTGAAACACATGCCGTTGTTGCACCGACTGGGGCAGTTTTTTTTATCGGTTGGATTGCTCAACCGAAGTGCCCTGAAATTTGCCGAAAACACGCTTTCGACGGAACAGCAGCGGGAGTCAGTGTACAACTCCTGGGTGTATTTTCGGGAATTGCAATTTGATCACCGGAAAGTAAGCGAGCTCTTTCACCAGCATCCCATCCGAATCCGGTTTTTTGTAGGGCATTTTGACCAAATTTTGCCGGTTTCTTTTTTGACACCCCTGACCCGCCGGTTGCAAGCCTACGAACTAACGGTTTTGAAAACCGGTCACAACCGATTGATCGAAAAAGTCGCGAAGATTCTTTAACGTTTCAAGACCCGGTTTAGCACCGAAAATAACCCGACCACCGACGCCAGCAGCAGCACCCCAATCGCGATTTGCGTCCAGCTTCCGGCATTCGGATTTTCAACCAGCGTCCGGATTTCTTTGGCCTGTTGCGCCGTCCAAACCGCTACCAGTGTCCGCGGAATCATGCCCAGAAAACCGCCCAGGAGAATATTGCGAAGTCGCGCACCGGACAAGGCAAACACCAGGTTGGTGACGGCAAACGGCAAAACCGGCGATAATTTGGTGTAAAAAATGACTTTCAATTCCTGGTCGCGAATGCGTTCCAGTACGTTCCGGGCCTTCGGATTCTGCTCGATAAACCGCACAAACCGGTCCTGATCGAACCAGTGAACCATTCGGTTTACCAGTAAAATGCAGATCATGTTAAGCGCAAACAGCGGCAATAAGGAGTTCCAACCCAGGAAATAGCCGAAAATCAGGGCCAGAAAGGTCGGGGGAGTAAGCGCAAACGCGGAGGTAAAACAACAGGCAATCGTCACCACCAGCCATTCCCAACCGTTGAATTGGGCAATCAGCGATTCATTCGAAAGGGTCAGGTACGTAAGCGCCGAACTGAACAGGAGGGGAGCCACCGACAGCACGATTCCTGCCAGCGCCGGTCCCGATAAAACTTTAAATTGGTTTACTTTCACGCGCCAAAATTACACCATTTCCTCATTTGGACTGGTACCATTTGTAAAACCGCATTACCTTCGGGTATGAAATTCGCCACGAAAGCCATCCACGCCGGCATCGAACCGGACCCCACGACGGGCGCGATTATGACGCCCATCTATCAGACGTCGACCTACGTGCAGGAATCGCCCGGAAAGCACAAGGGCTACGAGTACGCCCGCACGCAAAACCCGACCCGGACGGTGTTGCAAAACAACCTGGCCGCGCTCGAAAACGGCCAACACGGGATTTGCTACGCATCCGGTCTGGCCGCTACCGACGCCATCCTGAAGCTGTTCAAACCCGGCGACGAGATCATTGCCAGCAACGACCTCTACGGCGGCACGTACCGGATTATGGTGCGGGTTTTTCAGGAATACGGCCTGAAATTCAAGTTTATCGGCCTCGAAAATCCGTCGGCGCTGGAGACCGCCATCACGCCCGCGACCAAGATGGTCTGGATTGAAACACCCACCAATCCGTTGCTGCGGATCGTTGATATTCAAAGCATTGCGGCCATTACGAAAGCTAAAAATACGTTGCTGGTTGTTGACAATACGTTTGCGTCGCCGTACCTGCAAAACCCGCTGGATCTAGGTGCCGATATCGTGCTGCATTCGGCGACGAAATACCTCGGCGGTCATTCCGATACGGTAATGGGCGCCCTCATTCTGAACGACGACGAGCTGACCAAACGGCTCGAATTTATTCAGAATGCGTGCGGGGCGGTGCCGGGGCCGCAGGATTGTTTTCTAGTATTACGCGGGATCAAAACGCTTCATATTCGGATGCAGCGGCATTGCGAAAACGCCCTGAAAATCGCCCAGTACCTGAGCCAGCACCCTAAGGTCAGTAAGGTAAATTATCCGGGCCTGGAAAACCACCCGCAGCACGAGCTGGCGAAACGACAAATGCGCGGTTTTGGCGGCATGGTATCGTTCGAACTCCACGGCGATTCGCTGCCGGAAGCCGTTCGGGTAATGGAGAGTTTTCAGGTGTTTTCGCTCGGCGAATCGCTGGGTGGGGTGGAGTCGCTCTGCACGCACCCGGCTTCAATGACCCACGCCAGCATCCCGAAGGAAGAACGCGAAAAGAACGGTTTGAAAGATACGCTGATTCGCTTAAGCGTTGGGATTGAAGATGTTGATGATCTGATCAAGGATCTGGAGCGGGCGATTGGATGATAATACTATGGAATTTGAGTTATCCCGCCATGCCATTGAACAGATGACTTTGCGCGGCATTTCGGTAAAAGTTGTTCACGAGGTTTTGAATAATCCTGATAAGATAATTCCCGACGGCATAGGGCAAGTTATTTATCAAGCAATTGTCATTCAAGCTGATAAAACTTATCTTATCAGAATTTTTGTTAATTCCGAAAAGACCCCGAATTTGGTTAAAACGGTATATCGAACCTCTAAATTGAGCAAATACACATGAAAGTAAAATACGACAAAGAAACCGATATACTTTATATCCGTCTCAGCGATGAATCTGTGGCAGAAAGCGATGAAGAAAAACCGGGCGTTATTCTGGATTACTCTGAAACAGGAACTTTGGTCGGGATTGAAGTTTTGAATGCATCCAACACTCAGGTCAATCCAACTAAATTTGAGATAGAAATGGCATAAAATTACCCGTCCTGAACTGGGATTACCCGGATTTAAGGATTAACTAGAATGGCTACGCAATAAAATCCTCTTAATCCTTAAATCCGGGTAATCCCAGTTCTGGACGGTTCAGAATTTAATTCGCACCCCCGCCAGAAAATTCCGGCCAGCCTGCGGGTAGTAGTAATTTTCCGTAACGGTTTTACCTTCCGAAAGGTAGCTGAACGTGTAACCGTTCGATTCGTAGAGTTCGGCAAAAACGTTGTTCAGCAGAAGCGAAAAGGTAATTTCATTCATGCCTTTCGGCTTCAGCGTGTAGATAAACCGCAGGTCGTTCACAAAATACGCATCCAGTTTACGGTTTTCGTTGGACGTATTGTCCATGTATTGCTTCCCGACGTATTTCGATAAGAACCCGATTTCCAGCCCTTTAGCCGGTGTATAGAGCAACTGCGACCCAACGATGGTGTTGGGCGCAAACGCAATGTCGGTGTTGGTATATTGGTTTATCGTTTGTTTTCCGGTATCGTAATTATCCAGGTATTCCGTAAACGATTTGACTTTGTTCTGGCTAAACGACGCATTGACATTCCAGCGGAGTTGCTTTGCCAGCACAGTTCCGGCTTCCAGTTCGATGCCCGCGCGGTAACTTTTTGGCACGTTTACCCGATTTTGGGCACCGACGTCATTGATCTGCCCCGTCAAAATCAGCTCGTTTTTGTATTTCATGTAGAACAGATTCGCCGAAAACGCCAGCCGTTGAGTTTGCAGTTTGTAACCGGCCTCCCAGTCGTTCAGGGTTTCCGCTTTCGGGCGGCTGGCGGGTGTCGATTGAGTGTAGTCATTGCGGTTTGGTTCGCGGTGCCCCACGCCGTACGAAGCATACACGCTGCTGCGGTCGTTCAGGGCGTAGGTAACGCCCGCTTTGGGGTTGAAAAAGCTCAAATCCGCATCCTGCTGGACATTCTGACCCTGTTGATTGAAACCCAGAAATGAATACCCGACCGTCCGAACCTGCAAATCGACGTAGGCGTTGAATTTAGACGTAAACTGGTAGTACACTTTTCCGTAGAGGTTAAAATCCGTTTTAGTCGCGTCGTTGTCGTAATACCGCTGCCGGATGTTGCTCGTACTGGCAAACCGCGCCCAGATCACTTCGCCGTAATGTTTACCGGTGTATTTGTTCCAGCCCCCGCCGATGTTAGCCGTCAGTTTTCCGAAACTGTTGTAATCCAGCGAAAAAACCGCCCCGTAAAAGTCGTTATCCAGCCACTGCCGACGAATCAGATCGGTTTTGCTGATAGTCGAGTCCCGGATGACGATGGACGGCAAACCGTAATCGGACAGTTTGTTGTCAGCCCGGTATTGTTCGTAATAACCCCGCCCCTGGGTGTAATGCAACGAGGCATTCAGCCGCCAGTTTTTACTCAACTCATGCGAACTAATCAACTGATAATGATCCTGCTGGTAATTATCCACCTCGTTGTCGTAGGTATAGGAATTATACGTCCGATTGGTTTTCAGCAGGTTTTCCGGTACGCCATTCCAGGCCTGGTACGTTTTCTCCATACCTGAAAAGACATTCAGCCGCACGAAGCTTTTCCTGCCGTACCAGCCGCTGGAAACGTAAAACGACTTCAGGTTCGAAGAAGCCCGATCGATATAGCCGTCGGAGGTAATCCGGGAAAGCCGGGCATCGACCACAAAATGATTATTGAGCAAACCAGAACCGGCTTTCACGGTGGTTTTCAGCGTATTGAACGAACCGCCGGAAACGTCCACCTCGCCGTAGGGATTTTTCTCGAAACTGTTGGTCTGCACGTTGACCGATGCCCCAAAAGCTCCCGCGCCGTTGGTGGAGGTACCGACGCCCCGCTGAATCTGGATGCTGCTCACCGACGACGCCAGATCCGGCATGTTGACCCAGAACGTACCCTGCGATTCGGCGTCATTGTACGGTATGCCGTTGACCGTCACATTGATCCGCGTCGCATCCGAGCCCCGAATCCGAAAACCGGTGTAGCCCACGCCCGCACCCGCGTCGGAAGTCGTGACCAGCGAAGGCGTAAAATTGAGCAGTAGCGGAATATCCTGCCCCAGATTCTGCTTGTTCAATTCCTTCACCGAAACGTTGGTGTAGGCAATCGCCGACTTCTGATTGGCCCGCGTCGCACTGACGACGACCTCATCGATCGCAACGGCGGTTTTGGTTAAAGAAACCGCAATCTGAGCGTCCTGGCGGAGTTCCACGGATTGCAAAACCGGCTCGAAACCCAGCAGCGAAACCCGTACTTGCACCGAACCCGCTTTTAAGTTGGTCAGCCGAAATGCGCCGTTGGCGTCGGAAAAGGTGCCTTTGTACGTTCCTTCCACGGCAATGGCGGCTCCGGGCAGGGTTCCGCCGTCGGCGTCACTGACGGTTCCGGAAAGTGAAAGTTGGGCCCAGGAGGGCAGGCACGTCAGCAAAACGAGTGCGGTCGTGCCAACAAGATAGGCTGTAACTTTTTTCATAGGACATGAAAAGTTTACAATAGGCAAGGGGCCGACCTATCTGTTGTGGTTAAAATGTTTTAGTAAGTTTTACAAAATCAGAACCTTACGCTCTGAATCCTTCCGTTACGTCCCTTCGCCGGCATTACCCGGTGCAGGTTCAATGGGTATAATCTCAGCCCGTTATATTGAGGCACCCCTTAGTAAGATTAGCGGTGCAAAAGTAATGCTTTTTTGTTGTCATGCTAACGAAATGGCGATCTGACAAGAATATTTGAACCATATGAACTTTCTTTTTAATTTAAATGTATATACATTAAATGTCGATACATTTAAAACAAATTTGACTATTATTGCTCTCATAAACTGACTTTATCTATGGAAACGCTCGTCAATGGATTACACCACGTTACGGCTCTGGCCGGTGATGCCCAAAGCAATGTCGATTTTTATACGCACATTCTGGGATTACGATTGGTCAAAAAAACCATCAATTTCGATGCGCCGGATGTTTATCACCTGTATTACGGGGACGAGACCGGGTCGCCGGGCAGTATTCTGACGTTCTTTCCGTACGGCAAAGGCATTCCACGGGGCCGGAAGGGTGGGGGACAACTGACCTACACGGCTTTTTCCGTTCCAACAGCTTCTTTGAATTTCTGGACCAACCGGCTGCACGAATTCAACATTCCTTTTTCGGGGCCGTACCAACGATTTAATGAAACCTATTTGCGGTTTGAAGATTTCGACGGCATGGGCATCGAGCTGGTGGCTCACGATAACGACCAACGGCCCGGCTGGTCGAACGGTTTTATTCCCGTCGAACACGCGATCAGGGGCTTTCATACCGTTACCTTAAACGAATTTAAAGTCGACGATACGGTAAAATTATTAACCGAATCGCTTGGTCACACGTTGGTATCTGAAGAGGCCGGTTTGTTCCGGTTTCAGGCGGGCATAGGCGGCTCGGGCAATTACGTGGACGTGAAACATTCGCCCAACGACGTTCGGGCGCACCAGGGCAATGGTTCGGTGCACCACGTTGCCTTCTCGACCGACAGCGATGAATCGCAGATCGTGTTGCAACAGCAACTGCTGGAAGCCGGTTATCAGGTTACTCCCGTTCAGGATCGGAACTATTTCCACAGCATTTATTTCCGCGAACCGGGCGGTATTTTGTTCGAAGTGGCCACCAATCCTCCGGGGTTTGCGGTCGATGAACCGGTTGCTGAATTGGGGAAAACGCTTAAATTGCCCGAGTGGTACGAACCTCGTCGCGCGAAAATCGAAGCGGCTTTACCGAAAATTGAAGTGAAATAAATAGCAGGGGGCATAGGGGTTGGGGCATGGGGTGGCTGACGCATTCTACTTTTGCAAAGCACCCTATGCCCTTCGCCCCAGGCCCTCTGCCCCCTAAACGATGATACACGATCCCAACAACTTTCTTACGGCCGGACAACCACTGGAAAAAGCGTCCAAAGTCATGGTCATGGTGCACGGTCGGGGGGCTTCCGCCCGGGATATTCTGTCGCTGTCCGAGTACATTACCGACAAAGACTTTGCTTTCGTTGCCCCGCAGGCCAGCCAGGGCACCTGGTATCCGTATTCGTTCCTGAGCCCGCTGGAGCAGAACGAACCGTATTTGTCGTCGGCCTTACAGGTATTGACCAGCCTGCGCGCCCGGCTGCAATCGGATTACAACTTCAAAACGCCCCAGATTTTCTGGCTCGGTTTTTCGCAGGGGGCCTGTCTGGCGCTGGAATTTGTTGCTCGTCATGCGATGCCCTACGGCGGTGTTTTCGGGCTGAGTGGCGGTTTGATCGGCCCGCCGGGTACACCCCGGCTGTATGAAGGCGAACTGGACGAAACTCCGGTTTTTCTGGGGTGCAGTGATATCGATCCACACATTCCGAAAGACCGGGTGATCGAGTCGGAAGGGGTGTTCCGGGCAATGGGTGCGGAAGTGAAAATGAAATTATATCCAAATTTTCCGCATTCGGTCAACGAAGATGAGTTAAAGATTGTTAACCAGTTAATTGCCGGTTCGCCGACCTCCGGCGCGCCCATTCGTGAGTTGTACACTTAAACCTACCACGTCCGATGAGTCAGTTTATGGTAGAAATCAATCTCCCGGCCGAAATGACCGAGGAATTTACGGTAAAAATTCCGCACCAGCGTTTGAAAGTCAATGAGCTGATGGAAAGTGGCAAGCTGCTGACTTATGCTTTATCCTTCGATCGCCAGAAGCTGTGGTGCGTCGTCAAGGCCCAGACGGAATTTGAAGCGATGGAAATTATTTCGGAGTTTCCGTTGATCAACTTCATGGACCCGACCATTACGGAACTGATGTTCAATAATATCGTTTCGTTACGAATGCCCTTGTTTTCGTTGAATTAACTACTTTTGCCGGGTTATTTTTCCCGTTTTACATGGCCAATTTTCGATTCGTTTCCTCGGATTCAGACCTGAAACCGTACGCTGATTTTCGGCTGGCCCGGATCGACGGTCAGCAGGCCAAAACTCTGAAGCAGTTTTACGAGCAGATTGCCCGCGAACTCCGGTTTCCCGACGAGTTTGAATTCGGCCTGGAATCGCTCGACGACGCCCTGAACGATCTGGATTGGCTGGAGGAGGATAAAATTGCGGTTTACATTACGGATACGGACGCTTTTTTGTCGCAGGAGAAAAGTGACGCCAAGAAAGTTGACGTTTTAAATATTCTGGACGCGGCTGCCGAAGACTGGAAGTGGGTCGATGAGGAGGAAGAGGGCGTTGCGTCCCGGCAGCTGGTGATTCTGTTTCAACCCAGTGATTCGTTGGTTGCTCTCTTCGAGAAAGAGGATTTTGCGTACGATCGCGCCGTTTAATTTTGCAACAAAAACCGCCTATCCACGGTTAATTGGATGCTTTTGCCGCATGGAGATTTTCGTCCCTGCGGCTTTTGGTATTTTATATTTTCTATGAAAGTAGCCGATTTAATTACGCTTTATACCGAAGATAGTTTCATCAAAATTATTGGTGAACAATTCCGTCAGCCATCTACCACCGAACCAGCCCGAATTCAACTAAAAGGCATTATCGGGAGCCTGGATGCCGTGCTGGCTGCGTCTGTTTACCGCATGAATCCCTCCACATTTTTGTTCGTTTTAAGCGACCGGGAAGAAGCTTCTTATTTCTACAATGATTTGCAGAATCTGCTGGAGAAAGAGGTGCTGTTTTTCCCGATGTCATACAAAAAACCGTATCAATACGAAGAGATTGAAAATGCAAACGTATTGATGCGGGCCGAAGTCCTGAATAAACTCAATCTCGATTCGCAGGAACCGGTTTTGGTGGTGACCTATCCAGAGGCTCTGTCGGAAAAAGTGATCAACAAACGGTCGTTGCGGGCCAATACGCTGTCCGTCAAAACCGGGGACAAGCTGGACGCCAATTTCATCAATGAACTGCTCAATAGTTACGATTTCGAGAAAACCGATTTTGTGTACGAAGCCGGTCAGTTTTCAATTCGCGGGGGGATTATCGACGTTTTTTCGTTTGCCAGTGAGTTTCCATACCGCATCGAACTGTTCGGCGACGAAATTGAAAGCATCCGGTTGTTCAACCCCGAAAGCCAGCTTTCCACCGATCCGGTCGATCAGATCAGCATCATTCCCAACATTGAAAACAAGCTGATTCACGAAACGCGCGAACCGTTTCTGGAATTTCTCCCAAATACGGCCACGATCTGGTTTAAAGACGTGGAACTGACGCTCGAAATTATCGACAAAAATTTCGAGAAAGCCGAGCAAAGCCTGGCTAGCCTGATCGGCGGCAAAGGCGGCATTCAGGTGGTTTCGGACCCGAACGTGCTGTTCGAAACCCGCCGGGGTTTGCTCAACCAGATCAAAACCTTCCGGACGGTGGAATTTGGCCGCCGGTTTTATTTTAAAAGCAAGGGGCAGAGGGCAGAGGGCAGGGAGCTTGCCGATGAGCAAGATGGTTTACCCTCTGCCCAACGCCCTCTGCTATATAGTTCTAAGGCGCAGCCGTCGTTTAATAAGGATTTCAAGCGGCTGGTCGACAATCTGGCGGATAATCAGTCGAGAGGCTACACCAATATCATCGCGGCCGAGTCCTACAAGCAACAGGAACGACTGAAAACCATTTTCGAAGAACTTGATCCGTTTCTCAAATTTCAGTCGCTGGGCATTTCGCTGAAAGAAGGATTCATCGATGAACAAACGAAAGTGGTTTGTTACACGGATCATCAGATTTTCGACCGCTATTACAAATACCGCGTCCGCGATAAATTCTCCAAGTCGAAAGCCCTGACCCTGCGGGAGTTAAAAACACTTCAGGCGGGCGATTACGTGACGCACGTCGATTACGGCATCGGGCGGTTTGCGGGTCTTGAAAAAGTGGACGTGGGCGGGCGCGAGCAGGAAGCGATTCGGCTGATTTACCGCGACAACGACATTCTGCTGGTCAGCATTCACAGTTTGCACAAAATTGCGAAATACACCGGCAAAGAAGGTACTCCGCCGGTCATGAGCAAGCTCGGTTCGCAGGAATGGGAGCTGAAAAAATCGCGCGTTAAAAAGCAGGTTAAAGACATTGCGAAAGAATTGATTTCGCTCTACGCCAAACGGCGGCAGGCGCCCGGTTTTGCGTTTTCGCCCGACAGCTTTCTTCAGGCCGAACTCGAATCGTCGTTTATCTACGAAGACACGCCCGATCAGGCCAAGGCAACGTCGGACGTCAAAGCAGATATGGAACAATCGCACCCGATGGACCGGCTGGTCTGCGGGGATGTCGGTTTTGGGAAGACCGAGGTGGCCATTCGGGCGGCTTTTAAAGCCGTGACGGACAATAAGCAGGTGGCGGTTTTGGTGCCAACCACGATTCTGGCCATGCAGCACCACAATACATTTAAGGAACGACTGGCCAATTTTCCGGTGAAAATTGAATATATCAACCGGTTTCGGACTGCGGCTCAGATCAAGGAAACGCTGAAGCGTGTGGCTTCCGGCGAAACCGGAATTCTGATCGGCACGCACCGGATTGTAAACAAAGACATCAAATTCAAGGATTTAGGGTTGCTCATCGTCGACGAGGAACAGAAATTTGGCGTCAAAACGAAGGACCGGTTAAAAGAAATGCGGGTGGATGTCGATGTGCTGACCCTCACGGCAACGCCTATTCCGCGGACGCTGCACTTCTCGCTCATGGGTGCGCGCGACCTTTCCGTCATCGCAACACCGCCAGCCAACCGCCAGCCGGTGACGACGGAAGTGCATACGTTCAGCGAAACCGTGATTCGCGATGCGGTTAGTTACGAAGTCCGGCGGGGTGGACAGGTGTTTTTTGTGCACAACCGCGTCAGCGACATTGAGTCAATTGCCAATTTGATTATGCGCCTAGTGCCCGACGCCCGCGTGTCGGTGGCCCACGGCCAGATGGAAGGCGATCGCCTGGAGCGGGTTATGACCCGGTTTATCGAAGGCGAATCGGACGTGCTGGTTTCGACCAACATCATCGAATCCGGTCTGGATATTCCGAACGCCAACACGATTATCATTAATCAGGCTCACATGTTCGGTTTGTCGGATCTGCACCAGATGCGCGGTCGGGTTGGGCGATCCAACAAGAAGGCCTTCTGTTATCTGATGACGCCACCGGTATCGGTCATTACGTCCGACGCGCGCAAACGGCTGCAAACGCTCGAGGATTTTTCGGAACTTGGCGAAGGCTTCAAGATTGCAATGCGCGACCTCGATATCCGGGGCGCCGGGAATTTGTTAGGAGCCGAGCAGAGCGGTTTTGTCAATGACCTCGGTTTTGAAATGTACCACAAGATTCTGGACGAAGCCGTTCAGGAGCTGAAAGAAACGGAGTTTAAAAACCTCTTCATGCCGAATGAGGATAGCCTGAAAACGCTGCTGCCTGATACGCTAATTGAGACGGATTTGCAGGTGTTGATTCCTGAAAAATACGTAGCCAATATATCGGAGCGTTTGTCGTTGTATAATCAGCTGGATAACATCCAAAATCAGAAGGAATTAACGAGTTTTCAACATTCGATTATCGATCGGTTTGGCCCGATGCCGGAAGAAGTTGAAAATCTCATCAAATTAGTGACCGTTCGCTGGAAAGCAGAGCGTTTACAGCTTGAAAAATTGACGCTGAAGAATAATATCATGAAGGGAACCTTCGTTTCTTCTGGGAATGACGTTTTCTTCAACTCCGGGCAGTTTGGCAAAGTAATTGATTACGTCAAGAAAAATTCGGCAACCTGCTCATTAAAAGACCTTAAAGGAAAACTGATTTTTACGCAACGAGACGTAAATACAGTCGATCAGATGGACGATGTGTTGAGTCAGATGGTGGAATAATAACCGGAATTGCGTTTCTGGTTGTTCGTAATCGTGAAAGTTTGCCTGACATACTGTAATTTTGAACTTCTATTAGTTACCTAATCACAATGAATCGAAAACAACCGTTACGGTCGATGGTCTACCTGCTGGCGTTTGCCGCAGTTTTAGGCGCGTGTAAGCCCAAGCACCCAACCAGCGTGAAGCCGGGAAAAGAGAGTACGGCCACCGGTATTAATTACAACAAGGAGAATGGATTTCAGGTAGCGAAGTACAGAGGTCAGTCGGCTGGTCCGAACCTGGTGTTCATCGAAGGCGGTCGTTTCACGATGGGTGCACTTGAAGAAGATGTCATGAACTCGCGTGACAACCGGGAGCGTACCGTCAGTATTCAGTCGTTCTACATGGACGAAACGGAAATTGCCAACATTCACTACCTGGAATACCTCGACGCGATTCAGCGCGATTCATCGGAAGAAATTTACACCCGCGCGTTGCCCGACACGAACGTTTGGAAAAACCCGCTGTCGTATAACGACCCCTACGTAACGCAATACCTCCGTTTCCCCGGTTTCCGGTATTACCCGGTTGTTGGGGTGTCATGGGAGCAGGCCGTGGATTATTCAACCTGGCGGACTGATGCGGTTAATGCAAACCTGGCTTCGAAAGGCAGCTCATCCGGCAAGAAAAAAGGTTTCTCCCTGAAACGGAAGAAAAAAGAAGAAGCCGCTCCGGTTGCTGAACAGGCCGTAGCCAAAAATTCGCAAACCACAGCGTCAATGGAAAGCGGTAACGTGTTGCCGAATTACCGTCTGCCGTCGGAAGCCGAATGGGAATATGCTTCAAAAGCGATGATCGGTACGCAATATATCGACGAAAACCAGTCGAATCAGCGGATTTATCCCTGGGATGGTTCGTCGGTCCGGAACGCCAAGAAAGGCCGCAAGCAAGGCCAGATGCTGGCGAACTTCAAACGCGGTCGTGGTGACTACGCCGGTATTGCCGGAAAATCGAACGATGCTGCCATCATTACGGCTGAGATTTACACGTATCCGCCAAACGACTTCGGCTTGTATAATATGGCCGGTAACGTGAACGAGTGGGTTTATGACGTTTACCGTCCGTTGTCGTATCAGGACATGAATGATCTGAACCCGCTGCGTCGGGACGGTTATCAGGATGAAGAAAAAAATTACGATACTAAAAATGGTAACTCAATCATTAACGATAAATTACGGGTTTACAAAGGTGGCTCGTGGGCTGATGTAGCCTACTGGCTGGCTCCGGGAACCCGCCGGTTTTTAGCACAGGATTCGGCAACCGCAACGATTGGTTTCCGTTGTGCGATGATTGCCGGAGGACGGAACAAATAAGACACTCCTTCCTAAACCCTTCAGCGGCCACTCGACTACCGGGTGGCCGCTACTGTTATAATCCCGACCGAACGGCTGTTTGCGGCCAGTAAAGCCGCTGTACAGGCCTCCAAAGTTGCTCCGGTAGTCAGAACGTCATCTACCAGTAATATCCGCTTATTTGCCACTAAATCAGGGTTTTTCACGCTGAACACATGGCTGACGTTCTGCCAGCGCCCGATCCGGTCTTTTCCGGTCTGACTGATTGTATATTGATTTCGGACGAGCGCCTGATCGCTCCACGGTATTTCCAGACTTTCCGACAAGCCCTGGGCAAACCAGTCGCTCTGGTTGTAGCCCCGCTGCCGCAGTTTTGCCGAATGCAGGGGAACGCCCACAATCAGGTCGATTTGCTCGTGTAACCGGATATCGTTCTTCAACTGAAAACCGTACCAGCGTCCCAGCAAACTGCCGACTTCTTTGCAGTCGCGGTATTTCAAGGCGTGAATCAGTTTCTGCGTTTTTCCCTTTTTGGTAAAATACAGATAAGCGTACACAAACTCCACCGGAATTTTTCCGGCAAACTTAGCCTGTCCTGACACCAGCGCTTCACCCCGGTGTTGACCGGTTTCGGGTAACTGAAACCGGCAAGCGGTACAGACCAGTTCTTCCTGGCTTTGCAGCGTATTCTGACACAGCAAACACGGGTTTGGATAGAACAGGTTTAACAGCTCCTGAAAGCCGTCTACAATTAGTTTTCCAATGATTTTCACGAACTTAATCAGGCAAAAAAGTTTTAATGCAACAAACCGGTTTTTGCGGTCCTCTTTTGTTCTGTACTATGTGACGAATGAGGTCGTAAAAAGTCATAAAAACGAGATAAAAAACGCACAATAAGTAAAAAGTATGATCACTCAGGAAATTGAACAGGAATGGGAGCAGGTGCTGGATTATCTGGAAAAAACCGTCGGCAAGCGCCCGGCGGATCTGAATAGCGTCTTGTTTTTGATTGGTGTGCAGGAATTGGGTCGTGGAACTCAGGTTTTCACGAAAGAGCAAAAGCAGGATCTAATGCACATCGCCATTTGCAAAGTCCTGAGCCTGTCGGGCTATTACGAGTTGGTTGGCACCGATCAGGATGGCTGGCCACACTGGAAGCTGGTTCAGAAACTTCCGTACATTGACTTATTGACGCAGGAAAATTTTCTGAAACTCCACGTCATTACGTACTTCAATGAATACCTCGACGAACCCGAAAACGCAGGTGACGGGCCATCGGATAAAATTGTCTAACGATCTTTTTCGTTATCAGAAGGATGTTAGTGATCAATTGATTATCTTCATTTACAAGATACCCGAAGTGTATTTAATGAAGCAGTATTAACCCTTTTCGAACTGACCGATGCAGATGCAAGACTCAATTCAAACGCTGCTGCTGCGTATTGAAGAATACCGAAAGAAATTTTATATCAATCAGGTTGCCAAAGGCGCCATTTTTTTCATTGCTTTTTCGTTATCGGTCTATTTGCTGATGAACACGGCTGAATTTTTCGGCCGGTTTAGTTCACCCGTCCGAGGCATTCTGTTCTTTGGTTCCTTAGCGGTTATGCTGACGGCGCTGTACTACTGGGTGATCAACCCGCTGGTGCATTTGTACGGCATTGGAAAATCGCTGACCAACGAAGAAGCCGCGCAACAGATCGGGCGGTTTTTCCCGGAAGTAGGGGATAAGCTGCTGAACACGCTGCAACTCCGCGCCCTGACCCGCCAGCAGAGCGACCTGCTCGAAGCCAGCATTAACCAGCGGTCTAAACAATTGCTGATTGTGCGGTTTGCCGATGCCATTCAAATCAATCAGAACCGCCGGTTTGTGAAATACGCCATCATCCCGGCGTTTATTATTGGCGGTTTGCTGTTGCTGTATCCGGCATTTCTGACCAGCACCTCGAAACGCATCATCAGTTACGATCAGGAGTTTGCGGAAGAAGCGCCGTTTCAGTTTCAATTGCGGAATAAGAATCTCAAAGCCTTCCGGAACGAGGACTATACGCTGGAACTCGAACTGAAAGGAAATACACTGCCGCAGGATGTTTACCTGGTTTCCAATCAGACGCGCTTTAAGCTCAACAACGACGGTAAGGGGCATTTTTCCTACACATTTGACAATGTTCAGCGGAACATTCCGTTTCGGTTTGAATCCGTCGGGTTTGCTTCACCGGGTTATGAGTTAGTCGTTCTGGATCGCCCGGGCCTACTCTCTTTTGACGTTAGCCTGGTTTATCCGGGGTATTTGAATAAACCGTCTGAGCAACTTTCGAACGTTGGCAACTTGCTGGTGCCGGAAGGCACGCAAGTCACCTGGCGGTTTTCGGCCGCCAATACGGATTCGGTTTTGATCCGGTTTGCGGGCGACCCGCGCGGTTTGATCGCCGATAAACAATCGTCGGACGAGTTCGAATTTTCGCGTGTCGTGAAAAAATCATCGACGTATTCGGTTTCGCTGAAGAATAAAGTGGCCGCCAGCCGCGATAATATTCAGTATACGCTGAATGTCGTTAACGACAAATTCCCGCAGGTTTCACTGGAAAACTTCAAGGACACGACGTTCTACAACTATGTAATGCTGGGTGGGACCATCACCGACGACTACGGTTTTTCCAATTTGAAAGTCCAGTACAAAGTGATTCGGGCGGGTCAGAACGCTCCCGATAAATTCTTAACCCGCGCCATTCCGTTCAACCGGTCGGCGGCTACGCAGAATTTTTATTATCAGTGGGGCCTCGACAGCCTGAAAATGCAGCCCGGCGACCGGCTGGAATACTTCGTTCAGGTTTGGGACAACGACGTGATTAACGGCTACAAAAGCGCTCGTTCCACCTTTGCTCAGTTTGCCGTTCCCGATCAGGCCAAGCTGGCCGAAGAGGCTGAACGCTCCTCTCAGCAAACTGAGAACCAGATTAGTAAAACGCTGACGAAAGCCCAGCAACTGAAAAAGAATCTGAACACGCTGGAAAACCGCCTTCAGACGAAAAAGAATCTGGATTTTCAGGATAAGAAACAGGCAGAAGACTTGCTGAAAAAGCGGGAGGAATTGATGCAGGAACTGAAAGAACTGCAGGAGCAAAACAAAACCAGCAACGAACGTCAGCAGCGGTTTAATAATCAGAATCCGGAAATGCTTCAGAAATTCGAGCAGCTGCAAAAGCTCATGAATGAACTGATGGACCCCGAAACGCAGAAGCTCTACGAGGAACTGAAAAAAATGCTGGAGCAGAAGCAGGACGACAAAATGATCGATATGCTCGATCGGCTGAAGAACAAAGAGAAAAATCTGGAGAAGGAATTGGAGCGGGCATTGGAGCTTTTCAAGCAACTTCAGATGGAACAGAAGATGGAAAACGCCATCAAAGACCTCGAAAAGCAGGCCGAAAAGCAGGAGAAATTAGCGAGCGAAACCGAGAAGCTGGAAGCTCAAAAAGATAAGAACGATAAGGCGCAGCCGAAAAAAGACGATGCCAAATCCAAAAAGGATGAAGATGCAAAGTCGAAAAAAGACGAGAACGCTCAGTCGAAAAAGGATGAAAATCAGCAGTCCAAAAAGGACGAAAATGGCGATAAGAAGGATCAAAACGGCGATTCGAAAAAGGACGATAACGCCAAAAAGGACGAGAATTCGGAGTTGAGCAAAAAACAGGAAGAACTCAATAAGGAATTTGAAAAGACTCGGGAAGATCTGAAGGATATTGAAAAGATGGCCGAGGAGATGAAGAATGCGGAAAAACAGGATACGCACGAAGATCTTCAGCAGGAAATCAGTAATGAGCAACAGGAAAGCCAGAAGCAACTGGATCAGAAACAGAACGACAAAGCATCGAAATCCCAGAAGAATGCGGCCAAGCAAATGAAGAAGTTGAGCGAGCAGCTGGAGCAGCAGATGCAGTCGGCGGAGATGGAAGAGTCGCAGGAAAACATGGATGATCTGCGTGACATTCTTGAAAATCTGATACAACTTTCATTCGATCAGGAACGCGTTATGAAAGATTTCAAGGCAGTTTCGTTGCAGGATCCGCGTTTTGTAAAGCTCGCTCAGGATCAATTGAAGCTGCAGGATGACGCTAAAATTATCGAAGATAGTCTTTATGCGCTGGCCAATCGGGTGCTCCAGATTCAGACGTTTGTGACTCGTGAGCTCAACAACATGAAGGGTTACATGGATGAGAGCGTCAAATATATCCGCGAACGTCGATTAAATGTTGCTACATCGAAGCAGCAATTTGCCATGACATCTATCAATAATTTGGCCCTGATGTTGAGCGATGTGTTCAAGCAAATGCAGGAGCAACAGATGAGTCAGATGTCGGCTTCGGGCAAAGGTAGTAAGGGTAAGAAGAAGGGGAAAGGCAAGGCTATGTCGATGGGAGAGATGCAGAAGCAGTTGAACGAGCGCATGCAGAAACTCATGAAAGAAGGGCAGGGCGGCAAAGGCGGACGCGGTATGTCGGAAGAACTTTCCCGACTGGCGGCTGAGCAAGCTATGATGCGCCGGATGCTGAAAGAACTTCAGGATGCTCAAAAAGGCACTGAATTGGGCAAAAAATTGGGTGGTGAAATGAATGACATCATGAATAAAATGGATGAGACCGAAACGGATCTTGTCAACAAACGCGTCACCCAGAATACTATTAAACGCCAGCAGGAAATGTTAATTCGCTTGCTGGAATCGGAAAAAGCCATTAAAGAGCAGGAAGAAGATTTGCAGCGGAAAGCGGAACAGGCAAAACCGGTTATGCGAAAACCGCCACCACAATACGAACAATTGGTAAAGGACAAGCAAAAACAAGTTGAATTGTTGCGATCCGTTCCGCCCGATTTTTCACCTTTTTACAAACGCGAAGTTGATTCGTATCTCAAAAAGTTAAAGTAAGTTAAGGGGCTCCGGCCCCTTTTTTATTTTGAATCTTTTCGTTCGTTGCTGCGTTGATTTTAACAATTCTCATCTTTTGCTCGTATTTTATTTTCTATTTTTGTATTTGCGTTTTTTTGTTGCGCACTGTGAAATGTTTCCACGTGGAACATTTTTTCAAACTTTGTAAAATTTCACGCTTTATGTTTAATAAGTATGATGTCATCGTAGTTGGTGCGGGACATGCCGGTTGCGAAGCGGCTACAGCTGCGGCCACAATGGGCTCGTCAGTTTTACTGATTACAATGAACATGCAGACTATTGCTCAAATGTCGTGCAACCCGGCAATGGGTGGTGTGGCCAAAGGGCAAATCGTTCGGGAAATTGACGCCCTCGGTGGACAATCCGGAATCATCAGCGATAAATCAATGATTCAGTTTCGGATGCTCAACCGGTCAAAAGGTCCGGCTATGTGGAGTCCGCGTTGCCAAAGTGACCGGATGTTGTTCGCGGCTGAGTGGCGCAAAACGCTGGAAGAAACACCAAATCTGGATTTCTGGCAGGATATGGTCACCGAAATCACGGTAAAAAACCAACGGGTAACCGGCGTGAAAACCAGCATGGGGATGGAAATTCAGGCCGATTCCGTTGTACTTACAAACGGAACTTTCCTGAATGGAAAAATCTACATTGGCGAAAAAACTTTCGGAGGAGGCAGAACCGCCGAGCGCTCAGCCAGCGGTTTAACCGAGCAGTTGGTACAGCTCGGATTCGAATCCGGGCGTATGAAAACCGGTACTCCGCCCCGGGTGGATGGACGAAGTTTGAACTACAATTTAATGGAAGAACAGCCCGGTGATGAGAATCCCGGCAAGTTTTCCTACCTCAACACCCCGGCATTAACCAAGCAACGGCACTGCTGGATTACCTACACAAACCCGGAAGTTCACGAAATTCTGAAAACCGGTTTTGAACGTTCACCCATGTTTACAGGCCGTATCAAGGGTTTGGGGCCCCGGTACTGCCCGTCGGTAGAGGATAAAATAAATCGTTTCGCGGACAAAGACCGGCACCAGATTTTTGTAGAACCGGAAGGCTGGGACACCGTCGAGGTTTATGTGAACGGTTTTTCAACCTCATTGCCAGAAGATGTGCAGATCAAAGCCCTGCGGAAAATACCCGGTTTTGAAAATGCCAAGATGTTTCGCCCGGGCTATGCGGTGGAATACGACTACTTTCCGCCGACGCAATTGAAGCAAACGCTGGAGACCCAGTTGATCGGCGGGCTATTTTTTGCCGGTCAAATCAACGGAACAACCGGCTACGAAGAGGCCGCTTGTCAGGGTTTGATCGCCGGAATAAACGCCCATAATTCGGCAAAGGAATTGGGAGAGTTTACCCTGAAACGCTCGGAAGCGTACATTGGTGTGCTGATCGATGACCTGATTACGAAAGGCACTGAGGAACCTTACCGTATGTTTACGTCCCGCGCGGAGTACCGAACCATCCTCCGCCAGGATAATGCGGACCTCCGATTAACCGAAAAAGGCTACGAAATCGGGCTGGCAACGCAGGAGCGGTATGATTTGATGCAGGCTAAAAAAGCAAACGTAGCGGCTATTCTGGAGGAGATGAAGCAGATGCGCGTGCAGCCGGAGACCATCAATACGGTTTTAGATTCACTGGGCAGCGCGCAGATTCGGGAGAAAACCTCGCCATATTCATTGCTACGGCGCCCGGAAATTAACCACAAGGAACTCATCTCCCTGAGCGAAAATGTCGCTGATTACCTACATGCGTTCAACGAAGAAACCATCGAGGAAGCGGTTATCCTGGTAAAATATGAGAGCTACATTGAGAAGGAAAGGCTGATGGTTGAGAAAACCGAAAAGCTCGAAACGCTGCTGATCCGACCGGATTTTGACTTCGACCGGTTGTCGGCTTTATCGTTCGAAGGACGTGAAAAGTTAAAGCGAATCCGACCGCAAACCATTGGCCAGGCATCGCGCATTAGCGGTGTCAGTGCTTCAGACATTTCCATTTTGATGATTTATTTAGGGCGCTAGCATGACACTTGAACACCTTAGGGAGTGCCCGGTTTGTGGAAATCAGTCGTTTTCAAACTGGCTAACGTGTACCGATTTTCTGGTTTCGAAAAACGAATTTACTATTCAGAGTTGCGAGCAGTGCGGTTTTAAAGCGACGAATCCGCGTCCGGTGGAAGCGGAGATTGGGCGGTTTTATCAGTCCGAAGAGTACATTTCGCACAGCGATACGCGCAAGGGAATCATTAGTCAGCTGTACCATTCGGTCCGGAAAATTACAGTTCAGCAGAAAGTCAAACTGATCACCAGCCTGTCTCCACGAAAAGGTCAGCTACTGGATATTGGTTGCGGTTCCGGTTATTTTCTCTCGGCCAGTCAGGAAGCAGGTTGGAAAATAATGGGTACGGAACCTGATGCAAACACGCGTCAGCAGGCTTTTGAGCGAACTAAAGTACCGTTAAAAAAGTCAATTTTTGAACTGGAAGAGGAGCAGAAATACGATGTCATCACGATGTGGCACGTATTGGAACACGTGCACGAGTTGTCGGAAACACTGGAATGGATCCGAAACCACAGTCGGCAAAAAGGCTATCTGGTGATTGCTGTTCCAAACTATCAGTCGTGGGATGCGCAGCATTACAAGGCGTTCTGGGCCGCTTATGATGTGCCCCGGCACCTTTACCATTTTGCGCCAGACGTTATGAAAACGTTGTTGAAACGATACGGTTTTGAGTTGAAAGAACAGCGCCCGATGCTGTTCGATGCCTTTTATGTGAACATGCTCAGCACGAAAAACCGGGACGGAAAGCCCGCTTACCTTGAAAGTTTTTGGAATGGCATTCGTTCTAATTGGGCCGCTTATCAGAATGGAGGTAATTATTCAAGCTTGATTTACGTTGCTCAGGCTCAATAATCAATTAATTCTCACGCCCTGAATAGCCCACCTGTTCAGGGTTTTTTATGCCAACTAATGAAACAAGCACTCGCATTATTCGCCATCATTGCTGTTTTTCTGAATTCGTGTTCGCAATATGCCGCACCAATCGGAGGTAAAAAAGATACGCTGGCACCGGTTTTGGTGAAGAGTACGCCGATCAATAAACAGAAGAATTTCAATGAAAAATCGATCGAGCTCTTTTTCAACGAATACATTCGGGTTGAAAATGCCAACCAGAAAGTGCTTATCACGCCCGAACCGGAATCGCCTTTTAAACCCAAGATAAAGCCCACCAGCTTGCGCCTGGTTTTCGATAAACCGTTCAAGGAGAATACAACTTATACGTTCAATTTCACGGATGCCGTAAAAGACGTTACGGAGAACAACCCGGCCCTGAGTCTCAAACTGGTTTTCAGTACCGGCAGCACGATTGACTCGCTTAGGGTAGGAGGGAAGGTGACGGACATTCAAACCGGACAGCCTACTTTGAACACGCTGGTCGGCTTATACGTCGTGAACGACACACTGACGCCGACCAAAGTAAAACCATACTATTTCACGCGAACCGATACCTCCGGTGTGTTCTTATTGGAAAATGTGAAGGATGGGCGCTATAAGATCTTCGCATTTGATGATAAAAATTTAAATTATATTCTAAATCCGAATACCGAAAAAATGGCATTATTGAAGGGCGATCTTGATTTGAAAGCAAATAATGACACGATAAAATTGCAATTATTTTCGTTTTACAATACTCCTCCACGCTCCGTGAGGACGCAGCAGCTCGTCAATACGTATACATATGTCTTTGACAGAGGTATAGAAAGCTATAAAGTACAGTTTACAAATCCCCAGGACAGCCTCCCCTCGTATTTCAGAACGCCGACGGAACTCACTTTTTTTAATTCACGGGCGACAACGGATACGGTTCGATTAAAGATTACAGTGACGGATTCGTTGAAGAATAAAGCCGAGCTTACCCAGAAATTCAAGTTCCGAACCCCTACGCGCCGGGAAACATTGGAGCCGGTTACGATCACTGCCAAGCCCGCCGACAACGGCGACGTTGACCGGAAGATGGAGGTGGTGTTGCAATTTTCAAAACCGATGAAACACATCACCACCGATTCGCTCCGGCTTTTCAGCGACACGACCAACCGCATCCCGCTGGCTCCTGAAGACTATCGGTGGGAAGACAACCAAACCCGGTTCATCCTAACCAAAGTAACAACGGCTAAAAACAGCGTCGTACTTCGGTTGGGCAGAGGAGCATTTATTAGTGTCTTGAACGACTCGACGACGGCTGCGGAATTGAATTACTTCATCCGTGATCCCGAGAAGTACGGCGTGCTAACGGGGAAGATCAACACGACAGCCAAGCAGTTCATTATTGAATTATTGGATGAAAATTTCAAGCTCGTCGATAAGCAATCAAACAACCTGACCTACCGATTCGTTAACATAAAACCGGGTCGCTACCGGCTCCGTGTTATCATCGATGAAAATGGAAACGGACGGTGGGACAGTGGCGATCTGACCGAAAACCGCCTGCCCGAACCTATCTACTTCTTCACCCGAAACAAAGGCATCATACCCATTAAAGCCAACTTTGACATAACAGAAGATTTGGACGCCTTTTGAAAGGTCAATGTGAAATTAAAAAAACACAAATAATCAGTGGAAAAGTAAGTGGAAAACCCTGTGGATAGTGTGGAGAAAATGTGAAAGGGAACAAAAGTTGCTGTGGACAAACCGCATACCCATGTGGATAAGAAAATTGTCAGGTGTGGATAGTGTACAACTCCATTATTTTCCACAACTTATTCTACCATTCATTAACACGTGGAAATGTTTAAATTGTATCTTGTGGAAATGTGTCTGAATAGCCTTACTTTATCGGATTGCAAATGTGGATAAATTAAAATTATATTGATTTTCAATTAGTTATGTGTGGATAAACAAAATTTGGTTGTGGATAACTCAAAATACTTATCCACAGTATTGAAAATCAAATGTGCAAAAAGAACTTGTCCACATATCCACAGGCAACAACCTTTTAAACCCTTTATTTTTTAAATTAATAAAAAAGAAAAATGAAGAAGATAGCAGGAGTACTGATTATGCTGCTGGTAGTCGGCTTGGTTAGTGGGTTTGCCCAGGAAGGTCCGGATCTGGCCGATGAATATTTCAAAAAAGGAGAATTTGAAAAAGCATACACGATCTATCAGAAACTGATGAAAACCGGAGCCAGTAAACAGCTCATGAGTCAGTATGTGGAGAGTGCGGTAAAATTGAACAAAATCGCGGATGCGGAAAAAGTGATTCGGCGCCTGGTAAAATCGGACGACAAAAATCCGTATGTACTCCTGCAGGCCGGTATTCTGGAAGAAAGCCGGAATGACTCGGCTAAAGCGGACGTTTATTTTAACAAGGCTATATCGGTGGCCAGCAGCAATGTAAACGGCTTACCTGAACTGGCGCAGGACTTTGCCGAAAAACACAAAGCTACATGGGCCATTAAAGTGCTGAAAAAAGGCCGGGAACAAAGCCGGGAACCGCTGGCCTACGCCGGCGAACTGGCGCGTCTGTACGGCGCAGTGGGCCAGAAGGAGAATATGATCGACGAATTGCTGCATTGGGGACTGATACCGGGTAACCGGGACAACGTGCAGGCCATGTTGCAGGACAATCTGAAAGACGCCGATCAGAAAATGCTCGAGACGGTTTTGTACAAGAAAGTGCAGGAAAATCCGAACGAGATGTTTTACACCGAAATGCTGGTTTGGTATCTGACGCAGAAGAAGGACTTCTATAAAGCATTCATTCAGGAACGGGCCCTCGACAAACGCTTAAAATTGACCGGTGTACGCGTTTATGATCTGGGTGCGGTTGCACTCCAGAATAAAGATTATAAGAACGCAGCGGCCATGTTTGAGTACGTAGCGAAGGAATATCCACAGGGACAGCTCTACGCATTCGCCCGGCGGCTCGTCATCAAGGCGCGGGAAGAGCAGGTAAAGAACACCTATCCGGTGGATAATTCCGAAATCCGGAAGCTGATTGCCGATTACCAGAAGATGTTCCAGGAACTGGGCAAGAATAACCGCACGCTGGAAGCACTCCGCAGCACGGCCAATCTGTACGCTTTTTACCTGGACGAAAAAGATACGGCGATAACGATTCTGCAACTGGCCACCGAAATCAGCAAAAACGAAAAAGCGTTTATCGACCGCTGTAAGCTGGACATGGGCGATATTTATCTCTTGAAAGGTGAGCCCTGGGAAGCAACCTTGTTGTATTCGCAGGTTGAAAAATCGCAGAAAGAGGAATTGCTCGGTTATGAAGCCAAACTACGGAACGCCCGTTTACACTATTACAAAGGCGAATTTGAGCTGTCGAAAGAGGTATTGGATATTCTGAAACAGGCCACTAGTCGGGAAATTGCCAACGATGCCGGGGCGCTCAGTTTGCTCATTATGGACAATACCGGTATGGATTCGGACAGCAACGAAACCGCCATGAAGGAGTTCGCTTCGATTGAGTTAATGCTGTTCCAGAATAAAGTCGATTCGGCGGCTTTGGCGCTCTACGAAATGTACGCCAAATACAAAGATCACAGCCTGGCCGATAATATTTTGTGGCTGCGGGCGAACACGCTCATTAAGCAAAACAAGGTTGACGAAGCTTTGAAGGATTTGGAGCAGATTTCAGCCAAATACAGCGAAGATGTGCTGGGCGATGATGCGCTTTTTCTGACGGCAAAAACGTACGAGGAAAACAAACAGGATAAGCCCAGGGCGATGGAGCTTTACAACCAGCTTTTGCAGAAATACCCAGGCAGTATTTTCGGTGCAGAAGCCCGAAAGCGGTTTAGGGCCTTGCGGGGAGATACGATCAATTAATGAAAAAGTCCCACCAACTCGGCGGGACTTTTTCATTTTCAGGCTGTTTGCAGAAGGAATTCCTTGAATTCCGTGAAGTCGGCCTTCATCTTAAAACTGTGTTTCGGACGATTCATTAATTCTTCCAGCTCCGCCGGGATTTCCACCGGTTTGTGGATAACTGACTCAACGAGTTCTTTGAACTTCGCCGGATGCGCGGTGGCGAGTGATATTCCACACACATCCGGGTGGGATTGTTGATAATTCTTCAAACCTAAGTAGCCAACGGCCGTGTGCGGACACATGACATAATCAAATTGTTGATAAACAGCCGCCATCGCCTGTTTGGTTTGTTCATCATCAAAATAATAACCGCTCAGAATTTGCTTTAACGCTTCAAAATTGTCGTCAAACAGGTGAGTTAATCGCACGAAATTGCTCGGCGCGCCAACGTCCATTGCGTTTGAAATGGTTTCTACCGACGGTTTCGGTTCATAAATTCCGGTTTCCAGGTACTTCGGGACCACGTAGTTCCGATTCGTTGACGCAATGAATTGTTGAACCGGCAATCCCATTTTATAAGCCAGCGCACCGGCACTCAGATTGCCGAAATTACCGCTTGGCGTCGAAAAAACCACCGGTTTTCCTAAATGCTTCACCTGACCGTAGGCCCGGGCGTAGTAGAAACTTTGCGGGATTAGCCGGAAAATATTGATTGAATTGGCCGAAGCCAAACTAAACTGCTGATTCAATTCGCTGTCGGTAAAAGCGGTTTTGACCAGCGCCTGACAATCGTCAAACGAACCATCTACTTCAATGGCCGTAATGTTCTGCCCGAGCGTCGTCAACTGTTTTTCCTGTAGCTCACTCACGCGACCGCTTGGATACAGGATCGTTACTTTAATACCGGGAACGCCCAAAAAGCCCATCGCCACGGCTCCGCCCGTATCGCCGGACGTGGCTACCAGAATGTGTACTTCCCGGTTCGATTTTTCCAGAAAATAGCCCATCATGGCCGCCATGTAGCGCGCACCAACGTCCTTAAAAGCCAGCGATGGACCGTGAAACAACTCCAGAACGTGCGTCTTTCCGTCTTCCAGCGTCACAACCGGCGTATCGAACGGAAAAGCGTGATGAACCAGTTCTTCCAGTTTATCGGATGGAATCGAATCCTTGAAAAGCGCCGAGCTGATCTGAAATCCGATATCCGACAGCGAGCCGCCCGAAATGGAATTAAAGAAATCTACGCCCATAAATGGGATCGTTTCCGGCATATACAGGCCCCGGTCTGCGGGCAAACTTCGGAGCAAAGCCTCTTCCATCGAAACCCGGACAGAAGGATTATTCGTACTGTAAAACTTCATGATAAAGAGCTGAAAAATTGCCGCAAGTTACGAAACCCCAAACCGTTAACCGAACAAAAGATTCGACAAATGCCAAAAACCGGTTCACAATGGATAAGGAACCTTAATCGTTTGCTTTCCATTATCTAATTTAGCAGGCTTCAAAAATCAACAAACGTATGTCAGTAGGCTTTTTTCAGGTACCAATTCCACAAAATGAGCCGGTTAAAGAATATCGTCCCGGTTCCGACGAGCGCGCAAAATTGAAAGCGGCACTGGCCGAAGCGTCTTCAAAAACCGTTGATATTCCCATGTATATCGGGGCAGACGAGGTGCGAACCGATGCTCAGAAAGAATTAGTAGCCCCCCATAACCGCCATCAGATTCTGGGTTATTTCCACGAAGGAGATCAATCCCACGTCGAGCAGGCCATTACGGCCGCTTTAAATGCGAAAGAACAATGGGCCAATCTATCCTGGGAACACCGCGCCAGCATTTTTCTAAAAGCCGCCGAGCTGCTGGCGGGCCCTTACCGCTATAAGATCAATGCCGCCACGATGCTGGGTCAGTCGAAAAATGCGTATCAGGCTGAAATCGATTCGGCTTGCGAACTAATTGACTTTCTGCGGTTTAATGTCCATTATGCGACGGAAATCTACAGCCAGCAGCCACGCTCATCGGCGGGTGTCTGGAACCGCTCGGAATACCGCCCGCTGGAAGGCTTCGTTTTCGCATTGACGCCCTTCAACTTTACGGCCATCGCCGGAAATTTGCCAACGGCACCCGCCATGATGGGAAACACCGTCGTTTGGAAACCGGCTTATCAGCAAATCTATTCGGCGCAGGTAATCATGGAAGTGCTGAAAGAAGCCGGATTGCCCGACGGAGTCATCAATTTGATTTACGTAGACGGTCCGCTGGCCGGCGAAGTCATTTTCAAACACCCGGATTTTGCGGGCATTCACTTCACGGGAAGTACCGGCGTTTTTCAACAAATCTGGAAAAAAATTGGCGAAAACATTCACCAGTACAAATCCTATCCGCGCGTCGTTGGCGAAACCGGTGGGAAGGATTTCGTATTGATCCACGAATCCGCCGATCCGAAAGCCGCAGCAACGGCGTTAGTCCGTGGAGCCTTCGAATATCAGGGACAGAAATGCTCCGCAGCATCCCGCGCCTACATTCCATCGACTCTTTGGGATCAGATTCGGGAATATATTGTAGCTGACTTACAGGCTATTAAAATGGGAAGTGTCGAAGACTTCGGGAATTTTGTAAACGCGGTTATTGACGAAAAAGCGTTTGACAAGATCAGCAAGTACATTGAAAATGCAAAAAATGACCCGACAGTTGAGGTGATCGCGGGCGGAAATGTGGATAAAACCAACGGTTTTTTTGTGGAACCAACGGTTTTGGTAGCCGCCAATCCGCTTTATGTAACCATGTGCGAGGAAATATTCGGCCCGGTTTTGACGGTTTACATTTATCATCCCGACAATTTCGAGCAAACCATTGAACTGGTAGATCAGACTTCGCCGTATGCCTTAACGGGCGCATTTTTCGCAAAAGACCGTTACGCCATTGAACTGGTGACCAAAAAACTGTCGAACGCGGCCGGAAATTTCTACATCAACGACAAGCCGACGGGAGCGGTGGTTGGCCAGCAACCTTTCGGCGGAGCCCGCGGGTCCGGGACTAATGATAAAGCCGGTTCGTTACTGAATTTATACCGCTGGGTTTCGGCCCGAACGATCAAAGAGACATTGGTGCCGCCAACCGATTTCCGGTATCCGTTTTTGGCAGGTGAATAAGGTTAAAATGCGTAATTAAGGAGATAGAATTGCATTGAAAAAAGAATGTTTCGGTAAATCAACTTTTTTCAAAAAAGGACTTGCGCTGAGCAAAACAAACCGCTATCTTTGCAGTCCCAAATAGATAATACGGCTGGACGGAAGCGTTCAGCAACAGTTTTCCAAGCGAGGAAAACACGTTCTTTGACAAGTTGACCAAGTAAGTAAGAAGTAAGGTTTCTGCGTAAAGTATAAGTACAAATCATTTACAATGGAGAGTTTGATCCTGGCTCAGGATGAACGCTAGCGGCAGGCCTAATACATGCAAGTCGAACGGATTCCTTCGGGGATTAGTGGCGTACGGGTGCGTAACGCGTAAACAATCTACCTC
>NZ_WJXZ01000003.1:0-3212 GCF_009668025.1 Larkinella terrae | reverse complement strand
GATATGTTCTTTGAGAGAAAGGAAGTCACAAATGCGTTGCAAGCGCAAGTAGAGGTAGTATATGGCTACGGCCAAGGAAGGGCGTCTGGGGGATGCCTATGGCTCTGATTGGCGACGAAGGACGCGGACAGCAGCGAAAACAGTGGGGAGGAGCACACATCCGTTGATCCGCTGGTCTCCGAATGGGGCAACCCGGTGTGGTGAAGCCACATCATCATCTGACGATGAAGCAAACGCGGGGAACTGAAACATCTAAGTACCCGCAGGAAGAGAAAACAAGAGTGATTCCGTTAGTAGTGGCGAGCGAACGCGGACGAGCCCAAACCACAGCGGTTACGGCCGCTGCGGGGTTGTAGGACCGACCATCAAATTGATTGGTAAACCGGAATGTTCTGGGAAGGACAGCCAGAGCGGGTGAGAGCCCCGTACGGGTAATGCGAATCAATGGGGTTGGGATCCTGAGTAAGGGGGGGCCGGAGGAACCCCCTCTGAATCCGGCAGCACCATCTGCCAAGGCTAAATACACATCAGAGACCGATAGCGAACCAGTACCGTGAGGGAACGGTGAAAAGTACCGCAAGCAGCGGGGTGAAATAGAACCTGAAACCAGACGCCTACAAACGGTTGGAGCCCCTTGGTGGGGTGACAGCGTGCCTTTTGCATAATGAGCCTACGAGTTACCTTCCCTGGCGAGGTTAACCTTTTTGAGAAGGGGAGCCGAAGCGAAAGCGAGTCTGAACAGGGCGCTGAGTCAGTGGGGGTAGACGCGAAACCGGGTGATCTACCCGTGGCCAGGTTGAAGTGGCAGTAACATGTCATGGAGGACCGCACCAGTAAACGTTGAAAAGTTTTTGGATGAGCTGCGGGTAGGGGTGAAAGGCCAATCAAACCCGGAAATAGCTCGTACTCTCCGAAATGTTTTTAGGAACAGCCTTGCATGTAAGTTTCCCGGGAGGTAGAGCTACCGATAGGACTAGGGGGAGTCACATCCTACCAACTTCTGACGAACTCCGAATGCCCGGGAAATGGTGCGGGAGTGAGGGGTCGGGTGCTAAGGTCCGACTCCGAGAGGGGAACAACCCAGACCACCGGCTAAAGTCCCCAAGTGGTTGCTCAGTTGAACAAAGGAGGTCCGGTTGCCGAGACAGCCAGGAGGTTAGCTTGGAAGCAGCTATTCCTTTAAAGAGTGCGTAACAGCTCACTGGTCGAGCGAGGCGGGCATCGATAATAAACGGGCATGAAGCAACCCACTGAAGCCGTGGACACTAGTTTTACTAGTTGTGGTAGGAGAGCATTCTGTTATCAGTGAAGGTTTGGCGTGAGCCGGGCTGGAGAAGACAGAAAAGCAAATGTAGGCATAAGTAACGATAATGAAGGTGAGAACCCTTCACACCGTAAGACTAAGGATTCCACCGCGATGGCAATCAACGGTGGGTGAGTCGGCACCTAAGGGGCAGGCGAAGGCCGAACCTGAGGGCAAACGGGTTAATATTCCCGTACTGGCCGGAAGAGAGAAGCGGGGACGGAGTACTGAACAGACCGCGCACTGCGGGAATAGTGCGTTGAAGGTTGAAGCTAGTGCTTCCACAGGCAAATCCGTGGAAGTAGGTGGACGCCGATAGTACCTGAGCCCCTTCGGGGGCGCGGGATAGTGTCTGGGAAGGGCTTCCAAGAAAAGCCGCTATCGCTAATTTTCCGGGCAACCGTACCGCAAACCGACACAGGTAGTCGAGATGAATAATCTAAGGTGCGCGAGAGAATCATGGCTAAGGAACTCGGCCAATTGACCCTGTAACTTCGGGAGAAGGGGGACCTACTGCGCTGTCAAAGGCGTGGAGGTCGCAGAGAAAAGGCCCAGGCGACTGTTTACCAAAAACACAGGACTCTGCGAAATCGAGAGATTCAGTATAGGGTCTGACACCTGCCCGGTGCTGGAAGGTTAAGGGGGGGCGTTAGGGGCGCAAGCTTCGAAGCGTTGAACTGAAGCCCCAGTAAACGGCGGCCGTAACTATAACGGTCCTAAGGTAGCGAAATTCCTTGTCGGGTAAGTTCCGACCTGCACGAATGGTGTAACGATCTGGGCACTGTCTCAGCCATGAGCTCGGTGAAATTGTAGTTCCGGTGAAGATGCCGGATACCCGCCACGGGACGGAAAGACCCCGTGCACCTTTACTACAGCTTATCATGGACGCTGGCACAGGGATGTGTAGGATAGGTGGGAGGCAGTGAAGCGGCATCGCCAGGTGTCGTGGAGCCAACGTTGAAATACCACCCTTCTCTTTGTTGGCGTCTAACCTCACTAAGTGAGGGACCGTGGTTGGCGGGTAGTTTGACTGGGGTGGTCGCCTCCGAAAGGGTAACGGAGGCTTCCAAAGGTTCGCTCAGGCCGGTTGGTAACCGGCTGTGGAGTGCAATAGCAGAAGCGAGCTTGACTGTGAGGCAAACAGGCCGATCAGGTGCGAAAGCAGGGTATAGTGATCCGGTGGTTCCGCATGGGTGGGCCATCGCTCAAAGGATAAAAGGTACGCCGGGGATAACAGGCTGATCTCCCCCAAGAGCTCACATCGACGGGGAGGTTTGGCACCTCGATGTCGGCTCGTCACATCCTGGGGCTGGAGAAGGTCCCAAGGGTTCGGCTGTTCGCCGATTAAAGTGGCACGCGAGCTGGGTTCAGAACGTCGTGAGACAGTTCGGTCCCTATCTGTGGTGGGCGTAAGAAGATTGACGGGGGCTGCCCTTAGTACGAGAGGACCGGGGTGGACTCACCGCTGGTGAACCGGTTGTTGTGCCCACGGCACGGCCGGGTAGCTACGTGGGGTTTGGATAAGCGCTGAAAGCATCTAAGTGCGAAGCCGGCCCGGAGATGAGTCTTCTATGAAGGACGTTGGAGACGACGACGTTGATAGGCGGCAGGTGCAGGGCGTGAGAGCGCTAGAGCCGAGCCGTACTAATGACCTGAAGGTGGTAGGATAGCTTATCTTCAAAGAGCTTGCAAACGGTTGTGATTTCCTTTTTTCTTAAAGCAACGACACCAAGGAACCAGAGAGTTACCGGACACGTCCCAACGGGGCAAGGCCGATAACCCACGAGCTGGGATGGTGGCAAGGGTGCGGGGGAACACCTCTTCCCATACCGAACAGAGCCGTTAAGCCCCGTTACGCCGATGGTACTGGAGTCACTTCCGGGAGAGTAGGTTGCCGCCACCACAGAAT
>NZ_WJXZ01000022.1 GCF_009668025.1 Larkinella terrae | reverse complement strand
CCGGTGCCGGGCTTCTGATCCGGAATTTTAAGCCCGGCACCGGCCGCCCGGCCTTCAGGGGGTTGGGGGCAAAACGAAACCAATAAATTAGCCATTTACCAATAGTTTACTTCAAAAGCTATGAAAGCAACGCCCGAACACGACGAGCGGATGGCGAACATGACGTTCGCTTCGGTGTATCCGCTCTATGTCACTAAAGTGGAACGAAAAGGCCGGACCAAAGCCGAACTAGATCAGGTCGTCGAATGGCTGACCGGTTTTGATGACCAGAAAAGGCAGGAACTGATTGACGGGAAAGTGACATTCGAGACATTCTTTCAGCAGGCCCGGCTCCATCCGAATGCGTCGCTCATCACGGGCGTCATTTGCGGCTACCGGGTCGAAGAAATCGAAAATCCGCTAACGAAACAGGTCCGGTATTTAGACAAGCTGGTCGACGAACTGGCGAAAGGCAAAAAGATGGAAAAGATATTGCGGAATGCTTAAGAAACCCCAAAAACCGGACATCCATCTGCAGTCATTTCAGGACGAAAAGCCGGAAACGAACAACCCATGAGAAAGCTAATTGCTGCCATCAACATGACACTGGACGGTTTTTGCGATCACACAGCCGGGATTGTGAACGACGAAACCCACCAACATTACAATGAGTTGCTACAAGACGCCGGTGCCCTTCTCTACGGCCGGGTAACCTATCAACTCATGGAAAGTCATTGGCCGAATGTCGTGCAAAATCCCACCGGTAACCCACTAATGGACGAATTTGCCGTTCTGATCGACATCATTCCCAAGATTGTTTTTTCCCGCACCCTTCAAGAGGTTACCTGGAAAAATACAAGCTTGAAAAAGGAAGTCGCGGCAGAAGAAATTCTAGCCCTCAAGCAAAAACCGGGTAAAAATCTGTTGGTGGGCAGCCCCGGTTTAATCGGAACCTTCATGCAACTGGGCTTAATCGATGAATACCAGTTGGCCATTCACCCAATGGTTGTAGGCAGCGGCTTACCCTTATTTAAAAACGTCAGAGACCAAGTTGACCTGAAGTTCCTGAAAACCAAACCATTCAAGTGCGGTGTTGTCATTCATTATTACGAACCAGCCCAATTGAGTGCATAGTTAACGTGACCGGTGTTCATGACGAATGCAAAACAATGGTTCGAGGGTGCGATCCGGCCAGAAATTGCTATATTTGAATTATGACAAGCTATCAGATTGACATACTGAACCCAAAAGCAACCAAACTTCTACAGGATCTTGCGGACCTGGACTTAATTGCTATTCGACAAACAACAGAAGACGGTTTTCTGAAAATCGTCAATCGGCTACGAACAAAAGCTGCTGATAATCCGCCGTCTTTGGAAGACATCACCAAAGAAATTGAATCGGTCAGAGCCAAGCGGTATGCCAAAAAGAAAGCATAGGGTAATTATTGACACGAATCTTTGGATTAGTTTTTTGCTAACCAAAGACTTCTCCAAATTTGATCAGGTATTTGCAGATCAGACACTTATTTTACTTTTCAGTCAGGAGCTTCTGGACGAATTCATCGAAGTAGCAAGGCGACCAAAGTTCAAACGGTATTTCTCTCTCACCGATCTGCAAGATTTAGTAGAACAAATCAGTTTACGGGCAGAATTTGTAACCATCGCCAGTGAGGTAACTATTTGTCGTGACCCAAAAGATAATTTTCTGTTAGCATTAGCCATCGACGCGAAGGCCACCCATTTAATCACCGGTGACAAGGATTTACTTGACATTCAAAAGTTTGAAAGTACCACTATTTTGACGATTGCAGCGTATTTAGCTGACAAGTAATCAGCTCAAAGTTGGTCTTCATCAGGTGTCTAAGAACCCAAATTCAACAACAATCGGGGAAATTAAAATGGCAACGGACGGATTTAAAGTGACCATCCACATGGTTTCGAGTCTGGATGGAATTATTGCCAAAAAAGACAATAGCGTTGGGTGGTTTGAAACCGCCGACACCTACGAGAAAGGGGTTTCGGGGCAAGACCCGCAAGAATTTCTGAAAACCATCGATTGCTACATCATGGGCGCCCGAACCTACGAACACGCCCTGGAACTCTCAAAATCGTATGGCTGGGCGTATGGTGACACGCCAACCTTTGTCGTTACAAACCGAAACCTGCCGGTTGAAAGGCCGAATATTGCGTTTTACGCGGGCGACCTGACCTACCTGGTGGAACGACTAAAACCGCATTACACAAACGTCTGGCTCGTCGGCGGTGCGGTGCTGGCCTGCGAGTTCATTCGGTTAAAATTGGCGGACGACATCCGGTTATCCGTTTTGCCGATTATTCTGGGCGACGGAATCCGGTTTTTTGATCAGCTCGAAGAACAGGCCCTGCACCTGAAAGACGTGACCGCCTACAAAAACGGCATGGTGGAACTGTGGTACGAAATCGCTACCCCAGCCGGGAGTTAATCCGGGCCGGGATAGTGACCTCACAGAGAATCGGTTACGGTTTTAATAGCTTCAACGTCACCGTTCGCGAACCGCTGATCGCCCGCAGGAACAACAGCCCCGCCGGTTGCCCACTCAGTAATACGGTTTGCCGCTCGACCAGCGCGGCTTTTTCCACCCACTGCTCCGCCACAGGCTGGCCCTTCAGATCCGTCAGCGCCAGTCGAACCGGCTGGCCTTCAGCACCCCGGATTTCCACCGTCACCCGATCCGAAACCGGATTGCCCAAAACCGTCACCTGAAAATCCGTAGCATCAGACGCCGACAACCGAACCGGCGCGGGCGGTGAACAGGCCAGCGGTTTTCCGGAGTCTTTCAGGACGTAATTGCTGCCCGACACCCGTGCGCTGATCAGCCGGGACGTATTGTCCTTCAAAACCGTCGGCACTTCAAAACTGTAGGCATGAACGCCGTTGCCCTTGCCCGCGTTCAGGAGATCCACCCGGTAAATGTTGGCGACCACACTGCCCCAAACCGTACTGCCGGTGTAGAATTCCACCGTCAGCGGAGCATTCGGTTTCTTGCGGTCCCAGACCCAACCCCGAATCGTGCCACATTCTACTTTGTCGAGATAGCCTTCGAAATCACCCGTGACTACCGTCGTCGATCCGGCTACGGTCAGATTAATACTTACGCTGTTGGTGGCTCCCTGCGGATCCGTGGCCGAATACGTCAGGACAAACACGCCTTCAACATCGGGTTTTCCGTTGATTTGACGCGGGCCGCTGGTGAACGTCAAACCACTGGGCAAACCCACCAGACCGTAGCTGAGCGTGCCGCCTTCGGGATCGGTGAAAACCGGTAGGGCTGTCGTAAAATTAACACCTTGCTGGGCGGTCAAAGCCGCAACGGTAGGCGCAACGGGCGGTTTATTGGCCGGGGGCGTACCGGTTTGACACTGAACGGTTTTTGGACCGTCTTTCAGCGTAAAACCGCTGCCCGAAATCCGCGCCGAGAGCGAATGTACCTGCCCATTTTTCAGTTCGTCCGGAATCGTCCAGCGGAACGCGTGAATCCCGTTGCCCTTCCCGGCATCCTTCAAATCCTGCCGAAACTCGTTGGCGGCAAGGGTGGCTTTAAACGTGTCGCCGTCGTAAATATCAACCGAGAAAACCGTATTGGGTTTGTTGCGGTCCCAGGCCCAGCCCCGGAAGCTGCTGCAATCGGCGCCGTACAGAAAACCGTCGAAGCTGCCAGTCACCGTCGGGGCCGGTGTGACGATGACGGTGAAGGAAGCCGTCGGGCTCGTGCAACTTCCCTGCTGGCAATACACGGAATAAGCAAACGTTCCGGTGGTGGAAGTTGGCACGGAAACCGGTGAACCGCCGGGCGATCCGGGACCGGTCCAGACCAGCGTACCAGCGCAGCCATCGGCGGTCAGCGAAACCGCCGTGTTCTGAAGAACCGTCAGTGTTCCCGCTCCGGTAGCCGCCGGACTGCTGCCGAGCGTCGGGGCCGGGATTGACGCTGCGACGGTCACAGTAGCCGAAGCCGTACTGGAGCAGTTGCTGGCATTGGTCACGGTGACGGAATAGGGTCGATTGGCCGTTGCATTCATTGATGCTGGCGGTCATTGCGCCGGTATCCCACAAATAGGAAACCCCACCCGAAGCCGTCAGGGTAACGGACTGACCGGCGCAAACTGTCGGCGAAGACGGTGTCACACTCGCGGAAGGCAGGCTATTGACGGTGATAGAGATCTCTTTTTCCTCGAAACACCCGTTTTCGTTCGTGACTTTGACTTTATAATTTCCGGTCGCCGTCACACTGATGGCGGCTGTGGTTTCGGTAGTGTTCCACAGATACGTACCTCCGCCCGAAGCGGTCAGGGTAACCGATTGCCCGGCACAAACTGCGGTGGCCGAGGCCAAAATCGTAACCGTAGGATGAGGTATGACGGTCAGGTTCAGGGGTTCAGAGGTGATGGAACCACCACACGCATTACTCACCACCATGCGGTATTCCCCGGAAGCCATATCCGAATTATATACAAAGGCGGAAGCATCACCATTGGTCGTATACTCATCGTATTTGACCCCATCTTTGTAAAATTGATAAGTAACGGGCCCCTTGCCGCCTAAACCAATTACTTGCTGTGTACTTGAATACGAGTGGCCCGTGGGAGTCGCGCAGATCGTAAAACTCATGGGCGCGGGATTGATAAAAAAGAGCGCATCCGACCCGCCCTGAAATTCGGACGCTCCCCGGTCGATAAACCCGTCGTAAACGCGGGTTTTTCCGGCAATATCCTGATCCGGACCGCTCACGGCCGTGTAGGAAGCCAGGTTGCCGGAATTGATGGCAAATGAGCACGCGGTTAATTGCAAATTTCCGTTTGCTTCGTCCACAAAAGCCGGGCTGGCGTTTTGATTGGCCAGGCCGGGAAGCTTGTCCTGATTGATGGTGTACGCAACGTTGAGCGTCCCCGCCCCACAATATCGAGCCCGTCATTCCCCTGAATGTCACCATCATACAGGGGGCGGTTATTCCAAAGAATGCTATTCGTCAGGGTGAGTGTGCCTTCGTTCCGGATGGCATTTCCGTAGGTAGACCGGTTTCCCACCAAAGTACAGTTGATCATGGTGACCTCGGAATTCGAAATGGTAACGGCTCCCCCTCCTACACTTTCATCCGTTGCTGTATTATTGAAAAATACGCAGTTAATCAGTAGCGGCTGACCAGCGCCCTGAGCGTAGAAAGCTCCACCACCGGTAGACGAGTTATTGGCGAAATAACAGTTGCGAATGATGGGACTGGACCTCACACCACAGGCCTCGACACTATAAATTCCACTCCCAATGGCGTCATCATATTCTCCATCGGCATGCCCATCGCTAATAACAAACCCGTCCAGAATGGTAGAACGGTCAGAAAATGCAATTCCTACAACGTGATAGGAATTATCGGATGGATCGCCGGAATTGCCAATTTCCCCACTGAGCGTAGTTGAAGAAGGATAAGTCAGCACCCGATCGGCGAGGCTTGTCTCATCGCCATTAAAACCGCCGTAAATGGCAACGCCGGTTTTTGTAATGTTAAACGAATGCCACCGCTGATCACCCGGCTTATAAGTGCCTTTCGCTACCCAGATTTGATCACCCGATGACGATTGATCGATCATTGCCTGCAGACTCCCCGAAGCATCTTCCCAAACCAGTCCTTCACCGCTTCCTCCTTCTTTTACGTACCGGATCGTCTGGGCCTGAGCGCCGGTCAGCCCGGCGACGACCCAGACTTGTGCAAACAACAGCAGGAAAATAAGTTTGCGGCCAGCCCATTGGCCGCGTAACTGTAAGGTGTGCTTCATAAGAGAAAGGTTTAGAAGAGAGAAATGTGCAATCGGAACAAAACCGGTGGAAAGAGTTGAACGTGTTTACGAAAAGAGCGTCAGTGTGCGGTAACTCTTCGTTGACAATAGCAACCAACGTGTAACCTATACGTTACAATTTCCCCCGCGAAAGTAACAAAACTATTGATCATAAAAATAATATTTCTTACGAAATAGTAAGTGACCGATCCGCTTCAGCAAATACGCCCGGGTACCATTCTAACGGCTTGATTCATAAGGCACACGGTCGCCAGCAACCTTGATGTCTTTGACCCTGAAAGTAGAATCCCTCCTATGGTGTCCGGCCAGCAGTCGCCGTCGCCTGGTTGTAGGCTTTCAGGCAATCATCAAGCGGCTGGCCCTGGTTGTGGATGCAGTCACAGAACTCGCGGCATGCCTGAGGATTTTCGCTGTTCCGGCATTGCGATTGGCAATCGGATAAGGTGTTGCGGGGCCTGATGGTGAAGACATTGGTCAGGATCAGGCCCACCAGGAAAACGGTTGCCGCTACGCCCGCAAAAAAAAGAGTCGGGAATTTTGTCGTAAGGGCTTTTTGATCGGGCAGACTCGCCGGAACAGCGGGGCGGTTAAAGGGAAGAATGAACTTTAGCCGGTCGTAATACCAGCAAAGCAGGTATAAATTGGCCAGCACCATCAGCGGAGACGACAGCAGCGACCCATCAAAACGCACCGCTAACGACAGGATACAGATATTCAGGATGATCGGGAAATAGAGGACGGCACCGAGCACCGCCGTGCGCGGGATCAGCAACAGAACAGCCGCCGTCATCTGCAAAATACCGATGAACGTGTAATAATAACCGGTATGGTGCAGCGCTTCCAGATAATGCCCCATCGGATGGTTATTCGACAAATTGGTAAACCGCTCACCCATAATTTTCACAAAACCCGAGGGTAAGAAGCCAGCAGCCAGCGCAATACGATTAAAAACCGCAAAATACCGCAGCCACTTATTTTGCTTTACCTTATTATGCAGTCGATCCAGTGTTAGAGATATATCCATCGGTTTTCAGGAATTAGGTACGAATATAACTAAAAGTACTTTGTATTTAAAAGTAAGTTTTTCACATTCTATCCTATTCCGTTTGAAACAGATCCAGTCATTACAAATTGGCCTTATTTTCTGGCTTTACTGATTTGATAATCAATTGTTTACATTTGCCTGCAAAAGCAAAAATATCTTTTACAAAACTGCTGTCATGACAACAAACCGGCTTGTTGATGAACTGAGCAAGGCCAATCTATCGCCGGAAAACATTGAGAAAAGAATCGGTTTGGGGAAACGGGTCGAAGTGAAAAACCAGGCCCGAACTCTGGCATCTAAAAGCGCACCTAAGGGCCCGCTGGAAAGACGGAAACGACGAGCAGACGGCCTTTTTCACAAATGGCACAGCAAACCGGATTTGAAATGACGACAAACGTCAAATCCGATCATTCTTCTTTTAAATCTTTCTCACTGAATCGTATATTTCGACAATAAGCTGGCGAAAAAATAGTAACTAGGGATTCGAATTTGATTCCTTTTTTCGTACCGGGCCAGACTACCAAAATAACCCATCAGCGCGGCCAAACCGGGGCAATAATCTCTAAACAACAAAAACAATCGACTGAAAATGAGAGACCTGATCAACAACAACGACTTGAACGGCATTCGGCAGGCCCTTTCTGCGCACCCGGAGCTCGCCAATGAAGGACTGCCTTACGACGCGCAGAACCCGAAGAAAGCACACCCGCTGCACCGGATTTGCGACGGCGTATTCGCGGGCCATTACACCGACGAAGAGGCTGTTGAGATGGCTAAATTGTTTCTGGAATACGGCGCCCGCGTCGATGGCGATGCGTTGGTCGAAAAACAGGACAGTCCGCTGGTTGCTGCAGCAAGTCTCCACGCCGATCAGGTTGCCATTTTGTACATCGAGAACGGCGCGACGATCAATCATCCGGGTTGTCACGGCGGAACGGCTTTGCACTGGGCTGCGTGGTGCGGCCGACCAAAAGTGGTTAAAAGGCTGCTGGCAGCGGGCGCCGAAATCAACCGGCGGTGCATCGATTTTGAAGCCACGCCCCTGTTCTGGGCCATTCACGGATTGAAGCACGGCGGCACCAATAGTTTGCCCGACTGTCTGGAATGTGTTACTTTATTACGCCAATCGGGAGCGGACAAAACCATTCCCAATGGTAACGGAACAGCCGTTGCGGACCTGCTCACGGATACCGATGGCGAATTGAAGGAAGCGCTGCGCTAAAATTCGATCAGCCTGGCAAAACTCTGATTTAACAAACATGCAGGACGTCATTAAAAAGCTGAAATTCAAGGGCAGCGGCCTTGTCATCAACGCACCGGCACCGTTGGAAGCAGGATTTGTAAACCTGGGTTTCAAAACCGCCTTCGACGAAACCGCCAGAAGTGCCAATACGCTGGTTTTTGTCACGAATAATCAGGAATACCTCGACTTTTTGAACCACCACCTGAAAACCGTCGAACCCGACAGCGTGTTGTGGTTCGCCTATCCGAAAGGCACGTCAAAAGTAAAAACCGACATCAACCGCGACAGCCTCCGGCTAACCGGTGAAACGTTTGGCATCACCACCGTAACCGCCATTTCCATCGACGACACCTGGAGCGCCCTGCGATTCCGGCCCATCGACAAAGTGGGAACCTGACGAACACTTTCGTGAGCTTCTATTGTATATTGGGGCGTTTTAAGGCTCTTAAAAATGACCGGTTTTTCCCAGTTCGTTAAAAGGAATGGGTTTTTCGCCTTTTATCGCTGCTCGCTCCTTCTGGTTTTTGCCCTAACCGGTCATCCGCTACTGGCGCAAAACGCGCCTGTGCCCGCAAACTCCAGATACACCATCACCAAACAGCTATTGTCCATTGAAAATGGGCTGGCTTCGCACGAGGTGTTTTGCGGGGTGCAGGATACCGCCGGTTTTTTGTGGTTTGGCACCCGCAACGGTCTGAACCGCTACGACGGAAAAAATTGCCTGCTTTTCACCCGGCAACGCCATCAGTTACAGGACAATAAAGTGGTGCAACTGGCCAAGGACGACGCCAACCACCTGTTCATCGAGTACGGCAGCACCGGTTTTCAGCTCACCACCAACGGCAAAGTGGACGTAATGGATGTCACGACGCACGAAATAAAAACGCTGACCGAAACTTTTCCCAACATGCCGTTTAAGGAGCGGGATGTCTACTGGATCGCGAACGACGGCAGCGATGAACTCAGCTTTTTAACCATTTCTCCCTTCCGGTTTTGGAAATATTCGTCCAAAACCGGGTTTCGGCTTCGCTACGAAATGAAGGGCTGGAACCAGTCGAACGTCTCGCTCGACAACCGGATCAACTGGCAGCTTAGCACCTTCGGCAACGGCAAAGCCTTATTGAAAATCAACAACCAGGCACCCCAGTATCTCGTTACGAACGATACGGTTTTCACCTTTACGCAAACCGATGTGCTGCGCTCCCTTCCCATTGGTTTTACCCGGAAAAACGAACTAGTACTTACGTACAATACCCAGGGCGACACGCAACACTTTACAGTAAGTAAAGTCACCGCCAAAGGCCGGTTTGAATCCGTGCCGGATTTGGGGAAATACCACCTGAATGCCATAGCAGGCCGTTACTGGTATCAGATCGTAACCGCAACCAACAGCCTTTCGTCTATTTTGTACATCGGCACCGACGCCCTGTATCTGTGGACGGAAAACGCTTTTTTGAAAGTGCTGTCCAAACCGGACCTCAAGGGCTTTGAGAATCTGTTTCTCTACAGCCTTTTTCCGGATAATCTGGGCAACATATGGCTGTGTACCTCGCTCGGGGTTTTACAGCTGAGAATCGAGAAAAACCGCTTCGAGCCCTATTTTTCCAGCAGCCAGCAATCGATTCAGGCCAACAGCCAGGCCCGGGGCATTTATGCGGATAAAACCGGTCAGGTCGTTGCCAACATCTGGTCCCACACGTTCCGGCAGCAGAACGGGAATAAGCAGGCAGTGACCGAAGCCACGGAGCAAATCAAATACGCAGTGGCGAATCATCAGTCGGCCCTGTATGTCGGAGGCTTCAGCTTGTTTCGGTACGACGAAACGAAGAATACCCTAATTCCCGTTCCGGGCGGATTGGGTTCGGAAATCTGGTCGATGTATTCATTGAACGACAGCCTGTTGCTGCTGGGTCGAACCACCGGTTTTTCCCTTTTTAATTCCAAAACGCAGCAATTTGATTCCATCCCGACGCCCAATGGTCCCCCCGCCAAATTCGTCTACCGGTTTCTAAGGGACAAAACCGGCACGATCTGGGCCGTGGCAGAGAACGGTTTGTTTAAGTTGACCGCGGACGATCGACCGCCGACCATTGACCGCCGACCATCGACCGCCGACCATCGTCAATCGTCTGCGGTCAATGGTCAATCGTCAACCTTCCATCGTCAATCGTCAGCGGTCAATCGTCAATGGTCAATGACCAAAATTCACTCCCCGGCCATCAATGCGCTCAGCCTGCTCGATGCTTATCAGGATGCCGACGGGGTTTTCTGGCTGGCGACCAACGGCGAAGGCTTGTATCGCTGGGATTCCAAAACGAACGCAATCCGGCAATTTACCATCACCGCCGGTTTTCCGTCCGATGTGCTGTACCGAATCGAACCTGATGAATTTGACCACCTCTGGATCAGCTCCGATTATGGCCTGATTCGCTTTCACCGGAAGTCGTTTGCCGTCAATACCTACACCATCGCCGATGGCATTTCCCACAATGAATTTAACCGCACGTCATCGTTCAGAGCCAGCGACGGTCGGTTATTTTTTGGCGGTCTGGACGGTATCAATGCATTTTATCCCCGGGATTTTCGGGCCGATACCAATTTGCTGCGGGTGCCGCTGCGGATCATTGCGTTTAACCAGTTTGTCGGTTCGCAAAACGAGCTGGTCAACAAAACCGCCGAATTGCTGCGTACCTCGAAAATTACTTTATCGCCTGATGACCAGTTTTTTACCCTGGAATTTCAATTACTGGATTTCACCAAGGAAGAAGGCCACCGGTATGCCTACAAAATCGAAGGAATCGACCAAAACTGGAATTACCTGAACGAAAACTCCCTCCGGATCAGCGGGTTACCGTACGGCACCTTTACACTGCACCTCAAAGGCCAGAACGGCGAGGGGGCGTGGAGTACCCGCGAATTGACGATACCGCTGACGGTTTTGAAACCATTTTATTTGCAGTGGTGGTTCATCACCGGGGCCGCGTTGCTGTTTCTGCTGGCGGTTTACCTATTCATCCGTTTCCGGATCAAGCAGTTGGCAGAAGATAAACGAAAGCTGGAACAGACGGTCAACGAGCGAACGGTCCAGCTCAAACAGTCACTTTCGGAGCAGTCGGCCTTATTGCAGGAAAAGGACGTCCTGATGAAGGAAATCCACCACCGCGTCAAGAATAATTTGCAGGTGATTTCGGGCCTGCTCGAGTTGCAAAGCAAGGGTCTGACCGACGAAACCGCTCGGGAAGCGCTGCGGGAAGGGCGAAACCGGGTCCGCAGCATTGCCCTGATTCACCAGAATCTGTATCAGTTTGAGAACCTCAGCACCATCGACCTGAAGCGGTTTGTGAGTGATTTGTGTCGGCAGATCCAAAGTGTTTTCCAGAAACAAAAACCGGTGAACATCCACCTGAACGTACCGGATTTGCACCTGGACATCGACTCGGCGGTCCCACTCGGCCTGATTCTGAATGAGTTACTTTCCAATTCGTTTAAGTATGCGTTCAATGCCGTGGCTGCCGGTGAAATAACGCTGGAAATTCGATCGAAAGCCGAAGGCCGCTACGAATTGCAGTATACAGACAACGGACCCGGTTTGCCGAGCGATTTTGATCCAACCAAAACCCTCGGTTTACAACTGGTCAATGACCTGAGCCGACAGATTGGCGGGAAAGTGCAGTATTCGACTCAGGGTGGTGCCGCTTACACGATTCAATTTACCAACCGCGAAACGCGCAAAAACGAAGACTAAAGTCCATGGCTGTTTTGAAAATAGGGATTGTCGAAGATGAACTGGTGATCGCCCGAACCATTTTACACACCCTTGAAGAGCTGGGATATGCATCCTGCGGTCCGGCCATTAATTACACCGAAGCGCTGGATTTACTCGAACAGGACAAACCGGATTTGTTATTGCTCGACATTCAACTGGCCGGCCGAAAAGATGGGATCGATGTGGCGCAAAAGCTCAACGAAATGCATCCCATCCCGTTTATTTTCCTGACGGCCAACAGCGATCCCGAAACCATTGACCGGGCTAAAATCGTCAAACCGCACGCATACATTGTCAAACCGTTCACGAAAGAAGAACTCTTTGCCGCCATCGAAATCGCGTTCAGCAATTTTACGGGAAACCAGACGGACGTAAAACCGGCACCGGCGGCAGCGAATCCTGCCAAAAGTTTTGTATTTGTGAAAGAAGGTTATGTGTTTCGGAAAGTCTATTTTAATGACCTGCTTTTTCTGGAGAGCGACGCCAACTACGTGACCCTGCACCTGAAATCCCACAAGAAAATCATGGTCCGCTCCACCATTCAGGATTTTGTGGAACAACTGGACCCATCCCTATTCATCCGGATTCACCGGAGTTATTCCGTCAATCTGAGTCTCATCGAGGAAGTTTTCCCGACGGAAATTGCCGTTCAGGGGGTTAAGATACCGATTGGCAAATCGTACCGAGGTGAATTGTATAAAGCGTTGGGACTTGAAAATGACCATTGACCGCCGACCATTGACGATGAAAGATTGACCGCTGACGATGGACGACTGACGATTGACCACCGACCATTGACGATTGACCATTAACGATGGATTCTTGACCAATGATGAGTGACTATTGTTAGTAGTCGATCGTCAAAAGTCAAAAATTAACCGTCAATAGTCCGCCGTCAATGGTCAATCGTCAGCGGTCAATGGTCATTTAACTCCCCCACCATGCCCTTTAAATTTGAAAAGCTGGAAATATGGAAACTGGCCATCGAATTCGCGGACGAGGTGCATGTCGTAACCCGGAGATTTCCAAAAGAAGAACTCTTCTCCCTTACCTCCCAGTTTAAACGAGCAGCCGACTCGATTTCCCTGAACATTGCGGAAGGTTCCATTGGGCAATCGGATGCCGAACAAAGGAAATTCATTGGATATGCCATTCGCTCCCTGGCCGAATGTGTGAATTGTCTCTACCTTTCTCAACGAAGGACATATATTTCTCCCAACGAATTTACCCTTTTCTATAAACGCTCCGAAGAACTCTTCGCAAAACTAAACCGGTTCAGGACTAGCATTGATGGTTGAATTTTGACGGCTGACCATGGACCGTTGACCATGGACCATTGCCAAACGGGGATCATCAACTGTCAACATTAACCGCCAATCTGCCATCGTCAATGGTCAATCGTCAATGGTCAATCGTCAGCGGTCAATCGTCAGCGGTCAATCGTCTGCCGTCAATCGTCAACAAGCAATCCCCAACCTCCCCTTATTCATCCCTACTCAACCGCATTCGTCCCTTTTTTTTGGCAAAACCTCCAAACGGTAACATGTTTGGGTTCGCTATGGGATTGCTGGATCTGGATAAAATCATCATCAAACGAACGATTCTGGGCATCCGGTGCAGTGCCTGCGGTGGGAATCTGGTGCTGACCCATAAACAATCCATTGCGGGACGGGTGTTGAAATTGGCATCGTTTGGCACCTTGTCGCCCAAAAATTACGAATGCGAAAGTTGCCGGAAAAAATACCTGCTTCTGGAATAACAACCCGCGGCCAACAGTACAATCATTTTCAAACCCTCCAATAAAATAACGGCTATGAGTCTTCGATTAGGTGACATTGCTCCTGATTTCCAAGCGGAAACGACCCAGGGAACCATCCAGTTTCACGAGTGGATGGGTGACGGATGGGCCATTCTTTTCTCCCATCCGAAGGATTTTACACCCGTCTGTACGACGGAACTGGGCTACATGGCCAAATTGTCTTCCGAGTTCGAAAAACGGAATTGCAAGGTCCTCGGCCTGAGCGTCGATCCGGTGGAGAATCACCTGAAATGGAAAGTCGATATTGAGGAGACGCAGAACTACCCGGTCAACTACCCGATGATTGGCGATTCTACCCTGGCCATCGCGAAACTGTACGATATGCTGCCAGCCGACGAACCCGGCACCTCGGAAGGCCGAACGGCGGCCACCAACCACACCGTCCGGACGGTTTTTGTGGTCGGCCCCGACAAGAAAATCAAACTGCACCTCACCTATCCGATGACCACCGGCCGCAATTTCAACGAAATTCTGCGCGTGCTGGATTCGATGCAGCTCACGGCGGCCCACAAAGTGGCGACGCCGGTCAACTGGGAAAATGGCGACGATGTGATTATCGTTCCGGCGGTGTCGGATGCGGAAGCCAAAGAAAAGTATCCGAACGGCTGGAAAACCGTAAAACCGTACCTGCGGATCGTGCCTCAACCGAGCAATTAATCCGATTCAAACCTTCACCGGTTTTCCCTGCGTTCCGGCAGTTTCTTCGGAACGTAGGGAGGCCTCATTTCTACAATAACCCTGAAAAAACGATGGAAATCGCTCCAAAATCCATGCGGGTCTGGTTTGCACTGGTCAGCGCCATCATCTGGCTCGGCATCTATCTGACCGGTTTTTCAACGGTCCACTGGTTTGCTTATGTACCGGCAATCAGCTTCCTTTTCTCGGCCATAACGGGGCTTTGCCTACCGCTGTCGGCTGTCTTAAAACTGTTTGGCGTTAAACTGAAAATTACGCCCATCGGATCATCCAACTAAGAACCGCACTATGAAATTACGTGTCCTAGTGCTTGGGGCCGGTTTTGGGGGGCTGGAATTAACCACCATCCTCTCGGAGGCCATTGGCGACAAGCTGGATCTGACGCTGATCGACCAGCACGATTCGTTTTACTTCGGCTTTTCGAAACTGGATGTCATGTTTGGTCGGAAGAAGGCCGATGCGGTCAAAATTCCGTACCGAAATGTCATCAAACCGGGGGTTCGGTTTCGGCAGGAAACCATCACCGCAATCGATCCGGTGGCCAAACGGGTAACGACACAAAGCAACACCTACGAAGCCGATGTGCTGGTGGTGGCGCTGGGGGCCAATTACGACCTGGCTGCTACACCCGGACTGGCCGAAGGCGGCAATGAATATTACTCCTTTGAAGGGGCCGAAAAGTTGCGGGAGGTGATTCCGACCTTTACCAGTGGTCACGCTGTGGTCGGCGTATGCGGGGCCCCGTTCAAATGCCCGCCCGCGCCCAGCGAAGCGGCTTTGATGCTGCACGATTACCTGCTCAAACGCGGAGTTCGCGATGCCTGCACGATCAGCTTAATCATTCCGTTTGGTTTGCCGATTCCGCCCTCGCCCGATACGTCGAAAGCCCTGCTCAAGGCGTTTGACGAACGGCACATTCAGTTCATTCCCCAGCGGAAGGTGCGGTCGCTCGATGCCAGCCGGAAGGTCGTTAGTCTGGACGATGGGTCAGAACTGCCCTACAATTTATTCCTCGGGATTCCGAAACACGTCGCGCCGGAGGTGGTTCTGCAAAGCGGTTTGGCCGAAAACGGCTGGATTCCGGTCGATAAAGCCAGTCTGCTGACCAAATTCCCGAACGTGTATGCCGTTGGCGACGTGACCAGCGTGGGCACGCCCAAAGCCGGGGTGTTTGCCGAGGGAGCCGCTAAAACAGCTGCGGCCGCCATCATTGCGGCTTATCAGGGCAAAGAAAATTCGTCGGCATACACAGGTGCCGGTTCCTGCTACATCGAATTTGGTGAAGGTAAAGTGGGCCGGGTTGATGTCGATTTTTTCTCAGGGCCAAAACCGTTTGGTATTCACCACGATCCCTCCGATATGCTGGTTGTCGATAAAAACCTTTTTGGCTCCAGCCGAAAAGCCCGCTGGTTTGGATTGTAAGTACCAGGTTGAACCAGTTTAAAGATAAACTACCCCATTGTTTTTGATTTTTAACTGAATAAATCTAAGCCAATGCCAACGTATCTGGTTGAAATCCCACACTCTGAAAAAGTGTCAGAGTGTAAGAAAGTGATTAACGTCTTTTTGACCTCCGGTTCGCACATCATCTCCCACGCACATTGGGGCTGTAAGGATGGCATTCACAAAATGTGGTTTATCTACGATTTTGAGAATAAAGAAAGTGCCCTCCGGGCCATTCCACCCCTGATGCGCCCAGATGCCCAGATCATCGAGCTGGTTAAATTTCGGGTCGAAGACGTCCACCTGTATGCCGAAGAGTAACCGAGACCGCACTTCCGCGTTCTCTGGTAATTCACTTCGGGCGATTAATCCTTCCTTTCGTATGCAAGTTAAAAACCGGTGCTTCACTGCTCGGCAGCGGCACCGGTTTTCCCGCTAAGTCAGTATGAGCTCAATACCTGTCGAAATAGGTTGGGCAGATTCGGTATTGTGAAACAGGCAACATCCATGAGAAAACAACTATTTTTTAGTAGAAATACGATCATATGTAGGATTAACGCAAAGCGGTTTTGGCTTGTGCTCCCGATGCTTGTCCTGATAGCGGGTAACGCGCTCGCGCAGACCACCTGGACGGGTGCTTCCAGCACGGCCTGGAACGATCCGGGCAACTGGTCGGCCGGGGTGCCGGACGCGACCGACGACGTTATCATCCCCGACGTAACGAACGATCCGGTTGTTTCAACCACGGATGCCGTAGGTAAGTCCGTTCATATCGAACCAAACGGTTTGCTGACTATCAACGCTTCCGGCAAGTTGACCATCAACGGCTCAGCCATGTACACCGCCCCGTTTGACTTCACGGCGGGGTTGAATAACCAGGGCACTGTCGATAACAGCGGAAACCTTACCCTGGGAGAAACCGCCAGTGTCGGGATGTTTGCAATCATCAACCAGGGCGGTTTTACCAACAAAACCGGGGGGCAAATTCACATTGACCGCTCGACCGACACCGGGATTTATAACGCCAGCGGCACGTTTACCAACGAAGCAGCCATTACCATCGGCGCAACCGAAACCGTCGGACTTCACGGCATCTGGAACGATGCGACTTTCACCAATACCAGTGGAACTCTCCAGATCGATCGTTCCTCGCGTCGGGCAATGATGAACAACGCGGACGAATCCAAATCGATCAGTGCGTCCTTTACCAATTCAGCGACCATCACCATCGGGGCCTCGGCCACGGTCGGAAGTGAAGGGATCGAAAACCGGGGGACTTTCAGCAACAACGCAGGTGGAGTGATTACCATTGATCGCACCAGTGAGAACGGCCTGTACCACGCTTCGGGCACCTTTACCAACGCGGCCGATCTTACCATCGGCGCGACCGAAAGTGTCGGAACAAATGGCCTCAGCAGTTGGAATACCTTCAACAACAACGCGGGGAGTCGCATCCGGATTGACCGTGCGACCGCCTTTGGCCTCCTCCATGCTTCCGGGACGTTCACCAACGCAGCTTCCATTGTTATCGGCGGAGTGGCGGGTGGCGGTGTTACGGGTTTGGAAAACCGGGCTACTTTCAACAACCAGTCCGGCGGGGTGATTCAAATCGACCGGATCAGCAATCTTGGCTTCCATCATTTTTCCGGCACCTTCACCAATGACGCAGCCATCACCATCGGCGCGACCGAAAGTGTGGGCAGGTACGGTTTCTGGAACCGCGGAACGTTTAACAACAACGCGGCTGGCGACATTCGAATTGATCATGTAATACCCCAATCCGGCGAACGTCGGCCGACGGGATTTACGCACTCTTCCGGTGACTTCACCAATGCGGGAGACATCACGATCGGAGGAGTGGCAAACCCCGGTGAGGTCGGTCTCCTTTCCCAGGCTACCTTTACGAACAATTCGGACGGTGACATCCGAATCGATCGCACTACGATGACTGCCTTGGAAACGTCGGGCGGTTCCTTTGTTAATGCCGCCAGCATCACGGTCGGAGCCGTAGCCGCCGTGGGCCAGTACGGTCTTGCTCTTTCCGGCCCGATTAGCAACACCTTGGGCGGACATATTCGGGTTGATCGTACCACCGAGGCCGCTCTCTATAACCGGTCTTCTTTCAGCAACGCCGGTCAAATTACCATCGGAGCGTCGACGACCGTGGGGCAGTATGGCATTGAGAATCAGGGCAATTTCCGGAACAGCACGGGCGGAAAGATTGCCATCGATCGGTCCAGCTACATCGCCATCGTCGTCTTAAGTGGCACGTTTAACAACGATGCTGCCATCACGATCGGAGGAGTGGCCGGAGTGGGAACCTACGGTATTTCAAACCAAAAAATCTTCAACAACAATGCGGGCGGAAAGATTATCATCGATCGCACCGCCGATACCGGGATTTACCAACTGAAAGATACATTTACCAACTCGGCGACGATCACCATTGGGGCGTCGGAAACCGTGGGGGTTCACGGAATTTTCAATGAATCGACTTTTCTGAACAACGCGGGCGGGGATATTCATATTGACCGAACCACCACGGCGGCCGTGCGCAATTTTAAAGGCACCTTCACCAACGAAGCGGTCATCACACTGGGCGCCGTCGCAGGTATCGGAACGTACGGACTTTACAATCAGGCGGTTTTCAACAATAATGCTGGTGGAGCCATTCGGATTGACCGTTCCACCGATACCGGTTTGTTTAACCCCACCGGCGACGTTGCGAATGCCGCCGACATTACCATCGGCGCGTCGGCGAGTGTGGGAGCTTACGGTTTACAGAACAACGGCAATTTTAACAACCAGACGGGCGGGCACGTTCGGATCGATCGTTCCACCGACACGGGGCTTTATCACGCAGGCGGTTCGTTTACAAATACCGCAGGCATCACCATTGGTGCATCCGGAAATGTCGGCGGGCACGGTATTTTCAACGGATCGACGTTCAGCAATGCTACAGGGGGCGACATTCAGATCGATCGCGCAACACTGGCGGGCCTTCGGAATTTTACCGGTTCGTTCACCAATGCCGCCGGAATTACCATCGGCGCAACGGCCAGCGTAGGTTCATACGGTATTTACAACCAGACGGTTTTCACCAACCAGTCGGGTGGAGAAATTACGATCAACAACGCTGCGTCGGGGGTTTATCTCCAGGCGAATACCTTTGCCAATGCCGGAACGGTCACCATCGGAGCATCCCAAAATGTCACCACGCTACTCACCCAGGAGGGAGCTGGCAATTTCAGCAACAATGCCAATGGAACGTTCAAAGGCACGGGCACGATCGCGGCTTCGACCTTTACCAATGCCGGGGGAACGGTATCGCCGGGCTATTCTCCGGGGAAATTGACGTTCGCTGAAAGCAAGGATTTTACCAACAGCATTCTGGCCATCGAGGTAAACGGAACGGCCACCGCCGGTGTGAATTTCGACCAGGTCGTGGTCAACGGAACGGCCACCCTCGGCGGAACGCTGTCGCTTTCGGTCGCCTACGCACCTGCGAACGGGGATGAAGTCACGATCCTGACGGCCCAGACCGTTTCGGGGACGTTCAGTTCCGTGACCGGCCTTCCCGCCAACTGGACGGTTGTTTACACCGCCAACTCGGTCAAACTGATTTATGTAGGAGTTAATCCCGCGCCCAGCCTGAGCGGTTTTGCCGCCAGTTCTGCCGCTATCTGCGTTGGAAATCCGGTTACGTTCACAGCCACCGTCGGCAATGTTTCGGGCAGTTATTCTTATACGCTGACCAACGGCAGCACTTCGGTGACGGGTTCCGGCAGTAGCAATCCGTTTAGTCAGACGCTGGCTGTCAGCGGTTCGGGCGCGCAAAGTTTTACACTAACGATCAATGCCGATGGTCAATCCGCCACGGCCGTCAGCGGGCTCACCGTTCAGGAACTCCCCACCGCCACCATTTCGCCCAGTTCGGCAACCTTAACCTGTGCCAGTCCATCAGTAAGCTTAACGGCCAGTGGCGGAAACTCCTACCGTTGGGACGACAATTCAACCAATGCGATCCGTACTGTAACGAGTGCCACAACCTATTCCGTAACGGTCATCAACGGTAATGGCTGTTCAGCTTCTACAACGGTTCTGGTCAGTGGTAATGCGACGGCGCCACCGGTTCCCAACCTGACCAGCACCACGGTTGCCCAAGGCTCAACTACCGTGACCCTAACCGCCAGCAATTGCACCGGAACGCTCTCCTGGACCGGTCCGGGCGGGACATCGGGAACCGGAAGTATCGTGGTCTTAACCGGAACGACCGGAACCTTTGTCTACCAGGCGACCTGCACCGTCAATTCCTGCACCAGTGAACCTGCCAGTGTAACAGTCGTAGTAACAGCGCAGACTGTCAGCGGTTCGTTTGACGGTTTTATCTACGGCGCGGATTGCTCGACGTTCCGGGGCTGGGTCTGGGACCGCAACAAACCCACTACCGCCATCACCGTCGACATCCTCGACGGCAGCACGGTCCTTACTACCCTCCTCGCCGACCAGTTTCGGCAGGATCTGCTCGACGCGGGCAAGGGCAACGGAAAACACGCCTTCTCCTGGTCGATTCCGGACGAACTCAAAGACGGTGAACCGCATAGTTTGTCGGCACGGGTGACGGGCAACGGTTTTCTGTTGAAAGATTCGCCCAAAACACTAATCTGCCAGGTCAATCCCTCGGGCGGGAATAAACCGCCGAAGGCCCCAACACCAACGGTGCTGGTTGCTCCCGTGGTAGCGCAGGTTGGGGTTCCTTTTTCGGCTACGCTGGTGGCCTTTACCGATCCCGAAGGAAGCACCTTGAGTTACGGGCTGACCGGTTTGCCCGACGATTTGGGTCTGCAACTAACCAACCGGGTGATTAGCGGAACGCCCACCCGGGCGGGCACCTTTGTGTTAACGTACCGGGCTACTGATGATCAGGGCGCTTCGAATAGCGTGAGTTTTAACCTGACCGTGAATCCGGCAGAAACGACCGTGACGGGAAACTTCGATGGTTATCTGGACAAACTGGATTGCGGAGGCATCCGGGGCTGGGTCTGGGATCGGAACAAACCCAACACCCCGCTGACGGTCGAGTTTTATCTCGAAACCAGTCCGGGCACGGTTACGGTTTTGGGCAGCACGCTGGCCAATATCTATCGTCAGGATTTAAAGGATGCGGGCAAAGGCAACGGCGTCCACGCCTATAATTTCAGCCCGCCCGGCAGTGTTACCAATGGAACGATGGTTTACGCCCGCGTGCAAGGCTCCACCTTCCAACTGAAAGGCTCGCCCAAAGGCTATCAGTGCGCTCCGGCCCGGTTGTCGGCGGAGGAGAAACCGGCGCTTCAGGTTGTGGTGCTGGGCAACCCAATCGTTCGGAATGTAGTTGAATTCGAAATCCGGGGGGCGGAAGGTCAGCCGGTTCAGCTTCAACTTACGGATGCAAGCGGCCGTTTGGTTAGCACCCGCCAGATCAATGCGGCTAAAGCGATCGACCGCCAGACGCTGTCCGTTGAAAACCAATCGGCGGGATTGCTTTTTCTTCGGGTCGTCAGCGATCAAAACCGGGTAACCCTGAAAATTCAGCAACCGTAAGCGGTTTTGGGGTCGATCATTCAAATCTGACGTATCCTTCCAGGATTGATGATCGGCCCAAAATATCGCATCGAATAGTACCATTTGGGTCGCTTGACCGCCTTGAATCGTATCCCGGTCAAATTACCGGGCTCATCAACCTGAACTAAAATAGAGCTGCAACTGAAAATTTCTCGTACATTTGCAGACCTAATTAACGGGCAATCCTTCATGTGAGATTTCATTTCTTTCGGTAAAAAACAGCCCGCGAATCCGCCAGCCGGTTCGCAGGTATTCTTTACGTTTTAAAGAAAGAAAGGATGCTTCTTCTTCAGAATCTCACGTATATACATCCCAACAAGGATTTATTGTTCGAAAACATAAATCTTTCCATCAGCCGACACCACAAAGCCGCCCTAATTGGCAACAACGGTTCGGGAAAATCGACCTTGTTAAAAATCATTGCCGGTCTTTTAGCGCCGTCGGAAGGCGTGGTAAAAACCGGTTCGGTGCCTTATTATATTCCGCAGATCTTCGGGCAGTTTAACGACTTAACCCTTGCGCAGGTCCTCCAGCTTGAGGAAAAATTAACGGCCTTACAGGAAATCCTCGGCGGAATGGTGACGGAAGAAAACCTCGCCCGGCTCGACGATGACTGGACCATTGAAGACCGCTGCCGCGACGCGCTGCATTTCTGGCAACTGGACGGTTTCGATTTGTCGCAGAAAATGGAAACCCTGAGCGGTGGTCAAAAAACCAAAGTGTTTCTGGCAGGAATTTTCATTCACCAGCCCGACCTCGTTTTACTGGACGAACCCAGCAACCATCTGGATATGGCCAGTCGGCAATTGCTGTATGATTTCATTCAATCCACTTCTGCGACCTTGCTGGTGGTCAGCCACGACCGAAAACTGCTGAATTTGCTCGATACGGTTTTTGAGTTGAGCAAGCGCGGCATCGCGGTTTACGGGGGCAATTACGATTTTTACCAGGAACAGAAACGACTGGAAAACCAGGCGTTAAACGAGGACGTCAGAAACCGGGAAAAAGCGTTGCGAAAAGCCCGGGATCTCGAACGCGAATCCGCCGAACGCCAGCAGAAACTGGACGCCCGTGGGCGTAAAAAGCAGGAAAAGGCGGGCGTTCCGACCATCATGCTGAACACCTTACGAAACAATGCCGAAAAAAGTACAGCCCGTTTAAAAGGCGTTCATGCCGAAAAAGTGGGTTCTATTGCCCAGGAATTAACCGAGTTACGGAAGGAATTGCCGGACGTAGATAAAATGAAATTCGGCTTCGATCCGTCCCAGCTGCACAGGGGTAAAGTTCTGGTGACGGCCGACGGCATCAATTTCGGCTACGACGACCGGCAACTTCTCTGGAAACAGAACCTGGATTTTCAGCTGACCAGTGGGGAACGAATTGCGCTGAAAGGTCCGAACGGGTCGGGCAAAACGACCCTGATCCGGCTTCTGTTGGAAGAATTGAAACCCTCGATTGGCGCACTCAATCGGGCGGATACGAAGGCGGTTTACATTGATCAGGATTATTCATTGATCGACAACCGGCTTACGGTTTATGAACAGGCGCAGCGGTTTAACGAATCGGCCTTGCAGGAACACGAAGTCAAGATTCGGCTCAACCGGTTTTTATTTACCAGAGACACCTGGGATAAGCCGTGCAGCGCGCTGAGCGGAGGGGAAAAAATGCGGCTCATGCTCTGCTGCCTCACTATTGGCAATCAGGCACCCGACCTGATTATTCTGGACGAACCGACCAATAATCTGGACATTCAGAACATCGAAATTCTGACCCATGCCATCAACGACTACCAGGGAACGCTCGTCGTCGTCTCCCACGATCAGTATTTTCTGGAACAGGTGAACGTCGGACGCACGATTGAGTTGGAGTAAATATCAAAAATGGCCACAGGCAAATGGACGAAGGAAATCCGGAAACTATAAAACCAGCCGGAAAAAATTTCATCGTTTACGGCGGCAGTTCGTTTGTTTCCGCGCTCATCAAAGAAGACCTGATCGACGAATTCGACTTCTTCATCAACCCCGTCGCCGTTGGAAAAGGCTGGCCGATTTTCGAGAAACTGGACACGTTCCGGCCTTTGAAACTCAAAAAAGCAACGGTTTTCGATTGCGGTACTGTGTTGCTGAAATATGAGCTAGGCTGACTGCCCCCAACCCCCTGAAGGCCGGGCGGCCGGTGCCGGGCTTTAGCACGCCAATTAAAGCCCGGCACCG
>NZ_WJXZ01000021.1 GCF_009668025.1 Larkinella terrae | reverse complement strand
CGGGCTTTAGCACGCCAATTAAAGCCCGGCACCGGCCGCCCGGCCTTCAGGGGGTTGGGGGCGGATTCAAATAAGGAAAATTCTAAAATTTTGACAGTTTTTAAGGGGTTGGAGTTAAGAAAAGTAAAATTCAGATGGTCTATAAGTGACTGTCTAAAATTCAGATTTTCCCTTTCTTCGGTCTGCCCCCAATCCCTTAAAGGGGGCTTTGAAATGCCGATTAAAGCCCCCTTTAGGGGGTTGGGGGCAAAGCGGAAAAGGAAAATTATAAAATTTAGAAGTCTCTAAAATAAGCGTTAAAAAAATTTGCGCAACCGAATAGTTGCGCGTATATTTGCAATCATTCGGTTGCAAATAAAGGAGATTTGGTGAATGAGAAGGGATGTAGACAACGTATTGCTTACCTTAAACACAAATAAAAATGAAAAGTAACCTCGTAATGAATTTTGTCGTTGACAAGGAAAACAGCAAAGTTTTAGTCGAACGGGAGTTTGCCGCGCCAGTTTCGAAAGTTTGGTCGGCTTTTACCGAAAGTCAGATCCTCGACCAGTGGTGGGCACCCAAACCGTGGAAGGCCAAAACCAAATCGCAGGATTTTACAGAAGGCGGCACCTGGCTTTATTCGATGGTTGGGCCGGACGGAACCGAACACTGGTCGCTGTTTAATTACGAATCCATCACCCCTGAGAAAAATTTTAGCGGTCAGGACGCGTTCTGCGACGAAAATGGCGTTGTCAACCCGGACTTTCCAACCTCGAACTGGTCGAACACCTTCAGCGAGAGGGATCAAAGAACAACCGTTTCCATTGAAATAAATTATCCTAAAATGGCGGATATGGAGAAGTTTCTCGAAATGGGCTTCCAGGAAGGCTTCACACAGGGTCTGGAGCAGTTAGATGAATTACTGGCCGCCTGAAAAGAGCGCAACAAATACGGATTTCTGCTAATTCCCCCTAAATTCGATTTTCGGATCTAGGGGGAATTTTTGTATCGTTAGACTAAAGAAAAAAGAGAATAGAAAAGAGAATAACCTCCTTAAAATGAATGCGTTAATATTGTTTTTTCTCTTGTATCTAAGTGTCTACTTGTAATCCCTATCCTTTTGACCTGACAAAACCGGTGTTTAAATTTATAAACTCCACGTGACCAAAATGAAAGCAAACGCTCTTCTTTTCATCCTGACTTTCATCACAACGCTGGTTTTCGGCCAGAGCAATAAACCGTTTGTTCTCGGCGTCGTCGATGAGCTAAAATCCGTTGAACTGGCCGAAAACCGGATCCTGAATATCTATCTGCCACCGGGTTATAATCCGGCCGATACGACGAAATATCCGGTGGTTTATTTGCTGGACGGTTCGGCTGATGAGGACTTTATTCACATCGTCGGTTTGTACCAGTTCAACACGTTTCCGTGGATAAACCGGGTGCCAAAATCCATCATTGTGGGCATTGCGAATGTGGATCGGCGACGGGATTTTACGTTTCCGACCACGATTGAAAAAGACGCCAGAAAATTCACCACAGCGGGTCAGTCGGCCCGGTTTATTCGTTTCCTGGAGAAGGAATTGCAGCCGTATATTCAAACGAAATACAAAACCAGCGCGGCCAAAACCCTCATTGGGCAGTCGCTGGGCGGGTTATTGGCAACCGAAATTTTGCTAAAAAAACCGACTTTATTTAACCGGTATATCATTATCAGCCCCAGTTTATGGTGGGACAACGGCTCGCTGTTGAACCAGAAATCCGACTTGTTACAAAAAACATTCATCCAAAAAACCGGTGTTTATATCGGGGTCGGAAAAGAGGGATTGACGCCCGGCGACATTCCGCATGTGATGGAAGTCGACGCCAACCTGCTGGTCGAGAAATTAAACCGGACGGAAAGCAAAACCGTACTCATTCATTTCGATTATCTGCCCCAGGAAGACCACGCCACCATTACGCACCAGGCGGTTTTCAACGCCCTACGGCTTTTATATCCGCCCCCCCAGAACCGTTGATCAAACCGCTTTCACTGCATTTTTCACCTAAAACCGCCCGCAGCATCGGGTAAATGGAATGGCGCCGATTAAAAATTACTCCACAACACCCGTTCCCAATTTGTTCGAACCGCTGCTGACATCCAGCCAGAAACCGTTGATGAATACGTACCGCAACTGATTGCCCCGGCGCAGCAGGAAAGTCGGAATCCGGCCGGTTTGCACGGGTCGGACGGCGGAAGTGGTGGGTTGAAGCAGGTGAACCGGTGCCGCATGCGTCGTTGCCCGCGAGGGTGCTGCCAGCCGGAACGTGGTGACGCCTTGCTGCAGCAGCGAATCCAGCCTGTATTTAGTCAGATCGGCCAGCGAACGCAGCGTATCGGCATGAATCAGGCCCGGCGAAACCGTCAAACCGGTTGCGTCGACTTCCTCGATGCCGAAAAACGTCGACAAATCGCCAAAATCCTCGATCGTACTGCGATACCCGAACGTGGCCGCATTGCCGACATTGACTTCGTAGCGGTTGATGCCAATATCGACCGTTACCGGTTTTCCGCCCCGCATCATCTGTGCGTTCCGCACCAGCACATCGAACAGATAGCGCTCATTTTCCGGAATGGTGTTGTATTCCGAGCGGGATTCCGCCTGGTAAGAATCCGTCGCGATGGCTTTCAGCGATGAGAGAATGGCGACGTAATTCAGCTTGCGGATAAACTGTTTTTCGGGATCGTTCGGATAACCGCCCGATTCGATTAGAACCAGCGTTGTGCCCCATTTCTGGATGTTGTCGCCGAACGCCCGCGGCTCGAATTCGTCGGAAAACCGCCCGACGCCACCCGGAATAAACTGCTGCAGCACCCGGTTCATGCCTACAATCAGTTGCATCGAACGCTCCCGCACGGAATTGATGCTCCGGGCCTGGTCAAAAGCCGTCGCCAGAAACGAGATGGTGGCTTGTTTGGGCGTCGGACCGGCGCTGTACCGGGTGTTCTGGTCGTGCAGATTAAAGCCGACCAGCGGTTTCAGTGATTGCTGTAAGCCTTTCAGAATCACCGACTCCGGCGATTGCAGCCGCTGCGCATCACGGTTCAGATCGATGTCCAGCGCATTCCGGCGCTGATACCGCTCGGCGCCGTCGGGATTCAGCATCGGCACGAAATAGAGCGTCGTTTCGGCCAGCAGCTGTTTCTTGAAATCGTCGAACGAACCGTCGGCGCGGAGCAGATTGAAAATATCGAAAATTGCCATCGTGGCCGAGGGCTCGTCCCCATGCATCTGCGACCACAGCAACACCTTGCGCGGGCCGTTTCCGACTTTAATCAGCTGAACGGGCCGTTTTTCCACCGATTCGCCCACTTTCGTGACCTCAAACCGGCCATCGGTTTTCAGTTTGTCGATCAGCGGCAGAATATCGGTTTGTTTAAACCGCCGGTGCGTAAGCGCGGTTTCGCGGTAGGTGTCGTAGGTATCGAATAAGTCCCGGGAAAAGGCCAGGTCCTGGCTGTATGCAGTGGTCATTAGCAACAAATTAAATACAAAGATGGTGAGGGATGTAGCAGATTTCAGCATGGTATGAAGTTGATTATCTTAAATCCCACTAAAAATTCAGGGCCGACCGAGGTACAAACCGGCCAGTGAGGCCAGTAAACACAGCATCACATTCAGGACCACATTCGACGCAGCCGCCCACCAGCGACCGGTTTGCATCAAAAACAGCGTATCGGTGCTGAAGGTCGAAAAGGTGCTGAAACCGCCACAAAAACCGACGCCGATCAGAAGCCGGTAGGTCTCGCGACCCGAGGCCCGGGCGGTCAGCCAGCCAACCAGAAAACCCAGAATCAGGCTGGCAACGACGTTGACAAGGAGCGTAGACGCTGGATAGGTCGTTTTCAACAACGGTTGTACGTACCGACTGACGCCATACCGCGCCACGCTACCCAAACCGCCACCAAAAAAGACCAGCCAAAACGGATTCGTGATCATTTCCATCAAATCAAGCTGTAAAAATAGCCGGTTTTTGGCGAAAAAGTCTATTATTGTAGCATGACACCCACTGAATCAAACCGCTCTTCCCAACTACTTCGCCTTTTGGGCGTCGGCTTCGGCGTTGCCGTCACCATTGGTGGCACCATCGGCACCGGCATTCTCCGCCGACCGGGGACGATTGCGCAGGAACTGGGACAGCCCTCGCTCGCGCTGCTGGTTTGGGCGCTGGTGGGCGTTTACGCCCTGATCGGTTCGCTCCAGGTGATCGAATTGGGCACGATGATCCCGAAAGCCGGGGCCTGGTACGTATTTGCGCGCCGGGCATTTGGCGATTACGTCGGTTTTCTGATCGGCATTAGTAGCTGGCTGGGCAGCATTGCGGCTATGGCGTTCGGGGCGGCTGTCATGGGCGAATACATCGCGTTGCTGATCCCGGATCTTTCAGCGTATATTAAGTTGATGGCGATTGGCATTCTGCTGGCTTTTACGGCTTTTCACCTGATTGGAGTCCGGTTGGCCAGCAAGGCGCAGGAAGTCATGAGTTTCATCAAAGCCCTTGGTTTACTGGCGTTTGTGATCGTCTGTTTTGTGTATACGACCGACAAACCGCTGCAATTTTCTGCGGATAATACCCTTCCCATTCAGGGTTCGTTGCTGGTCGGGATTCTGGCGGCTTTGCAATCGGTTTTTTACACCTACGACGGCTGGCACACGGCGGCTTATTTCACTGAAGAAGACATTAATCCCAACAAAAACCTGCCGCGTTCGATGATGATCGGCGTTCTGCTGATCATTGCGATTTATCTGCTGGTCAATCTGGCGCTGTTTCACGTGCTGCCCATCGAACAACTGGCGAAATCGAAACTTCCGGCCGCCGATGCCATTCAGGCGCTGTACGGCCCCGCCAGCGCGAAGGTGGTCACGCTGCTGCTCATGATTTCGATCATGGGCATTATCAACGCCCAGATCATGTTCAACCCGCGGGTGTTGTTCGCCATCAGCCGCGACGGCCTGTTCTCCCGGTATTTTACCCGCGTCAACACCGGCGGAACGCCCGGCCCGGCCATGTTTCTAACCGTCGGCATGTCGATTCTGATGATTATCACCGGCACGTACAACAAACTGTCGGATGTGGCCTCTTTCTTTTTTGTACTTTGTTACGCAGCGGCTTTTGCCTCGCTGATTCGCCTGCGGAAAACCGCTCCGGATTTGACCCGCCCGGTTCTGGCCTGGGGTTATCCCGTAACGACCTGGCTGATGCTGGTGGCTTCGCTGGCGTTTCTGGTGGGCGTTATTTACAGCGACCTCTACAGCAGCGCCTACGCCGTTGGTTTTATCATTCTGAGTTATCCGTTGTTTTTGCTGGTCAGGCGATTGAATCGCTGACGAAAACCGCTTCTGTAATGCTACAAACCCTGAAATCCCTGTTTGCGCGCGATCTCCAAAAACTGAGACGTGAAATTGAGCTGTACCGGAACGAAGAAAAGCTCTGGGTGGCCGCACCGGGAATCACCAATCCGGCAGGGAATCTCTGCCTGCATCTGGTGGGTAATCTGAATACGTACATTGGAGCGGTTTTGGGCCAGTCAGGTTACATCAGAAACCGCGAACTCGAATTTTGGCTCCGCGACGTTCCCCGCAGCGAACTGCTTCAGAAAGTCGACGATACGCTAGCCGTTGTCCTGCGCTCCCTGGATCAAATGACCGAAGAGCAGCTTCTGGAAGACTATCCGATGCTGGTATTTGAAGAAAAAACCTCCACCGAATACTTCCTGACTCACCTGACCACCCATTTAACCTATCACCTCGGCCAGATCAATTACCACCGCCGGTTGCTGGATTCGAACCGCTAAGCGGTTTTTCTATTTTCCTTTCATCCAACTATTTAGCCATACGTAAAAAGTTGCTCTTTAATGAGGCATAACCATGTACCTTGCAATGCAAACTAGATTATTATCGCAAAAAGAGAGTAGTTCTCATTTAAAAACAACAATACCATGAAAGCACCCCATTTTCTACTGGCATTTTGCCTTTTTGTCAGCCTGGTCAGCATTACGAAGGCCGTTGTTGCGCCAAAATCGGATCGCACGTCCTTCAGTGTGAGAGAATCGGATGATTCGTACCAGATATCAGCGACCTACGATCCGGATAAAACCCGAAAAGTACAAAGCTATCTCGACGAGTATTTGACCAGAAGCGGGGATGCTTCTTTCAAGAATGCGCAAATCGACGCCACGATGACGCTGAATGATAAGACGATTTTTTACATTAAATCGTCCCCCGGCAATTTGCTCATCAAATTCGATAAGAAACGGAATTCCGAAAAAGCGTTAGCCCGGTTTAAAAAATTGGCAGAGAAGTTAAGGGAGACTTTGACGGACAAATAACCGTTTTGCACAACCATTCATTCTATTAAAAACCACAACGGGCCGCTACAAAACCGGTTTTCGTAGCGGCCCGCTGTACACAATACCGCCTTATTTCTTTGGCTCGTCGTAGCTCAGCCCGTACTGTTTCAGCACATCTTCCGGCACACCTTCCCATTTATTCGGTGTGTTGCCGACGTAGCCCAGATCGTCGATGCCCATTTTGCTGGTGTAAAAACCGCCCATGACAAAATTGCGCATCATGGTAAAGAATGCGACGCCCTGCGTTAGGTCCGACGGGACTTTTTTGCCGGGGTAGGCAATCTGCTCCACCATATCGATTTGCTGCTCTTTGGTGCATTTCGCAAACAGATTTCCGTAGCGGCTGACGCACTTGGTATCCAGCCAGCGCAAGCCCCCGCGCATCGGCGTCTGACTCCGGGGTTGGTCGCGCATCATAAAATCAATAAAAGCCGGTACCCCCGCCTGCGACGCACTCCCCGATTTGGCGTCCGCCGGAATGATGATATCGCCTAAAATGGTGACGGTTTGCAATTCCGCCGGAGTAAAAAACTTCTCCGATGCGAGCAATTTAGCATCACGTTCGGCCTCAAATTTCTGCCGCCCGGGCAGGAGTTTAACCGCGGGCTTGGTATCCGGTGGCTCCGGAACAGCCGCTTCGACCGGTCCAACCGCCATACCCAATGACGCGACCGAAATTGCCTTTAATGTATCTCTGCGTTTCATGTTTTTAATCTTTAAGAAAGAACGGAATGAGGATAACGGTCGCGTAGCGACTTAATGTTTGTAGCCCAGAATACCTGCCAGATTTCGTGGTCGCGTAGCGACCAAACATCAAAGGCAATCGGTCTGATCGCTACGCGACCATGAGACTTTGCTATTGGGCCCTTTTTCTACAAACATTTGGTCGCTATGCGACCGGAAACATAATTCAATTCAAACGCTATCAAATATTCTTCTTCTTCACCTGATCGATCAAGTACTCCGAGGTGCGCATGGACGCGGCCAGGATGGTCCAGGTGACGTTTTTGTCGCCCTGCGTTACGAACGGGGCGGCATCGACCACGAACAGGTTTTTGACGTCGTGGGCCTGCTGAAACTTGTTCAGCGCCGACTTGCCAGGGTCGTTGCCCATCCGGACCGTACCTACTTCGTGGATGATCCGGCCGGGAGCGGCCAGGCCGTAGTTCTGCTCTTTGCCGGGTTTGTTGCCCATCGGCATTCCGCCCATCGCTTCGATGATCTGCTCAAACGTATCCTGCATGTGTTTCGCCTGCTTGATTTCGTTATCCGACCATTTGTAGTGAAACCGCAGCGTCGGAATCCCGTATTTATCGACCGTGTTCGGGTCAATTTCGCAGTAATTGCTTTCCAGCGGAATCGGTTCGCCCCGGCCCGACATGCTGACGTAAGCCCCGTAAAACCGGCGCATGTCGTCTTTCAAACCGGCTCCGTAGCCTCCGGCGGGTTTCATTTTGCCGTCACGGCCGGGAATTTTCCCGTTCAGGTTTTCGATACCGCCCCCAAAACCGTAGCCCGGCATGCCCATACCGCCCCCGTATTCGATGTGGTAGCCACGCGGGAAATCGAGTTTGCTGTTGTCGAGCCACCAGGGCGTAAAGACGTGCATGCCGCCCACGCCGTCTTCGTTGTAGCGTTTGCGGTCCATCAGCGCGGGCACAAAACCGGAGCGCGACGCCCCCGTCGAATCATTCAGGTATTTGCCGACCACGCCACTCGAATTGGCGAGACCGTTCGGGAAGCGGGCCGATTTGGAGTTCAGCAGCAGCCGCGCCGATTCGCAGGTACTGGCACCGAGAATGACGGTTTTGGCGTACACCGACATTTCCTGCATGCTGATCGTATCGACGTAGGAAACGCCCGTTGCCAGACCGGTTTTGGCGTCGGTCAGCACTTCGCGCACCATCGCGTTGTTTTGCAGCGTCAGATTCCCGGTTTTCACGGCCGGAATACACAACACCGACGACGACGAGAAATCGGCGTAGGCCGAACAGCCCCGGTTGCACTGTCGGCAGTAAAAACACTGCCCGCGTTCTTTATTAATCGGCTGAGTCAGAATCGATAAGCGCGACGGAATCACCGGAATGCCAATACCGGTAGCGGCTTTTTTGAGCATCAGCTCGTGCAAACGCGGCTTCGGTGGCGGCAGAAAATGACCATCCGGCTCGTTGTGCATATTTTCGACCGATCCAAACACCCCGATCAGTTTATCGACGCGGTCGTAGAACGGTTTCATGTCGTCGTAGGTAATCGGCCAGTCGTCGCCGATACCGGATAAGGTTTTCCGCCGGAAATCGTCGGGGCCAAACCGCATCGAAATCCGGCCCCAGTGGTTCGTCCGTCCGCCCAGCATCCGGGAGCGGAACCAGAAGAAATCGCCACCCGGTTTGGAAGAATACGGTTCACCCTCGATTTCCCAGCCGCCCCAGGCCGCGTCGAAATCGCCACCCGCCCGTGTGGTGCTGGCCCCGCGCCGGGGCGATTCGTACGGCCATTTGAGCTGCGTCATGTACTTCGGGTCGGCGGGGTCAAAATAGCCACCGGCTTCGAGCAGCAGCACTTTCGCTCCGGCTTTGGTCAGCATGTAGGCCGCCATACCGCCCCCCGCGCCCGACCCGACAACGATGGCGTCGTAAACCGTCGGGGCTTTTTTAATCTGAAAAAGGTCCATGCAGTGAGATTTAGGAAGTAGTCGGAAAGTACTGTACAGTAAAAACTTATCCTCTAAAAAGCCGTCGGGGCGCACCAACTACTGATGCGCCCCGACGGCTTTCGTTATTCGTTTATACCATTCGCTGGCTGACTTACAATTTGTCCGCGTGATCCCGTTTGGCAGTGGGTTCAGTGGAGCCCGCAATTTGCACGGGTATGGCAATAACCGGCTTGCCATCAATCATTTTCAGGTCCCAGAGCGCAATGGATTCATGCGGAATTTTTAGCTTGCCCAGCTCGCCAACCAGTTCGTTATACGCCTTCTGATTCAGGCTTTTCATGCTCTGCATATCGGCCGGTTTCAGGATTGCCAGCGTTTCCATCAGCGTCAACCGGCCCACCTCGGCCAGGTTGCAGATTTTCCGACGTCGAACGATGGAATAAAACGTCATTCGGGTCTGCACCCGGAGCGGTATCTGGTCCAGCGTAATGGCGGGAATTTCGCTGAGAATCTGTTTTCTTCGCTGAATTTCGCTTTCCAGGAACGACTGCAATCGAATCAGTTCCGCCCCGGAAACCGTCGTGATTTTCTGGCGCAATCGTTCAAGATTCAAATCTTCCTGCATGTGCAAAAGGTAAAAACCGGTGGGGTTCCGAACCGCGATAAGCAACCAAAATGACTTCGCGATCTGGTATACAAAGGTAGTTTCCCACCCAGTGGTTTTCAACAGAAAAAACCCGGTTCTTTGAAGAAAAATACAGTTTTTAATTAACCAGAAGATCCCCCTGTTGGTAAGCCCGAAGGGCTTGACTATTGATAACCCCGAACTCGGTTCGGGGCCGGGAAATCACAGCTGCCATCCCAACCCCGGTAGGGGTTGACTTAACCCGCAGACAGTCAACCCCTACCGGGGTTGATGCAGGCGCTTGCCGTTTCGATATGTCCCCGAACCTGGTTCGGGGTTATCCATCGTAAAGTCCTTCAGACTTTTTCAGGAGTGGTTGCCGTCCCCTCAATACTTCTGGTAAATTTTCGTCAGAAAAGCTGCCGTCCTATTTCGCATGTCCGAAACCGATCCGGCAAAATTGTTATTCATGATACTGAACAACAGCAACTTTCCTTTTTTTGTGATTAAATAACCGCTCAGATTATAAACGCCGGTCATCGAACCGGATTTGGCAAACACAAACGGCCGATCAGCTTTGTAGACCCGCTGAATCGTCCCTGTCGAGCCGCCAACGGCCAGCAACTGAAACAACCGCTCCTGCGGCACCTTCCGGTATATTTTCTGCAACAACCCGATCATGGAACGGGGCGTGACCAGATTATACCGCGATAAGCCCGACCCATCGACCCAATTAGGCTTATCCGGCAAGTCGGCCAGGTGTTTTTTCAACATAGTTTCAATACCGACCGAGGTGTTGAGCGTGTCCTGCATCGACGAGCAGAGCAGCATCAGGTGTTCGGCCAGGGTGTTGTCGCTGACCTGTAACATGCGTTTGTAAAGCGAATCAACGGGCTGGCTGTAGAGCGTTTTGGCCGAGCGATCGAACCGGATGTCGGCCGTGGAAACCGCCCGGTGTAGTGTGTCGGCCAGTAAGCGCGCGGCCAGTTCGGGCGACCAGCGAAACGGAACATCCTGCATAAACGGGCGAATGGCTGCGGGCCGGTCGAAGCGGTTGCTGTGCTCGTCACGCTGAACACTTCTCGAAAACTTCCGCAACGAAACCTTCGTCACGCTATCCCGAAAAAACCGGGGTTCGACGTCCAGACGCGCCACGCGGTCGGGCGAGATAAACCGCACAAAATTACCGTAGATCGGCAGCGGCACTACTTCGGCGGAATAATCGTCGTTGAAATCATCCCAGGCCCAGCCGGGCCCCATGCGTGGGCCGCTGAAATTAGCCGGTGAAAAAATCAGTTTTTCGGGCCGATTCCGCAAAAACCGCAAAACCGCAGTGTCGGGCTGGTTCTGGTTCAACAGCAAGGGGTCGCCGGTTCCCCAGAAAATCAACGAATCCGCGCGGGTCAGGTAACGCAAAGCCGGGATCGAATCGCCCAGTGTGACCAATCCGGCGTAAAAACTGAAGAGTTTGGTGTTGGATGCGGGCGTAAAATAGTGGCTGGCGTTGTGCTGAACGACCATTTTCTGTTTTTCCCAGTCGTAAAGCGCAAAACCGATGGCGTGGTCGGCGAGTTGAGGGTTCTGATGGAGTTCGCGCTGGAGGGGGCGGTACGTAGCGCAGCCGGTCAGGAGTAAAAAAAGGCACAGGGGATAGAATGATCTCATACCCCAAAATACGGTTTTTTGGAATGAGATAACAGAAAACCGCCCGAATCGATGCGATCCGGGCGGTTTTACCAAAAAACTTATTCGGGTTTTAGTTTTAGAGCCACCGAATTGAGGCAGTAGCGCATGCCCGAAGGCCGGGGACCGTCGTTGAAAACGTGGCCGAGGTGCGCGTCACAAACCGCACACATCACCTCCACCCGCACCATGCCGTAGCTGTAGTCTTTTTCCAGCGTGATCAACTCCGGGTCGATCGGGTCCGTAAAACTGGGCCAGCCGGTACCGGAATCAAACTTTTGTTTGGATTCGAACAGGTCGGTGCCGCAGCAAACGCACTGGTAAATGCCGGGGTCGTGGCTCTCGCAATATTCCCCCGTAAAGGCCCGCTCGGTTCCTTTCTGGCGCGTCACCCGGTATTGTTCGGGCGTCAGCTGCTGACGCCATTCTTCGTCGGTTTTAATGACTTTCGTGATCATGGTTGTTGATTGGTTGTAAGCAAACGGTTCGTCTGATAACCCCTGAGTCGTCGCGCGAAAGTTCGGCTACAAGCGTAAACTAATTTTGGATTGATTTATCTTTACTGTCGGTTATGACCATCCACCAAATTCTTAAACAATTCTGGGGGTACGAGTCGTTCCGGCCCCTGCAGGAGGATATCATTCGCTCCGTACTTGGTCGGCACGATACACTCGTGCTGTTGCCAACCGGTGGCGGCAAGTCGCTTTGTTTCCAGCTTCCGGCCCTGGCCATCGACGGCGTTTGCCTCGTTATCACGCCCCTGATTGCCCTGATGAAAGATCAGGTCGAGCAATTACGGCGACGCGGTATTCCGGCGGTGGCCATTTTTTCGGGCATGCACTGGCGGGAAATCGACCGGGCGCTCGACAACTGCATTTACGGCAACGTCAAATTTCTCTATGTTTCGCCCGAGCGGCTCCAAACCGAATTATTGATTGAACGGGTCAAGCAGATGAAAATTAGTGTGCTGGCCGTCGACGAAGCGCACTGTATTTCGGCCTGGGGATACGATTTTCGCCCTCCATACCTCCAAATCGCGACTTTTCGCGAGTTGCTGAAGGGCGTTCCGGTGGTCGCGCTGACGGCCTCGGCCACGCCCGAAGTGCAGCGGGATATCGTCGAAAAGCTGGAAATGCGGCAGCCGCAAGTGTTCCGCCAGACGTTCGCCCGCAAGAATTTATCGTATTCTGCGTTCTACGAAGAGAATAAGGAAGCCCGGTTGCTGAAAGTGTTGCAGGGCGTTCCGGGCTCGGCGATTGTGTACGTGCGCAGTCGGCGGCAAACCCAGGAAGTGGCCGAGTGGCTGCACCACCAGAGCATCCGCGCCGATTATTACCACGCCGGTTTAACGGCCAAACAACGCTCGGATAAGCAGGACGCCTGGATTCATAACCGTATTCGGGTGATTGTGGCTACCAACGCCTTTGGAATGGGAATCGATAAGCCCGACGTCCGGACGGTGGTTCACCTCGATGTGCCCGATAGCCTGGAAGCGTATTACCAGGAAGCCGGGCGGGCGGGCCGCGATGAGAAAAAAGCGTATGCGGTTTTGCTGTATAACCACAAAGACCTGGACGACATCGAACAGCGGGTGATTCAGCAATACCAGCCGGTCGAAACGCTCAAACGGGTGTATCAGGCCCTGGCCAATCACGCCAATATTGCGGTCGGTGGAGGGGAGTTTGCGGACTTCGATTTCGATCTGACGGCTTTTTGTCAGGCGTTTCAATTACCGGTTACCGATACGCATTACGCGCTGAAACAGTTGCAGCTGGAAGGGTTTATCGAGTTAAGCGAAGCCTATTTCAGCCCGTCGAAAGTGTTGATTGGGGTAGATAACCGGGCCTTGTACGAATTTCAGGTGATGAATCCGCATTACGACTCGTTCCTGAAACTGCTGCTGCGGATGTACGGCGGTGAATTGTTTACCAATTTCGTCAGCATTGCAGAAAGTTCGATTGCTAAAACCGCCCGGATACCGGAAAATGAGGTGTTTTCGTTACTCGAACAACTGTCGCAACGGTCGATTCTGGTGTATGAAAAACAAAAAGATAAACCGCAGCTGACGTTTCTGACCCCGCGTTTCGACGCGCGGAATTTGCCCATTAACGTCATGGAACTGGAGCAGCGCAAGCAGCGCGATCTGGCCAAGGTGCGGGCAATGGTCGATTACGTTCAAAACCCGGTGCAGTGCCGGACGCGGTTGTTGCAGGCCTATTTCGGCGAAGAACCGGGCGACGCCTGCGGTATCTGCGACCATTGTTTGAGTCAGCATTCGCCGGATCTTGGTCAAATCCGGCAGCGAATTATTGAATACCTCGACGCCACCGACGGAAAAGGCCTTGCGCCCCGCCAGTTGGCCGACCAATTGAATCTGAATACCGAACGGCTCGGCGACGTCATCCGGCAGATGCTGGCCGACGAACAATTGCGAATCGATGCCGCCGGAAATTTGCACGCGGGAAGCACAATGAATCAACGATAAATAAATGAAGAACAATTTTTTGCGTTTAGTCCTGACCGGTTTGGTGGGTTCAGGCTCCCTGACGGTTTGGGCCCAATATCAGCCGGGTTTGGTCAGCAGTAATTACGGCGGTATTCACCGGATGCTCCAGAATCCGTCGTCGATTGCCGGTTCGCGGTACAAATTTCAGGTCATTGCCGTTACCGGCACCTCTTCCGTCAATTCTTTGTATACGAAGTATGTATCGAAGGGCTTTTTTCAATCCATTCAACTTCCCTACAGTCAGGGGCTTAGCTTACCCCTCCGGACGCTGGGTTCCATTACCGATGCCCCCAAAACCACCTCGTATTCCGAAATTCTGGGGCCGTCGGTGTTGCTCAATATTGACGGAAACCAGACCATTGCCCTGCACACGCGGATGAGAAGTTTCCTTTATGGTTCGTCATTGCCCGAAAATTTAACGGAAGCCTACCGAAACCGGCTCTTTTATAAAAACTTGCAACCCTCATCGGGCGCTTTTGATCTCAATCTGGCGCACAACAGTTACGGCGAAGTCGGCCTGACGTACGGTTTGCAGGTTTTCGACGGACAATGGCACCGGCTGAATATCGGGGCAACCGTCCGGCGGATTGTGGGCGCCCAAATGACTCTTTTCAACGCGCGGGGCAATTACGCCATTCGCCAGGTCAACGGTGACACGGAAAAAACGCTGGACATTACCAACCTGGACTACGGTTTGAGCCAAACCACACCCCGCAAGGATTTCAGCCTGGGTTCGGTTTTTTCGAGTACCTACGGCAGTGGCTGGGGGTTTGATCTGGGAGCGACGTACGAAATCGGCCGCCGAACCACCGGGCGGGGCTATAATTCGGAAACCCCGATGAAAGACCCGCGTCCGGCGTACTGGCTCCGGTTATCGGCGGCTTTGATGAACGGCGGCAGCATCACTTATCCGGCGGGAAAGTCGGTCAGCGGAAACGGACCGCTCACTTTTCAGCAGGAGGAACTGGAGAAATTTGGTGATGCTCCCACGGATTACCTGACGACCAAAGCCGATACGAAACCGCAAACGTATTCGCCCGGCAAAGTGGCGCTTTCGCGGATGCTGCATCTGGAAGCCGATATGCGGCTGGCGCCGTCGTTTTACGTCAACGGTTTGCTGATGAAAAACCTATCGTCGGCGGCCCTGGTTCAGATGCCGAATATGCTGATCATCACGCCCCGGTTTGAAGATGAAGACGTTGAATTTGGTCTCCCCATTTCCATCATCGGCCCCGACAGCCGGGTGGCCGTCGGCATGTCGACCCGGCTCGGACCGATTACCCTCGGTTTCAGCGACATGGGACGAATCTTCAGCAAAAAGGGAGATAACCGAAGCTCTTTAGCCTGGATCGGCTTTTCGGTCTGGAAATGGAGGAAGAAGAGTTAATGCAATGATGAATTATGGATGATGAACGATGAATTGATGCACAAGCCACACATCGTTCATCATCCATAATTCATCATTACTTTTTAACTCTTAACTACAATGGTGAATTCCCGCGATTTCAGGGAGGCACCACCGATCAGACCGCCGTCGACATCGGGTTGGGCGAAGAGTTCGGCAGCATTTTTCTCGTTGGCGCTACCGCCGTATAGGATAGACGTGTTGTCGGCTACTTCCTGACCATATTTTTCGGCTAAATGCGCGCGTAACGCTGCGTGCATTTCCTGCGCCTGTTCCGACGAAGCCGTTAAGCCCGTACCGATTGCCCAGATGGGTTCGTAGGCGATAACGATGTTGGCAAACTGCTCGGGCGAGAGATGGAACAGGCTTTCCGTCAACTGCGTCCGCACAAAATCAAAATGAATACCGCTCTGGCGTTGCTCCAGCGACTCGCCACAGCAGAAAATGGGCGTTAAACCGTTGGCCAGCGCACTGTTCACTTTCTCAGCCAGTTGCGCGTTGGTTTCTCCGAAATACTGCCGCCGTTCGCTGTGCCCCAGAATGACGTAATTTATCCCGATTGACTTCAGCATCGGAGCGGAAATTTCGCCCGTATACGCACCGGAAGCCTTCTCGTGGCAATTCTGCGCGCCCAGTGCCACCCGCGTCTGACCTTCCAGATACGGTTTGAGCGTTGTCAGATAAAGCGAGGGCGTACACAACACCACCTGAACATCGCCCGTTACCTCATCTTTAATCATATTGACCACTTCCGACACCAGCGCGACGGCCTCGTCGAGCGTCTTGTTCATCTTCCAGTTTCCGGCAACAATTTTCTTCCGCATTGTAAATAGGTGTATGGTTTTAAGCCCTGATTACGAATGAAATACAAAAAGAAACCCGGTGCATAAACTTTCGTATCCGGTTTCGTGTTCCACCACTCGCGGGGCGAAATTAGCGGTTTTTCAGCATCATTTTCCATTCAGATAAAAAGTATCAGAATTGTTAAGCAACGAATTGAAAAAAATTGTGTTATTAGACAAATTAGTTGTAACTTTCTTACGTATTCACAAAAAAGGTCATGAAGCTGTTTGTTATTTTCTTCGGAATATTGCTTTGCTGGCAGGAGGTGTCAGCGGGCAACGACGAGCAGAGCGAACGATATGGTTATTTTATCACGAATAACCGCAAGCAAACCCGAATTCCCTTCCAGTTGCACTCCAATCTGATCATCATTCCGATCAGGATCAATAATTCCGACACCTTGCACTTTATTCTCGATACGGGCGTTAGTTCGGTTATCGTTACCGATCCGGCGGCAGTACGTCGGCAACCGTTGCGGTATACCCGGAAAGTGAAACTTTCGGGCGCGGGCGAAGGCGGTCAGTTGATGGCGTCGGTAGCAATCGACAACCTGCTGATGATGGGGCAAATGCAGGCTACGCACCAGAACATCGTCGTTCTGGACGATGATATTCTTAAATTATCGGAATACGTCGGGGTCCCGATTCACGGTATTTTCGGCTACGAAATCTTCAATAATTTCGTGGTAACCATTGATTTTCAACGAAAAGAACTCGTTTTAAACACGCCCAAAAACTACCGGTATCGCCGGTCACACGGCACGCGTTACCCCATTGCCATCCAGGATACCAAACCGTATACCGATGTGATGGCGCTGCTTGAGAATGGCAAAACGCTGCCGATTCGGGTGGTGATTGATACGGGAGCGGGCCACGCGCTGCTCATCAACCGCAGCAATGGCGACGACATCCGGTTGCCGGACAAAGTGATTCGGGCACAGCTGGGCCGTGGGCTGAGTGGCGTTATCAACGGTAATCTGGGCCGGATCGAGAAAATCCGTCTGGGCAATTTTGAAATGGATAACGTCGTCGCGTCGTTCCCCGACAGTACATCTTTCGGCTTGAAAATTGCGGAACATGCCGCCGAGCGCAACGGCAATTTAGGTTGTGAAATCCTGCGCCGGTTTCGGGTGACGTTCAATTACCAGGACAAATACATGGTGTTGAAACCCATCAAACGCATTCTGAAACAATCGTTCGAGCACGACATGAGCGGTTTGGAGCTGAAAGCGCGGGGGGACAATTTCCGGAATTATTACATCGAGAAGGTAATCGACGATTCGCCAGCCAGTCGCTCCGGTTTGAAAGATGGCGATGAAGTGCTGTTTATCAACAACATGGCCGCCGGTGATCTGAACGTGAGCGAAATCTACAAAATGCTGCAAAAAGGCGAGGGCAAAGAGATCACTATTCTCGTCCGGCGCAACGGCAACATTGTTTTTGCCCAGTTTGCCCTGAAACGGATGATCTGATTCTACGACAAAAGCGAAATGCAGGCGAATAAACGTGCAAGCTAAAACTTACACTTCATTCGCCTGCATTTCGCTTTCTACGAAACGGGTGATTTTTTCTGAACGGAAAAATTACCTGCAAAACCGCAAAAACCGTATAGCCTGATTTATACCGTCAGCGTTCCTTTGCTGTGCGCATCTTTCAGGACGGCTTCAAGACCTTTCTTGTTGATAGTCCGCATGGCCGAAGTAGCAACCTTCAGTGTGATCCATGCACCCTGTGACTCAAGGAAGAAGCGTTTCTTTTGCAAGTTGGGATAAAACTTCCGCTTTGTTCTATTGTTAGCGTGTGATACGTTATTACCAACCCGCGTCCGCTTTCCTGTAATTTGACAAACTCGTGCCATGACAATACCTGTTTCTGAATGAGCCTGCAAAATTGGGGAATATTTTATTCAAATACAACCCTAAAGAGTTAAAAGTTAAGAGTTATGAGTTTAGAGTTTTAAAAAAAGCGCGCCCCAGAAGTATGCGTCAGCCAAGTTGTAACTCGTAATTCTTACCTTTTAACTCCCCGCCAGGGGCAATGCTTACAGCAGTTTTTGCAGCAGTAGCCGCGCTTGAGGTGGTAGGTTTTCGTAAAAACCAGATAGCCCTGTTCGTTGAAGTAATAATCTTCATCTTCCAGACCATCGACTCTGGGCTTTTTGGGATTCGTATCAGGCATTGTTTGTCGAACTGAGCAAGGAGTTGTATTTTTGAAGCCATTGGCTACCAACCTGCTTTACCCGAAAAGTACGCATCAGCCGCCAATTTACCCACTACCTCCCTCATACGACTATGGAAACGCTACCTTCGGTTTCGGCGACTCAACAGGCAATTGACCTTGAATGGCAGTACGGCGCGCATAATTACAAACCGGTTCCGGTGGTGCTGAACCGCGGGGAAGGTATTTTTCTCTGGGATGTGGAAGGCCGGAAATACTTCGATTTTCTGTCGGCCTATAGCGCTGTTAGTCAGGGACATTGCCACCCTCGGATTATCAACGCGCTCATCAAACAGGCCCAGCGCCTGACGCTGACGTCACGTGCTTTCCACACGGATCTGCTGGGCGTTTGCGAAAAATACTTGTGTGAGTATTTTGGGTATGACAAGGTGCTGCTCATGAATTCGGGCGCAGAAGGGGGCGAAACCGCGCTAAAACTGACCCGGAAATGGGCCTATAAAGTAAAGGGCATTCCGCAAAACCAGGCAAAAACCGTGTATGCAACCGGTAATTTCTGGGGCCGGACCCTGGCCGCTATTTCATCCTCCACCGATCCGGAAAGTACGAATGACTACGGGCCCTTGTTGCCGGGTTACCTGCTCATTCCGTATAATGACTTGAATGCGCTGGAGGCTATTTTCCGCCGGGAACCCAACGTTGCCGGTTTTATGGTGGAACCGATTCAGGGTGAAGCGGGCGTAGTAGTGCCCGACGAAGGATACCTGAAAGGCGTTCGGGCGTTGTGTACCCAATACAACGTGTTGTTCATTGCCGACGAAGTGCAAACCGGTATCGGCCGGACGGGCAAACGGCTGGCCTGCGACCACGAAGGCGTCAAACCGGATCTGCTCGTTTTGGGGAAAGCCTTATCCGGCGGCACGATGCCGGTTTCGGCCGTTCTGGCGAGCGATGAGGTGATGCTGACCATCAAACCGGGCGAACACGGATCTACGTACGGCGGCAATCCGCTGGCCTGTGCCGTTACAATGGAAGCGCTGCGCGTGGTTGAGGATGAAAAACTGGCCGAAAATGCGGCTGCGATGGGCGAGGTGTTTCGCGATCGAATGAATGCCCTGATTGCCAAAACCGGAATGGTAAAACTGGTGCGCGGCAAAGGGCTGCTGAACGCCATTGTGATCGGTGAGCATCCGGCTTACGGCGAAAAAACATCCTGGGAAATCTGCCTGCGGCTGAAAGATAAAGGATTGCTTTGTAAACCGACCCACGGCGACAAAATCCGTTTTGCTCCACCGCTGGTGATTACGGAAGAGCAAATGCACGAAGCCTGCGACATCATTGAGCAGACGATTCTGGCGTTTGCCTGATTTTCCTTCTTCATTAAAAAACCGGACAGTGAACGCTTACTGTCCGGTTTTTTAATTTGAAAGCAGCCTTACTCAACTCCTCCAATAACCCCGCGATTTAAGAATCCAATTGTTCTTTTGGGAAGGTTTTTTGCGTCAGAACTGGCGTTCTGGGCGGAATTTGATAGCCATTGGGAGAAATTTGATAGTCGAATTGCGACGAGTCGGCCAATTTTGTCAGCATCTTCGCTACTGCCCATCGATCTGGGCGATAGCAGATAAAACCGGTCACTCATTTTTAACGATTACTAAACCAACGCAATTATTATGGCACTCCGATTAGGCGACATCGCCCCCGATTTTACCGCACAAACCACCGAGGGCACCATCCACTTCCACGAATGGCTCGGCAATTCCTGGGGAATGATTTTCTCGCACCCGGCCGATTTTACGCCCGTCTGCACCACGGAACTAGGGCGTACGGCTTCGCTGAAAAGTGAGTTTGATAAACGGGGCGTCAAGGTCATCGCCGTCAGCGTCGATCCGCTGGAGTCGCATACCGAGTGGATCAAAGACATCAACGAAACGCAACAGACTACCGTCAATTTTCCGATGATTGCGGATCCAGACCGCAAAGTGGCGGAACTGTACGACATGATTCATCCGAACGCCAGCGAGAAGGCGACCGTGCGATCGGTCTTTGTAATCGGCCCCGACAAGAAAATCAAGCTGACGCTGACGTATCCGGCTTCGACGGGTCGCAATTTCAACGAAATCCTGCGCGTCATCGACTCGTTGCAGTTAACGGCAAACTACCAGGTTGCGACGCCCGCCGACTGGCAAACCGGCGAGGACTGCATTGTGGTGCCGGCCGTGAGCACCGAAGATGCGATCAAAAAGTTTCCGAAGGGCGTCAAAATCGTCAAACCGTACCTGCGGACCACCCCGCAGCCGAATTTATAAACCATACGAATGGCGGTTTTTCGAAACCAATTATGATGAAGGAGTCGGTCGTTTCGATGATCGACTCTTTTTCTGTTGATACGGGGTGCATCTGGACGCATTTTTGCGGGACTAACCGGGGCCTATTTTCACATGAAATTTCCCAAAAACGGCCTGTATGCCGGTTTTAGTACAAGTCCGTGAAAAAAAATAATAACTTGTGCAACGTTGCTATAGATCGCCGTGTCATTGAGAAGAAAATCAGCCGCATCCGATTCCTCAGGCCGCTTGGAAACAAAGTTGTATATAGACCGACATGTCGAACTCGTAGAAAGGTGTAAGCAAGGTGAAAGACGTGCTCAATACGAGTTGTATAAGCATTATTCAAAAGCCATGTTTAACGTCTGTATGCGCATCCTGAACCACGTAGCGGAGGCCGAGGATGTGTTGCAGGAAGCCTTTTTAGATGCCTTCAATAACCTCCATTCGTTCCGGAATCAATCGACGTTTGGCGCGTGGCTGAAGCAAATCGTGGTCAATCGGGCTATTAACCACCTTCGGAGCCGTAAAAGCCGTTCCGGTTTGCAGTGGGTCGATTTCGACTCGCAGCACCTGGGCGAAGAGGACGGCCTGGATGTGGCCGATACGGAACCGTACGATGAGGAGGGTATCCAGCTGGAAGTGGACCGGGTGCGCCAAACCATGCAGGGACTGCCGGAAGGCTATCGGGTGGTTTTATCGCTGTATTTGTTCGAAGGCTATGATCATGAGGAAATCGGAGCCGTGCTGGGCATCAGCGAAACCACTTCCCGAACGCAGTACATGCGGGCCAAAAAGCGGCTTTTGGAGATGTTAAAATAAATTGTGATTGAGCGAATGAGTGATTGAGTGATATTCACTCATCCGCTCAATCGCGAATTCACTCAATGAAGATGATGAAAGACAAATTAGAACGATTTGTCCGGGACAACCGGGAAGATTTCGATGTTTTTGAGCCGAGAGCGGATTTGTGGAAAGATTTGGAGAAAGGACTCGGACACAAAGAACGTCCGTTGTGGCAACGACCATTGGGATCGGGCTTTTCGACCTCCCGCCGAATGGTCTGGCAGATTGCCGCGTCCATTGCGCTGATTGTTGGTCTGGGCGGTTTCTGGTATTTCAATCATCAGTACGGCGTAACGGAACAGCCCGATGTGGTGGCTTTTAACCCAACGTATGCCCGAACCGTCCAGCAATATACCCGCCTGATTGAGGATAAGCGGGGCGAACTAAAAACCGTAACGGAAAACGATCCGGCTCTGTATCAACAGTTTGCGTCTGATTTCGATCGGCTGGAAAAAACCTATCAGAGTTTGAAACAGGAACTTCCGAAAACGCCCAATCAGGAAATATTGATTCAGGCGATGGTTGAGAACCTGAAAACCCAGATCGACTTGCTCAACCAGCAGTTGATGATTATTCAACGTATTAAGCAACAAAGCAATGAAAAGAATAAAATTCCTGTTTAATTTTCTGTTCATCAGTACATTAACCGTCGGCATCGTCACCGCCGACAATGAAGTCCAGAGTGAGCGGAAAAAGACCATCGTCAAGGTTTACGACGTAACGTCTAAAGACCACTTAATGATTGAAAATCAATTCGGTAACGTTAATATTGATGTTTGGAACCGCGATGAAATCCGGGTAGATATCACGATCAAAGCGAGTTCCAGCTCTGATGAACGCGTTCAGAAATACCTCGATGCCGTTGAAATCAGCGAAAAACGCAATGGCGACCAGATTGTCCTGAAAACCATTATCGACAAGAGCGGTTTTGGTGGAAACTGGATCATGAACCGCAACAAAGACGGCGAGAAGAACTACGTTCAGATTGATTATCAGGTATCTATGCCGAAAACCAATGCACTGGCCGTCAAAAATTCGTTCGGCAACACCACCATCCCAACCTTTAGCGCGCCATTAACCATTAACCAGCAATACGGTAATTTCTCGACGACCGAACTGAACGGCAATCAGGTCGATGTGGATGTGCGCTTCGGAAAAGCCGATATTCACGAAATGGAAGACGGAAAACTGAACATTCAGTATTCCAAACTTCAGCTGGAAAAGGCCAAGAACATCAACCTGAACAACCAGTTCGGCGGAATGTGGATCGGCGAAGTAGGTCGGCTGGACGGAAAAATTGGGTATTCGGGAGCCAAAATCGGCACCGTTAAACAATCCTGTAACATCAAGCTGGATTTCTCGGGCGGTTTTAAAATCGATCAGTTGAATAAATCCGTTGATAACGTTGATATTCAGGCCAGTTACTCGTCGGTGGTGTTGCCGATGGCCGATGTCAATGACTATAATTTCGACGTGACGGTCAGCTACGGCGGTTTTAAATACCCTTCCGATGGCCGGATCATGATGAGCGCCCAGCCCAGCGACGACGATAGTCGCGGCCCCAAAATGACCAAACAGTACAGCGGAAAAGTAGGCAAAGGCACAGCCACGAAAGTGCGCGTCACCTCAAAATTTGGCGAAGTAAAGTTTCAGTAAGTCGCTGATTAATGGGTCAGTAGCTCGATCACTTCCCGGTGCTGCGGATATGCTTCCACTAAGTCCGCGCGGGTTGCCAGTTCAAAATCTGCAAAATCGAACCCCGGCGCCACGGTGCAACCCACCAGCGAATAAACCGATTCTGCGGCTGGCTTCGAGCCAAACCAGCATCCGGCCGGCACCACCGCCTGAAACACTTCGCCCCGGGTCGGATCGTTGCCCAACCGAATGATTTCCAACTCGCCCGACGGATGAATGACGTATACATTTAGCGGGCCACCGGTGTAAAAATGCCACATTTCGTCGGCCTGAATCCGGTGGAAAGCCGAGACATGGTGGTTTTCCAGCAAAAAGTAAATCCCGGTGCTGAAACTCCGATTGCCGGAAAACCGGTCGGGCAACGCGTCATGCGGTATTATCTCGGCGGATCGGTAGGTTTCGGCAAAAAAACCGCCTTCGGGATGCGCCTGCATCCGGTACGCATCGATCCAATATTGGGCGGGGAAGTTCATAAATTCTAAAACAGGTTACATCGTTAGTTTCACGCGCTGAACAATTGCTTTCACCGGCTCGGGCGACAGCACCCGGACCGTATGCTCCACATCCAGCGGAATATCCACATAGTCACCCGCCGAAAGCCGGACGGTTTCGCCACCGATCCGGCATTCGCATTCACCTTCCAGAATCAGGAAACTTTCGCGTTCGTCGTGGTGATCTTCGGGTTGTACTTCGATTTTTACCCAGAGAATAAATTGAATAATACCGTCCTTTTCCCGGAGCGGATGCACATACAGATTCCGAAAATCGCGGGTGGGCAGAATCGACGCAATGGTTCGCTGCCACTGGTCACTGTCGGAATAGGTGTTGATGAGCGGAAGGCGGTTTAAATCAAAAACCGGGGATTCGCCAAGTTGGGCAAGAATGCGGTTTTTCAGTCCATCGTCCGGCGAAATGGATTGATCTTCAGGAACTTTAAATTGCTGAAACCGTTTATTAATCGCTTGCTGAACGGCCGGATGCAAACCGGCCATGCGCTCAACCTCCTGAATCTCTTCGGGCAGAAGAAGTCCAAGACAATACTCATCCAAGATTCCCGAATCAATAAAATCCTGTACTTTACTCATGCCCTAAAATAAATACTACTTGTTTCAGCCTGAATCGGTCAAATTCAGTTATATGTAACGACGAATATACGTTGAAAATTATTAAGAATAAATTTTAATACCCGCATGCGACTGACCGTTACGCCTGAAAACCTGCTGGAATGGATTGCGCTCAAAATCAATCTGGTACCGCTGCCACTTCTGCACGCCCAGATTTTTCCGATTGTCGGGAAAGCGGTGCTCGAAGCAGCCGATAAGGGCGTTTTTGAAGCCGTACAGCGTGGAAAACAGACGGTTGACGAAATTGCCACCGATTGCCGGTTGCACCCGAAAGCCCTGGGGGAACTGCTGGGTCTGCTGACGGTTTTAGGATATTTCCGGTATCGCGGGGGGCGTTATACGTTGACCCGGCTCAGCAGTCGCTGGCTGCTGAAAAACAACGACGAGTCGGTTTTCGGAATGATGCTGTTCAATAACCGGGTGGTCTGGCCGTGGCTCGATCAACTGGGCAATTACCTGCAAACCGGCGAAGGCATTCAGTACCACGATCACCTGACCACCCAGCAATGGGCGTATTACCAGCAGGCAATGCTGGCTGCAACCGGCACGGAAGCCAAAGAGTTCGGGCGGAAAGCGCCGGTCCCCAAAACCGCTACTCTCATGCTCGACATTGGAGGCTCGCACGGGCAGCACGCGGTCGCGCTATGCCGAAGAATCCCTGATCTTCAGGCCATTATTCTGGATTTACCGCAGGCTATCGAACAGGCAGCCCCGTTGCTGGCGCGGGCCGGCATGGGCGATCGGATCCGGCATCAGGTGGGGAATGCCCTGACGGATGATTTCGGCGAAAACCGCTACGATATCGTTCTGATGTCTAGTCTGGCCCACCATTTTTCGGATGAACAAAACCGGGAGGTGGCCCGGAAAGTGGCCAAAGCGTTGAAACCGGGGGGCGTTTACATAATCAACGAGTTCATCCGCCCCGAGGTCGACGGAGAATCGGGCGGAGTTGGCACCAGTCTGGTGGGCAGCAGCATGGATCTGTTTTACGGTTTAACCAGCACCGCCGGGAATTATTCCGTCCGCGAAATTCAATCTTGGCAGACCGCTGCGGGTCTAAGCCTTTCGAAAGTGAAAACGTATCTCTCGATTCCGGGCCGGGCAATGGTGGTCGCTAAAAAATAAAACCGTCTGATCGTCAGGCGGTTTTTATACGCTACGTAGAATCTTTCGGAGTTTTGGCCAGCTTTTGCAGCCACTTCAGGCCCTGTTCTTTCAGGTCATTTTTGGCGCGTTTCACCACCGCATCTTTCACCTCAGTGGCGGTTTGCCCGCCGAGAAATTTGAGCTGCGGTTTTTTATAATTTCCATTCAGGGCAAAATCAATTTTGGCCCGATCAACATTGCCCAGCGGCTGGCCCATCAGCGACGAAAACGCATTGGCAAACTGAACGCCCGCTTTTCCCGTCGGCACATCCAGCTTCAACGTGTATTTCAGGTCGCCTTCCAGCGAGTTGGAGCCCGAAACCGTAACGATATTATCCTTGATTTTTACGTCGAACGGCTTAATGGCTACAAATCCGTTTTTTACTTCCACCTTCATCAACAGGTCTTTGAAGTTCGGATTTCGGAGATCGGTCAGCTTTGTTTTCTCGAAAAGTCGCTCCAGAACAGGGTTGTTTTGCAAAGTAGCCTGAATGATCTCGACCAGACCGTTTCCCGTTAAACTGTTCAAATCCGGCATCATATCCGGCTCCAATCGCCCATTGACGGCAAATTTGCTCGAAAACCGCCCGATCACGTACTGCGCCAGCGGGAAAATGATTTTCGCCAGCGTCAGGTGTTTGTAAGCTTGCGCAACCTCGGCGTTTGCAATGTTGATATCGAACGCAAACCGGGGTTTTGCCAGATCCTTCGGGTCGTACGTTCCGTTGGTTACAAACTGCCCACCCAGCGAATTGAACGTTACCTTTTTCATCTGCAGCGCGCCGTCGGCCAGTTCAAGCTGCCCCTTGATGTTGTTCAGCGGCATTTTGTTGTACACGGCCTGGTCGACATTGGCATTCATGGTAAACCGGATATTCTTTGGAAGGGCGATCAACGACGGTTTGGCGGTTTTGGCCTGCGGCTGCGGATCGTCAGTCATCCATTCATTGATATTCAGGCGATTGGCCTTAACATTCAGCAAACCTTCCAGCGACTGGTTTTCGTCCAGGAAAAACGGCATGTAGTTGCTCAGAAAACCGTCGGCCTTGAATTGGCTCGTTCCGAGTAAACCATCGGCCTGTTCAACAAGCAGTTTTCCGGGTGACAGATTCAGGCGGGCGGTGTTCAAAACCAATCCCTGCGGCAGACTTTCGCCCTTGTAATTCAGTTTGGAAATCACCATCGTTCCGCTCGTCGGAAGCCGGTCGTACCGCTTCGCTTTCGCATCCGAAAGCTGGCCCTTCGTTTTGATATCCGCATCGATCAAACCGGCGAGTTTGGTGCCTTCCAGCGGAAAAATTCGGGTTAAATTTGTCAAATTCAGCCGACCTTTGGCGGTTATGTCGTACGTATAATCGTCGAAATTCTGCACCCAGCCTTTGGCCTGAAACGGATCACCGGCCAATTTCAATTGCAAATTGCCAATATCGACCCGGGTGTCGGCGAGCTTGCCTGACCGATTCGTGAGATTCGCCACCGCGTTAATCGCATCAACCGGTTCAGGAAACTTCATCGACTTTACAAAACCGTTTTGTAACTGCATCAGGCCGTCGACCACCGGGAATTGTTTGGCGGTTTTGTCGCAAATGCCTTTAGCTTTGAGATTTAGGTCGGCTAACCCGCGCAACGTCAGGCTGTCGATCGGGAACAATTGCGTCAGTTCTTCCAGATTCAGTTTAGCCGTCACGTCGGCATCGACCGCCGAATGAGTCAGCCCTTTCACCAGAACCCGCCCGCGAATGGGATTATGACCCAGATCCGCCACCAGCTTTTTCAGGTTAATAACGGTATTCGCAAGCTGGTCCGTTGCATTGGCGACGGTTAAATCCAGGCCAATGTGTTCTACCGCGGATGCCAGATTCGGGTATTTGAACCGCCCCTCATTTACGGCCAGATTCAGCAAAAAAGCCGGGATTTGCGTTCCATTGTAAGCCCCTTTGACCGTCCCATCGAACCGAACCGTTCCGTCGACATCGATATCCCGAAACCGCTCGGAATACATCCCGGGCACCAGCGACAGCAGATTTTTAAAATCACTTTCGGGCGAACGATACGTCAGGTCAAACCGCATGGACGTATCCGACGGCGCCGAACCGGTTGAAATCGAACCATTTAATTCAATCGGCAAGTCATTCAGGCGCAGGAGGTTTTCGGCGAACGTGTAAACAGCTTTCTCAAAATCAGCCCGCAGCTTCATGTCGGAATCCAGTTTTTTATCGGTCAGGTACTCCATGCCGTCGTACGTAACCGTGATCCGTTCTGCCCGGGTATTGAGCACCAGATCGGCCACATCGGCCGACAAACTCCCGCTGCCGGTATGATCGACCGCTTCCAGCCGAACGTCCAGGGGCAGACTCTGGTCATTGTACCGAACCAGACCGTTTTTCACTTCCCATTCGTCAATATCGAGCGTAAAAGCCGTCTGGCTGGTGTCGGCCTTTGTCGGTTCGGCGTTCTCAGCGATTTTATAAATATCGTAGTTGGCCCGGCCATCGGGCAGAATTTTGATCAGGACCCGGGGCTGATCGAGGTAAACGCCGTTCAACTTCAATTTATCACCCGAAATAGCACTCAGTAAATTGACCGACATTTCAAAAGCGCGGGTGCTGAGCAACGTATCACCCCGGAAGGGCGACTGCCCGACAATGCTGAGCGAGTCGGTTTGTAACGTCAAATTGGGGAAGTGGCGAAACAGCGATAAACGGACCTTGTCCGTCCGAAAACTGATGTGCGCATTCAGCCGGTTATTCAGTTCCTGCTGAAGCTGACTCACGATTTTATCCCGAAAAAACATCGGCACAATCCAGGCCGTCAGGAGTAAAACGCCCACTATGGATGCAGTGATGATTCCGGCTTTTTTCATGCTAATTGCTTGTCTTCTATTTATATAGGACAAACAAAGAACAAAAAAGTTTGAATAATTTCCGGGAATGCCTTACCCAACAACCAGGCGTTCGATGAGCAGAATAAACAAGTGGATGACTTTGATATGCACTTCCTGAATGCGGTCGGCGTAGCCAAAATGCGGCACCCGAATTTCCACATCGGCGGTTCCGGCGAGCTTGCCGCCGTCTTTGCCCGTCAGCAAAACCACCTTCATACCCCGTTGCCGGGCGGTTTCCAGGGCGCGAATGATGTTGCCCGAATTACCGCTCGTACTAATTCCCAGCAAGACGTCGCCCTCGTTGCCCAACCCTTCGATAAACCGTGAAAACACAAAGTCATACCCGTAGTCATTGCCCACGCAGCTGAGGTGGCTGGAATCAGAAATGGCAATGGCCGCCAGCGCCCGCCGTTCGTCGCGGTACCGCCCGGAAAGCTCTTCGGCGAAGTGCATGGCGTCGCAATGCGAACCGCCGTTGCCGCAGGAAATGATTTTACGGCCCTTTTGCAGCGCTTCGGCCATCAGCCGGGCGGCATTTTCGATGGCGGCAATCTGGTTAGGGTCGTTCAGAAACGCGTCGAGAACCGAGCGGGCTTCGGTCAGTTCCTGACGAATGGTCTGGTCAAGCATAAACGTAATCTGTTAATTCGCCGTCGCTGAACCGGATTTTATGGTAAAAAAACCGGTCATACCGATCAATTTCTAAAGAACTAACGTTCGGTAAGGAAGATTCCAGCGCAGGGCAAATGAGGTGGATGATGTATTGTACTTCAGTCGCTCAGCCTGGCTGTCGCTCTTGCGGAGAAGGAGCTGAAAATCAATAAAAAAGCTATGCTTCAGCATAAACGAAAGCCGCACGTCGCCGTACGAAACCAGCGTTTTACGTCCCTGACCGATGCGGTGCCCGGTGCCCGTCGCCTGATCCGGCCATTCGATCCGGCTTTCGTAGTTTTTCAGCAGATTACCGCCGTAATTGTATTTCTCACCCGGCGGATCGACGCCATAGCTCATCAGGCCAAATGTGCCCGTCAGACTCAGGCGATTGAAAGGCTGGTATTTCACAATGGCCAGTCCTTCGATGAAATTCGCGCCGAGCGGATGCGCGAGCGGCTGGTTGTAATTGACGTAATTGGTCTGGCCGGAGCGGTGCGAATACGTATACGGCCGCGCCAGGTTCATTTCGGCCTGTAAATCGAGATTCGGAATAGCAAAGGCGTCAATGTATTTAAAACCGGTCTGTAAAGCGTATTTATTTACCCAGGAACCCTTTCCGGCTTTCAGTTCACTAATTCTGAACTCATCGAACATGAGCTGACCGTAGGCTAAAAAATGCCCCGCAAAGGTGGCCTTGAGATCCATTCCAACCAGTGCATTATCGGCGCTTCCCCGGTAAGATTCGATAAACCGGTAGAAAATAACCGGATTAAAATAATTCAATTCCAGTTGGCTGCGGCTGAATACCTCTGCTTCAAACAATCCCAGATTGACGTGATTGCCGATATTGACGCTCAGGTGGTGAATGGCGGCATATTTTTGCGGGTTCAGCCCTTCGTAAGCTCCGGCAGGCTCCTGGCGGTTTTGAAACTCCGTCAGCAAATTGGTGTATTGAAAGCGGCCCAGCTGCGTACTGATTTTCAAAAACAGATACGGCGAACTGTTGTCCGATAATAGCATCGACCGGTATCCGTTCCCGAAAAAGTTGCGGTCGTGCCCAAACTGAATATTGATAATTTTTAACGCGTTGAAGGTAATATAACCGCGCGCTGAAAGAAAATCCGCCCCGCCAAACGTAGAATTGCGGGCGTCAATCCGTTTGGTAAATCCTTCAAAAGGCGCAAATCCCTGGCTTGGATCGGAGGTATACTGAGCGCCATATTCCCAGATATAACGGGGATAGAGCACCTGGTTATCGGACAGAAAAGTGTAAAAACTTAGCCGTTTGCGAATGCTTCCCCGAATTTCGAGCCCCCGGGAATTGATAAAGGGGTTAATTGACTTGCCGACAGTTCCGGTATTTCGTTCGGCTCCGTAGCTAAAATTGAGCGCCGGACTGATGTGAATGTCAAAGTCCTCATTCTGATAGCTATAAAAGTCATTTTTTTTCTCGTAGAAGGGTCCGAACGCGCGCTGACTGTCGCCCGGGCGTTTCTTCCCCAAGAGTAATTCGGACGTTTTTAATTGCAGAAGCGCCAGCGAATCGGGGTAAACCGTAGGAACCCATTCCCAGCTATCGTCGCGCAGGTAGCGAATGGTAAAAAGATCGACGGGAGATAAGCGAACAAAGGGGTCACTCAGGATGCTGTCCGTCAATTGAACAACGGCTTGCCGGTTATACGGTTTCACCGAGCTATGAAAACTGCTCGCCCATTGGCCCTGTTTGATTTCAAGCCGATCAATCAGGTGGTAATAGTCATTATTTAAAGGTATCTTCTGACTTTGAGCCTGCGTCAGTCCCGACGCCAACAAAACAAAAGCTATCCCGGTTGTAAAAATATTCCTCATAGGAACCTTTGCACTGGTAGCCGTGTGGTCAGCCACCTTAGATAACATGTACTTAATTCGCAGCACAAATTAGGGAAAGCGTTTGGATAATCCGACACATTCCCTTTAAATTACCCTGAAAAAGCCCTTATGTTCGTTTTTGCCGACCATCCATCAATTGCCGACCAGTTTATTGCCGAACTCCGTGATGTTACCATTCAGAAAGATCAGATGCGTTTTCGGCGGAATCTGGAGCGATTGGGCGAACTGATGGCCTACGAAATATCCAAATCGATGTCGTTTCAGATCGCGAAAGTGAAAACGCCACTGGGCGTTGCCCCTACCCCACTGATCAAAACGCCACCGGTTCTGGCCACCATTCTGCGGGCCAGTTTACCGTTCCACCAGGGCTTTCTGAATTATTTCGACCGCGCCGAAAACGCATTTATTGGCGCTTATCGCGGTTATTTGCCGGTCGGTGAAGAGTTTGAGGTAGCAATGGATTACATTTCCAGCCCCGACCTGAGCGGAAAAACCGTTATCCTGATGGACCCGATGCTGGCAACGGGCCGGTCGCTCGAAAAGGTTTATCACGCCCTGCTGCGGTTTGGAACACCGGCCAAAACCCACATTGCCGCCGTTCTGGCCAGTCCCGAAGGCGTCCGCTATGTTCAGGACAAAATGCCGCAATGCCACCTCTGGCTGGGAGCCATCGACGAGCGGTTGAATTCGCATTATTACATCGTTCCGGGCCTGGGCGATGCGGGGGATCTGGCGTTTGGCGAGAAAATCTGATCAGAAGCCTTCCTTTTTCTCTTCGGCTTTTTCCTTTTTCTTCTCGACCACTTTCTTCGGCGCTTCTTTGGAGGTAGCGGTTTTGGGCTGCGGTTTTGGTTTTTCCCGGGTTTTATACTGATCCATGTACCGATCCGTAAACTGGGTTTTCTCGAACACATCGGCCGGGACAATCGACAGCGACGATTTGCCGCCGTTTTTGCCCCCCGCCATAATCCGGTCGTTCAGTTCCTGATCGGACGTCAGCAGGGCCAACTGCGCCGTTGCACCCCCGCCCGACTTATAATCCCAGTAAAACCAGACATCCGGCGATGCCTCCAGGTAAATCGTTGCTTCGTCGCCCCCGTCGTGCTTTCTGATTTCGACAAAACCTTCCATTTCGGCGTTAATATCGACATTATCAATATTTGACACGCCGATTGTACCCACGCTGTACAAGGCGTTGTATTTCTCCGACCAACGCAGATTGACGTTCGAAAGCACCAGCGAAGCCGCAAATTTGGGAGCTGCCTGCGTAATCGAAACGTGCTGGTTCTGCGCTTTTACGCGATAAACGTCCGTTGCTTTCTGCCCAATAAGGGCCGCCAGTTTAGCCGTTAAGCGGTCGAGATCGTCGTCGGCAGGTTCGTCGTTCTTTTCGTCCAGATTGGCTTTCACAATTTTGTCGGCAATGGCGGCATTAACTGGCTGCGGAATCGGCAGGGCAAAACCGACCAGCGCATTCAGCCGCATTGTCGAACTGTCGACCTGAGCCCGGCCCGTTCCGGCGGCAAAAACCAGGTTGTTCGGCGTCGAACCGGTCATTCCGGTATTCATCAGATTCACCGGTCCCTGGAAATTCATGACGCCCGTTGCGTCATTGAACGTAAAAGCACCCTCGACATCTTCCAGCCCGGCGGCATCTTTCTTCACAATCCGGAAAACCTTATCCTTTTGGTCGTAGGTCATCACGCCCGTCGCCCGGTAGAGGTCGTCATCCTTATCGCTTTCTTTGGTCGACAAAAACGTCGGATACAAACCGGCGCTGCCCCCACCCCGGAAATGCAAACCGGCGGTTAAGGGTTGATTTCCGTCATTTTTCAGCGTTTGATCGACTTTAATACTGAAGGTTTCACCAATTTTTTCCTTCATCGGAATCCAGTCGCTCACCAGCTTGGGTCGCTTTTTCAGCGCAATTTTAATGGCCCCCTCCAGCTTTAAATCCTGCTCGGGTGCCATCATTGTAATGCTACCCTTAAACGCTACTTTGGGTGCCAGCGTCACGTTATCGCGCTCGTCGACATCGGCGCGGGCCACGGTGTAATACGTTTTAGCGAGTTCGCTGCCGTTTTTACCTTTTCGACCGGCCGTCCGGGAATTGGAAGCCAGCGCCACCGGAGCGGCTTCTTTCAGCTCAAAACTCCCCATTTTGATATTGGCCGTATCGCCCTTCGCAGCCGCAAACTGGTAAATGGCATCCCCCGCAAACCGGGTCCGCGACTGAACCTGAATGTTACCGCCTTTCAGTTTATGGAACAAACTGGTCGTATCCAGTTCCAGCCGGGCGTTTTTAAGCGGCAGCATCTCGCCGTTTCGCTTGATCGTAATCAGGCCTTTTTCGGGATAAATCCGGGCATCGGCCGAGGTAACATACGGCACTCCGCTGATGTTCAGGGTGGCTTTCTCCACGTCATAAACCGCCGAGGCACCATTGAACGTCAGCCCTTCCTGTTCTTCGGCAGTGGCCGTGAAGGTGGAAGTCTTGGCCGCTTTCATCGTAATGGTTTTGGCCGCAATGTTCCATTGGGCCTTGCTAATCGACGTCTTGTAAGCCGCGTTCGGGAATTCCAGGCTCGACATCAGCGTATCGCTGAGCGAGTTAGCGGCCGAATTATTGGTGGCAATGGTTACAACGCCCTTCACCTGATTGAAGTCCAGATCGACCTTCGTGCCCAACAGCATCGCTTTGGTTGCGCTGCCCTGCTTATCCCCCATCACCCGGAACTGGGCATTTCCGGCCGTAAATCCTTCTTTGTTAAACTTGATGTTTTCCGACTGCGCTTCCGAATCCGTCCGTTTCACCGTGCCTTTTCCAAATAAACCGCTCGACCGCATGACCAGATCACCCGCCAGATTGGTGGTGCCGTTGTAAAAACTAAAGTGGTCGGCTTTGGTCGAAATCTTCATGCTGTCGGCCTTCGGGAACCACTTCATGACGTAGTTTTTGAGGTTCACCGCCGGGAAATAAGCTTTCCCGACCAGCCCTTCCTTGATCTGCCCCGACTCGCCCGATGCCAGAACCGAGTCTGGCGTCATCAGGATGTCTTTGGCGGGCAGAGCCGCATTCAGGTGCGAAATAACGCCTTCGGCCCGGAGTCCCTTGCGGTCCATGATCAATTTGCCCGTAAACTTCAAGTTTCCTTTTCCGCCGTAAATCGGATAGCCAGCCGCCGGAGCCGTGTGTTCAAAGCCCAGCGAGTTGTCAGGCATCGACTTCAGCGTGGTTTTGATGGGCGGGAAAATACCGTCGGAGTAGAACGTGCCGTCGAACGCAATATCGCCTTTGCCCAGGCTGTCGTTATCCACCGCCGGGACCTTGAAATACACGTTTTTGTTGTAAATCAAACTGCCACGGTTCGGCTGGTTGAAATAAACCGTCATCCCTTCCGGCATCAAAAGCCGCTGGGTGGTTTTCTTGTTTTTCTGTCGACCCGATTTATTTTCCTTGTCGGCCAGGAAAACCGTACCCGGTTTTTCATACTGAATATCTCCGCCAATCTCCTGATTTTTGCCTTGTGGTGTAAACGTAATCGAGTCGATTTTGGTCATATTCATCGAAAACTGGTCGTAATTGAAACCCAGGTCACGGCCCGTATAGCGCATGTTACCGGATTTCAACTGCCCCGTCAGCGTGAACGCCCGGTTTTTGCCAATCCGCAGGGTTTTATCCGTCGGAATGGCCGTAATTTTCAGCGAATCACTGATGCTGAACTTTTCCACCCCGCGAATGGTCAGAAATTTATCGGCCAGATTGATCGTCGCGTTGGTCGTGCTGTCGTTGGACGGGTACGTCGAGCGAATCAGGAAGTTGTCGTAGTCTTTTTTGTGGGCGTTTGCCAACACATACAGCACACCTTTCCGGCTCAGGCGCATTTCTTCCGATTTGGGGTCCATATCAATGTAACCCAGCGCCATCATCCGGTTCAGGACGTTGCGCATGATGGACGGATTCATTTTAGCATAAACCGCCAGATCGTCCGCAAAAAACGTCTGCGTTTTCTTCGTTGTAATGTAATTAGCGGCTAGCTGCAGCGGATGAAAACCGTAGTCGGCCGACATTCCAGCGTAGCGTTCGGGGTAGAAAAAGTCAAACGACTCAAACCGGACCGGCACTTCTTTTTTAGCGCCAAGTTGGTAGAAATCAACCTTCTGGCGCGGCAAATCCCAGCGAACAATTTCGGGCTGGATATAGAATTTATGGTAGCTATCGCTGAAATACGTGTCGGAATACCCCGACTTTTCGGCTTTGCTCAAGCGGGCAACACCGGTTTCACGGTCATATCGGAAGGCAATGCCGGGGTGATACAGCGTATCGGCAGCATCGATGTAACCGGTAAACGAAATCAGTGGACTTGAAATAACGGAGTCGGCGAACTCAAACCGCTTGCTGATGGCTTTAAACGCCGGTTTTCCTTTGAAACTGACCTGCAGCAACGACGGCTGACCGTTGGCCGCCGAACCGAACAGTTTGGTTCCGACCAGCGCGATACCGCCCTTATAGGTAATGCCGTTCCCGAGATTACTCAACACCACGTCGTTCGACCACGACATAAACCGCGGATACGTCGGCGCCTGCCGGGCCGCGCGCTTCTTGCTGTCAAATTCAAACGTGCCTTTGATGGGTTTGGCAAGCGGTTTAAACGTCAGCAGGACGTCGTCGGCAGTGATTTTAGGATTGCTGACGGCAAACGCGTAATCGGCCAGGGTGACGAACGTTTCCGGCTGGCCCGCCGATTCCCACGAAAACGAACCGCCTTTCCCGACCCACATGCCGTCTTTTAACAGCAACGCGCCATCGGTTTTCTTCACCACAACGGAATCGTTGGCCGTCGTCACGACCAGATCCACCCCCTTAATTTCCACCAACGGCCCGGCCAGCGTCGGAATCGGTTTGCGATCGACGGACGACATCAGGGGTACGACTTTGCCACTCGAATCGACGGGTAAATCCCAGCCATCCGAATCAGCGGGTTTGGAAACCGCCGGTTTTTTGGCGGCAACGGTATCGGCGTTTGAGGTAGAAGTATTGCCGTTTGGATCGGCAAAACGAAGCGTAAAGGTGCCGCCGTTGGCGTACAGTTTATTGTAATTATTGGAGTACAAAAACCGCTTTTCGGCAAACAACCGAATGGTTTCCAGCACTTTCGCCAGATTTTTGGGATCGTATTTTTCGAACGATTTTTCGGCCATGGTCAGGTAATTATCGACTTCGGCCGGGCTTACCTGCTGTGTAACGAGCAGTTGGTACAAGGCTTCGTAAAACGGTGCAAACTGCTGCACCGGCTGGTAACGCTTGGCGTTCATTTTCCGGCTCAAGGCAATGATTCGCTCTTTCTGCGGAGCCGACAACCGGTTTTCGGTGAACAGCGTCTCCAGATTTTTTTCGGCTTTCTGGGTATAAGCCCCACCCGCGTTCATCAGTTTTTGCAAATCCGTCAGAAACTGCTCGGGATTCTCCGACAGCTTAACGGTTTGCGCCGTCGCCACCGTTGCCAGCAGAAGGATTGCGGATAGAATGCTATATACCTTGTTCATAATTTCCTTACGATCCGTGGGTACGTTTATCAAATTTCAGTGAAACCCACTTATTTTGGGACAATTGCCCGGTTTTGGTTAGTCCTTCGCCCACACCTTTTTCCTCAATATCCGGGGCGTCCTGTTCGTAAAAACCGCTCACCAACAACGTGCTGTGGGGCTTCATGAGTCGGGCGTAAACCGGGATATCTTCCAGCAACACATTTCGATTAATGTTGGCCAGCACGATGTCAAACCGCTCCGCCGGATTTACATCATGAATCGTGCCCTGAAACACTTCGATTTGTGAACAACCGTTCAGTTCAGCGTTCTCACGGGCGTTTTCAATGGCCCACTCTTCAATGTCAAACGCCACCACCCGTTCAGCGCCTTGCATAGCCGCCAGAATGGCCAGAATGCCGGTTCCTGAACCGACGTCCAGCACGGTTTTTCCGGCGGCATCGACGTTCAGCTGGTGTTCGAGCATCATGGCCGTCGTCTCATGGTGGCCCGTTCCAAACGACATTTTCGGATTAATGACAATGTCGTACCGAAAACCGGCATCGGGTTCGTGAAACGAGGCCCGGACACGAATCTGATCCTGAACTTCGATGGGTTGGTAATTCTGTTCCCATTCTTCGTTCCAGTTCTTTTTTTCTAACGAATTGATCTGGTAGGCTATTGCGGTTTGATCGGCGTATTTATCGATAACCGACTGAACCGCAGCTGCGTTAAAATCGGGTTCCAAAATGTACGCATTTAGCCCTTCATCGGTTTCCGTGAAGGATTCAAAGCCCAATTCGGCCAGTTCGGCCATCAAAATATCGGTGTAATCGGCCGAAAGCGTTATCTGTAGTTCCGTGTAATTCATATGGTAAAGAAACTAAAAAAGGACAAGCTTACGGCCTGTCCTTCTCATTTCTAAACCAATAACTCTCAACCTGACCTCTCTTAAAAACCGGTCAGGTCAGCAGGATTTTAGCGAACCAATTCCATCAAATCCTTATCATTCACTTCCTTACGGATGTCGGCCATGTCGAGAAAACGCGTGTAGATGGTATCCAGCGTCGGTTTGTCGTACCGGAAACCCAGCAACTCCAGGCGGTGTTTCAGGGCGTGGCGACCGCTGCGGGCCGTCAACACAATCGACGATTCGGGAACGCCAACCTCCTGCGGGGTCATGATTTCGTAGTTTTCGGCGTGTTTCAGAAAACCGTCCTGGTGAATGCCCGACGAGTGCGCGAAGGCATTCCGGCCCACGATGGCTTTATTGGGCTGCACCGGCATGTTCATCATTTCCGATACCAGCTGGCTAACCGGGAACAACCGCTTGGCGTCGATGTTCGTTTCAAAACCCAGTTCTTTGTGCACTTTCAACGCCATCACGACTTCTTCCAGGGACGTATTTCCGGCCCGTTCGCCAATCCCGTTGATCGTGACTTCCACCTGACGCGCGCCGTTCTGGATACCGGCCAGCGTGTTGGCCGTGGCCAGTCCGAGGTCATTGTGGCAATGGATCGAGATCGTAGCCTGGTGAACGTTCGAAACGTGTTCGTAGATGTACTTGATTTTGTTCCCGTATTCATCGGGCAGGCAATAACCGGTCGTATCCGGAATATTCACCACGGTAGCCCCGGCGGCAATAACCGCCTGCGTCAGCTGCGCCAGAAAAGCGAGATCGGCGCGTCCGGCATCTTCGGCATAAAACTCCACGTCATCCACGTAAGTTCGGGCGTGTTTGACAGCCGCAACCGCCTGTTCCAGAATCTGTTCGCGGGTGCTGTTGAATTTATTCCGGATGTGAATATCCGACGAACCGATTCCGGTGTGAATCCGCTTCCGTTTGGCGTATTTCAACGCTTCCCCGGCCGCATCGATGTCTTCCTTCTTCGCCCTTGAAAGCGCACAGATGACCGGTTCCGTAACCGCCTTCGAGATTTCGACGATGGACTGAAAATCGCCGGGACTCGAAACCGGGAAACCCGCTTCGATGATGTCGACACCGAGACGTTCCAGTTCTTTCGCCACCACGATTTTTTCTTTTGTGGATAGCTGGCTACCCGGCACTTGCTCGCCGTCGCGCAGGGTGGTGTCGAAAATATAAATCCGTTGGCTCATGGTTGATAAAGAATTATTGGGATAGAATTTCTCGCGTAATCAAAGTTTGGAAAGTAACTGCTTTCCCATTGCTTCGGTCCCTAAAATCAGGTCTTTCGGCGTATTGGCATCCGCAATATCGCGGGTTCGGAAACCGGCTTTCAATACCTGATCGACGGCATCGACAACGGCCTCAGCCTCGGCTTTCATCCCAAACGAAATGTCCAGCATCAGGGCCGCCGATAACACCGACGCCAGCGGATTGGCAACGCCTTTGCCCGTAATATCGTGCGCCGAACCGTGAATAGGCTCGTACAAACCGGTGGTGTCGCCCACCGACGCCGACGCCAGCATGCCCATTGAACCGGCAATCTGCGAAGCTTCGTCCGTCAGAATATCGCCGAACAAATTTCCCGTTACGACCACATCAAACCGGCGCGGGTCCTTGATCAGCAGCATGGCAGCCGCATCGATAAACTGGTGCTCGACCTCAACTTCCGGATACTGTTTGGCGACTTCCTGCACCACTTCGCGCCACAGCCGGGATGATTCCAAAACGTTGGCTTTATCGACCGAACACAGCTTTTTCCGGCGGGTCATGGCTGCGTCAAACGCTTTAACCGCAATCCGCTCGACTTCGTAGCGGCTGTAGATCATCTGGTCGTAGGCGGTATTTCCGTCGTCTTTCCGGCCTTTTTCGCCAAAATACACATCGCCTGTCAGCTCGCGAAAGAACAGAATATCAGCGCCTTGCAGAAACTCCGGTTTGATGCTCGACGAGTGCAGCAATTCATCGAACAACTTGATGGGCCGCAGATTGGCGTACAGACCGAGGGCTTTCCGAATGCCCAGCAAACCCTGTTCGGGCCGGACTTTCGCCGACGGGTCGTTGTCGTATTTCGGGTGACCAACCGCGCCGAACAAAATCGCGTCCGACTGCTTCGATTTGGTAATGGTTTCTTCGGGCAGCGGATTTCCCGTGGCTTCAATGGCTGCGTGGCCAATCAGGGCTTCGTCGTACGTGAACTCGTGGCCGAATTTCTCCGCAACGCGGTCCAAAACCTGTTTCCCAACGGTGGTAACTTCCTGACCAATGCCGTCTCCGGCGATGACTACAATGTGTTTCTTCATTCGTTTTCAATGAGCGAATGAGCGATTGGGTGATTGAGTGAATAGCTCCGCAGTGAGCAGGTATCTGGCAGAGCTATTCACTCATTCACTCATTCACTCATTCAACATTTGTATGGGCTAGATCGTATTGTTTAATTTCTTCTTTCAGGCTCAACAGGTAATCAATATCGTCGTATCCGTTCATCAGGCACTGTTTTTTATAGGCGTTGATGGCGAATGATTCTTTCAGGCCGTTTTCCAGTACAATTTCCTGATTAACCAGATCGACCGTAATTTCGGTTTGGGGATTGGCTTCGACGGCTTTGAAGATTTCGGCCAGAAACGTGTCCGAAACCTGGGCTGGCAACACAAAGTTGTTCAGGGAATTGTTCCGGAAAATATCGGCGAAAAAGCTGGAGATGACCACTTTAAAACCGTAGTCGTGCAGCGCCCAGGCCGCGTGTTCCCGACTCGAACCCATCCCGAAGTTCTTGCCCGCCACCAGGATTCTGGCGCCGGCATACGTCGGATCGTTCAGCACGAAATCGGTTTTGGGGGTATCGTCGGCGTTAAACCGCCAGTCGCGGAACAGGTTATCGCCGAACCCTTCTCGCGTGGTGGCTTTCAGGAACCGTGCCGGGATGATCTGGTCCGTATCAATGTTCTCAATCGGCAGCGGGGCCGCCGTCGAGACGAGTTTATGCATGGTTTCTTTGCTCATTCCTTTCTTACTATTCGGACTCTGATCGACTCTTCTGTGACTGTAATAAAGTTGCTGTTGTTTATCAAGTCTATGTTAGTTTCAAACAAACGTGATACCACTTCTATTTTGTTACCCGATGTTTCATTGCCCAACCGCATGAACACAACCCCCTGATGCGGCAAACCATTTTTAAATATCAATTCGCCAAAATCACGGTCATTCGTTATGATGATTCGTTGTTCGTCAACGGCTTTCTGTAAAATCTCTATGTCTTTCATTCCCCGGCCTTGCCTGAAAACCGAAAAAACGTCAAATCCTTTTTCCAGTAACCAATCGGCAACGCGAGGGCCTGTGCATTCGTCGACTATAAATTTCATTATGCCGATTTTGCTAATGGCATAAAAATATTATCGTCTAACACTCGGTTTGCAAATAATAAACAAGCCTGAATATCCTCGCGATTGATGTAATCGTATTCCTGCAGAATCGATTCAATGCTTTCGCCGTGTCCCAGCAAATTAAGAATAAACTGGACGGACAAACGGGTTCCTCGAATAACCGGTTTTCCAACCAGAATATCCGGATTCGTCTCGATACGTTGCAACAATTGTTCGTCCTGCATGGCTGTTATTCCATTACACCAGTTCTCTCACATCCGTTACTTTGCCCGTCACTGCAGCGGCTGCGGCCATGATCGGGCTGGCGAGGAACGTCCGCGCGCCCGGCCCCTGCCGACCTTCAAAATTGCGGTTGGAGGTCGAAATACAATATTTTCCTGCCGGAACTTTGTCTTCGTTCATGCCCAGACAGGCCGAACAACCCGGTTCGCGCAGTTCAAAACCGGCTTCCAGAAACACTTGGTCCAGTCCTTCGGATTTGGCTTGATTCGAGACTTGCACCGAACCCGGCACAATCCAGACTTCCACGCCATCCGCTTTTTTCTTGCCTTTTACGAAATCAGCTACCGTCCGCAAGTCTTCGATCCGGGCGTTCGTACAGGAACCGATGAACACGTAATCGACCGGTTTTCCGACCAGTTCCATCCCCGGTTCCAGCCCCATGTAAGCCAGTGACTTCGTGTAAGAAGTCAATTCGCTTTGCGGAATTTCACTCAGGTTCGGCACGTGGCTGTCCACGGAAATGCCCATACCAGGGTTTGTTCCGTAGGTAATCATCGGCCCGATGTCTTCGGCTTTGTAATTCAACTCAACGTCAAATTCGGCCCCTTCGTCGGTTTTCAACGTCCGCCAGTGTTCGACGGCCTGGTCAAAAGCTTCGCCCTGGGGTGCAAACCGCCGACCTTTAATGTATTCGAACGTGGTTTCGTCCGGCGCAATCAAACCGCCCCGTGCGCCCATTTCGATACTCATGTTGCAGATCGTCATCCGGGCTTCCATCGACAGACCGCGGATCGTATCACCCGCGTATTCAACGAAATAACCGGTGGCGCCACTGGCCGATATTTTCGAAATGATGTATAAAATGATGTCTTTTGACGAAACGCCTTTTCCCAACTGGCCGTTGATGTTGATCCGCATCCGCTTGGGTTTGTATTGCAGGATGCACTGCGTCGCCAGCACCTGTTCCACTTCGCTGGTTCCGATCCCGAAGGCTACGTTCCCCAATGCGCCGTGCGTGCTGGTGTGGCTATCTCCGCAAACGATGGTCATGCCCGGCAATGTGAGGCCCAGTTCAGGTCCGATAATGTGGACAATACCCTGGAACGGGTGCCCCAGATCGTATAATTCGATACCAAATTCCGCACAGTTCTTCCGCAGGGTTTCTACCTGATGACGCGAAAGAGCCTCCTTGATCGGCAGGTGCTGATCCTTCGTCGGAACGTTGTGATCCGCCGTGGCCGTGGTGCGGTTAATATTGAAGACGCCAATGCCCCGCTTCCGCAACCCGTCGAAAGCCTGAGGACTTGTTACTTCGTGAATAAAATGCCGGTCGATAAAAACCGCATCCGGTCCGCCGTCCATCGCCTTGACGACGTGGGCGTCCCAGATTTTATCAAATAGTGTTGTGGGTTGATTCATTATTGTAACTTTATAATTAATGCTTAAATCTAAATCTTACGGTTTTATCTTTTCGCTCCCCTACTAGTATAAAAGGCGGTTCAAAGTCTGTTTCGAGCAAAATCATTTTTTCCAAGGTCAATAAATGCTCTCCACTCAGCAAATGTCCCGGCCTTAGGTAAATAATGCCCCAATAGGGCGCATTGGCGGCAAAAATCAATCCACCAAAATCACTATCAAGCGTTAATACGACCCGTTGGTTATGGTAAGCCCAATCTAAAATAGCTGTGTCTGGTTTACTGACAAAGCCAATATCCCTTACACTAATAATGTCACACTTATTTCTGCTCAAAAAATCAATTAGCAACTGGCTAATGTTTTCATCAGCCAATAATTTAAAATCAGCAATATGCATTAGGCCGCCAGTGTTATATCCTGCCAGAATGGATTCCGGGTAAGAAGGGCCGCGTAGCGTATAGCTTCCTGAAGAGCTTCTATTGATAATTGAGGAAACTCCTGGTGTATATCCGCCAATGAAGCTCCTGAAGCAACCGTTTCCAAAATCAATTCCACGCTAATCCGGGTACCTTTAATGCATGGCTTCCCTCCCAGAATACTAGGTGTTGAAACTATATAGTTAAATTCCATGACTAAAGAAATTCAAATCAAAAACTCAAACAAATCCGGTTTGTCGTTCAAATACTCAAACTGGATTTTGGCGTCCCGCATGCGTTGGAGCAAGGGTTCAAAATCCGCTTTGTTTTTCAGCTCAATACCGACCAAAGCCGGGCCGCGTTCACGATTGGTTTTCTTGGAATATTCAAATAACGTAATGTCATCGGTCTCACCCAGAACCCCACTCAAAAACTCGCGCATGGCTCCGGCCCGCTGCGGAAACCGGATGATGAAATAATGCTTCAGTCCTTCGTACAGCAACGAACGCTCCTTGATTTCTTCCGTCCGCGTAATGTCATTGTTCCCCCCACTGACCAGACAAACCACGTTTTTGCCCTTGATTTCATCTTTCAGGAAATCCAGCGCGGCAATGGTCAGTGCACCGGCGGGTTCAGCAACGATCGCATCTTCGTTGTATAACTGAAGAATGGTCGTGCAGACTTTCCCTTCCGGGATCAGAATAACCCGGTCGAGGTTTTGTCGGCAAATTTCAAAGGTTGTATTGCCCGGACGTTTTACTGCGGCTCCATCTACGAATTTGTCAATTTCATCGAGCGCAATAACGTGGCCTTCGTCAATGGACACTTTCATGGATGGCGACCCCAACGGCTCCACGCCAATCAGCTTCGTTCGCGGACTCAACTGGCGGAAAACCGTCGATACACCGGAAGCCAAACCGCCCCCGCCAATGGCCATCAGCAGGTAATCGATTTTGAAATTGGAGTCCTTAAAAATCTCCAGACCAACGGTTCCCTGTCCTTCCATGACCTGCAAATCGTCGAATGGATGCACGAACGTGCTGTCGTGCGCATTGACGTATTCCATCGCGGCACTGTAGGCATCGTCGTAGGTATCGCCCGTCAGAACCACCTCCACAAACTCTTTTCCGAAGAGTTTGACCTGTTTTACTTTCTGGTTGGGGGTGGTCGTCGGCATGAAGATGGTGCCTTTGATCGCCATTTTGCGGCAGGCATAGGCCAGCCCCTGGGCGTGATTTCCCGCACTGGCGCAAACAACCCCCTTCGCCAGGGCTTCGGCGGGCAGACTTGCCATCTTGTTGTAGGCGCCCCGAATTTTATAGGACCGCACAACCTGCAAATCTTCCCTCTTCAGAAAAATAGTGGCACCGTATTTATCCGACAGGTTCAAGTTTTCCTGCAAGGGCGTATGCACGGCTACGCCCCGCAACCGATCAGCCGCCAGATAGATGTTGTCTACGTCCGGAAAGGTTATTTTTTTCTCCGCTTCTACCACGTTTCAAAAGTTTTACTATGTAAGGATTGGGGAGTTCAGGAGCTGGTATGGGACGTTAAAGTTACTCAAATTGCCGAACACTTTAAAATCTGCCCCAAACTCCCCAACCAGGACGCTCTAGTTCCGCTCCGGCCGCAGGCTGCGAACGGCCGTACCGGCACGCCACATTTCCGACTCGCGCAGTTCTTTCAGTTCTTCTTCCAGTTTTTCGCGGTAATCCGGTTGTGAGTTCCGGGTGATTGAAATATTGGCTTGCTCGCCCGCTTTTACGGAATTATACAGTTGTTCAAAAACCGGTTTGGTCGCATCCCGGAACGGTTTCCACCAGTCGAGAGCACCGCGTTGGGCAGTCGTCGAACAGTTGGCGTACATCCAGTCCATGCCGTTTTCGGCTACGAGCGGCATCAGCGACTGCGTCAACTCTTCAACGGTTTCGTTGAAGGCTTCCGAAGGCGAGTGGCCGTTGGCGCGCAGAACGTCGTATTGAGCTGCAAAAATGCCCTGAATGGCACCCATCAGCGTACCGCGTTCACCGGTCAGGTCAGACGTTACTTCTTTATAGAAATTAGTTTCGAACAGATAACCCGAACCGACACCGATTCCCATCGCAATCGCGCGTTGACGGGCGTTGCCGGTGGCATCCTGGTAAATGGCGAAACTGGAGTTCAGACCTTTGCCTTCGACAAACATCCGGCGCAGCGACGTTCCGGAGCCTTTCGGGGCTACCAGGAATACATCGACATCGGCGGGTGGCACAATACCGGTTTGCTCTTTGTACGTAACGCCGAAACCGTGCGAGAAATACAGGGCTTTGCCGGCAGTCAGGTGGCTTTTTACGGTCGGCCACAGCTCGATCTGAGCGGCATCCGACAGCAGGAAGCAGATAATGGTCCCTTTTTCGAGGGCTTCTTCAATTTCAAACAAGGTTTCGCCCGGCACCCATCCATCCCGAACGGCTTTGTCGTAGGTTTTGCCTTTACGTTGGCCAACAATTACATTGAAACCATTGTCGCGCATATTCAGCGACTGGCCGGGGCCCTGAACACCGTAACCGATGACGGCGATGACTTCGTCTTTGAGGATTTCTCTGGCTTTTTCGAGAGGAAACTCTTCGCGGGTTACGACTTCTTCTTCAACTCCGCCGAAGTTAATTTTTGCCATTGTTTGACTGGTTTATTTGAATTGAAATTGATTACTGATTTATGGAAAACTAATCGAATACATCAGCGAAATAACCGCACTGGTCAACAGAACATACCGTAACTGATTGCGGGTCATGTACCGGTGCAGAATGGCCAGCGCAAAAAAGAACGCCATGAAACCAAACGAAAGCGACCGCGTTCCGTCGGCCACCAAAACCGCCACGACCATCGTCAGCAGCCAGGCACCGCCCAGCAACACCAGCTCAAGCCACTGCCGCCGAACCGCCAGCGCCCAGAAAGCCGCCAGCAGCACCAGCCACATGCCTTCCAGCCCCCGCGCCATTTTATCGCCCACGTAACTCATGCTCCAGGCCAGCGTCCGGGCCGACCACGACGCGTCGTGCCCGACTTTCATTCCGTACGTCAGCTCCAGCCATTTCCGGATTCCGGCGTAAATCAGAACGCTCACAACCAGCGCCACCAGCGGAGCCGGAATCTGCCGGAGGTCGAACTTCCGGGTTTCGATCACAACTTTCAGAACCGGCAATGCATACCACAAACCGATGTACGAAGAGTTGATCAATGCCCGCTCGTCGCACCAGAACGCCAGCTGCGAGAAAATAATCACCAGCAGCGGATTCCGGAAATACAATGCTAAGACCATGAAACAGAATACATACCCGTCGCAATGGCCAAAATAATTGATAAAAAAGGCGATCCCGGCGTAAATACCGGTAAAGCCCGTCAGAAAATAGAATGTCAGGATTTTATCCTGCAAAATTTTGTTCGCGATTCCGGTTACGGCCCACACAAAAATCAACCCCAGCACCACCTGCAACAGATACAGTTTCGCGACGCCCAGGTGGAACACACGAACCAGCAGCGGAATGGTCAGCCGAAACGTCTGGTTGGCTTCGTGCGTTCCCGGTTCGTAGGTATTGGGTTCTATCGGATGTTCGCTCTGGCGAATGATGTCGTCCCAGAAAAAACCGTCCAATACGCCCGGATGACGCATCTCTTCGTATAAATACCGAAAACCGCGGTCGATAAAAATGCTGTTCAGCAACATCAGGCTGCCAATCGAAATCAAAAGCGCCAGACTGATCAATCGAATTTTCCAGAACCGATTATTGAAAAAAACAGACAGTCGTTGCTCAAAATGGTCAATCGGTGCGGCTAAAGACGGTAGTTGTTGCATGTAGTTGAGTTATCCGGCCGCAAATATCGCATTTCTACAGATAATACTCCCACTCATATTCAGGCAAATACTCGACGAGCCCCTTCTCGGTTTTGCCAACCGCAACCCGACCCGACCGCACAAATTCCAGAATTCCGTGGGGTTTGATGTAACTGAAAAACTCGAAAATCTCCTTTTCCGACCCGGTTTTCTCAATTACGACGTAGTCCAGCTGCCAGTAAACCACCCACGCATTGAAGTTTTTGTTGATGTATTCAATGTCGAGCGGTTTGGAACCCAGGGGCGTTGCGATCTTGAACAGAGCGATTTCGTTCGAAACGATTTCGTCGTTCAAATACCCGAAAACCGCCATGACTTCGATGATTTTCCGAATCTGGCGGACCAGTTTTTCCACCGTCTCCCGCGACTCATGCTTGATGACAATGGTAAACCGCGAAACGCCCATTCGTTCGGTTTCCGAAACCGTCAGGCTCTCGATGTTGATCCGCCGACGGGTGAAAATGATCGTAATCCGATTAAGCAGCCCAATCGTGTTTTCGGTGAATATGCAAATGGTGTAAGTGTTCATTTTCGTACCCACGGACTTCAGTCCGTGAAATTCTGATGGCTCACTGAGTGGATAAAAACACGGACTATCAGTCCGTTGGGACAGAATCATTCCAGTCGAATCGAAGCGACACTCGTCCCGGCCGGAATCATGGGGAAGATATTTTCTTCTTTCTCAACGATGATTTCCAGCAAATACGGTTTATCTGACGCCAGGAGTGTATCGAGCGACGCCGACAAGTCTTCCCGCTGGGCGCAGGTATGTCCGGCAATCCCGAAGCCTTTGGCAATCGTGATGAAATCCGGATTCTGCAATTCCACGAAGGAATACCGGCGGTTGTGGAACAATTGCTGCCACTGCCGAACCATCCCCAGGAAGTTGTTATTCAGAATGATGATCTTCACCGGAAGCTTGTTCTGCGCGATGGTGCCCAGCTCCTGAATCGTCATCTGGAAACAGCCGTCGCCGATGATGGCAATTACTTCCCGGCTCGGATCGCCCACTTTGGCGCCGAAAGCCGCCGGAAGGGCAAAACCCATCGTTCCCAAACCGCCCGACGTCACCAGGCTGTGCGGTTTTTTAAACTCGTAATACGCCGAGGTCATCATCTGGTGCTGGCCGACATCGGCCACCATCACGGCTTCTCCGCGCGTCTTTTTCGACAGCAAATCAATGGCTTCCGCCATTTTAATTTTCTCGGTTGTCGGAGCAATTGCGGGCAGCGTTACTTTCTCGTCTTCTATGTCGTCGTACTGCCGGAATTCGTTGCGCCAGGCCGTATGGTCGTTCTCATTCACCAGCGGGAGCAGGCGGGTCAAAATCTCTTTGGCATCGCCAATCACCGGCGCATCCGCCTTAATAATCTTGTCGATTTCGGCCGGATCGATCTCCAGGTGAACCACTTTGGCCTGGCGGGCAAACAGTTCGGGGTTCCCCGTTACGCGGTCATCGAAACGCATCCCAACGCCAATCAGCAGGTCGCACTGATCGGTCATGACATTGGGTCCGTAGTTGCCGTGCATTCCCAACCAGCCTGTATACAGGGGATGATCCACCGAAATGGCCGATTGCCCCAACAAGGTCGTCGCTACCGGAATACCGGTTTTTTCGACAAACGCGATCAGTTCCTGCTCGGCTTTGGAAATCAGCACGCCGTGGCCGACCAGCATGTACGGTTTTTTGGCCTTATTGATCAGTTCAGCAGCTTTTTCCAGCTGCTCCTGTTTCGGCACCAGACGCGGGCGGTAGCTGGGTACTTTCTCGCACTTTTTGTACGAGAACGGTTTTTTCATCAGCTCCTGCTGCGCGTTCTTCGTAATATCAATCACCACCGGCCCCGGCCGACCCGATTGCGCGAGGTAAAAGGCTTTCGCGACAATTTCTGGAATCTCGTCGGCACTCGTAATCTGGTAGTTCCATTTCGTAATCGGCATCGTTACGCCAATCACGTCGGTTTCCTGAAACGCGTCGGTTCCCAGCAGTTTCATACCGACCTGCCCGATCAGACACACCATCGGCGTGGAGTCGATCTGCGCGTCGGCAATTCCGGTCACCAGGTTCGTAGCACCCGGTCCTGAGGTAACCAGACAGACGCCTGCCCGGCCCGTGATGCGGGCGTAGCCTTCGGCAGCGTGGGCCGCGCCCTGCTCGTGCCGCACCAGAATATGGTTCAGACGATCCTGATAATCGTACAAAGCGTCGTAGACTGGCATAATAGCCCCGCCGGGGTAGCCAAAAATGGTTTCTACGCCCTCTTCCACCAGCGCCTGCATCAGGGCTTCGGCCCCCGTCAGGGGTTTAATCAACTTAGCCGCCGGTTGGGGTTCTTCTGCTGTTAATTCACTGACCGTTGTATTCATCGTATTGTCTGTTTAAAAAATAGTACCGCTGATGAAGACTCACTTTATATTTCTTATCTACGCATCGGTTACGCAGCCTTCGCTCGCCGAACTGACCAGTTTTACGTATTTCCGCAGGATACCGTGATCGGCGGCTTTTTCCAGGGGTGGAACTGTCCAGTTCGCCCGGCGTTCAGCGAGTTCTTCGTCCGAAACGTGCATGTGAATGACGTTGTTGACAGCGTCGATCGTGATTTTGTCACCGTCGCGAACCAGCGCCAGATTGCCGCCTTCCTGCGCTTCGGGCGTAATGTGGCCCACTACAAAACCGTGCGTTCCGCCCGAAAACCGCCCGTCGGTAATCAACGCCACTTTATCGCCCAGACCCAGACCCATAATCGCCGATGTTGGTTTCAGCATTTCGGGCATTCCAGGGCCACCTTTCGGGCCTTCGTAGCGAATCACGACCACGTGTCCTTCCTTAATTTCTCTTTTCTGGATGAATTCCAGGAGCTGTTCTTCGCGCTCACACACTTTGGCAATGCCTTCAAACCGTTCGCCTTCCTTGCCGGTAATCTTGGCAACGGCGCCCTGCGTCGCCAGGTTGCCGTACAGAATCTGAATGTGACCGGTTTTCTTGATCGGGTTCGACAGTGGCCGGATAATGTTCTGGGTTTCAAAATCCAGATCCGGTGCTTCTTCCAGATTTTCGGCAACGGTTTTTCCCGTCACCGTCAGGCAATCGCCGTGAATGTATCCTTCTTTGTACAGGTATTTCATCACCGCCGGAACTCCCCCAATCGCCAGCACATCTTCCATGAAATACTTGCCGCTCGGTTTCAGATCACCCAGGTACGGTGTCCGGTCGCTGATGTCCTGAATATCTTTCAGCGTCAGCGAAACCCCGACCGACTTGGCAATGGCGAGGTAATGCAAAACCGCATTCGTCGAACCGCCAAGTGCCATCACCACCGTCATCGCATTTTCAAACGCCTTTTTGGTCATGATGTCGCGGGGGCGAATGTTCCTGGCCAGCAGGTTCATCATGGCGGCACCGATTTTGCGGCACTCTTCCTGTTTGCCTTCGTGCGTGGCCGGAAACGATGAACTGTAAGGCAGGCTTAATCCCATGGCCTCCATCGACGATGCCATCGTGTTGGCGGTATACATCCCTCCGCAGGCACCCGCACCCGGAATCGAATTCTGGATGACGCCTTTATAATCTTCGTCGCTGATGTTTCCGGCTACTTTTTTACCGTACGCTTCAAACGCCGACACAATGTCTAATTTTTGTCCTTTATAGCTCCCCGACCGGATCGTGCCGCCGTACACCAGAATTGCCGGGCGGTTTAACCGGCCTACGGCCATCAAGGCCCCGGGCATGTTTTTATCGCAACCCACCACCGCAATCACGCCGTCATACCACTGGGCATGCACCACGGTTTCAATCGAATCCGCGATCAGATCGCGCGACGGCAGCGAGTACGACATGCCGTCGTTCCCGTTGGTCATCCCGTCGGAAACCCCGATCGTGTTGAACACCAAGCCCACCAAACCGCTTTCGTTGACGCCTTTTTTAACGTAAGCCGCCAGCCCATTCAGGTGAATGTTGCACGGGTTGCCATCATAACCGGCACTGGCAATCCCGATCTGGGGTTTCTGCATGTCTTCCTCCGTCAGGCCGATGCCGTAGAGCATGGCTTGAGCGGCAGGGTTACTAACTTCCTGAGTAAGGGTGGCGCTGTACCGGTTTAATTGGCCTTCTTTTTCGGTTGCTATAGTGGTCATAATCTCGATTAGCGAAAATTCGCTGAAAGCGTATTTTGTTTCAAAGGAAAAAAATTGAAATAAAATTGTCAAGCGATTTGCCCGGTTTTTTAGCATTTTTTTTTACTATGCATAGTTAGAATATAAATGATTGTACTTTTGATAGACAAGAAATAGCACTATACTATGATTACCGAAAACGCATCCCATTACGACCACCTGGAGCAAATGTCCGTGCAGACCTTGCTGACCAGTATCAATAATGAAGACAAAACCGTTCCTTTGGCGGTTGAGAAAGCCATTCCGCAAATCGAAGCCCTGGTGACGGCGATCGTCAAACGAATGAAGGAAGGAGGCCGGTTGTTCTATATTGGTGCCGGAACGAGCGGTCGGCTGGGAATTGTTGATGCGTCGGAATGCCCGCCAACGTATGGAGTTTCGCCGGATCTGGTGGTCGGTATCATTGCCGGTGGTGACCGCGCCATCCGCAGTGCTGTTGAAAACGCAGAAGATGATTCGGAGCAGGCCTGGAAGGATTTGCAGGCTTTTCACATCGATCAGTTGGACACGCTTATCGGCATTGCGGCATCGGGCCGGACACCCTACGTGATCGGCGGTTTAGAGAAAGCCCGCGAAGCCGGTGTGCTGACGGGCTGCGTCGTTTGTAATCCCGGATCAGCCGTGGCCAAAGCCGCCGAATTCCCGGTCGAAGTGGTCGTTGGGCCGGAATTTGTGACGGGCAGCACACGCATGAAATCCGGAACGGCGCAGAAGCTGGTTCTGAACATGATTTCAACCTCGGTGATGATTCAGCTGGGTCGGGTGAAAGGCAACAAAATGGTCGATATGCAATTGACGAACCACAAACTGAAAATCCGGGCGGCCAACATGGTCATGAGTGAAACCGGTGTGTCGCGCGAACGGGCCGAAGAGTTACTCGCCAAATACGGCAGTGTACGGAATGCGGTTTTGAACGTCAATACTAATTCGGAAAAATGAAGGCAATTTTTCAACCCGGGCTTCACGAGTTTGCGCAATACATCGATATGGAAAAACCGGTAGCCGGGCCGGGCGAAGCGATTGTCCAGATCAAGGCTGCGGCCATCAACCACCGGGATGTTTACGTGCAGCACGGTTTATACCCCAAAATGAAGCTCCCCGTCGTGCTGGGTTCCGACGGCGCGGGAGTGGTGGTCGAGCTGGGCGAGGGCGTCGATCCGGCCTGGAAAAACGAGGAGGTGATCATCAATCCGGCGCTGAACTGGGGGCCTAGCCCGCATTTTTACGGACCGGATTTCAAGATTCTGGGCATGCCCGACAACGGAACCTTCGCCGAATACGTCAAAATTGAAGTCAAATACCTCCACCGAAAACCACAACATCTTTCTTTCCAACAGGCTGCTGCTCTCCCACTCACGGGTCTGACGGCCTGGCGCGCACTCATGACCCGGGCCGGATTGGCGCAAAATCCAACGGGCCAACCCGAGCGCGTTCTGATCACCGGTATTGGTGGCGGAGGAGCGTTAGCCGCGCTGCAATTTGCCAAAGCGGCCGGGGCCGAAGTCTGGGTAACGTCCGGTTCGGCAGAAAAACTGCAACGCGCGCAGGAATTGGGTGCAACGGGCGGCATCAATTACCGGGAGGCCGACTGGGCGAAAACACTGCTGGCCCAAACCGGCGGTGGCAAAGGCGGTTTTTTCGACGTGATCATCGACAGTGCTGCCGGACCCGGTTTTGCCAAACTGGTCGATGTGGCCGCGCCGGGCGGACGGATCGTTTTTTACGGCGGAACGACCGGTAACATCACGGACGTAGCGCCTTCCAAGGTATTTTTCAAGCAGTTGAACATCCACGGAACCACGATGGGAACCGAAGCTGAATTCGCCGATATGGTCCGGTTTGTGGAAAAACACCAGCTCGTTCCGGTCATCGACGAGATTATGCCGCTGGCCGAAGCGGAACTGGCGCTGCGCAAAATAGAGAGCGGAAAACAGTTTGGGAAGCTGGTTTTGCAGGTTTCCTGAAGAATTCTTCTTAAGTTTCTGCTTCCGCGTCAAATCGGCCCGGACAAGCCCGTTTTGCGAAACCCGATACCCATGAAAAAGCAACGCCGTGACTTCCTGAAACTGACCGGTTTAGCCGGTGCCGGACTCACTACCGGTCAATTAAGCTACGGTCTGACTCCAATGCCCCCCGCCCCGCGCCCCCAGGTGTTTAACATGAGCGGTTTTAGTGCGCCCAAAATCGATACGGTTCGGATTGGGTACATCGGGGTTGGAAACCGGGGAACGGGCGCGCTTCAGCGAATTGTTCACCTGGAAAACGTAGTCATTCAGGCGGTTTGCGATATTCGGCCGGAGCGCGTCGAGGAGGCCCGGAAATTGCTGGAAAAAACCACTCACCGTCCCACTTTTTACAGCGGCAAAGCAGATGCCTGGAAAACCCTCTGCGACCGGAAAGATATTGACCTGATTTACATCTGCACGCCCTGGAATCTGCACGCGCCGATGGCCTTGTACGCGATGGAACAGGGCAAACACGTGGCTTGCGAAATTCCGATTGCCACAACCGTCGAGGATTGCTGGAAACTGGTGGAAACCTCCGAGCGCACCAAAAAGCATTGCATGATGCTGGAAAATTGCTGCTACGATTTCTTCGAACTACTGACGCTCAATATGGCACGTCAGGGCTTTTTCGGGGATATTGTCCACGTTGAAGGCGCGTACATTCACGACATCTTTGATTCGCTTTTCGATAAAAGTAAACGTTACGACCTCTGGCGGCTGAAAGAAAACCAGCGCAACGGCAACCTGTATCCAACCCACGGTTTGGGTCCCATTGCGCAGGTACTAGACATTAACCGGGGAGATCAGATGGATTACCTGATCTCGATGTCCAGCAACGATTTCATGCTCGCCAAAAAAGCGGAGGAACTGGCCAAAACCGACGATTATTTCAAACAATACAAGGGAAAATCGTTTCGGGGGAACATGAACACAACCACCATTCGGACGAAGAAAGGCCGCACGATCATGTTGCAGCACGACGTCAGTTCTCCGCGCCCTTACTCCCGGCTTCACCTGATCAGCGGCACCAAAGCCAGCGCCCAGAAATACCCGCTGCCCGGCCGGATTTCGACGGGGCACGAATGGCTGCCGGAAAAGGAATACCAGGAACTGGAGAAAAAATACCAACCGGAGATCGTCAAGCGCGTGGGCGAACTGGCCAAGCAGGTCGGCGGACACGGCGGGATGGACTTTTTGATGGACTGGCGGCTGATCGACTGCCTGCGCAACGGTCTGCCGCTCGATCAGGATGTATACGATGCCGCCCTCTGGAGCAGCATTGGGCCGCTCAGCGAATGGTCGGTGGCGCATCGTTCCAATTCCATTGATGTGCCAGATTTTACGGGTGGTTCCTGGAAAACCAATAAACCGGTCGACATCAGTCTGGCAGTTGGCGGAACCACCCGCATCAAAGATGTGTAGGCGGTTTTCTCCGGCTTTGCAAAGTGAAGCGTAACCAATTACCGGATAAATTGTTTATCAAATTGTTACCATTTTGATAACTTTTATATACAAAAAATATAATACAGATCCACTTATCCACACCTGGGTGTGGATAAGTCTTGATTTCATCCCATTTGTCCACATTTTTTTCGCCGTTACCCTTCTGTCGGCCTTTGGGAATAATCTGAGAATAAGGTGATAAGAGCTGAAAAGTCTATTCAGGAATTACTGGAAAAACGCCGGGCTGCCGGGCTGCTCCGGTCGCTAAAAAAGCCCGAAAACGTACTTGATTTTTGTTCCAATGATTACCTGGGATTGGCGCGGTCGGCGGTTTTACGACATGCCATCGAAGAAGCCATACGCTCCCATTCCAGTTTGCTTAATGGCTCGACCGGTTCCCGATTGCTGGCCGGAAATTCGGCGCTGGCCGAAGAACTTGAAACCGAAATTGCCGCTTTTCACGAAACCGAAGCCGCGCTGATTTTCAATTCCGGTTATGATGCAAATGTGGGCTTATTAGCCTGCTTACCGCAGCGGGGCGACACGCTCCTGACCGACGAATTGATTCACGCCAGCATGATCGATGGCGCCCGGTTGAGCGTTGCCAGTCGGTTTAAATTTAAGCATAACGACCTCGCCGATCTGGAAAACCGCTTACAACGTGCCACCGGCACGGTTTTCGTCGCCATTGAATCGGTTTATTCGATGGACGGCGATCTGGCTCCGCTTCCCGAAATCGTGGATTTGTGCGAGCGTTATGAGGCCGCTTTGATTGTCGATGAAGCCCACGCAACAGGCGTTTTTGGCCCCAAAGGCGAAGGGCTGGTCCAGGCGCTTGGTTTGCAAAACCGGGTGTTCGCCCGGGTTCATACCTTTGGAAAAGCACTGGGCGTTCACGGGGCGGCTGTCGTTGGCTCGACCGCATTGCGCGATTTTCTGATTAATTTTGCCCGTTCGTTCGTGTATTCAACGGCTTTGCCTCCGCATAGTCTGCTGGCAATCCGGTGTGTTTACCGGTTTTTGCCGGAAAATGAACCGCTAATCGCGCGGTTACATTCCTTGCGGGCGTATTTTCAGCAGCAGATTCAGGAACAGTTGCCGCAAACCGAGTGGACATCGGCCGAAAGCCCGATTCTGGGGTTAATTGTTCCCGGAAACGATGCCTGCCGACAGGTGGCCAGCCAGCTTCAGCAGGCCGGTTTCGACATCCGGCCGATTCTGAGTCCGACGGTTCCGGCGGGTCGCGAACGACTACGGATTTGCCTGCACGCGTTCAATTCCGAAAACGAAATTGATGCGCTGGTACAGGCGTTACAAAAGATAGGAATGCGGTCGGGTCGCCGTGGCGATTGAACAGATTAAACGAATTAAAACGGATTTATCCGTGTAAATCCGTCGAATCCTTGTTCCTATCAAACTTGTCAACAGATGCGTAAATTGATTATTGCCGGAATTGGTACCGAAATCGGCAAAACCGTCGTCTCATCCATTGTGGTGGAGGCCCTACAGGCCGATTACTGGAAACCGGTGCAATCCGGGGCTTTGGAAGACTCGGATACCGAAACCGTCCGGCGACTCATCTCCAATTCCGTTACCCGGTTTCACCCGGAAACGTACCGACTCCGCGAACCCTTATCGCCCCACGCGGCAGCTGCCATTGATGGGGTTGAAATTTCGCTTCCCGCATTTCAGTTACCCAAAACCTCCAATCACCTGGTGGTCGAGCTGGCGGGCGGTTTGCTGGTCCCGCTGAACGATCGTGATCTGAATATTGACCTGGTGCAGCAACTGAACCTGCCGGTTTTGCTGGTTTCCAAACATTATCTGGGAAGTATTAATCACACCTTGTTGTCGGTCGAAGCATTACAACGGCGCGGCATTCCGATCCTCGGCCTGGTTTTTAACGGACCAGCAACGCCGACATCGGAGGATTTTATTGTCAATTATACCGGTTTACGCAGTTTCGGACGGATTGAGTGGAAAACCGGCGTTACGAATGATTTTGTTAGTCAGTACGCAACCAAAATGCGTGCTTTACTGGAAGAAATTTATGCAGGTTAAAGAGGAACAAAACCCGCAAGGTCTTGAAGACTTTGCGGGTTTGAGTGAACGCGACCAGACCGTGATCTGGCACCCTTTTACGCAAATGCAAACCGCTCCCCTGCCCATTCCGATTGTGCGGGGCGAAGGCACTTTGTTATTTGCTGAGGATGGAAAAACGTACATCGATGCGGTTTCGTCGTGGTGGGTTACCATTCACGGACACAGCCATCCGTACATTGCCGAAAAGGTCGCGAAACAGCTTCAGACACTCGAGCACGTCATTTTTGCCGGTTTTACCCATCAGCCGGCCGTCGAACTGGCGGAGCGCTTACTAACGATTTTGCCGAAAAACCAGAACCGGATTTTCTATTCCGACAACGGCTCGACGGCGGTGGAAGTGGCGCTCAAAATGGCATTTCAATACTGGCACAACCTCGGAAAACCGCGCCGGAAAGTAATTGCGCTGGACGATGCCTACCACGGCGACACCTTCGGAGCGATGGCGGTGAGTGGACGCAGTGCTTTTACGGCTCCGTTTGTCCCCTTTCTGTTCGATGTGGAATACATTCCGGCCCCCGCTCCGGGTCAGGAACAGGCGGCTTTGGAGCAGTTGCAGGCCCTGTTAAGTGACGAAGTCGCGGCTTTTATCGTAGAACCGCTGGTGCAGGGATCGGGTGGTATGGTCATGTACGCGCCGGAAATTCTGAATCAACTCATGAGCCTGGCCCGGAGCCACGGGGCGCTGATCATTACCGACGAAGTCATGACCGGTTTTGGCCGAACCGGCAAATTGTTCGCATCTCATTACCTGAGCGAACAACCGGATTTGATGAGTTTGTCGAAAGGGCTGACGGGTGGAACCATGGCGCTGGGCGTTACGACCTGTACGAAAGAAATTTACGACGCTTTTCTCTCCAGCAACAAACACAAAACGCTTTTCCACGGACACTCCTTCACGGCCAATCCACTGGCCTGTACGGCGGCACTGGCCAGCCTGGATCTGTTGCTTTCCGACGAAACGCAGGTAGCTATTCAGCGCATCGCCCATCGGCATGCGGTTTTTGCGGAACAGTTGAAGCAAAAACCGGGTGTAAAAAACATCCGCCAGCAGGGGACGATTCTGGCGTTCGATCTGGATGTGGGCGACGCAAGCCGGTCTTATTTCAGCAACATCCGGGATGTGGCCTACCAGTTTCTGCTCAACGAAGGGGTTTTGATGCGGCCTTTGGGGAATGTGCTGTATATTTTTCCCCCGTATTGCATCACGGACGAACAGTTGGATACGGTTTATGCTGCTGTTGGGAAATTACTCAAGCAGTTGAACCAATCGTAAAACCGCCCTTATAAGGCGTACCACCGAATGAGTAAACCGCCCAAAACCGCCCCGAGAACCGGGCCGACGATGGGCACCCAGGCATACCCCCAATCCGACGAGCCTTTGTTGGGAATCGGCAAAATTGCGTGCGCAATCCGCGGGCCCAGATCGCGGGCGGGATTAATGGCATAACCCGTGGTGCCGCCCAGCGACAGACCGATGCTCCAGACCAGTACGCCGACCAGGTAAGGCCCTAAGCCAATGGCGATGGTTCCGAGGGCTTTGGCCGAAATACCCGCGATGCCGATGATGAGCGCGATAGTGCCGATGGTTTCGCTAATGACATTACCGAGTGGATGACGGATTGCAGGGCCGGTGGAAAAAACCGCCAGCTTCGCGCCCGGATCGGGCGTGGCGGCCCAATGCGGTAAATACTGAAGCCAGACCAGCACCGCGCCCAAAAAAGCGCCGATCAACTGAGCGGGAATGTAACTGGCCATTTTACTGAAATCGCCGGTGGCGACAGCAAAAGCCACCGTGACCGCCGGATTCAAATGCGCATCGATACTCCCGAACACTTTGGCGACAAAAACGCCCATCGTCACGGCAAACGCCCAGCCGGTGGTAATGACAATCCAGCCGGACGATTCGCCTTTGGTCTGTTTCAGCACCACATTGGCGACAACGCCATCGCCCAATAAAATCAATACCAAAGTTCCGACCAGTTCACCGAGGAAGGGAGAAAGTTGCATACAAAAGAAGAATGGGTTTAGGAAAAGTACGAAGCTCTATAAAGTCAATAAAATATTCGTTCTGTTATAAAGCCGCCAATATACAGGAATTTTAATTATTCTGGAGAATGGTTTCGGGCGGTTCCGTTAACTTTGCGGTTTCTTTTTTCGCCTATGCAACTTTCCGCGCTTACCGCAGTTTCTCCCATTGATGGCCGTTACCGGCGTCAGATCGAATCATTGGCCCCTTATTTTTCGGAATGGGGACTCATTCGCTACCGCATTCGGGTCGAAATTGAGTATTTTATCGACCTCTGCGAACTACCACTTCCTCAACTGAAAGACATCGATCGGGCGGTTTTTCCGAAATTACGCGCCTTGTACGAGAATTTTACGGAAGCCGACGCGCTGCGGGTGAAGGAGATCGAGCGCGAAACCAACCACGATGTAAAGGCCGTCGAATACTTTATCAAGGAAAAACTGACGGATCTGAACATCGCCAGTTCCCTCGAATTCATCCATTTTGGGCTGACCTCGCAGGATATCAACAACACGGCGACTCCGCTGCTGCTGAGCGATGCGCTGGAAACCGAAATTGAGCCGCAATACCGGGAAGTGTTCATGAAATTGCAGGAACTGGCGGAAAAGTGGAAAACCATACCGATGCTGGCGCGGACCCACGGCCAACCGGCCTCACCCACGCGGCTGGGCAAAGAGCTTCTGGTTTTTTGCGAACGAATTGAGAAACAGCTTTTTATGCTGACGGACATACCGGCTGCGGCTAAATTTGGTGGTGCAACCGGTAATTTTAACGCCCACAACGTGGCCTATCCTGATGTCGACTGGAAATCGTTTGGCGACGGATTTGTGGAAAAACTGGGACTGGAACGCAGCCAGAACACCACCCAGATCGAGCATTACGACATGCTGGCGGCCACGCTCGATGCGTTCAAACGCCTGAATACCATTCTGATCGACCTCAACCGGGATATGTGGGCATATATTTCGATGAATTACTTCAAGCAGCAGATCAAAGCGGGCGAAGTGGGTTCGTCGGCGATGCCGCACAAAGTCAATCCGATTGATTTCGAAAATTCGGAAGGAAATCTGGGCATCGCGAATGCGCTGTTTGAGCATCTGTCGGCAAAACTACCGATTTCGCGGCTGCAACGCGACCTGACCGACTCCACGGTTTTGCGGAATCTGGGCGTTCCGTTTGCGCATTCGGTTATTGCGCTGAAATCACTTTTGAAAGGATTGGGCAAAATTCAACTGAACGAAGCCGCCCTTCGTGCCGATCTGGAAGACAACTGGGCCGTGGTCGCCGAGGGCATCCAGACCATTCTCCGGCGCGAAGGCTACCCCAAACCGTACGAAGCGCTGAAGGACTTGACCCGTACCAACGAGAAAATCACCGCCGAAACGATTGCCCGGTTTATCGACGGCCTGAATGTTTCGGATTCCGTAAAAACCGAACTGCGGGCGATTACGCCGTATACGTATACCGGGATCTAACCAAACCCTGACAGCGGCCAAAGGCCCTGTCAGCGGTTGAATTTATAGTTTGAGCTAAACTGCTAAAACCGCTGACAGGGCTTTCAGCCGCTGTCAGGGTTATGATTTGCTAAGCTCCGTAGCGCGGGTTTGGGCGGCTTTGATGCCCGCAATCAGCGTATCGGCCAGTTCGCCTTCTTCAAACCGTTTCAGGGCCGCTTCGGTCGTGCCGCCTTTGGACGCGACGGCTTTGATCAGGTCGTCCAGTGATTTGTCGGCATTGTTGATCAGGTGGAAAGCGCCCAGCATCGTTTGCTTGACGAGCAGCGAAGCCACCGAATCATCGAAGCCCATCTGCTTTCCGGCCTCGACCATCGCTTTAACGAGGTAGTAAAAGTAGGCCGGGCCGCTGCCGCTCAGTGCCGTGACGGCATCGAGCATCGTTTCGTCTTCCAGAAAAATCGACCGGCCCGTCGCATTAATCAGGTTTTCGACTTTCCGCAGGTTGTTCAGGTCCACTTCTTTGGCGGCCGTAAAACCGGTAATACCCATGCCGAGCATCGCGGGGGTGTTGGGCATCGCGCGGATCACCAGCCGGTGGTTCAGCTTCTCCTGAATGGTCGCAATCGGAATCCCAGCCATGATCGACAACACCACCTGTTGCGGCTGAATGGTTTCCCGCAAGGCTTCCTGCAAACTACTAAAATCCTGAGGTTTAACGGATAAGATGATCAAATCCGAATCCGAAATGCGGGCACTGATCGTATCGACCACAACCCCGGTTTTTTCAGCTTTTAACGCTTCGGAGCGATCCGCGCTTTTTTCAATTAACAGCAGGTCGTCTTTTTTTACCAGATCATATTGCAAAAAGGATTTGGCAAAAGCCATCCCCATGTTGCCGCAACCGACAATAGCAATCTTCATTTTCAGTGGGTTTTCAGTTTATGGTTTTCAGTTTACGGTTTTCGGTAGGCTGACGCATTCTAAAAGCGTGCGTTAGCCACCGTAAACAGAAAACCGAATACCGTAAACTTTTACTTATTTATCCAGAATTTCGCCGAGTTTTTGCTCCAGCGCCGGGCCACGGAGGTTTTTGGCGATGATTCGTCCTTCTTTATCCAGCAAAAAAGTGGTCGGAATGACCTGAATTGAATATTGAATGGCTACGGGGGAAGCTCCGTTCTTTTTGCCCAGCACGTTGGTCCAGATCATGCCGTCGGTCTGAACAGCTTTCAGCCATTTGTCCCGGCTGTCGTCGAGGGAGATACTATAAACTTCAAATCCCTTTTCCTTGTATTTGTTATACATCCGAACCACATTCGGGTTTTCCTGCCGACACGGCCCGCACCACGACGCCCAGAAATCGATCAGCACGTATTTGCCCCGCAACGACGAAAGGCTAATCGCCTTGCCTTCCGCATTTTCCAGCGTAACATCCGGTGCCGTAGCGCCTTCCACCACGGCGACCTGATTGGCCTGCGCGCTTTGCTCCGCCTTCATCGTTTTCACAAAATCGATAAAAGCCGTTACCTGCTTACCGGTTTTGTTGGCCTCCTGCATTTTTTGCGCCAGCGATTCGTACAGGGCAAAATGCTCTTTCGGATCCAAATATTTCAGGGCGATCATGGCCACGCTCGCCGTACCCATCTGCGGAATCATCGCCTTGACGGTTTCGATCACCTTCTGATTTTCGGTAACTACTTCCTGATCGATGGCCTGACCGGCTTTGAAATCGTCTTTCTGCGCGGCTGCCGCGGCCCGTTTCTGCCAAACCTTGTGCTTTTCCCGCATTTCGGTGTCGATGGCCACAATTTTCGGGTAAAACTCCATGTTAACGGAGCCCGTTACCTGTGTCTTGCTTTTATCGTTGGCGTCGGCCATAACCGTCAGATTTTCACCGCCTTCTACCAACAAACTCGACACCTGCCCGTTGCCCAGATTCAGTTTATAAAAACTCCCGCCGTTCAATTCACGGCCTTTCAGGGCGAATTTTCCTGAAGCGTCGATCTGGGCGGAGTCAATCTTTCGCGAAATCTGTTCGTTGGTTTCCAGGTACGCTTTACTGCCCGGTTTGGCGTTTTGCACCGTACCACTTACCGTAAATTCTTTACCGGCAGTCTGGGCCAAAACCGCCAGCGGCATCGCCAGGCCCATTAAAACGACGAATCCAATCCGATTTGTTTTCATTTTCCCTGACTGTTATAACGGAGACGACAATGCTTTTTGCAGCAATTCATTGGTCAATTTCGGGTCGGCGCTGCCTTTCGATTTTTTCATTACTTCGCCAACAAACAGGCCCAGCAATCCTTTTTTACCCTTTTTGTACTCTTTTACTTTATCGGGCCAGGCTGCCAGCACCTCATCTACCAACGTTTGCAACGTATCGGTATTGCTGTTTTGGAGCAAATTCTGTTCCTGCGCCACCTGTTCCGGTGACTTTTCCGGCTGCTCGATCAAAACCGGAAAAATCCGCTGGCTGGCCGTCGAGAAACTTACTTTTCCTGAATCTACCAAATTAATCAATTCCGACAGCCGTCCGGCCGAAAGCGAAAACTGGCCATCGCGGAGCGATTTTTCGGTCAAATGGGCTTTTACGGGGCCCATAATCCAGTTGGAAACCGCCTTATAATTCGTCGTTTGCTGGCAAACCGCTTCAAAATAATCCGCCAGTTCTTTCACATCGGCGATCAAGGTCGCGTCGTATTCCGGCAAACCGTAGTGGTTCAGTAACTTTTCAAACCGTTCTTTCGGCAACGCGGGCATCTGGGCGCGAATAGTGGACAGCCATTCGTCCGAAATAATAACCGGGCTCAGATCCGGGTCCGGAAAATACCGGTAGTCGTTCATCGTTTCCTTCATCCGCATGCCGTACGTCAGGCCCGTGTTAGCGTCGAACATCCGGGTTTCCTGCACAATTGTTCCGCCGTTTTCAACCGTTTCGACCTGCCGCCGGAATTCCGTATCGATCGCCCGCTGCACATTGCGGATGGAATTCATGTTTTTGATCTCGACTTTCGTCCCAAACTCTTCCTGGCCCCACAAACGCACGGAAATGTTCACGTCGCAACGCAGCGAGCCTTCCTCCATATTTCCATCGCAAATATCCAGGTACCGAACCAGCCGCCGGACTTCGGTCAGGTAGGCTGCCGCTTCTTCGGCACTGCGGATAGTCGGGTCGGTCACCATCTCGATCAGGGGCGTTCCGGCGCGGTTGTAGTCCAGCGAGGTATGCCAGTCGCCGTCGTGAATCGATTTTCCGGCGTCTTCTTCCAGGTGAATGTGGTGCAGAAAAACCGCTTTCTCGATCAGATTTCCGCTGGCGTCCCTAAATTTTACCGGCACCCGACCCCCAACGCAAACCGGCGTTTTATCCTGCGACAACTGGTAACCTTTCGGCAGGTCGGGATAAAAATAGTTTTTGCGGGCAAAGACATTGTATTGTGTAATCGCTGATTGACAGGCTACTCCCATGCGAACCGCCAGTTCGACGGCTTTGCGGTTGAGTTTGGGCAAGGTGCCCGGATGCCCCAGCGTGATGACGCTGATGTTGGTGTTCGGATCGCTGCCAAACTGATTGGAATCGGCGGCAAAGATTTTCGTTGCCGTCAGGAGCTGGCAGTGAACTTCCAGACCAATTACCAACTCGTATTTGGCCAGCATCGCTGCAGATACCGTCTTTTCAGCCGTTTCAGAAACCATGAACCTGTATTGTAGTATAAAACTGTAAACCGCAAAGATACGGTTAAAATCTCATTTCACTATTCAGGGGAGTACTTGTAAAAAACCGGTTTTTATTGAATAATTCCGGCATAAACAATAATAATAAAAACAACTTTAGTGAACGTTAGTTTCCGGCAACACACTGTATACAAATAAGTTATAAATTTATTTATCAAAATATTATTCTAAGGTTGATCGTATTTACCAATTAATTAATTGCACTTTGTCCATTTATTAAAACTTAATACAACCATGAAAAGGAAAATTTACATTCTGAAAAACCGGAAACCGGGCTTGCTGTTGCTGGCCTTGATGAGTCTGCTGCTGATGAACACCGTCCGCGCTCAAACGCCGGAAGCAATCAGCGAAAATGCGAAAACGGAGTCGGCCATGCAGTTGTCTTTTAAAGAAGTGGGAAACCTGCGATTCCGGCTCGAAGTTACGCAGCCGCTGCTAGCCCTCCACGACGCCGTCGATGTGTTTATTATCAGCAGTGATCGGGAGATTTTATACGCGAACACGTATTCTCATCACGCGCTCCGCATCACGACCTTTGATCTGTCGACGTTGCAGGATGGAACTTACGGTTTTGAAATCCGCTCGGGAGGAACCCGGATAGCCCAAAAATTTGATATTAAAACAAGATTGCAACGGGTGATTCTGGACCAGAATTAAAACCGGTATTCATCAAAACGGCCGGATGCGAGAGTGTCCGGCTGTTGTTTTTACATTCCGCTCCAGCGAAACCGCATGTAAGTCTGCGCCAGCAAGGCAATTTTTTTCACGTCCGGCACCCGCACCCGCTCTTCCTGAATCCGCGACGCCGGCACCTGCTTGATTTTGTTGAACAGCGTCTGGTAGTAGGTATAGGCCAGATGAACGCCCATCCGGGCTCCGCGTGGAAGATTCAGAATCCCGGCGTATGCTTCGTCAAAATCCCGCTGAATATCGGCTTCGATGAGCCGTTTGGCGTCTTTGGTAAAATCGTTGAAATCAACGCCGGGGAAATAAATCCGGCCCCGGTCGACGTAATCGCTCTTGAGGTCGCGCAAAAAATTTACTTTCTGGAAAGCCGCTCCCAGCTTGCGCGCCGGTTCTTTCAGCCGGTCAAACATCGCCGAATCGCCCTCGCAAAACACCCGCAGACACATCAGCCCCACCACTTCCGCCGAGCCATAAATGTATTCCTGGTAGCTGTTGTCCGTGTATTCGTTGCAATACAAGTCCATTTCCATGCTTTTCAGGAACGCATCGATCAATTTCCGATCAATGCTGTAGGTTTTAACAACGCCCTGAAACGAATGCAGGATTGGGTTCAGGCTGATTCCGGTTTCGATGGCTTCGTAAGTGTCTTTTTTAAACTTGTCCAACAGATACTTTTGATCGTGGTCGTAAAACGTGTCCACAATCTCATCGGCATACCGGACAAAACCGTACACGGCATAGATCGGAAAATGAAATTTCCGATCCAAAGTCTTGATACCCAGCGTAAATGAAGTACTGTACCGTTCAGTAATCAGCTTACTACATTCTAACGCACTTCGATTAAATAACTCGATCATAAACGTTTTTTGCTGGGCTGAACCATCGCGCATCAGTCGCCGGAACAGCTATTCACACTCTTTTTCAAGTAAAACCAATCACCCAAACTCCTTCGCCACTTCGTCGGCTACCACCAGCCCGGATATCAGCGACGGCGGTACACCCGGCCCCGGAACCGTGAGCTGGCCGGTATAAAACAGGTTGTTGACCTTCCGGTTTTTCAAACCCGGTTTTAAAATTGCCGTTTGGCGCAGCGTGTTTGCGAGCCCGTACGCATTGCCCCGAAAGGCGTGATAATCAGCGATGAAGTTGCTATGGGCATAACTTCGTTTAAAAATCACGTGATCTCGAATAGTTTCGCCCACATACGCTTCCAGCCGTTCCATCACCATGTGGTAATACCGTTCGCGCGTTTCGTCCGGGTCGTTCAGGTCCGGCGCGACCGGAATCAGAATAAATAAGTTCTCCATTCCCGCCGGAGCCACGCCCGGATCGGTTTTCGACGGTGCCGAAACGTAAAACAGGGGTTTGGTCGGCCACTGCGGTTTTTCGTAAATCTCGACGGCGTGTAAACCGAAATCTTCGTCAAAAAACAGGTTGTGGTGCTGCAAACGCGGTAATCGCTTGTCGACTCCCAGATAAAACAGCAGCGACGACGGGGCCAGCACCCGGCTGTTCCAGTACGGATCGGAGTAGTTTCGGTAGTCCGGCGTCAGCAACTGACTATCGACATGCTGGTAATCGGCTCCGGCCACCACCACGTCGGCTTCGAACACTCCCTGATAGGTTTCGACCTTGTTGGCTATACCATTTGTTACACTAATTTGTTTAACCGGATGGTTTAACAAGATCGTCACGCCCTTTTCCTCGGCCAGCTTCACCATCGCTTTCACGATTTCGTACATGCCGCCCATCGGATACCAGGTGCCCTTCGAAATTTCGGCGTAATTCATCAGGCTGTACATGGCCGGGGTGTTTGCGGGCGTAGCTCCGAGAAACAAAATCGGGAACTCCATTAGCTGCAACAACCGCTCGTGCTGGAAGTATTTACGAACATGGCTGGAAAAAGATTGGAAAACATCCAGCCGCATGACGTCTTTCAGCAGTTGCAGGCTCATGAATTCCGAAATCCGCCGACTCGGTTTCCAGACGAACTGATTAATTCCGACCTCGTATTTATAAGCCGCCTGTTTCAGGAAATCGAGCAAGCGCCCACCAGCGCCAGGTTCTATTTCCTCAAAAACCGCCTGCAGTTTTTCAATTCCGGCGGGCAGGCTCACGGCGTCGTCAGTACCAAAAATGACCGAATACGACGGATCGAGCCGGACAAGATTGTAATAATCTGACGGCTTTTTGCCAAACCGGCCAAAATAGGTTTCAAACACATCGGGCATCCAATACCAGCTGGGGCCCATGTCGAACGTAAAACCGGCCTGCTGAAATTGCCGGGCCCGTCCGCCCGCCTGATTGTTTTTCTCCAGAACCGTCACCTCAAAACCCTTGGCCGCCAGACTGGTAGCCGCCGATAAACCGGCAAAACCGGCACCAATAACAATAACTTTTTTTGACATACAAATCCAGCCTCCAGGAGGGTATTCAGTAAAATTGTCGGGTAATAAACGCAAAAAAGACGGATTGAAAAATCCGTCTCGTCTCTAACCAAAAAAGTTAGACGGAAACCATCTAACTTTTCGGAACCTTCCTCTTTTTTAACCAAAAACTACTCAATCAATGTCTTTTTGAGAAGTTAGAAGAGAGACAAGAGAGTAAAGACTTGTTTGATGCACTCAATTACTTCGTCTTTCTTCTCTTGTCTAACCTCTATTCTCTATTACGCCTGATAGGCATATACTTTCAGCCGATCTTTCAGCTCTTTGCGAGCAATGTGGATGCGGTTTTTAACGGTTCCAATGGGGATATCCAGACGGGCAGCAATTTCGTGGTATTTGAAGCCCCGGAAGTGCATCATAAACGGTGTCCGGTAAGTGTCTTCCAGCGAGTTGACGGCCCGGTTAATGTCGTCCTGTGCGAACGATGAATAAGCGGTGTTGTCGGTGCTGCTGTCCATCGAGTTGATGTAGTGCAGGTTATCCGTCGTGTCGATGAAGGTGTTTTTCCGCACCATCCGCTGATAGTTGGTGATGAACGTATTTTTCATGATGGTATACAACCAGGCTTTCAGGTTCGTACCATCCGTATATTTATCGCGGTTTGTAAACGCTTTCAATAAAGTGTCCTGCAATAAGTCATTTGCATCTTCAACATCTTTCGTTAAACGCAGAGCAAATGGCTTCAGCGACTTTGAAACTTTGCCGATGTTGTAGGTAAATTCAAGTGCTGTCATGATCTATAAGTCGTTAAGTCGTTTGTGTTGAACCTTGTATGCCTATCAACTAGTCAAGAATGCAACCAAACCCGCTGATTATTTTTTCAAACCCCAAAAAGACAAGTTCAAAAACCTGAATATCAGCAACTTATAAATCATCAACCGAGGGAACGGGACAACTGTGCCAAACGGTGTCAAAGAACGATTTGTGGAAAAAATACCACAGTGTGTGGAATCATGCGCCACACTTTGTTTAACCTTTTCCAAATTTAGTTAAACAAAACGTATAAACAACGCATAAACAAGGTTTTTATGCACTTTCTATGGAGCGGGATCGCTGACCGATCACACAATTAACCGAGTCGAATTTGCAACCTAGTTGCAAAAAATCTATTTTTGCTGCTCGTTAATTTCTGTAATTACCTGAAAGTGAACACAAATAGCCGCATCCATTTTGTTTATTTGCTTACTTCGATTCTGGTGTGCATTTTATGCCCCACTTTCGCACAGGAACCGTGTGACTGTTTCATTAAAGGCGTAGTGCTCGACAAAGACAGCCGTCAGCCAATTCCCGGCGCGGCCGTGTTTATTAAAGAATTGCAAAAAGGAACCGTTTCCGATGCCGATGGACATTACCGGATCGACCAGTTGTGTCAGGGCCAATACACTCTCATCAGTCGCATACTCGGTTACCGCGAAATAGCCCAATCCGTCACGCTGGTGCATACTTCGGAGCAAAATGTATTGCTGACCGAAGACGATATTCACCTGAAAGACGTGGATGTAACGGCCCAGCGCACGGCCGCCCTGAGCAGCCAGATGGTTTCGCAACTGGAGGGAAAAAGCCTCGACCAGACTCGGGGGCAATCGCTCGGCGACGCCTTACGCAATATCACCGGCGTAACGACCCTGCAAACCGGCTCGTCGATTGCCAAACCGGTTATCCACGGCATGCACAGCAACCGCGTTCTGATTCTGAACAACGGCATCCGGCAGGAAGGCCAGCAGTGGGGCTCGGAACACGCCCCGGAAATTGATCCCTTCGTGGCCAATCGCATTTCGGTCATCAAAGGCGCTGCGGGTGTTCGGTTTGGTTCGGATGCCATCGGCGGGGTTATTCTTGTGGAGCCCGCGCCCCTGCCCACCACCAAAACCGTGCATGGCGAGCTGAATCTGGTCGGTTTCACCAACGGTCGCCAGGGCGTGGCTTCGCTGCAAACCGAAGGCGGTTTTGGCAAAGGCTTCGGCTGGCGGGTGCAGGGAACCATCAAGCGGGGCGGAAATATCCGCACGCCGGGTTATTTTCTGGATAATACCGGTATTTCCGAACAGAATTTCTCGGGTTCGCTGGGCTACCGGGCCACGCGGTTTCGGTCCGAACTTTATTACAGCCGTTTTAAAAGCCGGATTGGCATCTTTTCGGGCTCACACATCGGGAGTTTAACGGACTTGCAGGCGGTTTTGGAAAATGGCGAACCGTTCATTAAATCCGGTTTTTCGTATGTCATCGGGCGACCCTACCAACAAATTTCGCACGATTTACTGAAGTGGAAAACCGACTGGAAACCGGCTTCCGGGGGCGATCTGAGCCTGACGCTGGCCCGGCAATTCGACGATCGGATGGAGTATGACCTGCACCGACCCAAAAACGATTCGCTGGCGGCCCTGAACCGCCCCGAACTCCGGTTTCGGCTGACGACCTACACCGGCGATCTCGTGTTTGAACACAAACCGGTTGCCAGTAAACTAACCGGAAGCCTGGGAATCAGCGGTTTTTATCAGTACAATATCATGAATGGCCGTCCGCTGATTCCGAATTTCCGGACCTACAACGCCGGTATTTTCTGGATTGAAAAACTGAAGCAAAACCGCTGGGAATACGAAGCCGGACTGCGCTACGATTACCGCCACATGCAGGTGTTCCGGTACGAAAACAAAGTGCTGCAAAAACCGCTTTACGTCTTTCAGAATTTTTCGGGAACTGTTGGCGCAACCTACACCGTGTCGGAGCAGTGGTCGATGCGCTTCAACGCCGGAACGTCCTGGCGCGCGCCCAACGTCAGCGAATTGTTCAGCGACGGCGTTCACCACGGCGCGGCTGCTTACGAACTCGGCGACTCCAATCTTCGGCCCGAAGTGGCTTATAACCTGAATCTCAGCACGAACTATTCCGGGAAGCGCGTGCAGGCTGAAATCGGTTTTTTCTACAATACCATTCAGGATTATATTTATCTGAAACCGCAGGCCGAACCGATCCTGACCATCCGGGGGGCTTTCCCGTCGTTTAAATATACGCAGACTGATGCGCTCTACGCCGGGCTGGATGTCGGAATTGAGGCCAGTTTGTTCGCCAAGTTGAGCGGAACGTCCAAACTCTCACTGCTGTATGTTCAGGATACGAAGCTCAACCAGCCCATCGTGATGACGCCCCCTAACCGCTGGGAAAACGGGTTGCGGTATGATTTCGGCAAAGTGGGCAAATGGCGGGACGCTTACGCGGGCATCGGAAATCTGTGGGTCGCGCGGCAAAACCGGGTCCCTGCCAACAGCGATTTTCTGCCCCCTCCGCCCGCGTATTCGCTCTGGAACCTGACCGCCGGATTTGCGCTGCCGGTTTCCAAAAACCACCAGGTCGATGTCGGACTCACCGTCAATAACCTGTTCAATACGGTTTACCGCGATTACCTGAACCGGTTTCGGTATTACGCTGATGATCCGGGCCGGACTATTTCGGTACGGCTGAAGTGGAAATTTTAGGGTTCGTAATAAAAAGCAAGCGGATTTTCGTACTCAAATTGATAATCAATCGCGGCTATCAATTTGGCGGGGCTGACGATTTTAAAAGCCTCGGGTTCCGGCGGTTCCGCAAAAGTTGGCGTTTCGTACCCGAAATCGTCGCAGTTTTTACGGTAGACGGCTTCCCGGGTCGGGTGTTCGGGCGACACGACGTTGAACGTCTGGCCCGGTTGCGGATTTTTTACCAACGCGTACAGGACGCCGACGCCGTCGTCGCGGTGAATGTAATTGACCGGAACCAAACCCGTGGTCAGCCCCTGTTTTCCGGCTACGTAACGCCCCGGAATCCGGTTGTAGCCCAGCAAACCGCCGAACCGCAAAACCGTCGAATTTCCCAGTGCCAGAATCGTTTGTTCCGCTTCGACAAAAGCCGGTGCTACCGACTGATCGGGCGTTACGACATCATTCTCAACGACTTCGCGGTTCAGATCCGGGTAAATCGACGTCGAGCTGACATATAGTATATACGGCTCATGGGCCCCGGTTTTCCGCAGCCCATCAGCCACGGCCTGAATCTGCTGCGGGTGAAACTGATCGCCCTGTTTTCCGGCTTTGGGCGGAATATCGATAATCAGCACATCCGTATCGAAAAAATCCGCCAAATCCTCGCCTTCCGGTTCCGGATTAAAGTTTAATTCGTACGGTTTTAGTCCTCGTTTCCAGAAAATCGGGAGCTTTTCTTTCGAAGTCGTACTTCCTTTTACAAGATATCCGTCATCCAGTAATTTCTCTGCCAGCGGGAAACCCAGCCAGCCACATCCTAAAATACTTACGGTTTTAACGCTCATTTCGTACCTGTTTCTGCTGGTTATAAAAATCGGGAATTTGATCGCTGTGCCAATCTGCTGCGGCTTCCATCGTCGTAAACCGACAATCTGTTGTTGCATAGTCTGATGAACAGACGATCAAAAGTAGCCTTTCCCGCCGAAAATGCCATTGCCGACTGATTAGCAACCCGTTAAAGTGCCATTTATTCAAAAGCATTCATTTCGGCAATTACCAAATACTTGCTCCTTTTTTTCTGAATTGGCAAAATATTTGTACTTATTATACAAAACCTATTTGCTTTATAACTCAAAAAATGTAAATTCACCAACAATCTTATATGTTAGTTAGCGCTCCTTGATCTTACTAATTTTATAAAATTACCGTAACTACCTATAAATCATGAATAAAGAAGCAGAGCCGATACCCGGTATTTACAATTACTGTAATTCGTGGTGTGAACGCTGTGCGTTTACCCAACAGTGCCTGAATTTTGCCTCCCAGTATCCCAACGGATTAAAACAGTCGAACATAGATGCGGAAACCCTGGTTAAAAGGTTAATGGAAACGCTGGAATTGACTAAATCCTACGTCGACAAAGTGCGTCAGCAACGACTTTTACCCGAACACCAGGCCATCGAGCAGGAAACCAAAGCCATCGTTCTACGGTCTAACGAGCCCCTGCGGAACCCAATTGCCGCGTTGTGCGACGATTACCTGCGTCAGACAGCCGCCTGGCTGCAGCAGGAAAAAGATCTCCTGGAACAAGCGGCTCACCAGCAAGCCTTTGAGGTAAATCTGGGTTTACGACCGCAGGAAGCCGCCGACGCGCTGCTGCTTTCACTCAAAGATGCCTGGGAAGTTATTAAATGGTATCGGACCCTGATTCCCGTTAAAGTGGTCTCGGCTTTGCAGATCAACACCAGCCCGGCGAACGATACCACGCTGCGGGCCTATTTCAACGGTAAAGCCAAACTGGTGCTGGTCAGCATTGACCATTCGTTGCTGGCCTGGCATACGCTGCTGGAAAACTATCCTGAAAAAACCGATGATGTGCTGGATATGCTGGTATTGCTTGATCGCATCCGGCGGCAAATGGAAGCGGCTTTTCCGGAAGCACGGTCCTTTCTGCGACCAGGGCTGGATTAACGGTTTCGCTTTTCCTTTACAACACTACTGACATCGGATCGGGCTTATCTGGCTCGATCCGATGTTTTTTATGCCCATCGCACCCGTAAAATTTCAAAGCTGGCACGCTCAGGATGTCGCAAACGTACAATTCTGCCGTTTCGGTGGGTCGTAATTTTGAGTCTCAAACCAAAAAACGATTCACACCATGAAATTCATTGCACCTATTCTCTTTTTTACGGCTTTTATGCCGCTTATTGCACAGTCTCAATCGAAGCTCTGGACCGAAGCTGATCAGAAGTACACTGTTGAAAACCTGAAACGGACGCGCGATGAAATCGTTCGCGAAACCGAAAACCTGACCGACGCCCAATGGCACTTTCACGAATCGCCCGACCGCTGGTCGATTGCCGAAGTCGTTGAACACCTGGCGCTCTGGGAAATTATCTGGGCCCGGGAAATCAGCGTCGGAACCCGCAACAAACCGCAGCCGGAGTTGAACCAGACCAGTCGGCCCGACAGTTATTACCAGAATTTTATCATGGAAGATACGCCCCACAAGGCGTCGGACCTGTCAAAACCGACCGGTTTTATTCGGGGGAAAGATAACCTGACTTTTTTTCTGCGGCTCCGCGAGCAGGCCATCGCTTTTGCCGAAAAAACCAAGGTCGATATGCGGGCGCAATTCGAATTCACAGCGGCTGGCGACAATCCGCGCAACATGCACCAGGTGTACATTTACCAATGGGGCCACGTCGACCGGCACCTGCGGCAAATCCGGAAAATAAAAGCCCATGCGAATTACCCGAAAGACGGGAAAATTTGATCGGTTGGGGGTTGTATCGCGGAGTTGAGCGGAGAAAAAAGGAGTTAAGCAGAGAAAAAATAACCTCCGCTTAACTCCTTTTTTCTCCGCTCAACTCCGCGAAATAACTCATTGCACTCTATTTCTTCTTGATCACAAACTCCACGCGCCGGTTGGTTTGTTTGCCTTCTTCGGTGTCGTTGGTAGCGACGGGTTTGGCTTCGCCGTAGCCTTTGCTGGCGATGCGGTCGGGCTCGATGCCTTTGCCGATGAAGTATTCACGGACGGCGTCTGCCCGATCCTGGGAGAGTTTCAGGTTGATTTCGTTGGAACCGGTATTGTCTGTGTGCCCGCCAACTTCCACGCTCATTTTCGGATTCTCGTTGAACGTCGTCACCATCCGGTCCAGTTCCGGAAATGACTCGTCGCGGAGGGTTGCTTTACCCACGTCGAAGAAAATGTTGTTCAACCGAACCGCCCGCCCGACTTCAATCGGGATCAGTTTCAACTCTTTCCCGCTGATTTCCTGAAAACCTTTGGCTTCTTTCAGGTCGATGTTTCCGCCCTCGGCAATAAAATTGGGCGCAATGGCCCGCATGCTGTAGATTTTTCCGTAGGGCAACACGATTTTGTATTCGCCCGTCACCGGGTCGGAGGTCGCTTCACCGGCTTCGGCGCCATCGGGCAGGGTTTGGTAAACGACCCGCGCTTCGATGGGTTTACCGGTTTTCTGGTCGATCACTTTGCCACTCACCAGCGCCACCGGATCGGGGCGGGTTTCCTGCGGAACGGTTTTGTCGTCCGGGTTGGCGGTGTCGATGAGTTTAATCCGCACAATATCGCCTTTGCCCAGCGTATTTTTAAAGCTCGTCATGTAGGCATATTCGCCGGAAGCCGCCACCGAATAATAGGCATCGTACCCATCGGTATTGATCGTTGGCCCCAGATTAACCGGTTTTGACCAGTGTTTCCAGGTTTTATCGACGCGCTTGCAAACGTAAATGTCGTTACTCCCCGAACCGCCGGGCCGATCGCTCGAAAAATACAGCGTTGCGCCGTCGGCCGCCAGAAAGGGCGTGGTTTCGGTGCCGTCGGTATTGATTTCCGGCCCGAGATTCAACGGTTTACTCCACGAACCGTCTTTCTGCCGAAAACTAACGTAGATATCATCTTCTTTACTATTCTTTTTCTCGCTGAAAGCCATCACCAGCACTTTGCCGTCGGCCGACAGATAACCGCAATCGTATTGTCCCTTGCTGATTCGCTCGTAACCGGGAATATTGAGTTTTTGCGGGGCCGACCAACCCGAAGCGGTTTTTTTACTTGTCGAAAAACCGCGCGTTTCATAGTTACCGTTCGTATACGCGCCCTTGATCAGCATCGTATTGCCGTCGGGCGTGATGCTGTATGCGCAATTATACTCATCCTTGTTGAGCGGTGAAGCCACTCGCCGGGCCGGACCCCAGGTGTTTCCCGGGCTTAGTTCCGAATACCAGATATCCTGACTGCCCTTGTTTCCGTGCGTGTTTTGCGGATGACTGATGCGGGCGAAAAACAGGGTTCGGCCATCGGGTGAAATAACCGGATTGACCTCATTGTATTCCGAATTGACCTGATTCCCCAGATTTTCAATTTTCGATGTAGTCGTCTGCTGGGCTACGGCTAGTGGTGTTAATGCCACAAAAAGCCCCATCAGCGCATGCTCCCGAAATTTCATTGGTACGGCGTAGAAGTTAATAGAATAAGAACGAAGAACGTATCCGGATTAGTTTATCGGAACTTGAGGTCAAATCAAATGCCAGAATAAGGAATCGGCTCAATTTTTGCTACGAAATTTTATAAAATAAGCAATACAAATCGAGATAATATAAATATTTTTTTAAACTTTATACCCGTAGTTATATCTAGTGAGATGGATCCCTTTCGAAAAAGAAAAAAGAAGTACACGCCTTTCCAGGCCGTGTCATCACAGCGCGAATTATGGCGGTTGCTGATCAACGTGGTGTTGTGTCTGACAGGCCTGGTTTTCGGGTATGTTTACCTGACCAACGGCCTGATAATCGGTTGGTTATTCGTCGCAGCCTTCACCTTTTTCCTGCTCGTACAATTCTCGAATCCCTCCGACTACGATATTTAAATCGCCTGCTCCCAGAATTCTTCGATTTTTTGCAGGACGTCGTCGATCGTTTCCGAGACGATAAGTAATTCCCGGTTTTCGGCTTTCAGGAAACCATCAGTGACCATCCGATCCAGTTGTTGCAGCAACAAATCATAAAATCCGTTGATGTTCAGAATCGCGACCGGGCCGTTGTAAAGCTGAAGTTGACGCCAGGTCAGGATTTCGAATAATTCGTCGAACGTGCCGTAGCCGCCGGGCAGCGCAATAACGCCTTTGGCAAATTGCACCATCTTGAACTTCCGCTCGTGCATCGTTTCAACAAAGTGCAGTTCGGTCAGGGTTTCGTGAGCCACTTCCAACTCGGCCAGAAAGTTGGTGATAACGCCCGTTACCTGCCCGCCATTCAGCAAAACCGCATCGGCAACGGCCCGCATCAGCCCGATGTTACCACCGCCGTAGATGAGCCGGATTTCCTTTTCCGCAAATTTCTGCCCTAATTCTTCCGCAACTTCTTTGTAAAGAGGATTCGTACCGGGATTCGACCCGCAATAGACGACAATGCTTTTCATTCCACAATAATACGATTGTGAACCGACATTTCATGCGACTGTTCCACGCGGCTATTCCATGCGGCTATTTTGTTAAGGTATTGCTAAGCGCCTGCCAGTCGATTTTCTTGACGATTTCGTTGGCCACGTCGAATGGCGCCTTGATGGTCACAATCAGGTTTTCGATCATCGTACCGCCTTTTTTGTACGAATAATGGTAGAGCTTGTCGCCCCGCGGGTTCTTCTGAAGGTTGTTTTTCCAATTGCCAAGCAGAACCACAGTTTCAGGTCGGGCCGCAATTCCGGCGTCGTTGGGTTTCAGCGTAATCTGAAGCGCCAGCGGGGCGCCGTTGACCGGAATAACTTTATACGATGCCGCAAACCGGTTGCTGATGGGCTCCTCGACCCGGTAATTTCCGGCATTCATCTCTACATTAATATCGACGGTGGACTGCGCCATATCGCCGGTGCGGTTAGGGTCTGATTCTTTGTAAACCGAGTCGGTGCTCATCACAAAAGATCGCTGTTGCTGCGTAGTTGTGTCACCGATGGCTTTTGCGCTGTCGGCGCGGGCTTTCTGCTGATTAGCCGCCGAAGTTCGCTGGAAAGAGAGGTCATAGCGATCGCCACAAATGCGGAAAATCTTGCCATATTCATCGCTCAGTTCCAGTTTCCCCAGCGAACTTCGCTCGTCAAAAATTTTCCAGTCACCCGCCGGTGGGTTTTTCTTGAACTGGTTCTGCAATTCTTTCACCACCTTTTCGTAGGCGGCATTTTGCTGGGGTGTGGCCGGATCGCACTGCGCCCGCACATACTGGAGGCTAACGATCTGGATAACAAGGAGTATGGACAGTATTTTTTTCATAGAGTGCAAAGCTAATCATTCATTCTAACAACTGACTTACGTCAGAAAAGTTATGATTGCCCGTGGAGAATAAAAAAAGTCAGACCGTCCGGCCTGACTTTTTTATTGCAAAAAGGCATATTAACCGACAATCGAATCGATCACCCAGGTTACGATGGATACCAGAATACTGAACAATAAGGCCGTGATAAAACCGCTCACGTGGAAACCGGCAATCAGATAATCCGTCAGGTACACCATCAGGACGTTAATGACCAGGTAAAAGAGGCCCAGCGTGATGATGGTAATCGGAATGGTCAGAAAAACCAGGATGGGTTTCAGAAAAGCGTTCAGTAAACCCAATACGATGGCGACGATCAAAGCCGTCCCGAAACCATCGACACTGACACCCGGAATAAGATAACTGGCAACAATAACAGCGACTGCGCTGATCAGTATGCGTATGATGAGGCCCATAACACGTTTAAAGGTTAAAGTTTGACGGCTAAAGTTGTATGAAAAAATAGGCAACTCCAACCTTCAAACCGTAAACTTTCAACCATTGTTTGCCAAATTATTTGACATGCCGCTGCTGCAATACCGCAATCACATCGTCCAGGTCAATATTTTTCTGTTCGAGAAGGATTAAATAGTGGTACAACAAGTCGGCGGCCTCGCCTTTAAACAGGTCGTCGTTGGTGTCTTTGGCTTCAATGACCAGTTCAACGGCCTCCTCGCCCACTTTCTGCGCAATTTTATTGACGCCTTTTCTGAAGAGCGATGAAGTGTAGGATTTTTCGGTCGGATTTTGTTTCCGATCCCGAATGATACCCTGTAAATAATTGAGAAACAGCCCTTTTCCCTGATTGACTTCGTCGAAACAGGTATCGGCGCCGGTGTGGCAGGTGGGTCCGGCGGGCTGGACTTTGATCAGTAAAGTGTCCCCGTCACAATCAAAGAGAATTTCCCGAACGTGCAGAAAATTATTGGAGGTTTCGCCTTTGGTCCAAAGCCGTTGCTTACTGCGGCTATAGAACGTAACGATGTTTTCCCGCCGGGTTTTTTCGTAGGCTTCCTCGTTCATGTAGCCCAGCATCAGCACTTTACCGGTTTCAGTATCCTGAATAACGGCCGGAATGAGGTGATCCGGGTTTTTCGCAAAATCTATTTCTGTATTCATGATTAATCCGTTAAACGAACTTCAATTCCTTTATTTCGTAAGTAGCCTTTCAAAGCCGGAATTTCAATTTCCTTGAAGTGAAAAATACTGGCGGCCAAACCGGCATCGGCTTTTCCGGTGGTAAACACATCCACAAAATGTTCCATCGAACCGGCTCCGCCCGACGCAATGACCGGGATGTTGGCCGCGCCCGAAATCTGCGCCGTGAGGTCAAGCGCAAAACCGGCTTTGGTTCCGTCCGTGTCCATCGACGTCAGCAGGATTTCGCCCGCGCCCCGGCTTTCGATCTCCCGCGCCCAGGCAATGGTCCGTAATTCCGTGGGCCGCCGACCGCCGTGCGTATGCACAATGTGTTCGCCGTCAACAAACCGGGTATCAATGGCTACCACAATACACTGACTACCAAACTCCTGTGCCAGTTCATCCACCAAACCGGGATTGCGAACTGCTGAAGAATTGATCGAAATTTTGTCGGCTCCTGCATTGAGTAGGGCCGAAACATCCGCAATCGACGAAATACCGCCCCCAACCGTAAACGGAATATTGACGGTATGCGCCACTTTCCGCACCAGTTCGATGAGCGTCTTGCGTTCATCAACCGTCGCCGTAATGTCCAGAAAAACCAGTTCGTCGGCACCTTCCCGGGCATAAATAGCGCCCAGTTCCACCGGGTCGCCCGCGTCGCGAAGGTTAATAAAATTCGTTCCCTTGACCGTCCGGCCATCTTTGATGTCGAGGCAAGGGATGATGCGTTTGGTTAGCATGTCTAATGGACAATGAATAATGAATAATGAACAATGAAAGGGGTAACGCACGCAATTCATTGTTCATTATTCATTATTCATTGCGTTTCATTGCTCATTAAATTTTTGTAACTCCTTCAGCGTCACCCGGCCTTCGTAAATCGCTTTGCCGACGATAACGCCGAATAGGTTCATATCTGCCAGTACTTCGAGGTCCTGCAACCCGCTGACGCCCCCGCTGGCGATGATGTTCAGATCCGGAAACCGGTCCTGCAAATTACGGTATAAATCGAACGAAGGCCCTTCCAGCAAACCGTCTTTGGCCACGTCGGTGCTGATAACATATTTCACGCCCTTTTCGACGTAATTTTCCACAAAATCGTACACCCAGACCTTCGTATCTTCCTCCCAGCCGCTGACGGCAATTTTCTCGTTTTTCGCATCCGCGCCCAGGATAATGGTTTCCGAGCCAAATGTTGAGAGCCATTTTTCAAAAACATCCGGTTTTTTGACGGCAATACTCCCGCCCGTCACCTGTTTGGCCCCGCATTCCAAAACCATCCGTAGGTCGTCGTCGGATTGAACGCCCCCGCCAAAATCGATGTGAAGATTGGTTTTTCCGGCAATCAGCTCCAATACTTTCCAGTTGACCACGCGCTTTGCCTTCGCACCGTCGAGATCCACCAGGTGCAGGCGGGTCAAACCGGCATCTTCAAATTGCTGCGCCACTTCGAGTGGCCGGGCGTTGTATTCTTTCTTCTGATTATAATCGCCCTGCGTCAGCCGGACGGCTTTGCCTTCAATCAGGTCGATGGCGGGTATAATGTGCATATGTCGTACACCGGAGCGTTGCTCCGGTGAGTATTTGTTTATATCTTAAACCATTACCGGAGCAACGCTCCGGTGTACATTACAATTTCAAAAAATTTTCCAGAATGCGTTGCCCGATGTTCCCGCTGATCTCGGCGTGAAACTGGGCTGCGTAAAAATTATCTTTTTGCAACATAGCGCTGAATGGCCGGACGTAGTCACAAACCGCTGTGGTTTCCGGAGAAATATCGGCGCAGTAGCTGTGCACGAAATACACATAGGCATTCTCGGGTAAGCCTTCGGTCAGCGGACCTTGCAGGTTGGTCAGGTTGTTCCAGCCCATATGCGGCACTTTAAAACCGGGCTTTTGGTCAAACCGCCGGACATCAACGTCGAACACGCCCATGCAGGTCGTGTCGCCTTCCTCCGAATACCGGCAGAGCAGTTGCATGCCCACGCAGGTTCCCAAAACCGGCTGCTTCAGCGACGGAATCACTTTGTCCAGGCCGCGCTGGCGCAAATAGGCCATGGCCGTACTGGCCTCGCCCACGCCCGGGAAAATGACTTTGTCGGCCGAACGGATTTCGGCTTCATCGTCGGTCAGCAGGTAGCTGGCGCCGATGCGCTCCAGCGCGTACATCACCGACTGCACGTTTCCGGCGTTGTATTTGATAATGACGGTTTTCATTTTGTACGCCGGAGCGTTGCTCCGGTGATTTTTAAGCTGCAAATAACGATTCACCGGAGCAACGCTCCGGAGTACGAAAAAGCCCGGCTCTGAAGCAGAACCGGGCTTGGTATCGGGAATTCGTTGTTTCTTTCTTCAACCCCAAAAACGCATCCGTTCTGCCGTGCTAACAGACAGAATGATGATGGTTACGAACGGTTTTTGCGGGATTCATGGGACAAATGTAAACCGGCTGATGCTAAAATCAAAACAAACTTCCCTGAACGATTTCCGGGCGGATGTTCGGTTCCTGCAAATTAAGACCGCAAACGGCATTGAGTTGCCGTACCCAATGACGGATGAGTTCGGGCGCGGTGTCGTTGTCGCCCCCGCCGTGGATGAACAGATAGGCTTTTTGCAGTCCGTTTTCAAACCAGATTTTGAGCCGGTCTATCCAGGCATCGGCGCGGCTGTAGTCCGTCGGGTGGCCCTCGTTGGCAACAAATCGCAACACCAGCGTCGGGCTCGTCAGGCTCATGTGCACCACATCGCGCCGACCGGCCACGTCGGTGATGACCAAATCGCGGTGGAGTGCCGATAGTTTTTCGAGCGTTCGTTGCCAGATCACCGGGTCGCGAAACCAGTCGGGGTGCCGGAATTCGACAGCCACTTCCAGATCGTCGGGCAGGTTTTTGAGGTAGGTTTCCAAAACCGGCCATTTATCCGGTCCAAACGTCGGCGGCAGTTGCAGAAAGGTCGTTCCCAGAAATTCTTCCAGACTCAAAACCGCATTGACAAATTCTTCTGTCAGCAACTCAGTGGCCACCAACGCCCGGTCGTGGCTGATGGCCTGCGGAAATTTCGGGCAATACACAAACCGGGGACGAACCGGCGAGTCGGCGGCTTCGGATTTCCATTTTTCGATCATACCCGGCGTCGGACTGTGGTAGTGGGTGCTGTTCAGTTCGATCGTATTAAATTGCCGGGTATAGTAATGCAGGAAATCTTTCTCTTTGGCCTGGGACGGATAAATGCGGCCGATGTAATCTTTGTTCGCCCAAACCGGTCCGCCAATGTATACCTCCGGAACGGCCGTCGGTTCCACCTTGTCCCAAACCGTCTGATTGAACGGATGATCGGGTGATAGTGTAAAGTCGACCTTATCAACGGAAGGCAATTTTCCAAAATCCATGCGTAAAAAGGGATGGTAGTGCCAACGTAAAACTACCAAACCCGGTATTTCGTTTTCGTGCCCGTTCTGAATTGACTAATTTTGTGGAAGAAATAGAAGAAATAGACAAGAGAAGTGAGACAAGAGAGTAAAGACTTTGGGTTTCGATGAGTCTTTACTCTCTTGTCTCACCTCTCACCTCTCCGTTGACATGATTTCAAAGACGTATAATCCGAAAGACATTGAGGAAAAGTGGTACCAGTACTGGCTGGAAAACCGCTTTTTCCATTCCACTCCCGACGAGCGCGAACCGTATACCATCGTCATTCCGCCCCCGAACGTGACGGGCGTATTGCACATGGGCCACATGCTAAACAACACGATTCAGGATGTGCTGATTCGGAAAGCGCGGATGCAGGGCAAAAACGCCTGTTGGGTGCCGGGAACCGACCATGCGTCCATTGCCACGGAAGCGAAGGTCGTGGCAATGCTGAAGGATCAGGGAATCAATAAAAAGGACATTGGCCGGGAGAAATTCATCGAACACGCCTGGGAATGGACCCATAAATACGGCGGAATTATCCTGAAGCAGCTGCGGAAACTCGGTGCGTCCTGCGACTGGGACCGGACGCGCTTCACGATGGAACCGGTTTTGTATGATGCTGTCATTGACACGTTCGTCGATCTGTACAACAAAGGCCAGATTTACCGGGGTATCCGGATGGTCAACTGGGATCCGCAGGGCCGCACGGCGGTTTCGGACGAAGAGGTCATCACGAAGGAAGTCCAGCAGAAGCTGTGTTACATTCGGTATGAGGTTGCAGAGGGTTCAGGGCAGAGGGCAATGGGTGATGAATCCCCGGACCCTATGCCCTCTGCCCCGAGCTACGTTACGATTGCCACGGTACGGCCGGAAACAATTATGGCCGATGTGGCAATTGCCGTCAATCCGAGCGATGAACGGTATACGCATTTACACGGCAAAAAAGTCCTGATTCCGCTGATTAACCGGGAAATTCCGATCATTACGGACGACTACGTCACGATGGATTTTGGTACGGGATGTTTGAAAGTAACGCCCGCCCACGACCCGAATGACTACGCGCTGGGCGTGAAGCACAACCTGCCCGTTATCGACATTCTGAACGACGATGGTACGCTGAACGAAAAAGCCCGGATTTTTGTGGGCGTTGATCGGTTTGCCGCCCGGAAAGCCATCATCAAACAACTGGAAGAAACGGGTCACCTGGTGGTTGCGGAAGATTACAAGTCGAATGTCGGTTTTTCGGAACGTACCAACGCTGTGATCGAGCCGAAGTTGTCGCTGCAGTGGTTCCTGAAAATGGGCGATTTGTCGAAACCGGCGTTGGAAAACGTCATGAATGACACCATTCAGCTACATCCGGCCAAGTTCAAAAATATGTACCGCTCGTGGATGGAGAACGTACACGACTGGTGTATTAGCCGCCAACTCTGGTGGGGCCACCGGATTCCGGCGTTTTACATGAAAGACGGCACGATCATCGTTGCCAAAACCAAAAAGGACGCGCTGCGGATCGCCCGTGACAAATTTCAGCTGTTCGCCCTGAGCGAAACCGATCTTACGCAGGATGAGGACGTGCTGGACACCTGGTTTTCGTCCTGGCTCTGGCCGATGTCGGTTTTTCTGCCGTCGAACGATGCGAACGACCCCAAAGCCGCACCGGGCGATCTCGATTATTATTACCCGACCAACGACCTGGTAACGGCCCCGGAAATTCTATTCTTCTGGGTAGCCCGAATGATCATTGCCGGTTACGAATACAAAGGCCGCGAACCGTTCCAGAATGTTTACCTGACCGGGATTGTCCGCGATAAACAGGGCCGCAAAATGTCGAAATCGCTCGGCAACTCGCCCGATCCGCTCGATCTGATCGAGCTGTTTGGCGCCGATGGCGTCCGGACGGGCATGTTGTTCAGCTCGCCGGCGGGGAATGATTTGCTGTATGACGAGAAGTTGGTGGAACAGGGCCGGAATTTCTGCAACAAAATCTGGAACGCCTTCCGGCTGGTAAAAGGCTGGAAAGTCAGTTCGGATTCGGCGGTTACCGAAAAACCGCTGGCGGTTTTGTGGTTTGAATCGAAACTGAACCAAACGCTGATCGAACTGGAAGACCATTTCAGCAAATACCGGATGTCGGATGCGCTGCAAACGGTTTACAAGCTGATCTGGGACGATTTCTGTTCGCAATACCTCGAAATGATCAAACCGGGTTACGAGCAGCAGGATCAGGTCCGACCGATCGATCAGGTGACCTACGACGCCACGATTGACTTCTTCGAGCGCCTGATGAAGCTGGCGCATCCGTTCATGCCGTTCATTACGGAGGAAATCTGGCAGGAAATCAGTGAACGGAAACCGGGCGAAAGCATCTGTGTGGCCGACTATCCGACCGCTGGTGTTGTCGACAAAACCGTTCTGGCTGATTTTGACCTGCTGTTCGACATCATTTCATCCATTCGGAACATTCGTAACACCAAGCTGATCAGTCCGAAAACCGCCCTGCCGCTGGCGATCAAAACCGATGATCCGGCCCGTTTTCAACCGCTGGAAAGCCTGATTCAGAAGCTGGCCATCGTTTCTGAGGTGAATTACGTTTCCGAAAAAGCCGAGGGCGTTTCGTTTCTGATCAGGAGCACCGAGTTTTTCGTCAACATCGCCGGTGAAATTGATGTCGAGCAGGAACGCGCCAACATCGAAAAGGAACTGACTTACACGAAGGGCTTTCTGGAATCGGTTTTGAAAAAGCTCTCGAACGAGAAGTTTGTCGCCAACGCCAAACCGGAAATTATCGAGCGCGAACGCCAGAAACTGGCCGACGCCGAAACCAAAATCAAAACGCTGGAAGAAAACCTGGCGGCACTGTAAAAGAATGTAAAATGAAGAATGCTAAATGTAAAAGTGTTTTGGACACGCCAGCCTACTTTTACATTTAACATTCTTCATTTTACATTTTTCATTCCTTCAATATCTTTACCTCCACGCGTCGGTTCAGCCGCTTGGTTTCTTCGCGCGAATTATCGGCAATAGGGCGGCTGCCGCCGTAGGCCTGCGTTTGAATCCGCGTTGGATCGATTCCGTGGTTTGTCAGGTAGCTTTTGGCGGCATCGACGCGTTTCTTCGACAAGGCAACGTTTAATTTCGGATCGCCCACGTTGTCGGTATGGCCAGCTAGTTCGATTTCCATTGCCGGATTACGCTTCATGATCGCGACCAGCGAATCGAGTTCGGGATACGACGTGGGCTCAATTTCGTACGCCGATTGCTTGAATAACAGGTTATTCAGGCGATAGGTCCGGCCTGCTTCGACTTTGGAACCAAAGTTTTCTACTTTTTCAACCGGTTTTGGGCTTGGCGACACTTTCGGCGGAGCCTCGGCAACCACCGAATCTTTCGGAGCCGGTTTTGGAGTGGTTGGAGTGGTTCGTTGGGTAGGTGGAGTAGCCGGGTTCGTCTTCGGTTTTACCACCGGTTTCTGAACGGGCGGTTTTGAATTCCGCATGTCGTCTTTGTAAGCCAACACCCTAATGTTGTAGATGTTATAAGGCCATTGCGCGTTATAACCATACGGAGTCTGCCTTTTATACTGTCGTATACCTTCCTCAATCATATCAATTGACCGAGTATCTTTCCCAGGTCGCTCAAAATGAATCTCACAGGATAGCTGTCTGGCATTCACGAATTCTTCCCCTTCTGGCTTATCAATAATCGGCACCACTAATTCACCGTTAACCCGAACGTTTTTTATATAGAGCATTGCATATTCTTTCCTCCTTAATGTATCATATAATCGCCAGCTATTTTTGTGTCCTGGCCCGTAAAGAGTAGCATGCTCATTGTTCTCCGACATAAAATGAACAATCATTTTATGTTGCGTATATTCTATTTTAGTAATAGAGCCACTATGAGATCCCGCAACCTGCGGAGGATTCAGATCACGCTGGATAATTTTCGGTCCCTGGGCAACCAGTGGAGTGGTCAGACCGACCAGCCATAGCATCAATAACCATCGTTTCATCATGTCATTCATCCCATCTTGGTCGTTGTACTAGGATAACAGCGTCGCTGGGAACACTGTTTTAGTTACTTTTTGTTAACAAAAAGTAAAATTTTATTCTTTTATTTCTATTTATTGAGATTAAAGTTCAATTTGCACAGAATTACGTGCGGTTTTGAGATCATTTCCGCCAAATAACGCATTTCCACACAATGAGCAAGTGTATTTTTCTGGACCGGGACGGTGTTTTAAACGAAGACCGGACGGATTACGTCTACCGGATCGAAGACTTTATTATTCCGAACGGAGTAGTTGAGGGCTTACAACTACTGAAAGATGCGGGCTATCTCCTGATTGTGGTGACGAATCAGGCCGGGATTGCGCGGGGTTTGTATTCCCGCACCGACGTCATGCGGTGCCACCAATACCTACAGGAACAATGTGGCAACCTGATTGACGATATTTATTATTGTCCGCACCACCCCGATTTCGACACGCAGTCGTTGCTGCGAAAACCGAATTCGCTGATGCTGGAAAAAGCCATCGCCAAATACAACATCGACGTTACCCAATCGTGGATTATCGGTGACGCCCTGCGGGATATTCAGGCGGGTCGACGCGTCGGCGTCCGTACCGTACACATCACGCACGAAAAACCAAAATCACCTGTCGGGGATCAACAGGCGACCAATCTGCTGGAAGCGTCGAAAATGGTGGTCAGCGCAATCGGTTAATTACGCAACCTGCTCAACCGAAGCCTGTTTTTTTGGCTGCAACTCGCTGTCATACGCCGGGCACGCTCTGCGTGCACACGAACCGAGCGAAACCAGGGCAACCAGACCTACTACGATACCGATCTTTTTCATCTTACTTTTTAGTTAGTTTCCTGTCCACAAAAACCGGGCGGTTTTTGTGGACAGGGCAAAAATTGTGCTATTTTAATTCTCTTGTTTTTCTAATTCTTCCACGGGTTGCTCTTCTTCCTCTTCGGCGGCTTTCGCGGCTTCGATTTCAAGCGTTACCGGCGTAGCGGTCTGCTGGTAGCCCAGAATTTTGAGCATCACTTCACTATCCTGCTCGGGCGCAAAAAGCCGGGTGGTCAGTTTACCTTCGCTATCCCGATCCACAATCACGTGCTGCGGAGCCGGAATCAGGCAGTGCTGAATACCGCCGTAACCGCCCAGCGACTCCTGGTAGGCACCCGTGTGGAAAAACCCAATATACTGATCTTCCGTATCCCGTTCAAAAATCGGGAGGTATAAGTCGGCGCTGTGGGCTTCCGTATTGTAAAAATCATGCGAGTCGCAGGTTAAACCGCCCAGATTAACTTTCTGGTACGGATTATCCCAGTTATTGACCGAAAGCATGATGTATTTCTGACCCAGACCCCACGAATCCGGCAGTTGCGTAATGAACGAACCGTCGATCATGTACCACAATTCCTTGTCGTTTTGCAGTTTCTGGTCGATCACTTTGTATATAACGGCGCCACTCTCTCCTACCGTATAACTGCCGAACTCCGTAAAGATGTGCGGCACCGGAACATTGCTCTTGTTGCAGATCCACTGTATGCTTTCCACAATCTGATCTACCATTGCCTGGTAGTCGTACGTGAACTGAAACGAGGTCTGAATCGGCATCCCGCCCCCAATATCGATCGAGTCCAGATCGGGGCAGATTTTGCGCAATTCGCAGTATTTATACATAAACCGGCTCAACTCACTCCAATAATAGGCGCTGTCTTTGATCCCGGTATTGATAAAAAAGTGCAGCATTTTCAGCTTGAACTTGTCGCTGTTCTGAATTTTGGAGCGATAAAGTTCATTGATGTCGCTGTAACGAATGCCCAGCCGGGATGTATAAAATGCAAAGTTTGGTTCTTCGTCCGTAGCAATCCGAATGCCCAGGTTGACGGTTTCGGCCGTCACCGAATCTTCATACGCTTCGATTTCCTTCAGGTTATCCAAAACCGGCACCACATTGTAGCCTTCGTTCAGCAGTTCGCTGATGTACTGCGTGTAGAGCGGCCGTTTATAACCGTTGCAGATGATGAACGTATTCTTATCAATCTTGCCGGTTTTATACAGCTCCCGGATAATCGGAATGTCGAACGCCGACGAGGTTTCCAGGTGGATTTTATTCTTTAAAGCTTCTTCCAGTACAAAACGGAAATGCGACGACTTCGTGCAGTAGCAGTAGGTATACGTGCCTTTGTAATTATACCGCTTCATCGCGTTCTTAAACAGCAGCCGGGCGTGTTCAATATGCTCCGTAATTTTGGGCAAATACGTCAGCTTGAGCGGAGTTCCGTACTGCTTGATGATATCCATCAAAGGAACATTGTTGAACAGCAGGTTATTGTTCTCCACTTTGAATTCGAGAGTCGGAAATTCAAAGGTCTGTTCGATCAGGTCGTTGTAGCTTTTCATCCTTTCGGCAGAAGCATAAAAGAGTTTTGTTGGTTTTGAAAAAAGACTGCGAAAATGGCATAAAAAGAGCAGCTTTGCAACGGGGCAGGAACCGGTTTACAAAAACAAAATGTAACGCAGTGTGCGCGCCTGATTGTCAAGCTGCTGAATGAATGTCTGTTTGCAATAGGGAAAACGAAAAAACACGGTTTTTGATTCGGGAATGTATGTTAAATTTTATGTTTGTTCTTGAGACGTTCTGCCAGAACCGGGCGGTTTTCTCCGCATCGTTTTTTGACTTTTCGCGTTCAAACCAAAAGAACTTGTATTTTTAGCGGCACAAATTTGAAAGAATGAAGCCACAGACCATTCATTTTATCTCCATCGGCGGCAGCGTCATGCACAATCTGGCCATTGCGCTGCACCAGCAAGGACACCACATCACGGGCTCCGACGACGATATTTACGAACCCTCACGAACCCGACTCGAAAAATATGGTTTATTACCCGCGCAAACTGGCTGGAATGCCGACGCGATCCACGGCGGTCTCGATGCGGTTATTCTGGGCATGCACGCCCGGGCCGACAATCCCGAGCTGCTGAAAGCGCAGGAGCTGAATCTGCCGGTTTATTCGTACCCGGAATTTGTGTTCCGGCAAAGTCAGAACAAACAGCGCGTCGTCATTGCCGGTAGCCACGGCAAAACCACGATCACGGCGATGGTTCTTCACGTTTTGCAGTACCATCATCGTCATTTCGATTATTTGGTTGGCGCGCAGATTGAAGGTTTCGATACGATGGTGAAGCTAACCACCAACGCCCCGGTTATCGTCATTGAGGGCGATGAATACGGCACCTCACCTACCGACCCCCGGCCGAAGTTTTTGCATTATCACCCGCACATGGTGCTGATCAGCGGCATTGCCTGGGATCACGTCAATCTTTATCCAACCTACGATCAGTATGTCCACCAGTTTGAATTGCTGGCCGACGCGATGTCGAAATCCGGCACGATTGTTTTCGATGATACGGACGATATGCTGGACGTCATTGCCCTGAAAGAACGGGAAGATGTGACCCGCCAGCCGTACGATGTGCATCCGTACCGGATCGAAAACGGCAAAACCGTACTGGTTACGAAAAACCACGGCCACGTACCGGTTTTGGTTTTTGGCGAACACAACATGAAAAACATCAGCGGGGCGCTGGCCATCTGCGACCACTTGGCGATTACGGAAGATATGTTCTATGCCGCCATCCAGAGCTTCAAAGGCGCGCACAAGCGGCTGGAAAAAGTAAAAGACGATGGTTCTACCCTGGTTTTCCGGGATTTTGCCCACGCGCCTTCTAAAGTAGAAGCAACCACGGCCGCGGTAAAAGCGCAGTTTCCCGACCGGCGTCTGGTGGCTGCGGTTGAGCTGCACACCTTTAGCAGCCTGCTGAACAAAACCTGCCTGAACCAATACCGCGATAAACTGGACAAAGCTGATGTGCCCGTGGTTTTCTACAGCCCGCACACGCTGGAAGTAAAACACCTCGACCCAATTGACGCGGCTGACATCGCCACGGCTTTCGACCGCCCCGATTTGCAGGTTTTTACCGACTCAGCAGAATTAGAGACTTTTCTGAAAAACCAGAACAACGGCCAACCGACGGTTTTTCTGCTCATGAGCTCGGGAACGTTTGGTGGATTGAACCTGAACCTGTCCTGAACTGGGATTACGCGGATTAAACCGGGCCGCCGGAGCGGGATTAACTGGGATATAAAAGATTGCGGCAGCCAATCATAGTTAATCCCGCTCCGGCGGCCCGGTTTAATCCGCGTAATCCCAGTTCAAGAACAAGCCGCGTAATGACAGATTAATTTCCCTTCAGTAAATACGCTACCAAATCCGCCAATTGCTGTTCCGACAGGCCCAGTGACGACGGGTCGGGCATGAGGCTGGTGCTGTATTGCTTGCGGGAAACAATCTGGCCGGTCGAAATGGTGTGTTTCTGTCCGGCGGCATCTTTCACTACGATAGCATCCTGGCCGTCACTGATCAGAAAACCGTAGTACGTCTGGCCATTTTTGGTTGTAATCAGCCAGGGTTCGTAGCCGAACGCCAACCCCGCACTCGGATTCAGGATTGCATCAAGTAAACCGTTTCGGTCAAACTTCTGGTGAATCTTCGTTAGCTCCGGCCCAATGTCTTTGCCCAGTTTCCCATGCCGGTGGCAAGTTGTACAGTTCGCTTTGAAGACCGATAAGCCAGCGGCTTCGTCACCCTTCAAAGCCGCAATTCTGGTCATGGATAAATTTCCTGCACCGCCGGGACGCGTAAAATAATCACCTGCCATCGTTCGCACGCTCTGATCCGGATTCGTAAAAATTACTTCGCTGATAACTGGTTTCAGATTGTCGGGCAATTTTTTCTCGGCTGCCAGACCAACCAGTAATTTTCCACCTTCCGGGCTCACCGCCATTTCTTTTGCCAGTTTCACTTTATCCTCTGCGCTGGTGTACTCCTCCATCAGCTTTTGCCGCATCGCCAGCGCCTGTTGTTCCGTTTTCGACAATTTGGAGGGCAGCACTTTGTCCCAATCCAGCAAATTGGCCCAATCGTTCGCCCGCCGGAATTCGACCCAATAGTCGGCCTGTTTCGCAATGGATTTATCGCCCTGTTTCGTCAGTTCTACCATCGCGTTGGCAGCCGCCGGATCTTTAATGAATCCAAGGGCCACAATGGCCTGTTTACGGGCATCAGCGGTCAGGGTTGGGGCCAAAGCCCGCTGCTTCATCAACTCCGCTGTACTGGCCGGATGAAGCCGCCAAATCAGGTTTGCGGTTTTCTGATCCCATTGTACCGGGTTGGCCGGAATCGACGGCTTTAAAGCCGCATAAAGTGCTTCTTCTTTTTTATCAGCCGCCAGCCCGAGAGCTTCCAGGTAAAACCGGTCGGTTCCGTCGTAGCTGTTGGCCAGTTTCACCAGCAAATCCTTGCACTGCTCAAACGGCACATCCCGCAACGCAATGGCCACTTCCCGACGCACGGCCGGAGATGGATCATCAACCATTTGCCGCGCCAGCGCCACTACGTCGGGCTGAACCTGCTTCAAGGCCCGAAAAGCCGTAATCCGCAAATCTACCTGATCCGACTTCAGCAAGGCTTCCACTTCTTTCCGGCCTTTGGGTCCGAGTTGCGAAAGCAGCCAGATGGCCCGCGAGCGGTGGTACGGATTCGAGGCCGTTAAAAGTTTGGCGACCGGTTTAACGGCCTTATCGCCCTGTGCTTTCAATTTTTCAAAACCCAGCAAGCGAATGTTGGTCGACGGATTGGTCAATGCCAGAATCTGACCTTTCGTATCGTCGGTATCGATCACCGGCGCTTTCAGGTTTTTCCCTTTGGGCGTGATGCGGTAAATGCGACCATACCCTTTTTTGTCCTTCATCTGGTGACCGCCCACTACCGGATCGAACCAGTCGGCGATGTACAGCGTGCCATCCGTTCCGACGGCCACGTCGCTGGGCCGAAACCATTTGCGGATGTCTTCCCGGATGTCATTCCATTTGTAGTCTTCGTCCACTTTGGGAAACGTGCTGATAAAGTCCATACGGGGCATGCGGTAGCCTGCGCCCTGCGGTTCGGGCCGATAGCCGAAAATAACGTTCCGACCCGCTTCGCAACTCAGCAGCAAACCCCGGTACTTGGAACCCAGCTCGTCGCCTTCGTAAAAAACCATACCCGTTGGCGAACCGGCTCCGCTGATATCGCCCACCGGAACCACGCCCGGATCTTCCTGGTGCCAGTGCGCGGTAGGAATGTCCTGATCAGGTCGTTGATCGCCCTGCCAGAACCGGGTACCGTCCTGACTAAAATAACCCATGTTGCCGCCTTCCATCAGCCAGCTCGTCCGACACGCCACGACTTGGTCGTCGTTGTCGTTCTGCCACATATTGCCGTAGGAATCGAGGGCGGTTTCGTAGTTGTTCCGAAAGTTATGACCCATCACTTTCAGCCCGGTTCCGTCGGGGTTGATGCGAAGCGCTAAACCGCCCACCCAGATCCGGCCGTCGTCGCTGATCATGTTGCCTTTGTTGGTGGTATTGTAAGGCGTGCCGCCGGTGTAAATACTGCCCGACCGAAGTGTCCAGCCAGCCTTATCTTTGACGACGTGCGGCCCGGCGTTTCCGGTGTTGAAGTACCACTTCCCGTCGGGACCGGCCACCAGCGCATGCAGCGAGTGATCGTGATCGAGTCCGCCAAAACCGGTCAGGAAAACTTCTTTTTTATCGGGTTTGTCATCGCCGTTTTCGTCGGTGTAGATAACCAGATTCGGGGCCGCCGACACGATGGTTTTGTTGCCGATGACCGCAATGCCCAGGGGCGAAACCAGGTCTTTGTCCTGCACATATACCTTCGCTTTATCCGCTTTTCCGTCGCCGTTGGTGTCTTCCAGAATCATCACCCGCTCCCCTTCCGGATGGTCGAGCCGGGTGCCGGGTTTGTTGTTAAAGTTGCGGTAGTTGACGGCTTCCGTCACCCAGATCCGGCCTTTCGCGTCAACGTCTATGTTAGTCGGATTGTAAAACATGGGCGCTTCGGCCCAGACCGTAGCCTCCAGATCGTCGGGCAAATACAGCTTGTTGGAGTCGGCCGCGATGAACGAACCTCGCCGATTTGATTCAGCAGCTTCCGGGCTCAGGCCTGCTGAATGGCCTGATCGTTGTACCTTGATACTCCATCCAAGGAGGCTTCCGAGCAGAATGGATGTACTTAAAAACCGGGTCGGGTTAGGGATAGTGAGTTTCATATTCAAGTGTTCCACGTGGAATAATTACCTGAAAAACAACATTTAAGGACTAATAAACTTATTATAATAAGTGGTTATTCTAGAAAACCGTGGAACAGTTACCAAATTGGCCTACGCCAGAATTTCTCTTACAAACTTATTATTATAAGTGTAACTTTCCAACATGTTTTTCCCCTCAGGCACAGCACCTTCGATGTGAACCCAACCGGCGTACTGAATGTCGTCAATGGCCTTCCGAACCTCCGGGTAATTCACTTTTCCCTGCCCGAGCAGGAAGCTGTTTTCCTTAAAGTGGAATTCACAGATCTGTTTCTGCTTCCCAAGCCACCGAATTTCCTTTAAAATATCATATCCCATAACCGTGGAGTTACAAACATCGTAATACACTTTCACGGCGGGCGACGCCACCGCGTCGATGATAGCCATGTGCTCTTCGGCGCTCAACCACGATTCGATCGCCAGCACGACGCCCGCTTTTTCGGCTTTGGGCGCTACGGCTTTTAACCGCTCAATAACAACTTGGGTACCTTTCGGATCGTTTTTCAAATCACCTTTGTTGAAGAACGCCATCAGGACATTTTTGGCCCCGAGCGCCCTGGCGACATCGACACTGTCCTGAACCCATTGCTCAGCCCGCGGATCGGATTTGTAAGGGATGTTATTCATCTCGCCCAGCGCCAGACCGCCGACTTTTACGCCGGTTCGTTTGGCCGCTTCGCGCCAGGCTTTTTGCAGGGGTTTCTGACGCAGGTGCATGTCGTTTTTTTCGGAACCCATGTTGACCTGAATGCCGTCGAGACCGATGGTTTTGGCGACATCGAAGGCCTCGATTTTGCTGGATTGACCAATCGACCAGTCGCAGGCCCCGATCTGGAAACGTTGGTTGTTTGGCTTTTCTAAATTAATTTTAGAGTTTAATGCGGACAGGGAAACACTGGAGCTTAAGCCAATGAAACCCATCGTTTGCCGAAGGGCAGTGCGTCGGTTCATGAGTATTCAGGAATAGATTTTGTTCAAAAGTACTGGCTAAAAACCATATTCGCTCGTTGCCAACGGGTTAGCCGCAAAATTTTTTAGACCCTTTCCAACCGTCGGGCCTGCACCGGGGTCAGTTGTTTGAATTAGTATGTTGGATGAACGAGCGTTAGTTGACGGCTGTCGACATAAGGACCGGACTGCTCAGCGAAAACTCTATGAGTTATTCGCCAGGAAGCTCTTTGTCGTTAGTCAACGGTATACCAAAAACCGGGACGACGCCGAGGACGTGCTGCAGGATTCCTTCGTGAAAGCATTCCAGCATATTGATACATTCCGGTTTGAGTGCCCGCTCGAAGCCTGGTTGAAACGCATCGTGATCAACACGGCTCTGAAGCACATCCGCAAGCAGAAGCCCTGGCAAAACCAGGCCGAACTGGAGGATGTGGCACCCAATGCACTGCCGCAGACGGAAGACAGCCTATCGGGTCTACACTACCAGCAATTACTGAAGATGGTACAGGAACTCCCGCCGGGATGTCAGGCCGTATTTAACTTATACGCCATTGAAGGGTATACGCACCCCGAGATTGCGGAATTATTAGATATTTCAGAAGGTACATCTAAATCGCAGTTTTCGCGTGCCCGCATGCTGCTGCAACAAAAGATTCAGAACGAGCGTCCGATTCCGAAATGAGTCTCTCTAAAGAAGAACAGTTAAACGAAGAATGGCGAAGCATCTTCGAAAATGCTGAAGAAAGCCCCTCCGAAGGGCTTTGGGACAGCATTTCCCGTCGCTTGGACGAGGAAGAAGCCGAACCGGTAATACCCCTCTGGCCCCGGGCAAAACCCTGGGTTTACAGTGCGGCTGCGGCCATTATTACGCTTTTAGTCGGTTGGTGGGCAACGCAGTACATTGAAAGTACGGACACAAACCGTCCGGTGGCCGATAAAACCGTACAATCCGAACAACTGGCAAAAACGGAAAAACCGTCTTCCCTTCCAGCCAACACTTCATCCAACGAGAAATCAACGACCGGCAACACCCCGGAAACGGAGGAAATGCTGGCAACTACCCGCCGGACCGGCGCCGGAAAAAATACATCCGGCACACCAACGGCGCCGGAACTGGAACGTTCGGAAACCGCTACAACGATCGACGGAATTATTAAAGATCAGTCGGCTTTATCGGGAAATAGAAAACCGGCCACTACGGAACGGCGTCTGGCCCGGCGGTCGGTGAAAAGCTTGCCGAAAACCGATGAGCGGTTGGCTCGTTTGGAACCAAAACCGAGTGATGACCAAATGGCGAAGCGGTTTCCAACCCGGAAGCAACCGTTGAAGAAGTCTACTGCAGACCGTCAATTACTGGTAAAATCGAAGACCAAACGCGAACCGCTGACAGGGGCCTCGCCCGCTGTCAGGGTGGACGAAACCGCCAGTCAGCTGGCGGATACACGCCTGGCTTATGAGGCTTCGTTTGTAAAAAGTAAACAGCCGGTTTCGAAAAATCCGGCTCCCATCAGCCGGATTATCTGGTACCGTGCTCCCGAAACAGCGTTGGCGGCCATCGAACCGCAGGATAAGGGACGTTCCAAAAAAGAATACTGGGCGGCTTTAACGGCTACGCCAATGTCATTCAATCCGATGGCGGCTGTTCACTCGAGTCTTAATCAGGCCAGTGTTGCTTACAATTCCATTCAGGCCGCCAGTCGACTGCCCAGTACAACCCTGCTCCAGAATCAGGCCCAAATCTCGATGGCGTGGCAAGCCAGCTCCGGCGTTCAGTTCAGCAAACACTGGTCGGTCGAAGCCGGGATTCAGTATTTGAACGGTCGGTCGCAGACGCAAAACAATGCGTCGGTCACAAATATGTTCACCAATCAGACAGAAAACGTGCTCGTCAACGCGATTCGGAACAGCAATACGTCACTTCCTTTGGCGTCTTCCCCAGCTCCGGCCAATAATCAGGGTGTTGGATCTTCGCTGGTGGCCGACAAGAACGGTTTATCCAATATGTCGAATCTGGTCGTTACCCCGGCCGATCAGGTTGTCTCGAACAACTTCCAGTACATGCAGATTCCGGTTCAGCTTGGTTACCACATTTTGCCCGATCGCAAGATCAGCTATTCCATTCTGGGCGGTTTGATGGCGAACCTGTTCCTGAAAAATACGATCAACGGAACGCTGGAAGTCAATCCGGAAGACCAGATTTATCGGCCTATGTCGATGGCTGGCACGGCAGGTTTACGGGTTAATTACCATCCGACCCACCACTGGTCAGGTTCGTTGACCGGTTCCTATCAACAGGCGCTGCAAGACGGAACCGAATCGAACGCCCAGTTGAACGTTCGTCCACAGGCCATCGGTGTCGGATTCGGGTTAAACTATCACTTCTAAAGCGGTTTTTTACCTGCTTGCCCTCCTCCATTGATGATATTATTCCCATTTTTTCATTTTTATTCACTTTTTTTTCACTCGCTTCCAACCAATTCACTCCAGATCAGGTCTTTGTTATTGAGCGCTCAACTTGGTATAACAAAACCGATTTGTGATGAGACGATTAACCTATTTTTCCAGCCTGTTTATGGCAACGGCTTTGTGGGCAACCACGGCTGGTTGCCGGAACGATAGCGTCCCTGAAGCTCCGGGAACCGGCGGTTTAAAACCCAATCCGGAGGCCCGGCTGTTCGCTCAAAAAACCAATGATTTTTCGTTCGACTTTCTAAAAACCGTCAACGAACAGCAAAAACCGGGGGAGAATATTTTTGTCTCTCCGCTGAGTCTGCACATGGCTCTCGGGATGTTGCTGAACGGAGCGGGCGGTTCGACGGCAGACGAAATGAAAAAGGCGATGCACCTGGAAGGAGTTTCGCTGGCCGACGCCAACCAAACCTATGAGTTTTTAATCAAAGGACTGCCTACCGCTGATCCGAAAGTAACAACAAAACTGGCCAATTCACTTTGGTACCGCAACGGTTTTTCCGTTGAACCGTCGTACCTCGACGCAACGAAAAACACCTTCAATGCCCAGATTTCCGGCGAGGATTTTAGCAATCCGACGCCGGTTATCAACAAAATCAATCAATGGGCCAGCGATAACACCAACGCGAAAATCAAGAAGGTAATTACCGAAATCAATGGGCAGCAGGTTCTGTTTTTGCTGAACGCCCTGTATTTCAAAGGCGACTGGAAATACCAGTTCGAGACGAAGAACACGTATGACTCACCCTTTAAACTGGTTTCGGGTTCCGAAAAAACGGTGAAAATGATGAGCATGAACACCCGTCTTCGTCACGCTTTCCGCCCGACTTACGGTGCTTTTGAATTGCCTTACGGCGACGGGACTTATACAATGACGGTTTTGTTGCCCAGCCAGAACTCTTCGGCGGATGCGCTCATCAACGGATTGAACGCAACGGAATGGGCCAGCCTGCAGGAAGCGATGCAGGAAAGCAAAGTGGCCGTGGGTTTACCAAAATTCACGCTGGAATACGAAACCAACCTCAACGACGAACTGGCTAAAATGGGCATGCCAACGGCTTTTACGGACGGTGCGGATTTTTCCGGTATCAGTAAAGGACAAGGTTTGAAAGTAAGTTTTGTGAAGCAAAACACGTTTGTCGCCGTCGATGAAAAAGGAACCGAAGCCGCAGCTGTAACGAGCATTGGCGTTGAGGTTACGTCGGCGGGGCCTTCGCTCTATTGCGACCGCCCGTTCGTTGTGCTGATCACCGAGAAAGGAACCGGTTCGGTGCTGTTTATGGGTAAAATTGTCAATCCCGAAACGACGCTGCCATGAAACTGATCATCACGCTGGTTTCCGCGGTTTTGTTCATAGCCGCTTCCTGTAACCGTCAAACCAGTTCGGATTCAACCATACAACCGTTGTCAGCCACCAACGCCACCGGAACCTATAAACTCGTTGCACCCGCTTCCAACTATGAAGTGACATTGGTGCTGACACCCGATTCGGCTACTAGTGAAGGAAAAACCCGGATTGCCTATCAAGTTGGCGGGCGTTCGTCGGTTAACCAGTATTTCGGAGCGATTATTGGCACTACGGGCTCCGATCAGGTGCAGGTCAGCGCAATTGGGAGTACAAAAATGGCCGGTTCGCCGGAAGCCATGCAGTTTGAGTTTACTTATTTCAAGCAGCTGCAGGCGGTTAAACGATATGAACTGACGGGGAATCAGCTCCGCTTGTTTGCCGAAGGGGAAACGCCGGGTGTGCTGGTTTACGAAAAAGAAAAATGATACAACCTGAATAACAAAAAGAGCGAGGCCGGTACCTCCACACCAGCCGGTCTCCTCCACTCTTTGATGTATGAACCCGTTACGAAACACGTTAGTCATTGCGATTTTCGCCTTTTGTTCGCTGGCAGCCTGCAGTCCATCGAAAGATGGGTCTCCTTCGCCGGAACTGGATACGCAGCTAAGCGGAAAATGGGAATTGACCCAGATCCGGTACGGGTTGACGGGCAAGACGGCAACTCCGCAGGAAGCCGGTTATACGGAAACGCTGAATTACAACAGCGACGGAACGTTCAACCGGCTGAGAAACGGCCAGGAAGAAGAAAAAGGTTCGTACACAACCGCCAAAATTGAAAACATTGCCGGTTTTACCACTGCCATTTACTACCCGAATACGACGTATCAACCGTATCGGATTCAGGAAAACATACTACGATTATACGAACGCGCTCCCAATGGTGGCATTCTGGCCGACGGAGCAACGTACGAATATCGAAAACTTTGACCTCTGATTCATTGTGCAAAACCGGATTGCCCGGCGGCTCTGCCTGCCGGGCAATTTTTTGTTGGTATATTCCAACTCTTTCATAGTCAACCGGGTCTGTCAGACGTATACCTAAACAACCTGTTACTATGAGACGTACACTCTACTTTCTGCTCGGTATTGTATTGGTGGGCTTGAATGGCTGCACCGATAAATGCAAAGAAACCCGCACTTTCCGACAATTCACGCCCCGAACATTTACGCTCGCCCAGGTTCGCCAGGGTGTGCAGACCGAACCCGCCCGAACGCTCGTTAATCCCGGCAAGATTTACACCAAAGACGGTTTTTTACTGATCAACGAAATCAAGGAAGGGATTCACGTAATCGATAACCGGAACCCGTCGTCGCCCAAAACCGTCGCTTTTCTGCGCATTCCGGGTAACGGCGACATGGCGATCCGTAACAACGTCCTTTATGCCGACAGTTTTATGGATCTGGTGGCATTCGACATCAGCGATCCGCAAAATATTCGTGAAATCAATCGGGTCAAAGACGTTTTTCAGAACGGCCAGTTCGACGGCGGCTACTGGAGTTTGAACACCCAGCAGGAATTGATTAACGACCAGAAGGTTGAATACGTCACCCAAACCGTCAGTACCGATTGCGAAAGTGGGGTTACCAACGGCGGATGCGCCAATTGTGCGGTTTTTGATAGCCGGGGCGGTTTTGTTCAAAATTTCAACTCGGCCCTGAGCGGTTCCAATGCCCCCGCTCCGAGTACGAACGGAACGGGCGGCTCGATGGCCCGGTTTACCCTGTACGACAATTATTTATACACCGTCAGCCAGGCCGACATGCAGTTGTTTGACATCAAAACGCCAGCGGATCCGAAAAAAGGCAACAAAATCAGCATGGGCTGGGGCATCGAAACGATTTTTCCGTACAAAGACAAACTGTTTATCGGTTCGCAAACCGGCATGCTGATTTTTGACAACAGCAATCCCGAAAAACCGGTGCGGATGTCGACTTTCGACCACGCCCGCGTCTGCGATCCGGTGGTGGTTTACGAAGACAAAGCCTACGTGACGCTGCGCTCGGGTACTACCTGCCAGGGTTTTACCAACCAACTGGATGTCGTGGATGTATCGAACCTGTATAGCCCCCGCTTACTGAAATCCTACCCGATGAAGAATCCGCACGGTTTAGGTATTGATTTCCCGAACCTGTTCATCTGCGAAGGCGCTTACGGTTTAAAGACATTCAACGCCAGCGATGCAATGAAAATCGACGAGCTGGAGCATCTGGAAGGATTCAATGCTTACGATGTGATTCCGCTGGGCAAATCGTTGTTGTTGATCGGTCAGGACGGTTTTTACCAGTACGACTACAGCAATCCGCGCAAGCTGAAGCTGCTGAGCAAAATTCCCGTTCAACGTCCGTATCCGGCCAGCTAACCGTCATGATGTATGAAAAAGATCGTTGGCAAAACCGTCTGGCTATGGTGCTTGCTCACCGTTCCGGTTTACGCGCAAAAAACCGCTTTTAAGCCCGTTTTTACGAACATGACTGAATTTGGCCTCTTATTCGGGCAAGTTCGTTACAATGTGACTAACATCTCTGAAAACGTCAGTAAGCGGCAGAACATCACCGCGCAGACTTTTAACGGAGTTCAGCTTAGGCCCAAACTGGCGTTGGGCGCGACGGTGGGCGTTGATTGGTACAATTCGGCCTTGTTGATGCCGGTTTGCGCGGGCGTCCGCTACGATTTGGCGCAACCCGGAAAGAAGAACCTGCGGGTATTTACGAGCCTCGATACAGGCTACGGGTTTACGTGGCTGAACGAAGATCCAACCGGGTACGAAACCCGGGGTGGCTGGGTTATTTCGCCCGGCATTGGTTTTCGAATCGGCCGACCGCAGAACGCCAATTTTATTCTGTCACTGAGCTACAAACGGCAGGAAGCCGAAGCCGATAAACCGCTGGCCTGGAACGAAATCTACAAGATTGAAAACCGGGTGTATAACCGAATTGCGTTTCGATTAGGGTTAAGTTTTTAATTAAAAAGCCCCGGCGGTGTTGCCGGGGCTTTTTTTCAGGCCATTTCAAATTTATTCTGGTTGCGTTTCCGCTCGTTTTCGTCCAGGTAAATTTTCCGGATCCGCATCGACTTCGGCGTTACTTCCAGATACTCATCTTTCTGGATGTATTCCATCGACTCTTCCAGCGAGAACGATACTTTCGGCGCAATCCGCACGTTGGTATCCGAACCGGAAGCCCGCATGTTCGTCAATTGTTTCGCCGTTTGTACGTTCACCACGATGTCGTTCTGGCGGTTGTGTTCGCCAATCACCTGACCGGTATAAATTTCGTCGCCGGGTTCGATGAAGAAAATCCCCCGATCCTGTAGTTTATCGATTGAATACGCCGTTGCCGAGCCGCTGGTCATCGAAATCAACGAACCGTTGATCCGCTCCGGAATCGCGCCTTTGTAGGGCTCAAAGCTCTTAAACCGGTGGGTCATCACGGCTTCCCCGAACGTAGCCGTCAGGACGTTGGAGCGCAAACCGATCAATCCGCGCGACGGAATTTCGAATTCCAGATGCTGCAAATCGCCTTTCGGTTCCATAATCAGCAGTTCGCCTTTCCGCTGCGTGGCCAGCTCGATTACTTTTCCGGCGGTTTCTTCCGGTACGTCCACGACCAGCGTTTCGACCGGTTCCAGGCGATTTCCGTGGTCGTCATATTTATACAAAACCCGGGGCTGGCCCACCTGCAGCTCGTAACCTTCGCGACGCATGGTTTCGATCAGAACCGACAAGTGCAGAATTCCGCGTCCGTAAACCAGAAACCGGTCTTCGCTGTCGGTATTCTCCACGCGCAGGGCGAGGTTTTTCTCAATTTCCTTGTATAAGCGATCCCGGAGGTGACGCGAGGTAACGAATTTGCCTTCCTTACCAAAAAACGGCGAGTTGTTGATCGTGAACAACATGTTCATCGTTGGCTCATCCACCGCAATTCGCTCCAGAGCTTCCGGTTTTTCGGCGTCGGTCAGCGTATCGCCGATCTCGAAATCTTCCAGACCGGTTACGGCGCAGATATCTCCGCACTGTACTTCCGCAACCTTCTGTTTGCCAAGCCCTTCAAACGTTTGTAATTCTTTGATCTTAACTTTCTTGATCACATCACCAGCTTTTACCAGGGCCATGTTCGCGCCTTCTTTCAGGGTGCCGCGCACGACCCGACCGATGGCAATCCGACCCACGAAGGCCGAATAGTCGAGCGACGTAATCTGCATCTGGGGCGTTCCTTCCACGACCGGCGCGGGCGGAATCGTTTCCACAATCGTATCCAGCAGGTACGTAATGTTGTCGGTCGGCGTTTGCCAGTCCGGGCCCATCCAGCCCTGTTTCGAGGAACCGTAAACCGTCGGGAAATCCAGCTGTTCTTCCGTAGCGCCGAGGTTAAACATCAGGTCGAATACTTCCTCGTGCACTTCTTCCGGCCGGCAGTTTTCCTTGTCAACTTTGTTGATGACCAGAATCGGTTTCAGGCCCAGCTGCAGGGCTTTGCTTAACACAAACCGGGTTTGCGGCATGGCGCCTTCAAACGCATCGACGAGCAGGCAAACGCCGTCGGCCATTTTCAGAACGCGTTCCACCTCACCCCCGAAATCGGAGTGGCCCGGAGTATCGATGATGTTAATTTTGACATCTTTGTACCGAACCGACACGTTTTTCGAGACAATCGTGATTCCCCGTTCCCGTTCCAGATCGTTGTTGTCCAGAATCAGATCGCCGAATTCCTGATTATCCCGAAAGATCTTCGAAGCATGAATAATTTTGTCGACCAGGGTCGTCTTACCGTGGTCAACGTGTGCTATAATAGCTATGTTGCGAATGGATTGCATACAGTGTCAGATATAAAAGAGCCGGTACAATAGATAATAGACTGTAGGTGTCTGATTTTTTAACAGGATAGTTTTCCGATGGTTTTCTGTTGTCCTCTCAATTAAGCCGCAAAGATACGGAATTTTTAGCTGAATAGCAGTATTTTACAATTTATTAACCTACTGAAAAACAAAAAGCCGGGTTGCCCCGGCCATAAGTACAATTTACGATAAGTGAATTCTAATGTTTTGGGCAACTACAGGAGTTTTTTCCGCGGAATAACCCCCACATAAAGCCTTTTTTCTTCCGATAGCCGCGTGCTTTCTTCCGCTTGAAGATTAACTCACTTTTTAGTTCGCTGTTGGCTGATTTTACAACGGCCGCTTCCACCGGCGCTTCCAGCGGAAGCATCATACTCACGGTTATACCCAGCACCAATAGCTTTTTCATGATTGTCTTTGCTCTACTACACCTCTTTAAACGTATTGTCACGCTAAAAGTACATAAAGATGGTAAAGTTTTTCTTTTATCACCATCCAATGTCACAAAAAAACCGCCCCTTGCGAGACGGTTTTTCTATTTTTACCGCGGTCCACGACCCCGATGTGAACGATAACTATATTGTTGCGGACCCCGATAGTAATTATTCCGATAAGATCGCCGGGGGGAAGACCGGTAAACCACTCGTGGCGGGGGCGTTACAATAACCGGTCGACGGTAACCATACCGATACGGATTGTATCCATATCCGTAACTTGGTCCATAGCCATAATCGGCCCTTACACCTACTGTGGGCGCACAACTGGTCAGAAAGATACCAATCACCGCAATCAACAGCATTGAAATCAGATTATGCGTTTTCATGATGTTAACAGTCTACAGTTTCAAACTTCTGATGCCTGTTAGACTGGTTTGGTTCATATAGGTTTAACGCATAAACCAAAAAAGTTGTTCGATTTTTTAGCCGAAACCTCCGCTCCTGAACTTAAACTTTCAGGTGCTTTTTCAGGTAATCGAGGGTAATCTGATAGGCATCGGCAGTCGCTTCCTTGTTGTAACCCGGGTTACTCGGATTGGCAAAAGCGTGGGGCGCATCATACATTTTGATCGATGTTTCCTTACCTGCTTCCTTCATATTTTTCTCGAATTCAGAAACCGCTGCGGGCGGAATCCCGGTGTCTTTTGCGCCGAAAATACCCAGCACATCTGTATTCAGGGTTTTCAGTTTTTCAACATTTTTTTCCGGCTGGCCGTAATACATCACGCAGCCAACGGTTTGTTTTCCGGCCAGAATCGCCGACTGCAACGACATGCCACCCCCAAAACACCAGCCTACGCTGGCAATTTGCGCCTGTGGCCCCACGTACGCAATCGCACCCTGCATGATGGCTCCCAGCCGTTCGCGCGGCACCTGAACCAGTTTTGAAGCCTCCTCGCGGGTCGTGGCCACTTTGCCGTCGTACATATCGACCGCCAGCACGTTAACGTCTTTCAGATCGCCATAGAGCTTTTCAGCTTCCTGTTTAATGTAGTCGTTCAGACCCCACCATTCCTGGTACACAAACAGCCATTTGTTGGTTTCTTTCGGTGCTTTCAGCAAAAAACCGTTGGCTTCCTTACCGTCCGGTGTTTTAAATTTCACCATTTCACCAGCCGCGCTGTGAAACGTAAATGGCAGCGGTTCTTCGTGTAACATCACAAATGAACGATTACTGGCCAATAAGGCCATGTCATTGGATACATCGGCTACGGGTTGGTCGCAGCAGGCGGCCTGGCCAAAAGACGTCAGCGAGACAAACAGTCCGCTGGCAAAGAGTAAGAGCTTTTTCATACGATGATTACAGTGATTTTCTTGATTAAGTTGATTTTAATTTGCGACTTCTGGGTTCGCAGAATTGACTATTTTCACTGCTCGTTGAATGAACTCTAATCACTGTAATCAAAAAGATCACCGTAATCATAGTTCACCCTTTCTTCAATTCAAAAATGGTGACTTCCGGCAGGATGCCGACCCGGCCCGGATACCCTAAATAACCATATCCCCGGTTGACGTACAGGTATTGCTGGCCTTCCTGATATAGTCCGGCCCATTGTTTATAGGCGTATTGCGCGGGACTCCAGCGAACGTTTCCAATTTCGACGCCAAACTGCATGCCGTGGGTATGACCCGCGAACTGGACATCGATATCTGGAAATTCCGGCCGGACCTGCGCATCCCAATGGCTGGGATCGTGGGATAACAAGAGCTTAACCGGGTAGTCTTCGGTGCCTTTCCGCGCTTTTGCCAGATCGCCGTATTTGGGCCAGCGGCCCGAGCCCCAGTTTTGAATACCAATTAAAGCGATTTTGTCGCCATTTTGTTCTAAAATGTGGTTTTCGTCCATCATCAGGTTCCAGCCGAGTTGCTTGTGGGCGGCTTTCAGCGTCTCCAGATTTTTCTTTTTTGCCTGCGGACTCGACCAATTTACGTAATCGCCGTAATCATGATTGCCCAGCGTTGAGAAAACACCCATCGGCGCTTTTACTTTATCAAAAATATCGATGTAATCCTCAACCTCATCGGCGGTGTTGTTCACCAGATCGCCGGTAAAAAAAACCAGATCCGGTTTTTCCCGCAACAGCATTTCAACCCCGCCTTTCACCGCGACTTTATTAAAAAAACTTCCCGAATGAATGTCCGAAAGCTGGGCAATTTTCAGTCCATCGAAACTCGATGGCAGGTTTTTGAGCGGTAGTTTGATGCGTCGGATGCGGTAATCGTGGGCGCCCGAAACAATCCCGTATGTAAAGGCCACCAGCGGCACCGAACCCGCAATCAGGGCGGTTTTCATCAGAAACTCGGAACGCGGAATCACGTTCGTGGCCGGAATGGTGGCCTGCGTCGTGTCATTTACGGCGGCCCGGATATCGGGTCGGTAGAAAAGCGATGCCACCCAGCGGACAAACCGGCCCAGATCATCTACGAAAATGAATAGTATGGCGAATACTTTCGAAAAATACGGAATCAGAATCGCCGACCAGATAAAACCGCGCGTGACCCGTCCGACGGCGTCGGGCGGCAGCAATTGCATGGTCAGGTAAGTGATGATGGTAACCGCCGTAAAACCCCAGTAAATGTACTGAACAGTGCGTTGCGTGGCTTCGGAAGTCGAGCGGGTGACGGTTTTGATGGCCTGAAAAACATACCAGTCAATCAGGAGTAAAATGGCGGATACAATGAAAAAAAGAACGATACGGTTCATAGCAGTCGAAAATAGAAAACCCACAGCGTAAACAGACACTGTGGGTTTTTCGGTTCAATACAGTTAGTTATTCGTTTACTAATTCGGGCTCCCGTTCCGGTTGGGATACGGTTCTTTTCACCCGGCCTTTAATCTTTTCGCTGACCCAATACATACACGGCACGATGATTAACGTTAAAACCGTCGAAAATGTTAACCCGTAAATAATGGTCCAGGCCAGAATATTCCAGAATACGGCGCTGTCACCTCCAATGACGACGTGCGGATCAAAATCCCGGAACAGACCTACGAAGTCGATCGTCAGGCCCAATGCCAGCGGCACCAGCCCTAATACAGCCGCTGAAGCGGTCAATAAAACCGGGGTCAGACGGATGGCACCACCCTCGATGATGGCTTCCCGCAGGGGTGTTCCCCGATCCCGGAGTTCTTCAATAAATTCAATAAGCAGAATACCGTTTTTCACCACAATACCCGCCAGAGCGATAATACCAACCCCGGACATGATAATGGAGAACGTTTTTCCGGCAATCATAAAGCCCAGTAACACCCCGATCAGCGACAGCACGATCGTGAAGAAGATGATGACCGGTTTGACGGCGGAGTTGAACTGCGTCGCCAGGATCAGGTAGATCAGCAACATGGCCATCCCGAACGCCGACATCAAAAACACCATCGATTCCTGTTGCTCTTCCTGCTCACCACCCATCCGAATGGCATAACCGTTCGGAACCTCAACATCGGTGATCAGTTGCTGAATCTGGGCTACAATCTCGTTGGCGTTGTAACCCGGCACAACGTCCGAACCGAGGGTAATAACCCGCTCCTGATTTTGCCGGTTGATCTGGCTGAACGTGGTCGAATAGCTGATGTTGGCAACCGACTGAATCGGCACCTGCCGCAGCTGACCGCCCATGTTCATATCCCGGTACACGATATTCAGGCTCAACAGCCGCTCAATCTGGCTGCGGTCGTCCGGTTTTAACCGAACCATAATCGGGTATTCGTCCTTGTCGTCGCGGAATTTCGAGACTTCCAGACCGAACAAGGCCGTCCGAACCGCCATCGCCACCTGCGCCGACGAAATACCTTCGCGTTCGGCTTTTTCGCGGTCGATGTTGATCACAATTTCCGGTTTGTTGGTCACCAGATCCGACTTCAACTGATCGATTCCCTGAATACCGGACTGCGCAATTTTCTGCCGAACCTGTTTTTCGAGACTTTGCAACACCTTGAAGTCATCCCCGGCGATTTCAATCGCGATCGGTTTTCCGGTCGGCGGACCGTTGTTTTCGCGTTCCACTGAGATTTCCGTTCCCGGAATACCCTGCATCGCCGTCCGAACTTCGTTCAGCAACATTTCGGACGAAATGCCGCGCCGGTCTTCTTTTTTGCCAAATGCCACCGTCACTTTCGATTTGTGGGGCGTATCCGAGCGATCCGGATTGAACGGGTCACCGGCATTTTTACCCACGTTGGCAATCACCGAGTTAACGATGTCAGTAGCCTTGTGCTTATCAAGTACCGCGAAAACGCGTTTTTCAATGATTTTCGTTACCGAGTCCGTTATGCGGGCGTCTGTCCCGATCGGCATCACATTGTATACGTAGATGTAATCCGGATCACCACTCGGGAAGAAGATGACTTTCGGCTGCACGATGCCCATCAAAAAGAAAGTGACGAACAGCAGGGCCACCATGCTGACAATCGCACCGACGGGCCGCCAGCCCACCAAAACCCAGGAAATCAGTTTCCGATACCCGTTTTTGAGTCGCGGCAACAGCCCTTCCTGGAACGGAACGATAACTTTCGGGGTGAGGATATAGTGGTTGAATACGTACAGAACCATGAAAAGCACCATGAAATTCCCAAGTCCACGGTCGATCAGGTAACCCAGAACGGTCAAAACCGCCATGATGATCAATGGCCGACGAATCGGCTGGAAACCCTGATTGTCCTCGTGGTGATCGTCGTCGTGCCGTTTCATGAACGTCACGGCAAAAACCGGGTTCATCACGTAAGCCACGAACAGAGACGAGAACAGCGTCAGAATCAGCGTCAACGGCAGAAACTTCATAAATTCACCCACAATTCCCGGCCAGAACAGCAGCGGAAAGAAAGGCGCAATGGTGGTCAGCGTACCGGACAAAACCGGGATAAACACTTCACCCGCGGCTGCTTTCACCGATTGCTTGATATCCCAGTCTTTGTTCAGGTTGAACAACCGGTGCGTGTTTTCAATCACCACAATGGCGTCGTCAACAACCAGACCCAACCCAAGCAGGAAGGCAAACAGGACGATGGTGTTCAGCGTAAAAACCGTACCCACGACCGGGCCAACAATCGGCATACAAACGAAGGCCACCAGCGCCGACAGCGGCACGGAAAGACCCACGAAAATGGCATCACGGACGCCCATGAAGAACATCAGAACCAATACCACGAAGATAAAACCGAGAATAACCGTGTTGACCAGGTCGTGCAAATCCGCACGGGTCCGTTCCGATTGGTCGGCGGTTACTTTAATTTCCAACCCTTGCGGAAACCGGGTTTCCTTGTAGTCCTCAATTACTTTTTCAATTTTATCCGAAGCCGAAATCAGGTTAGCACCCGAGCGTTTGATGACGTTCAGCGTTACGACTGATTTGTTGTTCAAACGGGCAAAATCCTGCTGCTCTTCGAAGCTATCCTGTACATTGGCCACGTCACCCAGCCGAACCGTTGCGCCCGTTGACGTCCGGATCTGGAGGTTTTGCAATTGCTGTACGGCGTTAAATTCGCCCTTAACCCGCAGCGTCCGACGAACACCGTCAACGTTGAGTTCACCACCCGAGACGTTAATATTTTCGCCCTGAACCGCCTGCTGAATGTCGTAGAACGCCAGACCGGCCGATTGCATTTTGGGCAAATCCACGTTGATCTGGATTTCGCGCTCCAACGCACCAACGATGTCCACCCGGCTGATTTCCGGCATGGCTTCAATCCCATCCTGCAAATCTTCGGCGTATTCCTTCAACTGTTTCAGCGAGAAATTACCCGCCAGGTTGACATTCATGATCGGAAACTCCGAGAAGTTCACGTCCTGCGCCGTCGGGCCGCTGTCAACTTTCTGCGGCAAATCGCGCCGGGCTTTGTCGATGGCATCCCGAACCCGTTGTAAGGCATCCGGAATCTGCACATCCGGGTTAAATTCGACCAGAATAACCGATACGTCCTGTAAGGCGTTCGACTTGATCTTTTTAACCCCGTTGATCGACTTCAGCTGTTTCTCGATTGGCTTGTTGATGGTGTTTTCCACATCCGCCGGAGCCGTTCCGAGGTAAATCGTATTGATGTAAATCTGGGGCACTTTAATGTCCGGGAATTGTTCCTTCGGCAGGTTATTGTAAACCACCAGACCACCCAGCGTAATAATAATCGTAAAGATGTAAATGGCCGTCCGGTTTTCTACGCACCAGTTGGTGAAACCCAGGGTTTTATATTGTTCAAATTTCATGGCATTGATTGGTTTATAGCCACTAATGAAAAAGGGAACTTAGAAGTTGATCGGTTGTCCGTCAACTAACTCCTGATAACCTTGCGTAATAAGCTGATCGCCCGATTGCAATCCGTTCGTAATCTCGATCTGACCACCGTAGCTCAGACCGGTTTTTACCTGACGGGCCTTAGCTACTTTCTTGTTATTTTCGTTCACCGCGACGTACACCAACTGGCCGTTTTCGGTGCTCTGAACCATGTTCTGGTTGATCACGATGGCTTTCGCTTTCGAAATGTCATTGATCTTGACCTGAGCCAGCATGTTCGGTTTCAGGCTGTTGTCCGACGGCAGTGGAGCCTCGATCGTAAACGTCCGGCTGAGCGGATCAACCGTCGTCGAAACGAAGCTAATCCGGGTCGTCAGTTCCTTGTTAATGTCCGGGAACCGAACCACCACCGCATCGCCTCGGCGCACGCTGCCCGCATACGTGTCGGCCACTTTCGCCGTTACTTTCAGCTGCGACAGGTTCACCACGTTTACAATGCCCACGCCCGGCATGGCGGTTTCGCCCGCTTTGACATTCACACGGTCCACAACGCCGGAAATTGGCGAGGTAACACTCGACTGCGAAAGTTGCGCGTTCAGCGTTGCCAGCCGTTTTTCAAGACCTTCCTTGTTGTTTTTTGCCTGCAGATACTGAATTTCCGTGCCGATCTGCTGCTTCCACAGATTGGACTGTTTTTCGAAAACCGTATTCGCCAGCGTGAGTTGGTTCTTTACTTCTTCCAGGGATTCCCGCAGAATCTGGTCGTCGATTTTGGCCAAAACCGTACCGGCTTTTACGGCGTCACCTTCTTTTACGTAAACCGCCGTAACGGATCCGCCCGATTTCGGACTTACCTGTACGTTATTTTTCGCGTCGATTGCGCCTTGTAATTCGACAAAATGCTTGAAGGTAGTTGCCGCCAGGGGCGCTACGGTCACTTCTTTTACTTTGACCTGCTCGGCCTGTTTCGGATCGAGTTTGCCGACTTCGGCTTCCAACGCTTTGATTTTCGTCGATAGCTCGGTTTGCTGGGATTTCAGATCGGCTAACTCCTGCTTTTTAGACGCTAAATCCGTCTTTTTCTCTCCCGAGGAGCAGGACATCAATAAGGTCGTTGCTAATCCGATTGCGTAATATGTTTTCATCTTTGGTTAATTCGTAAAACTGCCTTGAACAGTGTGAAATAGAAGGGTAGTTATTGACCGGTGTAGAGTTTTCCTAAGGCTTTATCCAGATCGACTTTCGTAATCATGTAATCCAGCAAAGCCGCGAAATAATTGGTTTGGGCTTCGCGCGAAGACGTCTCGGCGTTCAACACTTCAATGTTGGAGCCAACCCCTTCCTTGTACTTAATCCGCGTAACCCGCACCACTTCCTGCGCCAGATCCATGTTCCGTTTCTGATTCTGGAGGGTTTGCAGGTTATTCGACAGCGTGACGGTTGCCTGCTTGATTTGAAGATCGATCGAATTTTTCAGCAGTTCACCGCTCTGACGCGCTTTGTCGACCGTGATTTTCCGTTGCTGTGCGGCATATTTTTTCTGAAAACCGTCAAAAACCGGTATGTTAAGATTCAGCGAAATAGCAGCGGAGTTAAACCACTGGGTTGTCCAGAAATCGGTAAAATTGTTACGACCGTTGTTGTGGCCGTACGTACCACTGGCGGTCAATCGCGGGTAATATTGCTTTCCAATGTTCTGGTAATCCAGATCAGCCAGCGTAACCTGCGTTTGTAAGGTCGAAAACTCGATCCGTTGCCCATAATCAAAAGCAGCATCCGAAGCCGCTGCCTGATCCAAATCCTTCTGGCTGTACGACTCTATTTTGTCTGTCAATTGAATAGGCGAGTTGATGGGCAATCCCATCTGAAACTTCAATAAATTGTAGCTCAGATCAACCAGATTTTTGACGTTTTGCCGCTCGGTTTTCAGGTTGTTTAATTGAACTTCCAGCCGATCGACGTCAATTTTTTCCACAAATCCCTGGCCGTTCATGCTCCGGGTTTCGCGTAACAGCGTATCGACGCGCGAGATATTCAGATCCAGCAACTTGATTCGTTCTTCGCTCACCAAAACCCCGTAATAGGCTTTCGCAACCTGTTCTGCTACATTAATTTTAGAAGCCGTAATGTTCTTCTGGGCCAGTTCGCGGTACGTTGCAGCCGCTTTCAATCCGATTTTGTAAGAAGCATCGAAAATCAACTGATTAACTGTGGCGGCCACATTTCCTTGGAGTTTAACCCCAAAAGGAATAGCCGTTACGGCATCTTTATCACCACCGCCACCTGTCGAATCGGCCGGAGCGCCAAAACCGCCCGCCGGAAAGATGAATTTCTGAATGATCGCATTGTAAGTAACCGTTCCATTCACATTGACTTGCGGCAGCGCTAATCCTTTAAGCTCTTTAATCCGGGCTTCGGCACTCAACGCATCCAAATGCGTGTTCTTGACGTTGATGTTTTGTTGAGTGGCAAAATTAATGGCTTCGTTCAGTGAAAATGCGGTAGGCGTCTGGGCCATCGCCGATCCAAACACACCAATTGTTAAGAAGAAACTATAAATTGACCTACAAGGTCGTAATGGCGGGGTTATTCTGATGTTTTTGAACATATTGGTTGTAGATAAGTAATCCTTTTTCAGTAAGTATTCCTCGTACAAAATGATGAAGCAATTGAATCTGAACTTCGATCATTCCCGTCAATGCTCTGGGAAACACATCAGTATCAAAGGCCACACGCATCAATTCAACGCGCAAACGAGCCATGATCTCCACATCAATTTCTGATCGATACAATTCTTGCTCAATGCCTTTTTTCAGATTGGTCCGAATCGATTCGAGCAAAAACTTTTCCTTGAACTCGGTACATACCTCCCACGCTCGCGGGTAATGACGCTGTATATCGATGAATAATGCCGGATTCATCTCGGCCAGATATTGCCGCATGATCTCTGAGGCAAGCAGAATCTCTTCGATGGGGTCATGAGCGGTCGCCATTCGGCAATTCACATTTTCCCGGTTTTTATCCAGCCGATACAGGATGACTTGATAAACAATATCATCCTTATCGGTAAAGTGCTGATACAGAGTTTTTTTGGAAATACCGATATCACGGGAGATATCATCCATTGTAATACTACGGGTACCGAATTTCCAAAATAGAGCTTCAGCTTTTACCAGAATTCGCTCTTTAAGTTCCAATGATATATGACTATTTTAAGTCATAAACTTAGGAAACTAATTTTAAGTTCGTAGTTTCCTGAGTTTTTCACTGATTGTTCGTGCGGATATAGCGTGGCAAAGGTGGATGTAAATGAGCTTTTTACCAAGAATTAAGGCGCGAAGCGGCTGATTTTCCGGATGAACTAGTGGTTTTTCAAAGATGAAAGGTAAACTACTCGTTTTTATCAACTCGGAATCTAAAAAGTGGAGAGCGAACAGGTAGCAACGTAATGCATTAACCAACGTTATAAATCAATGAATAAATATAACTTTAAATATATTCAGCAACCGTAAGGCCCAAAAAAAGGTCCGTATCGGTGGATACGGACCTGGCATTCTGTGGTGGCGGCAACCTACTCTCCCGGAAGTGACTCCAGTACCATCGGCGTAACGGGGCTTAACGGCTCTGTTCGGTATGGGAAGAGG
>NZ_WJXZ01000020.1 GCF_009668025.1 Larkinella terrae | reverse complement strand
CGTACGGTCGAATACCCTTACAGCGGCACAATAAGATTTGATTTTTTCAGGAAACCCAAATCAAACCGCTGTCAGGGTCTACGACCGTACGACGGCCCGGCGCTGACAGGGTTTACTCCCTAAACCTTATGACTGCTGATCGCCGTACTTTTTTACAATCGCTGGCGGGTTTGGCCGCCCTGATGCCGCTTACGAAAACCGCTCTGGCGGAGACAAAAACCGGTTTGGCCGAGCGGCCGCCGATTGCCTGCAACCAATATACCTGGCACACGTTCTACCAGCGGCAGGGGCGCAGCTGGGCGGCCGATCTGGATGCGTCGCTGGCCGATTTTGCCAAGTCGGGCATTGTGGGGTACGAACCGTCGGTGAATTCGGCGGACGAGATCCAGAAACTCGCGCCCTTGCTGAAAAAGCACAAGCTGGAAATGCACTCGCTGTACGTCAACAGCACGCTGCACAAAGCCGATGAAGCCGACAAGACGCTGGCAACGGTGACGGCCATTGCCGATGCGGCCCGACCGCTGGGGCTGCGCATTGTGGTGACGAATCCAAGCCCGATCAAGTGGGGAAGTGGGGAGGATAAAACCGATGCCGATCTGGCCATTCAGGCCGCCAATCTGGACCGGCTGGGGGCTGAACTCAGGAAGCGGGGCATGACGCTGTCGTATCACACCCACGACGTCGAAATGCGCAATTCCGCCCGCGAGTTTCACCACATGATGCTGGCGACCGACCCCAAAAATGTGTCGCTTTGCCTGGATGTCCACTGGATTTACCGTGGTTCCGGCAATTCGCAGGTGGCGCTGTTTGACATTGTGAAGCTTTACGGCAAACGGATCACGGAACTGCACCTCCGTCAGTCGAAAGGCGGGATCTGGAGCGAAACCTTCGGACCCGGCGACATCGATTACCCGCGTCTGGCGAAGGAGCTAAAAACCATCGGAGTCCGCCCGCATCTGGTGCTGGAGCAGTGCATCGAAAAGCAATCGCCCAACACGATGGACGCCCTGACAGCCCACCGGCAGGATTTAAAGGAGGTGAAGGAGGTTTTTGGGAGTTAAAACGTACCCACGAACTGGTAGTCCGTGCGATTTTCAACACTCATATTGTAAAAATCATCTGGAAAAATCAGGTCTCACGGACTACCAGTCCGTGGGTAAGCGTTAATACCGAAAACCGTTAAATTATTCCTCCGCCAGCGTCTTGGAAATGTTCATGCGGTAAACGCCGAGGGCGGGTAAAGCAGCGGCTACGATACCGATTAAGACCGCAACGCCGAGAACGAGCCATTCTTCGGGTAAAATGCTCAGGTTGTTCAGGCTATAGTGGAAATTCCGTTCGGCCCGCATTGAAAACAGCAATAAACCGATGCGGCTCATGATCAGGCCCAATAGAAAACCGATCAGCGACAGCGTCAGCCCTTCGAGCAGCAACATCCCGAACAGTTGCGTGCGTCCGGCGCCCATCGAGAGCATCAGCGCCATTTCGTACTTGCGTTCTTTCAGTGAATTATAGAGCGACACAAACACGCTGATGCCCGCAATGAGCATGATGGCAACGGCCAATCCGCGCAGCGTATCGACGCCGATGCCCAGCAAATCGAACAGGCGGTTGATTTCGATGGACGGCAAAGCCGCCTGCAGTTTGGAGTTGTTGTTGATGCCCCGGGCGACCATCATCCCCAGCGGGTTCCGGAACTTGATCAGCATGCTGGTGATTTCGCGGGGCGATTCGGCTTCGTGATCGTGGTCTTCTTCGGCGTGTTCCTCATGCTCCTCACCTTCGTGCTCTTCGTGGTGTTCATGAATCGCCCAGACACTTGATAACGGCGTCAGAATCAGTTGGTCGATGACGCTGCTGCTTGGGTTAAAAATACCGACGACTTTGTATTTTGTGGCACCGTGTTCTTCGCCATTGCCGTCCAGACCGTGCGAACCGGAAAACGTATCGCCGATTTTTAAACCGGTTGTTTCAGCGACGCGGGCGCCGATGGTCGCTTCCATGTTGTTCTGAAACAAAGCACCCTGCCCGACGGTCGCTTCAAAATGGTCGACGTATTTTTTGTTGGTACCGACAATCCGGAAGGTCTTGTAACTATCGCCCATCGACAACGGAATGGCGCTTTTGATCATCGGGTTGCGGGTCAGTCGCTCGGCTTCGTCGAGCGGAATATTGCCCGTCGGAGAGTCGATCTGGTAAATGCTCGACAGAATCAGTTGCAACGGGCTGCCTTTCGCGCCCAGAACCATATCGATGCCCTTGACATTGCGGGAAAACTGCTCGTCCAGTTGCTTGTTCAACAGCAGCAGCAGCGAGATAATTGTGATGCCCAACGTCATCAGCAAACCGCTCAGGAAGCTGCTAAGCGGTTTGTCTTTCAGATTGGCCCAGCTTATTTTAAAAAGATTCATATCCAGTTAGTCCGTTTTTAGTTTAAAGCTTATGATTGAAAATGAAGAGTAGTAAGCTGACTTTCAACTATAAACCATATACCTTAAACGATAAACTTATAAATTCACCTGATTCGAAAATTCATCTTTCAACCGCTGGTCGTGCGTCACGACGATCAGGCTGGCTCCGATTTGCTCGGACTGTTCGCGCAGCAAAGCCACCACGCGGGCACAGTTGACGTCGTCGAGACTGGACGTGGGTTCGTCGGCCAGAATGACGCCCGGTTTGTTCATGACGGCCCGTGCAATGCTCACGCGCTGCTGTTCGCCCTGGCTCATTTCGTGGGTTTTCTTGTTCAGATGGTCGGCAAATCCCAGGTGCGTAGCCAGTTCGCGGGCGCGGTTTTTATCCTGCGGGTTTTTGGCTAAATAGTTGGCCAGCAGTAGGTTGTCCATCACCGACAGCGCGCTCACAAAATGCGGTTTCTGGTAAATGATGCCCACATGTTCGGCCCGAAACGTGGCGGTTTTTGAGGCTGGTAGTTGCGTCAGATCGGTTTGGTCGATGGTAACCGAGCCTTTTTCGGGCCGCAGGAGCAGCGCCAGCAAATGCAGCAGCGTTGTTTTACCCGTACCGGATTTCCCCAGAATCAAAACCGCTTCGCGATCGTTGCAGCGAATGTCCGGAAACGAGAAACGCCTGGTTGGGGAGTAAGCGAAGGTCAGTTGATGCGATTGAAGCATACGGCTAATATCATCAAATTTTTTCGAAAGATACGTAGGTTTGTAGCGTTATTGCGTTCCATTTTGATCAATCCATGAAGCGAATTGCCATTTTTGCCTCCGGCTCCGGAACAAATGCGGAGAAAATTGCCGGTTATTTAACGGATCATCCCGACATTGAGGTCACGCTGATTCTTTCCAACAACCCGAAGGCCGGGATTATCGACCGCGCGCGCCGGGGCTTCGGTACCGATCAGAAGCTGCACGTGCCGGTTTTGGTGTTTGATCGGAAAACCTTTTACGAGAGCGAGCGCATTATTCAACTGCTTCAGAAACAGGAAGTTGATCTGATTGTACTGGCCGGTTTTATGTGGCTTATACCGGAATCGCTCGTGAAAGCGTTTCCTCAGAAGATGATCAACATTCACCCGGCCTTGCTGCCGAAATACGGCGGAAAAGGCATGTACGGTCATTTTGTGCACGAAGCTGTGGTAGCGGCCCAGGAGCCAACTTCCGGCATCACGATTCACTACGTAAACGAGCACTACGACGAGGGCAACATTATTTTTCAGGCTTCCTGCGCGCTCGAGCCGTCGGATACGCCGGAAGAGGTGGCCCGAAAAGTGCAGGTGTTGGAACACCGGTATTATCCGGAAATTGTGGAAAAAGTGTTAATGAATACTGAAATAACGACTAATGACTAGCGAATATCGAACAGCGAAGTGGGGGCAGTACGGTTTTGTGGGGTTGATCATCCTGATGACGAGCCTGGCGGGATGTTTTCGGCCGGCGATTCCCATTTCAATGTCGCCCCATTATCCGGTCGATGTGTTTTACGAAAATCAGCAGCCCGACCGGCCGTTCACGGAACTGGAGTGGCTGGAATACAAGGAAGAGTTTCCGCTGGTCGATCAGCAGCAACCGCAAAAGGGACGGATGGTGAAACGGGGGAACAGCATTGAACAGAAGGAACTGCTGCTGGCGCGCCTGACCATGCAGGCCAAAAAAATCGGTGCGGACGCGATGGTTGCGGTTCGGTATCAGTATTATACGACGGCAACCGTCAATGGGTATTCGATGCGGGGCATGGCCGTCAAGTATCAGAAGGAGCGGGAAGTGCGCCCGTAAGCCTTAGTTGACTTCCTCGTAGTTGACGTACTCGCCCCCTTTCAGTTTCGAGTCGGTCGCGCCGGGCGTGGTGGAGTGGACACGGGTTTCGCCTTCGCGGCCTTTCTGGTTAAACCGCTCATTAGCTTTCCGCTGCTCTTTCGCGATTTGCCGGCCAACGAGCAGCCAAAAGAAAAACCGGCGCACCGGCGGAACGAACGCAATGAGGAGCAGAAGAACGAATAAGAATTTGAAAATCATGCGGAACGACTGGCTGTTCGGATTATAGATAAAGATATAACGCAAAAGCCAAATAAACAGTTGCTCTACTGTAATTATAAAAACCTTAAAATTATCGCCAGTCGAAACGTTTCGTTTCTTTAATAGAAAATCAACACACGGATCATGATTATAACGCCATCGCAATGGGAGAATCGGCCCGGTCAGTGTTCAAATTAGTAGATTTATTTTCCTGATCGACGTTGCAACGAGTTGGTTTATCAGGAATCATAGCAGCTATCTGCCATTCTCCTAACCACTATGAAAAAGATACTACCGCTGCTAACCTTTCTCTTAACCATCTGGGGCTGTCAATCCAATGAACCCCAACATCCTCTTGTGGGCGACTGGCGTTGGGTTTCATCAATCGGTGGAATTGCAACTTTGCACATAAAACCCAGTAACAACGATGTACGTATTTTGCGGTTCAAAGAGGATGGCGTATTTGAAGTATATAGCAATCAGTATCTATTATACTCCGGAAGCTATCAATTAACCAACGCAAAAAGTATTTACAGTACTGACAAGGAACCAGGCATTATTGTCAGCAATTTCGTAAGTCAGAAGAAAGATACAATCAATTTTTACCCATTATACCTAATGAATGGGAATAACAGCATAATCAGAAAAGTTTCAACTAGAGAACTGGAACTGGCGGATAATTGCGATGATTGCTTTGGGCACTCATTTGTGAGAAAATAGAGGTATTTGAGGAGTACATCAATTACTGCTGAATATACCGATCATAAAACTCGCGCGGAGATAAAATTTCGGTCGAATCAAATTGAACTAAATCCAGCAGATTTCGATCGCCAGTGATGATAAAATCCGCATTTACAAACTCCGCTAGCTGCAGGATATGGTTATCATCAGCATCTCGACAAATGGAAGGCAACTCGTTGTCAGGAACAACTACTTTGTGGCGAATCCGTAATGTTTCGTTAATGGCGGATCGACGTTCGATCGAACAGCGGAATTTGGGAAGCCCTAATTTCCTGTCTAACTCATTAAGAACCCATTCTGAGGTAAATAACTGAAAATTGACCGCGCAGAAATCGTGGACATTAGCAGAGAACCCTGGAAAAGCAAAAGTGGAAATAAATACGTTTGTGTCGAAAACAATGACGGTGGAAGCAGATATGCTGGGACGCGTTTCCATGGAAGAGATCAATCAAGATATGGAACTCGACCGTCCGGTAGCCAATAGGTGTAAAAATAGGCAAAAATATTTCGCCAGTGATAAATCAGGAGATTTCCCTGAAAATATCCTCTTCCGATTGAAATCCTGCTTCTTCGGCAAATCCTTTCATTTCCCGGCGAATCTTATTCATTTTCTCCAGAAATAAATAGTCCGCAATAATCTTCTGAACCAGTTTCTCTGACGATAAATTGAGTTGCTTTGACTTTTTCTCCAAGTCATTAAAAGCTGATTCTTCAAGGGATAAAGTCAGAACAGTCATATTTCTCTTTTTAATAAATATCCGACTCTATAACGTAAAAAACAAAAAAACAGTTGGGCGAACCCGAAAAGGCTCACCCAACCGTCCTATGATTTGCATCCGACTACCGACTCAGATACAAATTCCGCTCGGAGTAGACTTTCCGGAAAAAATCGTCTTCCAGATCGTCGATGAAGTAGATGCCTTCACCGGTCGATTTCATTTCCGGCCCCAGTTCTTTGTTCACGTTCGGGAATTTACTGAACGAGAAAACCGGTATTTTGATCGCGTACCCTTTTTTCACCGGGTTAAAGTCGAAATCCTTCACTTTTTTCGCACCCAGCATCACCTTCGTGGCGTAGTTAACGTACGGTTCCTGGTAAGCCTTGCAGATAAACGGCACCGTCCGCGACGCCCGGGGGTTGGCTTCGATGATGTATACCACCTCATCTTTCACCGCAAACTGTATGTTGATCAGGCCAACGGTTTTCAGCGCCTTCGCAATCGTGCGCGTGTGGGCTTCGATCTGCTGAATGACGTTGTCGCTCAGGTCGAAGGTCGGCAGCAGCGCGTAGGAGTCGCCGGAGTGAATACCGGCCGGTTCGATGTGCTCCATGACCCCGATGATATACACGTCTTCGCCGTCGCAAATGGCGTCGGCTTCGGCTTCAATGGCGTTTTCGAGGAAGTGATCGAGCAGGATGTTGTTGTCGGGAATGTCGTGCAGAATCTTGACGACGTGCTGCTCCAGTTCCTGTTCGTTCAGAACGATCTTCATGCTCTGGCCGCCCAACACGTAGCTGGGCCGCACCAGCAGCGGAAAACCGAGTTCGCGCGACAGCTCGACGGCTTCGTCGGAACCGCGCACCGTCCCGAATTTCGGATACGGAATGTTATAATCGCGCAGCAGCGCCGAGAACCGGCCCCGGTCTTCGGCCAGATCAAGCGATTCGTAATCCGTACCAATGATTTTAATCCCGTAGCGCGTCAGTTTTTCGGCCATTTTCAGGGCCGTCTGTCCGCCCAGCTGCACGATGACACCCACCGGTTTTTCGTGCATGATGATCGCGTGAACGTGCTCCCAGAAAACCGGTTCGAAGTAAAGTTTGTCGGCAATGTCCGGATCGGTCGAGACGGTTTCGGGATTACAGTTGATCATAATCGTCTCGTAGCCAGCCTCTTTGGCGGCCAATACGCCGTGCACGCACGAATAGTCGAATTCGATTCCCTGTCCGATGCGGTTGGGTCCTGAACCGAGAATGACCACTTTTTTGCGTTCGCTGGTGATCGACTCGTTACCGGCCAGCTCGCCAACCGGCAACGCCCCGGTATCGGGAAATTCACCCCCCGCGCTCGGCAATTGCGGACTGTTGAACGTCGAATAATAGTAGGGCGTCCGGGCTTCAAACTCTGCCGCGCAGGTATCCACGCACTTGAAGACGCGCCGAATGTTATGTTCCTGCCGGAAATCGTAGATTTTGCTTTCTTTCACCCCCAGCAAATGCGCCAGCTGGCGGTCGGCGTAGCCTTTCTGCTTGGCTTTCAGAATCAGAGCGGGCGAAATATCTTCCAGGTCGAACTGCATGATTTCGCGCTCCAGTTCAACCAGTTCTTCGATCTGATACAAAAACCACTTGTCGATTTTGGTCAGATTCTGGATGGTTTTAAACGAAATACCGGCCTTGAACGCGTCGTAAATATGGAACATCCGGTTCCAGCTCGGGTGCGCCAGGCTGTATTTGATGGCTTCCTGGTCGGTCAGTTCCTTGCCGTCAGCGCCCAGACCGTTGCGCCGGATTTCCAGAGATTGACAGGCTTTCTGCAGGGCTTCCTGAAAATTGCGGCCAATGCCCATCGCTTCGCCCACCGATTTCATTTGCAGACCCAGCGACCGGTCGGAACCCGGAAATTTGTCGAAATTCCAGCGGGGCACTTTCACGATCACGTAGTCGATAGCGGGTTCGAAGAAGGCCGAAGTTGACCCGGTAATCGGATTCGTCAGTTCGTCCAGGTTATAGCCGATCGCCATTTTGGCGGCAATCTTCGCAATCGGGTAGCCGGTCGCTTTCGACGCCAGGGCCGAAGAGCGGCTCACGCGCGGGTTAATTTCAATGGCAATAATGGAATCGTCGGCGGGATTGACGGAGAACTGAACGTTACATCCCCCGGCAAATTTCCCGATGCCGTCCATCATTTTAATCGCCAGATCGCGCATCTGCTGATACAGCGTATCCGGCAGCGTCATGGCCGGGGCCACGGTGATGCTGTCGCCCGTGTGGATACCCATCGGGTCGAAGTTTTCGATGGAACAGATGATGATGAAATTGCCGGCCCCGTCGCGCAGCAGTTCCAGCTCATATTCTTTCCAGCCCATGACACTCTGTTCCACCAGCACCTCATGAACCGGCGAAGCGTGCAAACCGTTGTTCAGCGCTTTATCAAAATCTTCCGGTCTATCCACAAAACCGCCCCCCGTTCCGCCGAGTGTGAACGAAGGCCGGATTACCAGCGGAAAACCGATTTCCTGCGCAATTTCTTTCCCTTCCAGAAACGAGCGGGCCGTGCGTCCCTTGCAAACCCCGACGCCCAGTTCGAGCATTTTCAGCCGGAATTTCTCACGGTCTTCGGTGGTTTCGATGGCTTTGATGTCAACGCCGATGATGCGAACGCCGTATTTTTTCCAGATACCAGCCGCGTCGCATTCGATGGCTAGATTCAACGCCGTTTGACCGCCCATGGTGGGTAAAACCGCATCGATCGGATGACCTGCTTCCTGATGGGCTTTGAGAATCTCCACGATGGATTTTTTCTCAAGCGGTTTCAGGTAAACGTAGTCGGCGTTGATGGGGTCGGTCATGATCGTGGCCGGGTTCGAGTTGATCAACGATACCACGATGCCTTCTTCGCGCAGCGAGCGGGCGGCCTGCGAACCAGCGTAGTCGAATTCACACGCCTGGCCAATAACGATCGGGCCGGAGCCAATAATGAGAATGGAACGAATTGAAGAGTCTTTGGGCATTACAGTGAGACTAATGAATAATGAATCTGACGAACCGTCGCAAGCGACGAACCGATGAACAAGGTGAGTTGACGAATCAACGCACGATCACTATTCCTGACCTCCTGAAACGAATTGGCCCGAAGCGAAAACAGGTTGGCACAACGACCGGAACGCAGACACAGGGCGAACCGTTTGGCGGCTTTCGAAGCCAATCTGTTTTGGTATGGTCAAAAATCCCACAAAATTAGTGGATGGCAACGAATTAGGAAGAAAAAGTTTAAATGTTTTTGTCGTTGCGCCCGGAATTCCGCTGCGCAACGACAAAAATGCTATTTTTTGGTTACAAAGAGCAAATCCTGGTAATCGACGGTATTCGTGCGGCCGCACCAGTTGCCGAATTTAATATCACGAATGGTGAGTCCGGCTTTGGCAAACGCTTCCCGGGCGTACGTTTCGTCGAAGGCAATCATACTTTCCGGCAAATCCTGGAGATAGACCATCGTTTTGTCGGTAAACGGCGTCAGGTGTCGTTCGTATTTGTTCTTGCCTTCGGCGTTCAACCGGCGGGATTCGTCATTGAGCAGAAACATTGTGATGTAACCCCGAGCGCCTTTCTTCAGCGTTCGCGAAATTTCACCCAGATACCGCTCAAAATCCGCTTCAAGCATGTGGGTAAAGACCGAGTTCAGAATAACATAATCGAAGGTCGAGGACTCGAACGGGAACTTCAGCTCGTGGCCCTGCATCGTTCCCTTCGGGTTATACATTTTATTGTAGACGTTCAGGTGGTGAAAATTGAAGTTCGGAAACCGCTTCCGGATTTCCTTGTTACACCAGTCGACGCCCTCTTTCACAATCTCGATACCGTCGTAACCACCGGGGGCCGTCAGGTACTCGGTGAGCGGAACCGCCAGCCGTCCAATACCGCTGCCGACATCCAGAACGCGGTCGGTGGGCCGCAGATCGCCGATTTTCCCCATGCGATCGATCGTGAGTTTACCCACTTTCTTAAAATCGCCATCACCGATAAAAATCATCCGGGAGGGTGGAGTGAGCGCATCCCGCTCGCCGGTAATTAACTCCAACTGGTCAATCACCGAAATGGGAATTACATTTTTTAACGCAGTCTTTATCGAGTTGGGAATCAAGCTTTTCAGGCCCATTATGGAATTGCTTTTGGTTTAAATAGCAGGCAAGTTAAACATTAAAGCCATTATTTTGTAAACTTATCCCCAATTTGACGTTTTGAGAGAAACAGATTTTATTGACCGGAAAAACAGCAAAGCTCTTGTACTTATGAATGGAATGATACGTCTGCGTGCATGGATTCTGATTTGGGTGGTAGGTCTGACGTTTACAGGCTGTTATAAATACGAAGAGCGCGTCTGGCGGACTCCCTCCAACCAGGGCGGTTCGACCTCGACGCCCGGAACGCCCGGTTCTTCCAATCCGGGCGCCAGCGGGCCGGGCAGTTCACCCATCACCGGCTTGCCCCTGCCTCCGCCCAAACCGTCGTATATCGACAACGGATCGATCCGGTTGAGCGTCGATCTGAACATGGGAGGGGCCATTACGTACCTCGCAGCCTCGGCCAACGGGCAGAATCTGGTGAATAACTGGGATTCGGGACGGCAGATTCAGGCGTCGTTTTATTCGGGACCCACGCCTTTTGCGCCAAATGGCAAACAGCCTCATCCGCTCTGGAAAGATCTGGGCTGGAACCCGATCATGTCGGGCGACGTTTTCGGCAACCGCTCCAAAGTGCTCGAAACGCGGAACGACGGCCAGCAGATTTACATCAAAACGCTGCCGATGATCTGGCCGAACGATAACGAACCGGCCGAATGCACGATTGAAACCTGGATTTCGCTCGATAAAAATACCGTTAAAGTTCGCCATAAGCTGAACAATAACCGGTCGGATACCAAGCAATATTCGGCCCGACCGCAGGAATTGCCCGCTGTTTTTCTGAATGCGCCGTTTCGCAATATTGTCTCCTACACGGGTACCAAACCGTTTACCAACGACGCCCTCACCAAAACCGGTAGCCAGACGGTCAATGAAATTTTTGGGGGCAAAGCCATGCTCTCACCCGAAAACTGGCTGGCGATGGTCAACGACGCCAACTGGGGCGTGGCGGTTTACAAACCGAATCACCAGTATTTTATCGGCGGTAGTTTCGGAACGTCGCCGGTGGGGGGCGAATACGATTTTACGACAGGCTACATTACCCCTTCCGCCTATGAAATCATTGACTCGAATATCCAGTACGAATACAGCTACGCCTTGATCGTTGGGTCGATCGACGACATTCGGAAGTATGTTTACGCGCAACCGCGTCCGAAAACCGCTCCGGATTACCGCTTCGTGGCCGACCGGCAGTCGTGGTGGTATTACCAGGGCTTCGACCGGGGCTGGCCGATCAAAAATGAGCTGGATATTCCGCTCGACAACGGTAGCTTTCTGATGGCCGGGCCGAACGAAATGTGGCAGGCTGCCGATATGCCGAAGGTTTACATCCGGGCCGCCATCAAAACCGATGCGACGCAGGCCCGGCTCCGGTGGATAGCCCCGAACGATCCCGAATTTGTACCGGCGCACCTGGTTGATTTCCCGATTATCGGCGATGGCCAATACCGGACTTACGAAGTCGACATGACAAAAGTGCCAGGCTGGACCGGCGCCATTCTGCAACTGGGATTTGAACCGGCGCTGGGCGAGAAGGGCGGAGCCGGAAAGTTCGCCAAGATTCAATACATTTCGTCAAAACCGTAAGAGTATCAAAGCTGTATGAGGAAAATACTGATGGCGCTGGCAGCGGTTTTTCTGCTGAGTTATCGCCCCGCTTCCGTTACGGAGCGGCCGGATTTTGAGCGGTTTTTTGCCGAGAAAAAACTCAAAGGATCTTTTTTGCTGTACGACCCGCAGCGCGATCATTACACGGCTTATAATTTTGAACGAACCCGCCAACGGTTTTTGCCCGCTTCCACGTACAAAATCCTGAACACGCTGATTGGCCTGGAAACCGGTATTTTGAAGGACGAAAACTCCGTCATGAAGTGGGATAGCGTCAAGCGCGACGTCGACGCCTGGAACCGCGACAATACGCTCGAAACCGCTTTTAAAGTATCGTGCGTGCCCTGTTACCAGGAACTGGCCCGGAAAATTGGCCTGAAACGAATGCGGGAATGGGTCGGGAAGGCCAATTACGGAAAGCTGGACATCAATGCCAATAACCTGGATACATTCTGGCTGGAGGGAAAATCGACGATTACGCAGGAAGAGCAGGTCGATTTTCTGCGCCGGATTCACGAAGGCAATGTGCCGTTTGCCAAAAAGAACCTGGAAATCCTGAAAAAGATCATGTTCATCGAAGAACGGCAGGGGGCCAAACTGTACGGAAAAACCGGCTGGGCCGCCAGTGGCAATCCCGACATCGGCTGGTTTGTGGGTTATGTTGAAAAGGGCGATAAAGTCTATTATTTTGCCACGAATGTAGAAAGCTCCAAACCGGTTCCCGATACATTTGTCCCCGCCCGTCGGCAAATCACGGAAGCGATTTTGAAGACGATGGGAATTTGAACTATGGTTCAATTAACGAAAACGATCATGTCAGAAATCAAATTAGAACTGAATCAAAAAGGGCACGGAGCTTTCAATCTCTACGAATCGGGCGTTAAAATCGGCGAAATGGCGATCAGCGTTTCCGACGGCAATCTGGCGGTTTATCACACGGAGGTTGACCCGGACATGGAAGGGAAAGGCTACGCCAAACAACTGCTCGACACGATGGCAGCTTACGCCCGTGAACACCATTTGAAGGTGATTCCACTCTGCCCGTACGTCAACGTCCAATTCAAACGCCACCCGAAAGACTACGAGGATATCTGGAATAAGGAAGAAGAAGTGTTATAAAAGGAATGATGAATTATAAATGATGAATGATGAATGTAAAAGTGCACGGTTTTGAATCACTTTTACATTCGACATTCATCATTTTACATTTGAAATTCTTTTAATTCAACTTCATCGGTTGCCGCTTCCAGTAGGTGAGGGACCGCCAGAGCCATTCGAACGGGCCAAAGCGGAAAAATTGCAGCCAGATGGCCGAGAAAATGAGTTGAAAAACCCAGACCGCGGCTACGACAAAATAGAGTTCGTAATACGACAGTTTACCGAAGTAGCTAAAACCGTATCCGTAAAAGAACAGCGTGCAGATAATGCTCTGCATCAGGTAGTTCGTAAAGGCCATCTGCCCGACGTTCGCCAGGGCTTTCATCAGCCAGGACACAACGCCCGAACGGTAAATCAGCAGCAGTAAACTGGCGTGACCAATGGCGGAAGCCGCCCGGCGAACGTGGTAAAAAGCCTGAAACGGAAACGAGTCGCTGTCGAACGCTTTGCCGGGGTCGGTATACCAGGCGACGTGGTCCCGGAAGCCGAACCAGCCGAACGTCAGACCAAAACCGTAACCGGCCAGCAGCGTCAGGAAATACGTTCGGGTGGACAGCTTATTGGAAAAAAAGCCCCATTTGAACAGCGCCATTCCCAGAAACATCAGCGACCAGGCATCCCAGATATAGCTCAGGTAAAACTTGGTCGATTCCAATTTGGTATTGAGCGGAATGAGGTACGTAAAAACCGTGCCGTAGCTTCCCAGCATGGTTTTATTCACTTCCTCCTCTTTCTTTTTATCGTATTTGAAATTTTTCTCGAAGGTTAGCCAGGCTTCTTTGGCTTTTTTCTGCTCGTCGGTCAGCGGTTTTTTTTGTTTTTCCAACTGGATCGCCTGTTTGTAACCCTCCCGCTTTTCTTTGGTCTCCATCGCGCCAAAAAAACCCTTTGCGCCCGAAACCGCCACGCAGAAAAAAGCGATGAGCAGGTAATTTCGGGGGGGCATTTTCCGAAATGGAAAGAGAAACAGACCGCAAACGCCGTAGGTGTAGAGAATGTCGCCGGGCCAGAGCAGAATATATGCATTAAAAACCCCGAACAGAATGAGCCAGAAAAGCCGACGATAATAGTAATCGGGCATGCCGTAGCCGTCGGCCAGGTTGTCTTTTTTGGCCATGAAGAGCAGCATTCCCGCCCCGAACAGCATGGAAAACAAGGCGCGCATGGTGCCCTCAAAAACCACCGACACCACGGCCAGGGTGCGGAAATCCGGCGAGTTGGCCGGGGCGGTGAAAAACCGGGGAATGGCCGTGTAGGACAGGCCAAAATACGGAATGTTCATCATCAGAATACCGAGCAGCGCAAACCCCCGAACGATGTCGATGGTTTGAATGCGGTCGGCTTTGGCAACGGGCCGGGCGGTGCCCTCGCGGGCCAGCCCGGAATCAATCAGTACGGTGGAGGGAGCGGAGACGTCCATGCAGCAGAATAGCGTAGGTTAAACGAATTGTTTTGATTTACGAAGGCCAGAGAATAAGTTTACCGCCGGATCAGGAAAATAAACGTAGACACAACGGCTATTTTTGTTGTTAATTATCCGTAATATACCGGGTTACATTCTGTGTATCAAAACGTTTTATTATTCGGCAACTCGTAAAAGCCTCACCATCGAACCTATGAAAAACCGTTTTTTTAATCTTCTTATCCTGCTCAGTTTTGGAATTGTACCATCCGTTCTGGCGCAGAAAAACGTCAAATTGCAGGGCAATGTCACCGGCCTGGGTACGGTGATGGTTTACCTCAAGAAAACCGATAACGCCAACAGCAAACCGCTGATCGTGGATTCGACCCGGGCAGTCGACGGGAAATTCGCCTTTAGCCGGACTATTCCCGAAATCGATTTTTATAATGTGGTAGCCGCCGGTTTGCCAGGACAGGTGCAGTTCATCTGGGACGGTGACCTGACGCTCGAGGGAACGCGCGACGCTTTTCGGGAAGCCGAAGTGAAAGGCTCTCCGCTGACCGATAGCTGGCTGAAATTTCAGAACGAAGTCGACCGGCCCTACCGCGACGTGCTGATGGATCTGTACAACGACCGCCAGCGTTCGGCTAAGGATACGGCCATTGCCAACCGGGTTGCGCGGGAAGAAAAGCGGTTGAAGCTGGAGCAAAACCAGAAAGTGGCCGAGCAAATCAACGCCAATCCCGACTCGCAGCTGAGCCTTTATCTGCTGAACTGGTACTGGACGCAGTTTCCGAAAACCGAGGCCCGTGCGATGTACGACAAGCTGAGCCCGTCGTTTAAAAACCACACGCTGGCCAAGCGGCTGTCGGCGCAATTGAAGTAAGGCGGTTTTTGGAGACCGTCTTACGATGGCAGTGATGTTGAACTATAATCCGAATGGCAATGAAAACCGGTTTCCTGTTGGTAGGCATGATGGCGTTGTTTTTTCTGAACCACCCGGTTTCCGGCCAGTCACAAAAAGTGGGAAATTCGTTTCCGACCTACGACCAAATCCGGCAGAAAGACCGGGATACGTATGACTATGTGAATTGGGACGGCAAGGCGCGGGTCGTCGAAACGGATTCGATCAATTTGTTTGATTATCCGTCCGGAACGGTCACTTACATTTTAAACGGGAAACCGTCGGATGATGTGCGTTACGTCAAACGGGTACTGGCTAAAAAAGGAACGCAGGTTGAAAAAATCTCAATCAGCAAAGCAGGCCCTACCGCCCGGCACGTCGTTACCATCAACTACGAAGTCCATTGATCGTCTCAAGCCAGCGGAATACCGGCTTCGGCGGCTTTTTTGATCACAAATAACCGGGCTTCATCGTACTCTTCGGGCGTGCGCAGGTGTTCGAGCATAAAGGGTGTTTCCTGCGGTAAAGCCGTGACATTTCGGATATACGCCTGGTAATCAAGCGCCCCGCGCCCCGGCATGGTTTCGGCAAAATGGACGTCTTTGCCGTGAACATCTTTGGCATGAACCGCCACAATCCAGCGGCCCAGTTTGCGGAACGTTTCGTTGATGAGTTCCGTGTTTTTGTAAAACCGCTCGGGCGTATTGATGATGTTGGCGATGTCGATGTGCGCCCCGAAAGCCGGGCGGTCAATGGCTTTGATGAATTTTAGGTACGAATCCGGACCGTCGGGCAGGCTCCAGCCCATCATTTCCAACGCAAATCGGGCTTTTTTCGGTTTAACGGCGTCGATCACTTTCCGGCAGTTTTCCACCGTCGCGTCGAAATAGTCCTTCGAAAAGTTGCGAGCATCCGGACCATCCCACTGTTTGGGGTTGTAGGAACCGGCAATGTTGACGCAGGCCAGTGCCCCGATTTCGTCGGCCAGGGCTAAACGTTCGGTAACATACGCCAGATTTTTCTGCCGCTTTTCGGCATCCTGATCCAGCATATTAACCCAGGCACCCACCTCGGCAATGATGACATTCTGAGCCGCGAACGCCTTCCGGATGGCCGCAATTTTTTCGGTTTCCGCGTTTTTGACCGCCGGAACGTAGGCCGAGCTGTAATTCAGACGCCGGTGCTCGCGGGCCAGTTCCTCCGGATCGTCGCTTTTTAAGAAAATGGGGCCGCCTAGCCGCAGCGGTTTTTGATTCGCCTTCCAGGCCGGAGTCATCAGGCTACCTGCCAGGAGTGCAGAAGATTGCAGAAAATGGCGACGGGAGAGCAGAGTCATGGTGGATCAGTTAAAGGCTTTATCGGAAGAAAGCGGCAGCAAAATGCTGGCTTTGGTTCCATCGTACGGGTCCGATTCGAGCCGGAACCGGGCACCAATCGTTTCGGCCCTTTTCCGAATGTTATCCAGCCCCATTCCACTTTCCCGCCCGGTTTTCATTCCAACGCCATTATCGATGACCTGTAGGGCCAGCCAGTTATCGTGCCAGATCAACTTAATGTGGGCCTGGCTTGCCTGGGCGTGACGAAGCACATTGGTGCAGAGTTCCAGGCAGATAACGTACAGATTGAACTTGGCTTCCTGCGTCAGCGGAAGTTTGCCGCTGGGCTCACTGCTCAGCGAAAAAACCGTTTGCTCAGTCAGATTCAGCTTTTTGACCAGCGTCTTGAGCGAAACCAGCAAGTCCTGCTGGAGCAACTGTTCGGGAATGAGATTGTGCGACAGTTGCCGAACCTGCGTTACAGCATCGTTGAGGAGGTTCAGGCTGTTTTCGTATAATTTCTTGTTGCGGGGCGACAGAATTTCGGCATCCATCGTCTGGAATGTCATTTTAGTGGCGCCGAGCAAACTACTCACCCGGTCGTGGAGTTCGGTAGCAACGCGCTTACGTTCAATGGTTTGTCCTTTGATCAGGGCCATTTCAATCTCCCGGTTTTTGGCCCGCAAAGCCAGGTTGGTTTGCCGGATGCGGAGGTTATAATACAGCAATAGCAAGCCCAGCGAACTGATGATTCCGATCCCGATCAGCAGCAGATTGCGAAGTTGTTTCTGAGCCGCCAATCCCGCATGCAACTGATTGATTTTTAATTGCTTGATAGTGGCTTGCTGCGCGGCCTGTTTCTGGGTAGCGACGGTTCTGAGCTGCTGGCTTTCGAGTCTGTATTTCAGATCCCGGGTTTGCGCCAGCCGTTGTAATTCGTTGGTTCGGAAGGTGTTGTTAAGCCGGTCGATTTCGGCCTGTTTAGCCAGCATCTGGTAGCGCTGGTTCTGCAAAAGCCGCTCCTGACGGTGCGCGATCTCAAGCTGCTCCCGTTCAAATTTTGCCTTGCTTCGCAGGCTCTCGGTCTGGTTGATGGCCTGCTGTTCTTCCCCTTTTTTGGCGTTGAAAAGCCGCTGGTACTCAAAGGCGTTTTTCCAGTCCTGCCGATGTTCGTAGGCGCTGATCAAAACCGAATAAGCCGTGAGCATGGGCGCCGGAACCTTCTGGTTTTTAGCCAACGCTTCCCGGGCGCTGGCAATAGCGGCCTCATACTGTTTCAAACCGAGGTAAGAAACCGCCAGATCGGCCAGCGCGTCGGCCTGGGGAAAGGGCGCGTTGAGCTGCCCCCAGTACGCAATGGATTGCTTGAGAAAGGGAACGGCCTGCGTAAACTTCTCCTGGAGGTTATATAATTGACCAATGTCGTTGGTCAGATACGCTTTGTTGGAAATCGACACCTTGCTCAGGTGGTTCACAAAATCCCAGGAAAGCAGGTAATGTGCTTCGGCCTCGTTTAACTGCTTTTGACCGATGTAGGCATTGGCCAGAAACCGGTGCAGATCGGCCAGGTGAATGGGGTCGATTTTTTTGTCTTTGTTGAACCAACTGATGCTTTTCTGCAGATACGTCACGGCGTCGCTGTACTCGCCGATCGCACTGCTGATGTGGCCGAGGTTTCGGTAAATACGCCAGAAATACATGGCGTAGGTCGTCGGCGTTGTTTCGATCAGCGCTAAAAGGCGGTAATTCAGTTTGATGGCCTGGGGATAATTAACCTTGAAATCCCGGTAATACCGTTCGGTGAGCAGAAGGCCTTTGATCTGGTATTTGATGTTTTTTTTGCGTTCCGCCAGTTGGATCAACTGGTTGGCCACCAAAAGCGAGCTGTCGCGGTGTGACATGCCACTGTAATGGACGTACGCCATGAAATGCAGGTACTCCATGCGGGCGGTGTCGACGGTCGCCGTTGGCCGCATCCGGTCCAGACCAGCCAGTCGAATGCGCGTGGTCCGCAACAGGCTATCGACATACGCCTTGTCCATACTCCGGTCGAAATCAAAAGGGGGCGTATAGTAACTCTGAGCCCGGAGCGGGCGATTTACGCCCAGCAAAACGATCAGCAGTAGTAATTTTTGCAACGATTTCATGGCCTAGGTTGAACACGCAGGAGCCCTTCAGTCCGTACAATCGCCGGTCTTTGTCCTGAAAATCACCGAATTCGGGGACAGAAAATCACGGATTTCAGTGTTTTTTGGCGTGGATCGAAGCGCGAATTTTGCACCGATAAAAGTCTGATACACACCACGAAATTAATGTTCTTACACCATGAAACGAATTGCTTTAACAACGACTTACTTAACGGTGATCGGTACCCGGTTTTCGGGCCAGTCAGTAACCGGCAGATCCTTTAAATCCACCACACGAAAAATTGCCAGGACAGTTTTCATCAGCCTGATCCTGACCATTCTGTCCGTGAAAGCACAGGCCTCCGACGACCTGGTAGCCAACGGGCGGGCGTTCGACGTAAGCATGTTTTTGGATGCCAGCAAAAAAGTGAATCTGATGCTGGCCATTCACCGATCGCGCATTCGGGTTACGCTGAAAAACTCAAGAAACGACGTTATTCATCAGGAGTTTTTGGGAAGATCGAAGAATCCATATCGGCGGAAATTCAATTTTGAAGAGTCCAAATCCGGCGTATACCTGCTCGAAGTCAGTGACGGCAAACAGACGTATATTCGTCAGGTCGAGATCGTCGATGTTCCGGCTTCTGCATCACAACGCTACATCGTTTACCGTTCGCCGACCAATTATTAAATCAATGCAACAGCCTGATAGAATGACGATTCCGTCTCTGTCAGGCTGTTTTGCTGAAACCGGTCGATTCCTGAACATGGCGTTTGAAGAAATGAAGTGCGTAACGGTTTTGGCTCCTATTCCACCAATGTGGATCGAAAAGATTGTTTCTGCTGATCAATTGGAGAGGACCCTAACTAATCCGGCTCCAGTTCGTTTCGCCTTCGCGCTGCATTTCCACCTGGTTCCGAACCGGGGCATGTTGGGGTAAAACCAGTCCCGGATCTTCTTCCAGAATTCGTTGCGCCGATTCCCGGGCGGCCACCAGAATGGCACCGTCTTTGGCGAGATCGGCCAGAATGAGGTCGGCAATACCGCTTTGCTGCGTGCCGGAGAGGTCGCCGGGGCCGCGGAGTTGCAGGTCGACGTCGGCAATTTCAAAACCGTTGTTGGTTTTGACCAGCGTTTCGATGCGGGTGCGGGTTTCCTTCGAGAGCTTGTAATCCGTCATCAGAATGCAGTACGACTGCTCGGCGCCCCGCCCGACGCGTCCCCGCAACTGGTGCAGCTGCGCCAGTCCAAACCGCTCGGCACTTTCGACCACCATCACACTGGCATTCGGCACATTGACGCCGACCTCGATCACCGTCGTAGCCACCATGATTTTGGTTTCGCCTTTCACAAACCGCTCCATCTCAAAATCCTTGTCGTAACCGGTCATGCGCCCGTGCAAAACGCCGATGGGGTGGTTCGGAAAGGCGCGGGTAATGCTTTCGTACCCGTCCATCAAATCCTTGAAATCCAGTTTTTCCGACTCTTCAATCAAGGGATAAACGACGTACACCTGCCGCCCCTGCTCGATCTGCTGCCGCATAAATCCAAACACCTCCAGCCGGTGGGTGTCGTAGCGGTGGACGGTTTTGATCGGTTTTCGACCCGCCGGAAGTTCATCGATGACCGACAGATCGAGGTTGCCGTAGAGGGTCATCGCCAGCGTTCTCGGAATGGGCGTGGCCGTCATCACCATCATGTGCGGGTAAATATCCTGGTTTTTGTTCCAGAGCCGCGCGCGCTGGGCTACCCCAAACCGGTGCTGCTCGTCGATGATGCACAGCCCCAGATTTTTGAACTGTACGGCATCTTCCAGCAGCGCGTGTGTCCCGACGATGATGTGCATCAAACCGCTCTGCAATTGGTCGTGGATAATCCGGCGGCCTTTGGTGCGGGTCGAGCCCGTCAGCCGGCCGATGGTCAGGCCGAGTTGGTCGGCAAAAACTTTCAGGCCGTAATAATGCTGGTCGGCCAGGATTTCGGTGGGCGCCATGATGCAGGCCTGCGCGCCGTTGTCGATGGCCATCAGCATGGTAATGAAAGCCACGATGGTTTTGCCGCTGCCCACATCGCCCTGCAACAGCCGGTTCATCTGTTTCCCGCTGATCAGGTCACCGTGAATTTCGCGCAGCACCCGTTTCTGGGCTTCGGTCAGTTGAAACGGCATGAATTCCTTGTAAAACCGGGTCAGCAGGCTCATGCTGCGGAAAACCTGCCCGGGGTATTCCGTTTTGTGAATGAGCTTATTCTTAATCAGCCGTAACTGGTTGTAAAACAGCTCTTCAAACTTCAGTCGCCGTTCGGCCTGTTTGAGCCAGGCCTGGCTTTTGGGCAGGTGAATGTTCTCAATGGCCTCGGCTTTCGAGATCAGCCGGTATTGTTCCAGCAGCGAATTCGGCAGCGTTTCGTGAATATGCTGGTAAGCGGTTTCGAGCAACTGTTGCACCATCCGCGCCAGCAGTTTGCTGTCGACCCGCATCCGGCGGAGCTTTTCGGTCAGGTTGTAAATGGGCTGGAACGTGCTTCCATGCTCGTTTTCGGCCGTCAGGGGGTCGAGTTCCGGATGCGTGATGCTGAAATTGTTGCCAAACGCGACGGGCTTGCCGTAGGCGATGTATTCGGCACCGGGGCGCAGAAACTTCTCAAAATGCGTAATGCCCTGAAAAAAAACCAGGTCCATCGAACCGGTATGGTCGGTAAAAACCGCAATCAGGCGTTTTTTCGGCCCTTCGCCCACCACCGCCCAGTCGCGGATGCGGCCGATGATTTGGGCCGCTGGGAGGGCTTCCGAGAGTTCGTCAATGGTGTAAAACCGGGTGCGGTCTTCGTGCCGGAACGGGTAATACTGAATCAGGTCCCGGTACGTAAAAATATTTAATTCGGTGTTGAGTAATGCCGCCCGCTGAGGCCCCACACCCTTCAAATATTCAATTTTTGTGTCGAAAAACGTTACGCGCTCAGTCATACCCTCCGTTTGTGGAACAACCCCGCAAGAGCAGATTGGGTTCGGTAGCCCGGCCCTTGTGATTTACCAAAACTACAAATTTTCGTAAAAGATACTGTTTTTCGGATTGCCTGATACCGGTTAGCCGCTTGAATTCAGAATCATATCGCTAAAAAACAAAAAATATAGAACTATTCTTGTAATTTGGGGCACAGTGGCTTGCTTTTTGTAAGAAAATGCCGGGATAGCATGTGGTTATGGCTCAACGGAATACACTTCTTTTACTAGTCATGTTACTCGGATTTTGGTGCCGGGTTTCAGCTTCACACATCGTCGGCGGTAACATTCGACTCACTGCAAAGGGGACAGATAACCGGTATACATTGTCGCTGGATATGTTCATCGATGAACAGAACAGCCGCACGGGTGATATCAAGCCGACGGTCAAACTGGCGATTTATCGCCGGAAAGACAATCTGAAAATGGGCGAGTTTGAATTGCCCCTGCTCCGGCAGGACCCCTTGGCCGTTTCCAATCAGGCCTGTGCCCAACTCCGGCCGCTGAAACTCAGCGTGGTCACTTATAGCAAAGAAATTGAACTGGATGCGGATCGTTTCGACGATCCGGGGGGGTACTACGTTGTCCACGGGGTGTGTTGCCGCAGTGGCGCGATCGACAACATTAGCCAGGCCGACGAGTCGGGTATGGTTTTTCATCTGGAGTTCCCGTCGCCCAAAACGATGATCAACTCGTCACCGGCTTTTTCGGTTCCGACGGGCGAATACGCCTGCAAAGGGCAACCTTTCACGTTCAGCTTCAAGGCTACAGACGCTGACGGTGATCAACTAACTTACGCCATTGTAACGCCGTTTAAAGGATTTACCAGTCAGGGCATTGCATTTGACAACCAGCCCAGTTCCGCTTATCCGATGGTGTCCTGGAAGCCGGGTTTCAGCGCAACCAATTCGGTTCCGGGCAGTCCCGCGTTGAAAGTGGATGGCGAAACCGGTCAACTGACCGTCACGGCCAGCCAGGTTGGCTTGTTTGCATTTGCGGTTATATGCGAAGAGTTCCGGAACGGCAAATGGATCGGTTCCGTCCGGCGGGATTTCCAGCTGGCCGTGGTCGACTGCCCCACCAATACACCTCCCGCACCGGCTATTACCCTGGCGAAAGCCCCCGAGAATGCCCAGATCGGCAAAACCGCAAACGGCGCCATTACAAGCGTATCGGCCTGTCAGGGTCAGGATGTAACGCTCAAAACCGACTACTCGGACCAGTGGTCGTTTCAGTGGCAACGCGATGGCCAGGACCTGAAAGGCGATACCACCGCTACGCTGGTTATTAAAGAATCCGGGAATTATACCGTCGTCAAACGATTCCGGAATACCTGCGGAAAACCAAGTCCCGCGCAAACCAGCATCAAAGTCGATTTGATGACGGCCGAACAAGTGAAGCTGACCGCCAGTGGCCCAACGACGTTTTGCGAGGGTAAATCCATTCAGCTAAAAGCGCCCAAAGGCAATTTTACGTATAGCTGGTTTAAAAACGATCAGCTCTTGCCCGGTGCGAAGGAGTCGGATTACCAGCCGCACGAAACCGGTGAATACAAAGTCCAGATCGTCAGTGCCGCCACCGGCTGCGTCGTAACCGACAGTGTTAACGTTAAGGTGAATCCAAAACCGCTGGCGTCGATCGTACCGCCAGTGAGCAAAACCGCCTGCTCGGGCGATACCATCCGGCTGATTGCCGTTGCGAATCCGTTGTATACCTACCAATGGCTCAACACGGGAAATGTGCTGGCTCAGGAGGTGAAAGGCTCGCTGGCCGTGACCCAGGCCGGGCATTACGTCGTCACCGTTACCGATACCAGCCAGTGCCAATCGACTTCGGATGAGGTTTTGTTGCAATTCAACGCAGCCCCAGCCGTTTCGATGACGCCTTTGCCTGCCATTTGCGAAAACGCCCCGGCGCGATTGGCCCTGCGTGCCGAACCGGGCGGAGGAACGTTTGCGGGTGTGGGGCAGGCCGCCAGTGCCGTGACGGCTTCGGAGTTTGATCCGGCAAAAACCGGTCCCGGCCAATTTGTGATTACCTACACGCTGACCCAGGCCGGGAATACCTGCCCCGGCCGGACGCAACAAACGGTTACCGTGCTGCCCGCGCCGTCCATTGCGGTGGCTGACGCGTCGGTTCGGCGGGGAAGTGAGGTTCAGTTAAACAAAAACGGTGTCGATACGCTGAGCTATTACTGGACGCCTTCGGTTGGATTGAGCAGCCCGGTGGCCGCCAAACCGTACGCCAGCCCCGACACGACCACGACCTACCAGGTGCGGGTTACGACGCCACAAGGCTGTGAGTTTACAACCAAACTGACCGTATCGGTCATTACCGTGCTTTTTATTCCGGATGCCTTTACACCCAACAACGATGGGGTCAATGATAACTGGGTCATTCGCGGTATCGGCGATTATCCCGATTGTAAAGTGGAAGTGTATAACCGCTGGGGAAATCCGGTATTTGTATCGCAGGGCTACACGCAGCCCTGGGACGGAAAAAGTGAAGGGCAGGATCTGCCCCCGGCGGTTTACCAGTATGTGATCAAACCCGGCGGGTCGCAACCCAACCGGAGCGGCAGTTTGCTGATTACCCGGTGAAACCTGTTGTTTCCATTTTTCTGCTGATTTCTACCTGAAATAACCGGAGACAACGCGGCCAGATAGAAAAACTCGAAATGAACGGCCCGATTTGTTCATATTTTCTTAAACAAATTTGAAAATTTGATTGAATGGACTAGACCATTGCCGCCAAGTTGCGACTTTTGATCCTTCTTGTGAACAAAATTGGATCGCATGGAAACACAGTTTACTAATTCTGAAAATAAGCCAACTATTCTGCTGGTAGATGACGATGAAGAAGACCGGATGTTGATGCGGATGGCGCTGGAATCGATGGAAATTGCGGCTCCGGTTCGGGAATTTGATAGCGGAGAACGATTGTTGGATTTTCTGGAGGAGGAAACAACCGCACTACCGGCCGCGCTAAACTCCTGGATTGTCATTCTGGATAAATACATGCCGGGCATGAGCGGATTCGAAACGCTGCGGCAGATTAAAGAAAAACCGGCCTGGCAACGCATCCCGGTTGTTTTGTTCGTCAATACCCAGAATCAGGGCGAAATGGAACTCTGTCTGGACCTGGGCGCTACGGTTTGTATCAGTAAACCGCTCTATTTTGATGAAATTAAAGAGTTGATGCGTCAGGTTTACCAGCATTGGCTAGCCATTAATTCCGCTTCGTCGGCCAATAACTTATCCATCCAGTAATTTCACTTCGACCCGCCGGTTTTTGCGTTTGTTCTCTTCCGAATCGTTGGCCGCAACCGGCTGGGTCTGACCATATCCCTTAAACCGAAGGCGGTTTTCGGCAATCCCGTTGGTAATCAGGTAAGACATAATGACTCTGGCGCGGTTTTCGGAAAGAGCCAGGTTCAGCCGTGGGTCGCCCACATTGTCGGTATGACCCGAAATCTCGATCTTTAAACCCGGGCGGCTTTTCAATAACGCAACCAGCTGATTCAGTTGCGCGTGCGATTCGGGACGCAACAGATAACTGCTCTGATCGAAATACACATTGTTGAGCGTGACGGTTTTTCCCGTTGCCAGGGTCGACAAATCCGTATTGGCCGGTGCCGGAACCGGCGCAACGGGTTTGGTTTCCGCCACGGTTGGCGGAGCGGTTTTGGGTACGGATTCGCTCTCTACTTTTGGCGCGATCGTGGGCGTCGCCGGTTTGGTCTCCATCCCGACCGGCGGAGCGTTCGTTGGGGGAGTCGTCGTTGCCGGCAAGGGTGCGTTGGCGGGCGGAGCGGTTTCGGCGGTTGGCGGAGCCTCGGCCACCACCGGACTTTTGGCCCGCTGCAGGCGAATGGTAATGTCGTGCTGATCTTTTACGTCAACCGTATATTCGTAGGGTTCGTAACCTTCCACTTCAACGGTAAACCGGATTCGCTGCCCAAAGGCGGCCAGAAACGTAAACCGGCCTTCGCGCGGTGGCCCGGTCATAATCACCCGCTTGCCGTCAAATTCCTGCACCTGAACGTTCATTTTCTGCCGGATCAACTGTTTGGTGTCGTAGTCGGTAACCGTGACGTTCACGGGCGATTCGGTGGATATTTCGCGCTCCATTTCCAGGATAATGGTTTGCTGGGTTTGCTGCCGGTCGGCAACGCGGTCGAGACGCAGTGTTTTTTGGGTGGGCCGGTATCCGGCGTAGTTAGCCTCGAGTCGGTAGACGTTCCCGGCCGGAAGCGCCACGGTATATGAACCGGATTGTTGGGTGCCGCGCTGAACCCTTCTGGTCGCTTCGTTGGTGATGGTCAGCGTCGCCGGAATGAGCCGGCCGCTGCGGTCTTTCGTCTCAATCCGAACGGTATATTCCTCGACCGGGCTCGCAGCCGGATTCGTTTGCCCGTTGCAAATCACGGCCTGCAGCGTCAGGATCAGTGAAACCAGCATCGCGTTAAAACCCTTCATGTCGCTCGGTTGCTACGGTTTACGGCGCAAACTGGCCAGCGCCAGTCCGGCATAGATATCGGCCCCACGCGGCCGCAATTTATTGGAATTACTGCCGATCATCCCGAACAGATTGTCGGTTCCCAGAAAAACCGGTCCGATTCGGATGGAGGCTCCGGCCATAAAGGCGTTGTTGAGAACCACAAGCGGAACGGCAACGCCGAAAGCCGATTTTTCCAGTCGGGGCGTCACGGCAACCAGCGTAGGCTGTCGGATGGAAATGGCATCTTTCGCCCGTAAATTCTGGAGAAACGTACCGGTCAGGTAAAAACCGCTGCCCATATTGATATCGGCATTCAACGAAAGCGCGGTTGGCAAACCGGAGGTAAACTGCTTTTTATTGGCCGCTTCGGTCAGGTTGAGTTTATCCCGAATCACTTCGGCAATGCCTTCGCTGCCCCTGGCGTCGTTAAAATCCTTCGTCGTGAATTGCTGGTTGGTGGTGTTGATCGAATACCGTTGGACATACCGATCATCGCGGTACCGAATCGCGCCGATGTCCGTGATGGCAACGCCCAGCCGGAGGGCGTAATCGTCCGGATTGTCGTCGGTTTTCAGTTGGTACGAAAAACCGATGTCGGCACCCCAGCCCCGGCCGGGATTATTGCCGTCGAAAAGCTGACGCAACGAAACCGATCGGCCGCGATCCTGCAGATACGTCGTGTAACCCAACTCGGCGTTGACCTGATCGACCTGCATGTAGTAATTGTTTGCTTTGGCCGTGTCCGACAGCAGGCGGTAGGATAAACCGTTGTTGTTTAGAAAACCGGCGGTAATGCCCTGAAGTCGTTTGACCGTCGCGCCAATCGAAAGTTGCTGATAATCGTCCTGGATGATGGCCGCAGCCAGCGTCAGGCCGATCTCGGCGTAGGTATTGGTATTGACACTGAACTGGTTATCTTTGGTCGGAATGTTGTACAGCCGGGAATCCTCCAGACCGGCCCGGACGACCGACAGCAGTGATTCGGAGGCATTGTGGAACTGAGCTGCCGCCCGCAGCCGCGTGGTTAAACCAAGGGCGACCTGATCGCCCAGCCGAACCTGGAGCGAAGGACCGCGTAAATCAGTCCAGGCGGTACCGCTTTTGGGCTTTCCGTTGGCAATTTCACCCAGGAAATCCGGGCGAAACAAAACCGAACCATCCGCAAACTTATATTGATCGGGAACCCGCTTCAGAACGAGCGAAGTGAGCGAAAACGGAGCCTGGTAGCGGACGTAATTGTTGTCGAGGTGCGCATTACCAGCGCCAATATTCAGGTAAAAACCGTATTTCGAATCCACAGCAAAAGCCGGATTCAGGTACAGGCTCTGCGTACCGCCGTACGGGCTGGGCGCTATCCCCAGAAAATTTTGAGCAACAACCGGAGAGGTGATGAATAAAAACAGCAAAAACCGCGTCAGACGCAAACGCATAGGCAAGGACTTATAATGATGGATTATGAATGATGAACGATGAATGCTAATGCGCGAACTTCATCGTTCATCATTCCTCATTCATCATTCTTTTAAACGCCTTCGGCTTCGACTTGTTTTACTTCCGGTACTAATCGTGTGAGGAGATTTTCGATACCGGCTTTCAGCGTCAGGGTGGAAGAGGGGCAGCCGCTGCACGAACCCTGCAGCAGTACTTTTACCGTACCGTCCTGATCGTCAAAGGAATGGAAGCTGATAGCACCCCCGTCGGATTCTACCGCCGGGCGAATGTACTGGTCGAGCACCGACTTGATTTTCTGGATCGTCGGCGAATCGGCTTCTACCTTGGTGGTGTTCGAATCAATCGTTTGCTGGGCAAAAACCGGTTTCTGCTCGTTGAAATACGCCCGGATGAATTGCTTCACCTCGATCAGCACATCTTCCCACTCGGTTTCGTCATCTTTCGTAACCGTGATGAAGTTGCTGGCAATAAACACCCGTTTCACGAAATCGAAGCCAAACAACGCCACCACCAAGGGCGAACTCTTGCCCGTCAGGAGCGCTTCCGAGGCATCGGTGTAGTCGAACGAAAGTCCTTCCGGCACCAGCGGAAAGTTTACCACGAACTTCATCGAGTTGGGGTTCGGGCTGCTTTCGGTATACAGCGAGATGGCCGGATATAATGTAGTGGTCATTTTCTTGTAGTTTCAGTGAGGGAAAAACCGTTACTGGGCAAACAGCAGTCGGGATTGATTAGTTTGCCAACAACAAAAAACCTGTCCGGTTTTGGCCAGACAGGTCTTCAGTTCTTTTACGAATCCGTTGGGAGTAGCGGTTTATTCCGCAGCAACTGCTGGAGTTGCTTCTACCGGAGCGGCTTCAACAACTTCCGGTTTTGACGTCAGGATGCTCACGAATGAACGACCTCCCTTGCCTTTGCGGAAGTGTACATACCCGTCGACCAGCGCAAACAGCGTGTGATCGCGGCCGATTCCAACGTTTTTATCGGGGTGATGCTTGGTACCGCGTTGCCGAACGATGATGTTACCGGCAATGGCTGACTGACCACCGAAAAGTTTCACGCCCAGGCGTTTACTCATCGAGTCGCGGCCGTTCCTTGAACTACCTACACCTTTCTTGTGTGCCATTTTTTTAGAAAGTTTACGGTTTACGGTTTATGGTTTACGGTTGGTCGACACGCGCTGGCGTCTGTTCGCCGAAAACCGAAAACCGAAAACGATTATACGGTTATGTCTTCGATTAATACTTTGGTCAGGTACTGACGGTGGCCGTTTTTCTTCCGGTAGCCTTTCCGGCGTTTCTTTTTGAAGACGAGTACTTTTTCGCCTTTCAGGTGTTCCAGAATTTTACCGGAAACCTGAGCGCCAGCGACGGTCGGGGCGCCTACCGATACAGAACCGCCATTATCGACAAGAAGAACCTTGTCGAACACAAGTGCAGCGTCCGTGTCGCCTTCCAACCGGTGGGTGTAGACGTAACGGCCCTTCTCAACTTTAAATTGCTGCCCTGCGATCTCTACGATTGCATACATGATTGATACAGAAAATGTTGTTTCTCAGAAATGAGGTGCAAATATAGGAGTTTTTGTTTGAAAAAAGAAACCAGAACCTTCTATTCGTCAGAAATGTTAAAAGAGATGGAAACGCGCTGTTTATTTGTTAGTTAGCACGGATTTTGCATTGTTGAGTTACCGGGTAAAACGGCTCTCAGAACGTAGGAACGGTCAGCCGTATGTTACCTTACCGGAATCGGTTGACGGATTCCGATTGTGTATGATCCTACGGAGAGATTTTTTCCGACTATAACCCTGATTCATATGAAAGCGTGGATAAGTCTGCTTGCTGTGCTGATGATTGCGACAGCGGCCAGGTTCGTTCCGGCGCCCCCTTTCGCGGATGAGAAAGTGTACGCCATTGGCGACGTCATCATGGATTTTAAGCTGAAGAATGTCGACGGTCGTCCGGTTTCCCTGAGTGATTATAAAAATGGAAAAGGCGTGATTATCGTCTTTACGACCAACCACTGCCCGTTTTCGAAAGCCTACGAGGAGCGCATGATTGCCCTCGACCACAAATACGCTCCCCTGAGCTTTCCGCTCATTGCCATTCAGCCCAACGATCCGGGTGCTTACAGCGAAGACTCGTTTGAGAACATGAAAATTCGGGCGCAGGAGAAAAATTACTCCTTCCCGTATTTATCGGACGAAACCCAGAGTGTGGCACACGCCTTCGGGGCAACCCGCACGCCGGAAGTGTTCGTCCTGAAACGTACCGGCGACCGGTTTACGATGGAATATACCGGCATGATCGACGATAGTCCCCAGGTTGCGGCTGTCGTAAAAAGAAGATTCGTGGAAGAAGCCGTCAATAACCTGCTGGCGGGCCGCCCCGTCGTCACCACCAACACCAAAGCCATCGGCTGTGCCATCAAGTGGAAAAGCATGTAAAAGAAAGAATGAACAATGAATAATGAATAATGAAGAGGTTGATGCGTTGGTGTATGCGTCAGCCTGTTCATTATTCATTGTTCATTATTCATTGTTCATTCTCTTTCTGGCATTGCTTTTGCCAATGGCCTGATACAAACCAATCAATCAGTATTGCTATGAAAAAGGTGATGATGACGTTCAAACAGGTTCGTATGCTGGCCGGAGCTATTTTAGTGGTAGGCTCGCTGTCGCTGGCGTCTTGTCAGAATGACGGTAAAAATGAATCCCGCACCGAAGACGCCATGGAAAAAACCGGTGAAGCCATGGAGGCCGACGCCAAAGAAGCGGGTGATAAAATGGAGGCAAAAGGCGATGAAGCGGCTGCCGATTTTCGGGAAGAACGCGATAAAGCCGTTGCCAACATCAAGGAACAACAGCGTAAGCTGGACGCCCGAATCGATGAGCTAAAGGCCGATATGAAGCGGGAAAGCGTGAAAGCCAAGGCAAAATCCGAAGAAAAACTGGCCAAGCTGGAGGAAGACCGCAAGGAGCTGGGGCAGGATCTGGAAAATGCCCAGAATGCTACCGCAGCGGCCTGGCAGGATGTGAAAAAAGGCTTTAAAAGAGCAGGAAATGACATCGGCGATGCCTTTGACAAAGCCGGTGACAAACTGGATAAAGACAACTAAGAGAGCTTCTCTTTGCATAAATCAAAACCGCTCCGGTCGCACTGACCGGAGCGGTTTTTTTGTGGAAAAATCTACACAGATTGTTGGCTTACGTTACCAATTCGCGCTGGTAGATCAGGCCCGGGAAAATAAAATTTTCGATTTTTTCGAGTCTTTTTTCGGCCCGAAATGCCCGTCTGTTTTGACCATTACAACGTCAGTCGTTGCCCGTCTTTGAGTAAAACCGCCTGAAGTTTGGCGTAGGGCACCTGCTGCACCGAAGTCTTGTTTTCAATTGCCAGCACGGCAGCCGTGGCGGCTGATTGCCCCAGAATCATGAAAACCGGTTCCATCCGAATCGATCCATAGGCAATGTGCGAACTCGACACGCAAACCGGTACGAGCAGGTTTTTACACTGGTTTTCTTTGGGAATAATGGCGCCGTAAGCAATCGAATACGGTTTGTCGGGATGCACGCCGATATCGCCTTCGTTCTGCACAAAACCGTCTTTTTTAACAAACCGCTGCGCATTGTGGGCATCCAGCGCGTACGACCCCATTCCGACCGGATTCGGCACAACGGTTTTGCCCAGCGCGTCGGCTTCCTTCATCACAAATTCACCAATCATGCGCCGGGCTTCGCGGATATACAACTGGTGCGGCCAGCCGCCGTTGTCTTTGAACTCATCCTTCGGCAAACCCCACTGCTGCATCGCTTCGTGAACGTCGGCCGGAATTTTCGGGTCGTTCTGCAAATAATACATCAGTCCCTTTTGATACAGCTCGTGGTCGCGAATGATCGCTTTCCGGCGTTCATACGTCGCTTCGGGGTAGTCGTAGTTTTTGCCCAGATAATCGGTGCTGAAAGGGCCGTGGTTGTTGGTATCGGTTTTCCGGTTCGGAATCGGGTCGTATTTGTCAAAGGTTTCGCGCCAGCCGGTGGCAAACACGCGCGCCAGCAGCTCGTAACGGGCCGGATTGTAGCCCGCCGGTTTCGGAAACGGCACCCGGTTTTCGGGGTGATTGCTCAGGCACATCCGGAAACAATACGCCTGAATTTTATTGTCGCCCGTGCCATTGACGCCCGGTACTTCGGCCGACACTTCGGGCAGCAAACCACTCTTCGGATCCCCCGCGATTTTATACGGGCTGACATCTTTACTAAAATAATGCCGGTGCTGAAAAACGCCCACCTGCAGGCCGTTGTGCGTCTCGTTATAAACGCTGTTGGCTTCCCGCCCGACGTGGTATTTGACGCCCGCAGCCGCCATCAGGTCGCCTTCGTAGGTCGCGTCGATGAACATGCTGCCTTCGTATACGGTGCCGCACAGCGTTTTAATGGATTTGATCACGCCATTCTGCTTCTGAATGCCTTTCGCCGACCGGTCGAGCCATTCGTTCCGGTAAATCGTCAGCTTGTTTTCCTTCACAAAATCCTCGAACACCTGCTCAGCCGCGTGCGGTTCAAAAATCCACATCGTCCGGTTATTGCCGTCGAGCGCGGGCGTTCCCTGGCCTTTGTTGCCGTATTCACTCCGTTTCTGCCACATCCACGAAGCATCTTTCTGGTAGTGTTCGTAAAGCCGGTGGTAGAACTCGCGCGAAAGCCCGCCGATGACCTCTTTGTTGCCCGTATCGGTAAATCCCAACCCGCCCGCCGACAAACCGCCCAGGTGTTTATCGGGCGACACGACAATCACCGATTTGCCCATTTTGGTAACCTGAACAGCCGCCGTAACCGCAGCCGCCGTTCCGCCGTAAATGATGACGTCAGCTTTGCGCGTTGCCGCTGGTTTACGAACGGAGGTGCGGTGGCCCGGCAGGAAAATCAGGACGCTGATGAGGGTGGCAACAACCAGCCATTGGGTCGCCAATCTGCCCGGAAATAGCGAAAAAGGGTGTTTGGAAGAAGTCATAGATGAGTTCAGAAAAGCTATCAGGCCGTAACGAGTTTTTGGAGATAGGATGGATAATTTCTGCCCGCGTCCAGACCGATGTTACCCACGGTTTCGAAAACAGGGTGCATATCCAGCAAAGGCGAATGCGTATCCGCAGCTACTTTCCGAATGACGTCATTCATCGCATTTTTTTGGGCGAGCAGCGGTTTTCGGCTGACTATTACTTACGAGTTGCCAGTTGAGAAATGGTTAACGGCATTAGTGCTTTGCAAATACGTTCGACGCTGCATTTTTCAAATTGAGATCAGACTTCGGTTTACTACTTATGATTCTCAAACTTAACCGGGAATTTAAATGATAAGAATTTTCAGTCCCGTAGGGATGTAATGTTTGTAGTAGAAAAGGCACCAATGTTTCCCGGCGTGCCTTTAGGTACGCAATTAGCCTATCAGATTGCGTACCTAAAGGCACGCTCGTACACGCGATAAGCCACTTTTTTCTACAAACATTACGTCCCTACGGGACTATACTCCGGTAAAATTGTCAATTGCCACTCAAATCCGTAACCCAACAGATTAATACCCCGGATTCTGGTCCAGTTTCGGATTCACATCCCGTTCCGTTTGGGGAATGGGAAACAAATAATGATGTTCGGCGACGGGTATGGTTGGGTTCTGAGCCTTCATCGCGCTGATCAGGCGTTTGGTGCGCACCAGATCGTACCACCGATGCCCTTCGAAAGCCAGCTCCAGCCGTCGTTCCAGCAGCAGGCTGTCGCGGAACTGCGCCTGACTCAGGTTGGCCGTCAGGTTTGGCAAACCCGCCCGGTTTCGGATGCGGTTGATTGTCGCGTAGGCGTCGGTGTTGTTGGCCGCCTGTTCGTTCAACGCTTCCGCGTACATCAGCAGCACGTCGGGATACCGGATAATCGGGTAGTTATTGCCACCATCACTCGTTCCGGTCGACGTTGGATCGAGGTATTTATAAACATAACAGGGAAACAACACGCTGGCCGGTGCCGCGGGCATGGTGGTGGTCGAATAGAGTTTCAGCGTCACATTCCGGCGTTTATCGTCCGGGCGGTAGGCTTTGTACAGGTTTTCGGTCGCGGGATCATCGCCGAAACCGGAAACGCCATTCACGCGGTCGAAATTGGGGCGCATGTAACCCTGCATCAGGCTTCCTTCGCCAAAACCACCGCTCAGCGCCTGCATTTCAAAAACCGCTTCCTTGCCGTTTTTATTGGCAATCAGAAACGCGTCGGCAAAATTGGCCCACAAATCATACTGCCCCAGATCGATTACTTCCTTCGCCTTGGCTGCGGCTTTCGGCCAGTCCTGCCGGGTTAGATACACCTTCGCCAGATACGCTTTGGCCGCGCCCTTCGTTGCCCGGCCCCGGTCGGCGGCCGAATACGTCACCGGCAGCGTAGTTTCGGCGTCGGTAAAATCCTGAATAATCAGTTTATAAACATCGTCGACGGAAGCCCGGGCGATGGCTAAATCATTCAGCGAAGTCGTCTCCGTCGTAATAAGCGGGACTCCGCCGAAATACCGCACCAGCGTGAAATAGTAAAAACCGCGCATGAACTTGGCTTCGGCCACGTACCGGGCTTTCAGGTCGTTGTCCATCGGAATTCCGGGAACCCGGCTGATGACGGTATTCGCCCGGTTAATGGCCGCGTACACCGTCGACCAGATCGCCTGAAAAGTGTTGGTCGCGGGGGTAAACGAATATTTGTCGAGGTCGTTTTTGGGTTGATTGGCGGTCGAGCGGCCATTGCCCCATTCGGCGTCGTCGGTGGCCTGGTCCTGCAAAATCCACATCACCTGCCCGTATAAATTCTGGCTGTTCAGCGGATCATAAACCGCACTGACGGCCGCTTTGGCATCGTCGGCATTTTTGTAAAAATTACCCGGCGTAAAACTCGATTCAGGCTTCTGATCCAGCACTTCGCAGGACGACAGGAGACAGAGGAGGAAGAGGTATCTTTTCATGATCTAAGTCGTTAGAAATGAATAATTAACAATTAATAATGAATAGAAAACCGAGTGTTGTCTATTCGGGAATACGGACTGTTCATTGTTCATTCGGGGCCGCCCGGCGGTTAATTAGATTAAAATCCTACGTTTAGTCCAAACAAAAGCGTTTTCGTGGCCGGGTAGCTGGCGTAGTCGAAGCCCTGGCTGCGGCTGTCCTGCCCAAACCGGTTTACTTCCGGATCGTAGCCCGAATAGTTGGTCCAGGTCAGGAAGTTCTGGGCGGTTACATAAACGCGCACCGACTGAATTTTCAGGGCCTGAATAACCGAAGAAGGCAGATTGTAAGCCACCTGAAGATTCTTCAGCCGCAGATAGGAACCGTCTTCAATCTGGCGGGTCGAAACGCGGTTTGCTGGGCGGGTCGTCGAAGCCCGCGGAATGTCGGTGTTGGTATTGGTTGGTGTCCAGCGGTTCAGCATATCCCGGTCCTGGTTGGTGGTCGCATTCAGGTATTCCAGTTCATACCGGTTGGCATTCAGGATGTTATTTCCGTAAACGCCCTGAAAGAAAGCCGTCAGCTCGATGCCTTTGAACGAGAACGTATTGCTGATGCCGCCGATGAATTTGGGTTGCGCCCGGCCGATTATGGTGCGGTCGTTGTCGTCGATTTTCTTATCGCCGTTCAGATCGGCGTACTTGCGATCACCCGGTTTCCGGGCCTGCGGATCGGCCAGCGCCGTCAGCTCGTCGGTGGTCTGGTAGAGGCCATTGGTCACGTAGCCGAAGAACGACCCCAGCGGCTCGCCAACCCGGATAATCCCGGAATTCAGCCCCTGACCAATGTTGGCGACACTTCCGGCAAAAATCTGGGGTGTTCCGCCGATGTCGAGTACCTTGTTGCGGTTTAGCGCGAAATTCAGGTCGGTATTCCATTTGAAATCGCCGTCGATGTTGCGCGACGAAATACTGAATTCGAGTCCCTTGTTCTCCACTTTTCCGAGATTTTTGATGGCGCTCGAAAAACCCGAGGTACTCGGAACGGTGACGTTCAGCAACAGATCTTTCGTCCGTTTCAGATACGCATCGGCGGTCAGGGTGATCCGGTTATTCAGGAAACCGACGTCGACACCAAAATCGGCCTGCGTGGTGGTTTCCCACGATAAATCCGGGTTGGCAATCTGATTCGGCCCCAAACCGGTCGAAACCGTGTTCCCAAACACGTAATTCTGGGTTCCCAGCAGCGAATAGGCCGGATAGTTTCCAACGCCGTCCTGATTACCGGTCGCGCCGTAGGTCAACCGAACTTTCAAATCGTTCACCACCCGGCTGCTTTTCATGAATGTTTCTTCCGAAACCCGCCAGGCCAGAGCCGCCGAGGGGAAATAGCCGTTGCGTTTGTTGGCCCCAAACCGGGAAGAACCGTCGGTCCGGAATGAGGCAGTTAACAGGTATTTGTCTTTGTAGCCGTAGTTGATCCGCGCCAGGTACGACCTCAAGCCCCAGGTTCCGATGCCCGATTCAGGTGTCAGTGGCACCGAACCCGACGCCAGATTGCTCGAACCGAGGTTGTCGTTTACAAAATTCCGCGCCTGCGCCCGATTGGATTCCGTCCGGCTGGCTTGCTGTGTATACCCAATTAAGGCCGTTATATTGTGGACGGTGTTAATAGTGCGGGTGTACGTCAACAGGTTTTCGTTGAGCCAGGTCATCGCCTGCGAATTGAAAATAGCCGCAGCCCCGCCCTGCGCCAAACCGCTTCCCACCGATCGCGGCAAATACGAGTCCTGTTTTTGCAAAACCGCATCCATTCCCAGCGACACGCGTAGGTTCAGCCCATCAATAATCTGATAATCACCGAAAACACTACCAAAAACCCGGTAGGCCGTGTTGCGGTTTTTGTTGTCGCGGGCCAGCGCCACCGGATTGTCGGCGGTAAAAGCCAGCGCGGGATCGGTCAGCAAATAAGAACCGTTGGGCGTCACCACCGGCAGAATGGGCGGAAACTGGAGCGCGGCAATCGTGACCAGTCCGGCACTGCCCAAATCGCCGTCCGAACGCGCCTGATTGGTAACCGTTCGGTTGACCGTCAGGCTGTTACCGATCTTGATTTTACTGGTCAGCTTGCGATCCAGATTCACCCGAAACGAATACCGGTCGAAATCGGAATTAACAATGATGCCGTTTTGTTTGAAATAACCGCCCGAGATGGCGTACTGCGTTTTTTCGTCACCTCCGCTGAACGAAAGCTGGTAATTGGAAATGGGCGCCTGACGGAAAATCTCGTCCTGCCAGTCGGTGCCCTCGCCAAAGGCGTCGACCTGAGCCTGGGTGTAAACCGCCGGACGGCCTTCGTTGGTATTGGCGTCGTTGACAAACTGCGCGTATTCCCGGGCGTTCAAAACCGGGTATTTCCGGCGGACATTCTGAACACCGTAATACGTATCGAAGGTGATCGTCGACTTCCCGGCTTTGCCGCGTTTGGTTGTGATAATCACCACGCCATTCGCTCCGCGCGATCCATAAATGGCGGTCGAAGAGGCATCTTTCAGCACCGAAATTGATTCAATATCGCTGGGGTTGAGCGTACTCAACACGTTGAAACTCGATCCATTACTTACTCCATCGTTTTTAAACGGAATACCGTCGATGACGTACAGCGGCTCGTTATCGCCCTGAATCGAGTTGCCGCCCCGAATCCGGATGCTGGTCGTACCGCCCGGCGCGCCCGAATTCTGGGTAATCTGCACCCCGGCCGCGCGGCCCTGCAACGCCTGGTCAAGCGAAGTAACGGCTACTTTCTTAATTTCTTCCACAGGAACCGTGGCCACCGCGCCGGTCAGATCGCTTTTCTTGACCTGTCCGTAGCCGACCACCACCACTTCGTTCAACGCTTTGGTATCCGGAACCAGTTGAATATCAATTGCCGACCGGTTTCCAACCACCTGTTCCTGACTCGCGTAACCGACGAAACTGAAAACCAGCGTGACGTTCTCGTTGGGAACGCTGAGCTGGTAGCGGCCCTCGGCGTCGGTGGAGGTTCCGCGCGGAGAGCCCTTCACCACCACACTCACCCCGGGAAGTCCTTCGCCGGTTTCGCTCGTCACCCGACCGCTGACCCGCACATCCACCGGGGCCACGCCGATCAGTTGGGTCGGTGAAATATTGGTCAGGCCCGCCAGTGGGATAGGGCCATTTCCGGCGGTTGAGGTGTTGGTCAGCTGGGGCAAACTGATGGCGGACCGGTCGCTGTTTTTGGGCGGCAAAATCAGGTACGCACCCGAACGTAACTTCTTAAACCGTAGGCCGTAACGTTTCAAAACCGTATTCAGATTCGTTTCCAGCCGGGCACTCAGATCGAGCGGTTCGACGGGGCTCAGGTTTCGTCCAACAACCGATTCTTCAAACAAAATATCGACGCCGTAATGCGCCTTCAGTTCCAGTAAGGTTTGCTTGAGCGTCAGATTGGCGCCCGTCGTTGCAGCGGTTTTGCCCGACTGCGGGGCGTCGATCTGCTGGGTTGTCCGGACCAGGGCGAGCGTCTGGGCTACGGTATTGCCGTAACCGACGCTGATTAATAACCCGGTTGCCAGGGCGAGGGGTAACGATTTTCTCATTGCGTAATGGAGTTTTCGGAAGCAGTTGAAAAAATGAGATGCTGGTCGTGGTGGCTGAGCCGCAGGTTGAGCAATTCCGCCAGGGCCTCCGCCAGCTCGTCGGACGATCCGGCGCGGATCGTTCCGGTCAATTTCCGGCGGGCCAGCGACGGGTCGGAAAGCTGGACGTGGACCCCAAAAACCGCCTGAATCTGGCGGGCCACTTCGCGCAGGGGCGTATTGTTAAAGCTAAACAGGCGATACCGCCAACTGGCAAACCGCATGGTGTCGGCCTTGGGCTGTAACTGAAGCGAGCCTTTACCGTCGAGCAGAACCCGGTCGCCGGGTTTCATCACCAGATTCTGCGGAGGCTGGTTCTCGGAGGCATAGCGCAGATTCACCTTGCCGCGTTTCAGAACCACCTCTGCCTTGGCCGTCCGGCTGCGCACCGAAAATTCGGTTCCCAGCACTTCCACATCCAGTCCGTTCATGTCCTGCACCACAAAAGGCTGGTGGGTCGAAAGGTGCTTGACGTCGAAAACCGCATCGCCCGTCAGCGCCACCCGCCGGGAAAGCCAGCCGTAGCCGATGCGGGGAATGGTCAGGGACGAATTGCTGTTGAGCGCGATCGTGGAGCCATCGGGCAGGCTCAGCGAGCGGAGCTGGCGCGAGCCGGTTGAGATGGTTTTGTACAGGAGCAATTTTTGAAAAAACCAGCCCCCGGCGAGCAGGGCTAGGGATACGGAAGCGGCTGCCAACCACCGAAACGGTTTTTGAAACGAGCGGGATTCTTCCGGAAACCGGCGTACCACGCGGGGCTGTTCTTCCGCCGGATTTTCCATTCGCTGACGGAATAGATCGACGTGGTGGGTCAGATCGGGGGCGTATTGCGGGAAGCTCCGTTCCCATTCATCCAGCCACTGAAAATACGTTTCCCGGCTGGTCGGGCGGTTGAGCCATTCACCGATCACTTTCTGTTGCACCGACGTGGCCTGACCGGCAAAGTAGGTGAATAACAATTCTTTAGTAGGTTCCATGAGGTGGAAGTATGTCGTTGATGATTACGGAAAAACCGTCAGCAGCAGCAGGGCCCAGCCAATCAGTTTTTGCTGTCGGAGAAATTGCCGCACGGTCGAAATGGCCTGCAGCAGGTGGTTTTCGACGGTTTTGGGAGAAAGCGACAGTTCCGCAGCAATTTCCTTGTACGATTTTCCTTCGAAGCGGCTCAGCAGAAAAACCCGCTGGCGTTGGGGAGACAGATGCTGCACGGCCTGTTCAAGCGCCCGATACAGTTCGTCCTGCTGCAAAAGCCGGTCGGGCTGGGTAGCTTCCAGATCGGCCTGATCGAGGTCGTCGGGAAGGGTTTCCTGCCGGTTCAATTCCCAGCGCAGGCTGTTGTAGGCCCGGTTGCGCACGGCCTGGTAGAGATAAGCGCGGTACGAACCCTTCACCTGCTTATATAATTCCTTCTGGTAGAACGTATAGAACAAATCCGCCACCACGTCTTCGGCCACCTGTCGGTCGTAAACAAACCGGATCGCGTGGCTGCACAGGGGCGCAAAATATTGCCGGAAGAGCAGCTCGCAGCCCATTTTGGGGTCCGCAACAAACGCATTGCGGATGAACAATTCCTGATCGGCCGTCGCGGGGATTTCGGTATCGTTCCGCTGCAAGGGCGTTAACCCGATGGAAACCGGATCGGGAATGCGTCGGAATGGAAACGAGTTGGCAGACATCGAATGAAGGGTCTAGTAATTCGAAGACAAGTTGGCGCCGGAAATCCCCCAATCGAATTTTATTTTTTATTTACAAAATACAAATATAGAAGAAACTGGCCGGTCGGCTGGGTGAAAGAAAGTAGCCGAGAAGGCTTATAATTCGTGCGGATTGGCGATCAGCAGCCCTTCAATCTTTTTAAAATCGCTGGTATTCCGGGTCAGAAGGGTAAAATTATGCACCATCGCGGTAGCGGCAATGATAGCATCCGGAAGTTTGATCTTGTGTTTTTTACGAATCGCGATGGTTTGAAGAGCGACAATCCTGTTGACATAATAAATCGATCCCATATCCAGAAAAGCCTGAAGACGTTTCATCGATTCGATTCTGCCATTAAATCCCAGCACTTCGATGTAGACAACGATCGAGATATTGAGTTCCTCATTGAACATCGAATCAAGGGTCATCGCCACAGGTTCTGGAAGCAGCTCTCCTACATAATCAATGACGGTATTGGAATCTAAAAGATATCTCGATCCCATTCCTGTTTGGATTTTTCAACGTATTGGTTCATTTCACGAGCCATTTTTTTGGAAATAGAACCCCGAAAATCCGACGGTTTTTGTTTTTTGGCCGGAACAATTTCTTCTAATTCCGAAAGATCTTCATGCTTTTTCTTCAGCATTTCCCAATCCTGAATGGGAATCACGACGGCGGTTGGTTTGCCGTTGGAATCTGATAAATATTGTAAAGCCATTGGTCACGCCATTTACGAAGTATACAAAGAAACGAAATTAAAAAGTATCCCGTTCAAAAACCGTCTACCGGGTTCCAACGGCTCCCGCTAAATCCCAAAAAATTACAGCGTCAATCACTTCTGCAAACCTTTGCAACCGTATTCTGGCGGTTTTTGAGTCGAATTTTGAACCATTCCGGTTTGACTGCGAGGGATTTTCTCCTAATTTTAACTAAATATTCCTAAGCAACTTACGACCTGTTACCATGTACGAACTCCGTTTGCTCATTCCACTCCTCATTACCCTTTTTTCCGTTCCCGGAATTCACGACACGGGTCAGGTCGCGAAAACCGCTGTCGCTCCGGACACGGCAAAATATGACCGGGACTATGCGCTGGAAGCCACCATGCTCGGTTATTTCGCCAAAGATGGCACGCGTAACCCAACGCTGAAAGCCAACAAAGGCGACCGCGTTCGCATTACGATCACCAACGGGGAGGTCATGACGCATGACATCACCCTCGAAAAACTAAAACTGAAGAGCAAAACCATTCTGGAAAAGGGTTCCAGCACGAGCATTACGTTCAAGGCGGAGCAGAACGATACGTATTATTGCTCGGTTCCCGGCCACCGCGCGGCTGGCATGGTCGGCAGTATTGAAATTGTGGAAGGCACGATTTCGAACGCGACCATTGCCGGACAGCAGCCGATGAAAAACGGCCAGCCGTTGAACCTCAATTTTGAAACCGGTACGCTGAAAGACTGGACGGCCAAAGGCGATGCGTTTGCCAATCCGCTGGTCAACGCCGATCCGTCGCCGGTTCACGAAAAGGAAATGAACATCGGTTTTGCCGGAAAATACTTCTTAAGCAGCGGAGGAACAGTCAATTACAAACAAACCGGCACCTTGACTTCCGTTCCGTTTACCGTCACGCAGCCGTTTGCGGCTTTCCGGGTTTCGGGCGGGGCGCTGGTCGATACGCGCGTCGAAATTGTGCTGGCCGAAACCAATAAGGTGATTTACCAGATTACCGGACAGGGACGTGCCACGCTGCAACCGGTCGTTGTCGATCTGCAACCGTACCTGAACAAGGAAATCTTCATCCGGATTGTCGATAACGAAACCGGTATTTCGCAGATTCCGTACATTCCGAACGACAAGTGGGCGCACATCAATTTTGATGAATTTCTGTTCTATCCCACGCGTCCGGATTTTCCGAACGAGCTGAAACCGAAGGACATCATTGTGCTGCCGCCACTCGACCCGGTTCTTCACGCCGGTCTTTCGGGTACGGAAGCCGCGAAGGTGATGACCCTGCCGAAAGGATTTAAAATTACACTGGCCGCTGCCGAACCGGACATTGTCAAGCCCATCTGTTTTACGCTCGATGCGCGGGGACGGCTTTGGGTGGTTGAGTCGCACACCTACCCGGTTCCGGCGCCCGAAGGCCAGGGCCGCGACCGGATTCTGATTTTTGAAGATACCAACGGCGACGGTACGCTGGACAAAAAGAAAGTCTTCATCGAAGGACTGAACCTGGTTAGTGGCATGGAGCTGGGCATGGGTGGGGTGTGGGTCGGCGCGGCCCCGTACCTGCTGTTCATTCCCGCCGATTTCAAGAACGATAAACCGACCGGCCCACCGCAAAAGCTGCTCGACGGCTGGGGCACGCAGGATACGCACGAAACGCTGAACAGCCTCCGCTGGGGACCCGACGGCTGGCTCTATGGCAATCACGGCGTGTTTACGCATTCCAACGTCGGAAAACCGGGTGCGCCGGATTCGGAACGGAAGAAAATCAACGCGGGCGTCTGGCGGTTTCACCCCACCACGCAGGAGTTTGAGATTTTTGCCGAAGGCACCAGCAACCCCTGGGGATTGGATTTCAACGACTATGGGCACGCGTTCATTACGGCCTGCGTAATCCCGCACATGTACCACATGATTCAGGGCGGGCGCTACCAGCGTCAGGGTGGCAAACACTTCAATCCGTATACCTACGACGACATTAAAACCCACGCCGATCACGTGCACTGGCTGGGCGAACGCGGACCCCACGCCGGGAACTTCCGCTCGGCAGCCGCCGGGGGTGGACATGCCCACGCCGGAGCCATGATTTACCTCGGCAACAGCTGGCCGAAAGAATACCGCAACGATATTTTCATGAACAACATCAACGGTGCCAAGCTGAACAACGACCACCCGGTTCGCGAAGGATCGGGCTACAAGGTGACGCACCGGCCGGATTTTCTGACCATGAATGACTCCTGGTCGCAGTGGCTGAACATGAAATACGACCCCAGCGGATCGGTTTTCGCGATTGACTGGTACGACAAAAACCAATGCCACAGCTCGAACCCGGACGTTCATAACAAAACGATGGGCCGGATTTTCAAGATTACCCACGAAAACGACAAGTGGGTGCAGGTCGATCTCTGGAAAGCTTCGGACATGGATCTGGTGAAATACCAGTTGAATCCTAACGAATGGTACGTGCGGCAGGCCCGGGCGATTTTGCAGGAACGCGGCCCGAACAAAAAAGTGCACAAAGCCCTGAAAGAAATGCTGGCCACCAATCCCGACGAAACCCGGAAACTCCGCGCGCTCTGGGCCTTGCACGTCACCAAAGGGTTGACGGAGAAAGAGTTAACCGATCTGCTTGGCAATGAAAGCGAATACGTCCGTAGCTGGGCGATTCAGTTGCTGGCCGAGGACAAAACCGTCCTGCCCGAAACGCTGAAGCGGCTGGCGGCCCTGGCGCAAAACGACAACTCGGCGCTCGTCCGGCTCTACCTGACTTCAGCCATGATGCGGCTGGAACCGGGTCAACGCTGGGAGGTAATGGATGCGCTGGTGCAGAAATCGGTGGACAAAGACGACCACAACCTGCCACTGATGGTGTGGTACGCCATCGAACCGCTGTCGGTGCTGGATGCGAAGCGGTTTTTGCAGCTGGGCGAAAAAGCCAAATTGCCCAAGATCATGCCGTACACCATTCAGCGGGTGGGCGCCATTGGCAGCAATGACTCGAAGAAAGCGCTGAAGGATCTGAACGATCGACTCGGCAAAGGTCATTCGCACGAAAACCACGAAAGTCAGATGCTGATCGGCAAATACCTGGGCGAATGAGATTAATTAAGAATGAACAATGAAAAAGGTCTGACTACCAATATCTTAGGGGCTGTCTAAATTTTATAATTTTTTCTTTCTTCGGTTTGCCCCCAACCCCCTAAAGGCCGGGCGGCCGGTGCCGGGCTTTAATCGGCATTTCAAAGC
>NZ_WJXZ01000002.1:628068-732466 GCF_009668025.1 Larkinella terrae | reverse complement strand
ATTTTCCAGAATGAACTCAGGCAGCAGGAACTGAATGATAGGTAAGAAACTCTCCAAAACAAATCGGTTTGATGAAAGCACAAACCTAGAAAAATCCTACGCACTCCACAACTTTTGGATTTGATCCCTGATCTATTATTGTACCTGTGTTGTATCAACGAAAAAGAGGTTACACGACAAATCGCATAACCTCTAGATAATCAGTACCGGGAACGGGAATCGAACCCGTACGGACATTACTGCCCACAGGATTTTAAGTCCTGCGCGTCTACCTGTTCCGCCATCCCGGCGTGGCAGTACCACATTTTACAAAAAAAGCACCGCTGTGGGTGCTTTTGAGCGAAAGACGGGGTTCGAACCCGCGACCTCGACCTTGGCAAGGTCGCGCTCTACCAGCTGAGCTACTTTCGCGTTGGTGCCAAACGTTGGCGTTTTGTGGATGCAAATATAAGGGGTCTGCGCCGTTTGGCAAGTACTTTTTTGAAAAAATCTATCTTATTTTCTTCATACCGGCTTTTTGTTCTGATTATGAATCGGTTAAAATCAGCAAAAGAACGAAGAAAATATTCAGGCCGGTGCCCGCCAGCAAGGTCATCCGCATCGCCGAACGGAAATTAGCCTGCCGAGGATCCCGAAATACCCGAAACGCCCAGAACAAAAAATAGACGACGCCCGGCAGAAAACAGAGCGGCAATAGCCAGAAAACCGCATCGCCTTCGAAATACCAGTAAAAACCGCCCAGCGACAACGCAAACCAGATCACCGTATTCACGAACGTTCCACGAATACCCAGTAAACGGCTCATGGTCAGGTCGCCCCGACGACCGTCTTCCTCGTGCTGGTACACCTGCGTGATGGGGTAAATAGCCAGCAGGTTCAGCGTGCAAAGCAAAGCGGCCACCAAAGGCCGGGCATGAGTCAGTTCCCTAACCGGCAACTGATCGATGGCCTGCAACGTCATCAGGTACGTAAAACCGCCCTGAAACAGCCCGATCACGAGCCAGCTGATGACCGGGTACTTCTTCAACCGAATCGCCGGGTGACTATATGCCTTGGAAATCAGGCCGTAAATGAGTAAATAGACCACAAATGGCCAGCCAATCCAGACGCCAGCTACCAACGCAAGAATGTCGAGCGTCCAGGCTACGTAAAACAGGGTTTTATCGACCGGCGGAGGTGTTTCCAGAATGCCGATGCTGCCTTCGTCCTTATCAAAATAGCTGTTGTAGGCGTTACTGGCCGGATACAACAACAGGTGAATAACCGTTCCGATTACCAACACCCGTCCCCAATCCAGCGCCCCCAGCCGAAGCGCAGCCGACTGACTTAACGCGAAAAGAAAAACCGGTAACAAAAAAAACGAAAACGCTACCCGTAAATGGAGCCAGACAGTACGAAAGGTCATGTTGGAAGCTAGAATAACTACAGTTGAGATTTCATGGTCGGAAGCCTAACATTAACGTAGTGCGTTCGTTATAGAAAAGGATTGAAATGGATTCGGATCACTCCGGTAACAATGAATTGGATTTCATGGATAGCTACATTACCGCCATCGGTACCGCCGTACCGCAACACGGTTTCTCGCAATTGCAAATCGCTTCGTTCATGGCGGAGGCTCTCCAACTCGATGAGCACAATCGACGAAAATTACAGGCGCTCTACCGGCTGACCCGAATCGATCGGCGGCATTCGGTGCTGCCCGACTACGGTGCATCGCCGGGTGAATATACATTTTTTCCGAACACCCCTGATCTCGAACCTTTTCCAACGGTCGGAACGCGGATGGAACTCTATCGTAGGGAAGCGTTGCCGCTGGCGCTGGCCGCAGTTGCGGATTTGTATGGCGACGAAAAACCGCCCATCCAACCGACCCATCTGATCACGGTAAGCTGCACGGGCATGTATGCGCCGGGGCTGGACATCGACCTGATTCAAGCTCTGCACCTGCCGACCAGCATTCAGCGCACGGCCATCAACTTTATGGGCTGTTACGGGGCATTCAATGCGCTGAAAACCGCCGATGCCTTCGTCCGCGCCGATCCGTCGGCGCGGGTGTTGATTGTGTGTCTGGAATTATGTACCATTCATTTCCAGAAAAAAACCGATGAGGATCACCTCCTTTCCAACGCACTATTCGCCGATGGAGCTGCGGCTGTGCTGGTCCAATCCCGGCCGGATCGGGAAAAACCGGCTCCCGCTTTCCGGATGCGGACGTTCTTTTGCGACCTGTTGACGGAAGGGAAAGACGATATGGGCTGGATCATCAACGACCACGGTTTTGAAATGACGCTCACCTCGGTTGTGCCGACGGTCATCCGGCAAGGCATTGGAAAAGCGCTGTCCCGTTTGCTGGAACGCGGTGGCCTTGCCATCGAAGACATTACGTATTACGCCATGCACCCCGGCGGGCGCAAAATTCTGGAAGTAATCGAGCAGCAACTGGGCATCGATCCGGCTGAAAACCGCTTTGCTTACGACGTTCTGCGAAAGTTCGGCAACATGTCGTCGGCAACGGTTCTGTTTGTCCTGAAAGAAATTCAAACCCACCTGCTTTCCGAATCGGGAACGGGCAATATTCTCAGTTGCGCCTTCGGGCCGGGTTTGACGCTGGAATCGATGATCCTCGAAGTTGTCAATCCCGAGGTAAAAGTAAAACGATTAAAGGAAGAGGTTTTGAACTCGGATTACGCAGATTAAAGGATTAAGAGAATATAGAAGATTAAACTATAAGATTGCGGCAGCCATCTTAGTTAATCCTTTAATCTGCGTAATCCGGGTTCAGGACAGCACCTTCCACGACAGGATTCCCCACCGGTGGAGTCGGTAGAGCAGCGACACGCGTAAAACCCCCAGACCGTAGATGCTGCTGCGCCGGAAATTGATGGAGGAAGCTTCTTTGAAATATTTCGTGGGGCAGGTTACTTCCGCAATTTCGAAGCCTTTCTGAAAAATCTGAGCAATCATTTCGTTGTCAAAAATAAAATCGTCGGAGTTATGCGTAAAGTTCAGACTCCGAAGCACTTCGCCCGAAAACGCCCGGTAGCCGGTATGGTATTCCGACAATTTCTGGTTCATCAGCACGTTCTGCGTCAGCGTCAGAAACCGGTTGGCAATGTATTTATACATCGGCATTCCGCCTTTCAACGCGCCTTTTCCCAGAATCCGCGAGCCAAATACCACCGGGTATAAATCGTTCCCGATCAGGCTGACCATGGCCACAATGAGTTTGGGAGTATATTGATAATCAGGGTGTAACATCACCACAATGTCGGCATCGAGTTCCAGGGCCTTACGGTAACACGATTTCTGATTGCCGCCGTAGCCTTTATTTTTTTCGTGACGAATCACATGCCGGATGCCCAGGCGGTTTGCTTCATCGACGGTATTATCCGGACTGGCATCATCGACCAGAATAACCTCGTCGACCAGATCAAACGGTATTTCCCGGTAGGTGCGCTCCAGCGTCAATGCGGCCCGGTAAGCCGGTAATACAACTACGACTTTTTTATCATGATACATATTTGCAAAAATAAGGAATCAACCGAAATCATAACCTGTTACTTAATAGAGCTATATTGCAGGTAGTTTCACAAATCAATTTGTTTGGTTCTACAACTCACTGATCTCCCGGCCAATTTTGTGCCAAAGTTGACACAGGCAGTTGTGATGCAACGCTCATTCTATCCCAATTTTTACCGTTTTTTGACTCATGAGTTACGAAACCATATTTTTTGTCTGTTTTGCGCTCTTCGTTTTGTTGGTAATGGCGTTCGATTTGGGGGCCTTCACGAAGCAAAAAAGCCACATTGTCAGTTTCAAGGAGGCCGGAACCTGGAGTGCTATTTGGGTAGCGTTGTCGATCGGTTTTTATTTTTTCATTAAAAACTACGGCTACCTCGTTCACGGCATCACCGACATGGCGCGCCTGGAAGAAATCCGGAGCCGCTACGCCGACCATCTCAAACTGATTCCGGGTAATTTCGAGCAAAGTCTGGCCATTTTCCAGAACAACATGGCGCTGGAATACATTACCGGTTATCTGGTCGAATACTCTTTATCCGCCGATAACATCTTTGTATTCATCATGATTTTTGCGTCGTTCGGCGTGCGTCCGAAGTTTTACAAAAAAATTCTGGTCTGGGGGATTCTGGGCGCCATCATCCTGCGGTTTATCTTCATTTTCGTCGGGTCGGCCCTGCTGCAACGGTTCGACTGGATCATCTATATTTTCGGAGCCTTTCTGGTGTATACCGGTGTGAAGCTGTTCTTTGAAAAAGAGGAAGATCAGCAGATGGAACCCAAAAACCACCCGGTGGTGAAACTGACGGCAAAATACCTGAACGTCTACCGCCGAAACGTGATCGACCACTTTTTTGTCCGCCGGAAATCCGACCGCAAACTGTTCGTTACGCCCCTTTTCATTGTCGTTATCGTCGTCGCATTCACCGATTTGGTCTTCGCCGTCGACTCGATTCCGGCCATTTTCTCGATCACCAAAGACCCGTACATCGTCTTTTTCTCCAACGTTTTCGCCATCATGGGGCTGCGGTCGATGTTCTTCTTCCTGTCGAGCATCATGAGCCAATTCCGTTTTCTCAAAGTCGGTCTGGCGGCTTTGCTTACCTTTATCGGTCTGAAAATGATCTTCCACAGCTGGCTGGAAGCACACGGTTTCGAGACGGTTTATTCGCTCTATGTCATTGTGGGCATTCTGGCCGTTAGTATTCTGGCGTCCTGGCTGATTCCGGAAAAAGAAAAGAAACCCGAAGAAGTGCAGGTTTAACGGCACTGATTCCGAAATAAAAAAGCGGGCCATGAAGAGGTTGTCTCTCATGGCCCGCTTTTTCTGTATGGCAAAACCGCTTATCAGACGTTGGACGTTTATATTCCAATGTGCGTGCGGACGTCTACACGCGAATCAATGAACGCTCACCAATTCCCTTTTCGCAGCGGTTTTCAGGTAGTTAAAAACCTGGTTACGTAGCAGGATAAACAAGCGGGATTTGAAATTCGGCTCGGTCAGCCGGAGTCCTGATGGGGAATTGCTAAGATCGTTGAAAACCGCACATACGATCTGCTGGGCGGCTTCTTTATCCTTAATCAACGACTCGCAAAATTTAAGTGATGCCGACCGGTAATAGCCATGAGTCTCCTCACCCATTGCTGGACTACCCTCGATCGTTTCACTAAGTAGGTATTTACCGGGAGCGATCATGAATGAAAAACGGAGTTACGGCCGTGCTAAAAGGTACAGTATCTATGATAACAATTGCGACTTATATAATTATATCGCAATATTATAATAATATTTTGTTGTTTTAATATACATTTATAGCCATTCAATGTACGATTTTACCACAATCACTCATCCGACAATTACAGGTTATTTGTACCGGGTCCGGCAACTGTAATCCACCTTAAAGGCAGGACAAAAGGCATTATCAGCCTGGTTTACGCCTGATTTAGCCCTAAACAGCCACTTTTTGCAGCTCCGTTCCGGTCTGTTGCCTGAGCTATTTTTTTACGTCTTTTTGGGTAGTTTTGTACATAGGTAATGGAGAAAAGGGGCTTGGCATTTGCGCGATCAGGGCATGCATTCCCGGTTTCTTTTCGTTACCTATCCGGTATCAGCTCATTTCTTCCAAACACGGACTGATCGTTCGTGGGTACGTATGCAACTACCCCAACCCGTTCTGAAAGCTTATCTGAAACGCCTGACCAACCTCAGCAGCCGCAACCGTTCGCTGCTGCTGACGAGTCTGCCCGTCGAGCAGTTTCTGGATCTGCACGAAATCGATTATCTGGATAACAAACCGTCGTTCGAACTGATCCGCCAGTTGATCGCCCGGCGAGCGGCCATTCCGCTCTGCGACGTGCTCGACAGCCGGTTGGAAAAGGTCAACGAGGTCAGTAAAAAACTCCGGAAAATTGCCCGTACCGACCGGTTTATCGAAGAAGAACGCGGTTCGGAGGATTTGTACGTGGGCTATCCGTTCGTACGCGGAAAGCTGGCCGACGGCACGGTGATCCACGCGCCACTGGTTTTCTTCCCGGTTCACCTGCAGCAACAGGGCAACAAGTGGATGCTGGTCCGGCGGGCGGATGAATCCATCACGCTCAACCGCAGTTTTCTGATGGCCTACGCGTATTATAATCAGTACATTCTGCCCGATGCGGTTTTAGAACACACGCTGGATGAGTACGACAAAGACGCGACGGTTTTTCGCACGCAACTCTACGAATGGCTGAAAGACAGTCCGTTGGAAATCAATTTCAACCAGGAGCTTTTTACCGACCAGCTTCAGTGGTTCAACGCGGTCAAGAAAACCGATCTCGATAAACTGGAACGAAACGGCGAGCTGAAACTCCAGCCCGAAGCGGTGCTGGGCATTTTTCCGCAAGCCGGTTCGTACCTGGTCCCGGATTATGAGACCTTGCTTGGGGCAGAGAGCATGGAGCTTGGGGCAGAGGGCGAAGGGCAGAGGGCTATGGGTCTGGGGTTTGAGGGAGATGAGTTGTATGAAAACGCCGAACAAAATTTACCCCTCGCCCTTCGCCCTCTGCCCCAAGCCCCAAGCCCCACGCCCCCTGCCCCTATCCGCGAGGAAACACTGCACACGCCCCTGGCCCTGGATGCGTCGCAGGAGGAAGCGATTCGGCGGATCAAAGCCGGGGAGTCGATGGTGGTGCAGGGGCCGCCGGGAACCGGTAAATCGCAGTTGATCGGCAACTTGATGGCCGATTTTGCGGCTCAGGGCAAACGGGTTTTGCTGGTTTGCCAGAAACGGGCAGCTCTGGACGTGGTTTATGAACGATTGCGGCAGGTGGGCATGCAGCCCTTTTCGGCCCTGATCCACGACTTCAAGAACGACCGCAAGGCGTTGTATGACCAGCTGGCCGGGCAGATTGAGCGCGTCGAGGAATACCGCAAACAGAATTACGGTCTGGATGCCATTTTGCTGGAACGCAATTTTGATCAGGAAAGCCGCCGGATCGACCAGACGCTGGCGGAGTTGCAGTCGTTCAAAGAGGCTTTGTTCGACGAAACCGAAGCCGGTATTTCGGTCAAACAATTGTACCTGAGCTGCGATCCGACCGCCGAAACCATTCCGATCAACGATTTATACACGCAGTTTCGGCCCAACTCCGTCACCGGCTTTGTGGAGGAACTGCGGGAATACGGCGCTTACCTGAACCGGCTGGGTCCCGATCACCCCTGGGCCGACCGGATTTCCTTCGCGGCTTTTTCATTCGGCCAACTACCGGCGCTCAAAAAGTTGCTGAGCGACTTACCGGTTTTTGTAAAAACCGTAACCGAACAGACCCAAAACCTGACCAATCGCCCGTTTTCGCTGAATGACTGGCAAAAGGTGCAGGAAGATGAATGGGAAACGACGGCCTTGCTGACCTTGCTGGAGGCCGACCCGTCGGCGCAACGCTGGCAGTGGATTCGGCGCTTGCAACAGCAGCCTAATCATCCGCTTTTCAGCCTTGAACCGGTTGATCTAGAACGCTTTGAACAGGAATTGAACGACTGTCTGGATGGAAATGGTATTGAAAAAAGCCTGTCCATAACGGATTTGCCCAACACCGCGCAACGGTTGCAGGAAGCCATTGAAAGCCGTTCGTCGTTTGTCGGGCGAACGGTTTGGGGATTGTTTAGTAAGGATAAAACCGGTTTGCAGCAACTCGCGGCCGTCAACGGCCTGGCGCTTTCCGACGAAACGTTACCGGTTTTGCTGGAGAAAGTTCAGCGTCGCATTCGGTTTGAACTCCTTCGTCAGCAAATCGGACAGCAAGTAAATCAGGATGTTACGCCCGAAAACGCGCTTCCAACCGTCCGGCTGGCCCGCCAGGCGCTCGAAGCGGTTGTGCGCCTTAACGCCGTTTCGTGGCTGGCCAGCTTGCCCGAAGCCCGGCTGGAAACCGTCCCGACTTTTGCCAAAACCGCCCGGCAATTGCTGGAAACCGGTCGGCAGGTTGCGGCTCAACTCGATCGCTGGCGGGCCTTTTTGAGCGAATCGCAAATCCAGCGGCTGTGGCAAGAACCCGCCCAAACTGAGGCACTCATTCGATCGTTGGAACGCGATGTTGATTTGCTGATTGAAACCGATCGGTTGAAAGAAAACTTTTCTTCGGCAGAACGCGAGATTGTTCAGCGGCTGGGCGAACCTTTGTCCGTCGAGCGGTTTTTGAATAGCCTGCATCTGGCCTGGATCGAACATCTCGAAATGCAAAGCCCTATTCTTCGTGGCGTTTCATCTTTAAAAATCAATCAGTTAGAAAATACATTACAGGAAAGTGTTCGCAAAAAACAGGCCCTGAGCCGGCAGATTCTGCTGGTCAAATTGCGCGAACAAGCCTATCAGAATCTGGCGTTCAATCGCCTGAACAACCTCGTGACGTACCGGGAATTGAATCATCAGGTGACCAAAAAACGAAATATCTGGCCGGTGCGGAAACTGATGGAACAACACGCGGACGAGGTGTTTCAACTGGTTCCCTGCTGGATGGCGTCGCCGGAATCGGTGTCGGCCATTTTTCCGATGAAACCGGGGCTGTTCGATCTGGTGATTTTCGATGAAGCGTCGCAGTGTTTTGCCGAAAACGGCATTCCGGCGATTTACCGCGCCAGTCAGGTGGTGATTACCGGCGACAGCAAGCAACTTCAGCCGAGCGATTTGTACCGCATCCGGTTTGAAACCGAGGCAAATGAAGAAATTCCGGTTGAGCTGGAAGTGGAATCGCTGCTCGATCTGGCGACGCATTATTTTCCGCAAACCCAGTTGCGTGGGCATTACCGTAGCCGTTCGATTGATCTGATCGATTTTTCAAACCGGCTTTTCTATAAAAACTCCCTCCACCTGCTCCCTGATTTTCAGCAACTTAACCGTCGGGAACCCGCGATCCGATATCTGAACGTCAAGGGAACCTGGGAGCATAACACGAACGAAACCGAGGCCCGTGCCGTGGTTGAGCTGATCGATCAGTTGGCCGACGAGTTGCCGGGACGTTCTATCGGCGTGGTGACGTTCAACTTTCAACAGCAGCAACTGATTCAGGAATTGCTGGAAGAACACGCGCTGGCGGTTTTGGACGAAAAACCGGAAACCGGTACGGAAGCGGCCCCAAAAACCGCATCCGAAACCGTACCTTCAGAAACAACTTTCGTTAAAAACATTGAAAACGTGCAGGGCGACGAGCGCGATGTGATCATTTTTTCCATCGGTTACGCCCCCGATCCGCGCGGACGGTTATCGGCGCAGTTTGGTAGTCTGAACGCCAAAGGAGGTGAAAACCGCCTGAATGTGGCCGTCACCCGGGCCCGCGAACGGGTCTACGTAGTCACGAGCATCTACCCGCAACAGCTCTCCGTTGAAAATACCGCCAACGTCGGGCCTAAAATTCTGAAGCAATACCTGGAATACGCCTTGTCGGTCGCCGATGGTGCCTACGCTCCACAACCCCGCCAAACCGACCGCATTCCGGGTGCACGTCTGTTGAAAGATGCGTTAAAAGACCCCAAAAATGGCCTGGCTGAAGAATTGCCCTTCGCCGATCTGACGCAAAAAACCGCTGACCGCTACGAAGGTTTACTGCTCACCGACGATGATTTGTACTACGAAAGCAGCCCGAAAGACGCCCACGCCTACACGCCGTTTGCGTTGCAATTGAAAAACTGGCCGTTCCAGCGGGTCTACAGCCGCGAATTCTGGCGGGGACGACTGGCCGAACAGCTTACAATTTCTTCGGGTTCACCAGGGGCGTAACGGGTTGATCAACATTCGCAAACGGCCATTGCCCCCGAATGCGGGCGGTGATGATGAAAACGACGATCCCCAGAACGATGACCGTCAGGCCCGACAGCATGAACGTCCAGCCGGTCGAAATAAAAATGAACGTCCAGATGCCGATGGCCAGCAAAACCGGCAACGGATAGAGCGGCATTTTAAACGGAAACGCACTCGCCTGCCTGCGCCGGTGCAACAGCAGGAGACCAATCGCCTGTCCGATAAATTGCACAACGATGCGCATCGCCAGAATGGCCGTGATGACGTCTGATAACCGGAAGAGCAAACTGAACCCGAAGCCCAAACCGCCGAGAAACAGCAGCGAAACGTACGGAAATTGCCGCGTGGGGTGCAGTTTGGCGAAGATGCGGAAAAACTGCCCGTCGGCGGCTGCCGCGTACGGAACCCGCGAATAGCCGAGTAAAACCGCAAACAGGGACGAAAACGCCACAATCAGCACCATAAAAGTAGCAATAGCCCCCGCCCGGGGGCCGTATAACCGCTCGATCACTGCACTGATAATGAACTCACTGTGCTGCGCTTCCTGCCACGGAATTACGCTAACCACGCTCCAGTTCATCGCCAGATACAAGGCGGCAATCCCGAGCACGGAGATCAGCATACTCAACGGAATATTCCGCGACGGGTTGCGGATTTCTCCGCCCAAATGGCAAACGTTATAATAGCCCAGGTAACAATAAATGGTTTTCACGGAGGCAATTCCCAGACCAGCACCGAACAGGCCGGACAGCGATTCACCCGCAGGTAATGCCAGCGAAACCGCCTGGGTCCCGCTTGTTAAACCGCCCCAGATAATCCAGCCCAGCGTAGCCAGTACACACACCCAAAGCAGAATACTGATTCGGCCAATGGACTCAATTTTGCGGTATAATAGCAGGGTAATCAGGATGACGACACCCCCGGAAACTGCCTTCCGTTCCCAGCCTTCGAGCGGGATCAGATAGGAGGCATATTGGGCAAACCCGATGGCCCCCGATGCCACCACCAACGGCGCCTGAATCATGGTTTGCCAGACATAGAGAAACGACACCATCTTGCCCCAACGTTTTTCGCCGTAGGCAATTTTGAGGAAATTATAGCTCCCGCCAGCCTGCGGGTAAGCCGCTCCTAATTCCGACCAGACCAGCGCGTCGATCAGCGAAATAACCGCTCCCAGAACCCAGGCCCACAGAAAATGCGGTCCTCCAATGATGTGAATAACCAGCGGCAACACCACAAACGGCCCGATGCCGACCATATCGATCATATTCAGGGCCGTAGCCTGCCAGAATCCCAGTCGCCGGGGCAAGGGCGCAGAATCAGAAGAAGAAGACACAATTGGGTTGAGTTAAGACAGCACTTGTCTGGTAAATAAATCCGGATTGGAAAAACAGCCCGGTTTTAAGCGGAACACAGGACGGCGTAGCCATCCAGTTCTTTCATATACGACGCCAGTTTTTCGATGAAAGCGTCGGTGTAAGGCGCGTGTTGTTTATTCTTCAGGGTAGCGGCATACCACGTCCGAAGCAGCCGTTGCCGGGTGAGCGAAACCGCAGCCAGCTCGCCGGATTTCAGGTACGGCCGGACGATCCAGTTGGGCAAAACCGCCACGCCCATGCCCGCTTTCACCATTTCCAGAATGGCTTCCGTCAGCGTCATTTTATAGAGTCGCTGAGGCCGGCTGTTTTTATAAAGCATCTTGAAATTGGAGCTTTCCTCTTCCGGAATGTTGTACATGACGTAATTCTGATCGGCAAATTCGTCGATTTCGACCCACTCGCGACAGGCCCATTCGTGATCCGGCGCAACAATGGCCATAAATTCATCCTGAAAAAGCGGAGTGAATGCCAGTTTCGGATTCGAAGAATCTTCCAGAATGGCGACGTCGATCTTGTTTTCGAGCAGGTGTTGTTCGGCAAAATGCGTGGCTTCGATGTCGATTTTCACATCCACTTTTGGATAGATATCCCGGTAGGCCCGCAGAAATCCCGACAGCCAGTGGTAGGAAGTATAGCATTCCGTACACAAGCGAACAGCCCCAGAATCCTTGTCCGTCAGACACTTGACTTTGGCTTTCGTTTCGGCCACTTCCTGCAATATCTTCTCGGCCGCTTCCAGCACTACGGTTCCGGCATCCGTCAATCGCATCTGTTTTTTGTCGCGAATGAACAGCTGCGTGTTAAAAAAACCTTCAATTTCTTTCAACTGATGGCTCAGGGCCGATTGGGTCAGGTAAAGCCGGTCGGCGGCTTTGGTGAGATTACCGCAGCAAGCGACCTCTTTGACCATCTGAAGGTGCCGGATTTCCATGATGAATAAAATTCATGATTTTGACAAAAATAATTCGTTTTGCTAATATTTCAAAATGCCGCACCTTTGTCACAGACAACAACAGCAAATCATGAAAACGATCGCACAACAAGTACTGATGATTCTTTTTTTCGGATTGATTGTCCCGGTTTCCCATGCCCAGGTGACTGCCGCCGGTGAGCCCGCATCCGACAAAAACGCCTTTGAAGTGAGCATGTTTCTGGGAACCCGGGAAAAAATCAATTTAATGCTGGCCGTCCGTCGGCCGAAGAAGGTGACCATCCGGTTAAAAGACGCCAAAAACACGGTTCTTTACCAGGAAGCCCTGAGCAAAACCCCGGCCAGCCACTGGCGTAAATTCGATTTTGAAGGAATGCAAACCGGGGTCTACTATTTTGAGATCAGCAACGGGCAGCAGGTCGTTGTCCGTCAGGTCGAGATCGGTGCGCTGCCTGCGGTTCAGGCACAACGGTTTATTACCTACGCGCAGTAAACAGCGCCTTATCTATGAGAACCCCGGCTTTCCCGCATAAGGGGAGGCCGGGTTTTGTTTTATACGGTTTTGTGTTTTATCAATCCAGTAATTTTTTCAACGCTTCCGGGTCGGGCAATACCGCCCGAAGGTGTTCGGGAAGATCGGAACTGAGCTGGTAGGTTGAGACGCCCATTGGATTGTGCAGGGCCTGAAATGCGTACTCGACGGTTTTATCGGTTTTTGCCGAGCAAAGCACAATGCCAACAGCCGGATTTTCGTCGGGAAGTCGTTCCTGATCATTCAGGACATTTAGATAAAAGTTCAGTTGACCGGCGTAGGCAGGCTTAAACTTCCCTTTCTTTAGCTCCACTGCGACCAGACACCGCAACGGGCGGTTATAAAATAACAGATCCACAAAATATTCTTCGTCATCGACCAGTAACCGGTGCTGGTTTCCAATAAACGCAAAACCTTTCCCCGCTTTTAGAATAAAGTCCTTGATATTCTGAACAATACCTTTTTCAACGACCCGCTCGTCGTCTGTTTCAACGTTAATAAAATCGAGCAGGTATTCATCTTTAAAGGCCTGCAAAGCCGTATCCCGCAAATTTTCGGGTAATGTCTGCGCAAAATTGCTGCTCAGTTTTTGATCCCTTTTTTCATACGCTTTGGCTTTTATTTGCCAATCCAGCATTTCGACCGTCCACTGGTTTTCAACGGATTTCTGTATGTAAAACCAGCGTTCATCTAAATTTGAACACCGGTTCAGTAATAAAATATGATGTGTAAAACTTACCCCAAAAAAAATGTCGATGTTGAAGCTTTCAAATTGTGCAGATGTCAACTGCATAATTTTATCTAACTGATTATTAACATCTTCCATTTGGGCAGTTGTTAACTGCCCAATTAGCTCCCCATACTCTGCTGCAAACTGACGCATATTTTTCATGTTTCTATGCGAAAATCCCCGCAGTCCCGGCAACTGTTTCTGCAAGTCATCTGCAAGTTGCTCTAAAACCTTAGCTCCCCACTTCTCAGCGGCAATCTTCTCTGACAATCGCTTTCCAACTGCGTAGTAAAGCAGCAATAATTCGCGATTGACGAGCTTGGCAGCCCGGTAACGGCTTTGTAAAATCTGGCGGCTGATGTCGCTCAGGAGCGTGCTATACTGGTCGGGGGTATCGGTGTTCATAAAGTCCGTGGATTTGGGGAGGTGGTTTTCAATTCCCTAATCTTACATAGACGGAAAAAGGCTTCCCCGGTCACGGAAAAGCCTTTTACGAACTCACGGACTTGAGCCCAGGTACTACACGTCACAGATCGCGATGCTTTCCCGCAATGACGTCAGCGGATCGCGTTTCGGAATGAACTCCTGCGCGACAAAACCCTTAAAACCGGTGTCGACGATGGCTTGCATAATCGCCGGATAATAGAGTTCCTGCGAATTATCGATCTCGTTGCGGCCCGGATTTCCGCCGGTATGGTAATGGGCAAAATACTGGTGATCTTGCTGGATCGTCCGGATGATGTCGCCTTCCATAATCTGCATGTGGTAAATATCATACAGCAGCTTGAAATTTTCGGAACCCACGCGTTTGCACAACTCAACCCCCCAGGCCGACTTGTCGCACATGTAATCCTTGTGATTGACCTTGCTGTTCAGCAGTTCCATCACCATCACCACGCCGTGTTTTTCGGCGCTGCTCATCAATCGCTTCAAACCGACGGCGCAGTTTTCCAGCCCTTTCTGGTCGTCCATGCCGTGCCGGTTTCCCGAAAAGCAGATCACATTCTTCAAACCGGCTTCTTTTAGTTTCGGGAAAATGGCTTCGTAGCTGGCCACCAGCTCGTCGTGCAGACGCGGGTCGTTAAAACCGTCGTTGATGCCTTTTCCGGCCCCCTGCGCCATGGAACAGGTCAGACCGTATTTCTGCACAACCGGCCACTCGGCGGGGCCGAGCAGGTCGATCCCGGTCAGGCCAATTTCCTTGGCCGCTTTGGCGAAATCCTCCAGTGGAATTTTGCTGTAGCACCACTTGCAGGCCGAGTGGTTGATCCGGCCTTTCAACGCCGGGAAGGCGGTTTTTGTAGCTTCCATGTCAGCAGCTAAAGAGTCGATAACAGAAAAGGTCAGAGCGGTTCCGGCCAGGGTTTTGATGGCTGAACGGCGGGAAGGAGTTTTCATGGAGGTTTGATTGAGTGATTGAGTAAATGAGCGATTGAGTGAAAAAGCGTGATTTTTAATCCTTCACTCAATCGCTCATTCACTCAATCACAATTAAAGTTCTTTGATCCGGATATTCCTGTACCATACTTTGTCGCCGTGGTCTTGCAGGGCAATGTGGCCGGTGTTGAATTTATTGAAACCTTCCCAGCCTTTGAACTTGCTTTCGCTCACCATTTTGTCCCATTCCGGGCCGCTGGTTTTGTATTCAACCACTTTTTTGCCGTTCAGGTAATGCTCCACGGTGCCGTTGTTGACCACCAGTTTCACTTTGTTCCACTCACCGGCTACTTTCTGGGCCGAGAAGTCCGACGGCGGCAGCAAATCATAAAGGGAGCCCGACGTACGGTTTCCGTTTTTACCCGCTTTGGCATCCGGATGGCGCTCATTGTCAAGCACCTGCATTTCCGGACCGGTTTGATACGAAGCCTTGTATTTCGGATCTTCGTGAACCCGGTAGATAATGCCGCTGTTGCCTTTTTCCGAAATTTTCCACTCCAGCTCCAGTTCGTAGTTGGTAAATTCCTTGTCGGTCACGAGGTCGCCCCCACCCCGGCTGGCCAGCGTAATGGCTCCGTCTTCCACCTGCCATTTATCAGAAGCAGGCTGCCCCGGTTTCAGGTAGGTGTGCCAGCCGGTCAACGTCTTGCCATCGAAGAGCTTGACCCACTTGCCTTTTTTGGGACCAGTTGCCTGACTGTCAATTACATTCATAACGTTGATGATCAGACCCAACAAGACCACGCGGGTCAGTATGCTGAACGAAATTTTCATAGGAAGTAGATTTGAGTTCAATTTGTGCTGCATAATTACAGCAGAACAATATTAGAAAACCGGGACGGTTGCGGCAACTTTTTTTGTAAAAAGCTTCCACAAAATACGTTTTTTACAAGATTGATAGAATTTTACACCTGAATCCACTGATTTTACCAGCAACTTTACGAGCTATGAACACGCGAATCGAACTCAATTGCGGCCACGGCATTACCCTGGAAACCCTGAAAACCGCGGATGCCGAAGCTATCGCCCAGTTAGCCAATAACCGGGCGCTCTGGCTGAATCTGCGCGACCGCATGCCGCAACCCTATACACTGGCTGACGCGGTCGGATTTATCGAAACCGCACTGAAAGGCGATTCAGGGCTGGTTTTCGGAATTTATGCAGATGGAAAATTCGTAGGTGTGGCCGGTGTTGTGTTTCAAACCGACATCCACCGGCTTTCGGGCGAAATCGGCTACTGGCTGGGCGAACCGTATTGGGGTCGGGGAATTGCTACCGCAGCCATTCGGCAGTTGATTCAGTACACCTTTGCCAACACGGAGCTGATCCGGCTGTTTGCGGGCATTTTTGCGTATAACAAAGCGTCGATGCGCGTGCTGGAAAAGAACGGTTTTGTGCTGGACATCATTCAGCGGGCCGCCGTCTATAAGAACGGGAAAATCGTGGATGAATACCGCTACAGCCTGATCGACGAAGCGAAACTAGCCAGGCTGCCATCATGAGCATCGTCGAGAAGATTCTGCAACGCATCAACCGGCCCGATCTGGTCCGGATTTTGTCGGACGAACTGACGCCTTCGGAACTGAATTCGCTGTTACTGGACGTTTTCGATCGGCAAACAAATCGAATTTCGCCGGCCGAATTGCTGAAGCAGTACCAGAAAAACCGGTTTGTAAGACCCGCCGATCTGAACGTCAGGGATTTACACGAACTGGAAATCAGGCTCCTGCGCATTTTCGAGACCTTCCAGTTTCGGGCCGTCGAGTTGTCGCCGGTTGCTCCGCTGGGATCGTGTTCGGTAGTGGCAACGGCGGATCAGAAGAAAATACTGTCGGCTTTGCGCGGTACCGAAGTGCTGGCCGACGCCACCAATGCGCTGGCCTTGCACGCAGCCGACCTCAAAAAAACCGGTCGGTGGCAGGCGGTTTTGCCCACCGATCAGCTCCGGTTCAGTGCCATTCACCGGCACGTTCGCACCCCGCAGGTGGCTGTTGCGGGCCATACGCAACACTTCAAAATCGGCTGTCTGGTGTCGTCCGGGCGCGATACCGGCGGTTTTCAGTTCGAGTGCGAAAGCCTGGCCGAGCACCTGGCGGTCTTGACGGCGGTTTTGCGAGATGCCTTGCAAATCAGTAATTTGCGATTCAAATTGATTCAACGGGGTGGCACCGAAAGCGGACGCATGCTGGAGCAGGTTAAAAAACACCTGCTGTCGCTGCGGAACGATTGGACCATTATACCGGAAACCGATCCCAGCCGGGAAAATCAATACTATAAAGGCCTGCAATTCAAGGCCATCATTACGCTTCGCGGGCAGGACCACGAGATTGCCGATGGCGGTTTTGTCGACTGGACGCAGCAATTGTTGCAAAATAAAAAGGAACGGTTTCTGATCACCGGACTGGGGATCGAGTGGCTGTTTCGCTTACTGACATGACGAAAGGACGGGTGATTTACGAAGACGAAGCGGAACCGCATTTCCGGCTGGCGTATCCCAGACCGGCGCTGGCGGCTTTTGTCGAGTATTATTTCGAAGTAAATCAACCGGCTACGTTAGCAAATCCGCTGTATTTAAACGGTTTACCGAACCTTTCCAACTTAATTTGCATCAGTCTGACGGCACAGCCCTGGCTGACCATCAACCAGCAAAGCGGGGCGGTGAAGGCAGTAAAAGGCTCCCGGTTTTTCGGTAATCTGACCAATCTGCACACCTCGATTTACCCCGCGGGCGTCCACGAATTCTACGTCAAATTCAAACCGGGCACGTTGGGAAAGTTGCTGCGTTTCCGAAACGTCGAGCTCGAAAACGCGAACGCGGATTTGGCGGCTTTTATCCGATCCGACAACTGGGAAGACCGTTTGCAAACCGCTCCCTCGTTCGACGCCCGGGTCAAGCTCGTAGAGATGATGTTGCTCCGGCGAACGCAGGCCGTAGAGTTGGATTATCGGTTTCAGATCGTGCAGAAAACATTCGATTATTTTGGAAAACAGCACATCAACCGGCCGCCAAATCTGGCGTGGATTTGCCGTGAGTTGGGCGTTTCTTACCCTTCTTTACACCGGTATTTTACCGAAGCGCTGGGGTATTCACCAAAATATTGCCAGAAGCTGATCCGGTTTAAGAACGCGCTTCAGCTTTACAGGCGGCACGGCAGCCGGTATCCGTTTGAAGACGCCGGGTATACCGATTTTTCTCACTTCCTGAAAGACACCCGCCAGTTGACGCAGCGCCTGCCCTCTGAACTATAGTAAAAGAAGAAATAGATAAACGACTAATTACCTCAAGGTTAGCCATTTCATCTCACTTCTTTTCTCTTTTGTCCGGATGTCTACTTCATAAAAAAAACCGCTCGTTAAGACCAACGGGCGGTTTTTACAAGGATTCAACTTTACATTACGACTTATCTTTTTTCTCATCGTCGCCGTTTCCGTAACCCATGTGGTGCGGGTCGTAGCTCTCCGACGGTTTATCGCCTTCCTCCAGATACGTAGCTCCCTGACGGACAAACAACGCTTCGTCCGACGGGTTGTCCGGCAAACCTTCGACGCTGCTCGGCAAACCGCTGGCGACGCTATCCGGTGCATTGGCCGCATCCCGGCGGTTTTCAGCGATCACTTCGGGATTCACCTCCCATTCCTGCGTTGATCCGTGGCTATCCGGCCGAACTTCCTGCTGGTGGCTACCCCGGTTTTCTTCCCGATCGGAGCTGATGTCATAGGCAACATCGCCCCGCTCAGCCGACGAAACTACCATTTCGCCAGTTCCTACGCCTTCGCTCGGTTTGCCGTAGTCCGACGTACCGTGTTGGTAGGGGTCTTTGGAATAATAGGAATCATCCCGCGCCTGCGGGTCAAATGTTTCTTTATTATTCGTATTGTCCGTGATTTCTACATCGTTTACTTCGTTCGTGTCCATGATGGTGAGGGTTGTTTCCCTACATAAACTACGAAACGGCGGATATGTTTTATCTACCTACCCATCCAGCCGCCGTCGACGGTCAAAATCGTGCCCTGGACGTAGTTGGACGCCTGTGAAGCCAGGTAAACGACGGCGCCCTGCAGGTCCTCGGCTTCACCCCAGCGTCCGGCCGGAATCCGCGCCAGAATGGCCGGATTACGCTCGGCATCGGCCCGGAGCGCGGCCGTGTTGTCGGTGGCAATGTAGCCCGGCGCAATGGCGTTTACATTGATGCCTTTCGACGCCCATTCATTCGCCAGTGCCTTGGTCAGTGAGCCAATAGCGCCTTTGCTGGCGGCATAGCCCGGCACCGTCAAACCGCCCTGAAACGTGAGCAGGGAGGCCGTAAAAATGATTTTCCGGTTGTAGTCCACCTCCCGCGTCAGCATATCCCGACCGATTTCCCGGCTGATGATGAACTGGGCGTTGAGGTTGATATCGATGATTTCGTCCCAGTATTCGTCCGGGTGTTCGGCAGCCGGTTTCCGGCGAATGTTGCCCGCGTTGTTGACCAGAATATCGATCGGCGGACATTCGTCGCGGACGGTTTCCAGAAAAGTATACAAGGCGGACCGTTCCGTAAAATCAACGGGAAACGGATAAAACTTGCGGCCCAAAGCCGTAACGGCGGCCTCCACTTCGCTGCCCGGTTCGAGCGTCGCCGAAACGCCAATGATATCGGCTCCGGCTTCGGCCAGCGCAATCGCCATTGCTTTACCAATACCGCGTTTGGCACCGGTTACAAGCGCCGTTTTGCCCTGAAGGGAAAATAGATCAAGAATCATGGAATGAATGTAATGAGAACTTTCTGGGGTGTAAAGTTAAAAAAACGCCCTGCTCTACTGTCAGGCAGTCACCATCCGGTAAACTTTATAATCCGTTTCGCGTAGCTTTTCATCCGTTCTGCGTAGGCCCGAACTTCCTGAAGTTGCTGACATTTGCACAACGGTAACGAAAAACCGCTACCGACAATAAACAACAACAAATACACGAAACATGCTACGCAAAATCTTGAAAGGAACCGGCATCGGGCTGGGTTCATTAATCACCCTGCTCCTGACGGGCTATCTTTTTATCTCGACCAACATCGGCAACCGGGTTGAAAAACCGTACCGGTTTGCAGCCGAAAAGCTGACCATTCCGACCGACCGCACAACCTTGAAACGTGGTCAGCACCTGGTGGCCATCAAAGGCTGCGCGGATTGCCACGGCGAAAATCTGGCCGGAAAAATCATGATGGAAGATGCCGCGCTCGGTCGGCTGGTATCGGCCAACCTGACAAAAGGGAAAGGCGGTTTGCCCACCGATTACACGACCGCCGACTGGCTGATGGCCATGCGTCACGGGGTCGATCGGGCGGGAAAACCGCTGCTCTTCATGCCTTCGCACGAAACAACGCTGCTCTCGGAGCAGGACATGGCCGCCATCATTGCGTATTGTCAGCAGGTTCCGGCAGTCGACCACGAACTGCCCGCCAGCGACCTCGGGCCGGTGGTCAAACTGATGACGTATTTTGATAAAATGCCGCTCCTGTCGGTCGAAAAAATTGACCACAACCGCCCGATGGTTGCCAGAGCCGACTCGACCGAAGGCATTGCGCAAGGCAAATACCTCGCGATTTCGTGCAGCGGCTGCCACCGGCCGACTTTCAAAGGGGGCGAACCCCTCGCACCCGGTTTGCCGCCCGTTCCCGACCTGACCCGCACCGGAAATCCCGGAAAATGGACGAAAGATCAGTTCATTGCCACGCTTCGCACCGGCAAACGGCCCGACGGTCGCCAGATCGACAACGAGAACATGCCCTGGAAAATGACGGCCCAGTATACCGACAAGGAACTCGCTTCGCTCTATCAATTCTTTCAATCGCTCAACTAACCAATGCACTCACGGTCGTCCGGCCGTGGGTGCGTGACAACCATGAAACTTACACAATATATCATAGCCGGTCTCGCCGTGATCAGTTCGCTGCTGGCCTGCGACCCCAAACCGGAGGTTACGCCCGAAAAACCGGGTTTGCCGGAACAGGAAACCGGTACGGGAACAACGACCGAAATTGGCCAGCCGCTGGGTAGTCTGGTTAGCAAAACCATCGGCCCCGAAGGCGGCACCATCACCACGGCCGACGGGAAAGTGCAGCTCGTTTTGCCCGCCGGAGCGCTCAGCAAAGCCACGAACATCACGATTCAGCCCATTACCAATACGGCGCCCAACGGCATCGGACCCGCTTTCCGGTTTTCGCCCGACGGTTTGCAGTTCGCCAAACCGGCCACGCTGACCTTTGCCTATACCGATGAGATGGTCACGGCGAACGACGTCGATATGCTTAAAGTGGCGTTTCAGGGCGAGAACAAGGTCTGGCAAAATGTAGCGGGCGTCAGCGTAGACACCCAAACGAAGCGAATCAGCGCGCCAATGGCTCATTTCAGTGACTGGAGCGCCTACGAAATTGCCTACCTGGAAAGCTTCGTCGTCTATTCCGGCGGGCGAACGCAGACCGAATTTGTTCAATACGGAGAAACGATCAGCCTGGGAATTTACGAAGACCTGATTATTGATGACGCCGTTCAGAAGGTGGCCGACGAAAAATTCGGCGACATTAAAGACGTCAAATGGTCGCTGGCTGGGGCGGGTGAAATCAAAAAATCGCAATCCGCCAAGGGCATTTTCTACGTCGCTCCAAAAACCGGTAAAGACCGCATCCGGGTGACGATCAGTGCCGAAATCACATTCCGGAAAAGTCCGAAGAAACTCATTCTCGTTCATCCGATTTACGTTGGAAATAATTACGTGGAAGTCAACTTTGACGGCAATCCGACCCGCGTCTACAGCCGGGTGAACCTCGTTTCGTCGAATAATCAGGTCTGGTACATCGAAGCCGGAGATCGCGAAGACGATTACCTGAGCCTGGCGGTTTTCGGGAATGCAGCCGGAAAATTCCCCTTCGGCAACGCGCTGAAAACCGAGTCGGGCATCAGTTCCGGTTACTACAATCAGGGAAATTACGCGTACCGAACCCACTTTGCCTGCGTGGCCGATCTTGACCGGGGCATTCAGATTATGGACGGCTCGGTGGTGGTTGACGAATATGTGAAGGGCAAAATAGCCCGGGGGACTTTTTCCGGTACGCTCATGAAAGACGATCCGGAACAGGATTGTCCCAGCCACAAGGTTTCCATCAGCGGCAAATTTTTCCTGACGCCGGAATAACGAAACGGGGCAGCGGAAAACCGGGGCAACCCAACGGAATCTGATTTATTGTTCGTGTAGTGTTTATAGCCGAAAAAGCGCACAGCCCTTGCCGTGCGCTTTTTTTGAAATTACAGTCCCCTTTTGCCATCGGCCCAGTACGGACGCGTGATGATTTGCCGGGACGAAACGCCCTGCTCTTTCAAATACCGGCGGACTTGCTGAATGGTCTGGGCGTGCCCCGACACATAAAAAAACGACTGGCGCAGGTTATCGATCTTAATATCAAGCCATTCCAGCAGGGCTTCCCCCGGTTTTTTCGTTCGCTGGGCCGCATCCAGCCGCAGACCGGCCATGCGCGGGAGTTCCCCCAGACAGGCATCGACCTCAATAACGCCGTTCATTTTCTGGTGCGGGGCCAGCCCGCGCTGTAGTTCCAGAAACAGTCCGATCGTGGTTTCGTCACCCAGAAATACGTAGTTCTGGTGGGAAGTGTCCAGCTCGATTTTCCGGCCCGGACCGATCATCTTCACCCGGTTTCCCGGTTGCAGGCTGTCGGCCCAATCACTGCCGGGGCCGAGGCCATGGAGGTAAATCAAAACCGCACAGATTCCTTCGGCGGAGTCGAAAAACGACGGTGTGTAATGCCGGAAGTCAGTGTCGCTGACCCGGATTTCGATCTCCCAGCCCGGCCGGTATTTCAATCCCTTCAGATTATCACCGGCAAAAACGATTTTCTTGAATTTAGGATGGATATAGTCAATTTCCTGAACTTCAACGGAATGAATCAGGCTTTTGAAAACGGATTCCATCGCATCCGCTACCATTTTGGGTATTTTTGGCATAAAAACGAAGATTTAAGCAGTGACCCGTTCGGTTCAATTGTCGGAGCACTGGGGCTCATACCGACCTGGGAGACGACACATATTTAGAACTATTATAAATAAAGTATATCTTCACACAAATATCCGCCCTGATTGACCGAACGCGTCAACGATAGGCGGAGGACAATCAACGGTAAACGGATTTTTTTATGCAGATGCGGCTGACTGATGACGACGTGCAGGAAGTGCTTTTGGAATTGCATTTACCCCCCGAATTTGCGGCCGAAAATGGCATCGGCGAGAGTCATGTTCAGCTGGATCACCGGCTTGGTAATTTCAGCCGAACGCAAATCTGGTTTGATGGCATTCATTTATCGTACGGAATGGTTGCGCTGAATCAGCCGGTGCGGATCAGGGTGGAAATGGATACGCCGGTTCTGGAAATGCATTTTAGTCTTCACGGGAGTTTCCGATCCCAACTGACGGGTTCTTCGGTGGGCGGTCATACCTACAACCACCAACAGCACAACCTGATTTATACGCCCGGTTTTGAAGGACGGTTCGAGATCGACTCTACTGAAAATCAACTATTTGAAGTTAATTTCTCCGAATCGTATGTTAATCGTTTCATTGCCGGTAACGAGAAATTAATGCGGGGAATGGCCGAACAGATGGCCCGGCGGGAAATCGCGCTGCTGAGTCGGCATAACCGGCCAATTACGCCCGCGATGAACGCTCTGATTCGGGACATCATGGACTGCCGGAAAACCGGGCTGATGAAGCGGCTTTTTCTGGAAGCCAAAGTGCTGGAATTGTTCATGCTCCAACTCGAGCAGTTCAATACCGACGTTCCCACGGAGCGGGATACCTGCCTGAAAACGGGCGATCACGAACGGCTGGAAGCCGCCAAAGCCCTGCTGGAAGGCGATTTGCAGGCCCCCGGTTCCCTCCTTTCGATTGCCCACCAAGTAGGTCTGAACGATTACAAACTCAAACGCGGTTTCAAGGAAGTGTACGGTACCACGCTGTTTGGTTACTGGCACGACCTGCGCATGGCGGAAGCCCGGCGGTTGCTGTGCGAGGGCAAAAAAGCCGTGGGTGAAGTCGCTGATGCCATTGGCTACCAGAATCCGCACCATTTCACGGCGGCTTTCAAGAAAAAATACGGCGTGCTGCCCAGCCAGTTGAATCGGTAGAAACTGGCGTTAGGCAAAACGGTTAAAATGCAGGAACGAACAAAACCGCATCGGCTACGACCGGCCCGTCGGTTTGCCTGACCGCGATCTCGACGGAAGCGGTTTTGCCTTTGGGCAAATCGTATTCACCCAGCGCAACCCATTCGCCCGACGTTTGCCCAACGACCACAATATCAGCGGGTTTAATCGGAATTACTTTTTTTGCAGTTCCGTTTGAAACCGTAATGCCCAGTTCGGAAGCGCTTTTGGCTAGACGCGGAAAATACGTGTAAATCCGGTATTTCCCGGCTTTGGCAACGTCGGGCGTAAACCGCACCGACGCGGCTTCTCCGCCCTGGCCTTCATTGACCAGATACGACGGCCCGTAACCGCCTTTGCTTTTGTCCTCCAGCCGCCACGAACCGGTGGTAGTCACCCGCAATTTGTCGTCGTTATCGACCAGAATTTCGGGCGTACTGCCGTCGCCCAGCGGATTGGTTTTGAGTTCGCGCTGGAGTCTGGTCACGTCTATTTTTTGCACACTGGTTTTGGCATCAATCGCCATCACGGCCGCCAGGGCGGTCGATTGGCCCAGCACCATAAAAACCGGTTCCATCCGAATCGAACCGTAAGCGATGTGGGTAGCCGACAGGCAAACCGGCACCAGCAGGTTCTGACATTCGGTTTCTTTGGGAATCAGGGCGCGGTACGAAATCGGATATGGCCCAAAACCGCCGACCTCCACATTGCCTTCGTTTTTCGCCATTTTCTTTCCGTCTTTTTCAATCACAATCCGCTGAATATTATGCGAATCCATCGTGTAAGCCGCCATCCCGACGCCGTCTGTCACCACTTCCCTGCCCTGGCAATTGGCCTGCGTCATTACATACGCCCCAACCATCCGGCGCGCTTCCCGAATGTAGAGTTGCGGTGACCAGTTGCCGGTATCCGTGTACTCGTCTTTGGGGTAACCCCACTTCAGCATTTGGTCGCGAAGCTCCTGCGGCACCCGTGCGTCGTGACCGAAGAAATAGAGTAAGCCCTTGGTATAGAGCTCGTGCTGGCGAATGATCTGCGCCCGCTTGTCGTAGCTTCCATCGGGATATTCGTAATTCATGCCGATCATATCGGTCGAAAAACCGTTCCGGTTGTTAATGTCGGTTTTTTTGTTGGGCATGCCGCTCCAGATGAAATAGTCGTTGAGCGTGCGTTTCTGCGGTTGCGCATTGATCAGCCGGACGAGCAGTTCGTAGTTGGTGGAATCGTAACCCGCCGGGCGCGTAATCGGCACCTGATTGGCCGGGTCGGACGACAGACAAATGCGGTAATTATACGCCTGTACTTTGGTATCACCCGTTCCGTTGGGTTCCAGTTTTGCCGGGCTGACGCCCCAGAGCAAGCCAGATTCGGGGTTCCCGGGCGTTTTATACGGATCGATGCCGTCAGGAAGTTGGTGGCCGGTCATCAATTGCACTCCGCTGATGGTTTCGTTGTATTTCGAATTATCCTCCCGCCCAACCGTGTAGGACACACCGGCTTTTGCCATCAGATCGCCTTCGTACGAACAATCAATGAACATCTTCGCCCGGACCGTGCGTTTGGACGACGGTTTTTCGGCATCTTCCAGCCCGATTTCCTGAATCGTGCCGCCGGTTTTCTTCACGCTGACCAGCCGGTGCGAAAACAGTACGTCGACCTTGCCGCGCCGGACGTACTCCCTGAACAACTTTTCAGCAACGTGCGGCTCAAAAATCCACTGTTCAAACTTGCCGTAATGCTGCCCAATTCGCCGGTAATAAGCGCGGGAAATGCCCGTAATCGCGTATTTATTGCCAATGTCGGTCAGGCCCAGGCCGCCGGAAGTCATGCCGCCCAGGTGTTTGCCGGGTTCGATCAGAAGGACGGTTTTACCCGCTTTCCGGGCCGTATAAGCCGCAATAACCCCACCGGATGTTCCGCCGTAGACGCAGACATCAACCTGTTGCTGGGCAATGGCGGAAGTGAAAAGAACGAGGTTGAGTGTGAGAAGGAGATATCGCATGTGTCTGTAAATTTCTGTTTCGCAGAGTTGAGCGGAGCAAAAGGAGTTAAGCAGAGAAAAAATAACTTCGCTTAACTCCTTTTGCTCCGCTCAACTCTGCGAAACAGCTCCTATTTTTTCAAAGCTGTTTAAACAAAGAAACAAACGCCCCAAAGTTACTTACTGCCGCTCAACAGCTCAGTTCCGGTTTTCAGCAATTCAGGTACCGGTTTTGCCTTTTGGTACGAACGGCTTTAGGCTGTCGCCGTGCCCTTGCCTTGCTTTGCATCCGTTCTGAACATCAGAATAACAACAACAAAAACGATTGAACAAGATGAGAATGGTTTTTATGGCGCTGCTGGGGCTGGCGCTGCTTTCGGCGGCCTGCAAAAAAGGGGGAACGGAAAACGTCGATCTCACGGAAAATTCATCGGGCGACGGGTCCGCTCCCAATCCGAAGCCCGGAGCTACCATCCCGGCCGAATTAGTCGGGAAGTGGTCCTACGGTATTTTTTCGCCAACAAATTTCTGGGATTATACCGGCAAATACACCGGCAATGCTTATGAACAGGCGCTGGTCTTCGAATTTCACGCCAACGGCACCTACGAAGAATACGTGATTAATTCGACCACCAGCTACAATTGCCGGACGGAAGCCTACACGTTTTTCAAAGGAACCGTGAAGGTAAACGAAGCCAACCATTCGTTTGTGATTACGCCCACCAGCGGAAATTACCGCGGTTTCTATTCCTGTGCGCCCAAGAGTAACATCAACCGCGATGCCCGCAAGGATGAACTCAAGCAGGAAACCATGAACTACCAGGTGGAAAGTGGAAAAACCGCTGTCAAATTATCGGACGCGGAAAATCCGCAGGGCGTACGACTCAAGGCAATTTCGTGGTAAGCAGATAACGAACCGGTTTTCGGAAGGGATTTCACGCGCGTGAAATCCCTTTTTAGTTGGTGATTAGTCGCGAAGAAGGCCGACTCAGGGCTTAGCGGTTTTCGTCCGGTTTTCCAGCAAAATGATGCCCGCTTTCGACTTTCGCCAGCGCTCGATCAGTTCCTTCGGCGTGGGCGTTACCCGGAATACGAACGAACCCAGCAGAATATCCTCGTCCCCGTCCTGATCCACATCGGCGGCATCCATGGTCAGCCAGGCCCCCAGATCTGCTTCCGGAAATGATTTAGGGCGGAACCGATTGTTGCCGCGGTTTTCCAGATACACAAAATTCTCGGCCCGTTTGCTGGAAAAATCCGGATAGAAGGCAATGCCCGCTACGTCCAGATCGCCGTCGCCGTCGAAGTCGCGGGCCAGCGCTTTCGTTGCGCCGTGCATGGGATAAAACCACTGCTGCCGGAACCTGAAATTACCGTCATTCCGGAAAAGCCGGATGCCGTGGTACTTCTTCAGGGAGTTGGAGTAATCGGCATTGTCGCCGTTGGTGTAGAGCAGATCCATATCGCCATCTTTGTCAAAATCAACGACATCCAGGTAGCTGGAGCCGAAAACCGGTGGAAACCGCAGGACGGTTTTTTTCCAGAAACGCCCCCCGGCTTCGTTGTTGAAAATGGCCACCTGCTCGTCGCTTTGCGACAATAAGACCACAATGTCGACCCGGCCATCGCCGTTCATATCGGTCACCACGGTATGAATGGCCCCCGGCACGGGTTCCAGAATGTGTTCGATGTAGGTTGAGCCCGCGTTTTCAAACCAGGTCAACTGCCCGGCGTAAAACCCAAACTGACACACCAGAATATCCTCTTTTCCGTCGCCATTCAGGTCGGCATACGTCGCTTCGACCGGACGCTGCAGCCGTTTCAGCAAGGCGGAGCGTTCAATCTTTTTCGTCGCCGGATTCCGGTCAATATGCAGCAGTTCGCCGTTTGCCAGATCGTTCGGATCCATCGTCCCCATCGTCAGCACGTCAAGGCTGCCGTCTTTTCGGGTTCGCAGACTCGAAGGCGCACTGAAGGTCACCACCGAATCCACTTTTTGCAGTTCGTTGTTCAGAAAAAACAACTGACCGCGCCGGCTGCCTGCCGCAATTCGCCGACTCACCGGCTCGTACTTCAGGAAAGTCACCAGATTATCGACCGCCTGGGCCGGTTTACGGACGCGAAAAAGCGGTAAATCGTACGAAACCGGCGGCTTGGGCGCTTGAGGCAACGGTTTATCCGGAGCATTTTTGAGGTAATAATCCGAGATTTTTTCCCAGTCATCGGGATGCAGCATCGGCGTATTCAAAAAAGTGCCGGAGGCCAAAACCCGCTGAATTTCGTCCGGATTGCTCATTTGCCGGAAAGGCGAGAGCGAATCGGCCGAAAAGCCCATTCGCAGCGCCATTTGCGGCAAAACCTTCTGTTTCCAGATGCGTTTTTCCAACAAATCCGGTGCAGGAAAAGCGTGGCACGTTTTGCAATAGGTTTGGGCAAGTTCCTGACCGCTCAGGCCGGACGGTTCCGTTGGGGTTGCGGACTTCTGCTGGCAGGCCAGTAAAAAGCCGACAAAAAAGAAAAAAACGACCGCTGAAATTGATCTATTAAAAGACATATTATAATAAAAGGCACAACAAATTTATCACAAAACCGCCTGTTTTTCAAAAATCGAGGTCAGTCCGTTCGAGCTTTTACAGACGCAATATCACTTTTTCCTCTTTCTTTGCACGGCACTAGCTGTACCTTATTCCCATGAATTGCATTCTCGGCGTCGATATCGGCACAACCAACGTTAAAGTTCTCGCCTTTCAACCGGAAACCGGGCAGATTGTCGCTCAGGCGTCGGCTCCCTTGACAACCCTTCATCCCCAACCGGGATACGCCGAACAGGCCCCGGACGATGTCTGGATGCATTTAGTCAATGTCCTGGAAGAGGTTTGCCGGGAAGTTGCTCAGGAAAACGGGCAGATTGAGGCCGTTGGCATCAGCTCGGCCATGCACAGCATTCTGGCGGTCGACACGACCGGGAAACCGCTCACCAACGCCATTTTGTGGTCGGATAACCGGGCCGAACAACAGGCGGCATCGCTGCGAAGCGACCAGGCCGATCTGGGCAAGGACATTTACCAAAAAACCGGTACGCCCCTGCACCCGATGATTCCGCTCTGCAAACTCGCCTGGTTTCGGGAAACGAACCTGCGGTTTCTGCGCCGGGCCACCGGCTGGATTTCGATCAAAGAATACATCTGGCACAAGCTGACCGGAAAGTATCAGATCGATTATTCGATTGCCACCGCCACCGGTCTTTTCGACAGTTCGGGAAAGAAATGGTATGCGCCCGCGCTCGAATTTGCCGGTGTACGGATCGAACAATTGTCGGAACCGGTTCCAACTACGTACGCCGGAACGTTAAGCAATCCGGATTTACCCGATGCAATCACCAACGGGCTGGCGAATGCCAAACTCTACATTGGCGCGTCGGATGGTTGTCTGGCCAATCTGGGCGCCGGAGCCATCGAAGCGGGCATTACAACGATCACGATCGGAACGAGCGGGGCCATTCGCCGAACATCGCAACGGCCTCTGCGGGACGAAAAAGGTCGTTTATTCAGCTACATTCTGAACGTAAGTGATCCGACCGATAAAAATTATTACGTCGTGGGCGGACCCACCAACAACGGCGCCAACGTCCTGCAGTGGGTGTCGGAAAAACTAACGCAATCCGAAACTTCCGCCGTGCTCGCCGAAGCCGCTACCGTCGCTCCCGGTTCCGACGATCTGCTGTTTTTGCCGTATTTGCAGGGCGAGCGGGCGCCCCTCTGGGATGCCAGCGTTCGCGGGTCGTACCTGAACGTTGACTGGCAACACGGCCGGGCGCATTTTGTCCGGGCCGCCCTGGAAGGCGTCCTGTTCAATTTACTCCGCATCGAACGCATTTTATCGCGGCATACCGGCCCGACGAAGGTTATTCACGCCAACGGCGGTTTTGCCCAATCCGAGTTTTGGGTGCAGATGATGGCCGACATTTTTGGTGTTCCGGTCCGGCTCAACGAGAGCAACGAAAGCGGAGCGATCGGTGCCATTCTATTAGCTATGAAAGCGGCTGGGCAGGTTTCGTCGCTGGTTGAAGCAACGCGCCACGTTGGTTTTGGCCGGACCTTCGAACCCGATGCCGAGTGCCACCGGCGTTACCGGCAGGTGTATGAGCGGTTTGAAAAAGCACTGCCCTAACCGGCAATTCCGGCACTATAAATGGCACAGAGGGCTCCTACCCCCGGTTTTCGACCCGGTCAGGAACCCTCCGTAAAAATTTATGAAGATATTTGGTTAATTTTTGGTAAAAATAACGAGACTGATGAGTAATAATACAGTAAATCAGTCCGCCATAAACTGCTTTTTGTAGGTGTCAACGACCTGATCGCGCGTCCGTTTTAAACGCATTTTCACCGCGCTGTTATTGATGTTATACTGCCGCGCAATATCCGTTACATCAATGTTTTCCACGTACTTGAGTTGAAGCAAAGCCGCCCGATCCGGCGAAATAGTTTCCATTACCATCGCCAGTTGGTTCAGCATCACATGCCCGGTATCGCTGCCATCCTGATCGGGCAGGTTGTCGATATCCACCTCATCCATCGCAATGACATCCATCCGGTTGGCGACCCGAATTTTCTGACGGCAATAGTTCTGCGAAATGGAAAATAGCCAGGTCGAAAAAGCGGATCGCCCCTGAAACTGGTCAATTTTGATAAAAACCTGTAGAAAAATGTCATGCGTGTAGTCTTCCGCCTTAATTGGGTCGCGCGTAAACGTCAGGCAACTGCCGTACACTTTATGCACGTAGCGCTTGTATAAAGCCTCCAAACAATCCCCGCGACGAGAGTTTAGGTAAGAGCCGATCAATTCTTCATCTTTTAGTACACGTTTCATCAGGCAGAGAAGGTTTAACTAATGTGATTTCTGGTTAAGTCGATCTGGTAGAACAGGCTAATCCTGGCCGGACAACGGTCATGCTATACGCTGGATGCTTTTAGCGGATTTGCCAGACCGGAATAAACTGCGATGTTACCAGTTTTACATGATTGTTAAATACAATTTTCCCGCCAGATAGCGTGTTGATATATGATAATCATATCAATGATTAGAATAACGGTATAAACTGGATTAAACAGAGTATAAATACCTGCTTTTTCACTCATTAACTAATAAGAAGAGGGGCCGAATAAATTAAGTGGCCTGAAAATCAATAATTATATTCCGAACCAGACTCAGCAGTGCATGAATGTTCCACAAACACGTTTAAGAGTAAAATAAGCTACGATAACTAGCATGTTCTTTGAGCAAACAACATGTTTATTTATATTTACCATCGTATCAGTTCTGAGTAACATTTTTCTCTCTGTCGGATTCACCTTTACTACGTCCTTATGAAATATCGTCAATGTCTGATTGTAGACGATTCCGATGCTGCCGTATCCATTCTGGTGGAGTACCTTTCCCGGCTGCCGTTCTTTATGCCTCCCCAAATTTGTGGCACCGCCGGAGAGGCCATGACCGCCTTGCAGCAGCAGCATTTCGACCTTATCTTTCTGGATATTAACCTCCCCGACCAAACCGGACTCGATCTGTTACGTTCCTTTCCCAAACCGCTGGCAGTTATCGTCACCAGTGCGCACTCGGAATACGCGGTTGAAAGTTTCGATCTCAACGTGGTGGATTACTTGCTCAAACCGTACTCTTTCAGTCGGTTAACCCGGGCGATTAACCGGGCCCTGGACATTCAGGTTGCCCAAAACAGTCTGACCGCGGAACAGTTCGCTTTTCTGAAGGTGGGCCATTCCATGCAACGGTTCGATTTCGACGCCATTGATTATATACAGGCCTTTGGTACGTATTGCAAAGTATTTATCAACCAGAAAGTCGTTGTGGTCAACGAAATCATTTCACACCTTGAAAACCTGTTACCCGCCCAGAAATTCCTCCGAATTCATAAGTCTTACCTGATTAATTTATCAAAAATCAATAGTTACAATTATCGGAATATATTTGTTGGCTCAACAAAAATTCCGCTCGGTGCCTCTTATCGGGAAAAATTTGAAGGTTTTCTGACGTTACTGGACAAAAAATCGGAACTGTTATAAACGCCACCGATCGACCCGGCGTGCGTCGGCGTTCATGCCATGCGATTCCGGTAAAAACACGCAATTGTTGGGCTGCTGAGGTCCGGAATTCGCATCGCCCGTCCGATCAATCATTGGATTTGTTATCTTGCGTGCTTGTTTTACCACCGAGATTATGTTTGTTGAAGCCATTGAGCGGGTCGACCCTTTTGTGCGTCCTATAGTATCGATTGTCCGGCGGTATGGTAGCAGCGAAGTTATTCCGGCCTGTTCAACCATGTTTTTCGTGAACGAACTGGCTTGCGCCATCACCTGCAAACACGTTGCCGAACAATTGATCAATTCTGACAACATCCACCAAAACTATGTCAAGTTTCAGGGGGAACGCCGTTCGATACCTCGTGATAAAAACCAGACCCGGCGATTGGAAGAGCTGGAAAAAAAGTACAATCTGCGTCAGGAAAGTATCATTCGGGTTAAAAACCAGTTTGTCAATTCGGTCGATCAGTTCACGGAAATAACGTACCATTTTCACGCCACGCAGGATCTGGCCGTGATTCAGTTCAAGGGATATAACCAGGTTAAGTACAACTCGTATGCGGTTTTTCTGCGCGACAGCAGCAAAATTAAGCAGGGCCGTAGTTTATGCCGGTTAGGGTATCCGTTCCCGGAATTCACCAATTACCGCTTTAACCCCGAAACCGACGACATCGAGTGGACCACCGAAGGACGCAGCAACACGCCCCGCTTTCCCATCGATGGCATCGTGACGCGCCTGCGGGCCGAGAACGGCGAAATTGTTGGCGTTGAGATGAGTACGCCCGGTTTGCGGGGACAAAGTGGCGGACCGCTTTTCGATACCAACGGCGTCATTTACGGCATGCAAAGCTCAACCCGCCATCTGCACCTCGGTTTCGACATCGAAGACCACAACGTAATTGTCAACGGCCGCCAGACCCGCGTATCGAACTACCCCTTTCTGAACGTTGGGCAGTGTGTTCACGTTGACATTATCAAGAAGTTCCTGCGAGATTTGAGAATAAAATATTATGAAGAATAACGTCCCCAGGTCGGGAGGTGCCAAGTCGAAACAACTGACGGCGTACTCCCTGGAAACCCAAACCGAGTCGGCCATCGACCTGCTGAAGCGGCTGATCGCAACGCCTTCGCTCAGCCGGGAAGAAGACCGTACCGCCCAGATCATCGAGCAGTTTTTCCGCCAGCGGAGCATTCCCTATAAACGGACGAAAAATAACGTCTGGACCCACAACCGGTTTTTTGACCCCGCCAAACCGACTCTGCTCCTCAACTCGCACCACGATACCGTCAAGCCCAATGCGTCGTGGACGCTCGATCCCTTTCAGCCCATCGAGCGTGAAGGAAAGCTCTACGGTTTGGGCAGCAATGACGCCGGAGGCTGTCTGGTGTCGCTGATCGGCACGTTTTGCCATTTTTACGACAAAAAAGACCTAGCGTATAACATCGTCATGGCGGCTACGGCCGAAGAAGAAATATCCGGGCGCGAAGGGCTGGAACTGATCCTGCCGGAACTGCCGCCCATCGACTTTGCCATCGTGGGCGAACCCACCCAAATGCACCTCGCCGTAGCTGAGAAAGGGCTGCTGGTACTCGACTGTACGGCCAAAGGCAAATCCGGTCATGCCGCCCGCGACGAAGGGGATAACGCGATTTACTACGCCATCAAAGACATTGAATGGCTGACAAGCAATCCGTTCCCGAAAGTGTCGCCGACGCTCGGGCCGGTCAAACTGTCGGTCACCATCATCAACGCCGGTTCGCAGCACAACGTCGTGCCCGACACCTGCACCTTTACGGTCGATGTACGGGCAACGGAGCAGTATACGCTGGAAGAAATCATCGAAACGATTCGGAAAAACATCCGCTCGACGGTGCAGCCGCGCTCGATTCGGCTGAAACCGTCCAGCATTCCGCTCGACCATCCGATTGTGCTGGCCGGAATTGCCCTGAAACGCGAAACGTACGGTTCGCCGACGACTTCCGATCAGGCACTGCTGGATTGCCCGTCATTGAAATGCGGCCCCGGCCACTCCGAACGATCGCACACCGCCGATGAATTTATTTATTTGCGGGAAATTGAGCAGGGAATTGAGTTATATATTCGAATGTTGGAACAAATCCTGTAAACCATGCTTTATCCACTTACGTTTGAAACCATTTTCAAAGATAAAATCTGGGGCGGTCAGAAAATAAAAACCGTACTGGGCAAAGACTTTGCACCCCTGCCCAACTGCGGAGAAACGTGGGAGATTTCGGGCGTTGCGGGCAATATTTCGGTTGTAGCCGAAGGCCCGTTGAAAGGCCAATCCTTGCAGGAACTGCTGGAAAAATACAAAGAAGAGCTGGTCGGCAAACACGTTTACGAGCGGTTTGGCAACGAATTTCCGCTCCTGGTGAAATTCATCGACGCCAACGACGACCTCTCGATCCAGGTGCATCCGAACGACGAGCTGGCGAAAAAGCGACACAATAGTTTCGGCAAAACCGAAATGTGGTACATCATCGAAGCCGATGAAGGTGCCACGCTGAACTCCGGCTTCAATCGGGAAGTAACGAAAAACGAGTACGTAAAAGCCGTTGCCGATAATACTTTAATGGAGTTGCTGAACATCGAACCGGTCAGCGCTGGAGACGTGTTCTTTTTGCCCGCCGGACGGGTTCACTACATTGGCAAAGGCATTTTGCTGGCCGAAATCCAGCAAACGTCCGACATTACGTACCGGATTTACGACTTTGACCGCACCGACGACAAAGGACAGAAACGCGAACTTCATACCGAACTGGCCGTCGACGCCATCAATTACCAGCATTACGATCACTACAAAACGCAGTACGATCCGCAGCCGAATGCGAGCGTCAACGCCGTCACGAGTGATTATTTTGTCACTAACGTCCTGAATTTCGATCAGGAAGTGCTGCACGATTACAGCCACCTGGACTCGTTTGTCATCCTGGTTTGCGTAGGCGGTTCACTCACGATCGAAACCGGTGACGGCCACCGGATTCCGCTGAAAATGGGCCAGTGTGCGTTACTCCCGGCCACAGCCAAACAAGTCACGCTCCTCCCCGACGGCGACATGACGGTCCTGGAATCTTATGTGCCTTAAAAATTATGAATGATGGATTATGAATGATGGATTACTTGCGCCAGCCCGTTCATAATTCATCGTTCATCATTCATCATTTCATTTATGAATATTCTTTACTTCATTTTTGCCTTTCTGGTTGGAATTGCGACGAGCGTACAATCGGGCGTTAACTCCCAATTGCGGCAGGCGCTGGCCCATCCCATTCAGGCGGCACTCATCTCATTCGGCTCCGGTTTTGTGGTCCTGACAGTGATGAGTCTGGCCCTCCGAGCGCCCGTTCCCACCTACGACGCCGTGCGCGATATCAGCTGGTGGAAATGGACCGGCGGTTTGCTGGGAGCGATTTACGTCACGACGGTGATCATTACCGTACCGCGCATCGGGGCGGGTAACCTCCTCAGCCTGAGCGTCGCGGGTCAGTTGCTGGCGGCTGTTATTCTTGATCATTACGGTTTGCTCGGTTTTAAGGAACACGGCCTGACCATCTGGCGACTGATGGGCGTTCTGCTGATCATTCTGGGTGTGGTGCTGGTGGTGAAGAATTAGCCGCCCGTGAACAATTCCGGTGGCAAACCGTGTTCCCTGGTTACCATGATCAAATACCGCTTTTATCCGACCCTGCTGAACACTTTTTCCCGCTACTTGTCCGGGGGCAACTTCACGATGCAACAATTGCTCGATACCATCAACCGGGTTCCGGCACCGGCCACGGTGGCGCAGGAACGCGGGGTGCGGTTTGAAGATGCCGTTATCAAAGGGGAGGAAGAGGAGCGGTTTAGCCCGGACATTCTCGAAAAATTCCGCCGTCACCTGCCCCGGCCCATCGTTGAAACCCAGGTGTACTGCCAATACGAGATCGACGACGTGCTGTTCTATGGCTACGTCGATCTGATCGGGAAATTCAAAGCCGTCGATATCAAAACCACCGCTTCGTACCAACACCCCCGGTTTGCGTTTAACCACCAGAACCTATACCTCCACGCGCTGAAAAAACGCGGTATCCGGTTGATGGAATATTTAATCACGGATTTTAAGGAGGTGTACGTCGAGAGCTATTCACTGACGCATCCCATTGAAAAACAGCTCGAAGAGATCAGGCTTTTCAAGCAGTTTCTGGAAGAACACCGCGCATTAATCTCCGATCCGAAGATTTTTGTGAATCCGGAGTGAGTAAAAAAGTTGTTTCGCAGAGTTTAGCGGAGAAACAATCCTTTTTAAAACTCATGAAAAAACTCCTCGTCGCGCTCTCGATTACGCTCGTTTTCTGCTCCTTTCAGAAAGAAAAATGGGTCAGGCTCTTCAACGGGAAAGACTTCACCGGCTGGACGATTCGCGGGGAGCAGGTCAAAAACGACTACCGCGTCGAGAACGGCGAAGTGGTCGGCATTTCAAAACCCGGATCTCAGAATACCTTCCTCTGTACCGATAAAAACTACGACGATTTCATTCTGGAACTGGAAGTAAAAGTCGACACGGGGATGAATTCCGGGATTCAGTTCCGGAGTGAAAGTCGCCCGGATTTCAAAAACGGCCGCGTTCACGGGTATCAGGCCGAGATCGACCCGGCGGCCCGCGCCTGGAGTGGCGGTTTATACGACGAAGCCCGGCGCGGCTGGCTGGTCGATCTGAAAAACAATCCGACGGGGCAAAAAGCCTTCAAAAAGTTTGACTGGAACAAATACCGGATCGAAGCGTTGGGTAAAAAAGTCAAAATCTTCCTGAACGGCGTCCAGACCACCGACTACACCGACACGCTGGCCACGAGCGGTTTTATTGCCCTCCAGGTACACGGCACCAAAGTGCAGCGGCCGATGGAGGTGCGCTGGCGCAACATCCGCCTGCAGGAGCTGGCGAAGAAATAATTATCGCGGCCGGATACGCAATCCTTCTTTTTTATTCCCCGCCAACCCTTGACCTTTGCGGTCATGATTGGCCGTAGTCTACGTTTGTATCGGGATGCGTACCGGGGATTACCCGTGCCGGTGTGGTTGCTGGGCGGAGTCATGCTCATCAACCGCTCCGGCACGATGGTGTTGCCGTATCTGACGCTCTACCTGACGCAGCATCTGCATTACAGCGTCACGGAAGCCGGTCTGGTGATGACAGTTTACGGCGCGGGGGCGCTGTTCGGTACGTTCCTCGGTGGCCGTCTTTCCGATCAGTTCGGTTTCTATCCGGTTCAGTTTTTTAGCCTGCTGATTTCTGGTTTCTTCCTGATTTTCTTACAGTTCGCGCACCATTTCTACACCATGTGCGGGGTGGTGTTCGTCTACACGCTGCTGGGCGACGCGTTTCGTCCGGCGGTTTCGTCGGCCATCGCGTATTACAGCGTTCCCGAAAACCGCACCCGGGCTTATTCGCTCAATCGACTGGCGATCAACCTCGGCTGGTCGCTCGGGGGCGGTTTGGGCGGCTACCTGGCGAGCATCGACTACCGGCTTTTGTTCTGGGTCGATGGCCTGACTTGCATCCTGGCTGCGGGCGTTTTGCGGGCCTATTTACCGGTTCCTGACCGATCCGTGGCGGCCACTCCCGAAACCGGGCTGCCCACCGAAGGAAGCTCGTCGGCGTACCGGGATTCGTTGTTCCTGATTTTTGTGGGCGCTACGGTTTTGTTTGCCATTGGATTCTGGCAATTATTCAGCATGGCTCCGCTGTATTTCAAACAGATTTTGCACCTGAAAGAAACCGAAATCGGGTTGCTGATGACCATGAACGGCCTGATGATTGTGTTTACCGAAATGGCGCTGGTGTTTGCCGTCGAAAAACGATATGCCCGCCAAAAAGGGACCATTATTGGCTTTGGTGCCCTGCTCGTTGGCTTGTCATACCTGCTGCTGAATGCCGGAATCTGGCCGTTTCTGGCGGTTATCTCGGTGTTTATCAACACTTTCGGCGAGATGCTGTCGATGCCTTTTATGCAGTCGTTCACGGTGGAACGGGCTACTGCACAAAACCGGGGGCAATATTTGGCCTTGTATTCAATGGCCTACGCCGTTGCCCAGATTACGGCCCCGGCCATTGGCTCGCAGGTGGTGGCCTGGGCCGGTTTTCCGATGCTTTGGGTAGTGGTCATGGGTCTTTGTCTGGTTTCGGCCAGCCTGTTCTGGTGGATCGCCCGGCAGGTAAAGAAAACCGCCCTGGTCGGCAGCGTTTTGTGAAGCCCGCTTCCATAACGCGCCTGTTTTTAAAAAATCTACTAAAAACCGCTTAATTTTGCGGCTTTCCACTTATTTCCTTCTGATCTTGAAACTCTGGCAAAAAGAAAATACCGGCAGCGAATCCTCGGCGGCCGAGTCCACGGCGGCCGCTAAAATTGAACGGTTTACGGTTGGGCGTGACCGCGAAATGGATTTATACCTCGCTCCTTTCGACGTTTTGGGCAACCTCGCCCACGCAACGATGCTCGAAACCATCGGCCTCATTTCGAATGATGAATTAGGAATGTTGAAGGATGAATTAAAACGTATTTATCAGCAAATTGAAGCGGGCGATTTTGTGATTGAGGAGGGCGTGGAAGACGTTCATTCGCAGGTAGAGTTGATGCTCACCCGAAAGCTGGGCGATATTGGCAAGAAAATTCACAGCGGGCGGTCGCGGAACGATCAGGTGCTGGTTGATCTGAAACTGTTTACCCGCGACCGGCTCTGGAAAGTAACCGAAGCCGTTCGGCGGGTTTTTGACCGGCTGATTGCCCGTTCGGAACAGCACAAAGCCGATTTATTGCCGGGCTATACGCACCTGCAAATCGCCATGCCGTCGTCGTTCGGGTTGTGGTTTGGCGCGTATGCCGAAGCCCTGGCCGACGATATGCTGCTGCTCCAGACTGCCTACCGGTTTGCCAATCGCAATCCGCTCGGTTCGGGCGCAGGTTATGGCTCATCGTTTCCGCTCAACCGGACGCTGACCACCGAATTGCTGGGTTTTGAAGGCATGCATGTCAATGTAGTGTACGCGCAGATGAGTCGCGGGAAAACCGAACAAACCGCCCTGACGGCATTGGCGGCCGTGGCCGCCACACTCTCGCGGATGGCGATGGACATCTGCCTGTATAATAGCCAGAATTTCGGTTTTCTGACGCTACCCGACGCTCTGACGACCGGTTCGAGCATCATGCCGCACAAGAAAAACCCCGATGTGGCCGAACTGCTCCGGGCCAAAACCAACCGCCTGAAAGCCCTGCCGATGGAGGTGACGCTGGTCATGAGCAACCTGCCGTCGGGCTACCACCGCGATATGCAGATTTTGAAGGAAATTCTGATGCCCGCTTTTGACGAAATCCTGGACTGCCTGGAAATCACGGATTTTATGCTGGAAAATATTCAGGTGAAGCCCAACCTGATGGACGATCCGAAATACGACCTGATGTTCAGCGTCGAGCGCGTCAACGAACTGGTGTTGCAGGGCGTTCCGTTCCGGGAAGCCTATCTGGTGGTGAAAACTGAAGTGGAAACCGGAACCTATCAAGCTTCCCGCGAATTACACCACACCCACGAAGGCAGCATCGGGAATCTGGGTAACGATCAGATTGTGAAGCATATGGATTTAAATATGCAGGGATTTGGTGCGGAGAGTGTAGAGATTGCCATTAAGCAGCTCTTGTCTGCAACGCATTAATTTCTTTGAAAAAATGCTTACATTGTTTATCAATTCTGCTTAACGATTATGGTAGTAACTGAAGAAACCGTACAACCAAAACCGGAAACACCACAGGTGCCTTCGTATTTGATTTACGAAGTCCTGAATGGTCAACCGGTTTATTATCGGGGCTACCGCGATGTACTCGCGGGTAAAATTGATCGAAATGCTATTATGGGAAGTAGTTCGCTTCAATCGTTTTTGGTATCGTTCATTTATGGTTTTATCCTCAACAATCGGGATAAAGAACGATATGTTCCTTTCACTAATGAAGCGGGTCTTCACATTGGAAATAACGATAATCTGGCAGCCGACATTGCTATTTACGAGAAAGGCACGTTTCAACTAACGACCCAATATTTCAACACTCCTCCCAAAGTCGTCATCGAAGTGGACATTAAAGCCGACGTAAGCGAACGGCCCGGCGCTGAAATGGAATACATCGCCGAGAAAACGCAGCGGTTATTTGATTTTGGCGTTGAAAAAGTGTTTTGGGTATTGAGCAAACCGCGCCGGGTGTTTGTCGCCGTTCCCAATCAGGACTGGATTTTTACTGACTGGAGCAACGATGTTCCAATTCTGGAAGGCTGTGTTCTGAATGTCAAAAAATTATTGGAAGAAGAAGGAATTCTGTATTAAACCAGCGTAAACTGCAAGATTATGCTGCTGATTATCAGTCAATAAAATCCCGTAGGGATGAAATCTTTGTAGCAAAAAAACTGCCCAAAATTGCCAGCGTGCCGGAGGTACGTAACCGAACGTACTTCCGGCACGCTGATAGGTCAAAAGCCACCGATTTTCTACAAATAGTACGTCCCGCTGGGACTTTAAAAATTCTATTTCGTATTAGAACCTCCTTTTTATAATCGCTTATTCAAGCCGATACGCTACCAGTTTATTCTTTAAAAACGTCGGTACGACCAGTAGTTTTTTGCCGGGAACGTAGGTGATATCGGCGGCATTTACTTTTTCTTTCCGGGTGTCGAGTAACAACTGCTGCTGGCCATCGGCCGTGATGTAGAAAAGGCGGCCATTCCAGTCGGAGACGATGAAATCTTTTTTAACCGCCACAATACCGTCGGTGTTGGCCATGCCGTCGGCCAGTTTCGTCAGGGCTTTGGTTTCGACGTCCATCGCCTGCAATGCGCCGATTTTGGTGCTGCCCACCATCAGTTTTTTCGTGCCAACCGCCAGTAAACCGTTCGGATTATTAATTTCCCCGCCATCGACCCAAACGTCCCACTTGCTGTCTTTCAGGCGGTAAATCTTGTTGTTGCGGTTGTCCGACACATAAACCGTCCCGTCTTTGTCGATCGTTACGTCGTTCAAAAACGCCTTTTTATCAATCGCATCCCAGGTTTGCTCGGCCTGCCCATTGCTCAGGTTAATAGCTACCAGCCGGTAAACATCCGTTACATACAGGCGGTTTTTGTGGATTCCCATGCCTTTGGGCGCATTCAGGCCGGTGGTCCACTTGATGCTTTCAATTTTGCCGTCGAGCGATACTTTCGAAATAAAACCGTCGCCATCCAGCGAATCGGATTTGCCGGAGATATTGGCAACGTATAAAACATCCCCTTTCGGGTCGTACAGCACGGATTCGGGCGTCCGCAAGGTGGAATCGGTTTCCCAGACTTTTACTAATTTCTTTTCTTTTTTGGGCGATTCAAACGCCGACAAAGTGATGAACAGCAGCAAACTGCCGCCTAAAAGCAGGTTTAGTAGACGCATGATTCGATAGCAGATGAATTTACGGTTTTACGTAGTAAGTAACGACACCGCTGCCGTTATTCCAACGGCTTAACCGGTTTGACAGGCAATAGGTTTTAACTCAAACGAACCGCGAACAATTCCTTGGAATTGTAATACACATACGCCACCACAATCAGCGTAACAACTCCGCCCAGCGCCACCGATGGCACCACGCCCAGCAGCCGGGCGGCCACGCCGGATTCAAAAGCGCCAATTTCGTTCGACGAACTGACAAAAATACCGTTGACCGACGCCACCCGCCCCCGCATGTGGTCGGGCGGAAAAATTTGTAAAACCGTGTTCCGGATCACTACGCTGACGCTGTCGAACGCACCCGTCACAAACAGGGCAAAAACCGACAGCAAAAAGTTGGTCGAGAAAGCGAAAACCAGCGTGAAAATGCCGAAGCCCAATACCGCAATCAGCATGTTGCGCCAGGCGTTGTGCGTGGGTGGAAACCGGGTCAGGAGGATCATCGTCCCGATGGCACCAATGGCCGGAGCAGCCCGCAGAACGCCCAGGCCCTGCGCACCGACTTTCAGAATGTCTTCAGCAAAGATGGGCAACATAGCCACCACGCCACCGAACAAAACCGAAAACAAATCCAGCGAAATAGAATAGAGAATGATCTTGGTTTTGAACACAAACCGGATGCCTTCGCGCAGACTGTTCCACAGACTGTCCTGCGGGCCTTCCATAACCGGAACCGGTTTTTTCTTGATGAACGACAGCAATACCAGACAGATGAGTAACAGTCCGATCACCACCAGCAGCGAATTGTCCAGGCCCAGCCAGACGTAGAGAAAACCGGCAATGCCCGGCCCGGCAATGGCACCAGCCTGCCAGAACGAACCGCTCCAGGTCGAGGAATTGGCGTATAACTCGCGCGGCACCAGAAACGGTTTCAGCGACGAACTGGTGGGCGAATAAAATCCCTTCGCCGTTCCGATCAGCACAAAAACGCCGTAAATCACAACCAGTTGCGCGGTTTTCGACAGATGCGCCACCACCGACGGCTGAAATACGAGGTACAGAATGATGGAACCGAAGATGATGACCGATAAACTGATTTGCAGAATTGACCGTTTTTCACGCCGGTCGGCCACGTGACCACCAAAAAGCGATAAGGAGATGAACGGCAGCGCTTCGGCCAGCCCAACCAGACCCAGCGCCAGCGGATCGTGCGTCATTTTGTATAATTCATACCCCAGAATAACTTCCTGAATCAAAAGCGTGGCCGTAATCAGGAAACTATTGGCGGCAAAAAAGCGAAACTCAGGGTAACGAAGGGCCGCGTATGGATCATTCGTTGTATTCATACCGCAAAAATAACTGTTGAACCAGAACTCTCTTGATTAGTAAGGCAAACTATAAATTCTTTGTTCATTATTTTGCAATTTTTATCGTTCAACCCGAAAATTACCTTCGACATGCACGTTAAAATCTGCTGCATCAGCAGCGTGGAAGAAGCCCGGATGGCGGTAGGTGCCGGTGCGTCGGCGGTGGGTTTGGTGGGGAAAATGCCCAGCGGACCGGGTGTCATCGGCGATGAGCTGATCCGAACCATTGCGCAAACCGTACCGCCCCCCATTGCTACTTTCCTCCTGACGAGTGAGCCAGGTGCCGAAGCGGTTATCGACCACCACCGGCGGGTTTTCACCAATACGATTCAGCTTGTTGACGGCTTACCTTCAGGAAGTTACCGGCTTTTACGGGCGGCTTTACCGGGTATCAAACTGGTGCAGGTGATCCACGTGCTCGACGAACTCAGCATCGACGAAGCGCTGGCGTCGGCCGAAGAAGCGGATGCGTTACTGCTCGATTCGGGGAATCCAAAACTGGCGGTGAAAGAACTCGGCGGAACGGGCCGCCGACACGACTGGACGCTGAGTCGCCGGATTGTGGAACAAAGCCGGGTGCCGGTTTTTCTGGCGGGCGGCCTCAATCCGGAGAATGTCCGACAGGCCATCGACACCGTGCAACCGTTCGGACTCGATATCTGCAACGGTGTTCGGACGAACGGAAAGCTGGATCCCGAAAAACTGGAGCGGTTTTTCGCCAACATCCATAGTCTTTAAAAATAAAAACCCCGACCAATTTGATCGGGGTTTCTTTCTATGCGTCGACTCAACTTACGCGATTGCAATTTGTTTGGGTTCGATCACCGGTTTTTCAACTTTCGGCAGATCAATTTTCAAAATACCATCCGTATAAGCGGCCTGGATTTGTTCGTTGTTTACGTTTTTCGGTAACCGGAAACTCCGTTCGAAGGAACTGTAACTGAACTCCTTGCGGGTATAGTTTTCCGTTTTGTCTTCTTCCGATTGTTCCAGTTTAGCCGAGATAGTCAACTGATTGTTAGTCAGGTTAATCGCGAAATCTTCTTTCTTCAAACCGGGAGCGGCTAATTCAATGTGATAAGCGGTTTCATCTTCTTTCACATTCACGGCAGGAACGACCGTATGAGCGGTTTTGCCACCCGGCGTGTTGAAATGACGGCTAAATTCGTTGGTTACCAAATTGTTAAAGAAAGAAGGAAATTGGTTGTAATGCACTAAGGTTCTCATGACTTTTATGTTGGTTATTTTTTAATTTCTTAACTACATCTCCTCTTATTCAACTTGTGTACCAATCGAAAAAAACTTAAATTTACCGCCATTTTGTCATAAAAATTCTCTTTTTTCTCAGTTTTTATGACATTTTGTCTTTATAAGCAGAAATATTGGCAGAATGATTTTCAAATTCTCTGTCGTTTAAAGCTGACGAGACCCGAGCTGCTCAAGCGGTATTAGCAGGCCGACACAGGCTTTACGTTCTTTTCAATTACAGAATTTACGGAAACGAAAAGGTAAGTCTTGCCTTTTGGAGTAAGTAGGTGGGAAAATTTAATGTAACTGAATGTTGATGCATCGACAATCAAGTCTTATTTTTAGGCCTCTGAACCTTCCTCTCAACCGTAATTTTACTTATGTTCAAATTTTACCGTCCTCTGTTCTTCTTCCTTTGCGTTTTACTGAATATCTCCCTCACACAGGCACAGACGCAGCAGGTCGCGGCCAATTTTTTTGACGCTGGAATTTCGAAGAGTAAATCGGGCGATTACATGGGCGCTTTGCAGGCATTCAGCATGGCCATCGGCGCCAACCCCGAAAATGCCCCCAGTTATTACAACCGGGGCCTCGCCAAAGCCAATTTGAAAGATCACCGCGGAGCCATTCTGGACTACGACCGCGCCATTGAACTGAACGGGAAAGATGCACTCGCTTACCTCAGCCGTGGCGTGAGCAAGAGCAAGCAGGACGACCACAGGGCAGCCTTGATGGATTTTAGCCGGGCCATCGAACTGGCCCCCGATGATCCGCAGGCGTATTACAACCGGGGCGTTAGCCGGACCCGTCTGGAGCAATACCGGGGCGCTTTGCAGGATTTTTCCAAAACCATTGAGTTAGATCCGAATAATGTCCCTTCGCTCTACGCCCGGGGCATTACCAAACAGAAACTGGACGATTTTTCGGGCAGTCTGGCCGATTTTTCCAAAGTAATTGAGCTGAATCCCAAACGGGCTCAGGCGTATGCGGGTCGGGGCGCTTCGCTGATCCACCTGGGTCAGTACCAAAAAGCCATCGACGATCTGAACAAAGCCGTTGAACTGGCTCCTGAAGACGGCGAATCGTTCTACAACCGGGGCTTTGCCAAAAGCAAGCTGGAAGACTACAAAGGGTCGATGGGTGACTTCGACCGCGCCATCGCCATTGAAGCCGCCAATTACCGCGCTTTTTACGGACGGGGTTTTAGCCGGGGTAAATTAGGTGACCAGCGCGGAGCCATTCAGGACTTTAACACGGCCATTGAAACCAACAATGACAATGTGGTCGAAACAAAACTGGTTTACGCCGGCAAAATTTCCCGGGCGGTGCTGGACGGTTTGCGGAATGCGGTGCAACAGAAAAATGTCATCGACGCCCTGTCGACCGACCGCGCCGAAGCGTACTTTAACCGGGCCGTCAGCCGCAGCAAAATAACGGACATCAGAGGTGCGACACTCGATTTGAACAAAGCCATTGAATTGAATCCGACGTATTCCGAAGCGTATTTCACCCGGGGTCTGATCCGCTCGCAGCAGGGCGATCAGAAAGGCGCCATCCTCGACTGCAACAGCGCCCTCCAGCTCAATCCGAAATATTCCGAAGTTTACTACGTGCGCGGCATCATCCGCCACAGCCTGGGCGACGAAAACGGCGGCTGCCTCGACCTCAGCAAATCCGGTGAACTAGGCTACACACCTGCGTATAAGGCGATTAGTGATTATTGTAATTGATAAAATAATGAACAATTAATGAAATGAACAATTAACAATGAAGAGACTGACGCACGTTTTCATTGTTCATTGTTAATTATTCATTCTTTTATTCAAACCGTAAGTGTTTAACGGATTCGCCGGAGGTGGCGAGTTCGCGGAGGGAGTCGATGCCGATCTGGAGGTGTTTTTCGACGAAAGTGCCGGTGACGCGTTTGTCGCTTTCTTCCGTTTTGACACCTTCCGGAACCATCGGATTGTCAGACACCAGCAACAACGCGCCGTGCGGAATGGCGTTGGCAAATCCGACGATAAAAATGGTGGCGGTTTCCATATCGATGGCCAGCGCCCGGATTTCGCGCAGATAGTCCTTGAAGGTTTCGTCGTGTTCCCAGATGCGCCGGTTGGTCGTATAAACCGTGCCGGTCCAGTAATCCAGCTCGTGTTTTTTGATCATGGACGAAACCGCCCGCTGTAATCGGAACGACGGCAGGGCCGGGATCTCGGGCCGCATGTAATCGTTGCTCGTTCCGTCGCCCCGAATGGCCGCAATCGGCAAAACCAGATCCCCGACGAGCGTCTTTTTCAGCCCTCCGCATTTGCCCAGAAACAAAACCGCCTTGGGATTCACGGCGGTCAGCAGATCCATGACGGTGGCCGCCATCGCGCTGCCCATTCCGAAGTTGATAATCGTGATGTTGTCGGCCGTCGCGGTTTGCATGGCCCGGCCCATCCCGTAAATTTCCGTACCGTATTTTTGGGCAAACAGCTCGACGTAGTTGATAAAATTCGTCAGCAGAATATACTCGCCAAACACTTCGATGGGTGTTCCGGTATAGCGCGGTAGCCAGTTCCGAACAATTTCTTCTTTCGTTTTCATGGTATGAAGTGCGTGATGAATGAACCGAAGGAGGACGGATTGGTTCGTTAATCCGCCAGATTCCTTATTTTTGGAGAATGGAATCGCTAAACCTACCGGTTTTTGATTACAATACGAAGCAGATCGAAGGGAAACCCTACATTTTCGATGTGTTGCGGAAAAAGTATGTGCTGATCACCCCGGAAGAATGGGTCCGGCAACACGTCGTGCATCTGCTGCTGAACCAGTATGGCTATCCGAAAGCACTGATCCGGTCGGAAGGAGGTTTGAAACTGAATCAGCTCCGGAAACGCACGGACATTCTGGTGTTCGACCGGCTGGGGAAACCGTTTTTGCTGGTGGAATGCAAAGCTCCCCAGGTGACCGTCACTCAGCAGGTGTTCGATCAGATTGCGCGCTACAACCACGTTCACCAGGCACCCTACATCGTGGTCACCAATGGCCTGACGCACTTCTGCTGCTGCGTCGATTACCAGCTCCAAACCGTTGATTTTCTGGACGATCTACCCCGATTTGCCTAAAAAATTAAAACCGCCCTCCGTTGCCGGAGGTGCGGTTTTGATCAAAAGCAGACTAAGAACTTATTTAGTCTTAACGGCTGATGAAGCGTTGTCGGCAGTGGCAACAATGTTCAGATCAACGGTAAAATCGTCGTAGATCACTTTGTCGCCGAGGTTATCGAAGAAGGATTTCGAACCGTAGCGGATATCGAATTTCGCGCGGTTGATGGTCGCTTTACCGGTGGCATTCAGCGTGTTGCCGGAAACCGCAACCGTTACCGGGAAAGTGACGGGATTCGTAATTCCCTTGATGGTCAGGTCACCGGTTACATCCGATACATTTCCGTTCACCGGTTTTACTTTGGTAATTTTAAAGGTCGCAACCGGGTGTTTTTCAACCGAGAAGAAATCGTCTGATTTCAGGTGATTGATCAGCTTGTCGTGGTATTCCTTGTTGTCTTTGAGGTCGGTGCTGGTGATAGTCCGCAGGTCGATCGATACGACACCGCCTTTCAACTGGTTGCCACTCAGGGTCAAATACCCTTTTTCGGCTTTTACCGGGCCGGTGTGTTCGCCGGTTACTTTTTTACCATTCCAGGTCAATACACTTTTGTCGACGTCGATGTTGTAGGTCGTCGTTTTGGCGACGTTCTTTTTGGCATTTTTGTCAGTACCACGATCAGACGTTCCGTTTGCTGCTACGGGATTACTCAGTGCCACGGTTGCGGCCACGAATCCTACTAAAATTTGCTTGTACATGAGATTAACTTGAGGGAAGTTGGTTGGTTGTAAATTGATTAACTTATAAACTTAAAAAACTGGTAATTCTATTCGGTCGATCCGCGGAGTTTGTCCAGCAGGCGGTTCAGTTCGTCGGCTTCGGCTTCGGTCAGGTTATGAAACCGCGTTTCCCACTGATTCTGATGCTGATCCATGATTTTCAGCAGCTCCAGTCCTTTTTCCGTAATCACCACATCGACGGCCCGGCGATCATTCGGGCATTCGGTACGCTGGGCTAATTCTTTAGCCAGCAATTTATCGACCAAACGCGATGCATTCGACATTTTATCCAGCATCCGCTCGGTAATGTCCGCTACTTTAACCGGATTGGGGTACTGCCCGCGCAAAATACGCAGCACATTGTATTGCTGAATGGTTAACCCATACGGCTTCAATAGATACATCTGCTCGTCGCATACCCAGCCGTTGGTATACATCAGGTTTACCGTCATCCGATGATAGGGCGACCTGAACGAGGTGGTTTGTTTTATGTCATTTTCGATTGGCATTGTCATTAGGGCTAAAAGGGAACGGCTTTGTCGGTTCAGTTGCAAAATAACTATTTAACCTCTAATTCCCATTTCCATTTAACGTTACAAATATAATGTCTATACATTTAATGTAACAACACTATAACCAAAAAAAGTTTCAGCGGTATGGAATAATTTCCGGGGCCGAGGTGTCAAAGTCGCGAAAACGGGCCGTAGGGACGCCTTCAAAGGCGGGCCGGAAGGGAGCGGCATTCCCTGGAATATTCGGATACCAGGCGATTCGTATCTGAAAACTGTTAAACGTCAGGTTTTCGTTCCGCAGCCGGAAAGCCACGCCATACCCCTGATACAGAGGCCCCTGAAACAGTTTTCGGGTTTGGTAACTCACCAGACCGAGGTTGGCGAACGTGACGATGGCTACCCGAAAACCGACAATGTTCAAACGCGAAAAAAGCAGGTTTTCAATATTGGTGAGTAACAACCGGGTTCCGCGCAAATTGTCATTGTTAATTCCAAGCCGGTCGCGGCCACTGAGCGTAATGTACTCATTGTTAAACCGTTCGGCGCCCATTGTATAACGGAAGTTGATGAAATGCCGCCAGTTGCCCCAGTTCGTTGTTCGAAGGGGCGTAAAATAACTCGACTCCAGGGTAAGCACTCCCTGCTCCACCTGGGTTTTGCTGCGCAGGTAACTACCGATGCTCAATGCGCCATACAAATAGCCGAACGATTCCAGATAGTGGGCTTTCGAATACTTGAATCCCAGATACTTACGCTGCCCAAGCTCGGCGTTGTCATACCCCGCCACAATCGACGCCAGGCTCCCGTACGGAACGTCTTCCGTCCGCCCAAAACCGTAAATCAGGACGTCACGCACGTAACGGCGACGCGACAAACCGATGCTGAACAGGGTGGCATTGGTATTCTGAAACAACTGATTGGTATCGGCCCGCACCTCCGGGCGGGAGGTAAAGGCCAGCCGCGTAAACCGGGCCGCGATGACCAGCCGCGTCCGGTCGTCGCCTTCGCCCAGAAAACTGAAGAATGGTTTGAACGCATAACCGGCCCAGATGTCGTTGTAATAATAGCCCAGGCGGGTAAGTCGCGCGGTATCTTCCGAAAAAACCACGTAGCGGGGAAACCGGTTGTAGCTCAGTTCGGCCGACCCGGCCCATTTGGTATCCGGGGTCAGAAACGGGCGGTAAAACCGGAGGGAATATTGCTTCAGATCCCGGGTCTCAATCAGATCGGCCTGCCCCGTAAAAAAGGTTTTGCCAATGTAAGGAACGATATACCGCCCCCGGTATTCGAGTTTCTGAAAAGGGTCCGTGCCGTTGTAGGCGATCTGATTGCTAAAGGTGTGCGCAAGGCCGCGAAAGTTTCGCTGATCGAGCCGCAGGTCAAACCGGTTTAAAGCGCCCACACTCCCCGATGGCACCAGCGACCAGACGTCCTGCGTAATGACGTACACATCGACAAAACCGCGGCTCCCGCCGTGAGGCACAACAATGATCCGGGCATCGTGAAACACATTGGAGCTCCGCAGCAGCCGTTCGTTGTCGCGCAGCGTGTCCGGACTGACACGATCACCCTCCTCGAACAGCAGAAACGACCGCCGGATGACGCCCTCCCGCGTGTCTGCATGAAGCTGGTTAGCGGTTCTTTCCAGCCAGCTTCGCGGCCGGCGCAGCGTATCGTAAACGCTGGGGCCAAAAACACCCAGCCGCCGAACGTAGATTTTATTGATCACGCGGCCCTGGTACTGCACGAACGGATTGACTTCAATTTCGTTGACATCACCGGTTTTGATCCGGCTGTTGTAATTATCGTGAAACAGCAGCTTGTGGAGTTCCCGCGTCACGCGGTGTTTAAACATCCGGTTTTTCAGCTTGACGTAAAACAGACTGTCCCGCTCGATCTGTTTCTGGTCGCGAATGCCTTTTGAAATCGAATCCGTCAGGGTGAGCGTATCGCTGCGGGTGTCGGGAACGGGGATTTTAATTTTCTGCGCAACCGCAACCGAAACCGTCAGCAGAAGCCACAATCCGGCCAGCCAGCTCATTCGAGCGAATGGCGTGTTACCGAAATGGATCTGACGACGTAGCAATTGTTTCACGCGACTAAACTTCTTTTTTCATCCAATAATCCCGCTGCCGTTCGTCGCCAAACTGGAAATAATGCCAGCCACACCGCTGAAAACCGGTTTTTTCGTAAAAGGCAATCGCCCGTTTGTTTCGTTCCCACACACCCAGCCAGACGGTTTGGTACCCTTCATGCCGGGCCAGATTCAGACAACTTTCCATCAAATTTCGCCCCAATCCTTTCCCGATTTGCCGATCCGATACATATAAACGCTGAATTTCGATGGCATGTTGACCACTGAGCTGCCGGGGAGGGCGGTTTCGGCGCATTTTTGCGTAGCCGACCACCTCCTGGTCCGGGCCGATAGTCAATAAAAAAGTCGCTTTGGAGTCCAGCAACTCCCGCCGGATTTTCTCCACCGAAAAGGTCTCTTCAATATACGCTTCCACCAGTTCCGCCGGATTGTGTGGCGGCCCGAAAGCTTCCCGCATCGTGCGGATCGACAGTTCAGTCAGCGCAACGGCATCCTCCGGCGTAGCGGTTCGGATCTGAAAGTCTGTTTTCAAGACGGTTTAGTTGTTATGTTTGCGGTAAAAAGATGCTTCTTTCCAGTTAAGCGTTTAAAGTATACAAATAATATTTCAAAAATCCATGCAATTGACCCGCCCCCTGGTGCTGGCTTCCAATTCACCCCGCCGACAACAACTCATGCGGGAAATGGGCTGCACGTTCCGCGTCGACGTTCGACCAACCGATGAAGACTTCCCGGCGGATATGCCCGTTGCCGACGTTCCGTCGTTTCTGGCCCGTCAGAAAGTCGACCAATTTCGTGCCGATCTGGGCGACCAGCTGGTTTTGTGCGCCGATACGATTGTGGTGGTGGATACCGATATTCTGAATAAACCGTCCGACGCCGACGAAGCCGTGGCCATGCTCCGGCGGCTTTCGGGCCGCGCGCACCAGGTCATGACCGGCGTTTGCCTGCTATCAGCCGAGGAAACCGTTTCGTTTACCGACGTTGCGACGGTGATTTTCAATCCGCTTGATGACTACGAAATCCGGTCGTACGTGGAAAAATACCGCCCGTTCGACAAAGCCGGTGCCTACGGCGTGCAGGAACCCATCGGCATGATCGGCATCCAGCGCATCGAAGGTTCGTTCTACACCGTCATGGGCCTCCCCGTCCACCGCGTCTACCAGGCCCTCAGGAGTTATGAGTTGAGAGTTAACCCTAAATAATGAACGATGGATGATGAATTATGCGGATGCGCTCAATTCATCATCCATCGTTCATCATTCATCATTTAGAATCTTTATATGTTTTCCCACTTAGATTCAAAAGGCAATCCGTCGATGGTGGATGTCGGCGACAAAGCCATTACCCGCCGGGTGGCCCGCGCCCGGAGCGTTGTGGTCCTGAACGACGATATTATGCAGCATTTGCAGGGTCAGGAGATTCAGACGAAAAAAGGCCCGGTTTTTCAAACCGCAATCATTGCCGGAACAATGGCCGCCAAACGCACCTCCGACCTGATTCCGCTCTGCCATCCGCTCGGGCTGGATAGCTGCAAGTTCACGATTGTGGCCGAAGGCAACGAAGTCATAATCGAATGCACCACTGCCCTTGAAGCCAAAACCGGGGTGGAAATGGAAGCGCTGGTGGGCGCGTCGGTGGCCGCTCTGACGGTTTACGACATGTGCAAGGCGTTTTCGCACGATATTGTGATCAAAGAAACCCGGTTGTTAGACAAAACCGGTGGCAAGCATGACTTCCACAAAACCGCCTGAGCCGACTCCTGCCCTGCTGGGTCTGGTGCTGGCCGGTGGCCGCAGCACGCGCATGGGTGTGGACAAAAGTACCATCGACTACCACGGAAAACCGCAGTTTGAATACCTGCACGATTTACTGAGTCCCTATTGCGACGACGTTTTTGTGTCGGTCAACGCGGAGCAGGCAAACCAATGGGCCGTTGGCCGGTTTAAGTTGATTGAAGATCAGGCGTCGGTGGCCGGTCCATTGGTCGGTATTTTAACTGCGTTCCAGCAGCAATCCGCTCATCATGCCTGGCTGGCGGTGGTCTGTGATTTGCCGCTGTTATCCGAACAATCGATCCGGAAGCTGGTCGAAAACCGCAACCCGGATAAAATGGCAACGGTTTTCTGGGACAGCGACCACCGGTTTCCCGACCCCTCTATTTGCATCTGGGAACCGGCGGCCTACCCGGCGATTTTACGGGCGATCGAAGCCGGAGCACCATTTCCCCGAACCATCCTGATGACGAACGACATTGAGTTGGTAGAAATTGACAACGTCCGGGAATTAATCAATGCCAACACCCCCGACGATAGGGCCGTGATCCGCCAACATTTACAAACCGGAAAACACCCCTCCTAATTCAGCGTCCATCATTCATAACCCATAATTCATACCTCCCTTATGTCTTCCCACCACATCGTTCGCGACAAACAGGAACCGGCTTTGTTGATTGCCAACGGCGAAAGCTGCGACCCGGATCTGCTGGGGCAATTGCTCGAATGGAATCCGTTCGTGGTGGTGCTGGACAAAGCAATCTGGCGCGTGCTGGATCTGGAAATAAAAGTGGATGTTTTGCTGGGAGACTTCGACTATCAGCCTGATTTTGAATTGATTCGTCAGCGGCAATACCCGATTGAAATCATTCACACGCCCGACCAGGCCAATACCGATCTGGACAAAGGCATCGCTTTTTTGATCGAACGCGGTTTTCCGGCCGTCAACATCGTGTGGGCCACCGGGCGACGCGCCGACCACTCGATTTCCAACATGACCAATATGGTCCGGCATAAAAACCGCATCAAGATTGTCATGGTCGATGATCATTCGAAAATTACGCCCCTGGTTGGGGCATTCGAAAAATGGTACGCCAAAGGGACGCCGATTTCCCTCATCCCGGTCGGCACGGTCGACGGCATTGTTACCGAAGGCCTGAAGTACAATTTAAATGATGAGGCCCTGACGCTGGGCTACCGGACCGGCAACAGCAACGAAGCCGCCGAAGACGGTTTTGTCCGGATTCAGTACCGAACGGGGGATTTGCTGCTGATGGAATGCTGGGATTGATCAGCGATGCAGAACAACTTTTCCGGTTTTCCGGCGGCCATCTTCCAACGTTAACTGAAACAGATACAGGCCGTTGGGCAGTTGCACCCCACCCTGATCGGTGCCATCCCACAGAAAGAAATTTTCGCCAACGCGCACGGACTGCCGGATTGTCCGAACGAGCTGACCATTCAGGTTCCGAATCAGAATCTGACCGTCGCCCGGCGGTTCCTGGCCGGAAACCGTAAAGCGAAACCGGGTGTGGGTCAAAACCGGATTGGGCGTGGCCTGCACGACTGACAAACTGTCGTCGGTTTTCACCCGAAACTGAATTTCGTAGGGCTTCGGCCCGGCCCGGTTTCCGCTGACATCGGCCGCGTAAACCTGCAAAACATAGTTGCCGTCGGCCAGATTTTTCGGCTGATAATCCAGCACAAACCGGTTGTCTGATTGGGCCGGTTTCCAGCTGACGTCCGGGCTGTTCAGCGTAACGCGTTCGAGATCGCAGGTGGCACACGGTTTTTTCAGAAAGACATCAATTCCGACGGTATCCTGCCGAATTCGATACGGATCTTCGTCCTGCAAGACCAGCCGAATCAACGGATTCGCCGAAACCAGCGCGCCATTCTGCAGCAAAATACCATCAAATGTCACGTCCAGCTGCGGATTCAACCGGTCCAGGGGAAACCGCTGGCCGGAATCCGGCAACACGACCGTATACCCGTCCATACCGGTTTTCAGGTCAAAAACCAACACGTTATTGGTTTCGTCAGACTCATCGATTTGCAGATCCGGATCAACCGCAATCTCAAACCGGTTCGGCGTTTTGGCCGGGCCGGCGCTGGAAAGCGACTCGGGTTTGAAGGCGTAATAAAGGGTATCCCGGTAGGCAATGGCCGCGTGCATTTTCGTGCCATAAGAACGCATCGTTCCGTCGTCCAGTCGCTGCCGGATGGCCAGCCCCACCCGCTGCCCGGCATCGAAACGCCCGGCATTGGTCACCACAACGCCAAGCCGCACCGAATCTTTTTGCGAACTTCGCTGAAAAACCCCGGACGAATTGAGGCTAAAATCCGGTTTTTGAACCGGGAACAGCCGCAAAACCGGGTCGCCCTGCAACACCATCTGGTGGGCATTCGAGATGTCGTACGCGCCGTTGTAAGCCGCCAGCACCTGCCGGGTGGTTTCCTGCTGAACCAGGCCAATGGGTTGATTCAGAAAGGCGCTATCGGCGAATAACGTTTGGTAGAACTGCCGGGTGTAGGTTTCGAGCGGACCGGAAAAACCCGAGCCGCTGTGGGCCAGAATCGCAATCGCTCCCTTGTCGGGCGCCAGCAACCAATCGGTGGAGAGGTTATTAGTGGCTCCAAAAAAGATATTTCCGACTCCGCAGCCGTTGAAAAACAGCAGCGGATAACGCCCCTTGTTGCGAAAACCGTAGGCTGGTTTCGACGCATACCCAAAATCCAGATCGGTTACAATGGGCGACGAATGCCCGAAAAACGTCATCATGGAAACTCCGGAATTGACGATATTACTGACGTCGACGCGCTCCACGGGCTCGTCGGTTTGTTTTGATCGAAGAATAACATTCGCGCCAACGTACTGCTGCCGGGCGGTTTCACTGGCCTGATCCAGAATCCGGCGGAAGGTCGACAGTTCATAGGCCGAACGTCCTCCGCTCAGGTGCAGAATCTCCTTCCGCCAGGGTTCATTCACCGGAACGCGTTCAAATTCCTTCACTTTTGCGAGGTAGACCAGAATCTCCTGCGGGCTGAGCGTGTTGATTCGCCCGGTCGGAATGGCCGGTACATTTTCGGGGTAACCCGCCAGTCCTTCGGTCAGCAGCAGGTCAGAAGCGGGCACGTTCCCAATCGTTAAAACCAGATCCCGGTAATATTGATCGGGACTGGTCCGATTCGGGTAATAGGCGTTGGCGCGCCCGATCAGCAGCATGTATTTCGTGGTATCGCGGGATGCGGTTTTTCCCGTCAGCATGTAATCCGCAAACCGCCGGATGGCCAGCGGAGTCCGTTCGCCGTAACTGAACTGATTGATCAACTGCTTCATCGTAACGACCAGCGTATCGTGGCTCCCGCCCGCTGGCGACGCCCGGTAGCCCGCATACTCCCTGACGGGATCGGGCACGTTGCCCACCGGTTTCATCAAAGCTTCGTGGCTCAAGATCAGGTAATTATGTTTCGCTGGATCGATCTTCCGGAAAACCGTACGCTCCAACCGGGTCGGCGTCAGGGTGACGGCGCTCACCAGCAGCCGACGCGAAACGGCGGTTTCCGGAACCAGCAGTTTCAGAACAGAACCATCGCGCGTTGTTGCCAACCGGCGCGGCTGAACCGGATCGGTCAGGTCGTAGATCAGCGGATCAGCGGGCGCTTCGGTGAATTCGATGTAGGATTTTCCCTTCGGATTAGGCAGCAGGTTGAACGTCCGCCGGGAAAGATTGGCCAGACTGAACGATTGCGGATACCGGAGCCGATAGTAGCTGACAGAATACCGGTCGGTTTCAAACGGGCCGCGCGAGCGCGTTGAAAGAACCAGCTCATTGGACGCCGAAATGTCCGTCGGGGAAATGTCGAAAGCTACTTTGGAAATATCAAACCACTCAAACCGGGTCGTTGCCGCTGGCGATTGCGCCGGAGCGGTTTTTCCCGCAAACACATCCAACAAATGCGACGTATTATCCCGCCCGTTCAGCAACACTTCCATTTCGATTTTTTGCAATGCCGTTCGCACCCAGCCGTCGAGTAAAAAAGTCTGACTGACGGTGCTGTCTTTCTTCAGCAGCGGGCCGGTATAGCCTTCACCCTGTTCAAAAAACAGTTCATACGCGCTGGGAAAAGGTGCTGGCGCGTTCGTCGACTGATTGGTGGAGATTTCATGGGTCAGAACCGTGAGCTGTTCGGCCAGATGGTACGGTTCCGGTTCCTGCCCGTTCGGATCGGTTTCGGTCAAAACTGCCATCCGCTTGCCCGGTTTTCCGTCCAGCCGCCAGGTCAGAAAATAAGCCGCTGTGTCGGAATACATGCTGTAATACGGATGCGGCTGGGCACTCATCGGGCGGTACAGCAGCGAATCCTGCTGCCCGTCGTTTCGCTCACCGATGAATTCGAGGTAATCGCCGGAATCCAGTTTCTTGTCTGATTCACCGGCAACGTAAATGGCTTGCTCGACGCCCCGACGGAATAACTGTAACGAAGTCGGGTTGATGGACGCCGTTGAGATACCAGCTTTCTGTAAATCGCTCGTCGTCAGCCGATAAACACCGGCCTCCGTCAGCGGGATTCGGTAATAGGTCTGGGAAAAATTGATCCACTCATTTCCTTTTTCAGTTGATCGTGCAATCAATTTTAGCGTACACAGACAGAGCAAAAAAGGCAGCGTTACGGTTCGCATGGCGGGATGAAAAAAGGTACGGCTCGATAAACTTACAAATTAATCTGAACTTCCTCCAAATCCGCCATTCATCTGGGTATTTCTTCCGCTTATCATTTCGGCTCATACAATTTTCTAAAGTACCTTGCATTGCATAGTACCTTTTTGTACCTTTGAACTATCAAAACTGGAAAGGTCAGGAGCTGATTGGACCACTTTTAAAAAGTAAACAACACCTGATGAACAACAACATGGACCTAATGAACACCCCGATCAGCTCCCACCACCGTCAACTAGTTAAACGTCATGCAATGATATGAATATTGAAAATGCACAAGTGCAAATGCGGAAGGGGATTCTGGAATTCTGCATTCTGCACATCATCTCGCGGGGCGAAGTTTATGCTTCCGACATGCTGGAGGAACTGACATCTGCCCGCATCATGGTCGTGGAAGGCACGCTCTACCCCCTGCTCACCCGGCTCAAGAATGCCGGGTTGCTCGATTATAAATGGGTTGAATCAACCTCCGGACCACCGCGTAAGTACTACCTGCTGACCGAAACCGGCCAGGCGTCTCTGAAAGGAATGAACGAAACGTGGCAGGAACTATCCGATTCGGTGAACTCGATTGTCAGTAAAACCGATAAACACAAGGCCGCCATCAACGGATTGACCACGGTGGAATCAGCGGTTCCGGCCGTCGACAACGATCCCGACGCACCTTCTCCGGAAAACTGACCTAAACACATCACGACTCTTTCACACGCGTTTTTGCCATGAAAAAGACCATCAGTATAAATATAAGCGGAGTGATCTTCCACATCGAGGAGGATGGCTACGATAAATTAAAGGGTTATCTCACGTCGATTCAACACTACTTTTCGACCTACGAAGACAGCCAGGAAATCATCACCGACATCGAAAACCGGATTGCCGAAAAACTGATCAACAAGCTCAAAGCCGCCGAAAAACAGGCCAGTCCGCGTCAGGTGGTGACGCTGGAGGATGTCAACGAATTGATCCAGTCGATGGGCACCGTCGCCGATTTTGAAGCGATCGAGGAGGAAGACAGCATCGGAGCCAGTTCTTCAGCCGCCGGTCGTTCGCAATCGGCGTTTGAATCCGCCCGCCCCGCCAGCGAAAGCCGGGAGCAGAAAACCGGTGGTTCGGCCGGAACCGGTCCGGTGCCTCCGCGCCCCGCCCATACGGCCCCCCGCAAACTGTACCGCGACTTACGCCGGAAAATCGCCGGTGGAGTAGCGGCCGGGATTGCCAATTATTTCAACATCGACCCGGTTTGGGTGCGGCTGGTTTTCGTAACGCTCATTCTGGCGCTGCCGCCGTTCAGCGGCATCATGGGTGGTGGCGGTGAGTTTTTTGGCGGCCTTTCCGGTTTTACCGTGGTCCTGTACATCGCCATGTGGATTGCGTTTCCGGGTTCGACCACCCTCGAAGATGACAAAAGTGTCAAGAAATTTTACCGAAATCCGGACGACAAAGTGCTGGGCGGGGTTGCTTCGGGTATTGCCGCTTACTTTGGCACCGATTCCGGCGTGGTTCGCCTGTTGTTTGTGCTGACCATTTTTCTATTTGGTACCGGTTTTCTGGCTTACCTCGTTCTCTGGATCATCTCTCCTACGGCCAATACCTTAACCGAAAAGATGGAAATGCAGGGGGAGCCCATTACGCTCTCGAACATCGAGAGCAATATCAAGCGCAGCCTTGATATCAACGAAACCGCCGAAGAAAGCACCGTAGCCAAAGTTTTACTGTTCCCGTTTCGCATCATTGCCAGTATTTTCAACGGTCTGGCCAGTATATTAGGTCCGATGGCGCGGGGTACGGTATCGATCGTACGGGTGTTGGCCGGGGTGTTTCTGGTCGTGGTCGGTTTTGCAATCATGATGGGCGCCCTGGGCGTATTGGGTACGGTTTTCGGGTTGCGGGGCATCCACTTCGGAGGCAGTGACATTCCGTACATGCTTCAGCGTGAAATCTCTCCCCCGATGATTTTGTCGGCCTTCGTAGCGGTTTTTCTGCCGGGTCTGGGTCTGGCCATTCTGGGAATTATGATCATCACACAGCGGGCGCTGGTTACTACGGGCATTTCACTGACGCTGTTGTGCATCTGGTTTTTGGGTCTGGTTGGTCTGGCCGCCACGATTCCGCAGATAGTTAGTGAGTTCAGCCGGACCGGCGTGGTCGAAGAAACCGAAGTTATCCAGCTTCCGGCCGCCATTCCGACGCTCGATATCAACGATATCGACAACCATGACGGTGATTTTCATACGTCGATCGAACTGGAAGGCATTGATGGAGCTTCCTGGAAATTGCTAAAACGATACGAAGCGCAGGGTCCAACCCGTCAGGAAGCCCAGCGGAATGCGAAGACGGTGATTTATAACTGGGCCGTGAAAGACTCGCTGGTGCGGTTTGATGATAGTTACGAGATCAAGTCGGGCGCCCGGTTCCGGGATCAGGACATCGACCTCACGGTTTATATTCCCTACGAACGCCCGTTCCGCATGACCGAAGCTTTTGCCCGGCACATCCGCAACGAATTCGGGAATGAGGAAATTGACCGCATGAAATCCAGCATCTGGAAATTCACGAAAGCCGACGGTCTGGTGTCCCTCAACCGCCCGCGCCAACTGAACGAAGACCATTACGAACGGGATTTTGATACCAACGACGCCATCGACGAAGTTCTCCGCAATGAACTGGGTGATGATTTCAACCACAAAGGCGAATATACCCGCCAGTTTGAAGCCGCCAACTTCTCGAAGATTGACATGGGTGGTGCCTTTGCCGTGCGAATCAAACAGGATTCAGCGTTCCGGGTAGTGGCCGATGGCCGCGAAGAAGACATCGACGACCTCCGCGTTCGGGTGGAAAACGGCGAACTGCACGTCGATTTCCGCGACAAAGGAATCTTCAAGTGGAAAAACCGCAAGCGCATCGGCATCACCGTTTCGATGCCGAACGTAAATTCGATCCATTTCTCAGGCGCAACCCAGTCGATCGTGAGCGGTTTCGACAACATCGATAACCTGGATGTGGACCTGACCGGCGCCTGCAAAGCATTGCTGGACGTAAAAACCAACAAACTTGATCTGGACCTGACGGGTGCGTCGAAAGCCACCCTGCGGGGACGTACCAACAGCCTGGATGCGCAGTTATCGGGAGCCTGCAAACTCGATGCGACGTCGATGAACGTAGGACGTGCCGATGTGAATGCCTCGGGAGCCAGCAATGCCGAGTTTGGAACGGTAACCGATCTGAACTCCAGAACCAGCGGAGCCAGCAGCGTCAACGGCCCCCGGAATCAGGAGTAAGCACCTTCGGTCGGACGGCCGCGGCCGCTTTAGTCCGTAAGATCCTTACCACTAACCTGATTGAATAAAATCACGGACTAAACTCCGTGGGTACGCGGTGAGGGTGCAACGTTTTGGAGATTCGTTGCATCTTTACCGCAAATCCTTCAAAACATCTGCATATGAAAAGGCCATTTGCCCTCACCTTATTGACGCCATTTGTGCTATCCGTGGCGGTTTTATCAGTTGCCGCCATCAGTCCTTCGGGAAGCCAGTTGATGGAAATTATGAGTAACCTGAGTGTGCAGGACGAAACCCGTACTTTCAACGTCAGCGACTTCAACCGGCTCGATCTGGGCAGCGCCTTCACCATTCACGTTTCGCGCGGAAGTGGTTATAAAGTGACCGCTTCGGGGCGTAGTTCCGACCTGGACGATCTGGAAGCCAAAGTGATCAGCAATAAATTACAGATTCGGTATAAAGATAAAAATGGCTGGAACCGTAACCGGCAACGAGTGACGGTCAACGTAACCATGCCGGATCTGAAAAGTGTTTCTTTTTCGGGTGCTTCCCGTTCCGATGTAACCGGTTTCCGGAACCTCAAGGAACTCGGCGTCGATATTTCCGGCGCATCGACTTCGACCATTGAAGTCGACGCCGAACGGGTGATGGTCGATCTTTCCGGCGCATCGAACGTGACACTGACCGGCCAGGCCAAGCGGCTGGAAGGGGAAGTTTCGGGGGCAACGACGCTGAAAGCCTATGATTTGAAAGTAGCGAATGCCACCGTAGACTTATCAGGAGCCAGCAGCGCCCGCATGAACGTCACCGACCGGCTCGATGCCGAAGCCAGCGGAGCCAGCAGCCTGACTTACCGGGGTTCGGCGTCCATTCGCTCCAATACGTCCGGTGCCAGCTCGATCAAGAGCGCTAACTAACGAACTTCATGAAGTTATAATAGAGATTGGTAGATTTGAAAAATGCCCGCCGGATTGGCGGGCATTTTTTTATAAAACCGGCTGCGTGAACGGTTAATTAATGTTCACCCCGCGTTTAAACGAATCTTCGTAAGAGGTCAATTTGGGGTCAGCAAACACATCGGCACCGTTCATGTTGATCCGGATGGGTTCGTTAACGAGATCGTGACGATGACGGAAATAACCCAGCGCCGACGAATAGTGGCAGACGTAGGATTTACGGGTCAGATTATCATCCAGAATCGGTTCACCACCGTGGGCCAGAGCCGCATGCCAGATCAGCACATCTCCTTTCTTTATTAAAAGCGTCTTTTTCTCCAGACCCAGACGTTCGCATTCCGCACTCAGGTATTTACCGAAATCCGTCGGATTTTTGGTCGATTCTGCATTGAAAAAAATACCATTCCCCCAGTTAAACTTCTGGATTTTGTGGGAACCGACGTAATAATGCAGTTCGCCCGATCCGGGTTTCACATCTTCCAGGGCAATCCAGGCTGCCGCCAGGTGGCTGGGAACCTGCGGAACAACATAGGGAAAATCCTGGTGTGTTTCCTGCTGCGAACCATACAGGAAAGTCAGGCTTTGCATGGCCACGACTTTCTCATTAAAGATGGCCTCCAGAAAAGACACGATGGCCTTGTGCAGCATTAGTTTCTTGCCAGCGACCGATGCATTGTGGAAGTCCATTACTTTAATATACTGTCCTTCAATGATTTCGCGCGGCACATCCCGAACTTTCATCACCGGATGCTTGACATACTCGGGCCGGTCGATCCGAATCGTAATGTCGTATTCTTTGTGCTTTTCAATCAGCTCCTGCACATCGGCAAGGTAGGCATCGATCAGATCATCCGAAATAACCTGCTCCAGAATGACATACCCGTTTTCCTTCCAAAAATGGAGTTTTTCGGTCAGATCATAAGGTAATTGAAGGGCTTTCGGGAATTGCTTCACAAATCCTTCAATGTCCGGATTTTTCTGGTCAATCCAGGGCAAATTCTCTTTTGGAAAATCTTTTAGGACAGGGGCAGGAAACAATTTGTGATAGGCCTGCCTGGCTTTGTTTACGATGGACATAGTTTCAGGTGACGAAATAACATGCAAAGGTAACCATCAAAGGTAACTGTATCTGGTAACATTTTTATAACAGCACCATGCGGACCCGACGAATATGTTAAGTGAACAACACTCTACTAGCTGATAATCAGGCTTTCCCGTTCAATCAACTTTATTATTAAATACAAATTAAATCTCTATCACTCTTCTATTCTAACTAAAACACGCAGCTGCCTCAGCGAACCCTTTCACCGAATGGCGGTCAATTGGACAAAATCCATATCGGTAAAGGTGTAATTTTCCCCCGCCATGGCCCAGATAAACGAGTAATTGGTGGTTCCGGCACCCGAATGAATCGACCAGGGTGGCGACAGAATCGCCTGATCGCTGGCAACCACCAGGTGACGAGTCTCCTGCGGATGACCCATCAGGTGAAAGACCCGCTGATTCTCAGGAATATCGAAATAAATGTAGGCTTCCATCCGGCGGTCGTGCACGTGGGGCGGCATGGTATTCCAGATGCTTCCAGGCTTCAGTGTCGTCAAGCCCATGACCAGCTGGCTGCTTTGCAGACCGTCGGCATGAATGTACTTATAAATCGTTCGCTGGTTAGCGGTTTCCTGCGCCCCCAGATCAACCGGCGAGGCTTCGGCAGAGGTTAATCTGGCGGTCGGACAGGCGCGGTGTGCGGGCGTTGAAATCAAGGCAAATTTGGCAGGCTGGTCGGCCTGATCGCTGGTAAAAACCACATTCCGACTACCCAGTCCAACGTATAAGCAATCTTTTTTCGCCAGCTTAAATTCCTGGCCATCAACGGTTACCGTACCGTCACCGGCGACGTTGATAATTCCCAGCTCGCGCCGTTCCAGAAAGAAATCGGCTTTCAGCTCGTCGTAAGTAGGCAAGGTTTGCGGACGGCCAACGGGCATGATTCCGCCCACAATCATCCGGTCGTAATGGGAATAAACGAACTCAAATGCATCGGGCTGAAACAGATTTTCGATGAGAAAATCCCGACGGATGCGGTCGGTGTCGTAGTTTTTAAAATCGGTGGGGTTGGTTGTGTACCGGGTTTGCATGGCTATGAGATATAGTTTGGTGGTAGAGCGTCCGGGCGACTGTTTCTACTGATTGTCGTCAGGATATTGCTTTCCGGATCCGCACCAGTTTCGCCAGCAATTCTTCCAACTGATTCAACGGCAACATATTAGCGCCATCCGATTTCGCTTCCGACGGATTGGGGTGCGTTTCGATGAACAAGCCGTCGGCGCCCACCGCAATGGCGGCTTTGGCAATCGTAGCAATCAGCGCCGGTTTGCCGCCCGTCACACCCGACGACTGGTTGGGCTGTTGCAGCGAGTGCGTGCAGTCCATCACGACCGGAACGCCATGGGCCTGCATCACCGGCAGATTGCGGTAATCGACAATCAGGTCGCCATAGCCGAACGAATTGCCCCGGTCGGTCAGAAAAACCGCTGCATCGGGGTTAACGGATTTCACTTTTTCGACCGCAAATGCCATCGAATCGCCCGACATAAATTGTCCTTTTTTGATATTGACAACCTTACCGGTTTCGGCAGCCGCAGTGAGCATATCGGTCTGGCGGCACAGAAAAGCCGGTATTTGTAATACGTCTACGTAGTGGGCCGCCATTGCGGCTTCGTGCGATTCGTGGAAATCGGTAACCGTCGGAACGTCGAACGTCTCGCCCACTTCCTTCAGAATTTCCAGCGCAGCAACGTCACCAATACCGGTAAACGAGTTCAGTTTGGTGCGGTTTGCCTTGCGATACGAACCTTTAAACAGGAACGGAATTTCCAGCCGATTCGTGATATCGACCAGTTTTGCGGCAATATCCAGCGCCATTGGGCGGTTTTCAATGGCACATGGCCCGGCAATCAGAAAGAAGTTACCGGAACCGCTATGTTTCAATTTGGGAATATTCACAGCCGTTTTAAAATTTTCGTACAAAGCTACACAATTGACCTATCTTGAAGGACCCGAATCTACCGAATGGGGCTCCAAAATAACTTTTGCGGTTTTCAGCAGGTTTATTTCACCGCCCGGGTTGGCGACAATAAAATTAAACCGTTTATTGTCGGTCAGACATCCTGATATTATCTCCGAAGAAATGGAATAACCCTGATTCGGCCGGTTTTTGTGTGAACAATTACGGATAATATGGTTCGGTTGTCAAATACAATTTTATTTTGTAATAGGCTGTTAATCTGTCTTTTTACAAAAAAAACCAAGCCCTTTTAAACGATTTTCGGTAGAAAAAATTATTTGACAATACTGTTTTTAATCTCTTTCTTTGCACAGTTTTTAGAACCCCAAACGCATACCGAAATGTCAGAAATTGCAGACAAAGTAAAAGCAATCATTGTTGAAAAACTGGGTGTTGAGGAATCGGAGGTAACGCCGGAAGCCAGCTTCACCAACGATCTGGGCGCTGATTCGCTCGACACAGTTGAACTGATTATGGAATTTGAAAAAGAGTTTAACATCTCTATTCCGGACGATCAGGCGGAAAACATCGGTACGGTTGGGCAAGCCATCACGTATCTGGAAGAGAATGTGAAATAAGCTTTTCATTTGTAGTTCATTCTATGCCTTTTAAACGAGTAGTAATCACCGGCCTGGGCGCTCTTACGCCGATTGGTAACACAGTACAAGAGTTCTGGAGCGGCTTATCTGCCGGTGTAAGTGGCGCCGGTCCGATTACTAAATTTAATGCCGAAAAATTTCGGACAAAATTCGCCTGCGAAGTTAAAAATCTGGATATCAACCAGTTTATTCCTCGGCAGGACGCTCGTAAGATGGATCCTTTCGCGCAGTATGCGCTCATTGTAGCCGACGAAGCCGTCAAGGATGCCGGGCTCGACCTTACGCAGCTCGATTTAAATAAAGCCGGTGTCATCTGGGGTTCCGGAATCGGAGGTCTGAAAACCTTTGAAGACGAAGTCAAAAATTACGCAACCGGCGATGGTTCTCCCCGTTATAATCCGTTCTTCATTCCGAAAATGATTGCCGACAGTGCATCGGGCATGCTCTCGATTCGCTACGGTTTTCACGGTGTCAATTACGTGACGGTTTCGGCCTGCGCTTCGGCCACCAACGCCATGATCGATGCCTTCAACTTTATTCGGCTGGGCCGTTTGAACATCGCCATTTCCGGCGGTTCCGAAGCGGCCGTAACCGAAGCCGGTGTGGGCGGTTTCAATGCGCTGCGCGCGCTTTCGGAGCGGAACGACTCCCCGGAAACCGCTTCGCGGCCGTTCGACAAAGACCGCGACGGTTTTGTGTTGGGCGAAGGTGCCGGGGCTCTTATTCTGGAGGAATACGAACACGCCAAAGCGCGGGGTGCCAAAATTTACGCCGAACTGATCGGGGGCGGCATGTCGTCCGACGCTTACCACATTACGGCGCCCCACCCGGAAGGCCTGGGTGCCATCAATGTCATGAAAGATGCGCTCGACGATGCCCAGATCGGGCCGGAAGCCATCGATTACATCAATGTGCATGGAACCTCCACCCCTCTCGGCGACGTTAGTGAAGCAGTTGCGATTGAGAAGGTTTTCGGCGACCATGCGTACAAGGTGAACATCAGTTCGACCAAGTCCATGACGGGTCACCTGCTGGGTGCTGCCGGAGCCATCGAAGCAATTGCCTGCCTGATGGCGATGAAGTACGGTATTGTTCCACCCACCATCAATCACTTTACCGACGACGAACAATTTAACCCGGAACTGAATTTTACGTTTAACGAAGCTCAGAAACGCACCATCAATGTTGCCCTGAGCAATACATTCGGTTTTGGCGGTCACAATTTTTCTGTTATATTTCGCAAACTTGAGTCCTGAAACAGCCGCGTGCAAGCCGCTTTAACCGACACCTTTTTCGAGCCTATTCGCAGTTTTTTCCGGTTTGGAAACAGCGAACGCAAAAAATTTAAGCGCTCCGTCGAACACATCATTGGCGAAGCGCCAAATAACGTTGGTTTGTACCAGCTTGCGTTCCGGCATACGTCGGCTTCGAAAGAAACAGCCATCAAGGGTTTTAAAGAATCCAATGAACGGCTGGAATACCTGGGTGATGCGGTTTTGGGCATGGTGATTGCCGAGTTTCTCTTCAAAAAATTCCCGTACAAAGACGAAGGCTTCCTGACCGAAATCCGCTCCCGGATCGTCAATCGCGAAACCCTGAACGGCATTGCGCGCAAAATCGGTCTGGAAAACCTGATCGAATACGACGGCAGCCGCAACCGGGGCATCGTGCCTTCCCGCACGTCGATGTACGGCGACGCCCTCGAAGCGTTGGTTGGAGCTATTTACCTGGATAAAGGCTTCCGGTTTACCCGCCGGTTTATCCTGAAAGAATTGCTCGGGCATTACGACCTCGAAGCGCTGATCAGCAACAACGCCAACTACAAAAGCCGCCTGATCGAATGGGCGCAGCGCGAAGGCAAAAAAGTCGAGTTTATTATTATTTCGGAACGCGGAAACAACCACTTCCGCGAATTCATTTCGCAGGTGACGGTCAACGACGAACCGTTTGCGCAGGGCAGCGGCTACAGCAAGAAAAAAGCCGAACAATCGGCCGCCGAAAAAGCCTGTGAGCAATTGCAGATGAAACCGGTTTCCAACTAACCACCGGTTTTACTTTCCTTTATTTCCTCCTCTTTTCAGGCTGTCCATTTGTGTACATCGGCTGTCCGTTTCTGGACAGGATCAGTCGGTAAACGCGTACAGATCGCGCTTCAAGGCGGTTTTTCCAAGTTGGCAAGGCATTTGTTATACATTTACAGGACTAATACCCTGCTACCTGATAATGAACGGGACCGACGATCAAAACCGCCTGGCTAAAACCGACCGACAGCAACCGCCCCGCTGGGCCAAACGCCTGTTGCACGGTTTCTGCGCCCCGGAACTGGTGGAAGAGCTGGAAGGCGATCTGGACGAACTGTTTTACCAGCGCATTCCGCTGATCGGTCTGCGAAAAGCCCGCTGGCGCTACGTCCGGGACATCTTCAGTTTGATGAAGCCCTTTGCGATTAAACGAAAACCGAGTCGATACCCTACTCCTGCAACTACGGACATGCTACGCAATTATCTTAAAATCGCCCTTCGGAATCTGGCCAAAAACAAGGTCTATTCGTTCATCAACATCGCGGGTCTGGCAACGGGAATGGTGGTTGCCATGCTCATCGGTTTGTGGATTTATGATGAGCTGTCGTACGACAAATACCACCAGAACTACGACCGCATTGCGCAGGTCATGCAGCATCAAACCTACAACGGCGACATTGGCACCCAGGTTTCGGTGCCGTCTCCGATTGGTGACGAACTAAAAAAAAGCTACGGCAGTGACTTTAAATACGTCATGATGGCATCCTGGATGAGCCGTCATATTTTGACCGTTGGGGAGAAAACCTTCTCGAAAACCGGGCTGTTCATCGAACCGCAGGCACCCGACATGCTGACGCTGAAAATGCTCCGGGGAACCCGCGCGGGCCTGAACGATCCGGCGTCCATTTTACTCTCGGAATCGGTTGCCAAATCGTTTTTTGGCGAAGCAGACCCGCTGGGTCAGGTCATGAAACTCGATAACAATGAGTCGGTCAAAGTGACAGGCGTCTACGAAGACCTGCCCGCGAATTCGAGTTTCAACGAAATGACGTTTGTGGCTCCCTGGGCGCTGCATCTCATCAAAGAGCCCTGGATAACGAAAACGGACAACCCGTGGCGTTGCAACTGTTTTCAGGCTTTCGTACAACTGGCTGACCATGTGGATATTGACAAAGTATCGGCCAGAATCAAAAACATCAAAGTCGACAACATCCGTGAAGAAGAGCAGCGGTATAAACCGGCGGTTTTTCTGAATCCGATGAGTCAGTGGCATTTGTATTCGGATTTTAAGAACGGGATTCGCACCGGCGGACGCATTGAATTTGTCTGGCTTTTTGGCCTGATCGGCGGTTTTGTCCTTTTGCTGGCCTGCATCAATTTCATGAATCTTTCGACGGCCCGTTCCGAAAAACGGGCTAAAGAAGTGGGCATCCGCAAAGCCGTTGGCTCGGTGCGCACACAATTGATCGGTCAGTTTTTCAGTGAATCGCTGCTGGTTGTTGCTTTCGGTTTTCTGCTGTCGCTGGCGCTGGTCCAGCTCGTTCTGCCGCTCTTCAACGAGGTCGCGGCCAAGCAGATCTCCGTTCCGTGGAATCAGCCGGCTTTCTGGCTTCTGGGGCTGGGATTCAGTGTGTTTACAGGCCTGATTGCGGGCAGTTATCCGGCGCTTTACCTGTCGTCGTTCCAGCCGGTAAAAGTTCTGAAAGGAACCTTTCGGGTCGGGCGTTTCGCGACGATTCCCCGTCAGGTGCTGGTGGTGCTCCAGTTTACGGTTTCCATTACGTTGATCATTGGCACCATCATCGTTTTTCGCCAGATTCAGTTTGCCAAAAACCGCCCCATCGGCTATACCCGCGACGGCCTGGTGACGGTCGAAATGCTTTCATCCGGTTTTCATAAACAGTTCGATGTGGTTCGGGACGAACTGAAAAAGTCCGGAACCGTGACCGAAATGGCCCGGTCGGGTAGCCCAACCACCGACGTCTGGTCAACCAACGGCGGTTTTGAATGGAAAGGCAAAGATCCGAATCTCTCGGTCGATTTTCCGAATGTGGAAGTATCGCACGACTACGGCAAAACCATCGGCTGGCAGTTCGTCGCGGGTCGGGATTTTTCGCCCGCGTTTTCCACCGATTCTTCGGCCTTTATCATTAACCAGACTGCCGCTAAATACATCGGCTTCAAGAATCCCGTCGGCGAAATTATCCGCTGGGACGGCCGCCCGTATAAAATCATCGGCGTCATTAAAGACATGGTTGTCCGGTCGCCTTACGCGCCCATTCAACCGTCAATTTTTCACTTATCCACCGAGCAAAGCGGTTTAGTTACCTTGAAAATAAACCCGGCGATGAGCGCGAGTCAGGCAGTGAGTAACATTGAGCAGGTTTTCAAAAAATACAACACCGGCGTTCCGTTCGAGTACAAGTTTGTCGATCAGGAATATGCCGCCAAGTTTGCGGCCGAAGAACGGGTGGGCAAACTGGCGGGCATTTTTGCCGGTTTAGCTATTCTGATTAGCTGCCTGGGGCTTTTCGGCCTGGCGTCGTTCGTGGCTGGCCAGCGCATTAAAGAGATCGGGGTGCGCAAGGTATTGGGCGCGTCGGTTTTCAATCTGTGGAGTCTGCTGTCCCAGAATTTCGTCGTTCTGGTGGCCATTTCGTTCGGCATTGCCTCCCCCATCGCGTATTATCTTCTGACTAACTGGCTCGAAAAGTACCAGTACCGCACCGACATGGCGTGGTGGGTGTTTGCGGTGGCCGGTTTGAGTGCATTGGTGATCACACTGCTGACGGTCAGTTATCAGGCGATCAAAGCCGCCCTGCTGGATCCGGTCAAATCGTTGCGCACGGAATAACGGTCCGTATCCTCGTTTTAATGTTGTCAGTCTGACCTGCATCATCCGGCTTTTTTGAAAGCCAGGTGACAATCTGACTATATTTTGTTCTAAAAGGGCTAAACATTCCCGCCATAATGACATAAATTTGTGTAAACAGTAGGGCTGGTACGGATGTTGTCCATTTGTCGGCATATCCCTGATTTCAGATCTAAAACCGGGTAGCTAAAAACCGCTTTTTCCAGCGGTTATCTTTAGCCGGATCGTGTTATCGAGTCCACTAACATTCGCCTGTTAAAATTTGTTAATTGCGTGAGAAAAGCGAATTTTTGGGAAAGTAGATTTCGTTATCGTGGGGAACTGGTACCAACAATAGTACAGTAAACGACCCATTTTAGAATCAAGTCATGAAAAGCAACTGGAAAACTTTAGCGATTATCGCTCTGCTATCAAGCTTTGCCACCCTGGCCGCTTATAATTTCTTAGGACTGAATAAGCAGGATGTCATATTCAACGAATCGGCGCCAACGCCCGCTCCCACGGGTCGGTTGGCAGCCCTGACCGGACCCCAGAGCGCTCCGGGCGACTTTACGTATGCTGCCGAAGCCACCACTCCGGCGGTCGTTCATATCAAAACCACCATTACCCGCACTGTCCGCCAGCAACAGATCCCGGATATTTTCCGCGACTTTTTCGGTGACGAATTTGGCCGGGGTGGTAACAGCGCTCCGCAACGTCAACGCGGTCAGGCATCCGGTTCAGGGGTGATCATTAGCCAGGACGGCTACATTGTCACCAACAACCACGTGGTGCAGGGTGCCGACGAAGTGGAAGTTATTCTGACCGACAAGCGGAGCTTTAAAGCGAAAGTAATCGGTACCGACCCCCTGACCGACCTGGCGGTTATTCAGGTAAACGCCAAAAACCTGCCGTCGATCACCCTTGGTGATTCCGACGCGCTGAAACTCGGCGAATGGGTTCTGGCAGTAGGTTATCCGCTGGATCTGGAATCGACCGTTACGGCCGGTATCGTGAGTGCCAAAGGTCGCCGGATCGGTATTCTGGATCAGAACATCAATCAGAACGAAGCCAAACCCGAAGCGCCGGTTGAAGCCTTCATCCAAACGGATGCCGCCATCAACCCCGGTAACTCCGGTGGGGCACTGGTGAACCTGCGTGGTGAACTGGTCGGTATCAACTCCGCCATCGCTTCCGCAACGGGTTACTACAGTGGGTATGGTTTTGCCGTACCGGTTTCACTGGTGAAAAAAGTATCGGCTGATTTAGTAAAATACGGTAACGTACAACGCGGTTACCTGGGCATTATCCCGGTTGAGCTGAACAGCCTGAAAGCGCAGGAACTGGGTTCTAAAATTGGCCGTGGTATCTACATCAACGAAGTTGTGGCGGGTGGTGCCTCCGCAACGGCCGGTTTGAAGAAAGGTGACGTGATCGTGAAAATGGAAGGACAGGATGTGGATTCGGACGCTCAGATGCGCGAAATCATCGGTCGCCGTCGTCCGGGTGACGTCATTGCCCTGACGGTGAACCGCAATGGTGATATGCGTGATTTCCGCGTCGAACTGCGCAACCGCAACGGCGGCCGTGATATCATCAAGAAAAGCGACAACATTTCTGCCTCGAATTCTGCCTCCAGCCTGGGTTCGCTGGGTGCTGATTTCGAAGAACTGACCGCAACGGATGCCAAACGGCTGGGCGTTGATGGCGGTGTTCGGGTGAAAAAAATCCGCGAAGGTAAAATGTCCGAAACCGATATCGAAGAAGGCTTCATCATTGTGAAAGCCAACGGCAAGCTGGTTCGCTCGGTGAAAGACCTGCAAACCGCACTGACTACCACCAAAGAAGGCGAAGGCCTGATGCTGATCGGGATGTATCCGAACAGCTCACGGATGTATTACTACGCCGTACCGGTTTAACGAAAAGTGTGTTGTTGTTCAATAAAAAAACCGCCCGTTCCAACAGAACGGGCGGTTTTTGTTTTACCCCTAAATCCCCTGAAGGGGACTTTTTGAATCCGGTATAACCTTGTCCAAGTCCCCTTCAGGGGATTTAGGGATAAAGTTTACTCGAAATAATTCATCACGCGGTGGCCGCTTTTTTCCAGCAATTGATCGCGCTGGAACAGTTCGATGTCTGCAGCTACCATTTCTTTCACCAGGGCTGCCAGGTCGTATTTGGGTTTCCAGCCCAGTTTGGTCATGGCTTTGGTCGGATCACCGAGCAGCAGATCTACTTCCGTCGGCCGGAAATACCGCTCATCGATGCAAACCACCTCGCTGCCCACGGCGAGTTGATAGTCCGGATGAGTCGATTTGGCGACCACACCGGTTTCATTGACCCCCTCACCTTTGAATTCCAGTTCCACGCCGACTTCGGCAAATGCCATCCGGATAAAATCACGGATGTGGGTGGTTTTGCCGGTGGCAATCACGAAGTCTTCCGGCGTGTCCTGCTGCAGCATTAACCACATCGCTTCCACGTAATCCTTTGCGTGGCCCCAGTCGCGCTGGGCATCCAGATTTCCCATGAACACTTTGTCCTGCAACCCGAGCGCAATTCGGGCCACGGCACGCGTAATTTTGCGGGTTACAAACGTTTCCCCGCGCAGGGGTGATTCGTGGTTAAACAGAATCCCGTTGCAGGCATACATGTCGTACGCTTCCCGGTAGTTGACCGTAATCCAGTAACCGTACAATTTAGCCACGGCATACGGCGAGCGGGGATAGAACGGCGTGGTTTCCGACTGCGCGTGGCCCTGCACACCGCCGTATAATTCAGAAGTTGAAGCCTGGTAGATCCGGGTTTTTTTAGTCAATCCGAGCAAACGGACGGCCTCCAGAATCCGCAACGTACCAATCCCGTCGACATGCGCGGTGTATTCGGGTTCCTCAAAACTCACCCGCACGTGTGACATAGCCCCGAGGTTGTAAATTTCGTCGGGCTGTACTTCCTGGATAATCCGGATGATGTTGGTCGAATCGGATAAGTCGCCGTAATGGAGTTTAAAACGAACGTTTTTTTCGTGCGGATCTTCGTATAAATTATCAATTCGTTGGGTATTGAACAGCGAACTCCGGCGTTTGATCCCGTGGACTTCGTAGCCTTTCGATAAAAGTAGTTCGGCCAAATAGGCGCCGTCCTGGCCGGTTACTCCGGTAATAAGTGCTTTTTTCATAATTATTTGCAATTGCAACGAATAAATGATACCTCGATTTTACTATTTAACCGACAGACTCCGCCGGATTTCGATCCGGTCGGGCAGCAGGGTTGCCGATGAAAACTGCTGACGCAGTTGCGCCAGATACCGCTCCGCATCGAGCCTACGCATAAAATCCCCCACTTTTAACCGATACGTTGGCTGGCGAAAGGTTGTATAGGGATTCAATTCCGGAAAATTCTGGTAGGTAAACCGCTTGACCCGATCCATTTCCCCGCGTTCTTCGCCAACGTAAACCTGAATACGGTAGCCCTGAGCGTACCGAATCGAGCGGTTTTTGACGGAAATGGTATCCAGAATAGCGTCAAGTTTTTTATTGATGTGCAGCGGTTCGGCCATCGGCATCGGGCGACGGTTTTCCGGAGCCGGGCGCGTTGGTGGTGCCGTTGCGGGCGGTTTGGTCGTTACGGGTGCCGACGGGCTGAAAGTCGGTCGGGTGGCCGACAGGTCGTAATTGTACGTATTGTAGTCCGCCGATGAAGACGAACGGGAACCGGTATTTTTCGACGACGCACACGAACTGAACCAGCCCGATAGCCCGACCAAAACTACCAGGATAAGCGCGTTATCCAGCCGAATTCTATTGATGTGTGCTTCCATTCCTTGCCTGCAAATTTAGCAACAATCTGGTTATACAACAATCTGCCCGCTAGCTTGTTGAGCAATCCTATCGATATACCAACGTTTTCCCTTCTTTTTACTTACTTTGAGGTAGCATTATTACGCCAACCCATGCTAGATATTCAGAGCCACGTATCGCTGAAATCCTATAACACGTTTGGCTTCGACGCGAAAGCCCGCTATTGGGTTGAAATCGACACCGACGCGCAATTACAAACACTTTTCCAATTAACTGAATTTCTGGCAGTTCCCAAGCTGATTTTGGGCGGAGGAAGCAACCTGTTGTTCACGCGTGATTTTGAGGGTCTGGTCATTAAAATGTCGATTCAGGGAATCGAGGTGCTTCGGGAAGATGCATCGCATGTTTTTGTAAAAGCCGGTGCGGGCGTCAACTGGCACCAGTTGGTGCTGTTCTGCGTTCAGAATGGCTATGCCGGGATTGAAAATCTATCGCTGATTCCGGGCACGACGGGTGCGGCACCGATGCAGAACATTGGCGCATACGGCGTGGAAATCGAGCAGGTTTTCGATCACCTGGAAGCGGTTGACATCCGAACGGGCGAAACCCGGATTTTTAACCACGCCGAATGCCGGTTTGGCTACCGCGAAAGCGTTTTCAAGCACGAAGCCAAAGGGCAATACATCATCAGCAACGTGACGTTTCGCCTGAATAAACAACCGGTTTTTCACATCGACTACGGCGCCATCCGCGAAACGCTGGCGACGATGGGCATTTCGGAAGACAAGCTGAGTATCAAGGCAATTAGCGATGCCGTTATCCGCATCCGGAGGAGCAAACTGCCCAATCCGGCCGAGATTGGTAACGCGGGCAGTTTCTTCAAAAACCCGGAGATCTCAAAAGATCAGTTTGAAACCTTGAAAACCGAGTATCCAGCCATGCCCGGTTTTCCGACCGGCGACCTGACGATGAAAGTTCCGGCGGGCTGGCTCATCGAGCAATGCGGCTGGAAGGGCAAGCATGTCGGTAACGCGGGCGTTCATTCCAAACAGGCGCTCGTGCTGGTTAACCACGGTGGCGCTACGGGTTCCGAAATCCTTAGTTTGGCCAGCAAAGTGCAGCAATCCGTTGAAGACAAGTTCGGCATCCGGCTGAATCCGGAAGTGAATATTGTGTAAAATGGCTGGATGGGTTAAATGGTTGGATGGCTAAACATGATTGAATGGTTAAAAACGGCTCCTGGATTAATAACCATCCAACCATTTTTAACCATTCAGCAATCAAAACCATTTACTCAAAACACAGCGAGGCCGCGCCTAACAGGCCCGCGTCATTGCCCAGCGTGGCACGTTTGAGCGACAGGCCGTTCTGGTAATAAGGCGTCAGCCAGAAGTCGAGTTGTTTCTGAACAGCGGGCAGAATGTAATCGTACGAAGCCGACAGGCCGCCCCCAATCAGGATTTGCTTGATGTCCAGCACCCGGATGAGCGCCACCAGACCGTCGCCGAGCATTTCGCCCACTTCCGACCAGATTTTCAGCGCCAGTTCGTCGCCAACCGCGGCTGCGGCTACCAGACTGGTGGTCGAAATGCTTCCGTCATTCGCCAGTTGGGTTGCTCCTTCAAACTCCTGACGCATGTCATTGGCTAAATCCAGCAACTCTTTTTTACCGATGTTGCGTTCGAGCACACGGTTGTTACGCGACGGCAAATGCCCGGGTTCCATGGCGTTACCATCGCCCCCGAGGAACACTTTTTTATTGATGATAGCCGCCCCACCGACGCCCGTTCCGAGGGTGATAAAGATATAATTTTCGTCGATCGTATCGTCGGCAAAATAAAATTCGCCGAGTGCTGCGGCATTGGCGTCGTTTTCCAGAAAAAACTGTACGTCAGGAAACCGTTTATTGAGGGTTTCAACCATCGGAACCCCGTTTAATTCGGGGATGGCCGTAATCTCGAGCGGGACGGTTCTCTCCCGGTTAATCATTCCGGGAAGCCCGATCCCTACTTTCTTAATCTCCTTGTGTTCATACAGTTGGAGCGCGATGGCGTCGGCGAATTGTTCGACAAAATGCCCTGATTCGCGCCAGCTGGCCGTATCATGGCTGTAGAAATTGGTAATATTGCCGCTTTGTGCGTCAACAACCCCCATTTTGACATTCGTACCGCCGACGTCAATACCCAAATATTGAACTGATTCCATTACTGGAGTTTTATGTTTGAAATGTACTTTTCTATCTCATTTTTGTCGATGAGGGCGCAAGATACAAAGGAAGATTTGATTGAGTAATGAATAATTAACAATGAACAAGCCAGAACGACTTCATTATTCATTGTTAATTATTCATTTTATTTAATGTCTCCCAACTGCGGTCTGAGCAAAATTTCTTCGACAACCGCTCCCGCCGATAAATTATAGGCAGACCAGATTACCTCGGCAACGTCGGCGGCCTGCATAAACCGGGCTTCGGGCAAACCGGAAGCAGCCCAGCTGTCCGTATACGTGGCCCCGGGCAGCAGGGTCGTCACCTTAACGCCGTACGGTTTCATTTCTTCCCGCAATTCTTTGGCCATACCCAGCAGCGCAAACTTGGAAATGCAGTACGAACCGCCGTTCGGATAAGCCGTTACGCTGGCCGTTGATCCCATCATGAAAATGTGGCCGTGCCGCTGCTTCATCATATTGCCAATCAGCCCGCGGGTCAGGTAATAAATACTGGCCACGTTCAGATTCATCGTCAACTCGAACGTTCCTTCCGGTTCGTTATGGATTTGCCCCGGCAGAAAAATGCCCACATTGTTGACCAAGGCGCTGACCGGGCGCGCCAGCGAGCGGATAAAATCGATCAGGAGATTAACGTCGGTGCGTTGCGCAAGGTCGGCCGCAAACGGAAAAATGGTTGGGATCACCGCATCGTCAAACCCTTCCAGAACCTCCGCGACCGATTCCTCAATTTCGTGCTTTAACTGCCTTAAATCGTTTTCGTTGCGGGCACATACGACTACATCAAAACCGCCTTCCGCAAAACGTTCAACCACGGCCCGACCGATGCCTTTTGTGCCGCCAGTGACTACCAATAATGGATTCATAGAATCAATTCATCGTCATTAGCCCCTGCCCATCGTGTAGAATACGCACGATTGTTCATTAATGACTATCGACTCTTTCAGGTTTTTTGGCAAGATACGCACAAAACCGTTCTATCTTTACGGTAGTTTTGTTGTTATTTGTGCTCATGCATCATCTTGGACGTTATTTTATCTTCTTAGGTTCGCTATTCCGGAATCGCGAAAAATTGGGGGTGTATACCCGGCTGGTTCTGGAAGAGTGTGTACAAATCGGCATCAATTCCGTCTTCATCGTCTCCATCGTTTCGACCTTCATCGGGGCGGTAACCTGCGTGCAGACGGCGTATAACCTGGTCAGCCCGCTGGTGCCGCTCTCCATCATTGCGGTGATTGTCCGCGACAGCACCATTCTCGAACTGGCCCCCACCATTACCTGCGTGGTGCTATCGGGGAAAGTCGGCTCCAACATCGCGGGCGGTTTAGGAACCATGCGAATTACTGAACAGATTGATGCACTGGAAGTTATGGGAATCAATTCCAGTTCGTATCTGGTGCTGCCCAAAGTGCTGGCTTCGATGATCATGTTTCCGATGCTGGTGATTCTGGCGGGCTTTCTGTCCATTTACGGTGGCTACATCGCCGGAACAGCCGCCGACATCATCACGCCTGAAGATTACGTGAGCGGTTTGCGCTCCGACTTCAAACCGTTCAGCATCACGTTTGCCTTGATTAAATCGGTGGTGTTTGCGTTTCTGATTTCAACCATTTCGTCGTTTAAAGGCTATTATACATCGGGGGGCGCCCTGGAAGTGGGGCAGGCATCAACGGCCGCCGTGACCAACAGTTGCATCGCCGTCCTGGCCGCCGACTTTCTATTAGCGCAGTTATTGTTGTAAAAGAGATTATTTCGCGGAGTTGAGCGGAGTAAAAAGAGTTAAGCGGAGTATTCTTTCTATTTTTTCTCTGCTAAACTCCGCTTTTACTCCGCTCAACTCCGCGAAACAACTGACTCAATCTCACTCATGATCGAGATTAAAAACATACAGAAAACTTTCGGGGACCGAACGATTCTGGCGGGCGTTTCAGGAAAGTTCATGCCCGGCGACACGAGTTTGATCATCGGTGGCAGCGGAACCGGCAAAAGTGTGTTGCTGAAGTGCATGATCGGCCTCGTCAAACCCGAAGAAGGTCAGGTGCTCTACAACGGCCGCGATTTTCTGATCGGTGACGAAGATACGCAGAAGGCGATCCGGCGCGAAATGGGCGTTTTGTTTCAGGGCGGGGCGTTGTTCGATTCCAAAACCGTTCTGGAAAATGTTGGTTTTCCGCTCGACATGCTGACCGACATGGGATCTGCCGAGAAAATCGACCGGGCCCGGTTCTGTCTGCAACGGGTGGGGCTCGAAGCCGCTGCGGACCGCATGCCCTCGGAAATCAGTGGCGGGATGAAAAAGCGCGTCGGCATTGCCCGGGCCATCGTGATGAACCCCAAGTACCTGTTTTGCGACGAACCCAACTCCGGCCTTGACCCGCTGACGTCCATCAAAATCGACGAGTTGATTCGGGAAATTACCGACGAATTTCAGATCACGACCGTTGTTATCACCCACGACATGAACTCGATGATGGAAATCGGCGAAAAAATCATGTTTCTCTATCAGGGCAAAAAATTGTGGGAAGGCAGCAGTTCGACCATTACCAGCTCGAATGTGCCGGAACTCAACGAGTTTATTTACGCGAACAAACTGCTGCGGGACACCAAGGCTTAATGAACAATGAATAATGAACAATTAACAATGAATCGCCCAGCGGCCCGGAATGGATACCTGACGTGGCCGGTTCGTTATTCATTATTCGTTATTCATTGTTCATTATTCATTTCCCTGACATTCAGCGGTTTTGCCCAGCAAGCCTGGCCACCGGTTTTTGAGATCAAGACGGATTCCGGTTTTTTCAGACTTGACACAACCCACTTTCAGGTTCTGGAAGATCGCGCTGGCACTTTGACGTTCGAGGAAGTACAGCGCAGTACGGCTTTTCATTTTGATTCGTACTACAACCCCAACCGGAAATCCCACGTTTGCTGGCTTCGCATGCGGATCAAAAATGCACTCGACCATGATCTGAAGTTGCATCTGTGTGACTTCAATAGTAGCTATTTTGATCTGTACGCATCAATGCCCGGCGGCCGCTGGCAATACCAGCGAACCGGCGAACTCATTCCGCAAAGCCAGCTTCCGGTCCATAATTCGGATGTCGAACGGTTCCGGTTTTTCTTCCAACTGTCTCCCGGCCAGGAGATTACATTCTATCAGCGTTCCGAAAATCCGTTCTGGCGTTCACCGCTCACTTATCTTTCGCCCCAGCTCCAGACCGAAGAAAACCGCATTCACTCCGTTTACAAATCTTTCCGGGTCGACCGCGAATGGGAACAGTATTTCTTTGAAGGAATCATGATCGGCATTCTTCTTCTGGCGGTCAGTTATAACCTTTACATTTTTTTCGCCATCAAAGATCGGGTCTATCTCTATTTCGCGATTTGCCTGTTTTTTTTCATTTTCGAACGCAACGGGTTCAACCTGCAATTGGCGCTCTTTCCGGAGTATCCCTACTTATTTAAGTCGATCAGCATCTTTTTCTTCATTATTTTCTACTTCTTTTTCATTCAGTCGATTCGGAAATTCATCCCGCTCGCTTCGACTCTGCCCCGCTTAAACAAGGCCATCACGTTCTTTCTCATTCTCACCGCGTTGGCCAACGGAGTCCAATTCATCATGTACCGATTCCCGTCACTGCCGCCGTCGGATGTGCTCGTTACAATCGAAATCCTGATCCGGGTCGTCTATGTTTTACTGGCAATTGGTATGCTGAAAATGCTCCGGCGTGGCTCGCTCGACGCCCGTTATGCGCTGATTGCCACGACGCCCTTATTTCTGTTCTGGCTTTACACGCTATCAACTCACCTGCTGGGGCTCTTCTTTAAGATTACTACTCCCCAATGGCAGTGGTACAATTTTGGATATATCGAAAGCGCGTGTTTCGCCTGGCTCATCATTTTCTTCTCCGGTGCCCTGCTCAACCGCTACAACCTGGCCCGCAAACGGGTGGCGCAACAGGCCATCGAAAAGGAACAACTCGAAAAAGAGCGCGAAATCGAGCGAAATCGCATCATCGCCAGCCAGAACGAACGGCTGGAACAACAGGTGGAAGAGCGAACGGCCCAGTTGAAAACTTCGCTCGAAGAGTTGAAAGCAACTCAAAATCAACTCATTCACAAAGAAAAACTGGCGTCGCTGGGCGAACTGACCGCCGGAATTGCGCACGAGATTCAGAACCCCTTGAACTTTGTCAACAACTTCTCGGAGGTTAGCACCGAACTGGTAACCGAACTCGAAGATGAACAGCAAAAACCGGATCGCGACGTCGAACTGGAAAAGGAACTGCTGGGGGATTTAAAGCAGAATCTCCAGAAAATTGCCCTGCACGGTGGCCGGGCCAGCCAGATTGTCAAAAATATGCTCGCGCATTCCCGCAGCAGTTCGGGCGATCGGCAGGCCACGAATCTCAATGCCCTCTGCGACGAATACCTGCGGCTGGCTTACCACGGTTTGCGGGCGAAAGACACTTCCTTCAATTGCCCGTTAGTAACGGACCTGGATCCCCAAGTCGGTTTGGTGGAAATGGTGCCGCAGGAAATCGGACGCGTTTTGCTCAACCTGTTCAACAACGCCTTTTACGCCGTTCAGGCCAAACAGAAAACCGCATCGGAGTCGTTTCGACCGGAGGTCAAGGTCCAGACAAAAACCACTGGTCGTCAGGTCGAAATCCGGGTGATCGACAACGGTCTGGGAATGACCGATGCCGTAAAAGAAAAACTGTTCCAGCCTTTTTTCACGACAAAACCCACCGGCGAAGGCACCGGTTTGGGCCTTTCACTGAGCTACGACATCATCGCCAAAGGCCACAACGGAACGCTAACGGTTGAAAGCCAGCCCGGAAAAGGCTCGGAGTTTATTATCGTTTTACCGGGTGGCAGATGAACAGTTTAAAAGGAATAATAAATAGTAAATGATGAATGATTAATGTAAGAGTAGTTTCCAATTCGGCCCTTTTACATTTACTATTCATCATTTAGAGACTGTCTAAAATTCAGATTTTCTCTTTCCGCTTTGCCCCCAACCCCCTAAAGGGGGCTTTTAAATGCCGATTAAAGCCCCCTAAAGAGGGTTGGGGGCAAAGCGGAAAAGGAAAATTATAAAATTTAGACGGTCTCTTACTATTTATCATTCTTTCTAAACAGCTCTTCTCCGATTCCGAACTTTCACCAGCAGCGGGGCAAATGTTTTTCGTTCGATCACCAGCATGGTTCCGACGTAGAGAGCGAACAGCACAAAATGGTAGGGAATGGAAACCCAGAGGTTGGAAATTTCGATTTGCGAAGCGATGTAGATCAATAAACCGCCACTGAACAGGTAAATCAGCGCGGAAGAAACGTCGTACGGAACCGGATAATGCTTTTCACCGAACACGTAACAGGTGACACACATCACCACACTCGACACCAGATAGGCCACCGCGCAGCCCATATAGCCCATAATCGGAATCAGCAGCAAGTTCAGCAAAACCGTAACCCCTGCCCCGATGGCGGTGATCAGCGTTCCGTAAGCGGTTTTATCGCTCAGTTTAAACCAGAAGGCAATGTTGTAATAAACGCCCAGCACCAGGTTGGCCAGCAGCAGAATCGGCACGACGCCCAGCCCCTGCCGGTAGGTTTTTCCGATAAACAAACCAATCCAGTCGAGATTCAAACTGATCCCGACCCAGATCAGGACGCAAACGATAATGAACCATTTGTTGACTTCGGCCAGCAAACCGGGCGCGTTTTTGTCTTCGGCGCGGGAGAAAAAGAACGGATCGGCCGCGAACTTGAACGACTGAATAGCCAGCGCCATAAAAACCGAAAGTTTGTAGCAGTTGCCGTAAATCCCAAGCGCGTCTTCCGAGGTCAGGCCCGGATAAAATCCTTCCGGCAACAGCGGGCGCAGAAACCAGCGGTCGGTCAGCATATTGACGTTGCCCGCCAGCGCCGTCAGCATCAGCGGAAACGAATACGCCAGCAACAGCCGTACCTGCGGTTTGTCGAGTTGAAACCGGAAGCCCGCAAACGTTTTCAGCAGCAGTGGGAAATACACCAGATTGGAAATCAGATTCGCGAGAAAAATGTAGCCGGGGCCAATGGTCGGATCGTAGAACAAATCCACGACGGGTTGCAGAAACAGCAGGTATTCGCCGTTGTAAATCTGCGGGCAGATGATTAGAAAAAAGACGTTCAAAAGCACATTGACGGAAATGTTGATCAATTTGGCTTTCACGAACTGCCGGGCCTTGTTCTCGATCCGCAGCCGCGCAAACGGAATCGACACGATGGCATCCGTCGCTACAATCAATGCAACCCAGGTAATGAATTTCTGCTGACCGGGATAATCCAGCCAGTCTGCAAGCTGGGGCGACAAAACCGCAATCAAAGCCGTTACCAGAATACTCGCGGTGAGAACAATGCTTAAGGTTTCATTAAAGACCTTTTGCCGGTCTTCTTTTTGCCGGGCCGCATACCGAAAAAAGGCCGTCTCCAGGCTGAACGTATACAGCAGCAGCAAAACCGGTACGTACGAAAACAACTCCACATTCGAGGACAATTCTTCCGGGCGTGGAAAAACCCGGGTGTGCAAAGGCACCATCAACCAATACAACATCCGCCCCAGAATGGTACTGATCCCATACAGCGCGGTATCGCTCGCCAATTTTTTAAATGCACTCATACGATTTCGTTCCCGCAAAGATAGGTTTTCCGACAATACCCTTCCGAGTTTTTGTAGTGACTGACTGATTTGGTTCGAAGCGTTTTTTTGGCGAAAAACCGGCTTTCTGGCGTTTGTTCCACGAGGAAAATGAGACCAGCGATTATTCTGAAAAATAATACCATAATTTTTCAGGTCGTAAACTTTTTGCCAAGCCCGGGCGTTTACTATTCAATTGCGTCTTTCAACAAAATCCTGCCGACCACCGGCGGGATTTTTTCGTTTCCGTCCAGCCGGTTTTTGGGTCCGGTTTTCCGCCAATAAAATCAACTTCTCTTCGTTAAAATACATAGCCAAGCGATAAATCGTTAACTTGGCAACGAACACAGTCTACTGTTATAGTAAGTATATGAAAATCAGTACCTCCTATTCCCTGCTGGTGGCGCTGGGGTTGGCCATCGGGCTGGCTGGATGCAACTCTGCCATGCAGGTATATAAAAAAGGCGTTCGACAGTTCGAACAAGGCGAATACAACCTGGCCATCGAGAATTTACAGAAAGCCGCCAATGGCAAAGGCGTCACCGATGTGGCCCGCCTGAACTATTTGCTGGCCGAATCCTACCGCCTGTCGAACCGGTTTCCGCAAGCGGCACCCTTTTACCAGAAAGCCATTGAAGCCGGTATTACGGAGGTTAATGCTAAAATGTATTACGCCTACGCACTGAAAGCCCAGGGCAAATACCCCGAAGCGCTGGCGCAACTGGATCAGTACGTTGCCACCAAACCATCCAGCAAAGTCAATCTGGAAAAAGCCCGGCGCGAAGCCGAAACGCTGCGGGCGATTGACCTGATCAGCCAGAAGAAAATTGCGTTTCAACCCAAAAACATCGGCGCGCTCAACTCGCCGGGTTCGGAATACGCCCCGGTTTTGCGCGGAGACGAACTGATTTTCACCTCATCGCGCAAAGAGAAAGTCTACAAGAACAACGGTCAGCCGATGACCGGTATTTATAAAATCAAGCTGGCGCAGAAGCCCGACGAAACCGGTAATAATCCGGAGAAATTCAGCCCGAACATCTTCAAGGAAGACGCCAACGAAGGAACGCCCGCGTTTTCGAAAGATGGAAAAATCATGATTTTCGCCCGCGGAAACAACGGCAAACGCAAAGGCGGTTTGGACGTCGATCTGTATATCAGCCGGTTAAACGGCAATACCTGGAGCGATCCGCTGCGTCTGCCCATCAGCGATTCGACGGCTTGGGACGGCAGCCCGGCTTTTTCGGCCGACGGTAAAACGCTCTATTTTGCGTCAAACCGCGCCGGAAGTGTGGGCGGCATCGACCTCTACCGCACCAACATGGACGCATCGGGCCGGTTTAGCCGCCCGGTCAATATGGGCCGCGACATCAACACGCCGGGCGACGAAATGTTCCCGTACGTGGCCGAAGATGGGAAACTCTATTTTGCTTCCGACGGCCATCCGGGTTTGGGCAAGCTCGATATTTTCGTGGCTACCCGTTCGCAGGGCATTATTTCCGTCGAAAACCTCGGCGTTCCGATCAACTCCCCGGCGGATGATTTCGGACTGGTGCTGATCGATAACGAGAAAGGTTATTTTGCGTCGAACCGCGAAGGCGGCAAGGGCGACGACGATATTTACTTCTTCGACGATTCCGAATCGAACCCCAACAAACCGCCACTGGCCTCGACGCCCCCCGCCGAAGCGCCCAAGCGCGTGCGGTATTTTATCGCCGGTACGGTTTCGGAAAATGCGTCACCGCAGGCTCCGCTGGATTCCGCGAAGGTGCGGATTATCGAAGATGGCGTAGAAGTGCCGATTGCGGAAGCCGTGACGGGCAAACCGGGCACGTTCGGGAAATACCCGCTGAAGGAAGGAAAAGATTACACGGTTTTGGTGGAACGCCCCGGCTATCTGACCAAACGTGAGCAGTTTACGATGCAGGGCCGGAGTATTCCGCCAATTTTCCTGAAAAAAGCCGAAACGGATACGACGTTCGACGTACCGGTTTTGCTCGACAAAGTTTCGCTGGGCAAAACGTTCGTACTCGAGAATATCTATTACGACCTGGATAAATACGCCATCCGCCCCGACGCTGCGGAGGAACTGGACAAGCTCGTGACGATCCTGAAAGACAATCCGACCCTGAAAATTGAGCTCAGTTCGCATACCGACGTCCGGGCTGCCGACGCCTACAACATGCGCCTGTCGCAAAACCGGGCCAAAGCCGCCGTCGATTACATCGTTTCCAAAGGCATTGACGCCGAGCGCATGATTGCCAAAGGCTACGGCGAAACGCAGCTCATTGTTAAAAACGCCAAAACCGAAGACGAGCACCAGCGCAACCGCCGAACGGAGTTCAAGATTCTGAGTTTCTAGAACCGGGCATTTCGAACAACGGGTTAAAATTTAAGTTTACGGTTTACAGTTTTCCGTTTACGGTGGCTGACGCATTCGTTTTTTGCTTGCGCCAGCCACCGTAAACGGAAATCCGTAAACCGTAAACTTTTTTAACGTATGAAAAGCGATAAACTCCGGCAATTTCTCGTCGTTTTCACCATCGTTTCGACCATTGTGATGAATTACCTGTCGAACGCCCTGCCGTTCGGCGGACAGACCAATGCGCAGGTGTCCGACAAACACTTCACCGACTTCACCCCGGCCGGTTTTGCCTTTTCGATCTGGGGTGTCATTTACCTGGGCTTACTCGGTTTTGCAGTGTATCAGGCGCTGCCGTCGCAGCGAACCAATCCGCGTTTTCGGGCGGTTGGCCCGCTGGTGATGCTGAACGGTTTGTTCAACAGTTTGTGGTTACCGATTTTCCAGAATGAATGGCTTTTTGTTTCCGTCCTGTTCATTTCCGGTATTTTATATACGTTGTACAGCATTAATCTTGGCCTTCGGTTGAATGCGCCGGAAGTGCCAGCCGCCGAAAAATGGCTGGCCCGTGTTCCGTTTGGCTTGTATTTTGGCTGGGTAACCGTAGCCACGATTGCCAACGTTTGCGTCTGGCTGGAATCGAGTGGCTGGAATGGCTGGGGCATCAGCGGGCCGGTCTGGGCGCAAATTTTGATTGCCGTTGGGCTGGCCATCGGCTTATTCGTCTTTAGCCGGATGCGAATTTTTTCGTATTTACTGGTATTCGTCTGGGCGTATGCCGCCATCGCCGTCGGGCAACAGGGCAACGGGTCGGTATCGCTCGTGGCAACAATTGGTGCGATTATAGCGGCCATTGTGTGGCTCGTCAGCTTTTTTCAACGGCCTCAATCACCTTCCCATCCGACTCCTTCGTTTAACTAAGAACTGCCAAAGCCCTGTCAGGTTTTGAAAACCTGACAGGGCTCAGTTAATAAATCGTACCGGTTTTTTTGTTCGTTTGCGGGCATTCACCGATTTTTACGGAATGTCTTGGAAACTGCCAGCCGACCTCTTTAAATTTTCGCCCGACGACGACGATTTTCCCAACGTTTATTATTTTGTTCAACAGTTTGGCGTCTTCCCGAATCAGCTCATCTGCCGCCATCAGTTTGAATTAACCCTACCTGATTTCCTGCTCAACCAGCAATTTGTCAAGGTTCACGAGCGCACGGAATTGTTTACCAAACAGGAGGAACACTCGTTCTGGTCGCATCCGGCGGGCGTTCTGCTCCGGCTGCATTATTTGCCCGCCATGAAGGCGTATTCGCTGGTGGGCGGGTATGCCAGTCGTGAAATTCTCGAGCGGGTTTTAGCGGGGCTAGATGCCTATAAAATTCCGGACCCGGATAATTCGCTGGGCAAGGTCGGACTCATTACGCAACAGTATAACGAGCTGGTGGTGGAAGAAACCCAGTTGAAGTTACTGCCCCTTGAGCTGGAAAAACATTACAACGACGATCTGCTGCCGGTCTACGACAAATTGATTAACCGCCTGAATACCAACGGCGAAAAAGGCTTGATCATTCTGCACGGCAAACCGGGAACGGGCAAAACCAATCTCATTCGTCACCTGACCACGCAGCTTTCCAAGCAGGTGCTGGTGTTGCCGCCCCAGTTGGTGGAAGTGATGACGCAGCCCGGTTTTATTCCGTTTCTGCTCGAACAGCGCAACTCGATTCTGGTCATTGAAGAAGCCGAGCAGGTGTTGATGGATCGCGAAACCGACGTTCGAAATGCCGCCGTTTCGAACCTGCTAAACCTGACCGACGGTTTGCTGGCCGACTGCCTGGCCATCCAGATTATCTGCACATTCAATACCGACATCAAACGACTCGACCCGGCTTTGCTCCGGAAAGGTCGGCTGATCGCACGCTACGAATTTGGCGAACTGGCCGTCGAGAAAGCCAATCGCCTGCTCGACGAACGCCAACTCGAATTCCGCACGGAAAAACCGATGACGCTGGCCGACATTTATCACCTGGAGGAAGAGGTTCATTTTGCCAAAAAAGAAAACCGCACGATTGGTTTCTAATCCATGACGATGCACACGGTTTATCTGCTGCTGGGGGCCAATCTGGGCGATCGGGAAGCTACGCTGCAACGCGCACTCGAAGCGATTCAGGTCGATCTGGGACCGGTTTTACAGCAGTCAGCGCTCTACGAAACCGCAGCCTGGGGTGTGACGGATCAACCGGCATTTCTGAATCAGGTGTTGAAAGTGCTGAGCGTTTTTCCGGCGGAAGAAATGCTGGAAAAAACGCAGGCCATCGAAAACCGCCTGGGCCGCGTTCGGCGCGAAAAATGGGGCAGCCGCGTGATCGACATTGACCTGCTTTACGTCGATGAAACCGTCCTGAACAGCGAAACGCTGACGGTTCCACATCCGTTTCTCCACGAACGGCGGTTTACGCTGGTTCCGCTGGCGGAAATTGCGCCGGAGTTCGTGCATCCGGTTTTTCACAAAACCAACCGCCAATTATTGGCCGAATGCCCGGATCTGGGCGCGGTGAGGAAGCTGGCTCCTTAAGCGGTTTTTGCGATGGGATTTGTGTTATTTTTCGGCCAGTGTTTTCAATTTAATTAAGCCTTTGTCAAACTCTTTGCCGAGCATTCCGTCCATGAAAAGCGACATGACATTCATCGGATAAACCTGTTCGCCCGTCATTTTCCAGGTTACTTTTGTCGCATCTCCTTCATCGGCCAATACGAAATAAACCTGCCCGACCGACGCAAACGGTTTTTCAAAACGCACTTCGTTGTGCACCATTTCGCCCGGGGCAATCTCCTTGATTTCCTGCTCACCCTTACCAATGTCATCGTTGCCGTCCCAGGCATAGGTTGAACCCACCGCGCCATCGGTACCGGCGTAGGTCACTTTGGCCTGCGGATCGTAGTCAAGCCAGGGCGACCATTTTTCCTGATTGCGGAGTGTGCTGACCAGCGGGAAGACTTCGGTGCGGGGTTTGTTGATGACCACCGAACGTTCGACGGCGTACTCTTTGGAGATGACGAGGCCAAGGCCTAAGACGATCAGTATCAGTGCCATCAGGACGATACCGACGATTTTCAGGATTTTCATAGTTGCCAAAAAGGAAGGTGAGTTTCGGTACCTAATGTAAGCATTAGTCCGTAGGAAAAGACGATCTCCGACCTAAATTTTCGGCAACGGTTTTGGCGGTTTTACTCGATAACTTTGGGTACCTGAAAATACGCATCGGTTTTTTCCGGCGCGTTTTCCAGCGCCTGATCGCGCGGGAGCTGATGCCCGACAACGTCCTCGCGCAGCGCGTTGAGTTCCGCCGAAATGTGGGTCAGCGGCTCCACGCCGGTGGTATCGATTTCGTTGAGCTGCTCCATCCACGTCAGCACTTCGTTCAGGCTCTCAATCAGCGGCTGTTCCTCCTCGGGCCGCACTTCCAGCCGGGCGAGGTGCGCTATTTTATGTAAGGTTTCGTGATCGACTTTCATAGGCTCAATTAATTCATGGCAACGCGGCTCGGCTGGTTCATCAGCGTTTCGTCGATGGTCCGGTACGTTTCGTCTTTCAGCCGTTCGATGTCGGCCTGTGTCAGTCCCTTTGTTTCGATGGGCGGATGTACCACCGCCCGAATGGGGCGCCAGTACATCCGAAGTTTCTTCTTGTCCGGAAAAATCTGGTAATTATTCAGCAGCGAAATCGGCACAATCGGCACCTGTTGCTGAACTGCCATCGTAAAAGCGCCATCTTTGAACGGATGGAACATTTTGGGCGGCTGTTTGGCCTTGATGCCGCCCTCCGGGAAAATCATGATGCTCCGTCCGCCTTTCAACGTCCGGATTCCTTTCGAGAGCGAGTAGGCCCGGCTATTGGCCTGGCTCCGGTCCACCTGAATGTGCAGTTTGGCAAACATATACCCGAACAACGGCGCGCGTTTCACTTCGCTCTTGCCCACAAAGGCGTAATAATTCCGGATAATGACGCCCATCACGGCGATATCGAGATACGAAAAGTGGTTCGCGCAAAAGACGTACGTCTGCTTCGGATCGGGCCGAAACCGGTAGTCGACCCGAATCGGCATGCCAATGATCCAGAAAAATAACCGGCCCCAGACGTAGTTGACCTTGTGCGCGTAGGGTTTCCATTCTTCCCGTTGCAGAAAAATGAACATAAAGGGAAACAGCACAATGAAAAGTGCCAGAAACCAGAAACCGCACCAGATTGTGTAGAGCATATTAATGTTTGAAATGCCGGACGCCGGTGGTCACCATAGCCATCCCGCGCTGGTTACACGCGTCGATACTGTCTTTGTCGCGGATGGAACCGCCGGGTTGCACCACTGCCGAAATGCCCGCTTCGCCCGCGATTTCCACGCAGTCGGAGAACGGGAAAAACGCATCCGACGCCATCACTGCGCCTTTCAGATCGAAGCCGAACGTCCGGGCTTTTTCAATGGCCTGCTTCAGCGCATCGACGCGGCTGGTCTGCCCGACACCACTCGCCAGCAACTGACCGTCGTTCGCCAGCACAATCGTGTTCGATTTGGTGTGTTTGCAGATCTTGAGCGCAAATTCCAACGCCCGTAATTCGCCTTCGGTGGGCGCTTTTTCCGTAACGGTTTTGAATTGTTCGACGGTTTCGACCTGATTGTCTTTATCCTGTTCCAGCACCCCGTTCAGCAGTGTTTTGAACATTTTCGGGCTGAATTCGACCGGTTTGCGTCTCAGCAGGATCCGGTTTTTCTTCGAGCTGAGTAAGCTCAGCGCATCTTCATCAAAATCCGGCGCAATCAGGATTTCCATGAACAATTTATTGAGTTCTTCGGCGGTTGACAGATCGACCGTTGCGTTGGTAATAATCACCCCGCCAAAGGCCGAAACCGGGTCGCAGGCCAGCGCGTTCAGGTATGCGTCCTTCGCCGTGGGGGCCGTGGCCACTCCGCAGGCATTCGTGTGTTTGATGATGGCAAATGTCGTATCCGTAAACTCGTCGATCAGGCTGACGCAGGCGTCGACATCGACCAGGTTGTTGTAGGATAATTCTTTGCCGTTTAACTGATCGAACAGGGCGTTGAGGTCGCCGTAGAAAGTCGCCTGCTGGTGCGGATTTTCGCCGTACCGCAGCGATTGGGCCGGAAGCTGGCGGAAATCATCGCTCGCAACCGATCCCGCAAAATAATTATGAATGGCCGTGTCGTAGGACGACGTCATGGCGAAGGCTTCTTTGGCAAACCGCCGACGGTCTTCCAGATCCGTAGCGCCTTCTTTTTCCGTCAACAAATTCACCACATCGGCATATTGGCCGCGCGATGAAACGATCAGGACGTCTTCGTAATTTTTGGCAGCCGCCCGGATGAGCGAAATACCGCCAATGTCAATCTTCTCGATAATGTCTTCGTCGGAAGCGCCCGAAGCGACGGTTTCTTCAAACGGATACAGATCAACGACGACCAGGTCGATCGGGTTGATGTCGTGGCGGCTGGCCTGGGCCACGTCTTCGGCCAGATTCCGGCGGTAGAGAATTCCGCCAAAAACCACCGGATGCAGCGTTTTAACGCGCCCCCCAAAAATGGACGGATAACCGGTTATGTCTTCCACGGCCGTCACCGGAATGCCCAGTTGCTCGATAAACGTCTGGGTTCCACCCGTTGAATACAACAAAACACCGTTCTGGTGCAGGAGACGAACCAGCGGCTCCAGCCCGTCTTTGTAAAAAACTGAAATAAGCGCAGATTGAATGGTCTTCGACATAGTGATTAAAACCTGTAAGGTCTTAAAGACCTTGCAGGTTTGGCAGATTAGATGAATTGCCTGCAAAGATAACCGAAAGGTTCAGAACGGAGAGTTTTGATTGGGAATCAGTTTGTAACTTTATAAAATTCTTTCCAATATGAGGTATGGTTACGGATGAAAAACCCACGAAACCCATTCCGAAACTGAAAGGGCTTCCTTTCCTCGGAAGCACGCTCGATTTCGCCCGCGACCCGCTGGCGTTTCTGACCGGATTGCAGAAAAACTACGACCGGCTGGTGCAGTTCGACGCCGTGGGTCGGTTGATCACACTGACATTGACGCCCGAAGACGCCAAACACATTCTTCAGGAAAATAACAGGAATTACGTCAAAAGCGCAGCTTACGACGTCCTGAAGATGTTTTTGGGTAATGGGTTGCTCAACAGCGAAGGCGATTTCTGGCGACGCCAGCGCCGACTGGCCCAACCGGCTTTTCATAAACAACGACTGGCCTTGCTCGTAGAGGGCATGAACCGCGAAACCGCCGGATTAATGGCCAACTGGAAAAACCGGGACCTGAGCGAACCGCTGCTGATTTCGGAAGAAATGATGCAACTGGCGCTGGCCGTCGTGACGCGCTCGCTGTTCAGTTCGGACGTGAAAAACCACCTGGAGAACGTTTCGGAGGCCATCACGATCATTATTCAAACCGCTTACAAGGAGATTTTTAATTTCTTCCCGGCAACGCGGAACTGGCCCACGCCCCGCACCATCCGCTACCGCCGGGCGGTTCGGAAAACGGAGGCAATCATTTATGAAATCATCGAACAGCGTCGGCGCGAACCGGCCGAAACCCGGCACGACGATTTGCTGGGCATGCTGATGGAAACCCGCGACGACGAAACCGGTGAGCAGATGACTAATCAGCAACTGCGCGACGAGGTGACGACCATTTTTATGGCGGGCCACGAAACCACCGCCAACGCGCTGTCGTGGGCGTTTTACCTGCTGGCCAATCATCCAAATGTTACCGAAAAACTTAGGGAAGAAATAAACCGGGTGCTGGGGCCGACCGATCTGCCGACGATGGAGACGCTGCGCGAACTGACGTATACAACCCAGGTGATTCAGGAAACGATGCGGCTGTATCCGCCCGCGTGGATTTTTGGTCGCCAGCCGCTGCATTCCGACCAGTTTGGTGACTACCGCGTCGAGGTTCCGAAAGCCGATGGCATGCTGATTTGCCCGTATCTGCTCCACCGCGACCCGCGTTACTGGGAAAAACCGGAAGCGTTCGATCCCGAACATTTTCTGCCTGAGCGGGTTAAAAACCGGCCGACGTACGCGTACCTGCCGTTTGGGGGCGGGCCAAGGCTGTGTATCGGCAATAATTTTGCGATGATGGAAATGCAGATCGTGCTGACGCTCCTGATCCGGGAATTTGATTTTCGGCCCGCCGATTCGAAAACCGTGGAACCGGAACCGGGCATTACGCTGCGTCCGAAAGGCGGTTTACGGTTGCGGGTTCAGGCGCGTCGGAAGGCCGGATCGCCCGTGTCGTGAGATCGAATTGTACTTTTAGCCTGTTTTGCCTATTTTTGACCGTTTTTATAAGCAGACAATAACTAACTCACACACGATGAGAGAAATACAATTCCGCGAGGCCCTACGCGAAGCCATGGTTGAAGAAATGCGCCGGGACGAGAAGGTCTTTCTGATGGGCGAAGAAGTGGCTGAATATAATGGAGCGTACAAAGTCAGTCAGGGTATGCTCGACGAGTTTGGCCCGGAGCGGGTGATCGATACGCCCATTGCCGAATTGGGTTTTGGGGGTATTGGCGTTGGCGCAGCCATGAACGGTTTGCGGCCCATCGTCGAATTCATGACGTTTAACTTTTCGCTGGTGGCCATTGACCAGATTATCAACGGTTCGGCCAAAATTATGTCGATGTCGGGCGGGCAATATTCCAACCCGATTGTGTTTCGGGGGCCAACGGGAAACGCCGGGATGCTGTCGTCGCAACACTCGCAAAACTTCGAAAACTGGTTTGCCAACACATCCGGTCTGAAAGTGGTCGTTCCATCGAACCCGTATGATGCCAAAGGTTTGCTGAAATCAGCGATCCGCGACGACGATCCGGTTATTTTCATGGAATCGGAATTGATGTACGGCGACAAAGGCCAGGTTCCGGAAGAAGAATACCTGATTCCGATTGGCAAAGCCGATATCAAGCGCGAAGGCAACGATGTAACGATTGTGTCATTCGGTAAATTCATGAAAGTGGCGCTGCAAGCCGCTGATGAACTGGCCCAGAAAGGCATTTCGGCGGAGGTGATCGACCTGCGTTCGGTTCGTCCAATCGATTACGCGACGATCATCAATTCCGTGAAGAAAACCAACCGCTGTGTAGTGGTCGAGGAAGCCTGGCCGCTGGCCGCTATTTCGTCGGAACTGACGTACAACATTCAGCGCAACGCGTTCGATTACCTGGATGCGCCGGTGATTCGGGTCAACAGCCTGGATTTGCCGCTGCCCTACGCCCCGACGCTGATTGAGGTTATTCTGCCGAACGTAAAACGGACCCTGCAGGCTGTAGATGCGGTGATGTACAAAAAATAAGTTCAGATTTATTAAGGCATAAAAAAACCGGGAGCTTCCTCCCGGTTTTTTTATTGAATTGAGTTACTGTTTGTCCCACCAGACGCGGGTATCCTGATTGTCAGGCCCTTGTCGACTGAGTGCTTCTGCCTGGTTGGCCTTATTGACCGACAGTTCAGAATCCGGGTAAGTAATCCGGTTGATAAAATTCCCCTTGATTTCTTTGCCGGGATACGGGTTCGGCGTCAGTTTCGGAAAACCGCTCCGCCGGAAATTGGCGAAAACCTCCGGGCCATTCAGCAGCGACGCTACCCAGTACTGCGTATTGATCATTTCCAGCCCGTTGGCGGCCACATAGGGATTTTTCTGCAGATAAGCCGTGATTGCGGCCGCCGGAACCGCCGACGCTGCGTCGACATCGCCCAATTGCTGCATATGAGCCGTTACCCCCGCTGCGTAATAGTCGGCCGCACTCCCCGTGATCCAGCCCCGTTGTACGGCTTCGGCCAGGAGCAGATTCGTCTGAGCCGCCGTCACCATAAACGTTGGCGCATCCAGTTTCGCCAGACGCGTCCGATCCAGTTGGGAATAATCGTAGAAGCTCGCCAATTTATCCGCAGTGGCCTGCGCCGGGATGGTGCCATTGTCGAAGCCCATCGGCATTCCGATCTGAACGGCCGGATCGCGGTTGGCTTTGGCGGCCGTTTGCTCGGCTCCACTTTTGGCCCCCACATACCGGACCGCAATCGACGCCAGCCGGGGATCGGCATTCGTTGTGAGATAGTTTACAAAATACCGGGTCAGATATAAGTTAGCCGCTTCCGTCGAGTTCAGCATCGTTCCGACCGGGTTCTGGAAATTGGCGTTGTTGCGAACCATTCCGTTGTCAGCATTCGTGGTAATCACCCCGCCCGCGACAGCTTTCACCACCGTAGCCTGCGCCAGCGTTGGATTTACTTTGGTCAGCCGCATACCGGCCCGTAACAGAATCGAGTAGCCAAATTTCTTCCATTTCGCGATGTTACCGCCGTAGATGATATCTCCGGCTTCGGTCGGTTTAGCGGCATCCAGAGCCGCCGATGCTTCCGTCAACTCCTTGATGATGTCATCGTAAATGCTCTGCTGGGTGTCGTATTTGGGCGTCACATTGGCGGCCAGAAAACCCTGACCGGCTTCTTTATACGGAATGTCGCCGTAAGTGTCGGTCAACACCATAAACGCATACGCTTTCCAGATCCGGGCCATGTGGTACAGGTTCGTGCGGTTGGGATCATCTTTCGTCTTGGCCACCACATCCACCAGGTACCGGATGGCATCCCGGTAATATCGCTGCCAGATTCCCGTGTTGGGGCCGGTGGGCCCCCGGTTGTCGACGTTAAAGTTTCCGCCCGCCAGTACCCCGGAGTTCGGCGAAAACACCTGTTGCACAATCGGATGCTCAAATACCATCGTCGAACCGGGGAAGGTGGTATTGATCATGGCGTTATTGAACGTAAAAAGCGGATTCAGGGAGGTTGCTGCCGTGGGGTTGATGTTAATCTCGTCGAACCCTTTTTCGCAACTGCTGACACCGATCAATAGGGCAATCAGCGGAATATATAAGAGAATCTTTTTCATGAATTTCAATTTATGGTATACCGTAAACCGCCTACGGTTTTTAGAATCGAACATTGAGGTTGAAACCAATACTGCGCGTCGTGGGCAAGCCCGTCGATTCCAGACCAACCAGGTTGTCGGAACTAAATCCGAATTGTTCAGGATCGATATTGGGTACCCATTTCTTCAGAATGGCGACGTTGTTAGCCACCGCGTTCAGCCGAATGCCTTTGATAAACAGATTGCCCGGGAGCATTTTTGTAAAATCGTAACCAATCGAGATCTGACGCAGTTTCCAGAAACCGGCATCGTAAACCACCTGCTCACCCAGACTCTTGGAGCGTCCGACCGAGTAGTAATCCTGCACGAACGCCCGGACGGTGTTGACTTCGCCTTTTTCATTCACGCCCACGCCCACCATTTTGTTATCGGCTTCTCCCCGACCCACCAGCGTTTCTTTCTGTAAGCCGTGGCGGAACGCATTGAGGTTCGTACCCGAAATCATCTTGCCACCCAGTTTAAAGTCGATCAGGAACGATACATTGATGCCTTTGTAGGTGAACGAGTTGGTAATACCGCCCATGTATTTCGGCAACGCTGATCCGAAAGCAACGGGTGCCGGCGTCCGGATCGGCAGGCCATCGCCCCCGTAAACCGTCCGTCCCTGCGCATCTCGTACGTACCCGAAGGTGTATAACTGGGCCAGCGGCTGCCCAACCACATGACGGAGGTCTCCAACGTAAATCCCGTTCCCGACCACAATCTGTTCGCCGGCAACGTCGGTCAGCAACCGGAGCAGTTTGGTCTGGTTATACGAACCGTTCAGGGTAATGTCCCAGGAGAAGTCTTTCGTGCGGAAAGGCGATACTTTGATCAGGGCTTCAAGGCCCCGGTTGCGACTTTGTCCACTGTTAATCAGGGTATTGGTATAACCGGATGCATCGGACGACTGGGCCGCCACAATCTGGTCGCTGGTTATCTTATTGTAGAACGCCAGATCCAGCCCCACCCGGTTATTGAACATTTTCAACTCCAGACCCACTTCGGCTTCCGCCGTGCGGCTGGGTTTCAGGGTCGCACTGGGAACGGTATTCGACGTGATGTTACCAACCGGCTGGCCCAGACCCGCCGGGTTCGGGAACAGGTTCGCACCGACACTGTAGAACAGGTTGTTGGAATACGGCGCTACGTCGCCATCGCTACCGACTTCGGCGTAGGCACCCCGCAGTTTACCAAAATTCAGCCAGGTCGGCAGGTTATCGAAAGCCTGGGAGAAAACAAAGCTACCCGTAATGGACGGATACAACACGCTGCGGTTGCCCGGCGCCAGGGTCGAGAACCAGTCGTTCCGGGCCGTCACGTTCAGGTAGAGGAAGTTGTTGAACGAAAATTCGGCGGCTCCATACAGCGAGTTCACTTTCCGTTCGCTCAAGCCGTAGGTCGGATCTTTCACGCGGCCGTTTTGCGGGATATAAAGCCCGCGCACGATGAAATCCGTTACCAGTACACTGTTCAGGTCGCTCCGGCGATACAACTGGTTTCCACCCGCAGTTACGTCGATTCCGAATTTGCCAAACGTGCGGTTCACCCCAATCAGGAAATCGGTGTTGAGCTCGCGAAAACGGCGGGCTTCCTGCACGTAGTTCCCGTTGACAAAACCGGCCGGAGCCGCTGCCAGCGAAGCCTGACCCGTCGGGAAGTTATAATCCTGGTCACGCGCCCAGAAGTCCTGCCCTACCCGGCCTTGCAGATACAGCCAATCCGTAAAATTGTAGCGGGCCGTCAGGTTGCCAAACAGCCGGTCGCGCCGGATGTTTTCAAATTTCTGGGTCATGACGAAGTACGGATTCGTCCGGTTCTGAAACCGTGACCACAGAAACTCGTTGCCGGTGGCCGGATTGATCTGGTTGGCTTCCAGCACATCGAGCGGCATCGAGTTCGCCAGAGTGTAAATAACCGTCGGCGTACTGTTGTCCTGCTGCGCAATCTGGGGCGGATTTTTATTGTACTCGTTGGAGTAGTTGAGGGTTCCCGTCACCGTCAGTTTGGACGAAAGGTTGTAGCTAAAGCCGAGGTTGATGGTTTTCCGGTTGAAGCTGTTATTCGGCGTAATGCCTTTGTTATCCGTGTTGGAAACCGACAGGTTAAAACCGCCCCTGTCGCTTCCCGACGACATCGATACGGAGTTGGTCCAGGTCGAGCCGGTGCGGTAAAACCCTTTAATCCGGTTGCGAACCGGCTGGTACGGAACCGTAATTCCGCCAAAAAGGACCTGCGTCATACCCGGCTGAAACTTCTCACCGAAACTCCATACGCCCGACGTTGGGTTGGGAGCCGTAGGCCGAACACCGTATTCGCCCTGACCGTATTCGTACTGGTAATCCGTAAAGTCCAGCGGGGAATCGGTCGTAAAATTGGTGTTGTACACCACGCCAATTCCCTGGCCGCTGCCTTTGGTTTTGGTCGTAATCATGATGACACCGTCTTTCGCCCGCGAGCCGTAAAGAGCCGCTGCTGTTCCTCCTTTCAAAACCGTCATCCCTTCGATATCGTCCGGGTTGATGGACGAAAGACCGTCACCGCCGTCGGAATAATTGGAGCCCCGGTTTCCAATCGAACCGTCGCTCCCCGTGTTCCCGTTGTTCTGACCAAAGTTGGTGTTATCAATCGGCACGCCATTGACCACAATCAGCGGGTTGTTTTGTCCGGAAAAAGAGGATTGACCCCGAATCCGGATTTTACTCGTTCCGGCCGCGCCCGTCCCCAGACTGGTAATGTTCACCCCGGCGATCTTGCCCTGTAGTGCATTCACAAAATTGACGGTCCGGTTGGTCGTGATTTGTTCGGAGCTGACGTTGGCCGTTGCGTAGCCCAGCCGTTTGGCTTCTTTTTTGATCCCGAGTGCGGTTACAACCACTTCGTTCAGGCTCTGCGAACCTTCATCCAGCGTGACGTTCAGGACGGTTTGGTTGCCAATGGGCACTTCCCGGCCCTGAAAACCGATGGAGCTAAAAATCAGGACGGCGTTGGCCGGAGCGTTGATACTGAATTTACCATTCGCATCGGTGTTGGTTCCCAGCGTGGTGTTTTTGATCAGAACAGAAGCCCCGGCAATGGGTATTTGATCTTTACCCGAAAGGACAGTTCCAGTAACCTTTCGGTCTTGTGCCTGAGCCCCCACAGCCAGAAAAGCGACAAGCCACACGGCCAGGAAACTACGTAGAAAAGTAGAATACTGCATAAAGAGATGGATTAAAAAATAAAGATGGTAAAAGAGTAAAATGGTAAAAGAGTAAGATATTATTGAATATACCCGGAATCACTCCCAAATTATCAACTTTCCTAAGATGCACTAACTTTTAGGATATTACAAGGCAATTTTTATATATTTTTCACTAAACCATTCATTTTGTGATTTTATTCATTCTTATAGTATAATTTTTTTGCTGGCTCCTATAGGCATTTTTTACCGTAAAACCCCTTCCGAAATACATTTATATGAAAGTTTGTCTAATTCATTTAAAAAAAAAGACATAACCTTGCTTATTGAAATGTCTTTCTATTACTTTCCATTAAAATTCAGGTTTATATGAGTTGTTTTCCGGACATGTAACCGGAATTATTGATTAAGTAACACTGGTTTATGGCGAGATTAATCATCATTGATGATGAAAAAAGTATCCGGGATGCGCTTCGCGATATTCTGGAATATGAAGGCTATGAAGTTGATGAAGCCAAGGATGGTGAAGAAGGGCTGGAACTGATCAAACAGTACAGCTATGATGTAGCGCTTTGTGACATCAAAATGCCCAAGATGGACGGCCTGGAGCTGCTTCTGAAAGCGGCCGAGGTCGGTCGGGGAACCCAGTTCATCATGATTTCGGCCTACGGAAATGTTGAAAATGCCGTAGAAGCCACCAAACGGGGCGCCTTTGACTTTATTATCAAACCGCCCGACCTGAACCGGCTGCTGGTTACGGTTCGCAACGCCATCGAAAAGGCAAAGCTGGTGATGGAAACCAAAACCCTGAAACGGCGGATCTACAAGCTCAACGAGATCGTAGGCGATTCCGACCCGATCCGTCGGGTGAAGGATACGATCGATCGTGTTGCCCCCACCGAAGCCCGCGTTCTGATTACAGGCGCCAACGGGTCGGGAAAAGAGATGGTTGCCAAACAGATCCACGAAAAAGGAAGCCGGGCCGCCATGCCGCTGATCGAAGTCAACTGTGCCGCTATTCCGAGCGAATTAATTGAAAGTGAGTTGTTTGGCCACGAAAAGGGGGCCTTTACGGGTGCCGCAGCCCGGCGATCCGGCAAGTTTGAACAAGCCGATGGCGGTACGCTGTTTCTGGACGAAATCGGCGACATGAGTTTGTCGGCTCAGGCCAAGGTATTGCGGGCTTTGCAGGAAAGTAAAATTACCCGCGTGGGCGGTGACAAAGAGATAAAAATCAACGTCCGGGTCATTGCGGCAACCAACAAAGACCTGCGCAAAGAGATTCAGGAAGGTACCTTCCGGGAAGATTTGTTCCACCGGCTGAGCGTAATCCGCATCCACGTACCACCGCTGGCCGACCGGCGCGAAGACATTCCGCTGCTGGCGGAAAAGTTTCTCCACGACATTGCGGAGGAATACGGGGCGCAATCCAAAGAAATTACGCCGGATGCGATGAACTATCTCCAGTCGTTGCCCTGGACCGGTAATGTCCGCGAACTCCGGAACGTGGTCGAACGATTGGTTATTCTTTGTGGGGACGAAATAAATCGGAATGATGTAGAATTGTACGCTTAAAGCACCATTAGGTTACATCCTCGAATATCTGAGTTATCAAACCGCCCGATGACCCGAAAGGCATCGGGCGTACCTTTTTCGTATTGCCCCAAATCCTGCGTTTCAATGAAGCTACAGGAATCCAGATTGGCCAGATCGATGACGTTGATGCCCCCCGTCAACCGCACCGGCCGCTCCGAAAAGGCGGTTTTATCGGGAAGTGGATACATGTAGAACGGGTCATTCACATCGCGGAGCCGAATGCGGAGCGTAGGTGAGGTCTGGAAAATCCCCGCGCCGGTTGAGTAAGCCTGGGAAAGCAATTCGGTCATCCCATATTCCGAATGAATGGCGGCAACACCCAGGCGGTTAATCAGCAACTCGTGCACTTCTTCGCGGAGCAATTCCTGCCGCCGTCCTTTCATCCCACCGGTTTCCATGACGATCAGTTCCGGCAGTTGCTTCAGAAACGAAAAGTCGGTATCGGACTCGGCCCAGTCGAGCAGCGCAAACGTAACGCCGATCAGGAGCACCTTGCGATCGGGTTCGGGATGGGCCGCCAGCCGTTGCAGCGTGGCCGTCAGATCGTCGGTATTGTGCAGGAAAAAACCGGACAAATCGGAGCCCGATTTTTCAATAAACCGCTGAACCATATACACCAACGACGAGTTATTTCGTTCAAGGTAAGACGGTAACAAGGCCAGAACGTGGAAACGGTCGAGTGGTCCGTAAATCTGCTCAAAGATTTGCTGACTGATGACATCGTACCAGGCCGGGTCCGGAACGAAATGGCGGCTGGTGACAGCCCCGGTCGTACCACTACTTTCGAAGGTTAACAATCGATCCGTAAGCGGTTTTTCAGTTTCGGACGAATGCGTCAGAATCGGGTGCTGCTTGAAAAAACCGATCGGCAGAAACGGAATTTGATCGATGGTTCGTATCTTTTCAGGCTCAACCTTCAGGTGCCGCAGGTATTCCCGATAAATGGGATTGAAATGGGCCTGATACCGGAAAACATCCAGCGCGATCGCATCAAACGCGAAGCGGTTTTCTGATTGTAACCGGACAATACGGTTCCGGAGGTCATTGCGAATGATTGAAGGCGACAAATGGATTGAAAAAATGGGCTTATTCATGAACGTAAGCCGAATAAATACCTTAGTAACGATAGTCTGTTAACACAATGTCTACGCGATTTATTCAGCAAGGGTTGTTTTTTTTCGGGATTTCAGCCCTGGTGATTGGGTGTATTGAGCCCCCGGATTTTAATAATACGCCCGCCATCAGTTCACCCACGGTTACGTCGTATCCGGCTTTCGACGATTTTTCCCAGATTCCCAAGGATTCGGTCGTCATTTCGGTGCGGTTTCAGGACGGCGACGGTGACCTGGGTTTGTCGGTGGAGGAACGGACAAAAGACTCGGCAAGCTATCGCCAATGGGGAAACTACGAGTTGAAGACCTACAAATTTGTTAACGGTAAATTCGAGTTTGTGGACCTGGTGGTTTTGAATAAACTGTTTTTTCCGCGACTGAAAACTGACAACAAGAATAGTCCGCTGGAGGGAAAGCTGGACTTTTCCCAAAGCTTTCTGCGTTCACGCAACACCAAGATGGTTCCCGTCAAATTTGCGGTTCGCATCCGCGACCGGAAACTGAACGTCAGCAACGTGGTGGAAACCGATACCATTTCAATACCACTGAACTAATCGTTGTAAAAAGTGCCTCATCCGCGCGGATCAGGCACTTTTTACGGTTTTATTCTCTTCCAGAACCGGTTCTTCGCTTACGACCGTATCCCGCAGCAAAATCCGGAATGTGGTTCCCTTACCCACTTCGGAGCTTTTGACAAAAAGCCGCCCGTCGTGGTATTCTTCAATAATCCGCTTCGCCAGCGTCAGTCCCAGGCCCCAACCCCGTTTTTTCGTACTGTAACCCGGATTAAACACCTGCTGTAAATTCGCTTTTCCGATGCCTTTGCCCGTATCGGTGATGTCGATGGCGATCTCATTACGCGGCAGCGGCAGGATTCGGATGGTGAGTTTCCCCACCCCTTTCATGGCGTCAACGGCATTCTTGCAGATATTCTCAATCACCCACTCAAACAATAATTTATTGATCATCACCTGTTTGCCTTCCGGAATGAGACTTTCAACCCGCATGCTTACTTTGGTAGAAATCCGCTTTTCCAGGTAAGAAACAAAAAGCTGAACGGTTTCGGCCAGGTCTTCATTCTTCAGGGTCGGAATGGAACCGATGCTGGAAAACCGGGTGGCAATGGTTTCCAGGCGGTTTACATCTTTCTCGATTTCGTCAGCAATGGACTGATCAATAGCGGGATCGGAGCGGAAATAGTCGACCCAGGCCATCAGCGACGACAGCGGTGTGCCCAACTGGTGAGCGGTCTCCTTCGCCAAACCGACCCAAACCCGGTTTTGCTCCGCCCGACGCGCCGAACTGAACGCCAGATACGCCAGAAAACCGAGGGTAAACATCACCGCCAGCTGGACGTACGGAAAAAACCGCAGTTGCAGCAGAATGGAAGAATTGTGGTAATACACGTAGCCCTGCCTTTTGCCATCTTTCTCGACGACAATCGGCTGGTGTTCCTTTTTCATTTCGGCCAGTTCCAGTTCTTCCACCCGCCGGATTTCTTCATCCGGCGTGCCCTTCGGAAACTCAATATTGCTGAAAACGATTTTGTTGTTCTGATCAACGACAATCGCCGGAACCTGGTGCTTTTTGTTGGCAAAAATAATTTCGTCGGTCATGAAGGTCATGTCGTCGTTGACATTGACTTCATACACATTAAACAGGGCCTTCGCGTACAATTTCACACTGCTTTCCTCACGCGCTTCCAGCTTTTCAACCAACCGATTGGTATACAGCAACGAAGCCGTACCCACCAGCAACAGATTTAGCGCAACGACAATCTTCAGCGTGTTCCGCTGACCATATATATCCAGTGATTTTAACATAGACTCCGGTTTGAAGCAACCCAACGGCGGTTTTTCGCGTATCTCCTGAAAATTATCACGTTACGGGCTGAGAATCCTCATCCCGGCACGACCGTTTGCGGTGGTAACTTCGCATCTAATTTACGTCATAACGCTCGATTTCCGCAATTCAATGTCCTAATATCCCGTCTCAACGGAATATTATTGTAAATAGGATATTAAGAAGAGAACTTTGCAATAGTTTATAGCGGTTCTAAATAAGTATCCGATAAACTGAATCTGTGCCAACAGTGTTTTCTGTAAGAGAATTGTATCGTAATTTTGGGCATATTTTGATTAGTAACAATGCACGAGTTCTTTAAATCAATTAGCCTTTCACATAAAACCGCTCCCCTGGCGGTTCGTGAGTTAATTGCATTAAACGAAGACGAATCCAGGCAATTCCTGATCAAGCTCCGGGAGTTTTTCGGCGCGTCGGAATCGCTGGTTATCTCGACCTGCAACCGGACGGAGGTTTATTATTCGTCTCCGCAGAATCTGAACCGGGAAATTGCCCGTTTGTTGCTCGCCGAAAAAGGAATTACTTCCACGGAAGATTACCTTCCCTATTTTCACTTTTTTGATACCCAGGCCGATTCCGTCCGGCATCTCTTCGAAGTCTGTACCGGTTTGCACTCCCAGGTGGTGGGCGACATGCAGATTCCGAATCAGGTGAAACAGGCCTACCAGTGGTCGGCCGACCTCGATATGGCGGGGCCTTTTCTGCACCGCCTGATGCACACCATTTTCTTCACCAACAAACGCGTTGCCCAGGAAACCAGTTTCCGCGACGGAGCCGCTTCGGTTTCGTATGCCGCCGTTGAATTGATCGAAGAACTGGTTGGCTCCAGCGGTTGTCCGTATATGGCGGCAGCCGGTGCATCCAGTCCGTCGGTGTTGGTGATTGGTTTGGGAGAAATTGGGGCGGATATCTGCGAAAACCTGGCCGCCCGCAAGCTAAACCGGATCACGCTCTGCAACCGCACCCGCTCGAAAGCCGATGCGCTGGCGGAAAAACACGGATTCCGGGTGGCGGATTTTGCCAATCTGACGGAAGAGATCGCCAAAGCAGATGTGATTATCTCGTCGGTACTGGTTGAAAAACCGCTCATTACCGCCGACCTGTTATCGGGCCTGAACTCCCTGACGTTCAAGTATTTCTTTGATTTGTCGGTTCCCCGGAGCGTCGATGTCAACGTCGAGCAGGTTCCGGGCTTACTCCTCTATAACATCGACCACATCCGGACGCGCGCCGACGAAGCGCTGAGCCGCCGGATGGCGTCCATTCCGCAGGTTGAAGCGATCATCGATCAATCCATCGACGATTTTAACGACTGGTCGCGGGAGATGATCGTGTCGCCCACGATCAATAAATTTAAAAATGCGCTGGAGCAGATTCGGAAAGAAGAAATTGCCCGCCATTTGAAAAACATGACTGCCGAAGAATCCGAAAAAGTGGAAAAAATCACGCGCAGCATCATGCAGAAAATTATGAAAGCACCGGTTTTGCAACTTAAAGCTGCCTGTAAACGCGGAGAAGCCGATACGCTGATCGACGTGCTGACGGATTTGTTTGATCTGGAAAAACAGCCAACCGACGCATCCCAGAATTTTCACTAACCTATGATGAATAGTTTGCCAGAGTCCCAGACTAAGCAATTGGTTTGGGATTTTTCGTTTATAGGGTATGGTTTTCAGTTTACGGTTTTGGGTGGGTGTAGCAAGCGGTGTATTGAAGCGTGAGCCCCCGA
>NZ_WJXZ01000002.1:255215-628058 GCF_009668025.1 Larkinella terrae | reverse complement strand
ACGGTTTTCGGGGGCTGACGCAAGCTGTATAGCAACGCTTCCCCCACCGAAAACCGTAAACTGAAAACCGACAAACTCCCGCTTTATGACCCGTTTCATTAATTCAATCCTCCGCTTATTTCTTATCGTCCTTCTTATCGTCGGTTTAATCGTTTTGTGGGAGCAACTGCGCGGCTGGTCGCTTTTCAGCGGATTGACGAAAACGGAGAAAAGTACACAAACCGTTGTTTTACAGGAAGTAACCGAACTAGGAAAACTTGAGCTGGTTCAATACCGGTTTAAAGACATTGTGGAACACCAGCTTGTTCGGGAGTGGCTGCCCAATCCGAAAGCCGTGCTGATTGTGGAAGGTGAAGCCATTGGCTGCCTCGATCTGACCAAGATCAAAGCCGAAGACGTGACCACACAGGGCGATAGCCTGATCGTGCATTTGCCCGATCCCGAAATCTGTCACTATAAGATTAACCACAACCGCTCGCGGGTTTTCAATACGGAATATGCGTTTCTGGAAGAAGCCCAACTGGTTAATGAAGCCTATCGCCGGGCGGAAACCCAAATCCGGCAGTCGGCGCTGAACAGCGGTATTCTGGAACAAACCCGCCAGAACGCCGACAAGATTCTAAAACCGATGCTGGAGCGAATATCGGGCAAAAAAGTATTTCTGACCACGCGGATGAAGGCCACCCTGCCACCGCTCCGCTAGTTCGCCAATAAATTATCGTCAAACTCGTCCTTCAACTGCACGCCCGACAACCGGCGGTTTTTCATTTCGGTCAGCAGATACAACAGCTTTTGCACGGCGGCTTCGTACGGCAACCCTTCGGGCCGGATGTTGGAAAGGCAGTTGCGCGATTCGTCGGTCAACCCGGGTTGCGGTTGAAAGGTCAGGTAAGCGCCCATGCTGTCGGGCGACGTTAAACCGGGTCGTTCACCGATCAGCACCACGACGGTTTCGGCCTTCAGCGCGTGCGCAATTTCGTCGCCAATCGCCACACGTCCCTGCTCCACCAGACACAGGGGCGCCAGCGTCCAGCCCAGTTTCAACACTTCTTCCGTCAAACGCGCCACCACCGTTGGCGCGTGTCGATTGATGGCCGTTGCCGACAACCCGTCCGCAATAACGATGCAGAGATCAAATGGCGCAAAACCTGACAGGTCTTCAAAACCTGTCAGGTTTGTTTGGCTCTTCTCGTCCAGTTTCCGGCCCAAATCCGGGCGTTGCAGGTACTGCTGTCGATCGGTCGCCCGGCTGTGAAGCAGCAAAACCGGCTGGTGAAAAACCGCCAGTTGATTCCTCAATTCGTCCTGTTCCAGCTCCGAATAAACCGCATCGCGGGCACGGGCGTGGTCGAGCTGAAAATCCAGCAGCGCACGCGTAGGCAAACTGTGGCCGGTGCGTCCGCGGGCGATGCGGGCGGACGTGTGGTTTTGCAGAAAGGCCCAGGGATCGGGCTGGTCGGGTAGCTGGTTCATAAACCGGCAGCTTGTAATAAACGGTGGGTATTTTTTACCGGCAGCAACTTCCCGTCCGCGCCCATCAGTTCCATTCGAAGCAGCCAGGCTTCAAACTCCGGTGCGGGGCGCAACCGGCACAGATCCCGCAGGTAAAGTGCATCGTGAAACGACGTGCTCTGGTAATGCAGCATCACGTCGTCGGCGCCCGGAATGCCCATAATGAAGTTGACGCCCGCCGTGCCGAGCAACGTCAGCAGCGTGTCCATATCGTCCTGATCGGCTTCGGCGTGGTTCGTATAGCAAATGTCGACGCCCATCGGCAGCCCCAGCAATTTTCCGCAGCAATGATCCTCCAGACCAGCGCGAATGATCTGTTTCCCATTGTACAGGTACTCCGGACCAATAAAACCGACGACGGTATTAACCAGCAGCGGCTCAAAAAGCCGGGCGACGGCGTAGGCGCGCACCTCGCAGGTTTGCTGATCGACGCCGTGGTGCGCATTGGCCGACAACGCGCTTCCCTGACCGGTTTCAAAATACATCACATTCTGGCCCACGGTTCCACGTTTCAACGCGCGGGTAGCCTCGAAACCTTCGCGCAACAGGGCCATATTGACTCCGAATGACGTATTGACGGCTTCGGTTCCGCCGATAGACTGGAACGTCAGGTCGACCGGCGCGCCCAGCTCAATGGCCTGAAGTGTGGTGGTTATATGACTCAGCACGCAGGTCTGCGTCGGAATGTCGAATCGTTGCCGGATCTGATCCATCATTTCGACCAGCCGAATCACCGTCCGAACGTGGTCCGTTGCGGGATTGATGCCAATTACCGCATCTCCACTGCCGTAAAAAAGTCCGTCGATGATACTTGCGGCCACGCCCCGGAAGTCGTCGGTCGGGTGATTGGGTTGCAGCCGGGTCGAAAACCGCCCTTTCAGCCCAATCGTATTCCGAAACCGGGTGATGACTTCGCACCTGGCCGAAACCGTTATTAAATCCTGATTTCGCATCAGTTTGCTTACGGCCGCCACCATTTCCGGCGTCAGACCGGGTTGCAGCGCCGTCAGCGTTTGCGCGTCAACCTCATCCGAAAGCAGGTAATTCCGAAAATCGCCGACGGTCAGATGGCTGATGGGAGCAAATGCGGCCGCGTCGTGCGTATCCAGAATCAGTCGGGTTATTTCATCCGTTTCGTAGGGAACAACCGCTTCGTTCAGAAACGTCGCAAGGGGCAAATCGGCCAGCGCCAGTTGGGCTGCGACCCGCTCCTCGGCGGTTTGGGCCGCCACGCCCGCCAGTTGGTCGCCCGACCGCAAGGGCGTTGCCCGGGCCAGCAACGTTTTCAGGTCATCAAAACGATAGACTCGATTACGAATGGTGCTGCGATACGCCATAGTGGTAACAAATCTGAAAAGAGTTGTACGAAATCCGGGTTGTTGAAACCCCGTTCGGATGAAAAAGGGAATCTACTAACTAGCCCGGATAACCCCAAGTATTACAGGAATTTAATACATGGGTAACGGTTTATCGTCCGGTCTTTTGTATGTTTGACGATCCGAATTCTATCCGATTTTTGAAAAATGACATCCTTCCAACTTGTGGTATTTGATATGGCTGGCACCACCGTCCGGGACCAGCACGAAGTTGAACGCTGCTTTGCGCAGGCCGCTTCCCAAACCGATCTGATCGTCAGTGACGAGCGGATTCTGGCCATGCAGGGACTCTCGAAACGGTTTGTTTTTGAAACCTTATGGGCCGAACAGCTCGGCAGCCCCACGGCTTCGGAGCTGAAAGCGAAAGTGGATCATTCGTACCGGCTGTTCACCGAAATTCTGGAAAACCACTACCGGACCCAGGCCGTTGTGCCCACCGAGGGTTGCCTGGAAACATTTGCTTCTTTGCGCGAAAACGGGATCAAAATTGCGCTCACGACCGGTTTTTACCGCGTCGTCACCGATATTATTCTGGAAAAACTGGGTTGGCTGGAAGGTCTGGACGAGAATTATATCGGGAACGATCAAACCATTATTCAGGCTTCGATTGCAAGTGATGAGGTGGAACAGGGTCGGCCACAGCCTTTTATGATTCAGAAAGCCATGCGGTTATTGAATTGCACCGATCCGAAACGGGTGATCAACATCGGCGATACGCCTTCGGATTTGCTGTCGGGACAGGCGGCTGGGGTGGGGCTCAATCTGGGCGTTGTCAACGGGACCCACAACCGCAGCCAGCTCGAACCCTATCCGCACGATCAGTTGCTGGAATCGGTACGCGATTTGCACGCTATCTTATCGTCCTTGTCGTTTCAGGCACTGGCAAACGGTCATAGTCTGTAATTTGTAACTCATCATTCTTTTGGCTTCTTTCGATTTTATCATTATCGGTTCGGGCATTTTGGGAACATTTCATGCCCTGCACGCAGCCCGCGCCGGGAAACGGGTTTTACTTCTTGAAAAGGACAACCGGCCGGTGGGAGCCACCGTCCGAAATTTTGGTCAGGTCGTTCCCTCGGGTTTGAGTGGGCGCTGGTACCGCTACGGGCGTCGCAGCCTCGAGCTTTACCGGGAAATTCAGCGGGAATACGACATAACCGTTCGGCAAAACGGCTCGGTTTACATTGCTTCCGATGCGGACGAATGGCAGCTCGCCAACGAGCTTTACGATCAACGGCGGGCCGACGATTACCCGTGTGAGCTCTGGTCAAAAGCTCAGATTCTGGCGAAATACCCGGCTTTACAACCAGATTACGTACAGGGCGGCCTGGTTTTCCCGGAAGAAATCAGCGTCGAACCGGATCTGATGATTCACCGGCTGATCACTTATCTGACCACTAAATACCCCAACGTAACGTATCGGGTGAACGCTGCGGTAATCGGCTGCGAACCCGTTTCCGGCGGAACAACGGTTTGTTTGGCGAACGGAGAGCGGTTTCAGGCGCAGCACGTACTGGTTTGCAACGGCAGCGAATTCCGGCTGTTGTATCCCGACCTCTTTGCCCGGAGCGGTCTGGTGGTGAGCAAACTGCAGATGATGCAAACCGACCCGATGCCCGAAGTAGCGCTTCCCGGCAACATCCTGACTGGCCTGACCATCCGGCGCTACGAATCGTTTGCCGAATGCCCGTCGTACGCCAGTCTCAAAACTCCCGATCACCTGGCGGAACTGAAAAAGTGGGGCATCCACATCCTGTTCAAACAGGCGCTCGACGGCTCCATCATTCTCGGTGATTCGCACGAATACGCCACCGCGACCCAAACCGACGATCTGGGTTTTGATACCAGGGAATCCATTAACCAGCTGATGATTCGGGAAGCCAGCCGCATTGTCACCTTCCCGGTTTACCGCATTCAACGCAGTTGGGCCGGTTTTTACGCCCAAACTCCGCAGGAGATTTTTGAAAGCGATCTGGAGAACGTTCACATCATCACCGGCATCGGTGGCAAAGGCATGACCTCCAGCGCCGGTTTTTCGGAGGCAAAAATGATGGATTTTATATAGAGGTGAGAGGTTAGACAGGAGACAAGAGACTTTAGGTACCTGTCAAGAGTCTCTTGTCTCCTGTCTAACCTCTCATGTCTCAGAATAAAAAAAAGCAGGAAGCCAAAGGCCAGTTCCTGCTTTTTACGATTACTGAAAATGTAAATCGTTAGGCGGTTTGCTCCTCCGTTTCGGTGGCGGCAGAGGGCGTTTCAGCCTGGGTTTCTTCGGTGATTTCCTCCGGTTTTTTCTCAAAGGCTTCCGGCAGACTCTTCCGCAGAATGCTATACCAGCCGAGCATTTTCTTCACGTCCGACATATGCACCCGGTCGCGATCGTATTCCGGCACCACTTCGCCGATAAAATCAGCCAGTTCCGCATTCGACGCTGATTTGGGAGTTATCGGCAGATTGTCTTCGTATTTTTCGTATATGGCCAGAAATACATCCGCCAGCGGTTTTGACTGCTCCTCATCGTCGGTATAGATCGAGATATCTTTCAAAACCGACACCCGCGCCGTGGGGCCAATCATCGATTTTTCTTTTTTCTCATCAAGCGATTCCACAATCACGCCGGTACGGCTGGGTTTCAAGATTCGATACAGGCCGCTTTTTCCGGCAATATTTGCAATTTCTTTCAGCGATTCCATGCTGCTTGTTTAATGGGTAACGGTCTATTTGATTGGGTTATTGCCAATTTTTGCTAAAAACTGAAGGGCAAAGATAGGACTAATCTTATTTTTTTGCCTTCATTTCCTCGTAAAACTCCTTATTCAGTTGGTCGATATAAGCCAGAATTTCGTCTTTTCCCCGGCTGCTCACGGCTGAAGAAACGAACATGGGCGGCAATTCAGCCCAGGTTTTCTGGAGGGTCTGCCCGTATTTTTTCACCATCTGGTGAATGGCGTTCGTACTGCTTTTTTCGGTTTTCGTGAAGATGATCACAAACGGCAGACCGCGTTCGCCCATGCGCTCCATAAACTCCAGGTCGATGCGCTGGGGCTCGATCCGGCCGTCGACCAGCACGAAGGTACAGATCAGATTCTGCCGTTCCGTGAGGTACGAATCGATCATTACTTCCCACTTTTCCCGTTCGCGCTGGGGCGCTTTCGCAAAACCGTAGCCCGGCAAATCGACCAGGTACCAGTCAGTGTTAATCAGGAAATGGTTGATTAACTGGGTTTTACCCGGCGTTTGCGAGGTTTTGGCCAGCTTGTGCCGCGTGGTCAGCATATTGATGAGCGACGACTTTCCGACGTTTGAGCGCCCGATGAACGCATATTCCGGTTTATCCGGCTTCGGGCAGCGTGCCGGATCGGAGTTGCTCATGACAAACTCAGCTTGTTTTACTTCCATATCTGTTCAAAAGGCGGTTTTCAAAACCGCTTTTCAGCCGCAAAGTTCGTAAAGAATCCAGAAGAGAACTATTTTATGTCGAAAATGGCATTGGAACAACGACGCATAAATCGGTATATTTGCTAAAAATTGGGCGACGATTGCTACTTTTTACACAATTTGTCGGCGTCAGGAAACAAATTTGAATCAATCAGCCGTTATCGTTTAATCAGTACAAACCGAATCGATGGTTATGAAAAATACAGGTTTTTTGTCCTTATTACTCGCTATGGCGCTGGTTTTCAACGCCTGCAACACCAGTACCAAATCGGAAGGTGAGAAATCCACCGCCGAAGCGACCACTCCGGCGGCTACGGAAACCGCCAAATCAGCCGTCAGTACCGAACCGGGTATTCAATTTTCGGAAGCCTCCTGGAAAGCTCAGCTAGAGAAGGCCAAAGCCGAGAACAAACTCGTTTTTCTGGATGCGTACACCAGTTGGTGTGGTCCTTGTAAAATGCTGCAAAAGAACGTATTTACGCAACCAGCCGTCGGCGAATTCTTTAATAAAGAGTTCGTCAATGTAAAAATCGATATGGAAAAAGGCGAAGGCCCGGAACTCGCATTGCAATACCCGCTGGAAGGTTATCCAACCTTGTTGTTCATTGATGGCGACGGTAAAGTTGTCAAGAAAGTTCTGGGGTACCAATCGCCGGAACAACTGCTGGCCATTGCCAAAGACATTAAAGGCGGAACGGCTTTGTAATTTCTGATATAATCGCTGCCAAAAAACCGCCCCTGGACTCCGGGGGCGGTTTTTTGTTCTAATTGCGGACTCAATTCAGGCAGAAGACGGTAGCAGCGTTTGATAAAGCTGCAGTAATTTGGCCCGTTCGGTCAACCAGTTGAAGGCATTCACCGTAGCCTGCCGACCACGTTCGCCCATTTCCCGGGCTTCCTGCGGGTGGGTGCTCAGATAGCGCAGGCAATCGGCAAAAACGACCGGATTGAGCGGATCAATGCAGAACCCGCAACCGTATTTTTCAACCACCTCGCGATATAACGGAAAATCGGCCGTGATAACCGGCAGGCCCAGCGCCATGTATTCGAACATTTTGGTGGTATACGATTCCGGGTAATCTCCGACGGGTTTTAGCAGCGCCAGACCGCACACGGCTTTCGCGGCATACAACAGCGCCTTTGCCTGATCCGTGTAGCCGTAAAAAATCAGGTTGTCTTTTACAGTACGGTACGCCGGAATCACCTGCAATTCAGAATCGGTAAAAGTCCGGCGCCCGAACAGGTGTACCTTGAAATCTGGAAAATCCATTTTCAATAGGGCCAGTCCTGCCAGCAACGTTTCAATGGCCCGGTCGAAACTCAGCACTCCAATGTAAAAAAATTCGATGGGGTCAGTGGGTTTTCGGTACGGCTGCCGGAAGGTTTGCATAAACGGCAATACCGGGTAATTATAAATGACGGCATAAGGCTGCGCGAGATCCGTGTACGTCGTCAGATAGCCATGCTCCGTGAAAATCAGCGAAAAATGCCGCCAGGCCAGCCGGTCAAAGAAACGGAATAACCGCCGGAGCAGCCAGCCCCGGTTCTGTTTCTTCAGGTGAATCTTTTTATAGAGATTTTCCTGAACTTCGTAAATGACCGCGGCTCCCATCCAGCGGTAGAGGTACGCAAAAGGCAAAAATTCGGGCGAATAAACATGAATTAACCGGGGACGCAGCCGCACCGTTTTCCAGAGAACAACCGGACAGGTAATCAAAAACCGGAAAACCACCCGGCCAAAGCGGGGTAAATCAATAAAATGCACCCCGGGCACCACGGCGGCTTCGGCTCCCGGAAGGGCGCAATAAACCTCGTAATGCTCGATCAGCGTGGGTAAATACTTATAAACAATACGCGGGTCATAAGGTGAATGTGCCGTACTGATGTGTAAAATCCGTTGACGTTTCATGGAAGCCGCAGCCGTTAAAGGACATCCCGCCCGTGTCGTTCATAATTACCGCTTCGAAAAAGCCGCAGCGGTTTTTCGGATACAGGAAACTACTTTGTCACGCTGTTCCTGAGTCAGATTGGAGCCGGATGGCAGGCAGAGCCCATTCTCGAAAAGCTGGTCGGCTATTCCGGAACCATAGTAGGGCGAACCGGCAAAAACCGGTTGCCGATGCATCGGTTTCCACAACGGCCGGGCTTCAATCCGTTGTTCGGCCAGCGCCAGTCGAATAGCTTCGCGGGTGAGTCCGTCCGACAGCGCCGGATCAATCGTGATGCAGGTCAGCCAGCGGTTTGAAAAACAGTCGGCCGGTTCCGGTTGGAAATTCAGCCCCGGCAGTTGGCTCAATTCCTGAACATAATAGTTGAAATTGGCGCGTCGCTGGGCCACCCGGGTCGCCAGAACCGCTAACTGCCCCCGGCCAATACCCGCGCAAACGTTGCTCATCCGGTAATTATAGCCAACGCTGGAATGCTGATAGTGTGGAGCCGGATCACGCGCCTGCGTAGCTAAAAACCGTGCTTTGGCAATTAGCTTATCGTCTTCCGACAACAACGCTCCCCCACCCGATGTCGTAATGATTTTATTGCCGTTGAAGGATAAAACCGCTACTGTTCCGAACCGGCCGGTTGGTACATTCTTATAGGTAGAACCAAATGATTCGGCAGCGTCTTCAATCAAAGGGACTTCGTACCGCTGACAAATGGCAAGAATCGCATCAAAGCGGGCGGGCATCCCGTAGAGGTTGACGGCAATAACCGCTTTCGGGCGCTTGCCTTTCCGGATACGATCCTGAAGGGCGGTTTCCAGCGCATCCGGGCACATATTCCAGGTCGTCATTTCGCTATCGACATAGATGGGTTGCGCTCCCTGATACCGAATCGGATTCGCGCTGGCCGCAAACGTAAACGACTGACAAAGCACCTCATCGCCGGGACCAACGCCGAGCAACACCAGGGCCAGATGCAAAGCCGCCGTTCCGGATGACAACGCAGCCGCATGCCCAACGCCGGTAGCCGCACAAATTTCCTGTTCAAAGGCATCGACGTGGGGACCCAGCGGAGCAATCCAGTTCGTCGCAAAAGCTTCCTGAACGTACCGAAGCTCTAATTCGCCGAGGTGTGGAGACGAGAGATAAATGTCGGGATTCATGCGGTTTTGTTTAGTTTAATGATCCGGCCCGGATTACCCACCACAACGGCATAGTCCGGAACCGGGCGAATAACAACGGCCCCGGCGCCCACAATCGCCCATTTACCGATGTTCAGGTTGGGACAAATAACCGCTCCGGCACCAATCAACGCCCCGGTTTCGACCCGAATTCCCCCACACAAAACCGCCCCGGGAGCCACATGGGCAAAATCGCCTACCGCGCAATCGTGATCAACGGAAGCTCCCGTATTGATAATGACATGGCTACCGATCCGGGTGTCGGCCTGCAGAATGGCGCCGTGTAAAACGACACTCCCCGCTCCTATTTGTACGCTGGAATCAACCTGCGCCGACGGATGAATGGCAATCCCGTACGGGTGGCGGACCGTTTGAGTCAGCCGGTGCCGGATCGCGTTGTCACCAACGGCCACAATCAATGGCGCATTGCTTTCATAATCGGTCTGATAAGGGCCAATCACCGGGATGGTCAGCAGACTTTCTTTACGCAAATCATCGTCGAAGATCGCTTCAACGCTCGTGCGACTGGCGTGCAAACAACTGATTATCACCTTTGCGTGTCCGCTGGCTCCGTATAATAGCATGTTAAATCGTTCCGGTGAATTTTTCCATTGTCGCCGATGATACCGACGAAATACCTTCTGATTTGAGCACTTTCTGAATGGTCAGCATCATGATTTTACAGTCCAGGTCAAAAGACAGATTGTCGACGTACCACACGTCATACTCAAATTTCTTTTTCCACGACACCGTATTCCGGCCATTCACCTGCGCCCAACCCGTAATGCCCGGCCGAACCGCATGCCGCCGTCGTTGCTGGTCGTTGTAAAGCGGCAGGTATTCCACCAGCAACGGTCTGGGTCCGATCAGGCTCATGTCGCCTTTCAAGACACTCCAAAGTTGCGGCAATTCGTCCAGTGAGGTTTTACGAATCAGGCGGCCCAATGGAGTCAATCGATCGGCATCAGAAAGCAAAATTCCGTTGGCGTCACGTCGGTCGTTCATGGTTTTAAGCTTGACCAGCGTAAATGTCCGTTCATTTCGGCCAGGCCGGACCTGAACAAAAAACGGGTTTCCCCGATTGGCAACGGCCAGCACAATCACCAGCACCAGCAGGATGGGCAAAAGCATCAAAATTGCCATCGCTGAGATAATGACATCAATCAGGCGTTTTCCCACTTTTCGATACATTCTCAATGAGGTGTAAATAGTCGGCGGCTACTATTTTTCGGTTAAAATGCGCTTTAGCGTACCAGTATCCATTGTTTCCCTGCTGACGGCGCAGTTCAGGCTGGTACAGGTAATTTTTAATACTTTCCGCGACTTCGAACGGCTTTTGCAGTTCGATAAACATACCCGCATTGGCCAGTTCGACCACGGAACGGGATATTCCGTCGATTGCCGTCAGAATAGGCAAGCGGGCTGCCATGTACTCGAACATCTTGTTTGCGTAGATCGTCTTGAAAACGTCCAGTTGCTGCATGGTCATGATTCCGATATCCGAAGCCAGGATAAACTGAAATGCCTCCTCGCGGGGAAGCGCATGCAAAAACCGGATGTTTTGCAGCAATAACCGCCTGGACTGATCCCATACGGTTTTCTTAGCCATCCCGTCGCCGATCAGTAAAAACCGCACGGGCTGATCCTGCAACAAAACCGCCGTAGCCACGATCTGCTCGAGCTGATTGGCAACGCCATGCGCTCCGGCATACACGATCCACACCATGCCATCCATTCTCTGCTCCTGCCGGAAGCTGGCGCGGTTAAAAGTCGCTGCCAGTTGGTCCGTCAGCTCAAAATCGGTTGCATTTGTAACCACTTCAATCTTGGAATCCGGAATATGCTTTTGTTTCATCAGCACCTGTTTGAACGCGGGTGTCAGAACCACGATTCGTTCCGACCATTTATACAGCCGTTGTTCGAGGTAATAAGCCGTTCGGACTAGAAACAGATTCTGCAGAATGCCCATCTGAACGGGCGTGTCGGGCCATAAATCCCGGATTTCAACGATAAGAGGTAAGCTTTTCCACCACGCCAACGCACTCCCCACCAGGCCGAGCAACAAAGGTGGCGAGGTAACGATCAACACATCATATTTGGCGCTGGTCCGAAACAATCCGGCCCAGGTCCCGGAAAACAGAAACGTGATGTAGGCCCACAGGCGCCCCAGCCAGTTTACGTTGTACCATTCCGACACATGTGTTCGAATCACCCGCACACCGGGTACGTCCTCTTCCTCAACAACCCACTTTCCCCGGCAATGCTGATATTTTCGACCATGACTGTAATGCACCATGCCCGCAATGACCGTGATCTGGTGGCCCTGTTGGGCCCATAACCGGCACAGTTCATTCCAGCGGGTACCACCGGCTTCGTGGGGCGGAAGGTAAAATTGATGCAGCAGCAGAATCCTCATGCCTCAACCGAATGTTTTGCCGAATCATCGAGTGCAATTCCAACGGACTGAAAAGCCTGCTTGTAAATCTTATATTTGGCATTCCAGACATCAATCGGCGCAAAATCGCGCAAAACGCGCTCCCGGGAATTCCGACCGTGTTCCCGCACCAGTTCCGGGTTATTCAGGTAATTGCGTATTTGCCCGGCCAGACTTTCGGCCGAATAAGGTTCGCAGAAAAGACCGGTTTTTCCCTCGATCAGTGCATCAACCGTTCCCGTTACCCGGCTGGCAATGGCCGGAACTTCCATGGCCCCGGCTTCCAGCAGCACGTTCCCCAACCCTTCCCGATAGGTTGGCAACAGAATGAAATCCAGTAAGGCATAATAATATTCGATGTCGGCTACAAAACCGATCCAGCGAACACGGGGATGCTGCAACAACTCATCGATAATTTCTTTCTCGGCAGCGGTGACCAGCTCGGATGGCCCAACAATCAGTAGCAGCAGTTCGGGAAAGTCATCACGAATCATTTTCCACGCCTTTGCCAGTTCAAGAATGCCCTTGTCCCGCGTCAGTCGCCCAACAAAGCCGATTACCGGGCCGTTCAGATTCAATGTTTCCTTCAGCCGGGCTACTTTCTGGCCGTCTAACCGGGCCGGATTGTAGCGATCGATTGCATCTACCCCATTACAGCTCCCGTGGTGCGGAACCGTTAATTTTGCCGCGTCGGTAATGTTGAGCTTCACGGCCTGGTTCCGGAGCGAACTGCTCACCAGCAGAATTTGGGTAGCCGCCTGGCAGGCAATGCGCTCCATCGTCATCAGTAACCACCGGCTAAAGCCCCGACGGCTTTCGAACGGAAAACCATGAATTTCGTAAATGCGGATGGGCACTCCGGCCAGAAAAGCGGCCAGCATCGACAACAGGCCCGCTTTCGGCGTATTGCCGTGAACGATGACGGGTTTCTTTTTTTTGAATAACCGATAGGACCGCCATAGGCAATACAGGTCATTCAGCGGGGTAATCGATCGGATGAAAGGCACCACCTCATATGCAACGCCGTATTTTTCGGCAAAAGCGGTCAAATCAGCGCCTGACGAACAAATGATCTGCATCTCGACTCCCCGCTTCCGGAAGTAAGGAATCTGTTTATCGATAAAACCCAGTGACGCAGGGACGGAAAACGCCTGAATAACCGTCTGAAATTGACTCATAGTGGCGAAAATGAGGCTATTTTAGGCCTGTTAGTTGCTTTTGCAAGCAATTTTTCTGCAACAGATTGATCTTCTGATGACAGTGGACGATTCCGCCGTTTCAAAAGCCAGTCTTCACGATTTAACAAATTGAATAGCACATATAAAGCGCCTTTCAAAACCGTCTTCGTCTTTATTTGGTACGTTTTCCGCCAGCCAAGCTCAGTGCGGTATTGTGTCTCCAAGATATGCCGAATCTGTGCGCTGGAACGCAGGTATTTATTTTTATAAGGTATCCCGATTTCCCGGTAAAAGAGAAGCGGGCGGTTGATAATGAAAAAACGACTCGTATGCCAGGTCCGCAACCAGAGTTCATAGTCCTGGACCCGGGGGATTTGTTCGTTGTACGGATTAGCTACCGACCAGCTGCGACGGGTAAGAACCGCCGGATGAACGATTGGAAAACCGCTAACGGCCTCCCCCAGCGTCTGCGGTAAATGCGTTGTCCCGCGCATTCCATACACCTTGTTATCAGTTCCGATGGAGTAGACATACGAACTCACCAGGTCCACTTCAGAGTGTTCATTCATGAAATGGACCTGAGTTTGCAACCGGTCAACCGTCATAACATCATCGGCATCCATGCGGGCGATATACTTGCCGGTCGCCATCCGGGAGATCTGGTTAAGGCGAACGCTTTGGCCGGTATTTTTTCCATCGGCAATCAGTTTGATCCGGGGATCCGTAAAAGAACGGGCAATGGCAAGTGATTCATCCGTAGACCCATCGTCGACAACAACCAACTCCCAATCCGTAAATGACTGGTTGATAACAGATTGAATGGCTTCTGCCAGATAAGGAGCCGCATTATAAACCGGTAAGCCGACAGTAACAGTAACCATACTACACGAACTGTTTTAGATTCGAATCCACTCAGGATAGGCCAATTCATCCGAACTAACGAAACCGGAACGGTCATAAACCCATTTTTGGGGCATAATCACAATTTTGTCAAAACCGTTATTCAGCCAGGCCGCCCACCAGCCAAACGTACTGTTGGGTATGATGTAATGCCGACAGAACGTCATCAATTGCAGGTAAGTCTGCGCGCGCTCACCAGCCCATTCATTACCGACGTATATGGTTGTGGCGTTAAAGCGCAAATTGGTCCGGCACCAGTCGATATCATCCGAAAAAACATAATAGGTTGGCTTGGCCACGCGCTCCCGGATGATCCGTTCCGCCCGTTCATAATAATCGGGCTGAATAATGTTATGACGCGAATTTGTCACAAAGTCACTCCGTCTGACGTGCACACAAACGGATTCCTTCTTCTGAAGTTCTTCCGTCAGTTCAGCAGCAAAAGCGGGTATCGGATTGGCAAACCGGAATTCCAGCTTCAGTTGATCTTTTATTTCCTGAAAATACCGGATGGATTGCCAATAGCCACTTACATACACGTTGTCAGAAGCCCGGGCAACCCGCTGGTCGTATTGAAACGGAGTTTGCTCCGCAATATATTCTAGTGGACCGGTCTTGATAGCGCGGTTAAAAGATTTTTTTATAAACCGGATTGAAACAGACGGACTGGTACCATAGCGCTGCGAAACAGACGGTTTTGCAATCGGCGGTTTTAACGTAAAAATATCAAGATCATAATTTCGGTAAACAATGTTCCGCCCTGTCACATTCCGACTCATCAAAAATCCGGTATCAACAAATAAGTCGGTTTTATTTTGTATGGCCAGACTTCTTCCCAACGCATATTGAAACAATTGATTACCCAGTCCGCCCATTAATTCAACAACAATCATTGCACATCATTTTTAAAGTCAACCAACTGATACGGATTGGTAGCATCTTGCAAAACCGGTTGAATAACCATTCTTATAATTACCAATTCAGCGATCAATATAAATCCATTTATCCGTATTAATTCATTATTCATAAATGAGATAGCAATTGCATAATTGATGAAGCAATAATAAGAAATGTATAAGATATCGTTAGTCGAATGTGCTTTTTTGTGAACGTAAGCAGCAATCGTTCCCAAGATAAGTGCAGATAGTATAGCGCCTATTACACCAAAATCCAAAGTCAACGCATCCAGATACGTATAAACATTGGTAGGCGGAGCATACGTATATTCTCGAATCAAAGATGGATATCGTTCTACAAGGCCCATCTTTTTCAAAGTGTAGTTAAAAAAATCTGTGCTGTATAAACCAATATCGTAGAAAGATAAATCTGAATATCGGCCACTTAATATCATTTCGTAAGCCTTTACCCCACCGAATACATACAATTTTACATTTTCCAGTAACTGCTCATTTTCCATTCCAAATAAGAGCGTTATTAAAAGAACCGGGGTTATTAACAAGGCTATGTATGAGTAAAATTTCTTCCCGGAAACGTTAAAACAAATGGTAGTTGACGTAATAATGGTAATGGCCCAGGATAATACGGGCGCTCTCGTTAAATTAATAACGCAAGTGAATAAGCCAACTATACAACATAAAACTAAGGTTGCTTTATTAATATATTTATTTTTATATCCTATCATTGCCAACGGGATATAAATAATATACGATTTTGCAAAAAGTTGATAAAATATTGTCGATTGTTCATCAATAATTTCTTTACCCTGTACTCTCAGTGCAAGAAGCCCCAGTTTGAAAAAATTTATTGACCCAATTAATGAATATAACGACAATAGATTAACAAACAAACTTATTGATATTAAAAAAAATAGCATTAATTTCAACTTGTTTTTTACTGGCTTATGGCTATATTTTTCATTTTCGCTACAATTTTCATAAATCAATAAAGAAGGTACAAGAAACATAATCCAAGTCATGTAAAATATAAATAAGGTTGAATCCTGAATCTCATATATTCCGCCTATCAATTGACAGCCTGCTATCAACAACAGCCATAATAATGAGTAAATTTCCAGATATCCAGCTTTCCTAGTTTTATTCTTTATTATTAAGAATAGCAAAGCAATCAATAACAGAAAAACAATATTTATAACGAAACGGATAAGCATACAATTAAAGATTAAATCTGGCTAAGAATGACTTAACAAAAAACTCAAAAAGACGCAACTTCCTCAGACCGCTTAATTTTAAATTTGAATACTTATGGTATTTCCTAAAAAGGTATGCTTCGCTCTCAACAAAATAATTAAATGATCGGCGGCTCGTTTTTCCCCGTTGACTTCCGGAGGTTGCTCCCTGAATATGAGGTACAATAACTCCGCCATGCAATAAACATCGTTTATTTTCCCTACGGATTTGCTCACCTAAAATCAGTTCTTCCAGGTATAAAAAAGTCCCCCCATCTAACAGACCGATCTGGTGTAAAAAGTCACTTTTCACCATAAAAACCGCACCATTTATACTATCGACCTCATATATCTTTGACTGGTACGGCACTAAATCACGGTAAATAAATTGCAAATAGCGTTTGTTTATATAAGGCAAACGGCGGAGAATAGGACTGTGACATACCACCAGCCAACCTGCCGACAGGAGTCGTCTTACCTGAATCTGAGATCGAACCGGTACCGGATTTGAAGTTGTATGAACCAAAGGTGAAATGGCAACCGCGTTGGGACGCTGACTTAATTCATTTTTAAGATCCCTGATTGTATCGGCCTGCGTTAAAAACGCGTCGCTATTGACGAACAAATAATAATCAGCATCCGGTAGCCCATCGATCCGGCCGCACCCTCGATTATTTCCAGCGGCAAACCCTGCATTATCCTCAAACCGTATCAGCCTAACTTCTTTAGGAATTTGTGACGCCAACTCATCGTAGTTTTTCTGTAATGATCCGTTATCAATGATCAATACATGACTATCCGGGTAATTCTGTTTGAGAATATAATCGACACATTGAAGCGTCAATAGCGCGGTGTTATAATTCAATATAATTATCCTTACTTCCATTATTAGCCTAAATAGAATAGTAGTAAGTACAAGCAAATTGTCGTGATCATAAACGCATACCTCTTAGTTTGATTTGCTTTACACTCCCGTTTTACCGAACATAAGAGCCAATCACCGGCTGCGAACCAGATATAAGCCATAAAAGTTGAGACACTTGCCATAATTGTCAGTGCCGCATGATGGCTTGCCAGAGCAACGAGCAGAACTGCTGTACTACCAAAAACCATAATCGCTAATGCAAAGAATTGTCTTTGTTTATTTAAGATTTTAAAAATAGTAAACTGAATTAGTTGCACTAACAAGTAAGGAGCTACAAAACCGCTCAGGTATGTGATATAAACGGCAGATTCAGAATAAACCGGTAGAAGCTGGTTAATAAATAGCCGAGCTGGTAGTGCTCCAACCAATAACAAAAAATCCAGTTTCAAAATCAGCATCACGGCACTGTCATAATATAACTCGATCGAATGACGGATCGAGACCAATTTCTGCATTAAAAAATTACTGATCGAAACGACAATTGTTAGAACGACATTCAACAGGGCTCCGGCGAACGCGTAAAACCCAAATTGACGGGGTGAATAGTATTTTGAGATTAAGAGCTTATCGATGTTTTGAAAACCCAGAAAGAGTAATCCAGTCAATAATATAGGTAATCCTAACCCAATTGATTTCTTTATGACAGCGATAAAACGTTGCGGATGCAAATCGTACCGTGTTAATGATGGCCAATTTATTGTATGCTTATGCAATAAATAAAGCATTGAAAAAGTCGCAATAGCGATCTGGATGTTGCTAAGTAAATTAAGATTTATACCTGGCAGAAAATTAAACCGGTATAACATAAGGCCGAAACAAAAGGCAAGCTGGCTAATCAGCGTAAATGATGAACCGTAATAGAATTTTTCACTGCGATTAAAAAATGCCTGCAGCAATCCCGATACATTTTGTAAGACTACCTGATTGGCCAACAAAATTGGCGCATACGGAACCGTTTTTAGCTGCGGAAATAACTTTCCTATTGCAGTAATGAGAAGAAAATAAATAAGAACCTGTTGAATAAGCAGGTATGAAAAATCACGTTTGCTGGAACTCTGCCAGTCTTTCGTACTGCTAAACAGCCACTGAATCGTCATACCGTCTACCAGGCCAAAATGCAGCAGGCCCGAAAAAGAAGTCAGTGTCAGAAATAAACGCCAGGCCCCGTACTCCTCGGGAGTTATCTGATCCGCCAATAAATAGTTGATCAACAAGGTAAAAACCAGATTTACGCCTGTCAACGCGACTAATTTGACGGGGGTTTCATACTTTTTTAGTAGGGAGGTTCTTTTTACAAGGGACGTAAACACAAGTCTGTATGTTACAACCGGCTATCCACTAAATTTTTATCCAGCAACCCTTTCAGGTCATAGACAACCGTTTGATCGGTTCGCAAAGCGAAATAATCCAGTTCTTTGAATTGCTCATGGGCAACCGCCATGATTATTCCGTCGTATTGCCCGGTCGGCTGGGCAATTAATCGAAAACCGTACTCTTTGGCAACTTCATCGGCATTGGCCCAGGGATCATACACTTCGACAGCCATGCCGTATTCGCTCAGTTCCGTGTAGATGTCGATCACCCGGGAATTCCGAATGTCGGGGCAATTTTCTTTAAACGTTATGCCCAGCAACAGCACCCGGGTATGATTGATCGTATGGCCCTTCCGAATCATCAATTTCACGAGCTTGCTGGCCACGAAGATGCCCATGTTGTCGTTGATACGCCGTCCGGAAAGAATAACCTGCGGATAATACCCCAGGCTTTCGGCTTTATGCGCCAGGTAATACGGGTCCACGCCAATGCAATGCCCACCTACCAGACCCGGTTTAAATTTCAGGAAATTCCATTTGGTTCCGGCGGCTTCCAGCACTTCCATCGTGTCAATATCCATGCGGTCGAACATCAGTGCCAGCTCGTTGACGAAAGAGATGTTGACATCGCGCTGGGCGTTTTCAATGGCTTTGCTGGCCTCCGCTACTTTAATCGACGAAGCCCGATGCGTTCCGGCCTTGATAATTGACGCGTACAACTGATCGACAAATCGGGCCGTTTCCGGCGTTGAGCCCGACGTCACCTTTTTAATGGTCGTCAGGGTATGAACTTTATCGCCCGGATTGATGCGTTCCGGCGAATAACCGCAGTAAAAGTCGACGTTAAACCGCAATCCCGATTCTTTTTCGAGAACCGGAACGCAGTCCTCTTCGGTACATCCCGGATAAACCGTCGATTCATAAATAACCAAATCGCCTTTTTTCAATACCTTGCCGATGTCACGCGTAGCGCCCAATAAAGGCCGTAAATCCGGTTTTTTATAAGCGTCGACGGGCGTGGGAACGGTAATGATGTAAACCGTACAATCCGCTATGGCCGCGCGATCCGACGAAAATTGCAAACGGCTGGCTTGCTGAAGGGTTGCCTTGTCGGTCTCCCGCGTCCGATCGAAGCCTTCGTGCAGTTCAGCGATTCGTTTCGCGTCTATGTCGTAACCAATCACGTCATATTGTTTCCCAAACTCAACGGCCAACGGTAATCCGACATAGCCTAACCCAACGATGGCAAGGCGTACGGAACTCTCCATGTTAATAATCTCGCTCATTTCATACTGGCTTTGGCAGCCACTCTATGTGTCTCATCAGTACCAGCCCGATACCAACAAGGCCACCGATAAAGGTATACAGGACCACGAGGATGGATCGCCGTGGTTCACTGCGTTTGGTCGGAACCTGCGGTGGTTCCAGTATTTTCAAAATCGGGGTTTCTTCCTGTATTTTAATCCGGGTCTGTTCATACTGCTGGGTAATATTGCCGTATAAACCCTGGGCCAGTTCGAAATCCGCCTGCAAACGTCGCTCTTCGATCGTCCCGACCTGCGTCACCATGTACCGGTGCTGATCCTTGTAAGTCGACAGGTTGATCATCGCCCGATCGTACCGCTGTTTTGCTTCCCGAAACCGCTCAGACAGAAACTTCAGATCTTCCCGTGTTTTTTCGGTCCGGTAACTGATTACGTAGCGGGTCAGATAATCAATGGCTAACTGACCGACCTGAGCCGCGACCTCCGCATCGGGCATTTTTACTCTAATGATAATGACGCCGGATTGTTTATCCAAATCCGACAAAATCCGCTCCTTCGTATTCTTAACCAGTTCCTCCTGATCACGGGTCAGGTGTAACGCCTGACGATCTCCGAGCGCCGGGGGAACACTGAGCGTTTTTTTGCCAAAAACGCGGTCAATCAACGAAAAAGAACCCTCGGTCAGGAAAGCCGCCAGAGTAGGAAACTTCCGTTTTTCAACCGTCGTAACTGGCTGGTTGAGCAGGTACAACATAAACGGTGTGCTTTTCAGCACATCCGGGTATAAATCCGGGCGTATAGCTTCCGTATTACTGACTCCTTCCAGATTGATACCGGCCAGTTCCGCCAAAGCGCCAAATCGTTTCAGGTTCAGGGCTGAGCGCGCCTGTAATTCCGGCATCACCCGCACCTCCGATATGTATTCGAACGGGCTTAGCAACGCAACCACAACCCCAACAACCGCAAACAGAAAGGCCATTTTCAGCACATTGCCTTTCTGACGCCACAGGAGTAACAAAGCCCATTGCGGATCCAGTTGCGCCGGTGGCCGGACGCTGGCGGCATCTTTAGGCGACAAAGTTATCCACTTTTTCATCAAAACAACCGGATAATTGTCAATACTACGGCCGCCAGCGAAGTGATCCCCGTCATAATGGCCACCCGCTCGGGAGCAGACAGCTTACTATCCGACCGGGGCGGTTTTGGTGGTATCACGACTTCCATTCCGGGTTCCGGATTAGGATAATTTCGAATACCCAGAAACCCTTTGGTACGGTTTATTTTGCCATTCGCGTAGACGACGTATGTTTTTCGACGGAACGCTTTCGATGTAAAACCGCCCGATTCGTTGAGGTATGATTTCAGGGATTTGCCCCGGTTAAAATCCACAACCGACGGATTCAGAACTTCTCCCCGAATTTTCACAAGTTCCGTTTTTCGGGGAATATGAATCGAGTCGCCTTCCAGCAACAGCAGATTACCGCTATCCGAAGGCTTTGTCATAATCTCATTGATGTCCACCGAAACCAGTTCGCCATTTCGAATAAACCGGCTTGCTTTCAGGTAAGCGCCCGGACGCAAGCCCCCGGCGCGGGCGATCAGCTCGGTGATTCGTTCCGACTTGTCACGAATGGGATAACTGCCCGGATAAGGGACTTCCCCGGTTATCACAACGGATTTCTGCGACTCATACCGGGGCGAGGTACGCACATATACTTTATCAAACGGCTTTAACATAAACCGAGCTTCGGTTTCGTTGAGTCGTAATTGCTCATTCAGGTTGAATTGAAAAAGCCGGACATTCTGATCATTCAGCAAATCCGTGGTGTCGTTCCGGACCCGGCGGGCAATTTCGATGCGCGAAGCCGTAGCGCCATCCGAAAAACCGCCCGCCAGGACAATCAGGCTGGCCACACTCAGGCTGTCGGCATATTCAAATGTCCCCGGTTTGTTGACGGCTCCCTGGATACTCACGGTTCGGCGTTCGCGCAAATCATCGTAAGCCATAACAGAAACAATATCTTCCCGCTGCAGGCTGATGTCTTCGATTTCGTTGCGCATCAGTTTACCCAAATCAACGGAAAGAAGCTGCGGATCCAGGTTCTCGCGCAACCGGCGGATTGTGGCCCGGTTCAGAAAAGCGTCTTCGCGCAGGCCCTCCGCGCTCGAGATGAGTTGCCGCAGGGTCGGGCTTTTCTTCAAATCATACATACCGGGGCGAAAAACCGCCCCCTTGATGGTCACCCGGTTTTCGTAACGGTCAATAATGGCACCCACCGAATAATGATCCCCACGGTGCGGAATAAAAGTCGGAATGTCGGTCGACGGAACCGTTACGATTTGTAGTTCTTTGGGCGTATTCCGGCGCTGGGTCAGCGAAGCCGTATACGCCTTGTCGGTAAAACCGCCGGCAAATGCCAGCACATTTTTCAACGATTCGCCTTTCTGAACTTCATAAATGGCCGCCTGTTTGACTTCGCCGGTCAGTTCAATCCGGGTGTCGTAATGGTTGACGAACACAATGTCCTGATCCTGAAGCCGGATATTATCTTTCTGATCAGCTCGCAGCAAAAAATCGTAAATATCCAGCGTCCGAATCAGCCGGTTACTGCGATAAACGCGCACATCCCGAAAGGAACCCCGGTCCGGATCGGGCCCTCCCCCAACGTAAAGCGCGTTGAAAACCGTCGATAATGACGAAAGCGTGTAGGTTCCGGGCTTCACCACCTGCCCAATCAGCGTCACTTTAATACTGCGAATACTGCCCAGCGTAATGGTCGCAAAAATACCGCTCGACGCCGTGTTCAAACCGGAATACAACTGGCGCAGCCGCCCGATAATTCGTTGTTCGGCCTGTTCGATGGTCAGCCCGTTGACGTAAATCGGGCTCAGATTTTCCAATCGAATGGCCCCTTCGGGACTCACTTTGGTACGATAATTCTGCTGGGCGTTCCCGTATACGTCGATAATCAGCTCATCTTCTGGCCCAATCTGGTAATTCTTGGGGGTAGGAATGCGCAGATTGGGTTCAAAAGTCAGATTGCTGGACGAAAACAGACTGGCGCCAAAAACCGGTAATTCCGCTTCGGCGGTTTCGGAGCGGGCAGCCACGGGCGGGGCGGTGCTGAGCTTGTTCTGATCGTTTTGTTCACGGCTTACCGAAGGAGAGTTGATGGTTGCGCCGGTTTCTGCGGGCGTATTCAAAGCCGCAATCCGTTCTCTCATTTTTTTGACATCGTCAGCGGTAAACCCCCTCGACAGGGCCAGTTGTTCAATCTGGGTTTCGGACATCCCGCTGGATTTAGCCTGCTGAACAAACTGGCGAACCTGCTCATCTGTCAGGTCGCTCACTTTCTGAGAATAGGCGGGTGTACCGATATACGATAAAGTAAAAAAAAACAACAGGCCGATGTGCCTGAACCTGTTACGGTCTTTCGTACCGAAAATGAACACGCTGTGAGTAATTGAGTTAGGTAAAATGTAGAGCCAAACAACGAAAACAGGGAGCCAGCAGTCTGATAATAAGATGGTTCATACTGGAAGATGAGCTTTATTCCGGATCATCTTTCACCAGAAAAATCGATCTTTTATCGCTGATCTGCCCTTTCCCCGGTTTCCAGGCCAGTACCATTGAGACGCAAAAAGCCCCGAAAGGTTACACCTTCGGGGCTTTTTTATTCTAATTTATTTGTGTCCTATCAGGGCACCAGTTTCAATTCAACACGACGGTTTTTCGTCAGACCAGCGCGGGAGTTGTCACCGATTGGTTTGAATGAACCGAAGTAGTCGATAATAATCCGGTTAGGATCATTCAGACCTTGTTTAACCAGGTAGTTCTTGACAGCTTCAACCCGACGGCGTGACAGCGCGATGTTGTAGCGATCCGAAGCACGACGGTCAGCATGACCCGACAGTTGCAGGCGGCATTGCGTTTTGTTCAGCAATTCAACCACTTTGTTCAGCATGTCGTAGTACTGCGGCTTGATGATGTTTTTATCGGTATCGAAGGCTACGTTCGTCAGGATCTCGGCGCAGGCAATACCCGGCAGAGCTGCACTCACGTATTTATCGAAGTCGATGGCTTCACCCGCACCGGAAACAATGCTACCAGCCGGAGTGTTGGGCTGACGGTCGAAGTAATCAGATACACCGTCATTATCCGTATCCATCAACAATCTCGGATCGATGTCTTTCGGACGGTTTGCTTTCGCAACGGAGTCGATTTGTTCCAGCGTCAGGATGACCGGCGGTTTGATCAGGTTGCGGGGATCAGTCCAGCGGAGGTGATACGTTCCTTTGGTCGTATCGTACTCGTATTTACCGTTCACCTTCTGAACTTTGATGGCGTTTTTGCCCAGTTTGTACGTAACCGAAACCGCTGCGTAGCCCAGTTTGTCCAGATTCGATTCGCCTTTGCGCTCAAATGGGTTATCGAATTGACCACGAGTGCCATAGCCATCGAAGTAGCTGGAGCTATTACCACCGATGGTAGCATCGAGACGGTCGGTGTTGACATTGGTCAGACGGAAATCCAGACCAACGTCGAAACGCGCGCTAACTTCGTAGTTAACCGCCAGACCGACCGGAATAGCCCAGTCTTTTTCGTATTTGGCGTCACGCAGAATACCGTCGCCGTTGTTGGTTTTGGTCCAGCGACGAACGCGTCCGGTTCCTAATTCATACGCGGTCGATTTGAAAAATACCACACCCAAACCGGTGTAGGCATCAATCTTCCAGCGTTTCATTTTATTGATACCAAAAAACAGACTTTTCAGGTTGACACTTCCCGTCAAATCGGTTTGAATGAAATTGGATCGAAAATAAGAATAATAAAGCCGGCGTTTCATACCAACCAAATTACCGAACTGGCCATCCAGCTGGAGGCCAAACAGGTGTGACAATTGTTTACCAACGGCCACGCCAAAGAACGCCGACTTACGTTCGTTGTAGCTATCGGAGTTGGTTTTTGAAACCGGGTAGAAGTCATATTCCCTCAGGTCTCCGAAGAATTGAGTGGGTCCGCCCATGACCGAAACTGACCAGGTGTTCAGTTTGGCAGGACCTTCATACGAGGCTTTCGGGTTATACTGGGCACTGGCACCTGTCGCTGCCAGAAGAGCCAGTCCCATTGCCCTTACGAACAGGGATACTTTTTTCATACTTATCAGGTTATTGTTTGACAGTTAATAAACCATTGATGTGGTGAAACAACTTGTATCGGTTAGTTTAGCCGGTCGTTTTATGCAACTTTCAACGCTTTGCCGCAAAACTATAGATTTTCGTCTAGTTTACAAACAAGACATAGGTAGTTTACAAACAACTTGCCGTTCACTTTGTTCAATTCACGTTCATTAGTTTTTCCGACACAAGAAAAACAGGATTTGTCTACCATCAAAGACGTTGCATCAGTTTTTTTGTCATATATGTCTTCCATTGGAAAAAATTTCCGGTATTGATCTGCTGCCGGGCTTGTTTCACTAACCATAAATAAAAGGTAAGGTTTTGCAGACTGGCAATTTGTGCGCCTAAAATTTCTTCGGACTTAATTAAGTGCCTTAAATACGCTTTTGAGTAACATAGACCAACATAACCGCCCAGTTCTTCATCGATCGGACTAAAATCGTTTTTCCATTTTTCGTTCTTGATCATGATGATCCCCTGCGTCGTATAGAGCACACCATGCCGGGCGTTTCGCGTTGGCATCACGCAATCGAACATATCGATGCCCAGCGCAATGGCTTCGAGGATATTCTCGGGCGTCCCGACACCCATCAGGTAACGGGGTTTGTCAGACGGCAGAATAGCATTGACGAGCTCGATCATTTCGTACATTTCTTCCGCCGGTTCGCCCACCGCCAGGCCCCCAATGGCGTTCCCGTCCCGCCCTTGCCGGGCCACAAATTCGGCCGACTGCTGCCGGAGGTCCCTGTACGTACTTCCCTGAACGATAGGAAATAACGTCTGCTGATAACCGTATTTGTTTTCCGTGTTGTCAAACCGCTCGATGCAGCGGCTCAGCCAGCGGTGGGTCATTTCCATCGAGGTGCGGGCGTACCCGTATTCGCACGGATACGGCGTACATTCGTCGAAGGCCATGATGATGTCGGCGCCGATGGTCCGCTGAATATCCATGACCCCCTCCGGGGTGAAGATGTGTTTTGAGCCGTCGATGTGGGATTTAAAAGTGACGCCTTCTTCCTTTATTTTACGGGTATTCGACAACGAATAAACCTGGTATCCTCCGCTGTCGGTCAGAATGGGCCGTTCCCAGCCGTTAAACCGGTGCAAACCGCCCGCTTTCTCCAGGGTTTCCAGGCCCGGACGTAAGTATAGGTGGTAGGTATTCCCCAGGATAATTTCCGCTTTAACATCCGCTACTAATTCGCGCTGGTGAACCGCCTTGACCGTTCCGGCCGTTCCGACGGGCATAAAAATGGGCGTTTCAATCAAACCGTGGTCGGTCGTGATGAGTCCCGCACGCGCCTTCGATTGGGGGTCAGTCGCCTGTATGGTAAATTGCATGAAGTCTGATTTACGATCTTTTCAGGTGCAAAGGTCGAAAGTCCTACGGCGAAAATCAAAATCTGTATATTTGCCGTCTTATTCAAAACCGTTCTGTCAGCACAATCTTCCTTCATTACGTGATATATATAGTATTGGTTGTGTGCCTTTTGTCGGTCTCCATACAACTTTTTTATATTCTTGGTATTTTTTCCCGAACGGCTCTGTATTCCGATCCCGATGAAAGCTGGTTGTCGGACGAGGCCATTCAGCTGAAGCAATCCGCCGGAAAACCGCATACAAGCCCGCCGGTGAGCATCATTGTTTGTGCGTGGAATGAGCTGGATAATCTGCAGACCCTGCTGCCTGCGCTCAACGACCAGGTTTACCCGGTTTTTGAAATATTGATCATGGACGACCGGTCCAGCGACGGAACCCGGGAGTTTCTGGAGCAATCGGCCGCCCAATACGAGCGCCTGCGGTTTATCCGCATCGATCGGGAACACGACCACGTGACGCCCAAAAAATACGCCTTAACCACCGGCATCCGCAATGCCGCCTACGATTGCATTCTGCTCACCGATGCCGACTGCCAACCCACCGGAGATTACTGGCTGGCTGGCATGGTGGCGAAATTGAAAAATCCCGAAAAACAGATCGTACTGGGATTTGGACCTTATAAGCGCCGGAAAAGGAATCGCTGGCTCAACCGCCTGATCAGGTATGAAACCTTATATACTGCGGTTCAGTATTTTTCACTGGCGCTGGCCGGTTTTCCATATATGGGCGTTGGGCGCAATCTGATGTATCGCCGAAAATTATTTCTGGAAAACAAGGGGTTTTATTCGCACATTCGCGTTTTGGGGGGCGACGACGATTTGTTTATCAACGAAGTGGCCACCTCGCGAAACGTTGCAATTAGTCTGCATCCGGCTACCTTTACGTACTCAAAACCGAAAGAGACATTTGCCGAATGGTGGCACCAGAAGCAGCGGCATTCGTCGGTCGGAAAATATTACAAAACGCGCAACAAAATCTGGCTGGGCCTTTTATCGTTAACGCACGTTTTAAGCTGGTTGACGGGTCCAGTGGTCAGCCTGGTTACGTTGATTCGGGGCGTGGCTACCGGTTTTTCTGCACTGATGAGCCAGGCCGAGGGTCAGCTTTTGGTAATCGCTACCGGTTTATTTCTGTTCCGGCTGCTGGCTTTCTGGGTCATTGTCGGGCGAATCAGTTACCGGCTCGGCCGCACCGTCAGTTGGCTGACCATCCCGGTTTTGGATTTGGCGATGGGCGTTTATTACGCGATCATGGGTTTTATTACCTTGAAACCGCGTAACAAAAACCGTCGAATGACGTGGAAATAAAATTTTAATGATGAATGATTGACGATGAACTTTTGTAGTGCATCGTCTATCATTCATCGTTCATAATTAAGGAAGTTTTGGATCTGATTAAAAAATATTTCCCGGATCTGACGAAGCGGCAACTGGAGCAGTTTGCGGCTTTGGATGAATTGTATCGTCACTGGAACGCCCAGATCAATGTGATTTCGCGGCAGGACATTGACTCGCTGTACGAGAAACACGTGTTGCATTCGCTCGGAATTGCCAAAATCATTCAGTTTGTGCCGGGCACCGAAATTCTGGATGTGGGCACGGGGGGCGGTTTTCCGGGTATTCCGCTGGCGATTCTGTTTCCGCTGGTGGATTTTCACCTGGTCGACAGCATTGGCAAAAAAATCAAGGTGGTGACCGAAATCAGTTCGGCTCTGGGCCTGACGAATGTGAAGGCGGAACAGGCACGCGTCGAACATTTGAATACGACCTATGATTTCGTGGTCAGCCGGGCCGTCACGCGGCTGGCTCCTTTTCTGGGTTGGGTGCGGTACAAGATCCACAAGTCGGGTAACAATAAGCTCCGAAACGGCGTTTTGTACCTGAAAGGTGGAGATATGAGTGAAGAACTGGCTGAGATTCAGGACAAATACCGGACTTATGAATTATCCGATTATTTTGACGAGCCATTTTTTGAAACCAAAAAGGTCATTTATATTCCCAAGTGATTTCGGTTTGGGCGGATGAAAACCGCTTTTCCGTTTAAAATTCCCACATTTCGATAAACGCACATGGCAGAGATTTTCAAATCCAGCGGCTTTAAAGACCCGATCAACCGGGACGTAGTCGAATTCAACGATAAAGGTGTGACGTTTCGCGTCAACCGACTGATTGGCGGCACCGACAACTTTGTGTTCTACGGCGATATTTCCGGCGTAGAGATCGACAACGGTATGTTTTTTTCGACGATCCGGATTATTCCGCGGGCCCGGCCTGAAATTGTGATCAAGAATTTCACGCGCGGTGATGCCCGCCAGATCAAGCAGTTAATTCTGGAACGGGTGCCAACGCTCCGCTGAGTGGGTCGAAGCGGAAAAGAATTCTTGCGGATTTTTCGCGAAAATGCTTGCAGGAGTTGCGCCGGAGTCTTACTTTTGCACCCACAATAACCCACCACGGTGGGCGACCATTCCCGAATAGCTCAGTCGGTTAGAGCATCTGACTGTTAATCAGAGGGTCGCTGGTTCGAGCCCAGCTTCGGGAGCAAAAAGCCTCAAATCACTTGATTTGGGGCTTTTTTTATATTTTTTGTCTATCTTTTTGAAACAAATCACTAAGCTACAGCAGTACAGCAATCAAGCTCAAGCTGTTTAAAGATTAATTAGCAAGCAATATATGAACAAATGGAAGACTCTGTAACTCATCCATGGTTAACTAAGTATCCAATTAAAAGAGATTCCACTAATTTAATTCTTGGCACTCATCCTCCCATGCCATATAAGGCAGAGCTGAAGTTCTATTATGGTAATAAATACAATTTTTGGAAGCTACTTAAAGTAGTATTCCCTCAAGAACAACTTTTTACAAATAATAAGCCTAACCTAGCATTAATCCAACAATTCCTAAAGAATCATAAGTTTAGCATAACCGATATAGTTTATAAAACTAATGGTCAAAAATTTAGTACTGATGATGAAATGATATGGACTTCTTTAAACCCATTTTTAAAAGGATGGTTAGAAAAAAGTAGTATTGAAAACATATATATAACAAGTTTTTCGGGAAAAAACGGGACATTGTCTTTATTCAAAAAATGGATTAAACAATATTATGGAAAAAATATTCGAATCCCACCAACCAGTTCTTGGCGAGAGAAAGCTATTTTCAACTTTAATTTGGGCGATAAGGAATATAGACTAATAAAGTTGTATTCTCCATCAGCAAGGGCAAAAACCGGTATATCAAATTCGATTCCTTATATTGAATGGTTGAACGATAATCCAAATGGAAATGCCGATCAATTTAGAATATTTTGGTATACCAAGTACTTAAATTACGATCTCGAAAGTCAATCAATTGTTAAATTAGATCTATTTTCAAAAAACGATATAAATACAATACTAAATCCATCAAGTAATTTTAAAGTAATTCAAGAGGTAAATATTAAAGTAAATAACGAAATAATTGCTTTAAAAGAAATTAAAAATATTTCAAATTCAATTAAGGTGTTCAATGTTTATGGTGATATATTAAATATAAAAGTGAAGCCGTTTTTGAGAAAAATAATAATACAAGAGCAGCTTAAAATTAGCTTAAATACAAATTCATGGCCAAAAACAACTAACCAATTAGGTACAGAAATAATAAAAGCATTAAAAAAACATCAGAGAAACAACTTGACTCAATCTGAAAATTTATTAAATTATTCACAAGATGATACAACTAGAGCCTAAAAGTACTGGATTTAGAAATTTAAAGAACCTAATGCATAGGATAAATGCAAACAGGGAAACTGATAGGTTATCATTGATTTCTGTTGAAGATGAAGATGTTCCTGCTTGGCAAAGGCAAGTTGTTTGGACACCAGATGAAATGGGTTTATTAATATATAGTATTTTGATGCGATACCCAATTGGCCTTATTATTCTTTGGCAAAAAAGTGATGGGATAAGAGTTCCTATTGATGGTAGGCAAAGATTAACTGCAATTAAAGAATTCTATAATGGAAACGTTTCAATACCTGATCTTCCAAAAGTTAAAGAAGAATTACGAAAGAAAAAGTATAAGCTAAAAGCTGGTGATGTTGAAAATGGATATAGCCTTTTATCGGTACATGAAAAAGATATTTTTGAAGACTATGAGCCTAGTATCATTCAATATGAAAATATAGGAGAAGAAACTGCAATGGACATTTTTGTAATGTTACAAGGCGGTAAGAGCCTTACTAAAACAGAAGTGAGAGCCGCACTTGGTGGCAAACTTTGTGATTTTATTACAGAATTAACTGCTTATTCAACACCAAATGAAGAAGACGAGAGTGGGATTTCAGCCCCAAAAAATGCTTTTTTTAAAGCTTTATCAAAAAATGTGAAAAACACTAGAAAAGCCTTAAGGAATATTGGTGATATAATTGTCCACGAAATATTTTACCCTAATCAGGATAAACATTGGACTAGTCTTGAAAGTATGTATAGAGAAAAAGCAAGACATTTATCTGAAAATGATAAAAGTCTAGTTTATAAAACTTTAGAAAATTTCAGGAAGAGTTTTACAAGGAAGATTAAAGAAAAGCAAATACTATCACCACAACTAAAATCTGCCTTTTTTATTCTATCTGTTTTTAAAGCCTGGAAAGAGATAAATGAAGATTTTGATTTACCAAATTCTGTTGATTTTTCACAATTACTTGCTGAATTTGAAAACGAAAGAGTCCAAAATAAAGATAAATATCCATATTTAAATTTTACAGCTGCATTAAGTAATGCCGGATACTCTCAGAATAGAATTAGTCAACGAAATGAAATACTTAAAAGCTATTTTTTAGTTAAAATTCCAAATGCCATACCTAAATTAAGGGCTAAGAGATTCTTTAGTACTGAACAAAAAATTGCTATATGGGAGAGAGCGAAACATCAATGTGAATTTGTTGATGATAATGGAAGGTGCAAGGAATTATTCCATGATTATAAAGAATTCGATGCCGATCATATAATAAAATGGTCAGAAAACGGTTTAACAACAGTCGAAAATGGCAGATTATTATGTAGATATCATAATAGATCAAACAAGTAGTCATATTCTATTAGTTTTATCGTTTTTTATAGCTATAATCGCAATTTCACTCCATTGAGAAACTCTATAATATAACAATTATCAAACTATTTTCCTAGGTTTACAACCCAATATTTCATATACTATTATGTAATAGTATATGAAATATTGGGTTGTATTTTTTAATTCAAATTAAGTATGCAGCCTTTTTCGGTAACGTAAATGTGCTTTTTGGCATCCTTGACAACAAAAAGAAGTATCAATTCGTTTTGCTTCAAAATCTTTTTCACAGTAAAGACATTTTTTCCTGTAAAACATCCCCTTTATGGTATAAGAACTTGTGCCATAGTCCGGATCATAGTTATTGATTCGTTTATTCTTCTGGACTTTTTCGAATCCATAATTTCGTAAACCATTTTTGTCTTGGATGATGTTCTCTTTTTTCATTTTAGTACGTGTTATAAACTTGTTAATGGTTCGTTAATGGTTTCTAAGTGATGTGTTGCAACCTTCAAATATACTTGAAAAGTGCCTGTAAAGCGGTCTAAAAGCGCCTGCAAAGCGGTCTAAAAGTGCTTTAATTGTGCTTCTGTACGTAGTATTCATTATAATCCTTGAATGAAGCATACAGAGATGAACAATCGTTAACCTGCAAATCTTCAGCTCTAAGCTTTTCAATGGCTCGCTTTCCAGCTTTGTCATTATCAAAAAAAGTATTCACTACTTGGTACTGCTTTAGAATTGATAATGTCTCTTGAAGAAAGGAAAGCGAATTCAATACAATGGTTGAGCTGTTTAATCGGATTGTATTATGATGCTGGCAGCAAGTCAGAAAATCAAAGAAGCCCTCAAAGACATTTATCGCTCCAGTTGGTTTACCTGGAATAGTGGTGAACCATTTTAGTGCAGTACCTCCTTGAAAATACCGGCTACGAAACTCAAACCCGCCTTTGTCGTTCTGGAAGCCAATCGCGAAGTAGCGTTTATTATCCACTCGGTAATGCACCTCTTTTAAATACTGGCTGGCTAATTCATACGAAATCTTACGACTCTCTACATATGCCCATAAAGCCCTGTTTTGTATCGGCAGAACGCTTATAACTTCAAGACTTGAATCATTTGCTTGATTTAGGTTGTGGCCGCTAAAAGAAAAAGGAATGGCATTGTTTGATCCTGTAAATCCTTTGAGGATTTGGACGGCTTGACTAAACGAGCAATTTTGTAAGTATTGAACCAAGCGGATTATATCGCCTTTTTCGCTCGTTCCGCTAAAATCATGGAAAACGTTTTTAACGGGGTCAACCATGAAAGATGGTGAATCTTCCTGATTACATGGTGAATAGTAAACTAACTCTTTACCCTGCTTTCTTACAGGCTGACACCCCATCTGATTGAGATAATCTGTGATCGGAATTTTCTTTAATTCTTCGATGATGCTTTTATCAATCATGTCTTTTTTCTTTTAGCGGCTGAAATCTTACTTACTCGTCTACTCACTTCATTACCTCCTTCATTATTAGCTAATTAACACTCGAATATCGAGTAGCACTATTTTCTTCTTTACTCGTAATTATGCCTTTTTTCGAGTATTGAGTAATAGCGAGTAGGATATTACTTACTCTTTGTTAAAGGGTGTTATTATTTGATAATGAGTATATTATATAACATCGAGTAATCGAGTAGGTAATATTTTACTTTTGATGGACATAGTACCCTTTTTCAGTGTACTTCTTTTGGGTATTGTAATTTGAAACCTGTGGAAATCCCATTATTTGAAGTGCTTTACCAATCTGATTCCGGTAAAGTTTGAGACTTACTTTTGTCCGTAAAGATTGTTCGATGTCTGCTGCCGTGTAAAAATCCGCTCCCTGATCTCCTTTTTCTGCTGGCTCGAAATACTTACTGATAATTTCCATTTCGGTCGTTGTTCGTAAGAATTTACGGTTAGACAGTTCCAAGGTTTTAATTTCTTCATTGGTCATGTCTGGCTTATATGAAGGATCATTTAGTAAGGCATACGCTTGTGACCAAACCTTATTAATATCTACCTGAGCCCTATACCCATTTGAACCACCATTATCATGCTGAATCTCTTTAACAATGAACGGTAACCAACGTACGTTACCGGTTTCATCGGTTAGAAATTCGTATTGGTTCGTACTGGCTACAAAACTGGCTCTTCGCTGAAATGCAGTTTCCACATTTTGAAAGAGTGGACGGTATTTTACTATCCCTTCAGATAAGACCGTTTTAAACTCATTATTGAGTTCTTTTTTGTCAAATGAAGCCAGTTCATCCAGATTTACCATGAAGTTTTGCACCAATGAAAACTTGCCCTCTTTTGAGCCAAAATCAAACCCTTTCTTGACATAGTTTTTTAAGGCGAACGGAATTAGAAAATCTAAAAAAGTAGTTTTACCATCGTTCTGTTTGCCGACTAATGTTAGGCATTGTTTGTTAAAGGCAATCGCGCCAACTGCCTGACCCACACAACGAACTAGCCACTTTTTGAACATTGCTTTCCACCATAAGCTATCTTCTGTTTTTACATAGCTGGCTAATTCCTCGATATAATCCGGTAACGAATTATTCCAGGCTGGTAAGCTCTGAAAATAGACCTCGAACGGGTCATATTTTGGAATAGTTTTCGAACCAAATAAGGCTCTCAAGGCATCTTTAAACCCTTTCAATCCAAAATCATATAGTTCTAATTCAACGTCGCACAAATTTACTAGCTCCCATTCTTTAGCCTTCTTTGCCTTACGTTCTAATTGATTAGAAACCACATCAACGCGGTAATCATGTTCCGCAAATAAATACTTCCGAATTCGATAAATAATAGGCTGACTTTCAGCCTTCTGTTTGCTGTTTTGATCAGAATTCATAAATTTGTCTTATTAATTATCAAAGATTAATATTGAAAACCACCCCCTTTTAGGAGGTGGTTTTTTTGATTACATCGCCTTGCGATTTGGAGCTTCATTCTCCTTACGTGCCTGATACTCTCGCATATGCCGGATAACCGCTTCTTCACTTCTTTCGGTATAGTATAGCTCGGTCGTACTGGTTTTTTTATGGCCTAACATAGTCGCTACACTCGTCAACGGGACACCATTAGCGATGTAATAAGAAGCGCACGTTTTACGGGCTACATGAGTAGTTAGTCGAACTGTGATATTACAAGCGGCTTGTATCTCCTTTAGAATGCGATTCATAACCTGATTCGCGTAAACAGGCAATAATCGTTTACGAAGAAGGCATTCTTCATGATCACCGTATTTATCCAAAATCTGTAGTGCTTGCGGCACTAAGGGAATAATGCAGTCATTATCGTTTTTCCCTCGTTTAATCTTGATCAGTTGTTCACCATTTTGCAAAATGAGTAGGTGCGAAGAATTAAGTCTGCTTACATCGATATAAGCCAATCCGGTATAACAACAGAATAGAAAAACATCCCGTACATAATTGTATTCCCGGCTATGGAAAACCCTTTCCTGTAGCCGATGAATGTCTTTTTCCTTTAGGGCAATTACGGCTTTCCGTTCTCTTTTCGGACGAAAAAAGGCAAACGGGTTTTTCTCTAACCATTCATTTGCAATCGCATAGTTGAGCGTTCTCTTCAGAAACTCGGCGTGTAATACAGCGTGGTTATGGCCGTGACCGTAAGTCTTTTTGCAGAATGTTACAACTTGCTGAGCGTCAATTGCCTTTAGATCAGAAAGCTTCAAATAGGGATTTTGCCGGTAGGTGAGAATATATTGCTTGATGCGTTCAACCAAATACCGCTTTTTTTCAACCGTTTTGCGCTCAAAATCAATACCGGACAGCGATTCAAATTCATCTTTGTAGAATTTGTCCAGGCATTCGATAGCCGTTGGTTTATCTGGTTCAATTCCTGATTTGTCTATAACGACCTTCTTTATTTCTCTTAAATCGGGAGTTCGTTTCGTTAATAAGAAATCAGTAAAGGCGCGTTGAAAGTCAGACCTTAATGCTTGTAAATAGGCTGTGGCCGATTCGTCATTAAGCACAGTAAATGACTTAACGTCGAGTTGTCGGGGACTACATCTCAAACCAGTGCTAAAAGGCAAGTTGCGCCCATTGTAATGTAGCTTTACATAAATAGCTGAACCTCTTTGATACAGTTGAACCGTCAGACGCTTTATACGGACGTTTTGATTAGAATCAGGTAAATGTTTTACCTTTGCCATAGAAATCAATGTTTTAAGGATGTTGATTGAAAAATGAAGCCCGTTACCGTTGGCAGACGGTAACGGGCATTTTGTTTAAAGGAGACTTTCTAAGGGCACTCCGAAAAAGTTAGATAGATTGCGAGCTTCAAAGCCCATAATAGGTTTCTCCCCTCTTACCAATTGACCAAATCGCTTTTGATTGATACCAACTTTTTGATAAAAGCGATAATCTGGTTTGAACCTACCACCAATTCTATTTTCGTAGCCCTGTAAAGCTCCTTTGACTGCTGTTTGTCCCATGATGTATAAAATTTGTGACGCTAATTCTAAATATTAACGTCACAAATCTACACTATTTAGGATTCGAATTCCAAATATTTTTTACATAATCGTATAAAATATTTTACGTATTTTTGCATTGTTCTAAAAATCAACCACATGGATGTATCAAATAACATACGCTCAATACGTGAAAAGAAGGGATTGACCCAAGTCGATATTGCAAATCGATTGGGGACTGAGCGTAGTAATTATGCACGGCTAGAGAATAGAGACGTTAATTTGACCCTTAAGCAGATTCAAGAAATTGCGGAAGCTTTAGAGGTGTCAGTATACGAAATCATCGGTATGCCGCAAACGGACGATTTAAGAGGTGAACAAACCGAAATACTTCAAAGACTAGAAGAAAAATTGAAAATGACCGAAGAGGCTTTGAAAGATAAAAAGCGAAATATTAAGCTATATAAAACTTTCATTGAATGGACAAGAGATAAATTTGTGACACAATTCACTTTGGCTGTTTTACATGCAATTAAAGAGCTTAACCTAAGAGAAATCACATTTGAGGACTATGAAGAACTTGGCTTTACTAAATTCAATCTTACCGAAGAAGAACTAAAGCAAATAGGCGAATACATGTTTAAATATGGCACTACTGATTATATGGTCACTAATTTTGTAGCATCATCAGGATTTATAACTGAAAAATGGTTTATTGATGCCTATAATCGAAAAAGCAAAGAACAAATAGAAAAGAAAGTTTTTGCAGAAGTAAAAAAGTGGGTTAATGGAGTTTTTGAGTTTTTAGAAGAAGAGTAAACTAGGATTTTTAAACATATATATAGCATGGCAACTAAAATATGAAATTTTTAAGAGATCGTCAATAAAATGAAAGAGGAGAATAAAAATTATCGATTTTTCAAAGAAGTTAGAAGTAGGAAGTTAAAAATGTTAAACATTATCATAAATCTATAACATTAAGTAACCTTATTAATTCCTTCTTGATAATGACATCATAAGAAAAGGCATTATTCATACTAAAGGCTATTCACAGATCAGGCAGAGAAGTTAAAGAAAATAGAATTTTAGAATATTTAGTTCATAATAGGTAGAAACAAATTAACTAGAACTGAATCTATATTACAGATTAGAAGATATAGAAGGGAGCCTTACGGTATTTTATAGGTTTCAATAAAATTAAATCAGCGTTTAAATTGTCTAATAAAAATTTTGAATAGATAAAATTAATAGTTTGAAATGGACTAGATTCAAATGAACCTAATTATACGGTAAATAAAACAGAAAATTCGACAGAAAAGCAAATTTTGTAAAAGATAAACTAATATAGATTGGGCATCTTATTCAATAAAGACAAGATGATATAAATAAGATCATTGATTTTTATAAAGACAATAGTTATAAGAAGATATAAGCTAAAAATTAATAAAAAATTTAATAAAATGTCTGAATGTATAAGTACCAGTGATAGAACATGGAAAAGGATTTGGATTGTCAACTATAACAGAATATTGACAATGATTAATGCTAATGAAAAATTCTTAACTCCTTTCGAGTTTGACATATCCATACTATGACCATGAGATAAAGATATAGTCGAAGATATAAAACTATTAAAACTTGCTCAAAAAATAAACTTTACATCTAATTAATGAGTTAAGGATAAGCTTTTTTAACAAATAAAATATCATTTTCAGAAAGTTTGGTATTCCAATCAACTGAAAAATTATTACTCGTTAATTCTTTTTCGATACCATATATCATAATAGATTTGGGATCAAATGCCGTTCCATTAATTGATTTATGATCGTATCGAAGAATAATGTTCTCATAAATTTCTTTAATTTTCCAGTTATTTGGAAAGGATGAATATATTCTATAAACCTCAGGCTCATTCCACTCAATGGGATTATTATTAGGATTTTGATGTTCATGAATAAATCCAAGCGCATGCCCGAATTCATGTAATACTACTCTATTATATTCTTCATTAGGCGTATCAACGGTTAACCAGCCTAGATTCATTGAAGGCCTATTATTCTTAGAAAAACTTCCTATATCTGACCAAGAGCCTGAATATTTAAACGATATTGAAATGTCTGGGTCCAAGTTTTGACTAAAGTTAAACCTTATACTACAATATTTTTCCCAAGTTTTGGCAACTTCAATAACTTTATTAATTACTGCTAGATCGCCATCTAAAAATTGAACATTTAGCACTTTTTTTCTCCACTTATAAGGATCAATGATTGCAACCCTTGCAGTCGATGGGCCATGAACTAAATAAGGACTAACATTTAAATTTTGAATCATTGTATCAATTCTTATGCCATCTGAAATAATATTTGTGTCAGACACATACGCTTGTACATTACTAATTATTGGAAATGAGTCACTAAAAGCTTCTGAAATAGATTTAGAAATTTTGGGTAGTCTTTCAATGCAAACTCGATAAGTGTTTAAATCTTTCTTTAATGAATCAATTTTAAACACTTTTGATTTAGCTACAGATTGATCATCCTCTTTTTTGACACAAGAAATCAATTGATTTGAAAATATTATCGAGGATAATAACGCAAAATAAACAAATTTTTTCATGATATTTTATTTCTTTTTAATACCTGGGGAAAAGTTAATAGAAATGTACCCTGCTCTACTCCAGCCCGTCTTTAGATCATTTTGAAATGCTTTCTCATCGGCAACCTCTGATCCTACACTTAGCGCATCAAGTCTACGATTGAACACATTTACAATTCCGGCTGAAATTGAAAAAATGTCCTTAATAAACCAACCGACACCGACTGGAACTACAATATTGTTATTTGTCGAGGCAATGCCAATTTGAGGGAACCAATATAAAGGTGTTTTATATTCTTTACCTAATTTGCCTAATAGATTAAGGAAAACTGCTGGCTTTATTCCTACATTCTTTTTATCTTGGATGATAATATTTTTGCCTCCAATTTGAGTTACACTATAGCTAACAACATCCAGATCAGCATAAATTAGTGAAGTTGTAACAAATGGAACTTTATTTCTATTAACAACAAATTGACTAAGGGATTTATGAACATTCTTTTCACTTAATGCTGACCCATCTTGCGCCAATGGCTTTACAGTAAATGATATATTTTTAATTTTATCAATTGAATTTTCTATGCTAACTTTTTCCAGTTTTTGAAATTTTATACCGCCAATATTAATATCAAATTGTTTTTTAAATTTTTCTAAATCATCTATAATTTTCTTTAATTTATTAATTCTATCATTTTGCAATTCTATTGCACTAACTGTACTTGTCTTTAATATTGTAGCAGATACAGAAGAATAATCTTCAAAATCTTTTATTTGATTTCGATTAATTGTTGGGGCAAGTACTGTATTAAAATCAATTGTTAACAAATCAATAATTGCACCTAAATTTGCTTTAACACCGGTTAGCAAACTTGCAACTTCTTTATGCTTAGCTTTTGCTAAATCTAAAGCCAATTCAAACTTAAAGTAATCATTTTCTGTAGTATATAATTGAATAGATTGATCACTTAAAAAGTCTCCAGAATTATATAAAACACTTTCCACATCCTCTATATTATCTATAATAGGAATGATATCATCATTTATTTTTCCAATGATCTCGTTTGATAACCTTGAAGATATTAAGCTCTTATATTTAAATATCCATTCGTTCAACAATATACTTTTTGGAAAATTATTGATATTTGCAATAGGTGCCGAAGTAATATTTCCTTTAGATGAATTTTCTGTAAATGCTTTTGAAGGTACACTTGAATTAGATATTGTTGGTGATGATTGCCTGAGTATCGTATTTACTAAATCAGTTGGAATTGCATTCTTAAATTCCTGGATCGCAATTGCGATTGGGTCATCCTCTTCTTTTACGCTTGTTGAAAAATTGTACTTTAATGGATTATAAAATTGTAGAAATGGAGTAATTTCTCCCATATTACTAGTTATTCTAAATAACCTTCCATCTAAAGCGTGACTTGATTTTGAAATATCATAGTTTTCCAGTTGAAAGTCTAAACTTGGCTTATCTGGCGTCGATGTATTAATAAATAGAAATAATTGTCCATCTACCTTTATGCCATTTAGTCTTTCAAAGACAATATTATCCTGTGCATTTGCTGGTATTATACTCAGAATACATAGGGTTATTATTACAAATAAATATAGTTTCATATTTTTATTTGTTTAATTTGAGGAAGAGAATTTATAAATGTAAATGTCGTTTTTATGAAAATAAAGTAAATATAAATGTTCTATTCTTTACTTCATACGGGAAATTTCCCGTAATTATCTGGAAATATTCCTGTTATCACAAAAAAGCCGACGAGGTTCAACCCAATCGTTTCTACCATAACAGTGCTTATCTCCAATTCTAACCCTCTGATATCACTGAATGGTCTGATCGTGGAACCTGACATACCTTAACCATTTAAATTATGAGTGACCTCTAACCCAATTTATTTCATTAAGTAGCGACTGTAAAATCGATTTATATAAACGTAAACGCTGGTAGTAAAAACGCTCAACTACTTGGCAGCCAAATGCAATAAAGCACCATGATTGTATTGAACCAATTTTAACATTAGTCACACCCCATTACCATGTGAATTTTGAAGTACTACTTTAAATACACACACTAATGGGAGCATAGATACAACTATGATTGAAACCTGGATTTTTCCCCATCATACCGTTTGGTATACAGCTTTAAGGCCCTTTTAGTGCGGTTTGAATTTTCTGTTAAGTCCTTGATGAGTTTGCATTTCATCACCTTATCAGCCATTTTCTTACAGGAGGTCAATTGAATTAAATAGCTTCGATTTCACCATTCTTAAAGAGGTGATATTGAACAGTAAAACTTTTTATTAATCTATTACATCAACACACATGATATCAACTATAAGAATTTGTTCAGTATGTAATGAACTTAATATTGATTTAGTAGAGTTCAAATTCGAATACAAAAGCTCACCTAATTGTCATATAACTATTTGATTATAAGAATATTGCGATTTAAATAAGAATACACTTATATATAAAAGTAGTCTATTCCTATATCTCTGTAATTAACAAATATTTAAATATTTCATTATCAATACTTTATAATGTTATTTGCTTCCCAGCTTCGGGAGCCCTACTTAAAATCAGGACAGTTAACCGCCCCCACGAAAGGGCGGTTTTCTCTTTTCTAGGCCCCAATCAATCCCACTTCCTTTGCAGGAGAGCGGTATCCAATGTATCTTATTTTTATGGACGAGTTGGATGGTAAGGTTCCAGGACTTGATGCCGCACCATTAACCGGCTCTGGCAAGTGTTTGAGAGCCAGATAGGGTATAAAAATGGCCGGGTTACCGTTAAAATTCTCCGTAAAACCGCCGGTCCACTTTTTCTGAATAAGGGCTACACTCTGGAAGTAGTGCAGCAGGTCTTGGGGCATTGTAGCATTTCAACGACCGAACGGCATTATGGAAAAAATCGGGAGATGGATCGGGCTGGCGTAAGATTCGTGTAGTTAAATCTTAAACGTAGATAAAAGCGCCTGATCAATACGCCCAGGCGCTTTTTTTGAAATTCTATTTGTATGCGTTCACTAATGACGGTACAACCACCACCTTTTATGACAATTTGAGGCAATAAGCAACCGAAATATCTCACTGATAGTCAAGATTTTATAACACTTCTTGTCGTTTTGAATGTTTCAATAAAAGCGCATATCGTAAGACAGTTCTGTAGGCAACATTTTTGTAAAGTGTATCCAACTTCACAAGAGCCAAAATACATAACAGTCAGTAAAAGTGATTTTTACATTTCGTTAACCTTCTTTTACCGGTCCTTAAAAGACGACAGGATTGAACCTTTTAGCTTTGCTGCCCACCGCAGTGGTTGAAATCCTTGAAAACAAAAAGAGAAATGACGAAGCTCGTACACGTTTTTGCTTTATTGGTGGTTGTTTTTTGCACTTCCTGTGGACAAACCCAAACAAATCTCCCAAAAGATACCATCAGGTCCGAAATTAAAGACATAGGGCCTAACATAATGGTTCGTAATATAAAACAAGGCCGCAATGGCACCATTTTGATTGCTGGCCCGAACAACTCATCATTTGGTGATGTTTTCCGGTACGACCCTTCCAGGTCGGGAGAACAATCTTTTACGAATCTTACCAGTAAACTAGGCCAGCACCGATTCTGGGATGTTCTGGAAGATCGAAGCGGTAATAGATGGTTCGCTTCAACGGATTCAGGCGTTTTTTATGACAACGGGAAATCCGTTCAACATTTCACTACCAGGGAGGGTCTTGCCAATAATCAGGTTACGTCTATCTATGAAGATAAAGCCGGCAATATTTGGTTCGGCACTGGAGGTGGAGTAAGCCGTTACGACGGGAAATCTTTTCAAAATTTTACCTCTCCAAACGCCCCGCTTTTTTATAAAGAAGGGCATTTGAATAATGATATTAATACAATTATTGAAGATAAAACCGGGAAATTATGGGTTGGCACGAAGGGCGACGCCTTTGTGTATGATGGCAAAAAATTTACCACGTTAACCCATCAAGGCGAACCCTTTCTCCACGTTTCGGCTATTCTGGAAGATAAAAAAGGCACTATTTGGCTCAGCGGTTTCAATGGCTTTAAAGGAGGACGTTTACCCGGTGGCCTCTATCGCTATGACGGCAGCACCTTTACGAAAGTATCGGAGCGAGGTGCTAATGCTATAATCCAGGATGAAAAAGGAAACATCTGGACTACGGGTGCAGTGAATCCGGCAAATGCAGTGGTCCAGGCAGTTTCCCGTTATGATGCAAAGTCCTTGTATACTGATAAGCCCACTGTAACCGAAATTAAGTCAGGGAATGTTTTTTTGGGTCTTTCGGAAGCGAACGATGGAAGTATTTGGTTTGGAGATGCGACCGGTGTGTATCGGTATGATGGAAAGACCATTACGGACTTTTATAATAAAGCTGGTCAAAAAAAATATATCATTGATACGAAGCAAAGTGTGCTCATATGGAAAGGTTCTATGCTACTGGGTGGATGGGAAGGTTCTACGTTAGTTAGTGATGGTTCCTGGAAAGGAGACGTCGATATAGTAAAAGGAGAATTGCTGATCGAAAACCGTCATATTGTGGGCGGTGCCGTTGAAGTCGACATGAATACCATTGAGCAAAAATTTGATGATCAAGGTCCACACAATAAATTCCCTGCATTTTTTGATGTCAAAAAATTTCCTGTTTCTGCATTTGCAATTACGAAGGTCGAAACATGGGATGATGGAAATGTAAAAGTTGCCGGGAATATTATAGAAGTTACTGGGAACCTGACCATTGAAGGGGTCACGAAGGCTGTTACTTTTCCAGCCGAAATGCATTTTAAGGACGGAATGGACGGAACTGTGGTGTTGAATGGCGCGCTGATCCTTGATCGAACAGATTGGGCTAGCGCTTATAGATCAGAAAAGCTCTTTGATAAGTCTGGTCATGTAACTATTTCGGACGACGTGAAACTCTTTATAAAAATCGTAGCAAAAAAATAGTAGCGGTGGAAAAGCCAAACGGAGTCCGGAAAATCATTCACGTGGGCTCCATTTCCTATAAATATGAAGCTGGTACAAAGTAAACGCTACTACCGTTTTTAGCTGTAGAAGTCCGGGATTTGCAATTTCGTTACGACTGAGCGGACGAAATTGCCTGTGCGCGTCAATCAAAATGGCCGGCCAGGCACAGGTCTTTAACAAGAATACACCATTCGGAAAAGCTGAACGGTTTTGATGTAACTTCATAAACACCCATGGTTAAAGCCTGATTAATCAGTTGTTTGGAAAGAAATTGACTAAACAGAATTACTTTAAGAGAATGGGTTTTCGGATTAAGCTTGATCCATTGAATTAACTCCAAACCGTCCATGGACGGCATGGAATAATCAATCATTAGCAAGGTAGGATGTGGCGTATCCTCCAGTGCCGCGATAATAGCCTGGACAGTAATAAACCCCTTTACCCGGCAACTTAGCTGTTGTTTTTCAAAAGCCTGTTTGACAATATCGATGATGGCCGGATCATCGTCAACAAGCCAAATGTTGGGTTCTTTCTGCATCGCTTCACCGCTTTTAATCAGGGTGTCACGAAGTACGTGAATTAATTACAAAATAATTCAATAAGCGTCCCTTTCCTTCGCTACATAGTCTGCTTAATACACCATACTTGATTTATAGTTCTGATTTCTTACCCCATGCAATCAAGAGCGACGATGAGAACAGCGACGTATGTACCTGTTCATGAAAGTTAAGCAATTTCTACAGAACGACCCTCCCAAAGCAGTTCGTCAGTAAAAGGCCTCACTTGCCATTGCCCTGATTAGTGTAACAGGCTCACCAACCTTCCCTTAATTACCCAGCAGTTTTTGTAACGAATTACCGGCTTGCCGGATGGCAGCAATCGCACCGGTCTGGTCGGCCTGGGATGAATCGTTGAGCAGGGTTTCGCTGCTGTGAAGGATTTCCTGGATGTGCGGAGACATCTCCGCTTGCAAAACGTGTTTCATTTTCAGTTTTTCATGAAGCGCGTATTGCAGATTCTGCTGCTTTTTTTCCAGGGCCATTTTGGTCTTTCTCAACTCAAATTCGGTCGCAACCCACCGGCCCAACGCTTTCAGCGAGCTGATCTGATTTTCCGTTAGGGTCCGCGGACGCCGGTCAATGACGCAGAGCGTTCCGAGCGCATAGCCGTCGGGATTAACCAACGAAACACCCGCGTAAAATACGACGTAGGGATCACCGGTCGTAAACGGATTGTCGTGGAACCGCTCATCCTGGCGGGCGTCCGGAACAATCATAATATCATCCGGATTCAGCATGGCGTGCGAACAAAACGTATATTCCCGGGGCGTTCCATCGCCTTTCATGCCCTGTTTGGCCTTGAACCACTGATTGTCTTTTTCCATTAAACCAATCAGCGAAATGGGCGTTCGGCATATTTCACAGGCCAGCCGGGTAATATCTTCGTAAACCTTCTCCGGCAACGAACCGATCAGGTCATAAGCGGCTAAAGCCTGTAAGCGTTCTGCTTCATTGGTGGGGAATGCTGCCTCTTTCATCAAAAGTTGTCATCAAAATTGACTGGAATACTTCCGGTTACGAAAGGTTATTGATAAATATAATCGATATAACTGATCAACTGAAATACTTCCAGAAATCGATGGCCATTCGTGACGAAAAAGGCTACTTTAAACTCCTGACAAAAATCTAAAAGTCAGCAATTTGCAAGTCACTCCAACCGAATTCTCCCTTTTTAACTATTCAACCCAGTGGGTTTGGCCGGTCGTTAAAACTTGTAACTGTAGCCCAGCCGCACCACCTGCGTCTCGTAATAATCGGTGCTGACGTAGTGAAAACCGCTGCCGTTCACTTCCCGCCGGATGCGCAGCGTGTTGAAAAGGTCGCTGGCATTGACGAAAATCTCCCCTTTGGGCAATTGCTTTTTGGCCCCGAAATCCACCGAAAACCGGGAGCCGATTTTCCCCTGCGGAATCAGATCCGGCGCCAGGTACACCGCCGTCAGCTGCATATCCAGTTGTTTGCGCAATTTCACAACGCCATTCAGTTTGGCATTGCCTGAAGTCAGCGTTTCTTTGGTGGCCGAATACACCGTTGGAACCGGGTATTTGTTCTCGACCGTAAAGGCATTGATGGTATTGCGGTACACCGACGCGTTGGTGTTGATCGTCAGCCAGGGCGCTACTTCCTGCTGCCAGATCACCTCCAGCCCGGAATTGGAACTCCGGCCCGCATTCTGGAAAATATTGTAAATCAGCGTACTGCCCGGCACAATGGTCCCGATGCGGGTGATGGTCCCCTGCGTGGCCCGGTGGTAAAGCGCCGAATAAAAATAACCGTTGCGCCAGTTGGTCTTGTAGCCCAGTTCCACGGCATTCGTAAACTGCGGTTTCAGCGCCGGATTGCCAATTTTGATGATTTCGGCATCGTCGTACTTGGGAAAAATCCGGATGTCCACCTCATTTGGGCGATCGACCCGGCGGTTGTAAAACAGCGAAAGGCGGTTTTTATCGTCGAATTTGTAGACAAATCGCAGGTTCGGAAACGGCTGCGTGTACGAATAACCGTCGCTTTTGTAGGTCGGATGCGTAGGATTCACCGTATACCGCAAATCGACGTATTCGACCCGCAAACCGGCCTCGACCTCCCAATCCCGGTTTTCAAACACATAATTGCCGTAGAGCGCCGGAATCGTTTCGCTGTAATTGGCCCAGCCCCCCGCCAGCGAATCCAGGGGTGAGCGCAGTCCCCGAAAGAACTGCATGTTGGTCGGAATGTAGCGTCGACGCAGTTTCAGCCCCGTCTCGAACCGGCCGTATTTCAGCGGTCGGATGTAATCCACGTTCAGGTCGGCCACGTTTTCGTCGGACAGCAGTTTGAACGAATCGGTTCCGGTGTAGTCGGGCAGGATGTTGGTGAAAAAATACTTCTCATCCTCCCGGTGAAAGGTGTAGTTGAACCCCACGTTCAGCAAATGGCTGGGCTGTGCAAATTTATGCTGGTAAGCCGCTGTAGCTGTGACAGTTGTTTTCAGCTCATCTTCCAGAAATTGCCACAGGCGGTTTCGCTGCGACAGATCGCCGTTGAAAAACGGCTCATCACCCCGGTCGATGATTTTCTCGCTGCTGAACAAACCCGACACCGTCAGCGTGTTACGGGCATTCAGGTTCCAGTCGATGCCGGTTTTCACGGTGGCCACGGTAGTATTCCGGTTGCGTTTGGTCTGCTGCCGCACCACCTCGCCGTTGTCGTAAAACCGGTCCACAAATTCGTTTTTGTTGAGCGTGGGCGTGTAAAGGTAATCGCCCTGAAAAAACAGGTTGACCTTGTTTTTCCGGTAATTGAGCGAAAGCGAAGGGTTGAGTTTGGGCGTCCGCTGGTACTGCGGTCGGATGCCGGGCAGGTTGTCTTTTTTCACCCACAAAGCTCCCAAACCGGCCGTGAGGCCCACTTTCCCGTTGAATCCTTCCTGCTTATTTTTCTTGTAAATGATGTTGATGATGCCCGCGTTGCCGTTGGCGTCGTAGCGGGCCGACGGGTTGTTGATGATTTCGATTTTCTCGATGGCCGAAGCCGGAATGTTGTCCAGACTAGTCTGGTTGCCAAAACCGGTCAGGGCGGTTTGCTTGCCGTCGATCAGCACGGCGACCTTGTCGCTGCCCCGGAGTTGCACGGTGCCGTCCTGTCCGACGGTGACGCCCGGCAGGCTTTTCATCGTTTCCAGCACCGAACCCCCACTCTGGCTAATGTTGCCGGCGATGGAAAACGTTTTCTTGTCCATCCGGTTATCCGGTCCGTCGGCCTGCTGTCCCGACACCGTCACCTCGGCCAGTTGCCGGGCGTCTTCCGCCAGCTCGATAACACCCAGATCCAGAAACGGACTGAGCGACCCTACCACCACGGAACGGGTTGCGGTTTTAAAACCCAGGTAAGAAGCTTCCAGCAGGTAGGTGCCGCTGCGGACATCGGCGAGGGTAAACCGCCCTTCTTCATTGGTAATGGTGCCGCTGATAAAGGTGCTGTCTTTTTCCGATTTCAGCAGGATGTTTACGAAGGGTAAAACCGCCCTAGTGCCGGTGTTTTTTACGAGGCCCGAAAGAGTGACGTTGATGGTTTGCCCGAACGAAAACCGGGCAGCCAGAAGAAAACAGATGACAGGAAAAAACCGCTTCATTACCGTGATAAGTCGTTTCTAAACTCATTTTAACCAAGTCCCAAACCGGGTTTGGTACGGCAATGCTCCGAAGCGATTTCGAATAAATTCTGAATTCAGACCGCAAGGGCGAAAATGTGTTGGCCGTCGGTAAACGTGTAGGTAATCGACCAGCCGTAACGGTTACTAATTTCCCGGACAATGGCCAACCCGAGTCCGCTGCTCGGCGTCTTGGCGGAAACCGTACTGAACCGTTTGAAGAGGTTGTCGGGGTTCAGGGCCGGGCTGCCGGAATTGGCGACGGTGAATTGCCGGTTGGCCAGCCGAACACTGATTTTGCCGGTTTCGGGACTGTGGCGAATGGCGTTGAACAACAGGTTGGTCACCGCAATTTCGATCAGCAACCGGTTGCCTTCCACCTCAATTCCCGGCTGAATTGCCGTGGTTAGGGTTAGCTGACTATTTTCCAGGAAATCGGCCAATAACTCCAGTTGGTCGGTCACGAGCTGGCTCAGATCCACGCGCTCGCGGTCCGCAAACTGCTGGTTTTCCAGCCTGGCCAGTAACAACAGGTTTTTATTGATCCGCGACACCCGAGCCAGCGCCCGATTGGCCAGCTCAATCTGCTCGCCTTGCCGGGCCGTCAGATTCTCGTTCTGCAGCAGCAGATCCAGCTTCGACTGCACCACCGCCAGCGGGGTTTGCAGTTCGTGGGAAGCGTTTTCGGCAAATTCCTTCTGCTGCTGGTAGATCGCAATGTTCCGGGCGATCAGTTGGCGCAGGCTGTCGTTGAGTTCTGCAAACTCCAGAATATCGGTTTTTGCGAACGCTACGGTTTGGTCGCGCTGGAGGTTAAACTCCTTCAGTTGCCCAAGCGACGCGTAAAACGGTTGCCAGATTTTCCGGGCCAGCCGCCGGTTCAGGAACACAAAACCGCCCAGCAACAGCACGAAAAAAGCCAGACTGACGCCCGCAATCGCCAGTACGGTTTCGTCGATCTCCTCCATATTGGTTTCGATCAGGAGTCGGTACGGCCGGTTGTTGATGCGGATGGAAGTCACCAGACACCGGAATTGCTCGCGATCCTGCAGGAAGGGGTCGAAGCGGATGAGCGTGTACAAACTATCGGGCCGACTCGCCCCGACGGCCGTTAGCGTAAACCCCGGCTCGGTCCGGTTCAGAATCGAGACGGTTTGTTGCACCGTGCTATCGGGCAAACTCAGCGCGTCGATGCGGTTTTCGAGCTTGCGTTTGATGCCGTAGTGGTGTTTGTCGAGCTCGCGCAACCAGATAAAATCGATGATCAGAAAATAGACCGGAATGCTGCCCACCGACACCAGCAGGGCGTAGATCAGCATGGGTTTGAGCGAGCGATTGAGCAGCTTTTTCATCCCTCCCATTTGTAACCGGTTCCGTACACCGTTTTCAGAAATGTTCCCGCGCCCGCTTCGCTGAGTTTCTTTTTAAGGTTCTTGATGTGGGCGTAGACAAAATCGTGGTTATCAAGCAAATCAGCCAGATCGCCCGAGAGGTGTTCGGCCAGGGCACTTTTGGAAATCACCCGGTTTTTGTTTCCGAGAAAGTACAGCAGCAAATCAAACTCTTTGCGGGTCAGGAAAACCGGGCTCTGGTTGACGGTAACGGTTTTCGCCAGCAGGTCAATTTCCAGACCATTCTGAATCAGGGTGTTGGCGTTGCCGAAATTCCGCCGACGGATCACTGAATAAATCCGGGCGGCCAGCTCGGGCAGATGAAACGGTTTGGCCAGGTAATCATCGGCTCCGATCTGAAGGCCGGTAATTTTGTCCTCGAAGGAGCTTTTGGCCGAAATAATGATGACGCCCTCCTGCCGGTTCTGGCGCTTGAGTTCCGCCAGAATTTTCAGGCCATCTCCGCCGGGCAGCATCAGGTCGAGCAGAATGCAATCGTAGTGGTAAAGGCCGACCTTCTCCAGCGCCTGCTCGTAAGAAGTGGCAGTTTCGCAGCGGTAATTTTCGCCCGACAGGTATTCGGTGATGCTCTGGGCCAGTTCCCGTTCGTCTTCGATGATCAGGATTTTCATTCGAACAAGTTATCGGAGCAATTTCGAATAAATTCTGAATTCAAATCGACTGCGAAACCAGATATCGGAGATAATTCTTATTCAGGCTGTAAGTATACAAAATGATCGTATCCCACTTTCCCGGCCTAACCGCCCCCTGTTAATCGTATGGGTAAGCTCATTCGCTAACGAAAATTTGCGGCAGCAAACAAAAACCGCCCTTACCGGTTTTTTCCGAGTTCAGGCAAGGAAAAAGAGGACGGATGGAAGGGTTTATCATTGGATTGTATGCGTTGGTGCTGCTGTTGCTGTTTGCTTACAACTGCGGCCAATTGAGTTTAATTACCAGTTATCTGCGTTTCAAAAATAAAAAAGCCTCTTTTCGGCAGTATTCAGCGGTTTCGGAAACGGCCGTGCCCTGGGTAACGGTCCAGCTTCCGGTTTACAATGAACTTTACGTAGCCGCCCGGCTCATCGACTCCGTGGCGAAGCTGAATTACCCGCCTGACCGGTTCGAAATTCAGGTTCTGGACGATTCAACGGACGAAACCGCCGACATTATTTCGGATAAAGTAGTGCAGTACCAGCGCCAGGGCGTTACGATTCAGCACATCCGCCGACCAGACCGGACCGGTTTTAAAGCGGGGGCGCTGGCCTATGGGCTGGAACGGGCCAAAGGCGACTTTATCGCCATTTTCGACGCCGATTTTATGCCTGAACCGGATTTTCTGCTCAAGACCCTCCCCCATTTCGAGAATCCGGACGTGGGCATTGTGCAAACCCGCTGGACGCACTTGAACGAGGATTATTCGATGCTGACCCAGTTGCAGGCTTTTGGTCTCAACGCCCATTTTTACGTGGAGCAGGGCGGCCGCAATGCGGAGGGTTACTTTATGAATTTCAACGGAACGGCGGGCGTCTGGCGCAAACAGGCAATCCTCGACGCGGGCAGCTGGAGCAGTGATACGCTGACCGAAGACCTCGATTTAAGTTACCGCGCCCAGTTGAAAGGCTGGAAGTTTGTGTACCGGGAAGACATCGGCTCTCCCGCCGAACTGCCCGTGGTGATAAACGCCCTCAAATCGCAGCAATACCGCTGGATGAAAGGAGCGGCCGAATGTGCCAGAAAACTGATGTTCAAGGTGTTGGGCTCGTCGAAATTATCGTTTCGGATCAAGCTTCACGCGTTTTTTCATTTGCTCAGCAGCTCAACCTTTCTGCTGATTCTGGTGCTGGGTTTGCTGAGTGTACCGGTTTTGTACATCCGGATTCGCCACGCCGAATTCCAGCCGGTCTTTTCGTGGCTGGGATTTTTCCAGCTGAACCTGCTCATTTTACTCCTGTTCTACGGAATTCCATTCTGGCTGGAACGCCGGAATAAACTGGAACAGTTAGGCCTTTTTTATTTCCCGATGTATTCGTCCCTCATGCTCGGCCTGTCGCTGCACAACAGCATCGCCGTGCTGGAAGGGTTTACCGGTAGAAAAACGCCGTTTATCCGGACGCCCAAATTCAACGTCAAAACGGAAGGCGACCCTTGGCGCACCAACAAGTACCTGGTCCGGACGTCAAAACCGGTTTTTTCCTGGCTGACCTTCAGCGAGGGTCTGCTCATGCTTTATTTTCTATTCGGCATCGGTCTCGGTCTGCATTTTCACCAGTACAACATGCTGGTTTTCCACAGTATGCTGGCCGTCGGATTTGGGATGGTGTTTTTATACAGCCTGATCCATTCGCGCATTGCAGCCTGACAATGAGAACAGTAACAAGCTAAATTCATTTCGAAATGTGACCTTCTTTCCAGTAAATTTCACTGTGACCGTCGGCAAAATTGCGGGTTGTGATCAAAACCGGGGTGGTTTCGTTTTTCATAAACAGTGAACTGTAATAGGCACCTTCGTTGACCGGCAGGTTGGGCCAGGGGTACGAAATCGCGGTAAAATTTTTGGCAACGCTGTTCCCCACCAGCACCAGCATCGTATTCTTGCGCCAGTCGCTGCTGATGGCCCGCCCGCCCGCATCCTGGGTCGAAAGCAGCGTCTGACCCGTTGGCAGTTGAACCAGATACGGCGCCCCGCCCCAAATTCGCTCGGACGTTGCCAGCCAACGGCGGTTGTTGGCGGTGGTTCCCAAACCGGCGTACTGCCATTTAGCAGCTACCGACGACCAGACCACCCAGGGCGATTGCGTGTTGTTGACCGACTCAATGGGAAACACGATGCCTTTGTTGTCCTTCAGAACCAACGGGGTCGGCATTCCGTCCCGCATGCCGCTGGTATAGGCAACATGCGCCGGGGCGCTCCAGGTCAGGCCCAGATCGGTGGAATGAACCATCAGAATCTCCTGCTGCGGATTATTGCCGGGCCACCAGGCGGCTTCACTGGAGTAAAAAATTTCAATGTCGCCGTCGGCAAGCTGCACCAGACCCGGTTCCCAGGAACGGCCCGTTGCAACGATCCGGGACGTTCCGAACGTCCAGCCGCGGTCTTTGCTGATTCGGATCTGGATGTTGTCATGCGCGTTGTCATCGGGTTTGCCCCGGCCCGTATACGCCAGCATGACATCACCGTTCCGGAGCACCAGCAATTCCGGATTGGCAAAACCGTAATAATTCGGATCGTTGTCGGTGACGAGAATTTCGGCCAGTGACCAGCTTGTGCCGCCGTCGGTGCTGCGCCGGATGGCGATGTTATCCCAGTAATTTTCCCGGTCACCACAGTGGTAGGTCAGCAGCAAAGTATCGCCTTTCACCCGGTGAACCCGGCCATATTCGGCAAAATAGACATCGTGGGACATTTTCCGGGCCGTGTTGTCCCAGCTAACGGAAAGCGTCGGGACGCTGGTGTCGGTGGGCGGCAGATCGTCCGGCGCAACGGTGGAAGTCGGCGGATTTCCCGGTCCCGGCGAATCGTCCGGTTCGCTGGTTTTGCATTGAAAAAAGAACAGTCCGGTCAGCAACACCAGGCTGTTCACGGGCAGAAATCGATCAACGGGGATTTTCATGGGGAAACAGGCCAAAACCGGTCAGGTTTCAGAGCCCGACCGGTTTCTAGTTACGGCACTTAATAATTGGGATTCTGCGTCAAATTCGGATTCAGATCGCGGTCGGTTTGCGGAATGGGCAGCAATTCGCTTTTGCCTTTTACAAAAGTAGCAAAAGCCGGATCGCGGTTGGCAATCTGCGGGCCCAGATCGCCCCAGCGGGCCAGGTCGTTCCAGCGGTGGCCCTCACCCGAAAGTTCCGTAACCCGTTCGTGTTTGAGCTGCTCCAGAAACTGGGCCTGTGACAACCCCGGTTTTACCGCCGACAGTCGGGCCAGACCGGCCCGCTGCCGCACCTGATCGACGAACGCGTACGCCTGAGCGGTTTTTCCGGTCGCATTGAGCGCTTCGGCGTACATCAGCAGGACGTCGGCATACCGGATATAGCGCCAGTTGTTGGGCGAGCGGTACCCTTCTTCGTTTTTCCAGTGGTCATTCTGGAACTTGCGGAACCACACCCGCCGGTTGTTGGCGCCGTAACGCTGCAAAAACGTCTGTCCGTAAATCTGCGTAAACGCCGGGCCGCGCACGTCGGTCGAATCATACAGGAACGAAGCCTCCAGCCGCGGATCGCGCGCGCCGGTGGTGGTGGGTTCGTTGAATTCCCGCGTTACCCACCGCTGGGCTTCCCCATCCGACCAGCCAATGCCGCTGGGACCGAAAAACTGCGCGATGGAAGTGCCGTAATTCTGGTTGGGCGTTTCGGTATCGTCATCGGTATATTCCGCGGGGTTCATTTCAAACTGCCACTCAAAAACCGACTCTTTGTTATTTTCGGTCGAAACCAGAAAATTGTCGCGGTAATTCGGCACGAGCGCGTAAATACTTCGGCCTTCGCCTTCCGTCAGCCATTGCAGCGGAACCAGCGATTCCGCGTATTTCCGCTGTTGAAAATACGCCCGGGCCAGCAGGGCATACGCGGCACCTTTGGTAGCCCGGCCCAGATCTGCCGGACCGTAGGTAGCGGGCAAACCGGTCACCGCTTCGGTCAGGTCTTTCTCGATCTGCGCCCACACCTGCGCCTGGGTCGAGCTGGCGGGCTTGTCGCCCACCACGGCGGTTTGCAACACCAGCGGCACATTTCCCCAGAGCGTAGCCAGGTGGAAATAAAACATGGCCCGCAAAAATTTGGCTTCCCCGATGTAACGCTTTTTGAGGGTTTCGCCCATCGGAATGTTCGGCACATTGTCGATCACCTGATTGGCGCGGTTGATCCCGATGTAGTTGTCATTCCAGACCCCGTACGCGTTGCCGTAATTGTAATCGGTAATCAGGAACTGATCCATGTTATTGACGATGTCCGTTGCGGGGCTCTGGCTCCGGCCTTCGTCGGACCGGATGATGTAATAGAATGGCATCCAGCGCGAAATACCGCCCCGGTGGGTGGTACTGTAAATGGCGTTAACGCCCGCCAGCGCATCGTCGGCGGTTTTCCAGAACGATTGGGTTGTCACCTGATTGGGGTTGACAATGTCCAGATTCCGGTCACAACTTGCCAGTGTCAGAGCCGTGGCTACCAGCAGCAGAATGGATTTATTTTTCATACTCAATTTCTTCGATGAATGGGCTTAAAAATCAAGGTTGACACCAACGGAAATAACGCGGGGAACCGGCCAGTGACCGTTGTCGACCCCGCGCTCCTGAATATTAGCTCCCGTAATGTCGGGGTCCAGTCCCGTGTATTTTGTAATCGTAAACAAGTTCTGGCCGCTGACGTACGCCCGGGCGCTCCGGATTTTGGCCCGGCTGAGCAACGCCCGGGGCAGCGTATAGCCCAGCTCCACGTTCCGCAACCGGACATACGACGCATTTTCGAGCCAGCGGTCGCTGTAGCCCAAATTGTTGGAAATGATGCCCTGATCGCCGGATTCCAGACCAATGCGCGGATCGCTGGTGCCGGTGTTGGTGGTCGACCACGGGCTGACGTCGGCCCGGAAGTTGGTCAACTGGTAACTGTCAAGCCCCCGGCGAACGTCGTTGTAAACCGTGTACCCAAAGACGCCCAGCAACTGCACATTCAGCGAAAACTGCTTGTAGGCGAGGTTGGCCTGGGCACCGGTTTGCAGGGTCGGCCAGGGGGAGGAAACAAACTGGCGGTCGTTGACATCAATGATCCCGTCGTTGTTAACATCCTCGTAGCGCACATCCCCCGGTTTGGCGTTGGGCTGAACAAGTTTGCCGTCCGGCCCTTTGTAGTTGTTGATCTCTTCCTGATTCTGGAACAACCCGTTCGTTTTCAGCAAAAACCACTGCCCGACCGGGTTTCCCACCTGCGACCGCGTATTGCCGCTGATGATGTAGTTGATATTCTGCCCCTGATTCCCCACATTTTCCACCCGGTTTTTGATGGTCGTAAAATTGCCCGACACGTCCCATTTGAGCGCGTGTTCGTTGTTCCGGTACGTTGCCGAAAATTCGATGCCCCGGTTTCGGATCGACGCTGTGTTGACGTACGGATTGCCGCGCAGGTTGCCGAGATACCCCGGAACGGTCAGGTTCAGAATGGCATCCGAAGAAAGGGAGTTGTACACGTTGAGTTCGGCGGTCAGGCGGTTGCGGAAAAAGCTGGCAGTCAGGCCATAATTCTGCTGAATGCGTTGCTCCCAGCGCAGATCGGGATTTGCCAGCTGCGCCTGATAAGCCCCCACATTTTCGGTCTGATCGACGCCAAAAATCGCCCGGGGGTTGCTGTTGACAAAAGCCGTATATGGAAACGACCCCAGCGTTGGCACCACAATGCCGAGTTTACCGTACGACGCACTCAGCTTCAGATCGGTAATCCAGTCCACCTGAAAAAACTTTTCCTGACTGATCCGCCAGGCTCCCGCAATGGAAGGGAAAAAACCGGTCCGGTTATTGGCCCCAAACCGGGAATCCTGATCGACGCGCCCGGTCAGTGTCAGCAGGTAGCGGTCGTTGTAGGTATAATTGATTCGGCCGAGGTAGCCCAGAATCCGGTAGTCGGTGGGGGTGCCACCGGCCGAGGTCGAAATACCGGTGGCCGCGCCAATCGTGTTGTAATATTGTCCCCCGGCAAAGCCCAGGTTGGTCCGTCCGCCCGTGGTGATGTCGCTCCGGGTGGTTTGCTGGCTAATTCCCAGCACCCCATTGATCACGTGCAACCCAAACGTCCGGTTGAAATTGAGCGTGTGTTCGAACAGCAGACTCAGGTACCGGGAGCGGTCTTCCGACACCGAACTCGGTACCGGAGCCGCATTGTACTGGTACGTGCCGAGCCGACGCAGGTTCTGGATGTAATCGAAGCTCACTTCCAGACCGGCATTGAAGCGGTACGTGAGCCAGTCGGCAAATTTGAAATCCAGAAAACCGTTCCCGACCAGCTTGGCAAAGTTATTTTTGTTCGTTGACAGGTTGCGGGCGGCCACCGGATTAAAAGCGTAGGTAACCGCGTCGGGATACGTCCCGATGCCGTATCCCAGCGGATTCGCCGGGCTGATGTACCGGGGGTCCTGGACCGGAATCACGGGCAGATTGCTCGCCATATCGTAAATTGGATTGATGCCGCCCGGAATGTTGTTGCCGTTGGAATTGGTCAGGAGCAGATTTTCGCCAAACGTAAACCGCCCGAACTCGCTCCGGGTGTTGATCCGCAGACTGGCCCGGTTAAAATCACTGCCAATGACATAGCCCGCATTATTGAAATAGCTGCCCGAAATCAGGTAGTTAGCGGTTTTGCTCCCGCCCGACAGCGTCAGGTTGTAATCCTGTAGATTGCCGGTGCGCAGAACCTGATCCTGCCAGTCGGTATTGATGGCCGGATTGAACGTACCCGTTGCGACGCTGGCCGGGGGCGTCTGCCCCGAATTCTGGTACTGCGTTCGCTGCAGGGCGGCAAAACCGGCGGCATCCGTCAGATTCCAGCGTTTGTAAACCTGCTGAGCGCCGTATTTGGCCGAAAAAGAAACCCGAATGGGTCCTTCCTTGCCCTGTTTAGTCGTAATGATGATCACGCCGTTGGCCGCCCGCGAACCGTAAATGGCCGCAGCCGATGCGTCTTTCAGAATCTGGATGGACTCGATATCGTCATTGTTGATGGTCGGATTGGCATCGGCAATCATCCCGTCGATCACGTACAGCGGATCGGTATTCAGAAAGCTGGCTACGCCCCGGATCTGAATCGAAGCCTGCTGACCGGGAACGCCGGTATTCCGAACCGTGACGCCCGGCGACAGGCCCTGAATCGATTCGGCCAGGGTCTGGGCCGTCACCTTGTTGGCATCGGTCGGATTGACCACGGCGTTTGCGCCCGTTACGTCCCGCTTCCGAACCGTCTGATAACCAATGACCACCACTTCATTCAGCGCCGTGGCCGTTGGCGTGAGCGTAACGTCAACGGTACTGCGGTTGTTGATGGCAACATCCTGGGATGCATAGCCGATGAAGGAAAAGGTCAGGACACTCCCCGCGCCTTCCGGCACATTGATCGTGTACATACCCTCGGCGTTGGTGGTCGATCCGGTGGTGGTGCCTTTCAGCAAAACCGTTACGCCCGGCAGCGGCTGCCCTTTTTCGTCGAGCACACGTCCGGTAATGGGTTGGATCAGATTATGTATTTTCACGGGTGCAGCCAGCAAACCGGCTGGCGATCCGGCGTTTAGAAACACCGCCAGTACCGTCATTTGTATGAAATGCAGGACGGTAACGGTCGCCGAACGGCAACCGCAGATCAATAAAGTATTTTTCATAACGAACGTTTAAATAGATTGCTAACTAGTGAATCGGCCAGAACATTCGGGTCAAAATTTCGGCAATGGGCTGGTAGCGTGGAGGAATCTGCCGTTCTCTTTCACAGGCGAAGTCATTCATAGGCAACTGGTTAAAAAGTGGCTTTTGCAATAGAGCTTTACACCGATGGGATCGGGCATAAAACCGCTACAAAACCCTGCTTTTCGTTTCTACACATGATTATTTGCAGAAATCTGTGCAGTAAAGCAAGGTGATTCGAGTTGGTAACCACCAGCCGAATGTTTGGATTAGGATTAATGAGGATTCGGCCCGCGGTCGAATGAGCTTCAATTCTACGAGTTATGCCGTATTTTCTGGCTCGTTACGGGCGGATAGGGATAGGTTATTTTCACGCAGGTACCGCCCGGTGACGGCAAAATTTCGCAGTTTCCGCCCGATTCAGCCATCCGATTCTGCATATTGCCCAGGCCATTCCGCAAACCGGTTTTTTCGCTGGGTGTAAAACCGCGTCCATTGTCACACACCTCGATCGTCAGTTGGGTTGCTGCGGGTTGCATCCGCAACGTTACCTGGGTAGCCTGCGCGTGCTTCACCACGTTGTTGAGCGCTTCCTTAACGGTCAGAAACACGTTCCGGCGATCGACGCCCCCCATCGGAATTTCCCGGGGCAAATCCGCCACTTCGGTCCGCAGCGTGAGGGCAGTATTGTCGATAAACTCGCTGGCGTACGAGCGCGTGTAGGCCATCAGCCCGTTCAGGCTATCATTTTTAGTATTCAGTGACCAGATAATTTCGTTCATCGCGGTTACCATGTCCGCCGAAATGCTCGAAATCTTTTCCACTTCGGGCGTTGTCGCGGCCCCCATGCGGGTTTTAACGACTTCGCTCAGCAAGCCAATGGCGGTCAGCGAAGCCCCCAGGTCGTCGTGCATTTCTTTGGAGATCCGCAACCGTTCTTTCTGCTGGCCCTGCAATTCCGACTGCACCACGGCGAGTTCGCGTTCGCGTCCGGCGGCCAAAAGCGCCTGATCGGCAGTAAGTTGCCGCTGACGGATATACAAATACGCAAACGCCAGGGCACCCACCATGCCCAGCGCAATCAGGACGGCAATGACCAGCCACAAACGCTGGCGCTGTTGCTGCTCCTGCAACTGGTCGATACTTCGCTGTTTCTGAGCCAGTTGCTGGCGGGCTTCGGCCTGTTTGAGCTTCACTTCATAATCCTGCAACAGGCTTTTCGTTTCCTGGTTATTCAGCGAATCCGTGGCAATGATGTATTTATCAAGCCATTGAACCGTCGCATCCGAATTGCCCAGGCCATCCGTTACCAGCGCGTACTGGTGGTAAATATTCTGAAATTCGGTTAAGCTTGCATTTGTTTTCCGGGCCAGCGCGTACGATTCGTCCAGCAGTTTTTTGGCCCTCGCATACTGCCTCATCTGGGTGTAGGTCTCCGCCAGCGTCATCAGCATGTGCAACTCATGGCGGTCATTGCCCAGCAGCCGACTGACCCGCAGGGCTTCGCGCCGGTAATACAGGGCCGAATCGTAGCGCTGGGCGAGCCCGTGTTCAAAACCGATATTGTTATACAGATTGATCATGAAATCCAGATCGGTTTTCGGATCAATCCACTGTTTGGCTTTCTGATAATACGCCAGCGCCTGGAGCGGTTTTTCCAGGTCGCTATACACCACGCCAATGCTGAAATAATCGGACGCGACGGAACGGCGGTCGGCTTTGTCCGTTGTCCAGGTCGAATCCAGGGCGAGCGCTTTCCCGTAATATTCGAGCGCTTTCTGATACATTTTCTGCTTCCGGAAAATAAACCCGAGGTTCTGGTTGACGACGGCAACGTTTTTCAGGTTTCCGATCTGGCGCATGTATAAAACCGCCTTCTGGTAATTGGGAATGGCCTCCTGATAGCGACCCATAAAAAGTGCGGTGTTCGCAACGGCAAAATAACTCAGTGCCTTATGACGCTTCGAGGTGTCCTGGTTAGCTTTCTGAACGGCCGCCAGCGCGATTTTACGGGCCTCATCGTGGCGTCCCAGGTTATTTAACTGATAGGCCAGCAGCCGCATACTTTCAAAGTAGCCTTTCGTAAAATTTATTTTCTGAGAGAGCGAATGGGCCTTTTGGTAATTGGACAGCGCCGTAACGGGCTGACTGGTTTCAACCGCTTCGCCTTTTCTCAGCAGGTTCATAACAGCGCTGGTATCAGCAGGATTGGGCACCGACTGGCCGTAGCTGGTGCCGCAGTGGACACCCAGAATAAACCCCAAAATCCGGAGTAATCGGTACAGCATGGCAACTATTTTTAGCGGTCAGGAATGCATCACCCAGTACGATAAGGCCGGTTCCTTTTGGCAGGATTGGCCCCTTCGAGTCTCAATTTTGACAAAATAATCGTGAATTGGTATCTTTTGTCCGTGAAACCACGTATACGCCCCGACGATCTTACAAACGCGCCCTATCAGGAAGGCATTCAGCACCTGACCAGGCAGTGGGTTCGTGCCGGATTACCAGATCTGGGCCTAACTGAAACCGATTTTACGTTCACCATCCGAACCCTTCTCCTGACGACCCAGGATATGGACCGCACCACGGCCATTGTTCAGGCGGTTCTTGCTCAGGCGATTGCGCTACAAAAAACGTCGGCCTGGGTGGATCAGGAACTCAAGTTTGAGGGAATGATCGAAGGAGTTGACCGGGCCGATTTTCTGTTGCTCGATCTTCAGCAGGCCGACAACCTGGACGATGCCATGCTCGATAGTTATAACGAACGGATCAACCGGTTTGCCGCGCAACGGGAGTAGGCTACTCCAGACCCGTTCGTACGTTCACGTATTCCATCTGATTCATTTTGTTAAATGTCCTTGTGAAAGCGACCCCACTGACCCGTTTTGACCTGGTGGAACTAGCCGGGGGTGACGACCCGTAATGTGAATTATGCGGTAGCCGCCGTAAATGACCACGTCGTCAGGGTGAGTGTAATGACGGAAAGTTATTACTGGCACTATCATCCCAACTCCGACGAAACATTTTTTACTCTCGAGAGCATCCTGGTTATTGAGCTGGAAACGGAAACGATTGAATTGTCACCCGGTCAGCTTTTTACGGTACCGAAAACCGTCGTCCACCGAACGCGACCCAAGGGCGAACGTTCGGTTAATCTTCCGGTGGAGAATAGCCGGTTGGAAACGATCCGGATTGATCCGTAGGGGCAATGGCTACATTCTGACCGTTATACCCTGAAGTGATTTCCTGAATGCAGACGTTTCCCGGTATTGCCATACACGCTTTACCTGATGGCTTTTAACCAGTCGATAAATGGCAGCCCGCCTTCTGGCATGACGCAAGTCTGTCATTCATTCAATCTCGTTGACGGATCGGTCCTCGATACGGTTTTTCCGATAAATCTTTATTTTGTCGAATGGTCAGCCAGGTACTGATCATGGCCACAGCCGATAATCCGCCCGCTACCAGCCCAAGGGTTGGTGCCTGAATGTAAACCAGGGCGTGACCAGCGAGGTATGAACCGGCAATATCCGCTAAATTGACAAAAGCCATATAGGTCGTGAATTGCGACCCTTCGACCCCGGGTCGGCAAATGGCCATCAGCAGGGGCATTGCTGCTACACTAACAGCCGGATCCATAAAATACAACGCAACCAGACCCGACCGGGCAACGGTTTGATTGGTCCAGGTGGCTTCCAACAGGTTAAAGCCGAGCAGATAGGCTGCCACCAGACCCAAAACTAGGATGAGCAGACGAGAAGGGCCAATTCGATCCGCCACATAACCTCCGAAAAGCGCCGTTGCCGCTGCAACAAGCATGCCGTAGGTACCCGTAAGTAGCGAAAGTGACGTGTCGGCCCAGCCCATTTTCTGGATCAGGTGGTAATTGTAGGCCCTCAAAAACAGGCTGATGCTTACGTACGCGGTTACCACCGCAGCAAAAAGCAAAAGGTTTTGGGGCGCAAAAATACCGGTAAACAGTTCCGTAAACAACCATTTGAAATCACGATCCGGTTGGGCCTTTTTTTTAGTTGTCCGGGCCAATACCGGCGGTCGGCGATTCAGAAAAGGGAGTAACCGATCTTCAGGGCGCTCTCGTACAAAACATGTCAGCAACCATAATGTCATTAGGCAAAGACTTTGGATAAGGGCCGCTTCTGAAAACCCGAACTGACGCAGAATCTGCGAAAAAACGGCAGCACCCACCCCGGTACCCACCAGGAAACCGGCTCTCATGAACGCGTTGACCCGGCCCCGTTCGTGGGCCGGAATAACCGTAATGGCCATGGCATCGACACTCGCATCCTGAATTGCGGCAAAAATACTGTGGATCAGAAAGAAGAAAACCAGTGATTTAAGCTCAGTTAGCGGGTTGTCAATCAGAAGTATTCCCAAAGAAGCCAGAAATGCCAAAAACTGCGTGCCAATCACCCAGGGCTTTCGGCGTCCCAGGGATGAGCTTTGGTAGCGGTCGATCAATGGCCCCCAGATGAACTGAAATGCCCAGGGCAACCCGATGACGGCCGCAAATGAGCCGATGACCGAAGGTTTCACCCCCTCTGCCGTTAAATAATTGGCCAGGGCGGTTAGCGAAAAACCGGCCGGAATGCCCTGCATTACATACAGGTAAAAGAAAACAAAGTAACGTAAAGAACTACTTTCGGAAAGCACCAGAGGCACTGAAAGCTTGGTCAGCATATACCGGGTTTGATACTGGTTAAAATTGCCTCTTATGACCTTTTGATTATGCAAAATGTTTTGCCTGACACTTCTTCCATTGACCAGGCCGGTTCACTGGTTCGGCGACCCGGGCGAAGCTCCTGTAAAAAACCGTTGGTGACTGTTTTTATTCAAAATTACAGGGTTTGAAATCAGCCTGACCACAGGCCGGGCCCCGTTCCCGAAATCGAATTTTCGTTGACGCCCACGCTGAATAGGGCCAATCAATCCGCTATTCGAAGCCGGTCGATCGGATATTCTGGCAGGCAACCGGGGCGAAGAAAACAGCGAATACAGGAAACCGGGAAGGGAACTTACTTTATCAGTCTGTTTCGGTTACGAATTGCTTCACCGCATTTTGCTCAAAGAATGTAGCGAGTGAGCAAACCAGCTGTGCACTTCCACAGATTGGAATTTCGTCCCCATTTCTCTATTTTATGGTCGGCGGTTTAGCTGTTTTAAAAAATTCGGCTAAACGATCGTTTTTGAACCCGTCAGATTTCCGAATCAAAACCGGGTCGAAAACCGCCGGATTTGAACTGAACTGAAGAAAACCTTAACTGTTTATTGTATGCACTTTCGGATTACTTTAAAACTGCGATTTGCCCTGCTGCTCGCCCTGTGCCTGGGAGCTACTTTCACGTTTGCCCAAACACCGGCGACGCCACTGCGCATCATTGTTTTTGGCGCCCATCCCGACGATTGCGACCTGGGCGCGGGCGGAATTGCCTCCATTTATTCGTCGATGGGGCACAAGGTAAAATTTGTGTCGATGACCAACGGGGACGCCGGGCATCAGGACATTGGCGGGGGCGAACTGGCCAAAAGACGGTACCAAGAAACCCAGGAAGTGGCCAGACGGCTGGGCATTACCTACGACGTACTGGACAATCACGACGGCGAACTGATGCCGACGCTGGAAAACCGGCTGGCGGTTATTCGCAAAATCCGGGAGTGGAAGGCGGATCTGGTGATCGCGCCCCGCACCAACGATTATCATCCGGATCACCGGAATACGGGCGTCGTGGTGCAGGATGCGGCCTACCTGGTTATCGTGCCCAACGTCCTGAGCAGTGTGCCGCCACTCGTTAAAAACCCGGTTTTTCTCTATTTCCGCGACGGTTTTCAGCGCCCTAATCCGTTCCGCCCCGACATCGCCGTCGATATTACCGAAACCCTGGCTAAAAAAGTGGACGGCCTCGATGCCCACGTCTCCCAATTCTACGAGTGGCTGCCCTGGACCCGCCAGGACCTGGCTAATGTGCCCAAAGACCTTGTGGAGCGAAAAAAATGGCTGCAGACCGCAATGGAACGGCGGTTTTCCCCGACGCCGGAAATTAAGGTATCCATCGAAAAATGGTACGGCCCGGAAAAGGCGGCCCGGATCAAATGGGTGGAAGTCTTCGAAATTTGCGAGTACGGCCGGCAGCCGAACCCGGAAGAAATCAGGCGGCTTTTTCCCATGCTGCCGCGCTGATGGTTACGGGGTAACGGCCCAGCCAGTTCCGGAATGAACGCCGTTCTTCGCTGAAAATGACCGAATCAACCCGGCAAGAAGCGGTTGGCCGGATTTTCTTTCAAAAAAAGGAAGTAAATTGCCCGCCAAAAGAGCAACGGTTTTCGGATCGGGCGGCCTATTTCCCGAAATCACTAGCTCGACTTTAAGTATCATCATGTTTGTAGAAAAGATCAAATCCGGTGAATCAGGGGTGCTGCTTTACGGCATTACACCGCCTAAAACCAGTACCGCACCTGAACGCATTGCCGAAATTGCCCAAAAAACAATCGAGCGACTGGCTGGTCTGGATATCGACGCCCTGGTGGTGTATGATGTTCAGGATGAGTCGGCCCGGACCAATGAAGAACGGCCATTCCCGTTTATCAATGCGCTGGACCCGCTCGTTTTTGCCTCCGGTTATCTGGGCACCTTACCAGTCCCGAAAATAATCTACCGCCCAGCGGGCAAATTTTCGCCCGATGAGCTGACCAACTGGCTGGAAGAACTGTACAAAAACCGTTTTTATCCGGTTTTTGTTGGTGTTCCGGCCCCGGATTTTCCGGTTAAAACGAGCCTGCCGGAAGCCTATAAACTCTGGAGCAAGCACCAGAATTCCTCCGTAATCGGCGCGGTAACCATCCCGGAAAGGCATCACGTACTGAAGGATGAGGAAGTCCGGATGCTGGATAAAATGAGCTGCGGGGTTTCGTATTTTATTTCGCAATGTGTCTTTAATCTGGACTACGCCCGGCAGGTTATCGAAGATCTGGCCCAGAATTGTAAACGGCAGGACGTCCCCCCGCCGACCCTCATTTTCACGATTACCGCCTGCGGATCGGCCAAAACGCTGCAGTTTATGGAGTGGCTGGGGATTCACGTACCGGACGACGTGAAAGCCGATCTGCTCGGATCGGAGAATATGCTGGAAAAGTCGGTGAAGATTTGCTTCGACATTGCCTCCGCGCTGACCACGATCTGCCAGGAACGCTCCATCCCGTTTGGTTTCAATATCGAAAGCGTCGCCATTCGCAAAGCGGAGATCGACGCGTCGATCGATCTGGTGAATCAAATAAGCCGGATGCTGAAGGAAAAAGGAGTTCGAAAACCATCAAAAGAATTCGAAGTCACTGCGCCCGGGTCTTTCTAGTTTTTAATGCGTAGATGGCTTATTTCGCGATTTTAGCCACGACGGGTTCAATCAGCTTTTGAGAAGCGACGGCATCCAGGTGCAGTCCGTCGGTTGTCATGGTTTCGATATTCAAGCCGGGCGTTTCAAAACCGTTCACAAACAGGCACTCGTTGCGTTTGGCTACTTGCCCGAAGCTCTCGCTCATCCGGGCCACCCGTTGATTGCCCCCGGCGTATTTGGCGGTTGCTTCCGCTTTGGTCCCGTACGGCGGTGGAGAAATGACGACAATCTTCGCCCGGCGGATGGCCGGATAGCGGCAGCCTTTGATTTGCTGGATCAGCTTCTCCAGATTGGCCGGCACTTCGTTCTGACGATCCGCAAAAACCGCTTTGGCGTCGTTGGTGCCCAGCTCGATCACGATGTAATCGAAAGGCCGATCCTGCGCGAATTCAGCGGCCTTTCTAAGGTTTTCGTCAACGACCAGCAGCGAATTGAGGGTGCTGTCGCCGTTGTTGACAAACCCGATGGTTCGGCCCGATTTGCTGATGTTGAACACCTGCGCATTCGGCAGGGCGGTTTTTAGTTGCTGCGGCCAGCTGAAGGGAAAGGTACCGTTGCTGTCGCCCAGCGTAAAAATGGTGAGCGGTTTATCCAACGCGGATTGCGAAAAGACGTCAAAGGGAAACAGCAGGAAGCCCAGGAGGAATTTCGTCATCGGCAAACTTAGTTTCAATCCGGGCATGGGGCGAATCAGGTTTCGGTTCGTTTTTGCGGCAACATTTGGTCAATGTACGTTGCTTCCGGGTATTCACCGAAAATAACTTGATGCTTCGATGAAAATTTTATCACTAGTAACCCACTTGCCGGTGCTGCCGCTGGCCAACTGCATTCGGCTTCAACTACGTTAAGTAAAAAGTACGGTAAAAATAGTTACATATAAAAAAAGTATTCTTACTTCGTGGTGGGTGAAACTCGGAGTAGTGAATGAAGCAGCGTTACTGTCAACTAATAACGTTCGGATGGTTGGTGTGGGGGTGGATTTTCTATCCCGGCTTCTTACTTGCTCAACAGAAAAAAATTCCCACACCCGAGTTGATCACCGATCGGCAAGGGCTGCCACAGTCGTTTGTTCCCTCGATTGTGCAGGACAAACGCGGTTTTATCTGGATGGCAACCCGCGACGGTCTGGCGCGTTACGATGGCAATCAGTTCAAGGTATTTCAGCCGGACCCCAGTGGTCGCCCTTCGCTCTCGACCGCAGAAGTGGCTCAAATCCAGATAGATAGCCACGGAAAACTCTGGATTTCGAACGAACTGAACGATCTGGACATCTTCGATCCGGTTACGGAACAGTTTACCAATTTCTCGAAACAACCCTATTTTAAACCCCTTCAGTCGCACGATCTGTTGGTATCCCGGTATTATGCCGATCAACACGATCAGCTCTGGAAAACATCGGCCAATGACGGGTTAATTTGTCTGGACCTGCGCACTAAACGGATCCGGCGTTTTCGACATGATCCGCAGCAGCCTCAATCCTTGAGTAACAACTACGTCATTGGAATCCGGGAAGACCGTGCGGGTAATATTTGGGTGATAACCCTTAACGGCCTCGACCGCATTGATTGGAAAACCCATGCCATCCGCCACTACATGCAAAACCAGGTTTTAGAATCCAGTACGACCGGTATCTGGGTCTGTAAATCCGGCGATGTCGTGATGACCACTGAGCATTGGTTGTGGGTGGTCAAGCCGGACTCCGGGCAGATTCGCAAGTATTCCATTCCGGCGATCGCTACCCCCGCCGGGTATTTGCACTTTACGGAGGATAGCCACGGGAACCTCTATTTTGCCCGCAATTCAGCCCTTTTCAGGTTTACTGATCCGCAGGGCGTTCAGTTGCTTCATGAAGGGGACGATCAATCTCAAAATTCGTACCAGTGTGCCTTCATTGATCAATCGGACGTACTTTGGGTAGGAACCTCCGGTATGGGCGTCCGAAAATACGACCTGCGAAACCATCCTTTTCAAACCGCTCTCTATAAAAAAGATTTCGTAACGGATCTGCTCTCCCAAAGCTGGCTGCGGGTCCCTCCCCAATCCGGACCTCCCGCGATTCCCGGGATAACCAGTTACAATTTTCGTTACACCTTCGATCAGCGCGGACGAATGTGGTACAACGAGGGCAGTTCCGACTTCTACCGCATTGATTTCCAGAACAACAAAACCGATCAAATTCCCTTTCCAATCCCCTTCCAGAGTAAGGTCATCGGCTTTCACACCTGCCCCCTGGCCGCTGACCCGTCCGGGCGGGTGTGGGCGGTTTATGATACCACCGCATTTTGGTTTGATGAGCAGCAAACACAGTGGAGGGCGTTTCCTCATACCATTCCTCACCCAGCGCTGAATGCCCACCAAATGCTGGTTGTCGATCATCAGGCCCTCTGGCTGGCGACCTCCTCCGGCGGTTTGCTGCGGATCGACCGGGCTACTGGCCGGATAAAAACCTACGCCCAGATTCGGAACAACCCGGCTTCCCTCAGCAGTAATTCGTTGCTTGGCATGGCGCCAGACCCCAGCAATCCGGACCTGCTCTGGATCGGAACCTTCGGCAGTGGAGTTTGTATTTTCAACAAAAAAACCGGGTTGTCCAAACGCTTGTCGATCGCCGATGGGCTTCCCAACAACGTCATTTATTCGGTGATCCCCGACAGCCACGGCGATGTGTGGGTAGGCACCAACAAGGGACTGGGGCGGATTAACCGAAAAACGCTGGAAATCCAGACCTACACCACCGAAGATGGCCTGCTGGCGAATGAATTCAACCGGTTTCATTTTCTGCATCTGCCCGGGCGCGGAACCTCCGACGACCGCATCCTGATGGGTGGACTGGAAGGCATTACGGCCTTCAAACCGGGCGAAATTCGCCCCGATGCATTTCAGCCGGTGACCGAGATCACCACGCTGTACATCAATAACAAACCGGTTGTTCCGGGTCCGGACTCTCCCCTCGGTGAGTTGCCGATTCACGCCATCGACGAGCTGAATCTGCCCTACAACCAGAACTTCCTGACGGTTGAATTTGCGGTTTTGCAGTTCAATAAACACGATAAGAACCGGTTTCGGTACCAACTGGGGGGGCTGGATCCCGGCTGGGTAGAAAGCCGTCGGCCCGAAGCGGTTTTTACGGATTTACGACCCGGCACGTATATGCTGCAGCTGAACGGGACCAATTTAACCGGCATCTGGAGCTCGAAAATCCGCTTTCTGAAGATCATCATTCACCCGCCCTGGTGGGCCAGTTGGTGGGCTTATGCACTGTATACCGTCGTCGTGGTCGGGATTGCCTACGGGCTGTTTCAGAACTACGTCAACCGGCTCAAAATGCAGCAGTCGATGGCACTGAAAGAACACGAAGCCACGAAACTCCGCGAACTGGATGCGATGAAAACCCGGTTTTTTGCCAACGTTACCCACGAGTTCCGGACGCCTTTGACGCTGATTCTGTCGCCCGCCGAACAATTGCTCCAACAGCGGCTGGAACCCGGAATCCAGCGTCGGATTTCGATCATGGAGACCCAGGCTCGTCACCTGCTGCGGCTGATCAACCAGCTGATGGACTTCTCCAAACTGGAAGCTAACCTCATGACTGTCAATGAGTCACTGGGCGATCTAGGCCAGTGCGTCGATCAATGGCTGGTGCCGTTTCGGGAACAGGCAATGGGACTGGATATTGGGTTTCTGTTCGAAAACCGCCTGGCATCCCACTATTGGTTCGATCCCGACAAGCTCGAACCGATTGTCTATAATCTGGTGTCAAATGCCCTGAAGTTTACTCCGAAAGGGGGGCAGGTGGGTGTTCGTATTCACCCCCTGGAAGGTCAGCGGGAAGGAGTCGAACTTGTCGTAAGCGACACCGGGATCGGCATTCCCTCGGCCAGTTTACCGCTGATTTTTAACCGGTATTATCAGGTAGAAACGGTTTTGGAAAAACTCCCCAACCGCCCGGCGGGGACGGGTATCGGGCTGTCGCTGGTCAAAGAGCTGGTGGAAAGTCAGCAGGGACAGATCACGGTGGAGAGCCAGTTGGGGCAGGGTACCCTCTTCCGGGTCTGGTTGCCGATTCGGAAAGCTCAACCCACCGAAAAAAGCCGGTTGGCCGTTGAGGAGACGGCGGTTTCTCCCAAAGACGAAGTTAGTGACGAACGGGTTCGGATTTTGCTGGTAGAAGACAATGCCGACCTGGCGGAATTTATCACCGAGAGTTTGCCGGAGAAGTATGAAATTGATCAGGCGCGGAACGGGCTGGATGGCTTGAGTCTGGCGCTCGAACGAATGCCGGATCTCGTCATCAGTGACGTGATGATGCCGGTAATGGATGGCTACACCTTGTGTAATAACTTAAAAAGTGACCTGCGTACCAGCCATATTCCGGTAATATTACTAACGGCAAAAGTTTCCTACGAAGACCGGATCGAAGGGTTGACACGGGGAGCCGATGAGTATCTGACCAAACCGTTTCACGTGCAGGAGATTCAGTTGCGGGTGCGGAATCTGCTGGAGAATCAGCGTCGGCTGCGGGAGCAACTCCACGCCGGATTGACTCATTCCGAGCACCATCCCGCTAGTCCGGATCCGGTGCCAGCCGATCCGTTGCTGGCAGGCATCACCCAACTCATTGAAGCCAACATTGATAACGCGGCCTTTCGGGTCGAAGACATCGAGAAGTTCACGAACATGAGCCGGATGAGTCTGTACCGCAAGATGAAAGTAGTAACAGGCGTAACACCCGGCGATTTTATTCGGATGCATCGGCTGAAGCGGTCGGTTCAGTTGTTGCAGGAGGGAAAAGCAATCTCGGAAACCGCCTACCTGGTCGGGTTTGATTCCCCCGCGCATTTCACCAAGATGTTTCGGCAGCATTACCAGCTGACCCCGCGACAGTACCTGGCGAAGGTTAAAGAATAACCTGCCTTTATCGCAATTATCCCAATCGGCAGCTTTAAAACCGTGCTTTGGCATTTTTTCAGGCTTTTCGACCGATGGGAAAAATGTTATAGTGTGCCCGGCGTTTTACGAACCCAACCTCCGACGCCTACTTAGATGGCGGAAAACCGTTACCTCAACTAGAATCTCCCGATAAATACTTGAACTATTCGTCGAAAAAGTGGCCTAAGTAGCATTAAAACGAATTATTTCTTGCAAATGGATTTTGCATTACATTACTTTGTCTCCTGACTAAGTAGATTAATAGTCGCGATTTCTTCGACGATGTCTCAATTTCATTTACAAAAATGAAAAACCGGTTTACTTCTCATTGGCTCTGTCAGTATTCTGTCGATGGATTGGGGGCTTCTTTTTCTCGGCCCCGGAATGCCAACAACGCCTGTTGTTGTTGCTAGTGGCGGGCTATTAGGCCTCATTAACTTCCTTTATCACACCTTTTTATCTGATCAAGTGCGTTGCCGGTCTGTGAATTAAACCGGCCGCCGGATTTCCCGGTAATTACACCTGAATTACTTCGCCAACGGCAATTGAAGCGAAGGTTCCGAACAAATATCTATAAATTCTATAGATTTTAAAGTTTATCCTACCAAACTATTTTTTTATCACTGTAAACCAACACGCTTTCCACCTGAACAACACAAAAAAGCCAGCCCTGCGGCAACAGGGCTGGCTGGTTAAAAACAAGGCTCACTTTGGCAAATGATTCCGGACAACCGTTGAAGCGGCTGTCACGGCACCTTATTTTTCAGTTAACCAGTACAAAACAATGAAAAAAAGTTTATTTTTTCTTCTGTGGCTGACCATCTTATTCCAACCGGCGATTCTCCTCGCCCAGAACAACGGCCCAGTCATCAATGCAACCCTGACCGGCCGGATTATCGACGACAAAACGAAAGAACCGCTGATCGGTGCTTCGGTCCAGATCAAAGGCACCACCAACGGCGCCATCACCGACATCGAGGGGAAGTTTGCCCTCAAAACCGGTCAGACACTGCCATTTACGCTCGTCGTCAACTACATCGGCTACGTCTCCCGCGAAGTCAACGTCGTTGCCAATACCATCGAAATTGAGCTGCACGAAAACGTGAATCAACTCAGCGAACTGGTCGTCGTCGGCTACGGAACCCAGAAGCGTAGCGACATTACCGGCTCCATTGCCTCCATTCCGGCCGAAATCAAGACGCAGCCCGTTGCGTCGGCGGAGCGGTTGTTGCAGGGGGCCGTCGCGGGGGCCATCGTGACCCAGACGTCCGGCCAGCCGGGCGGGGGCGTCAGCGTTCAGATTCGGGGGAACAACTCGATCACGGCGGGCAGCGATCCGCTGTACGTCATCGACGGTTTTCCGATCAACAACGATTACTCCCTGAACGACGCGGGCGTTACCAATGGGTCGAAGATCAACCCGCTTTCTACCTTGAACACGGCTGATATTGAGTCGATTGATGTGCTGAAAGATGCTTCGGCCACGGCCATTTACGGCTCTCGGGGCGCCAACGGGGTCGTAATTATCACCACCAAAAATGCCGCCAAAGGAAAATCGTCCATCACCTACGACGGCTATTACGGCGTTCAGGAAGTAATCCGGACGATTCCGCTGATGAACGCTGGCGAGTGGTGGCAACTGCGGAAAGATGCCGCCCGCAATTCGGGCAAAAGCGTGACGATTCCGTCCACGATCGGTTACTCGCTTGACACCACCGGCCTTGGCACCGACTGGCAGGCTGCCGCTTTTCGGAAAGCGGCCATCCAGAGCCACAGCCTTTCCATTCTGTCGGGGTCGGACAAAACGCGTTTGGCCATTTCCGGCAATTATTTCAACCAGGACGGGATTCTGCAAAACACTGGTTTCAACCGGTTTACGGCCCGGATCAACGTCATTCACGACTATAGCAAGAAACTGCGGCTGAGCGCCAACATCACCGGCAGCACGAGCAAAGCGGATGTGGCCCCGGCGGCCATTGTGGGCAACCTCCTGCAAACGCCCCCGGCGCTACCGATTTACCGGCAGGACGGCACGTTTGTGGTCAACAGCCCATTCGAATCCAGTCTGCAAAACCCGATCAACTCGCTCTATAACCAGCTAAACGAAACCCGCACGAACCGGTTTCTGGGCAACCTCTCCGCCGAATATACCCTCATCGACGGCCTGAAGGCCAAGGTACTGTTCGGGGCCGACGTGGTGGATAACAAGCAAAACCGCTACCTGCCGATTTCGACCGCCGAAGGCCAGAACCTGCAGGGTAATGCGATCGTTGGGTCGGCCTTTACAACCAACTGGCTGAATGAGAATACACTTAGCTATTTCAAGGAAATCGATGCGAAGAACAAAATCGACGCCGTGATTGGGTTTACGGCCCAGCAATCCGACGCCAAAGGGGCCGTGGCCGAAGCCGCCGGTTTTGCCACCGATGCGTTTTCGTACAACAACTTAGGCACCGGCATTACGCCCCGGACACCTACTTCTTTTGCCACCCGCTGGTCGCTGGCATCGTATCTGGGCCGGGTCAACTACGCGTACGACGACCGGTATTTGCTGACATTGACGCTGCGGGCCGACGGTTCATCGCGCTTCGGGGAGGGCAACAAATGGGGCTATTTTCCGTCGGCGGCTTTCGGCTGGAACGTAAACAACGAGGCCTTTTTCAAGAACGTCCAGAAAATCAGTTTACTCAAGTTCCGGCTGAGCGCCGGTTTAACCGGAAACCAAAGCATTCCGCCGTACCAGTCGCTGTCGCAACTGAGCTATTTCCGGTACAATTTCTCCAACACCACGGTTTCCGGTTTTGCTCCGAACACCGTTCCGAACCCCGATCTGGGCTGGGAGAAAACGTTCCAGGTCGATGCCGGGGTCGATGTCGGGCTGCTCAACAACCGCATTCAGGTCGTGGCCGATTATTACTACAAAAAAACCACCGATCTGCTGCTGTCGCGGACGGTGCCGGGCTCGTCGGGTTTGTCCAACTTTTACGGCGGACAGGCCTCCACGATCTACCAGAACATCGGGGCGGTTTCGAATCAGGGCATTGAGTTGTACGTCAACTCGCGCAACCTGACCGGCGATCTGAAATGGAATACCATTCTGGTGTATTCGAAAAACACGAACAAAATTCTGAGCCTGGGCAACGGCGTCGATCAGATCATTCCGGTGATTTCCGCGCCTTCGATTGCCAAAGTGGGCTATCCGCTGGGCTCGTTCATTGTTTACCAGACCGACGGCGTGATTCAGAACGGCGATGCGGCTCTGACGCCCCAGGCCAACAAAAGCCCGGGTGGGCAGAAATACAAAGACATCAACGGCGACGGCGTGATCACGCAGGCTGGCGACCGCATCGTGATTGCCAACCAACCCGGTTTTACGGCCGGGTTGACCAACACGTTCAGTTACAAAGGTTTCGACCTGACGGTTTTCTTCCAGGGCACTTTTGGCGGGAAGATTTACAACGAAAACCGGGCGAACCTGGAATTGGGAACCGGCTACGTCAACGCGTCGCGCGACCTACTCAACCGCTGGACTCCGACCAACACGAACACGGACGTGAAAGCCGCCTACCAGGACCCGGCCATCACGATCTCCGACCGCTTCATTGAAGACGGCACGTACGTGCGGCTGAAAAACATCTCGCTGGGCTATTCGATTCCCAAAAGCCTGCTCGCCAAGGCACGAATCACCAACCTGCGCGTTTACGTTTCAGCCCAGAATGCCGCGACCTGGACCAACTACACCGGCTACGACCCGGAAGTGAGCCTGAACGGCCAGTCGCTGATCAACAAAGGCGTGGATTCGGGCGTGTATCCGAACAGCAAATCCTACCAGGCTGGTATTTCCCTGTCATTTTAAAAATTGCCCCCAACCCCCTGAAGGGGGCTTTAAAATCCAGAAGCTTAAGCCCCCTTCAGGGGGTTGGGGGCAAAAGTCGAACCACTATGAAAGCTTTAAAATATACTGCCGTTGCCTTGATCGCGTTGGCGACGGCCTCCTGCTCCGAGTTTCTGAACGAAAGCCCGGAAGCGTTTCAATCGGAAGATCAATATTACAAAACCCAGGCCGACGCCATCAACGCGGTCAATGCGGTTTATTTCTTTCTGAATTCGGGCGGAAGCTCCATTCAGACACCTTACAACACGCTGTTCAATACCGGCATGAACATGGCCGGGGACGACGAAGATCCGGGGCCGGGCGCTACCAATCCCGACGTGCGGTCGTTGTCGGTGCTGGCCCACTCCTCAACCAACCTACGGGTGTACGAAATCTGGCAGCAGCATTATGCCGCCATTAAAAAGGCGAATGTCGCGCTCGAAAAAATACCGACGATCGAGTTTGATGCGAGCGTGAAAAACCGCCTGCTGGGCGAAACGAAATTTCTGCGGGCGCTGTACTACTTCAACCTGGTACGTTTATACGGCGATGTGCCGCTGATTACGGAATACCAGAAATTTATCTCGGCCTCGGATTACGCCGTGGCCAAGTCGCCCTCGGCCAAAATTTACGAGCAGATTGAAAAAGACCTGACCGAAGCGGCCACGGTTTTGCCCGCTTCGTACAGTGCCCCCGATGTAGGCCGGGCTACGCAGGGAGCCGCCAAAGCGTTACTGGCGAAAGTGTACCTGACCAAAGCATCGCAGCCGCTCAACATCGCGTCGCATTACCAGGATGCCGTTAAAAAAGCGGAGGAAGTGCTGTCGTCGGCGGATGGTGGCACCGGACCGTACAGCTACAACCTGTTTGCGAACTACGCAGATGTATTTCTGCCCGCAACCAAAAATGGCGCCGAACACATTTTCTCGGCCCAGTTCAAGTCGAACTCACTCAATCAGGGCAACAACGAAAGTCCGCGCACGATCCTTTCGTCGATCCCCGGCCTGAGCGGCAACTACGCCCACATGGTGCGGTTTTATACGGAAGGCAGCGACAAGTTTTTCAGCATCTACAAGCTGTACCAACCCGGCGACAAACGGAAACGGGCGACGTTCGTCACCAGCTTTACCAGTCCGACCAACGGCCGCAAATACGCGCTGCCCATCGCCAACGCAGCCGTTTCGAACGATTCGACGCCGTTTTTCAACAAGTGGTGGGACCCGAACTCGACCGCCGTCACCAGTGAATCGGCCGCCAACGTACCGATTCTCCGGTATGCCGAACTGCTGCTGATTCACGCCGAAGCCGAAAACGAAGCCAACGGCCCGACGGCCAAGGCCTACAAGTCGCTGAACCGGGTTCGGAACCGGGCCGGTTTGCCGGATTTAGCCCCGGACCTGACCAAAGATCAGTTCCGCGAAGCGGTTTACCTGGATCGGCGGCTCGAACTCGTATTCGAATACCAGCGCTGGTTCGACCTGATCCGGCAAAAGGACGCCAGTGGCAACAGCACGTTCGTCCGGAACCTGCACAAGGTGGGCAAAACGAATGCGACGGAGAAAAACCGGCTGTATCCCATTCCGCAATCCGAACTCGACAACAACGCCCTGCTGACCCAAAATCCGGCCTGGTAATCAACCACTTAACCAACAAACGCATGGAATTCCTGAACCGATCCGACCTGGTTCTGCTGGCAAAAAAGATTGCCGTCGGCATCCTGGTCACCCTGATTCCCTTTCTGATTCTGTTCTGGGGCCTGCGCCTGACGCAGCACCTGCTGCACCGCCCCCCCCAGTCCACGCATGCCAGCCACCCATGAGCGGTGTACGGTTTTCACTGGGCCGACGCTTCGGTGGCTGACGTAAGCTTTAATAAGAACGCGTCGGCTCCGGCAAAGAACCGCATCATAAACCGAAAACCGTATACCGTATACCGAAAACTGTAAACCGTTAAAACGCATGAAAATGGAACCCCGCATTGCGCGACGCATCGTCCGGAACGCCCTGTTAAGCGTCTTTTTGTACGCCCTGCCGGTGCTGCTCATGTTTATCACCTTCTATTTCACCGGGCAGCGGCCCTGGGAGAAGAAGGCCCAAAAGAAAACGCAGCTTGTAACCAAGAAGTAAGTAACCACCCTTAAAATCGAAAGCTATGATTATGTTTTTTGAAGAAGTTTTTCGCAATCTCAGTTCCTGGGGATTGCCCACGCTGGTGCTGCTGTTGGGCGTTGTCGAATTTTCACTCGGTCTGTACAAGCACCACTGGAACACGAACGAAAAGTTGCTGGACATTGCCTGCTTCACGCTTCCCAAGCTGGTCATCCGGCCGCTGACGACGTATTACACGCTGCAATTCCTGCCGTATGTGCTCGGCGATTACAAAAATGCGTTCGACTGGGTGCCGTTCTGGTGGGGTTTTGCCATCATCGCCGTGGCCGACGACCTGACGCAATACTGGTATCACCGGCTGCACCACGAGGTACCGTTTCTCTGGCGGTTTCACCGGACGCACCACTCCGCGCCGTACATGGGCATGGCGATGGCCAGCCGTCAGAATGTCATCTACACCATGTTCTTCTCGCAGACTTACCTGACGGCGGTTTTAGTTTTCCTGGGCCTGGGCTATCCGGCTTTGTTTGTGCGCGGCATCAAGTCGCTGATTACCACGCTGGCCCATTCCAGCATTCCCTGGGACAAACCGTTTTACGAAAACCGGTGGCTGCATCCGGTGGCCTGGGTATTGGAGCGCCTGATCTCGACGCCAGCCACGCACCACGCCCACCACGCCGATACCACCGACGACGGCGTGGGGCATTATAAAGGTAATTTTGGCAACATGTTTTTCCTGTGGGATGTTATTTTCGGCACCGGTTTGATCACCCGGCAGTACCCGAAGTCGTACGGGATTTCGCATTACCAGCAGGAAGAATGGTACGCCCAGTTTATGTGGCCGATCCTGAAATCGAAAAAAGAAGGCAGCGAACTGGCGAAGAACGGCCCGATGGTGAAAGAGGATGAGAAAGCGTCACTGCCAGTTTCTGCGCCGGTCATTACCACCGGGTCACTTTATGGCGAACCGGAATTGAAAGTGATGTAAGAGATTGTCCAAAAATAGTAAAGCCTGTTTTCTATATTGCCCCCAACCCCCTAAAGGGGGCTTTAATTGGTGTGCTAAAGCCCCCTTTAGGGGGTTGGGGGCAACGCGAAAGAAGGGAAAGTATAAAATTTAGACAGGCTTAAAAAAAGGCGAAATTTAGCAAACCCGTTTCGGCCTTTTTAAAGCTTGTCTAACTAGTACGCTTTTAGTTTACCAGGCTCCGGCACCGGCCGCCCGGCCTTCAGGGGGTTGGGGGCAAATCGGGCAAAATGGAAAGTTCAAAATCACAACATTTTACCAATACCGTACTCTTTTCCATGCAATCCAGTTCCAAACGGTTTCCTGGTTTTTTACCCATCACCCTGAGCGGTTTTGTGCACCCGGTTTTTGCGCAGAAAAAACCGGTCAACGTGCTGGTGTTGTATTCTGATCGCGCCGTTCGGACTGCCAACAACCGGAAGCTGATCAAATACAACCTGAAGCAGCAGCAAACCACGCAGTTGCTCGACCTCAACAAGGCCCCTTACGAAACCCGCAACCTGGCTGGCGATCCGGCTTTTCGCCGGAAAAAACAACAGTTGGAAACACGGCTGGTCAATGAGATGAAAAAATACCATGACTTTCTGAATTTTGGAAAACCCAATTGGGGCAAGTAGCCCTGACGAAAACCCTTGAAGCTACCGGACGTATGAAAAGAAAATTGTTGAAGAACCTGCTGGCCCGGACGGTGCTTTGTCTGACCGTTCTGAGCATCCCGGTTTTGGTGATAGCCCAGACGCCCGTCGACCGGCCCAACATCCTCTGGATTGTTAGTGAGGACAACAATACCTCCCTGATCGGCTGTTACGGCAATCCGTACGCGACGACGCCGAATATCGACCGGTTTGCCAAAGAAAGCATTCTGTACAAAAATGCGTTTTCAACCGCCCCGGTTTGCGCTCCCTCGCGCAACACACTGATTACGGGCATGTATCCGCCCTCGCTCGGGACCGAGCACATGCGGAGCACGAATCCGGTGCCGTCGTTTGTGAAGTTTTTCCCGAAGTATCTGCGGGAAGCGGGCTATTACACGACGAATAATGCCAAAAAAGATTACAACACGGTCGAGCAGCCCGACGCCTGGAACGAGTCGAGCAATGCGGCAACGTACAAAAACCGCCAGCCGGGCCAGCCGTTTTTTGCGGTTTTCAACCTCAACGTTTCGCACGAAAGTTCGCTGCACCAGCCTGCGGCTTCGCTCCACCACGACCCGGAGAAAGCGCCGATTCCGCCGTACCACCCGCGAACGACCGAGTTCAAGCACGACTGGGCGCAGTATTACGACAAGGTGGAGGAAATGGACCGGCAACTGGGCAAACTCCTGACCGAGTTGCGGGAAGCCGGACTGGCCGACAACACCATCGTCTTCTATTACGCCGACAACGGCGGGGTGCTGGGCCGTAGCAAGCGGTTTATGTACGAATCGGGACTGCATGTGCCGCTGGTGGTGCATTTGCCCAAAAAATACGCCCATCTGGCCAAGGCAAAACCCAGCTCGCAAACTGATCAACTGGTGACGTTTCTGGATTTTGCCCCCACGATTCTGAGTCTGGTCGGTATTAAAATCCCGGACTATATGCAGGGACAGGCGTTTCTGGGAACACAGCAAAAACCGGAACGCCAATACGCCTACGGTTTTCGGGGGCGAATGGACGAAGCCATCGACCTGTCGCGCTCGGTGCGGGACAAGAAGTTTCGCTACATCCGCAACTATTTGCCGCACCGGATTTACGGCCAGCACCTCGATTATTTGTGGAGAGCGCCGTCGATTCCGTCCTGGGAAGCCGAGTTCAAAGCCGGTCGGCTGAACGAGACGCAGGCCCGGTTCTGGATACCCAAACCGGCGGAGGAATTGTACGATGCGATTGCCGATCCCGACAACATTCACAACCTGGCTACCGACCCGCGCTATGCCAAGGAATTGACCCGGTTGCGGAACGCCAACGAACAATGGCTTCGGCAGAGCCAGGATGTAGGTTTTATTCCCGAAACCCTGCTCGCCCGGATTGCCGAAAAAACGCCTTTGTACGATTACGCTCGCAGCGGAAAGTATAACCGGAACCGGGTCATCGAAACCGCCACCCTGGCGTCGTCGCGCCAGCCGGGCGATGGCAGGGAACTGATTGACCGGCTGGCCGATCCCGATCCCATTGTCCGGTACTGGGCGGCTACGGGCTGCACGGTGCTGAAACTGGTTCCGGCGAAAACCGCCTTGCAGCAACGGCTTCAGGACGACGAAGAAACCGTGCAGGTGGCGGCTGCGGAAGCCTTGTACCAGCTTGGCGAAACCGCCGAAGCGGTGGCGGCACTCCAAAAAGCGTTGTCCAGTTCCAGCCGTCCGGTGCGGCTTCAGGCGCTGAACGCACTCTTAGCGATTGGCCCGGACGCGGCTCCCGCGCGGGAAGCGGCCCGGGCGTTGATCCCGAAAAATCCGTCGCCGAATGCCGTTAACGAAGCCTATGATGTGCGGGCGGCCCAAAACCTGGTGGAAGTGCTTGAAAAGTGATTTCCAACCAGCAGAAAATGACGTTCTTTACAAAGGAATAAACCAGAAACCGCTGGTTTTCCTAAAGCCCTAAACCATTCCGTTATGCGTCTTACCCTTCTGACCGGACTTCTGCTTTCGCTGCTTGGCAGCGGCTTCGTGGGATTTATTCAACAACCGCCAGCCGCTGCAAAACCCAACGTGATCATCGTCATGGCCGACGATCTTGACAGTCGGCAGTTGAGTTGCTACGGGGGCCGGAACCTGCGAACCACCCACATCGACGCGCTGGCGGCTGAGGGCCTGAAATTCAACCACATCTACGCGTCCGAAGCGATGTGTGTGCCCACGCGGGCGTCGTTGTTTACGGGCTTGTATCCCGTTCGGCACGGATCGTTTCAGAATCACAAACCGGTTTATAACGATCTGAAAAGTGTCGGCCATTACCTGGCCGACCTGGGCTACCGCGTCGGGCTGACGGGCAAAGACCACAGTACGAAACCGAAAACCGTCTTTCCGTTTGAGATTGTCAGCGGTTTTGAACCGAATTGCGTGGCCGCGACGGACGATTACACGCTGGACGGCGTCAAAGAATACATGACGCGGGATAGTAAACCGTATTGCCTGTTCGTGATGAGTATCAATCCACATACGCCCTGGACCGTCGGCGACACGACCGAATTCGATGCGGATAAACTGGTTCTGCCATCGTACTGCGTCGATACGAAACTGACCCGCCGACAGTTTGTAAAATATCTCGCGGAGGTTCGGCGGCTCGACAATCAGGTGGGCGACATTACCCGACTGCTGAAAGAAACCGGGCAGGACAAAAACACGATCGTGATTTTTCTGGGTGAACAGGGTGCGCAGTTTCCGGGGGCTAAGTGGAATCTGTATGACGCCGGTCAGAAGAGCTCGATGCTGGTCAGATGGCCCGGCACCGTGAAGCCCCGGACGCAAACCGACGCGCTGGTGCAGTACGAAGATATTACGCCGACGCTCATCGATCTGGCGGGCGGCAAACCGGTGGCCGGTCTGGACGGGAAGAGCTTCCTGCCGGTTTTGCGCGGACAGAGCCAGCAGGCGCGGGATTTCACCTATGGCATTCACAACAACATTCCCGAAGGCAATCCGTATCCGATCCGGAGCATCCGCGACACCCGCTACAAGCTGATTCTGAACCTGACACCCGACTCGGAATATTACAACCGCTTCATGATGAACGCCAGTGCCCAACGCCGGGATGGCAACTCGGTCTGGTTTTCCTGGATCGATCGGGCCGAAAGCGATCCACAGGCGAAACGAATCACCGACCGGTTTGTGAAACGACCCGCCGTCGAATTTTACGATACGCAGACCGACCCTTCGGAGTTCAGGAATCTGGCGAATGACTCGACCCAGCAAAACCGCATTCGGCACTACCGGCAGAAACTGGAAGCCTGGATGAAACAACAGGGCGACACCGGGGCCGCGCTGGACATCACGTACGCCAAAAAACCGGACTAACCGATGGAAAACCGTCCACTTTTCTTATTTGTTTGGGCGTTCCTGCTGGTGTCGGGGACGGTTTTGGGGCAATCGGCACCAGCTAAACCGAACATCGTCTTTATCATGGCCGACGACCTCGGCTACACGGATCTGGGCTGCTACGGCAATCCGTACATCCGCACGCCCAACATCGACAAGCTGGCGAAAACCGGTCTGCGGTTTACGGAAGCCTACTCGGCTTGCCCGGTTTGCTCGCCCTCGCGGGCGGCCATCATGACGGGTAAGCACCCGGCCCGGTTGCACCTGACCAACTTTATTGCCGGGGATCGCAAAGACCCCAAATCGCCCCTGCTGCCCGCGCAGTGGACCAAATATTTGCCGTCGGCCGAAACCACGCTGGCGGAAGTGGTGCAGAAGAACGGCTACGCCACGGGCATGGTCGGGAAGTGGCACCTGGGTTCAGCCGACTCCACCAGCCCATCGGCTCAGGGTTTTGCCTACGACCGCGTGATTGCCAGAAACGGCCTGGATTATTACAACTACACCATTACCTCGAAAGGCAAAACCGTCTTTGAAGACCAGGGCACGAAGTACCTGACCGACCAGTTGACGGACTACGCCCTGGAGTTTATCGACCAGCACAAAACCGGGCCATTTTTTCTGTACCTGACGTATTCCGCCCCGCACATCATGCTCGTGCCCCGGGCCGACAAGTTGAAGTATTACTTCGACAACTACGGAAAATCGGGCGGCAAATACGACCCCAATTATGCCGCCATGATCGAGAGTATGGACGACGGCGTCGGGCGCGTCATCGACCAGCTCACGAAGCTGAACCTGCTTGATAACACGATTCTGGTGTTCACCTCCGACAACGGCGGACTCGGCCTGCCCGAACTGGGCCAACGCCCGACGACACTGGAACCGCTGCGGGCCTGGAAGGGCCATGTGTACGAAGGCGGTATTCGCGTGCCGCTCATCTTTTCGTGGAAAGGCCGGATTGGCGCGCAGACCGAGACGAAAAATTACATCACCGGCACGGACTTTCTGCCCACCTTTCAGGAGCTGCTGGGAATAACCGGCCAACCCGCCAGCCCGGACGGAAAGAGTTTTGCCCGGGTGCTGAGATCACCGGAACTGGCCGTGGAACGGGGACCGATTTTCTGGCATTATCCGCATTTCAGCAATCAGGAAGGCCGACCGGCCGCAGCCGTGCGCTTGGGTGATTACAAACTGGTGGAACTGTACGAAACCGGTAAACTCGAATTGTACAACCTGAAACAGGATATTTCCGAGCAAAAAGACCTCGCGGCCGCTTTGCCGGACAAGACCAACGAACTGGCCGCTTTGCTCAGGAAATGGCGCTCGGAGGTAAAGGCCAACATGCCCGAACCCAATCCGGAATATAAAAAACCGTAACATGCCCAACCCCCGAAGGGTAGGACTGTTAAGTGCTCGATTGGTAGGTTACCATTTCTTGAAAATCTATTAAATCTATAGAATCAGCATTTTTACACGAATCTGAACTTAGCCATTTTACCTCATCTATAACCAATCTCCATGCACCGAATTCTGCTCATTTTCACCTTCGTAACGCTAAGCCTGAACCTGACGCTCGGCCAGTCCAAAAACCAGTCATCGGCCCAAAAACCGAACATCATACTGGTGATGGTCGACGACCTGGGGTATTCGGATTTTGGCGCGTACGGGTCGGAAATCCAGACGCCGACCATCGACAAACTGGCCGCCGAGGGCCTGCGGCTGCGCGAATTTTACAACAATTCCATTTGCGCGCCGACGCGGGCGTCGCTCATTACGGGGCAATACCACCACAAAGCCGGGGTGGGCTATTTTAACGTCAACCTGGGGTTACCGGCTTATCAGGGCTGGCTCAACAAGGAGTCGCTGACGTTCGGCGAAGTGCTGAAACAGGCGGGTTACAACACGTATCTGTCGGGCAAATGGCACGTTGGGAACGACAGTCTGTACTGGCCCAACCAGCGCGGTTTCGACCGGTTTTACGGGTTCATCGGTGGCGCCAGTAACTTCTACGACATCAGTCCGTACAAAGACAAGGTGCCGCCCGTCGAGCTGGTCGAAAACAACCGGCGCATCAACCTGGAGCCCGGCAAATACCTGACCGACGAGATTATGAACCACGCGATTTCGTACATCAACGAGTCGAAAAACAAACCGTTCTTCCTGTATCTGGCCTACAACGCGCCCCACTGGCCGTTGCAGGCCCCCGCCGAAGACATTGCCAGATATAAAGAATCCACCATGGGACCGGGCCTCACGCTGGCAGCTTATCAGGCTCAGCTCAAAACCGACAAACTGGTGCTGGTCGATTTCGGCTCGCGCTATTGCGGTTCCTGCAAAAAACTGGCTCCGACGGTCGATGAAATTGAAAAAGAACAGGCCGCCAACGTGAAAGTCATCCGGATTGAAGCCTACGAAAACAAAGGACTGGTGAAGGAATTGGGCATTACGGCGCTGCCGACACTGGTGCTGTACAAAGGCGATCAGGCCGTCTGGAAGAAAACCGGTGTCACGCCCAAAGGCGAAATTCAGTCCAGCATTGCCGAATCGCTCTGAGTATTCTCACGAGTTATTTACAGAAACTAAATGCCTTGATTCAAGTTTAAATTTGGTTTTGTATTCGGTAGAAGCCTTGGCACGATGCTGAGGCTTCTCTATTCAAACCGCTCCTCCGCGTAAACAAATACGACATCAGGGTCCTGATTCCGTTGTGTCGACTTTCGGATTCGCTACTTCAGCTTTTTTCGCAGCCAGGCTCTGACCGGTTCATCGTACCATTTTAAACTTAGGTAAGCCAGCACGATAGCCCCCGAAAAAGTGAGCAGGGCGTAGGGCCAGGCCTGCCCTAAAGTAATGCCTTTATGATGGCTTACCCAGGCCACATAAAAATAGACAAGCACATAATGCGTCATGTATAAAGGATAGGAAAGGTCACCCAGAAACTGACAAATTTTAGCTTCCGTTTGGCTACGCACCACCCCACTGGCACCGAGATAAACAATGAGCGGAAAGACAAGGATGATGCAAAAAGCTTCGTATAAACCGTTCATCCAGAGACGCTCGGCACCGCCTATTCGGGGCATCAGCAACACAACCGCAACCAGCAGGCTACACCACAGGAAAGCATTTTTGATGGAGGTAGGCCGTGCTACCCGCGATAAAAGCAAACCGGCAAAAAATGGAAATATCGTACGCGTTATTCCAACCCGCAGTTGTTCGGTATTGAGTGTCCAGCCACCGGTCACGTCTCCGTTCGGGTTCGTAACCGCAAAATGCAGCAGCACTGCCCCGGCCAGTACGACAAATAAAGCCAGGGCTTTATTCGATAATTTTCGTAACCCCAGGGCGTAAAGAACATTGGCGATGTACTCGAAAAATAATGACCAGCCGACACTATTGAGCGGATGCATTTCTTGCCAGCCGCGAATATCCATGGAAAGGGGTATGGGTAAAATCGTACAGCCGATCAGCGTTACGACGACCAGCTTCCATACCGGAACGGTATGTATCAGCGGCCATATTGGTGAGTCAGTAAAATAAAAGCCCAGGCCGCCGAGTATCATGCCCAGGACAACGAGTGGTTGCAGCCGCACGAACCGACGCCGAAGAAAACCGCTGATGGTTAACTGGTTCCATCGGTCGTCGTACGCATAGCCAATGACAAAGCCGGATAAGAGAAAGAAAAAATCAACGGCCAGGTAACCATGATTGACAACATTGTCAAGGTGGCTGCTGGCCAGCGGCTCGGTCAGGTGAAAAAACACCACGATAATCGCGGCTACTCCCCGAAGTCCATCCAATAGTTGATAATGCGGCCTGGTGCCAAGTTCGTTGTTGTCCATCAATAGCAGAAAATTCAGCAATATACGATCATGTTAGGGAATAAATTGAAGTAAAGGCATTCCCTGACGTCATATCCCCGAGTCGGGCATGGCGTTTTCTCCCGTGCCACCTACGCGTTATTTGGTTTCTTGTCAGCGAATTTTTCCGCTCCGGGTCGAGTCGTGAAAGATAATATTATAAATACATAGAGAAGTAGGAGAAAGCGGACTACCCGGAAGCTAGTTTTGTGAATCAGTGACCTAAAATCTAACTTCATTCCCTGACTACAAACCGTTCGCATGGAATCTGAAAACAAGCAAAACCGCCGGTTTTTTTTGCGCAGCGGTTTACTCAGTGCCGCCACCGCCCCGGTCCTGCCGAGCCTGTTTGCCCCGGCTCCCGCTAAACAACCGGCTATTCCACCTAAAAAAAACGCACTGGACCAACACCGTAACCTGTTCAACGGCGATACCTGCGTGTATTTTTACAACCCCGAACGCTGGCAGCCCGAAGATTACACGATGAAAACCGTGGTCAATCCGCGAACGGGCAAGATGGGAACCAAACCCGTGGCCATCGGCGGACCGTTTCAGGCAAAGGCGATTCACCGCTACGTGGATTTGCTGGCCGACAACGGGATCGACACCTTTGTCATCAACGCCAACGCCAACCGGGCCTGGTATCCGAGCAAGAAAATTCCCAGCATTCTCGACGGCTACAAGCGCGGGGATCGGGAGTTTTTTCGCGGCCACGCGATTTGTCAGGGCATTACCGAACCCGAAGCGGTAGAGGAATTTCTCGATAATTTTGAGCGGTTCATGAATCGCTACCAGGACCTGCTCGACGCGGGTGTGGACTGGCTGGCCGAAACCGCCAAAGCATGCCGACGCCGGAAAATCTCGCCCTGGGTCAGCATTCGGATGAACGACATGCACGGTAGCCGGAACGTGGACGGCAGTTTTTTCAATCTTCCGCTGTTCAAGAAAGACGAGATGCGGCTCAAGCACGCGTCGTACGGCTTGCAAAATGCGCAGGACCGGATTGGTTTTAACTACGAAAAACCGGAAGTGCGCGCCCTGATGTTCGAGCAGATTCGGGAGGTCGTGGAAGATTACGATTACGAAGGGCTGGAACTGGACTGGTGGCGGCAACCGCTCTGCTGCGAACCCGGCGCGTCGGACCAGACCATCGCCATGATGAACGACTGGTTCCGGCAGATTCGGGAACTGACCCAGCGCCGGGCGAAGAAAACCGGAAAACCGTATCCGTTCGGGATGCGCATTCCGGGGGCACTGGACTCGCTGAAAGCCATTGGCATTGACGTGGTTACGCTTACGCAGGAGGGAACACTCGACTTCATCATTCCGGCCGGTTTCTGGGCTACCACCTGGGACATGCCGCACGACGAATTCCGGAAACGCCTGGGCGAGCGCGTCACGATTTACGGGTCAGTAGACGACGGGGCCAATTCCCTGCCGACGCAAAATGAGTCGGGCAGCGTTGAGCAGCGCATGCGCTACATTGGGGCTAACCCGGAAGTGGAGCGGGCCAACGCGGCCGGAAAGCTGGCGATGGGCGTTCACGGCATCGAATGGTTCAATTTCTTCTGTTCGGATCAGCCGCTCATCCCGGGCCTTAAGGCCGATTATACCGCTTTGCGCGACATTCATAAACTGGATTTTTTACGCGGGAAACCGAAGCATTACTGCTTCAGCACGGCCGGTGCCTTCTTCAATCCAACGCCGTTTGAGCTACCGGCCCAACTGCCCGCCAGCATCGGCCCCTTTGCCCAACGACCTTTTCAACTCGCGATGTGCGCCGAACCCGCCGATAAGAACCTGGAACTGGTGGTGCAGGTGGTGCTCAAAGCCGAAGATAAACCGGGCTTTCTGCCGGTATCGGTAAATGGGTGCTGGCCCAATCTGAAAAATGAAAAAAGTCAGAAGCTCTTGACCTCCTGCGGTTCGCTGACGCATCTGACCAAAGAGCATCTCGGGTATAATTACCGGTTTCCGGTTTCGCTCCTGACCGACGGCTGGAACAAAATTGTCGTTGAAAATCAAAGCAAGGAAACCATCACGGTTGCGGCCATCGAGATCGGCGTTCTGGCCAAAACGGTGTAAGACCGCCGGGAACTCACCATGAAAATTACAGACGTTCAAACCATTCTGCTGACGGGTCCCTGTACGGGTGATCCGTTTCTTTCCGAAGCCCGAAAACTGCGCAGTGCAGCCTTTATTCGCATCGAAACCGATGCCGGACTGACGGGCCTGGGCGAGACTTACGCCGGTTATTTTTTTCCGGAAGGCGTACCGGCCATTGTGGAATTTTTCAAGCCGATTCTTATTGGCAATACCGTTGATAATATCCCGGAATTGTGGCAGCGGATGTACCAGTGCGGCAATTTCTGGTGCCGGGTCGGGCTGGGCGCCATCGTGCTGGCCGGGATCGAAGCCGCGCTTTGGGACCTGAAAGGCAAGGCGCTGGGCGTACCGGTTTATCAGTTGCTCGGTGAAAACTGGAAAGCGCATTTCCCGGAAACCGCCGACGAATCCTTCCAGCCGCAGACCCGGCTTCCGGCGTATGCGACCGGCGGCCCCAGCAATTATCCGCTGGAAAAGCTGGGTGAGAAAATTGCATTTTACCAATCGCTGGGGTTTCAGGGCGTGAAAATCGGGGCCGGAGCATACTGGAAAGAAGCCGGTTTTACGGTTTCCGTAGACCCCGCCGAAGCCGCCGACCTGGAAGCGAAAAAAGCTGATTTCGTGCGGCAGCAGTTTGGCAATGAACTTCGGCTGCTGTTCGACGCGCACATGGGCAATAGCCCGACGCTGACCTGGGGCCTCGAAACCGCCACCGCCGTGGCGCGGGCGCTGGAACCGTATCAGCTGTTTTTTCTGGAAGAACCGCTGCACTACACGCGTCCTGATCTCTACGCCGAACTCCGCCGGAACACCAAAACCGTGATCGCGGGGGGCGAATGCCTGACGGCGGTTTGCGAATGGCAGACCTTCATCGAGCAGGATAGTTTCGGCGTCGGGCAGCCGGACGCGTCGTTTACGGCGGGTCTGGATCAGTTTATGCAGGTAGCCGCGAGCCTGGCGCAGCGCGGGCAGAAAATTGCGCCCCACGCCTGGGGAGCGGGCGGTTCGCAGATGCAGAATATTCACGCCGGTTTTGCCTGCCCGAACACGATTATCCTGGAAGTGGCTCCGGCCTACGGCCCGCTGCACAGCGAGGTGATCGGCGACAGTTTGCTGATGAAAAACGGCCACGTTCAGCGCCCCGAAAAACCGGGTCTGGGCATCGAATTGACGGACGAAACGATCCGGCGGTTTCCGTTTATCCCCGGCAGTGGCGAATTCAACAGCGTTCCCGGAAAAATCCTGACGACCTGAAACCATGCTGAACGTTTTGATCGACATGCCGGTTTACGAACCGGTTTTGCGGCAGTTGCAACAAACGCCGGGCGTTGCGGTGGAAGTGGTCGCGCAGCCCGAAGAAAAAGTGCGGCCTTTGCCGGTCAGTCAGATTCAGGATTGCGACGTTTTATTCTGCACCTTTCTGCCCGAAAACCACGAAGCGATGACGCGGCTGAAACTGGTGCAGATCAGCTCGGCGGGCTACAGCCAGTTGTTCGGTAAAAACCTGACGGCACGGGGCGTCCGGGCGTGTAATTCGCTGGGCGTGTTCGATGTGCCGATTGCCGAATGGAACATCGCGATGATGATCAATCTGGCGCGGGATGTGCGCGGGCTGGTCCGAAATCAGGAAAATCGGGTCTGGGATCGATCAGCGCGGTTTCAGAAGGAAATTCGCGGTTCGGTGGTGGGTATCTGGGGGTACGGCGGGATTGGCCGCGAAACCGCCCGGCTGGCGAAGGCGCTGGGCATGACGGTTCACGTACTGGTTCGGCAACCGATTCAGAACCGGGATACGGTTTTTTGCGTGCCCGGCACCGGTGACCCCGAGGGTACCTTGCCCGACCGGGTTTTCTATGGTCACGAGAAAGAAGCATTTCTCAACGGACTGGATTTTCTGGTAATGGCCGTTCCGCAAACCGCCACCACCACGGGCCTGGTTGGAGAAGCCGAGTTGCGGATGTTACCGCCCACGGCTTTTGTGCTGAATCCCGCGCGCGGGCCCCTGATTCAGGAAACCGCTTTGTTGAAAGCCCTGCAGGAAGGCTGGATTGCGGGGGCCGCGCTCGACACGCATTACCACTATCCGATGCCGCCGGAGCATCCGCTCTGGGCGTTGCCGAACGTTATCCTGACGCCCCACATTTCGGGTTCGAGCCTGAGTCCCCGGTTTCTGGAACGGGTTTCGTCCATTTTTTTGCAGAACGTCGAACAGTTTCTGGCGGAAAAACCGTTGCTGAACGAGCTGACGGTTTCGCAACTGGCCGGGAACTGACTCCAAAAACCGGAAATTCAGCGCACGGTTAGTACAATACGTTTATGATTTAGAGTTTATGGACTACCTATCGCTTCAGGATTAAAACCATAAACTCTAAACCATGAAAGTCCGCTAATTAAACCGGTGGTTCCCAGCCTTTTTCGTATTCCCGGCTCCAGAGTTTCATCGCTTCTTTATCGCGGATGTGGCCGTTTTTGGAATCGATATCCAGCGTTTTGTTGGTACGGTAGGCAATATTGGCCAAATGGCAAAGCAGGGTGCTTTTTGCGCCCTCGTCGATGGTCGAGTTTTGCTTTTCCTTGCCCCGAATGGCGTTAAAGAAATTGACAACGTGCCGGGTCGTCATGTCACCGCCACCGCCCAGAGCAGTTCCCGCTTCCGAGCCTTTCGATTTGCTGTCTTTCACGAGTTTTCCCTCGCGATTGAAAAGCTGATAGCCGTCGCGATCAACGTACACGCTGCCCGTGCTACCGTAAATGATGGTGCCCCGGTCGCTGCCATAGGTTTTATGGCCGCTCCGGCTTTTGCCATCCCATTTGATGATTTTGTTACCGGGAAACCGGAACGTGGCATCCATCGTGTCGTACATGGTCCAGCCGTCGTTCAGAAAATGCCGTTTAGCGGCCTCGACCGAAACAAACTCCGGAAACTCGACCTGCAACGCCCAGCGGGCTACGTCCAGTTCGTGCGTGGCATTGTTCCCGCTTTCGGCGGTTCCGTAATGCCAGCCGTACCAGTGCCAGTTGTAATCCCAGGTATCGTGGGTATACGGTCGGCGCGGGGCCGGGCCCTGAAACAAATCCCAGTCCAGGCCGTCGGGAACGGGTGCCGGTTTCGCAACGGGCACTTCGCCCCGGGCCGCCGTGTAAAAAGCAACGGCCTTGTACGGCGTTCCAATGGCGCCGTTGTGAATCTGGTTAATCACGTCGATCGACTCCAGCGCCGAGCGTTGCTGGTTTCCCATCTGAATGATCTTTCCGTATTTTTTCTGAATCTCGATCAGAATTTCGCCCTCCCGGGGGTTCTGGCTGCACGGTTTTTCGACGTAGACGTGCTTACCCGCCAGCACCGCCAGCCAGGTGCCCGGCGCATGCCAGTGGTCCGGCGTCGCGTTGATCAGCACATCCACATTCTTGTCGGCAATCACCTTCCGGATATCGTTTTCCAGCTTCGGCTTGTAGTCGATAAACTTCGAGAATTTCTGAAGGCCGTCTTCCCGCTGTTTTTTCATGACATCGCACAAATACACCAGCTCGACGTTGCTATCTTTCCGCGAAATAGGGTCGTAATACGCGCCCAGCCGCCGGCCAAGCCCGGCAATGGCAATATTCAGCCGCTCGTTGGCACCAATTACTTTGGCGTAGCTTTTCGCCGACAGGCCGGTTGCCAGTCCGCCAAATGTAATTCCAGCCGTGCTTAAAGCGGCCTTTTTAATAAAATCTCGACGGGTATTTTCCATTGAAAACAGGTTAGTGAAGAGTTTAATCCAGGACAAAAATAAAATCATCCCGGCTGGTTTTCGTATTTATCCGGTCTTTTTCACGGTTTTCAGCTATTTCTTAACCGTGGATCAATTACCAACGCATGTTCTTTCAGAATACGGACACGGGCAAATTGGGGATGATCGGCGTGCAACAGAAAATTGATGCCGGATGGCAAGACGGATGACAGGTTGTTAGCAACGCAGTTGAAGGCTTCCCATGAAGCAGGAGAAGGATAATGGATTACTTCAGGCCATCTGCTGGCGAATCGTCGGGAGGTGGATTTTGGACGGTTCTACCCGCAGGCGCAATTCGGTGTATTCGTAAACGTCTTCAAACAAATCCTGCAGTTCGTGCACATACTGGAGATACCGGCGGGTTTGTACGCACAGCCAGCAGTTCATACCGGGCACCAGTCGGGAATCTTCGTACGTCCAGGAATTCGCCGAAGGGTCGGGCCAGAAACCGAAAGCAGCCAGCCAGGGCTTTGTCAATTTGATGGGCTGGGGACGGTTCGGCGGTTGAAGTGCTTTCAAAAGCGCTTCCGTAAGCAGGACAGGTTCGTTGTGAATCAGGTAATAGCGATTCGGTTTGGGGTGTAGAATCATTGTACAGGCAACAAAGAGTTTTACCAAAGTACGATAAAAATTAAAATACAAGTTATTTGTATTAATAAATCGTTACATAAGTTTAGTTACCGGTCCAATTACGCTTTATTTCGGTAATCCAACGGTTAAAACCTTATCTGATTTCGCCCGTAAGTTGTTTCAACTTTCATCAAAAAAAACCGCACAATTAATCCAGTCTCGCCAAAAAAATAAGTATTTTTACGGTGTTTATTTATAAGTACTCCTCATCCCTGCAACTATTTACCAGACAATCCTGAATTGATAATCAAGGGTAAAAATGGAATCCCAGCCTTCTCTCCTTCTGTCTGAATTCTCAATCTCCTGATTTGATTTTAAGGTTATTATTTGTTTAATTTTTCCAAAAAACCGCTCCACTTCTCCTCATTTCAGAGTCCAAATTCCGGTTTTGAAACCCATATTGATCAGCTCGGAAATTATACTTTCCAAGAGTTTAATTCCGGAAATAACGGATTTTCCAATGCTAAAAATAGTGATTAATATCTGCCTTTTTCGGTTTATCGGTCAGCGCAAAAAGCAAACTTGTATGAACAATAAATTAACTATTATAACCCGCATTAGAGCAACAATGAATCGACCCGGTGGGCGTGCACCATCTGGTCGGTCGTCGACCAGGTGAAGATCGTAAACCGGCCATCCTGCGAAGCCACCAGCGCCACCGCATCGCGCTGATCGAACACAAATTGAGCCGCCGACAGATGTCGGGTACCGCCCGTCTGGGCCGGATGAACGATCAGGGGCTCATTGCCCACGATGGGCTCGGTGATGATGATCTGTTCAACCCGTTCGCTGGTTTCAGAGCGCCCGATTTTAGCACCGAACCCCAGCACTTCATACTGATCGTTAATGATGGTAGCCCCATCCACCGACGTCAAACCGCCAATGGCTTCGACGGCCAGATTAACCGCCCCGCGCCACACATTCTGGCTGGCTGCATCGGATTCCTGTTGCAGTAAATCCGCTAACCGACTGAAAACCGGCACAATCGGGTACGACATGGGCTGAATGATCGAATCGCGCCAGGCATCACGGCCCGACGGTACCACCAACAGCGACCCGCCCCGGCCGTGGGCCCGCATCGAGACGGCCAGCTGGACCAGAATATTCATCGAATCGTTCCAGAATGAGGGCAGGGTAAAACCCAGCATCGACGTCACGACAAAGGGGCAGTCGGGCGTTTTGGCGGTTCCTTCGTCCACGATTTTGATCTGATCGCCCTTGAGAATAGCAACGTTGACAAACTTGCCAAAACCGTCGAGCCGCCGGTGTTTGACCACCAGTAGGCCGGGTTCGATCACCTCCAGCACGAGGCAGTTCCCCGGAATTTCGCGGGTGGTTCCCCAGATATACAATTCGTCCCTGTCGTACCAGACGCCCAGGTGAATGCCGGGGCGCTCAACGGCCGGCGCGAGCTTGGTCAGCACGTCGGGCGTAAACCGGAGCCGCTTCCCAAAAATAAGGGGCTGTCCGGCTTTGTCAGGGGGTAAAAAGGCCAGGGTAACCTTGGGCGATACGCCTTCTTCGTGCCGGAGGCTGGCCCAGAAAGCCGTATCGATCATGGCTTCAATTTCCGGTGCGTGCGGCTGATGGGCCGTTTCCTGGCCGCCATTCGAGGTGGCGGTGGCAAAATGATGCGCGAAATACGATTCTACGGTTCCGGCTACCAACCGGGCCGCCTGATAAGTTGATACAGAGTGCATGTTCGAAAGTAAACTTGTATTGTAAAGGACAGTCAGCCGGTTTTAAGTTCCATTCAAAAACCGCCCTGTCAAGAATCGCTGTTATTGAACTGTCGAAAAACCGGTTTCTTCCACCGGTTTTTCGACAGCGAATTTCCGAATTTTCGGAATGCCGTAAATATTAAATAGCCATTTGGTTATTTTTAGGGTTAACATAAGTAAAGCGAAGTAAATAAATCGTGAATACTGATTTAGGAACGGCCAACGAGTTATTTGAACTATTAACCAAGGCAACCCGGGATGCAGTCTGGAACTGGAACCTGGAATCCGACACCGTCTGGTGGAGCGACGGCTACGCCATTTTATTCGGCCATGAAATTCCCCCGGCGGAAACCGGGCCGGAATCCTGGTTCGATTACGTGCACCCCGACGATAAAGACCGGATTCTGGACGGCATTTACCAGATTATCGATCACGGCGGCACCAACTGGTCGGATGAATACCGGTTTCGCCGGGCCGATGGCACCTACGCTTATGTTTTCGATCGGGGCTACATCACCCTCCGCGACGGGAAAGCAGTTCGGATGGTCGGTTCCATGCAGGATATTACGGAACGGGTTAACCTGCAAAAAGCGCGCAGCGAAAGTGAGGACCGGTTGCGGATGGCCCTGGATTCGGCGCAGCTGGGAACCTGGGATTTCGACCCGTTTAGCAACCTGGTTTACTGGGACGACCGTTGCCGCATGCTGTTTGGGTTAACCCAAATCAACCAGCTCCCCTACGATCAGGCGATCCGTTACGTTCATCCGGACGATCAGGCCCGGGTTCTGGAAACCGTCAGACAGGCGTTGAAGCCCGAATCGGGCGGGCAGTACGACACCACATTCCGAACCATCGGGGGTGACGATGGCAAGCTGCGCTGGGTGCGGTTTATCGGACAGGCTTATTTTACCGAAACCGGTCAGGTTTACCGGTTTTCCGGTGTTGCCCACGATAGCACCGCCGAAATTCTGGAGCGGGAAAAAACCGTGCGGTTCGAGCACCAGGCGCGGCTGGCGCTGGAAGGGTCCGGATCGGGTTCGTTTTCGATCAATCTGGAAACCGATGAAATCATTTATTCGCCCTCTTTTGCCCGCATTCTCACCGGCGAAGAAGGATTTGGCATCACGCGGGACGTTTTTATCAGCCACGTTGACGCTCGGGATCGTCCGATTCGCGAACGGGCTTACCGGGTGGCCCTCCAAACCGGAAATTTAAATTACGAAGCCCGCTTTATCTGGACGAACCAGGAGGTTCACTGGGTTAAGGTCCTCGGGCAGTATTTATACAACAGCGACGGAAAACCGGTTTCTTTTTCCGGAATTACCATTGACGTTACCCAGCAAAAAGAAAAGGATATTCTGCTCTTGAAAGCCGAAGAACGGTTCCGGAACATGATTGCGCAGGCGCCGGTTGCGATCGGCATTCTGAGTGGCGAAAAGTTGGTAATCGAAACCGCCAACCAGTCCATTCTGGAATTGTGGGGAAAGGGCCCCTCTATACTTGGGCTTCCCATTGCCGAAGCGCTGCCGGAAATCGAAGGTCAGGGCTTTATCGAATTGTTGCAAACCGTTTACACGACCGGCGTTCCCCACTACGGTTTTGAGACCCTGGCCCGTTTGCACCGCAACGGCCAGTTGGAAGACGGCTATTTCAATTACGTTTATGCGCCGATTCGGGAAAGCAGTGATCGCATTACGGATGTCATGGTATTGGCGACGGAAGTAACCGCTCAGATTAAAGCGAAACTGGACTTGAAAGAAAGCGAGCAGCGGTTTCGGAACCTGATTGAAGAAGCCCCGGCGGCCATGAGCCTGTTTATAGGCCCCGATATGGTCGTCGAACTGCCCAACGAAGCCATGATCAAGTTCTGGGGGAAGGGCGACTCGGTGATCGGAAAACCGCTGCGGCTAGCTTTACCCGAACTGGAAGGGCAGCCTTTTCTCCAGATTCTGGACGAGGTTTACGCGACGGGCATCGAATACGCTTCGCAGGAAGCGGAGGCCAAACTGGTCGTGGATGGAATACCCGGCATTTACTATTTCAATTTTACGTATAAACCGCTGCGCAATGCGGCCGGAGACGTATATGCCATTCTCAACGTTGCCATCGATGTCACCGAGCAGGTGCTGGCCCGCTGGGAAGTTGAAGCGAGCGAAATGCGGTTCCGGACGCTCCTGGAGGCTATTTCGCCCATGACCTGGACGAATACGCCCGAAGGCGAGTTTAACTTTTATAACCAGCAGTGGTACAATTACACCGGCCTGGATTACAAGAGAACCAAAGCCTGGGGCTGGCAGGCCATCCTGCATCCCGACGACCTCGCCTATACCCAGGAGAAGTATCTGGAAGCCCTGAAAACCGGGACGGCTTTTGTGGTCGAAAACCGCTACCGGCGGGGTTCGGACGGTATGTACCGCTGGCATCTGAACCGCGCATTGCCCATTCATGACGAAACCGGCACCATTACCCTCTGGGTCGGAACGGCTACCGATATTCACGAACAGAAACGAATTGCAGCCGAGCTGGAGCGCCAGGTTCAGGCCCGAACGCAGGAGCTGGAAGGCACGAACCAGGACTTACTGCGCTCCAACGAAAACCTGATGCGGTTTGCCTACGTGGCTTCTCACGATTTGCAGGAGCCACTCCGCAAAATTCAGTCCTTCGGCAGTCTGTTGCAAAGCCAGTATGCCGACGGTTTGGGCGAAAACGGCGTGGACCTCATCAACCGCATGCAGTCGTCGGCCGGGCGGATGTCGGAACTGATCAAAGATTTGCTGGCTTATTCGCGCATTTCGACCCGGCAGCAGGCTTTTGATGCGGTTTCGTTGGCCGAGATTGTATCGAAGGTCCTGGAAACGCTGGAATTGCAGATTTATCAGTCCCACGCTCACATCGAGGTCAACGAGCTGCCCACGGTCAGCGGAGACGGTTCGCAACTCGGGCAACTGTTCCAGAATCTGTTGTCCAACGCCATCAAGTTCAGCCGGTCGGATTCCGCTCCGCAGATTCGGATTCAATACGATCAGGTGGCGGCTTCCGATCTGCCTAAAAACCTACGGATAGCCCGGCAGGCCAGCCGGTATCATTTGGTTCAGGTTATCGACAACGGTATCGGTTTCGACGAGAAATACGCCGATCGGATTTTTGAAGTTTTTCAGCGGTTACACGGAAAATCGGCCTACAGCGGTACGGGTGTTGGGCTGGCCATCTGTCAGAAAGTGGTGGAAAACCACGGCGGAGCCATCACCGCCCACAGCCAGCCGGGGCAGGGCAGCACGTTCAGGGTGTATCTGCCGGTCTGATTTCTGGTTGACGGTTTTTGGTTGACGGTTGGCCGTCGCTACGTCTGGCTGACGTATCCCATGTTCGCTACCCAATATCCAGTATTCACTATTCGATATTCAAGACTGCGTCAGCCACTAAAACTAACAAATCCAGATGATCAATACCGCCGACTTGAATTAAGGTTCTATCCCCTTCCGATCACTTTTGCCCGTAATAGTTCTCCCAGAACCTCAGTTTGTCTTTGTTCGGTAAAGGGCGGTTTTCAATCGTCTTGTCGATGATCTGGGTGTTTTCCGACTCGCGGGTGTAGGCCGACCAGACCGGCAGATTTGGGCCGTTGGGATTACCGGTTTTGGCAAAATTGACCCAGTACGACGACATGACGTCGGCAATCTGCCGGTCAATGGCCTCCCACGGACGATCCACGGTCTGGAGGTTGTTGTACGCATACGGCACCTCGCCGGTGTGGAACGCGCCAAACTGTGTCTGGGGCGTGTGGGCGGGCACCTTGCGCGTAAAATTGTACAGAAAAACCGGTGATTTTCCGGTTTTGGTTTGCATTTTGGCCCACGTATAATCCTGAATACCAAAGCTTTCATCCCGGTTGCTGTTTCCCTGCGACTGGGCGCTTTCTTCCTCGGTTTGGGCCGGATAAACCGAAAAGTAAGCGTCGGCCTGATTGCCAAACCGCTTTCTGATCTGCTCGCGAAAGACCTCCGCTTTGACTGGTGCGCCCATTACTTTATCATCGCCGTTCCAGCCCAGCAGCAGCGAAACATCGTTCTGGCGCGATTTGGCGTAGATTTCATAAATGCCTTCGGGCAATAAATAACCGTCGACGACGGGGCCATTTAAACCGCCGGAAGCCTTCAGGATTTCTTCTGCCGATTTGGCACGCAGGTCGCTCAGCGAAGCCGCATTGAGCTTTCCGGCAAAATCAACCCCTAATTGTTCAGCGTCTTGCAACGTCAGTCGGGGGCGCGCCGGACTCGATAGAAAGCTCCCGCCACTCTCGGCAATGGCCCGGTGAAAAAGCCCTTTAGCCAGGGGCGAAGCCGCCAGGAAATTAACCGCAAACGCCCCCGCCGACTGTCCGGCAATGGTCACATTTTTCGGATCGCCCCCGAAGGCGGCCGCGTTTTTCTGCACCCATTTCAGGGCCGCAATCATGTCCAGCAGCGCGTAATTACCGGAAGCCTTATATCCCGATTCCTTCGAAAGTTCGGGGTGGGCCAGAAAACCGAAAACGCCGACGCGGTAGTTGATCGTCACAAAAACCACCCCTTTTTTCGCCATCGCTTCGCCGTCGTAAATCGCGCAGCCCGCGCCCCCGCTCCGAAAACCGCCCCCGTAAATGTAGACGAAAACCGGTCGCTTCTCAGCCGCCGAACGGGCGCCCGTCCATACATTCAGGTAAAGGCAATCTTCGCTGATGGGTTGTTCGGGAATCAGGAATTCCGACGACCAGTACATAAAGGGCGCGGGTTTGGCCTGCATCGGGCTGGGTCCAAATGCCACACATTTTTTAACACCCGACCAGGCGGACACCGGCTGCGGGGCTTTCCAGCGCAGGTTTCCCACCGGCGGAGCCGCAAACGGAATGCCCTTAAAAATCCGGATATCACCGGTTTTGTTGGCCATGCCTTCCACGCGGCCGCTTTCGGTTTTGACGATCAGCGACTGCCCGATGGCATAAGAAGAAAGCAAAAAAGTCAGAAAAAAGGCCCAGATACGACTCACCGGCGCGATACGGTTTACGGGAACAAATTTTATCTCTATATGCTCATTTTCAGCACATTACTACACTCTCTACCGGAAAAGCAGCGGCACGTATTCGTTGAGATATTGCCGCCAGTTGATCCAGGTGTGGCCGCCCGCCGTTTCCTTATACTGGTACTTGATCTGGTGTTTATCGAGCAGCGCCATCGTTTTTTTGTTGGCATCCATCACAAAATCATCCTTGCCAATTTCAATCCAGAACAGCTTCTTGTTTTTGTTAAAACCGGGGTCATTCAGCACGCTGGCGTATTTGGTTTCGGCCTCGTCGATGGTGGCCCCGAAAAAACCGGAGCTGAATACGCCGACATAATTGAACAGATCCGGCCGGGTCAGCGTCAGGTCCAGCGTCTGAAAACCGCCCATTGACAACCCGGCAATGGCCCGGTTCTCGCGATTGGCCTGCGTCCGGTAATTTTTCTCGACATACGGCATCACTTCTTTCAGCAGTTCGTTGGCAAACAACGTCCGCATCTGCGTCATCACCGCCGGATTGGGCATTCCTGACGAGGGCGGAAGCGGCATGCTGCCGTTGGGCATCACCACAATCATGGGTTTGGCCTGCCCGGCCGCCAGCAGATTATCCAGAATAAAACCGGCGCGGCCCACCGTTGGCCAGCCCGAATCGTCATCGCCCCCGCCGTGCAGCAGGTAAAAAACCGGGTATTTCGTGTTGCCCTTATCATAACCGGGGGGCGTATAAACGTGCATCCGGCGCGCCATGCCCAGCGTATTGGACTGGTACCAGACCTGCCGCAGTTCGCCGTGCGGAACCGGGCGGTTGTCTTCAAAAACCGTTTCAGAACCGGGCAGCGCCATCACATTTTCCAGGCTGCTGATGCCCTGTTTGATCACCGGATTTTTCGGGTCCATGGTCCGAACGCCGTCGACCATCAGCGTATACGTATAATAGTCCGGTTTGAGCGGGCCCACCGTCACCGACCAGACGCCGTTGGCGTCCTTGGCGAGATTCAGCGGTTTTCCACCGCCCAGAAAATCACCGGCCACGATCACCTCGCTGGCTTTGGGTGCGTAAATCTGAATAGCCACCCGGTTGTTAGTCAGCACTTTGGGCGAGTTGAGGGTGTCGTTGGGCGTGGGTTGTCGCGGGGGCGTTTGCGCAAATGTCCGAACACCCAGCAGGAAAGCTGCTATCAGCAGCAGATTTGAAGGAACAAGACGTTTCATGGAAATTCTGGTTAAGGTTGGCGCACTCTTAATCAAAAATAGGAAAAGGTTTTCATTGTAAAATACATCAACCGATTTTTTGAAACGGTTCGGGATCAGGTGAAACGATTTTCCGGCCATCCCGGCAACCAGCGGTTTTTCCGTTCCGGCAATTATCCGGTTTTTCCCCCAGCTTATTTACCCAATGCCGCTCAGTATCGCTTTCGCCTGGACGGCCGCTTCCTGCGGCTTTACTTTTGCCTAAAATAACAAATACACTACGATGAAACTCGCCCTCATTACGCTATTACTTGTCGGTATGATCAACGCCGAAAACGCCAGCGCCGATTGCCCGCCCGTGGTTGCCGACGGAAAAATTCACGGAATCCTGCCCGTAGTAAATCAAAAAGTTGCCTACGCCGACGTGGTGGATTGCGGCAGCGTGGCCCAGGTCGAACTGTTCCGACGCGCCCGGTTGTGGGCATCTCAGTCGTTACGGTCATCCGGCGAAACGTTTACGGTGAGTGATAAAGAAACCGGTGACCTGGTCGGAAAAGCCGTTCAGGTCGTCACCCTGCCCCGCACCGAAACCTCGGCCGGTGGCGTTTATTCGTTCCGTTACACCTTTGTCATCGAGTGTGCCAACCGCAAATACCGCGCAATGATCACCCACGTTGAAATAGAAAACGGCGACGCCCGGCCCGTTCCCGTCGAAGTCTATTGCCAGAAAAACGACAAAGATTTGCGGACGATTTATTCGGAACTGGACAAGCAGTTGAAGGTCGTTCTGGCGTCGCTGCAGGATGAGGTGAAGAATTACAAAGCGTTTTAATGCATGAACCGCACCGTTTCTTACCTGTTGGGACCGGAACTGGCCTGGGTGCTGCTACTCGCCATCACCGGTTTTCTGGTATCCCGCAGCGAGCCCATCAGCGACGCCGAAAAAGAGCAGATTCTGAACCTCGGCTGGTTTTTACCGATCATTGCCGTGCTGCTTTCCTTTGTGCCGCTGTTCTGGGCGCCGGGCAGCCAGTGGTGGTGGCTCTTCCGGATTGGTTTCGTCGGCATTGCCGGTATCCTGTACATGTCCGGCCAGATTTGCGGAGCCGTTGATTTTCACGACAGCCGGAACTCCGGCGTCGGCACGGCCTACATGCTGTTTATTATCCTTGGCCTGGTGTTCCTGTTTGGCGGGGCCATCATAGCGTTTTTTTTCTTCCTCACGAAGTGGAATTTCATCCCGGTTTTGAAATGGAGCCTGATTGTACTTGGCGGATTGGCGTCTTTTCTGGGCCTGATTTTCTGGATTGCATCCTTCGGCAAAAGCCCGGCTTCCTGATTTAAAGCAGATTACGGTTTCGGAAATGTCTTCTCTACGCATTTTAAAAACCGTAATCTGCTTTTATACTTTTCCCAGATCAAGCGCACGAGTAAGTGAAATAGTTCACCTATATACGTTATATAGATAATCTTATCGTAGGAATTCACTCTTTTTATCCCTCTCCCCTGATCCAATTTGCACAGCCTGATGTAATAAAATAATAATCTTTTATTTAGTTGTATAAGCAATAATCAATTTTATTGATTTATCCCGATTATGGAGTTCAAACCGGAATTTATCAACTCACTTTGCAAGGGGTTTTGCATAACGATTAATTTCGGTCGTTTGTGCATTCCTATTGGTTGAATAACATCCTGATGGTTCAATAGAATTTAAAAATTGCCAATCCTGGCCAGTAGCTTCTCTTTACTGCCTTTTATTTACTCCGAGCTATTAAATCGTAAAAACCGGGTAGTTCTGTAAATAATTAGTACTATTTCATTGTTAATTTATATTTTATAACGCAAAAAAGCTCTCCAACGGCGGGAAATCAAACTATTTCGGGTGCAGGAAAAAAGTAATGTTGCTGGTTGGCCGCCAATCGGGCTGTGATCGCGGGCCGCAGAATTGGGTAGATAGCGTCGATTCCGGCCCACCTGTGATTGATTAAATTGCGTCTCTTTTTCTATAAAATAAAAGAAAACCGGTTTTAGATTTCACTATTCCCGGATAATTACTCAAGCAATTTTTTAAGTTAAATTTTACCTTTTTAGTAATCGATCAATTAGCTGTTGTGATGGAATTCGGGGCTGACAATTACTGTGCCAAAGAATTATAAATTTCGGGAAAACTGGTAGAGTGATTTTATGGTATGCAATTTTGACAACTGGTATAAATAATTTGCCTTTTCTATAAAATTTTATGAATGAAACTATAAACCACACAAAATGGCATTGAAATTGGATGAACAAGAACGTACTCAATTAACTCACGAGTTTTTATTCATCAGATCGAGCTTCCGGGTTTGTAGACGGTGGGTGAACAACTGAGTTTTCTAACTCTGGAAAAATGTCATCCTGGTTTACTCAACGTCACCACATTCAAACTGAGATTGAAGAATTTCACTATCAGGTTGCTCCTTCTCCTGAGCAGGCAACGACGGACATTCCGCTTGAAAGTCTTCAGAACCATTGCCTGGCTTGGGAACAACAACGGCTTTCTTTGTCTCAAATTATGGCCAAAGCGCGCTGGTTTGTGCTCTGGCATCATCCATCCGGGGAATCAACTCCCTACGGTTTTGCGGTTTTGGAAGAATGCTCCAATGCCGTTTATGGGTACAGTCTGTGGGCTCGTCAAAGCGGTCGGATTCAACGGATCGCAACGGCAACGGACAAAGGCATGCTTGATGATTTTTTACAGGCCGAACGGTGTGAGCTAACCACGGAAGAGCGCCGGGTTCGCCTGTTTCTGCAAAACGTCACTCAGCAACTGACGACTTTTTCGTAATGCAGCATCAGCAAGCCGGCTCTCTTCAATTAAGAGGATATAAAGTGCCCCTGTCGCTCTCCGACCTGATCTGGCTGGAAGGCAACAGCAATTATAGCTTGCTGCATCGACACAACGCCCCGAACCTGATGACGGCCAAAACGCTGGTGAGGTGGCAAAAAATGCTCCCTGAATTTATCCGGATCAGCCGGGGTGCGCTCGTCAACCCTTCTCACATTGCCCGATTACACCGAATCTCAACGTATCAGGTTGAAATTACGCTGACCGACGGCACGGTGCTCCTGGTAGCCCGCCGACGCATCGCCGAGGTTTTCAAAGCCATCAAGGCCGTTAACTAGCTGACCGGTTTTGTTCGCTAACTGGCGTACTTCAGGTACAGGATGTAGGGCAGAATCCGCAGTTTACAGGCGATCCAAATCGGCAACCGAAGCAGGCGGATCAGGGGCAGGTACGTCCTGAAATCCTTGTGCGACCGGGGAGCGCGGTAGAAGATCGTCTCCCACTCTTCCAGTTTCCAGCCCAACTTCGAAACGGCATACATTACCACCGAGCGGTCGTATTCGTAGGCCCCCGCTTCCAGTTGGTCGATGGCATCTTCGCGCGTTAACTGCCCGGAACGAACCAGCGCCGACAACTCGGTTTTCCGTTTATCGATATTGAATTTATTCGGCAGCAGAAACGACTGGAAGAATTTGGTATACAGATTCTTATGGTGATAACCGCCGTAATAGACCCAGCCCAGGTCCAGCGCCAGATCTTCGTCGACTTTCTTTTTATTATAATCGACGTACTCCAGCAACCGAACCTCCCGGATGCGTTTGATAAATACACAATAGAGTAAGTACCAGAGCGTCATGAATTTAAAACTGCGGACCACGCCACTGCCAAACTTGTTGTGCACACTTTTGATATACCGGCTATCCATGTACGTCCAGCTAATCGGCGACGTGCCTTCGGTTCGGAACGAATGCCCGTTCAGAATGTAGCGGACACCTTCTTTCGCGGCCGTTTCATACAATACCGAGTGAATGGCGTAGACGGTCGGAATGTCGGCGTCGGGGACCGAAGCCTTCAGAAATGCCCGCTGCAGGTCAATAACTTCTTCCCGATCGGCCTTCACGCGACGCAAATCAACCCGCAGCAGATCGGTTGCTTTCCGGATATTCGAAACCGCAATGTCGGTATTCCAGCCGTTGTCGAAATAAACCGCCAGAGGTCGCAGCCCCAACTGCCGCGCCATGTAAAGGGTGTGAATGCTGTCGCGGCCTCCACTCACGCCCACAATGCAATCGTAGGTTTTGTCACGCCCGTCCCGTTTGATCCGGTTAACGATCCGCTTCAGGTCCTTCTCCATGTTTTCCAGCGGGTGAAGGCGGTCCATTTCGTCGTGAATGTGGCAATATTTACAAACGCCCGCATCGTCAAACCAGATATCGGAAACGGTTGTATCCAGTACGCACCGGCTACACCGCTGGTACTCAATATCCAAGGTATTTTTTAACGGCTTAATCTTTGCTTCCATCTCACCCGAACTACTGAATTTTCTAAGCGTTTTTTTACGCGTACTTTTTTGTCGACATAAAATCGGCAATCACCGAAACGATGGTATCCTGCTGCCGGGATTCCATTTCCGGGTAAATCGGTAACGAAAGGACCTGCTGACTCAAACGCTCGGCAACCGGAAAACTGCCCGCGGGAAACCGGTCGCTGTAATAGGCCGGTTGCAGATGAACCGGCACCGGATAGTAAACCATCGACGGAATGCCATTCATATGCAGTTCGGCCCGCAGCGCATCCCGCAAGCCGGTCGGCACGGTTACGGTATAATGCTGATAGACGTGCGATGAGCGCTTGGATGTAACCGGCGTCTGAATTCCCGGAATAGCCGCCAGCAGATAATCGTAGCGGGCCGCCAGGATTTGACGCTGCCGGTTAAACTCGCTCAGGTGTTTGAGCTTTACGGATAAAATGGCCGCCTGCAGCGTATCGAGCCGCGAATTAACGCCCACCACTTCGTGAATGTATTTCTTCCGCTGCCCGTGATTGGTAATCATTTGTAACCGATCAGCCAGTTCTTCATCGTTCGTGATGAGCGCTCCGCCATCGCCGTAGCACCCCAGATTGGTGAAGGGCGAGAACGACACACAACCTACCTGCCCGAGCGTTCCGGCCGACTCGACCGAGCCGTCGGCCAATTCGTATTCGCTCCCCAGCGCGTGAGCGGCATCTTCAACGACAAAAACGCCGTGGTCGGAAGCCAGCCGGAGCAGCGGTTCCATGTCGGCGCATTGCCCAAAAAGGTGAACAGGGATTACCGCTTTGGTGCGGGAAGTCAACGCCACCTCAACTTTTTCGGCGGTTATCGTAAACGTTTTCGGATCAACATCGACCCAAACCGGACTCAGCCCTAACAACACAACAACCTCAACCACAGCCACATGGGTAAAAACCGGCAGAATCACTTCGTCGCCCGGTTTTAGCCCCAGACCCATCAGGGCAATTTGCAGCGCGTCGGTTCCGCTGGCGCAGGTAACCACCCGGTTGGCCCATAAAAAAGCCGCCAGTTCCTGCTGGAATTCCCGAACGGAAGCTCCGTTGATGAAATCGGTTGTGTCCAGACAATGCTGAACAGCCGCGTCAATTTCGGTTTTCAGGCGGAGGTATTGCGTTTTCAAATCGCCCATCTGAATGCGTTCCACAGTCGTCATTTGGGTATAGGCTCCGTACTAACTGGCCCGGCCGATGCCGGATTTCCCGGAAAATTCTCCTTTGACTCAATCCTTTTCGCTTCAACGGATTGGCCGTATCAGTGGAGCAGGTATTTCCGCAGAAGATTGGGTTTATCATTGCCTGACTTCCGATAATAATAGTACCGGTAATCGTACGAATATTTATTCTTGACCGAGTTTAACACAATGTTCAGTTTAGGAAACCGCTTCTCCTTATACAGGCTATCCGCCAGCCCCAGGTAACTGCGGTGGGTGATGTTGTGCCGGACCGCATACAGCGTTACGTCGGCAAACGGCCCGATCAGCTGGGCGTCGGTCACCAAACCGATGGGCGGTGAATCGATAATGATGTTGTCAAATCGCGTCCGGGCTTCTTCAATGAGTTGCTGCAAACGCGGCCCGCTCAGCAACTCCGACGGATTAAGTGGAATCGGCCCGCAGGAAATGATGAACAGGTTATCAAAACCGGGCACCTGCTGCAGAACTTCATCCAGCGATGCCTCGCCCGTCAGGTAGCTGCTGCAACCCCGGAAATTCAGCATGCTCAGGGCTTTGTGGAGCTTTGGCCGGCGCAAGTCCATGTCGATGATCAGGGTTGGCCGACCCACCAGGGCCTGGCTCACCGCTACGTTAAGCGACAAAAAGGACTTGCCTTCTCCGCTCAGGCTGGAGGTAAAGAGCAACACCTGGCTTTCGTTGGCGCTTTCGCGCAGAAACTGCAGGTTGGTCCGCAAAGCCCGGATCTGTTCGGCGGCTATCGAACGTTTTCGGCCATTCACAATAACCGGGAATTCGTGTCTGACGTAGGCAATCTCGCCAATCACCGGAACATCGGTGGTCTGGTTAATTTCGGCCCGGCTCGAAACCCGTTCGTTAAAAGCTCTTTTAACGGTAATAATAGCTGCCGGAACCAGCAAACCAACGGAACCAAACAGCAACAGAATCAGGATTTTAAGCGGTTTTATCGGCTCCGGGCTTCCACTGGCGGCATCGATAACCTGACTCGTGGAAACAATGGAAGCGTACGAAAGCGCGGTTTCTTCCTGCTTCTGGAGTAGATAATTGTAGAGGTTGTTTTTGATTGCCTGCTGGCGGGTAATGTTCATCAGCATCCGCTCCTTGCCCGGAATAACCCGGATCCGGGATTCATACCGCCGGTTGGTTGCTAATAACTGGCTGCGCGTATTGGTCAAAATGCTGCGTAATGTGCCAACCGTTTCGTTGATGCTGGATTTGGTGGCACTAATCTGGTCGTTGAGCGAACGTAAAACCGGATTGGATTCCGGAGAATTACGAGCCAGCACGTTCCGCTGCGATTCGAGGTCCGTCAGTTTACCGATCAGCGACGAAAGCGTGGGGTCACTAAATTTCAGCGACGACGGTAACACGACCCGGTTTTCGCTGTTGCTCCGGATATACCGTTCCACATCGCCCAGCGCACTGAGCTGGATGGCAACCTGGTTCAATTGGGCATCGTTGCTCTGTAATCCATTCAGCAAAGCCTGCGCGCCTGCTCCAATGTCGGTAATGCCGCTCGTTGCCTTGTAATTTTCAATCGACTTTTCCAGCAGGGCCAGTTCGCCCGACACCAGTTTCAGGCGCGACTGGATAAAACTCAGCGTGCCGGCAACCATCCGGTTTTTTTCGTTGGTAGCCGCCGAATTGTAATTGGCAATCATCTGATTGAGAATGGCCTCCCCTTTGACCGGCACGGCATCCTCGATCGACAGCACCAAAACCGTGGATGATTTACTGCTGGGCTCAACTTTCAGTTTGCTCAGATAATACCGGATCGTTTCCGGGTCCGTCATCACCTGCACCACCAGCGGATCGTTGGTGTAAACCACCGGCTGTTTAACAAAGATCTGCAACCGGCCGAAGGGCGTATTGATCACCTGGTTGGCCGGATAAACCCAGTCGTTCAGCCGGACGGTGGTAGGACTGATGATGCCAATCTGAAGGTCGGCGCGGTACAAATTTGCCGTCGGAGCGTTCAGCACGACTCGAACGGGTGCATCACTGTAAATTTCCCGTTTCCCGAAAGGAGTGCTGCGAAAGTAGCGAACGTTCAGGCCGAGCGAATCGACCACCTTCTTCATCAGCGAATTCGACTTCAGGATTTCGATCTCATTTTCAACGACTTTGCTGGGGCTGTAAATATTCAGTTCTTTCAGAACGCCGTCGTTGCCCAGGCCCTTCTGCTCATCTTTTACCAGCAAACTTGCCTGAATCCGATAAATAGGCTCCGTAAACCAGATGTAAACAAAACCGGCCACGATCATCGTGATCAGCGATGTTAAAAACCATTTCCAGTGTTTCAGGTAGTCTTTCAATGTGCCCCGTACATCCGATGAGCTAATTTCGCCCTGCGGATACGTGGGATAACTGTACATGTGCGATGACTTCATGAGCACCCGACTTCTAAAATTGGTTAAGACCGTTACAAACTATCTTATTAAATAAGACCGTTTATAACCTTTTTATTAGCTAGTTATTAATAGAGGAGTTTATACCCGTACCGACCCATTCGCCTGAAGGAAGTCCTTGAAAGTCATGTCTATCCTTCTCTAAATTGTCAACAAAAACCACCGGCATCTCTTTTTTTTACAAATTCAAATTAAAAGACGGTTTCTTTTGCGATTTTTAATACCTAAGTAATTACAACTATACGTCGGCGAATACAAAGAAGTTGATCAATGGTCGTTGAGCTGGTCTGTTTTCCGATTAAAATCATCCACTAACAATGAGGAAAACAAGGCATTGTGTGGTAATTCGTACCTAAATTTCAATTTCTACTCACAACAAATCTACACTAAATGACTATTATCTAACAACTGCTGTAACTGAAAGTTATTATATGGCGCAGAAATAATTTACCAATTTATATTGTATGTATATACACATCAAAAATAGTTGTCTTGTAACTAATGCGATCCGTATTTAGTAATAGTCTGATTTATAATTATTGCTAATAACAGCATAATACACAGACAGACAATTGATTACTTCAAATTTATTCATAAAACGAAGGAGTTTTAGCCCGCAAACCCGCTCGATGATATTGCTGGGATGGTGTCCGATAATTGTCAGGCATCAGGACACGGTTTCGTACAATTTCTATCGCAAAAAAGGTAAGCATAATCACGCATGCGGATCACTTTTGTTACCAGACAAAACCGCCCCGAAACCCCAACTCGCCCGTTTGCGCATCTTTTGCTTTTTTAAAGGCTCATTTTAGCAAAATTGTTGTCGAACTGCCGCAAAGCGGGTAATTTAGGCCCAACTCACAACGACCTAATTAAATTCGAATGGATCAATTGTTCTCCGCAGAAAACATCATCAGTTTACTGACACTGACATTTCTGGAAATTGTTCTGGGTATCGATAATATCATTTTCATCTCTATTGCCGCCAACAAGCTTCCCCTGAGCGACCAGCCCAAAGCCCGCAATCTGGGTTTATTGCTGGCCATGATCTTCCGGGTTATTCTGCTATTTGGGATTTCGATCCTGATTTCACTCAGTAAACCCTTCATGCACTACGAAAGCAACTGGCTGAAAGTGGCTTTTACCGGTCAAAGCCTGATTCTTTTCGTCGGCGGGCTGTTTTTGCTGTACAAAGCCACCTCGGAAATTCACCACAAACTGGAAGGCAGCTCGCACGAAGAAGACACGACGCCCAAAGGGAAAGCCAGCATTTCCGGGGTCGTCACCCAGATTGCCATCATTAATATTGTCTTCTCAATCGACTCCATTCTGACCGCCGTCGGCCTTACCCAGAATGTAACCGTGATGATTATCGCCGTCGTGCTGTCCGTACTCATCATGATGTTTTTTGCCGGACCCGTCGGAAAATTCGTCAACGATCACCCTAGTATTCAGATGCTTGGGCTGGCGTTCCTGATCATGATCGGTTTTATGCTCATTGCCGAAGGCGCGCACCTGGCCGAAGTGGTTCTGTTCAACAACGAAGTGGGCGCGGTGCCCAAAGGATATCTCTATTTTGCCATTGCGTTCTCGCTGCTGGTCGAAGTCCTCAACATTAAAATGCGGAAAAAGCAACAGCCCGTTCAACTCCACGGCTACGAAGAACAGGCCAAACGGGAAGGGGTGATTTGATTATTGACCATTGACGATTGACCACCGACCATTGATAATCGACCATTGATAATCGACAACCGGCTATATCAATGGTCAATCAGCAATCGTCAATGGTCAGAAGTATTGTAACTCTCCAGCAGCGCGATCAGGTTTGTTTCGTCGCTTAGGTTCAGATCCTGCTCTTTGATGAACTTTTCGACGCGCTCTTTCTGGTCCGTTAACGCGGCCAGCACCGATTTTTTGTTTTTCTGGATCCGCTGAAGGGCTCCATCCGGTTTGGCAATGAAATACAGTTCCTGCTTCTGGAACTCTCTGGTTACCGTTGCCGAATTGAACGGTTTGTTTTCGATGATGTTGACTTTCAACTGCTTCAGCAACTTGGTTGGCCCGTCGACCAGAACCTGGTAAAAAGTTGTCGGTGTATTGTTGTTCACCGCAGCAAAACCGTTGCGGAACACCAGCTCTTTGTCGTCGGTAATCCTGAATTCCCTGATGGCTGACGGACTCAGGCGGTACGGCTGTTCGTTCTGCAGATATTCGAGTTCGCCCGCGTGGGCGTCGTAACGAACTTTCAGGTTTGGATACGACTTATTATTGGCCGCCGTAACCGAACCGACCTTCCAGGCTTCATTCAGATACGGCGACCCCTGCACGTCTACGTATTTATTAGCCCGCAGCACCTGCCCGTTGACGTCGGTCAGAAAAACGCCCTGGGCGCGGGTTGCGGTGGTCAGCCCGAATGCGAGCAGGCCCAAAATCAGCATTGCTTTCATGGGTAGTAGTGCATTAAAACGGTTGATCGAAGTCGAAAACGGTATTCGTCCGTACAAGATAACGAACCAACGCCAAAACCAGTACGCTTTTTTTGTACCTTTACCGCCATCAAATTCTGCCTATTTATCCGCGCTTTGCAACTCATTGATCAACTGAATGATAGTTTACGGAGCTTGTCCGGTTTCTGGCCGGAACTGGCGCTGGTTTTCGCCATTGTGCTTGTCGTCATTGCCGATCTGTTGCTTGCTCCCCGCCCCAAAGCGCAGTTAGCCGGTTTTTCGTCCGAATCAGGCGCAACCGTAGCCCATTCCTTTCCGAATTTCAAAAACCGCTCGATGCTGTACGCCCTTTCACTGACAGCGGTAATCGCATCGGGATGGCTGGTTGTTGGCCAATGGACTCAGGAAAAGGGCTTTCTTTTCAGTTCGGTATTATTGCTTGATAACCAGGCGGTTTTCTACAAACTGGTGGTTACCCTGGCGGCTTTTTTTGCGATTCTGCACGGCTGGGTGGTGGACCGCCCCCGGAACGAGCTGCCCCTCGACTGGCTTCCGATCCTGCTCGGGATGCTCCTCGGCCTGTATCTGATGACGATGTCGATCAATCTGCTGACGATTTATCTCAGTATTGAGCTGGTTTCCATCAGTTCGTATTTACTGACGGCGCTTTCGACCAGCCGCAAGGCATCGGAAGGCGGTTTGAAATACCTGCTTTTTGGAGCTGTCAGTTCGGCCATCATGTTATACGGCATGTCATTGCTCTACGGATTGACCGGAACACTCACGCTGTCGGAATCCATGGGACAACTGACTCAAAATGATTCATTTGTGGTGTACGTCGCCGGTTTTCTGACTTTGGCCGGAATTCTTTTCAAACTGTCGCTCGTGCCGTTTCACGTCTGGACGCCCGACACCTACGAAGCGGCTCCAACGCCCGTAGTCGCCTTTTTTTCAATAGCTCCCAAAGCCGCAGCATTGCTTATATTGATGCGAGTGCTAACCGCCCTTCCGGGTATTTTTCAGACACCAATAGCGGTTATTTCGCTAGCCAGTATTACGCTGGGCAACCTCTCGGCACTCTGGCAAACCGATGCGAAACGACTGCTGGCGTACTCGTCCATCGCCCACGCCGGTTTTCTGCTGGTGGGGGTTATGGCTTTCAACGAAACCGGTTTTGAAGCGGCTACGTTTTACATCACCACGTATGTGTTTATCAACATGGCGGCCTTTCTGCTGATTGATCTGCTGGCGCAGCAAAATAGCAGTTTAACTATACAGAATTTCAGTGGATTAGGCTATAGCCAACCACTCCTCAGCGCTGCCCTCACAGCGGTTATGATCGCCCTGACGGGACTACCCCCAACGGTGGGATTTACCGCTAAGCTCCTGGCGTTTTCGGCCCTGCTGGAAGCCTACCAGACCGACAATAATCCCTGGCTGCTGGCGCTGTTTGGTATCGGTTTACTGAATGCCGTTGTGTCCTTATTTTATTACCTCCGGATTCCTTTCCTGCTCTACTTCCGACCCGCTTCCGACGCCCATTTATCAGACACTCGATTTAGCCGCCCGCAACTCGTTTTAGCCACCGTGCTGACCGTACCGGTTTTGATTCTGTTTTTCAAACCGGAGTGGATTTTGCAGTGGATTGGCCGTTTGTAGTTGGGAGGTCGGGCAAGCGCAATCATACTCGAAAATTCCGGATTACTGTAGGGCAGTTTTTGTATTTTTGACCGCATTGCAGGCCTCTTCCTCCTGCTTCACTCCTTTCTCTCACGACCCATGAAAACTCAAATCGCCAAACTTTACGTATTGATTGGTTTTCTTTTTCTGTATAATGCGTCGACGGCCCAGATACCGGTCGATAGTTTACTGCCCGTTCGCGGTTTTTGCATCGGCGCTCCCCAAACCGATCGCGTAGATGAGTTTGTGACATTTATCGAGAAAGAACTGGCACCCCGGCACGTAAATACCCTGATTCTCAGAGTCGATTTCAATTACGAATTCAAAAGTCATCCCGAACTGCGCGACAGTATTTCGTTGTCCAGACGGGATGTCCGGAAGCTGGTGAAGGTCTGTCAGAAAAACAATATCCGGCTGATTCCACAAATCAATCTGCTTGGGCACCAGTCCTGGGCGCGCAAAACGCACAATCTGCTGCGGGTTTATCCCCAATTTGACGAAACTCCGCATGTTCAAATGCCGGTCAGTTACAAGTGGCCCAACGCAGATGGTTTGTATTGCAAGAGCTACTGTCCGTTGCATCCGGAGGTTCACAAAGTGGTGTTTGAACTGGTCGATGAGATTTGCGAAGTGTTTGAGGCCGATGCTTTTCACGCGGGCATGGACGAGGTGTTTTACATCGGCGACGATAAATGTCCGCGTTGTTCGGGGCGCGACAAAGCCGAGTTATTTGCGGGGGAAGTGAAAACGATCCGCGATCATCTGGAGCAGAACGGACGCACGTTGTGGATCTGGGGCGACCGGCTGCTGGACGGAAAAACCACCGGTTTGGGCATGTGGGAAGCCAGCATGAACAACACGCACCGCGCCGTAGATCTGATTCCGAAAGACGTTATGATCTGCGACTGGCATTACGAACGCCCCGACCAGACTCCGGTTTATTTTGCCATGAAGGGCCTGAAAGTAATGACCTGCCCGTGGCGAATGCCCAAAAATGCGGTCCTCCAGTTGGAGGACATGATCAAATTTCGGGCAACGTCGACCAAAGCCATGAAAGACCGGTTTCACGGAATGATTCAGACGGTCTGGTCGGATGCCGGCTCGTTTCTGGACGAATATTACGGCCGAAAAAAGTCGGATGATTCCGGAAATACCGCATCCAATTGTTTCAGGGCCCTGTACGACGAAATTGGAAAAACCGCTTCCCGCTAATTTGATCATAAAAAATCCCGCTCTGAGTCGTCAAAGCGGGATTTTCATTTAGTAAATGAATCGAACCTTTACGGTTTCAGCAGTTTGAGGGTGCGAACCTGCCCCGGAACACTCACGCGCAGAAATAACAAACCGGCGGGCTGGTTGCCCACTCGGAGCGTCTGGCGTTCGATGGCCCCGGCGTTCGGCACAAGGCGTTCGGTCACGATCCGGCCCTGCGCATCGTTGATCTGCAAACGCAGCGCTTGATTTTCCGCACCCTGAATTTCAACATCCACCTGCTCCGCAACCGGGTTACCCAATACATTCACTTTCAGACTATTACCTTCAGCAGTAGAAGCCGACAAACGCGTCGATGGCGACGGACAATTCAACGATTTCGGCGAATCTTTTAGCTGGTAAGTCGAGTTCAACACCCGTGCGCCGATGACCCGGGTCGTACCGGTTTTCAAACCCGCCGGAGTTGGAACGCTGAAAGCGTGGTAGCCATTTCCCTTGCCTGCGGTTTTTAAATCCTGGCGGTAATTGCTGGCTTCGACGACACCAATGCTGTTCCCGCCTTCAAAGAATTCAACGGTTATGGGTGCATTGGGCTGGTTTTTATCGTAAACCCAACCCGTGAAGACACTGCAGTTAACGGTTTGCAGGAAACCTTCAAAATTGCCGGTTACCGTACCTGAACTTGTGCCGGTTACGGTCAGCGTGACGCTAGTAGAGCTGGTGGAGGTTCCATCGCTGGCGGTGTAGTTCAACAGGAACGTTCCGGCAACGATTGGCGTACCGCTAATGACGCGGGATGTTGCGTCGAAAGTCAGGTTAGCGGGTAAGCCCGTCAAGCCATACGTCAATGGGTCAGAATCCGTAAAAGCTGGCAACGCACTCGATGTGTAAGCCACGTTAATGGTGGCCGACAGCGGAGCAACCGCAGGCGCAACCGGCGCCGGGTTAGTGGCTCCGCAAGTCAGCGGTTTTGGCGAATCCTTCAGTTGGTAAGTACTATTCAACACGCGGGCGGTAAGCACGTGGGTGATGCCATTTTTCAATTCTTCGGGCGTCGGAATGTTGTACGCATGAATACCGTTGCCCTTGTTGGCCGTCAGCAAATCCTGCCGGAATTTATCGGCATTGATGATGGTAATCAGGTTATCTCCTTCGTATAAACCAACCTGCAGGGGCGTATTAGGTTTATTTTTGTCCCAAACCCAGCCCGTCAGATTACTGCAGTTTACGGTTTGCATGAATCCCTCGAAGTTGCCCGTCACCACCGGAACCACCACCGTGGCCGTAGCTGTGAAGCTGCAACCTCCGCCCGCGGGCGTACAGGTAGCCGTATACGTAGTGGTAGCCGTTACAGCCGGTGTCGTGAATGACGCGCCGGACGCCCCGCCCGGATTCCAGGAAACCGTTCCACCATCACAGCCAACGGCGGTTATCGATGCGGTTACTCCGGCATTAACGGTCTGGCTGGCAGGAGTTGCGATGAAACGCGCGGCAATGACGGATTGTCCGGTGTTAGGGGAATTGGCGTAGGCCTGTGCCTGGGCGGTTGAAGTGAAAACATAGACCGACTTTGGCGTATTTCCGGGACTCAGATAAGCGGCATCGGCCGGGAATGTGTTTTGAGCCGCAACACCCGCGATGCTGTTGGGAGTTCCGGCTGCAAATGGCGTTTCAGATGGCCGATCCTGTTCGATATACAGGCAGTTGGTACAGGATGTTGCCTGAAACGTATTACAGGTTACGCTAAAACCGGTCCCGCGTATTCGCAAAGCAGCTCTTGGATTTGAGCCGCCGGTGGAACCGGAAAAGGTATTTCCTTTAATTGTAACATTATCAGCCTCGATATTCACGAGTAAATTACCCGCCGTTGCCGTTCCGGCAATACCCGTTATCTGGTTGTCCGTGAAGGTCAGATTGGTAATCCGTTTTCCGGCGTCTCCGCCATTGAAGAAAACCAGCGGGCGAGCTGCGTTGGGTACGGTGAACTGCTCCGGCGAACTGGCAATTACAGCGGGATCTTCTCCTTCAAAAGTTTTCCCGGAGAAAATGTTTCCGCTTACCGTAATCGTATTGATTGTACTTCCATAGTTTGTCAGGAGACCCAGATCGCCCTTGGCAACAATTTCATTGTTCGTAATCGAAGTAGTATTCAGTGTGCCGATTAAATTGAGCGCGGAATATTCAATGCCCGGAGGGCCTTTCTCTAAACCGATTATTGTAAATCCGGTCAGGGAAAATCCGGTGATGGCGGAGCTTGATCCATTCACTTCAACCGTCGCGTTGCCTGATCCGCCAGCCTGTCCAACGATGGTTGTGCTGGTCCGGCCTGCGCCGGTAATGGTAAGCGACTTGGTGACGGTCACATTTTCATTGTACGTACCCGCTGGTACGGCAATGGTTGCACCGGCTGATGCATTGTCGATGGCTTCCTGGATGGTTGAATAATTACCAGAGCCATTGACGGTAATCTGGGCAAAGAGCCCGGAGGTGGTTCCTAAAAAGAGAATTAGCAAAACTGACAGGAATTTCAGTCGGGCCGGGCAGAGTGGTTGACGTACAAAAATGTAATCAGAAGTAGATTTTTTCATGGGTAGGAACAAAATGTTGACTGAAAAAGACAAAAAGGAGAAGCCAAAATCAAGTTTTGACAAGCGCCTGTATGCCAGGTCCTGTTAAACCAAATCGCAGATACAAACCGTTGATAATCCAATGTCCAAATCCATTGGCAGATCAAAAAGAGCGAAACCGGGAAGCGTACTTACTGAAAGGGTGAAGACGGCGGTTTTTCCATTTCCTTTACTTTAACCCAAGGGAATACGGAAACCGAAGGAGAGAGTACATTTTTATCATAGTGGATAGAGTTAATGGTATTGCTAATAAGATGACTTATAGTTACTTATTGCATTCAATATTATACAAACACGTAGTACTATGCAAATAAAATCTTGTGAAAAAACAATTAAACCTCTTCTTTTAATTCAGTTAATTAAAACATAAATAGCTGTCTATGAGACAATTGATATTTTTACATACAAACTGTAATTCGCTCCAATTTCGTTTTCTTTTTTATTGTCGCCATTGCTACGCCAGCTTACTTTTATTGTAGCGATAAATCATTTTTATAAAAAGTATCGTTACTGGTACGTAATAGACTTTGCCCTTTTCGTAACTTTGCCTTAACTTCAACTGAACGAAAAGTAATCGTCGGAGGTTACCTTCATAACTACTAAAACACCAGGCATGAGCGACGCCATAAAGCACGAGTGCGGGATAGCCCTGATAAGGCTCCGCAAGCCGTATCAATATTACATCGATAAGTACGGCACTCATTTATACGGCATCAATAAGTTGTATCTGCTGATGGAAAAACAGGTAAACCGGGGCCAGGACGGAGCCGGAGTTGCCAACATCAAAATTGACGTGCCTCCGGGCCACCGCTACATCAGCCGCTACCGCTCGGTAGCCAGCCAGCCGGTCGCCGACATCTTCCAGAAAATCAATAAAAAATTCCGCAAAGCACTAAAGAACAACAAGGAAAAAGCCCGCGATGCCCGCTGGCTTCAGGAAAACCTTGCTTTTACGGGAGAAGTCTGGATGGGTCACCTGCGTTACGGTACGCACGGCGCAAACGAAATTGAAAACTGTCACCCGATGCTTCGTCAGAACAACTGGCGCAGCCGCAACCTCGTAATGGCTGGTAACTTCAACATGACCAATGTGGAAGAACTGTTCAACAAGCTGGTTTCGTTGGGGCAACACCCGAAAGATGAGGTGGATACGGTCACGGTTATGGAAAAAATCGGCCACTTTCTGGACGAGGAAAACCAGCGGGTGTTCGATCGCTTCAAGGGCATTTACGAAAATCCGGATCTTTCCGATATCATCGAGGACAACATGGACCTTCAACGGGTGCTGCACCGCTCCTGCCGCGATTTCGACGGCGGGTATTCGATGGTGGGCATGACCGGTTTTGGGGCTGCGTTTGTCGCCCGCGATCCGGCGGGTATCCGTCCGGCCTATTACTACGCCGACGACGAAGTGGTGGTGGTGGCTTCCGAAAAACCGGCAATCAAAACCGCGTTCAACGTTGAATACAATCAGATTCACGAAGTGAAGCCCGGTCACGCGCTCATCATTGATAAATACGGCGAATACGACGAATACGAATTTATCAAGCCGATTGAAAAACGCTCTTGTAGTTTCGAGCGGATTTATTTCTCCCGCGCTTCCGATCCCGATATTTATAACGAGCGGAAAACGCTCGGCAAGCTGCTGATTCCCCAGATTTTGCAGGAAATTGATTACGATCTGGAGAATACGGTTTTCTCGTACATCCCGAACACCGCCGAAACGTCGTTCTTCGGCCTGGTGGAAGGCATCGAGGAATACCTGGCCAAGCAGCGTAAGAAAGCCATCATGGACGGTATTCTGTTTGAACAGGACCTCGACCGGCTTCTGTCGTTCCGCCCGCGGATCGAGAAACTTGTTTCGAAAGATGTGAAACTGCGGACGTTCATTACCGACGATTCGCAACGGGACGAGATGGTCTCGCACGTGTACGACACCACTTTTGAAGTCATTCGGAAAGGCGTTGACAATGTGGTGGTTATCGATGATTCGATCGTTCGCGGCACCACGCTTGAGAAAAGCATTCTAAAGATGCTCGACCGGCTGGGTCCCAAGAAAATCATCATTGTTTCGTCGGCCCCCCAGATTCGCTTCCCCGACTGCTACGGAATCGACATGTCGAAAATGAAGGAATTTGTGGCCTTCCGGGCAACGCTGCAACTGCTGAAAGAAAGCGGTTTGGAGAACCGGGTCGACGAAATTTATGCGCAATGCGTCGCGGCCATCGAATCGGGCAATGCTTCAACGACCAACTACGTCACGGCGTTGTACGATCCCTTCACACACGACCAGATTTCGGACAAAGTAGCCGAGATCGTGACGCCGAAAGATCTGAAAGCCGAAGTAGCGGTTATTTTCCAAACGGTCGAAAACCTTCGCAAAGCCTGTCCCAACCACATCGGTGACTGGTACTTCACGGGTAATTACCCAACCCCCGGCGGCAATAAAGTTGTAAACAAAGCCTTCGTTAATTTTGTGGAAGGCAAAGGCGTGAGAGCCTATTGAAATAAATGATAAATGTAAAATGGCGAACGCCAAATGTAAAAGTGACCGCTGTCAATCCACTTTTACATTTGGCGTTCGCCATTTTACATTTATCATTTTATCCACTTCAAGTTATTTACATTTTTTCCAATTTCTTTTCCGACGCTCAAACCGGTTTCGTTATCCTGCCGCGTATGGATTCCGCCCAGGTAACGCGAATAGGCCGACTCCTCGGCAGCCGCCCAGAAGGTGGTAAAATTCCGGGCTTTAAAATCCGTATTTCGCTTTACATCCCGCACCCGACTGACGTGCGAATCGTCGGTGAATGAAAAGGTTTCACCGTATAGGTCGGCCAAAACCGTGGCCGCAGCCGCCGACTGCGTGGCGTGTCCGGACGAATAACCCGGGAAAGGCGGAGCTGGCCAGAACGGAATCCAGGCCGGATCAATGGTCCGACGGACAAAGGTGTAAGGTCGCTCATTATTATACGCGAATTTTAGTTTCCAGCAAATCGTAAATCCATCGGCCACGGCAATGCCGGTGCGGGCGAGCGTCTCCGCGGCTTTTCCGAGATCTGCTTTGGCGGTTTGAATGGTGATGCGCGCCAGGTTATACGAATGACCGGGGGGTGTAAACGTTTCACTCGGATCGTCGGCCCACCAGATGGAAATCTCCTTTTCCGTCTGCGTCAGGGATTTGTTTTTGGTATATACTTCAAGGTATTGAGCAAAATACTGGGATTTCACATCTGCCGAAACCGCCAGCGGTTTCGGTAAGGGCAATGTCGAATTTCCGACCACGAATAACCGGTTTTTACCCCAATACGGCTGCATCGGGATTTTCCGGCCATTCTCCGTTGTTTGCCAGGAACCGTTGAAAACCGGTACTTTAAAGTCGGCCGGGTAGTTTCGATTGTACCCCTCATGCCCCCCATCGGTTTTCGACCACTCAAAAATGGCGTCGGCTATCTGCTTCCCAAAAACCGCCGACCGATCCAGTACTTCTGCCGAAACCGTTTCTTTTTTAAATTCTGCCAGTGTCAGCTTTTCCAGGGAGTCAATTTTTGCCTTGTTCGCATCGCTGGTATTCGCGTAAAGTTGTCGCAGGATCTGCGCTTCGGCTGCATTTGCGGAAGCGGGCCAATAGTATTCGATTTTGGGATCAATTTTCGGCAGATCCGTCAATCCGTTCAGTTGCCCGGCCAGAGTTCGCTGCGATGGTAAACCCGGTACCACCGATTCGTACAACGCCAACCCGGCATACCCCAGCGACCGCGACGCCACCGGCGGTGAAAAACCGGTCGTGTTCCGGAGCAGATACAATTGCATACCCGACCAGCGAAGGGCCACGTCTGCACTGTATTGATCAGCGGTTTTCGATTGAGGAGTCACCGCATCGTCATCTGCCTTTTTTTGGCAGCTATTCAGTTCAATCAGGAAGAAAACACTGATAAATATCATTATTGCTTGTCGAAGCAAATTTAACAGTGTTAAATTTTTCTGTTTACCAGGTGTTGCTGTTTTCATAGAGAAGGAAAAAAGGCGGGCAAAGTACACAACCGTCGGTAACTCATTTAGCAAAAACGTTGCCAAAACCGGGTGGAGTTACGTACCTTTGATGCATGCGTATTCCGGAGGAAACCATCGACCGCATCCGCCAATCAGCGGATATTATCGACGTCGTCAGTGACTATGTCTCGCTCAAAAAGCGTGGTCAAAACTGGATTGCCTGCTGCCCATTCCATAACGAAAAGACGCCGTCGTTCAATGTTTCGCCCGCGCGTCAGATCTACAAATGTTTTGGCTGCGGCAAGGCGGGTGATCCCGTGCGGTTTGTGATGGACATCGAGAATATCGGTTATCCGGAAGCCCTGCGTCATTTAGCCAAGAAATACGGCATCGAGGTAGCGGAGGAGCAGCTAACGCCCGACGAACTGATCAAGCAGAATGAGCGCGAAAGTCTGTTCATTGTCCTGAATTTTGCCAAAGATTTTTACCATTCTCACTTATTGACGTCCGACGAAGGCCAGAGCATTGGTCTGAGTTATTTCCGCGAACGCGGTTTTCTGGATAACACCGTTCAATCCTTTGAATTGGGTTACAGTTCCGACCAGTGGGATGCCCTTCTGCAGGAAGCCAGCCGCCGGGGCTATCGCCCGGAGCTGCTGGAAAAAGCCGGTTTGATTCTATCAAAAGATGGTGGCAAGACCTACGACCGGTTTCGGGGCCGGGTGATTTTTCCCATTCATAATGTTTCGGGCCGGGTGATTGCCTTCGGCGCGCGGATTCTGAAAACGGATAAAAATCAACCCAAGTACATTAACTCGCCGGAGACCGAAGTTTACCACAAAAGCCAGGTTCTTTACGGTATTTTTCAGGCAAAGAACGCCATCCGGCAAGACGACGTCTGTTACCTGACGGAGGGCTATACGGATGTGCTGTCGCTGCACCAGGCCGGGATCAAAAATGTCGTTGCTTCGTCGGGAACCTCGCTGACGATCGAGCAAATACGTCTGATCAGCCGCTTCACGCAGAACGTCACCATTTTGTACGACGGCGATGCAGCCGGTATCAAAGCCGCCCTGCGCGGCCTGGATATGGTGCTGGAAGAGGGCCTGAATGTCAGCGTGGCAACCTTCCCCGACGGTGATGATCCCGACAGCTACGTCCGGAAAGTGGGCGCTGAAGCTTTTAAAAAATACCTGAGCCAGCACTCCAACGATTTTATTACGTTCAAAACCGACATGCTGCTGAAGGATGCGGGAGATAATCCGTTCAAACGGGCGGAAATTATTTCGGAGGTCATTCAAAGCATTTCGAAAATACCGGATCCGATCAAACGGCAGGTCTTCTTTCAAAAAACCGCCCGCCAGCTCCAGGTCGATGAGCAAACGCTGATTTCGGAAAGTAACCGGATGGTTCTCAATCAGCAGAAACAACAGCTCAAGCAACAACAGGACAAAACCGCTGCCTCAAACCGGTCGGCCAGCCTGGGCCCGCCCCCGATGCCGGAAGAGTTGACGGAGATTTTACATGATTTTTCGGTAGAAGAAGCGCCCGTCAACCGCCGGGTTGCCGATCCGCTAAAATCACAAAACCGCTCGCAGCTCTCCATCCAGGAAGAAGAATGCGTTCGCTTACTGGTTAATTACGGCGCGCACGAACTGGAACCCGATATTTCGGTCTGTCATTATATGCTGAGCGAACTGGGTTCGATGGAATTTGTGACCCCGGTTTTCAATGAAATGCTGCGGGAGATCCGGGAAGGCTTTCTGGCCAGTGAGATTCGAACGGCGGATTATTTTTTACAGCACAGAAATCCAGAGTACCAGCATCAGACGATTGGCCTCGTTACGGTTCGGCATCAGCTCAGCGAAAACTGGCAAAAACACGAGATTTACGTACCAACGGAAGTTGATAAACTAGCCGATGCGGCTTTTGCCAATATTCTGCGATTGAAGAAATTGGTTGCGGAGCAACGAATGCGGGAAATAAAGCAGCTGATTGGTCAGGCGACTGATCCAGCGGAAAGCGACCGACTCATGGTAGAATTCATGCACTACAAGAAAGTAGACATCGAAATCGGCCGGCTGTTGGGAACTGTGGTATCGTAAAAAAAGTGAATAATCAACGATGAAACCCTACCTTCATCATTGACTATTCACTTTATATATTGATTATCAGGCAGCCATGCTGTCTATTCTCGATATTTTCTTTACAAACCGACGCAGCGTATCCTGACTAACAGGCTTTGGCAGTTGGTGGTTGATTTGTTGCAGTGCCTGACGTGGTTCTTTGGGGAATGACATCATCGCCTGGATCACTTTTTCAACGTGTTGTTGATCGTCCGGATTCAGTTTCGGTTTCAAACCACGACCTGGTTTATCCTGCAAACCCTGAACACCGTCTTCCTGCCAACGATTCATCCAGTTGTAGATACTGCGACGATCTACAGCGAACATATCCATCAATTCGCTAACGGTTAAACCGTAGTAGCTATAGAGTACACACTGGCAACGTTTCTTTAAAACGTTACTTTGGCTCTCACGAATCGTTTGACGGAGTTGTTCGACTTCTTGTCCAGATAAATTTTTAACGTTCCGCATTGTTATTGATATTAGTAGTTCAGTCCTTGTTTTCGTTGAATTACAAGTGAAAACTACAGCATCAATTTCAAGTAAAAAAGTCATTTCGTACGGAATAACTACTTTTTCGCGTGAAATAACCAAATTTGCAGTATATAGCGGTTGATTCTCTCTGTCGCTTCCCACGCCTTTTTTGATTGCATCAACTACGTCGAAGGTTTGAAATGAACTGATTAGAATTTTGGTTATTTCACACAGAAAAGTATTGATTTCGATTCGCTTAACAAATCACATTGGATAATTAAATTGTAGTTTCGAACGCCAGGTTACTATCGCTTAAACATGAACAACAACAATTCAAAACCGGAACCGTCCGGCTCTTCGTTTTCCCTCCGACGAAAGGACTTTTCTATCTTGGTAGCCCAGGCCGAACTATTCAATTGTGAAGTTCTTTGCCAGTTACTCAAAGCACAAGGGTACAACGTAGTTGGGAAAGCGATTGAAATGGAAGATACGCTTCAGCAGATTCGGGTTAAACAACCACAATGTGTCATCCTGGAATCAGAGATTTCCGGTCGGCGAAGTGTTGATATTGTGCAACAGGCCCGCAGTGATAATCAGCGAACCAAATTTATTCTGTATACCAGCAAACCGGATCTGAAACTGGTCGCGAACGCGATGCAGCAGGGCTTCTACGGTTTTCTGTATGCCAACGACGGCCTGGATGAATTATACAAATGTTTTCAGACCATCAGCAATGGCGGTTATTATTATAGCCCCGGTTTTTTACTTTTGCTGAAAAATTACGGAATGAACGTCATGTCCGACGAAACGAAACAGCAACTGGGGCGTTTGACGGGCAGAGAGCTTGAAATACTTAAGTTGATTGCACAGGGAGCTACCGGGTACGAAATTGCGGATCAGCTACACATCAGTTACCGGACGCTCGCGAATCACAAAACCAACATTGCGCAAAAACTGGAATTGGGAAGTTGCCGGAATCTGGCCCGATACGGTATTTCCGTGAAAGAATACCTGTGAATAAATTTATGTACTTACGAAATCCAGAATACCCTCTGGTTCGTAAGCATGCATTAAATAATCTCGCTCTTGGGAGGAAGGTACTCCACTTCCTGAGCGGAGAAGCGTACAAGGCGGTTTTTAAAATCCTGAAGACGAGCCCGGGGCATATCCGTCTCGTCGTTATTGGGTGTTTGCATCCGAATGCTATATTTGCCGTTTTCCCAATAAGAGTAACTTGCAACAAAACTGAGATTGATAATACAATTACGTTTGGTCCGGAAAAACATCTCCGGGTTCAGTTCCGCTTCCAATTCGTTCATGGTTTTGGTGATCGCGAACCGGCCGGTCGGGTGTATGGCATAGTAATACCGATCTTCGGTTTCGAACCAGAAACAGTCCTGAACGGCAATGATGGTTTCGCCATACGTGCTTTTGACTTTCAGGTGCGTCAGGTAAGCACCGGGCTGGGGAGTTAACGACTGAAATGGATCTGGTGTTTCGCTCGTGCGTTTCTTTTGCTGTCGGCGCTGTTCCATGATGTCAATAATCAATGATCCATTGACCGCACCATACCCCATAATCAGGACCGGAATCAAATACGTAAAATAAAGTTTGATATTATAAGTGCCCTGGAGATAGTTCTCCAGATAAAGATCAAGGTTATAACTTGGGAATTCGACCAGTAAATAGCGGACGGTTTGCGTAACCGGATTAAAGAGAAAAAAAGCGATCAGCATTACGGGTAAAATTTTTACCTCATATTTGAACACTTTTTTAGGGGTTAGTTCAAGACGTTTGATCTGACAGGCTTCATGGTAAATATTAAGAAGCATGAGCACAATGATCAGGGTCGAGATTTCCGGCAGAATTCCTCCCCGAAATAGAATCCAGATGTAACTGAGAGGTCCACCGAGCTTCTTTACGATACTTACGTTCTTTTCGAAAGCGAACACCCAACTGAAAGCTTGAAATGTGAAGAACGCCAATAGCAAAATACTCAGACTCTTGAAAGGCCTTCTGATGTATTTCAGATTTAGCAATACTTCGGTCATTGCGGCTCTAATTCTTATTCTACTTCTTGCACTGTGCTAAATTACTAATCAAAAATAGTAATTAGTTACTAAAGCTGCATAATATTTTAGACAAAATCTTCCATTCTTTTCCCTCCTCTCGCCCGGTAATTTTGTCACAGTCAATCGGCAAAATAATCCCGGGCAAAAATGATCGATTGATGACTGAAAAATTAATCAACTCTAACAGCATCTATCGCCATGAAAAAGTCATTTGTTATCAATTCCGCTAAGCAATTATTGAACTCTGCTACTCTCAATTTGAATGTAATCGCTAAAAACGAAACCGGTAACAGCATCCGTTTGGCTGGCAAAGCTGATCAGGTTTGCTGTGAATGGATGCCTTCTTTCACCGGTTTGCAACCAAACGCACAGGATAAACTGGCACTTTCTTAATTCCTATTTCTATGAGCAACTTCGTGCATCAATATCAGAGAGAACTCGATCGTTGTCGTCAACAATTCGAATCTCTGGATCTTCGGAAAGAAAAAGGGTACCTCTTTAAATTTACGACGTTCTCGGCTAGTGTCCAGAACATTCTGCCTGAGATTCCGATAGAGAAGCACGAGGACCTTTTTCAGAAATTGCTACTGCAGCAGGTTTATACCACCTTCGACCAGCAATTTTTGACTGCTAACGACCTGATTCAAACAAAAGGACCTATTCGGAAGCTGATTAACAGCCAGCAACCCAATATTTATTGTACTTTTCATTTGGGCTCCTACCGCCTGCTGACCAGTTATCTTTATCGCAACGGCATTGATCTTGCATTACTGGTCAGCAGGGGTACCTATCAGGAACAGGGCAAAGACATCTGGTCAACAATCAGAGGTCTTCAGAAAAAACACAAACTAACCAATTCATTCCAGATTCTGGATGCAGAAGAGACATCATCGACTCTTCAGGTCATCCGTGAACTGCGGGCAGGAACTTCCCTGGTAATCTTTATCGACGGTGTGACCAGTACTACGGGCATCAACCGTCAGGAAGATAAAGAGGTCCAGGTGCGCTTCGGGGCCAAAAATGTGTGGGCCCGCAAAGGTGTTGGTTTCCTGTCTTACTTAACTAAAACCCCCATTGTACCGGTTATTAGTTATCGGGAAAGAAACTTGAATAACGTATTATCCTTTCTCGATCCTATTGTTCCGGAAGCTGGTTGTGACCGCGACACGTACTGTCAACTGAGCCTTCAACACCTGTATGATTCATTCTGGCAATATTTAACCAGATACCCTGAGCAGTGGGAAGGTTGGAATTACATTCACAAATTCCTTGATCAGCACGAACTGGAACAACAAGCAGACGCTTACCAAAAACCGCACCGGCAAAAACTCATCAACACGAAAAGGGTTGTATTCAATCAGGATCGGTATTCTATCTGTGATTTAGAAGATGCGCCAATCCTTTTTGACCGCCGACTGTACGTCACCTACGAAATTTCTGCTGACCTGCGTGATTTTCTGCTCCAGATTGGTACGATCGAAACGCCGGAAGAAATATTAGGTTCTGACATGTATCTCGATTTGCTTTCCAAGCAGATTATCGTCTGACAGCAAAACAATAACAGATTACCATTCCTTGTTTTCAATTCTTAAAGTCGGATCTCGAACATCTGTTCAGATCCGACTTTTTTATTGTACTATCTTAATAAATGAGTAGATAAAACTGTTGCTGGCACAAATTTTGTAACCATTCAATTGATTTGGTATCTAAACCACCTGTCTGTTAATTAGTCGGATTTTGTATATTTAAAACTTTAATTATAAAGTGGTTAAATAATAAAAATCCTATTTAACATTTATTTTACGCGTAAAACTCTTGCTTTATAACAATTTCAATTATATTTGAATTAAAATTTGTAATAGAGCCAATCTGAGAATAACCCACGTCTTTGACTGATAATTCTCACTAACGCTTGAAAGTAGAAGTACCGGTTTTGTTTGAGAGGCTTTATTCCCTCATCCATTTTAGTAACAGCCATCAGCTTCCCATCAGGAAGCTTTTGCATCTCTGTCAACCACACCCCATTTCAACGTTTGTTGAAATATCTTTACTTGTTTCCGTCTTTAGAGAGATACGGCAGGCACTTTGCAGTCAATTAGAAACTAACTGACTGTTGAAAGGTTTTGCTCCGCTACAATCGGCGTGTAATTCTCTGCTGCTACCGTTGGGAAGTTCAATTGCAAAAGGGTTAAAATTTTTGCCAGAGTCCCATCACGTTGCCAGCGACGAAAACGATCATAAATGGTTTTCCAGGAACCGTAGCGCTCTGGCAGGTCACGCCAGGGGGCACCGGAATTCAAAATCCAGAGAATACCATTAATAGATTGCCGATGAGAACGCCAAGGGCGGCCAGGACGATTGTTGGAGGGCATCATGTCCTTTAATTTCTCCCACTGTGAGTCGGTCAATTCATACTTACGCATGGCAATAGGAACAAGAGATAGAGTTTAAAACAGGTTGATTTAACTAAGTAATTGCAAAAAAAAATTCATACTTAGGATGACATCGGAGAGAAATCGGATAATTAATGGAATAGCGAAAAACCATTAAAAAGTCTGATAACTAAATCGATGTCGAAAAATGAGAAAATATTTTTGCATTTCCTAAAATCAATAGGCAAAAATTTAGGATACGGTAGCTATTTTCTCGTTTTGAGGGCAAAAAATATGCGAAATTATTTCTGCCGTTTCAGCGAATCCATTAAAGAGGCCATGACGCATCGGGGTATTTGGGAGTAGTGGAGACTTAATTCAGGTTCTTTCCTGTCGGACAAACCGTTAAATACAGTAAGTACTTAGTTTATTGATCGAAAAATTTAGCACATGAAGAATTGGAATTGGTTAGTACTCGGTTTGATGGTAATTGGCTTCTCGTCCTGCATCTCCCAAAAACAGATTACTTACTTTCAAACTACGTCTCCGGACAGTACCGGGGTCTCGGAAGAAATTGTCAATCGGTATACCCCCACTATTCAGACCAATGACATGTTGGGCATCAATGTCAATAGTCTGAATCCGGAAGCCAGCAGTTTTTTTAATCCGTATGCCGGTGTTGAGCGGATCGCTAATTTTCAGGCAATGAATGGGCAGGTTCCTGTCACAGCGGTTGTTGGCTACCTGGTCGATGCTGATGGGAATATTCAATTTCCAATGTTGGGTAAAGTAAAAGTGGCTGGCCTTACCTCGGCCCGTACCCAGGAGTTGTTTCAGGAGAAACTGAAAAATTACCTGAAAGAACCAACCGTGTCCGTCCGGTTTTTGAATTTTAAAGTATCCGTTCTGGGTGAAGTAGCCCGTCCGTCGATGTTTAGCGTTCCAAACGAACAAATGAATATCAACGAAGCGCTCAGTCTGGCGGGTGACATCACGATCTACGGGCGCCGGGACAATGTGTTGGTCATTCGGGAAACCAACGGCAAGCGGGAGTTTGGCCGGATCAACATGAACCAGCGGGATCTGTTCAAATCCCCATTCTATTATTTGCATCCGAACGACGTCGTATATGTAGAACCGGGCAAATCCCGTTTGGCCTACGCCGATCGCTTTTATACCATTTTACCATCGATTATTGGTGCACTGTCTCTTATAGCAGTCATTATCCGTCGATAAAAAGCATTACCCCGGCAATCCAGACCGGATTGCTAACCAATAGTACCTTTTTACTCAACAACGTTATGATTACTACTCCGTACGTTTACCACCAGCAGGAGGAAAAAGAGCCAGACCTCCGGCTGATCCTCTTCCGGTATTTGAAAAACTGGAAATGGTTTCTGCTTTCGCTCGTTGTTTTGCTGGCCGCGGGATACGCCTATCTGCTGTACCAGGTTCCTATCTACAAAGTGCAGAGCAGTATTTTGATTAAGGACGAGAAAAAAGGAATTTCGGCCGACAACATCATGAAAGAGATGGATCTCTTCACGGATTCAAAGGTTGTCGAGAACGAAATCGAAATTCTCAAGTCCTACACGATCATGGAGAAAGTAAACGATGCCCTGGCATTGAACGTTACTTACCTCCACGATACGCCGGTCGGAGAGCGTGAAATCTACAAGGATTCTCCTTTTCGGTTAGTTATCGAGCGCCCCAAAGCGTTGCTCTACGAAGAACCGCTTACCATCGGTTTTATCACTCCGACAACCGTTAAGATTGGTGAAAAGACGTATCCCGTTAACCAAAGCCTGAACACCGAGTTCGGCCGGATTCGGATTTTCCCAAAGAAAACCGCCAAACTGGATACGGTTCCTGTCATTGTTCGCGTGGCTCCTCAACAGGAGGTCATTCAGAACTATGTTGAAAATTTGAAAGTGGAAGCGACCAGCAAGCAATCGACGGTACTGGTCCTGAGTATGGAGACCGCTGTTCCCGAAAAGGGACGCAATATTCTCGATAAAATTGTTGAAGAATATAACGATGCGGCTTTAAAGGATAAAAACCAGGTAGCCTCCAACACCCTGACATTCATTGAAGACCGGTTGCAACTGATTTCCGGTGAACTGGCTACGGTGGAAAAAGACGTAGAGAGCTATAAGTCGGCACAGGGGATTACGGACATCAGCACGGAATCGCAGATTTTTCTGCAAAATGTTCAACAGAACGACGCGCAACTGAGCCAGGTCAACATCCAGTTGGGTGCGCTGGAAGATGTGTCGCAATTTGTCAATCGGAAAGAAGGGGAAAGCGGAGCAGCTCCTTCGACGCTGGGCTTAAGCGATCCGACGCTGCTGGGCCTGATTGCCAAAGTTTCGGAACTGGAACTGCAACGGGAGAATCTGGTGAAGACGACCTCGGAAAATAACCCGCTGCTGCGTTCCGTTGATGATCAGATTCGCTCGACAAGAGCCAACATCCGGGATAACATCCAAACGATGAAGAACATTTTGACGGGTACCCGTCAGAAGCTGATGGCGCACAACAGCAAGTTCGAATCGATGATTCGCTCGGTTCCTCGTAAAGAACGCGCTTTGCTGGACATCACCCGTCAACAGGCGATCAAAAACAACCTTTACACGTATTTGCTGGCTAAACGCGAAGAAACCGCCCTGTCGTACGCTTCGGCCATTGCAGACAGCCGGACCATCGACCGCGCCAGAAGCACCAGCAAACCGATCAAACCGAAAAAAGCCCTTGTTTTTCTGCTGTTCGGCGTTGTTGGCCTGCTGATTCCGGTGGGTGCTTTTGCGACCCGCGATATGCTGAATAACCGGATCGGGAAACGGACGGATATTGAAGAACTGACCAGTACACCAATCGTCGGGGAAATCTCTTATGCCAAGCATAAATTCCCGCTGGTGGTTACCAGCAACAGCCGATCCATCGTGGCCGAGCAAGTCCGGGCCTTGCGGACCAACCTGCAATTCCTGCGATCGAACAACGAGAGCCTGGCTATTCTGTTTACTTCCAGCATCAGTGGGGAAGGAAAATCGTTCATCTCGCTGAACCTCGGGGCCAGCCTCGCGCTCATTGATCGCCCGACCGTCATTCTGGAAATGGACTTACGCCGTCCGAAGCTCCATTCCATGCTCGACATGCCGAATACCGTTGGTCTCAGTAACTTCCTGGTTGGCCAGGTTACGCTCGATGACATTCTGCAACCCGTTCCCGGTATGGCGAATTACTTCATTCTGACGAGTGGACCAATTCCGCCCAACCCGGCTGAGCTTTTGGTTAGCGACAGAGTAGACGATCTGTTCCAGCAGTTGAGAGAGCGGTTCCAGTACATTATCGTGGACTCCCCTCCGATTGGTCTGGTTACTGACGCCCAGATTCTGGCCGATAAAACCGACGCAACTATGTACGTAGTGCGGCATGACGTAACCCCAAAACAGCACCTGAAAATGGTGGAGGTTATGTATAAAGAGCAGCGCTTCCGGAAACTAAGCCTGATTCTGAACTCGATCCATGAAGGAACTGGATACGGGTATGGCTACGGATACGGATACGGGTATGGCTACGGGTATGGCTCCGGTGGATACTACGAACAGGATTCTGACAAGAAGAAATCCTTCCTGAAACGTTTACTGCCAGGCAGCTAAAACGGTTTCAGTTCTCCAGACTACTCATTTTTAATGGTCTGCCAGCCGGAATTTAACCTCCGGTTGGTAGCTCATTGCCCAAAAGTATCTTACTCAACTGGAAACGTTATGATTGACTTGTTAAAACCCGAATCCTCGTATTATGTCGTCAGCGATACGGCTACGGGAAAACAACAGCCGATAGCAAAACGGGTCTTCGATATCATTGTCTCTCTTCTGGTTACCATCTTCATTTTGTCGTGGTTCATTCCATTAATCGGGCTGTTGATTAGACTGGAATCCAAAGGTCCTATCCTCTTCGTCCAGTTGCGATCGGGACGGAATGGCCGGCCCTTTCCCTGCCTGAAGTTCCGGACCATGAAGTACCAGAAGAATGCTTCGTTTAAACAGGCTACTCACAACGACATCAGGGTAACCCGGGTTGGCCAGGTTCTCCGGAAAACGAATCTCGATGAATTGCCCCAGGTGTTGAATGTCATTGCCGGACACATGAGTATCGTAGGACCCAGACCGCACCCCATTCCGTTGGATGTCCAGTATTTACCGCTCATTCCGGAATACCGCCAACGCTTCAAGACCAAACCGGGAATTACGGGTCTGGCGCAGTCGAAAGGACTACGGGGCGAAACGGCAGAACTGAATCAGATGCGCCACCGGGTTCGTTACGACATCTGGTACACCAAGTATGCCTCACTTTCGCTGGATTTAAAAATCTGCTGGTGGACTGTGGAGAAAATGATCAAGGGTGACAAAAACGCCTGGTAATCAGGAGCCGAATTTCCTAAGAAACAGAACCCTATGACTTGTAGCATTATCATACGAGCGTTCAACGAAGAAGCCCATATTGGGAAATTACTGAACGGTATTAAGCAGCAGGAAACCCAGACCGACCTGGAAGTGATTCTAGTCGATTCGGGCTCCAAGGATAATACGGTTCGGATTGCCGAAAGTTACGGTGCAAAAATCGTTCGGATTCGTCCGGAAGAGTTCTCATTCGGACGAGCACTGAACATTGGTTGCGAACAGGCGTCCGGCGAGATTCTGCTTTTCGCGAGTGCGCATGTGTACCCGGTTTATACTAACTGGATCGACCAGATGTTGAAACCGTTTGAGGATGCCAAGACAGCGCTAACCTACGGTCGGCAGATCGGGAATCAATCCAGTAAATACTCGGAGCAGCAACTGTTTGCCAAGTGGTTTCCGGCGGTTTCCAATTACAACCAGCAGATTCCGTTTTGCAACAATGCCAATACCGCCATTCGGCGCTCTTTGTGGCAGGAATTGCCTTACGACGAAACCCTGACGGGTTTGGAAGATCTGCACTGGGCGAGTGAGATTTTACAACGCGGTTACAAAATCGCTTACGATGCGGATGCGACCATTGTCCACGTGCACGAAGAAACGCCCCGTAAGATTTTCAATCGGTATTACCGCGAAGCCATTGCCTTTAAGCGACTCAAACCGATGGCCCGGTTTGGCCTGTGGGATTTCGCTTACCTGTCCGTTTCCAATCTGATCAGTGACTACGTTACGGCGCTTCAGGAACGGGTGTTCTGGCAGCATTGTACCGAGATACCGGTTTTTCGGATTCTCCAATTTTGGGGAACGTATCAGGGCTACCGTTTCTTCGGGACGCTCGACCGCACCCTTCGCGAACGGTTTTATTACCCCAACGAAGTGTTCCGGCGCGAGAAGCCGTTGAATCAGGAGCAGGTTGTCATGAAACAAATTGCGTATGAATGATCCAACCCCTGATTGAGCTTTTCAGTGCCGCTGTATTACAAAAACTTAACGTTATCCATATGAGCTATTCTGTTGCTGCCATCGTTCCCATGCGCCATTCGAGTGAGCGCGTTCCGGGTAAAAACTACCGGGATTTTGCCGGTAAACCGCTGTTCCACCGGATTATCGATACCTTACTGGAATGCCCATCTATTACCAAGGTCGTTATTGATACCGACAGCCCGACAATCATTGAGCAGGCGCAGGAACTGTATCCGACCGTGACGGTTCTGGAACGCCCCAAGCACCTGTGCGATGGCGCTATTCCGATGAATAACGTGTTGCTGAACACCTGCGACCAGATTCCCGCCGACTTTTATTTGCAGACCCACAGCACCAATCCGCTACTGTCGGCCGAAACCGTTGAACGCGGCATTCAGCAATTCCTGAAAAATTACCCGATTTACGATACGCTTTTTGGCGTAACGCGCTTGCAGACCCGGTTGTGGGATCCGCTGGCCCGGGCCGTTAACCACAACCCGGCCATCTTGCTCCGGACTCAGGATCTGCCGCCCATTTACATGGAAAACTCCTGCATGTACCTCTTTAAAAAAGAGACCCTGCTCCAGAAACATAACCGCATCGGCGACCGTCCGTTCCTGTACGAGATTCCGGACATTGAGGCCCAGGACATTGATGTCGAACTGAACTTTAAAGTTGCCGAATTCCTCTTTACCGAACTCTATCCCGAACTAGCCCTATGAAAGTCCTGATCACCTGCCCACCCATGCTGGGCCAGTTAGCTGAGTTTTTACCCATTTTTGAAGAAGTCGGGATCGAAGTTGTGGCACCGAAAGTTGTTCAGATTCTTTCCGAAGAAGAACTGCTCGAACTCGTTCCGACGGTTGACGGCTGGATTATTGGTGACGATCAGGCAACGGAGCGTATTTTCCGGGCCGGTAAAGCCGGTAAACTGAAAGCCGCCGTTAAATGGGGAATCGGCGTCGATAACGTTGATTTCAAAGCCTGCAAAGAATTAGGGATTCCCATTATCAATACCCCGATGATGTTCGGCGCAGAGGTGGCCACCATCGCGGTTTCGTATGTACTGGGACTCGCTCGCCAAACCTATTACATCGACCGGGAAGTCCGCGCGGGTAATTGGGTAAAACCGGCGGGTATGTCGCTGGCGGGCCATACGGTAGCCCTGGTGGGCTTCGGAGATATCGGCAAAGCCACTGCCCGGTTTTTGAAGGCGTTCGATATGCACATCAATGTGTATGACCCGTTCGCCAAACGGACTGAAGAAGACGAAGCCAATTACCGGTTTCTGGCCTTTCCGGAAGAGCTGGAAACCGCCGATTTTGTGGTAACCACCTGCGCCCTGACGCCCGCAACCAAACACCTGATCAATGCCAAAAGCATTCAGCAGATGAAAGACGGCGTTCGGATCGTGAACGTGTCACGCGGCCCCATCATCGACGAAGTTGCCCTGCTCGATGGGCTGAAAAGCGGAAAAATTCATTCGGCTGGTCTGGATGTATTCGAGATCGAACCGCTGCCGATGGACTCGGAACTGCGCAATTTTGATCGCTGCATTTTCGGAACCCACAACGGTTCCAACACGATTCAGGGCGTTCGTCGCGCCAGCCATCAGGCCATCAAGTCAATGTTCGAATTTCTGGAAGTTGGTGTAACAGCTTAACCAATATGAAAAAAGTACTGATTACAGGGGTTTTAGGCGGAATAGGCAGCGCGCTGGCGCTGGCCTTCCGCGAAGCCGGATACTACGTCTACGGGCTGGATGTTCAGGAATCTGAGCATCACCAGGCCGACCGCTTGATCCAGTTTGACCTTCACCTGTTTAGCACCAATGAAGAATACCGGAATGAATGGAAACACACGTTCAATGTCCTGATTCCGGAGCTTCACGTCCTGATCAATAACGCGGCCGTACAATTGCTCGATAGCCTGGACGGCCTGAAACTCAGCGACTGGAATCACACGATGTCCGTCAACCTGACCGGTCCGTTGCTGCTCAGCCAGCACTTTCTGGAACAACTGGAGGAAGTCAATGGCTGCATTGTTAACATCGGGAGCATTCACCAGCAACTGACGAAACGCCGGTTTATCAGCTACGCAACGTCAAAAAGCGCCCTGATTGGCCTGACCAAAGCCCTCGCCGTCGATCTGGAAGGCCGGGTGCGGGTCAACGCCATCAGTCCGGCGGCTATCGAAACCGACATGCTACTGGCGGGTTTCAACGGCAACCAGAGTGCCCTCGACGAGCTTCGGAAAATCCACCCGGTTCAGCGCATCGGTTACCCCAACGACGTCGCCAAGCTCGCCTTGTTTCTGGCCTCCGAAGGGTCCGGTTTTATCCACGGTGCCAACCTGTCGCTGGATGGGGGAATTAGTTCGGTTTTGAAAGATTTGTAGAGTCCCAATAGTCAAAATTATGTTGCCCCTGGAAATACAACGGAATTCAACCTCAGCGATTAACCGTCTCTGGCACTCCCCAACGTTTACGACCTGGGCGAGTCTGGCGACGCGTTCGATGAATTTAGTGTTGCTGATTCCGTTTATTCTCCGGCAATTCAGTCCGGCCGAAATTTCCTTGTGGTATCTTTTCAGTACAGTCATTAGCCTCAACCTGATGATTGATCTGGGTCTTGGCGTTACATTTACCCGGTTCATTGCCTATGCAATGGGAGGATCGAATGGTACAACCGGTGGATCAACGTCAAAAGATAATCATACTGAACCTGCTCCTAATCGGTCGTACTTATTAAAGGTAGTTGGCACGCAACAAATTCTTTTTGCCTGGTTAACCGGGCTGGTATTTCTGTTGCTGACAATTGGTGGAACGCTTTCCGTTTACCGGCCAATCCATTTTCTTTCAAATCCCAATGAGGGTTGGATTGCGTGGAGTATTGTCATTCTGGCCACTACCATAACGTTTCGCGGCAATGCTTACTCAACGTATTTGCAGGGAATCAATCGTGTAGCGGAATTCCGACGCTATGAAACGGTTTTCTCCCTAGCGGCTATAGTGACCAGCTTGCTAATGCTGCATTTCAAAGCTGGACTGGTTGGCTTGGTTGCAGTCAATCAACTATGGAACATCCTATCAGTATTGCGGAATCGATGGATGTGTTACCAATACAATGAGGGTGTATTTGTATCTAGTCAACGCTTCAAATTCGACAATGCTATTTTAAAAGAAATCTGGCCAGCTGCCTGGCGTAGCGGTGTTGGCGTGTTAATGTCCTACGGCTTAATTCAAAGCAGCAGTCTGATCTATGCACAAAGCAATCAGGTGGAACAGGTTTCCGCATATCTGTTTGCCATGCGCATCATGCAAATCATCATAACCTTTGCCCAGGCACCCTTCTACAGCAAACTCCCGTTGATGGCTCGTCTATACGCCCAGGATAACCGTCAACAAATTATTGATGTAGCGAAAAAAGGGATGCAAAGAGCGCATTGGACGTTTGTCGCAGGTTTTACTGGTGTCGCATTATTCGCTCAACCCATGATGCAGATGATTGGAAGTAACATTCAATTTATTGATCAGAAGCTTTGGGCAATTATGGGAATTGCATTCTTCGTGGAGCGCTATGGAGCCATGCATCTGCAGCTATATAGCATCACAAATCATATAGTGTGGCACATTGCGAATGGGATAACCGGGGTCATTTATATTGGACTTGCCTTCCTGACCTATAAATCATTAGATGTGCTGGCTTTCCCTTTAAGTATGTTGGCTGCTTACATTGGATTTTACAGCTGGTATTCTATTATAAAATCTTATTCAGCCTTTAAACTGACCTTTATAAATTTTGAGTTTAAACAATTAATAGTCCCAGTGCTGATCTTATTGGCTATTGCCTTGAATTCAATCTTGATACAATAAAATTCAAGTGAAATATATTATTTCAAAATATCGATATACTATACCAATAGCTGGGCTAATCATCATTGCCGTGCTAAATACTTCTATAACTAATTTGAGAGAGTTACAAAAAGCAGAAATTATATTATCATCCAGATGGTTTCATCCAACTGATAAAAATGATACATTAAGTACATTAAAAATGGTAGATATTTACAAACCAGACAGAATAGACTGGATGTACTGTACAAATAAAAATCAGTTATTGGAATTAAAGAAAAGGAACGTCAAATTCAGCCTGGCACTCAACCCTCAAATTCCAGATTCAGCAGAATATACAGTTAATGGTCGTATCAAGGATATTGAAGGGAATAAATTAAAAGCACCGTGGATGCAGAATTGGCAACAAAAAAATCCATATTGGGGATGCGTAAACAATCCCATATTTCAAAAATTATTTATAAATAAAACACACCAAATAATAGATCTAGGTGCATATGGTGTATTCGTCGATGATTCTAGACTAAATGAGCAGGCAACAGACTGGGGCGGATGTATGTGTGAGTTTTGTATCCCTGGATTCACAGCATACATGCTAAATAAATATCCGGGTAAAATTCAAAAAGATTTTAATTATAAAACGGTATTAAAAGAGAACGGTATAACTAAGGAGAGCTTTAAAAATAAAATTAATATCCCATTTTGGTCTGAATATAAAGAATATCAGGAAAGCTCAGTTGTAAATTTTCTAAAAAAATGGAAAAAAGATGCAAGACTATATTCAAATAATAGTATTGTTTTCCTAACGAACAATTATAAAGGCAAATGGAGCCCAATTTACAGTGAATTTGACATTGGAATTGCGGAAATACCAGCAGATGGTTTGAAACAAAAATTCATAGTCGACGGAATTGAAACAGCAAGATTCTTAAAAAAGAAGCAGTTTTACACCTTTTCATCAGATAGTGACGAAGATAACATTGAAGCCGTGCTTGATATGTATCAATTAGGAAGTGCCCTAATAATACCCTGGGATGTTTACGTGGACTTAAAATCAAGAGTTAAGCCAGCCAGGTATTATGGCGATCCAGAAATATATTCACCTATATATAGCTCAATTAGAGATAGTGCGCTAGTTGAAACTATAAACAAAGAAAATAGCCATACCTTAATTGACGAAACCAAAAAAGGAGGCTCAAATGCTAGAATCAGTTTAAAAAATCCCAAGATAGCAAAAATTGTAAGGTATGAATTCAAAGACAGCACATCAACGAATTCAATACTAATCGACAACCAAGATTTTAAAATAATTTATCCAAAAAGCAAGTCAAAAATTTCAATTAGTAGCCAATCTCAAACTCGGATTGATGTATCAGGAAGTTTACTTGTAATTAAATACGAAAAATAAAATCCATCTAACCCACAAAAAGATGAAAAATGAATTTATTGACAGCGATCCAACAATAAAAATAAACCCTACCCTTAATCCATACAGGCAGGCATTAAAATTGTGCTATGACCGATTAATATGGGACATCGATCCCCGTTCATGGTCATCAAGAAATAAACTAACAAAGTGGAAAGATAAATACAAAGGAGAAAAGGCTGTTATCCTTTGTAATGGACCTTCTTTGAACAAAGTAGACTTTTCACTGCTAAAGAATACATTTACGTTTGGGCTGAATAAAATAAACCTATTATTTGATCGGTCAGACTTCAGGCCATCATTTATAGCTGCCGTTAACTTGCTAGTTATTGAGCAGAATAAAGATTTTTATAATTCAACAGACATACCTCTATTTTTACGTTCCGAAGGAAAAGAATTTGTAAAAAGTAGAGAGAACGTATCATTTTTACACACAAGCAATCAACAAAAATTCTCAAAGGATATCAGCATTAGTTTATGGGAAGGAGGCACTGTCACATTTGTAGCGATGCAACTTGCTTACCACATGGGTTTTAGCGAAGTAGCACTCGTGGGTTGCGATCATTATTTTAATGCCAAAGGGGCACCAGGGCGGCTAGCAGTGAGTAATGGCGATGACGATTCTCATTTTGATAAACGCTATTTCTCTAATGGAATGAAATGGCAGCTTCCGGAGATTTATACCAGCGAGTATAGCTACAATCTAGCAAAGCTAGCTTATGGTGCGGACAATCGCATTATTTACAATGCCACTGATGGAGGGGCATTAGAAATATTTGAACGGATTGAATTGACTAAATTTGTCAATAAATAATAAATACAAAAAATGAAAAATTTTATAAAAATACGAGAGTTGTTTTTCCCATTGGCTGCATGGGCTTTTATCTTTGTTATATATTTCAGCTTCACTTGGTTGTTTAATGAGCCAATAAACGTATTAACTTTATTTTTACCGGTCATATTTTTATTCTTTTTATATTTAGGATACATAACGACAAAAAAAAGCTACGACAATCCGGTACAAATAAAAAAAGACTTCAATCTACTCATATTTGCCATTATTGGCTTTATACCAGTTTGTATATACTTTTTTTCAAGTATTGATAACTTAGGAAAAGAATTAGCAGAAATTAGAGAAGAACATATGGAACAAGCAAGTGGAGATTTTAAAGATTCAATTTATAATCTTTTATTTCCACTACTAATATTTTCTTTTATTATTTGTAACTTCAATAATTTGAAATATAAAATATTCGTAAACATTTTAACTATATTATCATGTTTAGCGTTTATACCAATTAATGGCGGAAGAATAAACTTTATCATATTTTCATGCTTATATTTAGCAATATACTTTCACAAAAATTTCGAATTAATAAAAAAATCTTATTTAAAATATTTTGGAAAATTTACACTTGCAATGTTAGTAATTTCTATACTAGGTGCTATGTTCACAATAATGAGGACGGGTGTAGAAGGAGATACGCAAGTAAACTTTATGTCAAAGTTGCCACATATAAATAATGAGGCTTTAAATTATTTAGGGGGATCGCAATTCGGAATAATATTAATATTCTTTATAAACACCTTTTATGATTATACTGGAGGATGTGTTTACTATTTAAGTATTTTTACTGACACGTCTGACAAAATATCATATTTAACTTACGGATTTTATAATTTTAATTTTTTAGATAGGTTCGGGGTGATAAACTGGATGAAAGTACATGATGATATTGACCACCTTTACTACGATTATGATATAAGATATAATGTTTGGGCTACATCAATAAGAGATCTATCCATCGACTTTGGGCTTGTAGGATCGTTCTTATTTATATTTTTTATGTCTAAGTTAATGTTTGTATCTAAAAGATATCTAGATAGGTCTAAATCGGCTCAGTTAGTATATTTTATGGCATTCGCTTTTTTCTTATTCTCTCCATTTCACAGCATGTTTTATCTTACAAAAGCATATGGTCTTGGTTTTATTCTTGCTATTATTTTACTAGTTAGATATAAGCTAAAGAAGAGTCTATCTGTATAGCAATTAATTAAAACAGTAAAATCCATGAAACATCCGACTATTTCAATAATCACAGCGACATTTAATTCATCAGCTACTTTAGAAAAGTCAATCTTGAGTGTAATTTCTCAAACATATAAAAATTACGAATATATTATCATAGATGGCGATTCAAAAGATGGAACTAAAGAATTAATTACAAAATATAAGAATTACATTACGTATAGCATTTCTGAAAAAGATAAAGGGATTTACGATGCCTGGAACAAAGGTATAGCAAAAGCTACTGGCGATTGGGTCATGTTTATTGGCGCTGATGACTTTTTATTTCCAGATACTTTAGAGTCATATGTAGAATTCATTAACCAAAAAAGTACTGATTCTACATTGTATATTTCATCAAAAGTTCACTTGTTGTCTCCAGATGGGAAAATAACTAGAACCTATGGATGGCCTTGGAAATGGAAGTCTTTTAAAAGGATTAATTTAATTGCTCACCCTGGCTCACTTCAATCTATGAAATTATTCAAAAGCTACGGTAATTACGATATTTCATATAGAATTGTAGGAGATTATGAATTATTGTTAAGGCCAAGAGAAAAGTTAAATGCTCTATTTTTAAATAAGGTAACAGCTCATGTTACTGAGGGAGGAATGAGTTCCAAAATTGAAACTTTTTATGAGCTAAAAAAAGCTGTTTTAAGTTCAAAATCTACAAATAAGATCCAAGTTTTTTTTGATTTTTACATACAACTATTAAAGTTTTTTGGCAGAAACATTGGTAAAAAATTCGGCCTAACTTTATACCTAAGAAAAGAAGTTTAATAAGTATAACATCCTATGGTAATGAATAAAAAGAAAGTTTTATTTTTTGAAGCGTATCCTTTTTTTTCGGGAGCTCAAAGAGTTTCATTGAATCTTTGTAAAGTTTTAAAACAGAAAAATTATCACATTACTTTACTATTAGCAGATGATTCAAAGAATGAAATATCGAAAAATTTTTCACCTTACGTTGATGAAATTATAATATTAAAGACTAATAACCGGTTGCTTTCATATGGCAATTTTGGTCAATGGTTTAAATTATCAGTTATTATTGAGACCCTTTTTACTGGCTTATTTCCCTTTTATAAATCCTGTATAAATATCTTCGCTAAAGGAAAGTTTGACTATTTTTATTTCTGTGATCCTAGAGGGGCGGTAATGTTAAAAATTCCATTATTATTTTTTCGAGGTAAAAAGATAATGTACTTGCAAAGCAAGAATAGAATGAACCCAATCCTCTCTAAACTTTTGTTTTTCTTCTTTATTGACCACGTCGTCTCTCCAAGTATTGATGTTCAGAATAGCTTACCAAGTTCAAGTAAAAAATTAGTAATTAACTACGGAATTGATTTTTCTCAATATGATAAGGTTGATGGTAATGTTGTAAAAGAAGAGCTACAAATTCTCTTGCCAGAAAATCACAAGAACAGGACAAAATTTTTATATGCTGGGCTAATTAAACCACAAAAAGGGTTACATCATTTGATTTTTGCATTTAATCATTTAAAGAATACGCTTGAAGAAACTAATCTACCAATTATTATTATATTAGGAAAGCCTTCAAATAACGCTGAAATCAATTTCAAAAATGAGCTAGTTGAGTTTGCAGATAAGCATGGTTTAAGCCAATATATTTATTGGATGGATTGGAGAAGTAACGTTTTGGAATGGATGAAGAATGTTGATTATTTTATATTTCCCACTATTGATAAAGAAAAGTCTACATTTTCAGGGTATGACGGTACGATTGAGTCAACTGAAGGTTCACCTGTTGTTTTGATTGAAAGTTCAGTTAGCGGTTTATTTAGCGTTGCATCAAGAGTAACAGGCGTTACTGAAACGATCTCTGAAGAAGTAAACGGTATAACTTATGACCCTAATAAATCTGAATCCCTGTATGAAGCTTTAAAGTATATAACGATCCAGAAACCTAAGTTTTTAGGATTTCCAGATAAAGAAAAATTCTCATTAGAGTCTTTTTCTAGTAAATTCTTAGAGCTATTTGATTATAAACTTAATCCAATACTTTCAAGAGTTGAATCATTTGAAACTGACCCGTCATCTTTTTCTACGATTCGTCAATACTAAATTTTACTTTTATGAAGAAAATCAAGATACTTCACATAACTCAATCTTTAGGAGGGGTTGAAACTTATATTAGGGAAATAATTACTCACATCGACAAAGAGCAGTTTGACCTTAAGATTATTTCTCCTCCCAGTAAAACATTATCGGAAGTTTGTGCTCAACACAATGTAGCGCATATTGAAATTGATATATCAAGAAATTTCAATCCATTCAGCGATTCTATTTCACTCATTCGCCTATATAGACTGATAAAGCGCGAGCGTCCATCTTGTGTTCATATTCATAGCTCTAAAGCAGGTTTTCTTGGACGGATTTCCTCTAAGCTGGCAGGATATCCTTCCCTGTTTACTCCAAACGGTGTATCTTACTTGTCATTTACGGGCATGAAGAGGTTAATCTATTTTACCTTAGAATCATTCGCTAAATTTTTTACCGATCGTATTCTAACTGTTTCTTATTCAGAAGCCAATCGACTCATCTATGAAGTTGGTCACAAACAAAATTCAATTGACGTCCTGCTAAATTCAGTGACTTTTCCTTTAAATTACTCGAGTTTACAAAGAACCAACTATCCTAAAAATGAACATCCTAAAATTGGAACCATTGCTCGATTAACCCCCCAGAAGAATCCTCTTCTATATGTAACAGTAGCATATCATGTAATACAAACTCATCCTGAATCACATTTTTATTTACTCGGAGCAGGTTTCCATGATCACTTAAAAACTGAAGTAATTGATCTTATAAACAGATATGGTATTGCAGACCAATTTCATATACTTGACTGGTGTGATCCTAAAGCTTCTTCTGAATTTATAAATTCACTTGATGTTTTCGTCCTAACATCTGTATTTGAGGGCCTTCCTTATTCTCTACTTGAGTCGATGCGTGCGGGAGTACCCTGCGTCGTCAGTGCTTGCGACGGATGCCTTGATGTAGTTAGAAACGGAGAGAATGGGTATGCATGCTTGACAAAAGAACAGTATGTCAAGGCTATTCTGGATCTTTTAGAAAACCCTATTTTAGCTAAGCGTATTGGAGAGAATGGTGCGTCCTATTCTTACACTTTCCACAATTCGTCTAAAAACTCTAAAATTTTATCAGAAATATACAAAAAAGTATCTAATCCTGAATGGAGTGATGAGGTACAAGTTAAAAATTTAGAGTTTAATTCTTTTGCAATGGTGAAAGACCATGAGGTCACTACTCTCGGCTAAACCACATACTGATATAGTCCTGAATACTCGGATACAAAACTTATTTAACTCCGTGTACCATAAACAAATCCCAACAACCAAAATGAAAGTATATCGCCGAGTTTAAAGCCGATGTACTGCGGTTAGTTGCCAATGGTGAACCCATAATAGTCGTATACCTTACTTTAATTATCAAGAGTTATGAATCAAATTCATACACTTCCTCAAAAAGAAATCCACTCGAAAGGAATTATTGGAATTCAGTATTTGAGGGGCCTTGCGGCTTTAATGGTCGTTCTTTGCCATGTCGCTGAAATGGCTAATTTCCCAAAGTATTTCAGTACTAATTTCCTGCCAACCTGGTTACTTTCTGGATCTTCGGGAGTTCATTTGTTTTTTGTAATAAGTGGTTTCATCATCTCTCATGTTTCACTGAACAACCGGATTAATCCCAAAATCAGCCCGATGGATTTTTTAACCCGTCGTTTTATACGTATTATTCCATTCATGTGGGTTTGTATTATTGGATATGCCTCCCTTAGATTCTTGGGAAGAGGTACCTTTACTCCCCTTCCATATCTACGGGCAGCGGTTTTGGTTCCAATTGGTGATATAATGCCAAGTCAAATCTGGACTTTGCGCCACGAGGTTCTTTTTTATTTGCTATTCTGTGTATTTATTCTTTCTGTAAAACCAAGGTGGGAGATATTAACCCTATGGTTCTTATCGCCTGTATTTTGGTTTTGGTGCGGCATTTCTGATTTAGTTCCCGCATCAACTTTTCACCAGCTTTGTGACTTCTTATTTCACAAAGCAAACCTTTTATTTGGCATGGGGTTTTTAATCGGAGTATTGTATAATTATGGCTTTTTGAATTATACAATAAAGAACTGGAATGGTTTTATCCTTTGCGCAATTTTAACCATACCTTTATTTTTCTTTTCTTATCAAAGAATTATGGGGAATAACTTTATTATAATTACTGGCTTATTTTCAACATTAATTGTAATAATCTCAATCTTCTTATTTTCTAGTCGTCCATTAAATAGGGTCGATAAATTTGGATTAGAGTTAGGGGATGCCTCGTATTCTATCTATTTAGTCCATCCTGGAATTATTTCAGCGGTTTTAGGAGTATGGTCTAAGTTTCAGCCCGCAGCGAATCCGTTCGCCGTATTGGTGATTACCTGTATTTTAAGCTGTATTGGTGGAATCCTGGTACATAAATTTATTGAAAAACCAATCATTAAAATAGCCAGAGACAGATTCGAACAAAAGAAGATTATTGCCGATGTTAGTGCAAGTTAATAACAACAAATTTAGTATACTGGGACTGTTTTCTCCTTAACGCCAAACCTTCTTAAAGCTGATCATTCCACCAACAGCATTATCATAAAGTGAACCCTGGTCCATTGCTAAATTAAGACCGATAATGCTTCCACCCAGCCAATTGACTGGCAGATTAAACCGAACCAAGCTGGAAGTTTGTGTCACATCCTCCGGAAACCGCTTCCAGTGCGTTCCGTAATTTTTGCTGATGGAAAGCCGAGCTTCAATTGTAGCCCCCGAACGCAACGCTCCCAGGAAAGCAAAGTGGTATAAAGAAACAAGGCTGTTGTTAATCATGCTTCCCTGATTCTTTTTAGATGGGGTTAGATGGGTGTCCCATTCCGGTTTGGTATCCTTGTATCTCGTAATAAACGGGGTTCCAATGATTCGTTCGTTCACTGCCCACCCGTCAATGTATTGGATATTATTAAAGTAATCATCCATTCCCTCATATTTAGGGCTGTTTATTTTAACCGTTGCGCCACTTTGATCCCTGGTCGTTAAGTATTCAACAGTAATCGTTTTGAGTTTTAAAAACCGGTCCTCTGTGTTTGCTTTGTTTTGCAAACGAATACCGTATAAACCGTCGGGTAAATTGACTAAGGCAATGCCTGATTTATCTTCGAATGGATGCTGATAATAGCCCAGCACAGTGTAGTTTTTAATCGTAATCTCAGCTCCTATATCCATGTTCCCTAAATGGTTTCCAATCCGATTGACGGCATCCGGAAAGGCGTAATCACTGGTATTGGCAGGTTGCTGAGAGGTCACAACGGATAAATAGCTTTTAAAAGAAGAAGGCATCTTCCCATTTACCGCCTGGATGGGTGCCAGGTAATCTGATTTTCCGCCCCATTGCGCATTGTGAAGAATTCCCCCATAAAATTTGACCTTCCAATGCGGTTTTCCAATGCGGCCATATAGAGCCTTTTGGTGCAAATAAGAATTCTGGATTGAATCCGTATTCGGGAACCAGCCATGCGCAAAAAAGGCGTTTATCGAAATGAGTCCTTTGGTAAACTTTAAAGGAACAAATCCATTCGTTCCCAATTGAATCTTGGTAATTGGCAATGCATTGCCCGACCATGAATAAGATCCGGATGATAGGGTTGTATCTACCAGCCCCAACACTTCCTTCCTCCGGCCAACTACCAGTTCAATGGATCGGTAGCCAATTCTGGCGTAGGCTTCCGGTAGTATCACCCGATTGTTCGGTCCGGCAATGGCAACTGCCTCGGCGCCATATCCTAAAAACCAGCCTTTTCCAAGACTATCACGTCTGAATATCCCCGAACTGCCCAGGCGTATCATACCGGCCGGAGCGATCAGCGGAACCGTACCGAATTGGTTAGCCCGCAGCCAGAATGGTGTCCGGCGGGCCGAAGAAGCCATTCCGCTTATCTCCGTTGAGAATTGAACAGTCGAGAGGGGTTGTTGTGCATAAACCGTCCAGCTAAGCAGGCACAGACAAACACTATTGAAGAATAATCGCATGGGGATAGGATCAATTAGAAGATTTGGATCAAGACCTGCCAAAATCATTAGATCTTTACAGGTCTGGAGTAGGCCGTCGTATTGATGTAGGTATATCCTAAGTATATAGCCACCTGGTTGGTGAAAGTGGCAAAAGCACTTTCACCAATCAGGTGGCTTCACTGATTTTAGGACTGTAGAAAACCGTTTTACTCAAAATAATTCAGCACCAGATGTCCTTCCTCGGCCAGCAATTGATCGCGCCGGAACAGGTCGATATCGGCGCTCATCATATCTTTCACCAACCCCGCCAGATCGTATTTAGGCTTCCAGTTCAGCTTCGTCATGGCTTTGGTCGGATCACCCAGCAACAAATCCACCTCTGTCGGACGGAAATACCGTTCGTCGATGGCCAGCACTTCTTTGCCAATTTCGATTGGGAAATCCGGATTTGAAGCACTGACGACAAAGGCTTTTTCCTCTACGCCTTCACCCTGGAATGCCAGTTCCACACCAATTTCCGCAAATGCCATTTTCACAAAATCGCGGATTGTGGTCGTAACCCCGGTGGCAATCACAAAATCTTCCGGTTTTTCCTGTTGCAGAATCAACCACATGGCTTCTACATAATCTTTGGCGTGTCCCCAGTCACGGAGTGAGTCAATGTTGCCCAGAAATACTTTATCCTGCAATCCCAACCCGATCCGGGCTACCGCGCGGGTAATTTTCCGGGTTACGAATGTTTCACCCCGTAGTGGCGATTCGTGGTTGAACAGAATACCGTTGCAAGCATACATGTTGTAGGCTTCCCGGTAGTTGACCGTAATCCAGTAGCCATACAATTTGGCGACGGCGTAGGGTGAACGGGGATAGAACGGCGTCAATTCTGACTGCGCGTGGCCTTGCACGCCACCGTACAGCTCGGAAGTCGAAGCCTGGTAAATACGGGTTTTTTCGGTCAGGCCCAGCAACCGGACGGCTTCCAGAATCCGGAGCGTTCCAATGCCGTCGACCTGAGCGGTATATTCAGGTTCATCAAAACTGACGCGTACGTGCGACATCGCTCCGAGGTTATATATCTCGTCGGGCTGTACTTCCTGAATAATCCGGATGATATTGGTCGAATCGGAAAGATCGCCGAAGTGGAGCTTGAAACGCACATTTTTTTCGTGCGGATCTTCGTATAAATGGTCAATCCGTTGCGTGTTAAATAGCGAACTCCGGCGCTTGATGCCGTGGACTTCGTAGCCTTTTTCCAACAACAATTCGGCTAGATAAGCGCCATCCTGACCCGTAATACCGGTAATTAATGCTTTTTTCATAACAATTGAGTATTATTTCCTTTTGGTTTTACTTAGACATATACTTCCTGATTGCGCAGAAAGTCCTGGTATGTTATGGATATACCTTTTTTCAAATCAGTCCGATGTTGCCATCCCAAATTATGTAGCCGCGAAACGTCCATTAATTTACGAGGTGTGCCATCCGGTTTGTCAGTATTCCAGCGGAGTTCACCTTCGAAACCTACGGTTTCTTTTATCAGCTCCGCCAATTCCCGGATCGTGACATCTTCGCCCGTTCCGATATTGACAAACAATTTTTCATTGTAAGTTTCCATCAGGAACACACAGGCATCGGCAAGATCATCAGCGTGCAGAAATTCACGACGGGGAGAACCGCTGCCCCAAATTTCGACAAAGGCACTACCGTTGCTTTTTGCTTCGTGAAACTTGCGAATCAAGGCCGGCAAAACGTGGGAACCCTGCAAATCATAATTATCGTTCGGGCCGTATAGATTGGTCGGCATCGCCGAAATAAAGTTGCAACCATACTGGCTTCGGTAGGCTTCGCAAAGCTTAATTCCGGCTATTTTAGCGATGGCGTAGGGCTCATTGGTTGCTTCCAGATAACCGCTCAGTAGATAATCTTCCTTCAACGGCTGCGGAGCCATTTTTGGATAAATACAGGACGAGCCCAGAAAAAGCAATTTTTCTACTTTATTCTTATAAGCACTGTGGATGATGTTGGCTTCAATCAATAGATTATCGTACAGAAACTCAGCGCGATAAACGTTGTTGGCCCATATACCTCCTACTTTAGCAGCTGCCAGGAACACATAATTTGGTTGTTCATCCGCAAAAAAATCAGCCACTGCAGTCTGGTTTCTCAAATCCAGCTCCGACGAGGTTCGGGTTACTATGTTTTGATAACCGCTATTCCGTAGGTTTCGGACTATAGCTGAACCAACCATGCCCCGATGCCCGGCTACGTATATTTTGTCTTGTTTTCTCATTATTGATTTCAATTAGCAGGCTCGTAGTGGTGAATCATAAAATTGCTTAACTGGTTTTTATAACGTTGAGTAAATCAGCTTTAGAATTAGGGGACTGGTTTTGAAGAATCCGCCCAAAGAAAGGTGGCCTTACGCACCATGTACAAAGGCGGTTTTGCCGAAAACCGTACCTTATCCTTCGTATTGTAAATCCGTTAGCGCTGGTTCAGTCACCAGTTCTATCCGGTTCTCACACGCCCGGACTACCCAGCGGACCTGTTCGTCGATGGTCATGAATGAGGTGTCGAGCAACTCGGCATCACTGGCCTGGCGAAGCGGGCTCTCGGCGCGCGTCGTATCCAGGTGGTCGCGCTTCCGGATGTTTTCCAAAATTTCGGCCAACGCCACCACTTCCCCTTTTTGCTGCAGTTCCAGTTGACGGCGTTCGGCACGGATCAGCGCGTCAGCAGTCATGAATATTTTCAGTTCCGCTTCCGGAAATACCTTCGTACCAATATCGCGGCCATCCATCACAATACCCCGGTTTCGACCAAGCTTTTGCTGAATGGCTACCATCATCCTGCGCACTGCCGGAATGGCACTTACGACCGGTACCGCATTGGCAATTTCCAGTTTCCGGATTTCGTTTTCCACATTCACCCCATTCAGGTGAATTTCATTGCCGTTCGTTTCCGGATTAAACTGGAAGGAGATTGAAATCGTCGCCAGGGCTTCATCAATGGCCGGTAAGTCCGTAAATGAAATGTGATTTCGCAGAAAATACAGCGTAACGGCCCGGTACATGGCACCTGTATCCACATAGATATAGCCCAAATGGGAAGCTACCTTTTTGGCTGTTGTGCTTTTGCCACAACCCGAATGACCATCGATCGCGATAATGATCCGGGGGTTTCGAATCTCAATCTTTACTGGCCTTGCAGAAGAAAACCGCTGGGGATCATTCATAAAATCCATAGACAAAATTTCTTTAAACTAACGTTGAGTAAATCTTCTTTAAATAAGCTCTGCAACGATGAACCGCCCGACAGACTTATTGCAATGCCGACAGTAGCCCCTTCACCGTCTGCGCGGCTACGTTCCAGTTCAATCTTGTTTCGTATTCATTAAAAGAACTCAAGCACAATTCCTGATACCGTTTCGCATCTGTATGAACGTCGGCAATAAACCGGGCATACTGATCAACCGCGCTGTCCAGACCGAACATTTTTCCGTTAAGATCGTCTCTAATCAAGGTTGGAATGCCGCCCACATTCGAGGTGATAACCGGCAGGCCCATTGAATTTGCCTCCGCAAAAACCATAGGAGCGCAATCAGCTTTAGTCGGCAGCATCAAAAAATGAGAGGTCGCCAACAGAACCTGAAGGGTATCGATACCGGCCACCGTACTTTTACTAATAAAGCCCAATGGCTTTACGTAACCGGGCATTGGCCCATCTATTTTGGGCGTGCAACCTGCCACTAACAACTCGGCAGGAACGCCCATTTCATTCAGCCGACGCGTGACGGCAAAAGCTACATCCCCCCCTTTCCGATCCCATTCGACCCCTAAAAAAAGCAGTTTGCATACCGAACCGGATTTGCGGCTCAGGTTGGCTTTTACTAACTCCAGCGACCGATCGCCGTCTAAATTAGCTCCGAACGGAACCACTTTTACTTTCCCGGGATCTATGTCGTAATACTGCAGGGCGGTTTGGGCAGCCCAGTCGGACGAATAAATCGCCAGACTGCATTTGGTCAGGGCGGCTTGCTCCAGCGAATGGCCGTACTTCATCGAGTCGGCCGTCAGATGCGAAAAACCGGGGTAAAAATCAACCATGCCGTTGAAAGTCGCATCGGTCCAAAAGACGATTGGCCGCTTGTCTTCCACCATCGAAACCGGCACACTGCCCGGACTAAAAATAACGTCCGTTTTTACATCTTTCAACCGCTGCTTTATCTGGTCGGCATAATGCCTGGCAATTCCATTGTTCCGATCCGCCAGGTGTGTTTTACCAAGCAGGGTCCTGTACAGACGCCGACTGATTTTCTGAAAGGTTTCGTATTTCGTGGTCAGATTTCCAACGTAGTGGACATCAATGAACTGCTCCTCGAATGACTTGGCCATGTAATAGCCAATGCCCGACCAATTGTGTACATCCTGAGCGTCATAGGTGGTTACATATGAAATTTTCATATCCTTTTTCAATGATGCACACAAGTTAAAACTCCGACATACAAACCAGTTACCGGACGTACAAAAACGACAATCGGCAGATAATCAATCGAATAGTTTCTCTATTTAAAAACCGCTCCTTAGCTGAAGACGTTTACAATCCTTCAGTTAACTAGCCGAAAACTCCCGGTGATAAGCCGCCTTGTATAACTCCTCTTCGGGCAGGCTTTTGAAGTATTCGTACGTGATTCGCAAACCTTCCGCGCGCGACACCCGGGGTTCCCAGTCTAAAAGCACTTTGGCTTTGGAAATATTGGGCTGGCGCTGCTTCGGATCGTCCTTCGGCAACGGTTTGTAAACCACCTTCTGATCCGTACCCGTCAGTTTGATGATTTCTTCGGCAAACTCCTTGATGGTGATTTCGCCCGGGTTACCAATGTTGACCGGATACGCGTAGTCGCTCAGCAGCAAGCGGTAAATGCCTTCAATCAAATCATCCACGTAACAGAACGAGCGCGTCTGGCTGCCATCACCGAAGATCGTCAGGTCTTCTCCGCGCAGGGCCTGGCCAATGAAAGCGGGCAGAACCCGGCCGTCGTTCAGGCGCATCCGGGGACCATAGGTATTGAAAATCCGGACAATGCGCGTCTCCAGACCGTGGTAGGTATGATACGCCATTGTGATTGCTTCCTGAAATCGCTTCGCTTCGTCGTACACGCCCCGAGGACCAACGGGATTGACATTTCCCCAATATTCTTCGGGCTGCGGATGAACGGTCGGATCGCCGTATACCTCTGAGGTTGAAGCAATTAAAACCCGTGCATTCTTGACGCGCGCCAATCCCAGGCAGTTATGAATCCCCAATGAACCGACTTTGAGGGTCTGGATCGGGATTTTCAAATAATCGATCGGGCTGGCGGGCGATGCGAAGTGTAAAATGTAATCGAGTTCCCCCGGAATGTGGATAAACTGCGATACATCGTGGTGGTGAAATTCGAAATTAGACAGCGGAAGAAGGTGCTCGATATTGCGTATATCTCCCGTAATGAGGTTATCCATCGCAATGACGTGATACCCTTCCTTGATAAATCGATCGCAAAGGTGTGAGCCCAGAAATCCCGCACCACCCGTTATCAGAATGCGCTTCATGTAACCTGATTAAAAATTTTTCATAACGTTGAGTAAAGCCGCCTACCGGATGTTGTTTCCGGTAGGCGGTAAAATTTTATTACGCCGGTTGTTCAACTTCCTGCGTTACAGTTTCGCGGCCAATGCTGTAATAGGTGTAGCCCATCTCCTTCATCTGCTCCAGTTCGTACAGGTTCCGACCGTCGAAAATCACCTTGTTCTTCAATAACAGATTCATCTTGCTGAACTCCGGCGTCCGGAACATCGGCCACTCGGTCATGATCACCAGCGCATCGGCATCGTCCAAAGCCGCGTACGAAGTGTGCGCGTAGGTGATTTTGCTGCCCAGCACATTCTTGACGTTGTCCATCGCTTCCGGGTCGTAAGCCGTCACTTTCGCACCGGCTGCCAGTAGCGCCTGAATGTTTTCCAGGGCCGGAGCTTCCCGAATGTCGTCGGTGTAGGGCTTGAACGCCAAACCCCAGATGGCAATGGTTTTTCCTTTCAGATCGCCGTTGAAATGCTGGTTGATCACCGGCAGCAGCTTGGTTTTCTGTTTGGCGTTCACCGACATGACCGATTTCAGAATCTGGAAATCATATTCATATTCCTGAGCGGTTTTGGCCAGCGCCTGCACGTCTTTAGGAAAACAGCTGCCGCCGTAGCCAATACCGGCAAACAAAAACCGCTTGCCGATCCGACTGTCGGTTCCGATGCCCCGACGAATGTCGTCGACGTTGGCACCGGCTTTTTCGCAGAGGTTGGCAATTTCGTTCATGAACGAGATTTTCACCGCCAGAAAGGCATTGGCCGCGTATTTGGTCATTTCGGCCGAGCGTTCGTCCATGAAAATGACGGGGTTGCCCTGGCGCACCAGGGGCGCATACAGCTTGTTCATGACCGCTTTAGCGCGTTCTGACTGGGTGCCGATCACCACGCGATCGGGTTTCATGAAGTCTTCGATGGCGACGCCTTCGCGGAGGAATTCGGGGTTGGACACCACATCGAAATCGACCTGAGCCGCCAGCGAAATATAATCGCGGACTTTTTCGGCGGTTCCGACCGGCACGGTACTTTTGTCGACGATCACCGCGTAATCTTTCAGGAGCTGACCCAGATCACCGGCCACCTTAAGGATGTATTTCAGATCGGCAGAACCGTCTTCGCCCGGAGGAGTTGGCAATGCCAGAAAAATCACTTCCGCTCCTTCAATGCCTTCGGCCAGATTGGTGGTGAATTTCAGGCGGCCTTCGGCGGTATTCCGGTTAAAGAGCACATCCAGCCCAGGTTCATAAATGGGAATAATGCCGTTGATGAGTTTCTGAACTTTCCGCTCATCGACATCGACACAAGTTACCTGGTTACCGGTTTCGGCAAAACAGGTCCCGGTTACGAGTCCCACGTAACCGGTTCCTACTACAGCAATTTTCATAACGTTGAGTAAAAAATAATGAATATAATTTGAGTTTCCGACAGAAAAGCTGAACGAATAAAGCCCTTCACAAGGGTTGTTCAGAATCAGAGTATGGGTGGATGGTCAGTCGCCTGAGCGACAAAATCAGACAGAGAATTCCTTATTTATCTCAGATATTGGTAGCTAAATATAGAAAAGGAAAATTGAAACATCCCTATATTTTTCAATTAAAATAGCCATAATAAGTAAAAAAACTTTTAATAATCCAATAAATAATTTTTAATCTGATACTCTTTCACTCAAAAGGCTTAAATAGGAGCAAAGTCTTTTTCCTATTTATCAGACATCGAAACAAAAACTATGCCGCAACTTGGGAAGGATTAATAAAAACCGGGCAGGCCGAATTATAAAACGTAATTCGGCCTGCCCGGATAAATGCTGTAACGAAGACGTTACAATAAGGAAGAATTGAGAAAAGTATGCGAACTCAGGGACGCAAACTCTTTGGTTTGAAGAAATTGGGCTAATTTTTCAGCATCCCGGGGTCGGTGCAGGTCGGAACCAACAAAATCGACCATCGAATCATCGAGCAATTGTTTCGCCTGCTGCTGGACGCGCCCGCCGTACTGCCCAACCAGCGAAAGTAGATTCAGTTGGAACAGGCAGCCCTGCACCCTCAGTTTACGAAACCGCTCGGATTGGTCTTTCAGGTAAGAGTATCGCTCGGGATGGGCCAGAATGGGCTGGTAACCTTTCGTCTGAATCTGAAAAACGATTTCGTCTAAATTCAGGGGCGCATTTGCAAACGATAATTCGACCAGCAAATAGTTGTTGGCACCGAACGACAGCAAATCTTTGGCCTGGAGCAGGTTGACGAAATGATCATCAATGAGGTATTCAGCAGCCGCTTCCACTTCAATCTTCAGATCGGTTCCGGCAATCGCTTCGCGGAGTTCGTCGAGGCCGCGCCGGATGGTATCGCTGCTGTTGGGGTAATAGTCGCGTAGAATATGAGGGGTTGTAATGACTTTTTTATACCCCATTTCTTCAAAAGCCCGCAGACAGGTCAATGCAGTCTCCAGATCGGGCACACCATCGTCGATTCCCGGAATCAGGTGCGAATGAATATCTACCCCCAAAAATCCGAAATCCGAAAAAGAAGCTTGTTCCTGGCGTCGCTTAAAAAATGAGAACATAGATTGTATAAAGTCGCGAATCCCGCACTTATCAGCTTTCCGAAGATAAATCTGACCGACGACTAACGTATGAGAGACTAATGACTTTTTTTTGACCGATAACTTCCTCCAGTTCCTGCCGGAGCAAGTCGTTCGTTTGTTGTAACAAAGCTACACGTTCGTTTAACTGAAACAAAAGAAACTCCATATTTCGCAGCCGGTCGTCTAACGTGATGGCAGCCAGCGGAGTTTGTGGTAACGTCCGGAACATCAGCCCTTCACCCCGCAGCAGCCAGTCGGCGTTGACGGTGGGATAAGCCGATAAAATTTTTTGTAAAGTTTCGTACCGGGGCTTCAAACGACCGTGTAAAATGTGGTATACCTTTTCACCCCGTTTCTCACCCAATTGCCGGGCAAATTCCAGAACACTGATGTCCAGGGCATCGATCAACTGCTGCAAACGCGCTCCGATGGGCATACGCAATCAAATAATTTACACAAAAGTATGTATTTTTTAGCACATAGGTTCCGTCTTCCAATCTAGATGAATTTCCGGCAACTTAAAAGCAGAAGTCGGTATAAACGCTAAAAAAGGGCAGTGAAGGCTTTTTTCTCAGCGGTTTTCCGGCAAAAGTAATTTTTATGAAATCTTTCTATGTATCATTTTGTATTATACATACTATTGTGTATATTTAAACTTAAATACAAACCCCCTGAAAAGGCAAAAGGGATCGCATAGCGGTCCCCCTGTCCGAACAGTAAACAACAAATACTAATGAACACACAAAAAAACAACACCGGCGCAACAAATCAAAATGGTTTGGAACTGAAACTTTATCAGAAGGTTAACGAAACGACGGATGAAGTCGTTGCAAATCCCACTGTCGGTCGTTACAAATACCTGGAAGGGCACCCTCGCCAATACCGTTTCGACGCCAAAGAGGGCATCTTTAACATCAATGGCACCGAAAAACTGGGGGGCCCATCGAACGGTCGCGCGCTTACATTCCAGCCAATTGCCTGGCGCATCTTTACCGATAATATTTTGAATATGGGTACCAAAAACTGGGCCGAGATCTTTTTTATCGATGACAAGAATTGCGTATCGGCGATTTTGTTTCACGGTTATTCGGTCGATAACATCTTCCGACTGATCGAACCGCTGTTCTACGACGACCTGACGCTGGCTGATGTGGTGATTACGGCTGTGGCTGAAAAAAAGGAAAATACCAAGATTCAGCCAAAGGGCGTGTATTACATCGCCACGTTTAGCTACAAACTGGCCGATCCGGAAGAAACCGCTGCGCTGAAAGCGTTTGGCCAGGAAAACAAAATTTTCCGCCAGGAAACGCTGACCGACATCGCCAACATCAAAACCGCCTACAATTACTACAATCCGTTTCTCAACCCGACCGAAGAGTCATTGACCGAGAACGGGATTCATCTGCTGAACTAGTTTTTGTATGACCGGTTTTTAGCCGGGAAGATCAGCCAGTGCTGATCTTCCCGGCCCGACCTTGCCAAACAGATTTTTATACTTCATCAAAATACAATCCGTATGATTACCGAATTGATCGACTATCGTTCCATTCCGAGGGTCTCGAATTCCGATCTGACCCGGCTGAAGGAAGAGAGTTTGGGCTATACTTCGAATCGGTTTGTTCCGCAGCGGGCAATGCAGTTCGGGCGGGCTTTCCATTCACACCTCCTGGAACCGGAAAGCGTCGGCGGAATCATCGAGCAATTGCTGCCCGACATGAAACCGGTCGAATCGGGACGTCTGGAACACCTGACCGAGCAGGTTCGTCGCGATTCGTTCTGCAGCCGGTATCTGCGGAAATCGGAACGCGAACGCATCGTGCTTTTTACCGATCCAACGACCGAACTGGCCTGCAAGGCTCGTCTGGACATGGTTTATACCAGTCCTAAAAACCGGAGTGTGCTGGTGCTGGATTTCAAAACCACTTCGGCCCGCACCCAGAGCCAGTTTCTGCAAAGCTGTTACGACTACGATTACGACCGGCAGGTGGCCTTTTACCTCGACAGCCTCCGTCATTCCGACAATCAGGAATGGGCGCAAACCCGCCAGTTCCGGTTTGTCTTGATCGGCGTTCAGAAACAGAAACCGCACCGGCTTTTTGCCGTCGATGCCACTTCGATTCCGGATTTTGTGGATTACGGACGAAAAAAATACCGATTCTGGCTCCGCAAGTGGAAGGAGCAACAGCCGGAAGAAACCGGTATGTGGCTGCGCCAGGCGTCGTAACAGAAACAGACGCTGACAATAAAACATTGACATTCAGCATTCTACACTCATCATTTTTCATTTTTTAGTCATCACAATGATCGCAAACGAAATTGTTATCACCCAACCGTCCGATCGCGTTTCTGCTGCTCCCCTATTCGATTGGGGAATCGATGGACTGGTGATCTGGATGGAAGAATTAGACAGTTTTGGCAGCCTGATGGCGCACATCAACGAAGCACTGGCGCAGATTGCCTTTGCCATTGAATTACAAACCGGTTGGGATCACCGCACCGACGGCGACACTTACCACCCACTCTATGGCTACCGGCTTTTACTCCGCGATGCCACCGGTTTGTGGTATGCAATCCGGATGGACGAAGCCGGAAAGTTTGCCGACTTCACGCCCCTCGAAGAATTCGACTACGAAATCGCCTACGACAAAGCGCTGTGGCTACCGTAAGTTGAATGCTAAATGTAAAATGATGAACGCCAAATGTAAAAGTGTTTTTCCAATCCGGCACTTTTACATTTGGCGTTCATCATTTTACATTTAGCATTCCTTCAAAACCTCATGCAACCTTTGCCAGCGTATTTTCATCCTTAGGGAAAATCAGATCTTCCTTTATGAAAAATGTACTGACTACCCTTCTGTTTGTGATTGCCATCCTGCCAGCCACGTGGGCGCAACGTACGGTTAATGCCAGCGAGATAATAGCTAAAATCAACCGCAAAGAGGTGGTTTCCTACGAAAACGCCACCATCACCGGCGAACTCGACCTGACGGAACTTGCCAATAAAAAACGCGCGAACGAAAGTATCTGGGGCGATAACGACGCTTACGAAACTACCGTTGAAACCCCGCTCACGTTTCGGAACTGCACGTTCAAAGGCAATTTTCTGGCGTATAAACACATCGACAAAGAAGGTCGTCGGTGGAGCGGAAACGGCGTGACGTATACGGCCCATTTCATGGAAGCCGTCACGTTTGAAAACTGTACGTTCGAAAAAGGATCTGAATTCAAATACTCGGATTTCAAACAGCGGGCGTTGTTTACCGGCAGCAGCTTCCGGGAAGAAGCCAACTTTAAGTACGCGAAATTCCGGGCAGCCGCCGACTTCAGCGACGTCCGGTTCAGCGCTTTGGGCAATTTCAAATACACCGGTTTTAGAGAAGAAATCGGATTTAGTAAGGCCCGTTTCAGCCAGTACGCCGATTTTAAATACACGAAATTCGACGAAGGTGCCAATTTCAACAGCACGCGCTTCGACAGCATGGCCGATTTCAAATACACGCACTTGCCCCGCAATTCCAGTTTTGACAATACGGTTTTTGACGGCCCCGCCGATTTTAAATACGCGACGCTCGACGGCCGGAAATTCTCACCCAGCCATCGGTAAAACCGCACGATCGTACGGCGGCACGTAACCATTCTGTTTGTTTCCGGTTTTATAGGCAACATTAATCATTTGTTGCTTTGAAACGCTCCACAAAAATTATTCTGGCGGTTGTCATTCTATTGATAGTCGCCAGATTGCTGCTTCCGTATTTCGTTCTGCGCTATCTCAACAAATTGATGGCGGACATGGGCTCCTACACCGGCCATGTCGAGGATGTCGATATTGCGCTTATTACGGGTTCTTACCAGATCAAAGAACTGCGCATCCGCAAGATCAACGGTAAAATCAAGGAACCTTTTCTGTACGCTCCTAAAATCGATCTGTCGGTTGAATGGAAATCGCTGTTCAAAGGTGCTTTGGTGGGCGAGGTCGAGGTATATCGCCCCGAATTGAACTTTGCTTTCAGTTATAATGAACAGGCCAGCCAAACCGGTAAAGAACTCGACTGGACCAAGCTGGTGAAGGATATTTTGCCCATCAAAATCAACCGGTTTGCGGCTTTCGACGGGAAAGTGGACCTCGTAAACCTGTTTGAAGCCACCAAAACGAACCTTTCGCTCCAGAAATTCGCCCTCGAAATTCGCAATATTCGCAACGTCGAGGAAAAGCAGGGCCGGTTGCCGTCGCCGGTAACGGCGACGGGAGACGTGCCGGGCTGGGGCGGCACCATGAAATTCGCGGCAGGCATGTACCTGCTCAAACCACTGCCGGATTTCAATTACAACCTCAGTCTGGATAATCTGCAACTGGTCAAACTCAATGACCTGGCGCGGAAGTACGGCAACGTTGATTTTGAGCGCGGAACGGTGAGTGTATACAGCGAAATGGCGATGTACGACGGTCGGCTGGTGGGTTATTTCAAACCGCTGACCAAAGACATGAAAATCTTCAAGCTGAAAGAACCCGGTGAAAACCGGACGGTTGGCCGGTTTTTCACCGAATTGCTGGCACAGGCTGGTACGGAGATTCTCAAAAACCAGAAGAAAGATCAGGTCGCCACGCGGATTCCGCTGCGGGGAACGGTTGAGAACACAAAAACCGAGGTATGGCCCATCATTATCGGTGTTCTGCGGAATGCCTACGTCGAAGCCTTCACGAAGGAATTTGATAATACCGTGACCTTCAAAGATGCGGTTGAAAACCTGAAAGAGGATTACAAGGAAAACCGCGAAAAAAAGAAAGCCGAACGCAAAGAACGGCGCGAAGAGCGTAAAGAAGAACGGAAGAAAAAACGGGAAGAGCGCAAAGAGGCTCGGAAAAAGGAGAAGAATTCGTGAGAATAGCAACAAAATCAGTAGCTTAGCAATCGTATGAAACAACTCTACGGTTTTCTGCTCCTGATTTTAGTTTACCAGAGCAGCGCCCAGAACCGGATTATTCCTTACGCGGAGATCGGTGGCCTGGCAGCCAGCACGGAGCAAACGCCTTTCTGGCTGCGAACCAATCAATTTGGCATTATTCCTACCCAAAACCCCATCGCTACCCTGCGAATAGGGGCTTACGGCACCGCTCCGTTGGTCGATACCAGCACCCGAAGCCGACGCGCCTGGACATTGGATTACCGGGCCGAGGTGGTGGGAAATACCGGAAAAGTAAATCAACTTTTGCTGCCCGAAGCCTACGTTCGGGTGACGCACCGGGCGCTCGAGCTGGTAGCGGGTCGTCGCCGGGAAGTGATCGGGCTGGTCGATACGACCTTATCCTCAGGGAGTTGGTCGTGGTCGGGGAATGCGCTTCCCATGACTAAAATCCGGTTTGGCACCAGCGGTTTTACGCCACTCTGGCGCGACGGCTGGCTCGGCGTCAACGCCTTTATCGCGCACGGCTGGTTTGCCAACACCGACTACATGCAGCATTCGTTTCTGCACCAGAAATCGACCATCTGGCGACTCGGAAAACCGTCGTGGGGTTTTCGGTTATATGCCGGCATCAATCACAATGCGCAATGGGGCGGAAAATCGGCCTACCTCGATCCGAATCTGGCCGTAAACGGGCAACTTCCCGGTCGGCTGAGCGATTTTGGGATGGTTTTCCTGACGGTCCAGCACCGCAACAAGCAGGGCGGGGCCAATTATACGAACTTCGACGGCTATAACCGGGTTGGCAACCACCTCGGCAGCTACGATTTTGGTCTGGAAATTCCGGGCAAAACCCACAGCCTGTTTCTGTATCATCAGCATCCGTTTGAAGACTCGTCCGGGATGATTTTTGCCAACCTGCCCGACGGTTTAACCGGCATCAAACTCCACCGGGCGGTTTCGTCGAATGCGGTTTTTCAGGTGAAAGATCTGCTGCTGGAAGTTCTGCTGACCAAAAGTCAGAGCGGTTCGTTTCTGGATTTATACGGCCTCAGCACCCTGCGCCGGGGCGAAGGTCGCGACAATTACTTCAATAATTCGCAGTACCGCGAAGGGTGGGCCTACCGGGACCGGATTTTGGGCTCCCCGTTTCTCACGCGGTATCCCGATGTGCAGGCCAAATACCAGGATAGTTCGACCTGGATCGTCACCAACAACCGCATTCAGCTTTTCCATCTGGGACTCCGCGCGCTTGTAGCCGGACGAATGGATCTGCTCGCAAAAGCCTCCTACAGCCTCAACTACGGCACCTACGACGTTCCGTATCCCGAAAAACCGCGTCAGTTTTCGTCGCTGGTGCAATTGGGAATTCCGGTGTCCTGGCTGGGCGGTTCTGTCATAACGGCCGCCGTAGCCGCCGATGCCGGTCAATTGTATGAGAATTCGGTGGGCGGTTTTCTGAGCATTCGAAAAACCTGGACTGCCCAAAACCGCTAAATCCGTCAATCAAATCGAATATTTTGTAAATTTCGGCATGCCACAGCCCAAATTTGCCCACGAATCCCTCGTCACGATGACCGAAATGGTATTGCCCAACGATACCAACACCCTCAACAACCTGATGGGCGGACGATTGCTCCACTGGATGGATATTTGTGCGGCCATTTCGGCCCAGAAACATTCCAACCGCGTTGTCGTCACCGCTTCGGTCGATAACGTCTCGTTTTCGGAACCAGTCAAGCTGGGAAATATCGTCACGATGCAGGCCAAGGTTACACGGGCCTTTAACTCGTCGATGGAGGTCAATATTGAAGTCTGGGCGGAAGATATCCCGGCGGGCACGCGCATGAGCACCAATCGCGCGTTTTACACCTTCGTTGCCGTCGATCAAAACGGCCGCCCGATCGAAGTTCCGCCCGTAACGCCCGAAACCGATGCCGAAAAAGAGTTGTACGCCAGCGCGCTCCGCCGTCGGCAACTCCGTCTGGTACTGGCCGGGCGCATGAAACCGCACGATGCGAAAGAACTGAAGGCGCTTTTTGGGGAGATGGAGGAAGAGTGAGTCGGCAGATTTCGTAATTCGGTGTTCGTTATTCATTATTCGATATTTGAGCCTTTCATATCGAATAATGAATAACGAACACCGAATCACGAACATAAAAAATGGGTTTACTGCACCCGCACCTTTGTGATCCCCACTACCGGTCTGCCATCCGTTGTAATGCCCTGAACGACAACGCGAATGGTCCGAACCACGTCCGATAACGGAAAGGCAATATTGGTGTTTCCCTTGGCATCGGTCTGGATCAGCGGTTTCCAGTACAGCACATCCCGGCGGTCGATGGGCGCATTCTGGTCGGCCAGAACCGCAGCGCTGGTTTCTTCGTAACGCGGCACGTAAAACTCCCGCTGGGCCGGAAAACCGAGAAACGGCATCTGGTTAAGTCCGGGGCTGGGTTCGGGCGCTTTTGTTCTTTTGGACAACCCGCGCTTGGTGTAAAACGCAATGACGCCGTTACCGCCCCGTGCGCCGTAAATCGCCGATGTGGCCGCATTTTTCAGCACCTCAATCCGCTCAATATCACTGGGATTTAAACTCAGCAACGCATTTCCGTCGGGGGTTTCGGTCAGGTAGGACCCGTCAAGCAAATACAACGGCGACTGAAGTTGCATGGAATTACCCGTGCCAAATGAGATGGCATTCCGGATATTGACGGTATAGCCGATCATGGTTTGCTTTACCTCAACACCCGCCACTTTTCCCCGCAGCATTTCATAAACATTGGCATACACCGGAGACCTTGCGTCGAAAAGAAGCGTCGCATCCGCAGTGCCGTGCAGACTCCTGGGCCCGCTTTCCTCCTCCCGCTCTTTTGGCCGATAGCCTTTGATAGTCACTTCTTTCAGCACTTTGACCTGTTTATCCCGGTACAATCCCGGATCGGTTTCCTGCCGCAGCCGGGCCAAATCGAGCTGGTGTTGAAACTGCCGCCAGTCTGGCGCCGGTTCGGCCACCCTTTTCACTGGTTTCCAGACGCTCCCGGCCGTATCGAGTTCAACCGTTGCTTTGACGGATTTAAACTGGGTATTCATCACCTGAACAATCAGTTGCAGGGTATCCGTTACGCTCAATCCCGCCATCCGAAACCGCCCGTAGCGGTTGGTACCAATCGAATGCGGAATGTTTTGGGTCGACGCAGGCGCGGCAACCAGCAGTTCGGCAAACGGAACCGGATTGCGCTTTTCGTCCAAAACCCGCCCGCTGAACACAATGCCGCCCAGCGTGTCTCCCGCCGATTCCGGTTTTCGCAGCCCGATCCGGCGCCAGCCCTGGGTCAGCAGCAGATCGTCCAGCGCCCGGCGCGTTGCGGTCGTGGTGTCTTTGAAGAAAAAACCGGGTTGCTCGACGCGGCCCCGCAAATCGCCGGTCAGCAACAAATGCGTCCGAATGTCGGCCCCGGCGGAATCTTCCGGAATCTGGTCGGCATCCGTCACCGACGCCGACAATGTTGCGACCGCAGGAGCGTTCGGCTGGTCGGACACATTCAGGTTCAGCACAACCCGTTCGCGGGGCGTATATTTTGCTTTTTCATGCGTCACACTCAGACGAACCGGTCGGGTTTGTTCCAGCACATAAATCAGCCGCTCCGCACGGGGCTGGCCATTGGCGTCGAAAAGCGTCACCTGACAGAGGCCGGGCGGCAAAACCGCCATTGGCAGGTTCAAACGGGCTTTTCCGTCCTGGAGTTTCATTTTGGCCCGCTGGATCAACTGCCCGTAACTCTGAAAGGTCAGGTAAACAACCGGATCGGGTTGCGACCCATTCGCCAGAATCCGCACGACCAGTTCAGTCGTATCGCTCACCGCATCGACGTTCAGCGCCAGTCCGTCCGGCTCAACGGCCGGTAACGCCACCCGCTGAACCTGTCCGTCGTGCTGAACTTCGGCCAGATACGACTGACCGGTTTTTGGACTCAACACCACGCTCCCCATCCCCAGCCGATTGCTCGTAAAACGAATTACTTCCTGCCCCTGGCCGTCCACAATCCGTCCCGACACGGTTTTTCCGCGCCCATCCGGCCCAACGGCTTTCAACGCCAGTCGCGTCGGCAAACCGGCCACCCATCGACCACCCTCCGGCAGAAACTGAACGTCCAGATCAGCGGGGGCATTGGCCACCGGATTTGGCGTTGTTCGCAGAAAATTATAAACCGGAATCGCCCGTTCAAAAGCCGGTCGGGTCGATGCATAATCTTCGTCGGTGTAGGCCCGAAGCCGGTAAATACCGGTCGCCAGCGAATCCGAAAGCCGGAAATCGCCCGTTGAGCGGCCTTCGCTGATGCGCAGCCACTGGTGTTGTACCAGCTTGCCCTCCGGCGTCAGCAGATCGACGTGCAGGGCACCATCGCCAAACAGGACCTGTCCGGTCGTGGGTTCCAGCACGTAGGCACTGAGCCAGAGCCGGTCGCCGGTGACGTAAAACGGTTTATCGATGTGGGCAAAAACCGACGGTGCCTGATACGGATGCGCCAGTTTCCAGTGCCGCACCACCGAATCCAGCCGATAGTCGGACGCCAGGACCTGCCCTTCAATCGGAGCGGTAAGCGCGGAGTCGGGTTTATCGGCCGTAGAAACCGGCTGCCAGTCGGCGGGTAAAAGCGACGAAAACCGGTCGTTGCCCAGCGAACCCATGGCCAGCATCCCCAGCGGCAGCGTCACCCGGCCGTCGGTCGTTATTTCACTCATTCCCTGCGGAAACCGGAATTCGGTATACGCATAGGGCGCATCCCGATAGGGCGAATAATTTGAAATGATCTTGGTGTAAAAAACCTTCAGGGGCGTCGGGCTAACCAGCCGCCGTTCAAACAGCAGACGCCCCGGTTTGATCAGCGAATCGGTATTGACGGGCAGCAAATGGCGGTTAATATCCCAGAATAAATTGGTGCTGTTCGTCCGTTCCGGAATTTTCGGGTTTACCTGATACACCATAAACCCTTCTTTTTCGTAATTCCCGGCCACCAGGCTGGCCATCAAATGGCGCGTCGAGCCCAGATAAGCCCGTTGGCGGTTGTGCCGCCAGCGTTCGGCCTGCCGGTTATCGGCCGGTTTCAGTTCTTCAAAGCGGGTGGCCCCGGCGAAATACATGGGGCCGTTGGTCTCCACCTCAAAATACTGCATGTCGTACTGAATCCGGTAACCAAACGCCCGGTTTTCGATCACCAGCGGTTCCGTAGCGGTCGCTTTCAGGATATTTTTCTCGTACGTAAACCGCAACACATTCGGGTTCATGATCTCGCACTGGTTCCGAAAGGGCGTTCTGCCGAGTAGTTCGCGCTCAAATTCCCGGTAATGCCGCTCCCAGGTCTTGTCCCGTTTCGCCTTCACGGTCACATCTGCGAGCGTCAGGCCCGTACTTTTCAGCTCCAGATTGATCGTGCGCGGCTGGGTGTTTTCCAGGCGGACCGACAGGCGCGTTGGCTGGTAACCCACAAACGAAGCGACTAATTCAATGGTACCGAGCGGCACATTCGTGAGCCGGTAGTGCCCCTTGTCGTCGGTCGTTGTGCCGTGGGTGGTGTTGTTGAGGTAAACGTTGGTAAAAGGCACCGGCTGCCCCGTCTGTTTTTCGGTCACCCGGCCGGTTATGGTGGTCGTTTCCTGCGCAACGGCGCTGGTATATAGCGTAAATACCCAGAGCCAACCGGCAAGCAGTTTGGAAAAACGGTTGGCGAAAAACGGGTTCATAGGTTTCGGAAAAGAATTCCTTAAAAATAATCTTTTCTTAGCAAAATACCACATAGAATTTGAAAAGATACATTTTTAAGCGGTTTTCTTTCAGGGACTTACGGTTTCCAGCTTTTCCACCGAATAGGCCGTTGCCCGCTCGGCAAACAACACTTTGGTAGCGGCCCAGGTGGTTTTGAACAGCTCCGACCGGCGGTACTTTTCCAGCGCTTCCGGCGATTCCCAGTGGCTGTAGGTCACAAAAACCGCCGGCTGGTCAAGGTCACGGAGCAATTCAAGGTGAAGACAGCCGGGAAACGTCCGGATTTTCTGTTTGGATGCCTCGAAAATAGCCAGAAAATCTGCGGTTCTCCGCTCCTGAAAACTCATTCGAACGATACGAATCAACATTATTTTAGCTAAAAATGAAGAGTTAAAAATTAAAAGTACTTCCTGATCCGTTACTTTTAACTTTTAATTATTAACTCTTAATTGAAAAATGCAATATCGTACGTTTGGCCGGACTGGCTGGCAAGTGAGTGAAATAGGCTACGGCATGTGGGGCCTGGCCGGTTGGACCGGGTCTGAACGCGAGGAAGTCGATCAGGCACTCGACCGTTCGGTTGAACTGGGTTGTAATTTCTTCGATACCGCCTGGGGCTACGGCGAGGGACTGAGCGAGCGGATTCTGGGCGATTTGCTGAAGCGCTACAGCGACAAACGGCTGTATGTGGCCACCAAAATTCCACCCAAAAACCGCAAGTGGCCGTCGAAACCGGAGTTCGCCCTGAAGGATGTTTTTCCCGCTGATTACATTGTTGAATACACCGAAAAAAGCCTGAAAAACCTGGGCGTCGAAACGATTGATTTGCAGCAGTTTCACGTCTGGGAAGACGACTGGGCCGACAACGATGAGTGGAAAGAAGCCATTACAAAACTGACGCAGCAGGGGAAGGTTCAGGCGTGGGGAATTTCAGTAAACCGCTGGGAACCAGATAACTGCCTGAATACGCTTCGCACGAATCTGATCGACGCGGTGCAGGTGATCTACAACATTTTCGATCAGGCGCCGGAAGACAATCTGTTCCCGCTTTGCCGCGAGCTGAACATCGGCGTCATTGCCCGCGTGCCGTTCGACGAAGGCACACTGACCGGAACGCTCACTAAAGAAACCACCTTCCCGGCGGACGACTGGCGTTCGACGTATTTCGTACCGGAAAACCTCCATTCCAGCATCGACCATGCCGACGCCTTAAAACCGCTGATTCCGGCCGGAATGACACTTCCCGAAATGGCTTTGCGGTTTATTCTGGAAAATCCGGATGTGGCCACGACCATTCCCGGTATGCGCAAACTCCGCAACGTTGAGGCCAACATGGCCGCCAGCGACGGCAACGGTTTATCAAACGATTTACTCCGGGAGCTGAAAGGCCACCGCTGGGATCGGACCCCGACGGAGTGGAGTCAATAGAACGTTTTTGAGACCGAAGGAAGCGGTGGCAAACCCGTTACTGCTTCCCTTGGTCCCGAAGCAAAAACCGGTTTACTGCGGCAGGTACACGAAAAAAGTCGCTCCCTGCCCCGGCTCGCTGGTGGCAGTGATGGCCCCGCCGTGGTTGCCGACCACCCGCTGGCAGATGGCCAGCCCCACGCCCGTTCCGGGGTAATCGCCTTTGCCGTGCAGCCGTTGAAATACCTGAAAAATCCGGTCCAGATACTTGATATTAAAACCGATTCCCTGATCGCTCACGCTGATCTCAAAAAACCGCGTTGCGCTGCTGGTCGGGCGAATTCCCGGTGGCAGATCGGTCGCGTCACGCTCGGCGCACTGGATGGAAATCCGGGGCGTCTGGTTTACCGGCGTAAACTTCAGGGCGTTGGAAAGCAGGTTCTGGAACAATTGTCCCAACTGCGTTTCATCGCCTTTCACAACGGGCAGATGACCCACTTCGATCTGGGCATTTCGTTGGCTGATGATCCAATCCAGCGTGCTGAGCACTTTGCTGACGATACCTCCCAGCGAAACCGGCCCGAATGCCTGCTGGCGGGTCGATATGCGGGAATAGGTAAGCAGGTCCCGAATGAGCGTCGACATCCGCTCACCGGCCGAAGCCATCCGAAGCAGCATATCCTGACCCGTTTCGCCCAGTTCGGGACCAAACTGTTGCTGGAGAATACCGCTGAACGACTGAATTTTCCGAAGCGGTTCCTGCAAATCGTGGGAAGCAATGTAGGCGAACTGCTGGAGGTTGTCGTTGGAACGTTGCAGATCCATGACCAGTGCCTGTAACTCGGCGGTTCGCTGCTGAACCTGTTCATCGAGGTCCTTCGACAACTGGCGGTAGCGCGCTTCACTATCGGCCAGCGCCTGGGTTGCCTGACGACGGGAGCCTTCCAGACTGATTTGCGTCCGCACTTTGGTCAGCAGTTCCAGCGCCGAAAAAGGTTTCACCAGGTAATCATCCGCGCCCGCTTCCAGCCCATCGATCCGGGCTTCCTGTCCGGCGCGGGCCGACAAAAAAATCAGGGGAATCGAAGCCGTAGTGGGGTTTTGCCGGAGCTGCCGCAGCAATTGTTTTCCGTCCATGACGGGCATCATGACATCACTCAGAATCAGCTGGGGCTTCAGCCCAGCCAGTTGATCGAGCGCATCCGCTCCGTGCATCGCCGTCTGCACTTCAAAATACGGGGATAACAGACGGGTCAGGTAGGCCCGCATGTCGGCGTTATCATCAACCACCAGAATCGACCCTTCGGATTCGGAAATGGCTTGTTTCTCAGGTTGTGCCAGAAGCGGTTTTGTTTCGACCAGCAGGCTGTTGGCTTCCTCGATAAAGGAATCGGCCAGGTGGCTTCGCTGATTCGTCCCTTCCTCCTCGCTCACCTGCAAAGCCGGTAAATGTTTTTTCCCCAACGGAACGGTTACGGTAAACACGCTGCCTTTCCCTTCTTCACTGCTGACGGCGATGGTCCCACTGTGCAAATGCACCAGCTCCTGCACCAGCGAAAGGCCGATCCCGCTGCCTTCGAACGTCCGCCCGCCCGCATTTTCGACGCGGTGAAACCGCTCGAACATCCGGGGAAGTTCGCGGGCCGGAATCCCCACGCCCGTATCCGAAACCCGCAGGACAACAGCCTCTTCTTCCTCCTTCAGGCCGATGCAAATACGGCCCTGCAAGGTAAATTTAAAGGCGTTGGACAACAGGTTGAGGACGATTTTTTCCCATTTATCCGCGTCGACGTACACGGCGGTTTGCACGCTGTCGCAATCAACTTCCAGTTCCAGACCGGCTCGTTCGACGAGGGACCGAAAGCTGCTGGCCAGATCGGTCGTTAGCGCTCCCAAATCAACGGGACGGTAATGGGCGTTGATCCGCCCGGCTTCGATCCTGCTGAAATCCAGGAGATTATTAACCAGCTTGAGCAGCCGCTGCGCATTCCGGTAAGCCGCTCCCACCGATGACTGATACGGTGAGGTCTGAAATTGGGCTGATTGGAGTAGTTCCTCCAGCGGACCTAACATCAGGGTCAGGGGTGTCCGGAATTCGTGGCTGACATTGCTAAAAAAAGCGGTTTTGGTCCGGTCGATGGTCGCCAGCGCTTCGGCCCGCTGCTGCTCCTGCTGATACGCGTACACGTTTGAAAAGGCCGTGCTGATGGTGTTCGCCATCAGGTCGTAAAAGGTCCGATATTCGGCATCCAGCGCCCGCCGGGAACTGACGCCCGCCAGCAGAAAACCCGCGGGCTGCGACTGAGCCGGTATGATAATCGGCAACAGCAACGCGGTATGGGGAATCTCGGGATACGGCCCGCTCGGCAGCGGACCGATCTGCGCGGCCAGGTTTTCAACAACGCGGGGCTGGGTGATATCCGATAGCCAATCGGTCGAATCGATCCGAAGCTCCAGAAGGTCGGCCGGCAGCGTCTCGTCGGGCCATAAACCGCTGCTGCTCACTAATCTGGCCAGTTGCCCATCCGGCGAAAGTTCGTAAAAGAGCAAAAACGGCAAATCGAGGGCAATTTCCGGCTGGGCCGCCTGTAACCGATCGTAAATTTCCTGATTGGTTTTTGCCTGAGCGGTTTGGGCGGCCACATCCCGCAGCACCTGGGTCCGCCGGGCGCTGAGCATTTTATCGGTCGTTTCGGTAATGGGGTGGAAAATACCGCCTACTTCGCCGGTTTCATCGCGAATCGGCGCGAATGAAAACGTCATAAATGCTTCTTCCAGATATCCGTACCGATCCAGAAACATCCGCTGATCGTGGATGTAGGTGCCTTCGCCCTGCTGCCCCCGGGTGAACGCGTCGCCAACCACCGGCAGGGCGGTTTCCCAGCAAATCCGAAAATTTTGCCCCATCGATTCGGGGTGTTTGGCCCCGCAGATGGGTCGGTAACTGTCGTTGTAAATCTGAATGGTTTCCGGCCCCCAGGCAATCAGAATGGGAAAGGTCGAAGAAAGGCACAAACTCACCGACGTTCGAAGACTCTGGGGCCAGGTATGAACGGGTCCCAACGGGGTTTTAGACCAGTCCATTGTGCGGATCAGCTGCCCCATTTCGCCCCCCCCGGCCAAAAATAATTCTGTTGATTCAGCAAGATTCATTCGTGGTTGCCTTTTAACCCTGACAATAATGTCCTTTCTACCCATCAGTCCTAAGCCAATGCTAAAATAGCTATTTAGTTCGAAGGCATACAAGAAACTACCCAGTTCGGCTGGCAGGTTGTTCGGCTGGCGATGCTTTGGAGCACCCGGACCGGCACCTGGACGGGAGGTGCAGTTCAGGGAAAAACCGCCTTTATTTCGGACATGGAGGTGTTTTTAAACCGCCAACAACAGCGAGGCTGGCCCAAAACCGTTCGTTTCAAGCCAGCCCCGCTGTTGTCGAAAATAACTAGTCTACAACGCTTTATTTCAGTATGAATACCGCAACGTTATACCGTAAGTCCGCTGGTCGCCCACAATACCGGCGTATTGGCCGTAACTGCCGGGAGCCGCCAGTAATTGCTCGTAATAGTTTTTATTGAAGAGATTCCGGGTCCACAGGAAAACGGTCAAACCGTTCGAAGCTCTGAAACCCAGCCGGGCATTGGTCAATCCGTAGCCATCGATGTTCAGGTACTTTGACGGCGAGGGGCTTGAGGAGAATTCCGACCGGAGAAATTCGTCAATGCCCAGAAAGTAATTCCCTTTCAGGCCAATCAATGATCCCTTGGCGGTTACTTCACCACCTACCGAGCCCGACCATTTGGAGATACCCGGCAGTACTCCTCCCGAAATATCCTTGAAAGCCTGTGCGCCACCGACTTCCTCCAGCGGCACCGGAGCATTCTTGAAGCTCACATATTTGCCGTCCGTATAAGCCACGGCGGCATTCAGCACCAGGTTAGTGAACCGGATATTCCCGTCCAGTTCGACACCCTGCACCCGTACTTTTTCGGCGTTGGCCAGATACCCCCGGTTTACGCCCGGTTCCGGCGTTTGGACCTGCGTCTGGTAATCCTTAATATCGGAGCGATAGAACGTCAGGTTCAACACCGAATTGCCCGAGGGTTTGGTTTTGATACCAAATTCCTTGTGATCTACGTATTCCGGTTTTACGTTCGCCAGATCAATCAAAACCTGACCATTGGCTGTTGGCAAACCGCCTACGTTTACACCAATGGGCTTATAACCAACGGAATACGTCGCGTAGGCATTGAAATTGGTATTGACTTTGTATTGCAGCGACAACTGTCCGGAGAAGTTCCCTTTCGCATAATTCGTGTTGAAAGCCTGGTTGGTATACACGCCGTTTTTCAGGGCGATCAGGGCGGCATCCGTGGTTTGCAACCCGCCGTAGGTCACCCGGCTGTAATCAACCACTTTTTTGTCGTAATTGTAGCGCACACCGGGTAAGACGTGCAGTTTGTCGGTGATGGCCCAGTCAGCCTGTGCGAAGATGGCCAAACTGGTGCTTTTGATTTCGTTCGTAGTCCGGATACCAAAGTTGTCAAACAAACCGGGCGTTTTCCAGAGGGCGCTGGTTGAGCTCTGGGCAAACCGCCATTGGGCCGACCCGGCTTCTTCCGTCTGCACCGGATCGGATTTCAGGTCCTGCCAGAGGCCGAACAAACCAACCACCCCGCTCAGCTTCGAAGAAACTTTACCGGAATACCGGATTTCCTGCGAATACTGATCGTGTTTGGAATTACCGGAAGAGATCGTAAAGACCGGCAAACCGATGTAATCGCGGTCATTCAATGGCGTCCATATCCAGTAACGCCAGGCCGACGTACTGGTCAGCGTTCCGTTCCCAATTTTAATATCGGCGTTGACCGAAACTCCACCCAACTGGTTATCCGCTTTTGAAGGCGTGTCCAGATCCACGATGCGGTCGAACGCGCTGGTGTACGGAAGTTTATAATTCAAATCGGCAATAATGGCATTGAACTGACGATAAGCGGCCCGCTGGGTAGTTACTACGCCCGCAACCGGCCAGCCGTAGCCCGTCGGTTTTTGGTTTGAAACGTCACCGATCACCGTAATCTGTACATTCTCGGTCGGAGTGTATAAAAACTGACCTCTGACCCCAATGTTGTTAATGTCGTTGATGGGAAGTTGGGTATGCGTGTTGAAAAATAAACCGTTCCGCTGCGTACCTGTGAAGGAAACGCGGGCGGCCAGTTTTTTGCTCAACGGCCCCGTGATGGATCCTTTCGCCTGAATGAATCCGAAGTTACCGTAGCTTAATTCAAAGTTACCGCTGTTCGTGAAGCTGGCCGTTCGCGTCGTAATGTTGAACGCACCCGCCGTGGTATTTTTGCCGAAAAGCGTTCCCTGTGGCCCCCGCAAAACTTCGACGCGTTCGATGTCGATAAAGTCGAGGGCCGTAGCCGCCGGACGGGCGTAGTAAACCCCGTCAACGTAGAAACCAACGCCCGGGTCAACGCCGTCGTTGGTCAGCCCGAAGGTCGATCCCAGACCGCGAATGTTCAGCGTCGTATTCCGGGCATTCGAAGCATATAACTGTACCGAAGGAACGAGTTCTTTAAGCCGGTTTACGGTAAAAGCACCGGCGTCTTCGGCCCGCTGCCCTCCGATCACCGAAATGGGAATGGGCACTTCCTGAGCGGATTCCTGACGGCGACGCGAGGAAATGACGACATCTTCCAGTTGCGTCGTGTTCACATCCAGTTTGATTTCAACCTTACTTTCGTTGATCACAACTTCCTTTTTGACGTAGCCGACAAAGGATACAACCAGTGTAAAAGGTAATTTTTGGCCGGTAACCAGGTTAAAATCCCCGTTGGCGTCCGTTGCAGCGCCGTTGGTGGTTCCTTTGATCGAAACCGTTGCGCCGATCAGGGGTTCATTGTTGCGTGCATCAAGCACTTTCCCGGAAATCGTTGCATTGACAATGGGGGCATTTTGGGCGGATAGAAGTAAAGGTGTCAGAAGGACTCCAAGTAACAAAGTGAGCTTTAAAAATCGTTGCATTGTGGCTTACCAATTGTTTAATTCATTATTCCTATAGAATTTATAGGAATTTTCTTGATTTTTTGGCTTCAATCACGAATAGAATGAAGAGGTAAAGACTGATTCAGAAGCTTAAGCAAGCTGCATCAGCAACATCGCAGCTATCGAGGAGAATTGTACACTGATTTTTTCATGAGTCTGATGGATTGACAGATAGCAACTACTTTTTTAGATAGACTAGTAGGAGTAAAATCACTCCTAATCTATTGACTTAGTAGTTTTTTGTGCAAAAAAAGAGTGCCACGTTGCGATTTGCAACTAATGGCACTGAAAGTTTTGGCAAAAACCGTATATTCTTTAAATAATTATATTACTGCCGGATTACAGCCAAAATCAGGCAACTTTTTTCACCTGTGTCCGGCGCGTCGAACGGAGGGCATCATTTTTCGCTCCTTCCAGCACGGTGTCAGAAATAATTTCCAATTGATGCGCCCGTTTCAGAACGTATTCGAATGGCAGGTTGAAATAGTTGGACACATCCATACGGAAACTGTCCGGGAAACGGGAAAGCCGCACACCGAAGAAGCTCCGGATTTCGGTTTCGGGCAACAGAGCCGCCAGCGCCACGCGTTCGGCTTCGACCAGCAGTTCGTTGCGGTTGGTGTATAAATGATCCAGACCGACCGCAGCCGTCAGGATATGCAAATACAGTTGTTTATAAGCACCCGTTAGCTCGTTGGGAAGAATGACCCAGCCCTGCTCGCGGAATTTGGCGGCAAAACCGGTCAAACCCGGAACACCGCGCAGATCACCCGCAATGAGTTCTTCGGGAAACTGCAGCCGATCGTCGGACTTCGACAACCGGTATACGACGGCTTCTACCGGACTTTTCTGAAACAGCAGGTCGGCCGGGAGCTGGCGGTTATTTTCCCACTGGTCACTCAGCTTGACAAAAATCGTCTCATTGACGGGCGAGTTCTGTGAATCCCCCAGGCTAACGAGCATACGCCGAAACGCAGCCAGAAAGTCGATCTGAAATTGATTCGGATTAAATTTTGTGCGTCTCATCGTGTTTTATCGTCTGGCGAACCGTGCGCCGGGATTCATGAATGTCAGGAGGTTACTTCCCGAAAAGGGCTATAAAGATACGAAATACATGAACATTTCGCAATAAAACTCTTTATCGGACCAAGGGTTTTTCCGTCCTCAAATTTTGGAATTCCAGCGCAGCGTTTTCAGCAAATGCAGAACGTCTTTCCGCAGGTAATCGATCACCGGGGCCAGCGAGTCGTTGCGGGTCGCGACGTTGAAATAAACCGCTCCCCGCAGGAAATGCGTGGTGGTGTCGGTCGTAAAAAACTGCAACTGACTCGGAACTTCGCCCGTAATGGAAAGCAAATCGGCTTTCAAACCGCTCGGGAGTTGAATCACTTCTTCCTTGAATGCGTAGGCTTTTTCATTGTGCATGGCCGCCAGTTTGTACGAATCGGCAATCATGCCTGCCAGCCGTTTTTCGTTGTGCTGCACCGGATGATACGTCAACTGCACGCTGGCGCTGAAGGCGGGGTAATTGATAAAAATCCAGTGCGGCTGCGCACCCCGGAACGTGTCGGGCAGAATACGGGCTTGTCTGGAATATTCAAACGTGTAGGGATGGGCTTCTTTCAACGCCTGATACCGGTGCGCTGGCAGGTCGATGCGGTTATAGCCTTTGGGTTTGGGAACGTAATTGTCGGCATCGCGACTGCCACAGGCAGCCAGCAAAACTGCACAGATAACAAAAAGAGATTTGATCACAGGAGTTAACAGTTACACCAGAACGTAAACGAAAAAGCCCGGCGGTTTCGTGCCGGGCGGTTCAATTCCGGCCGGTTTTTGTAACCAGCCAGATGCATAAGTCATTAGGAGTTGATCATCTCCAGTTCTTCCTGCCGAACGGGCAGCCCCAGCAAGGTCCGAAACCGATTGATGTTGAAGGTTGGTTCAAACCAGACCTCGCCTAAAACCGGGTGACGCACCGGAACGTCCGGATTCTGAATTTCACTCAGCAATACCCCAGTTTCGCCGTTGGTATGCCGCTTCACCATCCGAACCGTGTACATCTGATCCGCTTTCGGTATCTGGACGCCAAATTCGGCATAAAACGCCAAAACCGGCGCCGGAAAGTTGTCGTTTACGCAAATGATTTCCATAACATTATTATCTGACTATGATTACGGTGATTGAAATGATGAGATTGATTTAGACAAGAAAATCACGTTCATCATTTCAATCACCGTAATCATAGTCAACCGATTAATCCTCAAATAAATTCCCTAAACCGCCGAGCACGGAGCCACCCTCTTTGCGGGCCTGTCCTCCGCCTGGCGACAGCCGATCGACCAGTTTCGAGATTGGCATCGACTGAATCCATACTTTTCCGGTGCCACGCAATGTGGCCAGAAAAAGGCCTTCTCCGCCAAAAATCATGGATTTCAACCCGCCGGAACGCTGAATGTCGAAGCTGATCGAAGGCTCGAACCCAACGACGCAGCCCGTATCGACCCGCAGCGTTTCGTTGTTCAATTGGCGTTCCATCACCACGCCACCGGCGTGAATAAACGCCATACCGTCGCCCTGAAGCCGCTGTAGAATAAAGCCTTCACCGCCAAAAAAACCGCTGCCGATCCGTTGGTTGAAGTGAATGTTAATCTGGGTTCCCAGAGCCGCGCACAGGAAGGCATCCTTCTGCACAATCAGCTGATTTCCATAGATTTTGGCCAGGTCGATCGGCATGACAGTCCCCGGGTACGGAGCTGCAAACGCCACTTTCCGCTTGCCATAACCGCGGTTGGTAAAGTGCGTCATAAAAAGCGACTCGCCCGTCAGCAGACGAGATCCGGCCTGAAACAGCTTGCCCATAATGCTTTGGGTAGCCTGCGAGCCATCGCCCATTTTGGTTTCAAACTGAATACCGTCTTCCATGAATAACATGGCTCCGGCTTCGGCAATGACGGTTTCGTTCGGGTCCAGTTCGATTTCAACGACCTGAATGTCTTCGCCGATGATCTTGTAATCAATCTCGTGAGAACGCATGAAAAGTATGAATTACAGATTAATAGTACGGATTAACTCTGGGGAAACTGAACTACTCCTCTTCGCCATCTTCGTATTCCTCCTCCTCACCTTTTTCGCCGTCTTTCAGATCCTTGCGGTTCCGGAGTTTTTTATCGTCAACGGTTTTGTTCAGAAACGCATTGATTTTATCAATGTCGTAGCTGTTCGTAATCTCGCCGAACGTGTTGATTTTGATGTCGAAACCTTCCAGTTCTTTATGAACCCGCGGTTTTTCGTTCGGCTGGTCTTCGGGTTTAGTGACTTTCTTTGCCATGTTCTTTTTAGTAAATGATGACGGGGCCGCCCGCGCGGTTATGGATTATGAATGATGAATTAACGACGCTCAATTAACTCATCGTTCATCATCCATAATCCATCATTCATAATTCTTTAAGCGCTTTCTGCAAGCGGTCGACGGTTTCCTGCCGGCCGATGATTTCCAGGGTGATCATCAGGTCCGGCCCGGCACCGACGCCGGTGATGGCCAGCCGCAGCGCCTGCATGATTTTGCCCTGTTTAATCCCAATAGCGGTCATCGTTTCGGCCAGCGTGGTTTTCGCCAGTTCGGCCGTCAGCGGTTCGGCTACCGAAGTTAATGCATCTTTAAATGCGGTCAAAGCACGAACGGCTTCCTCGTTCCATTTGCCCGACACAATCGCCGGATCGTAGCTCTGCGGTGCCCGGAAAAAAACCGCCGACTCCGCGTAAATCTCACTGGCAAAGTTGACCCGCTCTTTCAGCAAACCGGCAATTTTGGCCGCTTTTTCCAGCGAACAATCCATTCCGTCGGCTGCCGCCTGTTGCACAATTGCTTCGGCCAGTTGCTCGTTCGGCTGCTGCCGCAAATATTCGTGGTTGAACCACTTTGCTTTCTGAATATCGAACCGCGCCCCGGCTTTATTGATTTGCTCCAGACTAAAGGCCTGAATCAGTTCATCCATCGTAAACATTTCCTGCTCCGTGCCGGGATTCCAGCCCAGAAAAGCCAGAAAGTTAACCAGCGCATCGGGCAGGTAACCGTCTTCGCGAAAACCGCGCGCCACCGTGTCGGAGAACGGATCTTTCCACTGAAGCGGGAAAACCGGAAAACCGCCCAGATCAGCATCGCGTTTACTGAGCTTTCCGTTGCCATCCGGTTTCAGCAAAAGCGGCAAATGCGCAAACTGCGGCATGGTTTTTTCCCAACCCAAAAACCGGTACAGCAACACGTGCAGCGGAGCCGACGGCAACCATTCTTCCCCGCGAATGACGTGCGTAATGCCCATCAGGTGATCATCGACGATGTTGGCCAAGTGATACGTCGGCATCCCGTCCGATTTCAGCAGCACCTTATCGTCGATCTGCGACGAATGCACCACTACCCAGCCGCGAATCAGGTCGTTCAGCCGGACGTCTTCCTTCTTGGGTACTTTCAGCCGAATCACGTACGGGCTCCCCGATTCGATCAGTGCTTTCACTTCCTCCGGTTTCAGCGTCAGCGAGTTTTTCATCTGAAGCCGCGTGATGGAATTGTACTGAGCCGCCGGAGCGTTGGCTTCTTCCATGCGTTTCCGCATGGCTTCCAGTTCTTCCGCCGTATCGAACGCGTAATAAGCTTTGCCTTCCGAAACCAGTTGTTCGGCGTATTCGCGGTAAATCGCTTTGCGCTCCGACTGCCGGTAGGGTGCGTTTGGGCCGCCCACGGTCAATCCTTCGTCAATCTCGATTCCGACCCATTTCAGGGCTTCGACAATGTAATCTTCGGCCCCGGGCACGAAGCGGTTTTGGTCCGTATCCTCGATCCGGAGCAGCATTTTCCCGCCGTGTTTCCGGGCAAACAGGTAATTATATAAAGCCGTTCGCACCCCGCCAATATGAAGCGGCCCGGTGGGGCTGGGAGCAAAACGAACGCGTATTTCAGCTTGTTGAGACATTTTTGATCGATTATTTCATCAGGTTATCTGCGGAAGGCAGAAGTTAAACTCTGCTTACCTCTCGATCCTCCGCTCGACTCCGCGAAACAGTTACATTATTTATTGAACCGCAATAACGGAGATTTCCACATTGACATCTTTCGGCAGACGCGCCACTTCCACCGTTTCGCGGGCGGGCGGATCGGCCGTAAAAAAGCTGCCGTAGACCTCGTTGATCGCTCCGAAGTTAGTCAGATCTTTCACAAAAATGGAAGCCTTTACGACATGCTCGAAACCGAGTTCAGCCACTTTCAAAATGGCGCCGATGTTCTCCATGACTTTGCGGGTTTCGGCCTGAATATCGCCGGACGACGCCACATCGAGTGCAATCTGTCCGGACACATACAACGTCCCGTTCACCATAACGGCCTGGTTGTAAGGGCCGATGGGCGCCGGAGCGTCGGGGGAAAATATGATTTTTCTGGTTGACATACGTAAGAAATGATTGGAAGCAAATCGGGCTGCAAGTTAACAATCAAAACCATCGTTTGGTAAAAAAAAGCGACCTGTAGGGTTTTAAAAACCCTACAGGTCGCTGCGCTCAAAACCGTATTTCGCTATTCCACCGTTACCGACTTGGCCAGATTGCGCGGCTGATCGACATTGCGGCCCCGCATCACGGCAATGTAATACGACAGCAATTGCAGCGGAATGACCGAAATCAGCGGCATCAGCATATCGTGAATCGGCGGAATTTCGATCACAAAATCGACCATTTCCCGAATCTGGGTATCGCCTTCGGTGACGACCGCAATCACCCGGCCTTTGCGGGCTTTCACTTCCTGAATGTTTGAAACCACTTTTTCGTACGAACTGTCTTTCGTGGCAATCACCACCACCGGCATGTCTTCGTCGATAAGCGCAATCGGGCCGTGTTTCATCTCAGCCGCCGGATAGCCTTCGGCGTGGATGTACGAGATCTCTTTCAGTTTCAACGCGCCTTCCAGGGCCACCGGGAAATTAAGCCCCCGGCCCAGGTAGATAAAATTCCGGGCGTAGGTAAAAATGTACGCGATTTCCTTCACCTTTTCGGCGTTTTGCAGCACCTTGTCGACCAGCAGCGGAATCTGCTCCATTTCCGCGAGCAGCTGGCGAAAAACCGCATCGGAAATCGTGCCTTTTTTGTGGGCAGCTTCCAGCGCAATCAGCGTCAAAACCGTCACCTGCGCCGTAAAGGCTTTCGTACTGGCCACCCCGATTTCGGGTCCGGCGTGGGTGTACGCCCCGGCGTGCGTGGCCCGCGCGATGGACGAGCCCACCACGTTACAAACCCCGAAAATCGTGGCTCCTTTCGATTTTGCCAGTTCGATGGCTGCCAGCGTGTCCGCCGTTTCCCCCGACTGCGAAATGGCAATCACGATGTCGCGTTCGGCGATGATCGGATTGCGGTACCGGAATTCCGACGCGTATTCTACTTCGACCGGAATGCGGGCCAGTTCTTCAAAAATATATTCGGCCACCAAACCGGCGTGCCAGGAGGTTCCGCAACCGACAATGATAATCCGTTTTGAAGCCGCGAGTTGATCGAGGTAATCGCGCAAACCGCCAAGTTGCAGATGCCCCTCGTCGGCCCGAACGCGGCCCCGCATGCTGTCGGCAATGGAACGCGGCTGCTCGAAAATTTCCTTCAGCATGAAATGCTCAAAACCGCCTTTTTCGATGGCTTCCAGCTCCAGTTCCACTTTCTGAATGTAGGGCGTGGTCTGCGTATTGTCGAGGGTGATCACCTTCAGTTCCCCGGCGCGCACCACGGCAATTTCGAGGTCATTCAGGTAAACCACATCCTTGGTGTACTCGATGATTGGCGTAGCATCCGACGCGAAAAAATATTCGTTCTCCCCTACCCCAATCACCAGCGGACTTCCTTTGCGGGCCGCAATCAGTTGCGTTGGATCATCTTCCGAAATGACCACAATGGCGTAGGCGCCGACCACTTCCTGCAAAGCCTGACGCACGGCTTCCTCCAGCGAAGAACCGGTTTCCTTGCGAATGTCTTCAATAAACTGAATTAGTACTTCAGAATCGGTTTCGGAGCGAAAAACGTGGCCTTTTCGGAGCAGGTTCTGTTTGATCGCAGCGTAGTTTTCGATAATACCGTTGTGAATGATCGCCAGTTTCCGGTCGTGCGACTCGTGCGGGTGGGCGTTCACATCGTTCGGTGCGCCGTGGGTGGCCCAGCGGGTATGGCCAATACCGATGTTGGCGTTCAACTCCTTCCCTGCCAGTTCATTTTCGAGATCAGCAACCTTGCCTTTTTTCTTGTATACCCGTAAACCGGTCTGGCCTGCGTTTTCGGCATCGAGCAGGGCAACCCCCGCGCTGTCGTACCCCCGGTATTCCAGTCGTTTCAGTCCTTTCAGAATCAGCGGAGCGGCCTCGCGGTATCCAACATAAGCGACAATTCCACACATAGGCTTTTGAAATTAAATGGTGTTGTGCAAATCATTTTTTAAAATTCTTAAGAAAGCGATCTTCGATTACTAAATTATTAATAAAAACCGCTTTCCGTCTGGGAAAGATACAAACAAAACCGCTCATTTAAACGGTTTTTAACCGAAAAGTACAGAAACAAAAAAGCCAGCCTTACAGGGGCTGGCTCTTGATTCTGGTCGAAAACCTTAGGGGGTATACGTGTAGAACACCACCAGTTTAGCGTTCATCGGTCCATTCAGAATGGCACCATTTAGCTGGTTGTTGATGTACGGCTGCGCCAGAAAAGTTGTCGCACCCGTCGTTTGATTCGTTGAAATCAGCGAGGTATTGGTCGTTGGCAACAGCACCAGACTATTGTTCGCCTGAACACCGATCAGAACCGACTGCAAATAGGTTGTTACGTCGAATGTATACGTTTTAGGGCGGCTGTTGTAAGCCACCACCTGCGGGTAATACCATTTATTGGTGCTCTGGAACGTTCCCGCCTGGACCTGAAGCAGATGCAGCAGCCGGGTGGCGGTTCCGGTTTCCGGCGAATACAAAATCCGGTTGTTGTCGTCGGTTTGGGCCAGAGTCATCAGGGGCGGAATGGGTCCGCCGGGGCTGCTTCCCTTCACAAAAAGATTCAGTTCGGCGCGGTTAATGGCAATCCGGCCGCTTTCCTTTTTCAGATTCAGAATCGTCGGGAAACTCAGTTTCGTCGTTACGCCCGTCGCACTCTGAACGAACACTTCTCCGCCGGTTGCCGAACTCGGCAAGGAATTCGTCAGGCCCAGAGCCGCCAGTTTCGTAGCCGAACGATCAACCTTGATCTGACTGAATGACGGTTTTCCGGCAGTTGTAAAGAAATCGATTCCCAGGGCCGTCGAGTCCGTCGCCTTGTGGTAATACAATTCCACAAACATGTTGTTGGAGAAACCAAAAACCGTCGTATTGGCCGGATCCGGCACCACGGCAATGCCCTTGAACACCTTGATAAAATCAGCCTGCACAATGCCGGAGCCTTTGGACAGTTCCAGCAACTCACGGCCCAGCGCATCCGGCAAACGGCCGTAGCCAGCGCCACCGGCCGCCGTGGGCGTGAGCTTGATTTTGGTCAGCGGAGTTGCTGCATAGGCCACCGACGACGTGTTCGTGTACCGCTTGGTCGAGTCCATGTCTTCGGTCAGGCGATGCACGTAAATATCCTGCGTTTTTGACGTATCGCCGTAAACGTAGGAATAACCCACCAGCACACGAACGGAATCGTATACGATTTCGCCCTCGGTTTTGAAGCTACCGCCGGAAATGTACAATTGTCCGAACGTTTTGGCCGTTACCTTTCCGAAAATTGGATCGTTATACTGCCCCACCATCAAGCGGCTGTTGCGATCGGTTACCACCGAATCGAGCAAAACCGTGGACGTTTTGACGGATAGCGTATCGGTATACAGCACGCCGATGGCCGTTGTGGGCGGCAAACCGATGTCTTTCGGTTCTTCGCAGGCCACCAGCACCGAAACCAGCGCGATCATCCCGGCCAGCAGACTGAGCCGAACCGTGTTCACGGACCGATTAGCCCGCCAGTTCCGTATAGAGATTGTAGTATTGATCAGCAACTTCCTGGCCTTCTTCGGTAAGTTCAACTTTCTTGTCGGACAAATCATTCAAAATGCTATTTAAACTCTCGCTATAGTCTTCGTCGGCTTTTACGACTACGTCGGCATACGTACAGCCCATCCGGATAAATCCGTCGAAATCCGCCGATTTCAGGTATTTCAACATGTCTTCATCCACGTCCATAGCCTTGGCTTTTTCCACCAGGCCGTCGTCGAAACGGTATGAAAATGAGTTGTTGTAAACCGAGAATACCGATTTGGTATCCTTGAACATGGGGTCGTTTTTGTACGTGGTTTTCAGATACAGCGGAATCAGGGCCGTCATCCAGTCGTTGCAATGGACGATATCGGGCGACCAGCCTAATTTTTTCACGGTTTCCAGCACGCCTTTGCAAAAGAAAATGGTCCGCTCGTCGTTGTCTTCGTAAAACCGGTCGTCCTTGTCAAGGAAAACGTGTTTACGCTGGAAATAGTCTTCATTGTCAATAAAATACACCTGAAGTTTGGCATTCGGAATGGAAGCCACCTTGATGATCAGCGGTTTTTCTTCGTCGCCCACCGTAATATTGATACCCGATAAACGGACCACCTCGTGCAGCCGGTTCTTCCGTTCGTTAATCAGCCCGAAACGTGGTACCAGAATGCGAATTTCCATCCCGCGTTCCTGCATCGCCTGTGGCAGTTTCCGAACAAAATCGGCAACAGCTGAAGTCTGGAGAAATGGGTTGATTTCACTGGCAACGTAGAGAATCCGAAGTTTGCTCATAACACGATTGGGGGGCTTTAGTGAAATACACCGCCGTAGCGGACTAAATTAAAAATCTGCAAAATTATACAATTTTTTCTGGTATTTCAATAGAATTTCGGCAGAAAAACTCCTGTTTTGTCAATACAAACCGCTGAACCCCAAATCCAGACCCGGGGCCAAACCTGCGGGCCAGCGGCTTCAATCCTTAAAAAATCTGTATGCAACTCTACGAATCCATAGCCACTATACGGCAAGCTCTTGATAGTCAACGCCGGACCGGAAAGTCGATTGGACTCGTTCCGACGATGGGCGCGCTGCACGCGGGCCACCTGGTGTTGGTCGACGCCTGTAAAACCGCCAACGACCTGACGGTTTGCAGCATCTTCGTCAATCCGACCCAATTCAATAACCCCGACGACCTCGCCCGGTATCCGAAAACGCTCGAAGCCGATTGCCGCATGCTCGAAGAAGCCGGTTGCGATCTGGTTTTTGCGCCTTCCGTCGACGAAATGTACCCGACCCAGCCGGTTCTGAAATTAAATTTCGGCGAACTGGAAACCGTACTGGAAGGCGCTTTCCGACCGGGGCATTTCAATGGCGTCGGCATCGTGGTTTCCAAATTGTTCAACATCATCCAGCCCGACCGCGCGTATTTCGGCCAGAAAGACCTGCAACAGGTGGCCGTGGTGAAACGGCTCATTCGCGATCTGGGCTTTCAGCTGGAACTGGTTCGCCAGCCCATCGTCCGGGAAGACGACGGTCTGGCGATGTCATCGCGCAACCGCAACCTGTCGGCCGACGAACGGCAGGAAGCGCCCGCGCTGTACCGGGCGCTGGTCAAAGCGCAGGAAATCTTGCAGAACGAAGGCACAATTAATGAGGCTAAAACCGCGGTGATCAGCTATTTAGAAAATCATCCGGCGTTCCGGCTTGAATACATGGAGGTTGCCAACGCCGATACGCTTCAGCCTGTTGAGCAGCTTCAGGCTCCGGGCGCAACAGCCTTGTGCATTGCCGCTCATCTGGGCAAAACCCGGCTGATCGACAACCTGATCGTTTGATAAAAAAACGACTGAACTAACTCGTTTCGCAGGCTGTTTTTGCGGTGATTGCCACGGATGGGCGGTTTTTCACTATTTTTGATCGTCCGTTTGAACCGGGCTGTCCCTACAACTATGTTTATTACCGTAATGAAGTCCAAAATCCACCGGGTCCGGGTGACGCAGGCCGAGCTGAATTATGTCGGCAGCATCACCATCGACGAAGACCTGATGGATGCCGCCGGATTGCTTGAAAATGAGCAGGTTCATATTGTCAACAATAACAATGGCGAACGCCTGATCACCTACGTGATTAAGGGTGAACGGGGTTCCGGGATCATCTGCCTCAACGGAGCAGCCGCCCGCCGTGCGCAGGTCGGCGACATCATCATCATCATTTCCTACGGCATGATGACCACCGATGAAGCCAAAACCTACAAACCGCTGGTCGTTTTTCCCGATACCAATAATCATTTGGTTTAAATCAGTTGAATGGTTTTGAATGGTTGGGAAATGGCTGGATGATTAAAAATGGTTGGATGGTTAAAAGGCAACTGACAAATTTAACCATCCTTCAACCATCCAGCGATTTTAACCATTAAACCATTTTTAAGCATTAAACCATTTTTAAGCATCCAGCCATTTCCCAAACATTCAAATTAGCCATCCAACCATCTAAATTGTCTTGAAAAATATTCTGAAATACGGTATTTCGCTCAGCATCGCTGCGGGCTTGCTCTGGTACGTTTTCAAGGACATTGACCGGGCGGCCATGTTCGACGCGTTCAGTAAAGCGAATTACAGCTGGATTGCCGTTTCGGGTTTGCTGACCGTTGTCGCGCACTGGAGCCGCGCGTATCGCTGGAGTTTGCTGCTGGAACCGGTGGTGGGTTACCGACCGGCGCAGGTCAACACGACGCTATCGGTTTTGACCGGTTATTTTGCCAATCTGGTGGTGCCGCGCATGGGCGAAGTCACCCGTTGCGGAACCCTGAACCGGCTGGAAGGCGTGCCCGTCAACGTCAGTTTCGGGACAGTGGTTGCCGAGCGGATTTTCGACGTTGTGATGTTGTTTCTGCTCATCGGCGCAACATTTCTGATCGAATTCAACCGGCTGAGTACCTTCCTGATGGATTTCTTTGCCTCGAAATTCAACGTAAGCGGTTTACAGAACAACACCTGGCTGTTCGTCATTGCGGGCGGCTGTCTGCTCGGATTCGCGGTTATGGTCTGGTTTTTCTACAACCGGTATAAGGAAATTCTCCGCCAGAAACCGTTCTACCAGCGCGTTGAAAAGTTCGTCGCCGGACTTTTCGAAGGACTGGTAAGTGTTCGCAAATTGAAAAATCCCGGCGCGTTTGTGCTGCATACGGTTTTGATCTGGACGATGTACTATTTCATGTCGTTCGTCCTGTTTTTCGCCATGCCCCAAACCGCTGATCTGGGCTGGCGCGCCGGTCTGACCATTCTGATCATGGGCGCGCTGGGTATGGCGGCTCCCGTTCAGGGCGGGGCCGGAACCTTCAACATTCTGGTGGGAGCGGCTTTGGCACTTTACGGAATCAGTAATCAGGACGGAGCTACGATGGCCACGCTGATGCTGTTTACCCAATGGTTCTACGTCGTCGTCCTCGGTGCCCTGAGCTTCCTGATCGTTATGCTCAAAGGCCGAACCTCCCAGGCCGACACCAAACCAGACGCTCGGATGGTTTAATTTGAATGGCTGGATGGCTTGAATGGTTGAAAATGGTTGAATGGCTCACTTTAAATTTAACCATCTAATCATTTTTCAACCATCTAACCATTTTTAACCATTCAAGCCATCTAACCATTTTTAACCATCCAGCCATTTAACATATGATGACCGAATCCAAAATTCTGACACGTAAGCAGGCGGTTTTGCGGGCCGAACAATGGCATTCGGAAGACAAGCAGATTGTCTTTACCAACGGCTGTTTCGATATTCTGCACTTGGGGCACATCGACTATCTTGAAAAAGCCCGCCGGTTTGGAGATAAGTTAATCCTGGGCCTGAACACCGATGCTTCCGTTAGCTGCATCAAAGGTCCGCTCCGGCCCGTTGTCAACGAATACGCCCGCGCCCGGCTGATGGCGGCTCTGGCCTTCGTCGATGCCGTCACCCTTTTCGACGAAGAAACGCCCCTCGAACTGATTCAGGCGCTGAAACCGGATATTCTGGTGAAAGGCGACGACTACGCGGTTGCGGATATTGTCGGGGCCGACTTTGTGATTCAAAACGGCGGCCGCGTCCAAACCATTCCACTCGTGGCGGGTTATTCCACCACGGCGCTCATCAAAAAAATTCAGGAAGCATACCGTTGATTGGATGCGTTTCGCTAAAACCGTGATCAGCGGTTGGTGGCATGGATGAACATTGAACTGTTTTTTTCGCAATTTTTGTTTAACTAGTACGGTGATCCACACTACCGTTTAACCATATAACCTTAATCGTACCGGCGACCCCGGTTTCATTGAACTATGCCTGGAATCTGGATTATTTTCATCATTTTCGCTCTGCTCAGTGCCGGTATCAGCTGGCGACTGCGGAGTAAGTTTAACGAGTATTCGCAAATCGGGCTGAGTAATGGCCTGAGCGGCCAGGAGATTGCCGAGCTAATGCTCCGTGAAAACAACATCTACGACGTACGCGTCCTGTCGGTAGAAGGAATGCTGACAGACCACTATAACCCGCAGGATAAAACCGTTAACCTGAGTGCCGATGTCTTTTACGGACGAAGCGTGGCTTCGGCGGCCGTGGCGGCTCACGAATGTGGTCACGCCGTGCAGCACGCAACGGCTTACGGACCGCTCAAATTCCGTTCGGCGATGGTGCCGTTTTTAACGGTTTCGTCGAGTTACCTGCAATGGATCATTCTGATTGGTATTCTGCTGATCAATACCACCATTATTCCGCTGGCGGTTGGAGTGGCGCTGTTTGCCGTTACGACCCTGTTTAGTTTTGTCACGCTGCCCGTCGAGTTCGACGCCAGCCGCCGGGCTTTGGCCTGGGTGCAAAACCGAAACATTGTTAACCAGCGGGAATACGGTTATGCCAAGGATGCCCTGTGGTGGGCTGCCATGACCTACGTGGTTGCGGCACTGGGTTCGCTGGCCACGCTGCTCTACTACGCCAGCCTGCTCATGGGCGGTCGTAGAAGCGACTAATTTTTTGTTCTGACGTATTTTTGAAGCAGTGCTACATCGTGGCACTGCTTTTTTATGCATAAAAAAAGCCCAAAGGGAATCCCTGTAGGCTTTCCGGATTATTGCGAGATGTAAAGATTAATTCCTGATTCGAAAAGGTAAAACCGTTAAATCACGACCTGCAACCTCGCTATTTCTATTCATCAGCCTCCAACAATTTTTACCAATTCGGGCTCCAATATAACAGAAGTATTTTTGAATGTACAATCAATTTAAAAATTATTGAATTATTTTCTCTTTTTATGCCATGAATGCAGCTTTTCTATGGCGAAACCGGCACCATTGCCGTGCTTATTGAACTACTTCCGCTGCCAGTTTACTTTTCCGGTAGCCATATGAAAAGTAGATCACCAGACCAATCACCAGCCAGACGACGAAAATCGCCCAGTTGCTGACTCCCAATTCGGTCATCAGGTAGAGATTGGTAAGAATGCCTAAAACCGGCAGAAGTGAGAAATTATATTGGAAGGACAATACCGCAAACATGGCCCAGCTCAGCCAGAAAACCGCCAGCAATGGCTTTTCTTCAATGCCACTTACAAAACCGCCCGAACGAACGACCAGAAAAACCGCTACAATCAACGCCAGGCCAATAATGTATTTTCCATTCACGAACGGCACTTTGAACTTGGAATGTTTGGAAAGACCTTTGGCGTCCAGAAACAGAATACCGCCACAAACCAGAATGAACGCGAAGAACGTGCCGACGCTGGTAAGGTCGATGAAAAACTGCATATCCAGAAAAAGCGACGGAATGGCGACCAGAAAACCGGTCACGATGGTGGCAAAAGAGGGCGTCCGGTATTTCGGGTGAATTTTCGAGAACTTCGGCCACAGCAAGCCGTCGCGGCTCATCGTCATCCAGATGCGCGGCTGACCCAGTTGATACACCAGCAAGGCGCTCGTAATGGCGACGACTGCACTGACCGAAATAATTCCGGCGATAAAATTCAGGTCGACTTTCTGGAACACGTACGCCAGCGGATCATCGACGCCCAGTTCCTTGTAATTCACCATGCCGGTCAGCACCAGGGTAATCAGGACGTACAAAACCGTGCAGATGATCAGGCAATAAATCATCGCCCGGGGCAAATCGCGCTGCGGATTCCGGCATTCCTCCGCCGTGGTCGAAATGGAATCGAAACCGATGAAGGCAAAGAAAACCGAGGCCACCCCGCTCAATACACCACCGACGCCGTTGGGTGCAAACGGCGACCAGTTTTCCGGTTTTACGTAAAAAGCACCGGCCACAATAACCAGCCCAATCACCGCCAGTTTCAACACCACCAGCAGGTTGCTGGCCGTGCGGGATTCTTTGATGCCGACGTAAACCAGTGCCGTAATCAAAACCGTAATCAATCCGGCAGGGATGTCGGCGATCAGCTTGAGACTGCCGAGAGCCGGGGCATCCTGAAAAGCCTGCGCGAGTTCGCGCGTGTGGGCGGATAAACCGGCCGGCGACGCACTGGCCTGCACCTCCGCATACGCCCGGGCGGCCGATCCGTAGTCGGTGGCCCAATACGCTGGAAAATGAAGGCCGAACCCTTCCAGCATGGAGGTAAAGTATTCGGACCACGAAATGGCTACCACCATGTTGCTGACGGCGTATTCCAGAATGAGTGCCCAGCCGATAATCCAGGCGAAAATCTCCCCGAACGACACATAAGCGTAGGTATAAGCGCTACCACTCACCGGCACCGTGGAGGCAAACTGGGCGTAGCTGAGGGCCGTAAACACGCAGGCAATGGCCGTAAAAACAAACAGCAGCGACACCGCCGGGCCACCGTTGACGCTGGCACGCCCAATCGTACTGAAAATTCCGGCTCCGATGATGGCCGCTATTCCGAACGAAGTCAGGTCGCGAACGCCCAGAATCTTGTTCATGTGTGACGAAGCTCCCTCGTCGACGTCGGCTACGGCTTTTACAACAGATTTTTTCCGGAATACAGAGTCACTCATACGTTGGGCTTATTGTCTAAGTTTGCGTTCGGCTATCAGTTCTTTCAATTCGTTAATGCGACTTAAAGTGGTGGTTTCCTTGCAGTTGGCAATCACCATATTGAGCATGGAACCGCCCTGGTACATTTTTTCGTACACCTTGCAATGCGCGTCGCGGTAAGCGATCCACTGCCGCTGAGCCTCGATCACCAGCGTTTTATCGTCTTTGGATACGAGTTCGATCAGCTGCTTGTAAACCGCGTTAAGTTCCTGGTCGGCTTTCTGAAAACGCATCTGGGCGCACATATTCATCTCCGTCTGCGTCTGGGCGTTGTCACAGTTGGTAAAGACTTCCGGCGGGTGACCGATAATATCGATGTGTTCCAGGGTTGGACTTTGCGTACCCGGTTGCTGCGCCCAGGTACTGATTGCTGTCAGGCAACCCACTACCATACCGATGTACGTCGTTCTCATTGCAGTTGTTTCAGCCCGTTTAGGGAAGAACGGAAGGCTAAAAATAAAAATTGTTTTTGGTTTTAAAAGCGGTTTTTGAAAAACGCCGTTAATAGAACGGGGAGTTTTTCCATCTATTAACGTAAAATGGTGCCGGTCTATTAAGGTTAGCTATGGCAGAAATGTGTCTCGACAATCCATCCCGAACGTACCAGGCTTTTGAACATCCTAAGCAAGCTTTTGAAAGTCCGAAGGACTTCACTACGGATAACTCCGGATGCAATTCGGGGCAAGGAAAATGACAAAACTCCGGTTTTAGATATACTAAGTAAGCTGTTAAAAGTCCGAAGGACTTCACTGTGGATAACCCCGAATGCAATTCGGGGACTAGAAAATCGGAGGTGTAGCCGCAACCCCAGCGGGGTTGACTCAGTCTGCACCTATTCAACCCCGCTGGGGTTGGAGAGTCTGGTGGTGCGATTCTACCCCGAATTGCATTCGGAGTTATCCACAGTGAAGCCCTTCGGGCTACCAGTTAACAAGAAAGGCCGTTAAATTGCCTGGCAATTAATAACGAATGGAAAGCTTTCTGGCAAGCCTTTGGTTTGAAAGGCGGATAAGTCACGAAAAACAATTCTTTTGCTTTTTTACATTGCAACCCATCTCTTTGCATTTTTGAACTGATCGATGTCCATTCTGGTAAAAAACCTGACTAAAATATACGCCCAAAACGGCACAACAACCCAGCGGGCGGTCGACGCGATTTCATTTGCCGTTCAACCGGGCGAGATCGTGGGATTTCTGGGACCCAACGGCGCCGGAAAGTCCACCACCATGAAAATAGCGACGGCTTATTTGCCTCCTACCGAAGGCACGGTGGAAGTGAACGGTTTTGACGTTCGGACCAATTCGATCGATGTACGGCGAAGTTTGGGCTATCTGCCGGAGCATAACCCGCTGTACCTTGAGATGTACGTGAAGGAATTTCTGCAGTTTGCGGGTTCGCTGCACGGGTTGCGCGGGTCGGCGCTAAACCGCCGGATTGCGGAGATGATCGACCTGGTCGGCCTGCAACTGGAACAACGCAAAAAGATCGGGCAGTTGTCGAAAGGCTACCGGCAGCGCGTCGGACTGGCACAGGCCCTGATTCACAACCCACCGGTTTTGATTTTAGACGAACCCACCACCGGTTTAGACCCCAACCAGCTCACGGAAATCCGGCAGGTGATCCGCACCATTGGCCGCGAAAAAACCGTGTTATTCTCCACGCACATCATGCAGGAAGTCGAAGCGCTCTGCGACCGGGTGATCATCATCAACCGGGGACGGATCGTAGCCGATGGCTTGCTGAATCAGTTGCGGGAAACCTCCGACGGCGCCACTGTGGTCGTGGCCGAATTTGAACAGGATTTAGGCGACGAAACCGTTCTGCTGAACGGAATTCCGGGGGTGCGGCAAGTGGAAGTGCTGGACGAAAACCGCTACCGGCTGACGGCTGATAAAGGCACCGATCTGCGGGCGGCTGTTTTCCGCCTGGCCGCCGACAAAAACCTCACCCTGGTTGGGCTAAAACAGCAGGAAAGCAGTCTGGAGGGGATATTCAGGGAATTGACTTCAAATGAATAATGAACAATTAACAATGAACAGGCTGACGCGTGTATTCATTGTTAATTGTTCATTATTCATTTGAAAAGCTATTTCCTCGCCGATGCCAGTAGCGGATACTGGTCAAAGATGGATCGGACGATTCCCTTGAAGTAATTGTTCTTGAAATTCGGATTTCGGGTTACCCTCGACGCGTAGCCTTTCCAGATCACCTGATAGGTATCGGCGTCAATCAGGGAAATCATCAGCGTTCCTTCGTCGAGGTTGTAATCGATTCGTTTGTAGGTCGCGTCGCCGTCTTCGCTCACCACCCAGTCTTTGATAACCGGTTGTTGATAGCCCCTGAAACGCAGGTCGTTGCGGAAAATATTGTAGGAAATCAGCAGGTTGGGAGCACGGTTGGCGACTTTATAACCGCGGGCTTCCATCTGGTGGCGAATGGCTTCCTGAATATCTGAGCAGAGGAGAGTTGAATCAATATACTCGCATTCCAGAAAATTGAATGACTCGTAATTTTTAAAATGCCCTTCGTAGCTGTAATCGTGCTCAACGAATAATTTTCCAGGCATGCAACCGGCCAGCGAAACCACAGCCAGCAACACAAGGACGCCGATAAAATGTTTCATAAACGAACTGTTTAACAGGGTTGTAAAATTGAAGCTTATAGACAAACTGGTTAGAAAATGAATTGTATTATTTTTATTAACTTTTCTGTCTGCAAGTTCCAAAAACCGCGTGAACGGCCCGATTCTGCTTCCAGTTTAGGTTCGATAATAATCCAGTGCCCGGCGCATTTCTGATTTGGTTACCGGCACATCGTACGCACAGCTTCCCGGTCCGTCCAGCAGCGCCATTCGCACCTGGCCATTCCGGTTTTTTTTGTCCTGCAGCGTCAACATTAAAACCGGCTCCAGATCGGAGTCAGCAATGGTAACGCGTCCGTAAATTGAAAAAAGGTACTCCTCAATCTGTTCCAGCAAACCGGTATCGATCATTCCTTTCCGGTTGGCAATAAATGCTTCGGCAATCATACCGGCGGCAATGGCTTCCCCGTGCATCAACCGGCGTTTGGGATCGGCTAAAAAATGCGTTTCGAGCGCATGTCCCAACGTGTGGCCGAAGTTTAATATCTTACGAATTCCCTTCTCGTTTGGATCTTGCGCAACGATATTTTTTTTTATTTCGACCGAATGCGGCACCAGATCGTCCCAGTTCTGCTGATTCAAATCCCGGCGACGGATGATGTTCCATTTGGCCGCGTCGGCAATCAGGCAATGCTTGATAATTTCGGCAAATCCCGACCGCAATTCCAGCTCCGGTAATGTTTGAAAGAAAACCGTGTCGATCAGAACTGCTTCCGGTAATTTAAAGACCCCAATATGGTTCTTAAATCCGTGAAAGTCAATACCTAGTTTTCCGCCCACACTTGCGTCAACCTGCGACAATAAAGTGGTTGGAATCTGAATAAAATCGATGCCGCGTTTGTAAGTTGCGGCACAAAAACCGCCTAAATCGCCAATAACGCCCCCTCCGAGGTCAATCACCAACGCATGACGGTCAAATTCGGCGTCTGTCAAAGCCTGCCAAACCACTTCGCAGGTCGCCAGATTCTTGAAATGTTCTCCCGGCCGAATCATAATAATTTTATGTTTCGGTAAAATATTTTTTATAGCCGGATAGCAAAAACGCTTCGTATTTGCATCGACCAGCACCGCAATGGCCGAATAATTATGTTGTTTTAGAAAAGCCGACAAACTTTCGGCCAGGGGTGAAATCTGAACGGACATAAGGAGATGATAGAAAAATCGCTTCCAAAGGTAAGTCTTCGGAAGCGATTTCAATCACGTAGCCACGGACTTTAGTCCGTGAAATCCTCAACAAAAGTTAACATCTTAAATCACAAGAATCAAACGGACTAACAGTCCGTGAGTACTTATGAGATAACCTTCAGGGCGTCGGCGAAGTATTTCATCTGCTCCATCGTCCCGAGGCTGACGCGGCACCAGAACTGGCCATCGAATTTCCACTGCCGGACGCTCACGCCGTTTTCCATCATTTTCTTGGTGAAATCGTCGCCTTTCATCCGGATCGGGAACAGCACGAAATTGGTGCCCGAGGGCAGGTAGGTGTAGCCGTTCTGTTTCAGTGTGGTGTACAGAAACTCGCGGGCTTCCAGTCCTTTACCGAGGGAATATTTGATAAATTCGTCGTCTTTATAACACGCCAGAGCCGCCCGCAAGGTCGTCATCGTCAGGTTTCCGGTCCCCCCGCCCCATTTCGAAATGGCTTTCAGCGTATCCGGCTGGCCCACCATGTAGCCCATTCGCAAACCCGCCATGCCGTAGATTTTCGAGAACGTCTTGGCCACCATCACATTCTGGCCTTTCTTGATGTTTTCAATCACCGTGTATTTCTTCGGGTCGCCCGTGTAGTGAATGTAGGCTTCGTCAACGAACACCGGTTTTTTGGCCGAAACGCGATCCACAAACGTCCGCAGTGCCTCCGGATTGATCGTTACGCCCGTGGGGTTGTTGGGGTTACAGATGTAAACCAGACCGGTTTTGTCGTTCACCTTCTTTTCCATCTCTTCCAGATTGTGGTCGTAGGTGCCGCTGGTCAGGGGCACTTTGTCCCACGTCATGCCGTGCATCACGGCCGCCCGAACGAGTTGTTCGTAAGTGGGGTCGGCCGACAGCACGCTGCTGCCCGGATTGCTGTAGGCATACTGCAGGGCCGTTGCGTGCAGCAAGGCTCCCGAACCGGCCGAAAGCAGGATTTGCTCCGGTGCGACGCCCTCTTCCTCCGCAATCATTTTCTGCAACTGCATGCCGTACTGGAACGGATACAGAAAGCCTTCCGAAGCGGCTTCGTTGATGGCTTTGATCGCTTTGGGCGATGGCCCGTGCGGATTTTCGTTGGCCGACAAACGGGCCTTCAGCGCGGCTTTCGGAGCGGTTGGCGGTTGCACACCGGCCAGTTCTGCTTTGTCCAGCCAGGGTTCACAATAAGCCGCTGGAGCAGCTGCTAAACCTACACCGGCCAGCAAACCGGACCGGAGCCATTCACGACGATTAAGAGACATAGTACGAATTGTTAGATGAATTGTTTTCGTTTAGCAATGAGTAATAAGCGATATGTCAGTCGCCGAATCTTCTGATTTTCAGCCTGAACTGAAAACCGGGAGACCAGCGACTGACGGTATTGAATTTCTTAATTAACGCCCTGAACCCGCGACAGCCGGGCAAACGCCTGGCCCTTGTATTCGCCCGCCCAGGTCAGCGAAACACTGCTTCCGACGGCGGGCGCGGTAATGCCCAGTTCGGCCCAGGTTTTGGTCAGTGTCGCCTTACCGGTATTATCGGTTTTCAGGTCGGCAATGGCCGTTCCGTCCCGTTTGGTCAGTTTGAGCGCCAGCGAAGCCACCGGAATTGAGTCGATGCCGATCTTGTTGTTCAGGATGCCGCTCTTGTCAAGTTCCAGAATCTTGACGGTCATCACCACCGGCGCGCTGATCTTCGACGTCACCACCGGCTCGGCGGTTTGGCCGCCCCCGTCCGCAGCGCCGTCGACCAGCACCAAAACCGGTGCAACCACGCGATCCACAAACGGATCTTCTTTCTTTTCGCACCCGGCAAGCAGGCCACCGACGGCAACTAATCCACTCAATATAAACAGTTTATATCTCTTCATAAGTCATCTTCATTGTTAATTATTCATTGTTAATTCTTAACTCTTCACTATTTCTCCACCCACCACAATTTGGACTTCATATCGTCGGCTCCGCCCAGCAGCGAGATGCCTTTATCCAGACTTGCCTTGTTCAGCGAGTACTCCGAAGTCGGGTATTTCAGGCGGGTTGGCAACACGCCGTCGTTGGAGAAAACCGAGCGGGAATCTTTCGCTGGCAAAACCGGCAGGCCCGTTCGGCGGTATTCCGTCCAGGCTTCGATGGCCTGTCCGAACAACGAAATCCATTTTTGTTCCATGATCGTTGCCTTGGTGGCCGTGCCGACTTTCGCCAGGTAACCGGCCGGAACCGTCAAACCGTATTGATCGAACGAAGCCGCAATGCCCTTTTCCAGGTAGGTCTGGGCGCTGCCGGTGATGTCGCCGTCGAAAGCCGCTTCGGCCAGAATCAAGTTCAGTTCCGAAAAGGTCATGATTACGGCGGGAGCGGTCGGAGCCGTAAAGTAAGGACCTAAAACCGAGCTGGTTCCGAGGTAAGCCGTCGCCACCGCATCGGGCAGGCCGTTGGCGTGGCCTTCGTATTTACCGGCTTTGTTGGGCTGCGCGTAAACCGTAATCCGGCTGTCGCCCAGCTCGTTCAGCCGGTCTGCCAGCGTTTTGCTGATGTTCCAGTCGGTCCGGCCATCCTGAATCATGACCTGATGCCATTCGTTGTTGCTCGGCAATACGGCGGAGTTGGCCAGTCTGGCGTTGTCGGCATTGCTCGTAAAAACCGGATAGGTGGTTGGATTTCCCAGAATCTCGGCCATAATCGCTTTCGATTCCGCCGATTTCTTAACCGCCTGCCGGTTAGCCAGTTTCAACCGCAGGGAGTTGGCAAACTTTTTCCATTTCAGAATGTCACCGCCGTACAGAATGTCCCCGGCAATGGCCGTTCCCGCAACGTTCAGTTTTTCGTTGGCGGTTTTCAGGTCTTTCAGCAAACCGGCATAAACCGTCTCGACGGGATCGTAGGTCGGCGAATAATTCGGCGATTCGGCGGTTCCCTTCAGCGCGTCGGTATACGGAATCGGGCCATAAACGTCGGTCAGCAGCGAAAATACCCACGAACGCATCACCAGCGCCACGCCCTCGTAGTTGGCGTTTTCAAACTTGCCGCCCGGTCCGGCCAGCGCAATGATTCGCTGGTAGTTGACCTGGCCGTCATTGAAAAAACCCTTCCAGTTGTTGGTATAAAACCCTACCGAAACTTCGTAATTGTCGCCTTCATTCGAGTAAATGTTGCGGGTCAGGTACTGCATCCAGCACATTGCGCCATCCAGATTCAGGCGTTCAAAACGCGTCCGGACACCCCAATACCGGTCAATGGACGCTTCGAGGGCATACGGCAGCAGATACTGCGGGCTGATGGAGGTCGGGTCGTTCGGACTGACGTTCATTTTGTCAAACTCCGAGGTGCAGGAACCCGCCAGCGTGATCAGGCCAAGGCTGAGAAAAAGTGCTTTTATGATCTTCATCGTGAAATCTTTTTTCCGGAATTAAAATGACAGACTCAGGTTGGCGCCAATGCTGCGGGAACTGGGCAATTCGCCGTAGGCAAATCCCTGCGAGTTTCCACCAAACCGATCCACTTCAGGGTCGACATGGGTGGTGTTGCTGAACAGCATCAGCAGGTTGCGACCGACCAGCGAGACTTTCGCCGAACGAACCTTGATCCGGTTCAGAAAAGACGCGGGCAGTTGGTAGCCGATCGTCGCTTCGCGGAGTTTCACGTAACTGCCGTCGTAGATCGATGCTTCGTGGTAGCTGCGCGGGTTGTTGTAGCCAATCAGCGTTTTCGCCGGTACGATCACCGTGTTCGGCACGTAGTTCGGCGCTTCCTTCGTTCCGGCGTTGTAGACGCCTTTTCCGATCACGCCTTCCTCGCGGCCGATGGCGGTTTCTTCGTACTGCCCCGTCCAGCGGGCGGTTCCGGTTCCTTCGTCGAAAAAGTCGCCACCCCATTTCACATCAACCAGCGCTGAAACCGAGAAGCCCCTGAACGTCAGGCTGTTTAACCAGCCACCCGTCCATTTCGGCTGAACGTTACCCAGTGTGCGGGGCGTGGTCGAAACTACCGGCAACCCGCTCGCATTATAAATCCGCTGTCCGTCGGGCGCGTGGTCAAAACCGGTCCCGAAGAAACTGCCGTAAGGTTGTCCAACGCGTGCTTCGGTGATCAATCCCTGGCGGGTTGCCAGCGTGTAGGTTGTCAGGCCTTCGGCCAGTTCCAACACTTTATTGCGGTTGCGGGAGAAGTTCAGCGTAGTTTCCCACGTAAAACCGGTGGCGGTTTTAACGGGCGTTCCGGTCAAAACAATTTCAATCCCTTTGTTGGAAATTTTACCGGCATTCAGGATGCGGGAGTTATAACCGCTTGCTTTCGATATCTCAACGGCCAGAATCTGGTCACGCGAAACCTGGTTGTAATACGTTACGTCCAGACCAATGCGCCCTTTCAAAAACCGGGCGTCCAGGCCCAGCTCGGTTCCGGTGGTGATTTCCGGGCGAAGCGTTGAGTTGGCAATCTGGGTGTTTTCGTAGAATTCCGGCGTCGAACCCGCCCAGGAGGTTCCGGCCCGGAATGTTTGCAGCAACTGATACGGCAAGGCGTCGTTTCCTACCTGTGCCCAGCTCGCCCGGATTTTACCAAACGACAGAATGCTGCTCTGCAAATTCACCAGATCGGTGATTACGGCGCTCCCCGAAACCGATGGGTAGAAGTACGAACGATTGTCGGACGGCAGCGTACTCGACCAGTCGTTGCGGGCCGTTGCGTTCAGGAAGAGGGCGTTTTTGTAGCTCACTTCCAACGCGCCGAACACACTGTTCACCTGCGATTTTTCGATCCGGCTTTCGGCCGTGTTCCGGCTGGGGTTGGCGTTCGATGCGTTGTACAAACCGTCGACAACCAGCTCACCCACAGACAGATAGTTCCGTTTGTAGTAATTGGTCCGCGAAATGGCCCCGACCTGGACATTCGTCGCAAAGTCCGAATTGATCGCCTTATTGAACGTCAGGATCGCATCGTGGTTGGTTTCCTGCCGACGCAACACTTCTTCGGTGAAGGCTCCCGGCGTCCGGTTTCCGTTCCGAACGCGCTCGAAGTTGGTCACACTGATTCGGGTGTCGGTCCAGACGTCGGTTCCGCTCCGGGCCATCAAGGTTAAGAAAGGCAGAATCTTGTAATTAATGGCTATGTTACCCACCAGGCGGTCTTTTTCGTTGTTGGAAGGCAGCATTTCCGACGAGAAGAACGGGTTGGTAAAGAACGTGTGCTGCCAGTTGGGCGGATCGCTGTCGGCCGGTTTTCCGGGAAGGGCGCGCTGGATGTGAACGCTCGTGTAGTCGCGCCAGTTGCGGAGTTTGGCCCAGTCGGTTTGGCGGTGCGACCAGATGAACTCCTGGCCACTGGTGTAACTGCGGTTCCCTCCGTCTTTCACGTATTCGGCGGAGAGCGTCGCGCTGAATTTCGAGGTAAAATTGTAACCGGAATTGAATTTGAAGTTATTGCGATAAAAATCATTGTAATAGACCAGGCCCTTCTGATCCAGTCGGCCAATTGACAGGCGGAAATTGCCTTTATCATTACCGCCGGATACGGCCACAGTGTTGGTAATGGTTTGACCGGTTTGCCAGAAATCTTCCCAGTTATTAGGATTTGGCGTCAGCGGAGCCACTTCCTTGCCCGACCACCAGTGCCGAACCAGCCGTCCATCCATCGGTCCGCCCCAGCTTTCGTCGGTGCCTTCGGTGCCGGTCAGCGGTGCGCTTTTTCCGTAAGCCGCCTGGTATTGCTGTACTTCGAGCGGATCGGTAATGGCACCCGACCAGCCGTCGTTATACCACGTCCGGTAGCCGTTTCCTCCGCCGTAAATGTTCTGGAATTTGGGTTTGATCCACGGGCGCTCGAAGGTGACGTTGGAGTTGATTTCCACGCCGATGCCTTTGGTTCCGGCGCCGTTTTTGGTCGTAATCAGAATAACCCCGTTGGCCGCGCGCGATCCGTAGAGCGCAGCTGCGTTAGGGCCTTTCAACACGCTCATTTCCTTGATGTTATCGGGATTGACTTCCGAAATACCGGAACCGTACGTTTTGTCGAACGACTGCTGAATCGGTACGCCGTCGACAACGATCAGCGGCTGGTTGTTTCCCGAAACCGAGGAAGCTCCCCGGATCTGGATGGTCGAACCGCTGCCCGGCCCGCCGTTGGAACTCACGCGCAAACCGGCCACTTTACCGGATAAGGCATTGACGACGTTCGAAGAGCGGGCTTCGGTCAGCGACGCGCCTTTGATTTCCTGTACGCCATAGCCGAGCGATTTCACTTCCTTTTCAACCCCAAAAGCCGTTACGACGACTTCGGCCAGCGATTTTACGTCCGTTTTGAGGGTGATGTCAATAACCGAGCGGTTGCCGACGGCTACTTCTTCAGTAAGGAATCCGATGGAGCTGATCGTAATGGTTACATTTTCGGTGGGTATTTTCAGGGTAAATTTGCCCTGGTTGTCGGTCGTCGTTCCGGTTGTGCTGCCTTTGATAACGACGTTGGCCCCGGGGAGAGGCCCTTCTTCGGCTGCCAGAATCGTGCCGGTGACCGTACGTGTCTGAGCTGTGGCAACTACCAGCGACAACCAGAGCATCCCTACTAGTAGAAGTAGCGTTCTCCTCATAAATTAGTTCGGTTAAAAAGTTAATAAAGATGGCTAGTTGGACTCCGTTGTCATGCAAACCCGGTGCGTCGGACGGCCGGACACTGGCCGCTTCGCCGAACCGCCCTTCGCAACCGGGCGCATGGCAATGGCTGACAATCGGATTGCTCCGGATCAGTATTTTGTCCGACATTTCTGCTGCGGCTCGGTTCTGGATGAACAAAGCGCGGCCAGACCGGCCGAATAGTCGGTAAATCGATTGATTAAGGCTTAACGGAATGTTAGAACTGCGCTGAATTTCTCAGGCAGTAAACTCCGAACCGGGCTTGCTCCATGCAAGAACCGAGTGGTTCGGTTTGGGTCAATCCGGTAGTGCGGCCAGCGGATAGTCCCAGAAGAAAGAAGAAGTCACTGTGGTTTGTTGATATACCAAAAGTAAGCAAAACAATATATTCGCCAAATTTAATTGTTAATTTTTTAAGGATTTAGGAACAAAATTTTCAATAATTTATAATTTACCAAATATACCTATCGATAACACAAAATTATTTCCTTTTAAAATCCAACTTTTCAAACCAGTTATATTGCTACAGTCGGTACGGATTTGATAGGAACGCGGATTTGACGGATGTAACGGGTTCGCACGGATTTTTAATCCATTTAAATCCGTCGTATCCGTTCAATCTGTGTTCCTATCAAATACATATCAATCAACTTTCGCCCAGCAACTCGGAAATCGAGGTTCTGCGGAAGCCCAGGGGCGTTGGTTCGCCCGGATTTGCGATGCGAATTCCGCCCACTAATTCGTCCGTTTCCTGCACGGAAAGCACCTCCCAATCAAACAGGAAAATCTGTTCAAAATAGGCCGCTACTTCGGCATCCCGAACGAGCAGGCTGGCGTCCCGGTTAAACAGACTTCCTTCGTTGGTCAGATTATGACTGCCGAGCATGACCTCGGTCGAGTCGACAATAACGCCTTTGGTGTGGCACCTGCGCTGCACCCGGATAAAACCGGTATCAAAACCAAATGCCTTCAGGCGCTCCAGTAATTTCTGCTGACTGACGCCGTTTGCGGCCCCGAACTCCCGCGAATCGCGGAAGATAATCCGAACATCTAACCCGGCCTGCTGTTTGTTCTTTAACAGAGTAAAGAATTCTTCAAACTCATCCGCATTTTCCGCCAGCAGATTGAAGGACTGGTTTTCCAGGTAAATTTTACGGGTCGCTTTTTTAATCATGCTCATGGCGTGCGACAGGAATAAGCGCGTTCCCCGCGAATTCCGGTCCGGCGTCAGAAGCGGCTGAATTTCAAGCACCCGATCAACGACCAACGGATCAAAGTAATGCGCCTTGATCGTGCGCTCCGTTTCCTCGAAAAAAACCGCTTCCGGTACGAAGATATCAGGGAAAGTAAAGGCCATTGCTTCATCAACCGGAACCCGCCGGGCTTCCTGAAAATCATACTCGATGTAGTGCTGGAACAGCTGCGCCAGTTTCGCATTTTCAATAATGGCATGCCATTCCCGGTTATGCTGGCGGAGGGGCGTCATGGATTTCGACTGCTCGCCCGCCGGGTCGATGTCCGCCTGATTTGAGTCTTTCCAGTTGCCGCTCGACAACCAGACCTCTTCGCCGTCGCGCGAGGCCACTTTGATGTGATACGCCGAAGGAAACAGTTTTCCAGCCCCAACCGACGCCCAGGCCTGTTGAAATTTATCCCCGATCCGGGCTTTCATGTCGTTGACGGCCGCCTGTGTCCCCGCCCGCTGCGTAACCATCCTGAGCGTTGCCCCTTCTTTGGTCATCGCAGCCGCCAATGCGTCGCTGATGTGATTCGGTTCCCATTCGTACATGGTTGCCGTCAGACTCTGTTTGATGCGTCCGAAAAAAGCTTTCAAATTGGGAAAACCCGAATCCGGACTGACGTGAAAAATGGCTTTCATCCGCTCTTTCACCCGGACGAGCGAGAGTTGGGGCGGTTCCCGGTACTGGCCCGGTCGGGCGCGAAGTTCCAGGGCCGAAACATCGATTCCCAGGTGTTCCAGTTGATCCGCGAGGGCCGCCGTGCGAACATCGACGCCGATTTCCAGCAGTTGGGGCGGCAAAACCGGTTTTCCCGCTTTTTGTAAATCTGCAACCGGCAATTTCTCTTTCACCTCCACCACGACCACGCGTTCATCGGTAATCCAGCCCCGCTTGAACCGGTAGCCCGGCCTGACCGCAATGACGTCGGGATTGTTGGCAGTGGCTTCCCGGGCCAACCGCAATGCGTTTTCAAAGCGGTTTTCGGCAGAAATACCGGCGCTGGACACGGTCATTGGGTCCATACCGTCGACGGAACCGCCAAGTTTAACCGTAATTTCAATCGGGATTTGCAGCTGAAACGTATAACTTCCCGGCGTACCGGATTGAATGACTATGTTGTTGGATTGAACAACGGTTTGAATCGGCGGTGGGGGCGCTGTGGGTGGAATTGTTTTCGAACCGGGAAGTTCGCCGGATTGAACCCGATGCAGCAGCTCTTTTATTTTAGGTGCAGGCACGGCAAAATTAGCTTCCAGAAAAAGGCCGGAAAAATGCAGGCCAACGGCTTCTCCGTTTTTTAAATTGATTAATGCCGAACCGGAATTGCCGCCCAGCGTCGAACAATCGTGTTCCAGTTCATCCTCGCCAATCTCCAGCAGTTGCCCAGGAGCCAGTCGTTTTTTGTCGTAAACATCGCCAAAAATCTGGCGAACCAGATCCTGATCCGGCACACGCGGATCGCGGGCGGGATAGCCAATCGTAGCAATGAAATCGACATCGGTCAGGGTTTCAGCCAGCGGTATGGGAACAGCCAGCGGCCGGTCGCCCGCCCGGCGGGTCACCCGCAAAAAAGCCACATCCGGCTCGTCCGAAGCCGCAATCCAGAGGATGGAATTGATGGCGTATTCCAGGCTGGTCAGGCGCTGATCTTCCTCCAGAAAATCAATCTGCGAAGTCATGGGCAAGCCATTCAGGCCCGAACGAAATGTAAACCCCTGAGCGCCCTGCCGCCCGAATTCCCGGGCCACGTGGCGGTTGGTGACGATAATGTCCGGGGCAACCAGCCAGCCGGTTCCGACCCAGCTAAAATCCGGGTTGTTGCTCAGCTCGACCCGGCCGATGGCCGGTATCACCCGATCCAGAACAGTTTGAGCGGCCAGAATACGATCCCGCCAGACCTGGCTGTCCGGCCCCAGAAACTCAGTCGTTGCCTTGTTATCACGAATTACCAGAACGGGCCGGGCCTGCGGCCTGACGATGGTTTCCGTCAACAGTTTATTCACCGGTGTCACAATGGATCGATCGGCCGGGGTGCCAGCGGCTACGGTTGCCATCAGCCCTTCCGGAAAGAGCCCTCGCTCTTCGATAGGCGGTATCAGTTTTTTCTGCAACTCGGCGTAAAGTTCAGGATCGCGAGCCTGATAGCTGCTGATCGACTCCTCAACGTGTTCGTTTGAAACCGTGCTCATAGCTGTAACAGTTAGGGTGGTAAGTTTTCAGGAATTTGCGGGATGACCGGCCATGCCTTTCCGCCTTCCGGACGGAGTCCGGGCTGTTGGTCCGGAAAATTGATTGGGCGTAAATTGAGTCGGTAAACTACTCAATAAGAAGGGGATGATGTCTTTACTATTTAGGGAACGGTTGAGGAATCGTTCGGGGGAATTGTCGGAAGAAATGGCATTTTATCGACCTGACAGCTTTTATCGGCCAGACCCAGCGGTTCTACAAACCGACGTGGTAATCATAGCCGCGCTCGGCCCAGAAGTCGCGGGGACGTTCGTCGCTGAACCAGATGCTGCCGATGCGTTTGAGGTTTTTGACACCGTATTTTACCGGAATAATCAGCCGAAGCGGGGCGCCGTGCGGATCGGTGAGCGGTTGGTCGTTCATTTCGTAGGCCAGCAGCGTTTGGGGATGCAGCGCGCTCGGCGTGTCGATGCCCACGTAATAACCGCCGTCGGGCGTTTTCATGCCAACGTACGGATACCAGTCGTCGGAACCGGTTTTCTTCCCCAGTTGGTATTTTTTAACAAATTCCGCGAAGTTCACTCCGCCCCAGTGCTGAATCTGGCTCCATCCCTCGATGCATTTGAACTGGTAAATGATCTCCTGTTTCGGCATCGTCTTGAGGTCGTCCAGGGAAATCAATAGCGGTTTTTGGGCGGGTCGCTCAACGGTCAGCCGCCAGGCGTCTTTATCGATTGCGCTCCGTAAACCGTCTTTGCCGTTGACCCGAACATTTTTGGCAGCCCGTTCTTTTGGAAAGGTCGGGGCCAGATTGGCGTTGCTGAAATAACTGTCGGCCACTTTCTCATTCGCATTCAAAACCTCCCGAAATACCTTCGGCAACCGATTCTGTTTAGGCTGGATCATGATCCATTTCCAGATGCTGTACGGGATGATACCTGCCGCTGCAAACCACGCAAACGCCTTCAGCGTCCGGCGACGGATTTGCTGCTCGGTTGTCAATTCTTCGCGGTGCGGTTTTTTCTCGGGAAGATTTTCTGCGGTATCGTCGATTTCGGCCATCTGGATGTTTTTGAAATTTTCTCAAACCTGTAAGGTTTTAAAAACCTTACAGGTTTATTCGTCCTGACAGTTTTTAGACTGTTAAACTGGGCGGCACGGGTTTAACCTCTTTCTTTTCCACCTCAAAACCGGTGACCATTGCCTGAAAATTGTTCCAGCCCGTCCGGACCACCTGCGCGATGTGAATCAAAAAAAACAGGACGTAGCCGATGGTCAGGATAAAATGGATCAGCCGGGCGGTTTCGTAGCCGCCGGTCAGGGTAGTCAGCCAGGCAAACTGGGTTGGTTTATAAATGGCTAAACCGGTTAGCAGCGAGCCAAAGCCCATCACCAGAATGGCCGTGTATGCAATGCGTTGCGCCCCGTTGTATTTCACCTGCGGAGGAGCGGTTTTTCGCAACCCCAGATCGTGCAGCGTCACCTGCCAGGCTTCCCGAAACGAGTGGCGATTGGGCAGCAAAAACCGCCATTCGCCCGAAATAAACGTGTACAGAAAATACAGAATTCCGTTGATCGTAAACAGCCACATGAAGACAAAATGCCACGACATGCCTTCCGCCAGCCGCCGACGCAGGTTCAGCGCCTGAATAAACCAGTTCGGGAAAAACTTGAACAACACCACATCGCCGATCTGAATTTTGTAAGGCTGGTACGCCCAGTAAATGAGCAAACCGCTCCAGATCATGATGGTCAGAATCGGGAAATTGATCCAGTGAAACCAGCGGATCGCGAGCGGATGTTTGTGGACGATGCGTTTCATTTGCCAACCAGTTCTTTTACAAGGCGTTCTGCTTTGTAAATATACCGCATCGACGCCACAATCGCCCCGGTATTGACCGAAACCGTGCGGTTTTTATCGGGAACAAAAATGAAGCTCCCCGGCAAGCTTTCCATATTGCCGTCAAACGCCAGCCCCACCGCTTCCCGGTTTTTGTTGATCAGCGGGCTGCCTGAATTACCGCCAATAATATCATTCGTCGAAACAAAACACATCGGCTGACGCAGCAACTCGGCGGGCGGATTCAGCCAGCGTTTGGGCAGCGACCACGGAAATTTGCCGTTGAACGAGTAGTACCGGTCGTATAAACCCGAAAACGTGGTCTGGTAAGGTGCCATCGTTCCGTTGTACGGAAAACCCTTTACAATACCGTCGTTGATCCGCAGCGAAAACGTCGCATCCGGCGGAATACCGGTTCCGTACACTTCATACAATAACCGCCCTAGATTCGACCGCAAAACCGTTTGCCGCCCCGCAATGGCCTTCGTTGCGGCAGAGGCCTCCTGATAACGCGGCACCGAAATCCGGGCGAGGGCCAGCAACGGATCGTTGTCGCCACTGATGGCCGCCGGGCCTTTGGTCACCAGATCGTTGATGTATCCCTGATCGTTCATTTTCGTGTTATTCATCAGATAGGCGGCCGCTTCTTTGGGCGATTTGCCGTTCAAAGCCGCCTTGACGTACGGATCGTCGTTGCCCAAAGCCGCCTGCGCTTCGCTCAGGTGGGCCGCCAGATAAGCTTCTTCCAGGGCGCGATCGGTCAGCTTGGGTGTCTGGAGTAATTCCTTTACCTGCTCTGCGCGACCAGGATTTTGACGAGCCACGTCGGCATAAGTCACCAGCAAATGCGCAAAAACCAGTAAATCACCCCGCGACAGTTCGCTCGGCGACAGATACGTATTGTCCTTATAATACTTCCGCAGCTCACTCACGTTGCTGGCAATGTTGTCCCACAATTTCAGATTGACGTCGAACCGCGAACCGGTCGCTCCGGACGCCGAGCCGTTAGCAGTTTCGGTCTTTTTGCCGGAACCGGTGCTTAACCGGCCTTGTCCGCGACCGCCTTCCAGCCGTTGGGCGTCGGCTTTGAACTGCTGCTCGAAAGCGCCTTTGCGGGCGATGAGGTACGGATCACGCAGCCCTTCCAACTGACCGCCGTAGGCTTTCAGGCTGTTTTCAAAACTGAAAATTTCGTTCTGGATGCTGTCGCTTTTTGCTTTTGCGTTATAAACCTGCAATGCATCGGCGCGGTTGCGGAGCAGTTGGAGGATGTACGGTATTTTCAGATCACGGTCGAATTCGAGTTCAGCCACGGTTTTCAGTCGCTCGGTGCTTCCGGGATTTCCGGTGACAAAAACCGGTTCGCCTTCCCGGATGCCGTTTGGATTAAACTTGAAGAAGTGCGTGGTTTTTAGCGGCTTTCCGTTGTCGTACACCCGAAAAAACGAAAAATCGAGGGCGTAGCGCGGGTACGTAAAGTTGTCGGGATCACCGCCAAAAAAGCCCAGATCGAGTTCGGGCATCAGCACCAGTCGGACGTCGTTGTAGCGTTTAAAACCGTAGAGCGCGTAGCGACCGCCGTTGTAGAACGTAATCGTCTGCAATTCCAGCCCTTTCCATTCCGGCTGGTTTCCGAATTCCTGCTTGATGGACGCAAACTCCCGCTCGCGCAGTTGCAGTTGTTCGGCTTCGGTTTTTCCGCTGCTCATGCTGGCCTGCACGCGGGTGGTGATGTCCTCGATTTTCAGTAACTGATCGACGTACAGGTTTTCGACTTTGCGTTCTTCGGCCAGGGTTTTAGCAAAAAAACCGGTCGCATTCAGGTTTTCGCCCTTCCGCTGCACGCCCGTCCCCGACTCCCGCGCGCAGTGGTGGTTGGTCATCACCAGCCCGCTGGCCGAAACGAACGACGCGGAACAGTAATCCGCAAACCGCAGCGACGACAGCCGCACTTCATCGAACCACTTCTGGTCGGGCGTAAAACCGTATGTTTTCTGGAAATACTCCTGAGGTGGCGTGTCGAACGTCCACATCTTGCCCATATCGAATTGACCGGCTTTGACCGTATCGGGGTTCAGGGTTGCCTGGGCCGAAACGAAAACCGTTTTGACCAGGAAAAGGGCTACAAATAATAACCTCATAGACAATGATTACAGTGATAATTGACTCTGATTTCAGTGATGATTGACTCTGATTACGGTGGTTTTATTGATCAATTATGATTTCAATGCTGATTAAAGAGATGATAATCTACGATACGATGACGGGTTTGGATTGAAACCACGATGAATCATTCGATCACCCCAATTACAACAATAATCATGAATTATCATCGCAACATCATAATCATCATCAACATCACCGTAATCATAGTCCGTTCTTCACCACAAATTCTTCCGCTTCCTTATCGTCTTTCCGAACGAACGGTCTGATAATGAGCCGGGTGCCGCGTTCGTAGGTAAACAGCCGGTAAATCCAGTTGCTCAGCACCACCAGCTTGCTCCGAAAACCGATCAGGTAATAAATATGGACGAACAGCCACGCGACCCAGGCAATAAACCCGCCTAAGTGCAGGTTGCCCGGCAAATCGGCGACGGCGCGGACACGGCCAATGATCGCCAGCGAGCCTTTGTCGAAGTAATCAAACTTCGTCATCGGTTCGTTTTTAATCAGTCGGCGGAGGTTTTTCGCCAGGTGCTGCCCCTGCTGAATCGCCGGTTGCGCAACGCCGGGATGACCATTTGGCCACTTCCCGGTTTTCATCATGGCAATGTCGCCGATGGCAAAAATATCGCTGAAGCCTTCCACCTGATTGAATTCGTTGACCGTCAGCCGACCTCCGCGCGCAATGATTTCTTTCTGAAAACCGTCGATGAGCGCACCCGTCACGCCAGCGGCCCAAACCACCGTCTGCGACCGGATTTTCTCCCCGGTTTTCAGCGTCACCACCTCGCCGTCGTAGGTATCGACCAGGCTTTTCAGCTTGATGATCACGCCCAGTTCTTCCAGGTATTTGTGGGTTTTTTCACTGGCTTCGGGCGACATCGGCGGCAGAACCCGGTCCAGTCCTTCCACCAGATAGATTTTCATTTTACTGAAATCGAGTCCCGGATAATCGCCCGGCAAAACGTGTTTCCGCATTTCGGCCAGCGATCCGGCCATTTCCACGCCCGTTGGTCCGGCCCCGACAATCACGAAATTCAGCAGACTTTCCCGGATTTCGGGATCGACCGTGATGCTGGCCTGCTCGAACGATTGCAGCAACTGGCTGCGGAGGTTCAGCGCTTCGGGAATGGTTTTGAGCGAAAAGGAATATTTCTGCACCTGATCGTTGCCGAAAAAGTTAGCTTTCGTGCCGGTGGCAATCACCAGGTAATCGTAATGCAGATCGCCGATCATCGTCTTCACGGTTTTCGCCACCGGATCGACGCCCAGCACGCGCACCAGCCGGAAGTGAAAATCCTCGTATTCTTCGTCGAACATCTTCCGAAGCGGCTCGGCAATGGCGTCCGGTTCCAGCCCGGCCGTGGCAACCTGATACAGCAGCGGCCAGAAACCGTGGTAGTTCTGTTTATCAAACATCACAATCTGGAAGTCCTTGCCGTTCAGCTTCTTCACCAGATTGAGCCCGCCAAAACCGCCACCAATCACGACTACCCGCGGCTTGGTGGTTTCGGGAATGTTGAGGGATAGTTTATCAAAATTCAGCATGATCTTCGTGCGTTTATCAGGTCGTTACTATGGTAACCCGGCATTCCCAAAACTGTTAACTTCAGTTAGTTTATACTTTTTGAATGCCTTCTATCGTAATAACAAAGTATAGCCTCATTGAATGCCTGAATGAAGTATTTCTTCCCATTTTATTTTGTGTTTTTGATTGGTACGATCAACACGTTTGCGCAATCACTTCCGTCCCGATCCGTCGCCACCGTGAGCGGTTACGTGCGGGAAAAAGGCAGTCAGGAAGCGCTGATTGGCGTCAATGTTTACCTGCCCGGCACCTCCACCGGAACCGTCACCAACACCTACGGTTTTTATTCCCTGACGCTTCCGGCGCAGGACAGCGTCACGGTCGCCTTTTCCTTCGTGGGCTACGAATCCGTCCAGCGATCCGTGCAGCTTCGCCGAAACACCGAAATCGATATTGTGCTGACGCCCGGCCAGTTGCTCACCGAAGTGGTCGTCACCGGAAACCGGACGGAGGAAAAAGTGAGCGAAACCGCCCGCATGAGTTCCATCGACGTGCCCGTTGCGCAGATCAAGAAAATACCGGCTTTTCTGGGTGAAAAGGATGTTTTGAAAGTGCTGCAACTCATGCCGGGCGTGCAGAAAGGCTCCGAAGGCAGCACCGGGATTTACGTGCGCGGGGGCGGTCCCGACCAGAATCTGATCATCGTCGACGACGCGATCGTTTACAATGCCAACCACCTGTTCGGTTTTTTCTCGGTCTTCAACGGCGATGCGCTCAAGAGCGTCGAGCTGATCAAAGGCGGTTTTCCGGCGCGTTACGGCGGACGGCTGTCGTCGGTGATCGAAATGAACATGAAGGAAGGCAACAAGGAAAAACTCCACGGCGAGGGCGGTATTGGCCTGATTGCCTCGCGGTTAACGCTGGAAGGGCCATTGACCAAGAAGAAATCGGGGGCGGGTTCCTCATCGTTTCTGATATCGGCCCGGCGGACGTACCTGGATTTTGTGGCCCGGCCCCTCATCAAACAGCAAACCGACGGGCAAACCGTGGCCGGTTATTATTTCTACGACCTGAACGCCAAAGCCAATTACGATTTTGGTCCGAAAAACAAGCTGTACCTGAGCGGTTATTTCGGGCAGGACCGGTTTTACGTGGATGACAAGGAAAGCGCCACCAAAATTAACCTCGACTGGGGCAACGCAACGGCGACGCTGCGCTGGAATCATCTGTTTTCGCAACGGCTTTTTTCCAATCTTTCGCTGATTTTCAGCAAGTATAAATTCCAGATTTCGTCGGACGAGCGCGATACGCAAACCGCCGACCTGTTTTCGCTGCGCTACAGTTCCGGCATCCGGGATTTCTCACTGAAGTACGACGTCGATTTTTATCCGTCTCCCCAGCATTCGCTGCGGTTTGGTGTTCAGAGCATTGCGCACCGGTTTACGCCCAGCGCGGTGGTACTGCAAAATACGCTGATCAACCAGTATACGACCAAGATCGACGCCATCGACGTGATGGAATCCGGTTTATACGCCGAAGACAACTGGCGACCGACCGCGCGCTGGCGCATCAACGCCGGGATCCGGTTGAGCCATTTTATTCAGAAACAGGTCAATTATTTCCGGCCCGAACCGCGCGTTTCGGCGGCTTACGTCCTGAAACCGTCGCTCTCGGTGAAGGCGTCGTACGCGCTGATGAACCAGTATGTGCATTTGCTTTCCAATACCGGCATTGGTTTGCCGACCGACCTCTGGGTGCCGACCACCGATCAGGTAAAACCGCAGCAGTCGCAGCAGATTGCCGTCGGCATTGCGAAGGATTTTGCCGACAAGGGCGCTACCCGCGGCCTGGCGCTGACCGTGGAGGGCTATTACAAGACGATGAACAACATCATCAACTACCGCGAAGGAGCCAGCTTTCTATTGATCAACAGCCCCGAATCGGCCAATCAGGTGCGGTGGGAGGACAACGTAACGGCGGGCAAAGGCTGGTCGTACGGTGCGGAAGTGTTGTTGCAGAAAAAGCTGGGGCGGTTTACGGGCTGGACCGGTTATACGCTTTCCTGGACGCAGTGGCAGTTCCCGGAATTGAATTTTGGCAAAAAGTTTTTCCCGCGCTACGACCGGCGGCACGACATTTCGGTGGTCGGGATTTATGAACTCAATTCACGGATCACGCTATCGGGAACCTGGGTGTACGGCACCGGCAATGCCCTGACGGTTCCGCTGGCAAAATACCAGGCCGCGACTCACCAGGTCAATCCGATTGTCAACAACGACAATTCGTTTATCAATCAGTTTTTTGGCTACGGACGGGCGGTGAACGATTACAGCGAAAAGAACAGTTTCCGGGCCGAAGCGTATCACCGCATGGACATCGGCATTCAGTTTCACAAGAAAAAACGGCACCACGAGCGCACCTGGGAAGTCAGCGTTTACAACCTCTACAACCGCCGGAATCCGTTTTTCTACCAGCTGAACACGGTTACGAACGAGCAGACCAACCAGCCAACGAAGACGGTTTTTCAGCGGTATTCGGTTTTTCCGATTGTTCCTTCGGTTACGTACGGTTTTAAATTTTAAGCGCTTATGCGACTATATACCTTTTGCCCCCAACCCCCTGAAGGGGGCTTTCCAAAACCGATTGAAGCCCCAATCAGGGGGTTGGGGGCAATTTTGAGCGCCGGTATACATCGATTAAAAACGGTTGCTTTGTTCGCACTGCTTTATCCGGTTTTGCTGTCGTGCCAGAATCTGGTGACGGAAATTGACCCGTCCCGACTGCCGCAAATTCAGAGTAAGCTAGTCGTGAATGGTTATTTATCACCCCAGGATACGGTTTTGGCCGTTTCGGTTTCGAGTTCACAGACGGTTCTGGGCGACATTGTTACCGACTCGGTCAACACGGTTCGGGGCGCCACGGTTACGTTAACCAGCGAAGGCAAAACCGTGACGCTGGCCTACAATCCGGAACAGCGCGTCTACACCGCCGACGCCCGTCCGTTTCCGATTCTGGCCGGAAAAACCTATTCGATTCAGGTGAGTGTCGCGGGTTATGAAACTGTCAGCAGTTCCTGCACGATCCCCAAAGCCGTCCCGGTTTCAGAGATCAAACTGGATTCCAATCGGAGTTTTTCCGGTCCATACATTGATTCCGGCTGGGTCTACACGGTTCGGGCGGTTTGGCAGGACCCGGCGGGCGAAACCAATTATTACCGGGTTGCGGGGTACGCCGAGTGCATCAATCGGATTCCGCGCACGCCCACCGCGCACATCGATTCCACTACGCCGAGGGTGTTGCTGCGGGGCATCATCGGTTTCGGGCGGCAGGATCAGTTCATTTCCGACCAGAATCAGGACGGGCAACTGCTGCTTTCGGCGCGTGGCGAGGTGCCGTCTTTTTTCAATTACTCCTTTTACGATCCAACGACCCAGGCAACGTATTCCGGCGATTATCCCTACGCCAAACCGCTGACGATCCGAATTTCCGTTCTGCAAACCGACGAAAATTATTTCAACTACCACCGGGCGCGCCAGCAGCAACGCCAGTCGGCCAACAACCCATTTGCCGAACCGGTCTTGATGCCCACGAATATCACGGGCGGTTTGGGCTGCTTTGCGGGCTATAACCGTTCGACGAGGGTGTTGCTTGTGAGGTAGATAGGAATCCGTTCCATCCGTGTTTCTATCTTTTTCGGGTTTGTAGTTGCCGCAGAATCGCCCGCAACTGCTTTGGATTATTCAGATACGGCGACAGATCAAACAGTTCCACTTTGCGGAATTCGACCGGATGACTTTCACTTTGCAGCGCGATGTACCCTTCGCGGAGCAATTGCCCATCTTTTTTCACGGCCGCGTCGTAATGAATGACGTTGCCACCCCCGATCTGCGGTTTTTCGTAGGTCAGAACCGTATCGCCTTCTACGATGTGTTTCACCAGCGAATCGCCCAGCACCAGCGTTTCCGCGTGGACCCACTGATCGCCGTGGTAGGTTTTGGATTGGGAATCGATGCAGTGGGGCGTAAACAGCTTGCCGTCCATCACCACGTTTGTGCCGGGCGTGCAGAGGTTGGCCGTATGGCGTTCGTGCTGCCCGTCTCCGCCCAGCAACTGCATTTCGAGCGAAATCGGGAAATCCTGGTCCACGCCCATCGTTTTGGGGTCCTGGCAATGCAGCATGGCTCCGCTGTTGCGAACAGCCCAGCCCGGTCCACCCGCCACCTGATCGCCCACAAACCGGTATTCGACCGCCAGCAGGTACGCAGAAAACGGTTTTTTGTAGAAAATGTGGCCGAACTGCTCGTCAAAATTCTTGTACTGATCGTACCGAACGATCATCTTGCCGTCTTCCACCCGAAATGTATTGCCAAAATTATCGTCGAGCGGATGTTTCGAAATCTTGACCGACCAGTCTTTCAGGTCTTTGCCGTTGAACAGTTGAATCCACGCATCCGCCTTAGGCTGAGAACATTCCGGGCGTAACCCGGCAAATAGGAACAAGCTGATGAAATAAGACAATAAGCGCATAGTCGTAAAAAGGTCATTTCAGGTAAACTAACTGCAAAAAAAGGCGATACCGGCGGCACTTTACTGTTTACGATTTCCTGGAATCAGTTACGCAACACACTCCAAAAAACCGTTGGTGGGGCAGTTGTTCCCACAATAGGCTTTTGGGATCTAAACTAGTCCGTGGTTGCAAAAAAACGCATCTTTGGAATATGAAACTATTGCTGGTAGAAGATGAGGTCAGTGTCGCTTCGTTTATTCGCAAGGGCGTGGAAAGCGAAGGCTATGAAATTGACGTGGCCTACGATGGCCAGATTGGTCAGCGGCTGGCGGATCAGAACCTGTATGATGTTGTTATTCTGGACGTCAACCTGCCCAAAGTCAACGGTTTTGATTTGTGTGCGCACATCAAACAACAATCCCCCCGGCAACCGGTTTTGATGCTGACGGCCCTCGATAGTTTGTCCGATAAGGAAAGCGGTTTTGGGGCCGGAGCGGATGATTACCTCGTCAAACCGTTTGAATTCCGCGAATTGATTCTGCGGGTGAAAGCGCTGGGTCGACGCAACAGTGCCTTTTCCGGCCTGAAAACCGTTCTCCGGCTGGCCGATCTCGAACTGGATACCGAAGCCCGGCGCGTGACCCGCTCCGGACAACTCATCGAACTCACCGCGCGGGAGTACGCCCTGCTGGAATACCTGCTGGTGAATCAGGGACGGATTGTCAGCCGCGTGGACATCGCCGAACGGGTCTGGGATTTGCATTTTGACACCAACACCAACGTGATCGACGTCTATATCAACTACCTAAGGAAGAAAATTGACAGGAATTTTGAACCCAAACTGCTGCATACCGTGGTAGGAATGGGCTACGTTTTACGGACGTAATCATGCAGATTAAGCACAAGATCATTCTCTGGTTTGCGTCGCTGGTCGCGTTTATCCTGCTGTTGTTTTCGGTCTATGTTTACAGCACCTACACCCGGTTTCGCCAGCGGGCCATCGAGGACCGGCTCGAGCGCAAGGCCCGGGTGACCGAACAACTCCTGACGTTGCAGGGAACCGTGGCCGGGAGTGTGATCACGTCCATGCCCGAACAGGTCGAATGGGTGTATTCGCCGACCGACAGCCTGATTTACGCCAGCCAGAGTACCAATGATTTCCGCCCGGATCAGGCTTTTCGGGAGCGGGTCCGGCGCCAGCGGCTGGTCCGGTTTAGTTACGAAAGTCCCGGACACCTGCATCCCAAAGACGGCGTCGCGCTCACCTATCCGGGTCAGGCCCCTTCCCCCGACGGGCGCGATTTTGTGGCCATCGTAACCGCCTACGATCAGGACGGGTACCAGCGGCAGCAGGAATTGCGGGATTTATTCATTCTCGGCAATGCGGTCGCCATTGGGCTTGTTTTGCTGGCCGGATACGTGTTTTCCCGGCAGGCGCTCAAACCGCTGATCCACCTCATTAACCAGATCAACGCACCGGAAACCGGGCGACCGGGTTTTCGATTACGGCCCGACAACCCGAAGGATGAGGTCGGCGTGATGGCCCAGGCTTTCAACGACTTACTAACGCGGCAGGAACGGCTGGTCGAAAACCAGCGCTCGTTTATTGCCCAAGCTTCGCACGAGTTGCGAACGCCACTGACGACCATCAAAGGCTGGCTGGAAACTTCCCTGACCTACGATTCGGATACCGACAGTCTGAAGCGTGGAATGGCGCAGGCCGTCAGTGAACTTGACAAACTCACCGCCCTGTCGAACGGTTTGCTCCAACTCGCCCGGATCGACGACGTGGATGCCCGGATCGACCGCCAGCCGCTCGAACTGCTGGAAATCGTACTAGATGCCGCCGACACCCTCGGTCAGCAACGGGCGGGGCAAACCCTGCTGGTTCAGGTCAGCGACGGCATTCTGCAACAACCCGACTCCATTACCCTAAGTGGAAATGCGTATCTGCTCCGAACCGCGCTCCTGAACCTGCTGGACAATGCCGTTAAGTATTCGGACGGAAAACCGGTGTCGTTATCGGTTGACATGGACACCGAAGAACGGGTTCGCATCCGGATTGAGGATCAGGGTATTGGCCTGAAAACGGGCGAGGAAGATCAGATTTTTCTGCCGCTGGTGCGCGGTACGAACGTGGCTTCCATCGAAGGCTTTGGCATCGGACTGACGCTGGCCCAGCGCATCGTGGCACTCCATCATGGTACGCTGCGGTTACTCAACCGCCCCGGCGGTGGCACCACTGCCGAGATCATCCTGCCGCTGCCAATCGGTGCGGGTTCTAATGTCATCTAATGTGGCTCTAATTTCGTTCTAATCTCGATCAGGTAGGTTTGTCCATATCCCTAATCCGGAATGGCATGCTTACCAAGATAAAAAAATACCACTGGCTCCTACCGGCCTGGCTCAGTTGCTGGGCGAGCCTGAGCTGGGCGCAGCCGCCAACGCCCGATCAACTTACCTTAACCCAGGCACTGGAACTGGCGCGAACCAACTATCCGAGTCTGCGCAGCAAACTGGCGACCATCCGGGCCGCCGAAGCCGATCAACAGGGGTTGCTGCAATCGTTTCTGCCGCAGGCCGGGGTGCAGGCCCAGTTGCTCAATGCAACCTCGAACCAGGTGCGCGGAGCTTACATTTCCAATGGCGGTTTGCTCCTGCCCATTTCCGGCGTCCGAACGGATGACTTCAATGGCAAAGCCGCCTGGAGCAGCGGCACGTCGATGGTCGTTGATTGGGAAGCCGTTACGTTTGGGCGTCGGCAGGCCCGGCGGCAGCAGGCGCAACTCACGATCGAACAGGCCCAGGCCGATTACGAAGGCGAATTATTCACGCATCAGGTGCGGGTTTGCGATGCCTACCTGCTGGCGTTGAATGCCCGGAAGGCCGTGGCACTGCAAACCGTCAGTCTGGAACGGGCACAGGCGCTGCAAACAATCATTCGGGCCAGTACCGAAGGCGGTTTACGACCCGGAATCGACAGCGCCGTCGCCAATACCGAAGTCGCCCGCGCCCGCTTGCAGGTCCTGGAAAGTCAGCAGATTGCCCAGCAACAAGTCCTGCGGTTAACCGAACTGGTGGGTCAGCCCAACCCGGCGGTCGAGTTGGATTCGCTGGTCTTCTACGACCGGTTGCCGCTGCTGTCGGTAGCGCCCGCATCGAACAGCCTTCATCCCCAACTCCGGGTTTTTCAAAAAGGGCTGGAACTTAGTCAGGCCAATGTCAACTGGCTGAAAACCGCAGCCTTGCCTTCGGTTTCGCTTCTTGGCTCACTGCAGGGCCGGGGGTCGGGCATTGGCAAGAGTCCCGAAGCCGACGGCACGTTCCGGATTGATCCTTCGCTGGGAGCCGGTTTGCCGCTGCGGTCTTTTAATTACATCGTGGGCGTCACGGCCATCTGGCGGCCCACCGATCTGTTTCGCACGAAATATGCCCTGAATGCCCAGCGCGAACGGATTAACGCCTTTCAGCAGAATTACAACCAGCAAACGCTGGCGCTCAAAACCGCCGATCAGAATGCGAGGCTGCAACTGGAACTGGCCGGGCTCCGCGCCCGGCAGGCTCCGCTGCAACTGGATGCGGCCCGACAGGCCTACGGTCAGGCCCAGGCGCGTTACGAATCCGGGCTGGATAACATTCTGACGCTGACCCAGGCCACCGCGCTGCTCAACCGCGCCGAAGTGGATCAGGCCCTGACCACCAACAGTGTCTGGCGGGCGCTGCTGCTGCGGGCGGCCACCGCCGGTGATCTGGATTCTTTTTTACAACAACTGCCCCGCTAACCCAATCGCCATGCTGAAAACTGCCTTAGCCAAACCCATTACGGTCATCGTCGCGCTGGTGGGCGTCGTGGTTTTTGCCGTACTCGCTTTACTGAAAATACCGGTCGATATTTTCCCCGCGCTCAACCTGCCAACCATTTACATTGCCCAGCCCTACGGCGGGATGACGCCCGCCCAGATGGAAGGGTTTATTGCCACGCGCTACCAGAACCAGTTGCTGTATGTTTCGGGAATTAAAGCCGTGGAGGTCAAGAACATTCAGGGCCTTTGTCTGGTCAAGTGTACGTTTTACGAAGACGTGAACATGGCGCAGGTCTCCGGCGAGGTCGCCAATCAGGTCAGCCGGGTCATGAATTACCTGCCACCGGGCACCGTGCCGCCTACTGTAGTGCGCTTCGATGCCTCGAGTCTGCCGGTCGGGCAGTTGGTGTTCAGCAGCCGCCGGGCGTCGCTGGGCGAAATGCAGGATCTGGCGTCGACCCGCATTCGCCCGCTGTTTTCCCAGATTCCGGGAGCCTCGGCACCTCCGCCATTCGGCGGGAACGAGCGAACCGTGGTGGTTCGCGTGTCGCCCGAACGGATGCGGAGTTACGAACTGACGCCCGACGAAATCGTGCAGGCGGTGGTGAAAAACAATCAGATTTCGCCCGCCGGAAGCGTGCGGATCGGCGATTATATGGTGATGACGCCCAGCAATACCGTTCTCGACAAAGTAGACGAATTCATGAACGTGCCGCTTCGCAAGGGCGTCGGCCCGACGGTTTTTCTGCGCGACGTGGCCACGGTAGAAGATGCGACCGATATGCCCGTGGGGTACGCGCTGGTCAACGGCAAACGATCGGTCTACATTCCGGTCACCAAAACCGCCGACGCATCGACGATGAGTGTCGTGAACGCCCTGAAGGCCCGGCTCTCCGAAATGAAAGCGCTGCTGCCGGACGATGTGCAGCTCACCTATGAGTTCGACCAGTCCAAATACGTGACGCAGGCCGTGCACAGCCTGGGCGTGGAGGGCGGTTTAGGGGCGGTTTTGACCGGTTTGATGGTGCTGCTCTTTCTGGGCGACTGGCGGAGTTCGCTGATCGTGATTCTCACCATCCCTGTTTCCATCCTGGCGGCCATACTGCTGCTGAATCTGACCGGCCAGACGATCAACATCATGACGCTCTCGGGCCTGGCACTGGCCATTGGGATTCTGGTCGATCAGGCCACGGTGGTGATCGAAAACATTCACCAGCATCTGGAAATGGGCAAGCCCAAAGCCCGGGCCATTCTGGATGCCTGCCAGGAAGTGGCGTTTCCACTGCTGCTGATCACCCTGTGTATTCTGGCGGTTTTTGCGCCCGCGTTCCTGATGAATGGTGTGCCCCGGGGGATGTTTCTGCCCCTGTCGCTGTCGGTCGGCTTTACGATCATCGTTTCCTACATTCTGTCGCAAACCTTCGTACCGGTTGTCTCGAACTGGTGGCTGAAAAACCACCTCCATGCCGCCCCGCACGATCTGAGCATTTTACCCGATTTAACCAACGGGCAGGAAAAGCAGCAGGAACGGTACGAAAACCGCCATCCCGCCAAAGTAAGCGGTTTTGAGCGGTTCAAGCTCGGCTACCTCCGGGTGCTCGACGGCCTGATGGGTCGGCGGGTGCTGGTGATAACGGTGTACGGCCTGCTTTGCGCCGTTCTGATTGGCATCGGTTTTACGCAGATTGGGCAGGACATGATGCCCCGGCAGAACCACGCCCGCCAGTTTCAGGTCCGGATTGTGGGGCCGCAGGGGCTGCGCATCGAACGAACGGAAGAGCTGACCAAACAGGTGATCCGGCAAATCGGCGACATTGTTGGGAACAAGAACATCGCCATTTCGTCGGCCTTTGTGGGCATGACGCCCTCCAGCTACGGAACCAGCGCCCTGTACGTATTCAATTCGGGGCCACACGAAGCCGTTTTGCAGGTCAATTTATCCGATGACTACGAGGTTCGCTCACTCGACGCCCTGAAGGAACAGATTCGTCGGCGCGTCCGGCAGAAATTACCCAACGTCCGGCTATCGTTCGAACCCATCGACCTGACCGACAAAATCATGAGTCAGGGTGCGCAAACGCCGATCGAAATTCTGGTGGGCGGAAAAGACCTGGCGGAAGGACAACACTACGCCAACCGGCTGCTGGCGCGACTACGGGAAATACCATACCTGCGGGATCGGCGCATCAACCAGCCCCTGAGCTACCCCACCGTTCAGATTCAGGTGGATCGTGAACGGGCTGCGCAATTGGGCCTGAGTACCGACGAGATTGCGAAATCGCTGGTGGCGGCTACCTCATCGAGCCGGTTTACGGCCAAAAACCTCTGGCTCGATCAGTCGAAAGGGTTTGCCTACCAGGTTCAGATTGAATTGGAACAACAGCACATGAAGTCGGTGGCCGATATTCAGAGCATTCCGCTCGTGAAAGGTCAGCTCCGGCCCACGCTGGGCGACGTGGCCACCATCCGTCCTACCAACGTTCCGGGGCAGTACGACCGCATTGGTCCCCGGCGCATCATTACGGTTTCGGCCAATGTTAACAACATGGATTTAGGCACCGCAACCCGGGATGTTCAGGCCGCCATCAAGGCGGCTGGCGAGCCGCCGAAAGGCTCGGTGGTCGAACTGCGCGGACTGGCCCAACTGCTTCAGGAAACGCTGAGTAGCCTGCAATTCGGTCTGGGGCTGGCGATTGTGGTAATCTTTCTCCTGCTGGCGGCTAATTACCAGTCGTTTAAAGTCGCGGGCGTGGTGCTGGTGAGCGTGCCCGCCGTGCTGGCAGGTTCCTTGACGCTTTTGCTGACGACCGGACAGACGCTGAATCTGCAATCGTATATGGGCATTATTATGTCGGTCGGGGTTTCGGTGGCTAATGCGCTGCTGCTGGTGACCAACGCCGAATCGCTGCGAATCCGGTACCGCGACGCCAAAGCAGCCGCGCGGGTGGCCGGGGCGGCCCGGTTGCGGCCCATTCTGATGACGGCGCTCGCCATGATCGCCGGGATGATCCCGATGGCCAGCGGCCTCGGCGAATCCGGGGAACAAACCGCTCCGCTGGGCCGGGCGGTTATTGGGGGGCTACTGTTTTCCACAATTGCCGCCCTGCTGATTCTGCCAGTGGTTTTCGCGGGTGTGCAGCGTCGCACCAACTTCGATTCGCCCTCGCTCGATCCCGACGATCCGGACAGTACGGTTTTTGATGGAAACCGCTCCGAAATCGCCGTTCTTGAAACTGTTTAACGCACTGAAACGCAAAACATTATGTTATTCCCTGCTCCTATTCGACCTTATCTAAGTCTGCTGCTGTTGGCGGGTTCCGGTCTATTTTTAAACAGCTGCGGTGATTCATCGGCGGAAAACAACCGGATGGCGGAAGCCCCGCTCGACGAAGAAATCCGCTACGAAGCCGTCCGACTCACGGCGTCCCAACCCACGCGGGAGCTCAACCTGCCGGGCGAGCTGGAAAGCTATTACGAAACCGATCTCTATCCGCGCGTCAGCAGTTATGTCAAGGCGCTCCACGCCGACATTGGCGATCGGGTGAATCAGGGACAGGTGCTGGCCGAACTGGAAGCGCCGGAGCTGACGGCCAACCTCACTGAAGCGTATTCGAAGGTCAAAGCCGCCGAAGCGGTTTACGGGGCCAGCAAAGGCACCTACCAGCGGGTGTTACGGACGAGCAAAACCCTCGGGGCCATCTCGCCGGTGGACCTGGATGCCGCCCGGACCAAAGCGGTTTCGGATAGTCTGGCGGTGGTTGCAGCCAACGCCCATTACAGTTCGGTTCAGCAACTCGTCAGCTATCTTAAAATAACCGCTCCGTTTTCGGGCGTCATTACCGACCGGCGGCTGGCTCCCGGCGCGTTTGTGGGGCCGGGCGGACAGAACGGCGTTCCCATTCTGAAAATCAAGCAACTCGACCGGCTGCGGCTCCGCATTGCGGTTCCGGAAGCGTACCTGGGCGACATCCGGCGCGGCAATCCGGTTCAATTTGCAGTGCGGAGTTTTCCCAATCAAACCTTTACCGGACGCATCAGCCGCGTCGCTAACAGTGTTCGGCCCGAAACCCGCTCCGAACTGGTGGAAATTGACTTCCAGAACAGGGGTGGCAAGCTCAAACCGGGTATGTTTGCCTCGGCCCGGCTGCCGGTCAGTCCATCGGGCGAAGGAAGCATTTACGTTCCCAAGTCGGCGGTAGTCAGCACGATGGACCGCACGTTCGTCTTCAAGGTGATTAATGGAAAAGCCGTGCGAACTACCGTGCAGAAGGGCGACGATGCCGCCGGGCAGACGCAGGTGTTTGGCGACCTGAAACCGGGGGAAGTGATTTTGAAAACCGCCAGCGAAGAAATGGCCGACGGGGCGTCGGTTCACATTCAGGAGGTGAAAAGCTAAACATGCACGGATCGTCGTCGAATAAGCACGTACATTCGATGACGATCTGTTTTCGGTTCAACGCCTTTGCGGCAAAACTCTTTGTAAAAGAATAATTCACTGAAAATCAGGGCGTATTCGTAGCAATTTCTCTAATCGGAACATTGGCAGGGAAACGGTGTGGTACCTTTTGGTCAGATCATCGTATTTACACATAAAACCCTTTCCATGAAAATTACCCCTACCCTTTTCCTCCTGAGCTTTCTGTTTTCGCCCCTCTGCCGGGCTCAGAAGAAGGATTATCTGTATTACGTAAAAACCCATTGCGATCAGTTGATCGACCGGGGAAAAGATCAGTACGGCCGCCAGAAAAGCAACATGCTGGCTTCCGTGATCGACACCCGCGACATGAGCATTCCGAAAGAAAATGTGACGCCCACGGAAGGCACGCGGCCGTCGGACCGGGCGGTGGGCGGCAGTAATTTTTACCACGACGTTGAGCTGGTCAAGGTCCTGAAAGAGTTGACTGCCCTTACCGGCAACCAGCGTTACACAACGGCGCTTAACCAGTACGCCCGCGATTTTATGACCTACAGCCAGAATCCGCTCACCGGTTTGCTGGGTTGGGGGGAACACATTTACTACAACTTTTACGCCGATACGGTGATGGAAGGTTCGGACCCGCTCGGCAAATACAAGTCGCACGAGTTTATCGAAAGCACCCCGCCCTGGGCGTTTCTCTGGGAAATTGATTCGGCAGCCACGCGCAAGGCCATCGCCGGAGTTCGTTACCATTTTCGGTCGGGGGTTACTCAGAGTTTTCTGTATAACCGGCACGCCCGCTGGCACAAAGCCGATAAACCCGAATACCGGGGTCTGGAACAATACCAGGACGGCGGACAGGCCTGGATCAAACACTCCGGTCTGCAATGTTACTCGTTCACGTTTCTGTACGGAAAAACCGGCAATCCGGAATGGAAACGCTGGAGCGAAGGAACGGGCAATCTGTTCTGGAAATTCCGGAATCCCGAAACGAACCTGACCATTTCGTGCGTCGACGATCCCCGGCCTTCCGGGGTTAATGCCTCGCTGCCGGGCGCGTCGCTGCTGGCGTATTACCTGCTGAAATCGTCGCAGAACCACCCGGATTTTGCGCATTTCCGGGAGAAAGCGGAAACCTTCCTGAAAGCCATCGAAAAATACTCCTGGGATGAGCAGCGCAAAGGCTATTACAGCGAAGTCGCCCTGGACGGAAAAGTAGCCGACCCGACCCTGATTCAGGTCATCAACACCGGGTACGGCGCTGCGGATATCCTGCTGGTGGGGCGCGTGGCGGCTTATTTCTACAAAGTTACCGGCGACCCGGTTTACCGAAATATGGTCCGGAAAGCCGCCACGCTGGTAGCCGCCCAGGCCTGGCCCGACACCTTCGTGATGAATAGTCTGGCCAATGCTTTGCAGTTTACGCTGGACGCAGCCGAAGTGCTGAACGATAAACAACTGGTACAACACGCCCACAAACTCGGTAACATTGGCATCCAGAAACTCTGGAGCGGGAAATTGTTTGTCCGGCAACCGCAGGACCCGTATTACGAATCCAAGCTGGGTGCCAATGAGTTTGTCTCTGGCTTGCTGCGGCTGCACCTGCTGGAAAACAACCAGCCCGCCCGGGCTTCACTCCTGAACTGGGCCTTTTAAGAAAGTAGCTAGCTATTTTGGTGCTTAATAAAACCGGCAGAGGCTTCTTTGCCGGTTTTTACGCATCCGACGCGTGCCATCGGTACGCAACTAAAATTGAATTGCGTACCGATGGCACGCTTAAGTGGTGTGATCATGACCATTGCTACAAATATTTCGTGCCGATGGCACTTGAATCGCTGATAATCAACCATTATAGCCTACGTAATTTACGTCGAATGAATTAACTTATTGAACCAGCTTATTCAGAAAGGTTTTGTCGGAACCGCCACCCGCTCCGTAAAACCGCCTGTGTATCAACTGCTTATTTCGCAAGCTGAATTGCCAGAAAGAGGCATTTATCTGTGGCATCAAAATCGACTCAGTCCGGAAACGACGACTTTAACCCTAAAATAATTACCAAGTTCCCTGGATTCATTTCAGTTCTTAAAAACTGTTAACTTCCAACCTTTCCATACTTTTTCCGCTCTTTCGTCGTATAAGGGTTGAATGCTTTTATTTGCATGTCAAAATATGAAGCACCTGCTACTCAGTATCCACACCTTTTTTCTGTTCACCGTTGTTTCAACTCTGGCGCAAACCCCGACCAACCGTTACACCGTTAGCGGTTACGTTCGCGAAAAAGGCAGTCAGGAAGCCCTCATTGGCGTGAATGTGTACCTACCCGGTACCTCCACCGGAACCGTTACCAACACCTACGGTTTTTATTCCCTGACGCTGCCCGCGCAGGATAGTGTTATTCTGGCGTTCTCCTTCGTGGGCTACGAATCCGTGCAGCAAACCGTCTCTTTTCAGCGAAAAACCGAACTGAACGTCCAGCTCACGCCCGGTCGGATGCTGTCGGAAGTGACCGTAACCGGCAACCGTTCCGGTGAAGAGAAAGTCAGCGAAAGCCCGCGCATGAGTACCATCGACGTGCCGATCAATCAAATCAAGAAAATACCGGCTTTTCTGGGCGAAAAAGACGTTCTGAAAGTGCTGCAACTCATGCCGGGCGTGCAGAAAGGCTCCGAAGGCAGCACCGGCATTTACGTGCGCGGGGGTGGTCCCGACCAGAATCTGGTCGTTATGGACGATGCCGTGGTCTACAACGCCAATCACCTGTTCGGTTTTTTCTCGGTCTTCAACGGCGATGCGCTCAAGAGCGTCGAGCTGATCAAAGGCGGTTTTCCGGCGCGCTACGGCGGGCGGCTGTCGTCGGTAATTGAGATGAACATGAAGGAAGGCAACAAGGAAAAACTCCACGGCGAGGGCGGTATTGGCCTGATTGCTTCCCGACTGACGCTCGAAGGACCCATTCAGAAAGGCAAATCGTCGTTTCTGGTATCGGCCCGGCGGACGTACCTGGACGTGATAGCGCGGCCGTTGATCCGGGCAGAAAGCAAGGGTGAAGCGATGGCCGGGTATTATTTCTACGATCTGAACGCCAAAGTCAATTACGATTTTGGCCGGAAAGACAAGGTTTACCTGAGCGGTTATTTTGGCCGCGACCGGTTTTTTGCCCGCGAAACGCCCAAAGAAGAATTCCGGACCAAAACCAATGGAAGCCTGTTCTGGGGCAACGGAACCGGAACGCTGCGCTGGAACCACCTTTTCTCGGAAAAGCTCTTCTCCAATGCCTCACTGATCTACAGTAATTATATTTTTCAGATCGGATCGGAGGAAGAATCGACCCGGCGCAACGGTACGGAACTCGAAACCAGCACGTACCAACTCCGGTACAATTCCGGGATTCGGGATCTAACCGTTAAGTACGACCTGGATTATTACCCCAATCCCCGGCATTCGGTCCGGTTTGGGTTGCAGACCACCAACCACAAATTCACACCCAGCGCCATTGTCCTGAAAAACACCGAAGCTGCGCAATTCCGCACCGAAGTCGACGCGATTCGGGTCCAGGAATCGGGCGTCTACGCCGAAGACACCTGGAAACCGAACGAACGCTGGCGGGTGAATGGCGGTTTTCGGCTGAGTCTGTTTCAGCACAAAGCCGTGAATTACGTCCGACCCGAACCGCGACTGTCAGCGGCTTTAGTGCTGAAGCCGGATTTCTCGATCAAGGCGTCGTATGCGCTGATGAACCAGTACGTTCACCTGCTGTCGAATACCGGCATCGGCCTGCCAACGGACTTGTGGGTACCCACCACGGACCGCATCAAACCGCAGCAGTCGGAGCAGCTTGCCGCCGGTTTTGCCAAAGATTTTACGAAAGCGGGTAGTTTGTTTCGGGGAATGACGCTGACCGTGGAGGGCTATTACAAAACGATGAAAAACATCATCAACTACCGCGAAGGGGCCAGTTTTCTGCTCATTGGCAACCCGGAATCGGCCAATGAGGTGCGCTGGGAAGACAACGTGACGGCGGGCAAGGGCTGGTCGTACGGCGCGGAATTTTTGCTCCAGAAGAAAGTCGGGCGGTTTTCGGGCTGGCTGGGCTACACGCTGTCGTGGACGCAGTGGCAGTTTCCGGAGCTGAATTTCGGGAAGAAGTTTTTCCCGCGTTACGACCGGCGGCACGACATTTCGGTGGTTGGCATTTACGAGCTTAGTCCCCGCATTACGCTGTCAGGAACCTGGGTTTACGGCACCGGCAATGCGCTGACGGTGCCGCTGGCCGAATATTCGCCCCGCCCCCACCAGCCGGTCACCAACCCCTCGAATGGCTTTTATCCCGGCGGTTTTTATCCCTTCTTCCAACCGGCCAACGATTACGGCGCCAAAAACAGCTTCCGGGCTGAGCCTTATCACCGAATGGATTTTGGGATTCAGTTTCACAAGAAAAAACGGCACCACGAGCGCACCTGGGAGTTCAGCGTCTACAACCTGTATAACCGCCGGAATCCGTTCTTTTACGCGCTGCAAACGAAAGCGGGCGAAACGCCGACGGCGCCGTCGACCACGGTCCTGAAGCGGTATTCCGTTTTCCCGGTGGTTCCGTCCTTTAGTTATAATTTCAAGTTCTAACTCGATATGCGGTTTTTACTTTTTCTCCTCCTCGCTGGCTCAATTGCATCGCTGACCGCCTGTGAAAGCCTTATCAATGAGGTTGATCCGGATCGTCTGCCGAAGGTCGAACGGAAACTGGCCGTTCAATGCTACATTTCTCCGCAGGACACGCTCCTGCTGGCCACCGTCAGTCTTTCCCAGCCGGTTCTGGAACCGCGCGCTTCGGCCCTTGCGAGTGAGATCAAAGTCGTTTTAACGGAAGGAAACCGGTCCATCGAACTGAAATTCGATCCAAAACAGTATGCCCACGTGGCCGACCCCCGGCTGTTTCCCATCGAAGCCGGAAAAACGTACCAGCTAGCCGTGCAATGGCGCGACCTGTCGGTTACGGCTTCCTGTACGGTTCCGAAAGCCATTCCAATCACCTCCATCAAACTGGATTCAACGCGGGAAACCAATTTCTGGGGCGGTTCATCCCGCTGGCTTTACGACGCCCGTCTGACCTGGGAAGACCCGGCCGATCAGACCAATTATTACCGGGTTGCGGGGGAAGTCCGGGCCAATCAGTGGGTAACCCTGAACCGGTTTGTCGCGGGACAATCGCGGCCCGACACTTTTCGAAGACAGGTTTTCATGCAGGCTCCGCTTTATTTTGACGCGGTCAACCAGCACATTTCCGACCTCAACCAGAATGGTCAATCCATTACCTCACCAAAAGGAAACCTGCCGAATTACCTCAATTATAGTTATTTCGATAGCCTGAGCAATGGATCGTACGGCGGGAATATCCCGCTCACCCAACGCCCGATTTTGGTCAGCTCCATGCTCCTGCACGTGGATAAAAATTATTACGATTACCACCGAACACTTCAGCAGCAGAACGACATCGAAGGAAACCCGTTCGCGGAACCGGTTTTGATTTCGACCAACATCCGGGGTGGTTTAGGGTGCTTTGCGGCATACAACCGTTCCACCAAAACCGCTACACTAAACTAACGCTCCGTAATGCAGCCCAATCTATTCGGTTTCGCAATCGATAATGTATTGCAACTCAATCTAATTTGTCTGATAAATCGTATCTTGGGTAACTTTCTTACCATCTCTCTGCTAGTGAATGAAACGTCTGTTTGCGGTGCTGTGCCTTTTGCTTTTCGGCTTCAGCAGTCCGGGGCAGACCCGCTATACCGTCAGCGGTTTTGTTCATGAAGCAGGCCCCGGTGCCGCCCTCGGTGGCGTAAACGTCTACACACCCGATCGCGCCTTCGGAACTATCACCAACCCGAGCGGTTTTTTCTCCCTAACCCTCCCCGAGCAGGACAGCCTGACGCTGGTTTTTTCGTTCGTAGGCTACCAGACGATCCAGCAAACCGTTCCCTTCCGCAGCCCGCAACAGCTGCGTGTTTTTTTAACCGCCGGACAACTTTTGCGCGAATTAACCGTCCGCTCCGCTACGGGAGAACGAACCGTCAGCGATATTCCGCAAATGAGCCAGATCCGTATTTCCGCCAGCCAAATCGAAAAAATACCGGCTTTGCTGGGCGAAAAAGACGTTTTGCGGGTGCTGCAACTTCTGCCGGGCGTTCAGAAAGGTTCGGAGGGAAATACCGGCATTTACGTGCGCGGGGGTGGTCCCGACCAGAATCTGATTTTGCTCGATGAAGCCGTGATTTACAATCCCGGGCATTTGCTGGGCTTTTTTTCGGCCTTCAACGGCGGTGTCGTCCGGACTGTCGAACTGACAAAAGGCGGTTTTCCGGCGCGATTTGGCGGACGACTTTCGTCGGTGATCGAAGTCAATACGAAAGAAGGAAATTCGGAAAAGCTGGCCGGTGAGGCCAGCCTCGGACTGGTTTCGTCGCGGCTGATGCTGGAAGGACCGCTGGGCAAAAAACGCGCATCGACTCATCCGGCCTCGTTCCTGATTGCGGGGCGCCGAACGTACATCGATCTCGTTACCCGCCCGTTTGCTACTTCGACAACGGAGTCTACTCAGAGCAACACCTATTTTTACGATCTGAACGCCCGGCTGAACGTGACGCTGGGTCGGAAAGACCGGTTTTTGCTGAGCGGTTTTGGAAGTCGGGATGCCTTTGTCAATCGCCAGAAGTCGGGGAGCAATCCGCTGCAGGGGAGTTTAAACTGGCGCAATGGAACCGCTACGTTCCGCTGGCATCACCTGATTTCTGAACGGGCGTTTACCAATCTATCGCTCATTTACACCCAATACCACCTGAATGTCGCCAACGAAGATGTCGGCCTCCGCGACACGACCAGCCTGCGGTATGCGCTCCGGTATCGCTCCGGTATTCGGGACCTTTCACTGAAATACGCGGTTGATTATTTTCCGGCCCATCACCAGTTCCGTTTCGGCTTTCAGACGACGCACCACCGGTTTACGCCCGGCGCCGTGGTGACGACGGAAGACGTTGATCCGACGACGCCCCGCCTGTTCATCGACGCCCTGGAATCCGGCTTGTACGCCGAAGACACCTGGCGACCGGTCGCTCACTGGCATGTGAACGCCGGTTTTCGGCTCAGCCATTTTTTGCTGATTCGAACGGGTACCTTACCCCGGACCGGAAAACCGGCCGGCCAATCGGAAGGCACATCGGTCCGCGCCGGACGGCCGATCCAGTATTTCCGCCCCGAACCCCGGTTGTCGGTAGCGTATCTGGTAAAACCGTCGTTTTCGGTCAAGGCTTCGTACGCGATGATGAACCAGTTTACGCATCTGCTGTCGAACAACGGGGCCGGTTTGCCCGCCGATCTGTGGGTTCCCACCACCAGCCGCCTTCTTCCGCAGCAGGCGCATCAGGTCGCCGTTGGGCTGGCCCGGGATTTTACCCACGCCAGTCACCCAAGCCGGAATCTGGCCGTTACGCTGGAAGGGTATTATAAAATCCTCAGCAACAGCATCAGTTACGTTGAAGGGGCCAGTTTTCTACAGGAAGAACCTGCGCAACCGGCCGATAACAAACCCTGGGAAATCAACATTACTTCCGGTCGGAGCTGGTCGTACGGCGGGGAATTTCTGGTCCAGAAAAAAACCGGTCGGCTTTCGGGCTGGCTGGGCTATACGCTTTCCTGGGCCTGGTCGCAGTTTCCGGCGTTGAACGGTGGGCAGCGATTTCACCCGCGCTACGACCGGCGGCACGACGCTTCGTTGGTTGGGATATACGAGCTAAAACCGGGGCTTACGTTTTCCTGGACCTGGGTGTATGGCACCGGGCAGGCGCTTACGCTGCCGATTTCCCGGTTTTCCGGTTTCGAAAATCGCCCTTCTTCCTCGGCCAATTCCGGTAGCGCCCAGGAGCAGTTGTTTGGCCCGGCACCCAATGTCAAAGAATACGGTGGTCGGAACAGTTTCCGGGCGGAAGCTTACCACCGGCTGGATGTCGGTTTCCGGTTTCAGAAGCAACGAAACCGGTTTGCTCGGACCTGGGAGGTCGGCATTTACAACGTTTACAACCGCCGAAACCCGTTTTATTATTCGCTGGAAGGAAAAGATCAGGGTGTCGGCAAACATTCCAAAAGTGTCCTGTACAAATATTCGCTGTTTCCGATGGTTCCTTCGGTCAGCTACACGGTTTCATTCTGAGGGTATGAAAAGATTCGGATGGCTTCTCGGTACGGTTTTTCTGATTTCCTGCCAGAATCTGCGCCGGGAAGTCGAACCGCAGCAACTCGCGGACCGGTCGGCCAAGCTGATCGTCGCCTGTTTTATTTCGCCACAGGATACGGTTTTAGCGGCCAAAGTGGCTCGTTCGCGCCCCATTCTCGACGATCAACCCGTTACCAATCTGGAAATCACGAATGCCACGGTAAGCCTGCAGACCGGTTCGCGCAGCATTCCGCTGATTTATCACCCCAAGCTCCGCTACTACCGCGCTGATCCAAACGTGTTTCCCATTCGGGCCGGAGAAACGTATCAGTTAAGGGTGCAAACGCCGGATGGACAGCGCGTAGAAGCCACGACAACCGTGCCGGTTTCGGTTAACTTGCAGCAGGTTCAGCTCGATTCGGAAGTGGTTCTGGAAAATGATGTGCCGCGAAAGCGTCTGTTTGCGCGTTATTTCTGGGCCGATGCGGCCAGTCAATCCGATTATTACCAAACAGAGGGCATTTTTTCGTATCGCTGCCCGGGCTGTGCGCCCGAAAAACCGGTCCGCCAGCCCGTCCAGTTTGTTGCGAATCCTTTTTACACCGACCGGGAAAGCAACGCTACACCAATGGTTTCCGAAAAAGGGTATCTCGGACTTTCCATTCCGTCCAATCTGTGGTTTTTCACCGGTTTTTTCAGCAAGCCATTCGTTTTGACGGCGGATTTGCTGCACCTGAGCCCGGAGTATTACCGCTATCACGAAGCGCTGGAACGGCAGCGGCAGACCGACACGAACCCGTTTTCCGAACCGGTGCCGATCCCAACCAACATTCAGGGCGGTTTGGGTTGTTTCGGAGCCTATAACCGCTCGACGGTTTTGGTTACTTTAAAGTAAAAAAGCCTGTCGGATTTTTGGAATCCAACAGGCTTGGATATGTATCAACAGGAATGATCAGCTACTTACGCGCTCTGCTCGTTGCTGTTCATCACTTCGGTTTGCTTCCGGATAGACTCCATGTGGATGATCTTGAAGATTTCTTCCACCAGTTCTGGATACAGGCCCATTTTCTGGCCTTGTTTGGCCCGCGTTTCGTGCACCTCTTTCCAGCGATCGGGCTGGAAGATGGTTACGTTATTTTCGCGCTTGTATTCGGCCAGTTTCTCGACCAACGCCATCCGGGCGGCCAGCATTTCCACCAACTGCCGGTCAACGTTGTCGATTTTGCTCCGGATTTGCTCCATAGCACCCTGGAACTCGATGTTCTGCGAATCAACTTTCCGGATGTGCAGGTGTTCCAGCATTTCGCCAAATGCCGCCGGAGTCAATTGCTGAGCCGCATCGCTCCACGCTTTATCGGGATCAATGTGTGACTCCACGATCAGACCGTCGTAGTTCAGGTCCATCTGCATCTGCGCCAGTTCCTGCAAGTACGCCCGTTTTCCGGCCATGTGGCTTGGGTCACCGATCATCGGCAGGTTGGGGAACGTCGATTTCAGTTCGATGGCGATTTGCCACAGGGGAATATTGCGGTATTTAGAAGCCTCTCCCGTCGAAAATCCGCGGTGAATTGCGCCCAGCTTGGTAATACCGGCACCGGCAATCCGCTCAAATGCTCCAATCCAGAGCGCCAGATCCGGGTTGATGGGGTTTTTGATCAAAACCGGCACATCCACACCCCGCAGGGCATCCGCAATCTCCTGAACGTTAAAAGGGTTTACCGTCGTACGGGCACCTACCCACAAAACGTCAACACCATATTTCAATGCCAGTTCGATGTGCTCCGGGGTGGCAACTTCCACCGCAAACGGCAACCCGGTTTCGGCTTTGGCGCGCTGAATCCACGGCAGAGCCGCTTTTCCCATACCTTCAAAGCTACCTGGGCGGGTGCGGGGTTTCCATACACCGGCACGAATGACATGAACCGCTCCCAATTGGGCCAACTGGCGAGCCGTTTCGACTAATTGCTCTTCGGTTTCGGCGCTGCAGGGCCCCGAAATAATGAGCGGTTTTCCGTTCGTCTCTACCCAGCTATTGAGCGGCAGGACTTCTAAACTTGGCTTCATACTCGAACTCAATTCGTTTGTTTACTTCTATTACTCTATCGGAAACTTTAATTAAAAAAATTTAGTATATTAGCTGTAGATACAGGCGTTTTTAACTTAACTTTGCATCCCTTTTGGCTGACAACAAATTGACGTTAAAACAAGTTTATACGTCAGTGTTAGGAATCCCGAAAACAAATTTTAACTTTCGGATCACTAGTTGGTGCACCAGACAGTAATTATGTCAAACCGAAGTCCATCTTCTATGCCAACGATCGTTCAACGGGCCACTACAACCAAGTCCGTCTCGTTTGAAGACACGTCGATTGCCTTCTCTTCCCAGTCCAACGGGAAACTTCTCAGAACTTATTGGTTATTTGCGCTGATGAATCAAGGTTGGCTGGTAAATTTAGGCACTTTTTTTATCAAACTGGCATTCAAACTCCAACTTCCTGTAAAAAAACTCATTAAGAGTACTATTTTCGAGCAGTTCTGCGGGGGCGAAACCATTCGTGATTGTGAGAAAACGATCCAAAAACTGCACAACGGCCACGTTGGGACAATTTTGGATTATTCCGTTGAAGGGGAAGACAGCGAGTCGTCTTTCGACGCAACGGTTCTCGAAATTTTGCGAACCATCGAGCGGGCCAGTGAGTCGAATGACATTCCTTTTTCCGTGTTCAAAGTAACCGGTATTGCCTCCACCGAATTGCTGGAGAAAGTGCAGATCGGGGATTCGCTGACCGACGAAGAAAAGGAAGCCTACGAGCGGGTTCGGCAACGTGTCGACACGCTCTGCCGGAGAGCCAGCGAGCGCAACGTCCGGATTTTTATCGATGCCGAAGAAAGCTGGATTCAGGATACGATTGATACACTGGCTTACGAAATGATGGACCGATACAATCACCAAAATTGTATTGTCTATAATACCTACCAGTTGTACCGTTCCGACAGCTTCGCCAATTTGAAAAAGAGCGTGGAAACCGCCCGCTCGAAAGGCTATCTGCTGGGAGCCAAGCTCGTCCGGGGCGCTTACATTGAAAAGGAGCGCATTCGGGCGCACGAGGGCGAATACCTCGATCCGATTCACCATACCAAGCAGGAAACCGATCGTGATTTCAATCAGGCGGTTGAGTTTTGCCTGGTAAACCGGGAGGTCGTTTCGATGTGCCTGGGTACGCACAACGAGTACAGTTGCCAGTATTGCATCAACCGCATGCAGGAGTTACGCGTTGCACCCGGCGATGCGCACATCTGGTTTGCTCAGTTGCTGGGAATGAGCGACAATATTTCGTATAACCTGGCCCACGCGGGTTATAATGTAGCGAAATATGTTCCGTATGGACCGGTCGAAGCGGTTATGCCGTATTTGTTCCGCCGGGCGGCCGAAAACAAGTCGATTGCCGGTCAGAGCAGCCGGGAATTTCTTCTGGTAAAGAATGAATTGCAGCGACGAAAGAGTGGCCGCAATAAGTAAATAAACCACTTTTGGGAGCTTTACACTCCAAAACCGTCACCCGGCTGGCTGCTGACCAAGTCTGACCAGCCGGGTGATTTATTTTATAAGTCATGGTCAAGAAAAGTCCGCTAAAATTCTTTGTATTGAGTTTATTGCTGATCGCGCTGGATCAGGGAGTTAAACTATTGGTGCATTTCAATATGGAGCCCGGCTTCGCCGGACAAATCCGGGTCGTTGGCGATTGGCTTAAATTACATTATGTACTGAATCCGGGCATGGCGTTCGGCATGCAGCTCGGTCACGAATACGGTAAATTGCTGTTGAGCCTGTTCCGGCTGGTTGCGATGGCGGGTATTGGCTGGTACCTGGTGCACCTGGCCCACCGGGGCGCGCCCAATGGGCTTTTATGGGCAATGGCCATGATTCTGGCCGGAGCCGTGGGCAATGTGATCGACAGCACGTTCTACGGCGTTTTTCTTAACAATGCTCCTTATGGTTCGACCACCCCCTGGTTTCACGGCCAGGTGATCGATATGATTTTCGTGGATGTCTGGGAAGGCTTTTTGCCGGACTGGGTCCCGGTCTGGGGCGGGCAGTATTATTCGACCCCCATTTTTAATATTGCGGATTCCTGCATTTTCGTCGGCGTCTGCATCATCCTTTTCTTTCAGCGCCGGTTTTTCCGCGAACAACACGAAGAAGACGGTTTGCTGCCCGATGATCTGTCACCCGACACCGCATCGGTACTGCCTGCGGCTGAGCTTGAAGATCCGACTTCAACCGACACCGACTCATCAGAAAATCATTCCGATGTAGTTTCAACTGACGAGCCCCAGGCCGATCTGCAACGGCCCCGGAATTCGCCGGAAGAATAACGTACCCACGGGCGGACGACCGCTGCCGCTTTAGTCTGTTTATTTATCACTTCAAATTCCAGGATTAAAACACGGACTGAGCCTTACACATGTTCGTTATTGACGGGCGTTCGATTGGCGGCTGCTCGTCTGCCCGTCTTCCATGGGCGAAAAGTCTTTGAACATGCGCTTTAAGGCTTTATCCGTCGCTTCGGTCTTGCTCTGCCAGGCCGCATCCAATTCGAGCGCCACCAGACCCGAAAGGCTCATGGCGGCCCGGAAGTCATCCAGTTTCCTGACAAAATCCTGATTCCGGCGCGTGGCTTTCAGGGCAAATTCGCGGGCAAAAACTTCGCCTTTGTTCTGCAACTCGCTCTTTTTGCTCATGACGTAATTGAAACGATCGAGCAAATCTTTCATCGATTTTCCGATTACTTCCGTTGCTTCCAGCGTGCCCATGGTCAGCACCGCCGTTCCGCCGACGGCCGATACATACCGCATATTGGTCTGAACTCGCGTATTCTGGTTGTTGGCCACCACGGCTGGCGTTACGCCCGTCACGGCCCCAAGACCGGCATTGGCTACCGAGCGATTTCGCTTACCGGTTTTGGCCCGCCGGTAACTCCGTTTAAGTTCTTCTTCTTTTTCGCCCAATTGCTCCAGCAAGTTCCAGGCGGTTACCAGCGCCTGCCGGTATTGCGCGTAATAATAGCGATCCTTTTCGTCTTCGTTAATCGCGTTATAGACGGTAAAGTTGATCTTGCGTTCTGCCCGGTTCTGGCCTTTATCGAGAGCAAAAAATACAATCTGAAAAGTCAGCGAATCGAACGGATCCTTGACAAACTCATAACCCGGTTTCCAGATAAACTCGTAATTGGTGTCGGTATTTTTCCGCAAGGCGCTTTTCGGCACATCCTGACTTTCCGACAGAAAATCGAAGGTCGTAATGTCATCATCCCCGTTGGGATCGCCCAAATAAAACTTCAGATTGACCGTCGCGTTCTCTTTGATCCGTACCCGCGGATCTTCCGGAATCAGGGTAATTTCCGGCGGTACGTCCATCTGAGTGGTTTCTACCTTCAGGCGCCCTTTGGTACGGGATTTGGCAGGCTGGTCTTCCACCCAAAATTCAATGTATTGCGCTTTATTCGCTCTTAACTGGTTAAATTGATTCAGTGACAGGTGCCACGTCAGTTCGCCTTGAGCGGTCAGTTTCGAACCCTCCGGCATCTGGTCCGCAATCGGAATAAAAACCACGGGGTCATTGTCTTCGTCGCGAACGGCGGTTCCGTCAATTTTATAGACGTTCTGCGTCTTATTACGGACATAGAAAGGCCGCAAATCGCCAATCACCGGCGGGCGGTTGACGTGTTGAACTTTGATATCGATTGATTGACTGGCGGTTTCGCCCTGTTTGTTCCGAATTTCGAAAACCAGGGGAACACTCTTGGTGGTATTGATCCGATCAGCAATGTCAAAACCGGGCGTCCATCGGAAATGGCCCGTCGAATCGAGTGTCATTCCCTCCATCTGCCCCTGCTTGATCGAATACGTTAACGAGTCCGATTTCGCTCCCCCGGCCTTAATTTGAATGTTGATCGTCTGGCCTTCCGCTACGGTATTCCAGTTCGCGTTTTGCCGATCCGACTGGCTGGGTAGGATTATTTGAAGAGGCTTAGCATCCTGTGCTAAAACGGTCAGTCTGGTTAAGATTACGAATAAAGTAACTATACTCCCAATTTTTTGAAACATGAGGAATCGTCACCGATGGTTTATTAGTGTAACGTAAAAATAATAGATAGATTTCATGCAATCCGTAAACAGAACGTATAATTGATTCAAAGCTAAATAATTACTTCCTATTTTTGTATTTAAGTAAGAAAAACTTCGACGTAACCGGCATAAAAGTATAAAATTCCGGATGTTGGGCATACAAAAAAGCCGCCCATTTCTGGGCGGCTCCCGTATCGTGCTGATCAGTCTTATTTGTTTTTCTTCGGAGCTGGTGCCGTTGTTGTCTTAGCGGGTGCCGTCGGAGCCGGTTGAGCAGCTGCCTGTTTTGATGGAACCGGTACGCCCATCTTTTTAAACACCAGTTCAGTAACGTCGTTTTCTTCCGGAGCATACAGCAATACCGGAATCGTACCAGAACCCGCATCCAGGTTGAAGATGAACGTAAAACCGCTCTCTTTAGCAACCGCGTCGATGTTTTTCTGGATCTTCTGCATTACCGGATTCACCAGTTGATTGTATTTCGACTGCAACTGCGTGGAAGAGTTGCTTTGGAACTCCTGAATACGTTGTTGCAATCCCTGCAATTCTTTCTCTTTATCAGCTTTGATCAAATCAGACATTTGAGCCTGACCTTTTTCGTAAGCAGCCAGTTTATCCTGAAATTCTTTGGACATTTCCTGGTAGTTCTTCTCCAACTGCGTACGCTGAATGGTAATCTGGTTCTGAATATCTTTGCTTTCCGGCATGTTCTGCAGGATATATTCCATATTCGTATAACCAATCTTCACAGAAGCCACCGGGGCCGCTGTCGTGGCCGGTTGTTGCGCCTGTGCCCACACCTGGCTACCTCCTAATAGCAGAGTTACTGCCAGTGCAATGAGTTTGTTTTTCATTCTAACTTGTTATTTTGGTTGTTTTGTAGGTTTACTTGTATTTGATTTAGGGTTCCCCCCCGGGTTTACTCCCCTGTCCGGTGGATTGGTACCGGCGGGTTCAGGAGCTGCGGCATTCTTGTTTTTCTGATCGGCCGTTAGCCCCAACTCTTCCATGACATAGTCCGTATAATCGTGCTTCGGATTGGTGTAAAGCATCACGACACCTTCGCTGGCTTTGTCGAGTACCATATCCAGTCGCTTCTGCGCGGCAACTTTGTCGATGGCCCGAATTACGGTTTCGGTTACCGGTTTCATCAGCTCTTTCTTTTTTTGAAAGAGCAATCCTTCATAACCGAATACCTTGTTATTATACTCCCGCGCTTCGCGTTCTTTTTCACTGATAATCCGCAACCGATCCCGCTTCATGTCTTCCGTCAGCAGGATTTCCTCCGCCTGATAAGTCTTCTGCAACTTATCGATCTCCGAATATTTATCCTGAATATCCTTCGACCATTTTTCGGCAAACTTATCAATTTCCGTCAGGGCTTTCTGATACGCGGGCATTTTGCTGGTGATGAACTCCGAGTCAACATACCCCAGTTTCTGCGCCTGAACCGACCCAAAGGCCGAAAAGGAGAGCAAAGTTACAAAAATTAGTCCTTTTTTCATGACATTTTTTGAAACAAAACCGGGGAGTTGCGACATTATTTTATTCTGCATGAACCAATTACACTCAAACTGCCTCCTGTTTTGTATCTATAAGTAACGTCTTTAAGAACGATTTCTTATCTGATCTGTTGCCCGATGGTAAAGTGAAACTGACCACCCGGACCAGGTCGGGTTGGTGAGCCCGGCATCCGGTCGAAACCGTATCCGTAGTCGATCCCGATCAAACCAAAGGCGGGCATAAAGATCCGGGCACCGGCACCGGCCGAACGTTTCAGATCAAACGGGTTATAGCTCTTGAAGCTTCCCCAGTTGTTACCGGCTTCCAGAAAGGTCAGAACGAAAATAGTGGCCGACGGGTTCAGCGAAACCGGATACCGCAATTCCATGACGTATTTGCTGTAGGTCAAACCGCCTTGCGAACGCTCCAGCGGAGTGGGCGAAATACCGTTCATGCCGGTGTAAACATCCCGGTCGTTGTAACCACGCAAACCAATGATATCCTGCGCAAGGGCAAACTGACCTGTACCGGCCAGACCCGATCCCCCTAACACAAACCGCTCAAACGGACTAAACAGCGTTCTGGAATTGTAGCGACCCAAGAAGCCCATGTGCGCGCGGGCGTTCAACACCAGTTTACCCGTAACGGTCGCGAACCAGCTGGCGTCAAACATCCATTTGTGGTATTCAACCCACTTATACCGGTCTTTGATATCGACATTGGCATTGGTCGTTTTACTGGAGAATGCTGAATAAGGCGGGGTGAACGTGGCCAGCAACGAGATCGACGAACCGGACCGGGGGAACTGCGGATTGTCGATGCTGTTCCGGGCCAGAGTCGTGTTAAAGGTAATGCTGTTGGACGTTCCGTTCCGTAAGCCAATCCCGAAAATATCGTAGTTGTTCAACTCATACCGCTGATACGTCAGCGAGTTGCTCAACTGGAAATAGTCGTCCGGGAAATGCAGCCGACGGCCCAGCCCCAGCGAAATCATCGTGTTTCCGTAAGAACCCAGGAAGTTCTTGCCGTAAGCGCTCGGATTGGTGTATAACTGGTTGTAATCCGAAATCCGGTAGATCGTGCGCGATAAACTGACGGAGAATGAATTCGGTTTTCTGCCCCCCAGCCACGGTTCGGTGAACGTCAGGGAATAGGTCTGGTATTGCCGTCCGTTGGCCTGAAACCGCAGCGCCAGTTTCTGGCCGTCACCGGCCGGAAGCGGCCGCCAGGCTTTCATGTTCGTGATGTTACGCGCCGAGAAGTTGTTGAACACCAGCCCCAGCGTTCCGACAAAACCGACGTAACCACCCCAACCACCCGATAATTCGATCTGGTCGCTCGGTTTTTCTTCCACGGTATATTCGATATCCACCGTGCCATCGGGTTGCGGAACGGGGTTGATCCCAATTTTTTCCGGATCAAAATAGCCCAGTGTCGACAATTCGCGCTGCGTCCGGATGATATCGGTTTTGCTGAATTTCTGGCCGGGCAGCGTCCGGATTTCGCGCAGCACCACGTGGTCGCTGGTTTTTGTATTTCCGTTCAGGATAATCCGGTTGATGGTGGCCTGTTTGCCTTCAAAAATCCGGAATTCCAGATCAAGCGAATCCCCTTCGACGCTTTTAATAATATCTTCGGCGTTGAAATACAGGTACCCCCGGTCCATATAGGCCGAACTCAGGTCACTGCCCGGAATCCCGTTTTTCTTCTTCTCGATGTCTTCCTTGCTGTAAATATCGCCTTTTTTGACGCCCAGCACCTGGGTTAGCTGTTCATCCGTATACAGGTAATTTCCTTCCCAGGTGATGTTGCGAACGTAGTATTTCTGGCCTTCGTCGATGTTCAGGATAATGTTCACCGTCCGGTTATCGTGGGCATAAACCGAATCGAACGTAACGGCCGCATCGCGGTACCCCTGTTTGTTGTAGAACTCGACAATCTTTTGTTTGTCTTCTTCGAATTTCTTGGGAACAAATTTGGAAGGAGTAAACAACCGCCCAAAGCGCATCTGTTTGGTTCCTTTCATTTTCATCCGGATCTTCGACTCTTCCACCAGCTCGCGCCCGCGAATCTCAATGTTGTTGATCTTCACTTTACTTCCCTTATCGATCGACACGCGCATTGTGGCCTGGTTGCGGGAACTATCGGTCGGTACGGACAGGATTTTTACCTTGGTGTTCAGGTAGCCTTTTTCAACGAAATATTTCTTGACGCTGAGCTGGGTATTTTTGATCAATGTGTTGGAAATCAGACGGCCCAGGTTCAGTTTTATTTTATCTTTGAGCGCATCCTGTTCCGATTTTTTAATCCCGACAAAGGTGACTTTATATAAGCGGGGCTGTTCTTTAATCAGCACGTTCAGGGTAATCTTCGTCCCTTCAACTTTCGTAGCCAGAATCTCGACGTCTTCCAGCAAACCCTGCGACATCAGCCGCTTAATGGCGCCGTTGATACTTTCGCCCGGAATCCGAACCTTGTCACCGATTTTCAAACCGGTCAGCGACAGCAACGAGTTGGGGTCGAGGTATTTGTTACCCGTTACGGTCAGCCCGGCAATTTCGTACTCTTTCGGATCGGCGTAATTGATATCGATCGGAGAAGCCGTTGCGCCGATGGGTGCCGGCCCTGTTGTAATGCGTCCGCCCCCAAATCCCGGCCGAACCTGCGACAGACCTGGCAGCGAAGCAACCAACAGCAGCGAGAAAACTCCCGCCAGAACTGTTTTATTCTTCAATAATACCAACGTGGTAGGAGTTAATTTCATAGTTTACTTAACGAGTTGTTCGCTGATTTTTCCAAAACGCCTTTCACGGTTCTGATACGTCAGAATAGCTTCCCACAGATGCGGTTTACGAAAATCGGGCCACAATACTTCGTTCATTACATAGAGTTCTGCGTAAGCCAGTTGCCAGAGCATAAAATTGCTGATACGGTGGTCACCGCCCGTCCGGATCATTAAATCCACCTCGTCGATGCCTTCCGTTGCGAGTGCGTTGGCAACCTGCTCTTCATCGATCTGGTCGGGCGTCAATGTGCCGTCCTGTACGCGCCTGGCCAGTTTTTTGGTGGCCTCTACAATATCCCATTTACCGCTGTAACTCAGGGCCAGAATCAGATTCAAACCGTCGTTGTTTTCAGTCAACCGGATTGCTTCAGCCAATTCCGAACGGCAATCTTTGGGTAACGTATCAATGCTGCCGATGGCGGATAACCGTACGTTATTTTCCATCAAGGTCGGAACTTCGTTGCGGATGGTATGCACCAGCAGGTGCATGAGCGCATCGATTTCCAGTTTGGGACGATTCCAGTTTTCGGTTGAAAACGTATAGAGTGTCAGGTATTTCACGCCCAATTCCGCACATCCTTCGGTCACTTCCCTAACGGCTTTGATTGCATTCCGATGGCCGAACACCCGCGCAGCGCCCTGCTTTTTGGCCCAGCGTCCATTTCCGTCCATAATAACGGCGATGTGTCGGGGCAGATTGCTCAGGTCAATGAGTTCTTTCATTCAGCCGAATTCGTTTTAACAAACTTTAACATACAGACGTCCCAACGGGGTGGGTCGATCAAAATTAGGCTGCAAGTTACTAAAAAGCATACGGTTTTAAAAGATGTGAGGGCATGAAGGAGCGAAGGAGTGATTTATATTTTCAATCCTTCATTCCTGCACGCCCTCAAGCCTTTAGGCGGTTTTTTGTAAAGTTACGATCAGTACGAACTACTTAAAAATTGTTAAAAGTTTACGGCCACGGCCTTGCTTACTCATTTTTCTTGCCAAGCAGGCCCAGAAATCCCTGAAACCGCTCCCGGTAGGCCGCCCCGAGCGGGATCTGATGGGTGCCAACGGAAATACTCCGGAGCGAATAACTGGTGATTTTAGACAGGTTGACGATGTAGGATTTGTGAACCCGGAGAAACTGCTGGTTTGGCAGGACGTTTTCGAGATTCGAAATGGTGTCATTAACGGCGGCTACACTCGGATGCTTGATGATTTTACAGTAGATCCCGTACGCTTGCACGTAGTCAATATCCTCGTAATCAAAACGCTGGTAGGCATGGCCTTTCTTCAAAAAAATGAATGAATGCCCGGTCTGTTTTTCAGGATCCCGTTTGACGCTTAACGCCCGGTTAACCGCCCGGGAAAAACGCAAAAACGTAAACGGTTTCAGCAGGTAATCCGCCACGTCCATATCAAAACTGTCGACCGCGTAATCGGTCTGATCCGATGTGACAATAACCGGTACGTTTTTCGGAAACGAACGCAACTGATCGATGCCCGTCATATCCGGCAAATGGGTGTCCAGACAGACCAGGTCATACGGTTTTTGCCGAAGTAGTTTCTGCGCTTCCTGAACGGAAGTACAGAAATCCGGAGGGGAGAAAACCGGTAAGCGAGCCAGGTATTCCTGGAATTCGGCTCGGGTCCTGGTGGAGTTTTCCACCACAAGACATCGTTGGTGTTGTTGGTTCATACGTTTCCGTTACAAGGTTGTGATTCGGCAACATGAATCGTTCCTGATTAACTACTGGCATTAAATCAAACGCCGGGCAAGCTACTTTTTAGCCCATAGTTTGTCTGAAAAAGGTGGACAGAGAATTATTGGGCACAAATAACCGGCATGAATCCCTTACAATCCTGCCAAACTACTGGGACAATTCTGCCAAAAGTGGGAAATCAGGAAATTTTGAAAGGGATTTTGTGTGAGCGAAAGAAAAACACGGCGGTTATATTCTCGCCGATGGCAGTGCAACCACCAACCCACAACTGCTGTCTTACCGGAAAGAAAGAATTGGGTAAAATGCAATACTTACCTATAAAAATTAAATCAATTGGACAGAAAGGAGGCCGAACTGAAGATTCTGGTTTATTATCGTGATCTTCTTCGAAAATGATTACCTTTAAGTTCTCCTTTTACTGACTCATTTTAGGTATTCCACTCTGGCCCGCCAAATTAATCCAGGTGGCTGATGGGGTGCAAATACCGGAACGTATAAGAGGCCAGGTTATAAGATGCGGACGTGTGTAAGATTAAATTATTCTCACCAGTGGCAACCATTGGTGAGGAAAATTGTACTGGTTAGTTTATGTCTGTTCACACAAGCAGGATGGGCGGATTCGCCGTATATTGTCAAAGTGCAGCATTACTCGCTCGGGGAGGGCTTGCCAAACCGGGGGGTAATGACGATCGGACAGGACCAGCAGGGATTTGCCTGGATTGGTACCCTCAACAATGCCTACCGGTTTGATGGGCAGACGTTTCGGGCGCTCCCATCCGGACAAACTACCGGAACCGGCCGGGTTTTTCCCGTTATCCTGGCCATTCGGAATGATCCTTCGGGTAATTTGTGGTTTTTTAAAAACATGACTTCCAGTCCCTACCGACAGATTGAAATTTTACTGTCGGGCCAGCAAAAACCGTCCTCTTTCGAAAATCTGTTTCACCGAAAACTTCCGTTTAAGACATCGGATATACTTAATCTGAACGGTTTACATCGCAACAGCAGCCTGCCCGCCGGTCTCCTCCTGGTGCCAACCCGGGATGGTACCCTTTGGCGGTATGAAGGCCAGGGCCGCTTTCAACCCTTGTATCGCCACCGTGTACCCTCCGCAACCCTTGTCAATCTGTTCGTAGCCGCGGATCGAACAGTGCTGCTCGTTTTTTCGCCGGATTCAACTAAAACCGGGCAAAAAAATCAATTGATTGAACTTTGGCCCAACGGGCGAGTGCGTCGCCAGCGGCAAATACCGGCTGGCCTCGCTCCGGTCTGGTCCGATTCGTCGGGTACGGTTTTTCTGTGCAACGAAAAACCATTCGCAGCCGGAAATCGGGCACCCGACGCCCCCCGGCTGGCTCCGAATCAAGTTGATCGGTTGCTCTACCGCCTGGCCAGCGATGGGTCATTAACGGATGTGCCGATCCGTTTTCGGGCTAATCCCTTCCCAGACCCGGGCAATTTCCGTCTCATCGGCAATAAAATGGTGTACGATGCGCACCACGATTTATTCTGGGTGCTGGGGAAAAATGTGTTGTTTGCCTGGCACCCGAAGCACGGTATTGTGTTCGACCTGGCCGCGTCGGGCTTTCCCATCGCTACCCTGTCCGCGCTCGAACAGGTATTCGTGGATCGGACCGGCGCCGTTTGGATCAGTACGCAGAACGGTTTTCTGCTGATGACCGTTGAACGCAATCGGTTTCAGCGGTATTTCTACCAGCCCGACCACGAAACGGTTACTTCCAGGCAAAGCACCCGGGGCATTGTCCGGATCGGGGACTGGCTGTGGGCCAACAACAACTGGCCGTATACGGGTGTCAGTTCGCTGATGAACCTGAAAACCGGCCAGAGCCAGCGGGTAACTTTTGGTGCCTATGGGCCAGCCATCCGCGGGCGTGATAACCAGATCTGGACACTAGTGCTGGGGAACACCCTGGCCCGAATCAATCCGGCTACCCTGGCCATCCAAAAATACCCGTTGCAGCAAGCCAACTCGATGGTCTGGGCTCTCTGGCAGGATGGGCGCACCAATTTCTGGCTGGGCTACGATGAAGGCCTTTCCTGTTTTAATACCCACCAGCAGCAAAACCGCCCGTTTTCCCGCTACAATCAATACCGGGAACTGGCAAACAACCGGGTCAACAGTTTTTGTCCGGACACTGGTGTGGGCGGGGCCTGGGTAGCGGCTTCGTCGGGGCTTTATCTCCTGGACACCTTGCGGGGCATTACGGCCCGGTACAGTTCACGGGATGCGCCCCCCCGACAATTGCCGTTCGACCACATTACGTATGTCCACCGCGACCGCACCCAGCCCGGCATTTACTGGCTGGCTACGTTCGGCGGGGGCTTGATCCGCTGGGAGCGCGGCACGGGGCGCTGGCAGCAGTTTACCCGCGAGAACGGACTCTCCAATAACGATCTGTATTCGATCCACGAAGATCGCCGGGGCCGGCTTTGGCTCCCGAGTAATTATGGTTTGACCTGGTTTCAGAAACAAACGCACCAGACCGGAATTTTTCTACCCCGGGACGGCATTACGCACGAAGAATTCAACTTCGCTTCGCAGTTCGAGAGTCCGGACGGGCAACTTTTTCTGGGGGGACTGAATGGCATTACGGCGTTACGACCCGATGAGGAAATTTCGGAGAAATCCATCCTGGCTCCGCTGCTGGTTACCCGCTATGAGCAACTCGATGCCACTACCGGCCAACGAACAAATAAACTGAAGGATTACCAGGAGAGAGGTAACATTTCCCTGCGACCGCCAACCCGGTCTTTTTCCCTTACGTTTGCGCTCCTCGACTACCGCTATGGCCAGCAATTCCGTTTGTGGTATCGCATTGTCAACTGGCAGGATTACTGGAGCTCACAGCCGCTGCGGGATTTGTCCATCAATGGCTTACCGCCGGGTCGCTATCAACTCCAGGTTCGGGCGCAAAATCCCAACGGACAGTGGGCCTCCGAAATCATGACCATTCCGATCAAGGCGTTAAAACCGTTTTATCAGCAAACATCCTTTTTCATCGTTAGCGGCCTGATTCTGCTGGGTTTCCTTATCAGCATTTTCCGATGGCGCAACCGGCGGCTCATTCAGGAAACCAAACGGCTGGAAGAGGAGGTTACCCGTCGAACAGCCCAGATCATCCAGGATAAGGCCCTGATTGAACAACAGGCAGCCGACTTACAGGCCAGCGCAACGCTGAAATCCCGGTTTTTCGCCAATGTCTCGCACGAATTCCGGACTCCGTTAACCTTGCTGCTCGGTCCATTAGCCTATTTATCGAAGCAACTTTCCGACCCGGCGCTGGTCCGCCTGGTGAATACCATGGACCGCAATGCCCGGCATCTGCTGACGATGGTGAGCGATTTACTCGATCTGTCCAAGCTCGATGTTAATCAGATGCAGCTCACGCAGCAACCCGCTGAGCTGTCGAACCTCATCAACCAGACCGTCGCCAAATTTAGCCCGCAGGCCGACTTTACCGGAATCAGGCTCACCGCAATGGGAACCAACCAGCCGCTTTGGATGCTGCTGGATGTGCTGAAAGTAGAAACCGTTCTGAACAATCTGCTGGCCAATGCCCTTAAGTTTACGCCCGCCGGTGGGCAGGTTACGGTGCAGGTGCGGCAACTTCCGGAAACCGTGCAGGTGGAGGTAACCGATACCGGCAGCGGCATTCATCCCGACGACGTGCCCCATATTTTCGAGCGGTATTACCAATCGCGCCAGCCCGATGCGCCCCTGCGGGGCGGCACCGGCATCGGGCTGGCGCTTTCGTATGAATACTGCCAGCTTTGGGGCGGGAAACTGGCCGTGGTCAGTCAGCTTCAGAAAGGGAGTTCGTTCAGCTTCACGTATCCTTATCAGCCAGTCGCCCCGGCGGAAGAAGCCCTGTTTCCAACCGAATCGAAACTGCCGCGAACGCCGGTTCCCAGCTCGCTTCCGGCTGATTCCGATGCGGTGGCGGCTCAACTCCTGCTGGTTGAAGACAATTCAGATATGGTGCATTACCTGACCGCCATTCTATCGCCGTCCTACCTGGTTCACGTCACCCGCAACGGGCGCGAAGCTTGGCAGTGGCTGAAGACTTTGTCAGTGGCTGATTTTCCGCAGTTGATTCTAACCGACCTGATGATGCCCGATATGGACGGTCTGGCGCTGGTCAACGAAATCCGGCAGCATCCCGGTCTGCGCGATATTCCGGTTTTAATGCTGACGGCCCGCAACAGCCAGGATGTGAAGCTACAGGCCCTGCGGCTGGGCGTCGCCGATTACATGACCAAGCCATTTGACGAAGACGAATTGCTCACGCGCATCAGCAATTTGCTCGAGCGGTCGCAGGAACGCCAGGTCTGGCAGCAGCACCTGACCGACGAAACCGCTTCGACCACCCCGGCTTCCGCGGAGGAGGAATGGCTGTTGCAACTGCAGCAGATCACGATGAAAAACCTGGCAAACCGGTATTTCCAGGTAAACACCCTGGCCGAAGCTGTCAACAGCAGCGAACGGCAGTTGTACCGACGACTGAAAAAGCTGACCGGTTTTTCGCCAAACCAGTTTATTCAGGAAGTGCGGCTTCAGGCCGCCCGGGAGTGGCTGGAAAAACAGACGTACATTACCGTGAAGGAGGTATGTTTTGCCGTGGGTTTTCAGGACCCAGTTTATTTTTCCCGCCTGTTTCTCCAACGCTTCGGAAAGTATCCCGCGTCCTTTCTCCGAACGCCCGAAAATGCCTGAATCGGTATTTCCTCTACAATTCCATCAGGCTTTTCAGGTTGTCGTGAAAACTGCTGCCTGTCATCAGTTGAGAGGATTTCTTATCCCGCATGATGACGACGAATTTCCCGTTGAAATGCCGCTGAATTTCCCGGATATGGCGGGAATTCAACAAAGTCGAGCGGCTGATTCGCGTGAACGTGTCGGGCAATTTTTCTTCGAGCGTGGAAATGGTATAATTGGTCAGAAACTGCTCACCGTCAAGGGTATGCAGGAAAACGTACTTATCTTCGGCTTCGAACCAGGCAATGCTGGTCAGCGGAATCAGCAAAATGCGATCCCCGGTTTTGACGGAAATGGAATGCAGTTCTTTCTTCGGTTTCAGCATTTCCAGCACGTGCCGCAAGTCCGGGCTCGAACCAACCGGCGTTGTCCGTGATTTCCGGATGCGCTCGACGGTTTTTTCCAGACGCTCCGGTTCGATCGGTTTCAGCAGGTAATCGATCGAGTTTTCCTCGAAAGCGCGAACTGCATAATCGTCGTAGGCCGTGGCAAAAACCACAATTGGCAGATAAGGCAGCCTGGCCAGCATTTCAAAACCGTTCAGCCCCGGCATTTCAATGTCCAGAAAAATCAGGTCCGGTTCCAGCACCTCAACGGCCCGGAGTCCTTCCAGGCCATTGATGGCTTCACCGACAATCTCGAACGTATCATCGTACCGGTTCAGCAAACGCCGGAGCCGGTTCAGGGCCAGCGGTTCATCATCGATCAGCAGCGTCCGGAGGGGAAATTGATTTGCCATGCTTCAAACGTTCAGTAGATTTGATTTCGGTTGACAACGGGGGTCGGAGAACTTCCAGCGATGAGTTCAACCGGTCTTTTTTGATCTGTACCACCACCTCTTTCATCGGTTTGTTTTCGACCAGTAAGCGGGCGTCGGTGCCGTACAGCAGTTTCAGTTTATCCTGAATACTTTGCAAACCGTACCCCGCTACGAGTTCTTCCGGAAAAACCGGTCCATTGTCGTGAATCCGGCAGCAAAGCCAGCCATTTTCCTCCGTGATCCGGAGAATAATCGCCCCCGGCCCGGCCACTTTCGAAATACCGTGTTTGATGGCATTTTCGACCAGCGGTTGCAGCAGAAACTGCGGAATCTGCACCTCCTTCAGAGCCGGGTCGAGCAGGTCGATGCGGTACGTCAGGCGGTCGCCAAACCGCACCTGCTCCACGTCCAGGTAGGTTCGCACCATTTCCAGTTCATCGGCAATCGTGTTGAAATAGCGGTTTTTCATCCCGGTTGTATACCGGAAAAGTTTCGACAGCAACACCACCATCCGCTCGGCCCGGTCGGGCTCGTCGTGCACCAGACTGGCAATGGAATTCAGTGAATTGTACAAAAAATGGGGATTGATTTTAGCCTGCAGCGCTTCCAGTTCGGCCCGGGTTTTCAGTTGTTCCAGGTGCAGCAACTGGTATTCCTGTTCGGTAATTTTTCGGGTAAACGTGCGGGCGCGCTGCTGAAAATAGAAAAACAGGTTCCCTACCACAATGGGACACAGCAGGTAGAGCTGCGACAAATTATTGCCGCTATTCCGATATACCGCGATTTTTGATGGGTCAAAATAGTGGATCATCAACCCCCTCCAGATCAGGTAATTAAGCACGCCAACCACGACCAAAAAAATCAGTGACAGAATCAGGTGCTGCACCCAGGCCGATTGAAACCGGTGCGCCACCAGCCCGAACAGCGAACAGATGATCAGCACACCAGCCGCATTGACCAGGTTGCTGACGCAGATCATCACCGTGATTCCAATGTATTCGCCGGTTGGATTAGCCAGTTCCAGCGTGAAATAAATGATGCCGCTCAACCCGTATACCAGCATGGCGCAAATGGCAATCGAAATCAGCCAATCGCGCAGATTGCGCTGAAGAAACAGCTTCCCGGATTTCAGGTTTTGGAATGAGTTCATCAGCCTCTACGGGTTAAGATTTTTCACTGACCACACTGACTCAGCAGATACTGATCCGTGTCGGTGCCCCAATTGGGGTGAATGGTCGATGCCGGTTTGAATTTAGCGAATTTTTCAGCGGCTTGTTTCAGCACCGGACAGGCTGCGGCCTTACCACCCCCGTATTGTTCTGGAGTATAAAACAAGGATTGGCCCTGCAACAGATAAATCCGCGGATTCTCGGGGTTCTTCTGTTTGGCCTTGTCGAGATTGGTCTGAAAAATCGGACCGTATTCCTGCCAGCGGTTTTCGGGATCGACGGCTAAACGAGAGCTCGCCAGCGCAGCCGCCAACACCAGCAGTTCGTCATTATCCGCCTGTTGTCCGGCAATTTTCTTGTAAAAACCGTCCGCCTTGTCAAGGAGCGCATCTTTCTTGTTCTTGTCGGTTTCTTTGAGCGAAAGCAGCGCGTTGGTGTAAGCCGCCCAGTAAGCGGGCAACCATTCGGCGGTTTCGGCGCTGCCGATGCGCTCAAACTGACCGGCGGTTTGCTGAAGCTCGGGCGTTGACACCGTGTACTTTGCTTTGGCAATCGCGTCTTCCATGGCTTTGGTGTACTTCTCGTTTTGAGCATTCGCTGTGGCAAAAACCGCCAGCGCAAGGGTCAGGGAAAGGATTACTTTTTTCATGGTTTGATTGGTTAAATGATTGAAGAATGGTTTTGATGACTGGAATGATTGAGGTTAGCTAAAAATTTTCATGAATAGTTTTTGGAAAAAGCCCGGTTTCTGGATGCGGCAGTTGTGAAACGCCGTTATTTTCCAGGTTCCGTTTTGCCGGATGACGACGTTTGTACTGATCGAGTCGCGTCCTTTGGGGGCGGCTTTTTGCCACCGCAACTGGACCGCGCCAAGGCCGTACACCAGGGCGATATCCGGCGTCAGAAAACGGATTTTCTTCACGCGTCCGTTCAGCTTCGAGCCGCGCAGAATACCACTCCACAAGGCCTTATGCGCTTCCGCATTCGCTTTCCGTCCTTCGAGGTGGTCACCGGCAAAGGTGACATAATCGCAATCGTCGGTAAAACAAGAGCTGAACAACTGCGCATCTCCCTTTCCCCAGGCTTCCTTGATGGTCTCCAGCAATTCCCGGATCTGTTTTTCGTCGTTTGTCATAACTAATTCGGATTACTAATCAATTCAGGATCAATCGGTTTTCGGGTAAGGCTCAAAACCGCTCCGACGAAGAAAAACCGGTAGAACGGCGGCACCACGGCAAACTTCTGGCGGCCGTCGGGCGTGTACCGATACCCGTAACTATTCTTCGTTCCCAGCAGGTTTTCCGCCGACGCATACAGTACCAGAAACTTCCGGGGCAGGATTTTGATGTAACTCATGTTCACGCTCAGGTTGCTGTACGGGCGCGTTTTGTCGCCCAGAAACCGGTCGCTGCCCGGATTGTAATAGGGCCGCCCGCTGGCGAGCGAATACGTAGCGCCGGTGTTGATGCCCAGCGCCGGAAAGTATTTCTTGAAAACGAGGTTCAGCGTATGCGTGGCCGCGAAAGTCGGCATGGCTTCGGTCGGGTAATTACGGAAAAGTCGCCTGGTGTCCAGAAAGGAGTACGACACCCAGTAATCGACATTTTTCATCGATTTTTTATCGCGCCAGAACAGATCAAATCCCTTCGCGTAGCCAAAACCGCTGTTGTTGGTCCGGCTGGTCGGAAACCGATAGATATTGGGATCGTAAATGCCGTTGGTGTTTTCCCGGACCAGATTCCGGTAATCCTTGTAAAATGCCTCGACGCGAAACGTGCGGTTATCCCGAATCCGCTGGTAATTCAGAATCAAATGATTGGCCTGCTCGAAGTTCAGCGTCCGGTTCGTCAGCAGATAGGTCTGGTCGGGGTTCTGGTAAAACTGACCGGCCGCCAGCGACACCTGCCCGTAGGAATCGGTTTTGTAGGCCATCGACAGGCGGGGTGACACAGTTGCCCGGTCAATCACCGACGACCGTTCCCCGCGCAAACCCGCCCGCACGGCCAGTTTCCGGGTAAAAAACACTTCCGTTTCCACAAAAACCGCCGAATACCAGTCCGTTAGCGAGCCGCCCCAGATGCTGTAGCGGTTTTGGTACGTATACCGGTGAAGTTCGGCCCCGGTCAGCAACGAAACTTTACTGCTCAGCGAGCGCGTTAAAACCGCCCGCGCCTGCATCCGCTGTTCCTGCGTTCGCGCCGAAACCGTATCGATGCCCAGCCGGTCGCGGTTGTAATTATAGCTGACACCGGTTTGCAGCCCCCAGCGCCCTTCGTCCCAGGTGGTTTGAAAAGTGGTCATCGAAAAGGCATTCCGGTTACGAACCGTGAACGGTGATGCCCGGAAGTCGCCGGTAAAATTCCGAAACTCGATGCCCTGATACGCCATCGAAAGGTCGGTGTAATGTTTCAGTAAACCGCGCCGGCCGATGGGTTGCGTCAGAATGATCGACGTGCCGCCCGCTTCCGGCGAGTGAAGCCAGTTGATGTTCGATTTCAGAACGTTAAACAGCGGATTCAGGTTGGTGTAATTCACCGAAAAGGTGATCCGCTCTTTTTTGAAAGCCGACAGCGTGATACCGGCGGCATTGAAACCGACGCTGATGCCGTCGTTGTCTTCGGCGCGGTCTTTCGTATTCAGCGACAAAACCGACGAAAGCGCCTGCCCGTACTGGGCCGAATAACCGCCCGTGCTGAACGCCGTTCCTTTGAACAGAAAAGGCGAAAACCGGCTCCGCTGGGCCACGTCCGGCGCCCCGCTCGAAAACGGATTCTGCACCGCCAGCCCGTCGATAATGGTGCGGGTTTCGGAAGCCGCCCCACCCCGCACGAACAAACCGGTCTGGTCGCCAACGCGTTGCGCACCGGGCAGCAACTGCATCACCGCCGGAATGTCGGCGCCCCCGCTGGCAGTCGTCACAATGTCGAGCGGTTTTAAAACCGTCTGGCGCTTTTCGTCGCTGGCTTCAAAGGCCCCCGCTGTAATGACGACGGTATTGAGAATGGTCGCGGTTTCCTCCAGTTTGCGGCTAAACTGAATGGCTGGCTGGTCGAGTTTGATCTTTTGCTGAACCGGTTCGTAGCCGACAAAGCTCACCGCGAGGGTGGCCGTGTCTTTCTGACTGGTCTGGAAGCTGAACGCACCGTTGGCGTCGGTATTGACGCCGTCGTAGGAACCAATGATGAAGACGTTTGCGCCCGGCAACCCTTCGCCTTTGCGGTCGGTGATTTTGCCGGTTATGGTCGTTTGCGCCCAGCTCAACGCGGGAAAATACAGGGCGCAAAAGAAGAGTACGGGTCGTTTCATGGCGGATGGCTTCGAATGGATGGTCCAAAGATATCCGCCCCGATGCCGGAACCGAAGCGGTTTCCGACAAACAACAATTTCGACGGAATAAACCTGAGAAAATCGCGGATGATCAGTGCCGCGAATTTTATTTTGTAAAAAATTTTAAGAATAAATCCGCGTTATTTTCGCTCCAGCCATAGATTATTTCAGGTTTCTAAAAATTGCTTAAAAAAAATTTCACCAAAAAGAGTATTGCTTCCCGATTCCTGCATCTTTCCCCCAAATCGCAATACGAACGCGGTTTTCGGTTTACAGTATTCAGTGTTCGGTGGCTGACGCATTCCTGTTGCCGCTTACGCCAGCTTCGGTGAAAAAGGCTCCGGTCGCCCACAGAATACCGTAAACAGAAAACCGTAAACCGACTTAACCGACCTAAAACTAATCTCTATTAACACTCACTGTTGCCTATGAATAAAGTTCACCGCTGATTGTTCACAAGCCAATAATGGTGCAACATTATCGGCCCGCTGATCTCCTGAATTTTTACGCCTGTTTCGCTACATCCCAAAAAGGGTGGACTGGGAATCATTACGCCGAATTTTAACTGTCAAAATCAAAATTATGTCGAGAACTGTACAATTTCATGCCGCTTTACGGACAATCCTGCGGATTGCGCTGTATCAAGCCCTTCTATCCATCGCATTAACCACGCTGACGTACGCTCATCACGACGGGCGTGGACCAAAAGTTCTGGAGCAAAAAGTAACCCTGCATTTGAATAATGTTGACGTTGAGAAAGCGCTGGACAAGCTTGAAAATGTGGTGAAAGTCAAATTCATGTACAATCCCCAGGTTTTCGGCAATCAGAAATACAGCTTCAAATTCCGGGACGAAGCGCTTTCTGAGGTACTCGAAAAAATACTGGCACCCCACCAGGTGACTTACGAAGTCGTGCAGGACCGGATTATCCTGAAACGCGTATCGGCACCGGTAGAAACGGCCCCCGCGAAGGTCAGGGAAGCCCCCAAACGCAACATCACCGGTAAAGTGACGGACGAAAACGGAGCCGGTCTTCCCGGCGTCAGCATTCTGCTGAAAGGAACCACGCGCGGTACGTCTTCGGATGCGGAAGGCAGCTACCGGCTGGAGGTTCCGGATGCGGAAGTAACGAATGCGGTACTGATTTTCAGCTTTGTCGGGTACGTATCGCAGGAAGTAACGGTGGGCAACCAGACGGCGGTTTCGGTCCAGATGGCCCCCGAAGCCAAGTCGCTGGCCGAAGTGGTCGTAACCGCCCTCGGGATTGCGCGGGAGAAAAAAGCGCTCGCATACGCCGTAACGGAAGTGAAAGGAAGTGAATTTACCCAGGCCAGGGAAAACAACGTCGCCAACGCGCTGACGGGTAAAATTGCCGGAGTAAACGCCACCGGTATGGCAACCGGCCCCGGTGGTTCGAGCCGCATCATCATTCGCGGAAATGGCTCTTTGAACGGCAACAACCAGCCCTTGTATGTGATCAACGGGATGCCGATGGATAACAGCATTCCCGGTGGCGGAACGGCGTCGGACGGAAACGGGATGAACGTCGACCGGGGTGACGGAATTGGCGGGATCAACCCCGACGACATCGAGTCGATCAGCGTCCTGAAAGGCGGTCCGGCTGCGGCACTTTACGGTGCGCGGGCTTCCAACGGAGTTATTCTGATCACCACCAAAAAAGGACGCGGCCAAAAGGGCGTCGGGGTGGAAGTCAACAGCACAACCTCTTTCGAGAACATCGCCGTGATTCCGAACTGGCAGTATGAATACGGCCAGGGACTGGACGGTAAAAAACCGACAACCCTGACGGAAGCCAAAAGTACGGGACGGCTTTCGTACGGTGCGCGCATGGACGGTCAGCCCACGATTCAGGTTGACGGACAGTTGCACCCGTATTCACCCCAGAAAGACAACCTGAAGAACTTCTACCGGACGGGCAGCAACTACATCAATTCGGTGGCTTTTACGGGCGGAAATGAGTCGGTCAACTTCCGGCTGGGTCTGAACAACACGAACTCCAACAGCATTGTACCGAATTCGTCGTTCACACGGAAAATTGCCAACCTCAACCTGAATGCGTTCCTGGGCAAAAAGCTGAGCATCGAAACCGTATTCCAGTACAACTACGAAGCCGGAACAAACCGCCCGAAAGTAGGCTACGCCGATATGAACCCCCACTGGGCGACGTACCTGGTGGCCAACGTCGTCGATATTCGCAGCCTGGCACCCGGTTACGATCCGGCAACGGGCAAGGAAATGGAATGGAACCCGGTTCCGGCCGCGCCCAACCCGTATTTTGTGGTCAACAAATTCAAAAACGACGATACCAAACACCGGTTTTTGAGTCAGGGAAGTATCCGTTACGACATTCTGGACAACCTGTTTCTGAAAGGAAGTGTCAGCCAGGATTACTACAGTTTTCAGTCGGAATACGTGCAGCCGACCAACAACGCCTTCGCACCGCTGGGAACGTACGAAGGCCGGAAAACAACTTCGTCGGAAACCAACGGCATGCTAACGCTGAATTACAACACCACCTTTTTCAAGGATCTGAGTTTTTCGGCCATGCTCGGTGCCAACGCGCAACGCAGCATTTACGATCAGACGGTGATTGCGGGTAGCGAATTTACGGTGCCTTATTTCTACAGCTACACCAACCTGGCGGCTTCGACAACGACGCCGACGTACCTGAAAAGCGCGATCAACTCGGTTTTCGGTTCGGTGGATTTCGGCTACAAAGGACTGGCTTACCTGACGGTTTCGGGTCGCCAGGACTGGTTTTCGGTCCTGAATCCGAAGAGCAACAGCATTTTCTACCCGTCCGTCGGCGGATCGCTGATTCTGTCGGATGCCATCCGCATGCCGAAAGCGATCAGCTTTGCCAAGCTGCGGGCTTCGTGGGCGCAGGTGGGCGGTGCCACGGTGAATGCCTACCAGATTTACCAGTATTACTCGATGCAGCAGGGTGGTCACAACGGTCGGCCGGTACAGGTGCTGTCCTCGTCGCAGGTGCCGAACCCGGATCTGAAACCGTTGACCTCGACCACGGCCGAAGCCGGTGTTGAAGCCAAATTCCTGAACAACCGGTTGGGCATCGACCTGACGTTTTACAACCGGAAAACCACGAACGACATCGTTACGTCCAACATCGCGCTTTCGTCGGGTTACACTTCCGCGTTGCTGAACGTGGGTGAGCTGAGCAACAAAGGGATCGAGTTGTTGCTGACCGGAACGCCGGTTCAGAACGGTAGTTTCAACTGGGACGTGAGCTACAACATGGCCTACAACAAGAGCAAAATCGAGCGGCTGGCCGAAGGGTTGACCGGGATCGACGTCGGCAGCGGGGTTGGTGGAGGTCTGGTGCGGAACGTACTGAACCGGCCTTACGGTACGGTTTGGGGGTATCAGAAAAAAACCGATGCCAATGGAAATGTGGTTTTCAATACCGCCAGTGGATACGCGGTGCGGGGTGATTTGCAGGAAATCGGACAGGGAACGCCACCGTTGACGATGGGGATTACGAACAATTTCCGCTACAAAAACTTCTCGCTGAACCTGCTGATCGACGGTAAATTCGGTAGCATCGTTTATTCGAATCTCTACCAGTATGCCTACCGGTTTGGTTTGCCGCAGGAAACGCTGCCCGGTCGCGAAACCGGGGTCACCGTAACGGGTGTTACGCCGGAAGGCAATCCGTTTACCAAAAAATGGAGCAAAGAAGAAGTCGATACGTATTACGACAACGACAAGAATTACACCGCGATGTTCATGTTCAACAACGACTTCGTGAAGCTGCGTCAGGTGGTGTTGAGCTATAACCTGCCCGTCAGCAAGCTGCCGTTCCTGAAACTGCAATCGGCGTCGATCTCGCTGGTGGCCCGGAACCTCGCCATTCTGTACAAGGACAAAAAGAACCAGTATTTCGATCCGGAGTCGGGTTACACCAGCACCAACGCCCAGGGTCTGGAAGCGTTCGGCGTGCCCAGAACCAAGAGTCTTGGGGTGAATTTAATGGTGAAATTTTAACACATAGCTTTCTGATCATGAAGAATATCATTCATAAAATCTTACTCGCGGCCCCGTTTCTCTTCCTGCTGTCGGCCTGCGACAAAGGCTTTGAGGAAATGAACGTGGACCCGAATAAATACTCCGAGGTTATTCCGGGTTACCTGTTTACCCGGGCCCAGCTCGACGGTGTCAGCACCAACTTTACGGGTGCGGCTTACCTGACCATCGGCCAGTCGATGCAGCATTTTGCCACTTACAAAGAAGTTCCGGCAGCTGGCGACAAGTACTTTAACTACAGTTACTCGACCGGTAACTGGAATGCCTACGCCGGAACTGGTGCGGGACAGGGCGCTATCATTTCCATTCGTCAGGTGATCGATGCGGTTTCGACCAATCCGGCCGATGTCAACAAACTGTCGGCGGCCCGCATCTGGAAAGCGTATATTTTCCACCGCATGACTGACCTTTATGGCGATATTCCGTATTTCGACGCCGGAAAAGCGCTTTCCGACAAGAATTACGGGCCTAAATACGACTCGCAGCAGGCCATTTATGCCGATTTGCTGAAAGAACTCGATGCGTCCATCGCGGCTTTCGACGCCACCAAAGCAACGTTTGGAACCGCCGACCTGATGTACAATGGCGATGTCGTGAAGTGGAAGAAATTCGCCTACTCACTGATGCTGCGGCTGGGCATGCGGTTAACGGAAGTCGATCCGGCTACGGCCAAAACCTGGGTGGAGAAAGCCATTACGGGCGGAGTTATCCTGGACGATGCCGACCGGGCCATCATTGCCTACGTGGACGGTTCGCAGACTGCCAGCCGGAATTTCATTGCCAACGGTTTATTAAGCACGGACTACATTACGCCCGGTGGCGACAACGTGGAAGGCGGCAAGTTTGCCAAAACGCTGATCGATTACCTGAAAAACACCAAAGACCCCCGTCTGAACGTGATCTCGATCGTGTGGACGTCGGCGGATGGCAAAACGTTTACGGCCGACACCACGACGGCATTGCAAAGCGGTATGCCCAACGCAGCGTTCAACAACCTGCCCGCCAATTTCAATTCGTTCTCGGAACCCAACCCGAATACCTTGCTGAAATACAGCGCGCCCCTGATCGTGTTTGGCAATGCCGAAACGAACCTGCTGCTGGCCGAAGCCTCGGTCCGGGGCTGGAAAAGCATTGGGACGGCGGCCTCGGCGTATACCGACGCGGTGAAAGCCGGGATGCGGCAATGGGCGCTGTTTGGTTCGGGCGGAACGATTTCGGAAGCAAAAATCAACGCCTATCTGAACGTGAATCCGTACAAAACCGCCGGAACCGTTGCCCAGCAAATGGAGCAGATTCAGACGCAGAAGTGGGTTTCGCTCTTTCTGGAAGACGAATACGAAATTTTCGCCAACTGGCGACGCACCGGCTACCCGGTTTTGACCCCAACCAATTATCCGGGTAACCTGACCGGCGGAAAAGTCCCGACCCGGTTTGTGATTCCGGATTCGGAAGAAACGTACAACAAAACAAACTTCCTCGAAGCACGCACCCGTCAGGGTGGAGTCAACACCCTTTCCAGCGTGGTTTGGTGGGATAAATAAAATAATAACGTTCGAGAAGTACCAAATGGCACCGGGACCTTCCTGGTGCTATTTTTTTGCTGGGAATGAAACCGTTGATGGGTCCAGAACAAATGGCTTATAGCCAGCCAATTGGCCCGCAGACCCTTCCGTAAGCTGTCGACTTATTGAGCTACTCAATAGAAATAAGTGAGGGATCTGGCAGCAATAAGCTATTTTAGAGAGCGATTAACCTAATTTTTGTTCCTTTAATTTCGCTTGTATGGATGTGGTTTTACCCGCCGGGCGCGTGTCGAAAGCCCGCACAGCCACCCAGTTGATCTTTCTGGTTTGCGGTTTGGGCATGTCGAGCTGGGCACCGATGATACCCCTGGCCAAAGACCGGTTAGCCCTAAACGATGCCAACCTTGGCTTGTTACTCCTGCTGCTGGGGGGTGGGTCCATGCTGATGATGCCGGTTTCGGGCTGGCTGGTGGGGCGTTTTGGCAGCCGCATCGTGATGGCTGGTGCCGGTCTGGTGATGGCCCTGACGTTGCCGCTCTTGCTCATTCTTCCAACCCCGGCGGGAATGGCGGTAACGCTGTTTGTATTCGGTTCGAGTATTGGCACAATCGACGTGGCCATGAATGCGCACGGCGTGCAAGTGCAGAATCTCTACGGGCGGCCCATCATGTCGTCCTTGCACGGTCTGTTCAGTGTGGGCGGGCTGTTTGGCTCCCTGGGGTTGGGCTTTTTGATGAAGTTGGGGCTTAATCCTGTCTACGCCATCGTCAGCATTGCCGTCCTGATGGTCCTGATCACCCTGACGCAGTATAAAAATTTATTCCCTTTAACGATTGAACAACAGGCCATTGAACGGTTTTCACCTTTGAGTGAATCCTCAGTTGCGGGCAGTCAGCGAGCCGGTTGGTTGCACGGCAGCGTCCTGTTTCTGGGCATCATGTGCTTTGCGGTTTTTCTGGCCGAAGGAGCCATTCTGGACTGGAGCGCTGTTTTTCTGCGGGATACGAAAGGAATTGCCCCCGAGTTTGCCGGAGCGGGTTACGCGGCCTTTTCCGTGGCGATGGCCGTGATACGCCTGGCTGGGGATAAACTCGTGGCCCATTTAAGTGGAAAAACGGTTGTAGTCGGCGGAAGTTTGATCGGTGCCGCCGGTTTGGGCCTTGCCGTGTTAAGTCCCTGGGTAGCGGGCTCCATGATCGGCTTTGTCCTGCTTGGCGTTGGCGCGGCCAATATCGTGCCGGTGTTTTTCAGTCAGGCGGGCCGACTGCCCGGTATTCCACCGACGACCAGCCTGCCCGTCATAACAACCATCGGATACACGGGTTTACTGACAGGTCCGGCTTTGCTGGGTTTTATCGCGCAACATTTTTCCCTGTCCATCGCTTTCGGCTTCGTCAGCCTGGTGTTAATCCTGGTTGCGGTGAGTTATGGAGTAAAAGGAGAAGCGGTAAACTAACGAACTCTTCAATCAGCACCGGGCAATCGCTACGGAGTCGCGGACGGTTTTTGCAGGGCGGTTTCTACGGATGCAGGTACTCCAAAATCCGGGCTGCCGTCTGCTTTCCAGTTGAATCGCTGGGCGCGGGGGGTTCGGTCTTTGCACGCTTTGTTGGCTTCGGTTTTGGCGTGATACACAATCCAGTCTTCCCGGCCGTCGGCCGATTTCGTGAAGCAGTTGTGCCCGGGGCCAAATACGTTATGGGCGAGCGACTGAGCAAAAACGGGCTGGCCCGATTTGGTCCAGGAGGCCGGGTCCAGCAAATTGCTCGATTCGGCGGCTGTCAGCATGCCCAGCGAATAATTGTCGTCCCAGCAGGCGCTGGCCGAGTAAATAATGAAAAGCTGCCCCCGTTTTCCCTTCAAAAACTGGGGTCCTTCGCAGATTTCCCGTCCGTCGTATTTTTCCCACGGCAACGTAGGCCGGGCAATTTCGACCTGTTTCGTACTGATTGTCCAGGGATTCACCATCTCGGCGATGAACAGATTGCTCTGCGGCCCAACATACCCCGAATACAAAAAATAGTGTTTGCCTTTATGTTCAAAAACCGATCCGTCGAGTCCGGTGTAGTTCGTGTTTATTTTGCCTTTATCGGTCCAGTTGCCCACTAATGGATTCGCCGACTCGTTTTCCAGCACTAAAACGTAGCGATTCTGATCACCGGGTTTGGCCACGTCCGTCGCGGTATAATACAAATACCATTTCCCGTTCAGACTATGCAGCTCAGGAGCCCATATATCTTTCGAATTGGGTCCCGAAGCGGGCGGAGTCCAGACGATCTTTTTTTCGGCCTCGTTTAAATTGGTGAAATCTTTCGTGCGCCAAAGCGTCAGGTTACGACCCGTGGTGTTCGTATAATAATAAAAACCGTCCTTAAAAATGACCCACGGATCAGCGCCAGCCGCCAGTAGCGGATTGGTAAACGTTGGTTTTTGGGGCGACTTCTGAGCGAAGGAGTTATTGAATAAGCCGAAAAGTAAGGTAAAGAGTAGAGCAATTCGGGTCACGCGAAGAGTCATCATTCCGGAAGATGATTTATGAATAAATGGTTTTAATCAGCCCCTCGCCCTATTGAGAATTTGCCCACTACAACAGCTTGTCCGGCGTAATGGGCAGTTCGCGAACCCGTTTGCCGGTGGCGTTGAAAACCGCATTGGCCACGGCAGCGGCAACGGCCACAATGCCCACTTCACCGATTCCCTTGACACCCAGCGTGTTGACGTGGTCGTCTTTCTCATTGATGAAAATCGCGTCCAGCTGGCCGATGTCTAAATTAGTCGGAACGTGGTAATCGGCAAAAGAACGGGTAACAAAATTGCCCCAGCGCGGATCCAGCACCGATTCCTCACTCAGCGCCATGCCGATGCCCCAGACATTGCCGCCGATGATCTGCGAACGGGCGGTTTTTGGATTCAGGATAGTTCCCGCGCCCGTCACCGCCAGAAATCGATTTACCCGAATCATTCCCGTTGATTTATTGACGGCCACTTCTGCAAAATTCGCGTTGAAGCTGTGGGCCGAATACTCCTCGGAACTTGCCAGCGGTTTGCTGTCAACCCGCGTCTGGTAGTCAGTTATTTTTTCGGAATGCATCAACTGGGCGGCCGTCGGGCGAACATAAAACTGTTTGCCGGATTTGTCCACCAGTTCCTGAATAATTTTCTGACACGCATCGTTCACGGCATTGGCGTAACTGGCCGCGCCCACCGAACCCACCGCCCCGGCTGCCGGGGGCAGATCGGAATCGCCAATTTTTACCTTCACGTCCTGAACCGGCAGGCCCAGCGCATCGGCGGCCGTTTGCGTCAGAATCGTGTATGTGCCGGTACCCAGGTCCGCAGCGGCCAGTTCAACGGTGGCCATCACGCGGTTTTCAATTCGTTTCAGCTTCACCAGCGCGGAGGTAGGGCGCTGGTGAGCGGGATACGTTCCGGCTGCGACGCCGTATCCGATCCAGTAATTGCCCCGCTCGTTCTGGCGGGGTTCGGGCTTGCGGTTTTCCCAGCCAAATGCTTTCGCGCCTTCCTGCAGGCACTGCACTGTGGTTCTCGACGACCACGATTTTCCGTTGGACGGATCGCGCTCGGGTTCGTTTTTGATCCGAAACGCAATCGGGTCCATTTTCAGTTTATACGCCAGCTCATCGATCGCCGATTCGAGGGCAAAACTACCCGTCGATTTGCCGGGGCCGCGCGTGTAGGTCGGCAGAATCAGGTTCATGGGCACAACCCGGTAGGTAATCAGCGAATTGGGCGTGTCGTACATGATTTTCGAGCAGTCGCCACAGGGTTCAATAAACTCGTCGTTGATGGCACAGTGGGTCGTTGTTTCGTGCGCCAGTGCGGTCAACTTGCCATCGGCGGTCGCAGCCAGACTGACTTTCTGACGATTATGCTGCCGGAGCCCGACGGAGTTGACCATCTGCTGCCGCGTCAAAGCCAGTTTCACCGGGCGGTTAACGTGTTTGGCGGCTACGGCTGCCAGCGCCAGATTCGCCCATTGCCCGCCTTTGGATCCAAAACCGCCCCCGATGTAGGGCGAGACAATCCGCACCTGTTCCGGTTTCAGGTTCAGGGTAGCCGCCGTGGCTGCCTGTGCCCCGTTCACAATCTGCGAGCTGTTGTAGAGGGTCACCCGGTCGCCATTCCACTCGGCAATTGTCGCGTGGGGTTCCATCGGGTGGTGGTGTTCGATGGGCGTTTCGTACACCTCCTCTACTTTATAGGTAGCCTGGCTGAGCGCGGTTTGCACATCTCCCCGCTTAAGATCGGCTTTTTCTTTGTCCTTCGGTACCCGAGCCTGTTTGGCCAGCTGGTCGAAATCAACTTTGGGTTCCTTCGCTTCGTACGTGACGTTGACCAGCCGCGCTGCGTAACGGGCCTGCTCGAAGCTTTCAGCCACCACGATGCCAATATGCTGACCAAAGAACTCGATCTCCGGACTTTGCAGCAACGATCCGCCCCGCAGTCCGCCTTTTACGTTCAGTTTGGGAGCATTTTTATGGGTAATGATGGCAATCACACCCTGTGTTTTCTCCGCAGCGGCCGTGTCGATGGCCTGAATCGTGCCGGCCGCAACGGTGCTTTTGAACAGAATGGCATACGCCGGATTTTTCACCGGGTGATCCATCGAATACGGCGCTTTGCCCGTCACCTTGGCGATCCCGTCGATGCGGTTGACAGGTGTACCGATTACTTTATTCGCATCCTTCATGGATTGATGAAGTTAAGTTCAGACTTTACCACCATTCAGGGCCATCTGCAGGGCCAGAACGATACTCCGATTTCCCAATTCTACCTTGAACGCATTGTGCGCCAGCGGTTTGGCATCGGCCATTTCCGCGCTGGCAGCCAGCTTGAAATTGGCCTCCGTGGCTTCTTTCCCCACCAGCATTTGTTCGGCTTTCAGCGCCCGCCAGGGTTTGTGGGCCACCCCGCCCAGGGCAATCCGCGCCTGTTTGATGGTATTCCCCTCGGTTTCCAAAGCTGCTGCGACAGACACCAGCGCAAAGGCGTACGAAGACCGATCGCGGACTTTCAGGTAATACGACTTCTCGGCAAACCGGTTTTTCGGCAGTTCAATAGCGGTGATCAGTTCACCGTGCGGCAGGTTCGTATCTTTTTGTGGCTCATCGCCCGGCAACCGGTAGAACTCCGCAATCGGAATGCTGCGTTGTTGTCCGTTTGCGCTCCGGACGGTGATGACGGCATCCAGAGCCGCCAGCGCAACGGCCAGATCGGAGGGAAAAACCGCTACGCATTGCTCCGACCAACCAAAGATGGCGTGCATCCGGTTGATGCCTTCACGCGCCCCGCAACCCGATCCCGGGACGCGTTTGTTGCAGGGCATCGACACTTCGTAGAAATACGGACAGCGGGTTCGCTGCAGCAGATTACCGCCGTTGGTCGCCATGTTCCGGATCTGGCCCGACGCCCCGGCCAGAATGGCCTGTGTCAGCAACGGGTACTGTTGGCGAACCAGCGGATGATTGGCCGCTTCGGTATTTTTCCCGAGTCCACCCAGCGAAATACCGCCCTGGTTGGCTCCGGTGGTGATGGTTTTGATTTCGCTCAAACCTAATCCGGAAATGTCGATCAGCGCGTTCGGGCGTTCGACGTCCTCCTTCATCAGGTCCAGCAGATTGGTCCCACCGGCCAGAAATTTGGCGTTGGGGTTTTCAGTCAGCAGCTTAATTGCGGAGGCCGCATCTTTGGCGCGGGTATAGGCAAAAGGTCTCATGAGAAACGGTTGGAAAAGGGTTAAACCGAGCGGAAAACCTGTTCCACAGGCTTGCCGCTTTGCACCTCCTGAATGGCATCCACAATGTTGGGATACGCCCCGCAGCGGCAGATATTCCCCGACATCCGCTCCCGAATTTCTTCCCGGGAAAGCAGAACTGGTCCCGCCGACTGACGGACATTGGCGGTAACGTAGCTGGCGTATCCTTTCTTCGCTTCATCGAGCAGCGCCACCGCAGAACAAATCTGGCCGGGCGTACAGAAACCGCACTGAAAACCGTCGTGTTTCAGAAATGCCTCCTGCATCGGATGAAGCCGGTTTCCCTGCGCCAGACCTTCAATGGTTTGCACGCTCTTCCCCTCGCAACTCGCGGCCAGGGTCAGGCACGACAACACGCGGCTTCCGTTGACAATCACCGTGCAGGCTCCACACTGTCCGTGGTCGCAGCCTTTCTTGGAACCGGTCAGATTGAGTCGTTCGCGTAAGGTGTCCAGCACCGTCATGCGCGAATCGACAGTGACTTTGTGGGCCATCCCATTGACCTTAAAGGTCACATTGACGGCGTTCTCCAGGCTGGCCGGATCGATCCCGCTCGGGGCCGGTTCCTGAAACGGCCGGGTTAAAACGTGTTCCGCTGCTGCTGACTGAGCCGCCAGGAGACCTCCGCCCGCCAGCGTGAGCAGTTTGAGAAAATGACGCCGATTGACGCCCGTATCCATAATTTCAGTCAGGTCTTCGGGCATTAAGTCGGCAAACAACTGCTTCTCGTCCTCCGTAAGTTCAGGTAATTCGTTTTCGTCCATAGGATTCTGATCGTTGAGGGGAAGTTCGTTCGCCAACGTTGCAGGGGCCTGTGAATGACAGCTTATTGACCCCGATGTTACCGAACGGACCGGTTTACCGAATGGCTAACCAGGTAGTGAACCTTATTGTTGGAAAAGAATGACGCTTCAAGCCAAAAATCGTTCTTTATTTTCTTGTCATGTCTGGATCGGTGCCGGTTTCAACGTGGCCTGCCAACCATTTGACGGTTTCAGTTTGACCAATTTTCAGATTGAAATCGTACCAGCCCTGATTCCGGAAAACCGGAACCGTCGCGCGGCAGGGAACGCTTACTTCAACTGGAGTATTTCGTTAATCTTGGGTCAGGAAAGCTACAAAACTGGCTTTTTAGAAAGACATCGGTTATCTTGATCGGGCTCTTCACCTATCCAGATCACCAACATGTACGTTAAACATTATTTTAATTATAAAATCATCTACTACATCAGCTGGAGGTTACTGCTCTGGTCACTTTTCACGGGCTCGCTGGCCTTGTTTACTTACCAGTATCTGGGCTGGAAGTGGGTAGCAGTTCCGTGGCTGCCGGTCTCGCTGATTGGTACGGCGGTTGCCTTTTACGTTGGCTTTAAGAATAATCAGTCGTATGACCGAAGCTGGGAAGCCCGGAAAATCTGGGGAGGCATTGTCAATACCAGCCGATCGTTTGGCGCAACCAGCCGCGCCTTTTTGTCCGGCAATAAAACCGCCGTTTCGGCAACACGGGAGGAAGTAAACACGGAAGTATGCGCGCTGATTTACCGCCATCTGGCGTGGCTGTATGCGCTCAAACACGCCATGTGGCAACGAACGCCCTGGGAACATCAGCAGATGGACAGCGTTCGCCAGCGCAACTACTTTCGGCAACGCATTGACTTTTCTTCTTTTGAGGAAGAAGCGACCAAATGCCTGAGCCGCGAAGAGCTGGATTGGATCAACACCAAAAAAAACAAGGCCACCCAACTGCTCGACCGGCAATCCCAGCATTTGGCTACGCTAAAAAGCAAAGGCTGGTTAACGGATTTTGAACACGTTACACTCCAAAATCTGGTCAATGACCTTTACAATGAACAGGGCCGGAGTGAGCGGATAAAGAATTCGCCCCTGCCGCGTCAATATGCCACCTCCAGTGCCATCTTTATCTTCATTTTTACTTTTTTGCTGCCATTCGGAATGCTGCAGGAGTTTGGATCGAACGGCCCGGAGCTGATCTGGTTGTTATTGCCTTTCAATCTGGTCGTCTCGTGGGTATTTTCGTTGATGGAATATACGGGCGATTATAGCGAAAATCCCTTTGAAGGCATGATCAACGATGTCCCGATTCAAAGCATCGTCCGGACGATTGAGATCGACCTGAAAGACATGCTGGGAGAAACGGAATTACCCGAACGCATCCAACCCGTTGAAAATGTGCTTTTTTAATTAATACGGATTTTGACTAAAAAGAGGGCGGATTTTCACTAATCCGCCCGCAGGTTTTTAACCGGATTCATTAAGGCCGCCCGAATGCTTTGCCAGCTTACCGTGAGCAGGGCAATCCCGACGCTCAGTACGCCAATCAGCACAAATAAATCGACACCGATCCGGATGTGGTACGCAAATGTCTGTAGCCATTCATTCATGATGTACCAGGAGGGAAATGCGGCCACAACAAGGGCCAGAAGTACCAGGCCGACAAAATCCCGGGTTAGCAGGAAAAAAAGACTGCCAATAGATGCGCCCAGAACTTTCCGGATGGCGATTTCTTTGGTCCTTCGCTCCACGGAAAATGAAGCCAATCCCACCAGACCTAAACAGGATACGAGGATGGCGATCGCTGAAAACCAGTTGGCCAGTGTCCCAATCTGCAGCTCGTTATGATAAACCCGTTCGTATTCCTGATCGATAAACTGAAAGGCAAATGGAATACCGGGACGTAAAGTTTGATACGTATTTTCCAGTTGTCGAAGGACAGCACCCCGATTCTGCGGACTCAACCGGGCGAAGAAATAGTTGATGGAAGCGGTTTTGTACAGAATGACGGCGGGTTCGATGGTTTGATGCATCGAGGCAATGTGAAAATCTTTCACCACGCCAATTACCTGATACGCCTGATTGTTTACCCGAATACGCTGGCCCAGCGGTTTCTGGAAGTTCATTCGGCGGGCAGCCGCTTCGTTGATGAGTACGCCGGAACTATCCGTGCCAAATTGCGGTGAGAAAGTGCGGCCATACAGCAGGCGGATTTTTAACGTAGAAAGCAGGTCGTAGTCACCCGTAATCACGGCAAACATGGTCTTCCCGGAGGTTACCTGTTCCTGCCATTCGACGTAATTCCGGCCGAAAGTACCCTGAAAACTCGCGTTGGAACTGGAAAGGCCTTCAATCCCCGGAACGCTGCCCAACACCGCTTTGGCATGTTGGTAAGCCTGCGGCTCCGTCAGACCTTTGGCCCCAAAGCGAATCAGGTTGCCTTGCTGAAAGCCTGGATCGTGGTGGCGGATATAAGCAATCTGCTGATAAACAACACCGGTTCCGATGAGTAACATGCTGGCCGTCGTAAATTGAACAACGACTAACCCCTTGCGCAACCGGGCCGCTCCCCCCGTTGAACGATCTCGCAGACCTTTCAGCACCCGTACCGGCTGAAAAGCTGACAGCACGAAGGCCGGATAAATTCCCGACAACAACCCGGTTATTACTAATATGCCAATATAACTCAACCAATAGAGCGGATTCGTCCAATCGATGACGATCTGTTTTTGAAGCAGCTGGTTAAAAACAGGTAGCAGAATGATCAGGAGAAAAAGCGCCACCAACCCGGCAAAACCGGTCAGAAGCCATGATTCCCCCAGAAATTGCCCGATCAGCGCCCATTTTCCCGCACCAACAGCTTTCCGAACCCCTACTTCCTTCGCTCGCCCGGTTGCTCTGGCCGTTGAGAGGTTGATGAAGTTGATGGCGGCAATCAGCAGCACCAGCAAAACGACAATCGCAAACAAACGAACGTACGTGATTCGGCCGCCCCCCATGTTTTGCCCATTCTTGAAATTGCTGCGCAAATACCAGTCGTCCAGCTTATGGGGGAAATAAACCCAACCGGTCAGCCAGTCGGGTAAATGGCGTTTGGCCAGTGCCTGAAGTTGCAGCCTGAGTTGTTCAGGATCTAATTTAGGATCAACAACGGCAAACACATTGGCTTTGACTTCCAGCCAGGAATTCCGGGCTGAAGGTTCAGGTAAGGGTCGTAGGTAGTCAAATTGCAGGGACGAATTGCCCGGTATGTCGGCCAGCACGCCCGCGATTTTACAGTCAGTGGTTTGATCCAGCCGGATAATTTTTCCGATGGGATCAGTTGAACCAAAATATTTCCGGGCCAGTCGCTGGGTGATGACCAATGAATTAGGCGTCTGAAGAACAGTTGCCCGGTTTCCCTTCAGCAAAGGGAAATTGAAGATTTGTAAAAAAGCCTGATCAGCAGCCAGTCCGCTTTCTTCGCTGGTTAGCTCCTGATAGTGAAAAACCGCTTTTTGTTCCCAGGAGCAGCTTGCCTGCAGAACGCCGGGAATCTCTCGTTTCATGGCATCGGCCACCGGAGCCGCTACCCAGCCATAGGTCTGGGTTTGCTGCGCGTCCGACGAAATATTGAGCATCACCTTGATGATCCGGGCATGATTGGGATGAAACCGGTCAAAGCTCAGTTCATCATTGATCCATAACAGAAGTAACAGGCTCGTCGTCAGCCCAATGGCCAGTCCGGCAACGTTGAGCGCACTGTAAAGCCGTTGTTTGCGAACAAGCCGCCAGGCCATTTTGAAATTATTCAGCACCATAACTGAAACAGCAGAAAGAACCGGAAAACATTGGTTTCGTGGAAAGCGCCCAAATATAACTATTAAATTCGTTACAAAACTATTTAATTAGTTATCGCCGGAATCTAATATGTTAGCAGGCCATTCCTTTTCATAAATCAAAACCGGTGCTTACTTTGGGAACTCATCCGTTTGAAGTATCCATGAAGAAGCTAGTCACGATCGTTAGTGCGTTAATCATCATTGCAATTGTTTTTGGAAGCACCGCATCCATTCGCTACCATGCTGCCGAAAAGGCGGGTGTTCCTCCAAAAGCCATCACGACCGGGGCTGATCAGCCGGACCAATATGTGCCGTATTTAAAGGGCAAGCGGGTGGCCATCCTGGCCAATCAAACGTCCATTATCGGGAAGAAACACCTGGTTGACAGCCTGAAGACGCTGGGTGTCACCATTGTGAAGATATTCGGCCCCGAACACGGTTTTCGGGGAAAGGCCAGTGCCGGTACGCAAGTGGCCGACGAAACCGATAAAGCTACTGGCATACCGGTTATCTCCCTTTATGGTAAGAAAAACAAACCCTCGCCGGAAGACCTCGCCGATGTGGATCTGCTGCTGTATGACCTCCAGGATGTGGGTTGCCGGTTTTACACCAACATCAATGCGCTGGTCAGGCTGATGGAAGCGTGCCAGGAAAACAACAAGGAGCTGCTGATCCTCGACCGGCCTAACCCCAATGGTTACCTCATCGACGGCCCCATTCTGGACATGCAATATAAATCGGGTATCGGCATGTTTCCGATCCCGATCTCGCACGGGCTGACCGTCGCGGAGTTCGCCCAAATGGCCAATGGCGAAGGCTGGCTCAAGAATAAAGTTACCTGCAAGCTGAAGATTATCAAGGTTGCCAACTACGAGCACGACATGCCATACACGTTGCCTGTTCCTCCCTCGCCGAATCTGAACACCCAACAGGGCATCCTGCTCTATCCATCAACCTGTTTATTTGAAGGCACCTACCTTAACCACGGACGCGGCACCAACTTTCCCTTTACGGTAATCGGGAGTCCCGAGTTGAAGGGTCGTTATTCGTTCTCGTATACCCCGGTGAGTCTGCCGGGCATGGCCGAGACTCCCCTGTTTATGAATCAGGTGTGCTACGGCCTCGATCTTCGTACATACGACGTCAGCCAGTTGCGCAAGCGGAAGCAAATCAATATTCAATGGCTGATGGAGCTGTATAAGGCCCATCCGCAAAAAGAGAAGTTTTTCGAATCCAGTTTAAGCCGGGAAATGGGCGTTATCGAACGACTGATAGGCAACGGTTTATTCCGGAAACAAATCGTGGAAGGACGACCGGAGAAAGAAATCCGGGCCAGTTGGGAACCCGGATTGACGGCCTACAAGGTTATGCGGAAAAAGTACCTGCTTTATCGGTAGCCGTCTAGCTGCAAGGATGCCGTCCCGATGGGACGGTGGACGGTTTTGACGGGCATCAACAGGGCCTTAAAACTATTTTTCCCAACCTACTGCCGGTTTTGCGCGGAGTAAGTCGGGAAAAATGCGTGCTCTTTCGAATTCGTTTAGTTACAACGGCTGCAGTTCCAGATTTTTCCAGCGCACTTTAATACCGCCCCCGTCGTGGATTTGCAGGGCAATACCGCCTTCGCCTTTCCCAATGATTTCGTCGTTGAAATCCACCATCGACTGACCATTGAGCCAGGTCTGCACATGATCACCTTCGACCCGGATACGCAGTTTGTTCCACTGCTCCGGTTTCAGAATGTTTTCTTTTTCGTCGGGAATTTGCTTAAGCCAGTTCCGACCGTATGATTCGTAAATACCGCCCGTATCGTGGTTTGGGGGCGCCACTTCAACCTGCCAGCCTTTCACTTTGGTTCCTTCCACCGTCGACCGGAAAAAGACCCCGCTGTTGCCGTTGGCTTCCTGCTTAAACTCCAGCGATAGATCGAAATTCTTGTAAAACTTATCAGTCCCCAGATAACCGTATCCTTTGTCGGGGCCACTTTCGCAGACCAGCTCTCCGTCAGCCACATACCATTTTTCGGTACCGTAGATTTTCCAGCCCGTCAAATCTTTTCCGTTGAACAGTTTGATTTTTTTAGTTGGTGCCATAAAACCGGTGGCAACCGCAACCAGGAGAACTAATACGAGCAATTTTTCTTTCATGGGTTTATCAAAAAAGTAAGTTTAACAAAGGATTTGGTAGTTTTGTAACGTAATAGTAACCGTTCGTTCCGTTCAATAAACGACGCAACGGATTCGTTCTGAACAGTGTTCGGCATAAAGATAACAGGCGGAACCGTCTGTCCGACCTGATAAGGTACTTAATCTTACTTATTGATCGCTTTTACATGAAAAAAACGCTCTTCCTCCCTTTCCGTTCCCACACCCTGGTGCTGGCGGTTTTCGTTACCCTTTTTACGTTTACGACCAGTTGCGACAACGAAAAAGAAGACGCTCCCGCCCAGCCGAAAACCGCTGCCGATTATTTTTCCGAAAACAGCGACTTCAGCATTCTGAAAGCGGCCATGTTGCAGGCGGGTCAGCTCGATGCCTTCAAAAATCCGAACCTGACGGTTTTTGCGCCGAACGATGCCGCCTTCCGGGCTTCCGGCGTCACCGACGCCACCTCGCTGACGGCCCTGAGCAAAGAGCAACTGACCGGTATTCTGCAATACCACGTGTTAAAAGCCGCCGTCGCTTCGACCGGTTTTCCGATGGAAAAAAACAAAGCCGTCCAGACTTCATTAAGCATTAACAATCAGGCGGTTTTAGCGTACATCACAAACGGAACGAGCGGTTTATTTATCAACGGTGCGAAAGTGATCAAACCCGACGTACAGGTCGCCAACGGCGTCATCCACGTCATCGACCACATTCTGTTACCGCCCCCGCCCGGCAGTGGTGGCAGCCTGGTCGGCGTTGTTCAGGCGGATACCAGCCTGACGCTGCTGGGCGCGGCCGCTCTTCGGATTGCCGCCGTGAACCCCACGCTGGCGGGTGTGCTGACGGGCACTTCACCCTACACGACCTTTGCGCCGACGAACAGTGCGTTCCGCGCCTTGAAACTCAGCACGCCCGATACGATCAATAAAGTGCCGGTGGCCACACTCACCGCCATTCTGGCTAACCACGTGGTGTCGGGGCGTTTGTATTCCAACGATCTGACCACGGGCGATGTAACGGCGTACAGTACCGGCAAACTGACCGTCAATTCGTCCGGCAGTGCGGTTACCGTGAAAAGCAGCGGCATTGCGTCGCCAGCCACGGTAACACGCGCCAACGTAACGGCAACCAACGGCGTTGTTCACAAGATCGACAAGGTGCTGTTGTAAACCGGTCGCCTTATGTTTTCGAAAATTCTGATGGGACTGCTGGTTTTTATTGTTGTCGCGGTGGTGGTCATCCTGACCATTGGGTACCTGATTTCGGCCCCCGGCTACAAAGGTCCGGTGAGCGATCATTTCGACGGCAAGCAATTTCATAATTACAACGGCGTACAGGCGAAAGGACTCAAGGAAGCCCTCGAATGGATGCTGTCGGGTCGGGATAAAACACCGTGGCCCGCTTTCCGGAACGAACCACCCGGCCCACCCCCACCCGGCCGCGTGGCGGGTGCTGAGGTTCGTGTTACGTTCGTGAATCACTCGACGGTTTTACTGCAATTCGACAGCCTGAACGTGATGACCGACCCGGTTTGGTACAAGCGCACCAGTCCTTTTCAGTGGGCGGGTCCGGCGCGGAACCGGCCGCCCGGCATCCGCTTCGACGACATTCCCAAAATCGACATTCTGCTGCTGAGCCATAACCATTGGGATCACCTGGACATTGAAACCGTCAAGAAACTCTGCCAGCGCGATCAGCCGCAGGTGTATTGCCCGCTGGGAGTAAAAGCTTTTCTGGAAGAACAAGGTTGTCAGCGGGTGACGGAAATGGACTGGAACCATTCTCTCGCTTACAACGACAGCACTACGATCCACTGCGTTCCGGCGCAGCATTTTTCCGGGCGCGGCATGTTCGACCGGGATGCGACGCTCTGGTGCGGTTTTCTGATCGACAGCAAAGCGGCCGGAAAATTGTATTTTGTCGGGGATACGGGCTATGGCACCTTCTTCAAAAAAATCGGTGAACAATTCGGCTCCATCCGGCTTGCGCTGATCCCGATCGGGGCTTTCCGCCCGGCCTGGTTCATGTCGCCCATTCACTGTTCGCCCGCGCAGGCCGTTCAGATTCACGAAGATATCCGCTCGCAACACAGCGTTGCCATCCATTACGGCACCTTTCCGCTGGCCGACGACGGCGAACACGAACCGGTCGATGAATTACGGAAAGCTTTAAAAGACAAGCCCCAGTTCGCCGATCGTTTTTGGACATTACGGGAAGGCGAAGGCAAATTGATCCCATAATTTTGTCGACTATTGCAACGCTTTCTCCGGCGATGGGGTCATTAGAAATAGTACACCTTATCAACTTCTTATCTATTTAATGGCGAGCATGAATTCCAAACTTCTGAGTACAGTTATTGCCTTATTAATCGTTGCAGGGCTGACTTCCTGTCTGAACAAAGATCTCACCGATCCGAGTGCGGGGCAGGCGGCTTTGAACGATCAGCAAATTAAAGATTACCTCACGGCCAACCAGTTACAGGATAAAGTAACGGCCTCGGCTTCGGGATTGTACTACATCATTACCGGCAGTTCAGTAACCGGCCGATCTGCAATAGGTGGCGACGAGCTGGAGTTTACGTATAAACTATCGTATATCGATGCTATCACGAAACAGGCGGTTTTGGTCGACAGCGCCAACGCCACCAAATCCGCCTATATTCCTTTCCTGCCCGGCGTCGTTGTTCAGGGTTTGGAGGAAGGTTTTCTGCTCCTGAAAGAAGGCCAGAGCGGGCGGTTTTTTATGCCATCCAGCATTGGATTTGGCAATGACACCCGGAGTAATAAAATGCCGGAATACAGTGCCGTCATCTTCGATGTCACGCTGAAACGCTCCCGGACGGAAAAAGAGCAAATGGACGATTACGCTGCCATTAAAAATTTGCCCGCTCCAATCGATACCGCAAACAGCATCCGTGTGTATCGGACAACGGCGGGAACCGGTTCGACCATCGCTGCCGGAAATACCGTTACCGTGGCCTATACAGCTAATTCACTGCGCGGAACAACTCCTTTTGATAAAAGTGATTCCCTAACCTTCGTTGCCGGGTCCGGCCAATATATTGAAGGTTTTAGTACGGGTATTACCCGGTTAAAAGTAGGAGACAAAGCGTTGCTGGTGTTTCCATCCGTACGCGGTTACGGCGTCCAGGGCAGTTACGATCAGTCGAAAGGCTACTACGTCGTTCCACCTTACACCCCGCTGGCTTTTGAAATAACCGTCAAATCGGTTAAAAAATAAATAAGGTTTAAGAGATTGTCCAAAAATAGTAAATCATGTTTTCTATGTTGCCCCCAACCCCCTAAAGGGGGCTTAACTATCCGGATCTGATAGCCCCCTTTAGGGGGTTGGGGGCAACGCGAAAGAAGGGAAATTATAAAGTTTAGACAGTCACTAATAGTTCACGGTTTTTGGTTTAGGATTGGCTGACACGCGCTAAATAAAGAACGCGTCAGCCAATCCTAAACCAAAACCGTAAACTATAAACTATTTTTTTGCCTCCACCGCCAGCAAATACAACCGCATGGATTCGCCGGTGGTGGCAATCCACTGGTCGTAGGCTTCAATGGCCGCAAGCCGGTCTTCTTCCGAAACATAACCGTCTTTTACCAGCTGCGGTCCGCGAAGTTCGGCGACTTCGGACCAGATGCGACTCGCCGTGGCAAAAGTCGGTTCGCTCTTCACGCTGATTTCAAACTGCGGTTCAACCGTTATTTTCTCAAAACCGAGTTTCAGGAACTGGTCTTTCAAATGGTCGGCAATCGCATTGTCGAAACCGGCTTCCTCCCGCCATTTCAGAAACGCGCCGTAGAACTTCTTCATAGCCTCGGGTGGCTCCGGCGTCCATTCCACTTTTTCATGATTGTAGTCCAGCACCGCCAGAAAACCGCCCGGTTTTACCAGTTTCGCCATGCGGGCCAGTGCTTCTTCCGGTTTCGCCAGCCACTGTAAAACCCGCGCACAGGTAACAATATCGAACTGTTCGGTGGTTTCAAAACCGTAAATATCCGCTTGTTGAAAATCCAGTTGTGGCAGGGCTTCGGAATGCTGCCGTGCCTGAGCAATCAGGTTTCCGCTGGGGTCGATGCCCAGCACGCGCCCCTCCGCTCCCACCAGCTCGGCAATACCGCGCGTAATGGCGCCGGAACCACAACCGACGTCGAGCACCGACAGCCCCGGTTTCAGGTGTTTCAGCAAATTACGGTTTCCATTTTCAACGGTTCTGCGTTCCAGAATCGGATTGGCAGCTTTTGGCATTTCGGCCCGGGTGGTGGCGGTTTGGTCTGACATAGCCCGAAAATAAATAGCGATAAGTACATTATACGTATTAACAGTTAAAATACAAAATAATATTTGATTATTACAATAAAACGGGTTATCTTCATCTACACCATTCACAAATACGATCATGAAAAAGCTTCTGATTTTATGCATCGTCATGGTTGGCCCGATTTTTTCTGCCTGGGGGCAGAACGACCAGGTGGCCATCAAAACCGTTCTCTACAACGAAACGGAAGGTTTCTTTAAACGGGACAAGGAAAAATGGGCAGATTGTTGGGCGCATGTCCCTTACATTTATTTTGCCGCGAATCTGTACGGAGGAGATTTTACCCTCATCAAAGGCTGGGATAATCTGGAGAAGCAGTTTAAAAGTCAGTTTTCCACCGCCCGGCCCGCCGACAGCGTTTCCATTATGAACACCAATTATGAGATTCACATCAATGGAAAAATGGCTTTTGTCTGGTACGATCAGATGCTGATTGACAGCCACGGAAAAACTACTTCCAAAGAATCGCGGGTAGTCGAAAAGATTGGCGGGAAATGGAAGATCATCCACGTCTGCGCACTCACCAATCTAAACGCCATGACGACGGTTCAGGCCAGCAAATAGACTCAAAATCCAAATCGAAAAAACTTCCCGACGGATCGCGTTGTTATTCAGTTGTCGGTGACTATTTTGCCCGGCATCCGATCATGAGCAACGCAGCAAACACGACTCAAAACGAATCGTTTCACGATATAATCCGGGGTGACAAACCCGTGCTGGTCGACTTTTACGCCGACTGGTGCGGGCCCTGTAAAGTATTGGCTCCTACACTAAAGCAACTCGCCGAACGAACGGGTGATAAACTACGGATCATCAAAGTAGACGTCGATAAAAGCCGCTGGGCTTCCAGTACGTACCAGATTCAGAGCGTGCCGACGATGATTTTATTTCATAAGGGAAAAGTGGTCTGGCGACAATCGGGCGTGCTGCCGCTTCAGAAACTCGAAGCGATGGTTCGGCAGGTAACGGGCTAAACGGGTCTGCCCGCCGGTCCGTGGGTACGTGTACGCTTAAACGTGATGGCAATTCCCAGCAGAATAATGATTCCGCCGAGGATCATTTGGGGCGTTATTTTTTCGTCGATAAACGCCCAGGCGATTAAACCGGTCACAACCGCCTGACTGAGCAAACTCAACGAAACCCGCTGCGCGTCGATCTTCTGCAACGCATGACTGACCGAAAACCAGCCCAGCAGTTGACAAATCAGGGCCTGAATAATCAAAGAACCCCAGATTCGGGGTTCAAATCCCCACAGCGGTTCGCCCAGAACCAGGCACAAAACCACCAGAAAAAGGCTGGAAACCGTCATGCTGCAAGCCATAAAATTCAGGATCGGCACCTTCTTCAAAACCGTTTTGCTCACGACGATGTAAGCGGCATAAAACAGACCGGACAACACGGCGAAGAAAAAACCGCTGTCGAATTTCATCTGAATGAACATTTCGATGCCCATCAACAACACCAGCCCAATAACCGCCAGGGCCGTTCCGAGCCAGAAGTAGCGGTTTGGTTTTTCGGGAAAAAACAAAAACGTAGCGATTCCCACCCAAATGGGCGACAGGTTCGTCAACAAACTGGCCTGCGTAGCGGTCGAGTAGTGGATCGACAGGTTCCAGACGGCGATATCGGACGCAAAAAATACCCCACAAAGCACAATCGGTTTCCAGTAACGAAGTGTTTCGGGCTGCCATTTTTTACGGATAACGACGTAAGGCCAGATGAGTACGGTAGCGATACTCATGCGGTAAAATGCGTCGCTGATGCCGGAAATGGGCGTCGATTTGACCAGAACCGGGAAGATACTGATGCACAGAACGCCGATGAATAAACTTAGGCGGGAAGACATAAACAAAGGTAGCCATCCGATTTGTTCTGTCAATGTCTGCCCGGCGAAAACCGGTCAAACCGCTTGAAAAGCCATGAAAACCGTCCGCCCAAAAACCCATTCTGATGAGCCTTGTCGCAGCAAAAACCGCATACCATCGGCGGCTGCGATCGCTGTCTGGGTGTGCTAACCATCGACGGTAATACCGTCACCCACAATCCGGCGTATTACATCGTTGCCTCCGCGTCCAAATTTGTCCGGCCCGGTTCCGTCCGGATTGCGTCCAGTCTTGCGCCGAATCTCCCGAATGTCGCCTTCAAAACGCCGGGCGCTGATAGTTCTGAACGAGCCGGCGGGTTCGGTGAGAAGGTACGTCTGGTAAGTTACGACTTCCGACCTTCTTTCTCGGATCGCCCGTTTATCAATATCGAAAAGGGCCAGAACATGGCGGACACAATGGCTTTATTCCAATTGGGTTTGCCTGGAGCTGCCAGCGCTTTTCCGCAATAATAAAGCAATACAACTCCTGTTATCAACCAGGCTATTTCCATACTGTTTTCGAGTAAATATGCCTACTTATTGTCAGAATATTCGTATACAACACCCCTTCCGGCAACCGACGGTAAACTAAAGAGCAGCCAGTAACTCCAGGTTGCTGGCTGCATCGATTCAAAAGCACCGAATACTTACCTTTTCAGCGTATAACTGCTTATTTGTTATAAGGTTTAAGAATACTGTGGCCCTCCGTTGCGAGGATTTTTGCTGACTTTGTACGAACTACCCAATAGATCTGCTGGTGCTGGTGTTTAACGACTGAGTAGTCTTTCTTGCCGTTTCGGAATAGTCGATTACACTCTTTTATGGCATCAATCTGGTTAAAATACTGCTTTTGCTGCGATTCATGCAAAGCATTGGCAAGTCGCCTTAAACGGAGGTAAGAGCGAATGGATTCAATCATAGTTATTTTTACCTGTTTAATACACGTTAGAGTACTTATACTTACAAAAATACTTAAACAATATAAATGCCAATACTGAACAAAATACCATAAATGGTAACATCCGTCAACCAAATGGCAATTTTGTAGAATCCCTTGCAAAAAATGAAAAAGCGGCTCCGGCGTTTTGCGTGCCAATAATGTAAACCGGCTTAACATTTAGCGCGCTCCGGTGGTTTATAGTCCACACGATAAACCAGTCACATGAAAAATCTAAGTGAGCTTTCGTTTGAAGAGATCCAGAAAATGTACGATTATGCCCTCAATCTGGCCGCATCTTACGTAAAAGATGCCGAGAAGCACTACAAAGCCGATGAAACGGAACGAGGGGATCAGTTTATAGCCGCCGACAAGGAATGGACGGAATACGCCCGATTGCTGGATCTGGAACTGCAAAACCGCATCAAGTCAGTCCTTAGCCTGCAAACCACTCATTCACAGCCTTATATTTAACGTTTAAAGTTTATGATTTTGGGGTTGTATGACAAACCTTAAACTTTAAAACCTATATTCAAAAAAGAAAAGGGACTAAAGGCTAATTGGCTAAAAATCAAAGACGTAGTCTTCCATGCTTTTCTTTTGGCTAAGATTTAGAACTTCCCTTGCTGAGAACCGCCCCCCCACCCCCTAAAGGGGGCTTCTCGATCTGGATGCAAAAGCCCGCATTAGGGGTGGGGGCGATTTAGACAGTGTTTGTTACTATTCTCTCTTTAACCATAGGCTGTTTTCAATGCCGGATGTGCGGGTTAGAAAACTGCGGATTGTTGACAAAAACCGTATCCGTTAGCAGGTGCAGAAAAGCGAGCAAATCGGTTTTTTCGGTAGGTGTTAAGCCAAGGCCACCCGCCTGAGCCGGAACCAGTTCGCGGCTCAGCGTGGGGCTGGCCTGAACGTGGTCGCTGTAGTGATCGAGAACGGCCGCCAGCGTGGCAAACCGGCCGTCGTGCATGTAGGGCGCGGTCAGCGCAATGTTGCGCAGGGTCGGCACCCGAAACCGGCCGTGATCTAGATCCAGGCCCGTTACTTCCTGCCGCCCCGGATCAATGGCTTTCAAATCGAGACCATTGTTGTGAAATAACTCCTGCATCAGTTTGGGACCGCCGTGGCAGTGCGCGCAATTGCCACCCCGGATTCCGCGCCCGGAATTCGGGGCCGCCGAAAACAACCGCAATCCGCGTTCTTCCGCAGCCGTCAAGACATATTTTCCGGCCAGAAACCGGTCGTAGGGCGAATCGGCAGAAATCAACGTTCGTTCAAACTGGGCAATGGCTTTGGCAATCCGGGCATCGGTGATGGTATCCGTGCCAAACACGCGCCGGAAAAGCGCAGGATACGCAGCGGTTTTCTGCAACCATTGGGCGGCCTCACCCGGTTTCAACCCCATTTCGTCGGCGTGTTGGAGCGGCACCAGTGTCTGTTCTTCCAGACTATTCGAGCGACCATCCCAGAACAGTTGCCGAACCCACAACAGATTCACCAGCGACATCGAATTCCGGCGCGTCAGTTTCCCGCTCACGCCCACGCTATGGACCAGGCCGTCGGTAAAAGCCCGCGACTGCTGGTGGCAACTGGCGCAGGAAACCGTTCCGGTGGCCGACAAACGCGGTTCATAGAACAAAAGCCGCCCCAGATAAACGCCTTCCTGCGTCATGGGATTGTCGACCGGAATGTTGAAACGTCCGCCGAACGAAGCCGGATAGCGCAATTCATACGGACCGGTCGGAACCGGGTCGTCAGCGGGTTGGAAAGCCACCAGAGCAACCAGCGCCACGCATCCGAAAAGAACAAACCGACTGATAGTCATCCTTTTATTTCGCAAACCGCACTTCGATACTTTTCACTTCGCGCACCCAGCGGGCCGGTTTTTTCTCGCCGGGAACCACAATCCGGTACGGCCCGACACCCGACGGCAACGGCGATCCATCGACGCTGTCGGCCAGAATAATGGTTCGGGTAGCAAAATCGGTATCCAGTTCGGGCAACGCATACAGCGTTTCGTAGCCATCGATGGCTTTCACGACGACATACTTCATCAGGTTTTCGCCCCGCAACTCCCCGCCCATCGTGGCACCCGCCAGTTTGAGCAGATCGGCCAGCGGCACACCCACATATTTGTGTTCTTTGCCGTCGCGGTCTTTGCCCGTTACTTCGGTATGCGGCAGGGCTTTCAGATCGGCAGCCTGGAGCGTCAGCGGTTTCGTGACTTCTCCGGAAATGGTAATCTGGCCAAAACCGGTACCGGCTGCCAGACAAAACGCACCAATCAGAACAAACGAGGCCCAATGCGCCGGGCGAAACAGGAAGTTAAATCGGGTCATGGTCGGTATTATAAGTTGGTCAGCAGAAGATTTACGAAATACGTACGGCCCGGTTCGGGAAAGCCTTCGGCGAGGGCATAGTTCTGATCAAAGATATTATTTATTCCGCCTTCAAGGCTCACGAAACGCACAATCCGCACCGACGCTTTGGCGTATGCCACCACAAAACTTTTCGCCTTTGTGCCGTAACTGGTGCTGTACCGATCCGAATTGTATTCGACATTGGCCAGCAAGGTGGCCCGGCGGAGCAACTGAGCCTGCGCAAAAACCAGCACTTTATTGTCAGGAACATCAATAAACTTCAGGTCGGGATTGCTCCGATTCTGGCGGTGAATGTACGAATACTGCACCCCGGTTTGCAGGGCGGAACCGATCGGCACCCTGACCGACAAATCTCCGCCGTAGAACTCGGCCCGGCCGGTATTCTGAAACTGATAAACGTTGGGCTGGACGTTATTGACCTGCTGGATAGCGTCGGTCAGCTTGCTGTAAAAAAGGCTGCCCTGCAGCGTCAGGTTCCGACCCGGTTTGCCCAGATTGAACTGATCGGCATAAGCCGCTTCGAAATGCAGCGCCGACTCGGCTTTCAGGTCCGAATTCGGAATGGCAGCACCCAAGCGGTACGAATACCGGTCTTTGATCGTGGCAAAGCGGGTTTTACGCGCAACGGTGAAGCTCAGTTGCCGATCGGCGGTTGGGGTATAAAATAATCCGGCCTGTGCGTTCAGAGCGGAGCTGTTGTTACCGGCAAAAGGCCTGATGATGCGGGTCGTGCTTTCGTAATTTTCCGCCCGCAGGCTCTGGCGTGAATTGTAGCTGATGCCCGGCACCAGCGAGAGTTGACTGGTCAGCCGAAACACGTCCTCCATTCCCAGCGAATACGTCTGATCGATGAACGTCCGAACCGGTTCGCCCTGGTTGTTTTCGCGGTGACGATCCTGTTTGTAGTGAAACGACGCTTTCAGGTTATGTCTTTCGGCCAAACGGTTACCGTATTCGAGCGAACCACCTTTGGTGTCATCGTTGTAATAACTATTGAAGGAAGAGCCCTTTTTCTGCGTCGTATACGTGTTGTCGTCGAAAGAGCTCAGGAGGTTTTTAAACTTGTCGTAAAACAACCGGACTTTCAGGTAACTACTAGTTGTCAGGGCCGTACGGGAAATGAAATACCAGCTTTCCTTGTCCCAGTTGGGCCACTGCCAAAACCGGGGCGTCTGCTTCATATCGTCGCCCGCGTAGGGCGGTGTTCCTTTTGTTCCTTTCTGGTTGACGTAACTGAGGGTGTATTCGTCGGTGGCGTTGGGCGTAAAACCGACTTTCAGGCTGTATTTCCGGTCATTGCGGTACGCATTCTGCCGGTCACCGCCGTCTTCCTGGGTATGTTTCACAAATTTGTCCGACAAGGGAAACGTTTCCTGTTTCAACTGCGAAGCCGACGCCTGGAAGTAAAATTTCCCCAGATTCGTCCCAACGTTCAGGTTGTAGCGGTGGCCCTGACCGCTCATCAACCCGCCACGTCCTTCAAATTCAAACCGCTTCCGGGGTCGGCGCGACACCAGATTGATGGCGCCCCCCATCGTATTGGGTCCGTAAGTAACCGACGAAAACCCTTTGGCAACATTAACTTCAGCCAGGTCGAAAGTCGTAAACCGCCCCAGATCCACGTAGCCATCGTAGGGAACATACACCGGAATGCCGTCGATGAAAACCGGCACCTGCCGCAAATCAAAACCGCGCACGTACACCATCGATTCGTTGCGCGCCCCCATCGTCGACAAATTGACGCCGGGCAGCAGATTGAGCGCCCGGCCCACATCGAGCCGGTTGAACAACTCCATCCGGCCGCTCTGGACGGTATTGGCCGAGTCGAGACTCCGGCGACCCAAAACCGTTACTTCGCCCAAACTGAAAACCCGGCTTGAGTCAACAGGGGTGGACTGTTGCGCAAAAGCCGGTTGGAAAAGGATTAAACTGAGTGCAATTTTTCCGAGTAAGGAAGCGTAACGATCTTTCATTCAGAACGGTTTGTCTGGTTAGGCGTTATATCCAAGCAAATATAACGCTTTTACCGACTGAATGACGCCGTACCGGATAATTCAACCCTCAGCGCACGAAGTGGAGGGCCAGCATCACCACATGGAGCAACACGTTAACGGTGAAAAGCCGGATACAAAACCGCACGGACAACAGGCCCAGATTAGACACCAACACGCCAAAAAAGGCCACCACCGCGATTCCGGCGAAGATATCACTGTAACCGAAATCGAAATACTGGAAAACCAGCAGGGAAACCGGGGTGATGATGCAGCTCTGAATGATCAGCATGGCGACCATCATCGTAAACCGGTAATCGCCGGTCTCGAGCAGCTTAACCGCGTTATTATATTGAGTACGCCAGCTCAGATTGTGGTTCTGTTCAGCAGCGGTATTAGCGGGCAAAGTGAGTTTCGTGTTCATCGTCCTAAGAATTATTGATGACACAAAATTGGGTGGGAAAAGACGCCGGATGGATGACCGGGATTAGTCCGGTAACTGATTTTAGTTGGGTCGGCAACTGACGAATGTCATGGAAAAACGACGGCCCAACCGGCAACTTTACGGAAAATCTGGAAACGATGGAACCGTTGAAGAATCCAATTGCCGATTTGCCGTTATTGAATCAATGTCATACCGAAAACCAGCGCTGGAGCGTCACGCTGACGAGCTATGAACAGGAAGTTGACCAGTTGCTGGTGCTGCTGAACGATGTGCTCGAGCAGTATAATCACCAGAATCTGCGGCAGCGCGCCATCGATTATAGCCAGCGCCTGAACCGGCTGAAAGTCTGGTTTCACCGCCTGCGGGCCGACCTGCTTTGTGAAGGTTCGGGCGGTTTCGCCGGGTGTCAGAAGTGCGGAAAACCGCATTTGAGTCTATATTCGGCTATTTCACTGCAGATTGCCGGCCTTTCCGACGAGTTTACCCATCTCAAAACGGGTTGTTACCAGTTTTTGTCGGTCCTGGTGCAGTTGAATTTGTTGTAAAACCGGGTTGTTGGGGCAAAACCGCTGGTGCTGTCGGCTACACGAGGCAGCGTCAGGCAACCGACCGATCGAAATACTTTTGAATGGAAAGAAGGTGGGATGCCACCGGGGCCGGAAGTTGGTGCGCGGGATTAGCGCCCTGGCCAGGTCTGAAGAAGATTGGCAATCGCGCTGGCTCCGCAGCTCCAGCGCGATTGATCACTGTTTGGCGGGTTACATTTTGCTGCCTGCCAGTTCACTTAATTTGCAGAGCGAGCCGAGCGTTTGAGCCAGACTGTATTTCGCGACGGCGACGAACGTGCTTCTTTTCTTGCTGTAATCGTACATATCTTTCTTCCACGCCTTAAAATTATAGCCGTTCAACTGGTCAAAAATCAGGGAGATATTGTGGCTGGCGGCTACCGTTGTGTGCCAGATTCCGTTCGGAATAAAAATGGTTTCACCCGGTTTTAAAATAATACTTAATGGCGTTGCTTCCTTATACCGGGGATATTTTTCATAATCCGGTTTCATGATATTAATTGGGGAAATAAAGCTGGCGTTTTCCGGATAAAGCAAGTCTTCCTGATCGCGGGGAAACACGACAAATTTCTTTTCGCCATATAACTGCGTGATCCAGGCATTGGTGTGGTACATGTCTTTGTGCAGCGAATATTGGTTACCCGGCCCGCCAATAAACAGGTGAATGCTATTCCCGAATTTGCCATATGGCATGAATTTACTTCGGAACCAGTTCGGAAAAGCGTAGTTCATATGAATGGGCTCAACCATCGGCAAAAGCTCCGGTAATTGCAGCGGAATTTCAAATAAAATGGGATAAGGCGCCGGGTTTTCTAACGTACTCTTTTCAGTCACGTCCAGAATTTCATTCATCGAATATTCTTTCCCTTTATACGTTGTTTTATGGTTGCCAAAATGCGTTCTGAAAAATGCCGGATCGAACTGCTGGCTGGATTTCCAGGCCGATGACGCATTCTTAAAAACGACTGGTATACCGGGCTTGAGATAGTTTTCTATAAACTGATCATAGGTGATTGAATCTAATTTTTCTATCTGTTGCATGACCGGACAATTTTTATGTTTTCGATTATGTAAGGGTTCTAATTCGTATTAGTTAAATTTATAACCTGCTATTTCTCTGGCTTTAAAGAGCAGTCCGATCAGTGTTGCATATCCATATTGTAAAATACCTTTTATCCTCCCCCGCTTTATCCCGTAATCGTAGATATCTTTTTTCCAGGCATGAAAGTTATTCCGGCTTAGTTGTTCTACTACGATGGAGATATTGTGCCCCGGAGCCACCGTTGTATGCCAGATTCCGTTCGGGATATAAATGGTTTCTCCGGCTTTTAAAACCACACTTAAAGGTGTTGCATGCCGATACTTCGGGTATTTTTCGTAGTCCGGTTTTAAATAATTGATTGGCGAGCGGGTGCCTTTGTTTTCCGGATAAAGCAAGTCTTCCTGATCGCGCGGAAAGGCGATAAACTTCTTCTCGCCGTACAACTGCGTGACCCAGGCATCGGTATGAAACAGATCCTTGTGCAAAACATACTGATTTCCGATTCCGCCGATGTACATCTGCATGTCGTTCCCAAACCGGCTTTTGGGTATCAACTTGCTTCGGAACCAGTTCGGAAACGCATAATTCATGTGAATCGGGTTCAGCATGGACAGGAATTCCGGCAATTGCGTTCGCAATTCAAACCCCATCGGATACGGCGCCGGGTTTTCCAGTGTGCTTTTTTCGGTAATGTCCAATACCTCACTCATGGTGTAGGTCTTGTCTTTGTGCGTCGTCGTATAAGTACCGAAATGCTTTTTAAAAAAAGCAGGATCAAACGGTTCCTTGACGTTCCAGCTGGAAAAAGCCTTTTTAAAAACCACCGGCTTTCCGGGTTTTACGTAGTTTTCAACAAATTCTTTGTAGCTGATCGAACCTATTCTTTCTATCTCTAATTCTTCTTTTTCCAGCTGTTGCATCATTTAAAAGAGTTAGGGTTACCGGCGGTTAAATTCTTTTGGGATAGCGCGAAGTTCCGATGATTAACATCGTATTTACGAATAAATACGATGTTAATCCCGTTCAGGTAGATGTAATCAGAAATACGTAGATTTTAGCAATTATCGAGAGCTTCCTGCAGAATACGGGCGAACTCTTTGTCGTTTGGTGGAGTGAATAAATTAACGTGATCGCCCGGAACTTCGTGAATATCGATACCTTTTAACGCGAATGGTTTCCAGCCTAAAAACTCAAAATCCGCTTTATACGCCAGTTGTTTTTTGGCCCGGAACAAGGTTATCTTGATATCCTGCGGCACCAGGCGGTAGTTGCGGGCAGCGATAATATTCGTTTCGTTCACCTTATAATAATTCCCATGAAATACTTTCATGTAATCTTCATTATACCGAATCCGGCGGTATAACTGATTTGTCCGGCGTTTGATCGAATCAACTTTGGTTCGGATCGTCTCGCCCGGATACTTTTTCAGGAGTGTAAGAATGTATAACCGCTCTTTGACCAGGGTGGCTGAATCATTCCATAAACGGATTGGCCAGGGATCATAAAAATTGGACTGATCGGCGTACGAATCGAACATCGCCAGCATTTTTACTTCCTTTCCTTTTTCCTTTAACTGTTTGCTCATTTCGTAGGCAATAATACCCCCGAACGAATAACCGGCCAGGGCATAAGGCCCGTCCGGATTTTTAGCCATGATCGCATCGATGTAATAAGCGGCAATGGCTTCAATGCTATCCAGCGGCTCATCATCGCTATTGATTCCCTTCGCCTGGAGACCATAAACCGGTTGATCGGCGTCCATATTGATCGCCAGCGTATTGAATAACAAGACATGCAAACCCGCACCATGCACGATATAAAGCGGAATTTTAGTGCCCTGTGGTTTGATCGGAACCAGCGAATCCCAGGTGACCGACCGCCCGTTCATGTGCAGAATCGACGCCAGCTTTTCGATCGTCGGGTATTCAAATAACATGGACAACGGCAGCCGTTTACCGGTTTTTTTCTCCAGCCGCGTCATGACCTGAACCGCAATCAGTGAGTGGCCGCCCAGCTCAAAGAAATTGTCGAACACGCTTATTTTTTCCAGCCGCAGACACTCTTTCCAGATGTCGGCCACCAGCTTTTCGATATCCGTCCGCGGAGCCATAAAACCGGTCCGGTTTTCGACACCGTCGAGCATCGGATCAGGCAACGCCTTTTTGTCAATTTTTCCGTTCGGCGTTAACGGCAGTTTGGCCAGAACGACAAAATTGTTGGGAACCATGTAGTCCGGCAGGTTTTTCCGGATCTGCTGCTTCCAGACCTGCACCTGTTCCTGCGGAACGACGACGTTGTGTTTGAACGGATTGCGGGCAAAATCGTTGAGCGAATGCCCTTCCAGCACGATGGAAGCGGGTTGGGCCGGAATGCGGTTTTTGAGCTCCGCCGGAATAAAGACAACGTCCAGCCGGTTATCGGAGCCGTCGCCCGCCCAGCGAACGTAGGTCGAAAAATGATGTTTGCCGCCGGTCGACCACAGAATGGCCGGATCGACATGGGCGGGAATGGCAGTCATTTTTTCCTTCGCTTCCACCAGCAGTGCCTCGTTGCGCAACCCGTCGATTACCTGCAGCAGCGTATGATCTTCGGCGGTGCGGCTGTTGAACACGTTCCGGAGCTGCAAAACCGTCTGCGGGTTTTCCGAAAGACTCTTTTCCAGGCGTTCGATCGTATAATCCGGCGTCCAGTCGACAACGGTTTCGGCCACGGCCACGGCGGGCGGATTGCCGACGTAAAGCCAGATGTCGTAGTGGTGTTTGGTCGTTTCGTTCAGGAATTTTCCTTCGCGAAGCTGAATATCCACCGCCGAAATAGCCGGGATAAGTTGCGGTAAAAGATAGAAATAAGCCGGGTCGGCCATCAACTCATCTTCAATGAAAACCCGCCGGTCGACAATCTTTTTAAAGTCGGCAACGGTGTTTTCCGCCGACGAACGGGGAAACTGATCGAAGGTGTGGTGTATCCGCAGCGTACTTTTTCCCTGCATATCACCGATGAAAATACACCCGCCCTGCGCCACGGATTTCACCGCCTGTTCGATTACCCGCAGCAAATAAGCCGTATCGGCGAAGTACTGGGCCACGCTGTGGATCAGCACGAGGTCTAAAGAACCCGCCGGAACCGCACTGAAATCGTCGGCCGTACCCACGGCGGTTTTCACATTCCGCCACTTGGCCGAATTCAACGCCAGCTTTTCCCGCAGGTTGTCGATGGCTGTCGGGGAATAATCCGTACCGATGTAAAGCGATGCGTCGGGCGCCAGTTCAAATAGCAACTGACCCGCCCCGCAACCGACTTCCATGATCCGCTTCGGGCTCAATTTCCGAATTCGCCGAATCGATTGCTGAACCCAGTCTTCAATCTCTTCTTTGACGTCTTTCTTCCCGCTTAACTGCTCGGCAATGGCGATTTCGAGGTTTTGCTCCTCCGGTTTCAGGCCGCTTTCGTGCTTGACACCCATCGTGTAAATCATGTCCCAGCGATCCTGCCAGCTCGGCGCTTTATCGTTGGTTGTCAGCGCTTCGGGAACAACGTAAGCCACCAGCACCTGATCGCCAGCCTTGGTTTCGTGCGCAATGACGGCGGTTTCCTTCACTTCCCGGATCGTGCTGATCACATTTTCGATTTCCCCCAGCTCGATCCGGTGACCCCGGATTTTCACCTGCTGATCGATGCGCCCCAGGCACTGGATTTCGCCGGTTTCCAGAAATTTACCCAGATCACCGGTTCGGTACATGACGCTTTCCGGCACGTTGGCAAACGGATCTCTCAAAAACCGCTCGCTCGTCAACTCCGGACGATTCAGGTAGCCACGGGCTACGCCATCACCGGCGATGTAAATTTCGCCCACCGATCCGACGGCTACGGGTTTGAGGAATTCGTCCAGAATATAAACCTGCGTATTGTTGATCGGACGGCCAATCGTGATGACTTCCGACTTGTTCAGCTTCTTAATCGTCGACCAGACCGTGGTTTCCGTCGGGCCGTACATGTTCCACAATTCCGCGCACCGGGCGATCAGTTTTTCGGCCAGATCGTTCGAAATAGCTTCACCTCCGCAGAGCGCTTTCAGCGGCAGCGGTTTGTCCCAACCGGCGTCAAGCAGCATCCGCCAGGTCGAGGGCGTTGCCTGCAGGATACTGACTTTTTCCGCTTTTACCAGATCGAGCAACGTACGGCCGTCGCGCGTAACGGTCGGATCGGCCAGCAAAACCGTGGCCCCGGCAACAAGCGGCAAATACAATTCCAGCCCCGCGATGTCGAACGAAATCGTCGTTACCGCCAGCAGAATGTCGTTTTTGCCGATACCGGGCGCCTGCTGCATGCTCCACAGGAAATTGACCAGGTTGCGGTGCTCAATCAAAACGCCTTTCGGTTTCCCCGTCGAACCGGAGGTATACAGTACATAGGCCAGGTCATCACCCGAAACCGCCCGGGCCGGGTCTTCCTTCGGATGGGCTTTCGACTCCGCCAGCGCATCCTCGATCAAGAGTTCAGTCGCCTGGCTTTTCAACCGTCCCTGGTATTTTCGGGCGGTGATCAGCATCCGGGCCGAGGAGTCGGCCAGCATGAACGTCACCCGTTCCTGCGGATAATCCGGGTCGAGCGGTAAATAAGCTGCTCCGGCTTTCAAAACCGCCAGCAACGTAATTAGCATGTTCGGCGAACGATCCAGCGCAATCCCGATCACATCTCCTTTCGCTATTCCTTTCTGAATCAGGTGGTGCGCCAGTTGGTTAGCGGTTTCGTTCAAAACCTGGTAACTGGTTTCCTGTTTGTTAAACCGCAGGGCGGTTTTGTTGGGATAGCTGGCGGCACTTTGAGCAATTAAATCGTGTAAGGGCGTGTGATTCGGGTAGTCGACTTCGGTGTCATTCCATTGGGTTAATTGTTCTTTCAAACTAGTTTCCGACATAAATTTGATCTCACTAATAACAATAGATGGATAGGCAACAATGGTTTTCAGGAGATTGGCAAACTCGGTCATCATCCGGTCAATTGTCTCAGCTTTAAACAATTGCGTATTATATGACCATTCAATGGTTAACGCTTTTTCGGATCCGGTGGCGTTGAAAAACAACTCAAAGTTTTCGTATTCTTTGGGATGGCTGATTAATTGGTGAGTAAGACCCTGAAAATGAACGCCATCGTTCATTCCCATGTCGATATTGAAAACAACCGGAACCAGCGCCACCCGCGACGTATCCCGCGGAATGTTCAGTTTCCTCACCAGGTTGCCGAACGTCAGGCGCTGGTGGTCATAAGCATCAAAAACCGCCTGCCGACAGGTCTTCAAAAAGTCGGTAAACGTTTGTTGCGGATCGAGGTGGCTCCGCAGGGGCAGCAGGTTGACGCAATGCCCCACCAACCGATTGTTGCCCGTTACGGATTGCCCGGCGGTGGGTAAGCCGACAATGATATCTTCCTGGCCGGATACGCGGTGCAGCAGGACTTCAAAAGCGGCCAACAGCGTCGTCACAAAGCTGCATCCGGCTTTTAACCCCATTTTTTTAACCGACAGAACGAACTCGCTGTCCAGCGGATAATCAAGGCGCTTGCTGGCAAAGGTACGCTGGGCGGGGCGCGGGAAATCGGTGGGCAGGTCAAAAACCGGTACGGCGTCGCTGAATTTACGCATCCAGAAATTTTCCGTCTGCTGGTATTCGTCACTGTTCGAAAATCGGTGCTGATCCTCCGCGTATTGCCCGTACGAAGGCGCATCCGGCAGCCTGGCCGGAATGCCCTGCACCCGGGCCGAATATAGCGCGCTCAGATCGAGCAGCATCGCGCCCATCGACCAGCCGTCGCGCGTGCTGTGGTGGGTGGTTAAAATCAGGCGGTGCTCCTGGCCGGCGGTTTTGAAGATAGCCGCCCGGAATAACGGGCCGTTCAACAGATCAAAGATGTGAACGGTTTCCTGCTTAAGATACCCGTCAATCAATCTGTCTTTCTCTGCGGCCGTTTTTTCCGAAATATCCTGATAGGCAACCGGTATAGATAGTTCTTTAAAGATGCAAAGGTATTCGCCGTTGGCACTGAAAACCATCCGCAACGCTTCGTGCCGGGCAACCAGTGTCTGAATGGCCTGCTCCATAGCCTCCCGATCAAAGGAGCCCTGAAACAGCAGTGAGTTCAGCAGATTATATGACCGGGTAGCGTTGTCACCACCCAGCAGGCAAGCCGTCCAGATTTCCTTTTGTGGCTCCGTCGACGGTGCAACCCGCACAATTTCAGGTCCGGCAAAAGGGTCAAATTTAACAGCCATTACGTTAGGGACAGGTATAGTTACAGACATAAAGATAACTATGATTTATTACATTTTTTTAATCAAATTTTAATCTGCAAGTATTCGCCGGGGTTTTCCGGGTCCACGATAAACCAGGCCGGGTTGCCGTCCTGATCCCGTCCCAGCCGGGCGTCGGGCGTCGGCGGTTCATTGTAGGAATACGAATGACCGGTTTGGGCTTTGGGCAACTCCGCTTTGAACTTCGATTTAAAAATATCGGCCTCTATCAATTCCTGAATCGACTCGAAAAACCGCTGAAGCACCAGATCAATTTCCGCATCGGTATGGGCTTCGGTGATGAAACACGGAAAACCGTCCCAGATGTGAATGCCTTTTTCGCGCAGCAAAACGAACAGCAGCTCGCCGTACGGTATTTCCTCTTTCGGTTTGATTTTCCAGAGCGAGCCAAACTGGGCTACATACAGCGGAATCTGGTGTCGCTCAAACTCGGCGTTCAGCTCCCGGGCGATGCGTTCGGCTTTGGCAGTCAGTCCTTTTTGCAAACCCGGCCCGGCTTCTTTCAGGTGCAGCAACGACGCTTTGGCCGTTGCGAGCGCCAGCGGGTGGCGAACGAACGTACCGGCAAAATACGTCACGCCTTTTTCGGGAAACGATGCATCGCCGTATTGCCAGAAACCGCCGTCGAGCACGTCCAGGTAGTCTTTTTTCCCGGCAATAATGCCGATGGGAATGCCTCCGCCCACCACTTTTCCGTAGGACGCCAGATCGGCTTTGATCCCGAACATCGCCTGCGTACCGCCGGGGTGCATCCGGAAACCGGTAATGACTTCGTCGAAAATCAGCGCCGTTCCTGCAGCCGCCGTGATCTTCCGGACTTCCTTCAGAAACTCAATCGGGACAAATTCCGGCCGGCGGCTCTGCACCGGCTCGACCAGCACAGCCGCCAGTTCGTGCGCCCGTTCCCGGATAATTTTCAGGCTTTCTTCCGTCCCATAGTCCAGGATCAGCATGTTCTGAACGGATTCCGGCATGATTCCCGGCGCGGCCGGATAGGACTTCAATTTCTTACTTCCTCGCACAATCACTTCATCGACAATGCCGTGGTAGGAACCGGTGAAGGCCACGATCAGCGAGCGGCCGGTGACCGTCCGGGCAATCCGCATCGCGCCCAAAACCGCTTCGGAACCGGTGCTGCACAAAGCAGCCCGGTCGAAACCGGTAAATTCGCAGATCAGGCGGCTGACTTCGCCCGCCAGTTCGTGCTGCGGCCCGATTTCAAAACCGTTCTCAATCTGGCCATACAGGGCTTTTTTAACGAATTCGGGCTGGTAACCGAACATGTTCGAGCCAAACCCGTTGAGCATGTCAATGTATTCGTTGCCGTCGATATCCCACAAGCGGCTACCTTTGGATTTGTTGATGACAATCGAATAAACCAGTTCTTTTGTCAATGGTTTGAATCCCGAAACCACCCGCGGATCGGCCATGTAGGAGCGGTGTTCCTGGGTGTAGTTTTTACTGCCACCGGTTTTCTGGTTATAACGGCTGGTCAGTTGCTGCAGAAAGGCTTTCTGTCGGGGGTTTAATTCGGTCACCTGCCGCTCGATGCGGGCGCTGGCACCGAACGGTTTTTTAATTTCGATTTCTTCTTCCGGCGTTAGATCGGGCGTTTTGGCCGCATTGCTTTTCCCGTTTCCATTGCCATTGAGCGATTTTCCATTCAGATTCGCCAGAGCGGCCATCGACGGCAGCGACGGCAGCGAGGTCTGCTGAGCGCCCTGCATCACGGCAATCTGTTTGGCCATAATCTGCAACTGCTGCGCCATCAGTTCCAGCACCGCGTCATTACCGGTTTGTCCTGTAACGGGACTGTGAAATACCGCCGACGGAACGGGCTGCTGAACAGCAGGTTGCGAAACCGGTTTCGGTTCGTAAGCCCCCGCGGGTAAGGCCCGATCGAGGTAATCAACGAGGGCGTCGATCGTCGCGTATTCTTCATTTAGCTGCCGGAACGTGATGGGTAAGCCAAATTCCTTCTTCAAGGTCAGCGAAACCTGGGTAAGCAGTAACGAGTCGAGCCCCATTTCCAGAAAACTCATATCCGACGTGACGGCATCCATCTCAACACCGGAAGCGTCTTCCAGCATTTCTTTTACCTTGTTGATTAATACGTCTTTTCTCATGGCAACGGGCGATAGAAAGGTGTCAGCAGAATGGGCAACTTGTGGTATGGGCACTACCGGAATCGAGGATGAATCGGCAACTGGAACGACCGTCGCTGGTGTCACGGGATCGACCCAGTAGCGTTTCCGATCAAAAGCGTACGTTGGTAAAGTCCGTTTAACCCGGTTTTGGTTGGCATGGACCGCGTTCCAGTCGGGTTCCAGGCCACTGATCCAGAGCTGTCCCAGTCCTTTCAGCATGGATTCGTATTCGGTCTGCGCGCCTTTTTTGTCGAGACTCGTTACGATGCTCAATGGTCGGGCACCCGCCTGTTGACGGGCAAAAGTGGTGGTGGCGTTCCCGGGACCAACTTCGATCAGCAAAGGCTGATTTAGATTAATAATAGATTCGAGGGCATAAGAAAACCGCACCGTCAAACGCAAATGTTTCGCCCAGTAATCCGAATCCACTGCCTGCGCATCCGTCAGCCAGGTTCCGGTAACGGTTGAAAGGATTGGTTTCTGCGGGCGACTCAGCACCACTTCGTCAACTATTTTTTTAAATTCGGCCACCACAGGCTCCATCATGACCGAGTGAAACGCGTGGCTCGTTTCCAGAACCCGGTTCGGAATGCCCTGCTCGTCCAGCACGCTGGCAAAAGCCGCAATGTCTTCGTCGTGACCCGCCACGACGCACAGTTTATGGCTGTTGATGGCGGCAATCGACAGCGGTTCGGGCATCAAACCTCCAATTTTTTCGGCTTCCATCCGCACCGAAAGCATGCTCCCCCGGGGCATTTCGCTCACCAGACGCCCGCGAATCGTAATCAGTTTTAGCGCATCGGCCAGCGTAAAAACGCCCGCCAGATGAGCGCCCACGAATTCGCCGATGCTGTGGCCGCAAAACAAGGACGGACGGATGCCCCAGCTCATCCAGAGTCTGGCCAGGGCATATTCTGTTACAAACAGGGCGGGTTGGGTAAACCGGGTGTTTTTTAAATTCTCCTCGGCTTTCCGGTTCACCTCTTCGGGATAGATAATCTGACGAATGTCGGTTTCAAGATACGCGTTCAGCAGGTCGGCGCATTCATCGATGGCCTGGCGATAAACGGGTTCCTGTTCGTAAAGTTCGCGGCCCATGTTCAGGTACTGCGAACCTTGTCCGGGGAACATAAAAACGACCTCTCCCGGCAATTCTTTAATCGATTTTGTTTCAGTTGCCGAACCGGTAGTTGCCCGCAGTTTTCCGGTCAGCTCGTCGCCATTGGACGCTACCAAAAACCGGCGGTGAGCAAAAGCCGCCCGGGTGGTTTGCAGGGTAAAAGCCACGTCAGCCAGATTGATATGGCGGTTTTTCTGCACGAAATCGGCCAGCAACGCGCCGTATTGTTCCCGGCTGGCGGTTGATTTGGCCGACCAGGCAATCAGTTGAGCAGGGCGGGGTTCGGCCGGTTGCTCTGCCGGTAGCACCGCCGTATTTTCTTCCAGCACAACGTGTACGTTCGTGCCACCAACGCCAAAAGAGCTTACGCCCGCCCGTCGCGGTCCGAACGCGGATTGCCATTCCGTCAACTCAGTATTGACAAAAAACGGACTGTTGCGGAAATCGATCGCCGGGTTTGGTGCCGAAAAATGGATCGACGACGGCAGTTGTTTATGGTGCAGCGACAACACGGTTTTGATGAATCCGGCTACCCCAGCGGCCGTTGTCAAATGCCCCATGTTGCTTTTGATGGAACCGATGGCGCAGAATTGGGTTGCGGGCAGATCGCCGAACGCCATTTTCAATCCTTCGATTTCGATCGGGTCGCCGATGGGCGTGGCGGTTCCGTGCGCTTCGATGTAGCTCAGTGTAGCCGGATCGACCCGGGCATCCTGAAGCGCCATTGCAATGGCCCCCGCCTGTCCTTCGGCGTTCGGAGCGGTAAAGCTGCCCTTCCCTCCCCCATCGTTGTTGACGCCGATGCCTTTGATAACCGCAAAAACCGTGTCGCCATCGCGCCGGGCGGCTTCCAGACCTTTCAGCAGAACAATGCCAGCGCCATCGCTAAAAACAGTCCCCTGCGCATCTGCACTAAACGGCCGGCAATGGCCGTCGTTGCTCAGCATAGCGCCTTCCTGATACAGGTAACCGCTGTTGATCGGTTGCGCAATGGCCGCACCGCCCGCCAGTGCCATATCACACTGCCCATTCCGGATGCTGTCAACCGCCTGAGCAATAGCCAGCAACGAAGTAGAACAGGCGGACTGCACCGTAACTGCTGGCCCTCTCAGGTTAAGCGCGTAAGCCGTTCGGGTGGCGATATAATCCTTGTCATTCGCCGTCATGACCTGAAAGCTGCCAACCCGTTCAACGAGTTCGGCATTCGGCAATACGTTCGTGTAGTAGTAGGTATTGTTCCGGCAGCCGCCAAAAACGCCGATCGAACCGGCATATTTCTGGGGTTCATAACCCGCGCTTTCGAGCGCTTCCCAGGCTATTTCCAGAAAAATGCGGTGTTGCGGGTCCATTAATTCCGCCAAACGCGGATTAACCCCAAAAAATAAGGGATCAAATTCGTCGGCCTTATTAATAATTCCGCGCGCTTTTACGTAATCCGCATCGTTCCGCAAACCGGTCGGAATGGATTTATCCAGCTCTTCTTCAGTAAAAAAATGCGTGGTTTCTTTACCGGTTTTCAGAATATCCCAAAGGGCATCAATCGTATCGGCACCGGGGAACCGGCCCGCCATTCCGATCACGGCAATATCCTGCGCTTCAGCTGATTGTTTTGCCTTTACCGGTAGCGCAGAATTCTCTTTTTTCGTCCCTAAGAATGCCGCTAGTCCCTGAATACTGGGTTGTTGATACAGCTTTGTGATGGGAATCGTATAGCCAAACCGGTTTTTTAAAGTCGTCACAACCGAAATCGCCAGCAGGGAATTTCCGCCAAGCTCAAAGAAATTATCATCAAGGCTAACTTTATCCATTTGCAGGATTTCGGCCCATACGGTTTCTATATTTTTCTCCAGTTGCGAGACAGGAGCGAGATATAAACCGGACAGCGACGAGCGTATTCCTACCGGTTTTGGCAGCGCTTTTTTATCTATTTTTCCGTTGAACGTCAAGGGCAAAGCCGTCATCTGAACGATCAGCGACGGCAACATGTATTCCGGAAGTTTATGGGCCAGATAGTTTTTTATAAACGCATTGTCAATCTTCTCATTCACAACCACATAAGCCACCAACCGCTGGCCTGCATTACGATCGTTTTGTGCAACGACAACGCACTGATTGACCGATTCATAATTGCCGAGTACAGTTTCTATTTCAGACAGTTCAATACGATGTCCTCTGATTTTTACCTGATCATCCAGTCGGCCAATAAATTCAATATTTCCATCGGGCAAATACTTCCCAATGTCCCCGGTCTTATACAGTTTCTGGCCAATTTTATCACCAAAAGGATTATCGATAAATTTCTCTGAAGTAAGAACCGGATTATTCAGGTAACCGCGCGCGACGCCAGCTCCGCCAATGTAAATTTCACCGCTCATTCCATCCGGAACGGGGTTACCTGTCTCGTCTAAAATATAGATTTGTGTATTCGCAATCGGTTTTCCAATAGGCACCGGAACTTCCGGATTTATATCCGTGGAATACCGGTATTGAATGGAACTGATCGTTGCTTCCGTAGGGCCATATTTGTTGTAAAATGCAAGGAGCGAGCCCCAGGTATTTGCCAGGTCGGGCGGGCAAATCTCTCCGGCGGAAACCACCCGTTTTAAAATACCGTATTTAGCAGCCGGGATGTATCGTAATAGACTGGGCGTTGTGTGAAGGTGCGTTACATTCTGTTCATTGATTACCTGAATGACATCATCCGGATTAAACAAGGATTCTTTTCGGATCAATACCAGTTTTGCCCCATTGCACAATGCCAGAAAAATCTGTTCCGTTGCGGGGTCAAACGCGTAATTACTGGTTTGCAGGATGGCGTCATGGCTCTGAATATCAAATTCCAGCGACTGGTTATGAATGAAGTTGCTTACGTTACGGTGTTCAACCAATACGCCTTTGGGCCGCCCCGTCGAGCCCGATGTATAGATCACGTAAGCAAGGTGAGCCGGTTGAACTGAATGGAGTACCGTTTCTTTCGATTCAAGCGCCAGAGTCTCCCAGTTTTTATCCAAACAAATCCGCTCAAGTTCATTCGAGCAGCCAGCTAACAGGCTGTCGGAGCCTGAATCCGTCACTACGATACGGCTGTCGGTGTCTGATAATATATACTTTATCCGCTCGATTGGATATTCGGGATCGATGGGGACATAAGCTCCACCGGCCTTGAGGATTCCCAAAATACCGATCACCATTTCCAGTGAGCGATTGAGACAGATCGGGACAAGCGACTCTGCGCCCACTCCTTTTTTTCTTAAATAATGAGCTAACTGGTTTGATTTTTCGTCGACCTGTTGATACGTAATCTGCTGACCCTCAAACGCAATAGCTATACAATCAGCGCTTTTCCGAACCTGCTCAGAAAAGAGGATTAGTATGGTCTTATCCATGAAATAGCGCATTGGAGTATCGAATTCAGATCCAGGTATCATCAGTTTCCACCATTTTAAAATGGTTTTAAGTAATTTTTCTAGTATAGCTAAAACAGACGTATAAAAAATATACAGGCTAATAAGTGAATGAAAAATAGCGTTCTGGAGCAGACATTTTCAGTATTACCGGCGTTGTATTATTAGTGATAATAGAATGAAAAAATGCAACTCAGGTCAATAATCAGCCCACATACTGTCTGGCAATTAATTGTACTATATCCATACAAACCTGCTTATCCTGCATTTAAAATTAGTTTTTAATCTGAAAAAAACTACCAAAATCAACTAAGTATATTTCCTTAATTTAGTAAACGGCTGGGAATTGAAATTAGGGCAACAGGAAAGCGTCTGGCAACAAGTTTGGATTACACAAATTAAATACTGTCAAATCCGCATTTACGCCGTAACGGTCTGATAATAGCCTTTATATACGGTGGAGTTAATGGCATTAAATAGTCCTTCCAGCACAACCTCCCGATCGAACTGATGCACAAAATTGAAAGCGTTCAATTCGTAATATCTAAATTGTTCTTTATTCTGTAAATAAGAATTCAAAAGGCTCGCCATGCGGTCGATGTCTTCAATGTCCGACGAAATACCTAAATCATGATCCGCTATCACCTTATATATTTCCGATTCCTTACCTGCCGAAACAAATATCAACTTTCGTTTCGCCATGATTCCCAGCAATTTCGAGGGAAAATACACGTCGCCGGAGTCTTTTTTCTGCGATAGGAAAACAACGTCAACATCACAGAGAAAACTGTAATAATCTTCCTGAGATAAAAAATCAATAAAATGGATATTACCCGTCGCTTTACTCTCGGCGTAAGCTTTCAGATTCGCCCGGTCACCACCTGAACCAATGATCAGGAAAACAACATCGTCCCGATCTTTAAATCGCTCACTCAGGTCAACTAACGACGATAGGCTTTGTTTTACACCCACATTACCGGCGTATCCAACGATAATTTTATTCTTATAATCCGGAAATTTTCTCCTAAAATCACCTTCGACTCCTTTATTACTGGCTTCATTAACCTGAATCCAATTCGGCCATAAATATAACTTATCTTCCAGTGCACCTTTTTGCCCGATTATATTAACCATAGCAGTTGATATAGAAGTTACCATATCCGCTTTTTGATAGCTGAATTTTTCAAAGCTATCCATCATCTTGACAATAGGTAGTTTACCCAACATGCCCAATGACTGCGCAGCGTCCAGTTGCAGATCCTGAACGTTAATTATCAATTTTGCTTTCCAGAACTTCTGAAAAAAGACTCCTATCAATCCCAAATTAATTGGAGTTGTAAATAAAACAATAACATCATGCTTCCCAGCCCTGAAAAAATTTATAAAAGCAAATAGTATAAATGTGATTTCCTGAATAACCCGGGATAAAGAAGTCACTTTCTTAGGTACATACAGATAGCCTCTCAATATCTTTATATTCTCAAAGTAATCTGTTCGGAACAACTTGCCTTTATCTTCAGGTCTTTTCATCCATTTAGGATACCAGGAAAAACCCGTTACTACCGTAACTTCGTGGCCTTGTTCTGATGCATAAGTGGCAAAATCTGTTGAGTACAATGAAATACCACTGTGATCAGGAGCAAACGTCATGCTGCTTACTAAAATCTTCATCGAAAAACTGGGTTAAATCAGAAAAGATAAGGCATTACCAAGTAGTTATTCATACTATCAAAATGCCCGGACATAAGATTCTAATTTTAATTCCTTTCTATAAACCACACGTTTCCTTATCGAATTTTTATCACCGCCCGATTCTTTATTATACAATTCAGGAAAAAAATCAATGTATATCATTCTTCTAAATCTTAAATTAAAATATTGTTAAGGTATTTTACATATCAATTCTTCAGAACTTATTTCCATTAGTATAAGGTAAATTCCGAAGATCGTATTCAATAATCAGAATGATTGTTGAATTTAGTTGAAGAAAATAGTGGTAATACTTGTATGATTATGTAACTAAAAAACAGAAATAATGAATATTCTAAATGGAGGTTTAGTTCCATATTTCTGACTTTTTCCGACTTAATGAGGTGGCTATTTGCTGTTTCTGCTCTTGTTCTATTTCTCGAATTTTGCAATACATTTGCGTAAAATAAGCCATTTTTAAAATGGCAAAAGCGAATCCTCTACTACCATCCCGAAAACCGCCCATTAGAATATAGCTACCGAAGAAATAAACAGGTCCAAGTAACGGAGTGCGCATTAACCCGTATTTTATACGTTGCATCCAGGTCCAGCTTTGTTTGCTTTTTGCATCGCTGGCCAGTTTTAAAAATCGAGCGGCCTCCCAGCTTGAATATTCGTTGTGCTTGGCTACATAATACGAAACCCCGCGAAAATCCCGGTGATCGATTTTGCTACGGATGGTTCCAATTTCTCCATTTAATACCGGATGCTCGTGAATCTCCATATCAAATTGACTCCATTGATCTTCATCAATCTTTTCGTATTCACCAGCGCCAACCTGGAATAAAGCCAGTTTATGCAGGAAATAACCGCCCTTATTTTCTTTACCCAAGAAATAAACCGTATAACGCAGCCAATACCCAACTTTCGGATTATCCTGTTGTAATGTAAGTTGCAATTCCGATTTAAACTCATCAGTCAGGAATTCATCAGCGTCCAGAAACAGCACCCATTTTGTTGTAGGTGTATGATTTCGTAAATACCAGTTTCTCTTCTTGGGGAATTTTCCATTCCAGTCGAAATCAACCACATCAGCGCCATACTTGTGCGCAATTTCCCGCGTAGAATCTGTACTTCCGGAGTCAACCACAACAATATGACGCGCCAGGTTCTTACCGATCCTGGCAAGACAAGTCGGTAAATTTTTCTCTTCGTTCCTAACGGGAATTACAATGGTTAAGTCGAGTAATGTTGACATTCCCTTTTCAAATTAAATATCTATTCGAGTGGTAGTTAATCTCTAAAATGGATTAGACTAATAAACAATCCGGAGCGGTTTTATAAATAGCAATCATCTGGCCGGATTACCTTTTACAACTTTATGAGGAGCGATATTTCTGGTCACGACGCTGCATGCGCCAACAATCGTATGCTCACCAACACTAACGCCCGGCATGATAAATGCTCTGGCGCCGATAAAAGCATGCGCACCAATTGTAATGGGTGCTGTTATTAGGTTTTTGGCTGGTTTATCGAACGCATGTGTACCCGTACAGAGATACACTTCCTGAGCGATTGTTGCATGCTCTTTAATTTCAATTATACCCAGCGAATAGGCATTGGCGCGATCACCCAAACAAGCCCGGTTATGTAAAATTAAATTCCACGGAATCTGAATACGAGCGCGTTGGTGAACAAATGGTATTCCATAAATTTTAGCACCAAATAATTTTAGCCAGTATAACCTCCACCGATTTGCCGGTTTAGGCGTCCATAAGCAAAATAGCATCCAGCAATACTCCCAGATAAACAATTTGATCCGGTGGCTTATCGTCCACGGGCTTGCATAGGGATCTGTCTGGTTATGAATATGCTGGCTGGTTACCATTAGATTGAATCGGTTTTCGAACGATACGATTAAATTCTCGCAGAAATAGGCTTGCAACGTGTTGAATGGAATGAGTATATCGAACATTCAATCCATTCCTACTTAATTTTTCCCTTAACTCATCATCTTCCTGAACGCGTCTAATCTGTCCGGCAAGCTGTTCCACTGCATTTTGCGCCCGATGGTCAAAAATCAATCCGTTTTCATCTTGAAAAATAAAATCCTGAAAACAAGCCAGATTTGACACAATGGGTACACATCCCCAAGCCATTGCTTCCAGCGGAGCCAAACCGAATGTTTCTCCGTTTTCGGCTATAGATGGGTAAATAAAAATTGGTGCATCAATATAAAAACCGTTTAAAACTTCAATATTAAATACAGGTCCGACAAAATCAACAGCCGCATCTCCAGCTAATTGCCGCAATGAATCCAGGTACTCTTTGCCTCCTCCCCCAGCCGATATTTCCCAAGGACCAACTAATTGTAACCGGTATTTTTGAGAAGTTTGTTTAAAAGCATTTATTAATAAATCCAACCCTTTTTCGGGATGGATTCGCCCGACGTAAAGGATAACCGGTTTTTTAAGAGCGCTATTAATTTTCAACCGTGGGTTGAAAGGAAGGGGACTGGGAATGGTTACTATCTTATTATGTACAGCTCCAGGCAACTCCTTCCGAACTGCCTCTGCAACGAATGCACTTGGTGTTCGTATTTTTGCGCATTTGTGGTATAATCGCATTTGTCCTTTTGGCATTCTTTCCACATCTACCACGCATACATCTCTATTTTTCTTCTGCAATAAGACGGGAGCCCAAAAGGTATTACTAATAATTATATCAAAGTCTGTTGGCAGAACTTTACGAACATTTAACGTATAAATGAGATCGCGAAATTTAAGGAGAATGCCCGATTTTGGTGCATCGAATCCGGTTACCCGCACATGATGGACGCCATCGATGATTTCAGATTGGGGTAATCCTTCAGCTTTACGTGATAAATGCATAACTTCATGTCCCTGCTGCGCAAACTCTTTTCCCAACGAAAACCACATTTTTTCAACAGCTCCGCCCATTATAGCCGGAACTGGTAAAAAAGCACCTTGTATAATCGCAATTCGCATACTAAAGCCTAATTAGAGGTAGGTATTGCCTGGCTTATCGCGTTGATCATTTTCCCGGATGCGCGCGATATTGTAAAATGAGTATGAAAAGCAGTATTCGCATTTAACCCCATTTGCTTTTTCTGTTCCGCTGACATATTCATCCATTGCTTCAGCATTTTATTGACACCAGATTCGGTATCGTTTTCAACGATACCGGCTTTTTCGGTGTTAATCTCCCGCCAGATATTTACCTGATCAGAAATAAGAACGGGTTTGGAACAAGCTAGCGCTTCAACTACAGCAATGCCAAAATTTTCCTGATGACTTGGTAAGATAAAAGCGTCACATTTATAAAAAGCGCCCCATTTAGCATCGCCACTTAACATTCCGGGAAATACAATGTCTTTATCAATAGATGCAAGCTTCAGGACAGATTGCCCAAAGGGGCTGTCTAATCCCGGTCCGGCAATGACTAATCTTGGTAATTGCACTCCTTTTGTTTTTAAATCCAGATACGCTTTGATTAACAAATCGACACCTTTTTTTATGTTGATACGACCGAGAAACAATAGGAATTCGCCGGTCAATCCATTGCACTTCCTGCGAAATTCTTCTTCCATCCTCACTGCAAAATTCGGAGGGGACTCTACACCAAGTCCAACTACTTTTTCCGCTTTTGGGGCGTACGGGCTGAATGATTCTCTGGATACAATTTTCTCTGTTTCGCAGGTAAATAATAAACCATCTCCCCTATTAATAATGTTTTGTTCCGTAAATTTCCAGAATAACCAGTTTCTAATTGCTTTTAGTTTACGACCTGCGGCCCGTTGAAACCAGGGATCAAGCATACCGTGAGGCATTAAATAAAGCGCAGGTTTATTGACCTTTAAGTAAGACCATACTTTATAAATAGCATAAGTATGATAATGCCATAAACCGTGGACAATTACGACATCATAGGTATGCAAATTTTCAGCCAACCACGGAATAAACTTTGGAGCAATTTTCCAGGGTGTCTTGCCGGGCCCCGTTGCATGAATAACGAAAGTAATATCACCTAAAAACGGAGCATTTGGGTCATCCAGACTCACTACTTCATTTATAACGTCGAGTTGAGAAAGACCCTCTATAATAGTGCGCACAGCCTGGCTTGTCCCACCAATCTTTGGATCTAACTCAGATATAACGTGAAGTAAACGCATGAAAATCGATCAATAAGTCGCTAGAATGACAACTATTTACATGAATACTATATATACAATTTTGCTACTAATTAACTCAAGCTTTCATTCTGTCGGTCTTGAATAGGTATCAAGTACAGCTTTATATATGTGTTCAATACGGGCGGTTGCCGCTTCGGCATTATATTTCTTACTATTTTCAAATCCTTCGTTTACAAAAGAAAGATGTTGCTCGAAAGTTTCAGTTATTATTTTCTCAACTGCGTTAGCTGCATCTGCTGCCCACTGTTGAATGGCTTCGTTATTTCGCGGTTTACATGGAATCAATTCGGCGGCATTCCCGGCAACTTCCGTCATGGGAGCTTCATTCGTAGTGAGAACCCGGCAGCCACAAGCCATTGCCTCTGCAATCGGCCAGCCAAAGCCCTCTGCTAATGATGGAAATAAAAAAACGGACGCACCCCGATAAGCATGAACAACCTGTTGATCGTCAACGCCGGAAATAAAATGAATATCTTCTTTAAAAACAGATGATTCCACTAATTGCAATAACTCACGCGACGGTTTCTGACCAACCAATAGCAGTGGAAGTGAATGGGTATATTTTTTTCTCCAGGCATTATATATTTCTATAACTCCTACTCTATTCTTATACCATTGATTACCTCCTATATGCAGTAAATAACCCTGCATTAAGTTAAGCCTGAAATTACTACTTAATAAAATTCTGGATTCACGTATATCACCCGGCTTATAAATAGGGTTAAGCCCATTATACACTACTTCCGAAATGGGAGGAGTCGATTTTAAAAAGGAAAATAGATCGCTTTTTGTCTTATGCGAAACAGATATAAAATTTTTACCCTGACGATAGCCTTCGCGAATATATAGCTGGTATTTTTTTCCAGTCCAACTGGTTGGATTTTCCGGAATCTCATCCAGTGCCGACCGCTGAGCCAAAAAATCATGGCAATGAATAATATGGGGTCGGTCGGCAACTAACGGAACCCAGGGTCCAAGGGCATTATCTGCAAAAACATAAAGTGTATCGGCAGGTTTGGTTTTTATACGGCTTCGAATTTCATAGGGAAACAGAATATACTGATCTAAATAACCCAACCACTTTTTATAAAAATCAGGGAGCCCGAGTCTATAAAATTTAGGTTTGGGAGACCATATTTCAACTTTATGCCCTAGCTCTTTCATACCCTCAGACAGCATTTTAGCGAAGCGCGGCATGCTCTGCGAATTAAAGAAATCAGGGTGAGTAAATATAACTATGTCCATTAACTAAAAATAAAATAGCAACAAGTAAACATTTACTATAGAATAATTAATTCGATTGAAGATTAATAGAGAAGCAGGTAATTTAGATTTATCTGTATTGTCTTTTACAGGAATGAACTTCAGGTAGTTTGAAACACGGTTTCCAATATCGTCCGGCACGCATCTTCATTTCCGACTTTGAGTGATCTCACCCGCTCCATTCCGGCTAAGCGAATATTTTCACGCAACGAATCATTAGCAAGCAATTCTTTACATACCCTGGCACATTCAACTGCATCCGACCAAAAAACTGCTTCCACACCTTCCCGATACATTTCCTCATGCTCGGAAGTACGTTCGGCGCAAAACAAACCGCCCGCGAATGGCACCTCAAGAGAACGCTGAGTGTGCAAATCACGATTGCCCTTTGAAAGCATACCGATACAAACCTTCGCTCCCTGAATGGCAGCAACGTAGTCTCTGCCTCCTAACCCATCTCCCCGATGATGCGGTTTTAGCTTATGCCAGTTAGGTGAGTTCTGCCAGCGAGTTCCCCAAATACTAACGGGTACCCCTAATTCAATGAGCTTTAACAGGAACTCATCTCTTTTTTCATATCGGATCCAGGTGCCAATAAACGCCACGTCTGACCGAAATTGCGCCGGTATTTCTTCCACATTTCGGTAAGGCCTGTGGGCTTCCTCATCGTAACTTCGATAGACCCATAATACCCGGGCAGCTCCCAGTTTAATACATTCTCTTTCACTTTCCTGGCGAACCACTACGACTAAATCGTATAGGGGTAATGCTTCCAGCAACGATTTAAACCTATTTCCATCCCGTTTACCGGTGGGATCATCAACGTTATAAAGAATAACTGGAATACCAACAGTTTTCAGATTTTGCAGACATTTCTTTCCGAAGAGTTCTCCACTATCAACCCAGATAATATCAAAATTTTCACCACCAGCTAAAATCTCCGATAGCCAGCTATTCACTTTATTCTGTAAAAAGCGAAACCCGGTTCGGTAATGAATTTTCCCAAAAATAAAATGCTCTAATGAAGTTTTAAAAGCTTCATAAGGGTTGCGAACATCCACTGTATATCCCAATCTTCTCAGCGCAGAAAGTCGATGGAAGGAGGTACTAAAGGGATTACCATCGCCGATATAGAGGATTCTCATACAAACCGTTTTAAAAAGCCCAATTTTCGTGTAACAAAAAGCAGGAGCCAATACAACAATAGCATTTGGAACCACCCTCTTGCAAAAAAACTATAGATATTGACGACACTCTCTGAAAAGTTAGAAACTGAAAAAAGGGTAAAGAAAAATGTTATTTCAATCAGGCCAGCGAGACTTAAATAAGTCGAGTTATAACCGTTCTCTCTAAAATTAACTACAAACAAATCGACCAGAAAAAACAGCGGTAAGACACCTACCCCCATCAATAGTAGATACCACCAGCCAAACGTAGCTAAACCGGTACCGGCAAAATGACCGGTTCGAAATGCGCCTGGGATGTATTGACCACCCGCCCGGTAATACAGATAGTCGCCATAAGAGAAAGTATTCAGAGTAAGTTTATCAATCTTTATACGAAAAAAAGATATAATTGGAGCAGGCAGAGTTGACCAGAATTTATCAACGGAATAGTTAAACATTTCTTTGTCCGTATTTCTTATTTTATAAGCCAGCTCAAGGCTTGCATCATTGTATTTCAGATTACAAAATCTGGCTAAGAATATATTATCAAAATAGGTTTCGTCCCAATCGTATTTATCAATAAAATTAATTGATTTATAACGCTGAATTGCCTTGTCATCCTGATAAGTCTGCAACGTCTTCATGATTAATTCTTCACTGGAAACATTGCTCCGTTGCGCCCGAACTATTACCATCGCAGTCCCCAGTTTGGCGAGTGGACCGGTAATTATCCAAACTCCAACCAGGGCTAAAGCAAAATTTTTTAAATTAAAAATTTTATAATCGAATTTCCCCAATAGCAAGCCAATTAAATAGGAAATACCGACAGCCGTAATACCTGTCATAAATAAGCCTCTGCTATTTCCTCCCATACCCACAAACAATAGAACCACAGCAAAGACTAATACTTTAAAGAATGGCTTCTTCAAGAACTGAGGTCGATTTGGTTGAAGCAGCGGCTTTAATAATATAAAAAAGGGAGCGTAAGCGTACGGCACTAAACCATGCAAAAATTTAGCACCGGCTCCTCTTTCGAGCGCGGTACCATCATAATGGTTCACACTGATAAAGGTAATTATCATCCCGGCAAGCCCTATAAAACCGATCATCCAAAGCTGAAAGTCGCTTGGAGGAGTAAAAAAATAATTCTTCCTTAGAATCCAACTCATCTTATTGTACAACTTGCTGCCGAGCCCTTCCCGCCAGATTTTATACAAATGATGCATGGATAAAAATACAGCCAGAGCAAGTAAAGAGTGAATGAAGACGCTATAAGGAAATTTCAGGTTATAGACCAATGGTTTTCCTTCTAACAATGTAAATATCAACGGCAGGCAATATTGAGTTAGCGAATACCCTAATATAATTACGGTTGAAAAAGTATATCGCGCTAAAGTCTCTTTATTTAAGATTAGCTTATCAACTAACCACCAGGCAGAAATTACGCAGGTAATCGCAAAAATATTCTCCGGAGAAAAAAAGAATAAACCTTGAATGATTGCGGCTACCAGAACAACCTTCCAAATCCAAAGTTTAAACAAAGATAAAAACGCTGTATTTGATCCACTCCTAATCATACTCAGAAACTCTTATTTCAAATAATTAATGGATAAACATTACTTATACACATTATTAATCGTTCTTGTAACTAATCATTATCGATCTACTGATAATAATTAAACGGTTTTGGTTGATAATGAAAGTTTTCTAAATAATGAATTAATCTGTTGCGTAGCTAAAAAAGGCATATTTTTATAATATCGAATTGCGTTCCAGTAAAGAGCTAAAATCGTTATTGCGAAAGCCTGCCATTTCAACGGCGTGTAATATATCATTATCATTATACCAACTGCCGCTATCAGGACGGACAATAAAGCAATACTGAATACTTTGACCGGCCATTTAAGTCCGCTGGTCGGAAGCCATCTGCTGGCAAATCTGATGAACCCGATAGCAGCAGCAATTTCCGCAACCAAGAGGGCAATACCGGCTCCCAGAACGCCCATTTGCGGAATTAGCAGAAACATGGTGGCGACAACTATTAGTGCAGACAAGACTGATAAAATAATCTGCTGTTTTAAATGATTATTTCCCACTATTACAGCCATTGCTGGCTGCGCCAAAGCAAAAAACAGGACTCCAATGGATAAGGCAGCAAACAAAGGCGGAATGAATTCTATCTGCCCTTTTGTCCAGATCAAAAATAAGGAAGGCGCAACGACCTGCAAGATGACAACACCTGGCGCCAGAATAAATAACAGGACTAACCAAACCGTACCAAAAGAGGCTTCCATTTTATCCTGATCTTTCTCACCTAAAAACCGCATTAATTCCGGTAATAAGGGGTGTGTGATTGTTAACAAACCTTGTTGAGATACGTTCGCAACGGTCCGGATAGTGGAGAAGGTCGTTAAGCCTTTAACTCCTGAAAAAGGTAAGATAATCAGGCGAATACCCTGCTGGCGGAAGTTCTCTAAAAAATATCTGGCAGATAAACCAAACGATGTAAAGTAATATTTAAAACCTAACCGTAAAGAATAACGCGTAGATGGAATACCTACTTTATTCAATAGCTTGGAAATATCTATGTATTGAAGAAGTAGAATCACAACCGATGAGATACCAATACCAATATTAGCGGATAAAATACTTCCTCCGCAAATAACCACAATAACTGAAACGGTGGAATTTGAAACAGAAACCAGGACTCCCCACCAGCCCATTCTCGGAAAATAACCAAAGGCACTTAACGACCGGCCAAATAAACCAACAATATTTGCTATTGACCAGATGATCCATTGGATCATTAACGACCAGCGAATTTCGTATAAAAAACCGGGATCTTTGACTTTGCTTTCTTCTAAAAGAACCTCGACATTGAGGTAAAAGCTCAGGTAATAAACCAGTATCGTCTCAACGATACTGATGATAACTATGACAAATACACCCGACCACAACGCAAGACCTATTTGCTTTTTCTTTGGTATCCCGAGTTTTAGAAATTCATATTCTAAAAAGTCATTGAAGCCCCGATCCATTGTACTAAGCACATTTAACAGGGCTTGAATTGCAATCCAAATACCATACGTTTTTATATCCCAATAACTTAAGAAAATTGGTACCAGAGCTACCTGCGTAACCATTGTAACGCCGATTGCTGCCCAGGAAGCTGCTGTACCCGATATTAGTCTTTTAGCAGTTGACATATTTAAAACGCTACTCAAAATGGCTTTTACTGTGATCGCCGGTTCTGATCGCAATTAATCGTAATTCGTGCTTCACACTATAACTTCAGATTTCTCCGGATGATAGGAAACAAGTCAGTAGCCAATGATTTCTGGCCTTTGCTATTCAAATGAATTTCGTCAATGAATTCGTCAGTTTCCAATTGATTAACAGTTATTGGAATATGGTTTCGTCTACAAAAATCAATAATTGCCTTACCGCCATCTTCCAATCTATTGCTTACTAATTCGGGTTGAGAACGATGCAAATAAATACATAAAGGAATTTTTAATTCTTTCGAAAGGCTATCTAACCCGCTAAATCCTTTCACAAACTGCTCTTTCTTTTCAACTGTATTTTTTTCAACAACTGGTTTGACAAGGATTGATTTTTCGATAATGGGCCAGGCTTTTGCAAGCAAGTTCTGCCAGGCAAAAATTTGGTTTTCGGCGGGATGGGTTGGAGCTATCCCCACTATCGGTTTAAACGTCATGGGATCATAAGCATCACCACTATTCGCAACCAGGAGCATCATATCGGCATTGAAATAACCGAATTTTTTCAAATAAGCGACTACATTATCGGGTGACCAGGTCTTGTCACTTATATTGAGCACTCTAATTTTTTTTCCGCAGTTAGCTAATAGCTTTTTTTCCAATAATGTTGATACCAAACTATCCTGATCGATTGAATTTCCCCCATTAATAACTGAATCACCTAGCAGCAGAACAACAATGGTATCTTTGACACTGATAGGTTCGCTCCGCATTGAAAATTCATTCGTTACAAACCGGTTCCGGTAAATAGATACGTGTTGATTCGGTTTTAATAAATATTCATATTTTTCACTGGAATCATAAAGGGGATAAGTAGTTAATCCGTAAAACCGCCCAATTAATTCGATACCAATTACGAGGCTAAAAAAAACGACTATACCAATTTTTACCTTTTTCATAAATTGTGCACTTTTTCCCTCTTTATGGCACGGATATTGCCTATAATTTATATATTAGGATTGTATGTATGCCAATTTTCTATTTTTAATTTAGATTTATTTACGGCTTCGCCCTTTCAGTCCCATTTAGAACCTAATTAATTTTATATGAAAAGAAAAATTAGAAAATATACGCGTTTAAACGGGATTATTAAGCCGCAACAATCGTCTTCGACAAATCTACTTTTACAACCATTTGCAGGGAATCAATAAAGACAGCCAGCGTTTTTCCCTGCTGGTTAATTACATGGCCTTCACTGTCAGAAAAAAATCCTGATTTTATTTTTATCCGATCGGCTGAGGTGAAGTTTTCAACTGTGATATGCCTGTTATCCGTTTCGTTAAGCATGAGCCGAATGGTCTCAATTTCTGAGTCCCGGACAACGGCGGGTTTGTTCATCCAAAATAGGTAGCGAACGATACCGGACACAGCAAAAACCCTTGATCGCTGCTGTTCTTCCAGGTTGACGAAGCAATAGGAACGAAAAAGCGGTTCTTCCACCAGCTTCACCCGGTCAGACCATTTTCGTTTGGTTTTAATTAATGGGCAGTATACCTCGATACCGCGTTCGCGCAGTCTGTCTGCCACCGCTTTTTCGGTTCGGGATTTTGTATACAAAACGTACCAGGCCATCGCTTTAAAAGGTTTATTCTCACCAAACGTGATCGTTTTCGCCAACCATCGATTTCAGCGTCATCCAACAAATCCAGCAATCGAAAAGGATTGACTTTTTCCGATTATAAAAGCGGTCGTATTTTACCCGGTGACGCATTTTCATTAAATGGTCGATTTCACCCCGGCAACCATTGATCTGCGCCAGACCCGTTATACCCGGCTTCACCCGATAGCGTTTCCGGTATTCCGGCATGGTATTCCAGTATTGGGCACTATGCTGAATGGCGTGAGGCCGGGGACCAACAATGCTCATATCGCCGATGAGGACATTGATGAATTGCGGCATTTCGTCCAGATTGGTTTTCCGCAAAAACCGCCCGATTGAGGTTACCCGCTCGTCGTTTCTTCGTGCCTGTTTGAAAGTGGCCTGCGGATCATGGGACATCGTTCTGAACTTCAGGCAATTGAACGTACGACCCCGGTACCCCGTCCGTTTCTGAATGAAAAAAACCGGGCCCGGCGACCCCAATTTGATGAGGATGCCAATCAACGGAATCAGCCAGACCAGAATGCTGATTGTAACCAGAAAGCTTAGACAGATATCAAATACGCGCTTCCCCAAATACTTGTAGGCAAAATCGCTGCGCTGATTCCGCTCTTCCGCATATATATAGAGACTTTTGTATTGTGAGTTAAGGCTTAGCATACATTTTACTTATTCAAATTATCAGGTTAGGACAGAGAATTCGAGATGGTTAACAAGTGCTCATTACTAGGGCAAAGTACAATCAAGCGCTCCTCGGCTTTCCTTTCCCTACCTGTCGTTTGGGATCAGAGCCTCCATAATATTCACCATAACTATTATTGTAATAATGCGACTCGCCTTCACCAATCGCATTCAGAATGATACTCAGGTTCTGAAACCGTTGCTCTTTGTATAAGGCATCGACCATTTTGAGGTGGTTTTTGGGCGTATGATCATGGCGCACCATAAATAGCGTCACATCGGCAAAGGGAGCGATCAATTGCGAGTCGGTGACCAGACCAATGGGTGGCGAATCCACCAGAATATAATCAAAGCGCTGCTTCAATTCCTGGAAAAGCTGACCCAAGCGGGGCGAGCTCAGCAATTCGGCCGGGTTTGGCAGGATCGGGCCGGCGGTAATGATGAAATAATTCGTGTAGCCCATGATCGGCTGCAACAATTCATCAATCGTCGCTTTCCCTATCAGGTAGTCACTAAGACCCACCTGGTTTTCCATGTGCAGATTCTTGTGCAACTGGGGTTTCCGCAAATCCATTTCCAGAATAACCGTCGTGTGGTCGACCATCGCCAGGCTGGCTCCCAGATTAAGCGAGATGAACGATTTGCCTTCACCGCTGATGCAGGACGTAAACAGCAGTACCTGGTTTTTCTCCTGTTCCGTTTTCAGAAAGTGCAGATTGGTCCGCAAAGCCCGAATCTGCTCCCCAATAACCGAGCGCATCTGCGGTTTAAAAACCAGGTTGTCGGTGATGATCTTATTTCCCTTTACAATTTCGCCCAGAATCGGAACCTGCGTGAACTCTTCCACGTCGGAACGTCGCATCACCCGGTCGTTGAGCGCATCTTTTATCTCAAAAAAAGCAATCGGTATTAATAACCCGATACAGCCAAAAATCAGGAAGATAGTGGTTTTGACCGGCGCAACCGGGCGTTCATCCGTCCGGGCCGCATCGACAATTCGGCTATCGGAAACCGTAGAAGCGGCCGACAGGGCGGTTTCTTCCCTTTTTTGAAGCAGGTAGGTGTATAAACCGTTTTTGATCACCTGTTGCCGGGTGATGTTGAGCAGCGTCCGTTCTTTACCGGGCACGGTCCGGATCATCCCTTCCAGCCGCTGGTTATTCGCCAGTAAATGGTTCCGGCTGCTGGTCAGCTGCTGCCGCATCGTCTGGATGTTTTCGTTGATGCTGCCCTTTATGGTTTTAATCTGGCTGTCGATCGACTGCAGCATCGGGCTGTTGCTCGCCATCACCCGAGACAGCTCATCGCGCTTCAGTTCCAGTTCCGACACTTTGGTCAGTAAACCGTTCAGGGTCGGATCGTTCAAACCGATGGTGGCGGGGGCCACGCTTTTGTCACCCGTCTGTTTGGCAACGTATTTTTCAATATCCGCCAGGCCGCTCAGGCGCATGTTAACCTCGTTCAACTGGGCATCATTTTCTTTCACCGTCATCAGGAACGTCTGTGCCTGCACACTCAGGTCGGTAATGCCCTGCGTCGATTTGTAGGATTCCACTTCCTGCTCCACTTTCGACAGCTCACCGGCAATGAGTGCCAACCGTTCTTCAATGAAGTTGAGCATATTGCTCGCATCCTTGTTTTTGTCGAAGATGGCTTCCTTGCTGTAAGCGTTGACCAGTTGATTCAAAACAGCCTCGCCTTTATCCGGCACGGTTTCTTCCAGGCTCAGTTCCAGCACGTTGGATTCCTTGGCGGCCGGTTCGACGCTCAGTTTATCCAGGTAGCTATTGACCGCTCTCGAATGAGTCAAAACCGAAACCGTAATGGGTAAGGTACTGGCAGTGATCGGTTTAAGCGCAAAAACCCGCAGTAAACCGTACGGCGTTTTGATGCTCTGATTGAATGGGTACGAAAAACCGTTCAGCAAAAACGTTTTGTTATCGACAAACGTGAACTTCAATTCAGCAGACAACAGTTGCGGATTTGCCTTTTCAACGGTCAGCCGAATGGGCGATTCGGCGTACACTTCGCGGGCGTACGTCGGCGTAGGCGTGTGGTATTGAATATCGAGCCCCAGGCTTTTCACCACCCGGTCCATCAAAGTGTAGGACTTCAGGATCTCAATCTGATCGTCGATGCTTACATTTTTGTTGAAGAGATAGAGTTCTTTCATGAGGCTCTCTGCCGACAGCCCGCCTTTCTTCTCATCTTTGATCAACAGGCTGGCATGAACTCGATAAACCGGTGGTTGATACAGCAGGTAAGCATAAGCTGCACCAAGCGCCAGAACGATCGAAAGCAAAAACCACGGCCAGAATCGCAGATAACGCTGGAGCGTAGCCCGCAGGTTCGGCTGTGACTCTACTTCATAAGCCTGATAGGGCGTATATGAGTTATTTACCATAGCATTAACGAGTTACAACAATGGCAACAATGGAAAGCGCACTCAGAATAATGGGTATTAACTGGTAATTCCGGTCGGCATTGGCGATACGGGCCTTGCCGGGTTCGACATACACGATATCGTTGGGATGCAAATAATAATACGGCGACTGAAAAAGGTCCCGTTTGGTCAAATCGATATGATTGAACGTCCGCTGCCCATTTTCCTCCCGAATCACCAGTACGTTGGTACGCTTCCCGTAAATGGTAATGTCGCCCGCCAGACCCAACGCTGCGGGCAATGTGATGGATTCCGTCGGAATGGAAAACAGCGACGGTCGGGCCACTTCACCCGTGACGGAAATCTGAAAATTAAGATTGCGGACGTTTACGGTCGGCTCTTTCAGATAAGCGAGGAGCTTTTGCCGGATTTGCCGGGCGGCCTGGGCATTCGTCAGGTTCTGTACGGTCACTTTGCCAATCAGCGGCAGTTCGATCTGCCCCTCCTCGCTTACCAGATAACCCAGTTGAGACGGCATTGGCGTCGTTGGCGTACTCTGTATATTATTCATCCCGGACATGGCTGTAATCGACGAATAGGGATTAAAGAGCGCCGTTGCTTCCAGACTCAAACTACTCACCTGGACAGACAGCACATCTCCAACCTTAATAGTCGGTATATACCGGTTCGACATCGCAACGGTGTCTTTTGTATTCTTATTTTTCTGATACAGTACTAACTCCTTACTCGAAATGCAACTTGTCAGGCAACCACATAAACCAATAAACCAGTATCCGGCCTGTGTACTCAGTATGCGAAAAATCATAAAGTCCACTTAATAAATTAATGATACTAATTCTGGAAATAATCTGACTTTGAATGCCAGACTTACGTATTCAGTTCATTATTGAGTAAAAAGACTTCACATGAAAATAAATATATAAGTATTTTTACTTATCAAGAAAAATGAAAACAATTTAAGTAACCAAAACCCCAAAATCGGTTAAAAGTGTTTCATTCACCATCAGTTAAACTTTCTAACTGATATAAGCGAACTTATCAGGGACAAATGCTTTACAAAAATAATACTTATGAAGTGAATAAAAATAGAATTTAATTCTGCTAATCTAGTAAGTAGTTGCTTTATCTCTTTTATCAGACAGATAGTTTACTGATATCTGAAGCATTCAGTGACTTCGTCTGTTACCATTCGCTAAGTGATAAAAAGCTATCTACTACTCAAATTTTTACTTGTATAAATTTTCTACAAAATATGCTAACCCCTCTGTGTTTTTGCACAATAAAGAATAGTTATTATTGCTTGTACAAATATAATTTTTTCAATTATCTTTACTCCAATTCCTGTATTTAACAGACAAAAAAAGCCGTCTGAATTTACAGGCCCATTCTGCTTATTTTATTATATGGTTGTTAAATGCGGATTGGAAATTGAGCGCTTTCAAAGAATCATTACCTTTAAACCAGCGATTTTTATATCACCATAAAGAGAGAATCAGTAACATCTATGGGTAATTTTTCAAATTGTACGGCACAGAATACCAGAGCAAACCCCGCCAAATGGGGGTTTGCTTGCGGTGTCGTCCGGGCAATGCTACCGCTTGATAAATGAAGGCAGGTATCTGGATGGCGGTTTTTCTCTCATCGCAAATGAGATCCGGCGTACCGGTTTGTGATCTCCGATTGATGCATCACACTGGAAAGACGGTGTACCACCCGTTTGGTAAGTATGTAATAATACGTATACGTTAATGGTAATTTGGCTGCGGGATTACGGTAAGTGATATTTTAGCCAATTTATTCCGTTTTCAGGACCCGTACGGTTTTAAACTGTGTTGGTGTACTGACCCGAAGCCAGAGCAATCCCGTCGGCTGGTTTCGGAGGTGTAAGCGTTGCCGTTCAATGAATGCCGCCTGCGCCACATACTGATCGGTAATCATCCGGCCCTGTACATCCGTTAGCTGCAACCGCAGCGTCTCACCTTCTACTCCCCGGACTTCTACTTCGACGGCATCGTTCACAACCGGGTTTCCCAACACGATTACTTTCAAATCAGCGTTATCTTCGGCCGACAGGCGGGCACCCGTACATTGGTAGGCTTTTGGGGACCCTTTCAGTTGATAAGTACTTCCCAACACCCGGGCTTTTACCATCGTCCCGTTTTTCAAACCCGCGGGAGGGGTAAAATTGTACGCATGAATGCCATTTCCCTTGCCCGCGTCTTTCAGATCGGATCGGTAGATGTTGGCTGCCGTGCGGCCCAGTATCGTAGTGGTGACAGGCGAACCGGTTTCGAGATAAAACTCAACCGTAAATGCGGTATTCGGTTTGTCCCGATCCCAGACCCAGCCCCGAATACCTCCGCAATCCAGCTTATCCAGAAACCCTTCGAAATTCCCCGTTACCGCAGGTGACGCTTCCGTGCTTGTTGCCGGAGCCGCTACCGGACCAGCAGCGGTAATTGGCGCGGCTGCCGGATTTACCGTCAGGTTAACCGTTAAGCTACTGCTCGATCCCTGCCCGTCGGTAGCCGAATAAGTCAACACCACAGTGCCTGATTTGGTGGGTTTTCCGCTGATGATCCGATTAGTCGCATTGAAACTGAGTCCGTCCGGCAAACTGCTCAACCCATACGTCAGCGTGCCGCCCTCCGGATCGGTAAACGGTGCCAGCGTGGTCGAAAACGGCACACCCACCTGGGCCGTCAGCGGGCCGATTGCCGGCGGGGTTGGCGGTTTGTTCGAAACCGGGGGTTTGCTGGCCGCAGTACAGGAGGCCGTTGCCATTGAATTGTGGCTCAGCCGATCCAGGGATTTGTCGTCGACATTTCCCGAATTGGTCAGGCTCAGATTGCAAACGAGGGTGTTGTAACTGCCGCTGTTCAGATACAGGCCGTGATCGCAGTTGATTGCCGTGTTGTTCTCGAAAACACTTCCCAAAATTGCCGGGATCTGCTCGTCTACGTAATAGCTCATCTGATGGTATTCCAGGTAATTCAAAAACCCTTCCGGAAAAACCGCATCCACCACCGCGGGCACGTTCGGAGTTCCGGCCCGGACCGTGTTGCCCCGCACTTCCAGCCCCACCACCGAGGTCCCAAACGTTTTTGTATCGATGTGCTGAACGGAATGTACGCCAATGAAAACGCCGTTGCTCCCGTCCGTATTCGACACCGAATTGCCAGTGATTTGGTTGTTGTACATTGGGATAAACTGCTGACGGCCATTGTATTGCTGTTGAATCGGCGTCAAATCGATCGAACCGCTGTTGATCAGCGTATTGTTGACCACCGCTACATCCGTGGTGGCATTGTGGTAAAACGTGATACCCCGGCGATTTCCCTCCAGCCGGTTGCCCGACACCAGCCAGTTGCGCGAACCCCAGTTGAAAATCGCATAACGACTCCCCACGCCCGGAATCACATCCCAGGCCCGGTCCAGTTCCAGCGTCTTGCCAGTCCGGCGGGTGATGCTGCGCCACTGCCCCATGCCCTTCCCGCTGACGATGGCTACCACCGGCAGCCGCTGAAACTTGCCCCAGTTTTTGTTCTGGTCTTCCAGCGTGGTAGCCGAGGCTCCGGTGACGGTTCCGGTTTCTTCGTCGATGCGATCACCCGCTCCGCCCTCGCTGATGATGGTTTCGCCGTCGTTGCTGTTCTGGGCCGGGCCGTTAATAACCTTGAATTCGTTGTTGAGAATGGCCAGATTCTGCGTAAAGTTGAGAATCAGCACGTGGTGGATGGTATTGGTCGGGTAGCGGGCCGAACCGTCGCGATACACCCGGTTATTTTCAAAAACCCCTTCGTGCGTCTTATCCAGATTCAGGCCATCGACCGCATACGTGAAGGTATTATTTCGCAATACAAAGTTGCTGCAATCGGCCAGTTGCAAAGGTCCCCTGTACCGGAACTGGCTATCGACGCCTTGATTAAGGTCGGTATTCGCAATGACAAGCTTGTTGCTGTTGGCCAGCCACAGCCAGTCGCTGCGGTTGAGGTCGAACCGCACCCGCTGCAGAAAAATCTCCGTGCCCTGCCCCCGGCTGCTGTTGAGCAAAGGGCTACCGGTTTCGTCCACATTCAGCAGGGATAAATCGGCCAGCCCAGCCTGCCGCACCGATGGCCAGTCCAGCCCCAAATGCGCTACGCCCGGTTCGTAACCAAATTTGATGATCGTCTGATCTTTCCCCGCTCCCTGAACGACTACCCGATTCCGCATTCGGAGGTATTCAAAATACGGATAAAGCAGCAGTTTGTACGTCCCGGCGGGCAGGTAAACAATACCGCCCCCATCGGCCGCAGCCTGCTCAATGGCTTGCTGAATGGCAGGCTGGTCGTTGGCCTGGCCGTTTCCGACGGCTTTCAGTTTCAGGCGGGGATCGGTTTTGACGTTATATACATTGGTATAAAAATCGAGTTTGGCCGCCCAGCCCACGCCCAGTTGAAAGTAATCGACACCCGGCGTAACGGTAGTAAGTGTCAGTTCCATCGTGGTCAGGTTGGTCGCTCCGGCTAATCCGTTGGTCAGCCGAACGCTGTAGACGCGGCCCGGCTGCAGCGTAGCCGGCAGTTTCAAATTGAGTTGGTAGGCATCACTTTTGGCTGACTCAACGACGGCTTCGTGCGTAACTCCCGATCTCTGATCGACCAGCCGCACACGGGGCGTTGCTCCGGGAAACTGCAGGTTACGGCCAAAAACGCGAACCGAACCACCGGGGGTAACCTCAGGCGAGTCGAAATGCATGCCCCTGGCCTGGTTGACAAAAACGCTCGGGCTCCGTTGTCCCTGATCTTCCACCCAGATTTCGTAGAGTTCCCGACTGAGTTTAGCCGGAATCTGAATGGTCGCGTGGTTGGCGCTTTGGACCAGAATGGGCAGCATTAAGGGGGTAGTAGCGGATCCGGAAAGCAGGAACGCTTTGGCCGAGGCTCCGAAGTTACCCTGCAGGCTGACGGCTTCGCCGGGTTGCGCCGAGGGGCTGGCATTGAAAATACGGACTTGAGCAATCAGGGTGGATGAACAGCAGAAAAGCAGAAAGAAGAAAAGTAAATGACGAATCATAAAGTTGAATTTTACACAGATGACAAATTCTGACAAATGCACAGCATTATTCTGAACAAGCCTTACAAGCGGCTTTCGTGTACCAAGCAAAAGCAACATTCCTTCGAATGTGAGCTGAATACAGGAAGAGAAGACCCAATGACCGGCCGTGGCAGACCGTCCCGGGCAGGGTTAACATGGAGAGGTACTAAAAGGAACTTTTGAACTTATTCGTGAAAGCCTTTGCATCTGACGAATCGTGTGGAATTCACAGAATAGCCCAGTCTATTTTCCCGCGAAATCTATGCCAATCCGGCCCGTTTTCAGGAGGGTTTGCAAAAAATAGGAGCAGAAAGAGCCGGTTTTTGCAGGATGGAGGATACTGAAGGAGCAGAATTAGTAAGCGGCCATTTCCGATTGGCCGATCGTTGTAACTAACTCTATTAATGACGCTACCGGACATACAAAAAAGCTCCCCAAGTGCTTGAGGAGCTTTTTTGTATCAAGGTATCAAGATATGCAGTTTATTTTCCGGCTCCCGTCACCTTGTAAATCCGGCCGTCGGCTTTGGTATAAATGTAGAAATCCTGATTCAGGCCGAGGCCAAACCGCAGGTCGGTTTTTTTGCTGCTACTCAGCGTCTGAAGGTCGGCGGTTTTTCCGGCTACCTGCAACGTAAACTCCTGAATCGGAGCCTGTTTGCCCGGTTTAAGCTGGCTACTTTCCACAAAGAAAACCCGCCCGCTGACAATATCGCCAAAGATGTACTTCCCGGTCAGCGCCGGAATGGCTTTGCTTTCGTAGACAAAACCGGCCGAAAAAGCGTTGCCTTCGTCGTGGTCGTACTGAACCACCGGATACGTGTATTTGAATTTCGCATCGTCGGCGGGCAGGGCATACACCCGATCCATGCGGCCCCGGTGGTTGATGACAAACGTCCCTTCCCGCTCCGGCCAGCCGTAATCGGCCCCGGCAACACCCAGATTCAGCTCCTCCGCCTGCGCCTGACCAATGTCCGAAATCAGCATTTTTCCGTCCTGCGACCAGGTAATCCGGTTCGGATTGCGGAATCCCTGACAGAAAATTTCACCCAAATACGCCTTGTTGGTCGCAAACGGGTTGCTGGCCGGAATGCCGTATTTACCGTTTTTGCTGTTTTTTCCTTTTGGATCAATGCGCAGGACTTTTCCCCAGGGGCGGTTTTTGTCCTTGCAGATGAAATAAAAACCGTTTTCGGTGGCGCCACCGTCGCCGATGCCGATATATAACAAGCCATAATCCGGTGTACCGGGTTTGGCCAGCGGATTAAACGTAATTTCCTGAACGCCGTGAATCGGGCTCACCATGTTGATCCGAAACAACTCCCGACCCGTTCCGGCAAATTCCTTCGCAGCCGGGTCGTTCACCTTCCACTCGATCAGCACCCATTGCAGCGTCACCTTGATCGAGTCGGCGTAGGCGAAGTCGGCGGGGGCGGTATTGGCTTTTTCGGTGTGGGTCGTATAAAACAGACCGTTCGTCTGAAAATCCGGGTGAAATGCGTAACTGCCAAGGCCGGTTGCCAAACCGGGTGTGTGAATGAAATTGGGGCGTTCTTTCGCGAAATCCATGAAAACCCGCAGCGCATTGCCTTCCATTTCGTACAGCGTTCCCCGCAAATCTTCCAGGAAAAGCCGGTCTTTTTTCCCGGGCAGTACCTGCATTTTGTTGATGCGGGCCAGCGGTACTTTCTCGGCACTGGCCGGAGCCTTAGCCACTTCCTGCAATTCGAGATGCAAACCGGACTGCGGTATTTTGGTCGGAATCGGGTCTTTCAGCTCAGCGCCCAGTTTTTCGCTGCCGATATCGACATTCGACACTTTCCGTTTCGAGTGAATAAAGGCCATCAGGGCTTCCACGTCGCCATCGCTCAGGTGGGTGAACGGCGGCATGGTTTGCTTGTATTCCTCAAAAAGCGCATACGCCCGGGCGTCGCCACTCTTGATTACTTCCGGCGCGTTATGAATAAACGTTTTCAGCCAGGCCGCCGGAACCTCCAGCGTCACCGTCGCCAGATTGGGCCCAATTCCCTTTTGCAGAAAATTATGGCAGGCCGTGCAGTTCTGCTGGAACAACTGCTGCCCTTTGGCCAAAACCGCCTTATCGGTTGAATAAGCGGGGTTGGCCGGTACGACCGGTTTTGAGCTGGACTGGGGTTTAGCGGTTGGCTGCGCGTACGATTGCGTCGACAGGGTAATGAACACAAAAGCCCACAGACCCAGGTGTTTTTTGAAAGGGAAGTACGTTGAGGTAAATGAGTTGGCGAAAGGGTTCGGAATGTTCATGCGATTGATTTCATTTTCGTTTGAAAATTAGGTCAATATCTTGCCAAAATCAAACGCGAACCCTTTTCAATCGGTCCTGTTCACGAAAAAATGCTACGCCGGTTCGCCGGTGATGCGGTTTTGCCCGGTAAGAAAGCAATGACCGCCAGAACCGTGTCCAAGTGTTCGAACAAGATTCTGGCGGTAAAATTCGCCCGCTTTTTGCCTGAGGAACTTACGCGAAAACCGTTCCGGCCTACGCCTGTTCCAACGTTGCCATATCCAGCTTCGACATTTTCAGCATGGCCTGCATCTTACGTTTGGCTTTTTCGGGATCTTTGTCCTGCAGCAATTTCCCTAAATTGGAAGGAATAATCTGCCAGGACACACCGAATTTGTCTTTCAGCCAGCCACACCGCCCCGGTTCTCCCCCATCGGCGGTCAGTTTTTCCCAGTAGGCATCGACTTCCTCCTGCGTGTCGCAATTGACAAACAGCGAAATGCCTTCGGAAAACTTGAAATGCGAACCGCCGTTCAGCGCCGAAAACGGCTGCCCATCCAGCTCGAACGTCACGGACATCACAGTTCCGGCGGGCACGGGCGCTCCCTCGCCGTAGCGGCTGACGCTGGTAATTTTCGAGTTTTTGAAAACCGACGTATACAGCTGAGCGGCTTCTTCGGCCTGGTCGTTGAAGGTCAGGAATGTGGTGATCTTTTGCATGTTGTTTACGTCTTTGGTTGTTGGTAAGACAAAAGTAGCAGGCGGTTTTGTAACCGAAGGAGGGTAAAAATGACATTGGAAGGGTGGTTTGCGACAAACTCGCAAGCGGGCGGTTGGGGAAGAAGTTCGGACTTTGGAGAAGCAGTGAGTAGCGCGTTACAGTTCAATTATTACCCATTTTTCGGCTTGTGAATATGGTCTTGATGCCAACCGTTGTATTTTCTGCTCGATAAAAGCATACCGGTAGAGGAATCCAGGAGTTGTTTGAAGATTCTTAGTAATGTAATTCTCAGGAATTGAGCCATTCACATATTTATTGCTGAGGAATACGCAGCTTTGCCGTTTTTAAATAGCTAATTTTGAGTAAACCAAACTTCATATTTTGCTTAGGTTGCTTATCTTGAAGTATGAATTATTATTTAGGTGTAACCGACTGGCGCTGGTATAATTATCTGAGTAGCCTAGCTCCAGAAGATGTGAATTTTTGGCAACCTGGTGGACAAACTTCTTTTCGGGTTCTTAAGCCTGGTGGTGCATTCCTTTTCAAATTAAAAAGTCCGCGCAATGCTATTGGCGGCATAGGCTTTTTTGCCGCTCAAAGCCAACTTCCACTTTCTATTGCCTGGGATACATTTGGTCTCCGCAATGGGTGTGGAAGTTTCGAACAGTTTAGAACAATGATCCAACAATACCGCAAAAATCAGGAGCGAAATCCAACTATCGGCTGCATAGCACTTACAAACCCAGTGTTTTTTAAACAAGAAGACTGGATAACCGTTCCAGAAAATTGGAGTAAAAGCATCGTACAAGGCAAGACATATAGTACAAACGATAGCATTGGCCGGGCGCTCTGGCAACAGATTGAAACAGTATTAGCAACTTACCTAACAACCGTTCCTAAAAGTCAAGATTCGTTTACAGTAGCCGAAGAATTACCTCAATATGGAAGCGCGGTTTTGCAAAAAGTGCGCATAGGACAAGGTGCTTTCCGGCTTTCGGTAATAGATGCCTATCATAAAAGGTGTGCTATTACAGGTGAGAAAACTTTACCGGTTTTAGAAGCAGCTCATATTAAGCCCTTTGCTGAATCTGGTCCTAATCAAACAGCTAATGGGTTACTGCTACGTTCCGATATGCACAAGCTTTTTGACAACGGTTATATTACAGTTACTCCCAATTTTAAAATTGAAATAAGTAAACGGATCCGAGAAGAATTTGAGAATGGTAAAGAATACTATCAATATCACGGAAAAAGCTTACTAATCCTTCCTGAATTAGAAATAAATAAACCTTCTCCATTTTATTTAGAATACCACAACGATAAGATTTTTCGGTCGTAGGAAACAAACCCTAATCGCGTGAACTCCGTATTCCACTATAGCGTCCTCCAATACCATCACTCCCAGGCACTGGGTGAGGTGTTGAATATTGGGGTATTGCTGTGGTTTCCGGAGCAGCGTCAGGCGGTTTTCCGTTATCCATCGCGGCTTAGCCGCATCCGAAAGCTGTATCCTAAATTTCCTGAGAAAACAATCCGATCTTATTTTAGGGGAATATCCATCCGAGCAAATCAACTAAACAAACAGCCGGAAATCTTTGCCAATTACAAACAACACCCGCGCCAACTGATCGACAACGAAATCCTGATTCGTGATTCCAGCGCCTTGCAATTCGGTGAGGTCAAAACCGGTGTTGTCTATACGTCTGACTTAAGCAAGATTGCGGATGAATTTTACCGGCTTTATCTGGCTTTTTACGATGAAGAAGACCCAAATCGGGGACGTCATGATGATGCGTACTTGCTTACTTCCTTTAAAAAGAACTTACGCCAACGCTTGCTGGGGCGCATTAGCCGCGAAACGTTGGAGCAGTCCATAACGGTCAAACCGGGCAGCACGGATTTGTCGTATCAGTTTCCTTTTGCCTGGCAAAATGGTACTTACAATCTGGTCAAACCGGTCAGTTTCGACCTGAAGTTGGAGCAGTCCATTCACGAGAAAGCCACCCTGAATTTTGGCCAATTCACGCTGTTGCAACCCTACGCCGATGAACGCAACGCCCGTTTCGACCTGCTGGTGGCCCGACCGAAAAACCGGAGTCTTTATAAGTCTTATGATCAAGCCATTGAACTGATTGATCAACAACCGCGCGTGAAAATCGTGGAAGAAAGCGAGTTGTCGGATTACACGGAGAAAACCGCCCAAGCCCTGAATAATCCCAATTGAAACCGCCTACAACGCCTTCCCCGAAAACGTAATGATCGGGAAGCATTCCGGGACGTGAGAGTCCCAGACGCGGTGGGAATTCCAGGCCCAGCCGCCGTGGTCGGTCGACGGAGCGGCTTCCTTGTAGGTGTTGAAGCGCGAGAAATCAATCCGCCACTGGTCGTTGTTTTTCGGCGGCAGCGCGCGGTGATCGGCTTTCGCGAGCCAGTCCATGCCTTTCCAGGGAAACGCCAGCTCGACGGTCCACCGGCGGTCGCGGTCGCGGTTATCGTTCAGCGTACCGTCGATGGAAACCGCCGTTTGCAGGCCCGGAAACCGGAAATCCCAGGACCCAATCCGCAATCCGCGGGGGTGTTTTTTGAAGCCGACGCCGTTGAATTTCCGGACGTTCGGATTAGTGAGCGCAAAGACCGGATCGGCACCAAAACCGCCTTTTTCGTAGGCTTCCTGCCACACAAAAAACACTTCGTAGCGCGTCCCTAACGCATTGATTTCGAACTCATAATAGGTGTCTTTCCCGGCGATAAAAACCTCGACGTCGTTGTCGGTATAAATCGGATCGTTCTGCTTCGTCAGTTTACCGGTGATCTGCGGTTCTTCCACCCAAAAACCGATGTAGAGATTCTCCTGATCCCAGCAGACGGCCGCCCGCGTGTCGTGAATTGTTGGCTCCGCCGTAACCAGATCGACAAACCGGGGCGAGCGCGGGATTTTAGCCCAGATTTCCTCGTCCAATTTCCCGTCGATCACGAGCGGTTTTGGGGTGCGATACGCCGTGTAGCGTTCAATCGTCTTTTGATCGCAGGGAAAGGCCCATCGGGTGGTATCGACCGTCGACTGGCCGGTTGTCCCGACCGGAATTTGCAAAACCGACCCCTGAAAGAAGAGTAAACCGAGAATACTAATCAGAAAGGAAGGCAAGCCAGCGGGGTAGTGTTTTTTCATGCGTATTTGGGGCGCGTTATCCCTAAAAATAGTGCATCGTCCCCGAATTCCGCCAGCTATCTTTAAAAAATTTAAAATATTAAATTTTGCGAATGAGGACCGCCAGACGGCAATCTAGGCAAACATCTCCGCGACAACAAACTGCAAATCCGGCACGACCGGAGCCGCCGAAATGACATCCTGGCCTTTGTAGGTTTTTGAATCGTCGGGCGAGGTGTAAACAAAAATTTTCTGCCGTTTCGGAGCGATATACCAGACCAGCTGCGCACCACCGTCGAAATAATCCTGTAACTTGTCCAGCACGTCTTCATACGACTCTGAATCCGACAGAATTTCAATGGCGAAAATCGTACTGATCCGTTCTTTCCGACGAATCGCCTGCTTTTGCTCAGCAGTGACATACGTCAAATCAGGAATCCGCTTGCGGACGCCATCGACGTATGAATCCAACTCAGGCAACAATTCGTCACCTTGTTTCGACAAACTGGATTGGTAAAATTGACGAATTAAAAAACTGGTGATAAAAATTTCTTCTTGTTTCATAGCGGGCTTTGGTATGATCCGGCCGCGCACAAACTCATAATTACCCTCGTGGGGATAGGTCCGCTCCCACTCTTCAAACTCGTCGACGGTTTGCAGGTGGGTTGGCAAAGTAGGTGTAGTTGGCGTGGCTATCATAACGATCATTCATTGGCAGTAGCCAAATTTACAATTTCTGCGGCAGAAACGCTAGCAGGTCTGGTATTGCATCCGCCTAATCCCTGGCGTACTTCGATTTTAGTTTCCGGACGACATCGTAGGCGAGTTCATCGCGCAGGCTGTTGTACAGTTGCCAGCGGGATGGTGGAAAAGGATCAGCACTTTTCAACGAATTGCCGTTGAGCGCCCGATCATCCCCGCTGAACGTTTCCCAAACTGTCACCCAGGAGCGACTTTCCCAAACCGGTTCTTCCCACAGCACTTGCCCCGTTTGTGTATCCAACGCCCGCATCCTCAAGTCCAGCCCGGCACGGATTTCCCGGCGATGGGTCGTCAGCGTTCCACTCACCTTCTCCATAATATCAACTTTGGTGGAGTCGTTGATTTTTTTCTCCCCTACTTTATACGACTGACTGCTGTAAATGGTGGTGGAGGAGGAGGAAAAGTCTTCGCTGAAAGGCAGATAATGGGTCACCTGGGCCTGAACAGCCTGGTGAATCGGAAAACCATCACCGGCCTGTTCGCCGGGCGGATAAAGCCGTACAAAGGTTGAAGGTGCCGCGTTCTTCTCAAGCTGCTGAAAAATAAGCCGTTGCAATTCTTTGTTTTCGCGGGGACTGATTTCGTTCGTTGGACTGAGCGGTTCCACAACCACCCGAAGAATGGCGAAGGGCAGCGCATCTTCCGATTTAGCGCGGGCCTGCCGGTAATCAGCGACCCAGTCAATGGCTTTCCGGTAACTAATGTAAGCTTCTTTAGCCGCCAGGCGGTTTTCTTCGCGAAACGGAAAAGCCTCTTCGGCAATGGCGTACCGGTCGGCTGCGGCTAACTCACGCACTTCACGGAGCCGGTCGGCGTACGAAGTGGGGTAAGCGGCCAACCACTCCGTACAGGCGTCGCAGGACCCGCGCCGGGCGTTATCCGTCAGGAGTTGCAGTTGGGTATATTCCTGAAAGACGGTTTCCCACCGAAAGGGGTGATTCAGGTTCGCAGCGGATGCCGAAGACAGCCGCCGGATCGCGGTCTGGTGCTGGTTATAGGCGTGCACAAAAGCCTCCTTTAACACCTGCGGAGCCGTCTCATAACCGCGTTTGAATAGCCCGCGCGGCTGACTGAGCCGGTGGGAAGCTTTTTCAACTGCCAGATCAAAACGACCCCGACGAAGGGCGGTTTTGCCACTGGTGCACGCGGTCAGCACCGTAGCGATCAGGCCGAAAAACAGAATCAGGCGAAACATAACGTAAGCTGCATTTTTGCCCGGTTAACCGGGATGTAGCCATGACCCCGGAAAGTAACTTCCCGTTGGATTGCCGTATGAATTCCAGGCAATTAAAGTTACTATTTTCGGCCAATAATCAATACCGCCCCAGCGTCTCCCGCAACGACGCCACCACCGTCTGCGCCAGACTTGCCGGTTGCAGCACTTTGACGTGTTCGCCGTAGCTGCGGAGGTGCATCAGCAGGTCGCGGTTGGGGGCCAGCCGCAGCCGCACAATGCATTCGGTTTCGTCGTCGCGCAGGACTTCCTGCGTCTGGTGAATGGGTTTAGCCTTGACGTAATAGCCAAAAAGGGGCGAAAAAGACAGTAAAATCTCCTCCACGGGGTCGGTAGTGTCCGTAATTCCGTAAATGTGATCGAACAATTCCGCCACGTACGCCAGCACCGAGGGCGGCACGGCACAGGGTTCGTCCAGAATTTCCAGGTCGCTCATCCGATCGAGGGCGTAGGTTTTTTCCTTGCCGCTGGTATCATCATACCCGATCACGTACCAGCTATCGGCCACTTCGCGCAGCAGAATCGGGTGCAGCGTGCGCGGACGATCGGTCGATTCGGGAGCCGCATCGACGTGCTTGCGGTAGTGAAACGACACCTGCCGGTTCTGGTTGACGGCCCGAATCAAAACCGGTACGTATTGCCGGTTTCCGCCCAGGACTTTTTCTTCCACATAGACGACTTTACGGCCCGGTTCCAGCACGTTGCCATCTTCGGGGCGCACTTCCCGCACAATGTCCAGGCTTTGCCGCACCTTCTGGAGCGCATTCGTCAGCTCAGCCACCACCGGCGCGCCCTGCGTGGCCGCCAGCACCTCGCGGGCGTAGTCGAGCGCTTCCATATCGTCGGGCGTGAGCATCAACCGCAGCAACCGGAATTGCGGATCAGTGTAATAATAGCCGTTGCAGCGTTTGTCGTAGGCAATGGGCGCGTCGTGGTCTTCGCGGAGCCGCTGAATGTCTTTTTCGAGCGACGAAACCGAGCGAATGCCGCAGCGATCGTGCAGTAATTCAAAGAGTTTCTGTTTGGAATACCGCCGGGGATAGCGGCTGATCACCTCATCGATCAGGCGGTAACGCTGAAAAGCAGAACGGGTAATGGGCATAGGTCCGGTTTTTGGTCGGGACAAAAAAGAGAAAAAATATTTCAAAAAAACAGAAGGCCGTAAAAAGATTACGTTTTGACCGGATCAATTTTGTATCGTCCAACCCGGAGATCAGGTCTAAAAACCGCATCGCCGGACCAACGTACTACTGAACACCTTTTGCCATGAACACACTTGCCTCCCTTGCTCCGGCGTTCTATCGCCACGCAACGACCGCCAACTCCGGTTTGACCAGCCAGCGTCCCACCCGCCGACTCCCCCGATTGTCGGCCCGCCAGCTTTTCGATGTCGAACTCGGCCTGTTCCTGCTTTCGGAACTGATGCCTTCGGCCTCGCCCGTCGCCCTGCCCGGTTTACTGAGCAGCACCGACTCGGTCTGGACACCCCGGCAGCACAAATTGCGGAGTCGCGGGCTGGCCCTGCTGACGCACCTTTCCCACTTTACACACTGGTGCGATTTGCTGGAAACCTACATGGCCGTTCCGGTTCACCTGCAGGCTTACGACATCAGCCGCGATTATAGCTCGTTCCGCCCGAAAACCGTTGGTTTTTCGCGCAACCGCTTAAGCGTTCTGCGGAAAGTCTTGAGCTAATTTATATCCCTGTCCCTGCCTTCCTTTAGTACGACTATGCTGAATAACCTGCTCCAGCGCTTAACCGGTTCTGCAGCCCCGGCTGCTTTGCTTAAAACGGTCTCCTCATCTGTTAAACCGAGTCCGTCGGTCCAAACCGATCCAACGACCAAACCGTCGGCTTCTCCCGCCCAAAAATTACGTACCGTGAAACTCATCATGGTAACCGCCGAAAACAACAACAAATACTATGAAATGCGGGAGGAGTCCGACCACACCTTTACTGTTCATTACGGGCGGATTGGGGGTTCAAAAAGCGTCACCACCTATCCGATGGCGCAATGGGAACGAAAAATCCGGGAAAAAGTGGCCAAAGGCTACGTTGATCAGACGCACCTTTACGCTGAGAAAACGGCGACCGCCGACGCCAGTACCATTTCCAATGCCGAGGTGCGCGGTTTGATGAGCCGGTTGATGGAGTTTGCCAGCCAATCCATTTACCAGAACTACGTCGTAACGGCGCAGGAGGTAACGCGCAAACAGGTCGAAACCGCCCAGCATCTGCTCAACGAGCTGGCGGCTCTGGTCACGCCGAATGTAGACGTAACCGCTTACAACCGGAAGCTGCTGGATTTATTCAAAGTGATTCCGCGCAAGATGGGGAAAGTCGGTCAGCATTTGGTAACCGAATCGCCGGAAACGACCGAGGACCTCCAGCCTCTGCACGATCAGTTGGCTTCCGAGCAGGACACGCTCGACGTTATGCGGGGGCAGGTCGAACTGAATCAGGAAAACGAAACGCCCGACCAGGCGCCAACCGGTTTGCTCGAAATGATGAAGCTTGAGGTGGAACCCGTCACCGAAAAGCGCGTTCTGACGCTAATCAAACGCATGATGGGCGAAGATGCGGACAAGTTCGACGCGGCTTTCAGCGTTCGCCAGACGGATACACAAACGGCGTTCGACACCTACACCCGCAGCCGACCGAACGCCAAAACCCAGCTTCTCTGGCACGGCAGCCGCAGCGAAAACTGGCTGTCGATCCTCAAAACCGGATTGGTGCTGCATCCGGCCAACGCCGTTATTACGGGTAAGATGTTCGGTTACGGTATTTATTTCGCCGACCAGTTCAGTAAATCGCTCAACTACACCTCGTTACACGGTTCTGCCTGGGCGAACGGGCAACAGAAAGAAGGCTATCTGGGCATTTATGAGGTCCACGTCGGCCAGCAACTGAAGGTAAACAAACACGACACCTGGCACATGCAACTGGACGGAAATAAGCTGAAAAACATCGACCCCAAGTATGACTCGGTGTTTGCTCAACGGGGTGTCAGTTTGCTCAAGAATGAATTTATCGTGTATAACTCCGCCCAGTGTACGGTGCGGTATATGGTCCGCATCAAACTCTAATCATGAACACCGGAGCGAAGAAAACCACCCGCCAGGCCGTGCGCATGGCCGCTACCACGCTCATACTGGCCGAGGGCAGCACCACAACGCTGGACGTAAAAAACCATCTCCGCAAACGGGGTTACCGGGCTTATCAGGCCGACGTATCGGATTTGCTGTTCGCAGTAGCGCAACAGGAAAACTGGGCGATCAATGACAACGGAACGTACCGGGTTTACTACTTCCCGCACCTGACGGCGCTGCCAGATTATATGCTCAATCTGCCCAAAAATAATTCAAGTTTTTTCTGACAACGTAAAAAGATTACGTTCTGGTGGGTTTATTTTTGTTCAGGTTAAACGTCGAACTGACCGACAGTAAACAACATACTCATGAACGCACTGCCCCTTTCCGACACGTTGATTGCCCGCCAGTTGAGTCCGTTTTCGCTGCACTGGCAGGAACCGCTGGCGACGCAGCTCCGGTTTCAATACGAGTTGCCGGGGCAGTTGGCAAACCGGCTGTTGAATGTCGAACTGGGGCTTTTTCTGCTGGCGGAACTATTGCCGCTGGCTCCGCCCCAGGCCCTGCCCAATCTCCTGAATGGCGAGGGGGCGGTTTACGGAGATCGTCCGGTCTGGAAGCCGCGTCAGCACCGCTATTTAAACCGCGCCCGCGCCCTGCTGGCACCTTATCAGGACCGGACGGTCTGGCTGACGGCGTTGGCGAAGTATGAGTCCCTGCCCACCAGTATGCGGGCGTTTTGCGATCACCGGGCGGGGAGTTGCGGCTCGGAAGTAAGTCGGAGTATTTTGCGGAATCGGGAAGAATTATTTCGAAAAGCACTGGCATAAACCGATGGCATCTTTTCTCCAATCCGCATCCATTACCCTCGTCATGGCGTTTAAAATTCTCCTGCTGCTCGTTTTCCAGAATAAACCGCTGGTGGTTTGCAGACTATTTTGCTATGCCCTCAGCATTCGATTGGGTGTACTTATTCAATTGTTTCTCTACCGCCAGGGCTATCCGTTTCGGCTGTATCGGCGATAAAGAGAAGGGAAAAAGAGAATATTAAATGTAAAATGATGAATGTCAAATGTAAAAGTGCCGGATTGGAAACCACTTTTACATTTGACATTCATCATTTTACATTTTTCATTCAATTACAGCGTATCCCACCAGTTTTTGATGGCCTGCGTATCACCGCCAATGTTTTTGGCGGCTTCTGCGCTGTTGGCTGCATTGCTTACCCGGCTGCTGCTCGGGTATTTCAACCGCTTGGGCACATCTTTTATATCCGGGTCCAGGCTGCCGGAAGCGGGATCGATAAACAGAATATCGCCGTTCGGTTTTTTAATATCCAGCCGCAGCCGTTCCATCCAGGCCTGTAAACCCTGCATGTAGAGCGCCAGCCACTTTTGGGTGCCAATCACGTTTTTCCAGTTTCCGGCTTTGTACGGCACGCTTTCCAGATAGGTTGCCACCACTTTCGCATCCACCACACCCCATTGCGCCATTGAAGCCGTCACGGCTTCCTTGTACAGATCTTCGGCCGTGCCGGTCCCGACATTCATCCCGCGGGCGGCCGCTTCGGCTTTGGCAAACGCAATTTCGGCGTAGGTGATCATATACCCTTTGGCCGAACCGCTGTAGGCAATCACGCCCGGTTTCGATAACCCGATCATGGTCGGCGAATTGGCTTCGGTGCCATACACCTTGCCAATATATTTCCCATTGGTGTCGTCAGGCCGGGCAAAAATCGGCAAACGGGGATCATTAACGGACCGCAGATACTCGACCAGCGTGGAAGTAACCGCAAACTCGACCAGGGGCCGTTCCACATCATTGTACGGAAACCGGTTGGTGGTTGCAGCTACGTTGTACGGAAAAAAGGCATCCTGACTGACGCTGGTAAACGTATTTTTAACGGCCTCTTCAATCACCGCTTTCGATTCGGCGGGCTGGGCGTCGGCAGCCCGCAAGGCAATGCGAATGCGGAGTGCGTTGGCGATACGGACCCACTGTTTGGGGTCGCCATTGGCAATAATATCGCCCCGGATGGCGCCCGATGGCGCAGCCAGCACATCCACCTGTTTTTTCAGCGACGCCAGCAGTCCGGCATACACATCTTTGCCTTTATCATAAACCGGCTGCGGAATGTCGTCGCCTTTGAGCGCCTGTGAATACGGAATATCGACGTACGCATCGGTCAGCACGTGAAACAGCCAGGCTTTCAGGATTTCAGAAACAGCCAGCATGTGCGGATTGCTTTCTTCCGGATGCCGGTTGTAGTAATTCTGAATTTCCTGCAAATCCATCAGCGGGCCGGAATACAAACCGGTCCACAAACCGTCGTTGGTGAACAAAAACCGCCCGTCGGAGGTCTTGTCGGTTCCCATCCAGTATTGCGACAGTTCCATGCCGATTCGTCCGTTAAAATACGTATCGTACATCAGGTCCGACGCCCGTTTCTGGGCGCTGGCGAGCAAAAATTCCGGCTGGGTTTCGCTGGAACGCGCCGGATCGGTATTTAACTTCTCGAAGTCCTGGCATCCTGAAAAGGCGACGAGCAGAGCCGCCCACAGGAAAATGATTTTGAATTTCATAGCGATCATGTTATCAGTTGGAGTTCCCAAACTGTTCTTAGAAAGTCATATTGATGTTAAAGCCGTAACTGCGCACGGGGGGCAACGCACCGCCCTCAAAACCAATCTGGTTGCTGATGGAATTGGTAATGTTGGCCGGGTCTACGTTCGGGGCGCTGCTTTTGATCAGCCACAGATTGCGCCCCGTAAGGGTAAACCGCAGCGCCTGCATCCGAATTTTTTTGGCGACGGCATCCGGGAAATTCCAGCCCAGCCGGACTTCGCGTAAATAGATGTAGCTGCCGTCGTACAGATTGGCGCTGCTGATGCGGTTTCCACCGTCGGCGTTGAAGTGCGTCCGGGCCGTGATGACCACGTCATTCGGCGTTCCGTCGGCTTTCACTCCCGGATTGATCAGGCCTTTTTCCCGAATGTCGCCCTCGGCGGTTTCTTTCAGCATCCCGGATTTATAGCCGTACAAATTGGTGTACGAAAAGAAATCGCCCCCTTTCTGAAAGTCGATCAAAGCCGACAGGTACAGGTTTTTGAAGCTGAAGGTGTTGGAAAAACCGCCGATGAAATCCGGATTGGCATCGCCGATGATCACCGGCGCGGCCGTCACATCATACGTCCCGTTGGCGCCCACTTTCTTGTTTCCATTGGCATCGTAGACAAAATCGGTCCCGATGATGGTGCCCAGCGACATGCCTTTCTGCGCCACCATCGACACTTTATTAGTACGCCGTTCGGTGCCGATAATAAACCGGTCGATTCCCTGAATATTGTCGCCGGTACTGTTCAGATCGAGAACGATATTCTTGTTTTTCGAGAAGTTCAGGCTCGTCCGCCAGGTGAAACTCCGCGTGGTCACGGGGGCTGCCGACACCGATAGCTCAATGCCCCGGTTTTGCACGGTTCCGCCGTTGACAATCTTGGTCGTAAACCCACTTTCGGCCGGGATCTGTACGTTCCATATCTGGTTTTTGGTCCGGCGGTCGTAATAGGTCGCATTGATTCCAATCAGGTCGCCGAAAAATTTGAAGTCAAAACCGCCTTCGATTTCCGACGAAAGTTCCGGCTTTAACTTGTTGTTAAACAGCTTGTCGGACGTGCTTTGCAGCGGGAAAGTATTGAACGGCGCTACGTAATCGTAATAACGGGAAACGTTGTAGGGATCGGCGTCATTCCCAACCTGTGCATAAGACAAACGCGCTTTGCCGAGCGTGAACCAGTTGCTTTTCGCCAGCACATCCGAGAAAATAAACGAACCGGCGATGGACGGATAGAAATAGGAATAATTACCGGTTTGGCGCAGGGTTGACGCCCAGTCGTTACGACCTGTTGCCGTCAAATACAGGTATTTATTGTAGCCCAGCGTGGCCGAAGCGAAAATAGAATTGGTTTGCCGGTTGCCGTACGTATTCGAAACCGTGGCCGGTGTAACCGAATTCTGCAACACATACACCAGCGGATTCTGAAGGCCGCCGTTCGTCGTGCCCGCGTCTATACTCGATTTGATGTTCAGGATATTTCCACCCGCTACACCTTCCAGCGTGAGTTTGGAATCCAGAAACGATTTGTTGAGGTTCAGCGTACCCTGGTAGTTCATTTCGCTGTTGACAACCGTCCGCTTGGCGTATGAACCGACGAAAAACCCTTTCGCACTTCTGACTTCGTCGAGGTGATTCAGGTAATCCGAAAACACCCGCACATCAGCCGAAAGCCAGTCGGTGATTTTGTACGTCAAACCGGCGTTACCGAAATAGCGGTTGTTCTGGTCTGTGTTGTAACTTTCATACTGATTCCAGTACGGATTTTGCGTAAAGGCCGGTTTCTGGATATTCCAGGCCGTCCGGTTCCACGACTGCTCCGTGCCGTCCGCATATTTATACTCTTTCAGGTACGCATCGTCGATCTGCCGCTGGCCGAACATGACGTAAAACAGCATGGGATTGTTGCCGAAAAACCCGGTGCCGGGCCGACCTTTGGAGTCGTCGTGCACGTAGTTGATTCCCCCGCTGAACGTGAATTTGTCGGTAAACTTGTAAGTCGTATTCAGGCTGATAAAGTAACGGTTCAGCTTACTGCCGGGATAAATAAAGTTTTGCTTCGTTTGCCCCAGCGAAAACCGGATGGTGCCTTTATCGGTGCTGCTGGCGACCGACAAATTGTTGGAGAACGTAAAACCGGTGTTGAAGAAATCCTTCGCGTTGTTGGGGTGGGCGCTCCAGGGGGCGGTTTTTCCGAAGTTCGGATTGTTCCGGTCCTGATCCCACGACCAGTAATGCCGCACCAGCGTTCCGTCCAGTTTAGGCCCCCAGGATTCGTCGGTGCCGTAGTCGGGAATCAGGTCGTATTTTCCTTTGCCGTCGTTATCGTCAAATGTGCCTCCTCCGGGCAAAAAACCGCTTGGATTCTGGTTAACGTACAATTTGGTGAACGTCGAGCTACCCCCGCCCCCGTACGAATTCTGGAATTTGGGAAGTAGCGAAACCTGATCGACCTGCATGTTGAGGTCGTAATTGATCGAAATGTTGCCCGAACCTTTTCCCGATTTGGTCGTGATGTAAATGACCCCGTTCTGGCCCCGGCTTCCGTATAAAGCGGTAGCGGCCGCGCCTTTCAGGACCGAAATATTCTCGACGTCGTTCGGGTTGATCAACTGCGCGGGGTTACCGTAATCGTAACCACCACCACCGGTTCCCTGCCCGCCCGTTACGCCGTAAGAATTGAGGTTCATGTTCGCCATCGGCACACCATCCACAATAAACAGGGCATTATTGTTACCGGAAATGGATTTCAGACCACGGATAGTAACCCGCGACGAACCGCCCATCGAACCGCTGTTGCCGCCGATCTGCACCCCGGCCAGTTTTCCCTGCAGCGAGTTGATAAAGTTGACCTCCCGGGCTTCCTGAATATTTTTACCGTCAATCTGCTGAACGGCATACCCCACATTCCGGGTATCCCGCTGAACCCCGAGGGCCGTCACCACGACCTCCGACAGACTCTTGACATCGGGCAACAGCTTGACGGTTACCTTCGACATACCGGGTGAAACGTCGATTTCCTGGGTTTTAAACCCAATGGACGAAACGATTAAAATCCGGTTCCCGGCAGGCACCGAGATGGAAAAACTGCCCCCTCCGTCGGTGTTGGTTCCAATGGTAGTTCCTTTTGCCACAATGTTTGCACCGGGCACCGCAGCGCCGGTTTCGTCAATCACTTTGCCCGTCACCTGCCGGTTTTGAGCCTGAACCTCGATGGTCCACATAACAAGCCCAAGCAGCAGGAGAACGCAATTGCGTAACTTTCTTTTCATGGATACGATTTTTATAAAATTTCAAGATTAATTGGTAATTACACATATTTAAATGCAAATATAAAGTCATTATAATAAGTTTAATCGACGAACAAGTTACGGAGAAATCAGCCGCCCGATTCTGCTTTTGTAAGTAGCTAATTCATAGTGCGTTGACCTTATCCAACGGAAAGGAAGATTTTTAGTAAATCCGGAAGAATACTGAAAAAACAAGTCGGAAGGAAAATACAAATACCCAAATAAGGTCACACCTTGCCAGAAGCAGGAACAAAGTGTAACCTTAGAATAGGAGAAGTCGAGCTGTTTTGGGGCGCTCGTTTGGGGGCCGAAAGGCCGTGCAGAGCAGCGGTTTTGGAGCAATGAATTAGCTCCAAAACCTTATTTATTTCTTACGATTTCTTCTTGTCGGCGGCAATTTCGCCAATGGCTTTGACCAGTTTGTCCAGCTCAGCCCGGGTCGTGTAAACGTGCGGAGTTACGCGAACGCAACTGATGTTCTCCCAAACGGTCGGCGACGTATTGATTTTGTATTTGGCCATCAGTTTGCCTTCCACTTCGCCCGGCGTCATGCCGTCGATGCTCACCCCGCAGATGCCGCACGAAAACTGGGATTTGAGCGAGGTCGACAGTTTAACTCCCGGAAACTTCAGCACTTTTTCGGCCCAATAGTTTTTCAAAAACCGCACCCGCTCTTCTTTCCGTTTGCCGCCGATAGCATTGTGAAAATTGATGGCTTCGCCGATGCCCTGTTCGATGGGGAAACTGCGTGTGCCCAGCGTCTCGAATTTCCGGATGTCGTCGCTTTTCGGCTGGCTGTTGCAGAGCAGAGGCCAGATTTTGGCGATTTTCTCTTTTTTGATCCACAACATGCCGGTGCCGACGGGAGCCGACAGGAACTTGTGCAGGCTCGTACCAAAATAATCGCAGCCCAGATCCGGAATTTTGAAGTCCAGCAACCCGAAGGAATGCGCGCCGTCGACGACCACTTCAATACCGTGTTTTTTCGCCATCTGGCAAATTTTCTGCACCGGCATGATCTGGCCGACCCAGTTGATGACGTGCGTGACGTGAATGATTTTGGTACGGGGCGTAATGGCTTTTTCGTACTCGCGGACAATCTGTTCGTCGTCTTCAATCGGGAAGTTGAAACTGAGTTGTTTATAAACGATGCCTTCCCGCTGCGCCCGTTGCCGCCAGGCCTGAATGATGTTCGGGTAATCTTGAAGTGTTCCGATCACCTCGTCGCCCTTGGCCAGATCAAGTCCGTAAATCACGGTATTGAGCGCTTCGGTGGCATTTCGGTTGATGGCAATTTCGTCGGGCAGCGTACCCGCCAGCAATGCCAGTTTCTCACGAACCGGTTCGCGTCCCTGGTCCAGAATGCGCCACATGTAGTACGACGGCCCCTGATTGACCATCTGGTTGTAGCGTTCCACCGCCTGCTGCACCACCAGCGGAGACGGCGACACGCCCCCGTTGTTGAGGATAATGATACTGGACGACGAAGCCGTGTATCCTTGCTGAATGGTACTCCAGTAGGTTTCGTCAGTCGCCACTTCCAGCGGACTAAGGTGCTGCACGCGCTGGTTGGCGACCGCAAAATCGGCCGCGTGGGTGACGTTAAACAGGCTATTGAGCGAGAAGGCGCTGCCCGCAGCGGCCATTTTTTTTACGAAGTCTCGGCGGTTGTGTGCCATTAGGGAAGGGAATATATTGACCGGTTTTTCGGTCTTCAATATACCTTTAAACTCGGAGTCGCAGAAAACCGCTTGAAAAATTTATAAACAATCTACATCCGCTACCACAGTAACGGCTTTTAAGCCCTTGTCACTCAGTGGTTCATATCTATTACTCAGCTCTGTGATTCTCCCAATATCCTTTGGGTGACACGATTTGAGTTGATCCTATCCGATCAAATGTAAAATCGTTCGAATTACCTGTAATAATGAAATGAGCGTTCGCAGCTATGGCAGCTTCTAAAAACTTATTATCGTCGAGATCTTTTATCAACAAAATCCGTTCAGTGGGTTCTATTTTTTCGGCCAATTCATCCAATCGCAGCAAAAGGATTTCTGCATTTCTCTTAAAATGGGTGAATCGGGCAAATTTGGCTCGGTTGAGAACGTCAAGATATTCCTGCCAAATGGCCTCTGACAGGATAAGCTGCGCTTTCCGTGCCAATATAATTTCTTCAATAAGTAAGGCGGGATAACTTCGGGCAATCAGGGCGGAAACCAGAACGTTCGTATCAATGACCAGTTTTTGCATTCCGAACAGCCGCTATTTCCGCGTTTATTTCGTCTAACGACATGCCAGACAGGCCGTTCGTTTCAGCAATAGACTGACACTTGTGCAACGCATCACGAGCCACTTCCGTTTTGATCTTATCCAACAACTGATCAAGCGTCATCGAATCAGACTGCAAACCATAACGGGCAGCCTGCTCGTCGGTCAGCGTTATAGTTAAGGTACTCATAATCCTGTTTTTTAGAGAAAACTGATTTTACGTTGGTCTGGTTCCGGCTACAAACAATCCACATCCGCCACCACAGTAACGGCTTTTAAGCCCTTGTCACTCAGCAGTTCGTTGATTTTTTCGAGAATAAACACCTTGGCGGCTTTGGGGCTGATGCTGCGTTCCAGCTTGATCAAAACCGTGTACAGAAACTGATTCCGGATGCGTTCCACCAGCGGAACCTCCGGGCCCAGCACCCGCGCTTCGCCCAGCTTTTCGGTCAGTTGGGCCACCAGCCGCTCAGCCGCCTGCTGGCTAATCCGCTGCTCAGCGTGCCGAACCGTCAGTTTGATGAGCCGCGAGAATGGCGGATAATTGTAGTTTTCCCGCTCAACGATCTCTTCCTCAAATAGCCCTTTGTAGTCGTTTTCCAGAATTTTCAGTAAAACCGCCTGCTGCGGATTGCTGGTCTGAATCAGCACTTTACCGCGTCGGTCGGCGCGTCGGCCCGCCCGGCCGCTGACCTGCGTAATCATCTGAAACGCCCGCTCGATGGCCCGAAATTCCGGGTAGTGAATCATCCGGTCGGAGTCAAAAATACCCACCAGACTCACGTTCCCAAAATCCAGCCCTTTGCTGATCATCTGCGTTCCGACGAGAATATCGACATTGCCGCCCTCAAACTCCGAAATAATCTGCTGGTACGCATTCTTGGCCCGCGTCGTGTCCAGATCCATCCGCTGAATCCGGGCTTCGGGAAACACAATCTGGAGCTGATCTTCCAGCTTTTCGGTCCCGAAACCGATCGTCCGAACCTTATACGACCCGCAGGCCGGACAGCTTTTCGGCACGGGATCTTTGTGACCGCAATAGTGGCAGCGGAGTTCGGCATCGCGCATGTGGTAGGTCAGGCTGACGTCGCAATTGGGGCAACGGCTCGTCCACTCGCAGTCTTCACACTGCAAATACGGCGAATACCCGCGCCGGTTCTGAAACAGAATACTCTGCTCCCCGCGCTCCAGATTCTGCTGCAATTGATCGAGCAAAACCGACGAAAATTCGTTTTTCATCTTCTTCTGCTGCTTTTCCAGCCGCGTATTCACCAGCACAATGTCGGGCAGCATGGCGTCGCCGTAGCGTTCGAGCAGTTCAACAAAACCGTAGCGTCCCTGCTGGGCGTGGTAATAACTTTCGATGGAAGGCGTCGCCGATCCGAGCAAAACCTTGGCTTTCTGCCAGTGGGCAATCATCATGGCCACGTCGCGGGCGTGGTAGCGCGGAGCCGGGTCGTGCTGTTTATACGAGGTTTCGTGTTCCTCGTCCACGATAATCAGCCCCAGATTGTCGAACGGCAGAAAAACCGCCGAGCGTACGCCCACCACAAACTGGTATTGGCCGTCCACAATTCCCTTCCAGACTTCGACGCGCTCGTTGTCTGAGAATTTCGAATGGTAAATGCCCATTTTGTCGCCAAAGACTTTCCGCAGGCGAACCACAATCTGGGTGGTCAGCGCAATTTCGGGCAGCAGATACAACACCTGCGAACCGCTTTCCAGCGCATTCTGAATGAGGTTGATATAGACCTCGGTTTTGCCACTTCCCGTGATCCCGTGCAGCAGTACGATGTCTTTTTCGTTGAACGCACTGAGCACCTGATTGCACGCTCGTTGCTGAACGTCAGTCAGTTTCACTTCAACATTCTGCATTTCTTCGTCGCCAAACCGGGGAACGATGACTTCGAACGTCTCAAATACCTGGTTTTTGATCAGGGTTTGCAGCGACGACTGCGAGAGTTCATCGTCCTGGTTCAGGATGGTTTTATCGAGTCCTTTGAGGTTCAGCGCCGGATTTTTCAGCACCGGAATGTGGCTCAGGTATTTCATCACCACCTCCTGCTGTTTCGGCAGCTTTTCCAGTCCGTTAATTAAGGCAAGAACCTGCTCCCGGTTTTCATAATTCGCCGTCAGCCGCACTTTCCGAACCATCTTCGGCACGTACTTTTCCCGAACTTCGTCGAACACGATCACCGCCCGTTTGCCCACCAACGCTTTGATGATCGTCGGCACGTTGGTTTCCCCGACCAGCCGCCCGAGTTCTTCGTACGACAGGGCCGAGTGCTTTTTAAGTTCGTCCAGCAAGCGCACTTCGTCGTCGGTCAGCAGTTCGGGGTAATCAAAATCCGGGTTGTACTGCACTTTCGACTGGCTCGTAATTTTCAGGCCCGACGGCAACGCCACGTTCAGCACATCGCCGATATTACAGAGATAATACTCTGCCATCCAGCTAAATAGCTCCAGCTGGTAGCCGGTAATCAGCGGGTATTCGTCCAGTAATTCGAGGATGTATTTGGCCTGATACGTATTCGGTGGCTGGTGGTGAATACGCCCCACGACCGCCGTGTACACCCGGTTTTTGCCAAACGGCACAATCACCCGCGCCCCCACTTTCAGCCGCTCCACCATGTCGCGCGGCACGCGGTAGGTGAACAGTTTTGGGATCGGTACAGGGATGATCAGGTCAGCGAAAAAGGTGGTTTCCTCGTCGAACGCAACTAGTTGGGGCAGCGATTGCACAATGAATACGGCTTTAATTCTTCTTATACAGCAGACAATTCGGCAAAAGAGAATACGAAGCGGGATTCACGCATTAAGTGTAAAGCGATTAGTCGTTCCTCTATCCTCTTTCTTCTTTTGTCTTCCTATAGCAAGTTAACAAATGCCGCGATAAGTTCCTTTAGAAATCGTTTCGAGTCGCAAGCCCGGTCCGCCCGGCCGATTACTTTCCGGAAAACATCTCCCGGATTTCATTCCGCAGCGTTTCGGGGTCCCAGCCGTCTTCGACATCTTTCAGCCAGCGGTCTTTTTCGTCGGAGCTGAGCAGTTCCTCCAGTTCCCGAATGCGCTGCCGGGCGCTGCTGAAGTACTGTTTCCGATCGTGCCGGAAGGCGGCCAGTTCGGTCATGTTTCGTTCGTCGTGCTTCAGAAACAGGCGGGCCGCCCGCTGCGATTGGTAGGCCCGGTAGCCCAGCAGCGTCATGGCATCGACGCCCATCCGGAGCGAACTGTCGATGGTTTCGCGGTAAATGTGCGTAATTCCGGCTTCCATAAATTCGTAGGAATCGTCGCGGTCGATGGCCTTCACCAGAATCTGCAGGTGCGGAAAATGCTTCTTGACGGTCTCGATCAGGTCGAGCGATTTTTCCGGCGAATCCAGCGCAATAATCATCAGTTTGGCATCTTCAGCTCCGGCCGATTTCAGCAAATCATACCGGGACGCGTCGCCGTAATAAACTTTCATCCCCAGTTTGCGCAGAATATCGACCCGGTCCGAATCGAAATCCAGTACCGTCGTTCCGATGTTGTTGCCCCGCAAAAACCGCCCGACAATGTTGCCGTACCGGCCAAAACCGGCGACGATCACCGCATTCTTTTCCTCGATCGTATCCTGCTCTTTCTCAACAATTTCCTTCGTGCCAACCCGGGGTAGAATCAATCGTTCGTTGGCCAGAAAAACCAGTGGCGTCAGGCCCATGCTGATAGCTACCACCGCCGTCATCATATCCACAATGTCCCGCGACAGAATACCGTTCTGCGAAGCGAACGAAAACAGTACGAACGCAAATTCGCCTACCTGACAAAGCCCCAGGGCAAAGAGCAGATTCTGATCGGTTTTGAGTTTAAATATCTTCCCTAGAATAAACAGAACCAGCGCTTTAGCCACCATAACGGCAATCACGATTCCGACTACGAGCAGCGGTTTTTCAAGAATCAGATCAAAATTGATCGCAGCGCCCACCGAAATAAAAAACAACCCAAGCAGCAAGCCTTTGAACGGGTCGATGTCGCTTTCCAGTTCATGCTTGTATTCGCTGTTGGCCAGCACCACGCCCGCGACAAACGCGCCCAGCGCCGGACTCAGCCCCACCATTTCCATCAGCACCGAAATACTCACCACCATCAGCAAAGCCGTCGCAATAAACACTTCGCGCATGCCCGTCCGGGCGATGATCCGAAAAACCGGTCCCATCACATACCGCCCAACCAGCACCAGACCGACCACCGCGCCCACCACCGCAAACGGCCGCAGCCAGCCCGGCAGGCCGTCGATGAGCGAAACGTGCGCGTGGTGATCGGCCGCCGAAGCGACGGGATACGTCGCCAGCAGCGGCATAATAGCCAGAATCGGAATGACGGCAATATCCTGAAACAGCAAAACCGCAAAGGTATTCTGACCGGCCGCCGTTGCCATCAGCCCTTTTTCGTTCAGGGTTTGCAGCACAATGGCCGTCGACGACATCGCCAGGATCATGCCCAGCGCCAGCGACGGCTGCCAGGGCAAACCGGTCGTCAAGGCCAGTCCGCCGGTCAGCACCGCCGTGAGCGACACCTGCAAACCGCCCAGGCCCAAAACCGGCATACGGAGTTTCCAGAGCCGCTCGGGTTCCAGTTCCAGCCCGACCAGAAACAGCATGATGATGACGCCAAACTCGGCAAAGTGCATGATATCGTGGCTCTCTTTGCCCACCAGCCCCAACACGGCCGGGCCGATCATGACGCCCGCCAGCAGGTAGCCCAGCACCGAGCCCAGCCCCAGGCGTTTGGCAATGGGCACAAAAAAAACGCCGGAAGCCAGGTAAACAATAGCCTGAAGAAGTACGGTTTGATTCATAAGGACGGTTAATCGATAATAAATTCGTTCATGTATTGACGCGTTCGGGCGTCTTCGATGTCAATCTGGTCGGTGCTTAGCATCGTCAGCAGGCTTTTATACTGGCTGGCAGCCTGGTGCATTTCCGGTTCCGTCAGGCGGTGGGTTCCGTGGACGGCAAAGGGCGGGAGGTAGATCATTTTGCAGAGATGGGCCGTCTGATCGAACGGCGCCAGAAACTGCCGCAGCGTAAAACGGTTGTAGCCTTCTTCTTCGTATGCCCGCCGGGGTCCGCCGGTGGTTACCACGTTCAGCATTTTTTTACCGACCAGCGCATTGCCTTCCCGGCCATACGCCCAGCCATGCTCCAGCACCAGGTCCTGCCACTGTTTCACCATCGCGGGTGAGCTGTACCAGTAAAACGGGTGGTGCAGAATAATAAAATCGTGATCCAGTAACAACTGCTGCTCGCGGTCTACGTCGATGTCAAAATCCGGGTATTCTTCATAAAGATCGTTGACAGTAACCCCATCGACCGACCGGCAGGCTTCCAGCAAAAGCCGGTTGGTTCTGGATTTTTCTAAGGCAGGATGCGCAAAAAGAATCAGTACGGATGACATGCTTTACGGGAAAATCGGTCAGGTAAACGACTCACAGACCGGTAAATCCAGCCGGCCAGGCTTGCCTGTATGATCAAATTTAAGCCAATTCTGAGGAAATAAAAACCGGCGGTGAACATCCGTGCGGTTTGCCTGACCGGTTTTTACAGCCGCTGGCAGGGTCTCGGGCGGTTGGGTTTATTGATTTTTACGGCCTCTGATAAGGTCTCGGGCGTTTTTTTGCGGATTTCTATAACCGCTGACAGGGTCTTCAACCGCTGTCAGGGAAATTATACGTCTGATCAGAACTTCTTTGGCTAAATTTGGTATTCTTTAATTAGCAACCGGATTTAAGGGAAAACGAAATATGTACGACGTAATTATCATTGGCGGGGGACCTTGCGGTCTGGCGGCCGGAATCGAAGCTTCCAAAGCGGGATTGAGTCATTTGATTCTGGAAAAAGGCAGCCTGACGGAGTCGATCCGGCGGTATCCGAAAATGATGCGGTTTTTCTCGACGGCCGAAAACATCGAGATTGGCGGCATTCCGTTTCCGATTGCCGGCGTAAAAGCCAACCGTACCGAAGCGTTACAGTATTACCGGAAAGTAGCCGGGTATTACAAGCTGAATTTCAAGCTGTTCACCGAGGTAAAGCACGTTACGCGCTACCAGCCGTCCGACGAGGAAGAAGCCGAATCCAAAGAGCTGTTTACGGTTTTTACGACCAACGACCAGACCTACCAGGCCCGCAAAATCATTCTGGCAACGGGTTATTTTGACAAACCCCGCTGGCTGCAAATACCGGGCGAGGACTTGCCGCACGTCACGCATTATTACGACGAACCGTTCCCGTATTCGTTCACCAACGTCGTCATCGTCGGGGCATCGAACTCGGCGGTGGAAGCGGCTCTGGAACTTTACCGCGCCGACGCCCACGTGACGATTGTGCACCGGGCCGACGATTTTCGGAAAACCGTCAAATACTGGCTGGTGCCGGACGTCAAGAATCGGGTGAAGGAAGGAAAAATTCACACCAAATTCAGCACCTGCGTGACGCGCATCGAGCCGGGGAAAGTCTGCACCACCAACCTGCAAACCGGTGAAGAAAGCGAACTCCCCGCCGATTTTGTGCTGATTCTGACCGGCTACATTCCCGACGCCGACCTGCTGAAAGAGTGCGGGGTGAGCCTGAATCCGGAAACTCAGGTGCCGACCTACGACAAGGAAACTTTCGAAACCAACGTGCCGGGGCTGTACGTCTGCGGTACGGTGATGGCGGGCATTTACACCGAAAAAGTGTTCATCGAAAACGGCCGCGACCACGCCAAAGCCATCATCGACCACATCACCGGCAAACCGGTGCGGAAAGTAGCGGAGTTGATTGAGCGGATTTGAGAAGGGGTTCTCACTCCACCGGGAGCCTGATCCGAAACGTCGTGCCCTGGTTCGGAGCACTTTCGAACGAGATTTTCCCGGCATGGGCTTCCACAATCTGTTTGGTGATCGACAGGCCCAGCCCGAAGGATTCTTCGCCCGAAGTTCCTTTGCGTTTCGACTCGGTAAAGACGTCGAAAATCTTATCCCCAACGTCTGGTGGAATACCGATGCCGGTATCCCGGACGCTCAGTTGGACCCATTTCGGACCGGTTTCAATCGACAGATCAATGACAGAGCCCGACGGACTGAATTTGATGGCATTGGAAATCAGGTTACTAACCACGCGCCACATCTTTTCATAATTCAGCCGAAGCACAGCCGGTTTGAGATGTAATCGGATCTCCTGCTGCTTCTGGCTGGCCCGCAGCGCCAGCATATCGGCACACTGCTGCACCAGATCGGCGAGATTCACATCCTCCCGCTTAAAGGGTTCGTCCGACGAGCCATTCATGTGCATCAGGTTGTTGACCAGTTCCAGGGAATTGGTGCCGGAGTCTTTAATGAGTTTCAGAAATCCCCGGTCGTCTTCGGCGCGGTTGTCGTCGTCCAGCATCATTTCTGCCATCGACGACATCGCCCCAATCGGGTTGCGCAGGTCATGGGCCACAATTTTCATCAGCCGGGCGTTTTCCCGCTGGCTGTTTTCGAGTGCCGAAAGCGTCCGCTGCATCTGACTGTTGAGTTCCGTCAGGTTTCTGACGTTGGTGCGGGAGCGGTGGTAAAAAAGCCAGATGACGAAAATCAGGCACAGCGCCATGCCCAGAAAAACCGACAGTCCGATCACATAACTCGTCTTCAGTTCACTGCTTTTCTCCAGCATCGAAAGTTTGTATTTCTGCTCGTGCTCCCTCAGCACCTGGTCCATATCGACCTTTTTCAGGCCGTTGTTCAGCCGATCCAGCGAATCGCGGTAGGCGTGGTACTTCGATGAAAACCGGTACGCATTGACAAGATCACCCGCTTTGTCGTAGTAGAGTCCTTTCAATTGGTACCAGTTTTCCCAAATCTCCCCGTGCGAAATGCTTCTGCCCCGGCCCGACACCAGATCCGCTCCCAGCTCGTCGAGCAACAATTTCGCTTTGGGCAACCGATTGTGGTTAATGTATAACCGGGCCAGCTTGATCTTGCCGGTTTGGGCGTCTTCAATGGAAAACCCCGGCCGGTCGTTGAGCCGGATGTTGGTCAGCAAATGCGTTTCGGCTGCCTGAAATTGATTCAGTTTGGCATAAGTTCCGCCCAGATTCCCCTCCACAACGGCGCGGGCGGTGGTGATAAAATCCCGTTTATGCGGATACCGGTTGGGGCTCGCTTTGATAAAATCCAGCGCCCGGTTGTAGTAAACCACGGCAGAATCCGGTCGGCCGGATTTCTCGAAACACAAGGCAATCGAATTCAAAACACTCTGGCGCTGAATGAAACCGTACTGAAAAACCGGGTTCGAACACGATGCTACCTCGTCGTAAGCCTGCTTAAAGTAGGGAATGGCCTGCCGGTATTGCTCCTGCCGATACCGGATAACGCCCAGGGCACTCGTGAAATCGCTCATGCTGCAATTGTCCAGAATGCCTTTGGAGAAATTTCGGCCGTCGTAATACTGCTTGAAAGCCTGGTTGTATTTCTTTTCTTCCTCCAGCAAATTGGCCAGGGCGTAGAGCGAGTGGGCATATTCATTCCGGTAAGTGGTTTTTGCCTTGTCCAGAATGGTCAGCATGCTATCCACATACAGCCTCCGTTTGATCAGGTTGTGATCATAATGCTTGTAATAGCTGGCTTTGACATTGTATTTTTTCCACAAATCGCCCAGGCCGGGATGGGGCATGGCCTGATAAGCCGAATCCAGATAGCGGATCGAAGCTGCCGCATCTTTGCCGTCCATGAGATTGGTAGCCCGTTCGGCGGTACTATCGGCCCAGGCAACGTGGTCGGAGGCCGAATGGGGCTTTTTTTCACAGGATAGCGTCGCCCAAAACACAATCAGGATAAAAAAGGTACACGTTTTATTCATACTTTTTCCGTACACGTTGAGACTGGCAACCGCACACAAACGAATTCAATCAATCGGATATTAAAATAGAAACAATTTTATGATTATTACAAAGCAAAAGTCTGGCTATCACCCTAAAAGTCACATTTTAGTGACCGATAAATTCCCAATTTTATCAAACCGGTTTTTTTCCAGCGAAATATTCGATGCTCAGCAGGCATCAACCGGCAGGCGCAGAATACGATAGCGCGGTTTTGTCATTATCTTGCAGACTGATTCTGACCGGCTCAAGCTTCTATGAAAACCCGACTGCTTTTTTGTTTCCTTCTTTTCGCTTCTCTTTCCTTTGCCCAAACCCCCGCGCCCCTAGCTCCCACTCTTCGCTGGCAAACCGACTTCTGGAAAGCGCAGTGGATTGGGCACCCGACGGCGCCGATCCGGGCCTACGGCGTGTATCATTTCCGGAAGAGTTTTGAACTGGCGCAAAAACCGGGTCGCTTCGTGATCAACGTTTCCGGCGATAACCGCTACCGGCTGTTTGTCAACGGCAAGGCCGTGGTTTCCGGCCCGGCGCGCAGCGATCTCCAAAACTGGAATTACGAAACCGTCGACATTGCGCCGTACCTGAACGCGGGCAAAAATACCCTGGCTGCCGTGGTGACTTATATGGCCGAGTACGCGCCGTTTGCGCAGATGAATTACCAGTTCGGGTTCATCGTGCAGGGCGATGGCGACGCCGAGCAGGTGGTCAATACCAATAATACCTGGAAAATTCTCCAGAATCCGGCCTATTCACCGGTGATCAACGACATTCCGAAACTGCGGACGTACATCGTCATCGGCGCGGGCGACCGGGTGGATGCGGCCAGATACCCCTGGGGCTGGGAAGCAACCGCCTTCGACGATGCTGCGTGGCTGCCCGCCAAACCGGTCGGCTGGCCCGCCAAACCGCGCGGTCTGGGAACCGACGGCAACTGGAATCTGGTGCCGCGCACCATTCCATTGATGGAAGAAACTCCGCTCCGGCTCACAACGGTCCGGCGGGCGGAAGGCGTCGATGTGGACGACGATTTTTTGAAGGGAAAAAATTCCTTTACCGTTCACCGCAACCACAAAGCCGTTATTCTGCTCGATCAGGGCTACCTGACTAATGCGTTTCCCGAACTGACCGTCAGCCGGGGCAAAGATGCCGTCGTTACGCTGGCTTACGCCGAAGCGCTGGTGGACGAAAAGCGGCAGAAAGGAAACCGCAACCAGGTGGAAGGCAAGCAATTAGTCGGTTTTGAAGATCAGTTTATCGGCGACGGCAGCCGGCAGAAACGTACTTTCCGACCGCTGTTATTCCGCACGTACCGGTATTTGCAGATTACCATTGAAACCAAAGGCGAACCGCTGGAGGTCCATGATCTGATCGGTCATTTTACCGGTTATCCGTTTCAGGAAAAAGCCCGGTTTGCCAGCAGCGACGAGAGTTTAAAAAATATCTGGAACGTCGGCTGGCGGACGGCACGGCTTTGCGCCGGGGAAACCTACTACGATTGTCCGTATTACGAACAGTTTCAGTATACCGGCGACACACGCATTCAGTCGTTCATTTCGCTTTACGTGACGGGCGATGATCGACTGATGAAGAAGGCCATTGCGGATTTCGACCACAGCCGGTTTAACGACGGTTTGACGCAAAGTCGCTACCCGAGCGCTGACTTTCAGGTCATTCCGCCGTTTTCGCTCTATTGGGTCAGCATGGTTTACGATTACTGGATGCACCGGAAAGACGACAAGTTCGTCGAATCCATGATGCCCGGTATGGTAAGCGTGCTGGACTGGCACGAAAAACGGCTGGCTACCAACGGGTTAAATGGTCCGCTCGAATGGTGGAATTTCGTCGACTGGTCGAAATGGGACGCCCCGGAAGAAGGCATGGGCGGGGTACCGAAAGGGGCGCGAAAAGGTGGTTCGGCTATTCTGACACTGCAACAAGCGTATACAATGCAGCGGATTTCGCAACTGTTTTATCATTACGGCAAAAACCAGCAGGCTGAGCATTACCGCCTGGTGGGAATCCGGCTGGCCAAAAATGTCTACGACCGTTGCTGGGATTCCGGTCGCGGGTTGATGGCCGACACGCCCGACAAAACCGGTTTCAGTCAGCACGCCAATATCTGGGCTATCCTGACCGACGCCGTGCCGGTGGCGCAGCAAAAGGTATTAATGCAGAAAGTGATGGCAGATCCCAGCCTGATTCAGGCGACGTTTTACTTCAAATTTTATCTGTTTCAGGCGCTGAAAAAAACCGGTATGGCAGATCAGTTTCTGCCGATGCTGAAACCCTGGCACGACATGCTGGCGATGGGCCTGACCACCTTTGCCGAAAACCCCGAACCGACCCGCTCCGACTGCCACGCGTGGAGCGCGGCTCCGAATTATGAGTTTCTCTCGACGATTTGCGGCATCAATCCGGCATCCCCCGGTTTTGAAACCGTCGTGATTACGCCCTACCTCGGCAACCTGCAATTCGCGGAAGGAGCCATGCCGCACCCGGCGGGCGAGATTGCCGTGCGGTTCGACAAAACGCCCACCGGCGGTTTGAAAGGCACCGTTACGCTGCCCGAAGGTCTGACCGGAACGCTGAAATGGAAAGGAAAAACCCTGGCGTTGAAGGAGGGGCAGCAAACGGTTAGTTTGTAATCTATTCAAAATCAAGGTGATCGTAATAAAAAACGAATGATCAATGTAAAATGACGAATAGTAAATACTAAAGTCAAAGAGCGTCTAGCCACTTTTACATTTACTATTCGTCATTTTACATTGATCATTATTTTATCTTCTCCCGTTTCCGCTCATAAATCCGGACGTCTTCAATCGTTTTTACCAATTGGTAATGCTGACTGATGTACGCGTTGATCGCCGGATAATTTTCGAATTTATAAGCTTTGTCGGCAAACATGGAGATGCGGGGCGTCATGACGTCGATAAACAGGCGGGGCTTGTTTTGTTCCAGATCGCTCAGAAACTCCTTCATGCGAAAAGCCTGCGTCGAGGTCGGAAAATACACCCAGAACGCGTTGGAGTTTCGGTAGCCCATCGGTCGGCGGGCGTACACGTGGAGCCGGTCGACGTACCCCCAAAGCACCAGACCGTCGTCCGGCTGGCTGCGGTTTTGGATTTCGGCCGAAATTTGCTGGAACAGCGGTTCGCCGGGATGAATGTCGAGCGGTTTTCGGAAAAAACAGTTGATCGAAGCCTGCGCCAAAACCGTCCCTAAACTGACCAGAACGACTTTTTGCGTAATCGCAACAGCAAGCGTACTGCCCAGAACGGAGAGCAGAAACAGGCTGGGGAAAACCAGAAAAAGCAGGTAATGGGTATAATTGTTACCGGCCTGCAAAACCGCATAGAAGCTGGCAATCAGCCAGATCAGCGCAAACCAAAACCGCTCTTTTTGCCCGGTCATTTTCAAAACCGGCCGGCGGATCAGCCCGAAAAGCCCGACTAGAATCGCTCCGAAAATGCCGATCCAGTACAGGAAAAACTGGTACGAATGCAGCAAATAACGAACAATGTGAACGGGCGAAAACCGCTCCCCCGGCGACAGATCGGAGTATTCGGTGGTGTAGGAATAGACGAAGTAATTACTGAAATAATCGCCCCAAAACGAGTCCAGATCGTTTTTTCCGGCGTAATAAACCGTTAAAAGCAAAACCGGTAACAAGGCTCCGGCCACCAAACCGGGTAAAGCCGAAAACCGCCGGACCTGGTAGAGTTTCCAGACACCGAATAAGCCCAGAGCAATGCCCATCGGCACGGTCTGGAATTTCACAAACGGCAGACAGCCCAGCCAGAATCCAATTCCCACCACCGCCCAGACCGGTTTTTCACGGATGCGTAAAAGCCAGAAAAGGCCCAGAACCAGCCACAGATTGCCCGTGATTTCGGTGTTGAAACTGGCAAAATCGTTCCAGACGGTGCTCAGCAGCAACATGGGAAGCCAGATCAACGCCAGGGTGATTTCTTTGGCGAGGTAGCTTTTCAGGATTCGCCCGAAGACCCACAGCGTAATGCACCAAAGCAGAACGCCGATCAGGTCGGCCAGGCGGTAATCGAGCGAAATACCGATCAGTTCGGCGATCGCCAGGGGCAAAACCGCCAGCGGCCGCCCGTCGGAATAGTTGAGCAGGGTGTAGAGCGGATCGCTGGCTTTCCCGACAGTCAGGGCCGTCGCTAGCCAGGTGCTGGTATCGATGTTCTGCTGCCGGTCCGGCGCGTAAAGCACCCGGATTGCCACAAAAAGCAGGAACGAAATACCCAGAAAAACCCGGCCGGAAAAACGCGGAAACGAATCGCGAAAAATCACTTTCCAGCCGATTATCCCGCTCCAGACCGCCAGCAGAAGCCAGATAAAAAACCGGAAAGGCAGGGCATAAAGAACGGTTTCCATCAGCGCATTACGGTGAAAAGCGAACTGCCGAAAGGAGGCTCCCGGAAGGTTCGTTCTTCCAGCCGGAGAATTCGGAGCAGCAGCGCGTTAAGCCAGTTGGGCGGCTGATTGACATCGGAATGCACGGGCCGGGCCGGGTTAAGACGCCAGATGAACAACTGCACTTTGCGAACGAACCAGATGGGAATGGTCAGCAGAAAATTCCAGTAAAAAACCCGTTTCAGTGAAAAACCGGTTTGGCTGGCAAAATCCGCCAGCTCGGATTTTACGAACCGCCGGGAGATGTTCAGCGCAATGTCGTGGGTGCCGCGCAAGGCCGGAAACGCGTTGTTGTTGCTGATGAAAAGACCGCCCGGACGCAGCCGCTGCCGGAAAACGCCCAGGATGTGCCGAATCTGTTCGTCGTTGAAAAAATACAGGACGTCATCGCAGATGATCACGTCGAACGTTTCGCCGGGGTGGAACGAAGCAATGTCGAGCAGGTTGTGCAGTTCAACCGGGAGATGGCGCTCGCGGGAAAAGAAAACCGCATCCGTCGACGCATCGAAGCCCACACTATTTTGATAACCCGCCTGCCGGAGGGCATCGAGTAAACCACCGGTTCCGCAACCGGCATCCAGAATACGAATGGATTGATCAGTAGAAAAACCGGCTTTGATTTGACGAATCACTTTGTCGTGCAGAATGCGATACCACCAGAGTTTACGCTCTACTTGGTACATACTTTCGTACTCGCTCCGATTTCCGATCATAGTTGAAATGTTCCGATTTGACAACGTACTGCGGCAGGCCACTCTGCATCATGAAAAGCCGACCGACGTATTCGCCGAGCAAACCCATTCCGAAAAGCTGAATTCCTCCGCAGAGGCAAACCGTTAGCCAGAGTAAATGATCGGTCAGCGGAATGTGCTGCGTTAACAGCGAACCGATGGTTTCGGTCAGACCCGCTACGATACTGAACAGGATCATGAAAATGCCCGCGGTGGTCAGCAAACGGAGCGGCTGAACGGAATAGCCGAACAAAATGGTCAAAAAGAGCGAAATCAACCGATTGACGGTGTAATTCGATCCGCCTTCCTTGCGCTTTTCGTGTTGCACAATAACGCGTCCGACGTTGCGGGTGGTCCGGAAAATCAGCCCGTCGAGGTAGGGATACGGGCCCGTGTACTGAATAATTTCCTGAACCACTTCCTGGCGGATCAATTTAAAGCTGGACAGGTACAGATCCGACGGTTTCCGGAGCAGCCAGGTCGTCAGGCGGTTGACCAGCCAGCTCCCGACATTCCGGAACCAGACGTGTTCCTTTTTCTCGTATTGCGAATACACCACGTCGTAATCGCCCTGCTGTGCTTCGCGCAGCAGCTTGATGATTTCCTGCGGTGGGTTCTGGAAATCGTCGTCGATAATGACGCAGAATTCGCCCCGCGCGTGGTTCAGACCGCACATAACCGCCTGGAATTCACCGAAATTTTTCCGCAGCGAAATAAACTGGACCTGCGGAAACGTCTGCGCCAGCGTTTCACAGATGTCTTCGGACGCATCGCGGCTGCCATCGTTGACCAGCACAATCTCAAACGAATAAGCCGCGAGTTCATACGTAAGACATTCGACCAGCGGAAAGATGGTCCGTTCGCTATTGTAGACGGGAATGATAACGGAGAGTAACATCTCTACGGAGCTTGATTGATAGTTTCGATAATATAGTCCACCTCGGTATCGGTCAGGGCGGTATTGAGCGGCAGGCTCAACACTTCCCGGTGCAGTTGATCGGTCAGCGGTAAATCCAGCGTACGGTATTCGGTATAAGCCTCCTGCTGATGCGGAGCTACGGGATAATGAATAACGGTTCCGATCCGGTTTTGATGCAGGTAATTCATGAACGCTTCCCGCTGCGGGTGCCGCACCACAAACAAATGCCAGACATCGTTGAAAATACCGTCGTCGGGAGGAAGCATGAGATTCGGGTGCCGGATTTCCGCCAGATACCGGGCCGCGATGGCTTGCCGGCGCTGGTTGTCGGCATCGAGTTGGGGCAGTTTAAGGCTCAGAAAAGCCGCCTGCAGCTCATCCAACCGGCTGTTCAGGCCCTGAATCTGGTGAATATATTTCTTTTCCGAGCCGTAATTACGGAGCAGCCGCACCTGACGCGCCAGTTCGTCGTCGTTAGTGACTACCGCTCCGGCATCGCCCAGTGCCCCCAGGTTTTTGGTCGGGTAAAAACTAAAAGCCGCCCCGTCCGACAGGTTACCGGCCCGCCGGTTCTGGTAGGTCGCGCCATGCGCCTGAGCCGCGTCCTCAACGATTTTCAGCTGGTATTTCGAGGCCAGTGCCTGAATGGGTGCCATCTCACAACACCGGCCGTAGAGGTGAACCACCACGATGGCCCGGGTTTTTTCGGTAATCAGCGGTTCGATCTGTTCGGCCGCCAGGTTATAGGTGCGCGGGTCGGGTTCGGCCAGAACCGGTACCAGTTTCAAATCCGTGATGGGCAGGATGGTTGCAATGTAGGTATTGGCCGGAACGATAATTTCGCTGCCTTCCGGAAAATTCAGGGCTTTGAAGATCAGGCTGAGTGCATCGAGCCCATTACCGACGCCAATGGCGTGTTTTACCCCGCAGTAAGCCGCAAAAGCGGTTTCAAACGCTTCCACTTCCCGCCCCAGCACGTACCAACCCGAAGCCAGCACCCGACCGGCGGCTGCCTGCAGCGCTGCGGAATACGGTTCGTTTACCTGCCTGAGGTCGAGGTGGGGAATCATGGGCGGTCAAAAAAGTAATCGGACGGGTCGTAGTGTTCGTTGGAAAGCACCAGCAGGATCGTTTCTTTCGAAAATTCGTCAATGATATGCCAGTCGCCGGGTTCAATTACCAGGCATTCATCGGGCCTGGTCAGGTGAAAATACGATTCTTCTACGCCATTCGTGACAAATATCCGGCAATTTCCGTTCAGGGCAATCAGGGCATTCGATTCTTTTCTATGACCGTGTAAAGCGCGTTGTTGGGTTACAGAATCAACATTATAGATATAAAAGGCTCTTTTTAATTCACCGGGTAATATCTTTTCAAAAACGGTAAGGTCTCCTTTTTCAGAAGAAAAAGTGGTAAGCTGTACTAGTTTGGACATAGAAATGCTAATTACTGCTGTGAAAGTAACTATAAATTTTTCTTTTTAAAATCAATGTAACCTGGATGATCAAGATATACTACAACTGTCTGGGCAAAAGTGTTTTTACGGTATCAATACTTCTTGTGGTCGCTTTCTTTACTCTGGTAAAAAAAACGGTTCGGAACCGCAAAAAAAAAGACCGACATAGGTCGGTCTTTTTCAAACAGATAGGTTTGTTGTTTATGCCGGTGTAGAAGCAAAGAACGGACCGGCAATGGCCAGAACCTGTTGAGCGGTCAGCGGCTCGTCAAACGATTCGTAGACACTGCGGGCGGCCATATCCGGGCTGTACAGTTTTGACTTGTTTTCCATCATGTTGAATAAATCAACCAGATTGGCACCACCTTGTGAAGCCTGATCTTCACCGGCGTAGATTTTCGGATCTGGTTCCATTCCGTTTTGACCACCTGACGGCCATACGCGCAAATCCCGCATGTACCGAACTGCGGCTGCGTGCCGGGCTTCTACCGAGTGAATCCGCAGCGCGACTGCCAGAACCGTCCGGGAGGTTGCCGTATCTTCTTCCAGCAAACAGGCGGCCTGTCCTTTGTACGCCCGAACACCGGTATCTTCCAGCGCCTGTGCGTAGGTCAGGAACGTCGGGAAGTTCGCAGTGGCAGCAGCCAGTACGTCCATGTTATATTTAGGCTGCATCGCATTCGGCTTGATGCCTAAAACGCCTTCCAGCAAATCAACGTGTTGGGCTTCGTGTTTCGCAATCTGAACGACGTAAGGACGAGCGCTCGATGGCACCAGACCGGCTTTGAACTGGCCCGCCCGGTAGAAATCGCGTTCCAGGTATTCCAGTGTCAGCGCGTATTTTACAATGGCAATGGCGTCACCGGCACAACCGTCGGCCGCAAACGCCTTGTTCACCATGGCGGCAAAGAACATGGGCGTTGCTGCAGCCGCAACGGACGTGGTTTTTAACATTTTCCGGCGCGAAAAGTCCATTTTCTGACCGATTTCCGGATCCGCTTTTTCAATTTGTGAGAATATTCCGAAGAGATTCATGATCGTTCTTGAGGTTTATTTTTTGGATGATTCCAGCGCAAGCAGAGAGGCTGGGTTGATTGCCGTTTTGATGTATTTGCCCGCTCTGCTCAGTACTTCCGACACCGTCAGCATTTTTTCCAGACCGTTGTTGTCGATTACATAATCACCGGCGAATAAACCACCACCCGGTTGCAGGAGTGAGCTGATCAGGGAAGCGTGACGCGCTTCGACCGATACGATTTTTCCGGCCAGCGTCAGATAAATGGCATTCGCTTTCGAGATCAGCGGACCTGCTCCGTTGTAAGCCGCAACACCGGTATCTTCCAGCACGCGGGCGGTGTTCAACACTTCCCGGCGGTTGGTGAAATCGATGCTGCTCACGTCAAACTCCAGTTCCCCAATACGCTTGTCAGCCGGGATAGCCGCTTTGAAAAATTCCCGGTGAACCAACTCATGATCGTGAATATCTTTGAAGATCATTTCTTCTTTGCTACCGGCCGCGAACGTTTTCTTTTCGACAACGGCCATGTAGAAAGCCGTTTCCAGTTGCTCCAGCGCGTAAGCATAATTCAGAATGGCGAAGTCACCTTCACCAAAACTAACACCATCGGCCGAAATCCGGGCTCCCGAAATGGTCGGAGCGATCTCATTCATTGAATTTTGGCAAGCCGTCAAAAATGCAGCAGCCGAAACCGTGGTTAACCCTAATGCGCGCAGAAACATCCGACGTTCAACAGATGGAATTGCGGGTACGCTCGGGCCTTTTTTCGGGGTAGAGGTACTTGTTAATTCTTCCATAAGAAAATTAAATTTGTTAATAGGGTGTATAAAAGGATCTTCTTTACAAGACACCCATACGAACGAGTCAGACGAATTTTTGGATTTCAGAAACTTTAAATTATTTTTTATTTGGTCAGTAATCGAGGGAACGGGACAAAACCGGGGCGTTAATGAAAAAATCCGGACAATGACTTATCCGGATTTCAACTACTCACGCTGGCGTTTACAGACTCAGGAATCCCTGGCAGCCGCCTGCGCCTGACGTACCAGGGCGGTCTGCTGCAGGGCGGTTTTTAATTCTTCGATCACAATGGGTTTGGCGATGTAGTCGTCCATACCGGCCCGCAGGCATTCCTCCCGGTCGTCGGCCATCGCGTTGGCGGTCATGGCAATGATGGTTGGCTGGGGACCGGTTTGCTGCCGTATCCAGATCGTCGCTTCCAGCCCGTTCATTTCCGGCATCTGTACGTCCATCAGAATGACTTCGTAAAACCGGCGTTGAACCAGCTCCAGTACTTCGGCACCGTTCTGGGCCAGGTGCGGCTGATAGCCCAGTTTACTCAGAATGTTGAGGGCGAGTTTCTGATTGGCCGGGTAATCTTCTGCTACCAGTATCTGCAGGGGATATTCCTGGGCAAAACTTTCCGACAGGGCGTGGTGCACGGTTTTAGCCACCACCGCCGGTAGTTCGCCCGATTGCTTCAGCTGTTTCTGAACCACGTCAAAAAGCTGCTGCTGCTTGACGGGTTTCGTCAAAACCGACGAAAACAGATCGGGATACGACTTGCGGCTTTCTTCACCAATGGAACTCAACAGGATGATGGGCAGCAATAAATTCCGCCCGCGAATCGCCCGCGCCAGTTGAACGCCGTTGATCTCCGGCATCTGCATGTCGGTGATCACCAGTTGAAACGGCAATTCCTGCGTCAGCAATGCCAGGGCCTGTTTTCCGGACGAAGCCGCCACCACCACCAGTTTCCACTGTTCCAGATGCGCTTTCAGAATGGTCAGATTCGTGGGATTGTCATCGACCAGCAAAACCCGCTTTCCGTCGTTTTCACCCGAATTGAAATAAATATACTGCCGCTGGGCCTGCTGACTGACGTGACACTGAATGGTAAACGTGAATCTAGTCCCCACGCCTTCCTCACTATCGACATCGATCGTTCCGCCCATGAGTTTGACCAGCCGCTCGCTGATGGCCAGGCCCAGACCCGTACCGCCGTACCGCCGGGTCATCGACGAATCGACTTGGGAGAACGCCTTGAAAAGCCGCTGCAATTTGTCTTTGGCAATCCCGATGCCCGTATCCCGCACCCGAAAAACCAACTCCAGTTCCTGGTCGCTGATCCGCCGTTGCAACCCGATGCTGACAAAAACTTCGCCCCGCTGGGTAAACTTGATGGCATTCCCGACGAGGTTGATCAGAATCTGGCGCAGGCGCAGGCTGTCGCCGACAATCTGGGTGGGCACCTGATGCCCGATTTCATACACCAGATCCAGTTCCAGTTCGGCGGCTTTACCGGCAAACAAATCCAGCACGTCTTCGATGCAATGCCGCAGGTCGACATCCTGCAACTCCAGTTCCAGACTGCCGGACTCAATCTTGGAAAAATCCAGAATGTCGTTGATAACGCCCAGCAGGTTGGTTCCGCACTGGTGAATCGTATCGACGTATTCGTGCTGTTCTTCCGAAAGTTCGGTTTCCTGAAGCAGGTAAGTCATGCCCAGCACGCCGTTCATGGGCGTCCGGATTTCGTGGCTCATCGTGGCCAGAAAGACGCTTTTGGCCTGATTGGCCTTCTCGGCTTCTTCCCGCGCCTGTTTCTCCTGAACGCGCTGTTCGTGAATTTCCTCGACAAGCGCCTGTAAATGTTCCGACTGCGTCTGGAGTTCTTCGGTCTGGTACAGCACTTCGGCAGTTCGTTCGCTCACGACTTTTTCCAGCTCATTTTTCTTTGCCTCGATCGCTTTCACCCGCCACCGATAGAAGGCGTAAGCGCCAAAAAGGAGCACGAGCACCAGGCCAAGCCGAAACCACCAGGTTTTCCAGTAAGGCGGAGTAATCGTGATCCTGAGCGCCGTTCCCCGCTCGTTCCAGATGCCATCGTTATTCGACGCTTTCACCCGGAAAACGTACTCGCCGGGATCGAGATTGGTATAGGTCGCCGACCGGTTGTTGCCGACGAAATTCCAGTTGCGGTCAAACCCTTCCAGCTTGTAGGCATACTGGTTTTTTTCCGGTAAGGAATAATTCAAGGCCGCAAACTTCATCGAAAACATCGACTGCCAGTAGGCCAGCGTAATATCGGTGGTTTCGCTAATGCTTTTCAGCAGCGGAGAATCCGGCGCCCCAATTGCAACCGGTTGGTTGAAAAGCTGGAAGTCGGTGATGAAAACCGGCGGAATGGTTGGATTATCCCGCAAACTGTCGGGGAAAAATGTCGTCAGGCCGTTGGTACCGCCAAAGAAAATTTCCCCCTGCGGGCCTTCAAAAACCGCCCTCCGGTTGAACGAATTGCCCTGCAAACCGTCGCTAATGCCATAGTTCCGGAAAGTTTTAGTGCGCGGATTGAATTTACTCAGTCCCTTATTGGTGCTGATCCACAGATTGTTGTGGTTATCTTCCACAATACCCTGAATCACGTCATTCGGCAATCCGTCCTGCTGGAGATACGTAACGAAGGACTGAGTTTTGGCATTGAAACGATTCAGGCCGCTGTCGGTGCCGACCCACAAATTGCCGTGGGAATCTTCATAAATCCGATTGACTAAGTTATTGCTCAGGCTCCCCGGTAGTTTCCGGTTGTAACGATAAGCCGTAAACGTATTGGTTTGCCGGTCAAACCGGTTGAGACCACCGCCTTCCGTACCGACCCAGACGATACCGTTCCGGTCGCAATACAACGAACGAATCACCGCGTGCGCAATGGAACCGGCGACGGTTGGATTGGGCCGGTAATGGACAAACCGCCCGGTTTTTTTATTGTAGCGGCTGACGCCCGCCCCGAGCGTTCCCAGCCACAGGTTTCCCTCCTGGTCTTCAATAATCGTACAGATGCTTTCGTGGCTGATGCCATCCGCCCCGTCGCTGCGGGCGAAATTGTAAAAACCGCCCGTTTCCTTTTTCCATAAACTGAGGCCGCCTTTGTAATTTCCGGTCCAGATAGTATGGTCGCGATCTTCGTAAACGCACATGACAAAATCGCTGCCGATGCTGGCCGGATTCTCGGGATTGTGCAAAAACCGGGTGTATTGATTCGTCCGGCGCACCAGCCGGTTAAGCCCACCGCCGTCGGTTCCCATCCAGATGGTTCCCTGCGCATCTTCGATCACCGACAGGACGTTGTTGTTACTCAGGCTATTGGGGTTATATTTATCCTTTTCGTAGAGTTCAAATTTGCGGGGTTCGCGGTCGTAAAAATTAATACCGCCACTGTACGTTCCGATCCACATATCGCCTTTGCGATCCCGGCGGATGGCGTAAATCGAGCCATTATTCAACCCTTCGCCGTTGGTTTCGCTGTACGGATAGCGGGTAAACGTGGTAAGATCTTTGCTCAGAACGTTGATTCCGCCGTTGCGAGTACCAATCCACAGGCTGCCCCCGCGCCCTTCTTCCAGCGAAATGACGTCGTTGTGGCTGATGGAATTGGGGTTGGCCGGGTTGTTCTGGAAACGGGTAAACGTGCGTTGATCGGGATTCAACAGGTTCAAACCGCCCCCTTCGGTAGCCACCCAGATCCGTTGCTGTGAATCTTCAAAAACCGCCCGCAGGCTATTGAAACTCAGCGACGTTTTATCCGCCGGATTATTGATAAAATGCCGGAACGTCTGGGTTGTCGCATCAAACTCATCCAGTCCACCCCCATCGGTAGCGGCCCAGACCCGGCCCTGCGTATCCACCAGCAGATCATGGATAAAATCATCGTTTAAACTGCCGGGTTTGGCGGGATCATGGGTGAAATGCGTGAACGTTCGGGTGGTTGGATCGAAGCGGTTCAAACCGCCCCCAAACGTACCTACCCACAAAAAACCCCGCCGGTCTTCCACGATGGTCATGACCTGATTATGACTCAGGCTATTCAGGTTGTCGGCCGTCCGCTGGTAGTTGGTAAAATTATCGGCTTCCCGGTTGAACAGGCTCAAACCGCCATCTTCGCTCCCGACCCACAACCGTCCTTTCCGGTCTTCATAAAGCGACCGAATAAAATTATGGCTCAGGCTGGTGGGGTTTTTGGGGTCGTTGCGGTACACGGTAAACGTATAGCCATCGTACCGGTTTAACCCGTCCTGCGTGCCAAACCACATGAAGCCCCGTTTGTCCTGTAAAATACAGGTTACGTTGTTTTGTGAAAGCCCCTCGTTCGTTGTAATATGCTTGAAGCGAATTGGATTTGGTTGGGCGTTAAATGGCAGAACCAGTAAAAAAAACAAGAATAGAACGACGTGTACTGGTTTCATAATAAGCCCTTTAAATTCTTTTTCAATAAATAAATTTTTCTCAATATAGTATAACTATGTCTGGTAATTAGAATATTATATCAAAAATCGTGCGTAAAATTTTGCCTTATCGGGTGATTTTTGGAATACGCTTTTAACGCTGTTTATTGTACAAAACCGCTGGATTATCGGGTTCAACCGAAAGGATTTTACCGATGAAAATGGCGGTGCGGGAAGTAAATAAATAATCGGTTTTAATGTTTTGGATCGCAGCCGTGAGCCGCCACCCTGCTGTGAACCATTGGTCAATTCCGAGTTCCTGTTTACCCAATCCGGCCCGGTATTGATTTCCGCCTGAAAAACAGTCCGCTCCTCCGTTATTTTGAGTCATTATGGAACGATTTGCCACGCTACTGGTCGCCAGCATTTGTACGGCACCCTTATTTTTCTTTCTGGTTTCCGGCCTCGTCTTCGCATCGAACAGAGGACTCAACGGCGACAGCGGTCTGGCCGCGGCTTATCTCGGAACCTGGGGCGGTTTTCTGGCGGCTTTTGTCGGCTTTTTCGTCGTATGGTTTCTGGCCCGGTATTATCTGGCTGAAAACTACCTGCGGTATCTCCAGATCTACGACGGTGTGGCGCTGGTTGGCTGGTTTGTTCTGTACCTGAACTGGACGTCTGACCAGCCTTATTCGCTCGATTACTCCGACCGCCGGGCGGTTTTGAGTATCGAAGCGCGTCTGCCGAAATCATTCCTGAACGGCGCGAAGATTGATTCGCTCATCGAATTTCAGTACATCGGGCAGGATATGGACGAGCCGCATCCGGACCAAATCCGGGAAGAGGGCGATTTTGTGATTCTGCCGTGGGACACAACGCCCCTGGATGCCAACAAATGGAAAATGCGGATTTTCGTTTACAACAAACCGGTCGATTTTATTCTGAATATTCCCCGGCACCCGCAGCAATCCACGGAATGGTCGGTGTGGACCGCCCCGGTTCCTGAGCAGCAGGATGGGCCACTGCCCGACGGCGTTCAGCAAAATTTAACCATTCGGTACCGCTTCCGGCTGATTCCATACGGCATTCAGGAATAAAAAAACCGGGGTAGCTCATGCGCTGAACCACCCCGGTTTTTGAAAAATCAGCGGTTTTATTCCTCTGCCGGATAAAGGTTATAAATCTCCCGGATGCTCTTCATTTTCTGGTCGAAATCGATTTTAAGATCGATCAGTCGCCCGGATTCAATATCGAAAACCCATCCGTGGACGCGCACGCCCCGCTCGCGGTAGGCTTCCTGAACGGCAGCGGTTTTGATCAGGTTCATGCATTGCTCCTCCACGTTCAGCTCCACCAGCCGCTTGTAACGAAGCTCGGTGTCTGAAATGGCGTTTAATTCGTCTTTGTGCAGCCGATACACATCGCGGATATTGCGCAGCCACGGGTTCAGAATCCCCAGATCAACCGATTGCATGGCCGCTTTTACGCCCCCACAATTGTAGTGGCCGCACACCACCACGTGATTCACTTTCAAATGCCGAACGGCATAATTCACCACCGACATTACATTCAGATCGATGTTGTTGACCAGGTTGGCAATGTTGCGGTGAACAAATGCCTCACCCGGCTGAATTCCCATCAGATCTTCGGCGGTAACGCGGCTGTCGGAACAGCCAATATAGAGAAACTCAGGCTGCTGCCCCTTTGACAGGTCGCTGAAGTAGTTTTCATTAACGGCCAGCTTGTCAGCAATCCATTTCTCGTTATTTTGAAATACGGTTTCGATTTTCATGAATAGGATGTTAACGTGAAAGGCCCAAGTTCGCTAAATTATTTTTTACTTTCAAAAAGGAAGAGCCCCGACCTTCTGGAGGATCGGGGCAAATTGTTCTTCATCGGAGTGCTTCACCGGGCTTATTTTTGCCAGAAATCATCTTCCTGCGTGATATCCGCCGAATAGACTTTCGCACTGACAATCTGCTCGTTTTCAACGGTATAAACGTCGATATTGTCCACATCCAGCACCAGGCCGGTAGGCTTCACGGCTTTCCAGTGGACGAGACAGGCGACGGTATTGCCGTTGACGGCGGTTACTTTCACATCGGTTAATTCCAGCGTATGGGCCGACACTTCCAGCATGCCGCCCACCATCTGAAAAACTTCCGTACTCGACTTTTTCGCGCCCGAAAACCGGTTATTGCCCGGCTGATTCCACTCAATATTCGGGTGCAGACTGGCGGCTACCGTTGCATTATCTCCTTTTTGTACGGCAGTCAGAAAATCACTGACCACTTTGGCGGCTCCTTTTTCCATCGTTTCTGGTTTTTGCTGCCCGGTTACGGTCTGGCGGCCCGGTTCTGCCTTTTTCGTGCGATTGATTGGGGCAATTCCAAAGCTGTTGACGACCATAACCAGAGCAAGTGTGATTGTTTTCATTCTGTTTTTTGACAAAAGTACCGGGTCGAAACCGGGTAACCTGTACCAAAAAACGACAACCACTTACCATTTCACGACAGAAAACCGGGAAGCATCAGGCGGTTCTTTTTGCGGCTGCAGCTTCGTCGATCAGCCGTTGCAGCTCGATAGCGAGTTGGGGTGTTTCGGGCAGCGTCAGTAGAAAAATCTCTTCAAGAACGGTGCGGAATTCGGCCACGCTGGTCAGTTCCCGCTGCTCGGATTCGCCACCGAGCCGGTGCGTTGTCAGCAGGGTGTTGCGAAGGCCGTACCGACGATCGGGGATGGTTCGGGCAACGGCCAGGCTGCTGGTAAAATAAGAAGTTGGATGCGTACACAAATACCAGCTAAAGACCTGATAATCGGGCAACAGAAATTCCCGCAACGTAAAGCGGTACAGCGACTTCCAGCCTTCTTTGACATACGCCTGAAGCACCAGTTCGTCGTCCGGCTCGATCAGCCGGAAAGGTTCGTGGGGCGTTGTCTGCACGGTATTCAATTCCAGCAGAAGCGGCCCCGTCGGCGACAAACCACCGAAACCGACATCGACCAGGTACGACTCCTCCCCCACTTCCACCCGCAGCACCTGGTGGGTAATGGGTTTGGTTTCGCCTTCGGGAACGTTCCAGAGGACGCGGGCGGCCAGCCCCCGCACCCGAAAACCGAGTGCCTGCAAAACGAAACTCATCAGCCGGTTTTGTTCGAAACAATAACCGCCCCGACCGCCGTGGATCATTTTCCGCTGCAACGCGTCGCTATCGAGCAACACCGGAATTCCCAGCAACGGATTGAGGTTTTCGAACGGAATGGTTGCGACGTGCAGGCGTTGAATCGTCCGCAGCGTTTCGAGTGTTGGCGTACGCTCCCCGGCATAGCCAATGCGCTGAAAGTAAGCGTCTAAATCGATTTCCGGCGTTATCGGAACCGGTTCTGTTTCCTGATCAGTAGTTGCGTTCATGCGTACAAAGGTAGAGATGGGATGAAAAAAAGAACGGGGAAATTTTTCACATATTCGCACAGGCGGTTTTGGCTGCTGACATAGGGCTGTCACAGGTCGGTTGTAAATTTGATTACACAAAAACAACCTCATCATGGCACACGCAATTGCAGAAAAAACCGAACTGACGCTGGCATCCTTTCTGACCGATTTGGCCATTTACAATCAATGGGCCAACCAAAAGCTGGTCGAGTGGCTGAAAACAAAACCGGTTGACCTAATGGAGAAAACCGTACCTTCGAGTTTTCCGAGTCTGAAAGAAACGCTGGTGCATATCTGGGATACGCAACGGTTCTGGGTTTCGGTATTGCAACAAGTTCCGCCCCCGCCTTCGTTCCGGCTGCTGGGATTTGACGGTACCGTCGAGGACGTTTTTGAGGGAATTGTGGACCAATCGGCGGAACTGGCGGATTATGTTCAGTCGCTCACCGACTCGGACTGGCAGCAGGAAGTTGTGCTGACGACGCCCTGGGTCGAAGGGGTTCGTTCGCGGATCGAATTTCTCCAGCATTGCCTGAACCACAGCAGCTACCACCGGGGGCAAGTCGTGACCATCGGCCGGAATGTGGGCCTGACCGACGCCCCGATGACGGATTATAGTTTTTATTTTTTGATGAGTTGAAATAGATTAGAGAGGATAGACAAGAGAATAGAGACAATTTGTAGCCCTGACAGCGGTCGGAGACCCTGACAGCGGCATTTCTGGATCTTTTAAGTATGACAAATAACGAAATCAGCACGTACCGGCTGCATAATCAGCAACTGACGCAACAAACCCTGACGACACCCGGCGAGGTGGTATCCTGGTTCGGGGCGGTTCAGGCACAGGATTATGCCGCCGGGAAATGGGCCATTGGCAACCGGCTGCCCGGTTTAACGGAGGTGGATATCGAGCAGTCGATTGCCGACCGAACCGTGATCCGCACCTGGCCGATGCGCGGCACGCTGCATTTCGTGGGGGCTGCCGATATTCACTGGATTCTCGAATTGCTGCATCCCCGGTCGCAGGCGCTCTACGCCAATTATTGGCGCCGAAACGAACTGGACGAAACCGCGATTACGAAATGCTACGGCGTGCTGACGAAAGCGCTGGAAGGTGAGAAACAACTAAAACGCAGCGAACTGAAAATCCGGTTGCAGGAAGCCGGGATTCCGACGGACGAAAACCGCCTGGGAATTCTGCTCGGTCGCGCTTCCTACGACCGCCTGATCTGCCACAGTGGCCGCAGCCAAAACGAATTTACATTTGCGTTGCTCGACGAATGGGTTCCCAAAACCAAAAGTCTGTTGCGCGACGAAGCCTTGGCCGAATTCACCAGGCGGTATTTTACCAGCCACGGCCCGGCCACAGTAGCGGATTTTAGCTGGTGGTCGAGCCTGACGCTGACCGAGGCCCGGGCTGGCCTGGAACTGATCAAGTCCGGTTTGGTGTTGGAAGTCGTCGACGGGCAGACGTACTGGATGCCGTCGATTTCAGTGCCGAAAAAGGCCGGGACGACGGCGTATCTGTTACCGGTTTATGACGAGTACCTGGTTGCCTACAAAGACCGCAGCGCCCCGTTCGACGGATTGAGTCCCGAGCAAATCACCGCCACCGGGAACGGCATTTTCAGTCCGGTAATTGTTGTCGATGGCCAGATCGTCGGCACCTGGAAACGGACCTTGAAAAAGACTGCGGTTTTAATTGAAACCCGGCTGTTTGCACCCCTCAGCGACGGGCAGCATCAGGCACTGACCGAGGCCAAAAACCGCTACGTGCGTTTTTTGGGGATGGCGTGAGATCTGGTTCTCAACCCAATTCCCTCCTACTCCGTTTCCGGTTTTCGGGAAATGCAAAACCGGTGCCAGCCGCTGGTTTCCTGATACTGAACCTGCAAGCCGTAGTTGTCGCAGATTTCCTTGATAATCGCCAGCCCTAACCCCACGGAATCCGAGCTGGAACCTTCCTTTTTGAAGCGTTCGAATAACCGCTCGGGCGACGAAACCAGGGCACTGCCGGTATTGCCCAGCCACAATTTTTCACCATCCGACGCCAGTTCCAGCCGCCCGTTCGCGTGGTTGTGTTTGATGGCATTATTCACCAGATTCGTCACGAGGCTGTCGGCCAGCGACGGCGGAAGCTGGACTTCAAACGGCATCGATTGGGAAATCTCCACGGCAATCTGCTTGTGAATCAGCACCTCCTCCATGTCGTCCAGTTTTTCGGACAGCAAAACCGTCAGATCAATTGTGTGGTTAGCGGTAAACTGCTGATTTTCAATCTTCGCCAGCAACAGCAATCCCTGATTCAGCCGGGCCATGCGCCGGGAAGCCTGGTAAATATCTTCGATCCAGCGGCCCTGCGTTTCGGTCAGTTTTTCCGACTGAATCAGTTGCTCAACTTTCGCGTTGATCAACGCCAGCGGGGTCTGAATTTCGTGGGACGCATTTTCGGTAAATTCTTTCAGGCTGCGGTAATCCTGCTGCATTTTGTCGCCCATTTTCCGCAACACCTCGTTCAGTTCCCGAAACTCATTGATTTCCGGTTTGTCGAGTTGCAGGGGCGTCGCACTCGCCAGATTAAACCGCTTGATGCGCGACAGCGTTTCGTAAAATGGATGCCAGAGCCGCCCCGACAATTTGCCCTGAAACCAGAAGGTGCCCAGCAACAATAAGCCCAGACAAACCACCATCGTTGCCGTAATGACCTCCATGAGCTGGTAGGATTGAATCAGCGATTTCCGGATCGAAACCCGGTGCGTGACGCCCTGAATGGGTACGTAAAATGTGAACTGCCGAAATGGCATCAGCTCGTTGTCGTAGCGATTGCGGATCAGCGTGTCCGTAAACGACTCCGTTTGCGGTGCATGAGCACTGACCGGGTCAACGTCAATCTTGTTTTCGACGAAATAGGTGCTGTCCGACCAGACTTTGTGCAGACGGATATAGGCTTCAAAATCAAGCCGTTCGACCCTCAGACGGCTTTCCACTTCCCGGTAAATCAGAATCCGGACCACCTGGTAAAAGGCCAGCCCGGCGAAGAGGTAAATGGCCAGCGAAAAGGCCAGATAAATTTGATTGGTTTTGGCGAGAAGTTTCAAGATTCTCCAAATTTGTAACCAATTCCGTACACCGAGCGCACATAATCCGAACCGCCTTTTTCCAGTAGTTTCCGGCGCAGGTTTTTGATGTGTGAATACACCATATCCAGCGAATCCGCCGAGTCGATGTTGTCGCCCCACAAATGCTCGGCGATGGAAACTTTGGTCAGCACCACGTCAATATTCGACAGAAAATACAGCAGTAAATCGTATTCTTTCCGGGAAATAATTGTCAGTTGACCGTTGACATACACCTTCCGCGACGCCGGATTGACCCGGATTTCCCGAAACCGGATTTCGGTATGCCCCCCAAAATTCCGCCGTCGGATCAGCGATTTCACCCGGGCGTTCAGTTCCGAGAGGTGGAACGGTTTGGTCAGGTAATCGTCCGAGCCGATTTCCAGCCCCCGGATCTTGTCTTCCAGCGCGTTACGGGCCGAAATGATGATGACGCCGGTGGTCGCCAGCAGCTTTTTCAGCGTTTCGATCAACTGAAAACCGTTGCCGTCGGGCAGCGTCAGGTCCACGATCACACAATCGTAATCGTAAAGGTAAATCCGCTCGTCAGCTTCCCGAAACGTGGCCGCTGTTTCGCAAATATACCCCTCCTTGTTCATATAGTCGCTGATGCTTTCGGCCAGGCCTTTTTCATCTTCTACTACCAGTACTTTCATCGTTTCACCGTTCGTCTATATAAACGCCAAAAGTATCGGGCAATGTTGGAAAGATTTGGGAAGTTTTGTTCATCCCGAATTTATTACCATCTATCAGTGGACTTTCGTTTACCGCCCCTAAATCCCCTAAAGGGGACTTTTTCTTACGGGATTTGAAAGTCCCCTTTAGGGGATTTAGGGGCGTTTCATAGGATGCCAATTTACCAAAAACAAACCAATAGCCCCCGGTTTAAACCGGAGGCCAACTGGAAAACCGTGGGCTGATTAATTTACGCCAGCGTCGCGTCCACGCTGATCGTCGTGTTGAACAGCTTCGAGATCGGACAATTGTGTTCGGCGTGATCGACAAGTTCGTCGAATTTGGCCTGATCCAGCCCCGGTACGCTGGCGGTCAGCGTCAGTTTCGAACTGGTAATCCCGCTTTCTTCCAGCGTAATGGCGCAGCTAACGTCCAGCGCGTCGGCGGCAAAACCGGCCTGCTGAATGTTGAAGGCCAGTTGCATGGCAAAACAGCCCGCGTGGGCAGCCGCCACGAGTTCTTCGGGATTGGTACCGATGCCGTCGGCAAACCGGGTGTTGAACGAATATTGCGTCTGGTTCAAAACCGTGCTGGCGGTTGTCAGGGTTCCTTTTCCATCCTTGCCGGTTCCGGCCCAGTGTGCTGAAGCTTTGCGTGTAATTTTCATGGTGAACTTTATTGAAGGTGTTTGTGATTTGTTTTTTGATGGATCAAAGGTAGCGGGCGGTTTTAGGCTAATTTTTCACCTATGTTAAAAAGCGCCGGGCGCGCTGAAAAATTTTTCATTTGCCCCTAAAAACGTTGCCCCTAAATCCCCTGAAGGGGACTTTCAAATCCCATAAGAAAATCCGCTAAAGGGGATTTAAGGGCAACATTCGATTTAAAATGGATTCGACAAAACACACGGTTTTACACGATCATTTGCAACAGTTTGCCCAGCTTTCCGAAGCGGATCTGCAATTGGGCGATGCGTTCTGGCACATTCGGGCCATGCCAAAACACGATTACTTCAACTTCCGGAATTCGGTCTGTCGGCAGGTTGGATTTATTCTGAAAGGACTTTTTCGGGTGTATTACATCGATCCGAAAACCGAACTGGAACACAATGTCTATTTTATCCCCGAACACGCATTCCTGACCTCGCTCAAAGGATTGGTCACACAAACTACCTGCCCCTACCTGATCGAAGCGCTGGAAGATGCCGAGTTGCTGGTGATCGACCGCGACCATCTGCAGCAATTGTTCGCGCAGTCGCACGGCTGGGAGCGGTTTGGCCGGTTGCTGGCTGAGAATTACTTCATGTTCAATCAGATGCGCTCTGAAAGCCTGCTGACCCAAACCGCCGAAGAGCGCTACGTCGATTTGCTCAACAACTTCCCGGATATTCTGAACCGGGTATCGCTGGGGCATATTTCGTCGTATCTGGGCATCAAAGGCCCGTCACTCAGCCGCATCCGGGCGCAGGTAGCGCGTCGCTGAATCCAAAAAATTATTTCGCAGCGTTAGAGACTGTCTACAATTTATAATTTTCCTTTTCCACTTTGCCCCCAACCCCCTAAAGGGGGCTTTGAAATGCCTATTAAAGCTCCCTTTAGGGGGTTGGGGGCAGACCGATGAAAGGGAAAATCTGAATTGTAGACAGTCTCTTAAGCGGAGAAAATCAGAGTTTACCAGAGATGTTCTCCGCGTACCTCCTGTTGACTCCGCGAAACAACAATTCTACTTCCTCTCTTCCCAAATGTTTCCAGAATTGACCGTTTGTTTTGCAGGCACTTGTCACGGTTTTGTTACCATAACCGCTAAGCTAGTTGCCAATGAAACAGACCATTTTCTTCTGCCCCCCACCCCCTGAAGGGGGCTTTATTCGAATGTTGAAAGCCCCCTTCAGGGGGTGGGGGGCAAAATTAGCCCTACTGCTGCTGCTGGGGTCTGGCGTCGGACAGGCACAAACCCTGAGTCTGTCGCAGGCCATCGAACAGGGCACCCAGGCGTATCCGTTTCTGAAATCCAAACAAGCCGAAATCCGGAGTGCGGAAAAACGGATACAATCCAGCCGGACCGAGTTTCTGCCCAGCATGATTGTGCAGGATCAGTACACCTACGCCACCAGCAACGCCCTGAACGGCTCGTTTTTTCCAAACGAAGGAACGTCCATTTCGACCTCCGGCGGTATTCGCCCCGATAACATTTATCAGGGTACGACCGGTAGTTTTCTCAGCGCCGTCATCGACTGGCGGGTCGTCAATTTCGGGCGGGTAAAAGCCAACGTGAAAGTGGCCGAAGCCGACCTCCATCGCTCGCAGATCGATTACGAAAACGAGCTGTTTCAGCACCAGATCCGGATTGTCGACGCGTACCTGACGCTGCTGGTCAACCAGAAACTGGTGGATGTGCAGCGCGCCAACCTGCAACGGGCACAGACGTTCAAAAACGTGGTTGATGCGGGTGTCCGGTCGGGCATGCGCGCGGGTGTCGATAGCTCGCTCGCGACCGCCGAAGCCGTCCGCGCCCGGCTGCAATTGCTGGAAAGCGAACAGCGCGAGCAGGTCCAGCGGTTGCGGTTATCGGAATTGATCGGTCAGGTACAGTCCGGCATCCGCGTCGATAGCATGCGGTTTTACACCACGCTACCCCAAACCAATTTTCAGTCGGATTCGATTTCGCCGAAAAACCCGGTTCTGCGGTTTTTCCAATCCCAGATCAATCTGTCGTCCGCCCGAACCGTGGCGCTGCAACGCTCCATGCTACCGTCTATTTCGCTCGTCGGAGCGGGCTGGGCGCGGGGTTCCGGGTTCACCAATGCCGACGAAACGTTCAAAATGGATTTTAACCGGGGGCTTGGTTATCAGGCCTATAACTACCTGTTCGGCGTGGTAGCCCGCTGGAACCTGACCAATACGCTGCGGGTCAAACAGGATTACCGCGCGGAACAATTTCAGGTCGAACGATTCCGGCAGCTGTACAACGACCAGCAGTTGCGCATCACCCGGCAAAACCGGGAAGCCGAAACGCAGCTCGGGCTCGGGCTGGAACAGGCGCGTCAGGCCCCCGTCCAGCTTCGCGCGGCCCGGCAGGCTTACAACCAGGCCCAGGCCCGTTACCAGAACGGTCTGGCCGATTTACCCACGCTCCTGCAAAGCTTCGTCACCCTCAACCGGGCCGAAACCGATGGCTACGTCGCCACCAGCAACGTCTGGCGGTTTCTGCTCCTGAAAGCCGCTGCCGAAGGAGATTTATCGCTGTTTATGAACCAGATTAAATAAAGTATACGGTTTTCGGTTTACCGTTTTCGGTAGCTGACGCGCGCTTTCTGAGCAGATTTATGCTAAGCGTTAGCTAGAATGCGTCAGCCACCGAAAACTGAAAACCGAAAACTGAAAACCGTAAGATTATGTATCAAATCATTCGTTCCGCGCTGCGGAAACCCATCTCGGTGCTGGTGCTGGTGGTCGGTATTCTGTTCTTTTCGGTGATGTCACTGTTTACCATTCCGGTCGACATTTTCCCGAACCTCGACTTACCGACGATTTACGTGGTGCAGCCCTACGGAGGGATGGCGCCCGACCAGATGGACGGTTTTATCGCCACCCGTTATCAGGATCACTTTCTGTACGTTTCCGGGATTCGCGACATCGACGTGAAAACCATCCAGGGTTTATCGCTCATTAAACTTTCGTTTTATCCCGGTACCGACATGGCGCAGGCCGCGGCTGAAGTTGCCAACAACGTTTCCCGCGCCAAGGCTTACATGCCGGAGGGAACCGTGCCGCCCCAGGTGGTGCGGTTTGATGCCAGTTCGGTGCCGGTGGGGCAGTTGGTGTTCGAAAGCCAGAGCCGTTCGCTGAACGAAATTCAGGACTTTGCGTCGTCGCGGGTGCGGCCGATGTTTTCCCGGATTCCGGGCGTTTCGAGCCCTCCGCCGTTCGGGGGAAACCAGCGGACGGTTCTTATCAAGGTAAACCCGCAACTGGTGCGCAGTTACCAGTTGACGCCCGAAGAAGTCATCAAGTCGATTGTGATCAACAATCAGCCGTCGCCCGCCGGAAACATCCGCATCGGCGACAAGGCCCTGATGACGCCGGTGAACTCGCTGGTCAAAAAACCGGAAGACTTCCTGAACATCCCAATTCGTGTGGGTGCCGGACCGACGGTTTTTGTGCGGGATATTGGAACCGTGGAAGACGGCGCCGACGTGACGGTCAGTTACGCGCTCGTCAACGGACGGCGGGCGGTTTATATTCCGGTTGTCAAAAAATCGGATGCTTCGACGCTCGATGTCGTGAACAACATCCGCAAAGCCCTGCCCGAACTGCGGGCCGCCGTGCCCGAAGACGTCAAGATTTCGTACGAATTCGACCAGTCGGTGTACGTGACCAACGCCCTGAAAAGTCTGGTGACGGAAGGGATTCTGGGAGCGGTTTTGACCGGTTTGATGGTGCTACTTTTCCTGCGCGACTGGCGCAGCGTGATCATCGTGGTCACGACGATCCCGATTTCGATTCTGTCGGCGGTGATCATGCTGAATCTCTGCGGGCAAACCATCAACATCATGACGCTGTCGGGACTGGCGCTGGCCATCGGGATTCTGGTCGATCAGGCGACGGTGACGATTGAAAATATTCACCAGCACCTGGAAATGGGCAAACCGAAAGCCGTTGCGATCTGGGATGCCTGTAAGGAAATCGTTTTCCCGGAATTCCTGATTTTGCTGGCTATTCTGGCGGTTTTTGCCCCGGCTTTTGTCATGAGCGGGGTGCCGCGTTCCATGTTCCTCCCGCTGTCGCTCTCGGTCGGTTTTGCCATGATTGCGTCATTTCTGCTTTCGCAGACGTTCGTACCGGTTTTGGCCAACTGGCTGTTGAAAAGCCATCCTGAACACGAAGCACCAACGCTGGCGCTGGATGCCAACGAGCGTCACGCGATTCTGGACGAAGCGGCTCATCCGGCCAAAAATCCGACCGGTTTTGACAAGTTCAAACAGCGGTATTCCAACGCACTCGAAAAAATCCTGAACAGGCGCGGTTTGGTCGTTGGCGGTTATCTGATTGGTAGCCTGGCGATTATCGTCGTCTGTTTCATGGTTATCGGAACGGATATCCTGCCGCACGGCAACAGCCACCAGTTCCAGATGCGCCTGCGAATTCCCGACGGGACGCGGGTCGAACGCACCGAAACCGCTACGCTGAAAGTGCTGGATATTATCAAAGAATCGGTGGGTGCAGAGAACGTCGAAATCTCGTCGGCTTACGTCGGCACGGTGCCCTCAAGCTACGGAACTTCCAACATTTTCGTCTTCAACAGCGGCCCACACGAAGCGGTTTTGCAGGTGTCGCTCAACGAAGAACATCACGTAAAAATGGATGACCTGAAGGAAGAACTGCGGGAGCGCATTGCCAAAGCCCTGCCGACGGCCAGCATTTCGTTCGAACCGATCGAGTTGACCGAAAAAATTATGAGTCAGGGCGCGTCGACGCCGATTGAGGTAACGGTGGCCGCCAAAGACCTGAACGAAGCCGGGCGGTTTGCCAACAAGATTCGGTCGGAAATGACGAAAATTGACTTCCTCCGCGACGTCCAGATTGCGCAGCCACTGGCGTACCCGATTCTGAACGTGACGATGAACCGCGAACGGGCCGGGCAACTGGGCGTTACGTCCACGCAGGTCGCCCGCTCGATGGTGGCGGCTACCTCGTCCAGCCGGTTTACGGACAAAAACCTCTGGCTCGATGAGTCGAAAGGCCTGGCGTATCAGGTGCAGGTCCAGATTCCGGAATACAAAATGAGCAGCGCCAGCGATATTGGTAACATTCCGTTGCGAAGTGGCGAAATGCGGCCGCTGTTGTCGGACGTGGCCACGTTTTCGGAAAGCACCGCGCCGGGTGAATACGATCGCGCCGGCCCCAACCGCCTGGTAACGATCACGGCGAACCTGCAGAAAAAAGATTTGGGATCGGCGCGGAAAGCCGTTGAAAAAGCGATCAAAGACGCGGGCGATCCACCCCGTGGGGTTCTGGTCGAACTGGGCGGACAAACCAACCTGCTGACCGATACATTGAGCAGTTTGCAAACCGGTTTGATGGTCGCCATCGTGATCATCTTCCTCCTGCTGGCCGCTAATTACCAGTCATTTAAGCTATCGCTGGTGATTCTGGCGGCTATCCCGGCTGTAATTGCCGGGTCGCTGCTGATGCTGCTGGCTTGTGGAGCCACGCTGAACCTGCAATCGTACATGGGACTGATCATGTCCGTCGGGGTATCGGTAGCCAATGCGATTCTGATGGTCACGAACGCCGAGAATTTGCGGCTGGAAATCGGCGACACGCGCAAAGCCGTGGTGCTGGCAGCCAACAGCCGGATTCGTCCGATTCTGATGACCAGTATCGCCATGATTGCCGGGATGGTACCGATGGCATCGGGCATGGGTGAAGGGGGCGACCAGATTGCTCCGCTCGGCCAGGCGGTTATTGGCGGGCTGATTGCCTCCACGCTGGCCGCTTTACTGATTCTGCCCTGCGTATTTACCCAGTTTCAGACCAAAGCTTCGGTGCAGTCGGTCTCCCTTGATCCGGAAGATCCGGAAAGCAAATTTTACAATCAACCCCTTCGTGCCGTCGTATGAAACCGCTTTTGAAAGTCGTTTGGCCCGTCGTTGCCGCAGCCGGAATGGCGGCCTGCACCTCGGCCTCCAGTGAAGAGAAAAAAACCGTTAAAGAGCCAGAGGTTCAGAAAATTTCCATCGCTGAAGTGCAGACGATGCGGCCCAGCAAACAGATCACGCTGCCGGGCGAACTGAAACCCTGGAACCGGGTCAGTCTGTACGCCAAAGTGAAAGGATTTGTCCGCGATGTGCGGGTCGACCGGGGTTCATCGGTGCGGAAAGGTCAGGTGCTGGCCGTACTCGACGCGCCGGAAGTGTTGTCGGAATTGAGCCAGGCCCAGGCCCAGATGCAGGCGCAGGAAGCCACGCTGATCGAACATACCGCCCGGTTTCGCGCCAGTCGGCTGACCTATAACCGCTTACTACAAACCAGTAAAGTGGAAGGAGCGGTTTCGTTGCACGAACTGGATCAGGCGCAGGCCCGCATGCAGGCCGACAGCGCCACAGTGGCCGTGGCAACGGGTAACATCCAGGCGGGTCGCTCCAATTTCCAGACCAAGAAGGAACTGCGGCAGTACCTGACCATCACGGCGCCTTTCGACGGGGTCATCACGGAACGGAACGTGAGTTCGGGGGCGCTGGTGGGTGCAGGCGACAGCAACGCCAAACCGCTGTTTGTGCTGGAAGACAGCCGGACCTTGCGGTTAACGGTGGCGATTCCGGAAACCTTTGCGAATCAACTGGCCAACAAAAGTGCCGTTACGTTTACCGTTAATGCCATTCCGGAGCAGCAGTTCAACGCAAAACTGGCGCGGAGTGCGCAGAGTTTAGTCGAGGCCAATCGCTCGATGCTGGCCGAATTCGACTTCGACAACCGGGCGAACCAGTTGAAATCCGGAATGTACGCCGAGGTGCAGTTGCCCGTCGAACGAACGGCTTCGACCTTGTTTGTTCCCAAAACCGCCGTGGTGAGTTCCAGCGAAAAAACGTTCGTGATTCGCGTCAACAACAACAAAGCTGAATGGGTGTCGGTCGAAAAAGGCAACACGCTTGACAGCCTGGTCGAAGTGTTCGGCGGTTTGCGGGCGGGCGAACCCGTGGTCCGGATTGCTTCGGAAGAGATCCGCGACGGGCAGACGGTAACGCGGAAATAATTATAAATGTAACCCGGGCTATACTATCGTGTAGCTGATTATTGCCGATAAAATCCCGTAGGGATGGAATCTTTGTAGGAAAAACCGGCCGCTAAATCTCGGCGTGGGGGGGGGGGGGGGAGGAAAAAAAAAATGTATATGGGAACGACACGCGACCAAT
>NZ_WJXZ01000002.1:0-255205 GCF_009668025.1 Larkinella terrae | reverse complement strand
TAAATAACGGCGGGCCGGAGGAACGAAATCTAAAAAGCTGGTTTGCGTACCTCCGGCACGCCTAAAAGTGAGGGTTATATGTTTTCTACAAACATTACGTCCCGCTGGGACTTAAAAAGTAGCATAGTTAAGACTGATGAATATCGAATGTAAAAGTGTCTGGAGCCCCCTTACACTTTTACATTCGATATTCATCATTTGAAATTTAACATTGCCTTTACCCTTCATACAACTCCAGCGGCAGGCCGTCCGGGTCGCTGAAAAACGTAAACCGGCGTCCGGTCTGGGCGTCGGTCCGGATGGGTTCGGCTTCGATTCCGGCGGCTTCCAGTTTTTTTTTGCCTTCTTCCACGTCTGAAACCGCAAACGCCAGATGGCGCAAACCGAGGGCTTCGGGCCGCGACAAACGCGCAGGCGGATTCGGAAAAGAAAACAGTTCGATTACGTACTGACCATTCAGCGCCAAATCCAGCTTATACGAATCGCGCTCGGCGCGGTGTACTTCCTGAATGATTTTTAGTCCCAGGATTTCGGTGTAAAACCGCTTCGACCGTTCGTAATCCGAACAAATAATGGCAATGTGGTGAACGTGGTTGAGTTGTAGCATTGTATCTCCCCAATACGGATAAATTCGCCGATCAGGCGGTTTTTCTAACTATTACCGAATAGCGTGGTCGCTTTTTTCTTCTTCCAGATCGAGCTGCGCTTCCACTTTTCGGATTACATCCTCGTCAAATTCCTCCTGATGCCGAAGTCGCTCCAGTTCCCGGCGCTTGATGCGGTGGAGTTGGGCAACGGTTTCGTTGTAGCGGTTCAGTCGGGAATCCCCTCCGTCGGCCGTACTAAGCTGGTTGAGCAGCAGACCGCCTTCCAGCCGGTTTTTTAAATTGGCCAGCAAATCGTTGTCGCCCAGTTGAGTCGTCAGATTCTGATTCAGTTCCTGCAAAGCCGCTTCCTGCATTTGCCGGTTGATGGCGGCTTCCTGGTGCTTTTCCGGCAAACGCGGAATCACCTCGTTGGGATGAACCAGGCGGATGATCAGCGGCAGCGTCAGGCCCTGCAACACCAGCGTAACCAGAATGACGACGAACGTGATGAATAAAATCAGGGGGCGTTGCGGAAAAGGCTGCCCGTTGGGCAGGGCCAGCGGAATCGACAGGGCGGCCGCCAGCGAAACCACACCCCGCATCCCGGCCCAACCCAGCACGATCGGCCCCCGCCAGCCTACATTTCGTACGGCTACCGTAATGAACCGCCCCGCGATGTCCGTAAAGACGGATGCGAACAGCACAAAAGCCAGCCGAACAGCAATTATCAGGGCCGAAATCGCCAAACCGTACCCAATGGAACTCCTTAGTGAATGACCGTCCAGCCCGCCCACAACGATCGGTAATTCGAGCCCGATCAGAACAAAAACTACCCCGTTGATGATGAAAATAACCGTGGCCCACATCGACAGCCCCTGCACCCGCTCGGTGTGATTGAGCAGTTGCGAACTGTGTTTGGACAGAAATAACCCCCCGCTGACGACGGCAATTACGCCCGAATAATGAAACTCTTCCGCGGCCAGATACATGATATAGGGCGCAAGGAAAGTCAGCAGGATGCTGATGCGCGGCTGAATGGGCAGCCAGCGGTGAATAGCGTAAAACAACCCCGCCACCGCCAGCCCGATGCCTGCGCCCATGATCGTGACCAGCACAAAACTGAGGGCCACTTCATGCCAGACAAACTCGCCCGAAACAATGGTGGACATGGCAAATTGAAAGACGATCAAACTGGCCGCATCGTTGATCAGACTTTCGCCTTCCAGAATGCTGATGGAGCTTTTGGGAATGTTGACGCCTTTGAGCACCGACGTTGCCGCCACGGCATCCGGGGGCGAAATGATTCCGCCCAGAAGGAAGCCAATCGCCAGCGTAAAACCGGGGATGAAAGCGGCCGACGCGTACCCCACCGCCGTGGCCGTCAGCATGACCAGCCCGAACGCCAGGACAAGTACGATTCGGCGCCAGCGCCAGAGCTCTCGCCAGGACATAAACCAGGCGGCTTCGTAGAGCAGTGGAGGCAGAAAAACCAGAAAAATGAGATCCGGTTCCACGCTCAGGTGGGGAACGCCCGGAATTAAGCTGGTCAGCAAACCGCCAATCACCAGAAAAATGGGGGTCGGAATCCGCAGTCGATGAGCCAGCGTAGCGAGCAGCGCCATTCCCAGTAAAAGAGTAAGGCCGAGGAAAACCAGTTCACGCATGTTTAATTGGATTGATCAGTTGAAAATCGGGTGAACCGTTTTTGGGGCTGAAAATACAAATTACGCCGGGCAGTTTTTGCTTCCAATGCGTTTTTAACCAGCCCTCCAAACATTTTTTATAACTATAAAGCAGATTTATTGAACAATTTGCTTTAGGAATATATACGCCCGTTTTCCGAAAAAACCGCTCGTGATTTCCGGAAACCGGCCCACTATGATGAACTTGATCCCAATGAAACGAAGACCCGCACTCAAAACCGGTGCAATGGCAACCAGCCTCTGGCTGGCCTCACCGGCCACCGAAGCCCTCAATGTACAAACGTTCGGCCAGAAAATGACGACCGACGGCTCCGAAAAAACGCGCGGCTGGCTGTTGCGACCGGTTTGAAAAAATAGCCGACACCGCCGGGCCAAAAACCGCAAACCGGTCAGCATCCGACCACGAGCCGTTTGAGACCCGAAATTTATAAAACTCACCTCCTAAATCCTGAGTTATGACTTTACTAATGCGAATCAGTTCCCTCGTAATCATCGGCCTTGCGTTCCTGCTGCATGCGAGCATGACGGTCCGGGTGGTTGATCCGGCTCGAGTACTGGTGTTTTCAAAAACCAAGGGCTGGAAACATAGCTCGATTCCGTTCGGAATTGCGGCCATTCAGAAACTCGGTCAGGAAAACAATTTCCGGGTCGATACGACCAAAGATGCCAGCGCGTTCACGGATGAAAATCTGAAAAAATACGCAACGGTGATTTTCAATAACACCACCGGCAACGTCCTGAACGGCGAGCAGCAGGCGGCTTTCGAACGCTACATTCAGGCGGGCGGAGGTTACGTCGGCATCCACGCGGCTGCCGATACGGAATACGACTGGCCGTGGTACGGGAAACTGATGGGCGCGCATTTTGCCAGCCATCCGCACAATTCCAACGTCCGCAAAGCGACCGTCGATGTTACCGATAAATCGCATGTCTCGACCACGATGTTACCCGACCATTGGGAGCGTACGGACGAATGGTACAATTACCGCTCGTTCTATTCGGGCATCAAAGTGCTGGCCAATCTCGACGAAAATTCCTACGAAGGTGGAATCAATGGCGCGAACCACCCGATCAGTTGGTACCACGAGTTCGACGGCGGGCGGGCGTTCTACACCGGCAACGGCCACACCGACGAGAGTTACAGCCAACCGCTGTTTCTCAGCCACTTACTGGGCGGCATCAAATACGCCATCGGCGACGCCAAACCGCTGGATTACAAGAAATCGTACGCCAAAGTGACGCCGGAGCAAAACCGCTTCACCAAAACTATTCTGGTCAACGACCTCGCTTCGCCGATGGAACTGGCGGTCGCGCCCGATGGACGGGTGTTTTTCTCTGAAATTCAGGGCAACCTCTCGGTTTATGATCCCAAAACGCGAAAGAACGCGCTGGTGCACAAATTTCCGATTACGTACGTGGGTGGAACCGGTCTGATTGGTTTGACGGTTGACCCGAATTTTGCGAAAAACCAGCAACTCTACGTCTATTATACGCCCGCCGGACAGACCGAAGAACCGATTTTATTTCAGCTTTCGCGCTTCACCGTCAATGCCAATAATACGCTCGATCCGAAATCGGAGAAAATTCTGCTGAAAGTGCCGGTCGAGAAAAACAGCGGTTCGCACCACGGCGGTTCGCTGGCCTGGGACAAAGCCGGCAATCTGTATTTGTCGACCGGCGACAGCTCAAGTCCCTTTCCGTCAGATGGTTATTCGCCGATGGACGAACGGCCCGGGAAAGAATTTTACAGCCTGGATGCGCAGCGGTCGGCGGCCAATACGAACGATCTGAAAGGAAAAGTGCTGCGGATTCACCCGGAACCGGACGGCACGTACACGATTCCGGCGGGTAATTTGTTCCCGAAAGGAACCGACCCGTCGGACCGCGCCAACGGGGACGCCCGCCGAACCCGGCCGGAAATTTATACGATGGGCTGCCGGAATCCGTACCGGATCGCCGTGAATCCGAAAACATCGGTTTTGTATTGGGGTGAAATTGGTCCCGACGCGGGCAAGGAAGGCGTTCAGGGGCCGCGCGGTTACGATGAGTTCAATCAGGCGAAAAAAGCCGGTAATTTTGGCTGGCCGTATTTTGTCGGCAATAATTACGCGTACGTGAAATGGAATTTTGCGACCAAAACCGCCGGTCCGAAATTCGATCCGGCCGCGCCCATCAACAATTCGCCCAACAATACCGGTTTGAATCAACTGCCCCCGGCGACACCCCCGATCATCTGGTATCCGTACGCGGCTTCGGAGGAGTTTCCGGAACTGGGACAAGGTGGTCGCAGCGCAATGGCGGGTAAATTTTATACGTTCGATAAGAACTCCAGGTCTGTCAATCAATTTCCGGAATACTACGACGGCAAGCTGTTCGTCTTCGACTGGATGCGCAACTGGGTGCTGGCGCTCACCTTCGATCAAAACGAGAATTACGTTCGCAATGAGCCCTTTATGGCGGGCAATGGCGATTTTCGGCGTCCGATCGATCTGGATTTTGGTCCCGATGGCGTTATGTACATGCTGGAATACGGTTCGGTTTACGGGGCTGATAACGAAGACGCGCGTCTGGTAAAGATCGAATACAATACCGGAAACCGGGCGCCGATTGCGATGGCGAGCGTGGCCGACACGGCGGTGGAAAACCACTTGGACCGAACGGTTTTTCTAACCTCCGAACGCCGGAACTTCCCGATTCTGCGCGAAGCCGCCGGGCGGACGCCCTTGTCGGTTGCGTTCATGGGCCGGGGTTCGCGGGATCTCGACGATGACGATGAAGTGCGTTATGAATGGCTGTTCGACGGGAAAAACGTAGGGGCCACCACCCTGAACGCCAATCACACCTACACCAAACCGGGCGTTTACAAAGCCATTCTAAGAGTGACCGATCGGGCGGGCCTGACGAGTCGCGATACGGTTATCGTTAAAGTTGGTAATAACAAGCCTTCAGTAACCATTGCGAGTACCGACAACAAGTCTTTTTTCTGGGAAGGAAAACCGTTCACGTATTCGGTGAAGGTGCAGGATCAGGAAGATGGGAAAGTCGATCCGAAGCGAATTAAAGTGCTGTATGCCTATAATCCGCAGCCCAGCACCGCCGATCCGAACGCGCCCAAATCGCCGACGTCCGTGCTGGTGAGCAATCCGCCGGGCAAAATGCTGATGGACGCCAGCGATTGCAAGGCTTGTCATACGATCGATAAAGTGTCGGTGGGGCCGTCGCTGTTGTCGGTAGCACAAAAATACAAAGCCCAAACTGGGGCGCTGGATCAACTGGCAACGAAAATCATCAACGGCGGGGGTGGCAATTGGGGAACGGTCCACGTGATGAGCGCCCACCCGCAGGTTTCGGTTACCGATGCGCAGGAAATGGTTCGTTATATTTTCTCGCTAACCGACAAACCAAGAGCCCAGAAAACCGTACCGTTGCAAGGTTCACTGACGCTGAACGATCACCAGAAAGATGAATTGCGGGGCCAGTATACGCTGCTGGCTGCGTATACCGACAAAGGTGGTCAGGTAGTCGGGCCGCTGACGGGCACGGATGCGGTTTCGCTCCGGAGCGCCAAAGTGCGGGCGGTTTATACGGATGTTCAGTCCGGTTTTCCCCGGTTTGGCGTCAATCTGTCGCAGGGCGGGCATAAAGCGTACGTTCTGCTGAAGAACATCGACTTAACCAACATCAAACAGTTCACGTACGAGTACGCGTCGCAGGACCAGCCCGGCGAAATTCAGGTGCGGATCGACTCCCAGGCCGGGCCGATCATCAGCACGACGGCGTATCAGCCAACGGGCGCCTGGAATACGAACAAGGAGGTTACCGGCTCGGTAACCAGGCCGATAACCGGTAAACACGATGTTTACTTTTATGCGATAAAACGTACCAAACCCAACGACGCCATTCTCAAATTGGTCACGATCCAGTTTCAGGAGTAAACCCTGACAGCACAAACCCTGACAGCGGTCAAAGACCCTGTCAGCGGTTAAAGACCCTGTCAGCAGTTTGCTCATTCTAACTCGGGCAGATTGTTGTCAAACGCTATTTAACCGCTGTCAGGGCCTGAGGCCGCTGACAGGGTTGCGCAATTTTATTTTGACTATTTGGCATTTAAACGGTTTTTACTTGTATATATCGCAAATCGTCCGTTTTTTATTTATGTATTAACGATTATTGCTGTTATTTTACCATTCGATAACAATCGGGTATGTTGGACCACCGACAGCGCATAATCGAGGAGAACGCCTATTTACTGGAACTCTGGCAGCAATCAAAGGCCGGAGACAAGGTGGCTTTTTGCCAATTGGCCGAAATGCAATACCGCTCGCTCTTCAGTTACGCGACCAATTTTACCCCGGATCGCGAATTCATTAAAGATTCCATTCAGGAAATTTTTATTGCGATCTGGGAAAAACGGCAGACCATTACAATCCAGTACGTCTCCATTTATCTGTTCAAGTCACTCCGGAATCAGCTTTTACAGGAATTTCGCCGGAACAAACACGCGGTTTCGGTCCCTTACTTCCAGGAAATCAATCAGTTGTCGGATTGGGAAACGGTTGAAACCACCATCGAGAAAAACGAGGTCGAGTCGGAAAACCAGCGCAAGGTTCGCCAGGCCATTGATTCGCTCCCCAAACGGCAACAGGAAGTGGTTTTTTTGAAGTTCTACAAAGGGCTTGAAAATGAGCAGATTGCGGAACTAATGGACATCAACCGCCAGTCTGTTGCGAACCTGCTCTACAAAGCGTTATCGGCGCTCAAAAGTCAGGTGTCTTTTTTCAAATACTGGCTCATTGTCCTCTGTCTGCTGCACTAGGATTCGGTAACGACCACCATTAGAATCTGCCCGGTGCCTGCTTACCTCAAAACGGTTGGGTTCCAACAATCTGATTTATTGGTGGTTATTGAGTTACCGACCGATTTTGCTGCGTATGAAAATATTAGTCGTTGAAGATGAACCCAAAACCCTGAACGCCATCCGGCAGGGGCTGGAGGAAACGCAATATGAAGTCGATATTGCGTACGATGGACTGATTGCCAAACGATTAGCCCTAAAAAATTCGTATGCCGCCATCATTACGGACGTGATCATTCCGGGCCTGAACGGTTTTGAACTGATTCGCCAACTGCGGGCGCAGGGCGTCACAACACCGATTTTGCTGCTGACGGCCCTGGGCGAAACCAGCGATAAAGTGATGGGATTTGACGCGGGGACGGACCAGTACCTGACCAAACCGTTCCAGTTTACTGAACTGCTGGCGCGGGTCCGGTCGCTCACCAAACGCAGTTCACAGGTGGCCATGACCGCCCAGATGCTCCGGTTTGCCGGTATTGAAATGAATCTGGATGCCAAAACCGTCCGTCGCGATGGACAACCGATCGATTTGACGGCCCGGGAGTTTGCCCTGCTCGAATACCTGTTGCGGAATCAGGGGCGGGTGCTGTCGAAAACCGATATTGCGGAACGGGTCTGGGGATTGAATTTCGACGCCGGAACGAATGTGGTGGAAGTTTATATCAATTATTTGCGGAAGAAAATCGACAAGGACTTTCCTAAGAAGCTCATTCACACGCAGTTTGGAATGGGGTATGTCTTGAAAGAAGAATGAGCGCGGTCTCCGCAGGAGCGGTTTTCTAAGTAAATTCTAAGCAGTTACTTACCTCGGCTTAAGAACCTTGTCCCAGTTTTGCAGTCAGGCAGCGTTTTTTCCACACAGCTTATGACTTCTAAATTGGGATATAGCCACTCCGGGCCGAAGAGTAGTTTGCGACCGTCGGATATCCGCGAACCGCGCCAACCCGACTGGCTGCTGATTTTAATGGTTAGCTTTTTTGTTTTGACGTTGCTGATTGCCTGGCTGGTCGACATCCCCGCCCTGCTGCGCTGACTCCGCTTTATGACCATCCGCACCCGACTGACTCTCCGCTTCACGGGTTTGGTTTCAGCCATTCTGGGGCTCGCTTTTGCCTGTCTCTACGCGTTTTGCTCGTATTTTATTTCTTCGGATTTTTACCGTCGGCTCGAGCGGAAAGCCGCTACCGTTGGCGAAATGCTGATTCATCAACGCATGTCTCCGCAACTGCTGGGGCAATTTAACCGCCTGCGCAAAGATCAGCTTCCGGCCCAGAAAATAGCGGTTTACGACGGAAATAACAGCCCGGTTTTTATCACCAACGAGCGAATTCCGCTGGCCGTTTCCACGAAGGTGCTCGACGAAATCCGGAAAAAGGAAACGAAGAAATTCCGGCAGGGCGTCGCGTTTGTTACGGGCGTTCGGTATGCCACGGCCGACGGGCGATACGTCGTGCTCGCCAGTGCCGAAAATCGCTATGGCGACCAGTTCCTGCGCCGGATGCTGGGCGTGTTGATCGGCTTGTTCGCGGCCATTGTGGGCGTGGTAGCCTTTTCCGGCTGGCTGTACGCGGGCGAAGCGCTTCGCCCCATGCAGCGGATGGAACAGCAATTGAACCGTATTTTCCCGAATACCTTGGCGGAACGGTTGCCGGTCCATTCCGAAAATGATGAAATCAGCCGCTTATCGATCACGATCAACCGCCTGCTCGACCGGATCGACGAATCGTTTCGGCTGCAGCGGATGTTTGTGGCCAACGTCTCGCACGAACTCAAAAATCCGCTCACCCAGATTAGTTCGCAACTGGAAGTAGCCTTGCTCAACCGCCGGGAATCCACGGTTTACGAGGAAACGATCCGGTCGGTGCTCGACGACGTCGCCGAATTGTCGACCCTTACGCGGGATTTGCTGCAGCTTTCGCAGGTCAATCAGGAATCGGCGGTCGGTTTGTTAACGGATTCGGTGCGGCTGGACGAAGTGGTGTGGGATGTTCGGGAGGAAGTCAGTGAAACGAATCCTCACTACGATGTCATTGTCAATTTTGAGGAATTACCGGACGATTTCAATCAGTTGACCGTGCCGGGGAATACCGCACTGCTCAAAACCGCCCTGAAAAATCTGACCGAAAATGCCTGCAAATTTTCCAGCGACGGCCGGGCGCTTATTCGGGTTCGCTTCAACGAAACCACCGTCCGGATCAGCGTTGAGAACGTCGGGAACCCGATTCCGGCCGACGATTTACCGTACATTTTCGAGCCCTTCTACCGGAGTCGGCAAACCGCTGAAGTCCGGGGAAATGGCGTCGGTCTGTCGCTGGTGAAACGCATTGTCCAGCTTCACCAGGGAACCGTCAGCGTTACCTCGAACAAAGGCCAGCCGACGGTTTTTGAACTGAAGCTGGTCCGGCAATTCAACGGCTAAAACCCTTATCGTTTTGCCAGTTCAATAATGTCAGTTCCCTCCAGAATACTCTTTTCATAGCCCTTCGTCACTGTATGGATCATGGCCAGACCCAGTTCTTTCAGGGTACAAAAACCGTTGGGGTACAACGCCCGACCGATGGGAAAGAGCCAGAGCAGATACCGGTACAGCTTGAGCGTATTTTTTAGTCCTTCGGTCGGTTTGATAAAGCCCGGCCGAAAGTTAAAGACCTGTTTAAAAGGCAGTTTCATCAGGTCATTTTCGGTTTTACCCTTCACCCGGGCCCACATCGTCCGGCCATTTTCCGTACTGTCCGTGCCGCCCCCCGAAACATAACAGAAGGTCATGTCGGGATTCAGTTTACTCAGCGTCGTCGCGACGTGCATGGTCAGCGTGTAGGTCATTTTATAATATTCCGGTTCCTTCATCCCCACCGACGACACTCCCAGGCAGAAATAACACGCGTTGTAGCCCGTCAACTGGCTTTCAAGGGCGGAGAAATTGAAAAAATCCTTGTGGATGATTTCCGTTAACTTGGGATGTTTCAGTCCATACGGTTTTCGGTTGATGATCAGGACGGCTTCCACATCGGGGTGCATCAGGCACTCGTGCAATACGCCTTCACCGACCATGCCGGTCGTACCGGTAATAATCGCTCGGATTTTGTTCGATGTCATTGGGCTTCGGGGTTTGAGATCATTGTCCAGGTTAATTCAAAGACGTCGTTGATCCATTTTTGTTGCTTCTCGACGGGTTCGGCGTGGGTAGTCAGGTACTGGTACAATCCGTTGATTTGCTGCAGGAAAAGCGAGGCAATCAACTCCGGCGGCAAGGGTTTCAGGACTTTTGCCCGTCGGGCATCCTGCAGCAAAGTCAGGTGAATTTCGCTGTGCTGCTGAATTTCTTCGGTGGAAACGAGTCCCCGATGGGGCGAAAAATGAAACTGCTGAAGGAAGTAAAACGCATCCCGGTTTTCCACCGCCCACTCCACGGAGCAGGTGAACAGCTTCCTGAATTTCTCTTTGATAACCTCTGTTTCGCTGATTTTCGCAATCAGAAAGTGGCTCAGTTCGCTTTTGAGAGACGTATACAGCGCAACCACCAGCTCGTCTTTGGTCTTGAAATAATGAAAAAGCGTTCCGTTGGAGACCCCGGCTTCGCTCGCGATCTTGCTCGTTGGCGTTCCGTGAAAACCGTACTCGACAAAGAGCTTCAGAGCCGTTGCCAGAATTTTTTCGGGTTTGTCGAACTTATTCATTCGTTCGGATTGACTGATCAGTCAATAAAGATAAGCCGGGATTGAATGCATCCAACGGGCGGCATCAATTAAATTTCAATTCCGTTTCAGGGAATCGCATACCGGTTTCACGTCCTTTTTCTACCGTTTTGCCCCGGTTGTCCCCTGCTCCTTCCAGCGTGTGAACCAACTTTGCCGCAGTTATTCACACTTACTTTTAATTTAATGACAACTTCACAGGCAAAAACCGGTGTTCAGGCCGGGGATGTTCGGATGCACCACGGACATTTGATGACTTTTCGCGTTACGACAGAACAAACCAACGGCACCTTTTCATTGATCGAAGCGGAAATCCGGCGGGGTTTTGAACCGCCCAAACACCTCCACGAGCGCGAGGATGAGCTTTTTTACATTCAGGAAGGCACGATGCGGTTTACCATCGGAGAGCAGCTGATCGACGCGAAAGCGGGCGATACGATTTTCCTGCCCCGCATGATTCCGCACGCTTTTGAGGTGGTGACGCCGACGGCCAAAGTCCTTTTGTATCTGACTCCCGGTTATTTTGAGGGATTCTTTTATGAATTAAGTGAAGACGTTTCGGAGGCCGTTTTGCCGCAGGGACCACCCCCGGCCGAGGTTCTGAATGTGATCATGGAAACTTCGGCGCGCTACGGAATCCAGTACGCCTGAGTTTGAATTTTCGGGGGTGGTGTAAACGCATTACCCCTTTTTTATGAACCTGTTTAACGTTGTGATTTTGAGCTTTCAATTTTACTCCGGCTTGCCCCAACCCCCTGAAGGGGGCTTTAGCATCCAGTTTTTAAAGCCCCCTTCAGGGGGTTGGGGGCAAGCCGGAGTAAGATGCAATCGAGTAAATTTAAATTTTAAACAGTCTCTATCTGCAGTTATTCACATTGTAAAATCTTGCCAGCCGGTTTTTCTGCATTCAAACTGTCAATCCTGCGAACAAATCGATAAAAACGCCCTTTCTAAGCTAATTCTAAGGTGTTCCTAAGCTCATTTTTAGTTCCTCATTGTAATTTTCCAACCAAGTCGTAAAAACTACACTTGATAGCCAAAAGAAGCTAAAACCGTATTTATCGGAGCATGATACCTGGTGCGTTGGATTTGTTTTGAGTAAGATGGTAAGCTGGGAACACTGCCGGAGCGGTTTAGACTCCGACAGTGTTTTGTTTTAACGACACGCCTTTTACGTTTCCAAACAGCTAGTCAGGATTACTACTTTACTTATAAAAACACTTTTGCATTCTGCTTTTCATTCCTTTACTTCCTGCAATTGAACAGTCAACAGCCCGATTAATTCCTGGGCGTCAAGCAAACCGCTATACCGCCAGATTTCCATTCCGTGTTTCAATAAGACGAAGGAAGGGAGTCGTTGAATTCGAAAGCTCAGAACTACCTCAGGATGAACAACTTCATCGACGCGCGTAATTCGAATGCTTTCCCCTAACTCTGCTCCGACCCGCTCCAGAACCTGATTGACCCTTGCCTGCTGCGGGATCGAATCAGGCACAAAGACCAGCAGAACCGCGGTTTTGGCCGGAACAATGAGTGGCCGAAAAAGAGTCGTTTCCATGTAACAAGATGATTCGTTTTCCGGTAAAATTGCCACCTTTACGGCTCCCAGACCATGAGATCGGTTGGCTAGCCACCTGATCGTTATCAGTCGTTACGTCTTTTTTCCTGTTTACCTTGCGACAAATTCCGGGATACGGTTTTCTTTGCAGCCTACCGGATCGAACCGTATGATGACCGACCTGTTTTCTGCCGTTTTTGCCAATGCCACCATCGGTATTATCCTGTCCAACAGCCACGGGCGGATGATTTCGGTGAGCCACTTTGCCCAGAAACTCTTTGGGTATTCGGAAGCTGAAATGGTGGGACAAACCATTGAACTGCTGGTGCCGAATTCGCTGGTCCACCTCCACAAAAACCTCCGGAAATCATTCAATGCGCACCCGGAAGTACGGCCCATGGGCCACGGACGCGATCTGTACGTCAAACGCAAAGACGGTTCGCTGTTTCCGGCCGAAATCAGCCTGAGCTATTTTTACCAGGATGAGCAACTGTATATTGTTGCCTACATCATCGATACGACCTACAAAAAGGAAGCGGAGCAGTCGCTCATCGAACAGAAAAACCGTATTGAGCAACTGAACGCCGAACTGGAGCAAAAAGTGGCCGACCGGACGAATGCGCTCATGGTGACGTTGCACCAGCTGGAACTGTCAAAAGACGAACTTTCCAAGGCGCTGGCGACTGAACGCGAACTGGGCGAACTGAAATCGCGCTTTGTCTCGATGGCGTCGCACGAGTTCCGAACGCCCCTGAGCGCCATTCTCACCTCCGCCGATTTGCTGAATAAATACACGACCACCGAGCAGCAGGACAAACGAACCCGCCACATCCAGCGCATCAAGGCGTCGGTCAATCACCTGAACGACATTCTGGAGGAATTTCTGTCGGTGGGCAAACTGGAAGAAGGTAAAATCGAAGCATCGTATTCGCTCTTTGACCTTAACGAACTGGTAAACAACGTCGTGGCCGACCTCCAGAGCATGCTCAAGCAAGGTCAGACAATTCAGATCGAACGGGACTGCGTCGGAAAAGTCTGGCTCGACCCGTCGCTGATCCGCAAGATGCTGGTGAATCTGCTGTCGAACGCCATTAAATATTCCGGCGAACACAAACCGATCCGCGTCAGCCTCTGGTGCCGCGACGGTCAGGTTCGGATTTCGATTCAGGATGAAGGCATCGGCATGTCGGAGGAAGATCAGAAGCATTTGTTCGAGCGGTTTTACCGAGCCAAAAACGTCACCACGATTCAGGGAACCGGTTTGGGTCTCCACATCGTCGCCCAATATTTAGCTCTGCTGAACGGCACCATCGATTTCCAAAGTAAGCTCAACCACGGAACCACCGTAATTCTATCATTTAGTTATGAAGACGATTCTGCTCATTGAAGATAACGACGACATTCGGGAAAATACCGCCGAGATTCTGGAACTCGCCAGTTACCAGGTTCTGACGGCCGAAAACGGTAAAATTGGTGTGGAGAAAGCGTTGAAAACGAAGCCCGATCTCGTGATTTGCGACATCATGATGCCCGTGCTGGATGGCTACGGCGTGCTGCATATTTTCAACAAAAACCCGGAATTGTCGGGCATTCCGTTCATTTTTCTGACCGCTAAAACCGAGCGGGCCGACTTCCGCCGGGGCATGGAAATGGGCGCCGATGATTACCTGACCAAACCGTTCGACGAAATTGAATTGCTGAACGCGGTGGAAGGCCGGCTCAAACGTTTCGATCAGATGCGACCCACCTACGAACCGACCAAAGACGGTTTGGGACAATTTTTGGACGACGCCCATACCCTGACCGGCATTGACGCCCTGACGGAGGACCGGAAAGGGCATTTCGTCAAGAAAAAGCAGTTTATTTACTCGGAAGGCGATGAACCGACGCGGCTCTATTTTGTGCAGGCGGGTCGGGTCAAAACGTTCAAAACCAATGCCGACGGGAAGGAATTTATTACAGGGCTGTATCAGCCGGGCGACTTTTTCGGGTACGTCAATCTGCTGGAGCAATCCGATCACACGGATTCGGCCGTGACGCTCGAAGATTCCGAACTGGTTTATATTCCGAAGGAAATCTTTATCGATCTGCTTTCGCGCGACGGCGAAGTGGCCAAGCGGTTTGTTCAACTGCTCGCCAATCGGGTATCTGACCGCGAACAACAACTGCTGAACATGGCGTACAGTTCGTTGCGTCGACGGGTGGCCGATACCCTGCTTCGGCTTCACGAAAACCTGCAAAGCGATAATAATCAACCGGTTATTCAATTTTCGCGGGATGACCTGGCGGCTATGGTGGGAACAGCAACGGAGTCGCTGATCCGAACGCTGAGCGAGTTTAAATCCGACGGTTTGATCGACATTGCCGGCACAAACATCCGCGTGCTCCAGCCCGAAAAACTGAAGCGTTCGCGCTGGTAAAAGAGCGACAAAGGCCGTTGAGAGCGGTTTGCTAGATAGCTAAAATTGCTTAAGCCCTGTATTTACAGTAAATTAACGCCAACTATGAGATTTTTGACCGCGTAGCGGTTGAATGTTTGTAGAAAAATGTCAATTTGAGCTACTAAGCGTGCCTTTAGGTACGCAATCAGTTTAGGCTGTAGCATACCTAAAGGCACGCGGGAGGCATTTGGTAACGGCTTTTCTACAAACATGTCGTGCCTATGGCACTTAATCGACTCATAATCAATCACCAAATCTCATAGTTCACGTTAAATTAGAATTCTGATCGCATTGGTCATTTCAACAGAAAGGAGGCCGCTATGACCCATACCATCATTATTGAAACGCAGAATGATACCGTCTTCGAACAGGTCAAAGAATTTGCAAAGCAACTTGGTGTACCCTTTTCTGAGAAGCACACTGATCCCAAAGAAGCTCATCAGCAAGAAGCTTTGAAGAAATTTTTCGGAAGTTGGGAAGGTGAAGAAACCGGTGATGAACTAGTAGACATGATCTACAGTGCGCGTAATGATCAGCCGCGAGATGTTGAATTATGAGTTATTTACTGGATACGAATATTTGCATTCATTTATTCAAAGGGCAATATAATCTGGAACAATAAATTAACCTGGTCGGCCTTGTCTCCTGCTTCCTTTCCGAAATTACAATTGCCGAGTTGGTTTACGGCGTCGAAAATAGCGCCCTGGATCGCCGTGCCAAAAACCGGGAAAATCTTAACTGGTTGCGCAGCGCATTTTCAGACCGGATCTTGTTGATCGGCCCGAGTTTTGATGAATACGCCCGTCAGAAATCTCTCCTGAAGCGATTGGGAAGGCCTGTCGCAGAATTTGACCTGCTAATTGGATCAACTGCCATTACGCACAATCATACGTTAGTTACGCGCAATACCCGCGATTTTGAAAATCTGGATCGTATCCAATTGGAAAACTGGATCAACTAATTTTCAGGGTAACTTGTTGGCGGTTTTACTTTTTCCGCATCGCCCACTCCCGGCCCGGTTTATCAACCCGGAAGCTCTCGAGATTGCCCTGATCCTGGAGGGTTACGTAGGCCGTGCGACCGTCTTTGCCGCCAAAACAGATGTTCGTCGGGCGCTTGCCGATCAGTTGGATTTCCTGCACCACTTTGCCATCCGGAGACACTTTGGCAACGGTTCCTTTGCCAAACCGGGCGATGTACAAATTGCCGTCGGCGTCGCAGCGCATGCCGTCCATGCCAAAATCCGGGAACTCGATCAGCAGCCGTTTGTTGCTGACCTGACCACTCGCCGACAGATCGTATACCCAGACTTTCCGCTGGTTCGACTCGTTGACGTACAGCCTTTTATCGTCAGGACTCACCTCAATGCCGTTGGTGGTCCCCATGTTTTCCTCCAGCGCAGTTACCTTGCCGTCCGTGTCGATTCGCCAGATGTTGCCCGTATTGTTCTTCCAGCTCGGATCGCTCGCGTAAAGCCGGTCCTTGCTGTCGATCGCAATGTCGTTGGGCTGGTTCATGCGCGGTTCGTTGGCAAAAACACTGACGGTTTTTGTGCCAGCTGCCACTTTCAGAATGTTATGCCTGGGGTAATCGGCGATGAACATATCGCCTTTTTTACTGAACCGAATCCCGTTGCCGATGCTGCCTTCGGGCAATTCGACGAACACGCTGGCTTCTCCTGTCGGCGTAATCTGGCCGATGGTGCCCTGTTTCCCAAAATTAACGGCATAAACCGTCCCCGATTTATCCACCGCCGGACCTTCAACGCCGGACGTAAAACCGTTCACCGGTGTAAAAACCGCTGATTTGAACAAGTCTTCAGCGGTTTTCGCCGAAGCCAGAAACAGGCCAAGTCCCGTCAGCGAAGTGGCAACAACAAGCGATACTTTTTTCATCAATAGGGTTGGTTAGTTCATGGTTTATAGTTCAAGGTCTATCGTTTAATCTCAACTATAAACAGTAAACCATAAACTTTCAGTGACTGTCTAAACTTTATAATTTCCCTTCTTTCGCGTTGCCCCCAACCCCCTAAAGGGGACTTTAATCGGTGTCCTAAAGCCCCCTTTAGGGGGTTGGGGGCAACATAGAAAACATGATTTACTATTTTTGGACAATCTTTAAACAGAATAAAACCTATAAACTCCGGTGGCCGTGCACGACTTCCTGCGGAGCATCCCGCTCTTCTTTGGGCATCCGGCGGTGCCACCACGACGCCAGAATGGAACCGGTAATGTTCATCAACGGCCCGAAAATGGCCGGAGCCAAGCCCACCGTCGCCATTTTTCCCATCTGGTTGGCAATGCCCGACGCCAGACCGCCGTTTTGCATGCCCACTTCAATGGCAATGGTGCGGCAGTCGCGTTCGCTCATCCGGAACAAACGACCCGACCAGTAGCCCAGAAAATAACCGGACAGGTTGTGGAGCAGTACCAGACCCAGCAACGTAGGCCCAATGGATAGCAGGCTATCGCGGCCCGCCGAGGTAATAATGACAATGATAAAGGTGATCCCAAACATCGACACATACGGCATGGCATCGTCGAGCCATTTGGCTTTTCCGCTCAAAAACCGGTTGAACAACAAACCCGCGCCGATTGGCAGAATCACCATTTTGGTAATGTCCCACATCATCGCCAGCGTATCGATTTCGACGAAAGCGCCCGCCAGCATCCGCATCAAAACCGGGGTAACGAAGGGCGCCATCATGGTGGAAATGGCCGTAATCGTGATGGATAAGGCCAGGTTAGCTTTCGCCAGATACGAGATTACGTTGGACGCCATACCGTTCGGCGAACAGCCAATCAGGATAATCCCGGCGGCAATTTCGGGCGGCAAACCGCTGATGCTCGCCAGCGTAAACCCAATGGAAGGCATGATGATGAAGTGACTGACGACGCCGATCAATACTCCACGCGGCATTTTGACCACACCCACAAAATCGTTGAGGCTCATCGACGTGCCCATCCCAAACATGATGAGCTGAATCAATGGCGTAATTAACTTACTGAATTTGAATCCGTTATACGAAACAAAATACGTCGGATAAAATAAGGCCGTGGTGACAGCCGCAAAAATCATCACCGTGTAGGAAAAGCCTTTCAGGTTGTCGAAACCCCGAAACCCGATGGCGACGGCCAGAAAGAAGGCAATCAGAAAAGGTCCTGCCATCGGAATATTACCGGTGACAATCATTCCAAGCGCAACCAACAGACAAATACCTGCCAGGCCTAAAATCAGTTTATGCATGGTAATTTTTTCAAGAGGTTTAGGAAATCCCTCCAAATATAACAGTTTTTTGGCTTGGGGCAGAGGGGTTTGGGCGTTGGGCTTGGGGCAATGAGTGGCTGACGCATTCCATTTCTACGAAACAGCCCTCTGCCCAACGCCCAAACCTCTCTGCCATTTACTGCGCCCGCTGCTGCACGATCACTGGGTTCGCGATGCCGTTCAGGTCGTAGACGATCCGGCCTTTGCGGATGGTCATTTCGCAGCTCAGCTTTTGTTTGCCTTCAATTTTGTGACCGGTGTAATCGAAAAAGCCGAAATAACCGGTGTCCCGAACCGCAAATTTGCCGTCCTGCAGGTCCAGAATGGCCACATCGGCTTCCGAGCCTTCGCTCAGACTGCCGAGTTCGGGCCGCTTGATCGCCAGGGCCGGGCTGTAGGTGCTGGCTTTGATGACGCTTTTCAAGTCCATGCCCATCGCCAGAAATTTCGACATCACGTTCAGCATGTCTTTCATGGCGTTGTTCATGCTCCCCGTGTGAATGTCGGTACTGATGGTGTTTGGGTAAAAACCGCTTTTCAAAGCCGGAATAGCCTGTGAAAACGCAAAACTAATGCCGCCATACCCGACGTCGAAGATGATTCCCTTCTTCTGCGCTTCCCAAACGAACGGTTTTATTTTATTCGTCGTCACGTCCAGAATCGGCTCGCGGGTGGCCAGTTGCCCGAAACAGTGGGTGAAAATATCGCCCGGCCGCAGGCGTTGAAGGAACAACTCTTCGATGGAAAGCGTCGGTTTGCTACCGCCAAAGTCGATCATCACCGGTTTGTTCGCCAGTTTTCCGGCTTCCACGGCCCGGTCGGTGGGCGTCCAGTCGTGGCCGTTGAAGTGCGCCAGTTTAACGCCAACGACCAGATCGGGGTATTTCTGGGCCATCTCCGCCGTTGCTTTGGCGTCCATGTCCTCAATATTTTGCTCGAATTTACCGCCCCGCATACCGCTGCCGACAATGTTGAGCAACGCCAGCACCCGCGTCTGCGACTTATCGATGGTCTGTTTCTTGAACGTTTCGAAATCACGCCAGCCGGAGCAACCCGCATCAACGATGGTCGTTACGCCGTTTCGAAACGTAAAACCGTCGGGCGGCAACGCATTCGGACCGTTGCTGTACGTCTGATCCATGTTTGTTCCAAAAAAAACGTGCGTGTGGATGTCGATCAAACCGGGCGTGACGTATAAACCCTTGGCTTTCACCACCTGCCGGGCGCCGGTCGCGTCGATCGATTTGGCCACTTTTGCAATTTTCCCGTCCAGAATAGCCACATCCATCACCGCGTCAATGTTGTTTTTGGGATCGATGACGTGACCGCCCTTGATCACAACATGATACGGTTGCGCCAAGGCGAGATTTCCGGCAACGAAAGCACAAGCAAGAACAAAAAGAAACCGTTTCATCATGGGAGTAGGTTAATGGGTGAACGTTAATGGCCCCCAACCCCCTGAAGGGGGCTTAAAAAAATAGATTCTTTAAGCCCTCTTCAGGGGGTTGGGGGCAGCTTTTATACCGCCTTCGAAAGTTCTTCTTTGATCCGTTTCGCCACGATTTTTTCCTGACCCGGTTTCAGCATCCAGACGGTCACGCCAATGCTGCTGGGACCACCGCCACCGACTTCGATGGACGGATCACCCGCCCGCAACGCTTCCTGAACCTGTTTGCCGGTTACTTTCAAAACCGCCGGGTCCCAGGAAATGCGCAATGACGGCGTATGGTTGCCCAATGGATTCACGCGAACTTCGGTTTTGACGCCGTTAACGGTTTTAACCGTGCTTTCCACGTGCGCAACGCCCTCTTCCCAGCCTTTCCAGGTTTTGGCAAAGTCCTGCGCCAGAAACTTCTCGACGGCGACGTACATACCCAGAATTTCCTCCTTGTTCACCTTCATCCCGCGACCGATGTTGTAGCCGCGCGGGGGCATGTGCTGCCGGGCGGCCGCGATGATGTCTTTTTTACCCATCAGCAAACCGGCGCTTTGCGGTCCGCGCATCGCTTTTCCCCCCGAAACGACCACAAAACTGAAGCCCATATCATTGAATTTATACAGGTTTTCGACCGGTGGCACGTCGGCAGCAATGTCGATGGACGTCGGAATGTTGTGTTTTTTGCCCAGCGCCACCCACTCCTCGTGCATGATTTTGCCCTTGTCCGACTGAATGTGCAGAAAGTGCATCAGGGCGGTTTTTTCGTTGATCGCTTTTTCCAGTTCTTCAACGGTTTCGATGTACACCATTTTACAACCGGTATTTACCAGCGCGTGGTTGTACACAATTTCGTGCCCTTTCTGGCAAATCACTTCGGATTTCATGCCGGTGCCTTCCAGGTGCGGCAGCGCTTCAATCTTCTTCTGGTCCATACCGGTCAGAATCCCGGCCAGACCCAGCGTCATCCCGGAAAACGCACCCGAAGTCACGACGGCAGCTTCCGAATGCACCAGTTTCGCAATCTTCTCCCCGACTTTGTCCTCCAGTTCGTCCAGCATACAGAACTCTTTGGAAGCGTAATTGATGGCGTCGAGCACTTCGTCGTGCATCAGCGAACCGGTCATGTAAGTCAGCGTTCCGGCGGCATTGATGAACGTCCGGACGCCCAGTTCCTTGAACAGATCGCGTTTGGGAGCGGCCAGAACAGCCGCTTCGGCAGTAATGGGCAGCGTACCGACCAATCCACCCAGCAGGGGGACGCTCGATAGCCGTTTGATGAGTTTTCTTCTGCTTAGCATGAGTTTATTAGCGTTAGGTTCTTTTCTTCCGATTTTTCTTGGCGGCTTTCGGATCGGCGGGTAGGGTAATCTTCCAGATGTTACCGCCCTTTCCGCCGTATTCAATGATATACACGGTGTTATCCACGAGCAACGCGTCGGTCGGTTCCGTAAAACCGTCGACAATCCGGGTGGTTTTCGTCGTGAAATTATCGGTGGCTTTGTCGTACGTCAGGTCGAGGTGCAGCAGGTCCCGGCCCTGTTTTTTCAGCGGATTAATGATCGTTGAACCACGTCGCGGACCCGAATACCGGATCACAAAACCGTCGCCCTTAAACTCATCGGCCAGCACTTTTCGGGTATCGAAAAACAGGCCCAGCGGGGAGCTATGCGCGTTGAACGTCCCAACCCCCACGCCCGTTGAATCGCCGTCGAAGACCTTCCCGGTTTTCGGATCGCGGTATTCGTTAGCATCCGGTCCCATGTTCAAAACCGGGCCGGTGAACTTGACACCGGCCGGTTTTTTCGGAAATTCCGGGTCATTGCGGAAATACCGCATGAGCCAGGCGTGGGCAAACTTGCTGATGAAGGGATCTTTCTCGGGATCGGGTTGCCAGTCGGGGTACTGCTGCGGGTTGTCGAGACCGCCCCCCATTACCCACGGAAAACCGTAGTGATGGCCCTGCCGGATCCAGAACATGTCTTCGGCGTGGTCGTAATCGCCGGAATTGGAAACCGCAAACAACCGGCCGTCGCCGTCGAAGGCCATGTCGTAGGCATTCCGGATGCCTTCGGCGTAGATGTAACCGTCGGCTTTCAGTTTGGCCAGGTCGTCGGGCAATTCCAGGTTTTTCACGCTTACCGGAAACCGGAAAATTTTCGAGGTCAGGGCGTTGTCGCGGGCGTTCGGATACACTCCGCCGTTGTCCTGCACCTCGCCGTGGTCGGTTCGCGCACCGGTATTTACGTAAATGTATTTTTCATCGGGACTGATTTCCAGCGCATTCCAGCCGTGGTCGAAGGTCGTTTTGTTGGTTCCGTACTCAACGGTATTGAATACCACCGTCATTTCCGGCTTTTCGCCCGACGCCAGATCGTAGCGCACCATCCGGCCTTTCGTACCCTTGTTGTTATTAACGCTGATGTTACCGGCCAGGAAGAGCGTGTTCTTCAGAAAAGCCGCACCCTGTAGCCGCGTAATCCCGTGATCTTCGGCCGATAAAACCTTCTCGGCCACCGGCGGTTGCCCCGCTACCATCTTGATCCGGAATACATCACCGGTAAATGTCGTGTAATACAGATCGCCGGTCCCCGGATGCTGAATCAGTCGCACGGCTTCGGGGCCGACGGCCAGAAAATGCTCTACCTTAATATCCGGTCGTAGCGCCGTGGGCGGAACCAGCGTTTTCGCGTCGGGGCCTTGCGCCCGAAGCAGGATCGGACAGCAAACCGCTATTGCCAGCGCGCTTATTTTTTTCAGGAAAGGGTTTACCACTATCATTTGTTGTTGGTCTTGGGAACAGTTAGTTTGCGTAGGTAAGCGACTAATTGCCAGCGTTGTTCGTCCGAAAAAACATCTTTAAAAGGCGGCATATTGCCCCGGCCGTTCGACAGTTTCCAGAACAGGGCACCATCGGTTTGTTTGGCCACTTCCGGATCATGGAAGTTGGCCGGTTTTGAGCCCAACGACCGGCCCGCAGCCCCATCGCCAAACCCGGTTTCGCCGTGGCAGGACGAGCAGTATTCCATGAATAATTCTTCTCCCTGCGCCAGCGTCAACGGCTCCGTCGGGAAGTGGCTTTTCAAGGTATCGGCCCAAACCGGGGCTTTCCATCTGTCCTGTTTGGGGTCGTCGGTTTTCGGCTTGTACAGTAAAGTGGTAAATCCGAAAACGCCAGGAAGCAGGACCCCGGCCATTATTTTTTTAAGTAATCGCATTTCCTGAAAACTCGTAAGAGGGTTCAACTTTTGCCGCTGTCAGGGTTTTCAACCACTGACAGGGTTTCGTCGCCCTGTCAGCGGTTGAAAACCCTGACAGCGGCAAAACCGGTTATTTCTTCTTTTTAATCGTCTTCCGAACGTCACCCACCTCATCCGCCGTAATGGCGCTCGCCGAATTGCCGAAATTTTGCCGGACAAACGTCAGCACTTCCGCGATGTCTTCGTTCTTCAGAAAATCGTGCTGCGGCATGACGTTGTTGTACGACTGTCCTTTCACCTCAATCGGTCCCTCGATTCCTTTTAACAACACTTCGATCAGGCGTTTTTTGTCGCCCAGCACCCATTCCGATTCGGCCAGGGGCGGAAACCGCTGCGAGTCGCCCCGACCGTTGCGCTGGTGGCAGGCCGCACAATACACGGCGTAGACTTTGCTGCCCATCACCGGTTTGTCTTTGTCCAGGTTGTCGGCGATCTGGTCCGGCGTCCGGATGGTCGACATCGTCTTCCGTTTTTCCATCTGCGCCAGTTGCGCCGGGCCAAATTTCGATTTATCGCCTTTGTACGTAATCTTCCAGATTTTGCCTTTTTCGGTTTCGGCAATGTACAGCGAGCCGTCGGGGCCCATTGCAATGCCCATCGGCCGGTACACCGCATCGCTTACGTTAACGACCGGATCGACGCCCGCAAAACCGTCGGCAAATACTTCCCAATCGGTCGATGGCGAGCCGTTTTTGTCGGGAACAAAACCGATGAAATAACCGGCCTGCGGATACGGTGCGCGGTTGGTCGAGCCGTGAAAGGCAATGAAAGCGCCGTTTTTGTAATGCGCCGGAAAACCGTTTTTTGCGCCGGTTCCCTGATAAAACACGAGATCATTGGGTGCCCAGTGCGCCGGAAAACCGATGATGGGTTGCTCATAATCAGCGCCTTTACCCTGTTTTTTGCCGTCGCCACCGTACTCGGGATTCAGGAGTTTTTTCTTCTGAATCTGGTCGTAGTAATAATACGGCCAGCCTGCGTCCATTCCTTCTTTCACCCGCAGAAACTCTTCGGCGGGCAACACCGCGCTTTGCCAGGGCGTATACAAATGCGACCATAACATCAGGAAATCGTCCCGACCGTGGCCGACGGTATACAGCGTTTGATCGACCGGATTCCAGTCCAGCGCGACGATGCTCCGCAGGCCGGTGGCAAACAGCTTTCCGTCTTTCTGGGTTTGTCCCGGTTTGTTGGCGTCGAACCGCCAGATGCCGCCGTGGTCGGCCAGCAGACCGCAGGGGTTCAGGCCCGGAGAGCTGGGAATGCGGTTTTTCTCCTGACACGCGTTGGAACCGGCCCCGAATGGCACATACATGTAGCCTTTGTTATCGAATGCGACCGGTTTCGTGATGTGTTCGTGCATGCCGTGGGCGTGGTCGTCGGTCAGAATCACCTCCGCCGGACCTTCCGGAACCAGTTGGCCGGGCGTCAGTTTGTAGCGATACACGATCAGTTCAGAGCTGAAATACAGGTAGCCGTTGTGAATCCGCATCGCCGTTCCGTAGGCTCGTTCGCGCGATAGGCCGCCAAACCGCTTGATGATGTCCGCCCGCCCGTCGCCGTTGGTATCGCGCAGGGCAATCACCGATTCATCTTTGTCCCGCACAAACCGGGCCTTGACGTAAATATCGCCGTTGTCGTTCACGGCCAGGTGCCGCGCCCGACCCGCCAGACTGTCGACCACGACAGTAGCTTCAAATCCTTCGGGCAAAAAAAGACCGGCATTTTCTGCCGTCCGGGCCGGAAGATTGTTCTTGGAATCCCGTTGCGTAAATCCAACAGCGGCCAGCAGAATGAGCAGACAGCTTTTCGTGTAGAATTTCGACATTAAAAACGTTGGTTATAAATAGATAAGAGAGGTGAGACAAGAGATGTGAGACGGCGGACCGTTGAGATAACACTGGGTTTTGTTCCAACGGTCTGCCGTCTCACATCTCTTGTCTCGATTCTTTACTCTTTACCGCACGACCAACGGATTGGCGATTCCGTTGAGATCGTACACGACTTTACCGCCTTTGATGGTCATTTCGCATTCAAATTTTTTCTTGCCTTCCACCCGGTACCCGGTTTTGTCGTAGAACCCAAAATTGCCTTCACGGAGGTTCAGAATGGCTACATCGGCGATGGCGCCGACCGACAAATGGCCCAGCATTTCGCGTTTGATGACCTGCGCCGGAGTCCAGGTGCTGGCTTTGATCACATCCGCTACCGACTCGCCCATGCCAACGAATTTAGACATGATGCTCAGGAGGTCTTTCATCGAACCGTTCATGCTGCCGGTGTGCAAATCGGTGCTGATCGTGGTCGGGAAAAAACCGGCTTTGAGGGCCGGAATGGCCTGCGAATAATTGAAGCTGGCGCCACCGTAACCGACGTCGAAAACGATGCCTTTTTTGCGGGCTTCCCAGACAAACGGTTTGACTTTCCCGGTGGCTTCGTCCACGATGGTTTCGCGGACATTATCATCCAGCAGGGTGTAGGTGTGGGTAAAAATATCGCCGGGCCGCAGGTGTTTCAGGAACAGTTGCTCGAGCGACAGCGGAGGATTGTGCATTCCGAAATCGACCATGACCGGCATATTGGCCAGCTTCCCGGCTTCCACGGCGCGGTCGACGGGCGTCCAGGTGCCGCCCATGTAGTGCGCTACCTTAAAACCGACCACATCGTTCGTATTGCCGAGTGCCATCGCGGCCGCCATTTTCGGGTCCATATCGGTGGTATCCTGCTCCCAGTTGCCCCCGCGCATGCCTTCGCCCACGATGTTAAGCAGCGAAAGAACCCGCGTTTTTGACGAGAAAATGATGTTTTTCTTGAACGCCGGGAACGACTGCCAGCCTGCTCCGCCCGCATCGACGATGGTCGTGACACCCACCCGGAACGTAAAACCGTCGGGCGAAACCGCCGTCAGCCCGTTGCTCAGGTAGTGATTCGGTTCGGTGCCGTAAAAAACGTGACCGTGGATGTCGATCAGCCCCGGCATTACCAGCAGACCTTTGGCATTGACCACCTGCTTGGCCTTACTGGCGTCGATGTTTTTGGCAACCTGAACGATTTTGCCGTCGGTAATGGCCACATCCATCACCTCATTGAGGTTGTTTTTCGGGTCGATCAGTTGCCCGCCCTTAATGACGATGCTATATGTTTGGGCACGCAGCGAACCTCCGACACAACCGATCAGAAGAAACAAAAAATACAGTTTTCGCATGGGTTTAGGCGCAATAAACAACGACAATCAGACCGACGCTTTCGTGAGTTCTTCTTTCAAACGGGTTGCGACAATTTTCTCCTGGCCCGGCTTCAACATCCAGGTTGTCAGGCTGATACCGCCCTGTTCGCCTACCACTTCGATCGACGGATCGCCGTTACGGAGGTTTTCCTGCAGGGCTTTCGTCGTCAGGTTGATTTTGGCAGGTTCCCACTTGATCCGCAGCGTCGGGGTGTGATTACCCAGTTCGGGCCGGAACGTTTCGACCGAAACGCCGTTGACTTTTTTGACAGTATCGGAAATATGCGCCACGCGGTCTTCCCACATTTTCCACTCTTTTTGCTGGTCCTGACCCACGAATTTTTCGAGCGCGACGTACATGCCCAGAATCTCTTCCTTGTTCACTTTCATCCCGCGACCGATCGTTGAACCACGGGGTGGCATGCTCAGCCGGGCGGCCGCAATCAGGTGTTTTTTGCCCATCAGAATCCCGGCGCTTTGCGGTCCGCGCATGGCTTTTCCCCCCGAAACGCACACCAGATCAAAACCCATTTCGTGGAATTTCCAGAGGTTTTCGACCGGCGGCACATCGGCGGCAATGTCGATCATCGTCGGAATGTTGTGTTTTTTGGCCAGATTAACCCATTCCTGGTGCATGATCTTGCCCTGATCCGACTGAATGTGCAGAAACCACATCAGGGCGGTTTTTTCGTTGATCGCTTTTTCAACTTCCTCGGCGGTTTCGACAAACACCATTTTGCAACCGGTGTTGGTCAGCGCGTGCGAATAGCCGACGTTGTGGCCTTTCTGAACAATCACTTCGGATTTCATGCCGGTGCCTTCCAGTTGCGGCAGGGCTTCCACTTTCTTCTGATCCATACCGGTCAGAACGCCCGCCAGACCAAGCGTCATGGCCGAGAAACAACCGGCTGTTACCACCGCCGATTCGGCATGAACCAGCGCGGCAATTTTCTCCCCGACTTTGGTCTGCACATCGTCGAGCATCATGAATTCTTTGGAAGCCGCCTGAATCGTTTCCATCACCTCGTCCTGCATGAGCGAACCGGTCATGGCCGTGTAGGTTCCGGCCGCGTTAATGAACGTTCTGATTCCCAGCTCTTTCACCAGGTTTCGGGGTGCCAGCGTAGTAGTAGCCGCCAGGGCTGACTGCAACGGGGCTGCACTGCCCACTAAACCGCCGAGCAGCGGCATGGTCGATAACCGTTTAAGGATAGTTCTTCTACTGATCATGTCGATGGGTTAACTAAGACGTATTGAAAAACCGCCCGCCCGAAGCGGGCAGAGCGGTCTGATACTCAATTAGATGTAAGCGATACAGTCCATTTCAACCAGCGAATCGCCGGGAACACCGCCGTAAACCGCCACCGTCGTACGCACCGGCGGCTTGCTGCCAAACCGGCCTTTGTACACTTCGTTCATGCCTTTGTAATCGTTCAGGTCGTGCAGGAAAACCGTCACTTTCAGCACTTTTTCCATCGACGAACCAGCTTTAATCAACTCTTTTTCCAATTCTTTCAACACCTCATCCGTATGCACTTTGATGTCTCCTTCTTTGTGGTAGCCCTTTCCGGCCACGAAAACCAGATTTCCCATTTTGGTCGAACCGGAAAACAGCGGTACATCCTGTTCCGTAACCACATTGAAGACTTCTTTTTGCGGAGCAGCAGCAGCGGCTTCCGCTTTCGAACTTGCGACGCTCAGACCAGTAATTCCGGCGACTGAGGCAAAAAGACGTTTGAGGAGGGATCGGCGTTGTGATTTCATTAGAAAAATGAAGAATGGATAAATGAATAGTAAAATTTTTAAGTAAATAAGCGTTTTTTTACATCTCTTACCAGATTTTCGCTTAAAAAAGAAACCGGTTTTTTAAAGCTGGCAGCCTTTGCTGTTGATGATGATGTGCGCGTCCATTTGCTCGTAATGCGCACTGATGGTGTTACAGATCAAATCCAGCTTCTCGAAAAGCGGTTCGTCGTCGAGCGAAGCCGTCAGGTAGCAGTCTTTCATCACCTCTTCGTCGTAGACGATTTTGATTCCGTACGATTTTTCAAGGGTGGCAAATACCTCGGCAATCGGCGTCCGCTTAAAGCTAAATAGCTGATACTTAGCGGGCCCTTCCAGCATCGCCGGTTTCGGAACGACACTCTTGATGATGCGCGTGTCGGTCGGCGAAAAGACGATCTGCTGATTGGGCGTCAACACGATTCCCCCCAGTTTATAATCTTCTTTCTGCTGCGAAACCGTCGCCTGCGTACCCGCAAAAACCGACACCTTGCCGGTTTTCACCAATACCTTCACCTGGCTCGCATCTTCCGGGGCCTGCACCGTAAAGCTGGTTCCCAATACCTTCGTTACCAGGCCGTTGGCGTACACATAAAAAGGACGGCTCGGGTCTTTATGGACTTCAAAAAACGCTTCGCCCACCAGATAAACCTCCCGAATATCACCCCCAAAATCTTTCGCGTAACTCACCCGGCCTTTCGGTTTCAAGACGATGGTACTGCCGTCCGGTAAATTGATCGTTTTCGGCCCGTTGTTTGCGTTGGCCACTTCCAGGAGCGGTTTTGAAACCTGCGTGATCAACTCCGAATACGTAGTTCCCTTTTTTGGGGCGGGTTGCTGAAGCGTATACCGCAGGAAAAAGCCCAGCACCAGCACGATTCCGGCGGCAATTCCGTACTGCCAGGGTGTAAATCGGTACCATTTCACCGACGGCCTGTCGGCCTGGTCAATGGAAAATTTCAGCCGTTGAATTTCATGTTTTACTTCCCGATCCGAAACCGGGACCCGGTCGTTCGGAAAACGCGCATATACCTCATTCAGCGTACTCAGCAAATGGTAAGCCTTGTCGACCAGTTCTTCCTTATCCGGATTCTGAGCCAGCCAATCTTTCCAGAATTTACTTTCAATCGGGTCGTTAACTAATTTCCAACGTTGAAAAGACGGGTCTATCGCTAATTCCTCCGGCTCAATATTCCGATAATCTTGCATACCAAACAGTAATACTTTGCTGATTACGGGTAAAGATGCAAGTGTGTACGGCCAATACTCCTTTTTTCGGAATAATATTTCGAGTTGATTTGTAACCGGTTTCGATTGGTTACCCGATTTTTAAAACCTTTCGCCGGAACTTGGTTCTAAATACGGTTTTCAACCCGGAAATGACCCTTAAACCTGACCACGTATTACGCATGAAAAAGACGCTATTTTGGATTTTCGGCCTGCTTTTCGCACCCATCCTGATCAATCCGGCCCAGGGGCAGACCAAAAAACCGGCTTTCCGGGTTGTGGCGATGGCCGAGAAAGGCGGAGGTGTCCACGCACCTTTTGTGGCGGCCGCGAAAGAGTGGCTTCAGCAACTGGCAACGGAAAACAATTTCACCATTGACTACATCGAAAATACGGAGCCGATCAACGACAAATTTCTGGCTAAGTACCAGTTATTCATTCAGTTGAATTACCCGCCCTACATGTGGACGGATGTGGCTAAAGCAGCTTTTATCAAATACATTCAGAACGGAAAAGGCGGTGGCTGGATCGGTTTTCACCATGCAACGCTGCTGGGTGAGTTCGACGGTTATCCGATGTGGCCGTGGTTTTCGGAGTTTATGGGCGGCATCCGGTACGTCAATTACATTCCCAATTTCGCCAAAGCGATGGTACACGTGGAAGCCCAATCGCACCCGGCTATGAAGGGTCTACCGCCCACGTTCGAGGTCGAAAAGGAAGAATGGTATCGCTACAACAAGAGCCCGCGCCCGAACGTCAGGGTGCTGGCAACGGTCGATGAAGCCTCTTATTCACCCGATTCGGAGGTCAAAATGGGTGGTGATCACCCGGTTATCTGGTCGAACGAGCGGATGAAAGCGCGGAATATTTACATTTTCATGGGCCACCACCCGGATTTATTCAAAAACGACGCGTTCAAAATCCTCTTCCGAAATTCCATCTTCTGGGCCGCAGACCATTGATCAAGGACCACTGATTGAGCGGATTTAAGGGATTAAAACTGATTCTTTATCTGCGAAACTCAATTCTAATCACTCAAAGCCGCCCAATCAGTGGTCCCAATTGTCTACAAAACCTGACCTACTCCATGAATAAAACAGAAACTGTATTTCCCAAAACCGCCCAACTGATGATTAGCCCCGCGCGGGTCGGGGCCATCGATATTTTGCGGGCACTGACGATGGTGCTGATGATTTTTGTCAATGACCTCTGGTCGTTGAAGGACATTCCGCTCTGGCTCGAACATGTGCCGGAGGGGGCCGACGGCATCGGGTTGGCCGATGTCGTTTTCCCGGCTTTTCTGTTCATCGTGGGCATGTCGCTCCCCTTCGCGATCGACAACCGGCGGAAAAAAGGCGATACGGATTTTCAGCTGATTGGGCACGTTTTGCAGCGGTCGGTTGCGCTGCTGACGATGGGCATTTTTCTGGTCAACGGCGAATCGATCAACGCCGAAGCCACGGGCATGCACCGGCTGCTGTGGTATACAATTTCATGTAGCTGCTTCATCCTGATCTGGAACGCGTACCCGAAATCGATGCCGAAATGGCTCAGTTCAAGTCTGAAAATTACCGGTTTGCTGGTATTGGTAACGCTGGCGGTTCTGTATCGCGGTGGCGAAGACGGTAACCTCACCCGCTTTGAACCGCACTGGTGGGGCATTCTGGGGCTCATCGGCTGGTCGTATCTGGCGGCTGCGCTGGTCACGGTATTTGCCCGAAACCGGCTGGCGGTTTTAATCGCGGCCTGGTGCGGTTTTGCGGTTTTAAGTCTGGTTGCCCACGCGGATCTGTTGCCTAAAGCCATCCATTTTATTCCCGGCGCGATCCGCAATGGAACGCTGGCGGGCCTGAGTATGGGCGGGGTAGTGACCGCGATCCTGTTTCAGCATTACCGAAAAAAAGGCGACAACCGGCAGATGACGGTCGTTTTTCTGGCCATCTCGGTTTTGCTCATTGGGTTATCGGTGCTGACGCGCCCGTATTGGGGTTTGTCGAAACTGGATGAAACACCGGCCTGGCTGTTTCTGTGCAGTGCCTTCACGATACTGGCGTTTACGGTTATTTACGGGCTCGTCGATGTGCTGGGAAAAGGCCGCTGGTTTCGCTTCATCAAACCCGCCGGAACCGATACGCTACTGTGTTACCTGATTCCGTATTTTGCCTATGCCACCACGGCTCTGCTGAAAATTCATCTCCCGGACGTTCTGCTGACCGGCGGCATCGGTCTGCTGAAATCGTTTCTATTCGCGTTGCTGTGCGTCTGGATCACCGGTTTGCTCGGCAAAGCGGGCGTCCGACTGAAATTGTAGAATCGACTGAAAATGTAAACTACGCATAGCCCGAAGGGCTTCACTATAGGATAACCCCGGATGCAATCCGGGGCACAAACGCAAACCCAGTCACTCCAACCCCGGTAGGGGTTGACTCAGACTGTAGCGATTCAACCCCTACCGGGGTTGGGATAGCGTTTTGCCATCCACCCTACCCGTACCCCGGATGCCATCCGGGGTTATCCAAAGTGAAGTCCTTCGGACTTCGTCGTTGGAATCGGGATATGGCTTGATGTAGGGTTCGCGGCAAGCTGGCAGTTATAAATCATACCTTATTTTTGACCGAAACTCTAAAAACGCCAGGCTCGCTCTAATGATATAAAAGTGCGAATGCTAACGGCGTTCAACTGAAATTGTAGAATCTGCCAAAACTGAAAATCGGCAGAAACCATAAATAGGCATAGCCCGAAGGGCTTCACTCTGGATAACCCCGGATGCAATCCGGGGCACAAACCCGGTCACTCCAACCCCGGCCGGGGTTGAACAGCTACGAACTGAGTCAACCCCTATCGGGGTTGGGCCAACGTTTTGTCATCCTGCCTCCCTACCCCGGATTGCATCCGGGGTTATCCACAGTGAAGTCCTTTGGACTTCGTCGTTGGACCCGGGATATGGCTTGATGTAGGGATCGCGGCAAGCTGGCAATTATTAGGTCATGAACTTTTCCCTCTAAAGAACGACCAATAAATTCTCAAAAAAACCGTATCTTTCATCGCCCCAATCACCTAAGAGATGTACTGAAACATGCAAAGTCGTGCCGTTCGGTTGGTGTATTGGCTGGTTCTGTTCCTGCCCGGCCTTGCTGTGGGCCAGAACCTGATTCAGAATGGCGGTTTTGAGAATTACCGCTCCTGCCCGCGTCAGGACAATCTGCTGGGCGAAGCGACGCCCTGGTACAACCCCAACGGCGCTACACCCGATTTCTACCACCAGTGTTTCCCGACGGTTCAGATGGAATTGCCGCCCCATTCCGGGCAGGGCCTGGCCCGGCTGTTTCTGGATGTCAGCTGGGCCGAATACCTCGCCACTCCGCTCAAAAAACCGCTCGAAGCCGGTGAGTGCTATTTCTTCGAGATGTACGTCGCCACTCCCACGCCGAACAAATACCTGAACGGAACCATCGGCGCGTACGTATCCGAAAAACCGCTCAATTCGACGGAAAAGGGACTGTTTACGGCGGATGCGCAGGTGATTGACAACGTACTGACCACCAACATTCCGGCCCTGCGCTGGGAGAAAATTTCGGGCTACATCAAAGCCAAAGGCGGGGAGCAATACCTGACCATCGGAAGTTTCAAAAAACTGCCGGTTTTTCTGGGGTATTTCTACCTCTTCATCGACGATGTGGCGCTGCTGCCGATTAAAACGGATCTGGGCAGAGACACCACGCTTTGCGGACGGAAAAGTACCCTGCTGCTCGACGCCACCACGCCGGGCGCCACCGAATACCGCTGGCAGGACGGCAGCACCTCGCCCACTTTTCTGGTTACCAAACCCGGCAGTTATTCGGTGACGGTGACCACGCCCTGCAAAACACTGCGCGACACGATCAAGGTAGATTACGCCCTGGATTTCGACCTCGGCCGCGATACCACACTCTGTGAGGGCCAGACAATTACGCTCCGTACACCGCCAAATGTACCGCCGTCGTTTCGCTGGCAGGACGGTTCGACCACCGCCACGTATCCCGTCAAGCAGGCGGGTTTGTACAGTCTGCGGGTCGAGCAGGCCAGTTGCGTTGTCACCGACAGCATTCAGATTCGGTTTGTGCGGCCTCCGCGCCTGAACCTGGGCCTGGATCAAAGCCTGTGCGGGGCTCAGGTGTACACGATCCGGCCCGATTATGCCGAAGGGAAATTTGCCTGGCAGGACCAAACCGCGGAGGTGGTACGAACCATCGGCAAATCCGGTTTTTTCCGGGCATCGGTCAGTAACGACTGCGCAACCGTGAGCGACACCATCCGCATTTCGTACAGCGACTGCGGTTGCGTGCTGTATACGCCGGATCTATTTACGCCCAATAACGACGGACAAAACGATGTGTTTCAGCCTTTTGGCTGCGGAGATATTACCATCAAGTCCTTGTCGGTTTTCAATCGCTGGGGCGAACTGATTTTCCGGACCGACGTGGTGCCGTTTGAATGGAACGGAACCTATCTCGGAAAAACCGCCCCTGCTGGTGTCTACGGCTGGCTGATCCAGTACCAGCTGAATCAGGGTACCGGCGTGCTGGCGGAACAAAAACGGGGCGCCCTCAGTCTGATCCGATAGGGCGCCCCGCGGGTTGTGTATCTCAAAAAACCGTCAGCCTTTCTTTTCGGCGGCAGCGGCTTCTTCGGCTTCGGCCAGTTTAACGGCTTCGTAGAGGTTCACGATCGCACCGGTTTTCGACAGTTCCGCAAAGTCAACCAGATCGTTGGATTCCGGCCGGAGCACCTGCCGGTTTTGCACAACGGCCGATTTTTCAATGATTCGCTTCAGATCGGCGTAAGTCAGTTTCGGGAAATACGATTTCAGAACGGCCGCAATACCGGTCACCACCGGTGCCGCCATGCTCGTACCGCTCAGGTTATCATAGCCATTGCTTGGCGTCGTGGAATAAATGGCCGCACCCGGCGCAAAAACATCGACGGTTTTCCGACCATAATTGGAGAACGAGGCCACCATTCCTTCGTTGTTTTTGGCCGTAATGGCACCCACCGTAATCAGGTTCGGAATCGCCGTTCCGTCCATAAACCGGTCGGACGGAAAACTGGCTGTCGTGTCCAGCAATTTATTGTCGTTTCCGGCCGCGTGAATCAGCAAGACTCCTTTGGAAAGCGCATACCGCATGGCATCGTCAACGGCTTTGCGCTGGGGTGAAACGTCTTTTCCGAAGCTCATATTAATGATCTGCGCGCCGTTATTGACCGCGTACCGGATTGCATTGGCTACATCCTTGTCCCGTTCGTCGCCATCAGGAACCGCCCGAACGGCCATGATCCGCACCTGATCGGCCACGCCCAGAACGCCAAGCTGGTTGGTGCGGTCAGCGCCAATGATTCCGGCCACGTGCGTGCCGTGCAGGGCGTCGGGGCCTGTAATATCGGCATTGCCGTACCCGGTTTCGCTCATGTCGTCGGGTTTGTCGCCCACAATCGAGCGGCTTTCATACTCCGGATTGTAGGCGTAGTCGGCTTTTGCCTTGAGGTCTTCCAGTCCGCGTTTTAGTTCCGCCTGAATATCCTCCGCCGTCGCAAAGCCCTGCGCCGTGGTCATTTCGTACATGGCCGCAGCTGCTTTTTTCACGAATTCAACGTCACTGGCCGGTTTTCTGAGCGTTGCCGTGTCCAGTTTCTCAACACCCAGTGCTTTCTTCAACCCGTCGATGATCGTCACCAGCTGGTTGCTGAAGGTGGTATAGGATTCGTACTGCTCCTTGTATTCAGCGCGTTTCTTTTCGACCTCGTTTTTGTATTTGATAAACTGGTCGTATTCTTTCTGCTGCGCCGGTTTGAGCGACGAGCGTTTTTTGCCTTCGTATAAGGGCCGCAGCCGGACGTATTGCCGGGTTACTTCGGCGGTTTCGTACTGCACATTGCGACCGTCTTTTCCACCTATAAAGTTCCAGCCGTGGACATCGTCGACAAAACCGTTCTTATCGTCGTCGATTCCATTTCCGGGAATTTCCTTCGGATTGGTCCAGAGAACGCGCTTTAAATCTTCGTGGGTAGAGTCGATGCCGCCATCGATCACGGCGACAATAACGGGTGTGGCTTTGCGGTTGCTGAGTAATTCCCGGTAGGTTCGGTCGGTGCTGATTCCCAGGACACTATCGGTTTTCGAGTCGAGGTGAAACCATTGCCTGGATTGAGCCTGACTAGGTGCCAGACCCAGCAGGAGGAATGTATAAAGACTAAGCATTCGGAATACAAACTTTTTGAACGCCATAAAAAAATAAGTTATCGGTTAAGTTATTTCCGTTAACACCAGAAACGGAGACTGTGTTCGCGCAGGTCGCAGTTAAGTATAACGAATCGAAGGTGAATTACCGTATATTTTACTGATTATTGGGTCCCGAACGCCAAATTTCACCCAATTCAGGGGAGAACTGTGCGGTTTTTTCGAAAATTTAATGAGTTTGCTAGTAATCACCTGGCAGCCGCCGATCGGCTATTTCAACAGCCCGAACCCTACCATCAGGAGGAAAACCAGGCCCGCATACCAGTAGTCTTTCAGCTCCTTGAGCGCCCGCCATAGAAGATTGGCAACCGCCCCGCGGCTCAGCGACATGACTTCGGCGATGGCTTCGTTATCCAGATTTTCGTAAAACCGCAGGTAAATAATTTCCTGCTGACGGCGGGAGAGTTGCGGAATGAGTTGCTGCAGTTTCCGGACGTAATACTGACTGGTTTCGTCTTCAATGATGGTCGTTTCGATGGGCAAATCGCCAACCAATGCCGAGTCAAAATCCAGTTCTTCGCTTTCTTCCAGCCACTTATTCTCGGTTTTCCGTCGGTAAATCCGTCGGCGAATCGACACCAGCAAATAGAGCTTTACGGAATCGGGCTGGCTCAGGGTCTGGCGTTTATCCCAGATTTCCAGAAACAGATCCTGAATGCAATCCCGGATGACCTCGTGATCCCGGGAGAATTTGCTCCCGTAATTATATAGCCGTTTGTAATACCGTTCGGCCAGTTCGCCCATCGCCAGTTCATCACCTTCCTGAAAGTGACGCCAGAGGTCGGCATCAGCAATCGCTTCAAGCGGACGGTGATTGGGCGGTGAACGAAACATACGACACGGTGTCAAACAAAGCTGCGCTGATTATCAACGGGTAAACGGCCTCTGGTAAGCGCAGACCAGCCATCTTCTCTTCGCAAAAGCGACGGTTTAGTCCTTTTTACCCTTGTTGAAAGGTAGATATGGATCACAAAAATCAGGGCGCTCCCGGAATTTATAAAAAAATAAAATGATTTTTTTGATTATTTCCATCAGGCACCTGCTTCTCCCTTATTGAATAGCCTTTCAAATCCCTTCCCTGAATGGAGCATTACCAACACGTTGAAGACTTTCTGAACGACCCTTCGTTCCAGGCTTGGATTGACGGCGACCCGGAAGCGATGGCTTTCTGGACGGTCTGGCGCCGGGAGCATCCCGAACACCAGGCGGTTTTGGATCAGGCGAAGGCGCTGATCTATACCGTCCGGCGGCAACCGATCAATTTGTCGGACGAAGAAGTGCGGCAGGAAGTCCAGAATTTGGTGACGCAGTTCCGGGAGCGCAAACAAACGGAGCTCCCGGAAACGGAACCGCTGGAACCCGTCGTCTGGTGGAACCGGCGGGTCTGGTTGCGCTGGGCCGCTTCCATTCTGGTTGTTCTGGGGCTGGGTTTTCTGCTCGTGCGGCAGAATTTCCGGCCGGAGCCGACGGTGTACCGCCAGCTTGTCAGCGAAGCCCCCACGGAATTGCTGGAAAAAACGAATACCAGCCGCGAGCCGCTCACGCTGGTGCTGGCCGACGGATCGGCGATTACGCTGGAACAAAACAGCCGGATCAGTTACCCCAGGCAGTTTACCGGTTCGTTTCGCGAGGTGTATCTGTCGGGCGAAGCTTTTTTTGAAGTGGCTCACAATCCCGGCAAGCCGTTTCTGGTCTACGCCAACGAAACCGTTACCAAAGTGCTGGGAACGAGCTTCCGGATTCGCGCATTCGATACGGGCCCGGAAGTGGCCGTGGCGGTTCGAACCGGGAAAGTTTCGGTGTACCCCAAAACCGCCTTCCGGAAAACCGCTTCAGAAACCGGTCCGCAGCCTGCGGGCGTGTTGCTGATCCCGAATCAGGAAGTTGTTTTTAACCGAAAAACCGAACAGTTGCAAAAAGGCCGCGTCGAAAAACCGGAGCTGGTGCCCATCGCGACCCACGTTCAGGAACTGGATGTGGAAGATGTTCCGGTTACGCAGGTGCTGGAAAAGCTGGAAAAAGCGTACGGAATCGAGCTGGTTTACGACAAAACCCGACTGGAAAAATGCCCGATTACGGCTCAGTTTTCGGACGAAACCCTGGCCAACAAACTCGAATTTATCTGCCGGGCCATCGGGGCAACCTATGAAGTTCAGGATGGGCGGGTGCTCATTCAAAGTCCGGGCTGCACGCCCTGAACGGACCCGATTTTACGTCATTTCTAACCCCTTATCTGCGTGCCTATGCCTGAATAAAACCGCTACACTCCTCTTCGCTTCCGCGAAAAACGTCCTGGGTTGGCGTGCCCGACTGCCTGAGCGGTAATGGTTCCAACAGCATCGTTCCGGCTCCCGACGCGCCACCCAGCCCGTCCTGCAAACTTCCTCATCGTTTGGCAAGACGCCCAAAAGGGCGTCGATGAGGGATTTTTTGTCCATTTCTTCCGAAACGACTCAAAAAACAACCCAATGTATGAAAAATCCGGACTGGATTTCACCCTCCTTAATCAAGCTTATGAAACTTTCCCTCCTCCAGGTGCTGCTAGCGGCCTGCGTGGTTAGCCTCTCCTTCGCCCGCGACAGCCGGGCTCAGGAAATGCTGAACAAGAAAGTGACCGTACAGGTAGTCGACAAAGACATCAAAACCACGCTGAAATTCATCAGCAAAGCGGCTCAGGTACGGTTTCTGTACAGCTCGCTGATGATTCAGGCCGACCGGAAAGTAACGTTTACGGCCGTCGATGAGCGGTTGGAAACGATCCTCGACCAGTTGCTAACGCCCCTGAAAATCACCTATAAAGTAGAAGGCAAACAGATTTTGCTGACCGCAGCTCCTTCGGGTGCCCTCAAACCGCTACCGGCTGATGAGATGACTCAGGTTGGGGTCGATCAGTCGATCTCCGGCACCGTGACCGACGAGAAGGGCGAAGGGTTGCCAGGCGTTAACCTCATTCAGAAAGGCACCAGCCGGGGCACAACAACCGATAAAGACGGCAATTTTAAATTCCAGATCACCGACGGTCAGGCGGTTTTGGTGGTTAGTTCCATCGGCTATCTGACGCAGGAAATTACGGTGACCAACCGGCAGGTGCTTGCCATTCAGCTGATCTCCGACACCAAGGCGTTGAGCGAAGTGGTAGTCGTTGGGTACGGCACGCAGTCGAAACGGAATGTAACCGGTTCCGTGGCAAAAGTAGATATGAAAGTCACCGAAAACCTGCCCAACACCAACGTCGCCCAGGCGTTGCGCGGGCGGGTGGCCGGAGTGCAGTTCATCGACAACGGACGACCGGGCCAAAGCGGCAGCATTCTCGTCCGGGGTCGCCGGTCCATCACCGCCAGCAACGATCCGCTGATTATTCTGGACGGTATTTTCTTCAACGGGAGCCTGGCCGAAATCAATCCGAACGACATCGAGTCGATGGAAATCCTGAAAGACGCGAGCGCGGCCGCCATTTACGGTTCCAAAGCGGCCAACGGCGTCATTCTGATTACGTCCAAACGCGGCAAAAGCGACAAGCCAACCATTCGGGTCAACAGCTACTACGGGGTATCCAACTGGAGCAATCGCATCAAAATGCTGTCGCCCGAGCGCTATTTGCAAAAAACGCTGGACTACCGGGCGCAAAGCGGGCAGGAAGCCAATCCGGCCAACATCGCCAGTTACCTCCAGAACACCGAAGCCGATAATTACCGGAATGGCGTCACCCTGGATCCCTGGGATGAGGTGTCGCAAAAAGCCGGTGTGCAGTCCTACGACCTCAGTATTGCCGGTCAGTCGGGCCGCACCAATTACCTCGTATCGGGGGCATTCGTGAACGAACAGGGTCTGATTTACAAGGACATGGCGAAACGCGTGACACTGCGGAGTAATCTGGAGACGAAGGTGGCCGACTGGCTGACGGTGGGGGTCAATGCCACCTACGCCCGGCGCGATTTGTCGGGTGTCGATGTGGCCCTCAACTGGGCCGCTCAGGTCAGCCCCTTTGCCAAAATGTATTACGATGACGCCAAAACCGATCCGGTTCACTTTCCGCAGGATGTGCAGCTCGTTCCCAACCCGCTTTTCAACTCCATCCGCCGTCAGAATGAAGAAATCTACCACAATCTGTTTTCCAATTTCTACGCAAAAATTGAGGTACCTTTCGTGAAAGGGCTCAGTTACCGCATCAACTATTCGCCCAATTACCGCTGGGAACACAACTACTTGTTCGAACCGGCTTACCAGCGTTTCGGCGAGAACATCCTGGCCAATGCCAGTAAATACAACCGGGAAACGTTCGACTGGGTGCTGGAAAACATCGCCACTTACAGCCGTCAGCTGGGTCACGACCATTCATTTGATGTAACGCTCTTGTACGGACGGAACCGCAACCAGTGGGAATCGACCACCGCCACGGCTTCCAATTTCTTCAACGGAGCCAACGGCTGGAACAACCTGGGCATTGCCCAAACCCAGCAAACGACAACGGATGCCTCCACCGTCGACGGTATTTCGTCGATGCTGCGGCTGAACTACCATTTCAAAAACCGCTACCTGTTTACCCTGACGGCCCGGCGGGACGGCAGTTCGGTGTTTGGCGCTCAGAACAAGTATGCCACGTTTCCATCGGCTGCAGTGGCCTGGATTGCGTCCGATGAGTCTTTCATGAAGTCATTAACGTTCATCGACCTGCTGAAACTGCGCGTCTCCTACGGTTCGGTCGGCAACCAGGCTATTTCGCCGTACCAATCCCTGAGTCGTTCCGATAAAACGCAGTACGTTTTTGGCGACGGCAGCCCTACTTATAACGGTACTTTCCCAATGAGAATGGCCAATACCGACCTGAAGTGGGAAACCACCACCTCGGCCAACGTTGCGGTTGATTTTGAAATCCTGAAAGGACGCATTGGCGGAACGCTCGAATACTATAACATGGACACCAAAAATCTGCTTCTGAACCGTTCGTTGCCCTCTACAACCGGTTTTCCGTCGGTCATTACCAACCTGGGGGCCACCAACAACCGGGGGTTCGAATTGACGCTTAATACCCTGAATATGCAGCGAGGTTCGTTTGAGTGGAGCAGTAATGTCGTGTTTTCGACCAACCGGAACCGCATCGTTCATATTTACAGCCGCGACCTGAACAAAGACGGTCTGGAAGACAATGATCTGGGGAACAAATGGTTTATTGGCCAGCCCGTTCAGGTTGCGTTTGATTACGTGATCGATGGGGTTTACCAGGAAGGCGAACAACTGCCGACCGGCTACAAACCCGGTTTTTACCGCCTGAAAGACCTGAACGGCGACGGCAAAATCACCACTGACGACCGCACGGTGGTGGGCCAGCTGGAACCCAAATACCGCTGGGGTTTTACCAACACCTTCCGCTACAGCAACTTTACGCTATCGGTTTTTCTAAACGCCATGCAGGGCTGGATCCGGAGTTACAACCAGATGATTCCGAGCAATAATTTTCCGGGGAGTGCGTCGAATTTCCCGGACAACGGCTGGTGGACGCCCGAAAACAAATCGAACACGATGGCGTCGCTGGTGTACACCAATCCGTACGGACACGGGTATTACGTGACCCGCGATTTCGTGCGGGTGCAGGATGTTTCGCTGGCGTATGAGTTGCCGAAAACACTGCTCAATCGCTGGAAAGTCGGCACCGCTCGGGTGTATGTGAGTGGCAAAAACCTGCTGACGTTCACGAAATACCCCGGTTTCGACCCCGAAATTGGCTCCGAAGCCAACGGTTATCCCATGCCCCGCACGTTGACGGGCGGCATTAACCTCAGTTTTTAATTCCCTTTCCGTCATGCTGAACGAATCCCAACTCATGAAATACATTCTTACGATCCTTTCAAAACGGTATCTGACCGCCCTCAGCACGCTGGTGCTGGTTTTCGGGGGCAGTGCCTGCAAAGACACGGTTCTCGACGAAACCCCCAGAGCTTTTCTGAACCCCGACGTGGTGCTGGTGGATAAAACCGGTTTTGAAACCGCCATCATCGCCATTCACGCAGCGGCCCGCGACGAACTGTTCGGCACCGATACCGAGAACCTGCACGCCATGAACATCGGCACCGACGCCTACATGCCGGGGGCGGTTTCGACGCTGCTGCGCGACTACAACGTTTCGCTCACGCCCACGCTCGCGTCCGTCGATCTGTGGTGGGAATGGGCGTACCTGAAAATGCTGCCGCGTTCCAACATCGTGCTCGACTACGCCGACAAACCGACCGTTAAATGGGCGAGTGAAGCCGAAAAGAACGCCATTGTGGCCGAAGCCCGGTTTTTCCGGGGTTATACCTACTCGATTCTGGCCAATCTGTACGGCGGGGTGCCGCTGGTTGCGCACGTCGAAACCACGCCGAAAACCGATTATACGCGGGCCACGCGGCAGGAAGTGCTGGATTTTGCCCGGCAGGATCTCGAATTTGCCTCGCAGTGGCTCCCCAAAAAACCGTCCGTTCCCGGCCGAATCGTGAAAGCAGCCGCCGACCATTTTCTGAGCGAGGTTTACCTGGCGCTGGGCAGTTACGACAAGGCCATTGAAGCGGCTTCCGCCGTGATCAACGACGGTTCCTACAAGCTCATGACCCAGCGGTTTGGCAGCAAACTGGATCAGCCTGGCGACGTTTTCTCGGATCTGTTTCGCGACAAAAACCAGAACCTGGCCGCCAATACCGAAACCATCTGGGCGCTCCAGTTCGAATACCAGACGCCCGGGGGCGTCACCTACACAACCCCGACCAACGCCACGGCTTTTGGCGGAAACAGCAGCATGCGGGCGTGGGGAGCCGGTTATCACAACATCAAAGACCCGGAAGGCAAATCGGGCATGGTGGTTTGCGATAGTCTGGGCCGCCCGGTTGGTTGGGTGATGGGAACGCCCTACGCTACGTATGACGTCTGGAAAGAGGATTGGAACGATATGCGGAATTCGTCGTACAACATCCGCCGGACGTTCTACTACAACAACAACACCTCCCGGTTTTTCAAACAAAAAGTGGATCCCATCGCGGCAAAAATCGATACGCTTAACTCGGGCTGGTATTACCCGTACACCCGCAAACTGGAGGGCGACCCGCTGGCCGGAAATACGACCGGACGGACCTTCGTTGAGTTTTACAAAATCCGGCTGGCCGAAACGTATCTGCTGCGGGCCGAAGCCTACATCCGCAAAGGGGATAAACAAAAAGCCGCCGACGATCTGAACGTCCTGCGCAACCGCGCCAAAGCCAAACCGGTCACCGCCGACCGGGCCACGCTCGACTACGTGCTGGACGAACGCGTTCGGGAACTGATCATGGAAGAACCCCGCCGTCGGACGCTGATCCGCTTCGGTTTTCTGGCCAATTCGCCCGTGCTGGTCGATCGCGTGAAGAAATTCAACACCAAAACCGGCAGCAACATTGCCGAAAAACACGAATTATTTCCGATTCCGCAGAAGTTCATCGACGCGAACCTGGATGCTAAAATTGAACAAAATCCGGGCTACTAACCGAAAACCCGGGCAGTAAATTCGTTGCCGGAAAGTCTTCCTACTACTTTCCGGCAATGATACACGAATCTTCTTTAACCTTTCAACCTGAATGACCCGATTCCTTTCCCTTATTTTCTGTCTTGTTTTGGCGGGAAAATCGCTGGCCCAAACGCCGGACTCCCTACGCATCAGTTCACCCAACGGCCTGCTAACCTGGTCGATCCGCCTGCAGGACGAACCGCAATCGCCCCAGAGCCCGATTTACGAAATTACGTACCGGAACAAACCGCTCATCCAACCGTCGCGGCTGGGGATGGGCAACAGTGGCACCGGGTTACGCCCGCTCAACTGGAATAAAAACCTGCGGATTGTTTCGGCGACGAAACGGACGCAGCGGTCGAATTGGCAACCGGTCTGGGGCGAACGCGCCGACATTCCCGATCACTACAATGAACTGATTGTCACCTTCCGAAACGGGCCGGGAGCGGGCGGAACGATGCAGCTCATTGCCCGGGCTTACGACGAAGGCGTGGCGTTCCGCTATTTTTTTCCGGAAGATCTGCGCGTGCAGGTGCTGGAGGTGGAGCAGGAAACCACGTTTTTCAACCTGCCGCCAAAAACGAAAGCCCTCTATACACATCACGCGCAGGGAAGGTACGAAGAACGCGCCATTGAAAACTGGGACAAAGCCGCCCAAATGCCGCTGACCCTCCGGCTCGACAACGGCACCTGGGCCTGCATTACGCAGGCCGAGCAAACCAGTTACCCGCTGGTGAGGCTGAAAACCGTCGGTCCCAATCAACTGGTCAGCCAGCTCTATAGTGAAATCACCGAAGCTTCGCCCTTGGCGTCTTCGTGGCGGGTGGTGATGGCGGCCGACCGGCCCACCGACTTACTCGAACATAACTACCTGATTCAGAGCCTGAATCCGCCGAATGAAATCAAGGACGTAAGCTGGATCAAACCGGGAAGAGTGATACGCGACTTGACACTTTCGACCACCGGAGCCAAAGATCTGGTCGATTTTGCGGTGGAGCAAAACATCGATTACCTGCATTTCGACGCGGGCTGGTACGGCCACGAATACGAAATCGCGTCGGACGCCACGAAGGTCAGCGTCGATCCGCGCCGGAATCCGAAAGGCGATCTGGATTTACCCGAAGCCATCCGGTATGCGCGATCGAAAGGCAAAAAGATTATTTTGTACGTCAACCACCGGGCGCTCGAACGGCAGTTGGATACGTTGTTACCGCTTTACGAAAGCTGGGGCGTTTCCGGAATTAAATTCGGTTTTGTGCACACCGGCTCGCACCACTGGACGGTCTGGCTCCACGAAGCGGTTCGCAAAGCCGCCAAACACCACCTGGTTGTGGACATTCACGACGAATACAGCCCGACGGGTTTCAACCGGACGTACCCCAATCTGTTGACGCAGGAAGGCGTGCGCGGCAACGAAGATTGGCCCGACGCGACCCACAACACGATTTTGCCCTTCACGCGGTATATCAACGGAGCCGCCGATTACACCTTCTGTTTTAACCAGCCCCGGTTGACCAACACCAAAGGGCACCAGCTGGCGCTGCCGGTTATTTACTTCAGTCCGCTGCAGTTTTTGTACTGGTATGGCAAACCGGCCGACTTCCCGGACCGGCAGGAAATTGAATTCTGGAAAGATTTACCCACGGTTTGGGATGAAACGAAGGTGCTGGCCGGAACGCCCGGTCAGTTTGTCTCCATTGCCCGACGGAAAGGAACCGACTGGTATATCGGCACGGTCACCAATACCGAAGCCCGGAAAGTCGATCTACCGATGAGTTTTCTGGAACCGGGAAAAAGCTATTCCCTCGAATCATATGAAGACGATGGCACGGGAAAAGTTCGGAAGCAGACCCGCAAGGTTACTTCCAAAGACCGGCTGACGGCGTCCTTGATTGCTTCCGGCGGGCAGGCGGTAGTCTTGAAAAGAAATTAACAAATGAGCTTTCAAAATCATAAAAGCCAGACAGGGCCGTTTTATTCAACGTGCCTTGCTTCAAAATAAATAAAGGACATGATGCGTTTCTGACTTATTCCTGTTATCTTTGGTGAAATTTTAAAAATACAATACAATATAATGCAAACAGGAACTGTTAAATTTTTTAATGAACTCAAAGGTTTTGGGTTTATTACCCCTTCGGATTCAGACAAAGACATCTTTGTTCACGTATCAGGTTTGATCGACGAAGTTCGCGAGAACGACAAAGTTCAATTCGAAGTAGAACAAGGCAAAAAAGGTCTGAACGCCGTTAACGTAGAGGTTATTTAATCGAAAGATATAATAATGAAACGCTGAAAGAACATGTCTCCGGGCATGTTCTTTTTTTTGTTTACGGCGGACGGTTTACGGTTTTCCGTCTATGGTATGCTGTAAACTTTTTGTTAAGCGCATCTTCTTTCTGATTAGAAACCGTTTCTTTGCCACTTTTCCGGTTGACCTCTTTTTAGCCATCATGCGATCCATCGTACTTCTCGTTTTCCTGCTGATTGCCGTTCCGATTGCGAACGCCCAGAACTGGTACAAGGGCAATCTGCACACCCACTCGCTCTGGAGCGACGGCGACGATTATCCCGAAATGATCATGGACTGGTATAAGGCCAACGGCTACAACTTCGTCGGTTTGTCGGACCATAACACGTTTCAGGAAGGCGAAAAATGGATCAAAGTGCCCCGCGCCCCCGAGCGTCGCCGGACGTTTGAGCGGTATCTGCGCACCTTCGGCCCGGATTGGGTCAGGTACCAAACCGGCCCCAACGACTCGCTGAAAGTACGGCTGAAAAACCTGAGCGAATACCGGACGCATTTTGAAGAACCGGAGAAGTTCCTGATTTTCAAGAGTGAAGAAGTTTCGACCGGTTATCAGGGTAAACCGATTCACATCAACATGACCAACCTCCAGAACCTGCTGAAACCGCTGCCGGGCAACAGCGTGGCGGAGGTGATGCAAAACAACATCGACGCGGTGGTAGCGCAACGGCGGCAAACCGGGCAACCCATGTTTTCGCACATCAACCACCCGAATTTTTATTACGCCATCACGGCCAGCGACCTCATGCAACTCCGTCACGAGCGGTTTTTTGAGGTTTTCAACGGCCACCCGCTGGTGCACAACAACGGCGACAGCACCCGCGAAGGCACCGAGTCGATGTGGGATAAAATTAACCTGACGTTTCTGAAACAGGGCCGCCCGCTGATGCTCGGGTTAGCCACCGACGACAGCCACAATTACACGTTTTTTGGGCCCACCTACAGCAATTCGGGGCGCGGCTGGGTGATGGTCAATGCGCCGAATCTGAAACCGAATACGATTGTCGAAGCGCTGGAAGCCGGGCGGTTTTACGCGACAACCGGTGTTACGTTCGAAAACCTGACGCAAACCGCTCGAAGTGTAACCTTTAGGATCAAAGCCGAACCGGACATCAAGTACCGGATTCAGTTCATCGGGATTCGGAAAGGGCAGGAAAAGGCGGAAATTCTCCGGGAGTTGACCGGCACCGAAGCCAGTTATACGTTAACTGACGAGTTGCTGGTGCGGGCGAAAGTGATTTCGAGCAAGCCGAAATTCAATCCGTACGAACCGGGCGAGGTCGAAACCGCCTGGACGCAACCGCTGGCACCCTTGCAGGTTCCGCAGCCGCTAGCGACGGTCAAACCGCTGCCAAACGCCCACGCACACAACGATTACGAGCAATCGCGGCCGCTGCTGGATGCGCTCGACAATGGTTTTACGAGCGTGGAAGCGGATGTGTATGCCCACCAAGATACGCTCTACGTGGCCCACAATCGTCCGGCCTTCTGGAACGCTGACAAGTCGCTCGAAAACCTGTACCTGCGCCCCCTGGCCGAGCGAATCAGGCAAAACGGCGGGAAGGTGTACGCGAATTACAACGACCCGGTTTACCTGATGATCGACTTCAAAACCGCAGCCGACAGCACGTATAAAGCGCTGGAAAAACAGTTGCAGAAATACCGGAACATCCTGACGTCCTGTAAAGGAAACCGCTGTCAACCCGGCGCCGTAACGGTTTTCATTTCTGGAAACCGCCCGATTGAAACCTTGAAAAAAGCAAAGGAGCGTCTGGCGGGAATCGACGGACGGCCCGCCGATCTGGGCAAAGGATTCAGCCGCGACCTGATGCCGGTGGTGAGCGATTCGTACAGCAACCAGTTGAGCTGGCGCGGGCAGGGGCCCATGCCGGACGAGCAGTTTCAGAAGGTGAAGCAACTTACGCAGCGGGTTCACGCCGAAGGCAAAAAACTACGGCTCTGGGCGTGCCCCGAAGATCCGGCGGTTTGGGTCAAACTCCGCGAAGCCGGTGCCGATTTCCTCAGCACCGATCAACTGGAACTGGTGCGGGAGTTTTTGTTGAAATAGACGTTACGTACCCACGGACTTTAGTCCGTGAGAATCTGGGGATAGTAGATAGATGCCCGTATTTCTGAAAATCTCACGGACTAAAATCCGTAGGTACGTTATTTGAACAAAGGCGCGTGGATTTCGCGCAGCGTTTCCACCGGAATCTTGATCACCTCCCGGTCGTAGGTTAGCAAGCCGTTGACTTCGCCTTCGACGTCGGTTGTCTGGGTGTACACAGCCGCCGAAACGCCGTTTTTCTGGTACATTTCCACCATCTTGCCGTACTTGGTCCGGTAGGCTTTCAAAACCGCATCCTTGTCCTGGTAGGTCTGGTAGCCCCAGTTCCGTTTGTTCGGGTCCCAGAGGTGACCGGTCACCGGCCAGCCGATGCCGCCAAACTCCCCGACCACAATCACGCGATCCTTTTTCGGCGCGGGAATGTTCGGCACTTCTTCGTAGGTATGAATGTCGTAGAAATCGCCCGCACCCAGGTCCGACCAGCCGCTGGCGGCATTGGTCAACCGGCTCGGATCGAGGGCTTTCACCCAGTCGGCCAGCCGCACGTTGTCGTATTGCCCCCAGCCTTCGTTATGAACCACCCAGGTGACGATGCTTGGATGGTTGTGCAGGCGGTTCATCATCCGGCGCAATTCCAGCTCAAACTGTTCCTTACCTTTTGACCGGCGCAGCGGCTCGACCACTTCGCTGCGACCCATGTCCTGCCCGCTCAAAAAACCGGACGGCATGTCCTGCCAGACCATAATGCCCAGCCGGTCGCAGTGGTAGTAATACCGGGCCGGTTCCACCTTGATGTGTTTGCGGAGCATGTTAAAACCGGATTTTTTCAGGAAATCGATTTCAAACACCATCGCGTCGTCCGAAGGCGGGGTCAGCAAACTCCCCGGCCACCAGCCCTGATCGAGCGGGCCGTTCTGGAAAAGCGGTTTGTTGTTGAGCAGCATCACGGGTTGCCCGGCAATTTTGCCCGGTCCCATCGAAATTTTCCGCATTGCAAAATAGCTCGTAACGGCATCCACCGGATTTCCGGTCACGGTCGCTTTGGCGTAGGCCGAACGCTCGGCGTCGTTGTGGCGCGGGCGGTTGCGGTTTTCAGTCCCCGGAAACGGATCGGTCACCGTGACCAGTTCGGCTTTCAGGTTGTACAGAAACGGGCTGTCGGGCGACCAGAGTTTCGCATTTTTGACCGGAACATACGCCACGCGACCCGAGCGAACCAGCAGGCTCGACACGGTTTGCGTGCCATTCAGCGCCGTCAGGCGGATGGCGCTCGTTGGGTTCGTGATGGGTTTATTCAGCAGTACTTCCACCCGGATTCGAGCCGAATCCAGTTCCGGCGTAATGCGCACTTCCTCAATGTAATTCGGATTCGGCACCGGTTCGAGCCAGACGGTTTGCCAGATGCCCGACACCGGCGTATACCAGATACCGTTCGGATTGAACACCTGCTTGCCGCGCGGTTGTTCGCCCTCGGTTGTCGGGTCCGTAACGCCCAGAACCAGTTGATTCTGGCCCGATTTCAGAAAATCCGTGATGTCAAAATCAAACGCATCCGAGCCGCCGGTGTGCGACCCCACCAAACCGCCGTTGACCCACAAATTACATTCGTAGTCCACTGCACCAAAGTGCAGCAGAACGCGCTGGCCGTTCCAGTCGCTCGGAATCGTGACGTTCCGGCGGTACCACAACCGTTGATTCGCATTCAGTCCTTTGGTGACTTTCGAGAGCGTTGATTCCACGGCGAACGGCACCAGAATTTGCCCGTCAAACTGCGTGGGCTGTCCTTCGGTTTTGGGCCGGATGGCGTATTCCCACATGCCGTTCAGGTTCTGCCAGTTGGGCCGCACGAGTTGCGGTCGCGGGTATTCGCGCCAGGCGTTTTCGGCGGTCACCTGCTTTTCCCAGCGACTCAGAATGGCCGCCGGAGCCGGGCCCGCTGCGGTGGTTTGCGCCAGAACGGGCGGACTAAGAAGGATTCCAAGGGATAAACTAAACAAGACACGATCGAAGGTGCGTCGAATCAGGTATTTCATGCGGTTTAGAAATAGAGCCAGTGCAATAGTGCAATTTTTACCAGCAAAGATAAAATTCTTTCCGTTGATCAGCCGGTTTAGCGCCGGTTATTGGATCACAAACGAATACAGATCGGCATCCCGCACGACGAACTTCAGCCGTACTTTCCGATTGCCCAGTTCCTTAACGGTTTTGCCACTTTTCCAGGTAATGGGCCCATCGATTTTATCGCCCACCAGCGGTTCTGACTCCTCAAAACCAGGTACGATTTGTCCCTTTTCGTCCAGAATCGCCACTTTTACGTAGCCCACCGACGAGGTTGCATAATTGGCGCTCAGGTTATTTCCCTGGAGAAAAACCGGCTTTGTCACGATACTTCCTTCTTTATACCCGCCGTGGAGGGACGCAAAACCGTCGGTCCGCAAGGTCATGCGTTCCAGAAAAACCGATGGGGTGCCGTAGGCCCGGGTGACAAAAAATGATAATTCGGCCGGGCCGGTTGCGATAACGCCCATCGCCGGAATGTTACTCCGCGCTCCCCAATTCTTCTGCTCCGAACCGGGCCGGACAAACGATTCCATGAATTTTCGGTCGTACTTCGTTCCGCCCCGGGAGGTCATAAAAATACCGTCGGCTACGCCTTTCCACTGCGTTTTGTCCGTTCCGTTTTCGATCAACTGGGCATCCGAAAGTACTTTCAGCTGGGGCGAGAACCGGAAGGGCATCGAAATCAGAAGCTGGGGTGCCCGGAAATACGGATGCGTGGTGTTGGTATACAGATGTTCCCGTTCGGTGTCGCCGAAGGTCATCATCTCCGGTTTGGACCAGTGAATAAAGTCGCGGGAAGTCGAACGGGCGATGGTCCGGATGCCACCGGGCGGATACAATTCACCCGGTTTTCCGCCCGTCCAGGCCCGGAGGTAAATGGCGTAGTTTTGTTCGGCAGGCACCCAAGTCAACACATTCTGGGAATCCAGCGCGTAATCGTGAAACAAAGCCGTGGTGTCCTTCGGGTAGCGTTTCCAGTGAATGCCGTCGGGCGAAACGTACCGGAACAATCCGCTGGACGTAACCTTCGTGAGCGATTCTCCGCCCACGGCTTTGTACCGTTCCTCCGCCGGAACCCCGGGGCGGTTGTCAACCATCACCGCCAGGTTATGCGTACTTTTTAGCGCATTGTCATTCAGAACCACGTTGTTGTCGAGCGTGCCGTTTACCTTGAAAAGCCGGAGTTTCGGTTTGGTCCAGTGAATGCCATCTTTGCTTTCGGCGTAACACGTCACCTGCTGATCGCCTTTTTCTTCGTGACCGGTCAGTCCCCGGTAATACATCTGGAAGCGGTCACCGGCGTTCACCACGGAGACGTACGTGCAAAACCGCCCTTCCCAGGGCTCATCGAATAGCAGGGCTTTTCCGGCCGAGACCGGGGTTCCCAGCCGCAGATCCAGGTTAATCAGCGTATCGATCAGGTAATCATCGACAAAAAGCTCGCGCTGGTTTCGGAGCGTAATTGGCGAATTCTGGGCAAACCCGGCAACATACGCCAGCATCAAACCGACGAGCACCAGCGTGGGTACGCGAAAAAAGGACATGATAACGGGTCAGGATAAGGGCGGAAATCAAAACCGCCCCAAGTTACCAAAAACCGCTATTTTTTCCCGCCCCCCAAACTCGCCGGTTTTCCGGCCGAAATGCCTTCCACGAGGGTCGCCAGTCGTTCGCTCAGCGTCTGGATCGCTTTTTTGTAGCGGTTTTCCAGATCGGGCAGGTTGGCGGTGGATTTCAGGGAGGCTTCGTACAGAAAACCGGGCAACATCCATGATGCGTAGCCGCTGTACGGGTCCGAGGAGGCATACAACGAACGATACCACGACCCGAATGCCATGCCTTTGGGATCGATGAACGACTTTTCCAATTGCAACATCGTTTTGTTGAGTTCGGCCAGTTTGTCGGTCCGACCGGCTTTCAGGTAGTCCTGGCGGGCGGTTTCGGCGGCATCGGCGTTCTTTTTCAACTCGGCCACGGCGGCTAAAACCGGCTCGATCGAATAGTTGGGCGAATAGGCTTTAATGGCTTTTTCGGCGGCTTTCAGGTGCGTGCTCAGGTCGTTGGCGTAGCGCGACAGGTCGTACGGTAACAAATCCGCGTTGGCGAGTCGTAAGGCCAGAGTTCCCACGACCTGCTCCACCATTGGCCCCATTTTGTAGGTCGGATCGGCAAATTTATCGTAGAAAAACAGGTCGTCATTGGCCGAGTGGTAGAGCGTCGGGCCACCGGTTCCGGCGTTCAGCGACGGAATGCCGACGTGCATATAGGGCGCAATGTGATCCGACCCACCGCCCAGGTTGCCAATAACCGGTTCGTTGGCCACCGTGGCCGGTGCCGACGACGCAATGCCGACGGTGCTGCCACCCCGCCGACCGCTTTGTTTCAGCCAGTGCTGGTAGACGGTGATGTTTGAATCCGGGTACTCGACGGCCTGCGTGGCCTCGATCAGCAGTTTTTTCATCGACGGCGACGCGCTGGCGCCGAACATCCGGCCCGACACGGCGGCATCGTAATTCATATACGCCACGGCTTTCTGTGTCAGTTCGTCGCGGAACTGTTCGGCCCATTCCGCCGACCCGATCACGCCAAACTCCTCGGCATCCCAGTGCGCTACTTTGATCGTCCGACGCGGTTTTTGACCGGTTTTGGCCAGTTTGCCCAGCGACTCGGTCAGGCTCAGCAACATGGCGGTGCCGCTGTTGGGGTCCGTGGCCCCGAACGACCAGGCGTCGTAATGGCATCCGGCAATGATCCATTCATCGGGAAATTCGGAACCCGTCAGCGTCCCGACGACTTCGTAAATCCGCGTCATGGCTTTTTCCTGCTTCACCATCAACCGCACTTTCAAGGCCGAACCACCTTCCAGCCGGTACGTAAACGGCAAACCGCCCTGCCAGCCCGCCGGAACCGCTTTGGCACCAGTCATGCGTTTCAGAATGTCGATGGCCGACCCGTACGGAATCGCCGTCACCGGAATTTTGTGCAGGGCCACATCCTTGGGATCCAGCCGTTTGACTTTGGTTTTGCCGTCCAGCGGCAGAGCAGGTTCGCCGGGCGTCAGCGGATCACCGGTGTACGGCACGGTCAGCAACGAACCGCGCTGAATAATACTTTCGCTGGGTTGCGGCCCTTCCGGAAAGGTCAGTCCTTTTGTGTAGCCGTTATCGCCCGGATCGGTGTAAATGATCAGGCCCGCAGCCCCGGCGGTTTCGGCAAACTGCGCCTTGTAACCCCGGAAATTACCGCCGTAGCGCGCCATGACAATCTTGCCTTTCACCGGAATGCCCAGCGCTTTCAGTTGCTCGAAATCCTCCTTCCGTCCGTAATTGGCGTACACAATTTCCGCCGTCACATCGCCCGAACCGGAATAGGCGTTCCAACCCGGCATAATGCGCGGGTCTTTGCTGTATTTGTCTTCCGGAAACAGAAACTCGCGGATATTGAGCGGTTGCCGGATCGGTTCCACCAGTTCGACGGCGATGTCGCCCGGACCTTTGGGCAAATAAATATCGTGCGGGTAAATGTCCACCTGCCAGCCCGCTTTCCGCATGGTTTCGGCGATGTAGTCGCGGACGCGCTCGTTTTCGGGCGTCCCGGCCACGTGGGGCACACTGCTCAGATTTTCGAGGTGTTTTTTGAAAACCGCCGACGACTGGTGTTTCTTGAATTCGGCTTCGGCTTTTTCCTCCGTCGCCTGCCGGGCGGGTGTGAAACCGGTAAAATTCTGGGCTTGTCCGGTGGTTAGGCCTCCCATCAGCAGGAGCGCCGAGTAACGGAAAAGTTTCTTCATGAGAACAGGATATTCAGGTTAACAGTCCGATAAGGTACAGAATAGTTGGCAGAAAGTGATTTTGACCGAATAGTTTCCGGATTTTGTCATACTGTAACTACTTTAGTGAATTGAATGAACCAACGCTCTCATGAAATCACCGTTTACCCCGCTGCTTTTCCTGCTTCTTATCATCACCGGATCGGTTCTGGCGCAACCAGTCAACGGACTCTACCGGCAAACGAGCGACGTGCATCATCTCCTGACGAATTACGAAGCCGATTGGGGCAGCCTGAGCCGGTTTTATACCATCGAGAATTCGCCGGAGCGCCGGGAGCGGTTTCGAACGTTTTTCAACGATTACCTGCGGCAGTTGCAGCAACTGGATTTCGACAAAATGAGCACCGACAGCCGGGTGGATTACCTGTTGTTTCAGCGAAACCTGAAAAACGAATTGCTCGATCTGACGAATGAGGAAAAGGAAGTAAATCTGACCAAAAACTGGTTTCCGTTTGCGGATAAAATTTACGCCCTTGAAAAACAGCGTCGGCGCGGCATTCCGCTGGTGGCCGAGCAGGTCGCGTCGGAATTGAACGCCATTGGCAAAGAAATCGTGACGGCTCAGAAAGTGGTCGAGAAAGCGGAAAAAACCGAGCCCGCCGTGGCCCGACGCGCCGAAGGAACAGCCAAAGGCTTGCAGGCAGCCTTGAAAAGTGTGTTTACGTTCTACAACGCCTACGACCCGCAATTTAGCTGGTGGGTGCCCGAACCGTACCGCAAAACCGATAGCCTGTTGACGGTTTATTCGACTTTGATGGCCAAAAAAGTCCGGGAAGCGGCCCCGACCAAAGACGACGGCAGCGGCATCGCGGGCATTGCAGTTGGGCGCGAGGAATTGCTTCGGCAGTTGCAGTACGAGATGATTCCGTATTCGCCGGAAGATCTCGTCGATATTGCCAACCGCGAGTTTGCCTGGTGCGATCGCGAGTTGCTGAAAGCAACGAGAGAGATGGGCTTCGGCACTGACTGGAAAGCCGCTCAGGAGAAAGTCAAAAACACGATCGTACCCGCCGGGAAACAACCCGAACTGATCCTGCGGCTTTATAATGAGTCGATTGCGTTTCTGAAAAAGTACGACCTGATCACGATTCCGCCGATTGCGGAGGAAACCTGGCGGATGCAGATGATGTCGCCCGCTCGGCAGAAAGTCAGTCCGTTTTTTCTGGGTGGCGAAACGATCCTGATTTCCTACCCGACCAACACGATGAGCCACGAAGACAAACTGATGAGCATGCGGGGCAACAATCCGCACTTCTCCCGCTCGACAGTCCACCACGAACTTATCGCCGGGCACCATTTGCAGGGCTTCATGAACAACCGCTACAAAACGTACCGGAATTTCGGCACGCCGTTCTGGACGGAAGGCTGGGCGCTGTACTGGGAAATGATTCTGTGGGATCTCGGTTTTCCGCAGTCGCCGGAAGACCGCATCGGGATGCTGTTCTGGCGGATGCACCGCTGCGCCCGGATCATTTTCTCGCTGAATTACCACCTCGGGAAATGGTCTCCGCAGCAATGCATTGATTTTCTGGTGGACCGCGTCGGGCACGAACGCGCTAACGCCGAGGGCGAGGTTCGGCGGTCGTTCGTGGGCGGGTATCCCCCGCTCTACCAACTGGCCTACATGACCGGCGGTTTTCAGTTTTACGGTCTGAAAAAAGAATTTGTAGACAGTAAAAAGATGACTTACAAGCAGTTCCACGACGCCATCCTGCAACTGAACGCGATGCCCGTCGAGATGATCCGCGCCATCCTGACTAACCAGAAACTCAGCAAGGATTTCAAAACGTCCTGGCGGTTTTACGAAAAAGAAGGAAAATAGGCGGTTCTTCGGGCAAGATGTTGAATTTCAACTGTATCCTTTGACGCAAAGAAGCTGGCCTTTTTCGGTTTCCGTTACCACCAATCCCAGCTTCCCGGTAGGGTCGAAGGCGCAATTGGAGGGATTTTTGCCGGGAAGCTGAATGGAATGCGACAGCACGCCGGTTGGTTTGTAAACCTGCAGGCAACTGCCGCCGTAAATGGCCGCGTACAACAGATTATCCGGCCCCAGTGTCAACCCATCCGGACCGAAACCGCCCGCTCCGGTTTCGGCCCAAACCGTCGGGTTGATCCAGTTCAGACCGTCGGCATCCCAGCGCCCGGCCCAAATACGCTTGCGGTGGGTTTCGGCCACGAGGAGGGTGCGACCATTCGGCAAAAACGCTAAGCCATTGGGGTAAAACAGTTTTTCGGAGATTTTTTTGACTTCACCGACGGGCGAACAAACGCCGACAAAACCGGGCTCATCTTCGTCGGGGGAACCGGGACAGGTGAAAATTAGATTGCCTTCGGGATCGAACGTGAGGTCATTGGGCCAGTTGAGCGGTTCGTCATTGATCTGATCAACAATAGTTTCGGGTTCCTGGTCGGGATAATTGATGCAACGAATGGCGTGTAAACCCGAATCGCAGAACCAAATCCGGTCACGATCGTCGATGTAAAGTCCATTCGGGCGGCTCCCGATGCCGACGTGGACGCGACCGCTGGTTCCGTCCGGTTTCAGCCAGAACAAACTGGCTCCCTCCTGCTCGACGCACCAGAGCGTGCCGTCGGAGGTAAACGCCGGACCTTCCGGGAACCGCAAACCGTCGGCAATAATATCTATGTTTTTCATGTTGAGAGCCAATGAATGAAAAGGCGTACGTTCTAAACAAGAAAAGACCCTGTGCGGTTAAGCGGAGGCAAAAAAATTCGAATGTAAAAGTGCAGACAGTGAGCGTACTTTTACATTTAATATTTATCATTTTACATTTATTATTTATAACTTTATAAATAAATAATATTCCTAAACCCATTTTTCCATGCGCCGGATCGTTTTTATTCTCGCCCTACTGACGGCTGCCTGTTCGCCGGGTACGCGCAAAGGTTTACAGATGGAACCCAATCAGCTTCTGCGCCAGAGCAGCGACCTATACCGCAGCGAACCCGGCCCGCCCATTAAGTCGGTCGGAGCGGTTTTTCTCAACGCCCGGAATGTTCGAATTCGTTACCCCGACGGGCGGTTTGAAATCATACCCCGAAAGGAAATCTGGGGTTACAGCAACAAAAAAGGGAAGATTTTCCGCCTGTACGGAAAAACAGAATACGAGGTTGTTACCGTGGGCGACGTGATTACTTACGAGCAACAATCGACTCAAAACGTCATGGCGGGAAATCATCCGACGGTCACCACCGTTATCGAAACGTTTTACAGCAAAACGCTCGACAGCAAGATTTTCAGCAGCCGCAAAAAAGCCCTGAATGACCTCGCAAGTTTATAAACCGCTCACCGGTTTTTTCCGGAATTTCTTGATCCGGTGAAACGTCAGGAAGTTGGCGTCGTGGTTGTTGTGCGCCCCGCCCAAACCGTCGTCGTATGCCGTGCGCGACAGCAGGATAATGTCATTGCCGTCGAACAGCCAGTAGACATACTGAAAACCGTGTTTGACCACGTCGGGGTGTTGCAGCACAATCTGACGCAGACTCCAGGTTTTCAAGTCGCTGGAACTGCATAGCGCCTGCGTATTCCGCAAACTGGCCGGATTTTTCCCGGCGTTGGCCTGCTTGAATTCCTGCGGAATGTAGTTGGTCAGCGTCCAGTACAGTTTGGATTTGGGATCGTAGCGAATCGTGAATTTCTTACTACCGCCCGGAAACGGCACAAAACCGGTGTTGACATCGAAGCTGGCGGTTTTGCCATCCGGACTGATGCGCACAAAAGCCGCCTTTTCGTCCAGCGATTTCTTGTGATCCACGCGCAGAATATCCAGCACTTCGCCATCGGGGCTTAAAACCGCGTTGCCCTCGATCCAGCCCCCAAAACCGTTGTTCAGGTAGGTCGAATCGTACCGCAGCACATTGGTGCTCGTCCAACTGGCGGCCTTCATCGGATCGGCGTCCAGCGGCATCGATAGCATAAACGCGCCGTAGCGTTTGCCCCATTGTTTGATCGGCCCCATGGCGTCTTCCATCGCCCGCCAGAGTCGTCCGTTGTGTTCCAGAAATGGCACCGGCGCACAGTGGTATTCGCCCGCCAGCAGCAACCCATTCTCGCCGTCGGTCGGATTGGTCCAGGTCACGCCGTTGTCGGTCGATTGCCGGATGATGGTGTTGCCGTGGTGTTTGTCAGTCCCGAAGAAATACAGTCCATTGCGATGCACGTAGAGCTTCGACCAGAACTGGCCGTTGATTTCGGCAATCTGGGTCCAGGTTTTACCCTTGTCGGTCGAACGGTAAATCCGGGAATTGGGTTTGACAAACTCATTGGATTGGGGACCGAATAAGTCGTGCGACGCCAGGTAATCGCCGTTGGGCAGCACGCACAGGCTCGGCGAACCGATGTACAACCCCGACGAAGCCGGACTATGGGCCACAATCGCTCCCGGCACCCGGGCGAAGTCGGGGGTTTGCCCGACTCCGTTCCCAAGCGTCGAAAGGAAAAGAATGCTATGAAAGAGGAAGGTTTTGATGGGATTCGCGGTCATGCCGGAGAAAGACCGGGAGCACGGTTTTTTACTTAGTCGCTGGTTCCGTTTTCCCGGCATCGATTAGCTGATGATCAGCCAGTAAGCGTTCCTGCAAGGCTTTGTACGGCACGCTCTGCACCGTTTGTTTCGCATCAATCGCCAGCACAGCCGCCGTACCGCAAGCCTGCCCCATCGCCATAAAGGTGAATTCAATCCGGATAGCCCCATAGGCCAGATGGCTCGACGACGGACAGGATGCCGTCAGCAAATTCGTGCATTCGGCGGTTTTCGGCACCAGCGCCCGGTACGAAATCCCGAAAGGCCGCCAGTCAATCTCGCCAAAAACTGAGCCTTCGTTGGACGCAAAACCGTCTTTCACGATCCGCCGAATACTGTGGAGATCGGGGGGCCAGAACGCCACCGCCACCGGATCGGCCACCGGCCTGGGATTGTTCCGGCGCACGTCGTGTTCCGTAATCACGTAATCCGACACCATCCGGCGGGCATCGCGGACGTAAAACTCCCGGGGCCAGCCATCGTTGTCCGTAAATTCGTCCTTACACAAACCCCATTCACGCCAGATCATCCGGGTTCTTTCGCTCACCTCAGGATCGTTTGCCAGAAAATAAAACAGGCCCTGCGTAAAGGTTTTGTGCTGATCGAAAACACGTTGCCGGGTTTGGTAATTTCCGCCCGGATACGCAACGTTCATACCGTACAGGTTGTGCGACAGATCGTGCCAGGCCCCCAGATCGGTTTTCCCATTCGGAATGTCCGCTTTCGGCGCATACAGTTTCCCCCCGGCTTTTTCGTACCGCAGATACAGTTCGTACTGGCTGCGGTCGTACCCGGCGGGCTGGCGAAAGGGAATCCGGTTTTCGGGATTTTTGGTCAGGCACATCCGAAAGCAATACGCCTGCAACCGGTTATCGCCCGCGCCGGGTGTGCCCAGGGGTTCGTCCTGAACAGTCGGAACGACACCACTTTTGGGGTCGCCTGGCGTTTTGTACGGATCGACTTTCACCAGAAACTGGGCGTGTTCCGTAACAGCCCGAATCCCGTTTTTCGTTTCGTTGTAGACCGCATTGGCCTCCCGTCCAATGGCGGTTTTGACCCCGGCGGCATGCAGCAAATCGCCTTCGAGCGTTGCGTCGATAAACACCCTGGCGCGGTAAATCTGCCCATTTTCCAGTTGAATCTGCTGAATCTGCGCTCCGGTTTTCGGCACGGCATTTTTCCGTTCGCTCAACCGGGAACCGTAGAAAATCGCAATAGGATGTTCGGAAACCCACTTTTTCACAACCTCTTCGCCCACATGCGGCTCAAACCGCCAGAGCATTGTTTTCTTGGTACGGTTTTTCAGCATCGCTTCAAATTCGGCCGAGTTGCCGTACGCAGCCGCGATCCGTCGGTAAAACTCCAGCGCCAGCCCGCCAACTCCCGGGCTGTTCTGATACTCCTGGTGATTGTCGACATCGGTGCCGCCCAGTCCGGACGTCATGATGCCCCCCAGGTGTTTCGACGGTTCGAGCAGAGCCACGGTTTTGCCCATTTTCGCCACCTGAATAGCCGCCGTGATGCCCGCAGGTGTGGCACCGTAGACCACCACGTCGTAGTTTTTTTGGGCGAAAAGGCTAATCGGCAACAACAAAAAAAGAAAAGAATATATTTTCATAAATGCCATATGTTGGACTTGCATCGGATGGTGGTACTTTCATTAGCAATTAAAAAGATTGCCGCTGACAGGGTCTTCGACCGCTGTCAGGGCAGCCACACCCTGTCAGCGGTCGAAGACCCTGTCAGCGGTGACTTGTGAAACTCAATAGGTTCGCAGGCGAAAATCACAGATTCAAACCCACCCCATAAGTTCAATAGCCTTCATTCTGTTTCAAGGCCGGATTGGCGTCGATTTCCCGCTGCGGAATCGGCAGCAACGCGTGGAAAGGCTGAACGGTTGGGGCACGGCCAAACGAGGTTTCGGCTTTGACGGCATCGACCAGCCTGCCGGTGCGTGCCAGATCGAACCAGCGGTTTCCTTCGAAACAGAACTCCAGCCGCCGTTCGAGCAGCACGGCCTCTTTGAACTGTTGCCGTGTCAACCCGCTCAGCGGGTCGAGCCCCGCCCGGTTGCGCACCCGGTTCAGGGCCGTGTAAGCCTCCGCGTTCGGCCCGTTGCTGGCTTCACTGAGCGCTTCCGCGTAGATCAGCAACACATCCGAAAACCGCAGAAGTGAAAAGCTTTTACCGCCGTTGCCGCCAATGGTCGACGTCAAATCGGCTAATTTCCAGAAGGATACGGCTTTGGCAGGATCAGTATCCTCGACCGATAAGGCAACGGACGCTTTGGTCGTTGGATTAATGTATGACGTCAGAAACGTAACCGGTTTTCGCTTGTCGGCGGCCGGGTAGCTGTCGAAAAGGCTCTTGCTGACCCGGAAAATACCGCTGCCGCCGTTTGGCACGATAGGCGCACCGCGCGGGGCATAGCCGGTAGCAAAATTGTTGCCCGCCAGATCGGTAATGTACATGACCTCGAAAAGTGATTCTTTGCCGCCCCGGTTTTTCAGCTCGAACACATCGGCGTAATTGGCCCACAAATCGTAGGTTCCCAGATCGATCACCTCTTTGGCTTTGGCAGCCGCCTGCGACCAATACGGCGAACTGGCGTTTTTGCCCGCCCAGGTCAGGTACACTTTCGCGAGCAAGCCTTTGGCCGCGCCCGCCGTTGCCCGCCCAATGTTGGAACCGGTGTAATTTTTCGGCAAAACCGTCTCGGCTTCTTTCAGGTCACTCTCGATGAGTTTATAGACTTCATCCACTGACGAACGCGCGACCTCCACGCCTTCCAGCGAGGTGGTTTCCTTCGTCACGAGCGGCACTCCGCCGAAAAACTGAGCCAGCGTAAAATACTGGAGAGCGCGCAAAAACCGGGCTTCGCCAACGTAGCCTTTCTTCGTGGTTTCGTCCATCGGAATGGCCGGAACGCGCTCGATCACGATGTTCGAGCGCTGGATGGCCGTGTAGGCATTGCTCCAGATGTTGCCCACAAAGGTGTTGGTCGGCACGGTTCCGTAGCGCCACATCGCCACGCGGTCGGCGTTCCCGGTCAGGAACGGAATGCCATCATCGGTTGCTACGACGTTGGGTGTCACCAGAATTTCGTCGCGGTACATATTCCGCAACTGGCCATACATCGCAATCGTGGCCGCGTCGGCATCGGCTGCGGTTTTGTAATACGTACTGACGGATTGGGAGCCCAGTGGCGACAGATCCAGATCGGGCGAACAGGCCGCGAAAAGGGCCGTCAGAATGACAAGAATGATCGAGTTGATTTTCACGGATTTCATCGGGTTTCGGTTCAAAACTTCAGGTTTAAGCCTACCAATACGGTTTTAGCGGCTGGATAACCGCCGTAATCCATGCCCTGACTGATGGACGTGGTGCCAAACCGGCTCACCTCGGGGTCGTAGCCTTTGTAGTTGGTGACCGTAATCAGGTTCTGGGCCGAAACGTACACTTTGGCGCTCTGGAAAGTCATTCGTTTGAGCAGGGCTGCGGGTAGATTATAGCCCAGCGACAGGTTTTTGACGCGCAGGTACGAGCCATCTTCGATGTGGAAAGTCGAGAGGATTCGCTGGCCGCCCGTCGAGTTGGCCCGCGGAATGTCGTTGCTCGGATGGGTGGGCGTCCAGCGGTTCAGGACTTCCTTCGCCTGGTTGCTGTTGCCGTTCAGGCTGTACTGATCAAACCGCCCGTAATTCAGGATTTCGTTGCCCGAGCTGCCTTGCAGGAAAACGTTCAGGTCGAACCCGCGAAAACTCAGGGTATTGTTGATGCCGCCGAAAAACGTCGGATATCCGTTGCCGATCACGGTGCGGTCATTGTCGTTGATCAAGCCATCGCCGTTGATGTCGCGGTATTTCAGATCACCCGGTTTGGCGGTTTTCTGGGCAGAACCGTCGATTTCGGCCTGGTTCTGGAAAATACCTTCCACGACGCGACCGTAAAAATTGCCCAGGGGTTCGCCCACTTTCATCAACACCGTGTTCGAAATCTGGAGGTGGCCGCTGCCTTCGCCCGACGTAAATTCGGGCCGTCCGTCGAGCGCGAGTATTTTATTTTTGTTGAACGCAATGTTGAATTCCGTGTTCCAGCGAAAACCGCCCCGATCCACATTGATCGTCGAAAGTGCCAGTTCCAGCCCCCGGTTTTCCACTTTTCCGATGTTCCGTAGCGAGGTGCTGTAGCCCGTCGTTTGTGGCACGTTGACCGAAAACAGCAAATCCGAGGTGGTTTTGATGTAATAATCGGCAGTCAGTTGCACGCGATTGCTGAACAACCCCAGGTCGATGCCGGCATCCAGTTGAGCGTTTTTTTCCCAGCGCAAATCAAGGTTGCTGATGCTGCCCGGCACCCCGCCCGTTCGCAGAATCGTGGTGGCGCCCCCCAGAGCCGCCGTGCTGACGCCAATGTTCGACAAATACCGGTAATCGCCGATTTCCTGATTCCCGGTCAGGCCGTAGCTGACCCGCAACTTGAGGTCGGATACCCATTTCTGGGTCTGCATGAATTTTTCGTTGATCAGCCGCCAGGCCAGCGCCCCCGACGGAAAAAAACCGTATTTGTTGTTGGGGCCAAACCGCGACGAGCCGTCGCGCCGGGCCGTCAGCGTCAGCAAAAACCGGCTGTCGTAGCCATAATTCACCCGCGCCAGGTACGAAATCAGCGCCCAGTCGCTTGCCCCCGATGCGGGCGTTTGCAGCGTAGCGCCCCCACCCAGGTTGTTATACAGCGCAAAATCGTCGTTAAAATTGATGGCGTTGGCCGTTACGCTTTCGTTGTGGTAGCCCTGCGTCGTGTAACCTAGCAAAGCCGTCAGGGTGTGTTTTTGGGCCAGCGTTCGGGTGTACGTCAACGTATTCTCATTCAGCCAGTTCAGGTTTTGACCATCCGTAATCGACGCGCTGCCGTTGGCCCCGGCCCCCAGCGCAATCAGCCGCGTGGCGTAGTAATTTGACTTGGAACTGAACAGATCGGCACCCCAACTGGTGCGGAACGTCAGCCCTTCCATTAGGCGGATGTCGGCAAAGACATTGCTCAATAACCGGATCGTGTTGTATTGGTCGGTCACCTCGTTGGTGAGCCCGACGGGGTTATCGACGAGACTGCCGTTGAGCGAACTCTGGTCGCGGTAATAGGTTCCGTTGGCGTTCAGAATCGGAAAAACCGGTGCGTAATTGATGGCGGCATTGGTCACGCCCCCGGTGGTGCCGCCGTCGGTTTCGGTCCGCGAGCTATTCGAACGGGTGTGCGCTCCCTGCATGGATAACCCGATTTTCAGCCACTTTTTCACGTCGCGATCCAGGTTGGCGCGCAGCGTAAACCGCTTGAAATACGAATTCAGAATGACGCCCTGCTGGTCGTAATAACTCCCCGAAATGGCGTAGCGGGTTTTGGATTCCCCCCCCGTAAAGCTCAGTTGGTAACTTTGAATCGGGACCGACCGGAACACCTCATCCTGCCAGTTGGTGCCTTCGCCCAGTGTTTCCGGCAGCGGCTGACTGGAGCTTGATCCGTCGAAATACGGTTTTCCACCGCCATTGACGCGGGCTTCGTTGATGAACTCGGCGTATTCGCGGGCATTGAGCATCGGTATTTTCCGCCGAACCGACTGAACGCCGTAATAGCTTTCAAACGCAATGCCCGACTGTCCTTCCTTGCCGCGTTTGGTCGTAATCATGACCACCCCGTTCGACCCGCGCGAGCCGTAAATGGCCGTGGCCGACGCATCTTTCAGGATTTCGATGGATTCGATATCGTTCGGATTAATGGAATTCAGATTACCGGTTGGAAAACCGTCGATGACGTACAGCGGATCATTCCCCGCGTTGACCGAGCCCGTTCCCCGGATCCGGATCGTGGTGCCGCCCCCCGGTTTGGCTGAATTGGTCGTCACCAGCACCCCGGCGGCCCGACCCTGCATGGCCCGGTCCAGCGCCACAATGGGCGTCGCCTTGATGTTTTCTTCCCCCACTTTTGCTACCGAACCCGTCAGGTCGGAGCGCTTTACGGTTCCGTAACCGACGACGACGACTTCATTGAGCGATTTTTCGTCGGCCTGTAACCGCACCGTGAGCGTCGATTGCGCCCCGACGGCGATTTCCTGGCTCTGGTACCCCACAAAACTGAACACCAAAACCGCCGAATTGTCGGGCACAGCCAGCCGAAACTGTCCTTTGCCGTCGCTGGAGGTACCGCGCTGGGTGCCTTTCAGCAACACACTGACGCCCGGCAACCCGTCGCCTTTTTCGTCGGTTACGGTTCCCGAAATGGACAATTCGGCCAGCAGGACCGGCGCTTCCAGCGTGAGGTCATCGGGCAAAATAGTGCTGGTTGGTTCTTTTTTCAGGACGATGTAACTACCCGACACCTGGTAGCCAATGTTGAGCGGTTTCAGCAGGCGATTCAGCACGGTTTCCAGCCGGTCGTTTTCGGCCCGAAGCGAAACCTTGTTGCCAACCGCGATCAGTTGCGGAACGTACGTAAACTTCACGTTGGCGGCTTTTTCCAGCCGGTTCAAAACCGTCCGTAAGTCCTTGTTTTCCAGCTGAACCGAGATGGGCCGGTTCAGTAATTCCTGCGCCAGCCCGTTGCGGGCCAGGGTCAGGCCCGCAAAGACGATGGCCAGCATCAACTGTACGCAGGTAATCTTCATGATCTGGTAAAAAGTTGGGGAATAATCCCGCAGTTTTTTCATACTTTTAGCTGTGTTTTTGTTCGACAAAGTCAGAAATGGAGGCAAAAACAATCCCTGTCCCCGTTTTTCAGGGTAGTCGCAATACCGGTCAAGCAAGGGGGGGCACTGATTCGCCGGATCAAGGAAATCGCTACTGGTCGCAACAGTACGGTTTTCGGTTCGGCGATTTTTTTAACAGGCAGGTTGGTTTTTCGTCATTCAGTCCGGGTTTAGGAGGTTAGTCATGAGTTATGAAACTTTTGCTTTTTTGCCCCTAAATCCCCTAAAGGGGACTTTTAGAATCTGGAGTTTAAGTGTCCAAGTCCCCTTTAGGGGATTTAGGGGCAAAAGCAAAAGTTTAATTTTAAAGTTCAAGTAGCTCCATATCATCTTTTCAGGATTCATTCCGTTGACTGGCAGCCTTTGCCGGTTACAACCACTTTCGCATCCAGCACTTCGTAGGTGGCCCCGATGGTCTGGCAGATGATGTCGAGTTTTCGGAACAGCGGTTCGTCGCCCAGCGGGGCCGTCAGGTTGCAGCTTTCCAGCGTTTTCGCGTCGTAGACAATCGAGACGCCGTACGAACTTTCCAGCGTTTTGAACACCTCGGCTACTGGCGTATCTTCGAAAATGAAGTTCTGATTGCGTTCGGGTGCTTTGATCAGCGCGGGCGCTTCCACCAGCTGGCGGGTCAGACGGGCGCTGTTGGGTTCAAAAAACGCCTGCTGATTGGGCGTCAGCAACAATGCCCCGGCGGGCTGACCGGTTTCCGGCTGCGGCTGACTCAGGGCCCTGATCGGGAAAACCGCCACTTTCCCGGTATGTACAACCACCGTTACCTTGTCTGCTTTTTCCAGCGCACGAACCATAAAACTGGTCCCGATCACTTTGGTAGCCAGGCCATTGGCGTACACCAGAAACGGTTTCTCCGGATTTTTCGTCACCTCAAAAAACCCTTCCCCCGACAGGTATACTTCCCGTTTTTCGCCCGGAAAAACCGCCGGATAGCTCACCCGGCTGTCGGGTTGGAGCACCACCGTGCTGCCGTCTTCAAACCGGACCGTCAAAGGCTGGGCGGTGTTGTTGGTTTTTTCAATCAGGTCAATCGTCGAATTTGACACCAGTCCGGCGTAGGTCTCCGGTTTTTCCACCAGCCGGGAGCGCAGCATATACCACCAGCCAATACCGATCAGCAACACAACCGCAGCGGCCAGTTGAAGCCAGTTCGGGCGTTCCAGTCCTGGCCATCGCCAACGGTTTGCGGTTTCTTCGTCCGGCTGATGAATGGGTTGTCCAAAACCGGTCGTCCGTTTTTCGATGGCGGCCCACATGCGCGCTCCCTGGACTTCAGTCGGCGTTGTCTGAACGTCCGAAATGGCCTTCAACAACGCCCGGGCCGACCGGACAACGGTTTGTTTCTCCGGATGCTGAACCAGAAAATCCCGCCAGAACGCTTCCGTTTCAGCATCGGGCGACTGCACCCACCGGCGGAAGAAATCATCTTCGGCAAACTCTTCGGTTGTATACGCGGCATAATTCATCATAGACTCCAGGCGATTCTTATTTACCAAGAGCCTCCAAACCGGAAAGTGTCCCCTCCGAATTGTAATTTTTTTGAAACGTACCTACGGACCGCCCGGCAGATCTGCGTCAGCGATAGAATAAATCAAAAAAAAAACCGGCCCTACATGAAGACGTGCTTCAGGTGTTTTCTAACGGATCGTAAACGATCAATAATGGCGCATCCACCGAACTCAATCCCGTTTTGGGTTCAATCATGCCCGATAAGGGGGCACTCGTCGGAAGCTGCTTTCTTTCCGTAAACTGGCAGGTTACTTTTGTTGAAACACAAAACCACAGACGATAACCTTGCGCCAAGTGTATGAATATGATGCTGAATCAAATTGCGAAAAGCAGCGCCTTGCTAGCCACGGGCCTATTGGCAGGCACCTTTTTTTACGCTACCGTCAACGTGTTGCCCACCTTCTGGGAGGTATCCCTTCCGGTTCATCTGGCGTTTCGGACCGCCTTGATGCGTCATAATGCGCTCACCATGCAACTTGCCATGACGATCGCTATTGGAATGTCCGTTTGGTTCAGCTGGACGGTCCGGCATCATCCACTAAGTCGGTTATTTGCCCTGCTGGCGGTCGGTCTGGGTCTGGCAACGCTGCTGATCACCCGTTTGGGGAATGTACCAATCAACCTGATTATCAAAACCTGGAATCTGTCCGCTCCACCGGCGGATTGGCTGGATATCATGGCCCGTTGGGATCGTTTTCATGCCTACCGGACGATAAGTGCCATCGGGGGCTTTGCGTGCCTGATTCTGGCCGATAGCCTAAGTCAGCACAAATTGACTAACAATCAGAAATCCTTAACTTAGGTACAAATCCATCCATTTGCACTTGATTGGAACCGATTTTATCGACTTTTTCAATGGTTAAGTACGCTCCGCTTGCATCCATGTCACCGTCTCCGCCCCCGCCGGAAAAAAGTCGGCTGCTCGAAATGTTTTCCGATCCGGTTCAGGGAATGGCTTTTTCCCTGGTTTTCCTGCTCCTGACGGTGTACGGAATGAGCGCTATTCTGTTCCTAACCCAGACGCTGGTCCGGTCCGTTTCGCCCTTCGACGACGTGGATTTGATTCGGGTCCTGAGCAGTTTATTGAGTGCGGTATTAGCCCTGGGAATCTTAGCCCTATTCGTTCGGGCGGAGAAAAGGCTGTCTACCAATGCACTCAAGTATGCGGTGCTTTTTGGGATAACGGCATTGCTCACGCTGGGTGTTCAGAAACTGATGTGGGTGTATGCCTTCAAGCATCTGTTGCAGCACCCGAGCCCGGCTCATTTCCAGCAGAATGCGCTGTACCTGTTTTCGCCAGCTATCGCTGCCTGTCTCTACTTTTATTCCTGGCAGCGTTCCAATTCGTTCAGCCGGACTATTCGCCGACAGGAATACGAACTCGCCCGGCTAGCGCAACTCAAAACGCAGGCCGAACTAACCGCTTTGCAGGCCCGGATCAATCCGCATTTTCTGTACAATACCTTAAACAGCATCAGCAGTTTGGTGTATAAACACCCCGCCAAAGCCGACGAGATGGTCATTGAACTCAGTAAATTATTTCAGGCCACCACCCAGGCGTCGTCCCGGCTGATGGCACCCCTGGCGGACGAGCTGCGTTTTGTCAAGGGATACCTGCGGATTGAACACTACCGGTTTGGGGATCGACTCCGGTACGCCATTGAGGTCGATCCCGACGTCAGTCAGCTCGAGATTCCCCGTTTTTTGCTTCAGCCGCTCGTCGAAAATGCGATTAAGCACGGAATCAGCAGGCAGCTTGGCGTGGGCCATATCCTGGTATCGATTCGTCGGCAGGGGGCGAATCTGCACATTACCGTCCGCGACAATGGAGAACCGTTTCCGGCTCAGGCAGTAAACGGGTATGGGCTCATGAGTATCAACGAAACCCTGCGCCTGCTGTACGAGGGCCAGGCCAGCCTGACGCTGCAAAATGCGCCGGAAAAACAAGTACTCATCCGGATTCCAGTGTAGCATGGCGACCGTACCCATTCTGTTAATCGACGATGAACCGCTGGCGCTCGAGCGGCTCCGGCACCTCCTGGCGGCCTACCGGGACAGGTTGTCGATTTGTGGGGAAGCGACCAACGGTTTTGAAGGGATGGCCTTAATCAAATCACTGCAGCCAGCGGTTATTTTTCTGGATATTCAAATGCCCCGACTAACGGGTTTTGAGATGCTGGCGCAGCTAGCTTACAAACCGTACGTCGTGTTCACGACCGCGTACGACCAGTATGCCTTACGGGCCTTTGAGGAGAATTCACTGGATTACCTCCTGAAGCCCATTGATGCCACCCGCCTGGCCAAAACCGTGGCCAAAATTACTCAATCGCAGCCGCCTGCCCCGATTACCCAGCCAACACTGCAAAGCCTGTTTGCGCAGGTACAGCCCCCGAAGCCCATTCAGGGCATGATGGTTAAGAACGGGGATACGCTGCAACTGATCGCGCTGGCTGAAATCGCTTACTTTCAGGCAGCGGGTAAATACGTTTTGCTGCATACACTTGAGGGCAGTCAGCACCTCGTTGACTATGCCCTGACCGAGTTGACGGAGTTACTACCCGATCAATTCGTTCGGATCAGCCGCGGTTGCCTCGTCAATGCGTTTCTGATTCGGCAACTCCGAAAACGACTCAATGGCAGCTACCTGGTGACACTTGGCGATGCGAAACGATCAACCCTGGAAACGAGTACGAATGGCCGGGAGATTCTGGGGCGACTCAACTTACTGTAACCCAATCGCATTTCTTCGGATGACGACCCGTCCCGCCCTAAACTGACCAATACAATCGTATGAAAAAGCATGAATTCAACCGGCTGATCCAGCCGATACGGAGAATTTTTTGTCCTGAAAACAGGAATCCGTACGCCCGGAAGCGGGTAGCAGGATGCTGTGTCCTGGTGGGTATTTTGTTGATTAAAATGGTGGGAGCCTGTCAGAACGACGGTTTGATTGCCATCGGGAATACCCGTTCGTTTTTGCCAAAACTATCGCAGTACGGCATTTTCCAGGGAAATCCCGCCAACCTGAACCCGTCTGCCGACTTCCACCTCTATGAACTAGCCTCCACGCTTTTTACCGATTACGCCGGGAAGCAACGGCTGATTAAGCTTCCTCCCGGGACCTCGTTGGCGGCACAAGGCGATGGGTTTCCGGCTTTTCCGAGCGGAACGATGCTGGTGAAGACATTCTACTATGACAAGAATCAGCGCGATCCGTCGAACGGCAAAGTGATCATTGAAACGCGGCTCCTGGTTAAAACGGACCTGGGCTGGAATGTAGCGACCTACCTGTGGGCGGATGACCAGCAGGAAGCAACGCTCGTGACGAGCGGTTTCACTAAAACCGTAAACTGGGTCGACGGCAACGGGACCGCTCAGGTGATTGCCTACCACGTCCCCAGTGAGCGGGAATGCACGACCTGCCACCAGCTAAGCGGGGATGTCGTACCGATTGGCCCCAAATTGCGAAATCTGAATCGGCCTGTAACGAGAAATAACCGAACGCTCAATCAGCTTGACTACCTGCAACAGGCCGGGATACTGAGTGCCCTGAGCTCTTCATCCGTATCCGCCTTACCTGCTTATTCAGACGCTGACTTACCCCTTGAAACACGAGCGCGTGCCTACGCCGAGATCAACTGCGCCCACTGCCATCAGGCCGCCGGATACGCAGCGAGTACGAAGTTATTTTTTAACTATGAGCTGCCGTATGACCAGACGACGATTGCCCGCCATAAAGGCCAGATTATCCACTTAATGGAAACCGGCAAAATGCCCCGGCTGGGAACGACGGTGGTTGACCAAACGGGATTGGCCTTGCTTAAATCATATATCAACAGCTTGCCTTAAACGATGAACGCCCTTCCTTTCCTGCTAGCCGCGCTGATGCCCCTCACGCTGGCTGGCCAGCCAGCTGCCCGCCAAAGGCCCCACCGCGCGTCGATTGGCATCCAAGTTTCACCGTTGCTGGGCTACCGCACGATCGGTACGTCGACAGTTGATCAACGCGTGGTTACTAACCGAAATGGACTCGAAATTCCCTGGTGGGGTTATACCGCCAGCATTAGCCTATCCGTCCCGGTAAGTAAACGGATTGCGCTAGAATCGGGAGTCGGCTACGTCTCGCGTGGCTACCAAACCCGCCCGCAGGCTCTGGACTGGCCCGGTACAGTAAGCGATCTTCCGCTTTCCAGCACGACTCGTTTTGGGTATCATTTTCTAAGCATTCCCGGGAAGGCAACCTATACGTTCGGGACTGGTAAACTCCGGGGCATAGTGGAGGCCGGTTTTTCAATGAATGTATTTATCGATCAACGGGTTACGATCATCACCCGGTACGCTGAAAGGGAAACCGAATCGGCGAGTCGTAAAGAAGTGGGAGTCTCGCGCTTCAGCCTATTCGCCTTGATTGGTGCCGGGGTTTGCTATCCGATTTCTTCCCGAATAAACGTAACACTAGCGCCTGTTTTTCAGTATGGTATAACACCCCTCAGGCCAGGTTTAGCCGTCCGGGAGCATCTCTACTCAGGAGGTGTAACAATCGGACTAGCCAGACGGTTTTAAGTCCCGAAGCCTGTCAGTACTCTGATACTCAATCAGATCCAATTAGAAGAAGCCACAGCAGCCCCAGAAAGGGCGCGAGGTAGCGGGCGTGTTCGCGGAGGTGGGTCATCGCTTTGTGCAGCGTATTCCGAACGGATTTGTCGGTAATGCCCATGATGGCGGCAATCTCGCTGGTGGAGAAGTTTTCGTAAAACCGGAGCGTTACTACTTCCAGCTGACGTTCAGGCAGTTGCTTCAGGGCGTGCGTGAGTTGCCGGGTCAACTGGCGTTCCTGCTCCTGTTCGGTGAATTGGTATTCGGGCGAGGTATCCATCAAAGCTGGGGGAACGGATTCATCGTTTACGGACAAAAACCGGTTTTCTTTTTCGCTCAGGCGGTGGATTTTTCGGCGCAAAGACCGAAACAGGTAGAATTTGACGGATTCGGCGTCGGACAGATTCTGCTGAATCCGCCAGAGATCGACAAACAGATCCTGAATGGCATCTTCGACCAAAACCGCATCCGGCAGCAGTTTGTAACCGTAGTTATAGAGAGTGCGATAATACCGTTCGTAGAGGTCGGCAAAAGCCCGCCGGTCGCCTTGCTTGAGGGCGGTCCAGAGAAGCGCATCGGGTTGCCGTTCGGTAATCAAGGTCTCAATCCGGTTTAGAAAAATCTACCCGAATTAAGTAGAAATTTTTATAATCTGGATAGTATTAGTACTAAAAGAGAGAAAAGGGCAGCGAGTAGAGAATAAAGACAAGCGCAGGGTTGGGTTCTCTTTATTCTCTACTCGCTGCTCTATCTTCCCCATTAGAAGAACGACACCCGGATCACCCAGGGGCTACCGCCGTAGACGAAGGACGAGAACGTGGGATTGGCGTTGTAACTCAGGTTATACAAAGCCGTTAAATTCACGCCAAAGCGCCGACTGATCGGCTGCGAATAGGTCAGACCCACCAATCCGGCACTCACCCACCGGCGCAGCGTCTGGAGGCTCTGGTTCGTGTTGTAGCCCACATTCGTGTTTTCAAATTCACCGTGAACGTAGAGATTCTTGACCACGTTCGGAATGATTTCATACATCCCGAAAGCCCGACCGCCGTACTGATTGGCGTGGTATACTTCGGTAGCTCCGCCCTGGTAATAGTATTTGGCCCGGTAATACACGTAATTCACGCCAACGCCCAGAATAGCCCGCTCCGAGGCCTGGTAGGCGATAACGGGTGAAACGCCAATGCTGAACGGATTACCAATCGAAATGTTGCTGATGCCCCCGCCAAACCGCAGCCGCTGGGTAAACGGCAGCGGATCGCCTTCGGGGGTTTTGGTTTTTAAAGGGTCCCGGCCATCGGTGCGTCGATCTTCAGGATCTTCCGTAATTTGCCCGAAGGCGACACTGCTGCTTACGAGCAGGATTGCCAGTAAGCCTTTCTGTATGAAGTTCATAGAGTTGATTAATGAACAAAAATGAGTACTTAGTATGTAAACGAAAAAATGGTTGTTTTTAGTAAGTAGTTCCCTCAAAAGGCAAACTCTTTCACCTCCGGATCAGTCAGCAATTGACTGATGCAACGTTCGTGGGCGTTCTCCGGCCCGTTGACCCGCCAGTTCCCAATCAGGTCATTCCCAACGCGTTGCTGGCTCTGCAACTGGTAGCGCAACCCGCAGGCTTCAAACTGCTTTTCGTAATAGCTCAGCGTTTGCTGTTTAAAGGTAGTCACAATCCGGTATTGTCGGGCCTGATTCGATCGAACAATGCGGGCGGCCAGCCACGGCAATACCAGCAACGTGGCGCCAATAACGGAAAAACCGCCCACCGCAAGGTCGTAAAAACCGCCCCCAATGGCCATTCCGATGGCGGCTACGGCCCAGATCGTCGCGGCAGTGGTCAGCCCCTTGACGCTCGTTTCCTGCCGAAAAATAATCCCGGCACCCAGAAAACCGATGCCATTGACGATGTTGGCCGCAATGCGGTCGCCGGAACCAAACCGGTGCGAAACAATCGTAAACAGGGCCGATCCCACGCAGATCAGAATCGTGGTTCGCAGACCTGCCGATTTGCTGCGGTATTCGCGCTCGGCCCCGATCAAACCACCCAGCAGCATGGCCAGCAGGAGTTTCAGAATATCTTCCTGAACAAAATCATTCATTCCATTTTGCTATCTAACCTGATCTCTACCCCCAATCCCCTGAAGGGAGCTTTAAGCATCTGGAAATTTTTTGCCCCCTTCAGGGGATTGGGGGTAACCTTTCCAAAAAAGAAACCATCCTTTCGAAAAAACCGTTAGCCCAAAGATAGACTTTTGTTAACTTTATAGAATGAATTTATCAGTTAGTCTGCCGCCGAACGGCTCTTTTCAACACCCCGACGTTGAACACCTTGATCCGAAAAACTACATCATCATCAAGGGCGCGCGGGTACACAATCTAAAAAGTATCGACGTTGCCATTCCCCGTAATAAACTGGTAGTCATCACCGGCCTTTCCGGATCGGGTAAATCGTCGCTGGCGTTCGATACCTTGTTTGCCGAAGGTCAGCGCATGTACGTCGAAAGTCTGAGCAGTTACGCCCGGCAGTTTCTGGGCCGGATGGAAAAACCGGAAGTCGATTACATCAAGGGCGTATCTCCCGCCATTGCCATCGAACAGAAAGTAACGACCCGCAATCCCCGCTCGACGGTTGGAACCACCACCGAAATTTATGATTACCTAAAGCTGCTTTTTGCCCGCGTCGGCGTCACCTATTCGCCCGTTTCGGGCCGGGAAGTGCGCAAAGATACGGTGACTGATGTGGTCAATTATCTGTATAGTTACGAAGCGGGGCAGCGTGTGCTGATCATGGCCCCGCTGCACATCCGCACCGACCGCACACTGGCCGACGAGCTGAAGGTGTTGCTCCAGAAAGGCTACACCCGAATTGTCTCCAACGGCGAGGTGCTGTTTATTGAAGAAATTCTGGAAAAAACCGTACCGGAACCGGCAAAGGACGCCGATCTCGAAATCCTGATCGACCGGAGCACGGTTCAGTTCGACGCGGACGGACAGCCCGAAGAAGACAACCAATACCGGTTTTCGGATTCGATTCAGACGGCGTTCAACGAAGGCGAAGGCATTTGCCGGGTCGATGTCATCGGCAAGGAGTCGCGCATTTTCTCGGATAAATTTGAACTGGACGGCATTACGTTTGAAGAACCGAGCGTTAACCTGTTCACCTTCAACAACCCCTACGGGGCCTGCCGCCGGTGCGACGGTTTTGGAAAAGTACTGGGCATCGACCCCGATCTGGTGATTCCCGACAAAAATCTCTCGATTTTCGAAGGCGCCATTGCGCCCTGGCGGAGCGAGAAAATGAACGAGGAGTTTCTGAAACCGCTGCTTAAAAACGGCATTCGGTTCGATTTCCCGATTCACCGTCCGTACAAAGACCTGACCCCGGAACAGAAAGACGTTCTCTGGACGGGCAATAAATATTTTAAAGGCCTGAATTCGTTTTTTGATTTTGTTGAAAGTCAGACCTTTAAGGTTCAATACCGGGTGATGCTGTCGCGCTATCGCGGCAAAACCACCTGTCCCGAATGCCGCGGTTCGCGGTTGCGGAAGGATGCGGCTTACGTGAAAATTGCCGGTGGAAAATCCATTACCGACATTGTTCTGATGCCGATTGGCGAAGCCGCCGGTTTTTTCCGGAGCCTGGAATTGCCCGCGCACCAGCAGGAAGTGGGCAAACGATTGCTGACCGAAATCCGCAACCGGCTGGATTACATGGAGCGCGTCGGCCTGCGGTATTTGAGTCTGAACCGCCTGACCAGCTCGCTGTCGGGTGGTGAATATCAACGCATTAAACTGGCAACCTCGCTGGGCAGTGCGCTGGTTGGTTCGATGTATATTCTGGATGAACCCAGCATCGGGCTGCACCCGCGCGACACCAAACAACTGGTGAGTGTGCTGGAAACCCTGCGCGATCTGGGCAACACCGTCATCGTGGTCGAACACGAAGAAGAAGTCATGCGGGCTGCCGACCAGCTCATCGACATCGGCCCCGACGCGGGCGTCAACGGCGGTCATCTGGTGTTTCAGGGGACGTGGGATGATATTTCTGGGCAGAGGGCAATGGGCAATGGGCTTGGGGTAAATGAGGGCGGTTTTGAACCCTCAGCCCCAACCCCTCTGCCCCATGCCCTTTCCTCCCACACCATCGCCTTCCTGACCGGGCAGGAAACCGTGCCGGTGCCGAAGTTCCGGCGGAAGGGAACGCACTGGCTGGAAGTGAACGGCGCGCGGGAAAATAACCTGAAAGACCTGGATGTGCGGTTTCCGCTGAATACGCTGACGGTGGTGACCGGCGTGAGCGGTTCCGGCAAATCGACCCTGATTCGCAAGGTGTTATACCCGGCTTTGACCCGCCTGAAGGGCGACGGTTCGGAGGAAGCGGGCAAGCACGACAGCCTCGGCGGCAGTACGGATCGCATCACGTCGATTGAGATGATCGACCAGAATCCGATCGGAAAATCGTCGCGCTCCAATCCGGTGACGTACATCAAAGCCTACGATTACCTGCGGTCGGTGATGGCGGATCAGCCCGTTGCGAAGGCGCGGGGCTACAAACCGTCGCACTTCTCGTTCAACGTCGACGGCGGTCGCTGCGAGGTGTGTCAGGGCGAGGGCGAGGTCAAGATCGAGATGCAATTCATGGCCGATATTTTCCTGAAATGCGAAGGTTGTAACGGCAAGCGGTTTAAGCAGGAAATTCTGGAAGTGACGCTGAACGACAAAAATGTGGCCGATATTCTGGACATGACGGTCGACGAAGCCATTGATTATTTCCGGAAAGCCGAGCCCAAAATGGTCGAAAAACTGCAGCCGTTGCAGGACGTCGGCCTGGGTTACATCACGCTCGGACAGTCGTCGAACACGTTGTCGGGTGGGGAAGCTCAGCGGGTGAAACTGGCGTCGTTTCTCGGAAAAGGCAATCCGAACAAAGGCGGCACGCTGTTTATTTTCGATGAGCCGACCACCGGTTTGCACTTCCACGACATCCGCAAGTTGCTGAAAGCCATCAACGCGCTGGTCGATCAGGGCGACAGCGTGATCATCATCGAACACAACACCGAAATCATCAAATCCGCCGATTACCTCATCGACCTCGGCCCCGAGGGCGGGGATACGGGCGGTTACGTCACCTTCGCCGGAACGCCGGAAGAGCTGGTGCAATTGCCGGAAGGTGAGAATTATACGGCGGATTTTCTGAGGGGGAAGGTGTAAGCGGTTTTTGATTTTATATAGTACTAGCCGGGCTTGTAAGCCCGGCTAGTGGTGTTTATGGCTGGTCAAGTGTCACATCTTCCGCACCGCAATCTTCCCATCAAAAATCTGCTGCCACTGCCAAGTGGTTTTGCCTTTTTCGCGTCGTAAAATAACGAACGGATCATTTAGCTTCACCCGGTTTCCGGCATAAAACGCGCCCTCTTTGGTGGAACGGTAATAAACTTTTAACGTGTTGGCGTCGCCCGTGGCCCAGCATTCCAGGGTGTAGAACGTCTGAATGCCTTCGGCGTGGATTTCACAGAGATTCATCCCCCGGTATTTATCGTTGACCTGAATGGTGTAAGTGACGCCGTCCGGGTGCTCGCCCGACCATTTTCCCATCCAGCCGTCGGTTTGCTGAAAGCTGAAAAGCGTTAAAACCGTCAGCAGTAATCCTGTTAAAATCAATCGCTTGTGCATGGAAAGAACAACTTTTAAGCGGGCTTACCAGACATACATAAAGGCGTACCAAAAAAGCGCAACCAGAATAAATTCGATGGCCCAGACGTAAGCCGTCTTCTGACGGGTCAGGTGACGAATCAGCATATGGACTCCGAAAGCCCCCAGCGCCAGGGGAATACCGAAGAAAAAATTCAGGACGTTATTTTCCTGTTTGATGTGGGCAATGCCATTAACGACCATTAGAACGCCTATCAAAGCCATCAGCGTCAGCGGTGTGATGATGTTGACCAGTTTTGAAATAGATTCCTGCATGATTCCATAAACGGGTTTTATCTCACTGAAACCAATTGCCTCCTTTCCTAAAAACCGCTCTTACGGCTCAAACCGGCTCAGGCTTTGTGAAGAAAGGTATTGTATATAAACCCGTTTCGTCGCATCTGGTTATCGTCAATCTTTCTTTTCTTTAGTCTGTGGTCTATTTGACGTATACAAACATCTTTTAATGTGGGTTATCTCGTCACGTAGCGACCTAATGTTTGTAGCAAAACCCAATTGCTCCTTTTTGGGGTCGCGTAGCGATCTGACGGGGTGTTTTGTTCGGTCGCTATGCGACCCAAATGGGTAAACAAAACGGCATTTCTACAAACATCCTGTCGCTATGCGACCAGAAAAAAAGAGAATATACTTCCGATTTGCAACGCACATGATATATCACACATACATAAAAAGGGAGCAAGAAAAGCCAAGAAAACTCGTTGTTTTTCAAAACCGCACCTTATTCCTTGGTCTTCGTATGAAAACCGTCTCTGCATTGATTCTTTTAATGGGCGTTATTGGTTCAGCGCAAGCTTTCCCGTTTGGTTTCTCCTCTCTCGTTTCCACTTCCGATTCGATACCTGCCCAACAGACCATCCGGTTTTCCAGACAAAAATATCAGCCACAAGCGGTTTCCTTCTCTTATGAGCCGGTTTTACAGTTACCGCGTTTTTCGACCCTAGTCCGACGTCATGCTGTAAATCCGTCAGGTAATGACTCGGCAAGAAGCTACGAGATTTCGCTGCCAGTAGGAGTTATCGAAAAGTCCATCGTTGTTAAGGTCGGAAGCGCTACTTTGCAAGCTGGCAAAGAATATAGCTACCTCGCAGCCAGCAATCGGATACAGATCACGGATACGCACGTTTTACAATCCGCCGACCCGATCGAAATTACCTGCGAAACGATGCCGTTCCGGCATGAACACTGAGACGCACCTTCGTTAGAATTTTCTTCATTCAAAATCAGCTCGTTCGCCGAGCGGTTTTACTGGCAAATTGGGGTTTTGTTCGTTAAGTTAGTGCTCTTTAGGCCAAATCACCCATTGAACTTATCAATTTGTTCAAGAATCTGCTTCAAAAATGACATTACCAGATTGTGAAAATGCCTATATACCTTTTGCAAAAGTTAAAGACTATCTCTTAGCAGAAAATCATCCGCAAAACAAAGGGAAAGCTTCTTTTTACCGAAACATAGGATACGATCCAGAACAGTATGAATTACTACTAATGGATTTAAAAGGAATGGCCTGCGAAGGGAATGTTATTGAAACCGTTTTCTCCGAAGATGGAATAAAATTTGTCGTTGTTGGCAATTTAACAGCTCCAAATGGTAAATTGTACAGCATTAAAAGCATCTGGATTAAAGAACATAGGCAATACTTTCCAAGATTAGTAACTGCCTATCCCAATCGTTAAAAAGTATGAAAGAAGGAGAACTAGTTGCTCTATTGATCAACTTACCAAATCTGAGTTTATCGGTCGGCGATGTCGGAACAGTGGCCTATGTGTATGAAAGCGGCCAAAACTATGAAGTAGAATTTGTAAACGCCGATGGTGATACCATTGCGGTCGAAACTTTGAAAGCCAATCAAATTCAACTTGTTACCGGTCGTGATGCGATTCTCCATGTTCGATTCGATAGAGCTGCTTGATCTCTTATAAAACTGTCTTGCTCAAACACCACCACCAATGACCTTCAAATACGTAGACAAACCGGAGGTTTTTATGGGCTTGCGAGACAAGGAAACGCGCTGTGAGTTCTGTAATCAACAGAAATTGTGTTTTAATGCTGACGCTTTTTACGGAGAAGACGAAATTGAGTCGATTTGCCCGGATTGTCTGGCGACCGGGCGGCTTTACGAGCGGGACAGTTACACCTGCCAGGGTGATCTGGCGGAATTGAAACGACAACTTCAGGACCGGAATCCGGATTTGTCCAAAGCCGAAGTTGACGATCTGGCCGACCAGAAAACGCTTGAACTGGAGAAAACCACACCGCCTTTAATTACGTGGCAGGATTGGGACTGGCCCTGTATTGACGGCGATTACGGGCGGTTTATTGGCTACGGCTCGAAACCGTTTTATACCCAGCTGTCCACCGAAACCGATGCTCAGACATTGTTCGAAAAATCCATTTATTACGCCCTGGCCGACGACTCCGACGCCGATGAATTGTGGAAGGATGTGCCGCAAAAAACCGTTAATGATTACAAAACCAGCAGCGATTATAGCACTCTTTTTTACGTTTTTAAAAGTCTTCATTCCGATCAAATCGTCACCATCTGGGACGCTGAGTAAATTATGAAACACCTGTTTTACCTACTCTTCATCAGCACTTTCGCATCCGGCCAATCCTACGATCTGGTCATCAAAAACGGACGCGTCGTCGACGGAACCGGCAACCCCTGGTACTACGCCGACGTGGCCATCCAGAACGGCAAAGTTGCGCGCATCGGCCCGATTCCGGCGACGGATGGCAAAACCGTGATCGACGCCAAAAACCAGATCGTGGCACCCGGTTTTATCGACGTTCACACCCACGTGGAAGGCAGTTTACAGGAGCGCCCCGGGGCGGAGAATTTTATTTACGACGGCGTCACGACTCTCGTCACCGGCAACTGCGGAGCATCGGCAACGAACCTGCGGCTTTTCTACGACTCCCTGCGTATCAGCGGTTTTTCGCCCAACGTGGCGTCGATGATCGGCCACAATACCGTGCGCATGAAGGTGATGAAAATGGCGTTCCGCGAACCGACCGCCAAAGAACAAACCGAAATGGAAACGCTCGTGGAGCAGGCTATGAAAGACGGCGCCGTTGGCATTTCGACCGGTTTGATCTACACGCCCGGCACCTATGCCCGCACACCCGAAATTGTTAATCTGGCCAAAATGGCGTCGCGTTACGGGGGCGTTTACGCATCGCACATGCGCAATGAAGGGCAGGACGTTAAAAAAGCGATTGAAGAAGCCATCCAGATTGGCCGCGAAGCCAACATTCCGGTCGAGATTTCGCACTTTAAAGTCGCCAGCAAACCGATCTGGGGTTCCAGCACCGAAACCGTAGCGATGGTGGAAGCCGCCCGGCGCGAGGGCTACGATGTCACCGTCGATCAATATCCGTATACCGCTTCGAGTACGTCCCTGGCGAGCATTGTTCCGTCCTGGGCACTGGCCGACGGCGACTCGGCGACCTTGCTCCGCTTCCGCGACCCGGCCACCCGCGCCAAAATCCGGAAGGAAATGCTGGACGGTCTCAGGCAAAACGCCCGGAAGAATTACGACTACGCGGTGGTGGCGTTTTACCCCGCCGATACAACGTTCAACGGCCTGAGCATTACCAAAATCAATCAGAAACTCGGACGAAAAAACAACGCCGAGACCGAGGCCGATCTGGTGATGGAACTGATGGACAAAACCGCCCTGAAACGCATTCAGATGGTTTATCACACGATGTCGGAAGAGGACGTAGCCACGATCATGCGGTATCCGAACACCATGATTGCGTCGGACGCGGGGGTGGCGAACTTTCAATCCGGCATGCCGCACCCGCGCGGCTACGGCACGAACGCCCGGGTGCTGGGCGTTTACGTTCGGGACAAAAAAGTAATTCCGGTGGAGGAAGCCATTCGGCGCATGTCGTCGTTGCCAGCCCAGCGGTTTAAGCTCGACGATAGGGGCATTCTCAAACCCGGTTATGCCGCCGATCTCGTTATTTTCGACGAAAAAACTGTAGCCGATCGGTCGACGTACGATCAGCCGCACGCGTATTCATCCGGTTTTTCGTACGTGCTGGTCAACGGTGTTCCGGTGATTGAAAGCGGAAAACACACCGGCAAACGGCCCGGGCAGATCCTGATGGGGAAGGGTTATGCGGGAAAAGCGGAGTGATAAGTCTACAGAAAAAAACGTTCTGAAGCGATTTTAAAAGAAAAGAGAGGAAGATGACAAAGCAGGATTTACCTTCTCATTTTCCTCTCCTGTTTTTCGTTTTTCTTACTGCTGCTCCTGCTGGTGGGCCTGCATGAGCTTCATGGCCAGATCTTCCGAAACGCCCACGCTGGAGAAACCGCCGTCGTGGAAAAGATTCTGCATCGTTACCATGCGGGTCAGGTCGCTGAAAAGCGTGATGACGTAATTGGCACAATCGTCGGCCGTAGCGTTGCCGAGTGGCGACATCAGTTGGGCGTATTCGTAGAAAACATCAAAACCGCCAATTCCAGAGCCGGCCGTCGTTACGGTCGGTGATTGCGATACGGTATTGACCCGAACGTTTTTCAGTTTACCAAACCGGTAACCGTAACCGCGCGCGATGGATTCGAGCATGGCTTTGGCGTCGGCCATATCGGTGTAGAACGCAAACGTCCGCTGGGCGGCAATGTAGCTCAAACCGACCACCGAAGCCCACTCGTTCAGGGCGTCCAGTTTTTCGGCAGTTTGCATCATTTTATGAAAAGAAAGGGCCGAAATGTCCAGACTTTTTTGGTACCATTCGTAGTTCATATCACCGTAGGGGCGGTTTTTACGAATGTTCGGACTCATGCCGATCGAGTGCAGCACGAAGTCGATTTTGCCCCCCAACACGTCGATCGACTTGGTGTAGAGGTTCTCGATGTCTTCCACCGACGTGGCATCGGCGGGAATAATTTCGGCTTCACATTGTTCCGCCAGTTGCTTGATAGCCCCCATCCGCATGGCAAGGGGTGCGTTCGATAACGTGAAGGTTGCGCCTTCTTCCTTTGCTTTCAGTGCTATTTTCCAGGCAATGGACTTTTCATCCAATGCTCCGGTGATAATTCCTCGCTTGCCTTTCAATAATCCGTAAGCCATGAATTGAGTTGCTTTTTTCGGTGATCGTGTCGATTCAGAAGTCGGCAAAGTAACTACTTTTTTTGCTGGAATGCCAATACCGCCGGGCGGGTTGCCGGGTCAATATTCTTTGATGTCCATCCGAATCCGCCATTCTTTCGGCAGGTAATTATTGACCCGATTGCCCACGCCTTTCAGCCAGCCCAGATTCAGGCCGTTGTAGCGCGCCAGCAGCCAGCCTTTCACCGGATCGTTCAGCACCAGGTTTTCTTTTTTGAAAAACCGGATGGACTCTTCCCTCGTCAGCTCAATGCCGGGAAGCGTGTCAGCAATGGCAGTGCTCAGCGCGAGGGCGTGCGACGGAATGAAATCGTCGCCCTTGAAAATACCCATTTCCAGCCCGAAACCTTTGTTGTGCAAGGCCGAGTCCAGGAGCCGAAAATCGGCCACGAGCGACTCCGGAATGGCAAAAACCTCCTCGTTCGGTTTCACATAAAACGAGTAGTCGTCGGGATTTTTCAGGAACGATTGCAGGGTTTTCACCTGCCAGTTGCGCACCGGTTTTAACGATCGGAACGTCCGGGGCACGCCCATTTCCGGGCTCGACCGCTGTTTCTTTTTGAAAATACTGAGAAAGAAACCTTCGCCTTTGACCCGGTGCGGATAGCACTGGTAGCCCGTCACTTTATTGAACGTCTGTTCCTGAATACCCCACGATGCGGGCAGTTCCAGCCGCTGGTTCTCAAAACCGTGTTCGCTGAGCCATTCGGCATTCTGGCTGTTTTCGCTGTCATTATACGTACACGTACTATATAGAAGCAGACCGTCGTCGCAGAGCAGCGGAGCGGCCGCCGTCAGGATGCGCTGCTGGCGGGTGGCACAGAACACCACGCTGTCCGGTGACCATTCGAGCATGGCTTCCGGGTCTTTCCGAAACAACCCTTCGCCCGAGCAGGGCGCATCGACCAGTACGATGTCGAAAAAACCGTTCAGCGATTTGAAATCCTCCGGATCGTGGTTGCTGATGACGACGTTCGGGAGCCCCCATTTCTCCATATTTTCTTTCAAAACCGGTATCCGGCTCCGGATTACTTCGTTGCAAACCAGCAAACCGTCGGCCGCCAGCAACGAAGCCAGCAAGGTGCTTTTGCCACCGGGGGCCGCGCACAGGTCCAGCACCCGCAGCGGGCGTTGCAAGCGGGCGGTTTGGCGCAACGCTTCCGCAATCAACATTGAGGATGCCTCCTGTACGTAAAATGCGCCAGCCTGAAACAGCGGATCGAGCGTAAAAACCGGTCGTTCCGGTAAATAAAAGCCTTCGGCACACCACAAAACCGGCTCCAGATTTTCCGTTTTTAAAACCGCCTTCTTCGGGTTGATCCGGATGCTCACGGGGGCGGGCTGCTGCAGGGCTGTTAGAAACGCCGGATAATCGTCACCCAGCTGCTGTTGCATCTGCTGCTGGAATTGCTGGGGTAATGGGGCGTTACTCATCGAACAAAGATAATTTATCAATACGTAATGTACTGAAAGACGGCTCATTGAATAAAATTTTAACAATTTGTTAACGAATTGTAATCAAGCATAAAACACTGATTTATAGCCAGTTAATAACACAAGCATTTCATTTGAATTCCATTTAGGAGGTCATTTTGCAACGGCGTTACTGAATTTGTTGCCATTCAGGCTATTGGCAAGAGAAAATTTCGTAGTAATTTTACTTTCAAGTATTAGTGCATACTTTCATTAACCTAACTAAAAACATGTTAAAGCGTTTACTCATTGCCCTATTGTGCCTATCCGGCGCAATAGGCACCGCCTTTGCTCAATCCCGTACCATTTCGGGCAAAGTGACTTCCGCAGAAGACAGTTCTCCACTCCCCGGTGTTAACATTGTAGTCAAAGGCACCTCCCGCGGGGCCACCACCAACGCCACCGGTGAATACTCCATCAGCGTACCTGACAATGCCGAAACACTCACCTTTTCGTTTATCGGATTCAAGACGACTGATGTATCCATTGGAAACCGCTCCACGGTTGATCTCACGTTACAACCTGATGCTTCGACACTTCAGGAAATTGTAGTAACCGCCCTCGGTATTTCGCGCGACAAGAAAGCACTCAACTACTCAGTTCAGGAGTTGAAGCAGGAAAAACTGAACATCGCCCGCGACCCGAACGTCGCGAATGCCTTGGCGGGGAAAATTGCCGGGGTGCAGGTACTGGGCCAGTCGGCTGCGAAATTTGGTAGCCCCAGCATCCGGATTCGGGGGGTCAACTCCCTGACCGGTGGCGATCCGCTGTACGTCGTGGATGGAACCCCCACTGACGTGAGCCAGGTAAACATGGATGATGTTGAAAACCTTTCGGTCTTGAAAGGTCCTTCGGCAACGGCACTGTACGGAAACCGGGCCTCGGCGGGCGTTATCGTCATCACGACCAAGCGCGCCAAAGCGGGCGAAACCCGGCTCGATTTCAACCACAGTACGACGATCGACATGGTCGGAATGCTGCCCAAATACCAGAACGAATACGGTGGCGGTTATTCCCAAACCTGGGATACTTTCCAGTTTGATCCGAAACTTCACCCGGCCGACTGGGCTGCGTTCAACGGTCAGAAGATCCTGGATTATTCCGCCGACGAAAGCTGGGGGCCCCGCATGGATGGTTCGCCCCACCGTTCGGCATTCTCCTGGCAGCAGGGGCCGGAATTTGGTCAGCTGACGCCATTTTCTCCGCATCCGAACAACGTAAGGGATTTCTTCGCCAAACCCATCAGCAACAACACAAACATCGCTTTTTCACGCGGTACCGAGGCTTTCCAGAGCCGGATCTCGTATACGCACATTATCAACAACGGGATTGTGCCGAATTCATCGCAGACCCGCGATTACATCAGTGCCAAGAATAGCATCAAGTTTGGCAAAGGGCTAACGGCCAATTTGAATATCAACTATACCTCGACACGGACGCTCAATCAACCGGCCGACCGGTATGGCTCAAGCGGGGGAACCGGTGCGAGTAACAACCTGTTCGGGGTTACGAATGCGACCCTGAATGGTTACAACCAGACTACGGGGATGTTCAACCAGTGGTTCCAGCGCCAGCTCAATATCGATGATTTGCGCAACTATCAAAATCCGGATGGAACCTACCGGAGCTGGAACATTGGCAGCCCAACAGACCCACGTCCAAAATATTGGGACAGCCCCTTTACACAGGTCTACAAAAATACCAACACCAACCGGGGCGACCGGTTATTTGGCGACTTTGGATTGACGTACCAGATTCTGCCTTCGCTGAAGGCTTCGGCTACGGTCCGTCGCGATCAGGCCGGTTATTATCAAGAAGGCCGTGTTGCGCAGGGAACGCTGAACGCCGGTGGTCTGGGTGCATTCTCTACGTTATCGAGCAATAGCCGCGAGAATAACTATGAAGTACTGGTGAGCTACAATCAGGATTTCGCAGATTTGTCGGTTGTGGCAAACGCCGGAGGAAACATTCGTTACAACCGGGTCGATGGTTTATTTCAGGCAACCGTTGGTGGTCTTTCAGCGCCCAATTTCTACAATATTGCGGCTTCAATTGACCGGCCACTGTCCAACAACTTTTTGTTCGAGCGGCAGGTCAATAGCGTTTTCGGAAACGTGAGCGTTGGTTACAAGGATTTCGTTTTTGTAGAAGCCTCGATCCGGAACGATTGGGCATCGACTTTGCCCAAAGCGAACAATTCGTACCTGTATCCGTCCCTGTCGGCCGGTCTGGTTTTCTCGGAGCTGATTCCGCAAAACCGCATTCTGTCGTATGGTAAAATCCGCGCCGGTTATGCACAGGTTGGTACCGATGTCGGTCCGTATCAAACGGCTCTGGCGTATGGTTCCGGTACCGCTTATTCAAGCAACGCAACCCTGTTCCTGCCAACGACGCTGCCGAACTCCAATCTGCAACCCGGTTTGTCGTCGTCGTATGAAGGTGGTATCGACCTGCGTTTCCTGAACAATCGGTTAGGTTTTGAATTTACTGCGTACCGCAACGACAATAAAAATCAGATCATTCCGGTTCCGGTTACACCAACCAGCGGTTACACCAATGCCGTTATCAATGCCGGTTTGATTCAAACCAGCGGTTTGGAACTGCACATTAACGCAACGCCGGTTCGGTCGGCTTCCGGTTTTACCTGGGAATTTGACATCAACCTGGACCGCAACCGCTCGAAAGTAGTCAAACTGCGCGAAGGTTTAACCAACTACCAGATCGACGGCCCGCAATGGCGGACGCTGACCCTCAACGCCCGTGAAGGCCAGGACTGGGGCTTGCTGGTAGGTCAGGGTATCAAAAAAGATGCGAACGGGAACAAGTTGGTTTATGCCAAAGGAACACCGAACGAAGGTCTGTACATCAAAGAAGACAATGTGCCGCTGGGCTCGGTGCTGCCGAAATTCAAAGGCGGTTTCCTGAATACGTTTGCGTATAAAGGCGTAACGTTACGGGTCAATGCGGACTTTATCGCCGGTGGCAAATTCTTCTCAACGACCAAAATGTTCAACGCGGGTTCTGGACTTTCAGAAGAAACGGCCGGTTTGAACGAATTGGGTAAACCCAAGCGGGACGATCCGGCCACGGGTGGCGGTATTTTGTTGCCCGGTGTAACCGAAGACGGCCAGCCGAACACGACGCGGGTGGATGCTCAAAACCTGTATGAAGGCTGGTTGTTTGCCCTGAACGAAAACTGGATCTACAGCAAATCGTACATCAAGCTGCGGGAGGTTTCAATCGGTTACAATTTCCCCAAAAACATGCTGGGTAAATTCATCAAATCGGCCAACGTTTCGCTGATTGCCCGCAACCCGCTGTTGATTTACAGCGCGATTGGTGGCGGTATCGACATTTCGGAATCGGAAACGCTTTGGTACGAAGGTGGTCAGTTGCCACCGGTGCGGTCGTTTGGTGTGAACCTGCGTTTAGGTCTCTAAAAAGAGGAAGTGACCTGGATCAAAACGGCTCAAATTGACGTTATAAAATATGAGCATATTGTCCTGAGTTTCCGTTAAAATAAGTTATCAAAAACAGACATCATGAAACTACATAAATCCATTCTTTTTGCGGGGCTGATGCTTTCGACTTTTGCCTGCAAGGACTTTGAAGAAATGAACGTCAACCCGAACAGTCCGTTGTTACCCAACACGTCCAGTCTGTTTACGGGGGCGATCCGGACCGTCGGAACGATGAACAGCCAGGTAGGGCCAGCCGGTTTTAACATTACTCCGGCGCTGTATGTGCAGCAGTTCAGCGACGTAACGTACATCGAAGATTCGCGCTACAAGACGATCAATTTTAGCTACAATGGTTTGTATGCCGGACCTCTGGTGAATCTTCAGGCCATTATCGACCAGAATACCAATGCAGCTACGAAGGCCAGTGTGACCACCTACGGGTCGAACAACAACCAGCTGGCGATTGCCCGGATTCTGAAAGCGTATATTTTCCAGTGGATGACCGACCGCTGGGGTGACATTCCGTATACGCAGGCGCTAAAAGGCGATCAGAACTTCTCACCGGCTTTTGATAAACAGCAGGACATTTATACCGCGCTGTTTAAAGAATACAAGGAGGCTGCTGCCCAGTTCGACGCCGGAACCGCCGTGAAAGGGGATATTCTGTTAGGTGGAAGTGCGGCCCGCTGGAAAAAATTTGCAGCCACCCAGCGCATGCTGGCAGCTTTGCAATTGTCCAAAGTTGACCCCACGAAAGGAAAAGCTGAATTTGCAGCCGCTCTGGCCGATGGTCCGCTGGCATCCAATACCGATAACGTCAGATACACGTTTCTGGCCGATGCCAACAACGAAAACCCGCTGTATACCAACTACGTACGCAGCAACCGGAAGGATTTTGCGGTGAGCAGTACGTTCGTCGATTACCTGAAAAAAGTGAACGATCCGCGTTTGACGTACATGGCCGCTCCCAACCAGAAAGGCGAATACGTGGGTGCTCCGTATGCGGTTTTCCCGGCGGCTGGCCCGGCCCAGAACTTCTCACTGGCGGCTTCGACGGTTGCGGCACAGGCGGCACCCGCCAACATTGTGGTTTACGCCGAGGTATTGTTTGCGCAGGCTGAAGCGGCCAAGTTGGGCTGGATCACGGGTGATCCCAAGGCTTTGTACGAATCGGCGATCAAGGCTTCCCTGCAACAATGGATGGGCACGGCCTACACGGACGCGGCTTACACGGCCTACATTGCTCAGCCGGATGTGGCTTACGCAGACGCCAAAGGAATTGAGCAAATTGCCACCCAGCGCTGGATTGCTCTGTTCAATGAAGGAAATTCGGCCTGGAACTCATGGCGTCGGACGGGCTTCCCGGTGCTGAAACCGGCTGCTTCACCGCTCAACGGCGGAACGGCCATTCCGCGTCGGCTGGCGTATCCGGTTGCCACCGAAGGAACACTGAACACGACCAATTACAACGCGGTTATTGCCAGCCAGGGTAAAGACGATCCGTATACCCGGATTTGGTGGGATAAACAGTAAACCGTTAAATTGCCAAATACACCAGTTTTGAGAACTTCTACTCTAATTTTTAGGGTAGAAGTTCTTTTTTTTGCCCTAAATGAAAATAGTATCATCGAATTTAAAAGAGCCAATTTTTAAATCAATTCAGCTTAAAAAGTTCGTATATTTAAAAAATAGGCACTTTTATATATGATAATAGTATATATGATAGAATAAAATATCATCAAGCAGCTACTACGTAATATTATATTTTGTTACTTTGGAAAAATATTCATTAACCTAGGCTAAAACATGAAAGAAACTTTACGCATTGACTCATTGTACCTTCTGGGTACGATGGCCGACTCTCCTCCCCTATCAAGATTTACGAAGGTTTCGTTCGCCCCCGGAACGGCCGACTCTCGACCCGCTGACGGTTTTTGCAGACAAGTTAACTCCCTGTGTATCGGGTGAGACTGGCGCAGCTTGTTTGATTAATCAACATTTCGAATTCCGGCTTACTCACTAAGCCCAACGACCTCTTCCCGATTTGCAGGTATGCAAACCGTGTATTGGACGCAAACCGCTGTGAATGAGGCTGTAAGTAAAAAAGCAACCACCTTATATTCTTGAATTAACCAAACTAAATACAATTATTATGAAAAAATGTCTACTCAGTAGCTGGCTACTGTCGATGGTGTTCTGTTTACCTCTGTTGGCGCAGGACATTACAGTATCCGGTCGAATTACTGCTTCTGAAGACGGTACCCCGCTTCCGGGTGTCAACGTGGTCATTAAAGGAAGTACGCGGGGAACCACTTCCAGCGACCAGGGTACGTACCAGATCAGTGTCAGCAAAGGCGCGGTTTTGCAATTCAGTTTTATTGGTTTTGTGACCCAGAGCATTGCGGTCAATACGCAGACCAAGCTGGATGTGGTCATGAAATCAGACGCTTCACAACTACAGGAAATTGTGGTAACCGCTCAGGGCATTCGGAAGAATCAGCGGGAAATTGGTTACGCCTACTCAAAAGTGACTACCGAAGACGTTACCGTGGGCCGCTCTCCGCAACTGGCGCAGGCCCTTTCCGGAAAAGTAACGGGTCTGGCGGTTTACAACGTTAACAACAGCGTTGACCCGGCCGTAAAGGTGGTTTTACGCGGGTATCGTTCCCTGACCGGTAACAACGAAGCCCTGGTCGTTCTCGACGGTATGCAGACGACTTCAACGGTTTTGGCGATCATCAACCCGAACGATATCGAGAGCATCTCAATTCTGAAAGGTGGTCAGGCCGCTACGCTGTACGGCTCAGCCGGTATCAACGGAGCCCTGATTATCACCACAAAGCGGGGTGCCAAAGGAAAGCTGAAAGTCTCGTATTCGAACAGTACGAACTTTGAGCAGATCAGCTTCCTGCCCCAACTTCAGGATCAGTTCGGTTCTGGATCACACTACGCGACCTCTTTTGGCGGAGCCGGTTACAAAACCGATTACCTGGAACGGATGAAAGACAACTGGCGCTCGTACGAAAACCAGCAGTATGGGGATCGCTTCGATGGCTCGGTCCGGATGCAGGGCCGGACAACGGAAAGTGGCGGCCAGTATATGCTGCCTTACTCAGCCATCCCCAATGCCCGCCGGAAGGCATTCGACACCGGTATATCGATGAACAATCAGGTGAATTTCTCGGGCGGTGACGAAACGAGTTCGTTCTACATGTCGCTCGAAAACCAGAGCGTTCACGGGATTGTTCCGCATGACAAAAGCAACCGGACGGGTGCCCGGCTATCGGCAACGAAAGAATACGGCAAACTGACGGCCGGTTTCAACGCGGCTTATACGCAGGCATCGTACGACCGCACGTCGTCGGATTTTTACAACGACGTGCTCAACCAACCGGCCAACCTGCCCCTGAGCGACCTGCGCGACTGGCAGACCAATCAGTTTGCAAACCCGAACGGTTTTTACAATGACTACTACAACAACCCGTATTTCAATGCCGACAATGGCCGGATGAAATACAAGGATTCCAACCTGAACGGAAACCTGAGCCTGAACTTCAAGGCGACTCCCTGGTTGATGTTTACCGAACGTTTGGGGGTCATGAACAACTCACGGACGGGCAAAAACACCGTTGGCAAGTTCCTGTATTCCGACTGGGCGAAAACCAAATCCTTTATTCCGGCCCCCTTCTACCGCGACGGCGACGGAACGGGAATCTACCGGGCCATTACCGACCAATTGGGTTCGGTGCTGGATTATTCAGGCACGGAGAACGTCATCAACAACGAATTTCTGGTTCAATTGACGAAAGACTTTGGTCCGTTTTCCAACAAATTGATTCTGGGGAACAGCGTTTACCAGAAAACGACCAAAGCCATTGCCGTCGGTTCCAGTTCCATTGTGGTTCCCGACATCTACAACGTAGCCAACCGCCAGGGCGAATTGCAGGGTGGTGAGATCAGCTCGCAAGAACGCCGGTTTGGTTACTACGCCGACTTGACCTCGAACTACAAAAACTGGTTGATTCTGAACGGTACCTTCCGGTTCGATGCAACCTCCCGGTTCTACAAACCCGATCGTCCGGCCAACACCTGGTCGTATCCGTACTACGGTGCCGCGCTCTCGTTCATCCCGACCGACGCCTTTCCTTCTTTGAAGAACAATATCCTGAACTACGCGAAAATCCGGTTGAACGCCAATAAAAACGCCAACGACAACATTCCGTTGTACGGTCTGGATCTGGCGTACACCAACGGCGCTAACTTCCCCTACGGCAACACGGTGGGTCTGTCGGTCGGTAACGTCTTGCCCGACGCCAATCTGAAACCGGAAATTGTTTATTCGACGGAAATCGGGGGCGAGTTCCAGTTGTTCAACAACCGCGTCAATATCGACGTTTCAGCGTATTCGCAGCGATCTCAAGGTCAGGTAATTACGGTAAAGATCCCGAACTCGACCGGTTTCAACAACCTGTTGATCAACGTCGGTGAAACCAAAAACTGGGGTTACGAAGCCGAACTGAAATACCTGATCGCCAGAGGAGGTAAATTCTCCTGGGATGCCAGCGTACGCTACTCGTTCAACGACAACAAAGTGGTTGACCTTTATCCCGGCGTCGACGAATTCCAGCTCAACAACACGTTTGCATACGCCAACACGAACGTAATCAAGGGGTCACGCTTCCCGATGCTGAAAACCGATGGGTATCAGTACGCTCCGGACGGTTCAGGCCGGGTGCTGGTCAACTCGACGACGGGTTATCCGCTGCGGAACGCGGCTCTGTCGACCCGGGGTGGCGTATTACCCCGGCACATTGCCGGTCTGGGTTCGAAAATGGAATACGGCAACTTTGGCTTTACGTTTAACTTCGAATACCGGGGCGGCAACGTGATGTTCAGCGATCTGGGCCGCCAGATGACCTTCACCGGAACGGGTAAATGGACCGAAGACCGCACTCCGCACGTCTTCCCGAACTCGGCTTACCTGGATACGGACGGCAAAACCGTCGTGAACAATACCACGGTTAATGTCCGGGAAGCGGAATACGGCCTCTGGGTTGACAACTACCGCCTGATCTCCGAGAACTTCGTTGCCCCCGCCTGGTTCATCAAACTCCGGGACATCAACCTGTCGTATCGCTTGCCGCAGGAACTGATGACAAAAACGAAATTCCTGTCCGGTGCCAGCATTTCCATCTACGGCCGGAACGTGTTCACTATCGTGGATAAACTGAATTATTACACGGACCCCGAATTCAGTAACGTGGGCAACCAGGCTCCGGGTGCAACGGCCATTCCCGGTATGACCACGGCCAACAGTGTGGGTATCAACACGACCGGCCAGACTCCGCCAGTGCGTCAGTACGGTGTGAACATCAACCTTACATTTTAGTAATCACTGAAATCGTCTCGACATGAAATTAAAATCATTCTTCATATTTGCCTTTGTGGCTCTCGTTGGAAGTGCCTGTAAAGAATCTTTTCTGGACATCAATTCCAACCCGAACGTTTTGCCAACGGCCTCGCCGAGTTTTGTATTCACGAATGCCCTGAATACAACGGCTACCAACCTGATCGGGAACAGCGCGACCGGTACGCAGCCCAACGAACTCGGTTATTACTGGGCGGGCCAGTGGTCGCAGGGAAATGGGTACATTATCAACACAACCATTTTCGCCTATAACTTTACCAACGGTGATTTCACCTATTGGGACGCCTACTACGATAACCTGGAGGACTACCAGTTTGTGATCAACAACGCCGACGCCAACAACCAGAAGTACCTGAAAGGCCCGGCGAAGGTGATGAAAGCCATGCTGTATCAGCAGCTGGTGGATATGTACGGGAACATTCCGTATACCGATGCCTTGAAAGGGGGGGCGGTTTTAGCTCCGAAATTCGATGATCAGAAAGCCGTTTACGAGTCGCTGATTACCCTCCTGGACGAAGCCATTGCCGACTTAAAAGCCAACCCGTTTGCCAGTGCGTTTACGGGTTCCGATATCATCTTCAAAGGCAGCGTCACCAAATGGGCTCAGTTTGCCAACTCACTGAAGATGAAGATCCTGATTCGCCAGTCGAGAATTACCGGCCGGGAAACGTACATCAAGACGGAAATCAACAAGATCGTGACCGAAGGTTCGGGTTTCATCACAGGCGAAGAAGTCGGTGTAGGCGGTCCTTCCTTCTACCTGGCAACTGCCGGAAAGCTAAACGGGGTTTACGACCGCTGGGGCTATGACGCCAACGGCGCTAAACGGGCGTTGAATAACTTCCCGCGTCCCACGCAGTTTTTGATCAATAGTCTCAAAGCCGCCGGTGACACCCTGCGGATGAAGCGGATTGCTTACGCCAATAGTGGCGAAAACGGTACGGTGCCGGGCACCAGCATCCTGAAAGAAGTAGCTGCCAATTACACGGGTACGCCGTTTGGGGTTAGCTCGGGTTACCTGCCCGCCAACACGACCTCGCTGGGGCCCAGCCTGATTGTGAAAGGCGAATACAACCGTCCGGCGATTCTGATGACGGCATCGGAAGTTCAGTTCCTGCTGGCCGAAGCCAAACAGCGGTTTTCGGATGTCACCCTGCCGCTGACGGCGAAAGCCTACTTTGAAGAAGGCATCGTTCAGTCGTTCCGCGTGCTGGGTGCCAACGTCGCCGGTGCGGCTGCTTACAAAGGCAGCAAAATCGAAAATTACGATTTCGATGCCTCGACGAACAAGCTGACGGCCATTGCCATTCAGAAATGGATTGCTCTGACAAACTTCAGCGGTTTGGAAGCCTGGACGGAATACCGGCGGACGAATCTGCCGGTTCTTCCGCAAAGTGTTCAGGTAGCGGACAACAAACGTCCGGTGCGGTTTTACTATCCGAATACTGAATCAGGCTCAAACGGAGCCAACGTCACGGCCCAGGGCACGATCGATGCCTTCAGCACCCGGCTGTTCTGGGATGTCGATTAATTCGTGTAATAGTTAGGTTATATTAAGAAGGCCACCAGTTTGGTGGCCTTCTTTTTTGAAATGCGGTTTGGGTCGGGAAACCTCACGCCAGAATTCCCTTCACCAGCTTCCCTTCCACGTCCGTCAGCCGGAACCGGCGGCCCTGAAATTCGTAGGTTAACTTTTCGTGATCGACGCCCAGCAGGTGCAGGAGCGTCGCCTGAAAGTCGTGGACGTGGACCGGATTTTTGGCGATGTTGTAACCAAACTCGTCCGTTTCGCCGTAGGTAATTCCGCGTTTGACCCCGCCACCGGCCATCCACATCGTGAAGCAGCGTGGGTGGTGGTCGCGGCCGTAATTGTCTTTGGTCAGCTTGCCCTGCGAGTAGTTCGTCCGGCCAAATTCACCGCCCCAGACCACGAGCGTATCGTCGAGCAAACCGCGTTGCTTGAGGTCCTGCACCAAAGCCGCCGACGCCTGATCGGTCGCTTTGCACTGCTTGGTGATGCCCTTGGGCAGATTTCCGTGCAAATCCCAACCCTGATGATACAATTGCACAAATTTCACATCACGTTCCAGCAACCGTCTGGCCATCAGGCAATTGGCCGCATACGTTCCCGGATTGCGGGCTTCTTCGCCGTAGAGATCAAAAACCCAGTCCGGTTCGTTCGACAGGTCGTTGACTTCCGGAACGGAGGTTTGCATCCGGAACGCCATTTCGTACTGCGCAATGTGGTTCGACACTTCCGGGTCGCCGTAAATTTCTTCCTGCACCTGATTCAGGTCTTTCAGCGCATCGAGCATCGACCGCCGATCCGCCGAGCTGTAGCCGTTGGGGTTATTCAGGTACAAAACCGGGTCGCTGCCCGAGCGAAACTGCACGCCCTGGTGCTTGGACGGCAAAAAACCGTTCCCCCACAAGCGGGCATACAACGGCTGGTCGCGCGGGGCATCTTTCGACACCATGACAATGAACGCGGGCAGGTTTTCGTTGGCCGATCCCAGACCGTAACTCACCCAGGCCCCGATGCTCGGCCGACCCGCCAGTTGGTTGCCGGTCTGGAAAAACGTCAGCGCCGGGTCGTGGTTGATCTGCTCGGTGTACATCGATTTGATGAAACACAGATCATCGGCCACTTTGCCGGTATACGGCATCAACTCGCTCGCCCACGCGCCACTTTGGCCGTGCTGTGTAAATTTATAGGGCGAACTCACCAGCGGCAACGCCGATTGCTGGGCGCTCATGCTCGTCAGCCGCTGGCCTTTCCGTACGGATTCGGGCAGGTCTTTGCCGTGCATTTTCTCCAGATACGGTTTGTAATCGAACATTTCCAGCTGCGACGGCCCCCCGCTCTGGAACAGATACACCACCCGCTTGGCCTTCGGAGCCCGGTTCGGTACGGTGATGATCTTTTCGTTCGGGTTGGAAAAAAGCTGCGAGGGCAACAACGATCCCAACGCCAGCGTCCCCAGCCCCCACGAAGCTTTATTCAAAAAAGACCGCCGATTGAAGGTATCTGCCAGACTTTGCGCCAGTTTGTCTTTCATATGCTTTGTGGTTTACGGTATACGGTTTTCTGTTTACGGTGGCTGACGCATGCTTTCTCATCCATTTTTTACACATACGGCAGTCCAAATGCGTCAGCCACCGTAAACAGAAAACCGTATACCGAATACCATTTTAATGTTTCGTAATAAACGCTTCCGAATTCATCACCGTACTGGCGACGACTGCGCCAGCCGCCAGAGCGGGCATTTCGGCACTCGATTGTGTCAGTTTATATTCACCGGCCTGAATCCAGCCCTCCATTTTGGCGGGGGTTTTCCGGAATTTCTGGTATTCCTGCTGGTATAATTTCGTCAGAATCGCCAGCTCTTTGTTCGTCGGTTTTCGACTCGCTAGCAGCCGGAAGACCTGCGTCAGTTGATCCGTCAGCGGTTTGTTTCCGGTAAACGACCGGGCGGCCACCACCTTGGCGGCTTCGACAAACTGCGGATCGTTGAGCAGGATCAGTGCCTGCAAAGGCGTGCTGGTTTTTTGCCGCTGCACCACGCAATAACTCCGCGAGGGCGCATCGAAGGTGTTCATCGACGGGGGCGGATTCGTCCGGCGCCAGAACGTGTACAAACTCCGGCGGTATAATCCCTCGCCGGTTGCCTGGTCATACGTCGCGCTGTTGACCGTCCATAACCCTTCCGGCTGGTACGGTTTTACGCTTTCCCCACCCAAACGCGTCGACAATAACCCGCTCGCGGCCAGGGCGTTATCCCGAATCATTTCCGCCGTCAGCCGGAACATGGGGCCACGGGCCAGCCACGTATTTTCCGGATCTTTTTGCAGCAATTCCGGGGTTCCGCGCGACGACTGCCGGTAGGTCGCCGACATCACCAGCATCTTTTGCATCGCCTTCACATTCCATCCTGACTCTCTAAATTGTACGGCCAGCCAGTCGAGCAATTCAGGATGCGTGGGCAAATTGCCCTGGTTCCCGAAGTTGTTGGCAGACTTCACCAGTCCCGTTCCGAAATAGGTTTGCCAGTAGCGGTTGACCACCACGCGGGACGTCAGCGGATTGTCGGGGTGCAGCAGCCACTGCGCCAGCCCCAGGCGGTTTCTCGGGTATTCTTTCGGAAACGGCAACACACTGGCCGGAACATCCGGACGAACCTGTTCGCCGGGTGCATCGTAGACGCCCCGTTTGAGGAGGAAAGTCGGCCGGGGTTTCTTCATGTCCTCCATCACCATAATCTCCGGAATCTCCTCCGTAACCCGGTTTCGTTCCGCCCGCAATTTCTGCAGCGTATCCCGCCGTTGCTGGTAGGTCGACGAAACCGTATTCAAATAGTAATTCTTCAGCGCATCGGCGTTGGAAGTGTTGAGTTGCTGGCCGGATTGTGCCAGCGCCAGCACTTCCGGCGATGTCAACGCCCGGTTGTAAACCACCAGATCATCCACCGAACCTTTCTTAAAACCGGGTCCGCGCATGTCGGCGCCGACCATCAAACCGGTTTGCTTGCCTTTGCTGAACAGAATGTCTTTGTACAGATTATCCTTTTCGGTCGTCATCGCAGCCTCTTTCCCGTCGACGTACAACCGCAAACCGTTGGCCTTGCTCGAACCGTCGTAGGTCATCGTCAGCTGAATCCATTTTTCTTTCGGCAATACCTGATTGCTCAGTCGGACAATGGCGTTGTATGGCCAGGTATGCGCCATGAGCAATTCCGCTTTGCCATCGCGCAGGTTCAGGAAATACCCCCGGAAGTTGTACAGGATATCGCCGTTGCCCTTGTGAACGAGCGCGGCTTTGGAAACATCTTTGGGAATATTGACCCACACGCCAATCGTAAACGGTTCGGACCGGTTGAAAATACCGACCTGACCCAGCGTCAGAATGTCGTCGCCGTTGGACTGAAACGCATTCCCGCGTTTGCCCGGCACCAAAACCGGGTCGAGGACCTTGCCGGTATCCTTCTTGCTGACTTCATTCAGGAACTTACCGTTCACCAGTTTGTCAAAGGTAAAATGGGCCTGCAATCCTTTCCGGTAATCGAACGGAATGGCGGTAGCGTTTTTTTGCCAGTTGACAAAAGCCGCTTGTTCCGCCTGAACGGTTTGACTGATCGCGCTTTCCGTCGCCCTGATTTTGGTATCCAGAAACGTCAGCAGGCTGTCGTGTTTCGGCTGGGAAAGCAGCATCGTCGGCACCGGCATCGCGTCGTCCCAGGAGATTTGCCCGGCTTCGTCGACGTTATTGAAAAACGCGAACAGACTGTAATAATCTTTTTGCGAAATCGGGTCGAATTTGTGGTCGTGGCAACGGGCGCATTCCACCGTCAGGCCCATCAAAGCCGTTCCGACGGTATTGGCGCGGTCGGCGACGTATTCCACCCGGAACTCTTCGTTGATAATACCGCCTTCCATGTTCTGCGAATGGTTGCGGTTGAAGGCCGTCGCCAGCCGTTGCTCGCGATTGGCCTTTGGCAACAAATCACCGGCCAACTGCCAGGTAATGAATTGATTGAAAGGCTGGTTTTTATTAAAAGATTGAATCACCCAATCGCGCCAGGGCCACATCGGGCGGTAGCGATCGACGGTGTAGCCATGCGTATCGGCATAACGGGATACATCCAGCCAGTCGACTGCCATTTTCTCGCCGTAATGGGGCGATTTCAGCAAACGGTCGACTACTTTTTCGTACGCATTCGGGGAACGATCGGCCAGAAAAGCGTCTTCTTCGGCCACCGTCGGCGGCAAACCGGTCAAATCCAGCGTTACCCGGCGCAGCAGGTTCTCTTTATCGGCTTCTGGAGCGGGTTTCAACCCTTTTTCCTCCATTTTAGCCAGCGTGAAATAATCGATCGGATTTTTGGGCCAGCGCGTATCCTTCACGGTGGGCAGTTCCGGTTTTTCCGGTTTGATCAGCGCCCAGTGCGGTTTGTATTCCGCGCCCTGCTCGATCCATTTCAGCAGTACGGCTTTTTCGTAATTCGTCAGCACCCGGTTCGACGACTTGGGCGGCATCATCTCATCCTCGTCCTTCGTCACCAGTCGGTAATAGACCTCACTTTCGGCCAGATCGCCGGGAACGATGGCGTGTTTTTTATTCTTCGCTTTTTTCAAAGCCGCCATTGCGCCTTCGCGGGTGGCCAGTTCCAAACCGCCTTTCTGGCTGTTTTTGTCCGGCCCGTGGCAGAAAAAACATTTGTCCGACAGAATCGGCTTCACGTGCAGGTTATAATCCACCTGATCCGGAAGCTGATCCGCCAGTTCTTCAATTTCGGCCGGTTTGTCTACACCACAGCTCTGGATCAGCACGCTTGCAGAAAAGCACGCCAATCCCATCATCAACACCTTAGTTCGGCTCGTCATTCTATGCTTTATTCTTACCATCGACTCCGTACGGAACAAGCTTTTCACGCCACTTATCATACTAACTTTTACCCCTAAATTTAGCAACTTTCCGGCAAACCCGCGCTCTACATCCAACGAATCAGAAGACTTCCCTATTATTAGTGTTTTACGCAAAGCAGGAGTTCACCGGTTTGTACTATTTCATTACAATACAAGAATTTAGCTACTTTTAGTTCGGATACCCCGGATTTTGCGGTTTCAGGTTGGGGTTGTTGAGCATCTCCTGCTTGCCCAGCGGCAGCAACAGGTGCTTCTCCTGCAACGGCTGATTCGAGCTCAGGTTGACGTGGCCCACAAAGTTGTCGAAACCGTTCGTCTTCTCGTTGTACACTTTCCGCAACCGAACCATGTCGAACCAGGTCAGCTGCTCGTAGCACAGTTCGTGCCACCGTTCCCGCCACACCGCTTCCCGGAACGTCGCCTGGGTGTAGGTGCCCAAAGCCGGTGTTGTCAGGCCCGCCCGATCCCGGATTTTCTTGAGCGCATCGTAAGCGACCTGCGTCGGAGCACCCAATTCATTTTGTGCTTCGGCATAGATCAACAGCGTTTCGGCGTACCGGATTTGCGGTACGTTCAGGTTGTTCTGACGCGTGCCGGCAACTCCCGAAGTTCCGTTGGCCGTTCGGTTGAAGTGCTTGAAGATGTAGTTCGCGCCCAGAGCGAATGGTGCCCCGTTGCCGTTGGTGTAATAAGTCGAGTAGAAATAACCCTGGTCCTTCGCCCGCAAATCGCCGGTTTCGTAGGAAGCATAGAACGATGGTGTTGGCACCGTGCTGCCCGTTCCTGATGGTCCGTTGTAGGTCACCGGTTTGAAGTTCGGGTACATGTTGTCCATCGGGTTTCCGGCCACCAGCGTGTTGTATTGCAGCATGAACAAATGCTCCATACGGTTTTCCGTACTCTCCTTATGCACGTCTTCGTAGCTCGTGAACAGGCCAATCGCTGTCGGATTGGCATTGGCGTAGGTGATGACTTCCAGGGCTTTGTCAGCCGCCAGTTTGTAGTGCGTAGCGCCTTTGCTCAATGGGAAACCAGCCATCGTCAAATACACTTTCGACAACAGGGTTTTCACGGCGGCCAGGTTCACCCGGCCCGTCAAATCCGTCCAGGCCAGACCGGCGGCTTCAGCGGCTACCAGGTCATCAACGATTTGCTTGTAAACGGCATCCTGGGGCGTGCGCGCGGGCATGAAGTCTTCCGATGTCGCCGTTTGCGGTTTGGTAATCAGGGGCACATCCCCCCACAAGCGAACCGCCGTGAAGTAGGCATTGGCCCGCAAAAACCGAGCTTCGCCCAGGATTTTGGTTTTCTGAGCCGCATCCATCGGCGTAATGCCCGGCACGCGATCAAGAACCTGATTGGCCTGCGCAATCACTTTGAAGAGCCCGTTCCAGTAATTGACCACGTGCACCGTGTTGCCGTCGTGGACCAACCCGTAAAGGTTGTTCAAATCCGAGTTCTGAGCGGTTTCAGTGGTGGAGGTACCGGTGAGCGCTTCCAGCAGTTGCCAGTTGGAAGAGAAAATTCCGGCACCATCGCCCATAAAACGCATGTCGGCGTAGACCGAAGCAATGGCCGCTTCCGCGTGATCGGGGATGGTGTAAAAGTTGTCGGGGGTCAGGTTGGAGGGTGCCTGCTCGTTGAGGAAGTCCTTGCAACCGACGGGTCCCAGCAGAATAGCACTCAGCAAAACCGCTTTACTTACTTTGCGAACGATATAATTCATGTTTTGAAATCGTTTTTTGAACACTTGAAAAGAAGGGTTTACGGTATTCGGTTTCGGTCGGCTGACGCATTCCATTCTTTGGTGCACACCGGTAACTGAAAACCGTATACCGAAAACCGATTCACCTACAAACCAATCTGCAACCCGAACATGTACGTAGTCGGTTTGGGGTAATTATGCCAGATCATCCCCTGCGAGAACGCGCTGTTGCTGTCTCCCTGGTTGGTCGGCGTAACTTCCGGATCACCGATAATTTTGTCTTTCACCAGCAGGAAAAAATTCTGCACGGTGGCGTAGGCCCGCAGGCGGTTTAGCTTGAGTTTATTCGTCAGATTGGTTGGAAACGTATAGCCGAGCAGCAGGTTTCTGCCCCGCAGGAACGATCCGTCCTTGATCCAGTAACTGTCTACGTTCAGGACGTAACCGGCCCGCGTATCCCGAATTTCGGCGATCATCGTGTTCTGATTCGTTGGCGTCCAGGCATTTAACACCGAGGTGTAGCTATTGGCCAGCGCCTGACGGTCTTCGCTGGTTGAAATATTCAGGTCCATGACGTCATTGCCGTACGAGTATTGCAATTCCAGAGTAAGGTCAAAATTCTTGTACCGAAAGGTGTTGGAAAAAGCGCCCCAGGCCTTCGGGCTGCCGTTGCCGATGATGCTCCGGTCAGCGTCCGTGATGGCTTTGTCCCCGTTCACATCCAGGTACTTGATGTCACCCGGCAGAATCGTCAACCCGTTCCGGTAGCTGACAAACTTGGCGGCTTCTTCGCGTTCCGCTTCGCTCCAAATCCCGACGCGGGTCAAACCCCAGAACGAACCCACTGGCTCACCCACCCGAATGACGTTGGTCGGGTTGGTGAAGTTCGGACCACCCACGTTAAAAATGTCCGAAGGCGTTGCCAGCGACAACACTTTGTTGCGGTTGAAGGAGATGTTGAAGGTCGTGTTCCATTGAAAACCGCCCGCGTCGACGTTTACCGTGTTCAGACCAAATTCAAAACCTTTGTTCTGCATCGAGCCTACGTTCCGGCGAATGGTGCCATAGCCGCTCGTACGCGGCACCGGCGCATCCAGCAGCATGTCCGTCGTTTTGCGGTAATAATAATCGGCTTCCAGATTGATGCGGCCTTTCAGCAAGCCCAGTTCAATACCCACGTCGGTCTGAGCGGTTTTCTCCCAGCGCAAATCCGGGTTGGCCAACCGGCTGACCCCCGTTCCCGATACTTTCGTGTCGCCGTACACCGTCGCGTAGTTCGAGCTTAAGAGTGACAGGGACGAGTAAGGCGGAATTTCGGAGTTCCCCGTCAAACCGAAGCTGGTCCGTACTTTCAGATTGGAGATCAGCGAGTTGCCTTTCAGAAACTCTTCTTCCGATGCCCGCCAGGCCAGAGCCGCCGAGGGGAAGAAAGCGAATTTGTGGTTTTCCCCGAATTTCGACGAACCATCCGCCCGACCTGTTACCGTCACCAGGTACTTGTCCATCAGGCTGTAGTTGATCCGGCCGAAATAGGAGTTAAACGCAAACCGCCCAGCACTGGAACCCACGCTGGGGTTGGTAGCCCCGGCACCTAAGTTATTGAAACCGAAGTAGTCCGTCGCAAAACCGCTTACAGCCGCACTCATGGCAAAGCTGTTCGTTTCCTGCCAGGAAATCCCCAACAGGGCGTTGATGGCATGTTTCTCGTTGATCTGCTTGTTGTAAGTCAAATAGTTTTCCAGCGACCAGAACGAGTCTTTCCGGTTGCTGGTCGAGGCATTTCCGTTCCCGCCGATGTTCAGCGTTCGGGTGACGGAAATGTTGTTTTCCTGCGTCTGGATGTTCGCGCCTAAAATCGTGCGCATTTCCAGCCCTTTGGCGAAAGTAATGTTGGAATACAAGCTCCCGATGGTCGTCTGCGTATTCAGAATGTACCGGGTGTCCATCAATCGGTGGTAAGAACTCATGGTTCCTTCGGCAAACGGAAAATCCTTGTTGTTGGCGAAGCTTCCGTCATCGTATTTCACGGGCAGGAAAGGGAAGTCTTCCACAATCTGACGGGCCACCGCATCAGCCTGGTCCACAATGTTTTCCGACTGGTTGTTGTAGCTCAGCGTACCCCCGACTTTCAGCCACGGTTTTACCTGATCATCGATCGTAAACCGGCCCGAATACCGCTTCATGTACGAGGTTTTCAGTAGGCCTTCGTCGTCCCGGTAACCCAGTGAAATCGAGTACTGCGTTCGGTCGTTACCTCCGCTGAAGCCCAGCTGGTGGTTTTGCGAGAGTTTATTCTGGCTCGTTTCCCTGAACCAGTCGGTATCGTATTTCGGGCTACCGTCGGAGTTCCACACCCGTGGGTCAATACGGCGGAGTTTGGGGTTCAGATACGCCCACTTGCCAGCCGCCCAACCCGCCGGATCATATTTGGCCATGTTGGCCCACGCCAGGTCCTCTACCGCCATGTATTGCGCGGAATTCAGCACGTGCGGAGGATTCGGACCGATGGTGTTGACGCTGAAGTCGACGTTGTACGTTACCTGTCCCTGGCCGGATTTTCCTTTTTTAGTCGTTACCAGGACCACGCCGTTGGCGCCCCGCGCCCCGTAAATGGCGGTCGAGGAAGCATCTTTCAAGACTTCCACCGATACGATGTCGTTGGGGTTGATGTAGTCGATGGCCGAGCTAAACTGGTTTTGCGTGCCCTGCGGCAGCATCACGCCGTCCACCACGTACAGCGGGTTATTGGACGAGTTGATGGAACTGAAACCGCGCACGCGGATGGTGGTCCGGCCACCCGGGCGACCCGAGTTGGTGTTGACCTGGACGCCCGGCATGCGACCCGACAGCGCCTGCTGCAGCGAAGCCGTTGGCCGTTCTTTCAGTTCGGCTTCCTTCACCGTTCCGACCGCACCGGTCAAATCGCTTTTCTTGGCCGTACCGTAACCGATCACGACGATCTCTTCCAGCACTTTGTCGTCCGGTTTCAGCGAAACATTGATGGTGGTCGATGAACTCACATTCATCTCCTGCGATAGATACCCCACAAAACTAAAAACCAGGGTCGCCCCGCTGCCGGCTTCCGGCACCGAAAGGGTGTAATTGCCTTCGTTGTTCGTAACCGTTCCCCGCGTCGTTCCTTTGATGACCACACTGACACCGGGCAGCCCCTCCCCTTTTTCACTGGTCACTTTGCCACTTACCGTAAAATCGGCGATGGCGATGCCCGGGGAGGTTGACGAAAAAACCGCTCCGTTCGACCCCGTTACTCCCCGTTGCGAAATCGGCGTATTAACCGATTCCGGAATCGTAACGGCTTCGCTCGTATTTTTTACCGGATTTTTGATGATGTAATACGCCTGATTGCCTACCTTTTTGAACATCAGGTCGTAGGGTTTCAGCAAGGTTTCCAATTGCTTTTCCAGCTTCCCGGAACGCAGACGCACCGTAGCCGGAACCATAATGCCACTGACCGTCGTCTCTTCAAACAAAATACTGACCTGGTGCTGACGGCTTAATTCCGTCAGCACTTCTTTCATTTTCTGGCCCGCCACTGGAGCTGTCTGAACCTGTTCCGGGGCGTAGGCTTGTTGTCTGGCCAGCACAACCGATTGTGCCTGAGTCAGTTGGTGACTCATCACAACCAGCGAAACCAATGCGGTTTTTTGTAAACATGGAATTAACATATTCAGTGGGATTGTTAAGGGTTAGGAATGTTTAGGAGTACGCAATTCAATATGATTGTCTTTTTTCACTACATTGAGGTTGAGCAACTCGGCTAAAATCTGGAACAGATCGTCGGCCTGCTCGGCTCTGAAATTACCGGCAATCCGCCGTTGGGCCAGTTTCGGGTCTGAAACCACCACCTTAATTCCGAATTGCTCCTGAATCTGGTTCGCCACTTCGCTCAGGGAGGTGTTGTCGAAATAAAACCAGTGGTCTTTCCAGGCGACATACTGCCGGGACGTTTTGGTCTCAATGAGCCGGTACTGACCGGAATTCGCGACGGTTACCACGTTGCCGGGCCGCATGTACAACTGCTGCCCCTGCGGCAAATCCAGCTTCACTTTTCCCTTACTGAGAAAAACCCGTTTGCCTCTTTTTCGGGAATAAACGACAAATTCGGTTCCCAGTACCTCGACCTGAAACCGGTCGGCGGTCCGGACAATAAACCGCTGGTTCGTAGGCGTATGCGTTACTTTAAACTCACCTTCACCTTCCAGAAACACTTCGCGGGTATTGGAGCCGAAGCCAAACCGGGGAACGCGCAGAACGGAGTTGGCATTCAGCGTAACTTCCGTTCCGTCAGCCAGTTGATGTGTACTGGTTTGCCCGAAAGCCGTCCGGTGGGTTTCAAACAGCAACTGAGAACGAAACCGGTAGGTGCCCAGCAAAGCCACCAGCGCAACCGAAGCCGCAATGCTCCAGTTCAGCCATCGCTGAAACGAATTGGATGAGGAAACCGGTAGCGGTTTGGCCGGAACAGCCGGTTGTTGTTCGTTCTGCAGCACCAGTTGGTAAGCCGCCAGCGCTTTGTCGGCATCCACCGCAAACTGGGGCCGCTGGCTTTCCCACTCGTCCAGATACTGGTAATAAGTTTCCTGATTGGCTTCGTCCGCGAGCCATTCTTCGAGGTACTTTCGCTGGATTGCCGTCGCTTTTCCGTCGAAAAAGTCGAACACAATCCGTTTTATAAGTAGTAATTTCATAATAGGTATGTTTTTTGGGCCCTTAATCAGGTGGCGCAACCGGTTCGTTTTTCGGCCTCAGAAAGAGCTGGCCAGAAGCCCCAGCAGCAGGCTGATGAACCATTCTCTTTTTAGTTCCTGACGCAATTGATTAAGCGCCCTGATCATTAATTTTTCGACCGCGCTGTTGCTGATCTGCATCTCCTTCGCAATTTCCAGGTACTTTTTCCCCTCAATCCGGCTTAATAAAAAAGCTCGCTTGCACTGCGGAGACAAGCCCTGAATGGCATCTTCAATTTTCTGATGTAACTCGCTATAATGCAGCACTTCATCGGGCTGCGGAGCGGGTGAAATGCCCTGCGTATTCAGCGATTCCAGCGGGTCAGACGGGTGCAGTTCCCACCGCAGATAGTTATAGGCACGGTAGCGAACGGTTTGGTAGAGATAAGCCCGGTATGAACTCGTGACGCGCTCAAAAATGCGTTCCTGCCAGAAAGCCGTGTACACTTCGGCCACCAGATCTTCGGCCACTTCCCTGGAATAGACAAACCGCACCGCGTGGTTGACCAGGTTGGTGTAATACCGCCGAAACAATAGTTCGCAGCCCCGCTTGGGGTCCTGTGCGAAAAGTTGCCGAAAAATAAGCTCATCATCGGTCACTCTTCCGGGCGGAAGCGGCTGGCGGTTGGTCGAAAGCCAGGGCGACTTTCCCTCCGAATTTTCATGATCATCTAGCGGTACTTGCTGCATGCCAACGGGCGCTTGTTCTGGTGGTATTTAACATAGACAAGTTTGTATTTTATTACCTCACATGGGATAAAAAAAATATTTTTTTGGGCTGATTTTTCACTTTGGAGAACAAATTTCCAGATACCTTTACACAAACAGACGGTATGAGAGGGCTGGTAAAGCGGTGTTACTCAATCCGTCAGGTGCGCATCGATGGAAGAAAACTGGCAGCAGAAAACCCTGGAGGACCTGGAAAACGAACGTTGGGAAGAACCGGATTTTGGCGATGACCGGAGCCAGAAGATTCAGGCGCTCCGCCAAACGCCACTGAATCAGCTCCGTACGGACGATCTGCGGCTGCTGATCGGGCACGGAATTTCGCTGGCTTACCTGATTCCGCTGGCAATCGAAAAGCTCAATAAAAACCCGTTTGCCGAAGGAGATTATTACCCCGGAGATCTTTTACAGAGTGTTCTGAACGTAGATCTGAATTTTTGGTTGACAAATCGCCCATTTTGGCAGTATATTCACCAACTTATTATAAACAATTCGTTTGAACTGGAAGACCGGGGAATCAATCCGGAGCGGTTTCTCGAATTGTCGTAATGCTATCATCTAATTCCCTTAAACCTTTTGTAATTAATCGTATGGCTTCTCAATCTGTAAACCGACGCACGTTTCTCACCCAGGCTACAGCCGCAACCGCTGTCGGATTAACAATTCCCAATATTAATTTCGGTGCCAAACCCAAAGCCGATGAGCAGGTGATCGGCCACGGTTCGCACCGCTACCGCGTTGTGCCAAACTGGGGCGTTCTGGATGCGGGCAAAAACCCGGTCAACGATTGCCACGAAATGGTGGAAGATTCCAAAGGTCGCCTGATTCTGCTGACCAATGAGACCAAAAATAACGTCATCATTTACGATAAATCGGGAAAACTGCTCGAAACCTGGGGCACCACCTACCCCGGCGCCCACGGCCTGACGCTGTCGAACGAGGGCGGGGAGCAATTCCTGTTTATCTGCGACAACAACCGCCACCAGGTCATCAAAACCGATTTGAAAGGCAAAGAACTGCTGAAAATCGATTACCCGAGAGAAACCGGTAAATACGACTATCCGACGCAGTTTACGCCCACCGAAACCGCCATCAACCCCGCCAACGGCGATATTTACGTGGCCGACGGATACGGGTTGAACTACATCACGCAGTACGACAGCAAGGGGAAATACATCCGGCACTTTGGTGGCAAAGGCACCGAAAACGGTCAGTTCGACTGCTGCCACGGGATTCTGGTCGATACCCGGAACAAATCAAACCCGACTTTACTGATTACCGACCGGCGGCACAACTGTCTGAAACGCTTTACGTTAGACGGCAAATACCTTTCCACGATCGCGTTGCCGGGTTCCTACATCTGCCGCCCGGTTTTGCACAACGACATGATTTACGGGGCGGTTTTCCGCAGCACCTCCGATGCCTACCCGAACTCGGGTTACATCCAGATTCTGGACAAAAACGACAAAGTAGTTTCGACGCCGGGCGGTTCGGCACCGGTTTACAAAGACGGCAAACTGGAAGAACAGCGCAAGGACATGACCTCGACGGCTTTCCTGCACCCGCACGACGTACTGGTCGACAGCGACGAGAATGTGTATGTGCCGCAGTGGGCTTCCCAAAAAACGTATCCGGTGAAGCTTCAGCGCGTTAGCTGACGAAATCCGCGGGCTGTTACATTCCAAAACGGCATTCTGATTGCTCAACTGTGAAAATACCGTAGGCCGGGTCGAAATTCCGTTTTCGGCCCGGCTTAGAATCATACGTCCATCATTCGGGCGCTATCCACCGCTCAACTTTGAAGTTTCTCCCAAAATTGAACACCAGATTGATTCAATGAATAGTCTAATTCTGTTACAAGCTACGTCTCCGCAACCTTCTGAATGGGCGATGTTTTTTGGTCGCTTTCACCCGTTGATCGTCCACCTGCCGATTGGTTTTCTGCTGATTGCCGGTTTGCTGGAACTCGACCGGGTCACGCGCCGGCAAACGGTGAGTTCGCATACAATTACCCTGATTCTGTTCTGGTCGGCCGTGAGCGCAACGATGGCCTGTATTTTTGGCTATCTGCTTTCGCTTGGCGGGGGTTACGACGAAGAAACCCTGAGCGACCACATGTGGGAAGGCATCGGTGTAGCGGTTTTTGCCTGGGTGGCCTGGGCCATCAAACACGACCGGATCGGTCCCCGGATTCGGTTTGGTCCGCTGCTCTATTTCCCGGCGCTGGGCGTAGCGGTTTTGCTGCTGCTGGCCGCCGGACACCAGGGAGGATCGCTGACGCACGGTTCCGATTTTCTGACGCAATATACGCCCGAACCGCTGCGGTCGATGGCCGGTATTCCGCCCCGCGAGCAGGAAGTGGCCAGCATCGAGCCGATTGCTGACGTCAATCAGGCGATGGTCTACCAGCAAATCGTGCATCCGATCCTGAAAACCCGTTGTGTTCAATGTCATAATCCGGAAAAATCGAAAGGCGATTTACGGCTGGATTCGCCCGAAATGATTAAAAAAGGCAGCGAAGACGGGCCGATTATCGTGGCCGGAAAAGGGAGCGAGAGCAAACTGATCAAGGTTTGTTTGCTGCCCGAGGAAGACGATCACCACATGCCGCCCAAAGGCAAAACGCCACTGACCGAAAATCAAATCGCGTTGCTGACGTGGTGGATCAATCAGGGCGCGCCGTTCGACAAAAAAGTGGCCGAACTGAAAGTGCCGGAGGAAGTAAAACCGGCCCTGGCGTCGCTCGGAACGGGGAGTGCAGTCGGCGGTGGTGGACAGGTGGCAATGGGCCCCGCACCGGAATCGCCGGTGTTGACCATGAAACTTCCGGCCGCCGATCCAAAGGCGATTGATGAGCTGAAAAAAGCCGGTCTGCTGGTTTTGCCATTGTCGAAAGAACAGAACCAACTGGAAGTCAGCGCGGTCAATGCGCGGGCGTTTAGCGATGCACAGGCGGTTTCGCTGCCGAAATTAAGTCAGCAGATTGTCTGGCTGAAACTCGGTGATACGGAAGTTTCCGACGCTACGCTGGCGCAGGTTGCGCAGTTGAAGAATCTGCAAAAACTGCACCTGGAGCAAACCAAAGTGACCGATGCCGGGCTGAAAAACCTGAAAAATCTGCCGTATCTCGAATACCTGAATCTGTACGGCACGGCAGTGACCGACGCTGGTTTAAAGGAACTGGCGGGCATCAAAAACCTGAAAACCGTCTATCTCTGGCAAACCAAAGTAACCGAAACCGGCGTTGCCGAGCTGAAAAAAGCCTTGCCGAATCTGGAAATCAATATGGGATTGGGCGAAAGTTCAATTGCCGCATTTACCAAAGCCGATTCGGCCAAAGCTGAAAATCCGAAGGCGAAGTAATTCATGAGATGTCAAAATAGTATACTTTTTGGCAATCAAATTGATTTATTTCTCAAATATTTACTATAATTTTGTAGATTCGTTGTACTTTTTTCTTAAACACCCTTATTCGTATGTGTCTTTTATCCGACATACGATTCCGATCGCTGCTTTTCAGTACGGCCATCGCCCTGTTTTCGGTGGTCGTCTGGAGTTCCTGTGGTAACAGCGTCGAAAAACCGGCGGAACTGGTAGCGATTGAAAGCAAATTGCCCGAAAAAGTCGACTACAACCTGCATATCAAACCGATCTTATCGGATCGCTGTTTTGCCTGCCACGGCCCGGATAAAGCCAAGCAGAAAGCCGGTTTGCGGCTCGATATCGCCGAAAATGCCTACGAAGCGTTGTCGAAAAGTGGAAAAACCGCCATCGTTCCCGGCAATCTGGCGAAAAGTGAAGCCTACCACCGCATTATTTCCAACGACCCGGAATACCGGATGCCCACGCCGGAATCCAACCTGATTCTGACGACTGAGGAGAAAGCGTTGCTGGTTCGCTGGATTGAGCAGGGCGCCGAATACAAACCGCACTGGTCGCTGATTACGCCCCAGATGGCGGACGTTCCGAAGGTTAAAAATGAGAAGTGGGCTAGAAATGAGATCGACAATTTTGTTCTCAAGAAACTCGAAGACAAAGGACTGACACCCAATCCCGAAGCGGATAAAGCGACCTTGTTGCGCCGGGTTACACTGGACCTGACCGGTTTACCGCCAACCGTGGCCGAAGTGGATGCTTTTCTGGCCGATACCAGTCCGAATGCGTACGAAAAAGTAGTTAACCGCCTGTTCAGCAGCCCGCATTACGGCGAGCGGCAAGCCGTCGAGTGGCTGGATGCGGCCCGGTATGCCGATACGCACGGATACCAGGACGACGGTTTGCGCACAATGTGGCCGTATCGTAACTGGGTCATTACGGCTTTTAACAAAAACCTGCGGTTCGATAAGTTCATCAGTTGGCAACTGGCGGGTGATATGCTGCCAAATCCGACTCAGAACATGCTGCTGGCAACGGCGTTTAACCGCAACCACCAGCAAAGTCAGGAAGGCGGGATTGTTGATGAAGAATACCGGGTTGAATACGTGGCCGACCGCGTCAATACGTTCGGGAAAGCGATGCTGGGCCTGACGGTCGAATGCGCCCGCTGCCACGACCACAAATACGACCCGATCAGCCAGAAAGATTATTATTCGCTGTTTGCGTTTTTCAACAACAACAACGAACGCGGCCAGATCCCATACAACGGCGAACCCGCCCCCACGATCACGCTTACTTCGCGGGATGCGGAGGCCAAACTGAACTATATTCACCACACTATCAAGCCGATACAGCAGCGCTTAAACCCAAACCGTCCTGAATACCAACGGGCATTCGGGCCGTGGCTGAGTCAGGCTGAGCGGAAGCCGGAATCTTCGATCAAGGTTGGTCTGGTGGTGCATTACACCTTCGATGAAGCCGACCGGCGGGATTTTAAAGCCTACGAGAATTCGGAGGAAAAGAAGCTGAAAGACGCGGAGAAGAAAAAAGAAGACGAACTCAAGAAGCAGGAGGAAGAGCGCCGGAAAAAACTTGGGCTGCCGGAAGTCAAAAAACCGGTGGTTCCGAAGACCCGCGAAGAACTAGAAAAAGACCCCCGCAATGCGTTCTGGAATCAGGTGAACGACACACTCCCGGCGCGTCTGGCCGGCGACCCCGAAAGTTTCCCGTATCAGATCAAAGGCAAAGTCGGGATGGCGCGGTATCTGAAAGGCGACAGCAACATCGAATTACCCCGAAAGGTCGGTTTTTATGAGCAAAACCAGCCGTTTACGGTCAGTGCATGGTTTAATGTAGCCAAACCGGGTCTGGAAGGCATGCTGATGGGCAAATCGAACGGCCCGTTTGACGGAAACCGGGGGTATGAGATTGGTTTGCTGGAAGACGGTCGTTTCAAAATCACGATGAATCACGTCTGGCCAGACAACAGCCTCGACGTGGAAACCGTCGCCAAAATCCGCTACAAACAGTGGTTTCATCTCACGATGACCTACGACGGATCGGGCCGGGCGGCCGGTATTAAGCTGTATCTCAACGGTCAACCTGCTAAATTGGAGATCATTACCGACCACCTTGTTCACAGCATCGACCGGGGGAAAAATGGCAAAAACTGGTCTGGTTCGCCGTTCCTGATTGGCCGGATTCACGATCACTATATTAAGGATTACGCCATCGACGAACTGCGGATTTATAACCGCAGCCTGACTCCGCTCGAAATTCCCGTTCTGGCGGGCCAATCGGACGCACTGACGACGGCCCTGTTTACGCCTGCCGCCAAACGAACGGCAGCCCAGCGAGCCGGTTTGTACACGTATTATGTAACTACGCAGGACTCGACCTACCAAAAAGCCTTTGCCGAATTCCAGGAAAACCGGGCGCAGGAATTAGTGCTCTACAACAATTCCGATCAGGTGATGGTGATGAAAGAGCGGAAATATCCCCGGAAAACGTACCTGCTGAAACGCGGGGCTTACGACGCCCACGGCGAGGAAGTGACGGCCGCAACGCCCGGCCAGTTGATGCCGTTCCCGGAGGAATATCCGAAAAACCGCCTGGGGCTGGCGATGTGGTTATTGAACCCCGACAACTCGCTGTTCAGCCGGGTGATGGTCAACCGGTTCTGGCAGCAATATTTTGGTCAGGGACTGGTGAAAACCAGCGATGATTTCGGAAATCAGGGCGACCTTCCTTCCCATCCGGAACTGCTGGATTACCTCGCCGTTCGGTTCCGCGACGGTGCCGGGCGTTCGGGCATCTGGAATGCCAAGGCCCTGCAGAAGCTCATTGTAATGTCGGCAACGTACCGTCAATCTTCCGTTGCGGATACCAAAAAACTGGAAGTCGATCTGGACAACGCCCTGCTTTCGCGCGGGCCCAGCTACCGGATGTCGGCCGAGCAGGTTCGTGACAATGCACTGGCCGCCAGCGGTTTATTATCCCAGAAAATTGGCGGCACCAGCGTTTTGCCCTACCAGCCCGCCGGAATCTGGGAAGCCCTGGCAACCCGAAACGCCATTAATTACGAACAGAGCCACGGCGACAGCCTGTACCGCCGGAGTTTGTATACGATCTGGAAACGGTCGTCGCCCCCGCCGATGATGCTCAATTTCGATGCGGCCGAGCGCCACACCTGCATCGTCAAACGGCAGAAAACATCGACGCCTTTGCAGGCCCTGGTAACGCTGAACGATCCGCAGTTTGTGGAAGCCGCCCGGGTTTTGGGGCAGCGGGCTCTGGGCATGGGACTAAAGGATGATGCATTGATTGGATACGTGTTTAAGTCCGTCACCAGTCGCCCGGTTCGTCCGGCGGAAGTGACGCTGATGAAACAATTGTATGCGGAAGAACTGGCGGATTTCAGGAGCAATCCCAAACGGGCCGCCGACTTGTTAAGTGTGGGTGAATTTCCGGTCGACAAAGCGATCCCGGCCTCCGAGCTGGCCGCCTGGACGGTCGTCACCAGCACCATCATGAACGTCGACGAAGCGATTATCAAACGATAACCCTGTCAAACCCTGTCAGCGGTCGCAGACCCTGACAGCGGTTAATTTAAGTTTACTATTTCAATAATAACTCAGACCGCTGTCAGGGTCTGCGACCGTATCGACGGCCCGGCGCTGACAGGGTTTAGGTTTCAAGGCTATGAACAATCTGGAAGACGAATTGCACGATCAGTTGAGCCGCCGGACCTTTCTGGGTAAAACCAGTGCCGGTTTGGGAGCCATTGCCCTGGCCTCCCTGCTCAATCCGACCAAACTGATGGCTGGAAGTGAAGAAAACCGGCCGCCCGGAAAACCGCACTTTTCGCCCAAAGTGAAACGGGTCATTTACCTGTTCCAGAGCGGTGCACCCTCGCAACTGGATCTGTTCGACTACAAACCGAAACTCGAGACGATGTGGGGGCAGGATTTGCCCGAATCGATTCGAAAAGGCCAGCGCCTGACGGGCATGACCGCCGGGCAAAGCCGGTTTCCGCTGGCGGCTTCCAAATTCAAGTTTGCCAAACACGGAAACAGCCAGATGTGGGTCAGCGAGTTGCTGCCGTATACGTCCCGAATTACGGATGATTTGTGCTTCATTCGGTCGATGAATACCGAAGCCATCAACCACGATCCGGCCGTAACGTTCTTCCAAACCGGTTCGCAACAGGCCGGACGGCCTTCGTTCGGTTCCTGGGCGAGCTACGGTTTAGGCTCTGACAATCAGAATTTACCGGCTTTTGTCGTGCTGCTCTCGAAAGGCCGTAATGGTGATCAGCCGCTGTATGCCAAATTGTGGAGCAACGGTTTTCTGCCGTCTGTCCACCAGGGCGTGGTGTTTCGCTCCGGTCCCGACCCGGTTTATTACCTGAACAACCCGCCGGGGATTGACAAAACCAGCCGTCGGCGGATGCTCGATTACCTCGGCAAACTGCATCAGGAGCAGTTTAAACAGGTACTGGACCCGGAAATCAACAACCGGATGGCGCAGTACGAAATGGCGTACCGCATGCAGACCTCGGTGCCCGAAACACTCGATATTTCGAAAGAACCGGATTACATTTTCGACATGTACGGCCCGGATTCCCGCAAACCGGGAACCTTTGCCGCCAACTGTTTGCTGGCCCGGAAGCTCATTGAAAAGGACGTTAAGTTTGTGCAGTTGTATCATCAGGGCTGGGATCAGCACGGAAATTTGCCCAACGACATTCAGATTCAGACGAAGAGTGTCGATCAGCCGTCGGCAGCATTGATCATGGATCTGAAACAGCGCGGCCTGCTCGACGACACGCTGGTGATCTGGGGTGGCGAGTTTGGCCGAACCAACTATTCGCAGGGAAAACTCTCGAAAGAAAACTACGGCCGCGATCACCACCCGCGTTGCTTTACGGTCTGGATGGCGGGTGCGGGTGTTCAAAAAGGCATGGTTTATGGCGAAACGGACGAGTTCGGTTACAACGTACTAAAAGACCCCGTTCACGTTCACGATTTTCAGGCGACGATTCTGCATTTAATGGGCGTCGATCACGAAAAGCTGGTTTTCAAACACCAGGGCCGCCGGTATCGCCTGACCGATGTGCACGGCAAAGTCGTGAAGCCGGTGTTGGCATGAAAAGCCTGAAGAAATCACCCATTTTACTTCAAAGTTTTGAACAAGGTCGACAGCAATATCACGATGGCCGGTCGTTAACACAGAAGAAGGTCGAAAAACTATTAAAAAAATGGCTGAAGAAATCTGAAGATAGGTTGTAATAGCCCACGGTTTGAAATCGCGGTCTATTATTTTTCCTATGCTTTAGACACATCGTCATCCTTCCTATCTTTGCGCCCAATCAACCTACTTATCGGAATGGCGGCTTTAGACGTTGTGAAAAAATACTACGAGTCCTTCAATCAAAAAGACTGGAACGGCATGCTGGCGCTGGTCAGCCCCGACATCCGGCACGAGCCCAATCAGGGCGAGGCTCGTATCGGCATCGAAAAGTTCTCGGATTTTGTGCTCCACATGGACGAGTCGTACGATGAAACGCTGACCGATCTGGTCTTCTTTACCGAACCCGCAGACCGGCGCGTTGCGGTTGAATTTGTCGTGAATGGGGTTTATAAGAAAGCTGAAGACGGTTTGCCAGCCGCGACGAACCAGACGTATGTGGTTCCTGCAGCGGCTTTTCTGGAAGTGGCCGATGGCAAAATCACCCGCGTAACAACGTATTACAACCTGCCCGGCTGGATCAAAGCCGTTTCGTAAGCCATGCGATCTTTGTCGTTCAGTACGAAACGAGGATCGGAAATTGAGACGGTTTTTGACGATCTGGCGGCTTTGCGCATTGCGGTTTTCCGCGATTACCCGTACCTCTACGAAGGCACCATTGCGTACGAAAAAGAATACCTGAAAACCTACGCCCAGTCGGAACGCTCGTTTCTGTTTGCCGTTTACGAAGGGCCGCAAATGGTTGGTGCAACAACCTGCATTCCCCTTCGTGACGAAACCGCTGATGTCCGCCAGCCTTTTGAAACCGCTGGTTTTGAGACCGATGCGGTTTTCTATTTTGGCGAAAGCATCCTGCTGCCGGCGTTTCGTGGACAGGGTTTAGGTCACCGGTTTTTCGATGAACGGGAAGCGCACGCCCGGAGCTTTGGCACGTACAAAACCGCTTGCTTTTGTTCGGTAGAACGGGACGAAAACCACCCTGCCAAACCACCGGGCTACCGCCCGAACGATGAATTCTGGACCAAAAGAGGGTACCACAAAGAACCGTCGTTGCGAAGTTACATGGAATGGCCCGATCCCGGCGAAACGGTTTCGACGCCTAAACCGATGGTGTATTGGGTGCGGTCGTTGCAGCCCTAAACCGACTTTTCCGGCGGGAAAAACTTTCCGGCTGTGGAGAACAATTTCCACTATCTGTGTTTTTATAGCTGAACTCCTCTCTATAAAACCATGAACTGGACGGATTTTTGGGATAATTTTAGCCAGATCGGTACCGAAATTGATCGCTGGCTGCGCCACAATCGAAAGATTTCCGGCTGGCTGCTGCTGACGGTCGCCGTTAGCGCCGGGCTACTGGTCAACATGGTCGTCGCGCAGACCGTTCGGATGGTGCTCCGCCGACGGCACGTCGAAGTGCTGGAAGCGCTGCGGAAATACGTCCGAAACGCGTTTTATTTCTTCGTTCCGTCGCTCTTCTTCCTGATTATCACCAATATACAAGAGCGGTCTTTTCAACGGTTTCCATACGCGTCTAAAACCGCCGAAGTAGCTTTTACCGTTGCCACCACCTGGCTGGTAGTACAGGCGCTGAAAGTGCTGGAGCGGCTTATTATTCGGCGGTACGATACCGCCAGCGACGTCAACCTGCACCTCCGTAAATTCGTGACGCAGATTGTTTTTGTCCGGCAACTCGTCTCCATTGTGGTCATCGTGGTCGGTTTTTCCGTTTTGCTGCTGTCGTTCAACGGCGGTCGTAAAATTGGTTTGAGCTTCCTGACATCGGCCGGGATTGCGTCGGTGGTGATCGGTTTCGCAGCTCAGCGTACGATTGCCAACCTGCTGGCCGGGATTCAGATTGCATTTACGCAACAAATCCGGGTCGATGACGCCGTGGTGGTCGAAAGTGAGTGGGGACGAATTGAGGAAATTAACCTGACAAATGTGGTCGTGCGGGTGTGGGACCGTCGGCGGTTAATTTTACCGATTACCTATTTCATCGAAAAACCGTTTCAGAACTGGACGCGTTCGAACGCGTCGGTTTTGGGCACGGTCATGCTGTATCTGGATTATAACGTACCGGTGGATCGAATTCGGGAAAAAGCGAAGGCGCTGGTGGAAAATAATCCCTTGTGGGACAAAGAAGTTTGTGTCGTTCAGGTGACGGACACGCAGCCGGGTCACGTGGTTATCCGCATTCTGACCTCTTCGCGGAATGCACCGGAAAGTTTCGATTTACGCTGTTTTATCCGGGAAAACATCATCGCCTTTATCCGGGATGAATACCCCGAAAGTCTGCCGAAAACCCGGTTAAGTGTCTTGAACTCGGATTACGCAGATTCAAGGATTAACTAAGATGCCTGAACCGGAATTACACGGATCAAAGGATTAACTATGATTTTCTTTTAATCCTTTAATCCGTGTAATCCCGGTTCAAGACAATTACAGTTCAGAAATTAAACTGCTACCGTTTTGCCCGGTACGGCAATGGGATAAAAACCGTCGGCATTCGGCAACAGTTTTGGTTTGGCATCCCAGGCCAGTTTATCGGGGAACAGGTTGATGTTTGAGTTCAGAGCCTCATCCCATTTCACAACTTTACCCGAATACGTCGCCATCCGGCCCATGATGGCCGTCAGGGTGCTTTTGGCGCCGTTTTCGGCATCCCAGAATTTATATTCATTTTTGGCAATGGCCGCAAACAGCTCGTCGTGCTCGATCTGGTACGGATCGCCGTCGCCTTTACCATTGTGGGTATAAATCGCACCGCCTTTGTGGTCTTTCAGGACGCTTTGCCGCCCGAAGGAATCGACCCGGCCTTTTGTACCCAGGAACGCTTCGTCTACCTTGCTGTAAGTCCCTTCGTAATGGCGGCACTGGCTGTTGATCAGTGTGCCGTCTTCATAAACGTAATCAACGATGTGATGGTCAAAGATTTCGCCGTATTCCTTGCCGGTGCGCACCTGGCGACCGCCTGTTCCCTGGGCCGAAACCGGATAACCGCGTTTCACCCAGTTGGCGACGTCGATGTTGTGAATATGCTGCTCGTTGATGTGGTCACCGCAGAGCCAGTTGAAGTAATACCAGTTCCGCATCTGGTGCTCCATTTCGGTCTGGTTCGGCTGACGCGGTTTTACCCAAACGCCCCCGCTGACCCAGTAAACCGATCCGCCGATGATGTCGCCCAGCGCACCGTCGTGAATCCGTTTGATTATCTCGCGGTAGTTCGGCTGGTAATGGCGTTGCAAGCCAACGACCACATTCAGTTTTTTCTTTTTGGCTTCTTCCGCAGCCGCCAGTACCCGACGAACACCCGGTGCATCGGTAGCGACCGGTTTTTCCATGAAGATGTGTTTGCCCTGTTTCACGGCTTCTTCAAACATCATCGGACGGAAACCCGGAGGAGTCGCCAGAATCACCACATCTGCCAGGGGAATGGCTTTCTGATAGGCATCAAACCCAACAAATTTGCGTTCTTCCGGAATATCGACCCGCTTGGCCAGCTCTGGATTTTGATTTAAGATTTTATACGCATCGTCCAACTGATCGCGGAATGCATCGGCAATCGCCACAATCTTCACATTTTGCTTGGTCTTCAGGGCCTGAAGCGCGGCACCTCTTCCCCGGCCACCGCAGCCAATGAGTGCGATTTTAATCGTATCATCCGCCGAATTGTTAAAACCGTAGGAGGAAGCAAAGGAAGGCAGGGTTGTCAACAGGGCACCGCCCGTGAGCAAGCCGGATTGTTTCAGAAACTCCCGGCGGTTGGATTCGTTTGACATAAGGAACAAGGTTTAGAAATACGATAAATAGTGTCTATTAACAGGAATTCAATAAGCAACTGGTAATCAATACTCCTCGATCAAAGGCGGGTTATAATACGCCTTGATTTCTTCTTCCGACGGTTTTTTTGCTGGCCGAACGACCCGAAAACCAACAAACGACGCGCTCGTCAGCCACCACTCGCTTTTGGGAGCCTGCGGATCGAGCATTTTCCAGGCCGGAGCCGACTGCGTCCGGGCGGCAGAACGTAAAACCGCTGGCTCATCATCCCAGGAACCGCCCCGCACCGAGTTCGGGTAGAGTTGCGTCACCTTGGCGAACGGTTCTTTGACTTCGCCTTTCGCCTTTTTGGCGTAATAATCCGCGTAATATTGATCCAGCGTCCACTCCATCACGTTGCCGTGCATATCGTACAGACCCCAGGGATTCGGTTTCTTTTTACCAACCTGCTTGTACGAACCGTCGCTGTTGCCGCTGAACCAGGCATATTCACCCAGTTGTTTGGCATCGGCTCCGAACGAGTACGGCGTTGTTGTTCCCGCGCGGCAGGCGTATTCCCATTCTGCTTCGGTGGGCAGGCGGTAGAAAATACCGGTTTTGGCGTACAGCCACGCACAAAAGTGAATGGCCGAATATTGCGTCATGTTGATGGCGGGATAACCGGCCCGGCCCATGCCGAACGACATATCCACGTACGGCGGACTGGGGCGCGTGGCGGCATCGGTTTTGGCCAGATCAAAACCGGGCGTCCGGTTGGCCATCTCCTTTTCCATATTTTTGAACGCAAACAGATCGAACAGATCCCAGGTTACTTCCATTTTCCCCATCCAGAACGGCTCAATGGTCACTTTATGCTGTGGTCCTTCGTCGGGTTTGCGGCCTTTTTCATTGGCCGGGCTGCCCATCGTGAATGTTCCGCCCGGAATGGCCACCATGTCATACGTCAGGGTGCTGCCCGGAATGGGCTGTGTATACGATTTTTTTACATCGTCGGACACCTGCGCCCGACCACTCGTTGCAAGGAAACACGCTACGCCAACCAGAGCAATTAATTTTCGCATGAATGGGGTTAATGGATTAAGCTCTAAATAAGTTAAAGGAAATTCGATCGGAAAGTTACCACATTTCGTCCGAAAATTCTATCCTCTTTGGTACGGTACCGACATCCCTTGTTCTATTTTCGCTGCGAACCGGGCCGGAGAACCTCGGCGATCCGGTTCTGTCTGTGTATCTTTGCCGTACAATGAATTATTTATCCGCAGAAAATCTATCCAAATCCTTCGGCGACAAATGGTTGTTTCGGAACGTGACGTTCGGAATGAGCCGGGGGGATAAAGTCGCTATCGTTGGTGCCAATGGTACGGGCAAGTCCACTCTTTTATCGATTCTGGCCGGCGGAATGCCCCCGGACGATGGGCTGGTCAGCATCCGGAAAGACATTACCGTCGGGTTTCTGGAACAACAACCCCAACTGGACGACAACCTGACCGTCATTGAAGTGGTTCTGACCGGCGACAATCCGGCCCTGACCGCCATCCGCCAGTACGAAAAAGCCCTGCTTTCCGACAATCACGATGCGCTCGACCGCGCCATGCAGCAAATGGATACGCTTCAGGCCTGGGATTACGAAACGCAGATGAAGCAGATTCTGGGGCAGTTGGGCATTCACGACGTAACGCAAAAAGTCGCGACGCTGTCGGGTGGGCAGCGGAAACGGGTGGCGATGGCGCAGGTGCTGATCGAAAACCCGGATTTGCTGATCATGGACGAACCGACCAACCACCTCGATCTGGAAACCATCGAATGGCTCGAAAATTTCCTGTCGACCAACAACTCAACGCTGTTGCTGGTATCGCACGACCGGTATTTCCTGGACCGGGTTTGTAACCAGATTGTCGAACTGGATCAACAGACGTTGTTTAGCTACAAGGGCAATTACGCCTATTTTCTCGAAAAGAAAGCGGAAAGGCAGGCAATTCTGGCGGCCGAGGTCGATAAGGCAAAAAACCTGTTCCGGCGCGAACTCGACTGGATGCGCCGACAGCCCAAAGCGCGCGGCACCAAAGCCCAATACCGGGTCGATGCGTTCGACGACGTGAAAGATAAAGCCCATACCAAGCTGGGCAACGACCAACTGGAGCTGAACATCCGGACGGCGCGGCTGGGCAGCAAAATCATCGAACTGGAAAACGTCAGCAAACGGTTTGGCGATAACGTGCTGCTCGATCATTTTACGTATACCTTCCGGCGCAACGACCGCATCGGCATCATCGGGAAAAACGGCATGGGAAAAACCACCCTGCTGAACATGATTACCGGTGAACTGCGCCCCGATTCGGGGATCATCAGCACCGGCGGAACCGTTAAAATCGGCTATTATACGCAGTCGGATCTGGTGATTCCGGACAATCAGCGGGTGATCGACGTGGTGCAGGAGGTGGCCGAAGTCATCAAGCTCGGAACGGGCGAAACCGTGACAATTTCGCAATTCCTGCAGCATTTTCTGTTCGACCGCAACAAGCAGTACGATTACGTTCACAAACTCTCGGGCGGTGAAAAACGACGCTTACAGTTGCTGCTGGTGCTGGTGCAGAATCCCAATTTCCTGATTCTCGACGAACCGACGAACGATCTGGACATCACGACGCTCAATGTACTGGAAGAATTTCTGCTGAATTTTCCGGGTTGCATACTGCTCGTCTCCCACGACCGTTATTTCATGGATCGCCTGGTCGATCATACCTTCATATTTGAAGGCGGTGGAAAAATCAGCGATTTCCCGGGCAACTATACCGACTACCGCGAACGCAAAGCCAGTCAGCCTGCCGAGCGGAAACCGGTCGAAAAAGCCAAGCCGGTTCCAACTACCTCTGTTCCAGAAAATAAACCCGAAGTTCCGGCCAGTTCAGGCAAGCGAAAACTGTCGTTTAAAGAGCAACGCGAATACGAAACGCTGGAAAAAGAAATTGAGGAACTGGAACAACGAAAAAGCGGTTTATTGGATCAGTTGAATACCGGTTCCAAAAACCACGAAGAATTGACAACGTGGGCGCGGCAAATCGAACAAATCGATCAAGAAATTTCTGAAAAATCCGACCGCTGGCTGGAGCTGGCGGAATACTTATAATTTTGAATGAGCGAATGAGCGATTGAGTGACTAGCTTCGCCAATTTCTGCTTCCTGCGAAGCTATTCACTCAATCACTCATTCGCTTATCCACCCATTGACAAATGAACGCCATTTCCGAATTTTTCCAATACTTACTCAATTCCGAGGAAATCATTCGGACGGGCGGGCTGGTATTGATCACCCTGATCATTTTTATCGAGAACGGCCTGTTCTTCGGTTTTTTTCTGCCCGGCGATTATCTGCTGTTTTTATCGGGTGTTTTTGCCGGAACCAAAATTCTGGCCGTGCCCCTGTGGCTACTGCTGATCTGTATTTTCGGAGCCGCCGTGCTGGGATCGCTGACGGGCTATCTGACGGGCATTTACTTCGGTGATCGCCTGCAAAACCGCCCGGATTCGCTGTTCTTCAAGAAAAAATACATTGAAACCACCCGCGAATACTTTCTGAAATACGGCAGCCGGACGCTGATCGTGGCCCGGTTTTTACCGGTTGTTCGCACGTTTGCCCCGATTCTCTCCGGCCTGATCCGCATGGATATCCGGTATTTTATGCTCTACAATGTGATCGGTGGAGCGATCTGGGTGTTGTCACTGGTCGGAGGAGGGTATTATTTCGGGGAAAAATTCCCGGGCATTGTCGATTACGTGCAATACATCATCATTTTCTTCCTGGGCATCACGACGTTCACGGTCATCCGCGGGTACATCAACGCCCGGAAAGACATGAAAAAGGAGAAAGAGCCCGTGAGCGATTAAGCGGTTTTTCCTTCCTGCAGGTTCGCATGTTCCGCAGCGGCTTTCGTCCGGGCCACACATGCTGCGTCGCTGCATTCGCCGTAGAAAACCAGAGAATGCGATTCAACGTGAAACTGAAGCATGTTTCCAACGGTATTTTTGATCAGTTGCAGACGGGGGTCGCAAAACTCCATCACCCGGTGGCAATTGACACAAATCAGGTGAGCGTGCTGCTGCCGACCGAGCGATTTCTCAAACCGGCTTTTCGTATTATCCTCATCACCAAACTGGTTTTTCCGAACCAGGTGGCAATCGACCAGCACCTCAAGCGTATTGTAAACCGTGGCCCGACTAACGGCAAACGACCGCTGGTGCATGGCCTGATAAAGCTCCTCGGCGTCAAAATGATCGTCGCGGGAATACACTTCTTCCAGAATGGCAAACCGCTCCGACGACCGGCGCAGTCCTTTCTTTAGTAAATATCCTTCGAGTTTTGTTCGGGCTTCTGCAATCAATGAAGTTGAATTCAGCATAATGATAATGGCGTGACTGCTACCGGGATAACGGCGCAGAACACTGGGGAAAACGGCTGCTGACTAAGTATGTGAAAGTAGTACCAAATTTCTAATTTAGACTAATTTCAAACAAATATACTCACTCAATTCATCCGATGCAATAGTTTGGGCATGACTTTTAGCTAATCTGCATACCAACCCGCATACATCACGTAATTATTCGCCGTTCGCATAAAAACTTCGCCCAATTCGGGCGTAACGGCTTTCAAAAACCGGGCAGGGTTACCGGCGTAAATCGAACCCGGCGGCACTACGGTATTTTGGGTCACAATGGCCCCGGCAGCAATAATGGAACCGGTGCCAATGACGGCGCCGTCCATCACGATCGCGCCCATTCCGATCAGCACTTTATCTTCAATCGTACAGCCGTGGACAATGGCGTTGTGGGCAATCGACACGTAACTGCCAATGGTGGTTTTGAATTTCTGGTAGGTACAATGAATCACCGCGCCGTCCTGAACGTTGCAGTAATCGCCCATCGTAATCGAATTGACGTCGCCCCGCACCACGGCGTTGAACCAGACCGTGCAGTTGCGGCCCATGATCACTTCGCCCACAAGGGTCGCATTATCGGCAAACCAGCACTCGTCGCCAGTTTGAGGATGGATACCGCGAATCGGCTTTATTAATGCCATCTTGGTTAAGTTCTATTTATTGGGTTTATTACGGAAAAACTATTCGGCTAAATAGCGGTATTTTCAAATAAAAAGCCACTTTTGGACCATTGACTATAAAAAGCGACAGAAAATCAATCAATTCGTACCTTTGTGGGTCAGATTATTTTCACGGCATGAACCGTAGCAGAATACAATCTTGTTTGTCCACCTACCGCAATTCCTCGTTTTTGCTGTTCCAACAACGGTTTGCGCTGTCTTTTTTGCTGATTATGCTGGTCATTACAGCCGGTTTTTCCCAGCAGCCTTCGCGGGCCGATCAGTTGAATGATGAGCAGATCATTGAATTTTACCAACGCGCGCAGGGCAGCGGACTGACCGAAATGCAGATTGAGCAAGCCGCCATGTCGCAGGGTTACACGCTGAACGACATTGCCAAAATGCGGCAGCGCATGGCAAAAATCAAGCAGCAATCGAACCGCAGCGGGCAATTTTCGGCCGACACGCTCATCAGCCGGTCGCAGCAGGGTTCGCTTTCCCAACGACCTTTTTCGGCCTACGACAGCCTGAATCTGCTGCGACGCGATACGATCCGGCGGCCCAATATCTTCGGCGCTTCATTGTTTAAAGGTACTTCGCTCACGTTTGAACCCAACCTGCGGATTGCTACCCCCCGGAATTACGTCGTCGGGCCGGACGACGAACTGGTTGTGGAGATTTACGGCAATTCGACCGAGAGTTTCCGGCTGCGCGTCAGTCCCGAAGGCTCGGTCCGGATGCTGAACCTGGCTCCTATTTTCGTCAGCGGCCTCACCATCGAACAGGCCGAACAACGGATTGTCGGGCGGCTGCGGCAGGCCTATCAGGGCCTAAACCGCCCCAACAGCGGCACGTACGCATCCGTAACGCTGGGCAACATCCGCAGCATTCGCGTTACGATGGTGGGCGAGGTAGTTATGCCCGGAACCTACACACTTTCCTCACTATCAACGGCTTTCAACGCGCTGTATCTGGCGGGTGGCCCCAACCCCGAAACCGGTTCGTTCCGCGACATTCAGGTAATTCGCAATAACCGCATCATCCGAACCATCGATTTATACGACTATTTGTTGCGGGCAGACAAAAAAGACGATATCCGGCTGCTGGACCAGGATGTGATTCGGGTCAACGATTACGGGGTTCGCGTCGAAATGGTCGGGCAGGTCAAACGCCCCGCCATTTATGAAGTAAAAACCGGTGAAACCCTCAAAAATGTCCTGAGCTTTGCGGGCGGTTTTACCGACCGGGCCTATACGTTTTCGCTCACGCTGCGCCGGAACACGCCCCGTGAATTGCGAATTTCGACCATCACCCAGGAACAGTTGGCCACCTTCGTTCCGCAGTCGGGGGATAAATACACCATTGGCGAGATCTTAAACCGCTACGAAAACCGGGTTCAGGTGACGGGCGCCGTGATGCGTCCCGGCGATTATGCGCTGGGCGATGACATCACTTCCGTTCGCTCGCTCATCAAACGGGCCGAAGGGCTCCGGAAAGATGCGTTTCTGAACCGGGCAACGCTCTACCGGGAACGCGATAACACGGATCTGGAAGCGATTCCGTTCGATGTCGGGCAATTAATGCGGAACGAAACGGAAGATATTCCATTGCTTCGGCAGGACAGCGTACACATTTATTCCGTCCGCGATCTGCGCGAACCGTATTTTGTCAGCATCGAGGGTGCCGTGAACCGACCCGACACTATTCCGTATGTCACCAACCTGACTGTCACCGATTTAATCGCGTTGTCGGGCGGTTTTCAGGAAGGGGCAACGCCGACACGCATCGAAGTGGCCCGGCGGATTCGGGAGGATACGACCAAGATGAACGGCAGCGAAACCGTTCAGATTTTTCAGTTTTCCATCGATCGCGAATTGCATTTGCTGCCCGCCGATGCCCGGTTTTTGCTCAAACCGTTCGATGTAGTTTACGTGCGAACGTCGCCCCGGTATGAACTCCAGCGGAATGTCACCGTATCGGGCGAAGTGCAGCATCCCGGAAATTACGCCATCGAATCGCGGGGAGAACGGATTTCGGATATTCTCAAACGGGTAGGCGGCCTGAAAACCGGAGCTTTTCTGCCGGGTGCCCGGTTTTCCCGACGCGGCACGGTCATCGCCACCGATCTGGGTGCGATCATGGATAATCCGAACGTATCGGGCAACCTGTTGCTCGAAGTAGGCGATTCGCTTTTCATTCCGAGATTAACCGAAACCGTCAGCATTCAGGGAGCCGTATTGAATCCATCAGTTGTCAGCTTTACCACCGGCTTTAAGTTCAAGGATTACATTACGCAGGCCGGTGGATTTACCGACAATGCGCGGCAAAAGCGTTCTTATGTGGTGTATGCCAACGGATTAAAGGACCGAACGAAGCGGTTTTTGTTCTTTAGAAAATACCCGAAAATTGAACCGGGTTCGCGGGTTATTATCCCATTTGAACCTTTTACCGAAGATCGAAGGCTGAGTCCGGGCGAGCGAATTGGGCTTATTTCGGTGATTGGCACAATGACCGTTACCCTAACGACCGTTATTATCAACCTGGTCCGATTGTTTTAATCAACTTTAGCGCAACGTTTAGTACGTCGCTTCATGTCAATACCAACGCAAAAACCGCCCGCCAGTTCCGAAATGGACGACGATGATCTGATCCAGATCCGGCCGGGTGACATCCTGAAATTTATGCAACGCAGCCTGCGGGCCGTGCTGGTTTTTGCCGTCCTGGGAGTCCTGGCCGGTATTTATTACGCCTTTTCCAAACCGGACGATTATAAGTCGGAAGTTACCGTGATGCCCGAAGCCTCGGCGGGCAGTTCGCCGGGCATGAGTAACCTGGGGTCACTGGCGGGTCTGGCCGGGCTTAACGTCGACAACACCGCCAGTGATGTCATTCGGCCCGATCTGTACCCCGATGTTTTGCAAAGCATTCCGTTTGCCCTCCAACTATTGAACCAGCCGGTTTACTCCAAAAACTACAAAACCGTACTCCCGTTACAAACCTACCTGAAACGGCAGAGTCGGGAAACGGCTTTTCAACGGCTTATTGGCAATACCGACCCTACAACCACTGAACCGAAATCGGCGCCTGTCAATCTGCTGGACCCCAAGAATTACAGCAAAGCCTTGCAGATTTCGCCTGAACAGGAAGGCTTGGCCACTATGCTGACCAGTCGGATTACCACTACCTACGAACGACGAACCGGTATTGTAACCATTGAAGCCATCATGGCCGACCCGGTGGTGGCTGCCACCGTTGCCCGCCTGTCGCTCGAATACCTGACAAATTACATTACCAGTTACCGTACGCAGAAAGTCCGGAATCAGGAGCGGTTTCTGATTCAGCAGGTCGAACAAGCCCGGCGCCGGTACCAGGCGGCTGAATACGAGTTGGAAAGTTACCGCGACCGCAACCGGAGTTTATACAGCGGTTTGGCCCGGATTAGCGAGCAACGGCTTCAGGCCGAATTTTTACTGGCCCAAAACGTTTACAACGACTTATCCCGGCAACTGGAACAGGCCAAAATCCGGGTGCAGGAAGAAACGCCGGTTTTCAAAATGCTGGAACCGCCGAGAGTACCGCTCCGAGCCAATGGCCCCCGGCGCACCCTGATTATTTTTGCTGCCCTGGCGGCCGGGGTGGTTGCGGGTCTGGGCTGGACGCTGATGCGAACCGTTTGGGGAAGAATCCGGCGTCAGGCGTAAACTGAATACCGTAACCCAATAAAAACATGAAGAAAGCATTGATTTGTGGAGTTTCGGGGCAGGATGGTGCGTATCTGGCCGACTTGCTGCTGACGAAAGGCTATGAAGTCTTTGGCGGTTCGCGCGATGCGCAGATGTCGTCCTTCAATAACCTGACCCGCCTGGATATCCGATCACAGGTGTCGCTGGTGTCGGTGAATATCAACGACTTTCGCAGTGTTTTACAGACGTTGTTGAAAATTCGGCCGGACGAGGTGTACAACCTCGCCGGGCAAAGTTCGGTCGGTTTGTCGTTCGAGCAACCCGTCGAAACGCTCGAAAGCATCAGTGTCGGAACCTTGAACCTGCTGGAAGCCATCCGGTTTAGTGAATTGCCCATCAAGTTATACAACGCCGGATCAAGCGAGTCGTTTGGGGATACCGGCCAACTGGCCGCCGACGAATCGACGCCGTTTCGGCCGCGCAGCCCCTACGGCGTCGCCAAAGCAGCGGCTTTCTGGCAGGTTGCCAATTACCGCGAAGCCTACCAGCTTTTTGCCAGCACCGGCATTCTGTTCAACCACGAATCGCCCCTCCGGCCCGAGCGGTTTGTAACCCGAAAGATCGTGGCAGCTGCCTGCCGCATTGCGCAGGGCAGTACCGAAAAACTGACGTTGGGGAACATCGACATTGCCCGCGACTGGGGCTGGGCGCCCGATTACGTGGAGGCCATGTGGCTCATGCTCCAGCAACCGCAGCCCGACGATTACGTCATCGCAACGGGGCACACCCGAAAACTGAAAGATTTCATCCGGATTGTCTTCGAACGGGTCAATTTAAATTGGGAAGAGCACGTCCAGATCGACCCTTCTTTTTTCAGACCTACTGACCTGGCCGAAGGAAACGCCAACCCGGCCAAAGCGTACTGGCAATTCGGCTGGAAGGCGCAGCACAAAATGGAGGACGTGGCCCGGCTGATGGTCGATGCCCAGCTCAACGGCAGCTTTTACCCGAAAGCGACCTGATTACGCACTTCCCATGATTGGAATAAGTCCCCAAAAACTGAGTACAACCGCCCGGAAAGCGTTTGCCAATGCGGGCTGGGTTTTCTTCGACCGCATCTTCCGCATGGCCACGGCTTTGCTGGTTGGCGTCTGGTCGGCGCGGTATTTGGGGCCTGCTCAATTCGGTCTGCTGAATTTCGCGAATGTGTTTCCAACTGTGCTGACGTCGCTGGCGGGGCTGGGGCTGGCTAATATTCTGATCACGGAAATCGTGCGCAAAGGCGAGTATTCCGAAAACCAGTTGCTCGGTACAGGCTTCATTCTCAGGTTGATCGCCGGAACGGTTTCGTTGTTTATCATTACGGTTTGCGTTCGTATTCTCTACAGCGACCAACCGGTTTTGCAGGCAATGATTCTGTTTACCAGTTCGGTGCTGGTGTGTCAGAGTGTGGACGTGATCGACCTGCATTTCCAGTCGCGCGTCAAATCCCGCCTTTCGGTCACGGCCAAGTCCATTGCGTTCGTTCTGTCGACGGTGCTGCGGGTTTATTTCCTGGCCAATCAGTTCAGTTTGCTGGCGTTTTCTTCGATTGTTTTCGTCGAAGCCGCGCTTTCGGCGCTGATTCTGATCGTGATTTACAACCGGGAAGAAGGGCAGCACGTACTCCAATGGCGGTTTGACCGGGCGCTTGCCTTGCGGCTTTTGCAAATGGCCTGGCCGATCATGATCGCCGATTTTTTCATTTTTCTCTACATGCGCTCCGACCAGTTTCTGCTCAAGGAACTCGCCACCGATCTGGAACTGGGAAAATACACAGCGGCTTTGCGGCTTTCGGAAGTCTGGTATTTTATCGCCACCGCCATCACCTCGTCTTTTTACCCGTCCATCGTCAAGCTGAAAAACCAGGACGAAGACGCCTTTCAACGGGCATTCCGGAAACTGCTGGCGTTGCTGAGTTTCATCAGCATTCTGATTGCGGTTTTTATTTCGTTCTCCGCCCCTTTTCTGACGCAGCTTCTCTACGGGCAACAGTACAGCGGGGCCGACCGCATCCTGATCATTCACATCTGGTCGGCGGTTTTTGTGTTTACCGGCGTGGGGAGCAGTTACTGGTTTATTCTCCATAACAAGCAGCGCATCCTGCTGATTAAAACCATCGCCGGCGCTTTTTTAAACATTCTTCTGAATCTGGTGTTAGTACCTGATTATGGGGCCATTGGCGCTTCGGTGGCCACGTTGCTGGCCTACATCATGTCGTCCTACCTGATGAATTATTTCGTAAAAGAAGCCCGCCCCGTTTTCTTTGTCCAATCGGCCGCGTTCGTCGATGCCTTTAAAGTAAATTTCATTCGCAGCCTTTTGAAAAAGGACGAGTAAAATTGATAATGCCGCTTCGGCTGCAACGAAAAGCGACTACGCTTCGTCCAGCTTATTGACAACCATTTCAGAATAATAGCTGTCTCCTATCAGTAACACCAGATTTTCTTTTCATTGACCAAAAGGCCTGATTCGTGCGCTTTTGGCAATGGCCCATTCGATCATCTTATACGCGGATTGGGGTCGAAATAAAATTTTTTCAGATGAAATCGTATAACGGCGACGTTATATACCCATAACTGACCGACAAAGGCTACGTTTTTATCGGCTATGCCGTTTGGAATGGATATTTCTAAGAAGTATACGGATTCCAAATATCATTAACTCAATAAAATTGATGCGCTGATGCAGTTTGACGTCCCTATTCTGTTTATTTTATTTAACCGCCCCCACCACGCCCGCCAGGTTCTTGACCAAATCCGTCGGGTGCAGCCCCGTGAATTGTTTATATCCATCGACGGCCCCCGCCCCCACCGTCCGTCCGATCAGGAACAGGTTGCGGAATGCCTGGCGTTGCTGGACGAAATTGACTGGCCCTGTTCGGTTCACCGCTTGATTCAGGAGCAGAATCTGGGTTGTAAGAAGGCCGTTAGTACGGCCATCAGCTGGTTTTTTCAGCAGGTCGAAATGGGTATTATTCTGGAAGATGACTGTTTGCCGGACCTGAGTTTCTTTACATTCTGCCGCGAAAATCTCCGCCATCACCGTAACGACGCCACGGTCATGCACATCGCCGGAGTTAATTTTCAGAATGGCAACTGGCACGGCGACGGCTCGTATTTTTACTCCAAAATTTGCCACGTCTGGGGCTGGGCCAGCTGGCGCCGGGCCTGGGAAAAATACGACGTGGGTATGGCTTCGTATCCGATTTTTCGCGAGCAGAACCGGATCGCGGATCTTTTCTCCGACCCCCAGGTGCAGCAATACTGGATCGAAGCGTTCGACAGCGTGGCTACGGGCCAGGTCAATAGCTGGGCTTATCCGTGGGTGTATACCATCTGGATCAACAACGGCCTTTGCATCTGCCCCAACCAGAATCTGATTTCCAATATCGGTTTTGGCGGTGACGCCACCCACACCCGTGAAGACAGCGAATTGCTGGCGAATCTGCCGCTGGAACCGCTGATCGAAATCAATCATCCGACGTTTATCATCGAAAACATTCTGGCGACGGAATACTCCGCCAACCACTATTTTAAAAAACCGGGTTGGGTGACTGTCAAAGCGGAAAGCCTGAAACGGAAGCTTGGTCTGAAAAATTTACTCTATTTTTGACTGAAAGTAGATTTCCGGGTTAATAGCCTATGGTTTAGCGACTGCCTAAATTTTATAATTTCCCTTTCCCGCTTTGCCCCCAACCCCCTAAAGGGGGCTTTAATCGGCGTCTCAAAGCCCCCTTTAGGGGGTTGGGGGCAGACCGAAGTAAGGGAAGATCTGAATTTCAGACAGTTTCTTATAAAACCGAAAAGCGTACAATGTTGAAACGATAAACCAAAAACCGGACTAACCAGGACCAAAAGGATAACTTATGACCTGCCATATTTGCAATACCCCTTCGAGCGAGTCTTTCCAGGTGAAAGTATTGTTCAAATATGATGTCACGTATTACCGGTGCCACGAATGCGGTTTTATCCAGACCGAAACGCCCTACTGGCTGCCGGAAGCGTACGAGTCGGCCATTACGTCGCTCGACATTGGGTTGGTTTCGCGGAATCTGCACTGGGCACCGACGGTAGAGGCCGTCATCCGGAAGTGGTTTCGGCCGGAAGGCCCTTTTCTGGATTACGGCGGGGGATACGGTTTATTTGTCCGGATGATGCGCGACCGCGGATTTCCCTTTATTCGTCTGGATCAATATTGTGAGAATCTGTTTGCCAAACATTTCGATGTGACCGATCAGCCGGAAGTTAAAAACTACGAGTTAATCACGGCTTTTGAAGTCTTCGAGCACCTCGCCAATCCGGTTGGCACCGTTGAGCAAATGTTACAAGCCGGTAAAAGTATTCTGTTTACCACCAAAGTGCTGCCCAATCCGAACGTAACTCCCGAAACCTGGTGGTATTTTATTCCCGAAACCGGTCAGCATGTTGCCCTCTATAGCCTGGAATCCTTACACCGGCTCGCCAAACGGTTTGGCCTGCAACTCTACAGCGACGGGCATGACCTGCACCTGATGACGGCCAAACCGATCAGCCCGACCTGGCTCCGCTGGTTCACACACCCCCGGAAAGTGGCGTTCTACAACTACCTGCACCGCTATCCGGCCAAATCGATGTTGAATGATGACTTCCAAAAAGTATACGATTCCGTGAGAAAACAGCCTCTTAAAGACCTTATTTGAAAGCGACGTCTTTATTCCGTAACTTAATTGCGAAATTAGCAGTTAAGCGTTACATATCAGGCCATCTCTGTTCCAGTGTCTATACCGCTCGATATTCCGGTTCTATTCATTTTATTTAACCGGCCCCGTCATGCCCGCCAGGTTCTTGACCAGATTCGTTTGGCGCAGCCGCAACAGCTCTACGTAGCGATTGACGGCCCGCGCCCCGACCGACCGGCCGATTCGGAACAAGTTGCCCAGTGTATCGCCCTTCTGGAGGAGATCGACTGGCCCTGCGAAGTCCATCGGCTCATCCAGCCCCGGAACCTGGGTTGCAAGCGGGGCGTCAGCACGGCAATTGACTGGTTTTTCGGGCAAGTCGAAATGGGCATTATTCTGGAAGACGATTGCCTTCCCGATCCGACTTTCTTTTCGTTTTGCCGCGAAAATCTGCTGTACCACCAGCACAATCCGGGTGTTATGCACATCACGGGCGTCAATTTTCAGCATGGTCAGTGGCACGGCGACGGTTCGTATTTTTACTCCAAGATTTGCCACGTCTGGGGTTGGGCGGGCTGGAGCCGGGCCTGGCAGAAATACGATGTGAACATGACGACATACCCGGAATTCCGGCAATTGAACCTGATCAAATCGTTGTTTACGGACCCGAAAGTTCAGCAATACTGGAACGAAGCGTTCGACGGCGTTTTTTCCGGCCAGATCGACACCTGGGATTACCAGTGGTGCTACGCCATCTGGATCAATTACGGGCTCTGCATCTGCCCCAACCAGAATCTGATCTCCAACATCGGTTTTGACGAGAACGCCACCCACACCAAAAAAGACACGGAGTTAACGGCAAACCGTCCGCTTCAACCGCTGACGGAAATTGTTCATCCCCGGTTTTTCATCGAAAACCGCCAGGCAACGGAATATTCGCTGAATAAGTTTTTTCGGAAAGTAACCGGTATTAAGGAAAGAATGGAGAATATTACCAACAAAACCGGGCTAAAAACCATGAAATCGACCTTCAAAAAGCATTTGCTTCCCTGAAGGAAAACCGAACTGCATGAAGATTTTTTTTGATCATCAAACCTTCTCTCAACAAAACTACGGCGGCATTTCCCGATACTTCTGCGAATTAATTGCCGGTATCAATCAGTCTCCCGACGAACACCAGGCTCATTTGTCGCTGCTGTTTTCCAACAACGCCTATTTAAAAGAAAAATCCCTCCGGGCATGGCCTTTTTTCCCCGGCCAGCCGTTTTCCAGAACCCAGCCGCGCATCTATCGATTCAATAAGATCTTCAGTCTCCTGGAGATGCAAACCCGGTCGTACGATGTTTTTCACGCTACTTATTACGAACCGTACTTTCTCGACCACATTCAGAAACGGCCCGTGGTGGTTACCTTTCTGGACATGATTCACGAAAAATACCATACGGTTTTTCCCGAACTGGCGGCTGATCATCTCGTCATGACCTGGAAGAAGCAGATCATTGAACGAGCAACGGCGGTTATTGCCATTTCCGAGAATACCAAACGGGATTTGGTTGACTATTACAATATTCCGCCGGAGCGGGTTCGGGTTATTTACCTGGGTTCGTCGGTCGCCGTCGAGGAGCGTTTGGACAACCCGCCCGCAACGGCTCCTTATTTGCTGTTTGTGGGCAATCGGGGTATGTATAAACATTTCCGACCGTTTATTCAGGCGGTGGCGCCCTTGCTGCGTGGGCATCAGATTCGGGTGATCTGCGCGGGCGGGGGTGCTTTTTCAACCGGGGAAACCGCCCTTCTTCAGCAGCTTCAACTAACGCAACTCGTTGAACAAAAACCGATTAACGACAATACATTGCGTCAATTGTACGGCCAGGCGACGGCTTTTGTGTTCCCGTCGCTTTACGAAGGGTTCGGTATTCCCGTGCTGGAAGCCTTTGCCTGCAATTGTCCGTGCGTTCTGAGTAACCGGAGTTCGCTGCCCGAAGTAGCGGGTTCGGCGGCTTCGTATTTCGACCCTGAAAACCCGGATTCAATCCGCGAAGCAGTCGGCCAGATCCTGAACAGTTCGGAGCTGCGCCAGGACCTGATTCAGAAAGGGCGCGAACGGCTCCGGCAGTTTTCCTGGGAAAAAACCGTTCAGGAAACCCTCGCGCTTTACCAGGACTTACAGTAAGTTTTTGGCCCGAGCGGTTCGTCAATTCCCGAACGGCAGGTACCGACACCCGCCAATTGTTTATCTTTGCCGGTTGGTTTTTGTTTACCTCGTCACCGCAGGATTCGCTTATGCCGCCATTGGTTTCCATTATAACCGTTTGTTTTAATAGCCAGAAACACCTTGAGCAAACTATTCAATCGGTTGTAAACCAGACCTATGCGCCAATCGAATACATTCTGATCGATGGCAAATCGACCGACCGGACCGTCGCAATCATCGAGCGGTATGCCCGGCAGTTTCCCGATCTGATCCGGTTTATCTCCGAACCCGATACCGGTATTTACAACGCGATGAACAAAGGCATCCGGCAAGCATCCGGCGAGTTGATCGGGATCATCAACAGCGACGACTGGTACGAAACCGACGCCGTTGAGCAGGTGGTACGGGCGTATCAGCAATCGGGACCGGCGGTTTTCCACGGCATTCAGCGGACGTTTCTCGACGAGCAGGAAGCCTTTCTGATTCAGACGCACGCCAGCCAGCTTGCCAAAGGCAACATCGAACACCCGACCTGCTTCGTTCCGGCTTCGTTTTACCAAACGTACGGCCTGTTTAATGAACAATACCGCTACGTGAGCGATTATGAACTGATGCTCCGTTTTGCAAAGAATCAGGTGCCGTTTGTCCCTTTAAACGCCATTCTGAGTAACTTTCGGCAGGGCGGTGCCTCCCACCGGCCGGAAGCCGTCTGGGAAAACCTGCACCTCTGGCACGAAAAAGGGATTTTGACCCGCCGACAATACCTGACCTGGCTTTACAAAGACAAACTGAAAGTATATACCAAACGGCTGACGGGCCGCCAGCGATGAAGCTAAAAACGCTGTTCTATATCGCGTTACTGATCGGTTTGTTCGGAACCGTCACCAACCTGATCTTCATCAGCCCGCTGCCGTCGATTCTGGCGCTGGCGGTTTTGCCGTATCTGTTTTTTCGGCATTCCGTTATCGTTGTTCCGCGGTTTATTTACTACCTCTACCTTTATTTTCTGTATTCGCTGGCGGGAATTCTGATTTACTACCCGCAGTCGCTGCTCCGTTTTGGTTTTTACCGCTACGACGGCAACTTTATCATTTCGTACCTGCCACTGCTGCTGATTTCGTTTTTTTCTTACAACGTCGCAGTCGATTCCCTGTTCAAGCGGTTTTTGATTTTTGCCACGGTCATCAACGGCATTGCATTCGGGCTGAATCTGGTGCTGACTAAAGGGGCAGCCATCACCGACTGGGGCAATCCGGAAACCTACTTCCACGGTTTTTTCAAAAGCACCAACGGCGCGGGCGGTTTTATCAGCATTGTACTGTCGCTCAACATCGTGCTGTTTTTGCAGGAACGCAAACGGAAATGGCTACTGCTAATGCTGGTCAATTTTGTTTTTCTGATCTCCACCACCTCGCGCGGTTCGCTGCTGGGGCTGGTGGCCGGTTTTGCTTTTTACTTTTTTGACCGCACCAACCGCGCTTACCTGATCCGGCTTGCCCTTTTCGCGATTGTTGCCGTTCAGTGTGCGGTTTTGTCGTATACCTACCCGCTTTACGACCGCTACGTCCGCGATGCCGATTTGAGCGAAGCCGGAGCCAGCACGTACATTTCACCGCTCTTTGGCGAAGTCAGCACCAAATCGGCCAACATTGCCATTCGCGCCGTCGAAACCTGGCCGCGCGCCGTCGACTGTTTTCTGCATTCGCCCCTGATCGGCACCGGTTTTGGCTCCGTCAACGACATTCCGTTGAAATACAAGGGTTTTCCGTACGTGATCAGCCTCAACGATCAGCCCAAAAAAGTTTTTAATGATGCTCACGCCCACCATTCGTACCTGCACATTCTGGGCGAACAGGGCCTGATTGGGCTGGGCATTTTTCTGCTTTTCTGGCACGCCCTGTACCGGTTTTTGAAAAAAGGTCGCGACAGTATCGTCCAGAAATTTTTACTGGTTTCCTTTTTCAACCTGTCCGTCATGAGTTTCACCGAGCACCGCATTACGTCGCCGTCCAACGCCCTGCCGCTGGTGATTGCCCTGTGTATCTACATGCTCAAGCGGAATTTTGATACGAAACAACGGAACTCCGTAGTTAGTATCAGTAGTGTAGAAAGCAATTCCTAATTTTACGAATACTCACTTACAGCCTGTATGAACCATAAATCAGTTGTTGTCAATGCCCGGTTTCTCACCCAGCCCATTACCGGAACGCAGCGGGTTGGCATTGAACTCGGGATGCGATTGAAAGATTTGTTGCCGGATATTACGTTTTTAACCCCGCATAATATTTTACAACAGGACATTGCGCAGGATTTGGGAGCTACGGTTTACGGCCGCAGCAAAGGCTACATCTGGGAACAACTCGAAATGCCCGCGTATTTGCGCAGCCAGGGAAGTCCGTTATTGCTGAATCTGTGTAATACAGCCCCCATCGTTTACCGGAATAAGATTGTTACCGTGCTGGATTTGTCCTTTCATCTCCACCCGGAATGGTTTACGAAAAAGTTTTCAATGCTTTACAATTTTACGGTTCCCCGAATCGTAAAATCCGCCCATAAAGTTTTGACGATCAGCGAGTATTCACTGAATGATCTGCATCGCTGCTACAACATTCCCCGGTCGTCGCTGGACATTATTTACCCCAGCATTTCGGATATTTTCCGGTATCCGCCCGGCACGAAAGGCGAAAACCCGTACGGCAAATACATCCTGGCGGTTTCGTCGCTCGATCCGCGCAAGAATTTCAAGGGGCTGATTCAGGCGTTTCAGGAGGCTAAATTTTCGGATACCAAGCTGGTAATTGTCGGGGCCGCCCACAAGGTATTCGCCGACACGGGTTTGAAAGAAATGATCCAGAACGATCCGTCGATTATTTTTACCGGCTACATCAGTGATGAGCAACTGGTCAATCTGTACCAGCACGCGCTGTTTTTCGCGTATCCGTCGTTTTTTGAAGGCTTTGGCATTCCGCCACTCGAGGCCATGTCGTGCGGTTGCCCGACGCTGGTTTCCGACACTACGAGCCTGCCCGAAGTCTGTGGCGACGCGAGTGTTTACGTCGATCCGTACAACATCGGCAGCATCCGCGACGGCCTGAAGAAACTCTATGGCGACGAAAACCTCCGCAAAACCCTGGTTGAAAAAGGCCGTGGACGCGTCGAAAAGTTCAGCTGGCAGCAAACGGCCAAAAAACTCGCCGGAATTATTACGGAATTAGACAAGAGACGTTAGACAAGAGAGAAAAGACTTTTGCCCGTTTCCCGAATTTGTCTCACGTCTCTTGTCTAACCTCTTTATTCTCAGAAATGCTTACGAAAAAAGTTGCCGTTGTTCACGAGTGGCTGGTCACCTTTGCCGGTTCGGAAAGCGTGGTCGAGCAAATCCTGGCACTCTATCCGCAAAGTGACCTCTTCACGTTGGTGGATTTCTTGCCCGAATCGCAACGGCCGTTGATCCAGCATAAAACCGCCGTGACGAGTTTCATCCAGAAATTACCCTGGGCTAAAAAAAAATACCGTACCTACCTCCCACTGATGCCGCTGGCCGTCGAGCAATTCGATCTCAGCGCCTACGATGTCATTTTGTCGAGTAGCCATGCCGTGGCGAAGGGCGTGCTGACCGGCCCCAATCAGCTTCACATCTGTTATTGCCACTCGCCGATGCGCTACGCCTGGGATCTGTATCACCAGTACCTGAACGAAAGTGGTCTGAAAACCGGGTTGAGCGGGTTGATCGCCAAACTGATTCTGCACTACATCCGGCTTTGGGATTACCAGTCGGCGCAGCGGGTCGATTATTTTGTGGCCAACTCCCGCTACATCGCCCGGCGCATCCGAAAAGTGTACGGCCGCGCAGCCGACGTCATTTACCCGCCCGTCGACACGGAATTGTTTACGCTGGGTTCGCAAAAGGAGGATTATTACCTGACGGCTTCGCGGATGGTTCCGTATAAAAAAATCAACCTGATCGTGGAGGCTTTTGCCACCATGCCCGACAAACGGCTGGTGGTGGTGGGCGATGGCCCGGATTACGAAAAAATCAAGCGGCTTGCCACTCCGAACATCGAATTGGTGGGTTATCAATCCGATGACGCGCTGGTTTCGTATATGCAGAAAGCAAAAGCGTTTATATTTGCCGCCGAAGAAGATTTCGGGATTACGCCCGTGGAGGCCCAGGCCTGCGGAACGCCGGTGCTGGCTTTCGGAAAAGGGGGCGTTCTGGAATCGGTGATCGACCAGACAACGGGTCTGTTTTTCGACCGGCAGGACGTGGGTTCACTCGCCGAGTGCGTGCAGCGATTTGAAAAAACCGCCGACCGGTTTGACCCGGCGGTGATCCATCAGCACGCACAGCAGTTCAGCCACGCGAACTTCCGTCGGCAATTCGATCAGTATGTAACCGCTAAAGTTACTGAGTGGTCTGCGACCCGTTAATTACTTTTAACTATCTGATTATTAAATAGAACTATGTCAAGAAGCCGGAAAATGATTTGTCCTTAGGATAAATATTGGCTTATTTTTCAATAAATTTTGACCGAAAAACGTACAAATTCTGTGAACTTGGAGTTATTAAAGAGTTACTTACTTGTTGTATCTCTTTATAATAAGTACTATCCATTTGTTACGAATTTTAGCGGGGGAGCGGTTCAGCAGCTTATCAGCCTGCGTGTGCAGAAACCGTTCCAAATGAATTGTTTATGAAACACCGGTTTTCTTTTTTACTGCGGCCTTTCAGTGCAACGATGGATATCATCTCCCTGGATATCTGTTTTGCGCTCGCCTACCGGCTAAAATTTGGTACAACGGAGTCGCTGTTCGATGTGCCTTACGTTACCTTGTTCTGGTTTATCAATGCGGCCTGGTTCCTGATTTTGCTGATAAACAAGCCCTATAATTATTCCCGTCTGACGTTTACGATCCAGAATCTGCTGGTGGGTCTGGCCAAGCTGATTGGGTTGCATATTGCGCTCGTTTCCGTCTTCTGGGTATTTACACAGGGCGGTTTTTACTATTCCCGCGAACACCTGGCGCTGACGTACGTGCTGTTTCTGTGTGCCGGTGCGCTCTGGCGCTCAGTCGTTTTGATTCTGCTGAAGGTCTACCGGGCGATGGGTTACAATACCCGGCGGTTTGTGGTAGTCGGCTACGGGCCGCTTTCCAAAAGCATTCAGACGTTTTATCAGATGTACCCGGAAATCGGATTCAAGTTTTACGGTTATTTCGATAAAATGAATCCGGAGAATGCCACCGCACTGCGGGGGGATTACAGCTACCTGAAAGAATACATTATCCGCAACGAAATCGACTGTGTCTATTGCTGCCTGCCTTACATCGAAACCGAGCAACTCCGGGAAATCATGGATTTTTCGGAAGAAGCCAGCTATCAGGTGAAGCTGATCGTTGATTTCAAAGGGTTCCTGACGAAAGGCGTCACGGTCGAATACCACGACATTCAGCCCGTTATCAGCCTGTCAACGCATTATCTCGACGATTTGCAGGTCAACGTTTTCAAGCGGGCATTCGATATTGCTTTCTCGGCGAGCGTGCTGGCAGTCGGGGCACCTTTTTTCGTCCTTATTGCCCTGATCACGAAATTCAGCTCGAAAGGACCGGCTTTTTATTCGCAGGAACGAATCGGTAAGTGGGGCAAACCCTTCCGGATTCATAAATTCCGCAGCATGTATCCCGACGCCGAACAAGGGGGTCCGGCGCTTTCGTCGGGCGATAACGACGATCGGATTACGCCCTGGGGTCAGTTCATGCGCAAAACCCGGATCGACGAATTTCCCCAGTTTTACAATGTACTGAAAGGCGATATGTCGGTGGTTGGGCCCCGCCCGGAACGGCAGTATTTTATCAACCAAATTGTCGAGAAATCGCCGGAATACAAATACTTGCTGATGGTAAAACCGGGCATCACGTCCATCGGGCAAATTAAATTCGGATACGCCGAAAACGTGGAGCAGATGGTGCAGCGGTTGTGGTATGATCTTGAATATCTGCAAAGCGTTTCTCTTTCAACCGACGTCTGGCTGATTGTTCAAACGGTTCGCGTCATGATGCAGGGAAGAGGCAAATAATCGTGTTGCTGTCTTACTATCTATGAAACTAAAAGCCGGACTGGCGATTTATCTTTTCTTCTGTCTTATTGGACCGGTTGTTGCCCAGCGGGCTTATTTTCCCAAAACAACGCGGTATGATTTTCAGACAGGTCTTTATCTTTCTTCCGGCGACCGGACGCCCTTCTGGCTGCGGGCCAATCAATTCGGTATCGTTCCCACCACAACGCCCGCGGCAACGTTTCGGCTCGGGATTTCGTCTGATTACGGAAAACCGGTCATCGATAGCGGAATCATCCGCCAGAAAAAATTTGACTGGGGATACGGCGTCGAAGCGGTTGCGAATGTGGCCGGTAATACCAAAATTCTCCTCCCCGAAGCGTATGTAAAGGCGCGCTACGGCAGCGTGGAACTCTACGCCGGACGCCGTCGGAATACCTACGGTCTGGTGGATACAACGCTAACTTCGGGCTCGTTTGCCTGGTCCGGCAACGCCCTGCCCATTCCGGTTATTCAGATTGGGACCCACGGTTTTGTGCCGGTTCCGCTGACCAATAATTTTCTGGCCGTTTACGCCTTTTATAACCACGGCTGGTTCGATAACAACCGGACTGTTGAACATACGTATCTGCACCAGAAAGTCCTGTATGGCCGGATGGGAAAACCGGGTTCGAAAGTGAAGGCTTACGCCGGGATTAACCACCAGGTGCAGTGGGGCGGTTATTCCGACAAAATCTACGGCCCGCTTACGAACAACGGCTATTTGCCCAGCAATTGGCGAAGCTACTGGTTTGTGGTGACCTCGCACCGAAATCCGAACAAGATCGACACAACCTTGCCCAGCTTTGAAGAAAACCGGGTCGGGAATCACCTGGGTACCGTCGATTTAGCGCTCGAAGTGGAACTGGGCTCCCTTAATCTGCTGATGTATCGCCAGAGTATTTACGACGATGGTTCGTTGTTTTACCTGACTAATATCCGCGACGGCTTAAACGGAATCCGGTTGAAAAACAAGCGCACGGAGCGGTCGTTTTTTTCCATCAATGAAGCTCTGTTCGAATTTCTGTATACCAAAAATCAGGGCGGACCGATCTTCCTGATCGATAATCCGGCGAAACGGGGCCGGGATAATTACTTCAACCACTCGCAGTACGTCGATGGCTGGAAGTATAACGGCCGCACCATTGGCTCGCCGTTCATGACACCGGGCACCGACGTCCGGGCGGGGCTTCCCAACGGCGCAATCGCCAACAACCGGGTTAGTCTGGTGCATTTCGGCTTATCCGGCGGCATTGGCCGCGTCGAATGGCTGGGGAAACTGTCGTATAGCAGCAACATCGGCACCTATAACGAACCGTTTTACAAGAAACCAACGCAATGGTCGTCGCTGTTTAGCCTGATGGCTCCGGTCGATCTGGGCGGTTTGGGCGAGTTTCAGATCAACGCGTCGTTTGCTTCCGATTACGGCCAGTTGCTCTACAACTCCGCGGGTGGCTACCTCGGCATTCGGAAGATTATTTCCTCGCGCTGACAGGTTCTAATTCTTGACCCGGTCCTGTTCGCTGCCCGCTCCACTGGTATTTCGTTTCTGCTTTCCGGTGGCTCCTTTACTGAAATTATACGTAAACGAAACCGTCAGCGACCGGCTGTCGAACCGATTGTGGTAGCTGGCCGTCGCATTCGGAATGTTCAGAATCTTGCCCTGGGGTTGCAGCGACCGGAACGCATCGCGCAGCGTCAGCCGCACCGAGCCTTTGTTAGCCAGCACTTTCTTCTGAACGCCCGTATTCAAAGCAAACAGCGCCGACTTATCAAACTGGGCGCTCTGGCTCCGGCTGATATAAAACCAGCTTACCTCGGCGCTCCAGCCGTTCTTAAACAGAAACTGGTTGCTCGGATTGATGTACCCGTAGACCGAACCCGTGGCCAATCCGCCGGTTCCCGGGAAGCCTTCAAACCGGTTTTTGATGATTTCGGCGTAGAGATTACACGTCCACCAGTTTCCGGCTTTCAGCGTGGTGTTGACCGAAATACCGCCAAATTGTAGATTGCCAACATTTCCGGTCCGGCTGATGAAAATAGCACCCTGCTGCTCAATCGTTTCGGTATTCATATTGGTGACGTAATTGTACATCAGCGTGACATTGAGCCGGTTTTTGTGCGTAAACTTCAACTCGAACTTATGGCCGAATTCGGGGCGCAGAAAGGGGTTGCCGGCAAAATAGGTGAACTTGTCGAGCAGAAAAACGAAGGGATTCAGGTCCTGATAATAAGGCCGGCCGATGCGTCGTCCGTACGAAAAAATCAGGTTGTTCTGGTTGCTGTCGAGTCGGTAGGATAGATAAACCGTCGGAAAAAGATTGGTGTAATTCCGCGTAAAGCTCGAGTCCGGTTTGATCGCATTACCTAATTGATGCCCGCTGGCCCTCGTATTTTCGAGCCGTAAACCGGTCTGGAACGAGAAACGGGCGAATTCTCCATTGAAATTCAGGTAAGCCGCGTTGATGTTTTCGGTATACCGAAACCGGTTCGTTTTCTCAAAATCCGGCGTTTCTCCCAGAGCGGTTTGCGTGAAGTAACTGGCCTCATTATCGGTGGCTACGTAACTGCTTTTGACACCAGCCGCCAGATTGGCTTTGTTGCGTAACGGATGGTTATAGTCCGACCGGATCGTGTAAATCGCGACGCTGGAGGGCAGATCGGCCCGGATGTTTTCCCGGTTTTTCTCGATTGCGCTAGCATCCAGAAACCGGTTCTGAAACTGTTGCTGCGTTGAAATCCAGTAGCTCACATGGTCCAGATCCACGGAAATCGAACGTCCGGTGCTGTCGTACTGGTGCGTAAAATTCAGGTTGATGCCGTTCTGCCAAAAACGGCTCCGCTGCGAATTAGCCGCATCAATCAATGAATCGGGACGGTTTTCCGGATCGAGCAGCGCGCTGCTGACCGATCTTTTTTCCTTGTTGAACGCGTACGAACCCGTAAAAACGAAGCCCACCGTCGTTTTCGAATTGACATAAAAATCCATTCCTGCCTTGAACGTCGGGGTGCGGTTGTGCGGATAGAAATACGAGTTCTGGGAAAAAATCGTGTTCAACTGCTGGTTTTCTCCGTAGTATCGTCGCTCAATCGCGAGTTTCCGCCAGGTATCCTGACTGTTAAAACCGCCGTTGAGAAAGAAATTAAAGCGGTTTTTGCGGTAATTCAGGTTAACGGTTTCGTTGTGCCGCCAGTAAAACGCCCGGCCCAGATTGGCGGTTAGGCTTCCGTTAAAGCCTTCAATTGTGGTCTTTTTGGTTTTGATGTTAATAACCCCGGCCTTCCCGGCGGCATCGTAGCGCGCGGGCGGGTTGGTCATCAGCTCAATCTGATCGATCGTACCCGACGGAAGCGACTTCAGATAAGCCGCCAAGTCGTTCGCCGACAGATAGGTTGGGCGGTTATCGATCAGCACCAGAACGCCGGATTGCCCCTTCAGGCTGATGTTACCATCCTGATCGACCATCACGCCCGGCGCTTTCTGCAACACTTCCAGAATGTTGGTACCCGCATTGGACAAAAGCGCATCCACATTCACCACCGTCCGGTCCAGTTTATACTCCACAAATTCTTTTTTACCCGTTACGACCACTTCCTTCAGCTTGATGGCCGAAGTACGCAGTTGAAAAGGCTCCAGCGTCCGAACGGTTTCGGAATCCGTCAGTTCAATCCGTTGGCTCCAATAGGGTTCAAACCCTAAGGCACTGATAGTAATGAAATAACTCCCGGTTTTCAGATTTGCGAAGCGGAACGTTCCGTTGGCCTCCGTCAGTTCGGCTTTGACCAGACTCGAATCGGTCGCTAAAACCACCGAAACCGCAGCCGCATCGACCGGTTTTTGGTCGGCGGTGACCACCTGCCCGCTTAACTGGCCCCGCGACTGCGCCAATCCGATCGTTTGGGCAATAGTTATCCACAGGGTGAAAATCACCCGAATTTTCGTTTTCATAAAAGGTGTGATTGGAGGGTTGGTTCGAATTTCAGCAGGCACAGCAATCCCTGCTTACCGAAAGTAAGTGATTGAAATGGAGCCGTTAAATTGGTTACGGATTGGTATTCCGGTAGGTAAAATCGACGGTGTCGCCCGGTTTTTTGACAAATTTGGAAATGATCTGCCGGTGAACTTCGTCGGACTGCCTGACGCCGTTGACAATCAGGAAATCGTTCGTAATGTGAAAGGACAAACCTTCCCGCTTGGCACTAAGTCCGGCGTCAACGATCTCATCGATAATCTGATCGGTAACGGATTTCTTGGTATTGAGGCTGAGCGGCTTGGGCGAATAGGAAAGCCGGTTGAGCTTCAGTGCCGGTTTTTGAAGGGAGTCCGTCGGTCGCAGGGGTGATTGCAGCGGTTGCAGACCCGCTAATTCAATATTCAGTGAATCCTGACGAAATGAGTTGGAATTGTCCTGTACATCCTGAAATCGTTGGCTGCTATCCAGCCGGAGACTGCTGGCAGGCTGACCATTTTCTGAGCGATTAGAGGCTTGCAGCGTTTCGTCCTTTGCTAAATCCGGAACCGCCTTCGCTCCGGTTTCATCCGTCTTTTCGCTGATTGGCGGTTTGACTTCAATCCGGTTTTGGCGCAATTTATCTTGCTTCGTCTCCGTAATACCGACCGGTTTTTTGGCCTTCGGAGCGGGTTGGGCGTACAGAAAGCTAAGCGTGCAAACCAAAACAACCGAGATGGAAAGCACCACTTTTTCCGACAGGTTCAAGGTTGTATTCGTTTGCGAAACCAGCCGTTCGATCCGTTGGAGTAACCCTCTTTTTTTGGCAAAAGCCAGCGCATACCCCGACTCTTCCAGCTCGTATTCCCGGAACGACAACAGCGCCCGGATGTATTTTCGCTTGCTGCCCGCATACGTCAATACCAAGTCATCGCAGCAGGCTTCGCGCTCGGCGCGGATCAACGACGAAATCCACAAAACCGCCGGATTAAAGAAAAACAGGAGTTCAAGCAGATGTTGCAGCAAATTGACCATAAAATCCAGCCGCTTGATGTGCGCCAGTTCGTGCAGCAACATCAGCTCAATTTCTTCGGGCGGAATGGCGGTAATGATCCCCAACGGCACCAGTATAACCGGTTTAAAATGCCCCAGCACCAGAGGTGATTTTACCAGCGCCGACTGCATCACGCGGATCGTTCGGGTAATGCCCAACTGCCCGGCCAGGTCTTTTGCCCGGTTTTCCCAATGCTGACCCATCGGAAAAGTCTGACGGCGTTGCAGGTAACTCAGTTGGTAGAGATTTCTCACAAAATGAACACTTTTCAGCGCCAGGATCAGCAGCCAGATCAACACAATGGGCGACGAATACTGCGTCAGAAAAGCAAAACCGCCGGTTACATACGATTCAAACACGTCGGGGCTGGCTGCCACCGAAACAACAGCAGCGCCGGTAGTTGGCCCATTCTGGAGGTCCGCAACCGGCAAAACCGCTTGCTGATCAAACTGAAGGCAGAACGTAACGCCGATGCTCAGGGCGAACAGCGCCAACAGGCCGACGAAAAGCCAATACCGCAGACGAGCTTCCGCCGTGCGGGTCAGCAACAGGATTGATCCGGCCAAAACCGCAAGAAGTAAGCCCTGCCAAAGCGAATGCAGGAGGGTCAGTCCGATTTTTGGGACCCAGGGCTGGGCCATCAGGTGATCGAAGGGAAATTTCATGGCGTTCATTGTTGTGTATTTGGTTCTTCTTCATCCAGTTTGTCCAGTAGCGCCCGAATGGCTTTCAGTTCATCCTTCGAGGCTTTTTTGGTATCCAGCAGTTGCATGACCAGATTCCCCGCCGAACCGTCGTAGAGATGATTCACGAAGCGATCGAGCAGGTAACTTTTGGTTTTCTGCTCCTCTTCAGCCACGCCGTAAATGTGTTTCATCTGGCTTTCGTCCCGGCTCAGCAGCCCTTTCTCGGCCATCAACTGCATCTGCTTCAGGGTGGTCGTGTAATTTACTTCCTTGAACGTATTGAGCTGTTCATGAACGAACCGCACGGTTGACGGGCCGTGTTTCCACAATACCGTCAGGATGTCCAGTTCGGCTTTGGTAGGTTCAGATCGTTCCGATGATGATTGGCTTTCCGGTTTCATGCCTCAAAGGTACGATAAAAATCGTACGATCAAAATAGTAGCCAATTTTTTAGGAATATTTATTTTCCCGGACTGAAATTGCGCTAAAACAAAAACGGGTTGTACCAGCTGGCACAACCCGTTTAAATCTAAATAACCTGATTATTAGTAATGTCGATCTCCGGGCTCGCGTCGGCCCAGCATCACCGCTCCGACCATCGCGACCAACAGCAGGATCGACGCCAGTTCGAACGGCAAAAGGTAATCCTTGTATAAAACAATGCCGAGATTTTCGACCAACCCGACTTTCGAGCTATACGACGACGGATTATAAGTGGCCGCCGTTCCGACCCGAAGCACCGCAACCATCACGACCAGCAATACGCCACCGACCACCACGGCCGCCAGCTTGGTCATCGTGGTTTTCGATTCTTCGTCGTCGGTTTTCAGGTTCAGAAACATGATCACAAACAGAAACAAAACCATGATGGCTCCGGCGTAGACAATGATGTTGACAGCCGCCAGAAACTGGGCGTTCAGCAAAATATAATGTCCCGACAGACAGAAGAATGTCATGATCAGCGCCAGTACGCTGTGAATCGGGTTTCGGGCCGTCACCACAAACGACGCACTCAGGAGTGTGATGGCGGTTAAGGCGTAAAATAGTATTTCAGTAGGCTTCATTTTTTATAATTTAAGGTCTAGGGTTTATAGTCTAGCATTGACTGAAAACGCTAAACTATAAACCCTAAACTCACTAAGTGGCTGATCGCGAAAACGACGGTTCGGTTGGGGTGGCCTGCGCGTCGGGGTTTGTCCGGATGTAACGGTCGTTCATTTTTTCGACCAACTCGTCTTTCCCGTAAATAACCTGATCGCGCTCGGTGAAAATAGGCACCAGTTTGTCGTGACGCAGGTAAACCGCCTGCTTCGGACAAGCCTCTTCGCACAACCCGCAGAAGATACACCGCAGCATGTTGATTTCGTAAACCGCTGCGTATTTCTCTTCACGGTACAGATTTTCTTCGCCTTTCTTCCGCTCAGCCGCGACCATCGAAATGGCTTCGGCCGGACAGGCAACGGCGCACAACCCGCAGGCGGTGCAGCGCTCCCGGCCTTCTTCGTCGCGCTTCAGAATGTGGTGTCCGCGGAAAACCGGTCCGAGATACCGCTTCACTTCCGGGTACGGAACGGTCACTTTTTTACCGAAGAAGTGCTTTATCGTAATGGCCAGCCCTTGCGCAATAGCCGGAAGATACATCTTCTCCGCCAGCGTCATCTGCTTGTTACTGACCTCTTTAGATCGATTGGTTAGTTGCATATTATCAATGCGTTAAGTTCGTTGTGGCTGAACGGCGGGTTTCGGCGCGCGTGCCGACGACACCAGCGCCAGAATAACCATCACGACGACAATTGCCCAGGTGGCGTATTTTATATCAAACAACAGGCCGAAACCGGTTACCACGACATTCAAAATCGAAAGCGGAATGAAGGTTTTCCAGCCCAGATTCATCAACTGATCGTAGCGGAAACGCGGCAGGGTCCAGCGCACCCACATGAAGAAGAAAATGAAGAAGAAAATCTTGCCAAACAGCACCAGCGTTCCGATGAGCGTCGCCAGGTTGTGGCCCGTAGCGGCTCCCAGCGAACCGGTCAGGGTTTCGCGAACCCAGTCCATACCGGGATAATTGTAACCGCCAAAATAGAGCGATGAAATGATGGCCGACGACACGAACATGTTGATGTATTCGGCGAACAGGTAAAAGCCCAGTTTCATGGAGCTGTATTCGGTGTGATAACCGCCCACGAGTTCGGTTTCGCACTCCGGCAAATCGAACGGCGTCCGGTTACATTCTGCAAATGCGCAGGTCAGAAAGATAATGAAACCCAGCGGCTGATTGAACAGATTCCAGGCAAAACCGTGTTGCTGCTCCACAATCGCCCGAATCGACAGCGAGCCCGTCATCATCAGAATGGCGATGATCGACAGACCAAACCCGATTTCGTAGCTGATGTTCTGCGAAGCCGCCCGAATGGCGCCCAGCAGCGAGAACTTGTTGTTCGACGCCCAGCCGCCCACCATCAGCCCGTACACGCCCAGCGACACAACGCCGAAAACGTACAGAATACCGATGTTGATTTCGATGCCCTGAACCGGAATGACCAGATCGTCGTACTTGATGCTTTCGCCAAACGGAATCACCGCGCTCGACATCAAGGCCGTCAGAATGGCTAAACAGGGGCCGAGAATAAACAGCCATTTGTTAGCCTGCGAGGGAATGAAATCCTCTTTGAAAAACATTTTACCGGCATCGGCCAGCGGTTGTAATATTCCGCCCGGTCCCGCCCGGTTTGGTCCGAAACGAATCTGGATAAAACCGGCGACTTTACGTTCTGCCCAGGTCGAATACATGGCAATCAGCAACGTTACTCCGAAGAGCACGAGGATCAGAATGCCTTTAATGATGAGTTCTGTCAGGTTCATTTTTTTATCTAGACATGAGAAGTAAGATGTGAGACAAGCGACCAATCAGTCTTTATTCTCTTGTCTCACATCTTTTCTCTATTTTAAGGTTCCGGATCGTTGGCGTGGGGCAAAACCGGGGCAAACCGCTCCGGCGGCAACTGCTGAATGCCCAACTGCGACGTATCGCGCTCGTCATCGACCTGTGTGTACGTAGCCGCGGCCAGCTTTTTCTGGAAATCCGGTTTGATCGTGTCGGCGCGGTATTTATTGGCCGAAATTACCGAACTGCGCGAGATTTTCGTTGGGCCTTCGATGACCCAGTCACTGGTTTTCTTTTTCTCGAAACGGCAGGTGTTGCAAATGAACTCGGTTACTTCGTTCCATTCGTTTTTGCGAGCCGTAACCCGGATCACCTCATCGCCCCGGTACCAAACCGTCGTTTTTCCGGAACAGGTGGGGCAATCGCGGTGCGCATCGACCGGTTTGGTAAACCAGACCCGGTTTTTAAACCGATAGGTTTTATCCGTCAACGCTCCCACCGGACAAACGTCGATGACGTTTCCGGAGAAATCATTGTCGATGGCTTTCTCGATGTAGGTACTGATTTCGGACGCATCACCCCGGCCTAACACGCCGTGTACGCGTTTCTGCGTAATCTGATCGGCGGTATACACGCAACGGTAGCACAGGATGCAGCGCGTCATGTGCAGTTGGATGTAGGGTCCGATGTCCTGCTTCTCAAACGTCCGGCGGTCCTCCTCGTAGCGGGTGGTCGCCATGCCGTGGTTGAAAGCGAAGTTCTGCAAATCGCACTCGCCGGCCTGGTCGCAAACCGGGCAATCGAGCGGGTGATTGATCAGCAGAAACTCGACGATGGCTTTGCGGGTGGTCAGAACCTGCTCGTTGGTCGAGTTTTCAACGATCATGCCATCCTGGACGGGCGTAATGCACGACGCCACGAGTTTCGGCATCGGGCGCGGATCTTTGGCCGAACCAGCCGCTACCCGCACCAGACAGGCCCGGCATTTTCCGCCACTGCCTTTCAGGGGCTGGTAGTAACACATGGCCGGTGGAGCCACGTTGCCACCGATTTTCCGGGCAGCCTGTAAAATGGTTGTTCCCGGTTCTACTTCGACCTCAATTCCGTCGATGGTAACTTTGAATAACTGCGGTTTTATATCTTCCATTTAGCTATAGCTCGTAAGTTACGATCAGCTCTAAAGCCTTTCCTTTAATCTGTTCAGCATCAATCATTTTGGCAATTTTATTTGATGAATGCATTCCTTCGAATACTTCACTTGCGGCTTCGCTAATAGCCAGATTGAAGCGTTCATCAATTGTTTCATCTAGTTCTTTTGCCGATAAATATTGCCCTCCTGTTTTACGACGTTTATTAGCTCTATGAATACCATCAAGTGCCTTCTCAATTAAGTGGTTCCAAGACCTTACAGTCCTATTTTCGGCTTGCTGCTTAATCAAATGAACCAACAACACAAAAACGTACGCTCCGACTTTATTAATTTTATCGTCTCTCGCCATTTCGTCCATATGATCGATCAACGCAAGAGCTCCTTTGTAATCGTGCTCTTCGACCAATTTCCGCAATAGCATTATCTCTTCCAAGGTGTCGAAATAATTACTTTGTAACTACACCAGCGCCATATCTCCTTTAAAAACCGCACCCGGTTTCGTTGCTTCGGAGGGGTTGGTAATGTGCCACTCGAACTCGTCGCGGAAATGGCGGATCGCACTGGCTACCGGCCAGGCAGCCGCGTCGCCGAGCGGACAAATGGTGTTTCCTTCAATTTTTTTGGATACATCGACCAGCAGATCAATGTCGTGCATACTGCCGTGTCCGTATTCGATCCGGTGCAGGACTTTTTCCATCCAGCCAGTTCCCTCGCGGCAGGGACTGCACTGTCCGCAGGATTCGTGGTGGTAAAACCGGGAGAAATTCCAGGTGTTTCGTACCACACAGGCGGTTTCGTCAAAAACGATAAAACCGCCCGAACCCAGCATGGTGCCGGTTTGAAAACCGCCGTCAGACAGCGATTCGTAGGTCATCAGACGCGGTTCGCCGTTGGCGAGTTTCGTAATCAGGTTGGCAGGCAGGATGGGAACGGACGATCCACCGGCCACCAGGGCTTTCAGGTGGTGACCATCACGAATACCGCCACACCATTCGTCGGAATAAATAAATTCTTCGACCGGAACGCCCAGCTCGATTTCGTAAACGCCCGGTTTTTTGATGTGTCCCGACGCCGAAATCAGCTTGGTTCCCGAACTCCGGCCGATGCCGATTGCCGCGTAGGCATCTCCGCCGTTGTTCACGATCCAGGAGGCTGTTGCAATCGACTCGACGTTGTTGACCACCGTCGGGCATTGGTAAAGTCCCTTCACGGCCGGGAACGGCGGTTTATTCCGTGGATTGCCGCGTTTGCCTTCCAGTGATTCGAGCAGGGCGGTTTCTTCACCACAAATGTAAGCTCCCCCGCCCGGATGCACGACCAGTTCCAGATCGTAGCCTGAGCCCAGAATATTTTTCCCCAGAAAACCGGCCGCTTTCGCTTCGGCAATGGCTTTTTCGAGAATGCGAATCACGTACATCAACTCGCCCCGCACGTAGATGAACGACTTGTTGGCGCCCAGTGCGTAGCTCGAAATAATCATTCCTTCCACCAGCAGGTGGGGAATGTTCTTCATCAGGTAATGATCCTTGAACGTACCCGGTTCCGACTCGTCGGCGTTACAAACAAGGTATCGGGGAACGCCTTCCGGTTTGGCCAGAAAGCTCCACTTCATCCCCATCGGGAAACCCGCACCACCCCGGCCGCGGATTCCGGCTTTCTTCACTTCTTCCACCACGCCGTCGGGGCTCATGGTTTTCAATGCTTTCTCAACTGCCGTATAACCGCCCTGTTTCCGGTAGACATCGTAGGTTTCGATGCCGGGGACGTTAATATGTTCGAGCAGAATTTTTTTGCCCATAGCTATAGTTCAAAACGGGTCTAACCCCAGTCATTAATCACAAAATTATCACTTCCAGTCTTTACCTGCCGTCATAATATCTTCTTCGGCTAGGTTTGTCGGATTGGCGTAAATGGTAATATCATTGTGCCGACTTGCCAGCGACTTCTCACATTCTTCAAAGCGGTGTTTCGGGTACGAGCGCACCGTTGAATAATGACAAACCAACGATTTACGCGTCAGTTCCGGTTTGTTGATCCGGCTCCCGCTGTGCACCAGCGCAGCGTGCCAAAACATTGCATCGCCTTTTTTCAATAGCAAAACCGTTTTCTCGATGCCGTTTCTGGCGCAGATCTTTTCCAGATACCGGGAAAAATCGGCGGGTGTAAACACCACATCGTGCCCGCTGAACAGGATTCCGTCACCAAAATTAAACTTCGGTAAACGGTGTGATCCCTGGTAATAAACCACCGGCCCCGCATCGGGGCTAACGTCTTCGAGCGGAATCCAGGCTGCCACCAGGTGACTGGCTATTTTCAGAACTACCCAGGGAAAATCCTGATGCATGCCCTGTTGGCTGCCGTATTTAAATATCGTACTTTGAAAAACCGCCGTTCTTTCGTTAAAAACCGCCTGTAGAAAAGTCGCCAGATGGGGATGCGTCAGTATCTTTTTTGCTCCCACCGAACTATTGTGATAGTCCAGCAATCGCGACCCAACGCCTTTCAGCTTTTCCTTCGGAACGTCTTTAACGGGCGTTTCTTTGCCATCATTAAACTGATAGACCAGCGATTTAACCGAATATTTTTCGTTGTTGTCAACCACTTCGTCCGCTTCCTGCCACAAACCGTCGAGCCATTCCACAGGAAGCGCGTTTTCCAGAATAACGCATCCCTGATCCCGCCAGTCCCGGAGTAACTTGCCTAAATCATAGGGAAAGTTCTTCGGTGTTTCAAATTGCCTGACAAATGAATCGATATCCGCGTCTGACCGATCAATCCAGGGCAAGGTATCTTCCTCAAAATCAAGCGGTTTATTTCCCATGCGGAACTTAATTATCCGGTAAAACCGCCGAAGTTTATTTTTCAACCTGCTTTCCATACGAATGTACTCCGCATTGTTGAATTGAAGTTACCTTTTACCCATTCTTTACCGACTCAATTCATCAATAATTTCATCGACCCGCTCCCGGGTCAGGTGCATGTAATATTTCTCCCGAATCTGAAAAACCGGTCCCATTCCACAAGCGGCCAAACATTCCACCTCCTTCAGCGTAAACTTCTGATCAGGAGTGGTTTCGCCGGCCTGAATGCCGAGTTTCTGTTTCAGGTAATCGTATACCTCTTCGCCCCCCATCAGGCAGCAGGGACCCGTCCGGCAGTATTCAATCACGTGTTTACCAACCGGGTCCAGGTGAAACATGGTGTAGAACGTCGCCACTTCGTAGACTTCAATCGCCTGAATCTCCAGCATCCGGGCGACATAATCCATCACTTCCGGACTCAGCCAGCCCCATTGTTCCTGCGCCAGGTGCAACAGCGGCAGCAGCGCCGACTTCTGCCGACCCTGCGGATAACGGGCAATCATTTCCTGCGCTGTCGCCAGCCTCTCAGGGGTAAATTCTACGGTAGTTGGAGTTTCCGTCATATTGGTTTACAGCAGGTATTCGTCTTCAAAAACTTCCTGCCACGTTAATGGAGCAGGTTCAAATTTATCTTTACGCGACAGATTCATTTCGGCTTTGGCCAATGTAATTGCATGGTCAAAACATTTCTCCCAAATACTTTGGATAAACGCTGTATTTAGTGAAGGCATTGTTTCCTGCGAATCTTCAATTTCAATGCGGGAGTTAGCGATAGTCAGCGCCCAACTGGTCGATCGTTTATCTGGTTGATAGCGCCATTTCAATATGTGCGCCATTAAGCGCGTCAGTTGGCTCTTAACAGCTCGCTGTTCATGCTTCGACATGCTTTCCTCCAGTTCATCAAGACCAGCCATAGCCTCTTCGTACTCACTTTGCTCAATCATTTTTCGGATTGTAACAACGGTTTCCGGGTACGAACTACTGACTAAATCCTGCCAATCGGGTTTCATAAGCCCTCCTTTCTCCCTCTCGGGAATTTACGAATCCAATTCGCCCGCAATGACGTTCAGGCTACTCATAATGACAATCGCATCCGACAAAGTCGTTCCGACGCACATTTCCGGATAGGCCTGGTAATAGATAAACGAAGGCCGACGGAAATGCAACCGGTAGGGCGCCCGACCGCCATCGCTGATCAGGTAAAAGCCCAGTTCGCCATTGCCACCTTCCACCGAGTGGTAAACCTCGCCCACCGGCGCATCGATTTCGCCCATCACAATCTTGAAGTGATAAATCAGGGCTTCCATGTTCCGGTACACTTCTTTCTTGGGCGGCAGGTAATACTCCGGCGCATCGGCAAAATACGGCCCTTCAGGCAGGTTCTCAATTGCCTGTTCGATAATCCGCAAGCTCTCCCATATTTCGCCGTTCCGCACCATAAACCGGTCGTAGGTGTCGCCACTTTTTCCAACCGGAATATCGAATTCAAAGTCCTGATACGACGAATACGGATTCATGACCCGCACGTCGTAGTCGACCCCGGCGGCCCGCAGGTTCGGGCCCGTAAAACCGTAGTTCAGCGCGCGCTCGGCCGTAATCGGACCGACGTCGATGACGCGATCCATGAAAATCCGGTTGCGGTTGAACAACTTTTCAAACTCCTGCATGATGGGCGGAAACCGCTTGATGAAGGCGCGGATTTTGCGAATCGCTTCCGCCGACAAATCCCGCTCCATGCCGCCAATCCGGCCCATGTTGGTCGTCAGACGGGCTCCGCAGACTTCTTCGTAGATTTCGTAGATATTTTCGCGTTCCTCGAACAGGTACAGAAAACCGGTAAAGGCTCCCGTATCCACGCCCAGAATCCCGTTACAAATCAGGTGGTCGGCAATCCGGGCCAGTTCCATCATGATCACACGAATGTACTGCGCCCGTTTCGGGACCGTAATGCCCAGCAACTTCTCGACCGTCATGTGCCAGCCGAAGTTGTTGATCGGCGACGAACAGTAGTTCATCCGGTCGGTCAGCGTGGTGATCTGGTAGAAAGGCCGCCGTTCGGCAATTTTCTCGAACGCCCGGTGAATGTAGCCAATCGTCTGCTCACCCGACACGATCTTCTCACCATCCATTTGCAGGATGTTCTGGAAAATACCGTGGGTTGCCGGGTGTGTAGGGCCGAGGTTGAGGGTGGTTAACTCGTTGACGTACTGAACGTTTTCCTCCGGTTTAGCGGGCAAATCGTTACCGGGTACGTTTTTATTCGATATGTCAAGTACAGTGCTCATGTAACTTTGAATTGTTGAATGGCTGAATGGTTGAAAATGGTTAAATGGTTTATTGTTTTTTAACCATTTATTAGCCATTCGGCCATTCAATCCTTATCTACCAAATAACGCATCGATCTTATCTTCCCGCGTCGGATCTTCGAGCGGGTATTCTTTCCGCATCGGAAAGTAATCCATGTCCTCCATGTTCAGAATCCGGGTCAGCTTGGGGTGACCGTCGAAAATGACACCGAAGAAATCGTATGTTTCGCGTTCCATCCAGTTGGCGGCCAGATAAACCGTCGTTGCCGTTGGAATGTGCAGATCGTCTTCCGACAGAAAAACCTTGATCCGAAGCCGGAAATTATTGACCAGACTGTGAAGCTGATAAACGATACAATACTCCCGTTCCGGGTTCGGATCGTCGGGATAATGAATACCGCACAGCGTCGTCAGAAAACCGATCTGATACAGCGAATGATCCTTCAGGTACCGAATGATCGGGATAATTTGGTCCCGCGTGGTCGATAACGTCAGCATTCCGTACGGTTCATCAAAATCGTAAACGTCTTCCCCAAACTGGCGGATCAGATCTTTAGCAACTTCCTCGTTAGTCATGAAAAATAGTCGTCAAATGGCTGGACGGATTAAAATAGCTTTAATGATTGTATGGTTTTAATGGTTAAATGGCTTTCTGAACATTTGCAACCATTTTAACCATTTAGCCATTAAAACCATACAACCATCCAATTATTGAATATTATACGATTCCAGCAAGTGCTGATATTCCGGCGAATTCCGTCGGCGCAGGGATTCGTTGATCGAGAGTTCCTGAACCTTCATCAGCCCGTCCAGAATTTGCTCCGGGCGCGGAGGACAACCGGGCACGTAGACGTCAACCGGGATAATCCGGTCAATTCCCTGCAAAACACTGTACGTATCGAAAATACCGCCACTCGACGCGCAGGCACCGATGGCAATGACCCAGCGCGGTTCGGCCATTTGCAGATAAACCTGTTTTAAAACCGGTGCCATTTTTTTGGCGATAGTCCCGGCCACCAGCAATACGTCGGCCTGCCGGGGCGAAAAACTCGGGCGCTCGGCTCCGAAACGCGCAATATCGTACCGCGATGCCATGGTCGACATAAATTCGATGCCGCAACACGAGGTTGCAAACGGCAATGGCCACAGCGAATTGGCGCGGGCCAGCCCAATGATTTTATCAAATGAAGTTGCCTGAAAACCGGGGCCTTCGTAACTGGCGGGGGCTTCGGCTATCTTGATGTCACTTGCCATGCTTTGGAGTTGCTTGTTGATAACAACAAATTAACATTTTTTACTGCGTTTCGGTTTACTCCCACTTCAAAACTCCTTTCCGGAGAATGTAGTAAAAACCGGCCAGCAGAAATCCCATGAAAAGGACCATTTCGACGAACCCGGCCACGCCAAGGTTTTTGAAATTGACTGCCCAGGGATACATAAAAATCACTTCTACGTCGAAGAGGACGAATAGAATGGCAATCAGAAAATATTTGATGGAGATCGGAGTCCGGGCATCGCCCTCAGAGGGAATCCCGCACTCGAACGCTTCGTCTTTTTTCTTGCTGTGTCGTTTGGGGCCGATGTTGTGGGTCACGAACATCGTGGTGATGATGAAGCCCAGCGCCAATCCTAATTGGATAAAAATCGGCAGGTAATCGGAAGGCAAATAGGTTGTGTTCATATAAGGTTGCAGAAAGCCCCGCAAGTTAATGATATTTCAAACACGAAATTATCTTTCAAATTTACCACATAAGCGCGGATTTATCAACACAAAGCGGGTCTTCCACCGGAATGAAAGACCCGCTTCGTTCTGAACCGACGGTTATTTCACCCAAACCCGCCGGGTGTCCTGATAACCATCGGCTTTTACCCGAATAATGTAATTTCCCGGTGAAAATGTTGACAGATTGATGGCCAGTTGATTATCGAAAACCGGTAACAACGTGGTATAAACCACCTGCCCGCTTATCGTTGAAACCGTTACATTCGCATTTTTAATATTTTCTTTTATTTCAAGTCGGACAATTCCATCCGTCGACGGGTTCGGAAACGCAATGATTCCATTCCCGGCGTTTTCGTTACTGACGTACCCCACTTCCTTCGAATAAGCCGAATAACACACAATGGAGCTATTCCCCAGGGTAAAGGTGGTTTTTGAGCGCGCCGAATATTGCCCGTTCTGCGTGACTTTGATGACGTCGGCATTGCCCGGAACCGTAGCACCGCCCGATTTCCAGTCGTATTGCCGTTTGAGCGGCAGTGAGCCCGTGGGTGGCAGCGCCTGCAGGGAAAATGGGCCACGCTGCTCAATAGTCGGTGGGGCCTGTTTAGGCTGAATGATCAGGCTGGCCGGTGCCGATACCGGCGATGTACAGCCGTACAGATTGACGGCTTTAGCGGTATACGAACCGGCGGTTCCGACGGTCAGCTGGCGGGAAGTGGCGTTGGTACTCCAGATGATGTTATTGGCAACCGGGCTGTCGGTCGAGAAGGTAAACGTCGAATCCGCGCAGGCTTGCTGCGTTCCCGATTGTGTAATGGTTGGCGTTGCCGGAACCAAGGGCGCCGTGATGGTAACCGAGGGCGAAATAAACGTCGTACCTCCGTCATCTTTGGCAATGGCGTAATACGTTCCGGGGGCGGTCACGGCCAGTGTGTTCCCTTTCTGTCCGTTGCTCCAGGTAATGTTGGTGAGTTGAAAGGGCGTATTGTCCCGATCCCGAACTTCGGTTTGCAAACTCAGGTTAACACCGGCATTGGTCGAAGCGCAGGCAACGCTCAGGGCCGGAGTCGGCAGCGGCAGCAACGGAATAGCGCCCGTAAAAAACCGCTCATCCATACTGGCAAACCAGGCTTCGGCGTATTGCCGCAGGCCATCACCGCCGAAGTGCGTTCCCCCATCGCCATTGACGGCATCATACCGCGGTATCTGGATGCGGTCGGTTTCCGGTCCCGCAAAAACATTGTTGTTAAATGTACCGATTACCTGATTTTGGGCGGCAATGATTCCGCCATCCACGCGACCCAGGTTGTAGGACGAACGCGCCAGCATCCAGGACGGATAACGTCGGGTATCGGCCCTGGTTTTGTTGACGAGCAACTGCATCGAAAGCCGGTATTGGTCCTGTTGCAGCCGCAAGTGGTTGTCCGTTTCGCCCTGCTGCCACAAAACCGCCCGTAATCCCTGAAGCGAGCTAAAATACCGCAGCGATATCAACAAATTGCCATATGGCATTCCGGCGGGTAAATTTTGATCCACAAAAACGTTTTTGGTGGTTTTTCCGTCAAAACTTTCTGTCCAGTTATGAATGGCAGTTCCGGCCCAGGCCGTGTTGATGAATAAAACCGGGACGTTATATTTCCGGGCCACCATGTCGCCCAGCAACCCCCAGCACCAGGCGCTTTGGCCCCGCGGACCCACGAGTGCGTCGGCCCCGAGCTGCCGGAAACTGGGCGAGGGTGGATTGTCCAGGGAGTTTGTAACCGAATTATCGTAGGTAATGCAATTGACGCGGTCATCCGTGGCTCCTTCAGCGCCCTTCTGCTGAAACCCCTGGGCGTTCGACTGACCGGTAATGATAAAAACTTCACCGATTCCGATCTTGACCACATTGTCCTGCCCGACGAGGGTATTTCCCTGCCAGGCCCGGGCTTCCAGCCGGTACCAACCGCCCCGACCTTTCAAAGGACCCTGAAAAATACCGCCCTGCGGATTGGTCTGAATGGTTTGCCAGTCGGTGTCGATGCCCTGCCCATCGTTCATTTTTACCAGACGGGCTTCGACCTTCGTGATGGGCTGTGAGTACGTTCCGGAGATAAAAATGGTACTGTTATCACTCTGATCGCGCTGAAAAACCGCCCGACTCGAAGGATACGTTATTTTTAGTTGAGCAATCGCAGAATACCAGAAAAGAAAAAGCCCCGCCGTGCCAAGCAGTCGGGTAATTACGGTGGATTTCATTCGTTAACAAGTAATCGTTCTCAATTCAAACTCTCTCTTAATCGCTGGATATCTGATTCTTGTGGCGTTTGTAACTTGCAAAACAGCGACTGTCAAAGGGATTCTATCGCTGTTTAACTAACAAAGATTCGGTTTTTTTTCCGGGAAAACAAAACTGCCCCCCGAAACGTAGTCCGGGGGGCAGTTTCTGAGAGTAACTCCTTATAAACCAATTAACAGACGTTTCGACACCTTAAAAGTAGCTGACCGAACGGTCAGGATATAATGCCCCGACGGAACCGTCGAAAAATTCCACCTTTTTCGTTCGTTAAATGTCGTCACATTGGACCGCCATAATACCTGGCCACTTAAAGTGGTTAAGATAACGGTGGCATCGGTAATATCTTCCAGCGTTTCGATGGTCACTTCTTTATTTGGACTGGGATTCGGGTAAACGCTCAAGCCATCGTTATCGATAATGAGCGTAAAGGCAATCGGGGCTGAGAAATCGGATGCACACACGAGCCCGTTATCATAAGCCAGGAAGGCCCGCGCCCGGTATGATCCCGTCTGATTCGCTTTAATGATGGAGGTTCGGGGTTCAACCACGGCATTATCCCGTTCCCAGCGGTAATAATCGCCCTGCCGGGTGCCTGCCGCTTCAAGGGTATACGTACCGATCTGCTGAACGGTGGGAATGGTTGGCACCGGTTTTACATCCACTTTAAGCCCGGCCGATGCGGGTGAAAAACAGCCGTTGGCGTCGCGCACCCGGGCGGTATACGTATTGGATCGGGTGGCAACAATACTTTGCGTCGAATCCCCGACGTTCCAGAAGGCTTTCAGATTACCACTCGCCGTCAGGGTTACCCGTTCGCCATCGCAGAACGTCGTTGCGCCACTGGCCGTCAGCGTCGGCGGAGCCGGCAGCGGATTTACCCGGATCAGAATGGCATTGGAAGGGTCGGAAAGGCAACCGTAGATGTTGCGGGTTCTGACCGCGTAATTACCCGCCAGATTGATTGTCACACTCCGTCCCGTCTGATTTGCTACGCCATCCCAGACGTATCCTGCTTCGGCGGTTGACGTCAGCGTTACGTTTTGGTCGGCGCAGAACGTAGTTGGGCCACCGGCCGTGACGGTGGGGCGACTCGGTAATGGGTCGACGATAATCGGAATCTGGTTGGATTCGCGGGATGTACAGCCGTTTTGGTCGGTAACGGTCAGGGAATAAGTGCCCCCTTTCTGGATAACGATCTGCTTCGATTTTTCGCCGGTACTCCAGTTGTAAATCAGGGCATCGGTGGATTCAAGCGTCGTGGAAAGCCGGTCGCAGAACCGGGCTTCACCCAGGTTCCGGGCAGTTGGCGGAGCCGGTAACGGATTGACCTTGACGGCCACTTCATCAGATGTAAACTCGCAATTGCTTACATCGCGATAAACCGCCCGGTAAGTCCCCCCCGTCGAAACCGTAATATTCTTCCCATTGGCGTTGTTGCTCCAGGCCGTATTGTCATACGAAGAAGTCAGCGTCAAGTTACCTCCTTCGCAAAAAGTAGTTGGGCCGCTGGTCGAAATAACCGGCCGGTTTGGTACCTGGAAAGGTGCGGTGAAAATGGTATTGCCCAGCCCGTCTTTTGCGGTGGCCATATACCGCCCACCGCCGACAGTAATAGACTGTCCATTGCCCCCGGAATCCCAGGTAATGGAATTAAATCCACCGTCAACTTTGAGTGACAGATTATTATTGCCCCCGCAGGTTACGGTAATGGTTGCTCCGGGCGTTGGCGACTGGGGTTTGGAGTTCTGAAAAAAATTGTCGTTCAAATTCGCATCCCAGGCGTCGGCGAGTTGCACCAATCCATTGCCGAAAAAGTGAACGCCATCATTATCGGGATTGCCCGAACCCCCGCGCGGTATTTGAATACCGTCGGTGTTCGGGCCGGGAAAAACATTGCCAGCGGTTTGAATAACTTTATTCTGTCCCGCAATAATGCTTCCTTTACTCCCCCCGGCATCGAAATACGATGCCCGACAAACTACCCAGGAAATGTCCTTTCCGCTGTGCTCACGACTGCGCTGAATGACTTTGGTTACATTGGCAGCATAATCATCAGTCGAGCGATTGAACTGATTGTCAGCTTCGCCCTGGTGCCATAATATCGCCCTGATCCCCAGAGTCTGAACGTAGTAATTCAAGGCGGTCCGGAGGTTTCCATAGGGTTGCCCTACGGGATATTTGGCGGTATTGGTATATTCTTCGGTAGTCTGGATACCATCCGCGCTTTCGCGCCAGTTTTTCGACGATGATCCCTGCCAGCCCGCATTAAAGAACAAAACCGGTACGCCCAGCCGCGCGACGAGTTTATCACCGAGTCGTCCCCAGCACCAGGAGGAATACCCTCGGGGGAAAACCCGGTTTCCGGCGTCTAAATGCGAAAATTCCGGAAAATTCGGATCAAAAGGCGATTGATCGGTATTGGATCCGAAGTTGATACAACTGACCCGGTCGTTACTCGCTGCAGGTCCGCCGTAATTCTCAAACCCCTGGGCATTTGACTGCCCGGCGATTATGAATACTTCGCCCACGCCAATGCGTTCAACCCCGCCCCCTTCAATGTATTGTTCGCCCTGTAAACCGCGAACTTTCAAACGATACCATCCACCTTTCACGGTTACAGACCCCGCAAAAGCTCCACCTTTCGGGTTTTCCTGAATGGTTGTCCAGTCAACCAGAGTTCCGCCATCCATCGGTTCCGCCCGTACCTGAATCCGGGTAAAAGGCAGAGAATAATAGCCGCCAATCCAAAGACTAGCTTCGTTGCCGCCATTTCTCTGAAAAACCATCCGCGATTTTGGGAATGTAATTTGGATCTGCGCCAGAGTCAACGCAGGAAGCAGAAATAAAAAGAAAGGTAATAACGTTGTAGAGAGTCGAATTTTCTTCATAGCTGAGCATCGTCGCGATGGTCGCTGGTGGATTGGTTACACTTCGTTTTCAGGTCGGTTCAACGCTTCCCAGATTTTATCCTTCAGTTCCGTCAGGCCTTGCTGAAGAATGGCTGAGAGAAATACCGTAGGTACGTCAGCCGGTAAACGTTTGCGAATCTCTTTATAGTCTGTTTCCGTAATTAAATCTATCTTAGAAATCGCCAATAATCGCTGCTTGTCAAGCAATTCGGGCTTATACTCCCGCAGTTCATTCAACAACGTTTCATATTCGGCACCACAGTCTTCGCTGGTGGCCGGTACCAGAAATAATAAAATTGAGTTCCGTTCGATGTGCCGCAGAAAGCGCAGGCCCAATCCTTTTCCCTGCGACGCCCCTTCAATAATTCCCGGAATGTCAGCCATGACAAACGACTTATAGTCCCGGTATGCCACAACGCCTAACTGGGGAACCAGCGTCGTAAAAGGGTAATCAGCGATTTCGGGCTTAGCAGCCGACAAAACCGATAGCAAGGTCGATTTCCCGGCGTTCGGAAAGCCCACCAGGCCCACGTCAGCCAGTAATTTCAATTCCAGAATAACCCACTCTTCCTGCCCGGCTTCACCCGGTTGGGCATAATCCGGCGCCTGTTTGGTGGACGACTTAAAATGCGTATTTCCTAAACCGCCCCGCCCACCGTGTAACAGAATAATCTTCTGTCCATCTTCCGTGATCTCGGCCATTTGCTCACCGGTTTCGGCAAGACGGGCAATGGTCCCCAGCGGAACTTCAATGATGACATCATCCCCTTCCGCACCGGTTCTTCGGCCGCCTTCACCCGCGTTACCGGGTTTGGCCTTGATGTGCTTCTGGTATTTTAAATGCAATAAGGTCCAGAGTTGCGAGCTTCCCTTCAGAATGATGTGGCCTCCACGGCCGCCATCGCCCCCGTCGGGTCCACCTTTATCGACGTGTTTTTCCCGCCGAAAATGCATGGAACCGGCACCCCCTGCACCCGATCGAATGTTTATTTTTACGTAATCTATAAAATTTGATGAAGCCATGCTACTGCCTGGCCCTGTTGCTTGTATTTACTGGCGAACGTTCGCAGTGGCGGTTTCAATTTTCTCACAAATGGCCTGGAATATTTCTTCAATATTTCCGATTCCGCCAATGGCTTTGAATTTCCCTTGCGACTCGTAGTAACTGGCAACAGGTGCCGTTTTATCATTGTACTCTTTTATCCTGCGATGGATCAATTCTTCATTCTGATCATCGGGACGGCCTGATGACTGACCACGGATCAGCAGTCGTTTCGTCAACTCGTCCTCATCGACCACCAGCGCAACCATCACCTTAATTTCGGTGTTGTAATGCGCCAGAAGCTCATCAAGCGCCTGGGCCTGCGGCACCGTCCTTGGAAAACCATCAAAAATGAAGCCAGCGGCTGATTGATTTTCTTTTAGTTTATTTTCAATCATGCCAATAACGACCTCATCCGGCACCAAAATACCCTGATCCATCAGCATCCTGGCCCGCAGACCAAGTTCTGTCCCTTCCCGGATTTCGGAGCGCAGCAGGTCGCCGGTCGATAAATGCACCAATTGATATTGGGCAATCAGTTTTTCACTTTGTGTGCCTTTTCCGGCACCCGGCGGGCCAAATAGTACAAGATTGAGCATAGAATGTTTCAAGATACACGCAGGTTCGCGCACAAAAATACAATTGTTGTCAGGAAAACAGCATTTTTCAGGGGAAGTATTTATCAATAGGTGTCTGACAACAGAAAGAGGAACCGGTTGAAGGGTTCCTCTTTCTGCAAATCAGCTTTAAAATAGCGGTTATTTAGTAGCCTTACCAGCCTGTTTTTTAGCAGCCGGTTTGGCGGCCGGTTTCGCAGCGGGTTGCGGTGCTGGCGGATTCAGCGCATTCTGTACGTCTTTATCCGTTGGATCCAACTCGGCGGCTTTCGTCAAATATTCTTTTGACTTCACGGCATCATTCTTGTTCGCATAATACGAGGACAAAAATTTATAAGCCGTCATCATATATCGTTTATTTGCTTCTTTTTTAGCCGCGTCAGCTGCAATTTCCTTATCCGAAACTTCCAGGTATTTTTCGTACATGGGAACTGGCTCACCCGTCGTCATGGCACCTTTCGTGTCGCTAAAGTAGTTAGCCGAAGCGCGGAAGTAATAACCGGGCGACCAGTCGGGACTTACCTTGTTTACTTTCAGGAAAGCCGAGTCAGCAGCTGCGTAGAATTTTTCTTTTGCCTGACGAATCGCGGCCGTATCACCACCCATCATCATGGTACTATCGCGACCTACTCTACTTCCCAGCAGGTAATTCGACATACCCAATTGGAAATAATCGTTGGTCGTAGCTTTTGCCGTGTCCACCGCAATGGCTTTCTTGTAAGCAGTAGCAGCTCTATCGTAACGCTTGGCCGTATACAGCGTTTTACCAATTTCACGATACAGGTTCTCCGTCGTATCCTGAGGTGCGGCTTTTTCCAGATTCATAATCGCTAAGGAATCACCTTCCGGTGTACCTTTCTGCGAATACGCACGGCCCAGGTATTTATAATCGTCGTAGATCACTTTATCCGGGGCGGCTTTAATAAAATTCTCCAGTGCCTGAATGGCTTCATCGTATTTACCGAGACCTGATAAAGCCCAGCCGCGAATCCGTTGAATAACCGGGTTTTTTACTTTGCCTTCCAGTTGATCCAGCTTCTGGATGGATTTGTTGAAATCGCCCGCCAGGAAGTCAAACTGAGCTGAACGTAACAGTTTGTCAATGTTCGTCGTCTGGCTTTTCTGGATGTACAAGTCCATGTTTTTTGACGCATTCTTGTACGCTCTCGAACCGAAGTACGCTTCCGCTAAGTCTTCGTACGTTGGCGCAAATTCAGGGTCAGCGGCAATCGCTTCGGCATAAAATTTCTGCGCTTCGGCATAGTTCTTGGCGCGCAGGAACGTGTTTCCAATTTTGTATTTGGCTTCGGCATCGTTCGGCCGAATTGACAGCGCGTTTTCGTATTTCGAAACCGCATTACCCCCATCGTTTTTCAGCGTATAGGCATCACCCAACGCCATTTCGATTTCGGCATTCTCGTTTTTCTTATCCCGTTCGTCAGCAATCGTCAGGATCCGGATCGCTTCCGCCGGATCGTTCAATCCTTCTTCGGGTTTACGGAACATGGTGTACGCTTCACCAGCGCGCAGCAGCACGTCAATATTCTTATTTTTGGTTTCCTTTAAAGCGTTATCAATTAAAGTCTTCGCAGTAGCGCGATCTTTTTTGGCCAATGCCACCGCACCCAATCCAACGTTATTGAGCTGGCTTTTAGGATCAGCAGCCGCGCCTTTTTCAAACGCTTGTTTGGCAGCGTCCGGATTACCGGATTTCAACTGGGCATAGCCCAGATAGAAATAGTTGTCGGCAGAAGGAGCACTGGTGGCCAAACTTTGAAACGTTTGGATAGCCTTGTTATAACGGCCTGCTTCCAGATCCTTCACTCCCGATTGTGCGTCTTGGGCAACCGCTTGCAATGAGCCAAACAAACCGGCGGCTACCACTGTCAACAGAGCTTTCTTTTGGAAATTCATGCCAATTTCAGGTTGAGAAATGGGTGAAAAAAAAGTTTACTATATGAAAAAACAAAATACAAAACTATAAAATTGCATTGGAAACAGAAATTAATTCAACTTCTTTTCCAAAAATACCTCCCGATTATACGGTTTTGTGGGCCAAAGACCACTTTTCTCGATCAAAAGTCCGCCAACATCCCGAATAATGTAATTAATGAGACCGCTTCCTAAACCCGAGTGGGCTTCGCGACTTATTACGTAAACGTTACGGCGCAGGGGATATATCTTTAAACCTAAATTCTTTTGAAATGGTTGAAAAAAATCATCAATGGAATCAGGGCTGGCATCTTCAGACACTCCCATCACCCGCAGGTTTTTCGATAACTCGGCAGCTAACGGTGAATCGCCGTCGCTAATCCAATTGACCCCGATAAAACCTAGTGCCGTTGGATTCTTACGAACATATTCAATGACCTGTTTGTTTGATTTTACCGTAAAAATTTTAATCCGGCTTAAGTCACTGACTTTGAATTGCTTCAATGCAAAATTTAGGTTACTGGAGTTATTATTGTCGAAAACCAGCACAATCGGGCCTTTCTGGCTTCCTCGTTTCAGCTGCTCCCAGTTTTTAATCCGCCCCTGAAATATATCGTTTAGCTCCGCCATTGTAATCAGGCTGTCCGGGTTTTCCCTCCCCACAATCAGCGCAATTCCATCGGTGGCAATGAACTCCGATTTATATTTGATCTTGTTTTTGGCAAAAACCGACTTTTCGTTGTCATTCAATTCCCGCGTCGAAAACACCAGCCGCGCACTGTCCCGGAGCATCGTTGTGATCGCTTCCTGTTCAGGTTTATAAACTACATTGAATTTGGCATTCGGATAAACCCCTTCATAAGCCTTATAGATGGACTCGACCATCGGCTCCAGCGATTCATCGGCCGTTATATTGATCTTCCCGTGCGTTGGATTATCGGGCGGAGGGCTGGAGGAACAGGCCGCCAGACTGATCAACCCAATCCCAATTCCAATCTTTATCAGGTTGTTCATAACTAAAGCAATCGTTCTACACCCCGGTATGCTCTGAATAATCCATAAATGATCAGCAATCCAGCTAACAAATATCGGAAAGTTCCCGTGGGCAGGAGTCCAAAAGACTGAGAGGAGGCAATCAGGTAGATGCCCCCTCCCAGGTATAATAATCCCATCAGAACGCTAATAGATACGCTGAATAGGTCTGCAGATGGTTTTTCTTTCATTCGCAATCGTACTCCAAACTTACTCCAACTGGAAGTTGATGGGCAAGTTGTATTTAACCCGTACCGGACGACCGGACTGTTTACCGGGCCGCCATTTCGGCATGGATTTCACAACCCGCATCGCTTCTTCGTCCGTACCGAAGCCCAGACCTTTCAGAACCGAAACGTCCTGAATACTGCCATCGGTATTAACAACGAAACTTACGAACACCCGGCCTGATACGTTGGCCCGGGAGGCTGCGGGTGGGTACCGGATGTTCTTGCCCAAAAACTGGCCAAGAGCCGCCATACCTCCCGGAAATTCCGGGTTTTGTTCAACAACGGTAAAAATCTGATCTTCTTTTGGAGCGGCCTCAACGGCAGCTTCTACTTTCGTCGGACCAGCCGTTTCTTCGGGAGCCACAATTACCTCTTCGGCGTTCGGGTCTCCTTCCTGCGTTTTTTCAGCCGCAACAGCTTCCTTCAATTCCTCAACGGTTGGCGGAGGGGTTTCCTCGGGAACTTCCTCATCCGGTTTTACTTCCGGCGGTAGGAATTTCACCGTGTTTACCTTCGGCAACTCAACCGGTGGTGGCGGTGGCGGTGGCGGTTCATTCGGGTCAATCGGCGGAGGTGGTAACTTCATCAGGTCCACTTCAACCATCGCCTGTTCGTCTTCTTTTGGAGCCAAAACAGAGATAATCGAAGGAGTCGCCATTGCCAGAAGGAAAAGTACCGACCCGATAATCAGGGCCCGGTAAACTGTTCTGGAATAGTCTTTCCGTAATGCATACGCACCATACGCCTTGTTACGATTTGCGAACACTATATCATCAAGTGTCCCGGTATTAGTCGTTACTTCTGCCATGGCGATTAATTCATTGAATTGGCTTTTAGCCGTTCATTACTTCATTTTAGGATCAATCAGCTTGTTCTCATCCGGAGTCATCTGATCCACTAATGCGTAGCGTTTTGTCTTTGTAATAGCCATCTCGTCCAGCATATCTACCAGATTTTTGTAGGTAGATTCTTTGGTCGGTTTGATAACCACAACAAAATCCTTCTCTCCGATTTTGCGCTTATTTTCCTGAATTGCATTCCGGATTTCGGGGCCAAACTGAACCGTTTTTAACTCCGGATTTTCGTTGGCGGCTTTTCCGAAAATGTAATAAATCTGGTTGTCTTTCCCCAGGAAAATTGTCATTACCTTCGAGGCCTTAATAGGCTCCGTCTCTACTTTTTCGGTCTTGTCCGGCACGTTCAGTGTCATCGAAGACGGTTTACTTAAGGTGGAAGCAAGAATGAAAAACGTAATGAGAAGAAAGCCCAGGTCCACCATCGGGGTCATATCGACCCGTGTAGATCCTTTTTTACTTCGGACTTTCCCACCTTTATGCTTACCCCCACCCCCACCGGTGTCGATATCTGCCATCTTTTTACAATGTTAAGGCGATGAATCGCGTGAGTTTGTGGTTTAACCTTAATTAATCATTTGTCCATCCGGCGGGTGGAGCTTCGGTACCTGTAATCAGGTTGAACTTGTTGATGTTCTGCGATTGCAATGAACTCAATACGTTCTTGAAGTTCGGGAATTTCGCCAGGTTATCGCCTTTGACAGCAATACGCAGTTTATTGTTCGCTTTACGGGCATTGAAAACCCACTGCGACAACTGGTTGGTTTGCAGATTGGCCGTTGAATCCACCGGAATTCCCGGTTGTTTAACCTGACCCTGTTGATCCGGTTTCAGCGACAAATAGGATTTCAACTGGTTGATCGGTATTCCGAAGTTTGGCAGCAGTGAGAAGGCTTTCTTTTCGCGATCGGAGAAAGAAATGCCGTATACTTCACCAATGTTTTCGAGCATGGCCACCCGGTTTGGTTGACCATCGATACCGAAAAACACCTGTCCGGATTTATCCAAACTAATGGTCATGATATCGGTATCAGGAACTTTTATACCGGAGATCGAGGTCGGCGGATTGATTTCAGCAGCCTCCTGTACTCTGATCTGAGCCGTCAAAATAAAGAAGGTCAGTAGAAGGAATGCTACATCACACATCGCCGTCATGTCCATGTGAGGTCGCGACCGTTTGGGCTTAACGATAGGCATAGTTTAATCTTTTTGTGATGTAAAAACGTTACTAACCACTTATTAATTGTGTGCAGCAAAGTTTTGCTGAATGCTCAACCCGATTTCGTCGATGTTGTAGGTCAGCTCATCAATGCGGCTCGTAAAATAGCTGTACATGATCGTCGCGATAGCGGCCGTACCGATACCCAAAGCCGTGTTTACAAGGGCCTCAGAGATACCCGTTGACAAAGCAGCCGTATCCGGTTGACCCGTCGATCCCAATTCGCTAAATGCACGGATCATACCCAATACCGTACCCAACAGCGCAACCAGCGTTGATACCGAAGCCAGCGTAGCAATGATGGTCAGGTTTTTCTCCAACATCGGCAACTCGAGCGTTGTTGCTTCTTCTACTTCTTTTTGCAGGGCTACCAGTTTCTGCTCTTTCGTCAGTTCGGCATCCGTTCTCAGTTGCTGATATTTCAACAGAGCGGTTTTTACAACGTTACCAACTGAACCTTTCTGACGGTCGCACTCTTTGATGGCTGCGTCTACTTCATTGCGGTCGAGCATACCTTTTACTTTCCGAACAAACTCGTCGATTGAACCGGAACCATTGGCACGGCCGATCGTAATAAAACGCTCAATTGAGAAAACCAGCACAATTAAGAAACAGGTAAACAGCAGGGGTACGATTGGACCTCCTTTGTAAATGATCCCAAAATAATCGCCGTCGACCGGAAGGTTTTCGTTATTTCCACCCTGAAAGTGACTAGCATCGCCAAACACGAACATGTACGTGCAAACTGCGATGGCAAACAAAATGGGAATGACAAACACCGGATTCAGACCGCTCGACTTCTTCTTGGGAGCTGCTGCTTTAGCTGGTGCTGGAGTTGGAGATTGTGTTTTCATTAGACTAACTGTAGGGTTAAATTGAAACTGGTTTTTTGTGTAAAGAAAACGAAAATTTCAAATTGAAACGTTTTGGTAGAATAAAATTTCGGAAGACTTTTCGCGAAGCCTACAACAAAAGTATCAATTTTCTATCTGAAATTATACAAATGGGTATGTCATTTTTTTGTTAATTCGAGAAAATATTCAACGTTTTTTATATTTTTCCAAGTTTTTTATCTGAAATTATTTTAGATAAAATTTTATTAACTATTTCAATTTCACGCCATTATACAGAATATTATTCGTTTCCATTCGATTTACATTTTGCACAGGTTTTAATAAAGTTTTGTATACGTTATTCCACTAGCGTTGTAACGAAGTATGCACTTTTTGTATTTCTACTCATTCGTTCTATTCCACACCCCACAAATTAGTAACAAAAGACCAACTACAAAACCAGTTACTCATCCCGCTAAATTTTTTATACGATCTTCCAGCGGACCTCATTTTAGGTTAACCCGCTTTATGTTACCGATCTAAAAACGATACCTTAATTCTACTTTTCAAAAAAAACAGTTGCCTTCTTTTTTTTCTGACCTGTCAGGAGATAAAGAAAAGAAATCAATGAAAAAGCCGCCGTGACCAGGAAAGCCAGCGGAAACCGCTCCGTTTTATTGTCATATAGCGTAGCCGAAAGGAAAGCGCTCAGGCCAATACCGGCTTCCATCGCGATATACATCGTTGCCAATGCGCGCCCGCGATTTCCGGAATGACTCAGATCCACCGTCCAGGCCTGAGCCGTCGGCGAATACATTCCCGTCGAAATTCCGAATACAACTCCGGCCAGCAGAAAGGAGGCCACTGACGTACTGAAAGCCATCAACACCATCGCTGCGGTAATAAGCAGTGACGCAATTCGCAAAACCGGTCGACGGCCGTATTGATCGGACACTTTGCCCGCCAGAAACCGGATGGCCAGCGAGGAAATGGTGAAAACCGTAAAAAACAAGCCTTTATTGCCCACATTCAGGGCTTCACTGAAATCGGGTGTCAGCGTAATAACCGCCCCGAAACTGAACGAGTTAAGAAATGTTACCAGCGACGGCGATATAACCGTCGGTTCGAACACATCGCGACGCGAAATCCGCAATAATTTCCAGCGAAACGGCACCCGTTTGAGGAGCGTTTCTTTCATATTCAATAAAATAATGATGGATAACAACGCCAGCGCCGACGACGTATAGAATAAGGGATTCAAGCCAAAGGCCGCTGTTAACCAACTCCCGATGGCCGGCCCGAACGCCATGCCGATGCTGCCGCTCAATCCCAAAACGCCCATCGCTTCGCCCCGCCGTTCGTCGGGAACAATGTCGGCGACGTAAGCCGAGGTCCCGGTGGGTTTAAAACCGGTCGAAAAACCGTGTACCAATCGCAATAACAACAAAGCCGCTACGCCGTGCGCTACCGCCAGCGGCACAAGCGGATATAAAAAACCGCAGACAAAACAAACCAGCGACCCAAAGGCCATCACCGGCACGCGCCCGATCGAGTCGGTCAAGCGGCCGCTGAAAGGCCTTGATAATCCGGCGGTTATGGTAAATAAACTGATGATGTACCCTTTATATTCCGCTCCACCCAGGCTTGTTAAATAACCGGGCAATTCGGGAATCAGCATGTTGAAACTGGCGTAAAAAAGAAATGCGCTCAGGCAAAGAAGAAAAAAAGCAGGCGTGTAGATGGTGCGCGGCTGTTCCATTTACAAACTTAACAGTTTTTCGGTATACGGTTTCCGGTTTTCGGTATACCAAAAAAAAGCTACCTCCGAATCGGAAGTAGCTTTCCTGCGCTTTCTTAACCTAAACTAATCCTACAGAATCTTTTATTTCATTGAAATCATTCGGGTCGTTTCAATTACCACCGGTTTGCTGATGCTAACTGTTTTTTTAATACTACCCTCTGATGACGTAAATTCCAGTTCATATTGGCCTTCCGGCAGATCGCTCACGTCCAGCTTGGCGGCAAATTTGCTTTCACTCTTGCCAATAAAGCGTTTGAAAACCACTTCATTGTCGCTGTTACGCAGCGAAACCGTGACGGGGACGGAGGATGACTTTTCAACGGCCACCCAGATTTTGTTCTGGTTCGTAATAAAGGTGTTGGTCTCGAACGAACGGTTTTTGGGAGTGTTCGGGGTGGCCGTTGCGGTGTTGGCGCTCAGCAGCGCAGCGATGATCAGGGTACCAAATAATGCTTTCATGGTTGTTCGTATTTGTTGTTGTTGTTCTTTCTGTTGTTGTTACTGTTCTGATTACTATATGCCAATTGCTGTGCCAACAAATTGCCAATACGTTAAGTAACTGATTATCAGCTACCAACTTTTTTGTATATTTTTAAAGTGTACGATGCCGGACAATTTTTGTCCGCAAGCGAACAAAGTGGACACCGATTAGACAATTCTATCGCTTCTTTATAGTACCCGGACATTGACTCCACAATCAAACGGGTAGATATCTCCCGAATTTTCCTTCTTCCGTTTCAATCCTCAATCTTTTTCTGGTTCCTGATTACTATGATGAAATGGATCATTTTACCAGCCGTGGCGGTTTTTCTGCTCGGCCGGGCGACAGTGTCGTTCGGGCAGCAGATTTCCCGCGAAGAATTGATTTTTCTGACCCCCGAATGGAAGGGGGAACGCTTCCCCGATGGGCGACCCAAAGTGCCGGACGCCTTGCTGAAACGCATGAAACTGGTGACCCACGAAGAAGCCTGGGCCACGATGAAAGGCTCGAATTACAAATACCAGTACGCCGAAGGCTGGCAAACCATCAACCCCGACAGCGTGCTGGTGGGCCGGGCACTCACGGCAACGTTTATGCCCGGGCGTCCCGATGTGCACCGGGTGACTGATAAGAAAGGGCACGAAAAAGACGGACGCGTGAAATCGCAGAACGCCTGGCCCATCGATATGCTGACGAAAGGTGACGTGTATGTGGTCGATCAGTTTGGGATGCACGAAGATGGCCCGACCATCGGCGACAACCTCGGCAACTCGATTTACGCCAAAACCGGTAACGGGATTGTGTACGAAGGGGCCGTTCGCGACATCGCCGGTTTGAAGGAAATTGGCGGTTTTACCTCGTTCTTTCGCAGTTACCACCCTTCCCATCACCTCAACAATCCCGACGGCGAGCTGAATACCACCCTGGTCGGCATCAACCGCCCGACGCGGATTGGCAAAGTAATGGTGATACCCGGCGACGTAGTGCTGGGCCGCGACGGCGCGGTGACGTTCATTCCGCCCCACCTGGTCGAGAAAGTGGTCAAAACCTCCGAAATCGTGCGGTTACGGGATATGTTCGGGCACTTGCGGCTTCGTGAGCAGAAATACACGCCCGGCCAGATCGACAACCGCTGGTCAGACGAAATCGAAAAAGATTTCTCGCAGTGGCTCAACGCCCACCTGAACGAACTGCCGGTTCCGAAAGAACAAATTCAGGATTATTTGAAAACCCGAACCTGGTAAGGAGTTATTTCGCGGAGCTGAGCGGAGTTTAAAAGGAGTTAAGCGGAGTTAATTAATTTTCTCTGCTAAACTCTTTTAAACTCCGCTCAGCTCCGCGAAACAACCTCCCCACAAACTCCACAAACCCATGACTTCCAGAAGATCTTTCCTGACCAAAAGCGCCATTGCCAGCGTCTTTGCCGCGACCTCCAGTTTCGGCGCCCCCCTGGAAACCGCCGTCGAACGGGCTCCGCTATCGTCGGCCCCTTCCGACCTGAAAATCACCGATATTAAATGCGGTTACATCCGCAACGGCCATAGTTTATTCGTCAAGATTCATACCAACCAGGGCATCTGGGGCTGCGGAGAAGCCGTCGATGCCACACCCGGCACGTACCACCTGGTGAAAATGATGGCCCAGCGGATCAAGGGCAAAAGCCCGCTGAACGTCAATCGGTTGTTCGAAGACATTCGGAAATCCGGCTTCTTTGAAGGTGCGCAGGCTGGGATGTACATCGCCGTCCTGTCGGCCGTCGAAGCCGGGCTGTGGGATCTCGTTGGCAAGGCGCTCGGTCTGCCGGTGTACCAGTTGCTGGGCGGAAAATACCGTGATCGAATCCGGGTTTACTGCGACACCGGCACTTACCGCGACACGGACAAAAGCAACGACCATTTTGCCAAAAGTGCCACCGAAGCCGTCCAGATGGGCTTCAATGCCGTGAAATACGACATCGACGAATGGAACGATCCGAATAAATACGACCGCTACAACTGGACGGCCAGCCCCGGCGAACTGGAACGGATGTACAACCAGATTGCTTCCGTTCGGAAAGCCGTGGGACCGAAAGTCGATATCTGCGTCGATATGCACGGCCGGTACGACATGACCACCGGCAAACGAGTCGCCAAAATGATGGAACCGCTCAACCTGATGTTCCTGGAAGAGCCGATTCCGGCCGAAAACGTCGAAGCGTACAAGCTCATTTCCGAATCGACCAGCACGCCGATTTGTGCGGGCGAAAACCATTACCTGGCCTACGGGTTCCGTCGGATGCTCGAAATTGGCGCGGTGGATATCATCATGCCGGATTTGCAAAAAGCCGGTGGGCTGGGTGAAGGCCAGCGCATTGCCAACCTCGCCAATCTCTATTACGTGCCGTTTGCACCCCACATGGTGGCGTCGTACCTGGGCGCGATGGCGTCCAGCCACGTTTGCGCGTCGGTGCCGAACTTCATGATTTTGGAATGGCAGATTTATTTCCATGAAGACCCGATGTTCAAGGAAATTGTCACGTTCGACGGGCCGATGGTTAAAGACGGTTTTATTCCGCTGTCCGAAAAACCGGGTATCGGCGTCGAAATCAACGAAGAAGGGATGAAAAAATACGCGCCGAAAGATGTGCCTTTCTTTGTATAAGCGATGAAAAAACTGAAAGTCGCTTGTGCCCCCCATTCCCTGAAGAGGGCTTCGAATCCGGATGAAAAAGCCCCCTTTAGGGGGTGGGGAGTATGTAAGATAGCAACGATTTTGCTGCTCACAATTCTATCAGCAAAAACCGCGAACGCCCAAAGTCCGGATTTTTCGAAAATGACGCCGGACGAACGCAAGGCCTACATGGATAAAATGCGGGCGGCTTCGCAGGAAGACTGGGAGAAAACAATGGCGACGCTGCAAATCAAAACGCCGTCCTTGCCCCCAGCCTCTGATGATCCGAAACGGCCCCAGCACCTGAAGCAGCGCGAAGGTTCGACCAACTGGTACGATGAAGCGGGCAATACGCACGTACGGTCGGGCTGGGGCAACTGGACGAACTACGACGAAACAAACGCCAGCCGATACACGCTGCCGGACCCGTTGGTGCTGAAAAATGGAAAACCGGTCAAAACCGCCAGCGTGTGGTGGAAACAGCGCCGACCCGAAATTCTGCGCGATTACGAAACCGAGATTTACGGCAAAACGCCCCGGGACACGCCCAAAGTCACGTTTGAGGTCGCCAGTCCGGACACTGCCCTGGGCGGGCAAGCCAACAAAAAACTGGTTACTGGCCGCATCGACAATTCGAAATTCCCAAGTGCCACACCTCGCGTCGAACTGACGCTCTATACCCCGGCCAAAGCGACAGGCCCGGTGCCGCTGATGGTAATTGTCTGGGGCGCTTTTCCAACCCCGACGGCCACCATTCGGAAAATCATCGAAACCGGCTGGGCGGTGGCACTTTTCAACACCGGCGCCATTCAGATGGACAACGGGGGCGGTTTACACGCCGGAATTATTGGCCTAATGAACGAAGGCAACGACCGCAAACCCGACGACTGGGGTGTTCTGTCGGCCTGGAGCTGGGGCCTCAGCCGCGCGCTCGATTACCTCGAAACTAACAAAGCGATCAACGCCAAACAGATTGGAATTCAGGGGCATTCGCGCTGGGGCAAAACCGCTCTGCTGGCCGGGGCGCTGGACCCGCGCTGGGCCATCGTGTTTGCGAGTTGCTCGGGGTCAATGGGCGCATCGCTCGAAAAACGTAATTTCGGCGAAACACCCGATAATGTAGCCGGTTCGGGCTTGTACCACTGGATGGCGGGTAATTTCCTGAAATACGGCGGTCATTGGCAGGACATGCCGGTGGATGCCCATGAACTGATTGCGTTGCTGGCGCCCCGCCCGGTTTTCATCACCGGTGGCACCAAAGACCAGTGGGCCGATCCGCACGGCGAGTTTCTGGCCTGTGTGGCCGCCAGCCCGGTGTATGAGTTGCTGGGTAAAAAAGGCATTGGCACCAGGGAAATGCCCGCGCCGGATGTGGCCCTGGTTTCGGGTGAGGTGGCGTTTCGGAACCACGAAGGTGGCCATGTGGACAGCCTCGACTGGCCGGTTTTTCTGGAATTTGCTAAAAAGTATTTTAAATAACTTTACCCCCAACCCCCTGAAGGGGGCTTTATGATTCCAGATCAACAAGCCCCCTTCAGGGGGTTGGGGGCCTAAACAAGTAAGAATGGGAATGCTACAAACCATGCGCTGGTTCGGACCGCACGATCCGGTTTCGCTGATGGACATCCGCCAGGCGGGTTGTAACGCTGTCGTGACGGCCTTGCACCAGATTCCGGTCGGCGACGTCTGGGCGATTGCGGAAATTGAAAAACGGAAACAGCTCATCGAAGCCGATAACGGCCGGTATTCTCCGCTGCACTGGGCAGTGGTCGAAAGTCTGCCGGTTCATGAGGACATTAAAAAAGGCCGACCCACGCGGGCGCAATACATTGAAAATTACAAGGAATCGCTGCGAAATCTGGCGGCAGGTGGCATCACCACGGTTTGCTACAATTTCATGCCGGTGCTCGATTGGTCGCGGACGAACCTGAATTACGAAATGCCGGACGGTTCGCTGGCGTTGCGGTTTGTCTGGGAAGATTTTGCGGTTTTCGACCTCTGCATTCTGAAACGTCCCGGCGCCGAAGCCGATTACGAACCGGCTGTCCGGGAAGCCGCCCGCAGGAAGTTTTCCCAAATGACACCGGAAGAAATTGCGACGTTGACCAACACGGTTTTGCTCGGTTTGCCGGGTTCGGAAGAAGCCTTTACGCTGTCGACTTTTCAGGGATTACTGAACGAATACGCCACCATTCGCGACCGACAACTCCGTGATAATCTGTACTATTTCATTCGGGAAGTCGCTCCGGTAGCCGAATCGGTAGGCATTAACCTGTGCATTCACCCCGACGATCCACCAAAACCGCTGCTGGGTCTGCCGCGCGTGGTCAGCACGGAAGCCGATCTGGCCGAACTGATGTCCGCTTGCGATAGCACCGCCAACGGCATTACGTTTTGCACGGGCTCGCTCGGTATTCGTCCGGACAACGACCTGCCCGGCATCGTCCGGCGGTTTGGCAATCGGATTCATTTCATTCATTTACGAACGACGAAACGGGAGGAAAACCCGCTCAATTTTCACGAAGCCGACCACCTGGCGGGCGACGTGGACATGTACGCAGTGATCAGGGAAATTGTGCTGGAACAAAACCGGCGGGCCCAAACCGGCGTCGGCGTCACGGCCATTCCGATGCGCCCCGACCACGGGCACCAGATGCTCGACGACCTGCACAAGAAAACCTATCCGGGCTATTCCGCCATTGGTCGCTTGCGCGGGCTGGCAGAACTGCGGGGGTTGGAGTTGGGGATTGTACGGTCGTTGGAGGGTTAAATTATTTCGCGGAGTTAAGCGGAGTTTAAAAGAGTTTCGCAGAGGCTCCGCTAAACTCTTTTAAACTCCGCTCAACTCTGCGAAACAACTTTTATAAAATGAGCAGCAAACTCATATTTCTCTTATTGCTCACTACACTCTGCAAAGCCGGAACGCCGGACCGCGACGACGGTTATCGATTGTGGCTGAAGTATGACCTGATCAAAGACGCCACCAAACGAGCCGCGTACGCCCGTTCGACGCAGTTAATCGTCCTGAACAGCACCAGTCCGATTCAGAAAACGGCCGCCGAAGAATTGCAAACCGGTTTGCAGGGCTTATTGGGGAAAACCGTCCCGATTGTCGCCAGCGCGGGCGGCAAAACCGGCGGTATTACGTTGACCACTAACGCGGCTGCGTCACTTAACAGTGAAGGATACCAGCTTAGTAACCAGCAAAATACAATTACGATTACCGGCAAAACCGATGCGGGTGTGTTATACGGCGCGTTTGCCCTGCTGCGCCAGTTCCAGACGCTGCAACCCATCGACCGGCTCTCGCTAACCAGTAACCCGAAAATTCAGCACCGAATGCTGAATCATTGGGACAATACCGACGGCAGCATCGAACGCGGGTACGCCGGTCAATCGCTCTGGAAATGGTATGAGCTGCCCGAGCGCATCGATCCACGCTACCGGGATTATGCCCGCGCCAACGCATCTATCGGCATCAACGGAACGGTTGTCAATAACGTCAACGCGAGTTCGCGGTTTCTGACCGCCGAATATTTACAAAAAGTAGCCGCACTTGCGAACGTCTTTCGGTCGTACGGCATCAAGGTGTATCTGTCCGTGTATTTTCCGGCTCCCAAAACCATCGGCGGGCTGAAAACCGCCGATCCGCTCGATCCCGAAGTCAATAAATGGTGGGCCGATAAAGTGAATGAGATTTACAAATTCATCCCGGATTTTGGCGGTTTTCTGGTGAAAGCCAACTCGGAAGGGCAGCCCGGCCCGCAGGATTATGGCCGTAATCACGCCGACGGCGCCAACATGCTCGCCAAAGCGCTGGCTCCGCACAAGGGCATTGTTATCTGGCGGGCGTTTGTGTACAAAGCAGACGGAAAAGCCGACCGTTTCAAAGCAGCCTACGACGAATTTAACCCGTTAGACGGCCAGTTTGCGAAAAACGTCATCGTCCAGGTGAAAAACGGTCCGATCGATTTTCAGCCCCGCGAACCGTTTTCGCCCATTTTCGGCACCATGCCCAAAACTCCGCTGGGAATGGAGTTTCAGATCACGCAGGAATACCTCGGTTTTGCCACCCATCTGGTGTACGAAGCACCGATTTTCAAGGAGTGTTTGGATGCAGATACGTACGTTTCGGGAAAAGGTTCGACCGTGGCCAAAGTCGTTGACGGCAGTTTGCACCAATATCCGCTGACAGCCATTGCAGGGGTTGCCAACACCGGTTCGGATCGCAACTGGACGGGACATCCGCTGGCGCAGGCAAACTGGTACGCCTTCGGGCGGCTGGCCTGGGATCATACCTTATCATCCGAAGCCATTGCGAATGAGTGGGTTAAGATGACGCTGACTACCGAGCTATCATCGGCCAAAACCATTACGGATTTGCTGCTGAAGTCGCGGGAAATTTACGTCAATTACAACACCCCGCTGGGGCTGTCGCGGCCCTGGACGGGCGTGCATTTTGCGCCGGAGCCCTGGCAAAACCGGAGTTCGCGGCCCGACTGGACGGCGGTTTATTACCACCGCGCCGACTCGCTCGGAATCGGTTTTGAGCGTACGGCCAAAGGTAGCAATGCGCTGGCACAATACCGCCCCGAGGTGCAGCAGCAATGGAACAATCCGGCCACCTGCCCACTCCCCTATCTGCTCTGGTTTCATCACGTTTTGTGGACGCAGAAACTGAGCACGGGCCGAACGCTCTGGGACGAATTATGCACCCGGTTTTACACGGGCGCCGATTCGGTCGGCTGGCTGCAAAAACAATGGGCATCGGTTCGGAAAGATGTTGATTCCGAGACGTTTGCCAATGTTGCCGGACGCCTGGAAACACAGCAAAAAGAAGCCATCTGGTGGCGCGATGCCTGGGTGTTGTATCTTCAGGAATTTGCCCGGCAGCCCATTCCGGCCCCGTTTAAAAAACCGGAACGGAGCTTGAAGGAAGTCAAGGAATTGGTGGATATTTATCAATTACGATAAGTCAAACTTAAGTCGTATAAACGTACAATTAACAGAGAATCAATTGGATCAGACTGTATTTTCATTAACCGGCAAACTCGCCCTGATTACGGGAGGAGGCACCGGAATTGGTTTTGACATTGCCCGCTGCATGGTGCAGGCCGGTGCCACCGTCGTCATCACCGGCCGCCGGGAAGAACCGCTACAGGCTGCTGTCGCGGAGTTGGGCAAAAACGCCCATTATTTCACCAACGACGTGGCCGACCTGAGTGGTCTGGAACCGCTGGTCGAACAGATCGAACGGGCCATCGGGCCGATTGATATTCTGGTTAACAACGCCGGTATCAACCTCAAAAAACCGGCCCTGGAAGTCACGGACGAAGAATTCAGCCGCATCATTCAGACCAATCTGAATGCGGTTTTTGGACTGACTCGGGCCTGTGCCCGGCGGATGGTGCCCCGACGAAGCGGTTCGATCCTGATGATTTCGTCGATGGCGGCCTATTACGGCATCGACCGGGTGGCGGCTTATGCCGCTTCCAAGTCGGGCGTCGAAGGTATGGTGAAGGTGCTGGCGTCGGAGTTTTCACCTCACAACGTCCGGGTGAACGCCATTGCGCCGGGCTTCATCGAAACCGAAATGAGCAAAAAAGCGATGGGCGGTGATCCCGACCGGCGCGACCGGGCCATGCGCCGGACGCCGATGGGCCATTTTGGTAAACCGGAAGACATCGGCCATGCCGCCGTTTTCCTGTCGTCGGAAGCCGCCCGCTACATCACCGGTGCTTCGTTGCCCGTCGATGGTGGTAATTCGATTGGGTTTTAAAATTTGCCCCCAACCCCCTGAAGGGGGCTTCTCATCCTGCAATTTTAAGCCCCCTTCAGGGGGTTGGGGGCAGATTTCAAAGTTCAAAAATGACTTTCCTAAACCTCTTGATAAATGAATAAAATTAACCGGAAAACCTTTCTCGAAGAATTATCATTGCTGACCGGGGCTTCGCTGCTGGCGGGCCCGACCTCCGCTGCGCTTCGGAAAAAATCGAAGATGAAACTCGGCATGGTCACCTATCTGTGGGGCAAAGACTGGGACGTTCCGACGCTGATTCAGAACTGCACCACCGCCGGCATTGCCGGGGCGGAACTGCGGGTGGAACATGCGCACAAGGTGATGCCCGATCTGTCGGCGGCCGAACGGCAGGAAGTTAAGAAACGGTTTGCCGACAGTCCGGTTAAACTGGTGGGTTTGGGCACCAATGAGCAATACGACTACCCGGACCCGGAGCGGCTGCGGAAGTCCATCGAGCGAACGAAAGAGTTTATCCGGCTCAGCGCCGACGTAGGCGGTTCGGGCGTCAAAGTGAAACCCAATCAGTTGCACAAAGACGTGCCGGTTGAAAAAACGCTGGAGCAGATCGGGCGCTCGCTGGATGAGTTGGCGAAATACGCGGCTGATTTCGGGCAACAGCTCCGGCTGGAAGTCCACGGCAACGAAACGCAGGAATTGCCCAACATCAAAACCATCATGGACCACGCTCCGAACAAAAACGCGACGGTTTGCTGGAACAGCAACAAGCAGGATTTGAATGGCAACGGGCTGGAATACAACTTCAATCTGGTCAAAAACCGTCTGGGCGACACCTGCCACGTCCGCGAATTTAACGATCCGACGTATCCGTATCAGCAGTTTCTGGATCTGCTCGCCAAAGCGAATTATAAAGGCTGGGTGCTGCTCGAATGCCACACCAATCCGGCAGACAAAATTGCTTCGCTGATCGCGCAACGGCAGCTTTTTGAGAAAATGACTGCTTAATGGTTGACGGTTTACGGTATTCAATTGCTGACGCATGGATTAACTGTACGAGTAGAATGCGTCAGCCAACCGTAAACTGAATACTGAAAACCGTAAACTAATTATGAACCGCCGGGAATTTGTTGAACGAACCAGCGCACTGGTAGCCGCCGGAATCACCGGTTTTCCGCTGCAATCGGAGGCTTCTGAAAAACCGCTGGCGACGATTAGAATCAAAAACGTCAGCTCCAACTTTGAGCGCGAACCCCTGAATCCGTACCGGTTCAAAGGCAGCGCTATTACCGACAGTTGGCAAACAATGGCGATGCTGGAGTCAGAATCGGGCATCCGGAAAATCGGGCTGGCGACGCAGGGCGTTTTATGGTCGGATTCGAGCGTGTTTGCCGCCCACTCCGAAAGCGCCGGAAACGCGTTGATGTACGCCATGAGCGAACGGGCGCTGCAACTCATCAAAGGCACGTCGTTCACAACGCCGGTCGAGTTGCTCGATACGGTTTTGCCGGAAGTACTGGCGTATGGGAAGAAAATTACGGGCAATCCGAACCTGCGGAAAACCTTCGCGCTCAATGCGTTAGTCTGCGTCGACAATGCGGCCTGGCTGCTGTACGCGCAGGAAAACCGCATGGCTCGTTTCGACGACATGATTCCGGCGGCCTACAAACCGGGTTTGTCGTACCGGCACGCGAAAGTCGCCAGCATTCCGTCGTTCAGCGTCGGCACCAGTCCTGAGCGGATCAAGGCCGCAGCCGACGAAGGCTATTTCATCATGAAGTTGAAAACCGGGTCGGCGGGTACGCAGCCGGAAATGATCGAAAAGGACATCGCCTTTCTGACGGCGCTGCACAAAGCCATCGGGCACTACGAAACGCCGTACACGAAAACCGGCAAAATACCGTATTATTTCGACGCCAACGGCCGCTACGAGAAGAAAGAAACGCTGCTCCGGTTTCTGGATCACGCCAAAAAAATCGGTGCGTTCGACCAGATTGCGGTCATTGAAGAACCGTTTGAGGAGAATAACGAAGTTTTTGTGGGCGACCTGGGCGTGCGGGTGGCCGCCGACGAAAGCGCGCATACCGTGGAGGATGCCGCCCGTCGGATTGAGCAGGGCTACTCGGCGATTGCCGTCAAAGCGATTGCCAAAACACTCAGCATGACCATGAAAATCACGCAGTTAGCCTACGAGAAAAAGATTCCCTGCTTCTGCGCTGATCTGACCGTGAATCCCATTCTGGTCGACTGGAACAAGGCTGTGGCCGCCCGACTGCCACCTTTTCCGGGCATGACGGTCGGTTTGCAGGAAACCAACGGGCATCAATATTTCAAAAACTGGGACAAGCTGATGTCGTACCATCCCAAAGCGGGTGCTACCTGGACCAAAACGCAAAAGGGCGTTTACCTCACCGATGCTACATTTTACGAACAAAGTGGCGGCATTTTTGAACCATCGGCTCATTACGAAGCCCTGTTCGCCGATAAATAAACGGGCAACTATCGTCCGAAAGCATTATTTTTCTGTTTAGAAGTACCATTCGCGGACAGTAATGCAACTATTGCTCAATTTTCTAACCAGAAATAAGCCCACCTTCCTTTACGGTATTTCGCTGGCTTTCCTGCTATTTCTACTCAAATGGCTTGAGTTACGGTTTTTAATTATCAATCATGCTTTCGAAATTTATATCGGGGCGATTGCGGTTCTTTTTACGGTTTTAGGCGTTTGGCTGGCACAAAAATTAACCAAACCAAAAATCGAAACCGTCTTTGTAGAAAAAGAGATTATCGTCAAAAAAAGTGACGATTTTATCTTGAATGAAGCCGAGTTGAGTCAAACCGGTTTAAGCAAACGCGAACTGGACGTTTTGCAGTTGATGGCCGCAGGATACAGCAATCAGGAGATTGCGGAGCGGTTGTTTGTTTCCCTCAATACCGTCAAAACGCACTCGTCGAATGTGCTGGAAAAACTGGACGTCAAACGCCGAACCCAGGCGGTTGAAAAAGCGAAACGACTCCGCCTGATTCCCTGAATACGCTCCTCCTTTAGCGTGATTTAGGAGCCAAAACCGGTAAATCACCCGAAAGAATGAGCGAAAACCAAACCGGTTTGCTCACTTTTGCTCCGAATCAAGCCTTGCAGCCCATGAAAAAAATCATCCTCATCTGCGGATTTATTGCCGGTTTCGTTTTGACAACAGTGATGGCCGTCTCCACGGTCATGTGTTACATGTACCAGAATTTTGAAAGCAACATGGCGCTGGGTTATGCGTCAATGGTGCTCGCATTCTCCCTTATCTTCGTCGGGATAAAAAACTACCGGGATACCTATAACAACCAAATTATCTCCTTCGGAAAAGCGTTTAAAATTGGCCTGTACATTACGCTGATTGCTTCGACGATGTACGTCATTACCTGGCTGATCGAGTATTACGTATTCATTCCGGATTTTATGGATAAATACACCGCTCACGTCTTGAGAGAAGCGAAAACTGCCGGAGCCAGTACCGAAGAATTAGCCAGTAAGTCGAGCGAAATGGACATGTATAAAAAGATGTATAAAAACCCGTTGTTCGTTGTATTACTGACTTACGCAGAAGTGTTTCCCATCGGCCTGGTTATCTCCCTGATTTGTGCGTTGATTCTAAAAAGAAATGATCGGAATCTGGCGCCAACGGCTTAATTTTATCACCCTCAGCATACATCGAAACCGCCGTTGGATTCGGCTTTATCAGGTGCCAAACCTGTAAGGTTTTCAAAACCTTACAGGTTTGGTTTAGACCCGTAGTAAACCCCGGAATCCCCGGGCGGCATAATACGATTCGGCCCCGTTGTGGTACAGAAAAACCGTGTCGTACCGACGGTCACAGAAGAGCGCTCCACCGAGTTTCCGGACTTCAGTGGGCGTTTGCACCCAGCTCGACGTTTTCATATCAAAGGACCCCAGTTGCTGCAACGCCCGGTATTGCTCTTCGGAAAGCAGCTCAACGCCCATTTCAGCAGCCATGTCCACGGCATTATCCTGCGGTTTGTATTCTTTCCGCGATTCCAGCGCGGCCCGGTCGTAACAAACACTTCGGCGGCCTTTCGGACTTTCCGCCGAGCAGTCACAAAAGAGGTAGTCGCCCGTTTTCGGATCATGGCCAATCACATCCGGTTCTCCACCGGTTTCTTCCATAATGCTGAGCGACCACAGTTTTTCCGGACTGGATTCCAGTTTTTCCAGTACAACCGCCCAGTCCAGACCGGCATGGCGGTTTTTATGTTTCTCAAACCGGATTTTCAGAGTCTTGAGCAGGTCTTCCCGATGCTCCGGCGACAACTCGTTTTTAGGACTGTTCATGTATTGAACTTGTTTAAAGTTGTGATTTTGAGTTTCCGATTTTGCTCTAGTCTGCCCCCAACCCCCTAAAGGGGGCTTTAAAAACCGGATGCTAAAGCCCCCTTTAGGGGGTTGGGGGCAGACTAGAGCAAAATGTAGTCGGGTAAATTTAAATTTTAAACAGCTTCATTGATTGTTTTTGGCTTACTGCATTTTCGTCAACTCGTTTTCGAGTCGGTCCATGTTTTCCTCTACATTGCCTTAGTCTTCCAATCCCTTTCCATCCAGAATGGCAGGCATCCATTTCTCAATCCGCGACGCCCGGGTTTTCGCCTGTTTCGCTTGTGAAAAATGCAGTAAATACGCTCGTTGTCGGCCCGGTGTCAGGGTGGCAAATGCGGTTTTCAAAGCCGGGATTTCGTCCAATTTATCCCGAAATTCGTCCGGCATGGCAAATTCCGGCGTCTTTTTTAATTCCACCTTTAAACCGGCTTCTTCCACTTCCACGGCTTCATAAATATAAGCTTCCAGCACAGTTTCGAGATGACGAATTTCGTCCACATTCGTAAACCGGATCTGGCGCGCCGACTGCACATTTTCGGTTTGCTGGATCAAAATGCCGTTGGAATCTTTCAACAAAGCCCCTTTGTGAAACAGGAGCGCGCAGTATTCTTTAAATCCGTGAATCAACACAACGTTCTTTTTCTCAAACGTGTAGCAGGGAACGCCCCATTTCAACTCTTCGGTCAGATGGCAGCTGAGCACAATCGTTCGCAAAAGCCGGTATTCCTCCTGCCACTTTTTGGCCTTGTCAAAAAAGAAATCAACCTTGGGATTCATGCTTTTCAGTTAAAGGGTAACGGGAATCAATTTTCGATCCGTCGGCCGGAAATACCACGAAACCGCCGTCAGGACAAGCAATAAAACCGGGCCAAAATTCTCTTTGGCGTCGTCTCCATTAATTACGTGCGAAAAAACCGCCCCGGACATGATAAAGAAAAAACCGGCATACGCCCATTCCTTCAGCAGCGGGAATTTAGGCAGAAGGACGGCAATTACGCCCAGAATTTTCCAGACACCCAGTAGAGTCAGGAGATAAATCGGATAGCCCAGGCGCGTAAACAGATCGACCTCCTCCTTCATTTTGATCAGTTGAACGATCCCCGTGGATACCATTCCGAGGGACAGCCAGAGCGTGGCGACCCAATAGATGATTTTGTTCCGTTTTGCCATGATGCGGTTATTTTAAGTTGCTGACGACATCCTGCAAGCGGTTGTGCGCCCTATTTATACCCTGCGCGAAAGGCAATTGCAGCATCTGATTCCGGTCGGCCACCGATCGATACACGATTTGCATGCTGAGTTTACTGCGGTTTTCCGCCAGGGATTCGAACTCCAGAAACTCGAGTTGAACCGGAAAAGGGGTGTTCTCCATTTCGAAGGTCCGGATGATTTTCCGGTTCGGCACAAACGCATGAATCGTCCCGTTGGCCCGCATCACTACGTTTCCGTGCGCATCGGATGTCTCAAACTGGTAACTTCCGTGCTTCTTATTTTCGAGTTTCAGCACCTTTGTATTCATCCATTGCGCCACAATTTCGGCTTCCTCATACGCTTTAAACAGCAATTCCAACGGTAAATCGAATTCCCGGGTGATCAGCAGGTCCTGGTTGCCATCCTCGGCGTTGATCTTGGTTTTGCGTTCCATGCTAGTTGTTGGATTGGTATAACAGACAGTTAGACAAGAGAGAAAAGATGAAAGATTTCATTGATTTTGTTAATCTCTTGTCTATTCTCTTTCTTCTTTTTTCTGCGTATAATTTTTCATGATGGCTTCCAGTTTGTTAAACCGGTCGTCCCACAGGTTGCGGAACGGTTCGAGGAAGTCGGCTATCTCTTTCATTTTCTGACCATTGAGGTGATAGTAAATCTCCCGACCGGTTTGTTCCTGTTTCAGCAGTTCGCACTCGGTCAGGATCTGGAGGTGCTTGGAAACCGTCGGCCGGGCGGTGTCGAAATTGGCGGCTATGGCCCCGGCCGTCATGGCGTGCGAAGCCACCAGCAGCAGAATCGCCCGCCGGGTCGGGTCGGCGATGGCCTGGAATACGTCGCGTCGTAAATTCATTGCGTAGCTATTTGGCTACAAATATATATGTAGCCATTTAACTACGCAAATTTTCCGCGATATTTTTACCGGATAGTTTGAAACCGCTCTCCAGATGAAAAACCTTATTACTTGTGTTTGGTAAATTCCTGAAATTGAGAAAGAAACTAGTTAGCTAATGCAAGCCAAGACAATTTAGGCAGAAGGAAAACCGGGCTGGTTTTTGTGAATGCAAGGTAGCAAAACAAAAAACCCTGCACTTGATGTGCAGGGTTTGAATGCCTTCCATAGCAGAAGTCCCATATGTCGGGATGGCGGGATTCGAACCCACGACCCCTTGCACCCCATGCAAGTACACTACCTGGCTGTGCTACATCCCGAATCGGGTGCAAACTTAATGAATAATGAACAAGGAACAATGAATGAGCCCGAAAGAATCTCAGAGAATCCTCCACCTCCTTTCATTATACATTGTCAATTGTTCATTATTCATTCTTCGGCGCCCCGCCCTGCCGCGCCGGTGGTTGCGTCGATTGCCGCTGTTGCTGCATCGGGTTCGGACCCTGAGCACCACCACGGCCACCGCCCTGCTGCTTGAATAACTGGAAACGCGTCGGTTTTGAAACGCGCGGGAACGAGTTGTTCTCCGTATCGATGTCGGCAATCTCCTGGAAGGGGTCCAGTGTCCACTGCGTCACTTTCTTGCTGGTGGCAATCACCTTGTTGATCTGCAAGTCGTTGAACCGCCAGATTTCCGCCGGAAAACGAGCCACCGAATCCGTGCCATCTTCAAACTCCATCCGCACGATTATCGGCATCGGCAAACCGCCTTTGTTCTTCAGTGTCAGCGTGTAGAAGTTATTTTTTGAGTTCAGCGTTTTACGCTCGTCTTCCGTCAGCGACGACAGGTAATCCTCGTATTTCTTTTTATCCGCATCGGTTACCGCGTACGGATCGTAGCGGTTGTAGAAGTCCTTCATCGTCGAATCCTTCGCCACCACGGTTTGCGCTTGAGTAGCCGCATCCCGCATTTTGCTCACGGTTTTGGCTTTTCCGGCGGCTTCGGCGCGGGCAAGGGCTTTTTCCACTTCGGGATTCTGGGTGTTCAAAGTAAACCAATCGACCTCCACCAGATCCTGATCAACAGGCTCGACACCGTAGAACCAGCCTTTCCAGAACCAGTCCAGATCAACGCCCGAAGCGTCTTCCATCGTCCGGAAGAAATCCGCCGGGGTCGGGTTTTTGAACATCCAGCGTCGGGAATATTCTTTGAAGGCGTAGTCGAACAGCTCGCGGCCCATGACGGTTTCGCGCAGGATGTTCAACGCGGCCGCCGGTTTCGCGTAGGCGTTCGATCCCAGGTTAATGACATTTTCGGACGAGGTCATGATCGGCGATAGAACCGATGGGTCAGATTTCATGTAGTCGACAATCTGGTACGGCTCCCCGCGCCGGGTCGGGAAGTTGTAATCCCATTCTTTTTCGGCCAGATACTGACAGAAGGTGTTCAGTCCTTCGTCCATCCAGGCCCACTGCCGCTCGTCGGAGTTGACGATCATCGGGAAAAAGTTGTGCCCTACTTCGTGGATAATCACCCCAATCATCCCGGCTTTCACGGCTTCGGAGTAGGTGCCGTCGGGTTCGGGCCGCCCGCCGTTGAAGCTGATCATCGGGTATTCCATGCCCCCGCCCGGCGTAGCGTGGCAGGAAATGGCGACCGGGTACGGATACTTGAAGGTACGGTTTCCGTACGATTTCAGCGTATGTTCCACGGCCCGGGTCGAGTATTGCCCCCAGAGCGGATTGCCTTCTTTCGGATAAACGGACATGCTCCAGATTTTGCGACCGTCGCCGTAGACATCGGTTTGCATGGCATCCCAGATGAACTTGCGAGATGACGCAAAGGCAAAGTCGCGGACGTTATCGGCTTTGTAAATCCAGGTTTTCCTGCCCGTCGGTTTTCCTTTTTCGGCGGCTTCGGCTTCGGCCTGCGTCACAATCACCACCGGCGTTTTGGAATTGGCGGCTTTCTGCATCCGCTGGGCCTGCGTCGCCGACAACACCTGCTTATAATTCTGGCACTCGCCTGATGCCGCCACCACGTGGTCGTTCGGAACTGTGATCGCTACTTTGTAATTGCCGAAAATGAGCGTGAACTCGCCTTGCCCCAGAAACTGCTTGTGTTGCCAGCCGTTGACATCGTCGTAAACCGCCATCCGCGGAAACCAGTGAGCGATAAAGTAATTATAATTGCCGTCTTTCGGGAAAAATTCGTAGCCGCTCCGGCCGTAGTATTCGGTGATGTTGTAATTCCAGTCGACGCCGAAAACGAAGTTTTGCCCCGGTTTCAACGGCGCGGGCAGGTCGATTCGCATCATCGTCTGGTTGATCGTATACTTGAGCGGTTTTCCGGTTTTGTCCTTCACGGCCGTAATTTTATAGCCAAAATCCCCGTCAAAAGCCTTTCCGCGTCGGTGTCCGGCCGTGGTGGTCAGCTCTGCCAATGCGGCCGTCGAGGTTCCGGTTGCGCTGACACTTCCGGTTCCGGTAATACCCCCGATGGAGCCTTTTTCGAAGTAATTCTGCTCGAGTTGCAACCAGATATACTTCAGCTCATCGGGTGAGTTATTGAAATAGGTGACGGTTTCCGATCCAATAATTTTCTGATTAACGTCGTCAAGTTCTACTTTAATATCGTAGTCCGCCCGGTTTTGGAAGAAGTCACGGCCCGGCGCGCCGGAAGCCGTCCGGAAGGTGTTGGGTGTGGGCAACAACTGGCCCATCTGTTCGAAGCGGTCGTTGGCTTTGTAGGTAGTGGTTGAAGGCGTTTGCGCCCTGGTGCCAAATACTATTGCGGTCAATCCCGCAGCCAAGAGATAAAATCTCAGGTTCATAGTTAGGTATCCGAATATAATTTGTGATGAATGCAGCAATGAAGTTACTAAAAACCGGTAAACTTACTTTATCAAATGGGATAGCGACCGTACAATCCCGGAAAAGATGCTATTTATCCTTACTCTAGTACCACGGACTGTCAGTCCGTGACGATTTCTGTAATCCATTAGATAATATCAGCTTAACGGTTCACCAGCTCACACGGGCTGATCGTCCGTAATTACATTATCGTCAGGCGAAGTACCCGTTGTTGATAATGAGGGAAAGGGCCATTCCGGCGACAATCCCGGAAACGATCAGATTCCAGTCGTGACGCCGAACGCTCAGCAGTTCGACCAGCACGAAAGCAAGGGCCAAAACCGCCAGGACGATAAAAATCTGGCCGAATTCCAGCCCCAGATTGAAGGCAAACAGCGGTTTTAAGATGCTGGATTGCTGACCCAGCAGGCTCCGCAGGTAATTGGAAAAACCCATGCCGTGAATTAACCCGAACAGCAACGCCAGCACGTAGCGCCCCTTCGGTTGTTTCAGCGGTTCGTTAAAACGGCTTTTGGGTACTTTGAAGAAAAAATTAGAAATGGCAGTCACCAGAATAGTGACCGGTATCAGTAACTCGATCAGTTCGGTACTGTAGTCGATCAGTTGCAGCGTTGCCAGAGCCAGTGTGAAGGAATGACCAATGGTAAACGCCGTCACCAGAATCAAAACCTGTTTCCACTGATTGAGGTTATAAATAGCACACAGCGCAATGACAAACAAAATGTGGTCGTAGCCACCCGGATCGGTTATATGTGAAAAACCCAATTGGAGGTAAGCCCAGAATTCACTCATGCGGTTTGTGTTGATTAGACCCATCCCTTACCCGCACGAAGGCGGTTTTCCGGGAATTAGCGGTTTTGGGTCAGTTGTTAAAAAAGTCATCAAGCGGGCAAAATTAGAAAGTTTGTCTATTCAGACCTACTTTCCCGCTGGTAACAATGGATTGCCTTGTACTTTTGTCGAACAATTCGGTATTTTACGGTTTAAGCCTTTGCTCTATCCATGCAAACCGTCAGCTTTTCTTCCATTGGCAAACCCACCGACGTCCTTCAGGTCGTCGATGCGCCCCTGCCCGAACCGGGGCCCGGCGAAGTTCGGATTAAAGTCATCGCCAGCCCGATCAATCCCTCGGATCTGATGTTTGTTCAGAACCTTTACGGCATTCAGCCCGAATTGCCTTCCGGTGCCGGTTTTGAAGGCGTCGGAATCGTGGATGCGCTGGGGGAAGGCGTTACGATGCGAACCGGGATTCGGGTGAGTTTTACGGCCATCGGCACCTGGTCGGAGTACGTTCTGGCCAAACAACGAAGCCTGATTCCGGTACCGGATGCGTTGTCTGACGAAGTGGCCGCGCAGTTGTTTGTCAACCCGTTTTCGGCCTACGCCATGCTGGAAGAATCCGGTTTACAGCCCGGCCAATGGGTGCTGCTGACGGCCGCGGGATCGTCGTTCAGCAAACTCGTGATTCAATTGTGCAAGCTGAAAGGCATCCAGACCATCGGAACGGTGCGGCACCATGATCTCGACGACGAATTAAAAGCGCTTGGATTGACAGAAATTATCAATACGGAGAAAGAAAAACTGACAAACCGCGTCAAAGCGATCACGGAGGGCAAAGGAGTAGCCTGTGTGCTGGAAGCCGTGGGCGGAAATACGGCTTCCGATGCATTGAAATGTCTGGCAAAAGGTGGCACCATGCTGCTCTACGGCGTCTTAAGCATGCAGAATCCGTCGTTCAATGTTGGTTTGGTGATTTTCCGGGAGCTGACGGTCAAGGGTTTCTGGCTCACCGACTGGATGCGCCGGGTCGATAGCCAGATGCGGCAAAACGTAGCCCGGAATGTCATGACACTGCTCGTTAGCGGACAGATTCAGGTGCCGGTTGAAGCCACCTACCCCATTTCCGAAATCAAAAAAGCCGTTGAACACAGCGAACAGGCCGGTCGGCACGGGAAGATTTTGCTTAAAGCCTGATCAGTAACTTTTCCAATCATTCTACTTATTGTTTCGTTATATTTGACCAACGGTAGAAACCCTGTCAGCGGTTGAAAACCCTGACAGCGGTTTAAAAAGTTCTTAATATATCATGAAACCAAAACCGCTGTCAGGGTTTTCAACCGTATCGACGGCCCGGCGCTGACAGGGTTAAGACAATAAATCCGGCGGGGAAGGCGTTGAACAACGAAGATGCTTTCTCCTGCTCCGGCTTAAAGGCTAGTATAAAACTGATTATCTGATTCATAGCTCACATGATTCTATTACAAGTTCCAACGGCTGGTGGCCCGGCCGTCGATTCCACGGCAGCAGCCGCAGCCCCGGCCCAAAGTATGCAACTCTTCGATCTGGTCGCCAAAGGCGGTTGGGTCATGATTCCAATTTCACTCCTATTCTTTCTGGCCTTGTACATGATTATCGAACGCTGGCTGTTCATCCGGAACAATACCAAAGTCGACGATAATTTTATCGACAATGTGAAAGATATGGTGATGCAGGGAAATATCAAATCGGCTGAATCGTTCTGTAAAAACCAGCGGAATTCGATCGGGCGGATTTTTGAAAAGGCCATCGGGCGCATTGGCTCGCCGATCCGGGAAATCGAAGGAACGCTGGAAACCGTCGGGCAAATCGAACTTTCCCGGCTGGAAAAGAATCTTGGCTATTTGGGAATCATTGCCGGTATTGCCCCGATGCTGGGTTTTATCGGAACGATCTCGGGGATTATCCGGATTTTCTACGACATTTCGCTGTCCGATAACATCAGCGTTGGAATCATCGCCGGTGGTCTGTACGAAAAAATGATCACGTCCGGCGCCGGTCTGATCGTCGGGGTCATTGCCTACACCGGTTATCACCTCCTCAACATGCTGATCGAAAAATTCACGCTGAAGCTGGAAATCAACTCGTTCGAGTTCATGGAAGTGCTGCAGAAACCAACCGAAGCCGCCAGAGTACGATAAAAGAAGTTAGACAAGAGACGAAAGACAAACCCAAAAACCGTCTTTTTTCTCTTGTCTTTTCTCTATAATCTCCGACAATGAAATTCCGAAGAAAAACCAAGTTTGCCGCCGAGGTTGCTACTTCCTCCCTGAACGACATCATGTTCTTCCTGCTGTTGTTCTTTCTGATTATCTCGACGGTGGCCAACCCTAACGTCATTAAACTACTGCTACCCAAAGCCGCTTCGTCGCAGCAGTTGAGCAAGAAACAGATTACGCTCTCGGTCGATGCTGAAAAGCGGTATTTTATCGATAAAACTCCAATTTCGCCCGAAAATCTGGAAATGGAGCTGAAGTCGGTTTTGAAGGACGTTCTCGAACCAACGATTGTGGTGCGGGTCGATAAAACGCTCGCCGTTCAGGATCTGGTCGATGTATTGCAAACCGGTGCCAAACTGAACATCAAAATGGTCATGGCGACCTCGAAATAAGAGTCCTGGAAGTTTCAAAGACCTGTAAGGTTTTCAAAACCTTACAGGTCTTTTTTTGAACTCCACTTGAGCGGTTTTCCGTTTCGTTCTTCCGTAATCCAAACTGTTACACCCGGAAACCGCTTCACCAGCCGCCTACTTTTTCGAATTCCAGCCACGCTGAAGACTTTTGTCAGCGCGTCGGCCTGGGTGCCGTCGGGGGCCAGAATCGTCGTCTGTACATGATGGAGCAGTCCTAATCCCGTTCGTGGATTCATCAAATGGGAATACCGTTTGCCATTGTGGTCGAGAAACCGGTGCGTGGCTCCCGACGCGGTTATGCCAACGTGGCTCAAAAACAAGGTGGTGGTATCGGCCCTAAAACCGGTCAGAATACGCCAGCCGCGTTCGCCCGGTGGCGGATCGCTCAGCCGAATATCCCCGCCAATGTCCAGTAAAGCGGATTTTATACCCAATTGTTGAAGAACGTTCATCGCTTCATCGTTGGCGTATCCCTGCCCGATTCCGCCGACATCGAGCCGCATACCCGGTTTTTTCAACCGTATTTTTCGCTGACCGGCGTCAAATTCAATGTACCGGTAATCAACCAGCCGGTGCGCTTTTCGGAGCTCCGGTTTGGTCGGGAAAATTTGCCGCCGAACCGCCCGTCGCCAGAGTTGCGACAACGGCCCAATGGTCGGATCGAATAAACCGTCGGACGCCCGGGCAATGGAAACCGCCCGATTGAGTACATCGAATAAGTCCGCAGAAACCGCTACCCAGCGCCCCGACCCCGCCGTAGCCGACAACCGGTTGATCTCGCTACCGTCGAGGTAATCGCTCATGACGACATTGAGGGAATCCATTCGGGTATCCACCGCCCGACGAACGTGCTGGGCAGTACTATCGTCGGGCGCGTAAAAAATCTGGCGAAACTCGGTTCCAAACAGCCCCCGGTCGAAGACGTAGCGCCGGAGCGGCTGGGCGGCTGCGTTCTCGGCCCATAACCCGAAAAAAAAGGCTAGAACCGGTACTGCCCCCCACCCCCTGAAGGGGGCTTTAAAAAAAATGCTTACAAAAGCCCCCTTCAGGGGGTGGGGGGCAAGTTTGAAGCTCACACTTTCGCGACTTTGTTCCGCAGGTAAAAATCGGCCAGCACCAGCGCGGTCATGGCTTCCACAATCGGAACCGCGCGCGGCACCACGCAGGGGTCGTGCCGTCCTTTGCCCGAAACCACCACCGGATTGCCGTCGACATCGACGCTGTCCTGATCCTGCATGATGGTTGCAACGGGTTTGAAGGCCACGCGGAAATAAATATCCTCGCCATTGGAAATACCGCCCTGAATCCCGCCCGAATGGTTGGTCCGCGTCCGAACGCGACCGGTTTCGTCGCCCGGTTCAATGTAAAATTCGTCGTTGTGTTCCGAACCGTGGAGTTCGACGCCCGCAAAACCGCTGCCGTATTCAAAGCCTTTCACGGCGTTGATGCTCAACATGGCCTTGCCCAGTTCGGCATGTAATTTATCAAAAACCGGTTCGCCCCAACCCACCGGCGTTCCGGTCACAACGCACGACACAATGCCACCAATCGAATCGCCCTGCTTCCGGGTTTCGTCGATGTAGTCGAACATCTGCTGCGCCAGTTCCGGGTCAGGACAACGCACCGCGTTTTCCTCTGCTTTCGAAATATCCAGTTGCTGATACGGCGTTTCGAGCTTCAATTTACCGACCTGCGACACATACGCCTGAATCTGAACACCCTGCTGTTTCAGCAACAGTTTGGCCAGGGCTCCGGCAGCCACGCGGGCAGCGGTTTCGCGGGCCGAACTGCGGCCACCGCCCCGGTAATCGCGCACGCCGTATTTTTGCTGGTAGGTATAATCGGCGTGCGACGGGCGGAATTGCTGCGAAATGTGCGAATAATCTTTGCTGCGTTGATCTTCGTTCCAGATCACGAGGCTGATGGGCGTTCCTTCGGTTTTTCCTTCAAAAATGCCCGAAAGTACCTGAAACTCGTCTTTCTCGCGCCGTTGCGTCGTAATCCGCGATTGCCCCGGTTTCCGCCGATCCAGTTCTGACTGAATAAATTGCGTATCTACCTCCAGACCGGCCGGGCAACCGTCGATGATTACGCCAATGGCCGCGCCGTGCGATTCGCCGAAAGTGGAAATTTTAAAAAGCGTTCCGTATGTACTGCTCATTTTTTTCTAGATGTGAGAGGATAGACAAGAGACGTGAGATTAAAAAACCGGAGCTGACCTTTCTTTATTCTCTTGTCTCATCTCTCTTGTCTACACTCATTTTCTCCAAAATAAATACATCATTCCCAGAATCATGCCGATCAGCAGGATATTTACCAGTAATCGCAGCGTTTCCTGCATATTGACCGGTTGTTCTGAGCTGTCGGTTTTCTCGATTCCGGTATAAATCGAACCCGGCAAACTGACCCGGACCGTGTCGCCTTCGGGTAAAGCCGTGCCGCCTACGCGTAACGTGATGGCGGAGCGCAGGGTATCGTACCGTTGCTGTTTCAGGTTAAAATAAATCCAGCGAAAATACGACGCCAGCGGGAAGGTGCCGTTCCGCCGGGGGATCAACGCGTACGAAAATGTTTTGTAGCCCGACACCACTCCCCCGCTCCGGTTGATGACCTCTTTTTCAGACGGCGGAAATATATCAAACGTCGTGGAATCAGGTACGACCGGAGCGGGCAAAGACGCGATGTTTCCTTCGCCGGTGATCCGGAAATTATATTGAACGCTCTGCCCGACGGCCGGATTTTTCCGCAGACTCGTCTCAATCAGCCGGAATTGCCCGACAGCCACCTGATCGCGAAGCGGGTGGGGCGGCAGGGGCGTTACACTTACGGACAGTGGGCGGGTTGCGTACGATACGATCTCTTTTTTCCGCTCACCACCCGGTTTGGCAGCCGGTCGGAACTGCTGCAACTTCAGACTAACCGAGGGCAGTTGGATGGATTGCCGGGTCAGGGGAAAAAACGTGGCCTGATAAATGCGGTATTCTGCGTACTGTTTGCCGTTAAAAAAAACCGCATGGCGGGAAAGGTCTGTAATTCCTTCGTTTTCTTCCCAACAATTGGCCGGGCGCAGTGTTTTCAGAAGTTGTTGTAACTGTTGCTCAAGTTCATAAAACGTTAACTCAAACGGGTAGGATTCGGCCACAAAAAAAGACAATTTTACCGAAAACCCTTCACGAGTGTAAACAGAGCCTTTTGACGTACTCAGCGACAGAAAAACGTCGTTTTTGGCAATGGTTTCCGGCGGAGCCACAACGGGGGTTGTAGTTGCGTCGGCTTGGACGGTAATTATGACTTCTTCGGACTGAATCGTCGTTTCGCCGACCACCAGTTCGAACGGCGGCAGGCGGTATTGTCCGGGACGAATTGCCGCATATGATTGGGTAATTACTTGTGAAACAACGGTTTTTCCATTAATTTCGACGGGTGACACGCTCGTTTCCGTGCCTTTTTTAATGAAACCTTTGATGGAGGGAAAGTTAATAATCGGCCGGGAATCGCTGTTTTTGATGATGACCGAAATCGTGAAGGGCCGTTGGATCGAAATGTCAGTTTCGCCCAGTTCAATAGCAATGGACGGCTCCTGAGCTAACACTTTCAGACTCAATGGGCCGCAAAAAAATAATACAAATAAAAATTGGAATCTTAAAAATTTCATCTCTAAATTTGAGCAACAAAAATAACCAGAATGCGTTACAATTTTGGAGATGCCGACGGATGTTTTCCTTTCTGCCGACCATCTTTCTAATGTGGAGTAGATCCTCAAAACTCTAACCAAAAAAACGTAGTATGTAGTATGGCAACAATGCTGGAGTACATCAAGACTATCCTTCAGAAAGTGAGCTTTGACAAGAAATTGTTTGAGAAGGAATTAAAAAAAGCAATTGGTCTCCTCATCCCCGAGGAAGTGAAACAGTTAAAATCCTGGTGCTACGAGAAGTTTAGTAATTTATATCTCTCTATTCTCAACCGATGTTTCTATAGGCGAAAGCTAGCCTGAACAAGGCTGAACCAAATAACGAAAAAAGGCCGACTTTGCAGTCGGCCTTTTTTCGTTAGCGCGTAAACCGCAGGCGTTTGCCAGACACGGTTTCATTGAACTTTCCATCCGCGTAAGCCAGATGCCCCGAAACGATGGTGTGCGTTACGGTTGCACCGAAAACCGCTCCTTCCAGGGGCGACCAGCCACACTGGTACTGAATATTTTCTTTGGCAACGGCGGTTTTTTGGTTGGGATCAACCAACACCAGATCGGCCCAGTAGCCTTCCCGAACGTAGCCCCGCCGGTCGATCTGAAAACAGTCGGCGGGCGCGTGGCACATTTTCTCCACCACTTTTTCCAGCGTGATTTTTCCCTGCTGAACCGCTTCCAGCATCAGCAGCAGCGGGTGCTGGACCAACGGCAAACCCGAAGGCGCCTGCCAGTAGGGCTGCTGCTTTTCGGCCCAGGTGTGCGGGGCGTGGTCGGTGGCGATGATGTCCAGCCGGTTGTCGAGCAGGGCCTGCCAGAGCTGCGGTTTGTGATGCGGGGCTTTAATGGCCGGATTGCACTTGATCAGATTGCCCAGCCGGTCGTAATCGTCGGCATCGAACCAGAGGTGATGGACGCAAACCTCGGCCGTAATCCGTTTTTCCTTCAACGGAATCGTATTGTCGAACAACGGCAGTTCGTCAGCCGTCGAGATGTGCAGAATGTGCAGCCGGGTATTGTGTTTCCGGGCCAGTTCGACCGCCAGCGACGACGATTTCAGACAGGCTTCCTCGTTCCGAACGAGCGGATGAATCCGGGCGTTTGCGTTATCGCCGTACACTTCCTTATACCGCGCCGTGTTCGCCCGAATGGTGGCTTCGTCTTCGCAGTGCGTCGCAATCAGCATCGGGCTTTCCCGAAATACCGCATCCAGCACCTTTTCGTTATCAACCAGCATGTTACCCGTCGACGACCCCATAAAGATTTTGATACCGCAGACGGTTTCGGGATCGGTTTTCAGGACTTCTTCCAGATTGTCGTTGGAACCGCCCATGAAAAACGAATAATTGGCGAGCGACGTCCGGGCGGCAATGTCGTATTTCTGGGCCAGTAATTCCTGCGTCAGCGCGTTCGGAACCGTGTTGGGCATTTCCATGAAGCTCGTGACGCCCCCGGCTACGGCCGCCCGCGCTTCAGAATGGATGGTGGCTTTGTGGGTTAGACCGGGTTCGCGGAAATGCGCCTGATCGTCGATGACGCCCGGTAACAAATAGTTTCCTTTGGCGTCGATAACGGTATCCGCCGGTTTGTTCAGGCCCGAACCGATCTGTTCGATAAAACCGTCTTTGCAATAAACGTCCGTTTCGCGAATGGTTCCCTCGTTAATCAGACGGGCATTCTGGATCAAAATTGTGCTCATGCGGCAAAGGTAGAACCGGGAAGACGAACCTCCTACTACCGGTTTTTATGAAGTCTAGGATTTCCGGAGTTGGGCAACTTCCTTCGCAAAGTAGGTCAGGATGATTTTGGCACCCGCGCGTTTCATGGCCGTCAGGATTTCCAACATGGCCCGTTCGCCGTCGATCCAGCCGTTGGCAGCTGCGGCTTTTACCATCGCGTATTCCCCACTGACATTATACGCGGCAATCGGCAGGTCAAAATTGTCGTTCAGCAGTTTGATGATGTCCAGATAAGCCATCGCCGGTTTTACCATCAGAAAATCAGCGCCTTCGGCATAATCCAGTTCCGCTTCGATCAGGGCTTCGCGGCTGTTGGCCGGATTCATCTGGTAGGTTTTCTTATCCCCAAAACGAGGAGCCGAATCGAGCGCATCGCGGAACGGGCCGTAGAAAGCCCCGGCGTATTTGGCGGTGTACGCCATGATCGAAACGTTCGTAAATCCTTCTTTGTCAAGCGCTTCGCGGATATAACCGATACGCCCGTCCATCATGTCCGACGGCCCGATGATGTCGGCACCGGCGCGGGCCTGCGCCACCGCCATTTTAGCCAGCACCACCAGCGTTTCATCGTTGACGACTTCAAAACCGCCTGAACCTTCTTCCACAATTCCGTCGTGACCGTCGGAACTGTACGGGTCCATCGCTACGTCGGTCATCAGGGCAATGTCCGGAAACCGGTTTTTAATGGCCTTTACGGCCTGCAGATACAGACCTTCGGGATTGTGGCTTTCGGTCGCGTATTTATCTTTTTTGCTTTCGGGCAGGTTGGGAAACAAAGCAAATGTTTTCAGTCCCAGATCGACACATTCCTGCATTTCTTCCAGCAGCAGGTCGAGCGAAAACCGGGCGACACCCGGCATGGAAGTGATTTCGGAGCGAACGCCCTGACCTTCCATCACGAACATGGGATAAATCAGGTCGGACAACGACAGGAAGTTTTCCTGCACCAGTTCCCGAATAACGGGCGATTTTCTATTTCTGCGTGGTCTTCGTAGCATATTTATACTTAGAGAAAGAAGAAAGAGAATAGACAAGTGACCAACGGTTAAAAGGCAGCGAGTTGCTTTTTCATCTAATCTCTCTTGTCTAAAGTCTATTTTAGCAACAAAGATAACATACCGAAACGTTACGCCATCAGTTTAAATCCTTCGCCGTGCAGGTTGACGATCTGCACCGACTCATCTTCTTTGAGGTACTTGCGGAGTTTGGTGATGTAAACGTCCATGCTGCGGGCGTTGAAATACGAATCGTCACCCCAGATGAGCTTGAGGGCAAAGCTGCGGCTGAGCGGCTGGTTTTTGTTCTGGGCGAACAACTTCAGCAAAGCCGCTTCTTTGCTGGTCAGCTTGACGTCGGTTCCGTCGCGGGTGAGGAGCTGGTGCGCAAAATCGAAGGAAAAAGAACCAATCTGATACGTCGCGGGCTGCTGGGCTTCATCGGTTTTGTGGTACCGCCGGAGAATGGCCTGAATCCGCAGCAGCAATTCTTCCATGCTGAACGGTTTGGTCATGTAGTCGTCGGCCCCGATCCGGAAGCCCTGAATGGTATCCTCCTTCATCGACTTGGCGGTCAGGAAAATAATCGGCACATCCCGGCCCGACATCCGAACTTCCTTCGCGAGCGAAAAACCGTCTTTTTTCGGCAGCATCACATCGAACAGACACAGGTCGTACGCGTGATCGACAAACCGCTGCCAGCCCTGATTGCCGTCGGTTGCCAGATCGGTATCGTATCCTTTGGCGTTCAGGTATTCCTGCAACAACATCCCCAAATTCGGGTCATCTTCAACCAGTAAGATTTTCGGCATCTTGAATTTTCCTCTGATAAACCCTGATTACCTCTGATAAACCCTGTGAAATAGCTTTTATTGTTACACAGAGGTTACCAGAGGAAATCAGGGTTTATCAGGGGTTTAAGTGTGTTGGTATGGCAAAATTACTTCAAACGAACTTCCTTTCCCCAACTGGCTGTCGACCCGAATGGAACCGTGGTGCTCTTCGACCATTTTCTTGACGTAACTCAATCCCAGCCCGAAGCCTTTGACATCGTGCAGGTTGCCCGTCGGAACGCGGTAGAATTTCTCAAAAATCCGGCCCACCTGATCTTTCGTCATGCCAATGCCATGATCGGAAACGGTGACACTAATCCCATTCTCAACGTTCCGCGTCTGAATGGTAATATCCGGTTTTTCGGGCGAATATTTGATGGCATTATCCAGCAGGTTATAGAGAATGTTGCTCAGGTGAACTTCGTCCGCTTCCACAATTTCGTCGGCGGCTTCAAAATCCAGGTGAACTTCGCCTTCTTTCTGCTCGATCTGCAAACCGATCGTATTGAGAACGTTGCCAATGGCATCGTGAATATTGACCGACGACAATTTTAGTTTAACCGCGCCCTTGCCCGCCGTGGCCCGGTCGAGCAGCGCCATCTGGAGCACTTTTTCGACGTGCGTACCCAGTCGGCGGGTTTCGTCGCGGATGATGCCCATGTAGCGGGTCAGGCGCGTCGCCGGTTCTTCGGCCGGTTCCAGGCCGTGGCTAAGTTGCTCCTGCGCCATTTCCACCGCCAGCGAAATGGTCGAAATCGGCGTTTTGAACTCGTGCGTCATGTTGTTGATGAAATCATTCTTGATATCAGCCAGTTTTTTCTGCCGCATAATGGTATTGATGGCAACGTAAAAACAGGTGATGATCACCAGCACGAGAATCGCCGACCCCGCCAGAACAGCGCTCATTTTCCGCAGAATGAACTGCTGCTGATCCGGGAAATAGACGTACACATAATTGCCTTTTTCCAGAAAATTGTTCGGAAACAACACGGCTTTGTACACTTTCTTGTTCTCCGAAAGCTGATTCTGCGAATGCGACGCAAACAACAACTGCGGTTTGGCCAGCCCCACGCCCACATTGGTCCGAACGCCGTATTCAAAAGGGATGCTGATGCCCCGCTCGGCGATGGCTTCTTTCAGCAGCGAATCCAGCACCGTACGGTTAAGGCGGCTTTCGATCGGGCGATTGGCAAATAGCAAATCCCGCACCACCCCTTTTACCATTTCCGACTGTTGCTCGACCTTCCGCATTCCGGCTTTGGAATGTGCCTGATCAACGGGTAAAACCGGTACCACCGGTTTTGGTTTCGGGTGTAATTTGCGAATAATCTGCTGCTTTTTAACCGGACTTGACACGATCAGCGTGCTGTCCGGCTGGGCGTATAGCAGCCGCAATTGCCGCTCAAAAACCTGATCGACCAGGTTATTAAACTGCCGTTGCTGCTGCATCTGCAAATCCCAGAGTTCATCCGGGCCCAGCGCGTCCTGTTGCCGCACCAGATCCTCGAAATGCTTCTGCTGAACGTCCGACAGTTTCTGCACATCCGAATGAAAGGCGTCGGAAGGCGAAACCTGCGTTTGCTGCCAGACGCTGACCGGAACCGTTGCGTTGCTTTCCGGTTCCGACACAATAGGTTCTTTTGCCCGATTTGCCAGATAGGCTTCAGTGCGGGCTTTTTTAGAAAACCGGTTGCCCGTTTTGGCCAGTTGGTCGCGGTCATTTACCGACTGTATGCCAACGGCTGGTCGGGAAATGGCCATCAGCTGACGTTGCTGCTGCTGCTGGTTCATGCGTTGCCGCGCCAGATACAGAATTTCCTGGCGTTCCAGCGTGCGAACCACTTCCTGCAAACCGTCGGTCACTTTATAATCAAACTGTTCCTTCTGCAACGAAAGCGCGTTGTTGATCCAGTAGAGCTGCAACGAAATCAGCCCCAGCAAACCCACCGTCATCAACGCGGCAATCCAGCGGATGCGTTGTTTTGTCATTTTTTATTCCTCCTGTGCAACATTTTCGATTAACCGTACATCTATTGATTGGTTATCCTCACCTAAAATTACAAAACCCACGGCCTACGGGCTAAAATACCCGCTTCCTTTAACAAACTTTAACAACGAAACAATTCGATTTGCCCTAGGTTTGCAGTGTTTTCTGACCGTAAAAACGATTAACGCAATGAGTATCCAATCTGTTATCTGTTACCGCCCGATGCTGGCAGTCCTGCTGGTGTGCGGCTGGTCGGCCGCAGCGCAGGCCCAATCCGACAAGAAAACGGACGCTGATCAAAACAACGTCAACGTGAAGATTATTGAGCGCACCAACGCCGGTGAAGTTCGCGAAATCGAACGCAGCTATCGCCTGAATGGAATGAGGGATGACGAACGGGATGCGCTGGTCAACCGGCTGGTCGATTCGATCCGGACCAAACGCGGAAATTCCAAAGGCCAGATCACCATCGTGATCGACGATACGCACAACAACAGTAATTTCAATTACCGCGAAAACCGCAACTCCGACCGGATTGCCAAACGAAATGAGCGCGACATTACGGCGCGTCGGCCCAACCGCGCGACCGGCCCGAGTGAGTTCCGGTATTACAAGGACGGCAAACTGCAAAACCGCTACCGGTTTGATTCCGACTCGCTGGTCGATCGGCTGAAACGGCTCGAATTCCATTGGCCCGAAAACTTCGGTCAGCGCATGGAAGACTCGTTCCGCAACTGGAGCTGGTCGATGGATGACGAAAAAGCACCCACCATCCGCAACCTCCAGGTATATCCCAACAACCCGGAAACCAACGAGTTAAACGTCCGGTTTACGGCCCCGGCCAAAGGAGATATCCACATCCGGGTAACGACACCTGACGGAAAAGAGATTGCCAAAAAAGACGTGAAAGACTTCTCGGGAAGTTACGCCGGACAGATCGACATCGACAAAAAAGCCAAGGGAGTTTTCTTTGTTAACGTCACTCAGAAGGACGACGGGGCGGTCAAGCGGATTGTCATTCCGTAATTTCATCCCCTGAAACCGGTTGATTGTCGGACGCCGGATGGATTTCGTCCTTTTATTCAGATGGTTGGTCGGTTGTTTTGAACAGTTCAGCTACTTTTACTAAGAAGATAGGAAAAAGACCCGCTACCTTTACGTTACCTTATCTAAGTATTCACGTCTTAAGGGAAGTTGGTTGCGTCAGGTTTGGCAAGTCAATACCGTTCATCAATAAATAGTACCGTTTAAAAATTATTTTGAAAAAACAAGGTACTATGTATTGCAAGGTACAATAGAAAACCCATATCTTTGTAAAGAACTTAAGAAGGGCCAAGCCCGTGAAGAGTATGAAAACGTTAGTAATCTTTTTCCTGTTGATTGGTGCCAGCCTGAATGCTTCAGCCATGGGTCATCCGCAAAATCTGTTCGCTGCTCACCGCAAAGCGAAGCAGTACAAGCCGGAGGTATGCAAAACGACGACAGTTACTGACAAACGTGCTCTCACGAATTGTGTCAAGGCAGCTGCTCCCTCCGTTCTGCAGACCTGGGTTCTGCTACGCAAGAAATTGAGCTGAGATAATCCATAATTCCTTCCTCAGGATGGCGGTGCCACGACTTCGGTTGTGGCACCGCTCTTTTTTTTGTGGCACAGGAATTGCCGGATTAAGTGAGGTAGTTAACGGCGCAAATCGCCTTTATTTTCTCTTAAACCCCTTATTTCAAAATTTTTTACAGGTCAAACGTTGAAAATTTATGCATAAATAGGCGGTTTATCGTGTGTTTTAATTAGGCATGTTTTCGTTATTTGGTTAACTTTATCGTTTGATTGGAATAAACTGTACAACCTGACGTAACTGTATTTCTTAACCAAAATGCGTGCTAAAGTTGTCTCTCGGGTAGTGTTGGCTCTGTTAGTGGCCGGTTTTTTGACAGCTTTTGGATGGAATCATTCCGGATTGGCCCGGCCTGTTTGGCGGGGGTCAGGCTGGCGTAATGCCTTACTATCAGCGAACCTGTTGGCTCCTTTTTCGAAGGAGACCCCGACGCGCGTGGCCAAAGCCGAAGTGTGGCATCACAAAATAGCGGCTCATCCGGTTGAGGTCTGGGGCTCAGCTCCGCAGCAGCAGCGGTGGGTCGACAGTGTTTTCCGCACCCTGACGCAGGCGCAGAAGATTGGGCAGTTCTTTATGGTTGCCACGTTTTCCAATCGGGACGAAGCGCATTACCAATACATCGAAACACTGGTTCGCCATTATAACATTGGCGGACTTATTTTCTTTCAGGGCGGACCCAACCGGCAGGCCATCCTGACGAACCGATATCAGGCTGCCGCCAATATTCCACTGCTCATCGGCATCGACGGCGAATGGGGACTCGGCATGCGGCTCGACAGTACGATGGATTTCCCGAAACAAATGACTTTGGGAGCCATCAGCGACACCGCCGTGATTTACCGCATGGGCGCCGAAATTGGCCGCCAGTGCCAGCGGCTGGGCATTCACATCAATTTTGCCCCGGTTTCCGACATCAACAGCAACCCTTCCAACCCGGTTATCGGAAACCGCTCCTTTGGCGAATCGAAGGAAAATGTAGCGCTGAAAGCGTCGGCCTACATGAAAGGGCTGCAACACACCCACGTCATCGCCACCGCCAAGCATTTTCCCGGCCACGGCGACGCCAGCAGCGATTCTCACCTGACGCTTCCCACAATCAGCCGTTCGGTTACGCAGCTAAACGACATCGATCTGTATCCGTTCCGCAAATTGATCGCGGATAGCCTCATGGGTGTTGTCACCGGCCATTTGCACGTTCCGGTGGTCGACAATACTCCGCGCCTGGCCGCAACCCTATCCGAAAAAATTGTTACGGATCTGTTAAAGAAGGAATTAGGGTTCCGGGGGCTGGTCTTTACGGATGCGCTCAATATGGGCGGAATCGGCAAATTACCGGCCGAAGAAGTCAACCTGCGGGCCCTGATGGCCGGAAACGATGTGCTGCTGTACCCGGAAAATGTGCCCGACGCGGTGCACCGGATTGCCGAAGCCATTGAGCAGAAGCGCATTTCGCAGGAACTGATTGACGAAAAGGTCAAGAAAATCCTGCGGGCCAAGTACTGGGCAGGTTTGAACAAATACAAGCCCATCCAGCTCGAAAACCTCAACCGCGACCTAAATTCGTCGGAAGCCCAACTGCTCAAACAGGAACTGTGTGAGCAAGCGGTTACGCTCGTCAAAAACACCAATAACTTATTACCCGTCAGTGCGTTGGACACTTTGCGTCTGGCTTCGGTCTCGATCGGAACGGATTATGGCAACGCGTTCCAGAAAATGCTGGGGCGGTATGCACCATTTCGCCAGATCACGTACGGCGAAAAACCGTCGGGCGATCACAACGTGGAGGAGATGCTGAATCAGGTTGGCGATGCCAATCTGGTGGTGGTAAGCTTTCACCGGATGAGTCCGTCGGCCAAGTGGAATTACGGCGTTACTAATGCGTCGTTGACTCTGATTAACCGCCTGAAACAGCGCGGAGTTCGGGTAGTCGTTTGTGCCTTTGGGCCAGCGTACGCGCTCCGGCCCTTCATCGGAACGGAAGCCGATGCGGTTTTGTGCGCCTACGAAGACGGTGAAGAAATGCAGCGCGTGGTGCCTCAGATTATTTTTGGGGCCGTTCCCGCCAAAGGCGTTATGCCGGTTACCATTGGTGAATGGCGAATCGGAAACGGGTTGCTGACCGCCCCCAACCAGCGCCTGGCTTACAGCCTGCCCGAGAGTGTCGGAATGCGGTCGGGGCAGTTGAAACACATTGAAACTGTGGTTCAAAAAGCCATCCGCGACCGCGCCTTTCCCGGTTGTCAGGTTTTGGTAGCCCGAAAAGGAAAAGTGGTTTTCGACAAAAGTTTTGGTACGCTGTCGTATAACAATGCCGAGCGCGTAACGGACGAAACTCTTTACGATCTGGCTTCCCTCACGAAGGTGCTGGCTACGCTCCAGGCAGTGATGCTGCTGAACGAGCGCGGAGCCATCGACCTGAATCAGAAAGTGGCCTATTACCTGCCCGAATTCCAGAATAACAGCAAGCGGAATATGACCGTCAGCGATGTGCTGCTGCACCAGACCGGTTTGCCAGCGGGTCTGTCGCGGGCCATTGAACGGTCGAAAGCCCCGGGCATGTCGGCCTTCCGCTCCGTCCGCGACACGACTTATTCGTTGCAGGTTGGCCCCAATCTGTATGCCGCTCCGGCCCTGCGCGACTCGATCTGGCAGTGGATTGTGCGGACTCCCCTGACCAGCCGGGCGGATGAAGACGGCCGATATAATTATGTGTACAGCGATCTGAGTTTCGTGATTCTGCAAAAGCTCGTCGAACGGGTAGCCAAACAACCGCTGGACATTTTCCTGAACGAAAATCTGTATAAATCGCTGGGCATTTCGACGCTCTGCTTCAATCCGCTGCAATGCCACGCGGGTTGCCGGGTTGCTCCCACCGAACAGGATACCTACTTCCGCAATTCGCTCCTGCAGGGCACGGTTCACGACCAATTGGCGGCTTTGCAGGGCGGTATTTCGGGCCATGCCGGTCTGTTTGGCGATGCGAATGACATTGCTAAAATCCTGCAAATGAATCTCCAACGGGGCAATTACGGCGGTCAGCGGTTTTTGATGCCCGGAACTGTACCACTTTTTGTCCGCACTCAGAGCGATCGCAGCCACCGCGTTTTGGGCTGGGATAAACCCGAAGTGGACGGCAACAGCGTTTACCACGCGACGCAGGTTTCGCCCCGCTCCTTTGGCCATACCGGTTTTACCGGAAATGTAATCTGGGTGGACCCCGACTACGATCTTGTCTTCATTTTTCTATCCAATCGCGTCAACCCCAGCGCGGGTAATACACTGATCAATACCCAAAAAATTCGTCGGCAAATTCATGAGATTATATATCAGTCGATGTAATTTGTACTTTTGGGTAATTATTCAGAATAAAACGAAGTTAACCGACTACTTTCCTCACTAATTTGATTCCGTATGAATAAATCTATACGTCTGTATTGGCTTTTGCTGATTGTGTTTATTGCAAGTGGCAGCGTGGCATCAGCCCAGACGATTACAACGGGCGCATTGCCGGTTTCGTCGATCTGCGCTGGCGGTACCATTTCAGTGCCTTTCACTACCTCGGGTACCTTTGTAACCGGCAACCAGTTTAAAGTACAACTCGCCACAACCTCCGGAACTTTTGCCGACATCGGAAGTGGCGCCACCAGTCCAATTACCGGCACCATACCGGGCGGGGCCAACGGCACCGGTTACCGGGTGCGCGTAGTCTCGACCAATCCGGCCGTAAATGGCAGCAACAGCTCAACCGCACTAACCATTAACGCCATCCCCGGTGCCCCGGGAACGGCAGACGTAACGTATTGCCAGGGGGCAACCCCAGCTCAGCTAACCGCGACGGCCAGTTCAGGTGCCACCCTTAAATGGTGGGGAACAAGTCAATCTGGTGGTAGTTCTTCTCCAACCGCTCCCACGCCTTCCGCTGCGGCTGCGGGTGTAACCAGCTATTACGTCAGTCAGGCCATTGGAACCTGCGAAGGCCCCAGAGCCGAGATTAAGGTTACGGTTAGTGCCGTTCCGGGGGCTCCAACACCGGGGGCAGCGCCGACTTATTGCCAGAACGCACCAGCCGCTCCTCTTACAGCCACGGCGTCCGGTGGCGCCAGCCTGAAGTGGTGGGGAACCAGTGCAACCGGCGGAAGCGCTTCCGGCACGGCACCAACCCCCGCGACCGATGCCGTCGGTACTTTTACGTACTATGTCAGTCAGGCCATCGGCGACTGCGAGGGACCGCGCGTCGGTATTACCGTTACGATTAATGCCAAACCGGGGCCACCCACGGTGACAACCCCCATTGCAGTTTGTTTAGGAACTCCGGTACCAGCCTTATCGGCAACTGCGGGCGGGGGTAATACACTGGTTTGGTACGGAACCAGCCAAACGGGCGGAACCGGTTCATCCACTGCCCCAACGCCAGCAACCGCGACGGCCGGAACGACCAGTTATTACGTCAGCCAGAAAAATGCCGGTGGCTGTGAAAGTGATCGGGCTGCTATTACGGTTACCATCAAAGCCACCCCAGCCGCTCCCGGCACGAGTCCGGTTAGTTTATGCCAGAACGCCCCGACCGCGGCCCTGACAGCCTCACCTTCGGGGGGCGGAAGCCTGAACTGGTACGGAACCAATCAAACGGGCGGAACACCTTCGGGAACGGCCCCATCTCCACCCACGGGAACAGCGGGCAGTACGACGTACTACGTTAGCCAGACGATCGATGGATGCGAAGGCCCCAGAGCGTCGCTGGTTGTAACGGTCAAAGCAAAACCGGCGGCCCCCACGCCCGGTGCCAATGCAAGTTACTGCCAAAACCAAACCGCCGTTGCCTTAACGGCAACCGGACAGAACTTAAAATGGTATAATGCCGCAACGGGTGGAGATATCGTTTCCAATGTCCCTAATACCGGCACCGCAGGCACCTTCAAATTCTACGTCAGCCAGACGGTCAATGACTGTGAAAGTGACCGGGCCGAAATTTCCGTTGAAGTTAAACCAACTGCCCCTGTTCCGACTGTTTCGCCCGTTGCCTACTGCGCCGGAGGCCCCTCTTCCCCGCTTTCGGCCATTGCGGCCAGTGGCGGAACTCTCAAATGGTATGCGCCGGATGGAACGGCCTTAGCTGGCCCGCCAACCCCGCCAACGAGTGCGATCGGAGTAACAAGCTATTCGGTCAGTCAGGTGGTGGGAACGAGTTGTGAAAGCCCGAAAGCGGTTATTCAGGTAACGATCAACGCCGTTCCGTCGGCACCAACGGCGACCAGCGCTGTGGCATACTGTCAGAATGCTCCCTCAGCCGCCTTGGCCGCAACGGGCCAAAATTTAAAATGGTATGATGTCGCTACGGGTGGGAATGGCGAGGCTTCCATCACACCGGACACGAAAACAGTTGGTTCAAAAACCTACTACGTCAGTCAAACCGTCACGGGTTGCGAAGGCCCCCGCACAGGCGTTGTGGTTACGGTGAAAGCCTTACCGGCCGCCCCGACCGTTGCCCAAACCGCCTTATCGTATTGCAAAGGGGACGTTGTTCCCGACCTGGCCGCTACGGCTGCCGCTGGCGCAACGCTGGTCTGGAACGGCCCGGGTGTTTCCAATTCCCCGACGGCGCCCAAACCCAGTTCTGCAAGCCCGGGAACGTTTGAATACAACGTTAGCCAACGGGTAGACGGTTGTGAAAGTGTCTCCGTAAAGATTACGGTTACGATCAAAGATAAGCCCGCTGCACCGGGTACCAAAACCGTCCTGGCCTGTATCGGAACGGCGGTTGCAAGTCTGGATCAGAGCGTTACTAAAGCCGGTAACGGTACCCTGAAATGGTATTCAGCCCAAACGGGCGGCACCGGTTCGGCAACCGTACCGACTCCGCCGGTCAGTGCCACCGGAACCAGTTCGTATTTTGTTTCGCAAACCGTTGACGGCTGCGAAAGCGACCGGTCTCAACTCGATGTTACGATCAATCCGTTACCAGCGAAACCGGTCATTACGCCGGTTGCTCCGATTTGCCAGGGCGGAAACTCCGTAGAATTAGCGGCTACCGGTACCTCAATTAAATGGTACGACGACAAGGGAGCGGTTATTCCAACGCCTACGCCATCAACTGCGGCAGCGGGCTCTTTTGTTTACTCGGCCACCCAGACCGTAGTCGGTTGTGAAGGTCCGAAAGAAAACATTACGGTCGTTATTAAACGGAAACCGGGTAAACCCACAGTAGCCAATCCAGCGCTGGAATTTTGCCAGAATACAACGGCTCCAATATTGACCGCAACTCAGGAGTCTGGTGCCACGCTGAACTGGTTCAATGCCAGCGGAGCTCCGTCAGCGACGGTTCCGGTTATTCCGAATGCCGACGCCAGAAGCTATACCTATGCAGTTACTCAGACGCTGGATGGTTGCGTAAGTGACCAGACGACCATTTCGGTCATTGTCAACCCAACGCCAAAAGCCCCTGCGGTAACGATCGACCGGCCAGTCGTCTGCCAGAAAGAAGCTGCTGTTCCATTAAAAGCGGATGGTGAAGGGCTCAAGTGGTACGATGTTGAAACGGGCGGTACGGCTTTACCCGCCAACCCGGTTCAGGCAACCGATAAAGACGGCACCTTTGTTTATTACGTCAGCCAAACGCTGAAAGCCTGCGAAGGGCCGCGAACGAAAACCTCGATCCGGGTAAAACCGCTGCCGGGTGCTCCTACCATTGCCAGTAAAGAGGTTTGTCAGGATGCACCAACCGAAACCTTGCAGGCCGTCGGGCAAAATATCAAATGGTTCGATAACGGTGATCAGATACTCGGGGGCGCACCAACGCCCGCTACGGTTGTCGATCAGACCATTACGTATACCTATAAAACCACCCAAACCGTCGATGGCTGCGAAAGTGACAAATTGACGATTACGTATAAAGTCAATGTTACACCCAAACCCACCGTTGTAACCCCGGTTATTTACTGCCAGAATGCAACGGCCAAACCGCTGGAAGCAACCGGACAGAATCTGAAATGGATCGACCCGTACGGCCGCGAATCGTCGGCAACGCCAACGCCACCGACAACCAATATTTCAACCAAACCGGAAGGTGATTCGTATTTTGTTACCCAGAAAGCCAGCAATGGTTGCGAAAGCCGTAAATCCGAAATCAAACTGATCGTCAACGCGCCACCGACGGCTAAAATTGAAGGAACCGCTACCGTAAATCTGGGAAAAACCGTTCCGGTTACCATTTCGTTTACCAGCATACCTCCATTTAGTTACACGCTGTCGGACGGAACCAGCGGCACTTCGGCCACGAATCAGAAGGAGATTAATCTTTTACCGACCAAGAAAACAACGATTTACACCGTTACCAACATCACCAATTCCTGCGGTAACGGCACCCCTGTCGGAACGTTTACGGTTAACGCGGTTATCCCAACCGTTACCACTAATGCTTTATCAGTAACAACGATTTGCGTCGGTACCCAAATCCAGGTTCCCTTCACGGCCGCCGGAGAGTTTACACAGGGCAACACCTTCCGGGTCGAAATGGCGCCCGTTGCGGATACGGCGTTTGTCAATAAAACCGAAATCATGGCTGGTGCCACGCAGAGCCCGATTACGGCCCCGCTGCCGCTGACGTTAACCCAGGGACTTTACCGGGTGCGGGTGACGGCGACCAATCCACAGGTGCCGGTGCCGGGTAGCAGCAGCCCGACGATTCTCAATGTCCGCGCGCTGCCAACCGTCACACTCACGGGAACGAAGGATATTTACGACAACGAAAGTGCACCGCTCTCTTTTGCATTGACGGGCGACGCTCCCTGGACGTTTGAATATTCGGACAGCTTAAAAACGACCAAAGTAACGACCAGCGCCAATCCGCATGTGATTACGGTAACCCCAATCAAATCCACGACTTACAAGGTCAATACGGTTTCAAACACCTGCGGAGTCGGAACGGCCACGGGAACGGCCATTGTTCGGGTGCTGCCCGTACTTGGTCTGGAACCCGATCCGCTCATCACCGCCGTGAAGGTTTTCCCGGTTCCGACCCAGAACATCCTGACGATTGACATCGATTTGCCGTTGCAGAAAGATCCGGCAATACTTCAGTTGACCGACCAGAGCGGCCGGATTTCGAAACAACTGACGACGCGCCAGCGGCAAACCAAGCTGGATTTGAGTCAGCAGGCGGCCGGTTATTATTTCCTGCAAATCCAGATTGGCGACCGGACGACGGTTCGGAAAATCATGAAACAGTAATTTTTGGTACGACAACTCCACGAACCGGTTTTGTCGTACCAAAACCCCATCCGCCGAATGTTCGATGACGATTACTTCATGGGAATGGCGCTTGACCAGGCCAGGAACGCTTTTGACGAAGGCGAAATTCCGGTTGGCGCGGTTGTCGTCTGCCGAAACCGCATCATTGCCAAAGGCTATAACCAGACGGAGCGGCTGACCGACGTGACTGCCCACGCCGAACTGCTGGCGGTGACGGCTGCGGCCCAATTCCTGGGCTCCAAATACCTGACCGACTGCACCTTGTACGTCACGCTGGAACCCTGCGTGATGTGTGCCGGAGCCTTGTTCTGGGCGCAGATCGGGCACATCGTTATCGGCGCGCCCGATCCGAAAAGGGGTTTTTCATCTGTAAAACCGTCTATTCTTCACCCCAAAACGCGCCTGACAACAGGCGTTTTAGCCGACGAAAGTCTGCATTTACTGAGTATTTTTTTTCGGAGCTTACGAACATAAATTAAAAAGTCGCTGTTATCGCGTTTGACAACTTAAACGTATGTCTAACTTTAACAGATCCATAATATGGCTTTTGAATTAGCTCCCCTGCCTTATCCGAGCAATGCGCTGGAACCCCACATCGATCAGCAGACGATGGAAATTCACCACGACAAGCACCATGCTGCCTACGTGACCAACCTCAACAACGCGGTGAAAGGCACCGATTTGGAAGGTAAATCGATCGAAGAATTAGTGGCTGATATCAGCAAATATCCGGTGGCAGTTCGGAATAATGGCGGAGGCCATTGGAATCATACCTTTTTCTGGGGCATCCTGTCGCCCAACGGCGGTGGTGAGCCAACCGGTAAACTGGCGGAAGCCATCAATCAGAAATTTGGTTCATTCGCGACTTTTAAAGAAGAATTTGCCAAAGCTGCCACAACCCGTTTCGGTTCCGGCTGGGCCTGGCTGGTCGTAAGTTCGGATGGTCAACTCGCCATCACTTCAACTCCCAACCAGGATAATCCATTGATGGACATCGCCGAAGTGAAGGGTACACCGATCCTCGGGCTGGACGTTTGGGAACATGCTTATTACCTTAAGTACCAGAACAAACGCCCGGATTACATCGCAGCCTGGTGGAATCTGGTAGATTGGGCCGGAGCCGATAGCCGGTATTCTCAGGCGGTTTAAAAACAATAAATGAACAATGAATAATGACCAATGAATATTCTGACGTAAAAAATCAGATTCATTGTTCATTATTCATTGTTCATTTCTTATCTTTGCAGTCCATATACGGAGGATGTAGCTCAGTTGGTTAGAGCGCCAGATTGTGGTTCTGGAGGTCGCGGGTTCGAGACCCGTCTTTCTCCCTCCCAACGGCCCTGTTTTTTGACAGGGCCTTTTTTACGTCTTTACTGTACGCATTTCAGCTTTTTCACCTGGCTTTTCGTCATGCCCGATCGATTTTACCGCCCCGTGCTGACGATTCTGATTCTGGCCTACATCGCCGGAGTTATTGGCTTGCAGCTACCGTCGTTAGCTCCGCTCTTCCGGAGCCTGGTGCCGTACAACCTGTTGGGTTCCCTTTTGCTGCTGCTGCTGTTTCATCCCGACTGGAAACCGTCCTTTCTGTTTTACAGTATCCTGGCCGTCGTGCTCGGTTTCCTGATTGAAGTACTGGGTGTTCACACCGGTTTTGTGTTCGGCAACTATGCCTACGGCGAAACGCTGGGGTGGAAACTCTGGGATGTTCCGGTTGTTATCGGCTGCAACTGGCTGATGCTAACGTATTGCTGCGGTGTCATTTTCGATACCTTCCGGGTACCGGTTTATTTAAAAACGATACTGGCCGCGTCGCTGATGGTGATGCTGGACTTACTGATCGAACCGGCCGCCATCCGGCTGGATTTCTGGAGCTGGTTCGGAGCGCCGGTCCCGATCCGGAATTACCTGGGCTGGTGGATTGTCTCGCTGGTTCTGCTGGCGATCTGGTACGGTTTGCCGTTTCGTAAGCAAAACCGCCTGGCCAAACCGTTATTTATTCTCCAGTTTTTATTTTTTCTCCTGACCAATTTGATAATTTTCCTGGTGCAGCGATAACAATTTAAACGAAATATAGTTATAAGCGGCTAAAACCCGTCCTTTTGGTAGTCGAATCAGTACAATTCTAAATTAGGCATGGGTGCAATCTTAATTACTGATCTTTAGGTATCTTGTACCTCAGTTTGATCGATCTTGGGTATATAAAACGTTTGCCGGTAGTCTGTTTTTTAGTACGCGGGGCTTGGGATAACTATCACTTATACAATTCCCATGAGTAACTATTCAATCAAAGACCTTGAGCAACTTTCAGGAATTAAAGCCCACACGCTTCGGATCTGGGAACAGCGCTATAACATTATCTCGCCCAAACGAACCGACACCAATATCCGAACGTATGATGATGTTGATCTGAAACTGGTGCTCAATATTTCCCTGCTGAAAGATCACGGCTTCAAAATTTCCGAGATTTCTAAAATGTCAACGGGCGAAATGGCGCATGAAGTGATCACCATTTCCGACCGCAAACTGAATTATCCCGATCAGATTCACGCCCTGACCATTTCGATGATCGATCTGGACGAAGAGCGCTTTGAAAAAATCATTAACACCAATATCCTCCAGTTTGGCTTTGAAAACACGATGATTTACATCATCTATCCTTTTCTCAGCCGGATCGGTACACTTTGGGTAACGGGCTCCATCGGCCCGGCGCAGGAACATTTTATGTCGAATCTGATTCGTCAGAAAATCATTGTCGCCATCGATGGCCAAATGAACAAACAACGTCCAACGGGAAAAAAATACCTGCTGTTTCTACCGGAAGGCGAGTTGCATGAAATTGGTTTACTGTTCGCCAACTACGTCATTCGGGCGCGGCAAAACAAGGTTATTTACCTGGGACAGAGCCTGCCAATGAGTGAACTGGAATTTGTTTATGACCTACACAAACCGGATTATCTTTTTGCCGTCATCACCTCGTCGCCGAGTAATCACGAAGTGCAGCTTTATGTGGATCGGTTAGCCAGCCGTTTTCCGGAAGCCCAACTGCTGTTCACGGGCTATCAGGTCGTCGGGCAAGACATCCGAACTCCCGACAATGCCGTGATTATCAACAGTGTCCTGGACCTGATCCGGATTGCAGACAGCTAAAAAGCTCACAACTTTGTGTCGTGTGGCTCATATAGGCGGTTTTTCAAAAACCGCCTAGCGATTCATCAATTCATCGAACGTCAGCGAGACGTAGTACATCCCTCCCACACTCGGATTGCCCCAGGCCTGGGTATACAATTTACCCAGCACATTTGTACCGCCCACTTTCAGAACGGATTTAATGCCTGGAATGCGTTTGCTCACCTGCGCATCGAGCGAGCCAAACGCCGGTATTCTGGTTTGCTGGCGCAGGGTCGCTTCCGTGTTTGCAAAACTCGACTCCCACAGAAAACCATCCTGATGCCGGAAAAGTATATTGAAGCCAAAACCGCTGTTGCGAATATTCCGGTTGCCAAACGACAGGTTGTAGCGGTATTTGGGCGTATTGAAGAACGTAACAAAACCGCTTGGCAACGAGCCACTGTTGGCCAGGTCGTTGAATGACACGTTGCCGCCAATTGTAAAATGACCCGGTAGCAGGTAATCGGCACTCACGGCCCAGCCGTGGTTTTTGACCTGAACGGGCGCATTGACGTAAAAGCTGTAGATCGTCCGGGTCGTTCCGCTGAGGAGCTGTTGCAACGACACCGGATTCGCAACTGTGGCGGGTTGAGCCCCCTGAACAACCACCTCGGCTCCTTCAAAATTCAGAAACCGGTTGTAGTAATAATAGGCATCGATAAACAACTTGTTTGAGATAAGTCCCTTGTAACCAATTTCGTATGTCTCCACCCGCTCCGGACTCCATTCTTTGGGCTGGTATTGCTGCAGCGATTGGGCCGCCACCGGCAAAGCCGCACCACCCTGTAAAGCCGCGCCAAAAGCCCGTACCGATTCCAGCGTATAAACCGGATTGAACGCAAAGTTGTATCGCTGCCGGAATTCCGGCAAACCCCCAATCAAATGCGCAGTAGGCGTATTCAGGTCAATGTATTGCGCCTGCGTGGTCGGAATCCGGAAACCGCGCTGAAACGACGCCCGGAAATTGTGAACCTTCGCCAAGGTCAAAACCGCCGACAAACGCGGGCTGAACTGCGCTTTGAAGTTCATGTTTTTATCGTACCGAACCGAACCGGTCAGCTTCAGAACGTCGGCGACTGTTTTTGATGCCTGGGCGTATCCACCGTATTCATTGATTTTGTATTCCTTATTCGTTTCATCCAGCGCAAAAATGGTTCCTCCAGAATTTAGGGCGTATTGCCGGTAATTTCCGCCCACGAGCAGCTCAACGGTTTTCGGATCGATCAGCTTGCTGAAATTGTACATAAACTCGCCGTGGTAGAGATTCGTTTTGTCCAGAAATTTGGCACCCAGATTCGGCAGTGTTCCAGGCAATGGGCGGCCGGAAACCGTAGCCATCGCTTGTTCAAACTGCGGGGTTCCCGGCAAAAACCGCCCCTGATCGGCAGTTGTACGGGCCGCAGTATGTAAGGAGCCGGATACGGCATTGACGGCATTGAGCGCCGTTTGGTAGGCAGTTGCCGGATTCGTTGCCAGCGCCTGCTGCAGGGCCGTGCTGAACGTTTGCAAAGCACCCCCGGCGTACGTAAAAGCGTATTGCGGAAACCACGAACCCACCAGATTGTTCGCATCCAGACTCGGTTTCCAGGCTTCGTTGATACCCTGCCCTAAAAGGCCGATGGCAAACGAATCGCCGGAACGTTCCTGGGTAGTGTAGGCTCTTACAAAAAAGTTGGACCCGCGCAGTTCGGCTTTGTACTGGCCAATGCTGAAGCCCTTGATGTAGTACCGGTCCTGACCCGTGTACCCCGTCGTTCCCGTTCCCCAGTTGGCCTGCAGAATAGCCTCCAGGTTGTCGTTGATGCGGTAATGCAATGCACCGTTCAGTTTCAGGCTACTGACCTTGTAATTAACCAGTTGGTTTTCCGTATAACCCGTCCGGGAAACCGTTGCGTTGGGTAACAAAACATCGTTGATGATCTGGGTAGCCGGAATTTTTGTCGCTGCCGAAAGCTGATTGACGCCCCCAATGATCCGGGCCAGATCCGGCGAAATCAGGGCGATCTGAGCCGGAGGCAGCGGCAGAAGCTGCGCTACCGTACTTTGAAACGCATTCAGATTGGCGCTGGCGTCGCCATAAACGTTGAGTCCGTCGTAACCCGGGTTATTCTGGCGGTTGCCGGTTCCGAGCGTAAAACCATTGGCAAAGCTCTGATCGCGGGTGTCGGTCGCCTGCCAGTCGTCAGCGCTGATGTAAGATGCACTGACCTTGAAAGCCAGCCGGTTACCGAACGCTTTGGCGTAGCGGATGCCCGCGTCGTAGAACGGCGTCGTGGCCGTACTCCGGTTGCTGGCCGACATGATACCGGTTTTGGCGTAAGCACTCAGCCCCTGGTACTGAAACGGATTCTTGCTCGTCATCAGCAGCAATCCGTTGATCGCATTCGGACCGTATAAAGCCGAAGCAGCACCCGGCAGTAATTCAACACTTTCGACGTCTAGTTCTGAAATACCGGCAATGTTACCCACCGAAAAGTTAAGCCCCGGCGCCTGATTGTCCATCCCGTCAATCAACTGCACCACCCGCGTATTGCCGTTGGCACTGAAACCGCGCACGTTCACCGACCGAAACATCAGACTCTGGGTGCTCATATCAACGCCTTTCAGGTTAAGCAGGGCGTCGTAAAAAGTAGCGGCTGGCGACGACTGGATGGCTCGTGTGTCCATTTTTTCGACCGAAACCGGTGATTTCATCACGCTTTCTTCCACGCGCGATGCCGAGACCACCACTTCCTGCCCCAGCATGACCTGTTCCGCCAGCTCAATGGCCAGGGCCGACTGGCTTTGGACCGCGATTTCCCGGGTTTGAAAACCGACCGACGAAACCACCAGCGTCAGCGGAACGGGCGTGGCGGTCGTTAAGGCAAAATCGCCTTTGGTATCGGTAATTGTTCCGGCAACGGTGCCTTTCACCGTGACACTAACTCCAACCAGGGGCTTTTTAGTACCACTTTCGGTGATGTTACCGCTAATTTTTGTTTGTGCAAAACATTCTAATGTCACCAAAAGAAACAATATAACAGAACCAATAATCTGCGTATATAGCTTATTCATAATTGAGGAGAGTTAACGGTCAACCAGAGGCTTATTTTTTATGGGAAAATACAATACTTACTAAAAATAAACATACTTTATCCGTTAAATCGACAAACTATTTTTCAACTGCTTGCCTGTCAATGTATTGGAATGTCGAAAAATTCGGGATTGTACAAAAGGGTACAATAATCAGACCGGTAATTGATGGAGGCAAATTTACCTTCCAGAAAACAATAATTTAACAAAACCGTGACCTTTTGTGCCGCCGGGTACCGTCCTGAATTAGTAACTTTGGTAGATAAACTGTCAGGAATCCATTTTACAAGCCGGTGTTAACTAACTTTTTGGTGCTTTCCTTGTAGTTTAGAATCCCCTTCCTCAATTTAGAGGGTTAATCCTCTAGTAGAAACCAGGTGTATGGATCATACTTATGTAGTTATCATGGCGGGTGGAGTTGGAACCCGCTTCTGGCCGTTTAGTCGAACCAACAATCCCAAGCAATTTCACGATGTTCTCGGAACCGGGAAATCGCTGCTGCAACAAACGGCCGATCGTTTCGACGGTATTTGCCCCAAAGAGCATATCTATATCGTAACCAGTTCGGAATATCAGGCGCTGGTCAAAGAACAATTGCCTTATCTCAGCGACGATCAGATTTTGTGCGAACCCGTTCGCCGGAATACCGCTCCCTGCATTGCGTACGCAGCCTATAAAATTGCCCAGCAGGACCCGGAAGCCAACATCGTGGTTGCTCCGGCCGATCACATTATTCTGAAAGAAGAAGAATTCCGGGATACCATCCGCACGGCTCTGGCCGCGACAGCCCAGCAGGATATTCTGGTTACGCTGGGTATTCAGCCCAGCCGCCCGGATACCGGTTACGGCTATATCCAGTATATTCAGGATGGAAACGGAGACGTCATCAAAAAAGTAAAAACGTTTACCGAAAAACCGCATCTGGAACTGGCCATGCAGTTTCTGGAAAGTGGTGAATTTGTCTGGAATGCCGGGATTTTCGTCTGGAATGTCCAGGCTATCCGGAAGGCGTTTGAAACCTATATGCCCGAAACGGCGGAAATCTTTGCCGAGGGTAACGAATGGTATTACACCGAAAAAGAACACGCGTTTATCGGGAAAGCCTATTCGCTCTGCAAAAATATCTCCATCGACAACGGGGTGATGGAAAAAGCCCAGAACGTGTACGTCGTGCTGAGCGACTTCGGCTGGTCGGATCTGGGAACGTGGAAATCGTTGTATGAAGTGTCCGAAAAAGACCAGAACGAAAACGTCACGGACGGGACGCACATTCTTTACAACACGAACAATAGCATCATCAAAACCCCCAAAGGCAAGCTGGTCGTTATCAGCGGATTAGAAGGATTTATCGTTGCCGAATTCGACGGTGTGCTGATGATCTGCCCCAAGGATGAAGAACAAAAAGTAAAAGAGTTCGTCGCCGATGCCAAGCATCACGGAACGCACTTTGTTTAGAGCGATAAATATCGAATACTGAATATTGAATAACGAATATCGAAAATAGTGAACGTTAACTTCGATATTCGTTCTTCAATATTCAGTATTCGATATTACCTCTTTTTCCTTTCAAAAGTGTTTCCACCCCTGCGCTTTGATATCGGTATATTGCCCGGCTTTGGTGGCCAGCAGAATGGATTCCGGTTTGTCGGTGAGGTAGCCGATGGGCGTAATGCGGGCGTGGTTTTTTAGTTTTTCAAACTCCTGCGGGCGAACGGTAAACAACAGTTCGTAATCTTCCCCGCCGTTCAGAGCCGCCGTTATGGGGCTGATATTCAATTCCGTGGCCGCCAGGTACGTGACGTCGTCGATCGGGAGGTTTTCGTCGAAAATAACTGCCCCGGTTTTGGACTGTTTACAGATGTGAAGCAGTTCCGACGCCAGTCCGTCGGAAACATCGATCATGGCTGTTGGCACAATACCAAGATCCTGAAGTTCATAAACAATGTCGGTGCGGGCGGAAGGCCGAAGCTGGCGTTCCAGCACATACGCTTTGTCTTCACTGATTTCCGGCTGCATCGTCGGATCGGCCAGGAAAACCTGTTTTTCGCGTTCAAGCAACTGCAATCCGCAGAAAGCCGCGCCTAAATCGCCCGTTACACAGACGACATCGTTGGGCTGGGCAGTATTCCGGTACGTTATTTTATCTTTCGCTACCCGTCCCGTCACCGTCACTGAAATAACCAGACCCGAGCGCGACGAAGTGGTATCGCCCCCAATCAAATCGATCTGGTAGGCTTCACAGGCGGCTTTAATGCCATCGTACAGTTCTTCTACGGCTTCAACCGAAAACCGGTTGCTGAGCGCGACGCTGACCGTAATCTGCAGGGGTTTTCCGTTCATGGCCGCAATATCCGAGACATTGACCGCAACGGCCTTAAAACCAAGGTGTTTCAGGGGCGCATACGCCAGATCGAAATGAACCCCTTCCAGTAGCATATCGGTCGAAATGAGCCAGTAATCGGGGCCGCCGGTGTCGACAACGGCGGCATCGTCGCCAATGCCGCGTACGGTTTCGGGCAATGTGGGTTCGCCAATAGCGCGGTTGATGCGATCGATCAGGGCAATTTCACCCAACGAATCCAGTTCAGTACGTGTATTCATAGAGATATAAAAGCAAAAAAGCCGCTTTCGGTTCGAAAACGGCGAAATTTATCTGGCAAAAGGCGTTCGGCGGCCCCTTACGGATTGCTCAACGTATATTTGTTGCTCGTGCCACCGGTTTTCCGGTCGGTCGTAGTCCGGGTGATTTCCAGGGAAGTATCCGTGACGGTACCGATCGTGAATTCAATCGTTGGGCCATCGGTCGGCACCGGACTCAGGTTTTTCAGAATGAGTTTCGTATCGCCCTGTAATTCATACTGCCCGGTCGAGGTAAAACCGTCGACCTGCTTGATGGTCACGCTGGGCGGGTTGCTCAAATCCAGCGTATACTGCGAATAGCCGGGTTTAACATTACCGGTTCCTCCTTTTGTGTAAACAACAACGTTATTTTCCTCCACTTTTTGCGCCGTCCAGTTTTTCTTGATCCGATCCGAGAGCGGGGTTGTCTTGCTTTTACTGCAACCGACTAAAACCGTAAACATTGCCAACACGGCAACGAAGGCGATCATGGTAGTTCTTTTCATAAAAAAATAAAATTTTATAGACCCAATCGTGTTCATTAGTAAGCGGATAAAGTTAAGCGTTTTTACGAAAACCGTATCTAAACTTATCCGTAAAGTTGCATTTTTGCTGACTGAACTGTTTAAATGTCCATGTATATTGGTAAAAACGATACCCTAAAAGAATACACCCGTTCGCAACTGGCGCTTCGCAACGGTTCCGACCGCGACGAAATCTGGTGTGCCTATCAGGGTATTATCTACGATGTTTCGCCGAGCCGACTCTGGCGCAACGGCAAACATTATGAACACTGGGCCGGTCAGGACCTGACCGACGAGCTGCCCGATGCGCCCCACGGTGAATGGGTCTTTGAACGCTTCAAACCCGTCGGAAAACTAATCAATTAACCAGCAAATTACCATCCGAAAATGATACTGATTGCAGACAGCGGTTCCACCAAAACCGATTGGCGAACCATCGATAGCCGGGGGCAGGTCGACCAGGCCCGAACCATCGGTTTTAACCCGTATTACCAGGATAGTGCCGCCATTGCTGCCGAGTTACAGACCGCGTTGCTACCAACCGTTAAAGAAACGGTCACCGACGTTTTTTATTACGGCACCGGTTGCAATAGTACGGAATCGTGCGGAGTGGTTGAGACGGCCATTCGGGCGGTTTTTCCGGATGCGCAAAAGGTGCAGGTCAACAGCGATCTGCTGGGCGCGGCCCGCGCTTTGTGCCACCACGAGGCCGGTATTGCCTGCATTCTGGGCACCGGTTCCAACGCCTGTCTGTACGATGGCCGCGAGATTGCGCAACTGAGCGGCTCGCTGGGTTTCTGGCTGGGCGACGAAGGCAGTGGCGGGTATCTGGGCAAGACGCTGGTGGTGCGGTTTCTGCACGGTCAGTTACCCGTTGAACTGGCGGAAAAATTCCGGAAGCGGTATCCCAAAGTTGACCGGATAACGGTCATGGAGCAGGCGTATAAACAGCCCTTCCCAAACCGGTATTTTGCTTCGTTTTCCAAATTTCTGTTCGATAACCGCAGCCACCCCGTCGCCTATCAGATTGTTCACGACGCCTTCAGCCTGTTTTTCGATACTTACATCCGCAAATTTTCGGATGCGGCCCAGCTCCCGATTCACTTTGTGGGATCGGTGGCGTTTTATTACAGCGATATTTTGCGCCAGATTGCAAACGACAAAGGCTTGACGGTCCGCCGGATTCTGGAAACACCCATCGCCGGATTAACGCTCTACCACCAGGACGCCGAATCGCTGCTGTTCGGGAAATAAAGTCCTGAAACCGTGGTATCATTCCATAGAAAAAAGACGCTGCCAGGTTTTGGGCAGCGTCTTTTTTTACCTTCTATTATCTATAATCTCCTGAGAAATTACTGTTTCAACACTTTGATCACTTTCTTAACGCCGTTTTCACCCTGAATCTGGAGGAAATACAAGCCCGTCGGGAGTTGCAACGTTTTGACGTCGAGCGTCACCTTGCGTTGATTGGTGCCGACGGAATTATCCTGCAATTCCCACTGATTGCCCGTCGCTGACGAGAGTGAAAACCGGTAGGGAGCCGGATTTTCCCGCTGGCTCAATTCGCCGTCGGGCATCGTCAGGTTGATCTCTTCCCGAATCGGGTTAGGATACACGTTCCATTCGCCCGCCGTTTCGGCATTTTCAGCACTAACGCCAATCCGGCCGCCACCCGGTACAAAGGAGAAGAGAATGTTTTTGGTAACGATTAATTCTCCGCTGCCGTTGGCGCCGGTAAAAGCCGCCAATCGCAGTACGTACGATCCCGTTTGCGGTTTAATGCCATCGTCGTCGCCAAACAAACCGTAAGGGGCCTGACTATCAACATTGTTGTTGGATGCGCTACCGGTCAGCTCGAATGAAATACTGCCCACCGGCACATTGGATGTACAGAAGAAGTTGACTTTTTCGGGCAAATTGGCGATTCCAACCGAGCCATTATCATTCAGTGTCTGAATCACCTGCCGGGACGCGGCATTGCCCGCTTTCATCAGTTGAACGGTCAGTTGGGGATCCCGAACCGTCAATTTGAACGTAATGCTGCTACTCTTCTGATCCGCACCCATGCTTTTCACCGTTACGGTATATTCACCAGCATTTTGCGGTTTTCCGCTCGATGTTCGGTTAGAAGCATTGTAATTAATACCATCCGGCAAACCGCTTACCTCAAGCTGAACCCCGGCACCCGGATCGGGCAGGGTGAAGGTGTAGAACAAGCCTTTGGTAATGACCTGATCGCTGATCGGGCTTTTACCGTCGCTGCAGGTAGTTGTGTAGCTGTATTTCACCACTTTCTGGCTTTGACGCGCTTCAATATCGAAGGTACTGCCCTTCCGCATGGTCAGCGGAACCGTTTGCGATGCCGATGTCGTCCAGTCAGTTACTCCGGCGGCCCGGTATTCAATCTGGGTGTTATCCCCTCCGCTGGTCCGGAACGTGATTCTACCGGTTTGGCAATCGTACTCGGGTGCCAGCACAACCAGCACCGGAGTGTTGGGCGTCGTCGGTGTCGTTGTTCCCGGATTGACCGTCAAGGTAATATCGATACTGGTTTTAGCACCTTGGTTATCCGTCGCGGAATACGTCAGTTTGTAGCTACCCACCGTCGAAACCGTCCCGCTCAGTCCCCGGCTCACCGGATCGAAAGACAAACCGGCGGGCAAACCGCTCACCGTGTAGATTATGGCGCCATTTTCCGGATCGGTGAAGGCCGGTAAAACCGCCAGATAGGCCACGTCGGCAGTCGCCGTTAGAGCCGACACAGTGGGCGCAACCGGCGGCTGATTCGTCGGTGTTGTTGGGTTGGTCGGCGTCGTGGGGTTACCCGTCGTATTGCCGTTGCAGGTCAGAGTTTTGGGCGAGCCTTTCAAAAGATAGTTAGTTCCCTGCACCCGGCCCCAGATTGAATACGTCTGGTTATTCTTCAACTCCTCGGCTGTATCCCAGCGATAACCGTGGCTGCCGTTGCCTTTGCCATTGTCTTTCAGATCCTGCCGAAACAGACTCGCTTCGTTCGTTCCAACTAAGCGGGCGGTTTCCAGTGTATTTCCTACCAGGAATTCTACCACCAACGGCGTATTGGGGCGGTTTTGGTCCCACACCCAACCCGAAATATTTAGGCAACTGACCAGATCCAGGTAGCCTTCATAGCTGCCACTTGTCGGGTTCGTTGGATTGGTCGGTGTCGTCGTTGCCGGATTGACCGTCAGGGCAATGTCAATGCTGGTTTTGGCTCCCTGATTATCCGTTGCGGAATATGTCAGTTTGTAGCTACCCGCCGTCGAAACCGTCCCATTCAGGTTCCGGCTGGCAGCATCGAAACTCAGCCCATTTGGTAAACCGCTCAAGCTGTAGGTTAATGCCCCATTTTCCGGATCGGTGAAAACCGGCAAGGTCGTTTGGTAGGCCACATTAACCGTCGCCGTTAAAGCCGACACAGTAGGCGCAACCGGCGGCTGATTCGTCGGTGTTGTCGGATTGGTTGGGTTGGTCGGGTTTGTGGGATTCCCCGTCGTATTGCCGTTGCAGGTCAGGGTTTTGGGCGAGCCTTTCAAAAGATAGTTAGTTCCCTGCACCCGACCCCAGATTGAATATGTTTGGTTATTCTTCAACTCCTCGGCTGTATCCCAGCGGTAGCCGTGGCTGCCGTTGCCTTTGCCATTGTCTTTCAGATCCTGCCGAAACAGACTCGCTTCGTTCGTTCCAACTAATCGGGCAGTTTCCAGCGTATTTCCTACCAGAAACTCAACCACCAACGGCGTATTGGGGCGGTTTTGGTCCCACACCCAACCCGAAATATTTAGGCAACTGACCAGATCCAGGTAGCCTTCATAGCTGCCACTTGTCGGGTTCGTTGGATTGGTCGGTGTCGTCGTTGCCGGATTGACCGTCAGGGCAATGTCAATGCTGGTTTTGGCTCCCTGATTATCCGTTGCGGAATATGTCAGTTTGTAGCTACCCGCCGTCGAAACCGTCCCATTCAGGTTCCGGCTGGCAGCATCGAAACTCAGCCCATTTGGTAAACCGCTCAAGCTGTAGGTTAATGCCCCATTTTCCGGATCGGTGAAAACCGGCAAGGTCGTTTGGTAGGCCACATTAACCGTCGCCGTTAAAGCCGACACAGTAGGCGCAACCGGCGGCTGATTCGTCGGTGTTGTCGGATTGGTTGGGTTGGTCGGGTTTGTGGGATTCCCCGTCGTATTGCCGTTGCAGGTCAGGGTTTTGGGCGAGCCTTTCAAAAGATAGTTAGTTCCCTGCACCCGACCCCAGATTGAATATGTTTGGTTATTCTTCAACTCCTCGGCTGTATCCCAGCGGTAGCCGTGGCTGCCGTTGCCTTTGCCATTGTCTTTCAGATCCTGCCGAAACAGACTCGCTTCGTTCGTTCCAACTAATCGGGCAGTTTCCAGCGTATTTCCTACCAGAAACTCAACCACCAACGGCGTATTGGGGCGGTTTTGGTCCCACACCCAACCTGCCACATTCAGACAGCTTACCAAATCCAGATAACCTTCGTAGCTGCCGCTTGTCGGGTTCGTTGGATTGGTTGGATTAGTCGGCGTGGTGCCTCCCGAAGTCGAAACATTCAGGGTGATATCAATACCGGTTTTAGCGCCCTGATTATCGGTGGCAGAATACGTCAGTTTGTAGCTACCCGCCGTCGAAACCGTACCGCTCAGTCCTCGGCTAACCGGATCGAAAGCCAATCCGGCGGGCAAACCGCTCACCGTGTAGGTTATAGCGCCATTTTCCGGATCGGTAAAGGCCGGTAAAACTGTCAGATAAGTTACGTTAACCGTTGCGGATAGACTCGACAGGCTTGGGGCAACCGGCGGCTGGTTGGTCGTCGGATTGGTCGGGTTGGTTGGATTCGTGGGATTCCCCGTCGTATTGCCGTTACAGGTCAACGTTTTGGGTGAACCTTTCAGCAGAAAGGTAGTTCCCTGCACCCGGCCCCAGATCGAATACGTCTGGTTGTTCTTCAACTCTTCGGCCGTATCCCAGCGGTAGCCGTGGTTGCCGTTTCCTTTGCCATTGTCTTTCAGATCCTGCCGGAACAGACTGGCCTCGTAAGCGCCAACGACGCGGGCGGTTTCAATGGTGTTTCCCACCAGAAACTCAACCGTCAAAGGCGCGTTGGGCCGATCACGATCCCACACCCAACCCGCTATATTCAGGCAGCTTACCAAATCCAGATAGCCTTCAAAATTGCCGCTGGTCGATGGTTTAGCAATAACGGTCAGTTTAAAAGTAAGTTCTCCTACTGAATTCCCTTTGCTATCATTCGCTTTGATAATCAATGTCTTGGAACCTATTTGCGTCGGGATGCCGGAGATCGCGCGGTTCCCGGAATTATACGACAACCCGTCCGGCAAACCGCTAACGTTATACGAAAAACCGGCACCCAGATCAGGCAGCGTGTAGGAATAGGACTCGCCAACAATAATAGTCTGGTCGGCCAGGGTGGAGGAGCCCGGGGCCGAGCAATTGGTGTTATAAACGTAGTTGACTTCCCGATCGCCCTGACGCGCTAACAACGTGAGTCGCGCTCCGTTTAGTTTGTCGGCACTGATCGTAAAAGTTGGGTTACTGGTCCAGTCGGCAATTCCCTGAATCGAATAGGTAATCGGGCTGCCGTTGCCACCATCGGTACGCAGGGTAATTTTACCGGTCTGGCAATTGAAGGTCGGGTCCTGCATGGTAAAGGCCGTTCCACTTTCCCGAATGGTCATCAGAAAGACATCCTCAACCTTCGCGCCCCGTTCGTCGGTTGCCGTCACGGTAATCGAGGTCGTACCCGCTTTGGTTGGTGATCCCGATATGGCCCAGGTAACCTTGTCAAAGGCAAGTCCTTCGGGTAAGGCACTGACGGCCATTGCTAACGGAGTAGAAGCGCGGAAGGTTTCCGGTGGAATTTTCAGGATAAAGAACTGGCCCGTCGGATACGTATAATCGCTCATCGGTTTGTCAACCACCGGAGGCTCGTACCCTTTACAGGGCGTGGTGTACGTAAATTTGATCTCTTTGCCGCTTTGTCGGGCCTGAATATCGAACGTTGTGCCGTTGCGCAGCCAGGGAGCAATGGTAAAGGTGCTGGTAGTGGTCCAGTCATCGGCAATACCGACGGCTTTGAATTCAATCTTAGTATTGTCTCCTCCGCTGGTGCGAAATTTAATCTCGCCGGTGTTGCAATCCACTGTTGGTTCCAGAATCGCAAATTGTTCGGGTGACGTGGAGTTATTAATGGTCAGCCGAAACTCGGTTGTTACACTCGCTCCCTTGTTATCATTAGCTTTTACCTTCACCGTGATCGTTCCGGCCGCGTTAGGCGTTCCTTTAATGGTCCGGTTGTCAGCATCGTAATTCAGGCCGTTCGCCAAACCCGATACGTCCAGACTGGTAATCTGCCCATCCGGATCGGTAAAGGTTTCGCCCGGAATGGTATAGCTGAAATTCTGACCTACGGTTGCGTTTTGAGCCGGAATGGCTTTGCTGACGACGGGCGGTTTGTTGACTTCTTCCTGTCTGGTAATGGTTAATTTAAAGCTGGTCGAAACACTGGTTCCTTTGTCATCGGTAGCCTTCAGTCCAATGGTCGATACGCCTTCTGCCGTAGGTTTACCGCTGATCGTAAGGTTTTCGGATTTGTACGATAAACCGCCCGGCAAATCCGAGACGTTTATACTGACAATCCGCCCGTCCGGATCTTTGAATGTTTCATCTGGAATCCGAAACGAGTAATCCTGCCCCACAACGGCGGTTTTATCCGAAATGGGTTGCGACACGATCGGCGCCTGGTTGGCGTTCTGGCCGAGCACGTTAATCTGGAATTGCGTGGTTACCGGCGAATTTTTATTGTCGATCGCTCTCACCGTCACCGTAATGGTTCCGGTGGAGTTGGGTGTTCCGGTAATGGATACGCCATTGGCCGAGAGGCCCAGAGCCGGTAAACCGGAAGTCACTTCAACTTTGGTGATCGAACCGTCCGGATCTTCAAATGTGGAAGGAGGAATACTGAATTCAAACGGTTTTTCTACGTAGGCGGTTTGGTTGGGAATGGTCTGGCGGACCCGGGGATCCTGATTGGCGTTATCTTCCAGCCAGTCTTCGTTGATGACGATATTGACCGGTTTACGGCCATTCTGAACATATTCTTTCGACCACTGATCGCTGGCGCGGCCCGATGGATCGGCAACATCGTCCTTCACCATCGACGACAGCCGATAATTGGTGCTGCTTCCGGTCTGGACCTGCGTCACCGGCTGGTTCAGCAAACCCCGGTTAACAATCTGCTGAATCAGTTGATTCAGGGTTTCGCGGGCATCCCAGCCACCGAAGTTAGCCAGAGTAACCAGGCGAGCGCCGTGTTCAAAACTTTCGGCTGCCTGGTCATAAAACCGGCCGACCGATACGCTGCTGTGGAACAGCCCGTCGACTTCATTACAAACCCAGCCGCCCGCCCTGATGTTGCTCCGCACCACGTCCATCGAAAACCGGTGGTTGTAGTCCGGGCCGTCGTTAATTTTAACGCCATCCGCGTTTTGAGCCAGGTTCTTGAAAGCGAACGTTCCGCGTAAACCACTCTGGCGGTCCCAGACGCAACCGTGTTGGTTTACGACCTGAATGGCGCCGTTTACTTCCTTAATCGTCCGGTTGGTTTCGTCGAGAAACCGCTTCAGCATCAGGTGACGGAACACGTACCAGTCTTCGCCCCACCTTCCGCGGTTAAAGGAAATATACGGATCATTCTGATTGTAAGGAGGAGGAGCAACGGCATCCCAGTTGCTGAAATCACTGCCCCATCGTTTGTTCAGGGCTTCCAGCGAAAACCGCCCCTGCAACCACTGCCGAAAGCCGGTTTTCATCGGGTCGCTGTAGTCGAACGGAATTGGGTATGAGGTGTCTCCCCGACCATTCCGGGGTGAATATTCGGCTTCCTGAATGGGCGACGCGGTCACCGACGTAAAGAGAAGTTGATCCTGCTGCTGCAGGTATTGAAAATGCTGCGTAACCTGCCGAACAAAATCCTTGGCGAGTTCAAGCGTCGGCTGATGCGCAAAACTAAACTGAACCGCTCCGCCAAAGTTCATCACGGTATTATCACCGCCCTGCATCGATTCCTTGTTGGTCCAGAAACCGTCGACGTATTTCGGTTCCCGCGCCAGTTGAATCCGGAGGGCCACTTTCATTCCCATCCGCAAAGCCGTACTGACGTGGGAGTCGACTACGCGCCAGTTGGGAGCACTGTTTCGGGTTGGATAAATCCGGTCCCAGTGAACGGAAATTTCGGCGGCATTACAGCCCAAACGACCCGCATTTTCAATCCGTTCATCGTCTATCTGAGGGTCGGTTTCGTAGTTGAAAACCACAATTGCCAGATAGCGCTGACGTTCCGGGATTTTGGGAGCCGCAACCCGGTTGGCCGTCGGTTCTGATCCGCCATAAGCCAGTGCCTGGCTGCTGAAAACTCCAAGAATTACTAAAAAGAAACTACCTATTACGGTTAAAATCCTGGTCATCAGTCGATGGGCTATATTTTAGTAATGATCAGCCTGATGAAGACACACGAAGTCTTAACTACGAGAATGTTCCCATCCACGTACCCATAAACCGGGTATTCATCTAAGGCTAGCTTCGGTTTGACGAATTCAAAAGAGAAGAATCTCTGTACGCATTGACCGAATGGCAAGGTTTGATTAACAGTCAGACTATGAGCAGTCTGCCGTAATTCGATTTTGATAACTTCGAAAGACAAAAATCATTCCAATGTATTTTGCCCCCTGGGACAAAAGCCGGATCAGTTCTAAGCTTCAGGAGTAGCAAAAGTGGACAGATGAAAAGGTGAGAACGGCCTAATTGACACATACGAGCATACCAATAGGTATTTTGTCAGATCGTGACAAATCGTTCAACAGTGAAGCGAAGAATGTTCACAAAAATTGTGTAACGATGCGCAACATTTATTATGCGGTAGCAAAAGAAGTAACTACATGTATTCTAAATGTTATTAAACGGTAACATCTACAATTGCAAAATGGCCCGCTCCCATTCCTTTACCTGGACATTGGCATCAAATTGCTGGCTTTTTTCGATCAAAAAATCGGATCTGTACGAATTGGGGTTGTTCATCACCGCCAACATGGCTTTTCGAAACGCTTCGGGAGTTGGATATTCGACCAGTTCACCCATTCCCGGAACGATAAACTCCCGGGCTCCGCCCGCGTCGGGTGCCACCAGCGGTTTTCCGAGGGAGGCTGCTTCGGTCATAATTTTCCCAAACGGCTCTTCGCGGGAGGTCATCACCAGGCCATCGGAGAGTTGCAGGTAGTTGTAATAATCGGCGGTTTGCACATCCACGAAGCTCATGTTGGGCAGGTTCAACGCTTTGATCTGGCTATCGACCAGGTAGTTCAAACCGGTCGGTTTCGAATTTCCCATCCAGATAAAATGACAATTGACGTCGGCCATCGCCTGGGCGATAAAAGGAAAAATGTCGACCCCTTTCCGGTATATCCGGGTCCCCACCATCGTCCAGACAAAAGCGCCCGGCGCGATGTTCAGCTCCTTCCGCAACTCCTCCACCCGCTGTTCGGATTTGTTTTTCCGGCTTAAATCGACAATCGGATACAGCAGGGCGGTCCGTTTGGCCCCCATCACCGTCGCCAAATCGCAGATCTGCTGCGTAACGCCAATGACCAGATCCGAATAGGTCATGGAATGCGCCATTTCCTGATACGAAATCGATTCGAACGACGAATGCAGTTCGTGAATGTGCGAAATAACCTTTACGCCCATCTGTTCGGCCAGCGACGAGAGCGGAAACATCAGCACGGTGTTCAGGTACCAATAGTCGGCTTTAAACCGTTCCTGAATGATCCGGATGTAGTTTTCGTAGACTTTCACGCCCATCGCGTGCGTCACTTTGGAAACGATTTTCCGAACCATCCCGCGCTTGAAAGGCGAGGTAAACAAGGGAATATCGGCGGGCAACTGCGCCGTCAGCGGCCCTTTTTCTTCACTGTACAAAGCCGCCTGGATCTGTTGCCGGTCGAAATTCTGAAGATACGTCCACAAAACAACTTCCGAACCGGTAAACGAACCGTATGGTGTAAAGAACAGTATTTTTTTCATGTATCGAAATGTGCTTCAGCCGCTAATATCTGCCTAAAAAAACAGAAACCGGTCATTCGGTTTGAAATTTGACCCAAAGAACGGCAAACCGGAACCCTTTACAATTTGTTACCCGAACGATTGGCAATTCAATAGTATATTGCGGCTTCGTTGGCTTAACGGTTTCCTGACTGGTTTCCTGCACTGATATGTACCGCCGATAAATCAAGAATAGTAATCGCCCCGGCGATGTTGGAATTATGGCAAATCGTTATTTTTTGAAAGTAAAAGAAGTCGTTCGGCAAACTCCGGACGCTGTTACCATTCATTTCTGGCACCCACTCAATGAAGTTATCCGGTATCAACCGGGCCAATACCTGACGTTTATTCTGCCTTTCGAGGGCCAAAAAGTGCGTCGCTCGTATTCGATGTCCAGCTCACCGCATACCGATGTATCGCTGGCCGTCACGGTCAAGCGGTTGCCGGGCGGGGCGGTTTCCAACTATCTCTGCGATACCGCAAAAATCGGCGATACGTACGAAACGCTGGAACCGCTGGGAACCTTTGTGCCGAAACTGGACCCCAAAAACCAGCGTCGGGTGATCCTGATCGGGGCTGGCAGTGGCATCACGCCCCTGATTTCAATGATAAAATCCATCCTGCACGTTGAACCACAGACGCAACTCTGGTTGCTTTATGGCAATCGCAACCGCTCATCGATCCTGTTTGAAAATGAATTGAATGAACTGGCCCGGCAATCGGGCGGGCGGTTTCGGATTACCCACATGCTGAGCCAGCCGGAAGCGGACTGGAGCGGCTTGGAAGGGCGGCTGAACCAATCGGCCATTCTTAAACTGCTGGAAGAATTGCCGATCGACGATACGCGCCGGACCGAATTTTATATTTGCGGACCCGACGGTTTGATGGACGAAGCCCGTAGCGCGCTCAAACTCCTGAATGTTCCAACCGATCAGGTTCACAAAGAAAGTTTTGCAACGTCTCCACACGAAGCGCACGGAGTTGTTGTCGACGAAGAACCCACGACCATGTCAAGCCCGGAAGTTACCGTTTTATACGAAGGCAGTGAATACAAGTTTACTGTCGAACCGCACCAAACTATTCTGGAAGCAGCCCTGGAATTGGACATCGACCTGCCTTATTCCTGCCAGGCGGGCATGTGTACAGCCTGCATGGGCCGGTGTTTATCAGGCAAAGTGCACCTGGACGAAGAAGACGGTTTGGCCGAATCCGAGTTGCAGGCTGGCTATATTCTGACGTGTGTGGCTCACCCCCTGACCAATGATGTCGTAATAGAAATCGAATAATGGAAACTGTTTTAGAAATTCCGGCTCGCCCGGCCCGGCCTTTTATTGGCGAAGAATTTGTATTGAAAACGTGGGAGGACGTAAAACCGCTCTACGACAACCTCGTTGACCGGCCTATCAAAAATGCCGCCGAATTGCGTCAGTGGTTTGCCGACCGCAGCGAGTTGGAGTCCTATCTTTCCGAAAACTTCGCCTGGCGGTATATCCGAATGACCTGCGATACATCCGACCCCGAACTGATCAATCAGTTTAATTTTTTCATTACCGAGATTCAGCCGCAATTGTCTGCGTACGAGAATACGCTGGATAAAATGGCGGTCGAAAGTCCTTACCTGGCCGAATTGCAGGAGAAAGGCTTCGACATTGCCCTGCGCGGGATGAAAAAAGCAATTGAAATTTTTCGGGACGAAAATATACCGCTGCAAACCGACATCCAGTCCGAACAACGCAAATACGGGGCGCTGGTCGGGGCGATGACCATTGAAATGCCGAATGCCGACGGCGTTCCGGAAGAAATCACCCTGCCGCAGGCCAGCACGTTGCTGCAGTCGCCCGACCGCGCCATCCGCGAGGAAGTCTGGCGAAAAGTCCAGGAAAGGCGGTTTGAGGACAAAGACGCGCTCAACGAATTGTATACCCGCCTGGTCGATCTGCGCCATCAGGTGGCCATCAACGCCGGTTTTGCCAATTTCCGCGATTATATTTTTGCCGCGATGGGCCGGTTTGATTACACACCGCAGGATTGCTTTGATTTTCATCGGTCCGTTTCGAAAGCCGTCGTGCCGTTGCTGGACGACCTCGCCCGCGAACGGCAGCAGAAGCTGGCGCGGGTCGATCCGTCTTTCGATACATTGCGCCCCTGGGACGCGAAGGTGGACCCTGACGGTTTTTCGGCCCTGAAACCGTTCGAAACCGGCGATGAGCTTTTGAATAAAACCATTACCTGCTTCAACCGGCTCGATGCCGCCGTTGGCAATTCCTACCTCAGCAATTGCCTGCGGATCATGAAAGCGATGGGGCATCTTGATCTGGAATCGCGGAAGGGAAAAGCACCGGGCGGTTATAATTATCCGCTGGAGGAAATTGGCGTTCCGTTCATTTTTATGAATGCCACCTCGAGCCTGCGCGATCTGGTCACGATGGTTCACGAAGGGGGGCACGCCGTGCATTCGTTCCTGACTCGCACGCTGCCGTTGAAACCGTTCCGCAATCCGCCGATGGAAGTAGCCGAACTGGCGTCTATGTCGATGGAATTGCTGACAATGGATTACTGGGATGTCTTTTTCGAAAACCCCGAAGATCTGAAACGGGCCAAAATCCAGCACCTGGAGTCCATCATCGAAACCCTGCCGTGGGTGGCCACGATCGATAAATTTCAGCACTGGATTTACGAAACGGCCGCCGATCCGGACGTAACGCGGCCCGACGAAGAGCGCCAGACGGCCTGGGTGCGTATTTTCGAAGCCTTTTCCGATACCGTCACGAATTGGGAAGGCCTGGAAAAATACGAAGCGTATAGCTGGCAAAAACAGTTGCATTTATACGAGGTACCTTTTTATTATATCGAGTACGGTATTGCCCAACTGGGCGCGATCGGCGTCTGGATGAATTTCCGTCAGGACAAGCAAAAAGGGCTTCAGAGTTATATGAATGCGTTGCAGTTGGGCTATACCGCGCCGATCCGGGAGATTTACCGCGCTGCCGACGTGCCGTTCGACTTCTCGGAAGAACACATCGGGCGACTGATTCGCTTTGTCTGGGAAGAAATCAAGCGTTTGAAAAGTTGATCACCGGTCGTTGATAAAAATTTAAAGTATTATTGGCGAATTGACCGGCAGTCTATAGTTTTGTACTAAATTTTGTAAACCGCTTGTATGAAAAGTCTTTTGAATATTGGAGTATTCCTGCTGGTTGTTGGCTCGTTGACATCCTGTGACTATCAGAAGTATAATACCATCCGCCAGAAGGATTTTCGGGCCGACGATAAATATGTGTACGGACCCGGCCGGGATTCAGCCGCGGTTCAGACGACTTATAAGTATGCTTCCCGCCCCGAATTGGCCGAACGTACCAATAAGATTCGTCAGAAACTGTTCGCTAAGTGAGTATACTGAACGACAAAAATCAGAAAAAATAAATTTGATGATAAAGGCGATGTAAGGCTTTATGAAGTCATTGCATCGCTTTTTGTTTGCTATCCATCCGGTTTATTTTATGGTATAGACAATTAGACTTTTTTTGATTTACTTTACGCCCAGGTTTTTAGCAAGTATATAGTACTTTTTTGATGTGTCCAACCATATTTAGTCAAGAAGCGATATGAATATTGCATTAGTTACAGGTTCAGCCGGGCTGATCGGCAGCGAATCAGTTGCCTTTTTCTCAGAAAAATTCGATTTAGTTATCGGCGTTGATAACAACTTACGACAATATTTCTTCGGTACCGACGGCTCAACCGATTGGAACCGCGACCGCCTGAAGGACTCTTATACCAATTACCGGCATTACAAAGCCGATATCCGCAGTGTGGAAGAACTGGAGCCCATCTTTAAAGAGTATGGCACGGATATCAAGCTGATCGTTCATGCCGCAGCTCAACCCAGCCACGACTGGGCCGCCCGCGAGCCGTTCACCGATTTCAGCGTCAATGCCAACGGCACGCTGAACATGTTGGAAATGAACCGCCTGCACTGCCCGGATGCGGTTTTTATCTTCACGTCAACCAATAAGGTATACGGCGACAATCCGAACTACCTGCCGCTGATCGAAACCGAAACCCGTTGGGAAATTGACGAAAATCACCCCTATTTTGCCAACGGAATCGACGAACACATGTCGATCGATCACACCAAACACTCGTTGTTCGGCGCTTCAAAAGTAGCCGCCGACATTCTGGTGCAGGAATATGGCCGGTATTTTGGCATGAAAACGGCGGTTTTCCGGGGTGGCTGTCTGACCGGCCCGAACCATTCGGGTGCTCAATTGCACGGTTTTTTGTCGTATTTGATGAAGTGTGCCATTACCGGTAACCATTATACGATATTTGGTTACAAAGGTAAACAGGTGCGCGATAACATTCACAGCCACGACCTGGTAAACATGTTCTGGCATTTTTACCAGAACCCCCGTCCGGGCGAAGTGTACAATGCGGGCGGTGGCCGTCACGCCAACTGCTCGATGCTGGAAGCCCGGGTGTTGTGCGAAGAGATTTCGGGCAACAAAATGAACTTCAGCTACTCCGAAACCAACCGCATTGGCGATCACATCTGGTACGTTTCCGATTTATCGAAGTTTAAAAGCCATTATCCCGACTGGAACTGGGAGTATGACCTGCGGCAAACCCTCGTGCAAATGCACGACAGCATGGTGAAACGTTTGAGCCAACCCGCCTGATTTTAAGCTGATTCAGCGTCCTATTTACACGGAATGACACATCAAGATTTTCTGCGTTCGCTCGTCGACCCAAAAGACCGGACGCCACTTACGCTTTCCGACGACGGGAAAACCTTGTCGAGCCAGGCTGGTACGACCTATGACGTATTGGAAGGCGGCATTATCAATGGGCTGTACCCCAAAGACTTACTCGCCGAAGATGCCCGCGAACAATACCTCTACGATCAGGCGTATCTGCGCTACGACCGGGGTGTCTCGTGGGTGTTTCAAACCCTCAATGACTCCGACGAAGCGGCAACGCGCCAGTTCATGATCGGGCTGATGGAACTGAAACCGGGTATGACCGTGCTGGAGGTTGGGGCCGGAACCGGTAAGGATTCGGCGCTGATTATCGACCAGGTAGCTCCCGGCGGAACGGCGGTTTTGTCCGACCTCTCCCCCAATATGCTGCGGCTGGCGACGGAAAAACTGAAATCCGAAACCGTTGATATCCACTTCCTGCTGGCCAACGGCTCGTATCTGCCTTTCGCGGACGACACCTTCGACGCGCTTTTCCATTTCGGCGGAATCAATACGTTTTCTGAACGAAAACAGGCGTTTGAAGAAATTACCCGCGTCGTCAAACCGGGTGGCAAGGTTGTGGTGGGCGATGAGAGTGTGGCGCCGTGGTTGCGCAATCGGCCAACCTACGCTACTCTCCTGAAAGCCAATCCGTTGTTCCGGGCCGAAGTGCCGCTGGAAGACGTTCCGGCCAACGCGCTGGATTTCAAACTCCACTGGATTTTCGGGAATGCGTTCTACGTAATGGAATACAAAGTCGGCGCAAAAGCTCCCGAAGTGTTGATCGATCTACCGATGCCCGGCAAAGATTTTGTCGATAACTGGCGGGTTCGCGCCGAAGCTTCGGACCGCGAAAAAGCAGAATAGGTTTTATAGTTTACGGTTACGGTTTATGGTTTACGGTTGGTTAACGCGCGAATGTAGATGCGTCAGCCAACCGTAAAACTGTAAACCGTAAACCCAAAACCCAAAAAAATGCCCTGGATTAAAAAAGGAGTCGTCTATAAACCGGATGGCACGCTGACGCACAGCCGCTCGCACGCACAGGTTCCGTTTGCGTACAAACACGATGATTTTCTGCGGATTTATTTTTCGTCGCGGGATAACAATGTTCAGTCGCGGCCGACTTTCATCGATGTAGATTACGACGACCCGACAAAAATTTTATACATCCACGACCGGCCCGTACTGGAGTTAGGTGGCCCGGGCGAATACGACGAAACCGGTGCAATGCCCGCCTGGTTTGTCAACCAGCCCAACGGCGACATCTGGCTGTATTACACCGGCTGGAACCGCACCTGGAATTCGTACCGGCTGTCAATGGGCCTGTCGGTCAGTAAAGACGGCGGTTTGACGTTCAAAAAAATGTTTACCGGACCGATCATGGACCGGAGCATTCAGAATCCGATCTGGGCGGGTCAGCCGTCGGTGATTCGGGAAGACGACGGTAGCTGGAAAATGTGGTACATTTCGGGGCATAAGTGCGAATACATCCACGACTATCCCGAACCGTTTTACCGTTGCCAGTCGGCTTTTTCAAAAGACGGTATTCACTGGGAAATCAACGACATTCCGACGCTGGATTTCGACGATTTTCTGCACGCCGTGGGTCGCCCGAGTGTTTTCAAACAGGATGGTATCTATAAAATGTACTATTCCTACCGCCATACCCGCGATTACCGCACCGACCGGAATCAGGCCTATCGACTGGGGTACGCGGAGTCGGCAGACGGCATCAACTGGGAGCGGAAAGACCATTTAGTAGGAATTCAAATGTCCGACAATCCAGATGATTTCGACTATTTGATGATTGGGTACGCCCATTATTACGAACACAAAAACCGGAAATATCTGTTATATAACGGGAACGGTTTCGGAGCTTCCGGATTTGGATACGCTGTTTGGGAAGACTGACGAATATCATAGTTTGGTATTAATCGCAGAACGTTCTTTGTGGTGTTATCGTTTTCCGATGGCAAAACAACACCCATTTGAACTATTTAAACAGTACAGCCATGTTGTCTGCTGAACAAATTGAACAATTCAAGAAGGACGGTTTTCTGTTGCTGAAAAATGCGCTCGACAAAACCGTCATTGAAGATATTTACCGCGAAGCCCGTGAAATTTTCGCGTTGCAGATCGAAAAAGTGCTGGGCCGAAAACCGGATGTGGAAAACCGCGACGAGTTCGAGAAGGCGATGTACGCGTTTTTCAATACGGATTTTGACGCCTTTGTCAGTACCGGGAAAACCGTGCAGCACACCATTCAACTGCACAAATTGGGCACCAGCCGCGACATCCTTGATTTAATTGAAGGCATTGGAATTGAAAAACCGTCGATTGCCGTCCGCCCCGCCATGCAGTTCAACAGCCGGTATTTGTCGAAAGACGGCAGTACGCACTGGAAACTGGGCGCGCATCAGGACTGGCGCACCGGGCAGGGTTCGCTCGACAGCGTCGTGATCTGGTTTCCAATGGTTCCGGCGAGCGAGGAAATCGGCGCGCTGCAGGTCATTCCGGGCAGCCATACTGCCGGTCTGATGCAAGCCAACACCACCGGTTATGCCGGTTACATTACGGATAATCTGAAGGACGAAGATTTCATTCAGACCGAATACGAAGTGGGCGATGTGCTCATTTTTTCGGCCTTTCTGATCCACCGTTCCGGCAATAATGTTAGTCCGAATATTCGCTGGTCGGTACAACTTCGTTATAACAACCTGGCCGAACCAACGTTTATTGAACGGGGTTATCCCATGCCGTATATCTACAAGCCTCAGGAAGAACTGGTTACACCGGGCTTCCCCTCGGCCGAACAGGTAAAAGAAGTTTACGCATAAGACTACTCTTTTGAAAAACCGGTTCAACGGTTTTTTGGAAGCTCTTGATCATGAAAGTCAGTGTCTGCATCATAACCTACAATCAGGAAAAATTCATTCGGGCGGCTATCGAAAGCGTAGTCAGCCAGAAAACGGATTTTCCGTTTGAAATTCTGATTGGCGACGATCTTTCGAAGGATAACACCCGGGCGATCATCACAGAATACGCCGAACGGTATCCCGATCTGATTCGTCCGGTGCTGCACCCGCAGAACCTGGGTCAGAACGGTTTATTCAATACGCTTGAAACGTACCGGCTGGCGAAAGGCGAATACATCGCGGCCATGGACGGCGACGATTACTGGACCGATCCGCTGAAACTTCAGAAGCAAATCGACTTTCTGGATGCGCACCCCGATTTCTCGACCTGCTTTCACAACGCCCTGATTACGTTTGAGGACGGCTCGCCATCCAAAATCCTGAATCCGCCCGATCAGAAACCGATTTGTACCGTCGAAGACCTCATTGGCGAAAAGGAAATCTGGTTTATGGCCACCTCGAGCGTGGTGTTCCGGAATGTGATCAAGGAATATCCGGAGTGGTTCAAAAAGTCGGTGAGCGGTGATATTCCGCGTTACGTTTTGCTGGCGAAATACGGTAAAATTGGCTATCTGCCGGATGTGATGTCGGTTTACCGCAAAAATAGCAACGGCACCAGTTTTACGGATTACGAAGACGATGTACGGTTTTTGCGCAACCGGATTGAAATGTACGAAGGCATCAACCAGGAGCTGAATTACAAGTTCGATGCGGCTTTAAAGAAAAACATCGCCCAGTATTACGAAAAAATGCTGCACTGCAGACAGTATCGGGATACGTATTATCCCAAAAATGTGGTCGCGCTGAAGTATCTGTCACTGGCCAATCCTCCCTGGGAAGAAACCAAGGAAATTATTCTTGAACACGTAATTCCGCCCCCGGTGTCGCGCGCTTACAGTGCGCTGGCATTGGGATTGTACCGTATAAGAAAAAGTTTTATTCCATAAGTTGACTTTTTATATTTTTGCTGTGATTTTGAGGTATTTAACTCAATAAACCATACCCCACAACATGAACGTCTTCAAGAAAGTTACGTATACAACCCCCGAAGAAACCATCCAGAACGTGAAAGAAGCGGTTTTGAACAACATTTATGTTCATCTCGCCGATTTCGATTCCAGTCTGCCGGTTGAGCAGGTTCACCAGTTTTACAGCCAGCTTTCGGAAACCATTGGTAAAATTCACGCAGCCGACGAAGACATCGCTACGGGTTCAGCCACGGGAAACCGCTGGATCGACATCACGTTCGATCCCAACATTCCGGATCGCTACCGCTCCAGCAACACCCGCCAGCCGCTGCACACCGACGATTCATACGTGGAACTGAATGGTGAAGAGGCCGTTAACTTCTTCTATTGCGCATCGCGGGCCAAAGCTGGTGGTGCGACGACCTTCTTTACGCTGGATCAGCTGGTGAACTGCCTGAAACTCGATGGCGAAGATAAACTGCTGGAAGACTTGCTGTCGACCGACGTGGTTTTCTCGAAAGGCGGAAGCCGAAAGGTTCGTAAAATCCTGGACCAAGATGAAGAGGGTTATCTGGCCAACTGGAACTACTACTGCATCGACCGGACCGACAACACGCCGGAAGTAATCGATCTTTGCGAGCGGTTTCACCAGTTTCTCGAAAACCGCATCATCAATTCCGGCCTGATCGACGGATTGCAGTTGCAGAAAGGCGAAGCGGTTTTCTTCCACGACGATCGGATCATGCACGGCCGGAACAACTTCTTTGCCGAGTATCCGGGTCAACGGAGTTTAATCAAAGGAAAAATCATTCTGAATCCGGCACCTGCTGCGGCTTAATGGGCAGTAATGGTCTGATTGTTAATAGATAACGAAGGCTTCTTTGCTCTATAGGAACAAAGAAGCCTTTCGTGTTTTCGATCAATATGACACGTTTCAATCAGCGGCTCAGCTCGCGAATTGGTTTTGGTACCTGGCAGTTGGGCGGGCCGAACCGGGTAAATGGCAAACCGACGGGCTGGGGCGCCGTCGATGAACAGGAAGCGCTCCGGGCCATCGAAACCGCTCTGGCGCAGGGCATCAACTTCTTCGATACGGCGGACAGCTACGGCCAGGGCCAATCCGAAACCATTCTGGGCAAAGCCCTGCGGCCACACGCTGCAACCGATGTGGTGGTTTGTACCAAGTTCGGGAATACGATGGACGCTCAAGGCATTCCGGGTCAGGATTTTGGGGCCGATTATGTTCAGACAGCCGTTGAAAACAGCCTGCGCCGGTTACAGCGCGATACGCTTGACGTGCTGCTGCTGCACAGCCCGCCCGATGCGTTCGACTGGTCGTCGTATGACCCGGCACCGTTTGAAAACTTAGTGAAAGCGGGTAAAATCAAGGCGTACGGTGTTAGCTCGAAGAGCGTTTATGGCGCGAAACGCGTGATGGAGGCCGGTTTTGGCAGTGTTCTCGAAATTTTGTACAATGCGCTTGACCGCCGGGCCGAAGACGTTCTGTGGACCTTGCCGCAGGCCGACGACTACGAATTCATCGTCCGGGTACCGCTGGCTTCCGGTTTTTTAAAACCGGACTACCTGACGGAAACCCCGGTTTTTCCGGACGATCAATACCGCCATTATTTACCCGACCGCGATCGCGACTGGTTGCTGGCAAGCGCCCGGAATCTGGCCTTCCTGAATGAACTGCCCGGCGGTATTTCGACTTCTGCTCTGCGTTTCTGCCTGTCGAATCCGGCTGTTTCGGTGGTCATTCCCGGAATGCGCAATGCCGGTCAGGTAGCCGCGAACAAAACCGCCGAAGCGTTGGGGGCTTTGTCGCCGGAGGTACTCGAACGCATTCAAACGGCGGTTCCGGACGTTCCCGAACACTGGAAACCCAAAGCCTGAGATGGAAACACCTTGCAAAGTCAGTGTGTGCGTACCGACTTACAACCACGAGCGGTTTATTGCCCAGACGCTTGATGGTGCGTTGATGCAGCAAACGACGTTTCCGTTCGAAATTGTGATTGGCGACGATGGATCGACGGATGGCGCTCCGGAAATTATTCGCCGGTATGCCGAACGCCATCCCAATCTGATTCGGGCTTTTCTGCACCCGCACAACCTCGGCCCGCAGGAACCGCGCGAATTTGCGGGACGGAACAATGTGCTGCAGTTGTTGAAAGACTGCCGGGGCGAATACGTGGCACTGTGTGAAGGAGACGATTACTGGACGGATCCGTTGAAATTGCAGAAACAGGTCGATTTCATGGATTTTCATTCCGACTATTCCATCTGTCACCACAATTTGCGGGTCATCTACGAAGACGGTTCGCCCGAGCATTTGTTCAATTTACCCGACCAGAAAATAGAGAGTTCGATTGAAGATGTATTGGAAGATCGGTGGTTTATTGCCACCGCCAGCACGCTGTATCGCAATATTTTCCGGGAAAATGACTTCGTTGACTGGCACCACCGGGCGGCTTCCGGCGACTGGGCCTTGGTGATCCAGTTGGCAGCGCACGGAAAAATCCATTATCTTAACGAGGTGATGGGCATTTACCGCAAACACCGGGGCGGTTTGAGCAATGTGCATTCCAATCAGAACGTCTTTTTTCTCAACAACCGGAAAGAGATGTTTGAAGCCGTTAATGCCTGGACCAATTACCGGTACGATGCCACCCTGCAGCCGACCATTGCCCGGTATGCAGCCCAATTGAATACCGTAAACAATACCCAAAAATAATTGCCGCGTCGGCGGTTCGAACATGAAACTGAGTGTAGTCATTCCAGCTTACAATGAACAGGAATCCATTCCGGAAACGCTGCGGTCGTTGTACCAAACGTTGGCGAAATACGGTATTCCGCACGAAATCTGTGTCACCAACGATAATTCCAAAGACCAGACGGCGCAGGTTCTGGAGCAACTGACTCACGAAATTCCGACGCTGGTTTACTACACCAATCCCGGCCCGAACGGTTTTGGTTACGCCGTCCGCTACGGCCTGGAACGGTTTACGGGCGACTGCGTGGCGGTTTTTATGGCGGATATGTCCGACGATCCGGAGGATCTGGTGAAGTTTTACTACAAAATGCTGGAAGGCGATTACGACTGTGTTTTTGGCAGCCGCTGGAGCAAAGGCGGCAAAGTGGTGGACTATCCGCAACTGAAAAAAATCATCAACCGAACGGCCAATTTCATCGTTCGGATCATGATGGGCATCCGCTACAACGACACCACCAACGCCTTCAAATTGTACAAACGCGAGACGATGGAGGGTCTAAAACCGTTTTTGTCTCCGCACTTCAACCTAACCGTGGAATTGCCGCTGAAAGCCATGGTGCGCGGCTACAATTACACCGTGGTGCCCAACAGCTGGACCAACCGGAAATACGGGGAATCGAAGCTGAAAATCAAGGAGATGGGCAGCCGGTACTTCTTTATTCTGCTGTATTGCCTGATCGAAAAATACCTGTCGCGGGGCGATTTCCGGAAAAAAACCACCAAACCGGTGGCACCGGTAAGTCGGTAGTTGGCCAGCAAAAACCGGCAAATGATTCATTTTCATCCTAATTCCTGAGCTGTCTTTTACACCATTTCAACCACCAGTTAAGGACTGAAAACCGCCTGTTGTACCTTCAAAGCAACCCGTTAAAAATTCAGGTTTAACGGAGTTTATTCATCCCCCTACATTTACACTACGATTGCCGGCTGGAGTCGATGACATCCGGACCAGCAACGATCATTTTATACACACAGTAAACAGGAAATTCAAAAATGAAAACATCAGCCGCTTTTGTTGGCGCTTCATGGTTTGCCCTCGGCATTGGCATGTTCGGGTATTTAATCGGGCTTTGGCGTTCCGAAATGCTCTTAAACGAAAAAGGTTTCTATTTTACCGTCCTGATGTTCGGCCTTTTTTCGGTCGTTTCGTTGCAGAAAAGCGTCAGAGACCGGCTCGAAGGTTTCCCCGTAACCGATATTTACTACGGACTCAGCTGGTTTTCAACCCTGCTGTCCATCACACTCCTGACCATTGGCCTCTGGAATGCGACGCTGTTGCCCAGTGAAAAAGGGTTTTATGCCTTTTCTTTTATGCTCGGTTTATTCGGCGCCATTGCAGTGCAGAAAAACACCCGCGACAATCAGGAATTTGCGAAGAAATCCTGAGCCGTTTGTGTATAATCGTTCCGTCAGCGGTTTTGGGAAAGTAGAAAAAACCGCTGACGCCGTTAGTTGATTACCCGCCGATTTACGTAGAAAACCCGATGGATTCAGCTGGTCAATCGGGTTTTTACTTTTCGTGGCGTTTTACAACCTTTACGTACCCAAACGGGTCTTCAAATAATTAAAATACACGGTTTTACGATGAGACGCTCCCTTTCCTGGCCACTACTGGTTTTGCTGGCGCTGGCTGGTTCCTGCAAACCAAAAACGGACGTTGATCCGGCCAAACGAGTCCGGCCCGTTAGTTTGAAGATTTCGGTATCGGGTGCTTTTTACGACCTGAGTTGGGAACCCATTCAAATTGTTTGCGTCACATCGCCCTGCCCCGATGTCGCCGACGTGGAAGCCGAGGAATACGAGGTTCAGGTGGCCAGCAGCGAGTTGGGAGCGTTTCGTACCTACCGCGTCCTCGACGCCGGTGAAAAATCGATCCGCATTCCTGCCGCTTCGGCTGAAGAGCAACTGGTAGCCCGGATCGTTTCGAAAAACAAAACGGCACCACCCGTCAATTCCAATCCGGTGATGGCCAGCATGGCGTTCGTTTCGCAATCGGCTTATTACCCTGGTTTTGGCGAGTTTTCGACGGACGTTTTTGGTGGCGATATAACCTCGGATGGCACAAAATCAACCTACTCCACCCAGGTTCAGGAAACGCCCGGTACGTATGTCTATCCGCTGTACGTTTCCGATCTGCAAAATGAGCAGGTTGTTACCACCAAACTCGTAAACCGCCTGGGCGGAGGAGCTACGTTTTCGTCGGATGGCAAACAGCTGGCTTACATTTCCCGAGCGGAGAATGGAATTATCATCCATGATTTGGCAACCAAGACGAGCCGGACGCTGCCCGTTGCGGATGCAACCTGGATCTGGTCGATAGCCTGGTCGCCGGATGGCAAATGGCTGGCTTACAGTACGGTTTCTAATGACGAATCCCGCTTGTGGAAAATTCCGACTTCCGGTGGCGCGGCCACGGCTCTCACGCCGGTTTTGCCCATTCGCGAATCAAATTACATCCGGCAAAGCAGCCTCGACTGGTCGCCCGACGGTCGGTTCATTGCCGTATCGCGCGCCCGGAACGACAATTCCAGCGACAAATGGCGGGCCACGGTTTCGTATTATTCACCCGACGGAAGTGGTGAAGTGAACTTTTTTGAAACGCAACCGTCCTGGATCGATACGCAACCGTCGTTTTCACCCGATGGCAACCAACTGGCTTTTCTGAGCTCCCGAACCGACCAGCTCGGTGCGACGTATACCCTCTGGGTCCGGAACCTGATAACAGGTAAAGTCCGGCAAATCAAGCTCTTACCGGGCCTGAACCCCTCCAGTGATTACGCCCCCCGCTGGGTTGGCAATGAGCGGCTGATCTTTATGGCCTTTGTACAGAACAAGAAGAATTATTATTCGGTGTTTTTGTGAGAGCAAAACTAGACTGCAGTATTTCTTCATTTTTCAAAAAACGTTCCTGCTAAACCAGTTGACTAATTTTGAAAGAGGTTTAATTACAAGTGATGCATGTACAACATAAAATAAATAAACATGTCTCTTTTTAGTTTTAAGATTCGCCTTTACCTTCTATTCCTGATTACAACAAATTTAAAAGCCCAAACTACTACCGTCTGGTACAACCATTCAAACCACCCGTTTTGGTTTGATACCACACGCCTTGATAAGCCAACCCGCCATTATTTCAAAGCAATGGAACTGGCCCTGGTCAATCAGTTCACCCAAAGCGCAGCCATGCTGTATCCTCTAGCTATTGATACCATTAATCCAATTGCAAAACCGGCTCAATCTCAACTGGCGTTACTCTACTTCTTCCAGAATCAATTTCAAAACGTACTTGATCTTACTCAAAAAACGAAAAGCAAGCCCGCTTTTTATACTGACGCTCTCTTTTTTAACGACCGCCCAAAATCCTTACTTACCCTCAAAAATGTCAGCTATACTGTTCCTTTTGTTCTTAGACACAAAAGTTTGATCGTCGTGGAAGTATTGATTCAAGGTCGGCGCAAGAAGTTTGTGCTGGATACAGGTTTTTCGAGAACAGCTATCAGCCGACTACTGGCTAACGAACTTGGACTGGTAGTTTACGAAAGTAACAGCACTGTCAGCACAGCAACTGGTTCAACTCAGGTAGCTATTTCTTCAATTAAACACCTTGAATTTGGCAATGTTTTACTCGAAAATTGGCCTGTTTACTGCTATTCCTCATTTCCATTGAGACATATAGATGGCGTAATTGGATTGGATGTACTCCGGCAGATTTCTTATACCGTCAACTTTCCGCAAACTCGGCTCACAATAGAAAAAACAGTTGCTGACAGCTCACTAACCAAGAATTTATTTGGTTTATCAATGCCAATGATGGCTATCCAAGTAGCAAACGACCAACGACTTGACGTATTTTATGACTCTGGATCAGATGGATTCGACTTAAATAAAAATGCGATAACAAAACTGAAGCCTTTACCAATTGGCAGAAAACTTATCGTTATAAGGGGAATCAACAAAGGTATTTCAATACGATTGGGTAAACGAGTGAAGCATTTAAATCTCACGCACGACGGTTATTTACTTTCTTGTAAGAATATACCAATTAGCACCCGGGAGGATGATGTGTTCTCGATACCAACCACCGGAATAATGGGTAATCGTCCTTTTCGTAAGGGATTGTTGAGGATTGATTTCCCCAATAACCACTATTCTTATGAGGCAACTCCCTCACTTCTTCAAAAAACCGCTTCCGCCAAACCGGTTCAATAAATCCGGCAGTTCGTAGATCGCCAGCGTGAAGACAATGCCCCATAACAGGGCGCTGATCAGCATGTAACTAAAAATCAGGGAGCGGTTTACTTTAAACGAAATGGCCAGAATGGTTCCGCCGATGGGCGTCAGAATCAGGGGCGTCAGGAACGCAATACCGACCATTCCGGACCGTTTCCAGACTTTCACCGCCAGCCGCGTTCGGGAACTGAATCGCTTCGGGGGCGAACTGCGAAACCGGGCCATCAATGTCCGTAAACCGGCCCCTGCGTAAGTCACCAGCACCACGCTCACCATCATTCCGGCAACGGTCGACAGCCAGGTTTCTGCCCAGTTCAGTCCCAGCGCGATACCGGTTACGGGGCCGCCGATAAATTTCAACATACTGGCTACTAAAACCGAAAAATACTTTGCAAAGGCCATAGCGGGAACCAACCAGACTAAATTTCGTTAAAAATAACAGCATTAACGACTAAATGGTTACGACATGCCGGTTCTTCGACAGTCTTCTTACCCCGGAGCGCCCCGGTATTTGATCAATGGTCATTTCCAAACGATTGTCCCCAGCGTTTTTCGCAAGATTGAAGGCGTCGCTTATGAGCGGGAACGCCTGACGCTGGCCGACGGCGACTTCGTGGATCTCGACTGGATCGACCGAAAAAGTGATCGGATCGCGCTCATGACGCACGGGCTGGAAGGCGACTCCAACCGGCACTACATCAAAGCCAGCGCGAAACTCTTCGCCCAGCAGGGCTGGGACGTGCTGGCCTGGAATTGCCGGTCGTGTAGTGGCGAAATGAACCGGGCATTCCGGCTCTACAACCACGGCGAAATTGGCGACATCGCCGAAGTGATCGACCACGTGTTGCGGACCAAACCTTACCGCGAGGTGGTCCTGATCGGTTTCAGCATGGGCGGCAACATCACGCTGAAATACGCGGGCGTTTATGGAAAAACCGCTCCCGATGTGATCAAAAAAGTCGTGGCAATTTCGTCGCCAACGGATCTGGAAGCCAGCGCCAAACAGCTCGATTTGCCCAAAAACCGGTTTTACCGCAATCGGTTCATGAAAAAACTGATTGTAAAATTACAGCAGAAATCCGACCGGTTTCCGGGCCGCCTGGACATGACCAGGCTGGAACAGGTGCGGCTCTGGCGCGATTTCGACGAGCTATTTTCGGCTCCGGTCAACGGCTACCGCGACGCCGACGATTTCTACGCCCAGGCATCAGCGGTTAATTACATGCCCGGCATTACTGTACCGGCTTTGCTCATCAACGCCCAGAACGATCCGCTGTTGTCGCCGGAATGTTCGCCCGCGTGGCTGGCCGAAAAACACCCCACTATTTTTCTTGAAACCCCCAAAACCGGTGGACACGTTGGCTTTGGCGTACGCGGTGACGAATTTTCGTGGGCCGAGCGCCGGGCGCTGGAGTTTGTAATGAGGTCGGTTTAGGAAATGGTTTTAAATAGAATGAAAAATATCAAATGATGAATGTTAAATGTAAAAGTGCTGGATTAGAAAATACTTTTACATTTAACATTCATCATTTGATATTTTTCATTCCTTCCGTGGAAATCGCCGTATCTTTCGGCCTCATTTTCCCTTTTCCCATGAACCTCGTTTACGCTGACGCTTACACCCTCAACCCCGGCGACCTGGACTGGACGCCCATCACCTCACTCGGCAGCGTCACGCTGTATGACCGCACAGCGCCCGACCAACTGATCGAGCGGTTGAAAGACGCCGACATGGTCCTGGTCAATAAAGTAAAAATGAACCGGCAGACGCTCGAACAGCTGCCGAAACTGCGGTACATCGGCGTGACGGCAACCGGTTATGACATCATCGACGTGAAAGCGGCCCGCGAACGCGACATCGTTGTGACGAATGTGAAAGGATACGGCTCGGCATCGGTGGCGCAGTTGACTATTTCGCTACTGCTCGAGCTGACGAATCACGTGGGTTTACACGCCGACAGCGTTCGGGCGGGCGACTGGGCGCGGAATCCGGATTTTTGTTACTGGAAAACCCCACTGGTTGAACTGGCCGGGAAAACCCTGGGCGTGGTTGGTTACGGCGACATTGGGAAGAGCGTGGCCGCCATCGGTTTGGCCCTCGGAATGAAGATACTGGTCAACCGCCGACACACCAACGAGCAACCGCCGGAAGGCATTCGCTACGTTGATCAGGCCACGTTGTTTGCCGATAGTGACGTCATATCGCTCCATTGCCCGGTTACTGACGAAAACCGGGCGTTTGTCAACCGGACCTTGCTGAACCAGATGAAACCAACGGCTTTTCTGATCAATACCAGCCGGGGTGCCCTCATCAACGAACCCGACCTGGCCGATGCGCTGAACGAAGGCCGGATCGCCGGAGCCGGACTGGATGTCCTGACCGTAGAACCGCCTGTGCCGAATCATCCGCTGTTTTCGGCCCGCAACTGCCTCATTACGCCCCACTTAGCCTGGGCAACGCTGGAATCCCGCCAACGGTTATTGCACGAAACCGCCGAGAATATCCGCGCCTTTTTTTCCGGCCAGCCGCGCAATGTGGTGAATTGAAAATCGCTTCGTAGAAAAGCCGCCAAAACCCTCTTCAGCCCCGCAACGCTTTGCGGGGCTTTTTCGTCATAGGTAATAGTACCGTTTCGTCAATTTTGGTGACATATTAATCCCAAATTCGTATATTTTCAGTCCATTACGGATCCATATTGATTCTGTCCTATGCTTCCATTTTCTACGAGATGCGCTTATGAATGTGTTGTTGGGCCAGTTCACGCCAGGTGTTCCGGCATTTCGGTGGCTTTGGGTTGCCGCGTGTAGTTTATTGCTGGGTTTGCTGACGCTGTCAACCGGTTTTGGCAAACATATTTACGGGGGCGAAATGGGCCTGCGGGCAACGGCCCGAACGAATTACTATACCTTAAAGCTGACGCTGTTTTTCGATCAGGCCACTTCGAACGCCGATACGTACGAGCGTGAGATTCAACTGTATGTTTTCCGCAAAAGTGACCACGTGCGGACGGACGCCATTACGGTCAATCAGACTTCCTCCCAACAGGTACGTTACGATAATCAGGCCTGCGCCAACCTGCGAAATCTGAAGGTGCTGGCCATGTATTACTCCAAGGATATTTATTTAAATCCCGCAATTTATAACGATCCTGGCGGTTATTACGTGGTTTGGGATCGTTGTTGCCGCAGTGCCGATATCAGCAATATTCAGAATCCGGCGGGCGAAGGCATGCTGTTTTACATGGAATTTCCGGCGGTGGTGCGCAACGGTGCGGCCTTTACGAATTCCAGCCCCGAATTCAGTTTTCCCAATGGCGAATACATCTGCATCAACAAGCCGTTTAAACTAAATTTCAACGCAACTGATACCGACGGTGACCAGTTGCGCTATTCGCTGGTGACGCCCCTGGCAGGTTTTACCGATAATACGGCCCAGAATACCGCGGGCGACGGGAAATCACACGCCACCTATCCGGAAGTCGTCTGGTTGCCGGGGTATAGCGCAGCTCGCTCCATTCCCGGGAATCCGCCCCTGAAGATTGATTCACAAACCGGCCAGTTGAGCATGACCGCTACCCAAACCGGTTTGTTCATTTTTGCGGTTTTATGCGAAGAATACCGTAACGGGGTCAAAATTGGGGCCGTTCGGCGCGAGTTTCAGATGCCCGTGGTCGATTGCGGCAACAACACGCCCCCCGCGCCGGTCATCAGTTATAAAAACGTCGAAACCCTCGATTTGCCTTTTTGCGAAGGTGCAACCGTTATGCTTTCGACCGAGTCGAATCCGCTTTGGTCGTACCAATGGCAGCGCAACGGTTCCAACATTCCGGGGGCCACGTCGGCCACGTTAACCATCAATGCAACCGGCGATTATGCAGTTGTAAAAAGCTTTGCCACCACCTGCGGCAACGACACGACCTCAAAAATCACCAAAGCCTACGCCGTTGTTCCGCCTGCCGCGAAAATTACACCCGCCAAAGAACCGCCCATCTGCGAAGGCGAATCGCTGGTGCTATCGGTGAAACCGGAGACGGCGGTTAGCTACCAGTGGACATCGGACGGCACGGTTTTGCCGGGTGCCACCAATACCTCGCTAACCGTCACCAAAACCGGTTTGTACGGCATCCGGGCGAACTCTTCGCTGGGTTGTACCAGTCGCGACAGCCTGGCCGTGGCCGTCAATCCGAATCCCAAGGCAACGCTGGTCAGCTCCGCATCCGCCATTTGCCAGAACGGGGAGGTTCGGCTGGATGCCGCCGTTGGGGCGAATTATCAGTACGAATGGTTTCAGAATAACGCGTCGATCAATACCAGTTATGCCTCGACAAAACTGGTCAATCAGGGCGGCACCTACCAGGTTCGGATCACGGATGGAAACCGCTGCCAGGCGCTTTCGACGCCTTTAACGCTGTCAATTATTCCGCTTCCGGCGATGCAGTTCGACAGCCTGGCTCCCGTTTGCGCCAACCACGCCGAATCGTTGCTGCTGGTTGCCAGTCCGGCCGGCGGCACTTTTTCCGGGCCGGGCGTCACGGGTAATCGCTTCGACGCGATGAAAGCCGGTGTGGGTTTGCATACGATCACGTATACGTTTGCCGGCACCTCAGCCTGCCCGGCCGCCATCACCCGGCAGATTCGCGTTGAACCGCCCGCCGAAGTCGATTTGCCGGAGCGGGTGACAGTTTTAATGGGAAATTCGGTGCAGTTAAAACCGGGTGTCAAAGGGCAAACGACCGGTTTTTTGTGGGAACCGCCCGACAACCTGTCCAATCCGGCCATTCTGAACCCGAACGCCAGTCCCACGGCTCCGACAACGTACAAGCTGACTGTTTCGGCACCGGGCGATTGCCGGACCGAAAAAACCGTATTGGTCGATGTCCTGAAGCGGATGTTCATTGCCGACGTTTTTTCGCCCAACAACGATGGGGTTAATGACGAGCTGGAAATCCGCAATACCGAACAGTTTCCGGGTTGTGAAATAACGATTTACAACCGCTGGGGCGAGGTCGTTTTCTATTCAAAAGGCTACGATAAACCCTGGAATGGCACGTATAAAAACCAGAAAGTCCAACCGGGCAATTACGAATACCGCATCAAAACCAATCAGCCGCTGATTCCTGAATATCGCGGGGCGATTTTGGTAACGTATTGATTTTGTTAGGCTTATCGGCCAAATGGCAGTTCTAATTGCCTAACAAGGTTCGTCATCATTCTGAACCGATTGCTGGCGATTAGCGGTATTCTACAAACTGCATAGAAAAAGTATTTTCTTCATTCGTGATTATTTTTTTTTGTACTTTTCGGGGTCAATTGGGGTTAGATCCGGACTAATCAATCGACTCTATTGGCACGATAGACAAATTAGAATCGTTTTTTATACCATGAATTTATCCGTTGCGGGCGCTTTATCCTCCAAATTACCGTGGGTTGGAACAACCATCTTCACGGTAATGTCGAAATTAGCGAGCGACACCGGCGCCATTAATCTGTCGCAGGGGTTTCCTGGTTTTGACTGTTCGCCGGAACTGGTGGCGTTGGTGGAAAAATACATGAAAACTGGATTTAACCAGTATGCGCCCATGACGGGCGTGCCGGTATTGCGCGAAGCACTGGCACAAAAAACGGAGCTACTGTACGGCGTTTCGTATCACCCGGAAACGGAAGTCACCGTTACCTCCGGCGCCACGGAAGCGCTGTTTGCCGCCATCATGGCGGTGATTCGCCCGGGCGATGAAGCCATCGTCTTTGAACCGGCGTACGACAGTTACATTCCGGCCATCGAATTGAACGGCGGCATTCCGGTGCTGGTCACGCTGACACCGCCTGCTTACGCCATCGACTGGACCGAAGTCGGTCGTAAAATAACCGACAAAACCCGGCTCATCGTTGTCAACACACCCCAAAACCCGACGGGGCGTGTCTGGACGGCCGACGATCTAGCCCAACTGGCCGCCCTGGTGAAAGACCGCGACATCTGGATTGTGAGCGACGAGGTGTACGAACACATCCGGTTCGACGGTCGGCCTCACCTGTCGCTGGCGACGCACCCGGTTTTGCAGGAACGGACCTTTGTGTGCGGATCGTTCGGAAAAACGTTTCACGTGACGGGCTGGAAAATCGGGTACTGTCTGGCGCCGAAAGAGCTTTCGGTAGAGTTCCGAAAAATCCATCAATACCTGACATTCAGCACGATAACGCCGGTTCAGTATGCGCTGGCGGATTATTTGAAGAATCCGGTTCATTACGAAACGCTGCCGGATTTTTACGAACGCAAGCGGAATCTGTTTCTCGAAATCCTGCGCGGTTCCCGGTTTCAGTTCACCCCGACGGAGGGAAGTTTTTTCCAGACCGTTTCGTACCGGGCCATTACGGACGAGCCCGACTACGACCTGGCCATCCGGCTGACCAAGGAAATTGGCGTGGCTTCGATACCGGTTTCGGTGTTTTATCGCCAGAAAAACGATTACAACATACTGCGTTTCTGTTTCGCCAAAGACGACGAGGTGCTGCTTCAGGCCGGTGAGCGTTTGCAGCGATTATAAAATTTTAGATATTTGTCCACTAAAACTATAGATATGAATCCTAAACTTTTGAATTACTTGGGCGATGGTGGAAAACTGAATGAAAACAAAGCTGGCTTTCAGAGACAGTCTAAAATTCGGATTTCCCCTTTCTACGGTCTGCCCCCAACCCCCTAAAGGGGGCTTTGAGACGCCGATTAAAGCCCCCTTTAGGGGGTTGGGGGCAGACCGTAGAAAGGGGAAATTATAAAATTTAGACTGACTTTCAGTAAATCGAAAACAACGGTCCCCTGTTTAATGAATTCTGTACTGTTTTCACCGTTTAGCCTGCAAATGTAATTAAAGAAAGATGGCGACTTTAATGAACTGTTTCACCAAATCGGTCTGTTATCCTAACGGTATTTCAATGATGTACCTCTTGAAGACAAAATTTGATATTTTTGGAGCACAATTCACAAAATCATCTGCTTCGAAATACGCTATAACTCACGTATGAAAACAATTAAAAGGTATTCTTCTAATTCGTTTTTTTATAATTTTTCGTAGACAACGTGTATGAGCATTACAACACTGAACTGGATGGCCGTTGCCGTTCCATTTTTTCTGTTTTTCATGGGTTTGGAATACCTCGTTTCCAAAAGGCAGAAAAAGAAATACTTTCGATTCAATAATTCCGTCGCCAACATCAACGTCGGAATCGCCGAGCGGTTGCTCGATACGTTTACCGTTGGCGCTTTTTACTTCGTTTACGATTACATTCACCGGCATTACGCCATTTTTGATCTCAAACCCGGCGTGCTGGGCTGGGTTGCGTTGTTTCTGGCTACCGATTTTGTCTGGTACTGGTATCATCGGCTGGCCCACGAAGTCAATGTTTTCTGGAGCGCCCACGTCGTTCACCACCAGAGCGAGGATTTTAACTACACGGTTTCCGCCCGGATTACGGTTTTTCAGGCGCTCATCCGAACGGGTTTCTGGACCATCCTGCCGCTGATCGGTTTTCCCGCCGGAATGATCTCGGTTATGTTGATCCTGCACGGTTTGTATCCGTTTTTCATTCATACCCGCACCATCGGCAAATTGGGCTGGCTGGAATACATCTTCGTAACGCCCTCGCACCACCGTGTTCACCACGCCAGCAATCCGGAGTATCTCGACAAAAACTACGGCGATGTGCTGATCATCTGGGATAAATTGTTCGGGACCTTCGTCGAAGAAAAGGAAGACGCCGAAGAACTGGTTTACGGCCTGACCAAACCGCTCGAAAGCCACAGCTTTTTGTGGCAGCAATTCCATTTTATGATGGAATTGGCCGAAACCGTTCGGCGAACACCCGGTTTTGTCGCGAAAATCAACGTACTGTTCGGCCGTCCGGACGACATCGACCCGGAGATTCGCGAGCAGTTGGAGAAGCGGTTTCTGGCCCGCTCGCCGGTGCGCACCACCAGCCGCCGGTTTCGGGGCTACGTTCTGGGGCAACTCATTGGTATTCTGACTATTCTGTTCGTTTTCCTGTTGTTCGAAAAGCAAGTTCCGCTCTATTATCAGGTGTTGATTTCCCTGTTTATTCTGATTACGCTGGTCAACTGCGGGGCTTTGCTCGAACAACGGCAGTGGGTGTTTTACCTTGAAATCAGCCGGGTTTCGCTGCTGGTTCTGATGGCACTTCCGTATCTGAATAATCCGTTGTCGTTCAGCGCCTTGTTTATTGGTTTTTTACTCACACTGGCTTATTTCTCCCACTTGCAGAAACGGTATTTGCGGCTGGTTTACGGCCCGGTTTCGTATTAAAGAAGTAAGTGACTGTCTAAAAATCTCATCTTCTACCGTAAAGCTCCGCCCCCAACCCCCTAAAGGCCGGGCGGCCGGTGCCGGGCTTTAATCGTTGTGCCAAAGCCCGGCACC
>NZ_WJXZ01000019.1 GCF_009668025.1 Larkinella terrae | reverse complement strand
ACGAGCTGGGATGGTGGCAAGGGTGCGGGGGAACACCTCTTCCCATACCGAACAGAGCCGTTAAGCCCCGTTACGCCGATGGTACTGGAGTCACTTCCGGGAGAGTAGGTTGCCGCCACCACAGAATAAATACCCATCTTCTCCGGGAGATGGGTATACTTTTTTCTTTTTGATTTTTATAAATTATTTACCTTTGCATATCGGGGTGTAGCGCAGCTCGGTAGCGCGCTACGTTCGGGACGTAGAGGTCGTGGGTTCGAATCCCGCCACCCCGACACTGTTAAACGATTTATAGTCATGCGTTTTGAAGCAATTTCTTCTAATCTTTGGTGGCGTTCTTCTTCAATAGAAGTTGAACAGTCAGCGCATGCTTTATAACCTAATTTTGGTTTTTACAAAAGCCCACTGTTCATACCAGTGGGCTTTTTTTGTTTCTATCCTTTTAACTTTTTGATATGATTACGTCAGTTCAAGAACAGAAAAACCGGTATAACGTCACCAGCTCGTACCGTAAAATGCTGGCTGATACGTTAACGCCCGTGAGCATCTACCTGCGCTTACGAGATAAATTTGTCAACAGTATTTTACTGGAAAGTTCGGACTACCACGGCCATGACAATAGCTACTCTTACATCTGTTTTGATCCGGTTTCGAAGTTTGAATTTGACGGCAAAACCATAGCAATCAATTACCCGGATGGACAGGCTCATTCCGTTGAGATTTCGGCAAATGACGATTTATTAACGCATATCGAGGAATACAGAGCTGGGTTCAATTATCAGAAACTGCCGTTCTCATTTATTACTAATGGCCTTTTTGGACACATCGGATATAACGCCGTTCAGTTTTTTGAGGATATTACTTTGCAGGCAAAAACCGCCGAAAATGACGTACCGCTGGTCGTATACCAGGCTTTTCGGTATGTGATTGCCATCAATCATTTCAAAGATGAACTCTATCTTTTTGAGCATTCTTACTCTCAGGATGGCGACGAAACCACACCGGACAATCTTGATTACATCGAGACGCTGATCAAAAGCCGTAATTTTCCGGCCTACACCTTTCAGACGACGCAGACCGAGCAGTCCAATTTTACGGATTCGGAATTCCTGGAAATCATTCAGAAAGGCATCGACCATTGTCATCGCGGTGATGTTTTTCAAATTGTGCTTTCGCGCAAGTTTTCGACGGCTTTTCGCGGGGATGAATTCAATGTCTATCGGACGTTGCGCTCCTTAAATCCCTCGCCGTATCTTTTTTACTTCGATTACGGCAATTACAAATTATTCGGATCCTCGCCGGAAGCGCAAATTGTCATTAAAGGTCAAAATGCCATTATTTACCCCATCGCGGGTACTTTCCGTCGGACGGGAGATGATGCCGCCGATGCAGAGTTGGCTAAAAAGCTTCATAACGACCCGAAAGAAACCTCTGAGCATGTCATGCTGGTGGATTTGGCCCGTAATGATTTGAGTCGGAATTGCAAAACCGTGAAAGTGGAGACGTTTAAAGAGGTGCAATTCTATTCGCACGTTATTCACTTGGTTTCGAAAGTCGTGGGTGAGTTAGCCAAAAACGTTCAGCCGTTACGGATCGTGGGCGAAACGTTTCCGGCCGGAACCTTATCGGGCGCTCCCAAACACCGGGCAATGCAACTGATCGATCAGTACGAAAAAACGAGTCGCGGTTTTTACGCGGGCTGTATCGGTTTTATGGATTTCAGCGGTGATTTCAACCAGGCCATTATGATCCGGACTTTTCTGAGCAAAAACAACACCCTGCATTACCAGGCGGGTGCCGGAATCGTGGCCAAATCGGATCCCGAAAGCGAATTGCAGGAAGTTCACAACAAATTGATGGCCCTTCGGACGGCCATGAAACAGGCAGAAACTATTTAAAACGGAATAGTATGAAAGTGCTGGTTATCGATAATTACGATTCATTTACGTACAACCTCGTCTACATTCTTCGTGAACTGGGCCCTATCGTCGATGTGTATCGGAATGATAAAATTTCGCTGGAAGATGTGGATGCGTACGACAAAATTCTGCTGTCGCCCGGGCCGGGTATTCCGTCCGAAGCCGGTATTATGCAGGAAGTCATTCGAACCTATGCGCCCACCAAAAGCATTCTGGGAATTTGCCTCGGCCACCAGGGCATCGGTGAAGCGTTCGGGGCCAATCTGGAAAACATGAGCGATGTCTACCACGGCGTGGCACATCGGGCCTACATCAAAGATACTTCCGAGCGGTTATTCAATGGGTTGCCGACGGATTTACTGGTGGGCAGATACCACTCGTGGACGGTGGTTCCGGAGAGTTTACCGGCGGATCTGACGATCACGGCCGTGGATGAAAACGGTCGGGTAATGGGGCTGGCCCATAAAACCTATGACGTGCGGGGTGTGCAGTTCCACCCGGAATCGGTTCTGACTGAGCACGGAAAGCAAATGCTGGAAAACTGGTTGAACGCATGATTCTGGATTCGATCGTGCCCTGGGGCCGTTCGCTCGACGAATACCGTCGGATGTTCAATTTAACGGAAGCGGATCTGGCCAAAACCGTATTGGGCGTTGGCGATGGTCCGGCAAGTTTCAATGCGGAAATGCAGCAGTTGGGTCATTCGGTGGTGTCAATCGATCCGATTTATGCGTTTTCGGCTTCGGAAATTGCGTCCCGGATTGAGCAGACCTACGATACGGTTTTAGAACAGCTGCGGTTAAATGCCGATCAGTATAACTGGACTGAATTTCGGAATCCGGATGAGTTGGGTGAACAGCGGATGCGGGCGATGCAGCGGTTTTTGACCGACTACGAAACCGGAAAGCAGCAAGGGCGTTACCGGACGGAATCATTGCCAAAGCTTTCCTTTCCGGATCAGTCGTTCGAGCTGGCGCTTTGTTCGCATTTTCTGTTTCTGTACTCGGCGCATTTTTCGGAAGCATTTCATGTGGAAGCTGTTCGGGAATTGCTGAGAATTGCCGATGAGGTTCGCATTTTTCCAGTAGTAGATTTATCGGGCCAGCGTTCTCCTTACGTAAAAACCGCATCGTCGGTTTGGGAAAAGAGCGGTTTTTCGGTTGAAATAGTCGAAGTACCTTATCATTTTCAGAAAAACGGCAACCAAATGCTGTGTATCAAAAGCAATACATGGAATCCCTAGCTCTATGAAAGAAATACTAAATCACCTGTTCGAATACAAAACGCTGACCAAGGCCGAAGCCCGGCGGGTATTGATCGGAATCAGTACGGGGCAATACAACACCTCGCAAATTGCGGCTTTTCTGACGGTTTATATGATGCGGAGCATTACCGTCGAAGAGTTGGAAGGTTTTCGGGATGCGATGCTGGAGCTCTGTCTGCCCGTCGATCTCTCCGAATTTGATGTGATGGATCTGTGCGGCACGGGTGGCGATGGCAAAGATACGTTCAACATCTCAACCTTGTCGGCGTTTGTCGTAGCCGGGGCCGGGCAGCGGATTGCCAAACACGGAAATCACGGCGTTTCATCGATGTGCGGCTCGTCGACGGTGATGGAATTCCTGGGCTACCGGTTTACAAACGATTACGACGTTTTGCGGAAGAAAGTCGAAAACGCCGGGATCTGTTTTCTGCACGCACCACTCTTTCACCCGGCCATGAAGAACGTCGGGCCGATTCGGAAGGAACTCGGTGTAAAGACGTTTTTTAACGTTCTGGGCCCGATGGTGAACCCGGCTTTCCCGAAAAAACAGCTCGTTGGCGTATTTAGTCTTGAATTAGCCAGATTATATGCGTATCTTTATCAGCAAACGCCCAAGCGGTTTATGATCCTACACGCTCTGGATGGCTATGATGAAGTGTCGCTGACCGGCGCCTTCAAAACGATTACTGCACACGCTGAGCAAGTGCTGACTCCGCACCAAATCGGCTTGCCCCAATTGTTGCCAGAACAATTGGCCGGGGGTAAGTCCGTTGAAGATTCTGCCCGTATTTTTATGAATGTGCTGAACAACGAAGCGACATCCGCCCAAACGGATGCGGTTATTGCCAATGCCGCGATGGCACTGGTAGCCGCCGAACGGGCCAAAACCGCTGAGGAAGGTGTTCAAATGGCGCGGGAATCGCTGGAAAGCAAGCGGGCGTTGGAAAGTCTGAAGAAATTAGTGGCGAACTAGAGAGAGAAAAATCAGTTAGTAGAAAATAAGCAGTACAATACCACCGGAATAAAGGATAGAATGGACGTACTTGAACGGATTATTGAGCGGAAGCGTATTGAAGTAGAACATCAAAAAACCGTCGTATCCCAACGGGAGCTGGAACAACGACCGCTATTCAACCGGCAGCCGTTGTCGGCCCACGCGGCTCTTCGTCGCCCCGGTTCATCGGGCATCATCGCCGAGTTCAAGCGAAAATCTCCTTCCAAAGGCATTATCAACGATCAGGTTTCAGTGGCCGAAACCACGGCGGGTTACGTCCGCGCCGGTGCTGCTTGTTTGTCGGTTTTAACCGATGAACCGTTTTTTGGTGGAACCTCGGCGGATTTGATGCTGGCGCGGGAAGCCAATCCGGCAACGCCAATCATTCGCAAGGATTTTATCATCGATCCGTACCAGATTGTGGAAGCCAAAGCCATTGGTGCGGATTTCATTTTGCTCATTGCTTCCTGTCTGACTCCCGAAGAAGTCGAAAAGTACAGCCAGATTGCCCACAACCTGGGGCTGGAGGTGCTGCTCGAGGTTCATGACGAGCAGGAACTGGCAAGCCACCTTACCCAAACGGTTGATCTGGTGGGTGTCAATAACCGGAATCTGAAAACGTTTGTGACCGATATCGAAACTTCCGTGCGGCTTTCGTCGCTGATTCCGGCATCGTTTGTCAAAATTTCGGAGAGCGGTTTGCAGCAGGCCGAATCCATTCAAGTCTTGCAACAGGCTGGTTATCAGGGATTTCTGATTGGTGAAACGTTTATGAAAACCGCTGATCCGGGATTGGCTTTACAGCAATTGATAAATGAATTAAACAGTATCTCTCAAAAACAATATATCGTATGAAAGTAAAAGTATGTGGAATGCGGGATTCCGACAACATTCGCGAACTGCTCGCCCTGGCACCCGATTTTATGGGCTTCATTTTCTACGATAAATCACTCCGGTTTGTCGGTGAAGATCTGGACGCTGATCTGCTGAAGTCGTTCCCGCGCAACGTCAAAAAAGTAGGGGTATTTGTTAACGCCAGCCCGGATTACATCCTGCGCACGGCAAAAAAATACGACCTGCAATACGTTCAACTGCACGGAAACGAAACCCCCGACTTTTGCCGGAACCTGCGGATGCGCGGCATCAGCATCATTAAGGCATTTTCGGTCGATGAGTCGTTCAACTTCAGCATGATCAACAACTACAAACCGTCGTGCGATTTCTTTTTGTTCGATGCAAAAGGGGAGCAGTTTGGCGGAAATGGCGTTTTGTTCGACTGGAGTTTGATGAACCGGTATGACAACGACAAACCGTTTTTCATCAGTGGCGGTATCGACGCAGACAGCCTGGATGCGCTGGACCAACTCAAAAACATGAAGCTCTACGGCGTCGATGTCAACAGCAGGGTCGAAATGAGCCCCGGTCTAAAAGACATTGAATTGGTTAAAAACATCATCACCGGCTTAAAACCGATCGAAGAGGAAGAAACCGTCGCATAACCACCTGCCAGCTATCGAGATATCTATACTTTTAGAGACCGCATCGCGCAGTCTCACAGGATTTTCTGCCTTATTTGAATTGAAAGTAATTCCCCGGTTTTATACGGCTTAAGCGGTTTTTGAATCGTCGCAGTCCGGGAATTACAATTTATTTTTTGAGTACAATGGAAACTACAGAATTGAAATCAGCTTATCAAGTCGACGAAAGAGGCTATTATGGAACCTTTGGCGGGGCCTTCATTCCGGAAATGCTGTATCCGAATGTGGAAGAGCTGCGTCAGAATTATTTGTCCATCATTTCAGACCCTTCTTTTCAACAACAATGGCGGGATTTGCTGACGGATTATGTAGGTCGTCCAACTCCACTTTTTCATGCGCGTCGGCTGTCGGAAGCCTATAACACGACGATTTACTTAAAGCGCGAAGACCTTTGCCACACCGGCGCCCACAAAGTCAACAATACTGTCGGCCAGATTCTGGTGGCCCAGCGATTAGGTAAAAAACGCATCGTGGCTGAAACCGGTGCCGGTCAGCACGGCGTGGCCACGGCTACGGTTTGCGCCCTTATGGGGCTGGAATGCATTGTTTACATGGGCCGAATTGACATGGAACGTCAGAAGCCCAACGTCGACCGGATGCGAATGCTGGGTGCAACGGTTGTTCCGGCCACGAGCGGCAGCCAGACGCTGAAAGACGCCACCAACGAAGCCATGCGGCACTGGATCAATAATCCGGTCGATACGCATTATGTGATCGGTTCCGTGGTCGGGCCGCATCCCTATCCCGACATGGTGGCTCGTTTTCAATCCATCATTTCGGAAGAAACAAGAAAACAATTGCTGGAAAAAACCGGTCAGGCCAATCCCGATTATGTGATTGCCTGTGTTGGTGGAGGCAGTAATGCCGCCGGAGCTTTCTATCATTATTTAGATGAACCCTCCGTTAAACTGATTGCGGCCGAGGCCGCCGGTCAGGGCGTTGGTTCCGGTCATTCGGCTGCGACAACGGCTTTGGGCAAACCCGGTATTTTGCACGGAAGCAGCACGATTCTGATGCAAACCGAAGACGGCCAGGTCGTCGAACCGTATTCGATCTCAGCCGGTCTGGATTATCCCGGTATTGGGCCCTTGCATGCGCATTTGTTTGCATCCGGCCGGGGGCGGTTTTATGCCATCACCGACGAGGAAGCCCTGGAATCGGCTTTTGAACTCAGCCGTCTGGAAGGAATCATTCCGGCCCTGGAGTCCTCGCACGCGCTGGCTTGTCTTCCCAAACTGAAAGCCGGTCCGGATGAGGTTGTTGTTATCTGCCTTTCCGGGCGTGGAGACAAAGATTTAGCCGCTTACACAACCCGACTTCCGAAATAAAAACCTCCTATTTATCGGATACTACCGCCAATAAACCCATTGGTCGGCTACTTCCTCATTTCCAAAATACGTCTGCCATGAACCGCATTACTGCATTATTTCAAAAAAAGTCAGAGCAAATTCTGAACGTTTACTTCACCGCCGGTTTTCCGCAATTGAACGATACAGCCCCCATTTTAGAAATGTTGCAGGAAGCGGGCGTTGATTTGATTGAGATCGGGATGCCGTATTCAGACCCGGTGGCTGATGGCGAAACGATCCAGCAAAGCAATCAAAAGGCGTTGAATAATGGGATGTCGCTCCGGGTTTTGTTCGAGCAGCTCCGGGGAATTCGGGCGAAGGTTCAGGTGCCGATTTTGTTAATGGGTTATCTCAATCCGGTCGTTCAGTTCGGAATCGAAGCCTTTTGCCAGCAATGCGCCGAGGTGGGTGTTGATGGGATCATTGTGCCGGATTTGCCCATTGATGTCTACGAGCGCGAATACAAACCGACATTTGACCGCTATAACATCCTGAATATTTTTCTAATCACACCCCAAACCGCCGAAAACCGCATTCGTCAGATCGATCAGCTGACCGACGGATTCATTTACATGGTTTCGTCGGCCAGTACGACCGGTTCTCAAAAAGGAATTACGGACGAAATGAAAGCGTATTTCAATCGCATCAAAGCGATGAATATTAAAAATCCGCGCCTGATCGGTTTTGGAATTCAGGATTATGAAACTTTTCAAACTGCCAGTCAGTACGCAAACGGTGCCATTATCGGTAGCGCTTTTGTTCGATTGCTGGAGAAAAATCAGGCTGATAAAACCGCTGCCATCCATAATTTTATCCAATCGATCCGGATTTCATCATCGAAAGAAAAAATAAATTCGACCCTTACTGCTTAGTAGTCAGCGTTGTACAAAGTCTTCAGAATTTATTTTGATTAGAGCACTTGACAAAGGGAAAAATATTTCGGTACTTTGCAGTCCCAAATCGGGGATACGAAGAGCGGAAGAGTTGCCTAAGTGGTTGTCTTTGAGTCAATTAGGCGTTGAAAAAGAGAAAGCAAGCTGAAATTATTTTTTCTTTTTTAATTTGAATTTTCAAAACCTTCTCTTACCTTTGCAGTCCCAAATCGGGGAAAGAGTTGGAGTGAAAAAATAGCATACCGGTTGACAGGCTTTCGGGCAGCTCAATCACGATTTTCCAAACGAGGAAAATATGTTCTTTGACGTAGTGGACAGAAGTACCAAACAATGACAATCGACGACGTAACAGTGAAATGTTAGTACG
>NZ_WJXZ01000018.1 GCF_009668025.1 Larkinella terrae | reverse complement strand
TTCAATGCCAAGATCAAAGCCTTCCGGGCCCAGTTCAGAGGGGTAAGAAATGTGGACTTTTTCCTTTACCGATTAACGCAGCTATATGCTTAATCCAAGATGATCCACAACTTTTGAACTTGATCCCAAAAGTTGCGGTCTATCTGAACACCGGCGCAATTCCGTCTGGATTTACGAACCTAAAACCGGTACTCTGCGAAAGGTGGTGGAAACAAAAGTCTTCAATCGGTTCTCCAAATTAGCCCGTTCTGGCCAAACAAAAATTGGACGTCTCAACAAACGAGTTTGGACTTTTAAACAAACCATCCGACCATTTTCTGACTGAATTTTGCAGCACCAAAATTTCAATCAGAAAATGGAAACGAAAGAAACCGTATTGGTCACCGGAGGTTCAGGATTTATCGCTTCGTATTGCATTATTGCCTTGCTCAACCAGGGTTTTAACGTAAAAGCCACGCTGCGCTCCCTGAAAAAAGCGGATTTGGTCACACAGATGCTGAAAGAAGGCGGAGTTCGGTCCGTGGACGGTTTATCCTTCGCGGAAGCCGATTTACGGAATGAGTCAAGTTGGGAGAAAGCCGTCGAAGGCTGCCAGTATGTCATTCACGTCGCTTCACCAACGCCACAAACGGAGGCAAAAACAGAGGATGATTTTGTCATTCCGGCCAAAAACGGGGTCCTTTTTGTGATGCGTGCCGCCAAAAAAGCGGGTGTCAAGCGCGTGGTACTGACGTCAGCATTTGGCGCTATTGGGATGGGAACCGTCAAAACGACGCCGTATACCGAGGAAGACTGGACGGTTTTGAATAATACGGTTTTTCCCTATCAAAAATCGAAAACCATTTCCGAAAAAGCCGCCTGGGATTTTATCAAAAATGAAGGCGACGGAATAGAACTCGCCGTGGTCAATCCGACCGGCGTACTGGGACCGGTTTTGTCGGACGATTTTTCGCATTCCATTCAGAATATTAAATTGATGCTGAATGGGGGAATGAAAGCCTGTCCGAAGCTGATATCGGGCTACGTGGACGTGCGTGATGTGGCCGACCTGCACGTAAAAGCCATGACCCTGCCCCAGGCCAGCGGACAACGGTTTATTGCCGTCGCCGGAGAAGGTTTATCGCTCTTGGATATTGCCAAAGTACTCCGGAAAAATCTGGGCGAAAAGGCCGCAGACGTTCCACGCCGGGAACTGCCGAATTGGCTCATTAACTTATTGGCTATTTTCAATCCGAAACTAAAAGCGGTTAAGCCTTATTTAGGAATGATAAAACAGGCAAGCAGTCAAAAAGCCATCACCCGATTAGGTTGGAAACCGCGTTCTACCGAAGAAGCCATTGTTGCAACGGCAATCAGCTTAATCAAATTTGGCATTATCAAATGAAAGTGACCATAACCGGCGCAACCGGACTGGTAGGTATAAAGAAACCGACTCTGGAAGTAGCGGATATGAAATAGCAGGCTAAGCCATGAAGATTACGGAAATAAAATCGTGTTTTGTCGGCCCGACCCTTTCACCGGAACAGTTCATTGCCGAACATTTCTTCGTCTTCCTAGCCAAAGGAATCATGAACGGCTACGACGGCAATAAACATTATATCCTTAAAGCCGGTGAAAGCTGCCTCGTTCGTAAAAACCGCCTGGCCCGTTATAACAAAGTAAAAGTGAATAACGAGTTCGAAAAAGTCATCATTTTTTTCGATGAACTGTTTTTAAAAAACTTCCAGAAGAAACATCCTGTAACGTTTAAAAAGCATACCTCAACGAATGCATTTATCCGACTAAAAAAAGACAAATTAATCACCAGTTTTTTGCTTTCGCTGGAGCCTTATTATACCGGTTTTGGAAACATCAGCACTACCTTTTCGGATTTAAAAAGAGAAGAATTGTTGCTTATCCTTCTGGAATTGCACCCCGAACTGGTGGATATTTTGTTTGATTACGGCGTTCCCGGCCGGGTGGACCTGGAAGCGTTTATGCAAAAGAATTATAAATTCAATGTCAATCTGGAGCGGTTTGCCTTTTTGACCGGGCGCAGTCTGTCGGCCTTCAAAAGAGATTTTAAAACCATCTTTCAGGAAACGCCCAACCGCTGGCTGGTGAAACGGCGATTGCAGGAAGCCCGGTTCCTGATCGAAGAAAAATGCCAAAAACCCTCGGATATTTTCCAGGATCTGGGATTCGAGGATTTGTCCCATTTCTCCTTTGCGTTTAAAAAAGAATTTGGAGTAACCACCACCGCGCTTTCCGGCCCGAACGCCAAATTCCGTAGTGAACTTCAGTGAACCGTTTTTGAAGCTTTTTCCCGCGCAAACCTCCAGTTTTATTCCAGCTTTCGGATTTAATTCAGTCGATCTCTTTTAGACGGCAAGTCCGGCGGTTTCAGGCAGATGGCGTAAATAACTGGCCCATGAAAAAGAAAGTGACGATCTGGACGGTTTTTGTCGATTCGGACCCCAGGCCGAAATGCTTTCGAACCGACTCAAAAGCGGGCAGCATGACATCAATGGCCAGGGCGGTCAGCAGCATGATACTAGCGATCAAACTAATAAACTCGTTGGAGTTGATCTCGTCTTTTCGATGCGTCCGGGTGAAGGTCCGATTTGGTTACATTAAATGAGCTGGCCACGGTCGATAATAGTGGCAGAGCTTCTGACCAGCCAGAACAAAAATGCATCCTAAATGCGTAAAAATGAGGGTGTAAAAGCGTTTAAAGAAGGGTTAAATACGACAAAAACCGGACTATTCCAGCACCTCCACCCAGCCTTTGCATTTGGTTCCGCCCTGGGTTGTCAATAGATAGTAATAAAGCCCGTTCGGGGCGTCGCGACCCCAACTATTGTTGTAGCTTTCGCTGCGGTATACCTGCTTGCCCCAGCGGTTAAAAATCTCCAGCGTGGCCCCGGTGAAACCTACATTGAACACATCGTTTTTGCCGTCATTATTAGCCGTCACCACATTAGGAACTTCACTCATGTTTTCAATCGTAACCGGCAGATTAAGAGCCAGGTTACAACCGTTTTTGGACGAAATCACGGTGATTTGGTATTGCCCCGACTGGGCGTACTGGTAGGTTCCCGGCGCGTTGGTTTTCAACGTATCGCCGTTGCCCATCGCCCATTGAAAACCGGTCGCGCCCGCAGTTTTGTTGACTAACTCGACTTTCATTGGCTGACCGCAGGCGGTGCTAAGCCGTACTTCCGCAACGGGTTTGAAGGAATCGTCCGTGGTGATGGTCACGTTTTTCGTCGTAGAACACCCGTTTTCGTTCGTAATTTTTACGGAATAGGTGGTGGTTTTCGTCGGATTGACAACCGGATTATTGATTGTCGCGCTGCTCAAACCCTGCACGGGCGTCCACTCATACGTTTTGCCCCCGCCCGCCAGCAATTGCACCGGCTGGCCCGCGCAAATGGTCGTATCTTTGCTGATCCTGAAATCGGACGGAAACACTTTGATCACTTTCTGCGCCACATCCACCCGCTTGCAGGTCAGTTTGTTATAGGCCGTCAGCGTAACGGTATATTCCCCCGGTTTATCAAACGTATGATTCACCGATCCCGGCGTCGTTGAGGTACCCGTTCCGCCAAAATCCCAGGCGTAGGTAACTCCGCCCTCGCTGGTATTGATGAAGTTGAGCGTCAGGGGCGTGCATCCCTGAACGACATCCTTTTGCGTTCCCTGGTAACTATCGAAGGCGGCTTTCAGCCGGTCGATGTCGAACTTAAACGCGGCATTGTTGCAGTTGGGGCTTTTGTTGGTTTGCGACCAGGCCTGCGCCGTTGTCGGGAAATGCGTTCCGCCACAGGCACAGGCTGCGTGGTAAATGACTCCGCTTTTATCGAACCGACTGGTTCCGCCATCGACGTGATCACCCCGTCCAACCGCATTATCGCTGCCGAAGAAAGTGGCGTAAAGGAGTGATTTTGCGCCCTGTTCCAGCAAACCGATCCAAAAGTTGCTGCCGTCGGTTGTCCTTCGAAACGCATCCGTCGTAACCGGTAATCCCTGCGTGCTGCTGTTGCCATTGCCGTGCCGGACGTTCACGGTTCCGCCCCAGCCCGACAGGTAAATATTGCCGCATTCGTTGACCAGAAAAGCCGTTGGCGAAATATCCGGCCCGGTTCGACCGGAACCAATAACCGTCGAGAAGATGGTTTTTGAAAGGGCCGGATCGAGGGCATGAATAAACTGCCCACTTTTGGCATTCTGATAAATACCATCCGAAACCGGGTAAGGACCTCTGGATAAGCCAAATACGTGCGGATTTTCCTGTGGGTCCAGGTCGATCAGGTAAGCCGCATCTTCGGCGGTGGTGCCCAGATAGGTGCTGCGCTCCAGTTGATTGTTGGTAAATTTGACCAGAAAACCGTCTTCCACGCCCCCAATCTGCGGTTTATAGGCCCCGGCAGTGCCCGGCAAATTGGCGCTTTGCGTGGTACCAACCGCGTACATGGAACCCGACGCGCCAATGCGAAGGGCATAGGCTACATCGTAACCACTTCCGCCAAAAAAGGTACTCCAACGCAACTGACTTAACTCCGGATTTAGCTGCAGAAAAACCGCATCGGCCGGGCCATTCAATTTGGGCTGGGGCGCATTGGCGGTCACCGGAAAATCGGCAGAAAACGACAGCGTCGCGACGTATACATTGTCGTTTTTATCGACCATAATTTCACCGCGCAAATCATCGCCATAATTGTAGATTTTCAGGAATTGCACCACATCATTCAGCCCGTCATTGTCCGAACCACCCACGTAGGTGCTGCTTTTCAAGGCTTTACCGTCAGGAGCAATCGTGGCAATGAACAAATCCGTCCCATTCCGAAAATAGATGGTTCCGTAAATGCTGCCCTGTTCGGGTGGACTGTTCCCGAGGGGAATGAAAGGCTTGCCGCCCGCAAATTTCCGGCTAAAAGCCGCCGAGGTAGTCGGGAAATTAACCGAAGAGGTTACACCGTAGATCAGCAGCTCGTTTTTACTGTTAACGATCAGACTGTGAGGAGTTTCGCCGGTTGACCCACCCAGGTAGGCGGCATACAGAACCCGTTTCCCATCCGGGCTGAACTTCAAAATGGCGACATCCATTTCGGCCCCGTAACTGGTTTGAAACGAGCCGGTTGCCGGTGTAAAATTATTTCCGTACACAGTTCCGGCCGTATACAGATTTCCCTCATTGTCGTAGGTAGCCGTATGCCCCCAGTTGTCGCTGACCGAGCCCGAATAGGAAGAAAAAATCAACGTTGGGTCGATTGTAAGCGGTTGCTGGGTATCGTATCGAGCCGGAAAACGAAACGAAGCGGTTTTGCCATCCAGCACCCACTCCGCCAGAACTTCGGTGGTTTTGTTGTTTTTTTCAGTAAACGAATACGGTTTTTCCTCCCGGAACGGCAACAGACTGGTTTCAACAATCAACTGTCCATTCTCCGAACGAACCGCCGTCGCGCCATCGTAGTTCAGCCGAATCACCGACGGATCGGCACCCGGTTTTACTAGAAACTCATATTTCAATGTCTGGTAATAGGCAAATAGCCGAAGATCGATCCCCGGATAGATTTCGTGATAAATCACCTCTCCGAAAGCCGGTACGGCGCTGGCCCAGTGATTGGGATCGTTGCCTAAAAAGTAATTCAGATGCTCGGAAACGAGGTTTTTGCTTTCAATCTGCGCCGTAGAAAGGCTATTCTGGAGCTGAACATCTACGCCGTGGGCACGAACCATCGGTTCGGTCTGGGACGAAGGAGAGGCCATTCGGGACACAGCCGATGTCGGATTACCTGTACCGGAGTGGATTCGATCCAGTGCTTCGGCGTCGTAAAAAACGTAGTGAAGCGACTGTTTTTTCAGGAATAAAAAACCGCCCGGTAATTCGGCCCGGAACAGTACCTCCGAAGCCCATTGCCCCTTGTTCTGCACAAACCGCACGGCATTGCCTGGCACATCCACCCCGCCGGGTGACCCGGCGGAAACCGTAAAAGACAAACCGGAAATGAACCAAATCAAAGAAACAGTAAACGTTCTCCACATAGACCGACGACGTCAAAACGATTTCTAAAATAGGTATTTTAGAGGAAAGATGTGAGACAAGAGAGGAAAGATTTTCCTCTCAATTGACACAGAATTAATCTCTATTCTCTTGTCTAACCTCTTTCTTCTCACCATGACTCAATAACGGCGGGAAGAGTTGCAACTATATGTTACTATTGAGCGGTTTTTGGTGTCAGATTACCTCTAGCTATTTCCAGCGGCTGATGTCGATGACATTCGGAGAAAAATTGTACTCGTCTGGTTGATTGGAACCGATCAGCAGAAGTTGGTTGGAGAGCAGGCGAACGCCCTCGCGGTACCACGCAATGCCCCGTTTATCAAGGTTGGAAGTAGGTTCGTCCAGAATGACAATGGACGCTTCGGAGTAAAAAGCCAGCCCGAGTTTTACCCGTTGTTTCATTCCCGACGAAAATGCTTTGATTTCCTTATTCCGGGCGTGGCTCAGGAACATCAACTCACAAAGCTGGTCGGGAGTTAGCTGGTTTTTGAAAGGCTTGAACGATTGGTGAAAGGTTAGCAATTCCAGCAGGGTCAGTTCTTCGATGAGTTCCAGGTAGGGAGCGGCCACCACCAGATGCCGAAACCAGTCGTCGATTTCGACCGGTTTTTCCTGAACCGAATACCGGATAACTCCCTCCGAAGCGGGCAAAACACCGGCGATTGTTTGCAGCAAAGTTGATTTTCCACTTCCGTTGGGTCCCACAAACGTGTAGCTGTTCCCAGCCCGCATCGTCAGGTCAACGTTCCGGAAAATCCACTCGCGCCGAAAGCGCTTGCCAAGTCGTTCGGTGGTAATTTGCATACGTTTTAAACAAAAATAACGAATAGCGAATATTGAATAGCGAATAATGAAGTTTACCCAAAACCGGCTTTCGTTATTCGATATTCAGTATCGCGCGGGCGGCCCCGTCAATATTCGTTATTCAACCTTATTTCATTCCCCCACTTCCCGGCCGGATGGTCCCTTCATGATTCCGCGTTCGGAGTTGCGGATGAAGTTAACGATTTCGTCGCGTTCGTCGGAAGGCGGCAGTTCGAGGTCGATGCGGGTGAGCGCTTCGGCGTTGTTCAAACCGCGTAGGTAGATATAGCGGTAAATTTCCTGAATCTGATTGATCTGCTCGTTGGTATAGCCCCGGCGCCGGAGGCCCACGGAGTTGATACCGGCGTACGTAATCGGTTCGCGGGCGGCCTTGGAAAACGGCGGAACGTCTTTCCGAACCAGCGATCCGCCCGAAATAAAGGCGTGGACGCCAATTTTGGCAAACTGATGCACCGCACTAAAGGCGCTGATAATGGCCCAGTCGCCGAGGTGAACATGGCCCGCCATCTGAACGGTATTGCCAATCAGGCAGTGGTTGCCAATCCGGCAGTCGTGGGCCACGTGGGCATACGCCATGATCAGGCAGTCGCTGCCGATCTCAGTCCGGCGGTGTTCTTCCGTTCCCCGGCTCACCGTTGCGTACTCGCGGATGGTGGTGTTGTCGCCCACAAAGGTCAGCGTATATTCTCCTTTGAATTTCAGGTCCTGCGGAATGGCGGAAATGACAACCCCCGGATAAATGCGGCAGTTTTTACCGATGCGCGCTCCTTCATTGATGACGGCGTGGGAGCCAATCCAGGTTCCTTCTCCGATTTCGACATCCTTGTGGATGATTGCAAATGGCTCAATAACAACGTTTTGAGCTATTTTTGAATCAGGGTGGATGTATGCAAGTGGTTGAATCATTAAACGTTCGTGGTTTAATGTTTAATGTTTAAGGTTTACTGTTTAAGGATTGACGCTGAAACCCGGCCAAATGTTGCCTTAAACTTTATCCTTTAAACCTTAAACCTATTTTTTCTTAACAAGACTGGCGATCATTTCGGCCTCACAGACAAGCTGCCCGGCGACATATCCCCGGCCGGACATTTTGACGATCCCCCGCTTCATGGGCGAGATAAATTCACAGCGGAAAATAACCGTATCGCCCGGAACAACGTTGCGCCGGAAGCGACAGTTTTCGATTCCGATCAGGTAAGGCCAGTAGTTTTCCGGATCGGGAACGGTGCTCAGCACCAGAATGCCGCCGGTTTGGGCCATCGACTCCAACTGCAATACGCCCGGCATTACCGGATTTCCCGGAAAATGCCCCATGAAGTATTGCTCATTCATAGTTACATTTTTTATGCCAACCACGCTCGTTTCGTCCAGCGCGATGATTTTATCAATCATCTGGAAGGGATAGCGGTGCGGCAGCAGGCTCGCAATTTTGTGAAAATCGTACACCGGAGGCTGAGTCGGGTCATAAGCCGGGCTCGTGTTCGCGGCATTTTTCTGCATCAGTTTCTTGATCTTTTTGGCAAACGCCACATTGGCCGCGTGACCAGGCCGGGCCGCCAGAATCTGCGCCTTGATTGGCCGACCGACCAGAGCCAGGTCGCCGACGAGATCAAGCAGCTTATGACGGGCCATCTCGTTCGGGTAGTGCAGGTCGAGGTTATTCAGAATTCCTTCTTTTTTATTGACGCTGACTTTCGGTTTATTCAGCAGATCGGCCAGGTAGTCCAGCTCGCCCTCGCGGACGTCGCGGTCGACGATTACAATGGCGTTGGTCAGGTCTCCACCCTTGATCAGATTCTGCTTGTAGAGCATTTCCAGCTCGTGCAGAAACACAAACGTCCGGCAATTGGCAATCTGCGACGAAAACATATTGATGTCGTTCAGAAATGCGTGCTGGCTCGTAATCACCCGCGAATTATAGTCCACCATGACGGTGAGCCGGTAATCGTTGAGTGGCAAAGCGGCAATTTCAATATCCTTCTCCGGGTTTTTGTAATGAACGTACTCGTTGATTTCGAAGTAGTTACGGTACGCATTCTGTTCTTCAATGCCCGCGTCCTGCAGGGCCTCGATGAATTTGATCGAACTGCCGTCCATGATGGGCGGTTCGGGGCCGTCGAGCTGAATCAGAATGTTATCGAGTTGCAGACCGACCAGCGATGCGAGTGCGTGTTCGACCGTATGAATGCGGGCGCCGTTCTGTTCGAGGGTGGTTCCGCGAGACAGATCGACCACATTATCGACGTCGGCATCAACGATCGGCTGACCCGGCAAATCGACGCGTTGAAATTTGTAACCATGATGGGCTGGTGCGGGCAGGAACGTCATGGTTGCCACAACACCTGTGTGCAATCCTACGCCCGATACCGATACCGCTTTTTGTATTGTCTGCTGTTTGGTATTCATTCCGTAAGCTTCTGACCTGAAGACTATTATTGCCCCTTGATAACGGCTTTTTTGTAAAAAACCGTTCGCGCGGAGCTACTGATTATTTAGTTTTTTTTCTAATTGATCGATGCGTTTTTCGAGTGTTGGCAACCGCTGGAAAACCACCGACGAGCGCAGGCTGCTTTTCACATCAAATGCGGGCATGCCACTGAGCGATTGTCCTTCGGTCTTCACGGAGTTCATGACTCCCGTCCGGCCGCCGATTTTCGTGCGGTTCGAGATGGAAATATGCCCGGTGATACCGGTTTGCCCGCCAATGATGCAATTTTCACCAATTTTCGTTGAGCCTGCAATACCGGTCTGGGCCGCAATAACCGTATTTTTACCAATTTCAACGTTGTGAGCTACCTGAATCAGATTGTCCAGTTTAACCCCCTTCCGAATGATGGTCGACCCCACGGTCGCGCAATCGATGGTGGTGTTGGCGCCAATGCTGACGTTGTCTTCGATAATGACGATGCCCATCTGCGGGATGGCGCGGAACGTTCCGTCGGCTTCGGGCGCAAACCCAAATCCTTCGCTGCCAATCACGGCATTGGCTTTCACGACACAATTGCTGCCAATCACCGTATTATCGATGATTCGGACACCCGGGTGAATAATTGTATTATTCCCGATCGTGACATTATTACCAATATACGCTTGCGGGTAAATCTTGACATTTTCGCCAATCACGCAATTTTCCCCAATATACGAAAACGCTCCCCGGTAGATGCGGTCGCCCGCCCGGGCCGAATCGGCAATAAAGGATGGTTGTTCGACCCCTACTTTTTCGGCCTGCTTAAGCCGGTTTACATGTTCCAGTAAAATTGTAAACGCAGAATAGGAGTTATCCACGAAAATCAGGGTGGCCTGTACGGGTTGTCTGGGTTGAAAATCCTTGTTTACAATGACAGCTGACGATGCTGTTGAGTACAAAAAAGGTTCGTATTTCAGATTAGCTAAAAACGAGATGCTCCCCTCCTTGCCTTCTTCAATTTTGGACAGTTGACTGATTTTCAGAGATTCATTCCCATCAACTGTACCGCCGAGCAGGGCAGCAATCTGCTTCACTGTAAATTCCATAGAGTAGACGTAATCGTCGTTGGGGCGTTGTATTACTCGAATAATTGTGCCGCTAAGGTAGAGAACAAATTGAACTATACCAACCAAACCGGGCGTTGAACCCGGTTTTTCGCCCAGCAGATATAGTATCGCCGGACCATATTGGTGAGCGCTTTAATACCGGGCAGATCGGAGGCATCGGCGATATCGATGATCCGGTCGTCTTTCCGCTTGATATTTATATTATCGATAGACGGCAAATAGGCCGAATTGGTTGCAACGCCTTCCACCAGAAAATAGGACAATTCGTCCTGCCGGATACCGGAATCGAGCAATTGCTGTTCGATTTCCCGGACCAGTTCGCCGACAAACGGCTGATCGGACATCATGATTTTGAACAGCCGCCGGTCGAGCAGCATTTGGCAGAGTATCGACAGAACCCGATCCGAATGCTGGCTCCAGAGTTTGATGCTCGTCCAGATGTCGTAGTCGTCCAGTTGGGTAAAGGCGCTCAGGTATTCCGGATGATTTTCAAACTCCTCCATTGTAACCGGTTTTGACAGAAAGACGCGCAGGGCTGGCGTCGTAAAAACCGCTTCGGTCGCATCCTGCTCCGATTGGGTCAGCAAAAACCGCGCACGACGCATGATCTGGACTAGCATCGATTCGGCACAGAGCGAGGTTTTGTGGAGGTAGACTTGCCAGTACATCAGTCGCCGGGAGCTCAGAAAATTCTCGATACTCAAAATCCCCTTAGCTTCGACCACCAGGCTATCGTCCACCAGATCAAGCATTTTAATGATCCGGTCGGCCCCAATGGTTCCCTCGGCCACCCCCGTGTAAAAGCAGTCGCGGTTGAGGTAATCCATCCGATCCATGTCCAGTTGACTGGAAACCAGCTGGTGAAAAAACGGCCGGTGGTAGGTTCCTTCAAACATTTCAATCGCCAGCGAGAGTCGGCCACTGAACTGCCGGTTCAGGTCCTTCATCAGCAGCAGCGACACCCGTTCGTGCGCAATCCCCTCCAGGATTGAATACTCCAGAACGTGGGAAAACGGGCCGTGGCCAATGTCGTGGAGCAAAATGGCGATCTGGGCAGCATCACATTCCGCTTCCGAAATCCGGTGGCCTTTGCTGCGCAGGGTCTGGATGGCCTGCCCCATCAGGTGCATCGCCCCCAGCGCGTGGTGAAACCGGGTGTGCAACGCTCCGGGATAGACCAGTTCTGAAAGTCCGAGTTGTTTGATTCGCCGGAGTCGCTGAAAATACGGGTGTTCAACCAGATCGAATGTCAGATCGTTCGGAATGGTAATAAACCCGTAGACGGGGTCATTGAGGATCTTTTTTTTGTTCTGAGAAGCCAAGCGCTGTTGCAGATTTACCGACAAATATACACCAAAATGTCCAAGTGTGCTGCAGCGGTTTTCTATTGACTTTTGTTGCTATCATTTGAAGCGGAGTCCGATTTTTGTATATTTGCAGACCCTCTCCCGAACCGGGGAGGGTTGCCGGTTTTCCGGTTCGGGCCTATAGCTCATTCGGTTAGAGCAACTGACTCATAATCAGTAGGTGCTTGGTTCGATTCCAAGTGGGCCCACATTGAAACTCAAGAACTTAGCCGCCTTTTTACAAGGGCGGCTTTCTTATGTGATACACAATTTTTAACAAGTCAATCTCTTTGACTGAATTTTATCCTATTTGGACTCTTCCCAAACATTGTCTGATAGAATATTTTTCTCCCGATTATATTTTACGACCTGAACAACCATCTTACGATGACAAATTGTACTATAAAATTTGATATCAGGAACATCTATTTTGGTTAAATTGTGTCTACTCATTCTACCCTGAGAATTGCGACGTCCAATCTGAAGTAATATTTTTATTGGTACACGCATTCCCAATTTTTATGCAAATCGTACTGTGTGTTTTAAGGTAGGACCTCAGAAGCACCGGAAACTCTAATCATTCCCGTCTGAAAATCCGGGGGACCTTAGACCTCAATTTGGGTAAGGTTACAATACCGTTGTAGGTATTGGAGAACTGACTGCGCGGTTATCACCAGATACGTAAATTTCCCTTTTACATCCGTTAATGACCATGTAGTGAAGTTCAGTGTTATATCCGAAAGCTAAGCCTGGCATTATCATCCCAACTCGGATATGACGATTGAATGCGTCCTACTCATTGAACTGGGAACAGAAACCATCGAGTTGATTCCCGGCCAGCTTTTTACGATTCCTAAAAACATCGCCCACCTAACCCGGCCCAAGGGTGGTCGCTCGGTGCATATAACCTTTGAGCATGGACAAATCGAAACTGGATATATGAGCCTTTAACCGGCAGAGTATTAACCTGCAATGATACAACGCCGTATCCCGGAATCCAGTGCTCTTCCAAGGAAGCATACATATAGGCCCTTTGGGTGGGTAGCCAGTTGATCACTTCTGGTAGCCACCTTTCCAGTTGGTCCATGCCACAGTAATGCCTGATAATAGGGTAAATCCAATATTGAATGCCGTAGCCCCCTTGCTTCGGCTAAAAGGCCCAAGGAATGTCTGTAAAGCAAACCCCATTACATTAAAGGGATCAATTTGCCCATGGACTTGAAATGGAATCAGAGGTTTTACCGCCAGCGGATGATCCGTTATAGCCACATACCCCAATAGCACCCATGCCTCAGTAGTATAAACCTTTTTTACAGTTGGGGAAAGATTCAATACCGTCGGGAGAATCAGCAGACTTCCCACCAGAGCATAGTCAAGCAGGGCGTGTTGGGTTGGTGAAATTGGCTTGGAAGTCATCTTAATCATTGTTTTGTTTAGCCTCCCAACTGGTTATACAAGCGATTGTTGTAAATGGGATCCGTTAGCTAGCGAAACCGCCTGTCTTATCCTATGCGCATCAAGCGAATTAAAAATTGCACGTATAAAACAAAACCCGGCTCAGCAAGCCGGGTCTGTGACGGTTAAGTTTACTCAAGGAGAAAGAAGCGACTAAAAACTGACCTAAACCCTGGATCAAATCGCTTTCCTTCGTTATGCAAACCTACAAGGTCCTCCAGCAGAAAACGATCGATTTTGTACCAATGACGATCGGTTTTGTATCATCTCGAAAAAAAAGGCCTGATTCTCTCATTATTTTTCTTTTTCATTCCTGTTACAAAACCGATCATCATTGGTACAAAAACGACAGTCTTTTTGCCCGGCTCCACCTACGTTTGCCGCGGTGGAAGACAACCCCTCCACTCGTTTGCTTACTCACTACCATGAAACGAATTCTACCTTTTCGCGGGCTCATGTCTGGGCGAATGAGCCAACTGCACTTCTTGTGCGCACTCCTGCTTTCGGTCCTATCGACCCAGGCCGCAACCTTTTACGTAACCCCAACCGGTAGCGGGAACAACTCCGGTACCGACTGGAGCAATGCGAGCCCCGGGAGTCAGCTCCGGACCAAACTGGCCGCTGGGACCAGTGGCGACATCTTCAAGATTGCTCAGGGTACTTACAAGCCCACCACTTACGCCGATGGAACCAGTCTCTCTATCTCGTTTTCGATTCCTTCCGGGGTTCAGGTCTACGGCGGCTACACGACCGGAACCGAAAACCGCAACTTCGGAACGACCGTTTTCTCGGGAGATATCGACAATGATAATTTACTGGACGAGCAAAATAGTACACACGTTGTGTATTTTGACGGGGTCAGCTCCGACACTCGCCTGGATGGGGTTGTTATTGAGGGGGGGTATGCCAATGGCCTTTTATTTCTCGGTTGGGGCGGGGGCGTTTTCAATAATGGTCGAGCCAAGGTCAGTAAGCCACTCCTGATTAACTGCTACATGCGCAATAACTATGCAGAAAGGGGTAGTGGCATGTTTAATGATGGTGATCGGCGTGGCAATGCCGGCTGCCAACTGATTAACTGCGTGTTTAGTCATAACTATGCAAGATCAGAGGGTGGGGGCCTGACGCATTATGGCGATTCGGATGCGAGCACCAATCCTGCCCTGATCAACTGTGTCTTTTACGGCAACAGCACTGACTTTACCGGAGGAGGCATCTCTATCATTGGCCTCAAGACAGGGATCAACTTATTCAATTGCATTATCTGGGCTAATACCGCAGGGGCGTCTGATCCGGGGATAGTAATCATGGACGGCGTCGAAATACAATATTCGAACGTCCAGGACGTACCGGCTTCGGCTACCAACATCAATGTCAATCCTTTGTTTGTTGATGCGCCTGGTGGTGATTTCCGGCTTCAGACCTGCTCGCCCCTCATCGACGCCGGTGATCCGGCCAGCACCACCGCCACTAGTAGCAGCGTTGATTTGGCAGGCAATCCCCGGTTTTACAACAACGGTCGCATCGACATGGGAGCCTATGAATACCAGGGGAATCTGACCAATCCGGTGGCTATTACAACTGGACCGGCTTCCGCTTCGGCAGTTTGTGTGGGCAGCACCGTCAGCGTACCGGTTTCGGCCACTGGCACCGCATTGAGTTACCAGTGGTACAAAGAAGGGACGCTGTTAGAAGCTCAGACCTCGGCAATGCTCAGCCTGACCCAGGTGCAAGCCAGCCAGGCCGGTAGTTACAGTGTCGTAGTTTCCAACGCCTGTAGTTCAACAACATCTTTGGCCTTTGTTCTTACCGTGTATGACCTGCCAGCAGTAGCCATCACGCCCACGTCCCCCACTGTCTGCGCGGGCTCGTCCGTCACGCTCACTGCATCAGGAGAAGGGACCTACTTGTGGGATACCGGGAAGACCACCTCCAGCATCAGCGTCACTCCCGTCGCAACAATGTACTATTCTGTCACCGTGACCACTGCCAACCAGTGCTCCAGTACGGCTTCTACGCAGGTAACCGTCAGAGACCAGTTTCCGGTGCCAACGTTAGCGAGTAATCCATCTGCAGGGAGTCCGGGCAGCCTGACGGTGATCCAGAATACGCCCTATGTAACCTTAACCGCCAGCGGTTGTTCAGGCCTCTTGAACTGGAGCGGTTCCTACGACGGCTCCGACCCATCGATTACAGTGTCCACATTGGCCACCGGTACGTTTTCTTACAGCGTAAACTGTCAGTTGGAAGGCTGTACCAGCCCGACGGCCACTTTCACCGTTTTGGTGACTCCTTCGCTGGTCAGCGGTTCCTTCGATGGGTTTGTCAACGGCGCCGATTGCAGCACCTTCCGGGGCTGGGCCTGGGACCGCAACAAACCCAACACGGCGGTTACGGTCGATATCCTCGATGGCCCCAGGTGGTCGCAGCCGTATTGGCTGATGTGTTCCGACAGGATCTGCAAACCGCTGGTAAGGGCAATGGAAAGCATGCCTTCACTTGGAGTATCCCCGAAAGCCTGAAAGATGGTTTACCGCATAATCTTTCCGCCCGTATTGCCGGCAGCAGTTTTATTCTGAAGGATTCGCCCAAAGCGCTCATCTGCCAGGGCACTAGTTCACCCGCCAACAAAGCGCCCGTTCCACCCTCGCCAACGGTGTTAATTGCTCCGCTGGCGGCTCAGGTCGGCGTGCCTTTCTCGGGTACTTTGGTAGCCTTTACAGATCCGGAAGGACAACTGTTGACGTACCAGCTTAGTGGCTTGCCCGGGGGCCTGTCGATCAACCCAAATACCAGGGTGATCAGCGGCACGCCCACTGAAGCAGGCACCTTCCCCCTGGCCTATTCGGCGAGCGATGGCGTGCTGACCAACTCAGTGAGTTTTCCTTTACTGGTGAATCCGGCTTCGACCACGACGGTCACCGGTAATTTCGAAGGCTATCTGGATAAGGTCGAATGCGGAACGATCCGGGGGTGGGTCTGGGATCGCAACAAGCCCAATACCCCATTGACAGTGGAATTCTACCACAATGTGACCAAACAAGTCTTTGGCAGCACGGTGGCCAACTTCTACCGGCAGGACTTGAAGGATGCAGGCAAAGGTAACGGCGTTCACGGCTATAGTTTCACCGTGCCTGAGAGTCTAAAAGATGGCGTTCAACGGCCAATTATGGCCCGGGTGCTGGGCAGCACTTATGAGTTGAAAGGAGGCCCTAAAGTGCTTACCTGTAACTCGCCGACCCGTCTTTCGGCCGAAACAAGCTCTCAGCTTCAGGTAACGGTTTTGGGTAATCCGGTTTCGGACCAAGTGACGATAGAAGTCCGGGGAGCGGAGGGGAAAACGCTGAAGTTACAACTCACTGATGCCAGTGGGCGGTTGATAGGTCAACGGCAAATTGAAGCGGCTCAGGTCATCGAGCAGCATCGTTTTTCGGTTCAGGGGCAACCCTCTGGCATATTGGTACTAAGGGTCAATAGTGGGTTGAAAGGTGTTACGTTGAAGGTGTTGAAACAATAGGGTACCTGGCATAAATCACCTCAGCCTGACATTCGATTGGGTTGGGGTGATTTGGCCAGAAGTGTCAGTGATCCAAATGTCCGAAAATAGTGAATTCTTAAATTACATTCCCATTTTGTACTATCGCTGGTTTTTTAACACCTGATTAAACCGCCACCGAAATTGATCATCAAACAGATGATAAACCAATCTCTTAATAAAAGCTGTGCTGACAAAGAAGTACAAAATCACCTACCTGAAAAGTGAGGAGGTCTGGTCAATATATGTGGACGCTCTGAATCGACACGATGCCAAACGAAAATTTTTGGCTTTGAATCTGGGAATCTTTATTAAAATAAATAAAGCTGTAAAAAGCCCAGACATCCAGAGATGAGGGGCCATTTCATTATTGATTGCCTTGTCCAGAAAACGAGTGGTTAATAAGATGTGAATCGGACGGTTGTTTTACTTGAGTTATCAAATTACATTGTGGGAAAAGCTATCATATGTCAAAACTTTCTTGGGCTAAGTATATCTTCAGCATAATGGCCGTAGCAATTATAGTCGCTTTAGTGGCCAAATTTATTACCGCTAATGTGCTGGTTCTTTTACCTTTAACTCTAAGCTTATTCTGGCTTTTCGTCCAAATCTTTTCCAAAATCAAGCGCTATTAACAGGACGTTTTCTGAACTAAATACTAATGAGCAGTTGAGAGGGAATTTGCACTCTTTCCATAAATGTTTTATAGCTCAGATTATGAAAATGACTAAACTAAGATTAATGGTTGTGTCAATCCTGGTAGTAACCAAGCTTCACGTAAAATTCATCTACCACCTCTATAACTAGTCATCGCTTTACTCGCATCCGGTAATAGTCATTTCCCCTCAGAGGTAGCTCCTACTTACTACTGTAAGCTATTTTCTTGAACGGCTTGGGCAGTAAGGAACCTGATCGCAATCGACAATCATCTTTGAGCAGTTTCAATAGCATCTCCTCATTTTTGATTACTACTTGATAGATCCCAATCGCTTGGGTGTCGCAGGGACTAGTCCCACTTACTTTTTGCCAGATCAGTGAATCGCCTTTCATCATATAAGTCATCGTTTCCAGCAACTGCTTATCCGCTACGGTATACATCCTCATCGTGTCTGCTCCATACTGAAGCACAACCTCCACCACTTTGCTCGTCTCGACAGACCCTTGCCAAGCGGAATTGGTTAACTGGTTTTTTACTTGGGCAGTAGCCGTTAGGCTAGCCCCTAGTAGAAGCGTAATGGCAAAGAATCGTTTCATAAGGTAAACTAGTGATTAGTCATTTTAGGAAGGTTAAATCTATTAATATTGAACAATTGGCCTTAGCGTATAACTACGCGATTTCAACGTATGCTACTAAAATAGGTTAACAAAGGGGAATAAGATTGATTGTCAGCCTGATATTGGACGGTTATTTTACTGGTCAAAAATTTTAATAAACCATAAATCAGCAAGCCGAGTAGGAAGGCCATAAGCAATCCACCAATTATCGAAGCGATTACCCATTGCACATGGGATAAATGAATCACAACATCAGTCTTCATTTTTGGGACTATATTTTTACAGCAGATTATTTACTGGAAGAGCCAACGCTTTTGCATTTATTCGAATCCTACTTAAAAATCCATCTAGATTATGCGCCTGATTTTATCCTTTCTATTTCTGGCTGTTTTCATTGGTTGTGAGGAGAAAATGGATCCTAGCTCAAATTGCATTGAGAAGCCCCGAGATGAGTCTGGTTGTTATACAGTCTATTCTCCTGTTTGCGGCTGCAACGGAAAAACTTATAGTAACGATTGCGAGGCTAAAGCACATGGAATTCTATCCTATTCAGCAGGTGAATGTCAGGAGAAGTAACGCAGACCCGTCCATCAAACGAGTGATTGAATTTCAGCCAAACAGACTTCTTGATAGCGTATTGATTATCAAAATGTTGCTTAAATTAATTTAGAAACTCATTCCAAAAATCAACGTGCGGAAACAAACGCAGTTTACGAGTTAGAGAACCGGGGCTTGTGGAAAAAAGCAAACAGCCATTCTGTAAAACCCGTTATAAATCCAGGTACAAATCCACCGCCTGCACCGTCACCTTATCCGTCTGCTTCTCAATCACCGACTCAACCGCATCCGATACGTTGGCCAGCAGGTCATAACCGGTTTTGCTCTCGATATCATCGACACTGACCCGGTAATTACTCCAGGACTGCTCACTGGCTGCATTTGGGTTGGATATCCAGTCCCCAATAACCCGCGTTTGAGCGGTGATCCGGATGAGATCTTCACTGCCTACCGGTAACGCGACAATCACCTTTCGATTCATACCAGCAAAGAACGAAAATTACCCTATTCCTACGCTGGTTTATTCTTTTGGTTTGGCGACATGGTAGTTTTGAATTTCAAAGTCATCCCGTACCTGAAGCAGGTCAATACCCAACGAACCTGGCCCCTCTTCGGATGACACTATTTTCTGCAATGTACCTAACTGAGTTCCTACCTCGGCAGGAACAGATGAAAAATCATCTTCCCGGTCTTCCGGTAGGACCAGATACCAGGTAGGATGATTGGTGGATCGGTAGATATGGGTGATCATGGCCAGTCGGGGTTTGATTTTCCTATTAACTCCCTGCGGATGAAATAGGTAGATTAATTCGATGCAGTGGACTAATAACCAGCAGTGTTTTTATTGCTTGGGGTGAGTAATAGTCTGAAGAGCGTCATGCAAAAGACATGTAAGCAATAGAATATACCAACTGGTTAGAAATTCGCGGGTTGATGATCTGCGTCTTTTTGTTTTTACGCTTACCAGGTTTGCTTACCGGTCGGCTTATTGCACAAATTCACCAGATTTGGTGCTTAGACCCCAAACGTATTATTGCCAATAATTAACCAATCGATGAGCAAATTCACCTATTTGCCTACATTTTTTTTTCAATTTACTATTTAATAACCACGTTTGGAGTAGCTAAATGAAGTCCTGGGAAAAAATGCTATTAGGAAACTTTCTTTATTCGATTATCAACTACTTTTTCTGCATATACTCATGGCTATAAAGGGTATAGAAACTGGGATTCATTTCCAGCAAAGTATCACGGTTAACCCCTCACTAACAGTTCCATCTGTTTCCAGTGCTTTTTCTGGATTTGAAAATATGCCTGAGGTATTCGCAACTGCCTTTCTAGTCGGATTTGTCGAATGGACCTGTATCGAGGCACTTCGCCCGTATTTGACTAGTGATGAAAGAACCGTTGGAACCTATATTGACATTAGTCACTGTGCGGCCACACCGGTTGGAATGGTTGTCATTGCTGAGGTGGAACTGATAGAAATAATCGGACGGAAATTACGGTTCAAAGTGCTCTGTCGTGACGAGAAGGAGCTCATTAGTGAAGGATTTCACGAACGATTTATTATCAATTATGAGAAATTTCTAGAGCGCGTAAAAAAGAAACAGAGTTAAGTTAAGCAACCAGGCAACATTGTAAGTTTACACCAAAGGCATTGTGCTACTTCCCTGGGAACGATAGTTGGCTTATTTCATTCGGAGGATGACTAGATGAGAATTCTGAAAATGTTAAAAAAACGTAATCAGCTTCAACTGATTTAGACTGATCGTATCTTCGCAAGGAAACGAAACGGTCGAAATCATGAAAGAATATTCTTTGCTGAAAAAGTCAGCTATTGTCCTATCAGTATGTGCGTTTCTTTTAGCTTTAAGCCTGATTGCCATCTCCTATGTCGAGCGGGGTCAACTATTTTAACCTTCAAATGAAAATGTGTCAATGAAGACTTTGATTGACTTCTAATTAAGTCCACCAAGCGAGCGGTTTTTGTCCTGATCGGTGGGATCGATCAGTAGCCTCAGCCCGGAGAAAATTCGGTCTTGGTTTACATTCTACTTCGGCGGGCGTCATTTTCCCGTTTTACTCTCTTTTCCGTCAGGTATTCACTCAAATCCACCTGTTGTTGACTCCGGCTCTACAGGCGATGACTCCGGCCGCTACTTTTGCAGCGATCAATAGTGATCACTTATTCATATATACAACAAATTAAAATGAACATGACCAACAAAGTTGGCGTCCTGACGTTGACGCTAAGCGTACTGTGCTTTTTCTCGTGTGAAAAGTTACAGATGGCTCCAGGCCAGACAATTGAACCCACTTCAAATGCTTCCAGTCTCCAGAACACTTCATCCGCTTTCTTAGGAAAGACCAGTTACCAGTTAACTTCCTTTGATAAGTCTAATTTAACCTATTATCCGGACGGACGAATCTGGCGGGTCCAGGAAAAAGACGTACCGAGCGGCTACTACCTCGAATTCCAATATGCTCCCAACTGGATTACGGCTACCCAACATAGTCCTGAAGGAAAAATGGTGCAGGAAACTTTCCTGTTGAATGCCAAGGGGCAATGCTATCATTCTGATTATTACGGTTTTTTGTTGGATAAGAACGGGGTCTGGCTGCATTCGTGCGAATATCAGTACAACAATGCCAACCAACTAGTCCGGATCAACCTGAAATCGGATCCGGGTGGATCGGTTTTTCCCAGCCGCCGGGAGTTTACTTATGATGCCTATGGGGACCTGATCCGGATTGAGAGTTTTAATACAACCAACTTTAAAATTGGTGAGGAGGTTTTTGCCTATACATCTGCCAGCCAACCCCGTAAGGTTGATCAATACCCGCTCAATCATCACTATTCGTTAGCTTGTTACGCTGACTTCCTGCCCATATTTGGGAAGCTTAACAAGCACCTGCTTCGGTCCACCGTTCATACCTCCTTCTCACCGCAGGGAAAGGCTCCGATCGTTTCCAATAAAACCGTGAAGTATAATAGCTTCAATCGGGATGGGTTTGTGTTGGATATGGATGTATCCTACGGCGGTAATGGTCATAAAATCCTTTCTACGTACGCCATTCTGCCATAAGGCTGGTTAGTCCTATCAACGGAGTCAGCCCAAAGTTCGGATGACTCCGTTGATAAGTTTACTTAAACGACGCTGTTGCGGCAGGACCGGTTTTTAAGCCGATAGCCGTACAATCCTCTGCGTGCCTTCACCCGATAGAATTATTGTGCTCGATTCCCTGGCCTGGGACGAATGATTTCTTCCAGCCGGGAAAAGTCGACCAGCGCTTCCCGCACCCGGGAGCCAGAAAGATTTTGAGCCGCAGCACCAAATCACTTTACTTTTCGCTGCCAGATGCAAACTGCCTCCTACTCTTTTTCGTTTATCCTCCAGATAACTTGTTCATCAACATGACTAACCAGCGATTTGAAACCGTGCCCTCCCCGCTTCCGTCGGTGCATGATCAGATCACCCGTAGCCTGAAATTGGTCCACTCGGCAGCGCACCGGATTACCCAAAAATTAACCCATCTTCAGCATCAAAACCGGTTTAACCGGGAGCAAATTCTGGAAGCCGAGGCCCGAATCGACCAACTGCTGGCGAAGCTTAAAGAATCCAATCCGCTCCTGACCGATCAGAACGCCCGGCATCAGGAGCCGGTAGCTGATCCGACCCCGCCGGAGGAGATCGAGCAACTACGCCGACAGCTCCAGCAGCGCAGTGGATTACTTCGCCAAAGCGCCCACGATTTGAAGAGCAATTTCGGTATCATTCTCAGTGCCACCAGCCTGCTGGCCCAATCCCAGACGGATGCCAAACGCCAGCAAATGCTGGATATGCTTCGGCGCAATCTCGGCCAGGCCAACCAGCTGATCAACCAACTGCTGGACGTAACCCGGCTGGAAGCGGGGGAAGAGCGTCGGCAGTTGACCACCTTCGATGTCGCCGATCTGCTGGGCGGTCTGATAGAGAGTATCCGGCCCCTGGCCGACGAGAAGTGTCTGTGGGTGCAAAAACAAGGCGTCGATTCGTTGTTGATCGAAAGCGATTATGTTAAGCTGTACCGGATTGCGCAAAACCTGCTGCTCAATGCGATCAAGCATACCAAACTTGGGGGCATTACGCTGGGTTGGGAAAGCGGAATAGACCGGCAGGAGTGGTATCTGACCATTACCGATACGGGTCCCGGCCTGCCCGGCGGAAGTCACCGGGGCTCAGGCGAGGGAATCGGACTACTCATTGTCAGGCAGTTATGCACCCTACTAGATGCGCAACTTTCCGTAGAAGAACCGAATGGGGCCGGCACCCGGTTTATAGTAACATTCCCGCTCCGGTATTCAAACCCGGCTGTACAAATACCGGTTTTCTCCAGCCGGTCTGACGTTCCTTTTCCTAAGGTTCAATCATAAAATAAACATATAGGCATACTGGGCCGTTTTCTCACTTTATAGAGCAAACGCTAAACAGTTTTCCGGCGCCACTGGTGCTGGCCCCGGGTTCCTATTCTATGACCACACCTCTCCTTTGGATTGTCGATGATGATGAAGATGACCTCTGGCTGATGGAGCAAGCCTTACGGTCCGGAAATTCGTTGTGTGATCTGCGTACGTTTCCGAATGCAAACGAGGTGTTAGCGGTTTTAAGCGCCCCGTTCCTCCTCCCCCAGTTGCTGCTCATCGATTATAATCTACCGGGTATGAATGGCTACGAGCTGACCAAATACCTGCAAAACATCCCCATTTTTCATCCGGTGAGCATTCTCTGGATAAGCGCGGAACTGAATCCGGCCTGGGAAAAGCAGGCCGGCGAACTGGCTATTCAGGAGTGCTGTACCAAGCCAATGGTTTATGCCGACTGGCAGGATTTCATGCAGCGAATCTGCGCCTTTGGATTAGGAAGAAGAATGAAATGAAAAAGCCGGTCAGCCGGGTAACCCGTTTTTGGGAAATCGAACAAATCTCACCCCTGATTTGTCATTCGGGGATCTACAAATGAGAAAATGAACAATTCGTGGTTCGATCCGTTATACTCTTCTATACTTTCCTAGTCAACGACGGATATGCACCAGAGCGAAAAGGCGGGTAAAGGGCACCGGAAGGGGGCTACTATCCTGGTAATCGAAGACAATAAAGATCAATGGGCGTTCATTCAACGCGCTCTTGAAGCCACTTTTGCGGATTTCAAGCCGATCTGGGTTCCCAACGTGCAGCAGGCCATTGAGTACCTGACCGACTGTCAAAAGATTGGGTTGCGGTTGCCTTACCTGATTCTGTTGGATCTTTACCTGCCCGAACGGGAAGTGGGATGGCAGTTGCTCGAACAGATTCGATCCCTGGACGATCCGATCGGTCAGTTGCCCATTATTTTGCTGAGTTCTTCGGACGATAAAGACGATATCACGCACTCCTACGAACGGGGCATCACTTCCTATATAATTAAACCCACTAATTATCCCGCCTGGGTCGAGTCTTTTCAGACCCTGAAAGAGTACTGGCTGGATACGGTTTCGCTACCGGGTTCGAGTTCGTATTTTTGATCGGTCAGTGCCGGAATCTTTTTGCATTGACAAGACCGGATTGCGTCCGCTTTCCGATCTTTAGGGCATGAAACACGTTCTGCTGCTGGTTCTGCTATTGGTTGAGGTCGGCGCTACCGCCCAGGTGCTGCGAAAACGAACCGTCAAATTAATGGGCAGCCGGTTCGACATTACCCTCGTCGCGAACGACTCCCTCTCCGCCGAACGGCATATCGACCTGGTGATCGCGGAAGTGACGCGAATCGAAAATTTGATCTCCGACTGGAAAGACGACTCCCAGATTTCCCGCGTCAATCAAAATGCCGGGATCGGCCCGGTTCGGGTGGACCCCGAAGTATTTGCCCTGACCGAGCGGGCACTCCATTTCTCCCAAATCACGAACGGTGCTTTCGACATTAGCTTTGCGGCCATGGATCGTATCTGGAAATTCGACGGGTCGATGACGGAAATGCCGAGTCCGGAAGCGGTTAAAAAATCGGTTGAACAGGTCGGTTATCAGAACATCGTGCTGGACAAGGCCCATTCCACTATTTTTCTGAAACGGAAAGGCATGAAAATCGGCTTCGGCGCGCTGGGCGAAGGTTATGCCGCCGACCGCTGCCGGGACCTGATGCTGGCCAAAGGCATCAAAGCCGGGATTGTCAACGGTTCGGGCGATATGAGCACCTGGGGCCAACAACCCGACGGCCGCGACTGGACGGTGGGCATTACCAATCCTATCCAAAGAGATACGGTTTTTGCGATTGTGCCGCTGCGCCAGAGTGCCGTCGTCACTTCCGGCAGTTACGAAAAGTTTGTGGTATTCAACGGCAAACGATACGCGCACATCATCAACCCCCGCACGGGTTACCCGGCCACCGGCCTCAGCAGCGTGACGGTTTTTGGCCCCAGCGCCGAAACCGCAAACGGTTTCAGTACGTCGATGATGGTGCTGGGAAAAGAAGCCGGTTTGAAGTTATTGAAAAAATACCCCGAATACAGGTGCATTCTGGTCACCGACGACGGCCGGATTTTTACTTCGCCAAATCTGGATATTAAAAAATATCGGCTGTAGAAACCGCCAATGGCTGGTTAATAGCAATCCATCAACACCTGACCGTGTGATTGATAGAAGCTCACACTTTTGCCAAGTTTCGCCTGACAGATGGTTTCGAGCAGCGCAACGACGTCCTTTTGCATTGATAGCGAACCGCAGATCATGATGACACCCCTGGTATTCAGTACATTCGCAAGAAAGTCGGCGTCGTGGGCGAGCAGGTGACTGACGTACTGCTTCTCCCCTTCCCGCGAATACGCCACGTGGAGATTGGTGAGTTTCTGCGTCGAATGGCTTTCTTCCAGAAAAGCCCGATACAAGTCAAACGATGCGCTTTCCCGAAAACCGCTGTACAAATGGCAGGGCATTTTCCGGGTATTCTGGTTGATCATCCCCAGAAACGGCGCAATGCCGGTGCCATTGGCAATCATGACCACGACAGGAGCGGTTTTCGGAAAATGGAAATGATCGTTGTTGACAATTCGGGCCTGAATCGTTTCGCCGGGCGATAACCGGTGCAAAAAGCCGGAACCAATGCCCTTCGGGTGCAATCGGACGCTGAGTTGCAGTTCCTGCTCCACGATGCCAATCGAATAGAGACGTTCACGGTGGTCGTTGGCGGGATAAATCGCCAGCAGATCGCCCGAGGTAACGCTCTGATTCCGATGGCTTTTTAAGCGAATCAAGAAGGTACCGTCGGGTCGGGCGGTTTGGGTGATGCTAACGACAGTCATGGGTTCAAGCTGGAATGCCGGTGCTTTCAGCAACTCCGTCGAAACCGGTAGCGGCAGGTTGGTTTGCTGTGACCAGGCTTCGGCCCATAAGCCAAAATCATCCGGCGATTTGTCGTTTACTGTATGAATATCGACCAGTGGAACGGCCCACGATTGGCGCGCCAGCAACTGATTCAACTCGAAAGCGAACTGGCAGAAATCCGGATAGGAATGGGATCCAAACCCAACCACCGAATAACGAACGGGCTGTAGCTGTGGATGTTGATCGACCAGCGTAGCAAATTTTTTCGCGTTGGTTGGCGCATCACCCAGCCCGTACGTAGCCGTAATGGCAATCAGGAATTCGGCTTTGGGAAAAACCGTATAGTTATTCAGTTCGGTCAGGTACGATTTCTCCCCCAGCTTAAGTAGTTGTTGATGAATCAATTGCGCATACCGGAAGGTACTTCCGTTTTCCGAACCAACCAGAATGATAAACCGGCTTTCGTCGGCGGAATACGTATTTTTTCTGACGCGGTTGGCCAGCCGCTTCCAGCTAATGGCAAAACCGGAATAAATGAAAAAGAGAATGTTCGCGGAAGCCACGGCCAGAATGACAGCCCAGATGGCGCTCGTCCGGCCGGTGTGTAAATCCAGGCTCAGGTTGGTCAGTAAAACGGCGGTTGGGTAGCGGTTTTCGCTCAGAATATCGCCGGTGATCTGGTTGACGGTCAGCTCCCGGTCCCTGAGTTTCAGCGTGTAGTAATCTTCCACATCTTCCGAAAACGGAAATTCGATGGTTTGCACCTCCGCCAGCCGGGTGTTCTGAAAAACCGCAAAGTCGGTTAGCTTCCGCTGCGGTTTTGACTGAATGGCGTCAAAGTCGATTTTGGGCGTGACTTTCTCCGTTGCCACCAGCCCAAACCGGGCCAGCGAGAGGTAGGTTCCCGAAAGCGCAATGACAAAAATCGGAATCAGCGATAGTCGCCCCAGCACGACGTGGTAATACTGGGCAAAATTATCCCGGACGATTCGGGCAAAAAACCGCTTCAAACCGCGCTGGCGCTGGATGATCAGCATCGTGCCGGAAACCGTAATCAGCAGCAGCAGAAAGGCCGTGAGGCCAATGAAAAACCGCCCGGCTTCGTGCAGAAACAGCGAGCGGTGCAGGGCCGTCACCCACTGAAAAAACTCACTTTGCGGGCTGGGATTCCCCAGGATTTTGCCCGTCTGCGGATCAATGTAAGCCGTCCGGTTTTTGCCGTCGGCATCGATTCCTTTGATCTGCACAAACTGGTTGGCATCGATGCTCAATTCACTGATTTCGGAATATTTTTTTTTGAGAACCGGCAGCGTCTGCGCCAGCGTAAGTTTGCTAAAACCGTCGGTTCGATAAGGCTGGATTTTCTGCGCAACGGGCTCAAACGCCAGGATAACGCCCGTGACGGAAACGAGGAGCAATAAAAGAAAAGAAGATACAGCCAGGGCTAAGTGGCTGTATCTCCAGACAGAAATGGTCATAAATCCGGCCGCTGTTAATGGGCAACTCAGTTGCCAGTATTGGGGCTGAAGCGAACGTAACGAATGAAACCCGTCCCTTCACTTTTGGCGGAAAGCCCTTCCGTCGTAAGCGGAATTTCGATGTCTTTCGCGTGATCCTCTTTATCTTCCACGGCGCTCTCGAACCGCAGTTTGTAATCCTTGTTAAGCTTCGAATTATCGATTTCCAGCACGATCACGCTGCGATCTCCACCAGCCACCGACGCCCCGGAAATGGCGCTGATGTTAGGCGTTTTTTTGCCCAGCGCCTTGTACCAGGCCTTCACGTCCTTGTACCATTTTTTATCGGAACCGAGCACGTACAGGGTTTTCTCGTAAGCGCCCTTCCCATCCACCAGCGACACGGCGATGTACGCTTTCTCGCCCATGTAATTGGTCATCTGGATCATGCACTTATATTGGCTGGTGCCGGACTGAGCCATCAAAACCGATGATGCGGCCAGAGTCATGGCTAGCGCCAGCACGCCGATTTTATGCAAACAAGTCATACTATTTCAGGAAGTTAACGGATACGTTGCTTTTCGATAGCGATTCATTTTCGCTCGCCAGATCGAAAGCGGTTTCTTTAAAATTGGTCGCAATATCTTTCTTGGCACCGATCGACAGCAGGTATTTCAGGATGGCATCGTCTTTCGATAGCATGGCGGCTTTGTGCAGGGCCGTAATGCCTTCCTTGTTTTTGCCGTTCACATCGATCTGGAGAGGTTCCAGTTTTTTGAGCAGCAACAGGTCGTTTTTGGCTACCGCCAGGTGATACAAGGTGTTACCGTTTTTCTGCGAAGCCTTGATATCCAACCCTTTTTCCTGCAACAGCTTCAGTTTCGCGTCAAATTCCTCAGAGCGTGCCGGATGGTAGGACTGCACCAGGTAAGCGACCAGGTTATCACCGGTTTTGTCGGTTACCTTCGCATCAGCGCCTTTATTCAGCAGATAACCAACGACTTCGGGCGAGTTGCCGCGCACCGCCAGGGTCAATGCCGTCGCCCCTTTCTCGTTGCTCTGGTTGATGTTTTTCACTTTTGGTTGCAGCATTTCCAATACGCTCAGGTCGCGATTGGCGGAAGCGGCATACATAAAAACCGTATTGCCTTCGTCGGCGGCCTGATTAACATCGACGCCTTTATTCAGGAAATATTGAATGATTTCATTCTGTTTCGGCCGACGAACCAACGCGTGCAAAACGTTTTCACCGGCTTTGTTGGTGGCAGTCGGCTTGAGGTTCAGGCTTTCCAGATATTGATACACCTCGATCGGGTTCGCGCCCTGCCGACCGCCCTGGCTGGCCATGATCAGCGCGTTGTCGCTGGCCGGAACACCCCGCTGCAGCAGCGCTTTCAGCAGGTCGATGTTACCGCTCCGGGCCGCGTAGCTAAACGCATTGTTGCCAATGGCATCCGTGCTTTTCAGGCTCAGTCCCTTCGAAACAAAATAATCGGTCAGTTTGAAATCTTTGTCGTTGGCAATGGCAATCAGCAAGGCATTGGCGCCGTCGGGATTCAGGTCTTTTTTCAGATCGGCACCGTTTTTCAGGCAGAGGTCATAGACCTGCGTGTTGGGTTGCCCGGCACCGGCCGCAAAATTCAAAACCGTCATGCCGTGGCTGTCCACCACGTTGGTTTTCGAGCCCTTCGAGAGCAGGTATTCCATCAGCTCCACATTGCCCCGGATAGCCGCCCAGTGCAGGTAAATCCGGCTGTCGTGCGTGATTTTGTTTACTTCATTACCGGGTTGCGCCAGCAGGTATTTGATCGTCTCATTCGGGGCCTGGGCGTTGATCGCCATGACGACGGGATCAAAGCTAGCGGCATTGAACTGCGAGGGGCTGTTGCCTTTTTCAATTTCCGCCTTCACCTGATTCACTTCCGGTTTTCCCTGCCAGAACGCCGATTCCAACAGGACGTTTTTCTGAGCCTGAGCGGAAAACGTGAGACCGACCAGAATGGCGACGAATAGTTTTTTCATATCAATCTGCTTGAGTTGAAATGCTGATAGGATGGATTAATGTTCCGCACCAATCCGAAACAGCTCGCAAATTAATAAGATTAAGTCTAAATAAGGCGCTTTTATTTCCACTAATTTTGATTCCCCTTGAAATCAGCGACCGAATGATTCGTTTACACCACTTCTGCTAATCGCTGGAATGAGGGCAAGGCAGTTGAAAACCGGTTTTATAACCAATTAATAATCTGGCAGAAGAAACCCAAAGGGATCCGAAGGCAAGCGATTGAGAAAAGGAGAAAAAACGGTTTTTAATGTGTTGACGTTGTCAAGGAGAAATTTGAAACCTTACTCGCTTCGCAGGCTTTTCACGGGGTTTAGCAAGGCTGCTTTGATGGCCTGATAGCTCACCGTCAAAACCGTGATAAGCAACGCCACCACCAGCACCCCGACAAACACGCCCACCCCAATCGTTATCTTGTAGGTATAGCTCTCCAGCCAGGTATTCATCGCGTACCAGGCAATGGGCGAAGCGATCAGACAGGAAATGATAACGAGCAGAACGAAGTCTTTCGATAGCAGCCCCCACACGTTTGTCACACTGGCTCCCAGTACTTTACGAATCCCAATTTCCTTGATCCGCTGCTCGGCCATGAACGAAGCCAGCCCGAACAGGCCCAGGCACGAAATGAAAATGGCCAGCACCGAAACAATCGCGGAAAGATTGCCGATGAGTTCTTCGTAATAGAATTTTTTGGCGTACTCGGTATCCGAAAACTTGTAATCGAACGGAAAACCGGGATTGTATTTGTCGAAAATCGGAGTCATTTTCTCAATGGCGACCGCAGGCGCCACGTTTGGAATGATGCGCACGCACAGGAAGCCGAACCAGTTTTTGTCCTTTTCAAAAACAATGGTCAACGGACGGACAGTTTGGTAAGGTGACCATTCCATGACGATGTCGGGAATGACGCCCACTACGGTCCGGTCCCTACCACCCCACCGGACAATTTCACCGACCGGTTTTTTCAGCCCCATGCGTTTGACGGCCGCTTCGTTCAAAATGACACCCGAGGAATCGGTTGCGAAGTCCCGGGAAAAATCCCGGCCTTGACTGAGCTGTATTCCCATCGTTTTGACGTAATCGAAATTGGTGGCAATGGTCGTAAAAATGGCGGCATCATCATCGGGAGTTGACCCTTTCCATTTCCAGCCGCCGTTCGAGCTCCACCATTGGGTCGGGGGCGAATTGGACTTACAAATCGAAGAAACCGCTCCCGTCGCCAGCAATTCGGCCCGGAGGGTTTCAAAATGATCCAGTAAATCGGACGAAGAATTGACGGAAATGAGCCCTTCACGCGTAAAACCAATGGGGCGGTTTTTGCCGTACTGCATCTGCTGATAAATGATGATGGTCGCAATCATCAGCACAACGGAAAAGGTAAATTGAACAACAACTAGAATTTGCCGGGGTAACGACGCGCTTTTTCCCACGCGAAAACTCCCTTTCAGAATCTTGACGGGGTTGAACGACGACAAATAAAGCGCCGGATAACTGCCCGCCAACAGCCCCGTAACAACCGTAAAAACCAGTACGATGCCCCAGAAAACGGGATTTCCGAATTCGACGGTCATCGTTTTTCCGGTAAGCGAATTGAAATAAGGCAATGAAAGCAACACCATTCCAAAAGCCAGCACCAGCGCCAGAACGGCAATCAGGGTCGATTCACTTAAAAACTGCCCAATCAGCTGCTCGCGGCCCGATCCAACGGCTTTCCGAACGCCAACTTCTTTAGCCCGTTTTTCCGACCGGGCCGTGCTGAGGTTCATGAAGTTGATACAGGCAATGATCAGAATGAACAAGCCGAAAATTCCGAACAAACGCACGTATTTAATAAAACCGCCCGTATTCCGGCCCTCTTCAAACTCGGAATAAAGTCGCCATTTGGCCATCGGGTGCAGAAAGATTTCGGGTTTGATGACGTTGCGCACATTGGGACCATCCGACAAATGGTTCAGCACGACATCCTTAATTTTCGCGTTGGTCTGCTCGGGATTTATACCGTCTTTCAACTGCACATAAAGTCCCCAGCCGTTGTTTCCCCAATTCTGCTTCATATACTTATTGACCCAATCGTACATGTTTTCCTGCAGGTTCCAGGGCAGCAGGTAGTCAAATTGAAGCGTCGCATTTTGGGGCTGTTTGGCGACCACCGCCGTCACCTTTAGATTCACTTTATTATCCAGTTTGAGGATTTTGCCCACCGGGTCCTGGTTTCCGAAAATGGTCCGGGCGGTTTCGTCCGTCAGCACAATCGAGTACGGTTCTTTCAATGGTTTTTTATCGCCGTTCAGAATGTGGAGCGAAAACATGTCAATGGCGTCTTCCCCAATGAACTGACCGGTTTTCAGGAATTTTTGATTTCCGAAAATCAGCGAACGATTGCCGTTGCCCCGGTCAAACATCGCCACCGCCTTAAAGTCCGGGAACTTCGTCTTCAATTCTTCGCCGATGGGATAAGGCAAGGCGTCCTGCGTGCCCCGCCGACCATCAAAAGTCTGGTTCATTTTTACCTGATAAAGGCTTTCGTAATTTTTATGATGCCGATTGGCCGACACTTCATCATTGATCCAGATGCCGATCAGCATCGTCACGGCCATGCCCACGGCTAACCCACCGATGTTGATGAATGAATATCCCTTGTGCTTGGCCAGGTTGCGGAAAGCGAGCTTTAAATAATTGCGTAACATCGTCGTATGGGTTGGGTTCGGGTAGTCACTCGGTTTACATTTTATCATTGAGAGCCGGACGTACGCCAGTATTTCCCGCCAGTAACGTTGTCGGGCTTTGGCGGTTCCCAGTCGTTGGGCGCGCCGGTAGTATCGCTCGTGCAGATCCCCCAGCACTTCTTCACGCCAGTGGGGAGCGATCAGCCACAGAAGCAACCGGTCAAGCCAGCGCGGTGGCCCGGGGTCTCGCGGAACGTCAGAGTCATTTCGCTGCATAGGAAAATAGAAGAAAGCACAATGCTTTATTTCTTCTATTTCTGTATGTCAAATGAAATGCCAAAGATTAAAAATGCCTTTTCTGAATTGGAAAAGGCATTTTTCGTGTATAATAACGGAAGTTGAATGTCCAGAAACGGACAGCAAGCGGACAGTTGCGGACAGCAATCGAATGCTGAAAACCGCCCGTTAGTCTTTGATCAGGTGCTTGGTATACCCGGCTTTGATCAGAGCTTCGTAGGCTTCCCAAACCGCTGGCGGTATTTCCTGCGGAATCTGAAACCCTTTTTGCGGATACTCCCGGATTCGTTGCAAATCCCCAACCATGATGTTAATCACCTGTTCCTGCGACAGATCCGGGTTTGAATACTGATCGAGGTATTCTTCGTAGGAAGTTTGCGGAGAAGTCACGCTGACCGGTTTTTCGGGCCACAGCTTGCGGAAAGTAGCAAAGCTCCGGCGTTCCATGTAGGGCTTCTGGACCAGAATAAATCGCGCCGGGTCCAGGTTACGATCGGTCAGCAATTGGCGGGTAAAAAGCACGTTCTCGCCGGTGTTCGTCGACCGGTTTTCGACAATGATCGCACTCGCCGGAACTCCCATTTCAACGGCGATCCGGGCAAATTGATCGGCTTCGGGTTCACTCCACATGGTTCGGGTAATGACGCCCAGTCCACCGGAAAAAATAAGCACCGGCGCCCAGCCCTCAAGCCAGAGTTGGGCTCCGCGTTCTGCCACCCGTTTATCGTAGCTACACAGCACCAGAATGGCGTCAGCGGGTTGCAGCGGCTGATGAAGCTGGTGGTAATTCCAAAGTTTTTTGGCCAGGGCGTGAATATCGGCTGAAATTTGATTCGTCATGATTGCGATGGACTGATTAATGGTCGATTCGGATGGGTTCATGTTCCCATTTTCATCCATTCAGCAAGTTGCGACCATTTTCCAAAACCGCCAACCGTTCCGGCGTTCACTCGGACAAAAACGAGCTACTCTCGTTGACTTCTTGGGCAGGCTGGAGTAAGGTCTCTATTTTGTCCAGCAGTTCGGGGATGGCAATGGGCTTCATTAAATACGCATCCGGACTGGATTGCTGCAGCACCTGACGGGCAATGGGCCATTCGGCACCAGAGATGAGGATGACGGGTAATTTATAGGGCAACGCCTTGATGGCTTCCAGGACTTCGATGCCGCTGAACCGTGGCATCAACAGGTCCAACAGGACCAGATCGGGGCGTTGGTGGGGATGCCGCAGCCAGCTAATCGCTTCCCGGCCATCGTTGGCCATCAGTATTTCGTAACCCGCTCTGGTTAATCTCGAAGTCAGTAAACGTCGATAAATGGCGTCATCATCCACGACCAGTATTTTTTGTTTTCCTCCCATCTTCCCTATCGACACCCAATCTACGTTTCTTCGAAGAGTAATCAGGCGTTGGCTTTTAACGTTGAAAATTTAGTAGTAAACTTCGTGCAGCCCATAATGTTACGCTGCGGGTGTTAAGGCAATTCGTTCAATATTCGCACCAAATCGTGCGGCAGGAACGGTTTTCGCAGAAAGAATTGAAAACCGGTCGATTTCACTCGGTCGATGGTTTCAACACTATCGTCGGCCGACAGGGCAATCAGCGGCACGCCGGGTTGGATTTCCTGCAACGCCCGGGCCAGTTCGTAGCCATCCAGTTCGGGCATGTGCAAATCCAGAATCATGGCCCGGTACGGAACGGTTTTTGCCGATTCCAGCGCTTCCAGTGGCGAATTAAAAACCGCCACTTTGCCACCTTGTTTCGTGATGTGATGGGCTAATAATTTCGTATTGAGCGGGTTGTCGTCGACGGCCAGAAACAAGTCGGCTGGTTTCGGCGCCAGAGCATCCGATTCTTTCGGAATGGCTTCAAACACGGGGAGCGACAACCGAAAGCCAAATTGTGATCCTTCTCCTTCCTGACTCTGGACTTCGAGTTTACTGCCCATCAGTTCCAGGAGTTGGCGGCTGATGGCCAGCCCCAAACCGCTCCCCCCGTAAAGCCGGGTGGTTGAGGCCGAAACCTGGGTGTATTCGTTGAACAGCAAAGCCAGGGAGGCCTGCGGAATTCCAATACCGGTATCGTGTACGGCAATTTTTAAAGTCACTTCCGAATTGTCACCGGAGAGAACTTCGACCCCCACGCGGACTTCCCCAACGTGCGTAAACTTGATGGCATTGCTAATCAGATTCAGTAAAACCTGAAACAAGCGGGTCGCATCGCCCTTCAACTGGGCAGGCAACCGGGGATCGATCGAAGCGGTTAACTGAATATTTTTCTGCTGCGCCTGCCAGGCCTGCATGTCAATTGCCTGTTGAATCAACTCGCTGAGCGAAAAGGGTATTTCTTCCAGCAGCAATTTTCCGGCCTGTAATTTACTGTAATCGAGAATGTTATTAACCAGATTGATGAGCGTGCGTCCCGTCGTTTGCAGACGGCGGAGACTTTTTTGCTGGTCTTCGCGGGGCCGTTCGTCGATCATTAACTGGGTATAGCCCTCCAAAGCATGCAGCGGAGTCCGAATTTCGTGACTCAGGGTGGCCAGCAGCTGTGATTTCTGGCGGGCCAGCTCCTCGGCTTCCGCCCGCGCCTGAACCAGCTTATTGTTCGTTCGTCGTAACTCCATCAGGAGCATAACCTGAGCGGCCAGCGCCTGTAGCGTAATTTTTTGCGCGGGTGCCAGCTGCCGGGGATAATGGTCGATCACGCAGATCGACCCGATGGCCAGCCCTTCCGAGGACAGTAAAGGGACGCCGGCATAAAATATGATGTTGGGTGGCCCCACCACGGCGGGATTATCCCAAAACCGGATGTCCTTACTGGTGTCTTCCACCACCAGCGGATGGACGTTGACAATGGTGTGCGCACAGAGCGAGATTTCCCGCGGAATGCTGCTGACTGCCAGCCCAAAATAGGATTTAACCCACTGCCGGTCTTTATCGATCAGGCTAACCATTGCAATGGGCGTCTGGCAAATCTGGGACGCAATGTGCGACACCCGGTCGTATTCGGCTTCCGGGGCCGTATCCAGCAGGAAATATTGATGAAGTGACTCAAGCCGTTGAGCGTCATTGAAGGGGATCGGTGCCGTCAGCATATCAAGGTAAATAAAGCTGGTAAAAGGCATTTCCTATAAAACCAATCTTTTTTGGAGAAAACCGCCGGATTATTTTTCCGGGATGAGTCTTTTATTTCCTGGTTTCACAGTTAATAGAAATAGAGATGGTAGTTGGTAACTATCGGTTACAAAAAATATTCCATTCGAATCTTCGTGTCTGATAAAAGCCACTAATCACCAAAGTTTAACGAATAGTTAACCTATTTATTCCAGCTTTAATCAGGTTTTAATTGGGCCGGGTGGGTGCATAAATAGTGCCAGATGGCACTTTAATTTATCTTTTGGCTGGCCGGTTGTTGCAGTGGTTTATTGGGACGGCTTTCCCATTTCCCGGATTTCAAATAATCTTCAGCCGTTCTTCTTCCAGGTCGATTTGGTATAATTGCTGTCGGATAATTTCCTCGTCAATCTGCGGGTCTTTGTTGAGTTCGGTGAGGTATTGGCGCTGGATTTCGAGCACTTCCACAAAAATGATCTTGGTCTTTTTATTCATCCAGCTATCGTCGGTGGCTTTGGTCCGCTCTTCCCATTGCTTGAGGAATTTCTCCATACCGACATGACCATTCAGTTCGTTTTCGTATTTATTTTTCAGAAACTGGTAGACGTGCTGCTTCAGTCCCTGTTTCATTTTCTGTTTGGTCAGGGCTTCGGATTCTTCATCCAGTATGCCTTCAAATAATTTCGTCCGGGTGATAAAGGAGGGAAGCGTAAGTCCCTGTACCAGAAGGGTAAGCAGGATTACAACAAACGTGATGAACAGAATGAGGTTCCTTTGGGGAAAAGCCGGGCCATTGTCCAGCGCAATGGGAATCGCCAGCGCCGAAGCCAGCGACACCACCCCCCGCATCCCCGTCCAGCCCAGTAACAGCGGCATCATCCAGCGCCTTCTGTTGGAACGGGCACGGGGAACTACACTCGGACGAAAGATGATGGTAGCCAGCAAGGCTGCAAATGAACTGATCATCCGGGCCGCAATCAGCACCCCGGTTACCAGCAACCCGTAGCCGATGGCCGTGCGGATTGGAATGCCTTTCGCGTGCAACCCCTCGACAATTTCGGGAAGCTCCAGACCGATGATCAGAAAGACAATACCGTTCAGAATATAGACGAAACTTTCCCAAACGCTGAAGCCTTGAATCCGGCTGGCACTGTTTAGGAAAACCAGCCGCTTGGCCGACATGTATAAACCGCCCGTTACGACCGCCAACACGCCCGAGCAATGCACCTGTTCAGCCGCCCAATACATAAAATAAGGCTCAATAAGTGTCAGGGTAATGTGCGACTGCGCATCGAGCGGAAGGCGTCTGTGGGCCTGCACAAAGATCCAGGCCAGCACCAGGCCAATGCCCGCGCCACCCAGAATCATCCATATAAAACTCAGCGCCACATCCTGCCAGATAAACTGCCCCGTTCCGACGGCTACCAGCGCAAACCGGAAAATGATCAGGGAAGATGCATCGTTTAGCAGGCTCTCCCCTTCCAGAATGGCCGAGGTTGATTTTGGAATCTTCACAAATTTGGTAATAGCGCCGGTACTGACCGCATCCGGTGGCGACACGATTCCGCCCAACAAAAACCCCAAAGCAATGGTAAATCCCGGAATGAAGTGATGCGCGATGACCGCTACTGAAAAAGCAGTGAAAAACACGACAAGAAAGGCAAAACTGCCAATGATCCGCCACCATTTTTTCATTTCCTTGAAGGAGATCGACCAGGAAGCTTCAAATAGCAACGGTGGCAGGAAAATGAAAAAGATCAGGTCGGGATTAATTTGGACCTTCGGTAGTCCCGGCAGGAAACTAACCAGCAGCCCGGCTACCACCAGCAGAATCGGATAGGCAATTTTCAGTTTGTTGGCCCACATATTCAACAGCACGATGGCCGCGATCATGGCGAGCAAAAAAGGTAAAAGGGTGTGCATGAAACGAGTTGTGTTGCGTAATTACGCCGTAGGGAATTTAACCAGATATGCCTTCAATATAGCCCCAATGTACAAAAAAGGCTGATGATGAACAGAATGCCTCATTGCAATGACTACCGGTTTGGGGCGGTTTTTACCAGGGAGTTGGTCCGGTTTTAAGATTGGCAGCGTCAACGAGCGTTTCGTTTACGATGCACAGCACGGTTTGAGAAACCGTATCGGTTGTTGAAACCGGTTGTTGAAAAAGGTTTCTGAGAAGATTCAGAACAACCATTCAGCGCTGTTTGTGCCGACAAAGGTAACGAAGAATGTGAAATATCCGGCTTTTGATCAGTTAGCAGATTACTGAAAAACCACCCTGTCAGGGCTTTCAGCCGCTGACAGGGTGGGGTTAATATTTCACGATTTTCTTTCGAATTACCTGCGTCCCGATTCGGACTTCGATCAGATACATTCCGCTCGGCACCGTTCGGAGGTCGAGACTTCGTTCAAAACCGTCGTCGGTTTTCTGGAACTGCTGCTTCAACACCTCCATCCCGGCGACGTTCCGAACCGAAAGCGTGGTCAAGCCCCGCAGGGCGTTCCGGAACGTGAGGGTGGTCAATCCGTCGCTGGGGTTGGGTGATACCGTTAACAACTGATCGGGTAAGGACGTTGGAATACCGGTAACGGCACCGGCGCGTACGAAAATCCGGGCGGTGGCCGTCGAATCACACAATTCCATACCGGAACCCGTAACGGTATAGGAAGTTGTCTGGGTGGGGCGGGCGATCACCTGCGCACCCAGCGTTGAACTCAGATTGGCCCCGGTCCAGTTGAAAATACTGGCTCCCCGGGCATTCAGCGTGACCGCTTCGCCAGCGCCCACAAATTGCGCCGAAGCCGCAACCTGGACGGACGATTTCATGCCTACGCGGGCCGAAATGTCATGGGCGACGTTGATACCAAGACTGTCCGCATACCGCGCCCAGTCGCCCTTTGCATTTTGTTTCCAGGCCGTTGCAAAAACCGACTCGCCGTTCTTCGTTGTTACCAGCGCCACGGTATCTCCGGCTGCGTACTTCAACTCAATGCCGATGTGGTAACCCAAACCGCTCAACGGCACGTTTCGGTCGAAGGTTACTTTGGTAGCCCGGTTATTGGCGACGTCTTCCAGGATGGTTCGCAACGGCACTTCTTTCGTTTCCAGGATGGCGCCCGGTCCGTTCTGGAAGCCGCGTGCATTCCAGACGTTCACAACCACAATGGATTCGGTTTCAGCACCTTTAGCGGCTTTGGCCACGCCAAACCGTAAGCTGGCCGAGCTCAGGTTGGTATAACCCAATTCGTTCGCAAACGATTCGGATACAGCTTTGGTCAGTAAACTATTCTGGCCCGCTACATACCCTCTTCCCCCGGGTTGAGGCAAAACCGTTCGGGTACCGTTGAAATTGGTTTGATCGCTGCACAACCCGCTGTTTAACACCTCAATATACGCCGTTTTAATTAATGGCTCGGAAGCTCCGGCAGGATTAGCGGCCACCAGCGTTACCTTGAATTTACCCGCCTGATTGTAAACAACGGTCGGATTCTGTTCCGATGAAGTAGACGGTGTTCCCCCTTCGAAGGTCCACTCCCAGCGCGTGGGGAAGTTGGATGATAAATCCGTAAACCGGACTGACGAACCCAACAGAACACGCTGGCGGTCGGCGCGGAAGTCCGGGATCGGTTTTCCGGCGACGCTCGTACCACATAGGCTGTTTTTAACCAGATTCGCCCGGCGCGGACTCACGTCCATAACCGCCCGGATACGAGTTTTCTGATCGAGCGTAAACACGTTAAAACAGGCGTCGTCGGAATAATCCATGTAGTTTTCAACCATGTTGGTATTGCCACAACTGACGCGTCCTTTCTGACATCCCCGGCTTTCGGAAGCCTGCGGAGGGGTGTCGGCGCAGAAATCGTCCCCGCAGGTTGCATCGCCCCAGATATGGCGAAGGCCCAGCCAGTGACCAGTTTCGTGAGTCAGCGTCCGGCCCAGATTGGTTGGTGCCCGCAGGACCGGGAAACTGCCTTTTTCGGAATTTCCAAACGCCCAGTAATTCACAACGACCCCGTCCGTACTGGCCGGTCCGGCCGACGGAATCCCCGGCAGATTGGACCCGCTCGGAAACTGCGCATATGCGACCACAATACCGCCCGCAGTAGCCTCGCTCATATCCACCACCCAGATGTTAAAGTATTTTTCGGGGTCCCAGTAAGAACCCGGTTTTAACACGCCTTCAACGTCACTTCGCGACCAGGTCGCCCGGTTTCCGTTCACCCGGTCAATCCCGCGTTCGGCCATCGCTCCGCCCTGCTGGTTGAAAGCAGCCAGACAAAACTCGATCTCGATATCGGCCCCGACGGCGTTCGTGTTAAACCCGCGCGTTCCGGCTTTCCGCCGAAAATCTTCGTTGAGGGTTTCGATTTGCGACTGCACCTGCGCGGCACTGATGTTCCGGCCGGTGCCGACGGCTTCACCATTGTGAACCACGTGGACAACGACCGGGATGGTCAGTAAGCTGGCGGCCAGACGGCCCGTACTCTGGAGTTTTTTGAGCTGGGTAATCCGGTCCTGCAACGATTTTTCAAGGTCATTCAACGAGCCCATTTCCGGATAACGTGCCCGTAGAGCGCTGTCCATTTGCATGGTTGCGCATTTTTCCGCCGTGGGCCGATCAATAATCTGCTTCCAGGCGGGGTTCTGCTGAGCTGCTAACCAATGACATGTCAGTAGAAATAGAGCTGTGGAAAGGAGTAATCGTTGAAGCATAAAACGGATCACAAAGTGTGAATTACGACTTGAATTTTACCATCAAATCCCCAAAACGCTCAGGAAATTTTCTATTTAAACCGCAATCCACCTTTTATTTAGTGGTTGAATTAAACGTAAACCGGTAACTGGCGTTGACCGGATCGGTGTATATTTTTTCGAAGTAAATCTCTACCGTCATCGATGTGGCCGTCAGATTCTTGATCGTGTAGGGCAAAACGCTGTTGGCAAAAACCGGGATCACAAATTCCAGCGTTGCGTTGGCGTTAATCAGCGCCCAGCTATCTTCGAATAAGGTGTCGGGTTCTGTAGCACTGCATTTTAAGGAACCGTTCAGGTAAGAAAGTTTGCGGGACTCATCTGCATAAAAGACGTACTGATCATCCCCCCGGCAGGCACTCAACGCATTCTGAACCGGGATGATGCCCGATTTCTGTCCCTGATCGACCACTTCGATGGAGACCAGCCGCCAGGTTTTCTTATCGGTTCCGGTAAGAAGCTGGCTGTAGGTCGGCGGCTTCGGTTCCAGTTTCTCCGCACAACCGGAGAAGATCCAGATCAGGCCAGCTGACAAAACCACAAGTCGGGCGAATATTTTCATGGTACTCATTATTGCGGAGTGTAAGTAAATGGGAATGTAATCGTCAAGGTCGTATCCTTACCGGCCGAGTTTGTGAAAACCGATTTCCAGCGTAGATTAAGTGAAATCTGACGGTTTTGCGGATTCCAGGAACCCGAGCCCGTCAACGTATCCCCACCCAGATCAGGACTCGACTGAACCGGAATCGTCAGCGAATTATCCCCGTTGTCAATAAAAGTAAATTTGGGTTTGATGGCACTGAATCCGAAAATATCTTCCAGCCCGATATTCCAGTTCGCGATCGTGTAGGTTTTACAATCCAGGCTGCTGATGTCGATACCCGAAACCGTAGCGCTGGCCGGCGTAATTCCCAGCAGGTTTACATAGGCTCCATTCTGGCGGACACCCGCATAGCTACCGCTGAACAGGCAATCATCCTGAATGATAAACGTCATCCGTTTTCCCAAAGCGCCTTCATTGCCAAAACCTACCTTCAGCGAATTGGGCGTAACACTTGTCAGGGTCAGCACCACCGTTTGCGATTCCAGGATATTATTCGCGTTGTTGATCAGTTTCAGCTTGATCTCCCCAAAACTTTGTTTCGCCGGAATCGTCACGGTTCCTTTGGTAGACTGAAAAGCGTAGTCTTTCCCTTCCCGGGCCGTTCCGCTGACGGTATAGTTAATGGTGATCGCTTCATTCAATTGCGGCCCCGCATTGTGCACGCGGATGGTAATCGGCTGGCTGTAGCTTTCTTTGTAGGTCAACGTTGTATCCGTAAACCGCACAAAATAAGGCCCTTCAAAGGTTCGGTCGATGTCTCCTTTTTCGCAAGCCACCACCACCCAGCCCAGGAGTAGCGCCACCAAACCAACCAGCAACTTTTTATAGATAGTCATCATGCGTCGTTATTGATCCTTTCTTAATATCCCGGATTCTGTGCGCCTTTCAGGGCCGGATTTCGCTGAATTTCGGTTTGCGGAATGGGCCAGCGCTCATAACGGGCATTCCAGTTGGGCGAAAAGGCTGCCATAACGGTCTGAACGCGCCCGGTCCGGACCAGATCATACCAGCGGTGCCCTTCAAACGACAGCTCATACTGGCGTTCGCGCTCGATTGTCAGCAGGAGTTCAGCCTGCGAAGTCACTGCAGCCGCACTTGCTTTCGCCCGGGCCCGGAGAACGTTTACATCCGCAATCGCTCCGCTTGTCCCCGTCAGTTTGCCCAACTGGGCGCGGGCTTCGGCCCGGATCAGGTACATTTCCGCCAGCCGGAAAACCACCATGTTGGAGTTACCGTCGGTGGCCGTACCGTATTTCCGAACGGTCCAGCCGTTGTCGTTACCCCGCTGTTTCGTACCGTCGAATCCGATGGTGCTAATCCGGTCTTTCGATTCCGCCGATGCCAGCGCCTGAATCAACTGTTCGGAAGGGATCATTTCGCGCCGGGTCACGAGCAGGTTATTCAGCAAGGGGCTATTCGCATCGTTCTGCGTATAACCCACTTCAAAGATCGATTCTTTCGGAAAGTTGGTCAGCACGATCGTTTCGTAAGATGGCTCCAGGGTATAGACTTTCGAGTCGATCACCTGCCCGGCATACTGTTCGGCCAGTGCCCAGTTTTTCTGATACAAATAATACCGGGCCAAAGCCGCCTTGACGGTATTCTGGGTGGCATACGCAGCTCCTTCGGTTTGCTCAGCGGGCAAATTGGTGAGGGCATACTGGTAATCCGCCAGCACGGAAGCCAGGATGTCAGCCTTCGCCGTTCGGGCAATGTTCCGGTTGGTTTCCTGATCGGTGGTTGTCACTTTCGGAATATCACCGTAGGTATAAGCCCCGTAAAAATTGGACAAACCGCGCAGAAAGTGGGCCTCAGCCAGCAGTTGCTTTTTCGCGGCAGCCTGCACGCCCGTTAAATCCGGCAGACGTTCCAGAATAAAATTGGCGACGTAAATTGTGTTGTAGATGTAGCCCCACATGGCCGCAACGTCGCCATTGGTGGTCGTGACCTGTTTGGTACCAAATTCCCGGTAATCATTGAAAGTACCGTTGTACCGGACGTGATCGGACATAAAATCCCCGGCCACCACCGTATACTGGGTAATGGCGCGGAACGAGGAATAAAGTCCTACGCGAACGGCCGGTACATCCTGCGGACGCTTCAACACCAGGTCATCGATCCGCAAGTCGCGCGGAGGTGGTTCCAGCACTTCTTTACAGGCACTCAGATACACCAGCGAAAACAGGAAAATATAGCTAAGAAGACGAGTCATAATCGAAAGTGATGAACGATGCGTATGGATTAAAAAGTAACCGAAAGACCCACCATGCCGGTTTTTACCTGGGGCAGGGTGTTAAGCTCAATACCCTGTGCCGAGGTCGATCCGTCAAGCGTACTTACTTCCGGATCGGAACCGCTGTATTTTGTCAGTGTCCAGAGGTTGGTTCCCGAAACGTACACCCGGGCGCTGGCCACCTTGACCCGGTTTACCCACTTTTTATTAACATTATACCCCAGGGTCACGTTTTTCAGGCGGAGGTAAGATCCATCTTCCAGAAACCGGCTGCTTTGGTAGTTATTGAACGTATTTTCGAATTCGTACCGGGGAACGCTGGTAATGTCTCCCGGTTTCCGCCAACGTTTCAGCGCATCCTTGCTCTGGTTGAACTCCAAAGATTCGCCTGCATTGACCGTACTGTTCTTCGTCAAATTGAGCACTTTGTTTCCGTACGAGAACTGGAGGAAAACACTCAGATCGAAGCCATTCCACGACACTTTGTTGGTCATCCCACCGAAGAGTTTGGCCTGGGCCGTTCCGATTACCTGCGCATCGTCGGGCGTAATCCGGCCATCGCCGTTTTTATCTTCATAAATTGCGTCGCCCGTTGCCGGATCAACGCCCAGGAACTTGAGTCCCCAGAACGTCCCGAGCGGCTGGCCGGGCAAAATAATGTTCGTCGCCGTGGCTCCGGAAGCCTGGTAACCCCGGTACAACGGTTCGGGCGTATCGAGTTCCACGACTTTATTGGAGTTGTGAGACAGGTTCAGATCCGTGCTCCAGCGCACGGTTTTATTCAGATTGACCGAAGACACCGTCAACTCGGCTCCTTTGTTCGATACTTTACCGATATTTCCCTGAACGGCGCCAAAACCGGTCGTACGCGGAATGGGCTGGGCAAACAAGAGTTTATCCGTTAAGTTGTCGTAAGCATCGATCGAGAAAGACAAGCGACCGTTAAAAAAGGAAGCATCCAATCCTAAGTTGGCTTCGCGGGTTCGCTCCCACTGCAGAAAAGGGTTCGGAACCGACGATGGTCCCAGACCCGTGGCCCCGCTGTAGGTTGTTGATCCCCAGGTACCCAGAAACTGGAAGTCTCCAATTCGTTCGTTACCCGTGTAACCAAAACTGGCCCGCAGCTTCAGGTCGCTCAGGTCGCGGAAACGCTCCATGAACTCTTCGCCGGAAATCCGCCAGGCAGCCGAAGCCGATGGAAAAAACCCAAACCGGCGGTCACTCCCGAATCGTGATGAGCCGTCGTACCGCGAGGTCAGCGTAAACAGGTAGCGTTCCTTGTAGTCATACCGGGCTTCCCCAAAGAACGACAACAGACCGCTGTTGGACAACCCTGAGCCTCCCTGGTCGACTACACCGGCTGAACTGATATATGTAAAGTCGTCGCTGGTAAACAACCGACCCTGCACAAAGCTGCTCCGGTCCGTCCGGTTGATCAGTTCGTGACCCAGCATCACACTCAGGCGGTGCTTTTCGCTGAATAGCGCATTGTACGTCAGCGTGTTGGTATTGATGAAGGTAGCCGCTACGGAAGCCGTATAAACCCCGAGCCCCTGCCCGCCGACACCTTCGCTGATCCCGCCCGCCCAGGTCGTCGTCGGGAAGTAATCATCGTCGATAACGCTATTGTAGTCGATACTGGCTTTGGACCGAAACCGCAGGTTATCCAGTAATTCATACTCTGCGTAAATACCGCCTAACATTTTGACCGAAATTACATTTTGGCGCGGAAACAGGGCTTCGCCAACCGGGTTGTAATTGCGCAGGGAATAATTCGGATCACCCGGCACCAGGATCTGCCCTTTTTCATTGTAGGGCGAATAAAATGGCAGGCTATTGACCGCCCCGGAGTAAACCCCATTGAGCGAGTTATCGCCCAACACCCGTTTGTTCATGGAGCGGGCCAGCGTCATATTGGTTCCGAATGATAACTTCGAGTTGGCTTTGTGGTCCAGATTGACCGTTCCACTCATGCGTTTAAACTCATTCGCCAGCAGAACACCCTGCTCGTCACGGAAGTTGCCACTGATGTAAAACCGGGTTCGTTCGGTTCCACCGCTCGCCGAAAGCTGGTATTGCTTGTAGAGTCCGCGACGGGTAACGGCATCGACCCAATCCGTATTGATCGCGTCGGTTACGCCGGGAATTAACCCGAATTTGTCCGGGTCCTGACCGGCATTGACAACCGCTTCGCGTTGCAGTTCGAGCAATTCCGTCGAGTTCAACAAACGCGGTTTGCGGATAATTTCCGTCATACCCCGCTGCACTTCCGCCGTGATCGTGGTTTTTTCGTTGTTCTTCCCGCGCTTGGTGGTGATTAGCACCACACCGTTGGCGGCCCGGGAGCCGTAAATGGCTTTGGCCGAAGCATCTTTCAAAATCTGCATCGACTCGATATCATTCGGATTCAGCAACGCAAAAGCGTTGTCGTTCTGCCCGCCGGTACCCAGCGAAGAAAGACCGCCGTCTTCGACAGGAACGCCATCGACAATAAACAGGGGCCGGTTGCTGGCCGAGATGGACGTGCTACCCCGAACACGGACGGAAATACCCCCCCCCGGCGTACCCGACGATTGGGTTACCTGAACCCCCGCAGCCTGACCTTGCAAAGCCTGATCGAAACTCGTTACCGGAAGCTCTTTGAATTTTTCAGAAGATACCGAAACCATCGAGCCGGTAATGTCTTTCTTCTGGACGGAGTTGTATCCCGTTACGACGACCTGTGCCAGTTCGTTGACGGCTTCCTTCAACTGCACATTGATGACTGACCGGTTATTGATCGTGACGTCCTGGGCAATTAGCGCGATGGAGGAGAAAGTCAGGATATTTTTGTCGTCGGGGACGTTGATGCTGTAACTCCCCTGCGCATCGGTGCTGACGCCGATGGTTGTTCCCTTCACAACGACGTTCACGCCCGGCAGCGTGGTTCCGTCCTGCGCCGAGGTTACCCGCCCCGTCACCCGGCGAGTCTGCCCAAATGCCAGACTGCCCGACAGAATAAGAAGTAATAACCAGGAACTTAAAAAAGTAGACCGTCTTCCCATAGATTGGTTACTGCGTGTTTAACTGAACTCCCGGCCAGGATTAAATGCCTTTTCTGCCCATTAAAAGTCCAATATACTTAATTTTCAAAATTATAAACGTTGAAGATCTATTAATCAATGTATACCGAATAAAAAATTCTGTAACATAGACCATGACGCGGTTTTTGACTGAAACGTTGTAGTTAGGCCAAATAAAAACGCCGAACCCTGAGGGAACGGCGTTTTTAGTATTAGCTTTTACTACCTGTCAATAGCCCGGATTCTGAACCAGCAGGTTGTTGGCGTCAACTTCGCGTTTTGGAATCGGGAACACCAGCTTCGGATCATTCCAGTTATAATCACCGGTTTTGCCTTTGGTCCGTTTGATGTCGTGGATGCGTAACCCCTCGAATGCCAGTTCTTTAACCCGCTCGGTTAGGACGTTCTGGATCGTCGGTGCCGCAATCGGCGCGATCCCTGCGCGCTGCCGGATGGCGTTCAGATCGGCGGCTGGCGTGGCGCCCACCGTTGAATTCAGCCGGAGGTTGCATTCGGCACGGACCAGCATCATTTCCGCCAGCCGAATCACCGGAATGTTGGCACCAAAGTCGGTGTATTTTCCCGTATAGTAGCGGTTTACACCTTTGTATCCGATGTAAAAAAGCTCCGTCCGGCGCGCATCCGTCGAATCATACGAAGTAACAAAAGCCGTGTTTACCTGGATGTCACCCCGACCAATATTGACGCCATTTACCGGCAAGCTGGCATACAGGGTGGTCAGACCGTCGTTCGACGTTCCGGCGTTGTTCTGATCGTTTTGCTGAATTTCGAAAATACTTTCTGACGTATTCCGGTTGCGGAAGGCAGAAGTAACCGACGGATTCAGCCGGAATTGCCCCGACTCAATGACCTGATTGGCGGCATTCAGCGCTTTGGTATAATCGCTTTGCTGCAGGTAAACCCGCGCCAGAAACGCCAGAGCCGAATACTTATCCGCCCGCGTTCTGTTATCGGTGGGCAACAAGGTCGATGCTTTGGTCAGATCGTCGATTGCTTGGGCGTAAACCTGAGCGACTGTATTCCGGGCTGCGGTTTGGGCAGCCTGATCCGCGGTGATGGTGGCCCGCAACACGATCGGCACGCCCGGCTGACTGTTGTCGGCGGTTGCACCCCAGGGCAGGGCATAATACCGTGCCAGTTCAAAATACAGAATGCCCCGTACAAACCGCGCTTCTCCTTCCAGTTGGGCTTTTTTATCAGCATCCTGCACCTTGCCCAGCGCTTCCAGCACATTATTGACGGTATTAATGGCCGCGTAAGCATTCACCCAGGTGCGGGTTACATCGGTATTGATGGCCTGCGTCGTTTTCTGATACACTTCGCGGTAACTGGCAAACGTGCCGCGCCAGGTCAGGTACCCTTCGGCTCCCTGCAATTCAGACAGCAGGTTCAGGTTGGTTCCGTACAAGGCCCCGTTGCCCAATTGACCGTAAGCCCCGATAATGGCACTTTCGACATCCTGTTCCGTCGATAAAGCCGTTGCGGCATCAATCGACTGGGCGGGTTGCAGATTCAGCCGGTTGTCGCAGGCCGACAGGCCCAAAACCAGCGAAACGCTTAAGATTGCGATTATTTTTTTCATCCTGAAAGTCTTTTTTGATTGTCTTCCTCCACGCAGGTTTGCGGAGATGAGCTGACAATCCGGCTAAAATTTAGAATCCGAGATTGATACCAACCGTGATCGTCCGGGCCTGCGGTGGCGTATAGAAATCGTGTCCCAAGGCGACGTTGGCCGTTTGGGTCGACGAATTTGCGTACTGCGTGCTCACCTCGGGATCGTACCCGGTATACTTGGTAAACGTAAACAGGTTCAGGGCTGACACGTAAATCCGGGCCGACTGCGCAAAAACCCGGCGCATCAACCGACTCGGCACATTATAGCCCAGCGAAACGGTTTTAACCCGGAGAAACGACCCATCCTGCACCCAGCGCGACGAAACCGACGTTCCGTTTCCTTCGTACAGACGCGCCTGCGGAATGTCAGTCTGATCACCCGGTTTTTGCCAGCGTCTCAGCTGGTCAACGGTTTGGTTATCAAAATAATCGCCATTGACTGACTGGAATAATCCGGCAACGTTGTAGATATCATTTCCCGAAACGAATTGCAGCAACACGTTCAGGTCGAAGCCTTTGTAGGAGAAATTATTGGTCAAACCACCCGTAAAATCCGGGTTCGGGTTGCCGACGTACAGGTCCGGCGCCGAAGCGTAATCGTTGGTCGGTTTTCCATCCGGGCCTTCATACAGGGCGTCGCCATTGGCGGGGTCAGCACCCAAATACTTTTTACCGTAGAAAATACCCAGTGGCTGCCCTTCCGTCACGTAGCTCAGGAAGCGCGAATTGGGGCGGATGGGCGATACATCGAGCCGGAGTACTTTATTGCGGTTGAAGGAAATGTTGAAATTAGTCGACCAGCGGAAAGCGCCAACCAGATTCTGGGAGGTCACGCTGAATTCGATTCCCCGGTTTCGCAAACTACCGATGTTGCGGGCGATGGTCGTAAAACCGTTAATGGCAGGTTGCGGTACGTTCAGCAGCAAGTCGTTGGTCGTTTTGTCATATAAATCGATCTGGCCGTTCACCCGGTTATTGCGGAAGCCAAATTCCAGACCCAGATCAAACTGCGACGATTTTTCCCAGCGCAAATCCGGATTGGCGATCTGGGTAGGCTGAATACCGGCCTGATCCGCGTACGGAATGGCGGAATACAAACCCCGCGAGTCGAAGTTGCCAATTTCTGAGTTGCCGGTTACGCCGTAGCTGGCCCGCAGTTTCAACAGACTAAGAACGGGAACCAGATTTTTAATGAAAGGCTCTTCATTCAGCACCCAGCCTGCCGACACCGATGGAAAAAAACCGTACCGGTTATTAGCCCCAAACCGCGATGAGCCATCGATCCGGCCCGACAGTCCGAGCAGGTACCGATCCCGGTATTTGTAGTTGGCCCGGGCAACGTACGAAAGAATGCTGTACCCCGTGGCAGTCGAACTGCCACTCAGAATGCGGGCCGCACTGGCCAGTTTCTTAAACTGATCGTTTGGAAAACCCCGGCCCGAGGTTGTTACGGACTGCAAATTCTGTTCCTGGTAGGTTATACCTCCCAGTAAGTCAATGTTGTGATTACCGAAAGTCCGCAAATACGACAGGGTATTGTTGGTCGTCCAGTTCAGCGCCCGCGACTGCGCCTGGTAGCCGTAGCCCGTGGGCGAACCATCTTCCGTCAGGCGGCCTTGATAAAGTTCTTCCTGCAGGTTCAAAAAGTCAAAACCGTATTCGGTGCGGAACGTCAGTCCGGGAATGACCTGATACGATCCAAACAGGTTGCCAAAAATCCGGTACGTATTTGCATAATTATAGGCATTGGTGACTTCGATCAGGTTGTTGTAATACAGCGTCTGCCGGTTAAACTGGGTCGGATTGGCCGGATCGTAGATCGGCTGGATCGGCGGCAGTGCGTTCAGCTGCACCGGGTTCGAGAAAGCGTTGTCGCCCGGTGTTTTGCGGTTAATCGTCCGGGTCAGGGCCAGACTGGTTCCGACGGTAAACTTCTTGCTGATGTTATGATCCAGGTTTAACCGGATGTTGTTCCGCTTGAATTCATTCGCGATCACAATCCCGATCTGCTTGTTGAGCGCCCCTGAAAGGTTGAAGCGGGTCTTTTCGTTTCCTCCGCTGATCCCGAAATTTGCCTGATTGACCGACCCGGTTTGAAAAGCCTGGTCGGACCAGTTTACGTCGGAGGTGGAATTAAGGTCCAGCCCGGCGCCTTCAAATTCCTCGGCCGGAACATAACCGGCATTGGTGGCGGCTTCCGAGAAGAGTTCCTTGTACTGGGCGGCATTCAGGAATTTGCGCAGTCGGGTTGGTTTACTCACCCCGGTATAATAACCGACGGTTACGTTGGTCCGGCCCACTTTTCCCCGTTTGGTTGTCACCAGCACGACGCCATTGCTGGCCCGTGAGCCATAAATAGCCGATGCCGAAGCATCTTTCAGAATTTCAATGGACTCAATATCATTCGGATCAATGTCGGCCAGCGGGCTGAAAAGTTCGTTGTCCGTGGTATTGACGTCCTGTGAAGTAATCGGAATGCCATCCAGCACGTACAGAGGTTCGTTTCCGGCCGAAATGGAAGCCGCCCCGCGAACCCGGATCTGCAGCGCCGACCCCAGCCGACCGCTTCCCTGCGTAATCTGAACGCCCGGCGTACGGCCCTGCAGGGCGGTTTCGAACGTTTGCACCGGTAGCCGGGCAATGTCGTCACCTCTGACCGTTACCTGAGAACCGGTCAGGTCCCGACGTTGCTGCGTACCGTACCCAACCACGACCACCTCATTCAAGGCGCGGGCATCGTTGACCAGTCTGACATCAATCGTGCTGCGATTGCCAATTTCAACTTCCTGCGTAGTAGTACCGATGAAGCTAAAAATCAGCGTACCGCCCGAGCTGGGAACACTGATCGTGTAGGCGCCATTGGCGTCAGTCTGGGTGCCGCGCGAGGACCCTTTCACTTGAATGGATACACCCGGCAACGATGATCCGTCATCGGCAGACGTGACCTTTCCCGTCACCTGCCGGTCTTGCGCACTAGCCGTCGCCCACACCAATAGGGTTAGCAGACAGCTAAGCAGTAATGATCTTCTCATACAAATAGGTTTGGTTTGTTAATGAAATTGATAAACTATTACGTAATCCCGCACTCAATGGGAATTTACTTAATGGCAATTTAATGCAATCCGGGGGATAAGAAGTGCCTTACAATCAAAAAAATTTGTATGCCTGCATACCAATAAACGATAATTTATCGGCTCTGCAATTAAACAAAAAATAAAAATAAAGCTATAAATAGCTGATAAACAAAGACATACCCAGTTCTTCTATATTTTAGTCCAAGAAAAAGCGATGAGATCACTCTGGCAGGCAACGTTCCGTATTTGCTACCTCATTGGGTTACAAAATGTATTCATTTCTGCCCAACCGGTTTACAAACAGACGGAAAGGTTCGGCGTTTTGCAGTAGCGGTTCCCAAACAATTGATTTGCCTCGGTTTATTACAGGTCAGTTACAAGACAGAATCCAGCGTTTTGCTTAGCTCGGATTTGATGGATTGGGTGTGCTGGTAACCAATGCGGAAGAGATCGCGGGCCCGTCGCCAGTCGAACACATCGAAGCGGCTGAGTTCGGGCGGCTCGATGAGCAGATTGCATTTGGCCAGGCGTTCCTTGGTTTTGCTGCGGACGGCCAGAATCAGGCTGCGTTCCAGGACGCCTTTGACGGAGGTAATCGGTTTTTGCGTCGTGAACGGATTGCAGTGAACGCCCACGATAAAATCAACTTTCGGCTCAACAACTTCCACCGGCATATTATTCAAAACCGCCCCATCAACGTATTGTCGTTTATTGATCAGATACGGTTCAAAGATTCCGGGCAAACAACAGGACGCCAGGATGGGCCGGACGAGTTCACCGGTTTCAAAAACCGTCAGAACGCCTTCGTTCAAATCCGTCGCCACTACGTGCATAGGGATTTGTAGGGCTTCAAAACGATCGTGCGGCAGATAAGTCCGGTATAAGTCTTCGGCTTTATCAAGTCGCAGCAAACCCATCCGGGTAAACGCGGGCCGGATGTGCCGGTAAAACGGTGTCGTCTCGATGATTTTCAATATTTCATCAGGCGTATATCCATTAGCGAATAACGCGCCGACAATTGCTCCGGCACTCGTACCCGCAATCTGATCGAATGCAAAGCCCTGCTCGAGCAATCCCTTCAAAACGCCCAGGTGCGCGATCCCCCGCGCCCCGCCCCCCGAAAGCACCAGGCCAATTTTCATTGCATTACATCAATTAATTACCAGACAACTATTTCTTATAATAAGCTGGAGAGCGATCCTTTGTCCCGGATTCGGATGCCTTTTTCGGTCGCTTCAACGGTGGCAGCTTCAAAAAGCGGATCGTGTTCGAAAACCAGAATCCAGTTCCCATCGGCGGCCTGTTGCAGCAAGCGCGTTTTTTCTTCCAGCGTCAACAGCGGGCGCACATCGTAGCTCATGATCCACGGCAACGCAATGTGGGCCGACGACGGAATCAAATCGGCAACGTACGCAATGGTCCGATCCCCAAACTTAAAAATGGGCAACGTCATTTTTTCGGTATGCCCGTCGACCTGCCTTAGATCAACGTTGGGAAATGCGAAACTATTTTTATCCAGAAACTGCAGTTGGCCGCTTTCCTGCAATGGCTCCATATTCTCCTTCAAAAAAGACGCCTTCTCACGCGGGTTCGGATGGGTGGCCCACTGCCAGTGTTCGCTATGACTCCAATAGGTTGCTGCACTGAACGTTGGCAATAAGCGATCAGACGCCCGATATACAGCCCCACCAACATGATCGAAGTGCAGGTGAGTCAATAAAACATCCGTAATATCCTTCTCCGAATACCCCGCCTGGTGGATCGACGTCAAAAGGGAAGCCTCACCGTGTGGTTCATAAAAACTGAAAAACCGGGCATCCTGTTTATCACCCATGCCGGTATCCACCAACAACAACCGGTTCCCGTTTTCGACCAGCAGGCAGCGCATGGCCCACGTACAAAGGTTGCGGTCGTCGGCCGGATTGTGTTTGCTCCAGAGCGTCTTCGGTACAACGCCGAACATCGCCCCGCCATCTAATTTGAAAAAACCGGTATCAATAATTTGTAATTTCATAAGGATTCAGCTAGGATTTCCGAAAATGAATAAACAGACTCTCATTTACAATTTAATTGGCTATTTTTCCCCGAAAAATAAAAAATGAACATACTTTACTTGAAGAAAAAACTATTTTTATTTATTTTAAAAATTGATTTGACTTGCATTTACCAGACATAATCATTACCTTTAGGCGTTGATTTAATACTTAACGTGTATGAACCTTAAAGATTTCCCTGCTGAACTGCTCTACTCGAGCTAGACATTCACGCCTGTTTTTTTGGTGTACACATACCCGACATTTCATCAAAAATTTTACTCGTTCAAATCCGTGTCAACGTGCACAAGATTTGATATCATTTGAATTTATTCGGCCATTTATTATTTCGTTGCAAATTGATCAATCTGATTGCCACGAGTATTGTTCAGGCGGATCAACCCATGGCGCGAATTCAATATAAAGATCTTTTTTGAGCCTTACTCTTAACGGGGTAAGGTAGGTAGGACAGAGAAAATGGTAGCAAAGATCCCCGGACGAAGATTCCGGGGATTTTTCTTTTTTGGTCAATTCGCCGGGCGGTCCAGGTTGTTCGGGTCGATTAAAAAAGTCACCCTTTCGCCGATCTTCCATCCGGAGGTTTGCGACGACATTTCCAGCAATACGGTTTGATCAGTCAGGGAAATTTGAACCTGCCCGGTTTCTTCTTTCAATTCCGTTACGATTCCGGCAACCCGCTGACTTTTGAAACTGCTACGGTCCGGATGGTCCCCGGCGAAGTGAATTTTCCCCATTTTTAATTCGATCCAGTGATCGGCTACCCGGTGTATTTCTTCCAATTGGTGGCTCACCAAAACCGTTGTGGTTTCAAATCGCTGGTGCAATCGAACCAGTTCCATCAAAAGCTGGTCGCGGGTTTCGCGGTCTAAAGCCGAGAAGGGTTCGTCCAGCAACAATACCTTTGGCCGTCGCGCCAGTGCCCGAATCAGCGCTACCCGCTGCCGCTGCCCTCCCGAAAGCGTGGCCGGTTTTCGGTCCGCCAGATTCTGTAAACCCATCAGTTCCAACAGTTCATCCACGAGGAAAGCCCGGCGGTTTTCGGCCGCAAATTCCACATTTTGCCGAACGGTCATATTGGGAAACAAAGCCGCATCCTGAAAAACCATCCCAACGTTTCGTTGCTGAGCGGGCAAATCAATACGCCGTTCGGTATCGAGCCAAAACCGGTCGTCGACCCGAATTCGGCCACTTTCCGGTGTGGTCAAACCCGCCAGAATCCGCAAAAGAGTGGTTTTTCCCGAACCGGACGGGCCGTATAAACCGGTCAGGCTACCGGTTTTCAAGGTAAAATCGACGTCCAGTAAATCGCTGCCGCTGGCGAACGCCAGGTTCATCCGGGCTTGTAAATGAATGGTTGGCATCAGAAAATCACCCACCGTTTATTAATGGCATAAACCGCCAGCAAAATACCAAAGGAGACCGCCAACAGCAACAGGGCGTAGGCATTGGCAGTATCGTAGTGCAGCAGCTCGACCTCGTCGTAGATGGCCACCGACGCCACGCGGGTTTCGCCGGGCAGGTTGCCGCCAATCATCAGCACCAGTCCAAATTCGCCGATCGTATGGGCGAAAGAGAGCACGACGCCGGTTAACAGCGAGGGTTTTATGTTGGGCAGCAATACCCGGAAAAACGTTTCCCGGGGCGACTTTCCCAAGGTATAGGCCACTTCACGCAATGAATTGGGGAGGTTTTCCAACCCAGCCTGAACGGGATGCACCATGAACGGCAGGCTGTAAAAAATGGAAGCAACCACCAGCCCTTCAAACGTAAACAATAAGCGTATATCGAACCAGGTAAGCAGTTTTGCGCCCCAGAAACCGGTCGGGCTAAACGCCAGCAGGAAGTAAAAACCCAGCACCGAGGGCGGCAGAACCAACGGCAGGCTGATGACCGCTTCGACCACCGGTTTGAACCGAAACCGGGTAAATGCCAGCCAACCGGCCAGCGGAATACCGACCAGGAGCAACAGGATAGTGGTGGTGGTAGCCAGCCGAAACGTGAGCAGCAACGGTTGCCAGTCGAAATCAATCATTGGCGGGAAGGCAGTTGGTAGCCGTATTGCCGGAAAATGGCCCGCGCTTCCGGCGTAAACAGGTAATCGTAAAACGCCCGGGAGCCTTCTTTGGCGTTTTTGAGTAACACCACCCCCTGGGCGATCGGCTCCGCACCTTTCACGTCAGCCCAGCGCCCTTTGTCTTTCAGCATCGGCTCCAGTACCACCGATTTGGCCGTAAAACCGGCGTCGACTGCGCCCGAAATCAGGTACTGATTGACCTGGGCAATGCTTTCGCCGTAAACGATTTTGGGTTGCAGACCGGTCAGGAGTTTCTGTTTGGTTAACACATCGACGGCTACGGTTCCGTATGGGGCGGTTTTGGGATTTGCGACGGCGATTTTTACGACAGCTTTATCGTTCAACACGGACAATCCCCGGCTGGGGTCGAGCCCGGATCGCGTCCAGAGCACCAGCAAACCGTAGGCGTAAATTTTCGGTTTGGTTTCGGACAATCCGGCCTGAAAAACCGCTTCGGGATAGCTCATGTCGGCTGACAGAAAAACGTCGAACGGCGCTCCATTCTGAATCTGGGTGGTTAATTTCCCCGACGAGCTAACGATGGTTTCAACCTCCCGACCGGTTTTCTTTTCAAAACCCGCCTGTAGTTTCTCCATCACAAACTGCGCATTGGCGGCCACTGCCACCCGGATTTTCTGGCCCGACGCGGATAAGGTAAGTGCAATAAGCAGCAAAGTCAGGCACTGACGCATACGGTATCGTTATGGTTTTCCAAATATAGCGAGTTCTTGAAATTTCGGGTTAAAATTGGTAGTATTGATTTCATCTTGATGAGCCAGCTATGACCATTCCGATTGTTACCGAAGAACCCAGGCGTCGGAGAAAGATTCCTACTTCGCTGATTTACGAGACACTCAACGGGAAGCCCCTGTATTACAGGGACTATAAAGAAGTTTTGTCCGGAAAGAAAACACCCGAAGAGGTTATGGGAAGTAGTTCGTTGCAAGCAGCACTCGTATCGCTTATACACGGTTTTCTGTTTAACAATATCAATCGAAAACTATATTTACTCGTTACGAATGAGTCTGGCGTGCATGTGGATAAAGGGAATAATTTATCCAATGACATTGCCATCTTTGCAAAAAAAGGTTTAATCCTGAATAACAAATATTTCGACAGACCTCCGAAAGTTGCCATTGAAATTGACGTCCGGATTGATCTGGAAAACTTCCCGTCCCGCGACCAAAGTTACATTTACGAAAAAACCGAGCGGCTCCTCGACTTTGGCGTCGAACGGGTGATCTGGATTACTACCCAACCGCAAAAGATTTTCATCGCCAGCCGCGCTGCCGACTGGACAACGCATAACTGGGACATCAATATACCGGTTTTGGATACTTGTGTATTGAATCTGGCGGAGTTGTTGCGGGAAGAGGGGATTGAATTTTAGTTGATGAATTCTTTTTAGCCTCTGAGCCAGAAAACCGGCGTTCAATCGCCATCAGGCTTTTTTTCGTTTTTCCTCCGAGACAAATTAGCTGCGTAATATGGCCCCTGATCACATCAAACATGGGCGATATCAATTACCCGGATTAAACCGGGCCGCATCGATGATGGACCATAAATGAATCAGCCAGCCGAGCAGAAAAAACCAGAGAACGCCCGCCAGCACGAACTGAATGATCGCCATCAGCAGTCGGCCTTGCAAAAGCTGTCCCAAACCCGGAATGAAGAAACTACAGAGGGCTGCCAACACGTTGCCGCCCGATCCTTGACCTGCCATTTTTTGCGAGTTTAAAGGGTAAAACCGTCCTGAATTTAACAGGATAACTAATCGAACCATCCGGTTTTTTACGAATGGAAGTTTGCTGCTTTAAACTGTCAAAATCCGGGGGTGGTTTTAAAATTTGAGGGAGAATTGTCCCCAGGTCCTGACCAATAGAACCTTAGGACAACTCTCCCCCACTGAATTATAAGCCCAGCAATTTCTTGTTGAATGCTTCATCAGCACCGGTTCCGGCGAAATCGTCGAAAGCGTGTTCCGTTACGCGAATGATGTGGCTTTCGATAAACGGTGCGCCTTCGGCCGCACCCTGCTCGGGGTGTTTGATGGCACATTCCCATTCCAGAACCGCCCAGCCGTCGTAGTCGTACTGCGACAATTTGCTAAATATGCCGCCGAAATCGACCTGACCGTCGCCCAGCGAACGGAACCGCCCGGCCCGCTCAACCCAGCCCTGATACCCGCTGTAAACACCCTGCTTGCCCGTCGGGTTGAACTCGGCGTCTTTCACGTGGAAGGCATAAATCCGGTCGTGGTAGAAATCGATGAATTGCAGGTAATCAAGCTGTTGCAACACAAAGTGGCTCGGGTCGTAGTTGATCCCCGCGCGTGGGTGCCCGCCGACGTAGTCCAGAAAGGTTTCGAACGTAATCCCATCGTGCAGGTCTTCGCCGGGGTGCAGCTCATAACCAACGTTCACACCCGACTCATCGAACGCGTCCAGGATGGGTTTCCAGCGGTTTGCCAGTTCCTGGAAAGCCGTGGTTACCAACCCTTGCGGGCGTTGAGGCCAGGGATAAACAAACGGCCATAACAACGCCCCCGAGAACGTCACGTGCGACGTCAGACCGAGATTCTGGCTCGCTTTGGCGGCCCATTTCAATTGCTGCACGGCCCACTCCTGCTGCGCTTTCGGTTTTCCCGCCAGTTCGCCCGGCCCAAAACCGTCGAACATGGAGGCATACGCCGGATGAACAGCCACGAGTTGCCCCTGAAGGTGCGTCGAAAGTTCGGTGATTTCCACGCCAATATCCTTCAGTTTGCCTTTCAGTTCATCGCAATACGTAACACTTTCAGCGGCTTTTTTCAGGTCAATCACCCGGGGATCCCAGGTTGGCAACTGAATCCCTTTATAGCCCAGATCGGCCATGTATTTCGCAATCGAATCTAACGAATTGAAGGGTGCCGAATCCCCTAAAAACTGCGCCAGAAAGACCGCAGGTCCTTTGATAGTCTTCATTTTTATTGAGTGAGTTAGTGATTGAGTGATTGAGCGAAAGCAATCGGCTATTTTTTGATACTGTTCCGTGATTTGGAAAGCATCTTCACTAGTTGGATTCCTTCACTTAGTAAATCACTTAACCGGGTTTCTGTTACTATTTCGGTATCAATTAATGTTTCTAGCCAAAAGAGCGATTCGTCTAATTCTTCGATAACGATGCTGATTTTAGCGAAAAACTCATTTTGGCTTCGGGCTCGTCGCACCGCCCGGTAATTTGCGGCAGATGACGATGAACTTCAAAGAAGTTGTTTCCCAAAATGTTATGCTTCGAACGAATTAGGCAATGAGCGAAAAACCTTAACACACCGTAACATGAATCCTTTAAGGCGTTTTTCCACACCGTCAGCAAATTCACCTTTATCAATTCGGATCGACTCTATATACTGGCGTGGCGGTTTTTCACTCAATCATTCATTCGCTCAATCACTCAATGTTCACCCATGCCTGTTTGCGGTTTGATTCCAGGATTCGTTCGCAGATCAGCAACTCGCGGTAGCCGTCGGCGAAAGTGGGGAATGTGGGGTTTTCGGGCTGTTTTCCGGCCGCAATGGCGTCGTACACCTCTTTGAAAAGCTGCTTCGAGGTGTCGGGGAACCCTTCGTTGTGACCGCCGGGGAAGGAGACGACCGACCGCGCTTCGGAGTACAGCAACGAGGGGTCGCGCATCAGGTTTTCGTTGTAACCGTCACGGTTTCCGATCCACATTTCGTTCGGCGCTTCGGAGTTCCAGGCAAACGTCTTCTTCGAACCGGCAATCTCCAGTTTCATCTGGTTTTTCCGACCCGCCGACACCTGCGAAACCGTAATCACTCCTTTATTTCCGTTGTCGAAGCGCAATAATACGTTGGCGTGGTCTTCAGTATTGATGGGCACATCGGCGTAATCTTCCGGTTGCAACATCTTGCCCGAATACGTTTCAACGGCTTTTAGCGGTTTTTTGCGGGTTTTATGAATGGTATTGAAATCGGCAAGCACGGCAACGGTTTTCAAACCGGTAATGTATTCCAGAATGTCCATCAGGTGCGAACCGATGTCGGCAATGGCCCGGGAGTCGCCCGATTTATCGGGTTCGAGTCGCCAGTTGTAATCGGTATTGTAGAAAAGCCAGTCCTGCAAATACGACCCTATCACCGAATAAACTTCGCCCAAATCGCCTTTTTGCCGCATTACCCGCATCTGACGGGCCAGGGGATAATACCGCAGGTTAAAGTGAACGGCATTCACCAGCCCCGATTTAGCGGCCAGTTCAACCAGCTCTTCAGCTTCTTTCAGGTCTTTGGCGAGCGGTTTTTCGCAAATTACATGCTTACCGGCTGCCAAAGCCGCTTTCGATTGCGAGTAGTGCAGGAAGTTGGGCGTACAGATGTGTACACTCTGAATGTCGTCCTGTTTGAGCAATTCGTCAAAGGTGTAGGAACGGGCAATGCCGAGCGCATCGGCTTTTTGCCGGGCCAGTTCGGCGGTCACTTCGCAAAGCGCAACGACCTCGACGTTCGGAAGCCGACGCAGGGCTTCAATGTGGGCCGGACCAATAAAGCCCGTACCAACTACACCAACTTTGATTTTTTCCATTTGTGAGATTTGAAGTAATGTATTTAAAGGTTAAAAAAGGGTTGTTTCGCGAAGTATAGCGGAGTTTTAAGAGTTAAGCGGAGTTTTACCCAGAGAAAATAATTCTCCGCTTAACTCCTTTTTTCTCTGCTAATCTTCGCGATACAACTTATTTCATTCAATAAATTTCGTCCACTTTTCCGAAGACTGATTCGACTGGATGACGGTTTCGATGAACGCCAGCCCGCGGATGCCGTCTTCGGCCGAAGGGAAGTCGGCGTAGATCGGATCGGGTTCCTTGCCTTCCATTTTGCTGCGCAGCGTGATGGCAAAGTTGCGATACAGATTGGCGAACGCTTCGAAGAAGCCTTCGGGGTGACCCGACGGCACCCGAATGTGCGCTTTGGCAGCCGCCGACAAATCTCCCACGGATGGCCGGAAAATCCGCTGGCCTTCCTGCGTCTTATAAATCAGCGTATTCGGCTCCATCTGGTGCCATTCCAAACCGCCCAGTTCACCGTAAATCCGGATATTCAGCGCGTTTTCTTCACCGTTGGCAATCTGGCTGGCGTGCAGCACGCCTTTAACGCCGTCTTCAAACCGCAGCAATACATTGCCGTCGTCGTCGAGTTTGCGGCCCGGCACAAAAATGGTCAGATCAGCACATAATTCGGTGATTTTCAAACCAGTAATGTATTCTGCCAGGTTTTCGGCATGGGTTCCAATATCGCCCATACAGCCCGCTGCGCCCGACTGCGCCGGGTCGGTCCGCCAGATGGCCTGTTTGTAGGAAGTCGCTTCTTCGAGCTTGGAAAGCCAGCCCTGCGGGTATTCCACCACCACTTTCCGCAATTTGCCCAATTTGCCGCTCCGCACGATCTCGCGGGCTTCTTTCACCATCGGATAACCCGTATAATTGTGCGTCAGGCAGAACAGGTTGCCGGTTTCCTGGACGATGCGGGCCAGCTCCCGGGCTTCCTCCAAATTCAGCGTCATCGGTTTATCGCAAACCACATGAAATCCGTTTTCCAGCGCCAGCTTGGCCGGTGGAAAGTGCATGTGGTTCGGCGTCACGATCGACACAAAATCCATCCGTTCGCCCTCCGGCAATTCTTTTTCTTTCAAAATCATTTCCTCAAAGCTGCCATACACCCGTTCGTCGGGCAGGTAGAGGGCGTATCCGGTGGCTTTTGATTTTTCCGGATTGGAGCTAAACGCCCCGCAGACCAGTTCGATTTCCCCGTCGAAAACGGCAGCCCGGCGGTGGACGGCCCCAATGAAGGCTTCAAGGCTTCCGCCAATCATGCCCATCCGCATTTTTCTGTGCGCCATAATTGTATAAAACTGAAGGTTTGGTTAGAATTGTTGATTTCTGACTGAATCTTTCGGGTTCCGGAAAGATGAAGGTTTTGAAAACCAGTTCCTACTAATCCACGATCAAAAATCTGAGAATTTAAAATCCGAAGATTTTGGCCGGGAAATTAGCAGTTTCGCTTATTTTTCGGAAATTTTGTATATTTCCAATCAATAAAACTTAGTATTGACCGAAAATTTTTCAACTAAACCCCTACTTCCTTTTTATGCAGACCGCTATGGCGACCTCGCCTGTCAACCAAAGCCGCCTTTTTAATGCTAGTTGCTTTGCGCTCATTACCACGGCCTTTTCCTTTAGTATCCGGGCGGGTATTTTGCCCCAGCTGGGTACGGAATTTGGATTAACTGCCACGCAGTTAGGTTTTATCAATTCGATGTTCTTCTTCGGATTTCCCATTTCGATGATTATCGGCGGATTGGTTTACCACTCGGTTGGTCCGCGGATCATCATGATGGTAGCCTTTGTGGCGCACACGCTCGGTATTCTGCTGACCATTTATTCAGGTGGCTACACCGGTTTATTGATCTCTACCTTCTTCATCGGTTTCGGGAATGGTTGTACCGAAGCGGCCTGTAACCCGATGATTGCCGACATGTACGTGGGCGAAAAAATGAACAAAATGCTGAGCCGGTTTCACATGTGGTTCCCCGGCGGTATCGTTTTGGGTAGCTTGATCTCGAAATTCATGACGGATAGTGGCTACGGCTGGCAGTCACAAATCTGGATCATCATGATCCCAACCCTGATTTACGTGTTCCTGTATTTCGGACAGGCTTTTCCAAAACCGCAGGTTGAAGGCGCTACCTCGCTGGCCAAAAACTTCAAGGCGATGGGCACATTCCTGTATATTTTCATCTTCTGCTGCATGGCGTTTACTGCTATCTCTGAGTTCGGTCCGCAGCAGTGGGTTGGTCTGATCATGAGCAAGAGCGGTGCCAGCCCGATGCTGATTCTGGCGCTGGTAACGGGTCTGATGGCCATTGGGCGGTTTTTCGCCGGACCGATCATTCACCGGCTCGACCAAACGGGCGTTCTGCTGGGCTCGGCGGTTTTTGCCACCATCGGTATCTATCTTTTCAGCACCCAAACCGGCACTTCCGCTTACATCGCTGCGGTTTTCTTCGCCATCGGAGTTTGTTATTTCTGGCCAACCATGATCGGTTTTGTGGCCGAACGCATTCCCCTGAGCGGAGCCCTCGGTATGTCGATTGTCGGTGGTGTCGGCATGTTCTCAACCGCTATTTTCCAGCCGATCATTGGTGGCTGGATCGATGCCGAGCGCGTTGAGAAATCCGCGCTGGGCTTATCCGGCGACGAACTGGAACTGGCAGCCGGACAGGCAACCCTGCTCCGGATGACTTCCTTTCCCATTATTCTGATCGTTGCTTTTACGTTCCTTTATATTTATATTCGGAACCGGAAAGCGGCTGCGCGTTGATCAATGGTTCATTCCTGAACTATCTCAAATAGAACCAGTTAGCTTAAAAAAAGATCCGATTCAATGAATCGGATCTTTTTTTATTAATTTTTACAGAAATTTTGTAATTATTTAACAATTTGTTTATTTTTGGATTATTCAAGCTGACCTAAAATGAAGATTCTAGTAATAGTACAATAAGTATCTTTTAAACCGTACCGTATCGTCGATGAATCACTTAACCCGAACCCGTGAATGGCCGACATTAAAGTTGTCGCGCTGGCAGATTATCCAGTTGTCGGTTCTTTCACTCCTGATCGTTGCAATGTCTTTCTGGAGATTTCAATACGATCAGATGTTACCCAAAATCAACCCGGTTAAAATGCTGATGGAGGAACGTGGAATACTAAATGAGCAGACTATCGCTAAAACCACCCTGCCAAAAGCGTCCGTAGGTAAAGTCCAACTCTAAAAACTCTGTTCTTAATTTGATCTAAATCTACTACCTTCTCTGAATACCTGGTGACCCGCTATTATTGGCGGGTCATCTTATTTTAAAAGGCTTTGAAAGCTACTTTTTTCCTTACCTTAGCGACCCGGTTCATCCGCTAAAAAAAAATAAAAATGCGGCTGGAATCCGAAACCGCATCGAATGTTCCACCATCTTTATTCCACAGTACACCCCTGACACATTGCTTTATGGAGAAGAAAATCCGCCGGGAAGATGCCCTTGAATATCATGCCAAGGGACGTCCGGGTAAAATCGAAGTTATACCGACCAAAGAATATAGCACGCAACGTGACCTGACCCTGGCCTATTCTCCGGGTGTGGCCGAGCCCTGTCTGGCCATTGCCGAAAATAGCGAGGACGTTTACAAATATACCGCTAAAGGAAACCTGGTGGCGGTTATCAGCAATGGAAGTGCGGTTTTGGGCCTGGGCGACATTGGCCCCGAAGCCGGAAAACCGGTCATGGAAGGCAAAGGGTTGCTTTTTAAGATTTACGCCGACATCGATGTCTTTGACATTGAACTCAATACGAAAAACGTTGACGAATTTGTCCGCACCGTTAAAATTCTGGAACCGACCTTCGGTGGCGTCAATCTGGAAGACATCAAAGCGCCGGAATGTTTCGAGATTGAAGAACGACTCAAAAAAGAGCTCAATATTCCCGTCATGCACGACGACCAGCACGGAACCGCCATCATCTCGGCGGCCGCCTTGCTGAACGCGCTGGAGATCATCGGTAAAAATATTGAGGACGTCAAAATTGTGGTCAACGGCGCGGGCGCGTCGGCCATTTCGTGCTCGAAACTGTACATTGCACTGGGTGCGAAAGTCGAAAATTTCGTCATGTGCGACAGCAAAGGCGTTATCCGCCCCGATCGAAACGACCTCGATGAGCGCAAAAGCCAGTTCATTACCTCCCGCGATTTACATACGCTGGAGGAAGCGATGGTCGGCGCAGATGTCTTTATCGGTTTATCAAAAGGAAATGTGGTAACGCAGGACATGGTGCGCTCGATGGCGAAAGACGCGATCGTTTTTGCGATGGCCAATCCCACGCCCGAAATCGCGTATCCCGACGCCATTGAGGCCCGACCGGATATTATCATGGCAACAGGGCGTTCCGATTATCCCAATCAGGTCAACAACGTACTCGGCTTTCCGTTCATTTTCCGGGGAGCGCTGGACGTTCGGGCCACCGAAATCAACGAAGCCATGAAACTGGCCGCCGTACACGCGCTGGCCGATCTGGCGAAGAAATCCGTACCCGATCTGGTCAATCTGGCTTATGGCGAATCCAATTTGATGTTTGGCCGGAAATACATCATTCCAAAACCGGTCGATCCGCGTCTGCTGACGACCGTGGCCCCGGCCGTGGCCCAGGCAGCTATGGATTCGGGCGTTGCCAAACATCCGATCGAAGACTGGGACGCCTACGAGCAGCAATTGGCCCGACGACTGGGCCAGGACAATCAGATTTCGCGGGTCATTCTGAACAAGGCCAAATCCAATCCAAAGCGCGTCGTTTTTGCGGATGCCGAAAACCTGAAAGTTTTAAAAGCCGCTCAACAGGTTCGGGATGAAGGAATTGCATTCCCAATCCTGCTGGGTCAGGTGGATCGCATTCGGGCGCTGATTACCGAAAATAACCTGGATCTGGCCAATATTCCGATTCTCGACCCCCGCGCTCCGGAACAGGAAGAACTGATTCAGAAATTCAGCGAACTGTATTACGAAAAGCGCAAACGCAAGGGCGTCACCGCGACAGAAGCGAAGAAGCAAATGTATTTCCGGAATTATTTCGGAGTGATGATGGTGGAAGCGGGCGAAGCCGACGCCGTTATTTCAGGTCTGACGCGCAATTATCCCGACACAATTCGGCCGGCCCTGCAAGTAATGGGCAAAGAAGCCGGGGTGAAAAAAGTGGCCGGGATGTACATTCTGCTGACCAAACGCGGCCCCTTGTTCTTCTCCGATACGACCGTCAATTTTAACCCGACAGTCGACGAAATTGTCGAAATCACGGAACTGACGGCCAAAGCCGTCGAACGGTTTAACATCAAGCCCCGAATTGCGCTGGTTTCGTATTCCAACTTCGGCAGTGCGAAAGGCGACGATGCGCAAAAGATGAACCAGGCCGTCGAAATTTTGCAGCGCAAACACCCGGAAATGATCGTGGATGGGGAAATTCAGGCCCACCTGGCTTTCAATACCGACCTGCTGAAGCTCAATCACCCGTTCAGCAAACTGGTGGAGGAAGGCGCCAACACCCTTATTTTCCCGAATCTGGCAGCCTCGAACATTGCCTACAACCTCATGACGGAATCCGCTGGTTTCGACGCGATTGGGCCCATTCTGCTGGGTCTGCGAAAACCGGTGCACGTCCTGCAACTCGGTAGCTCCGAACGCGAAATCGTTAACATGGTCGCCATCGCGGTGGTTGAAGCGCAGGGAAAGTAAAAAATGAATGATGAATTAGGAATGACGAACGATGAACGGGCTGACGCATCAATTCATCGTTCATCATTCCTAATTCATCATTAAGTTAACCAAACTTCTCCTGCCATTCCTTCTGCATCCGTTTGTAATCTGCGTCTTCACGGGCAAGGAGGTATTTTTCGCGGAAAATGGCGGCACTTTCGGCTTTAACCGGATCGGTGTCGAGGGGTAAAGTATCTCGGCCGTGGCTTCCGCTGCGGCCTTTTTTATCGTCGGGAACCGGGCCATCGTATTTCTGACCGGTTCGGTGATTGGCATACCGCCGGGAGCGCGTCACGCCCATTTGCAGGAATTTCCGCGCCATGTCCATCCCGACAAAATCAGCGTTCTTTTTGTAATCCAGAAATAGTTCGTAAATCTTCTCCGACGATTCGCGGGCAATGTCGGGAGTCTTAAACCGCCAGTGCGGCAGAATTTCCGATTTATACGGTTCGACCAACAAAACGCCCTGCTCGCCTTTTCCAACGCGATACAATTCAGGCTGTTTCCGCAAATCCAAGGCTTTGTAATTAAGACTGTAATCAAACTTTTCCCGCTCGTTTTTCATTGGTTACCAGGTTGATTCTTAGTAAACCACGGCTTCCGGTTTTGGTTTTTATTCTCTTTTTTCGCCGGATTTGTAATAAATGCCGCTTTCCCGCGACTAACATCGTGAAAGTTCAACACTCCGAAATGGAAAAGGAATTTGTCATTTTACTCAATCGTCACCCCGGCATTCTCTACAAAGTCTGTTCGCTGTATTGCCAGGAACCGGAAGACCGGAAAGATCTTTTTCAGGAGATTGTTCTGCAACTCTGGAAAGCGTTCCCGGCTTTTAAAAACGAATCGGCAATAACGACCTGGATGTACCGGATTGCGCTCAATACCGCCATTTCCAATTTTCGGAAAAGGACGCAAAAACCGCAACCGATCGCATTCTCAACCAGTGAGTTGCAAATTCCGGATTTAAAAGACGACCATTTCGAAGAAGAAAGAACGCAGCTCTACACGGCCATCGGTCAGCTTTCGCCCGTTGAAAAAGCCGTTATTACCCTCTACCTGGACGACCGAAGTTACGACGAAATGGCAACTATTCTAGGCATCTCCAAGTCCAACGTGGGTGTCAAGCTAAACCGCATCAAACTGAAATTAGAGAAGCTAATTAAAGCTACAACCCATTAACTACCAACAACATGAATCTGGAAGAATTAAAATCAACCTGGAAGGCTTATGATGAGAAATTGAGCAACAGTCAGAAACTGAGCGAACAACTGATTTTCCTGATGATCAAAGACCGATCGAATGGCACACTGGCAAAACTGGAGCGAAAGCTGCGGCTGGCGGGTTTTATCATGAGTTCCGTGATCGTTTTCTTTTCGGCGGCCATCATCGGCAATGCGTTCGATTACCCCGACTGGTATTTTTACCTGCCGTCCGGGTTGTATATTTTGCTGGCGGTTATTGCCCTGACGGTTGTTGTGACAACTTCCCGCAATTTGCGCCGGGTCAACCTGAGCCGCCGGAATCTCCGGGACAGCCTGACGACAGTTCTCCGGTGGCACGAAAAGGCGGAGGCTACTTTATCGCGCGTCTGGCTTCTCTGCATGTTATCCGGTTTTCTGTTTGCGGTTTCGATGGTGACCCGGAAACTGGAAGCGTACAGTTTGACCAAAATCAGTTTTTTTCTGAGCTTTCAGGCGGTAATGATCGTGATACTTTATGCGGCTGCCCGCTGGATTTTCAATCTTTTTGAAGACCGAATCGGGAATGATCTGCGGGAACACATCCAGGAACTGGAGCAATTGGACACGACTGCCTAGCGGTTTCTTTCCCACTCATCCGGCTTAAAAACCGCTCAAACAAACCGCTCAGAACGCGATTTTGCCCTGCCCCAAAATACCTCGTGTTCATCCCCTAAAAACCGCCACTCGTCGAATTTCAGGTGCTGAAGCAATCCTACTGCCGTACATTTGGGTGTACTTTTTAATTAATCGATTGCAATCCGTTCATCCATTTCCTATACCACCTGCGGCTCTGATTTTGCCGTTCCACCGATTTAAAAGAACTGTAGTCAACCGGGTTGTCTTATTGACTGAAGTTAACGGTATCTTTGTATAGTTCTATTTAATTGGTCAGATTCAGCATCCTACTCAATATTATATTAAAATTATGAAAAAGTTAATACTTTTTATTACTATTCTTTGTTCCACACTTTCGTTTGCTCAACCTCCTGCGGGTCCGCCCCAGGGGGGTGCCCGTCCGGCAACCGTTATTCCCGGAACCGTCAATCCCGAAGCTCCGCGCGGGAACGGAAAAATCTCCGGCGTTCTGGTTGACTCCACGACCAACAAACCCGTTGAATTTGCTACCATTGCCCTGCTCAGCATGCAAACCGGCAAGCCCGTCGACGGCACTACCAGCGACGAAAAAGGCAAGTTTTCATTGACCAAGCTGCTGCCGGGCGAATACCGCTTGCAGGCGTCTTTCATGGGTTACAAAAACAAAGAAACCGGTAAGCTGAAAATCGAACGCGGCACGGACATTAACGTCGGCAATGTCTTGCTGGCCCCGGATGTGCGGACGCTGAAGGAAGTCAACGTGGTCGGTCAGGCTGCGGTGATTGAAGAAAAAGTGGACCGTCTCGTTTACAATGCCGATAAGGATGTGACGAATAAAGGCGGTGATGCCGCCGAAGTGATGCGGAAAGTGCCGATGCTGTCAGTCGATCTCGACGGCAATGTGTCGCTGCGGGGCAGCAGCAACGTCCGGGTTTTGATCAACAACAAACCGTCGACGATTGTGGCCGCCAGCGTGGCTGACGCCCTGAAGCAGATTCCGGCCGACATGATCAAATCGGTGGAGGTCATTACCTCGCCGTCGGCCAAATACGATGCGGAAGGTTCGGCCGGCATTATCAACATCATTACCAAGAAAAATACGCTGCAGGGTCTAACGCTGAATGTCGATGCGGGTGTCGGGAACCGGGGTTCCAATCTTGGGTTAAACGGAAACTACCGCGCCGGAAAAATGGGCTTTTCGCTGGGCGGTTTTGGTCGGGCGAATTACAACCTGATTGGCAAGTCGGAAAATATCCAGCGCAGTTTTGTGGACGGCGTCACGACCGAAACCCGCCAGGCGAGCGATTCGAAGAATCAATTTATTTTCGGAAACTACCAACTGGGCTTCGATTACGATATTGCTAAAAACCAGAGTCTTACGGCAACGTTGCGGTATGGCGCACAGAACGGAAAAACGTCGCAGAATCTGACAACGCTCCTGTTCCCGGGCGGATTGATTCCGGGGCAAACCTCGCGCCGGGATGTCGATATGAAAAACCTGTCAGGAACGGTCGACCTGAATGTCGATTACACCCGGACGTTTAAAAAACCGCAGCAGGAACTCAGCATTCTGACGCAGTTCAGCCGCAACAACCGGACGAATGATTACGAAGCCGAATTGTTTGGCAACACCGCCATCATCACGGGCCGCGACCGCAACGACAACCTGAGCTACAACCAGGAATCGACCATTCAGATCGACTACCAGACGCCGATTAAAACCAATCAACAGATCGAATTTGGGGGAAAAGGAATTTTCCGGCAGGTAGACAGTGACTATAAATACTTCATCTCGACCGGCCCGACTGGCGAATACGGCCAGAACCCGCTGCGCCCGAACAACGGTCTGGACTACAACCAGAACGTTGCCGCTTCGTACGTGTCGTATACGTACACCACAAAAACCAAGTATACGATCAAAGCCGGTGCGCGGTACGAATACACAATGATCGATGCCAATTTCCGATCGGAAACGCCGGGCCAAACCATCGATATTCCGAACTACGGAAACCTGGTTCCGAGCATCAACATTTCGAAATCGCTGAAAGGTGGCAAAATCGTGAAACTGGCGTATAACCGGCGTTTGCAGCGGCCCGGTATCCAGTTCCTGAATCCGAACGTGAACGCAGCTAACCCGCAGAACATCACCTTCGGAAACCCGTATCTGGCACCCGAACTAACGGATAACGTGGAACTGAGCACCAGCGCCAGCATCAAGAAAACATACCTGAACGTTTCGCTTTTTGCCCGTCGCACGGACAACTCGATTGAAAGCGTGCGAACGACGAGTCAGGAAGGCGTGATCACGACGACGTACCAGAATATCGGTCACAAAGAAAACTACGGCGCCAACGTTTTCGGAAACGTCAGCGTAACCTCAAAATGGCAGGTGGGTGGCGGTTTTGATGCCTACCATTCCTACATCACCAACAACAGCCCGTCGCCGACTCTGAATGCAAGCAATTCGGGCTGGGTAATGACCGGGCGGTTATTCACCAACCTATCCATGAAAAAGGGTTGGGGTATTCAGGGTTTTGGGTTCATGCAGGGCCGGAATGTGCAACTGCAGGGCTATCAGACCGGTTTTGCCTTTTATTCGCTGGGTATCAAGAAGGACTTCAAAGACGATAAAGGACAGACCCGAGGCAGCCTCGGACTGGCGGGTGAAAACTTCCTGGCCAACCGGTTTAAAATGCAAACCGAACTGACCTCCCCCACTTTCCAGCAGAGCAGCATCAACTACTTTTACAACCGGGGTGTGCGGTTGACGTTCAGCTACCGGATCGGTAAAATGAGCTTCGACCAACCCCAACGCCGGAAAAAATCGGTTAATAACGACGACGTGAAAGACGGTGGCGACGGCGGAGGTCAACAGGGTGGAAATAACCGCCAGCGGTAAAAACAGATTCCACATCTATCCAGTCCCAAAAAGAGCGAACCGGCCGGTTCGCTCTTTTTGTTTTATACCTGAAACTCGGAGCTATTACCGTTCCAAAACATGGAGGATTCGTAAAAATGGAGTGCGGTTTAAAGCTTCATTTAAAAGACCTAAAATGGTTTCGTTAGGGAAACCCCTCGCTTCATAAAGAAAGCTCTTGCACTCGTAAAGTTACCAAATCCAAATTTCCAGTTATTAGCCAAATTTAAGGGTAGAACACAGGTTGGAAACAACCATTGCCAAGCCCTATCACGTCATGCTGTTTAAAGTAGCTTCTTTCAATTCTGGTCTCCTCCTACTGATCGCTTCCATCATTTTAGTTCAGGCCTGCACCGTTCGCATTCCAATGGGGCAGGTGGTGCAAACCTCGCACCACGGAGCCCAACGCATTCAACCTTCTTATCAGGTAACCAAGAAAGGTGGAAGAGTAGGATCTTATCTCGGAATTACGGCGGGATGCAGCCTTCTCTTTGGCGGATTAGGCTATGCATCCAAAGAAGATAAAAATGGCAATCCGTACACCAATGAGCAACGTGTTGGCAATGCGAAATCACTGGCACTAGCGGGGCTTTACGTAGGAGGATTGTACGGCATTTATGCACTTGTTCGTAAGAAAAAGCCGCCAAGAACGGAGCAGGTTACGCCCGCAAATTTTAACAACTGGCTTTCAGACTACAACCGGAAGCAAAACCAGAAATTTGTGAGATATGGTCAGGATACGTACGGATACTTCCTGATTCCTCAAAATAACCTGGCGGCTTACGAAGCCGAAGAAAAAGCAATAGTTGATCGGGCGGAAGCTCAAAAACGAGCCAGAGAAGAAGAAATCATCCGTTTGGCCCAGGCCAAAGAAGATTCGGTTTATCGAAAATTCAGGAATAACCCCAACTATTACTGGGATACCTACCTAACCGCCTACCCCAATGGCCGGTATGCTGAAGAGGTGCGGGAACGGGGCGAAGAAGAAGCCTACTACGACGTCAGAGATGGAAAAACGCATATTTGGAATAAGAATGGTTCATGGGAAAAATACATGACCTTTTTCCCGAAGGGCAAACACGTAGCTATTGTACGGGAATACCGGGATGTTAGCAAAGGACTTGATGCGATTCACGACCTGTATTTCTCCGCGAAATACAATTCCGATTACCTGGCCGCTAAAGAAGCTGCCGAACGGTTCAAACCACGTCTGGATGCCTGGTATGAAGAGGCTGGCAAAGTTCACCGCGAAATAGCGACCAGTAATCCGCTCACCGATCTTAGAAAAGCCTTGCAAAATCGAATTAGTCGAATAGACGAAGCCGCCAAAGAAGCACTGGCCAAAGAAGAAGCCCGCCGATTAGTTGTTTCGAAATGGGTGATTGGCGACAATTTATGCTGGGAAGCCGAGTCTTATTCAACGGACGAAAAAGGAGAACGCATCAAAGGAACAGAAGGTAAAACCCTGATCCGCGTGACCATTGAGTCGATCTCAAACGGCGGTGAACGAGTCCAGGTGAAAGTGAAGGAATTGTATGATTTGAAAAAATTGAGAAATGTTAGTCAGTTTACAATGAGCTCTCCCGTTCGGGTGTGGAGAATAGATATAACAGACTGGATTGACCCTCGCGAAATGGATAAGTTTAATGTGTGTCAATAAACGTGACCACTAAGCAGTCTAACCCAAATGAAATATCTATCCACACCTTTTCATCAATTTTTGTCAGTAAGCCCAGTACTTAATCATCAACCATGTAAACACCAATTACCTACAGCATAGCGGCCCCGAAAACTCCGGCACTGTCGCCAAGTTTGGGCTTGAGGAAGTGCGTGCTCAGCCGACCTTCGTTGAAAACGTATTTTTTGGCGCGCTCAACACCTTCGGTATACAACAGATCAATGTTGCCCACTCCCCCGCCCAACACAATGGCGTCCGGGTCCAGAACGTTGATAATCACCGAAATCGCCTTGCCGAAGTTTTCCAGCAGCCGGTCGATGGTTTGGGTCGCGTGCGGGTCAATTCCGGCGAAGTGACGCTCGACAATCTCTTTCAGTTTCCGCTTTTCACCGCTGATGTCGCTGTAATACCGCTGAAGGGCCGGGCCGGAGAAAACCTGTTCGTTGCACCCCCGCTTGCCGCAGTAACACGGATAGCCGTTTTCTTCGAGGACAATGTGCCCCCACTCGCCACCAATCCCCTGCAAACCGTTCTGCACAAAAGGCTGGCCGTCTTTTCCGCGAAAAACCACTCCTCCGCCAACGCCGGTTCCCATGATTACACCAAAAACCGCCCGGTAATCCGGAACAACTTCCGGCACGGCCCCCAGCGTGGCCTCGGCCAGTGCAAAACAGTTGGCATCGTTCGCGATGGTTACCGGCACGCCCAAAACTTTCTCCAGTTCCTGCGGCAGCGGCATTCCGTTCAGACAGGTCGTATTGCAGCCTTTCATGACATGCCGGGCGGGATCGAAGGTGCCGGGTGTACCAAAACCAATGTGGTCGGGCTGGTAACCGGTTTCAGCTTTCAGTAAATCAACAAGGCTGGCAATTTGATTGACAATGTGGTGATAGCCTTTATCCGCTTCGGTATCGATGCGTTTGCGAACCACAACGGCGTCGGGCGAAGGTGCCGACAGCACAACTCCTTCAATTTTGGTACCGCCCAGATCGATACCCCAGTATGTTTGCATAGATGGATTTAAGAATTATTCTCCGCGAATTACGTTTATTTGTCGAAAAGCTCAAAAGAATGATGGATTATGTATGATAAACGATGAATGAAACGCATCAACAATTCATAACTCATCATTACATAATTCATCATTCCCTCATGCCTTGGTACGATAATTTTTTCAGCGGTTTGGTGCAGGAAGCCTGGAAAGCCGCCCAGACCGACGAGCAAACCGAACTGGAAGCCGATTTCCTGAATGACGTCCTGGCGTTGCAACCGGGCCAGCGGGTTCTGGATGTTTTCTGCGGATACGGTCGGCATGCGATCGAGCTGGCCCGGTTGGGCTATTCAGTAACCGGCGTCGATATTTCAACCGAATCGATTCTCCAACTCCAAAAAACCGCTCAACGTGAAAAACTGTCCATCGAAGCACTGGCGGGTGATTTTTTAACCGTTCCGCTCGCAAGCGGTTTTCAGGGTGCCTATTGCATGGGCAACAGTTTCAGCTTTTTTCCCCACGATCAGATGGCGGTTTTTCTGGAAAAAATTGCCGGCAGTCTGACGCCGGGCGGGTATTTTGTGGCCGACACCGCCATGATTGCCGAGAGCGTTTTGCCTGATTTTCAGGAACGAAGCTGGATGCAGATCGGCGATATTACTTTTCTGATGGAAAACGAATACGATGCCCGCGCGAGCTGCGTGACGGCCCACCTGACGTACTTGCGGAATGGCCAGACCGAGCACCGCACCTCCCGGCATTACATTTACACGGTTGCCGAACTGCATCGTCTTTTTCAAAAAACCGGACTGATCGTTACGGAACAGTTTGGTAATCTGGATGGTTCGGATTTTCAACTTGGCGACGAACGGCTCCTGCTCATCGCCCGAAAAAGTGAATGACTTAGATTGGGGATAGATCTGATCGAATAAACTTCTGGTATCAAACGGATTAACTAGACTATTCATTGCAAGTATTGAATAATTTGAAGAATAATTGCAATTTTATTAGACGGTTTGGTTTCTAATGCGTAGCTTAACGCCAATTTAACACTGTTAACTTGATGTAAGCTGAATGGAGACACTTGAGCGCAAGCAACGCAGCCGGGAGCAAACCCGCGTCGGAATTGTTTTGACCGCTAAGGACATCGCTCGCCGGGAAGGTTGGCAAGCCGTGTCGATCCGCAAAATTGCCGATGCCATTGAATATAGTGCACCGATCGTCTACGAATATTTTGATAGCAAAGATATACTGCTCGACGAAATCCGAAATGAAGGATTTCGCCATTTGAAACAAGAATACGAACGCATCAAAAAAGTTTACCGGGACCCCGAAAAAAGGCTTTTTGAGATGTCCATTGCCCAATGGCAATTTGCCGTCGAGCAACCCGAAATTTACCAGGTTATGTACAACCTGAACGGCGCGTATTGTACCATTCCGGTTTGCAATTCAGTCGCCGTTGAAGACCTTAGCAACACCATCCGGGAGATCATTTTCTCCTTTATTCCGAAGTCGAAAGAAAGCATTCAGAAGCTTTATTTCGAATGGTGGTCACTGTCGCACGGCATGATTACGCTCGCCATGATGCTCCGCGAGCAGCAGCCGCTGGAACTCTCCGAACAAGTTTACCGTGACTCGATCCGCCGGTTTGTCCGCGGACTTCGTTAACGGATTGATGGACGATGAAGAGCCTGACGCACTAAACAGTGCGGGCGTCATCGTCCATCATTTTAAATTCCACACCCAGTACATTCATGCACTTTTTAGTTGCTTTTTTATTCCTCCTTATTCCTCGCTACGTATAATGCGGCTAAAGCACTCGGTATTTCAAACAAAACCGGTGTTATAAAAAAGGAATGAAAGCTGACCTGACGGTTTTTAAAGGCGATCTGGAAAACAACTTTTCCGCTTCACTTTTTGACGTAGAAGTGGTGATTAAAGAGGGGCAAATCGTCCATTCCGGTAAGCCATAAATTCGGTTTATTTCAGCTCTTTTTGCTTCTCCGATTTCAGCAAATCCGCCAATTCAGCAATCACCTGCGGATTCTGTTCGGCCACGTTTCTGGTTTCACCCAGATCACTTTCTAAATTATACAACTGCGGTTGCGCGTTATTTCCTAGTTCGGTATTGGTGTTTTTTTGCACGGCAGGTCCGTTGCTCGGTTCAATGTATTTCCAGTTGCCTTTCACGACCGACAGCGTATTGTTCAGGGCTTGTTCGATGACATAATCCCGTCCTTTTTTGTCTTTTCCCAGCAGCGCGTCGAGGGTATTGAAGCTGTCGGTGGCATCGATCTTAGCCAGTTTCTGTCCCGTTAAAACCGCCAGTGATGCCAGCAAATCCACCTGACTCAGCAACGCATCGGAAGTTCCAGGCTTCACTTTTCCCGGCCACCGAACAATGAACGGTACCCGGGTTCCGGCATCGAATGCGCTGTATTTTCCCCCCCGCAACGGCCCCGCTGGTTTATGTCCACCCAATTTTGCCACGGCATCATCCTGGTAACCATCGTCCACAACGGGTCCGTTGTCGCTGCTGATCAGGATAATCGTGTTGTTTTTCAGACCAAGCCGCTCCACGGTTTTCATGACTTCACCCACACACCAGTCCAGTTGCAGAATGGCGTCACCCCGTGGACCCATTTCGCTTTTTCCCACAAAACGGGAATGCGGCATCCGGGGAACATGAATATCGTGCGTTGAAAAATAGAGAAAAAAGGGCTTTTTTTGATTGGTTTCGATAAACTGGTTTACTTTCCCGGTCAACACGTCGGCCATTTCTTCGTCGACCCAGCGCGCCGATTTTCCTCCGCTCATGTAACCGATCCGGCTAACACCGTTGATGATGGTTTGATCATGTCCGTGGGAATACTTCATTTTCAGCAATTCCGGATTGGCTTTCCCGGTCGGTTCGGTTCCGATCGGTTCGCCGTAACTCACCTGAACCGGATCGCCGGGGTTTAGGCCAACAATACGGTGGTTTTCGACATACACGCAGGGAACCCGGTCGCCCGTGGCCGGAAGCAGAAACGAATAATTGAAACCGATTTCCAGCGGCCCGGGTTTAATGTCAGCATTCCAGTCGGGACCGCCTTTTGGCCCTAACCCCAGGTGCCATTTGCCCACCACACCGGACTGGTACCCGGCTTTCTGGAGCATTCCGGGCAAGGTGATTCGATTGGTTGGAATCAGCAAAGCCGCGTCGCCGGGGGCAATTCCCGTCCCGGTTTTTCGCCAGGCATACTGTCCCGTCAGCATCGAATACCGGGACGGTGTGCAGGTCGCGGAGGTAGCATGCGCATTGGTAAACCGCAGCCCTTCGGCCGCAACCCGGTCGATGTTCGGTGTTTTTACCTTCGTAGCTCCGTAACAACTCAGATCGCCATATCCTAAATCATCCGCATAGATCAGAATAATGTTGGGTTTTTGCTGGGCCTGACTGTTTGGGGATAGAAAGGCTGCTGCACAGAAAAATAGCAATAGGAACGTATTTCTCATCGACTCAGGGAAGGGATTTCGGGGATTGTTGTCAATTAGCGGATTAATAACCGCGCTCAAAGTATGAATTTTCCGGGCTTAATTCAACCTTTTTTATCGCGTCTGCACCACTCCGGGTCATTCATTCGTCGTTTGGTCTTCCGCCTACCGGTTTTTACCGGTTAACAGAACGCGATGTAGTCATTTGAAACCCATTCACCGACAGATTTAGAATGTTTACCTACAAAATCAACCCGGATGCAACGAAACGATTCCTTTCGACGATATAGAAAGGAAACGGATTCAAATCCGTGAGTCCTGTTAATCAACCACCTATAGCAAAATGGAGCGTAAAGAATTTTTGAAACGAACTTTTTCGGCCCTGGGAATCGCGGCCATTTCACCGATGGTAGGCGCCTGTAATACCGACGATGCCGTTGTACCTGATTCAACGACCAGTACAGGAACGACGACCGGTACAACTTCCGGCAGTTGCACGACCACTTCGGACGAAACCGACGGCCCTTTCCCGACCAAAACTCCGGCTAGCCTGGTTGCGACGGACATTCGGTCCGATCGGCAGGGCACACAACTTACCGTTAAAATTACCGTTCAAAACAAAAACAACAGTTGCGGGGCATTATCGGGCGCCCTGGTCGACATCTGGCACTGCGATGCGGGCGGAAATTACTCCGAATACGGCGGCACCGGCATGCAGTCGACCAACTACCAGAGCGTCCACTTCCTGCGCGGTCGGCAGACGACCGACGCCAACGGACTGGTTACCTTCACCAGTATCTATCCCGGCTGGTACTCGGGTCGCGCGGTTCATATCCACGTTCACGTTTACAATTCGGCCGGCAAGTCGCTGAAAATTTCGCAGATTGCTTTTCCGGAAGACATCAGCAAGGTGGTTTTTGCGCAGGGAGTTTATGCCAGCCACGGCCAGGCCGACACCACCAATGCCCGGGATAATGTGTTCAGCGACGGCGTTACTACCAACCTGTCTACCATAACGGGAAGTACGTCAGCTGGTTATGTATTGACCTGGAACATGGTCGTTGAAGCGTAAGCGTTGGAACCAATGCGTAGTAAAGGCATTATCAAATTGTGTTATCGTAAAATCATCGATGCGTCGTCGCAGAAACCCTGGGATCAGATGGTGTTCAACGACACGCATCTTGAATTCTACATGCAGGCGCAGCGACTGGACCCGGAAAGTAAATACCCAACTTTCCGGCTTTTGCGGGAGAACCTCCCCCGCGCCGAGCAACTCCACTTCCTGACCAGCACGGCCGCGATTGGTTACATTCGACAACTCAATGATCAGGTCCCGGATGTGACCAACCAGTTTGGTAAATTATGCCTGCCCTTCAAGAACTTTAAGTTTGAAATTATCGACTCCCATATTCAGGATAAAAGTCAGCATAAAATCGCCATTTACTTTTACAGCGAACCACTAACCTGGCTCGACACCATTGGTACTAATCTGCTGATTGTGTATGGTGATCAAACGACACAACTGGCTGCGGGACAGGGACTTGAAACCGATCTAATTCCGCTGGTTCCGTTTTTAAGTATTTCACATATATCTTTTCCCGGGAAGGTCGAATAAAACGCAAAACCGATGAATATGCTTGCCCAAACGGAAGCCCAAATTTACCTTGCCGAACAACGGGGAATGACGCAAACCGCCGGTTTCCGCAGTTTTCACACGTTTAATTTTGGCAGTTACCAACACGATAGCCGCGGTTCGTTTGGCGGTCTGACGGTTTTTAATGACAACACTTTACTGGCGGGAAAAAACCACACCATCCAGGTTGAGGAGCCAACGGAAATTCTCCTGATCCCGGTCGTTGGCGGTATCGAACTGGTGGATGGACTCGGCGAAAGCGTTTTTCTGGGGTCCGGTGACGTATTTCACTTGACGGTTTTTGCGGATCAGGAATACCGGATCGGAAATCCGTATGATTCCGAAGCGGTTAATTATTTACAGATCGGCCTGAAGGTGAATCCATCGGCCGCCGATAGCACTTCCCATTTTCCGCTCACGACGTTTGATCTGGCGAATAAAAACCGGTTGATTCCGCTTTTTTCGTCACCTAATCACAATCGCCTAGGTTTCATCGGAAAATACGGCGGTCGGCAGTACGGTATTTATACGCTCAGCAATCCTCAAAACCGCCTGTTCGTTTTCGTGATCGAAGGCGCTTTTGAAGTTCAGGGGCGGCTTTTGCACCCCCGCGACGGCCTCGCCTTGTGGAATCTGGATGAGCTGGAGTTCGAAGCCCTTTCCAACGATGCTATTTTGCTGGTGATGGAAACGTGAATGGATTAATGATAAATGTAAAATGATGAACACCGAATGTAAAAGTGGTTGCGCCGATCCCAGCCTTTCACTTTTCCATTCGGTGTTCATCATTTTACATTCGGCATTCAAAATGCTCCTTCCGGAGCATTTTGAATCAGTTATTCTGGTATTTCAAAACCACCGCTGCCAGGGGCGGAATCGTCAGCACAACGGAAGCCGAACGTCCGTGCCACTCCTGCGGCTGTGAAACGATTGGTTCAGAATTTGTTAAACCGCTGCCAAAAAACGCCCGGTCATCGCTGTTGAACAGCTCAAGCCAGGTCCCGGAAACCGGTACGCCAATGCGGTAATCGGTACGGGGAACGGGCGTCATGTTCAGCACAACCACAATCTGTTCTTTCGTCCGGGTACCTTTCCGGGCGTAAACAATGGTGCTGTTTTCGCGGTCCATCGTGTCGATCCATTCAAACCCTTCGGCCACAAAACTCTGTTCATAAAGCGCCGGTTCGCTGCGATACAGGCGGTTTAGCGCTTTCATACATTCTTTCATGCCCTGGTGGGGCGCATAATCGAGCAGGTGCCAGTCGAGACTGCCGTCGAATTTCCACTCCGACGTTTGCCCGAATTCGCTGCCCATGAACAGCAGTTTAGTACCGGGATGCGTAAACATGTAGGTAAACAGCAACCGCAAATTCGCAAACCGCTGCCACTCGTCGCCCGGCATTTTGCTGATCAGCGACTTTTTGCCGTACACGACTTCATCGTGGGAAAAAGGCAACATGAAGTTCTCCGAAAACGCGTAGACCGTGCTGAAGGTCAGCTCGTCCTGGTGCCAGCGACGGTAATAGGAATCGCGCTGAAAATACCGCAGGGTATCGTTCATCCAGCCCATCATCCACTTCATGCCGAAGCCTAAACCGCCCGTATACGTAGGTCGCGTGACGCCCGGAAAAGCCGTCGATTCCTCGGCAATCATCTGGGCTTCGGGGAAATCCTTATAAACCGCTTCGTTCAGTTCCTTGAAAAGCGAAATCGCTTCCAGGTTTTCCCGGCCACCGAAAATATTGGGCTCCCATTCGCCGTGATTCCGCGAATAATCCAGGTACAACATCGACGCTACGGCATCGACCCGCAAGCCGTCGGCGTGGAAACGATCCAGCCAAAACAGCGCATTGCTGAGGAGAAACGCCCGGACCTCGTTGCGACCGTAGTTAAATATATAGCTTTTCCAGTCGGGATGATAACCTTTTCGCGGGTCCGGGTGCTCGTACAGGTGGGAGCCATCAAACTCGTACAACCCGTGGGCATCGTTGGGAAAATGCGAGGGCACCCAGTCGAGGTAAACACCAATGTTTTCCTGGTGCAGCCGTTCGATCATCTGCATGAAATCCTGGGGCGTCCCGAACCGGCTCGTCGGTGCAAAATAACCCGTGATCTGATAGCCCCAGGACGGATCGTAGGGGTGCTCCATGACGGGCATAAATTCGACGTGCGTGAAGCCCAGTTCCTTGATGTACGGCACCAGCGCATCGGCCACTTCGTTGTATGACAACTGCCGGGCGGGTTCCGAGGGATCGCGACGCCACGAATTCAGGTGAATTTCGTAGACGGAAATAGGTTTGTTGAGGGCATTGAATTTGCCCCGGTTCCGCATCCAGTAATCGTCTTTCCACTCATACCAGGTATCCCAAACCACGGATGCGGTTTTGGGGGGCGTTTCCCACCAGAGCGCAAATGGATCGCCCTTTTCGAGTTCGCGACCGTTCACGTGCGTGATGGCATATTTGTAAACTTCACCCCGTCCGATGTGCGGCACAAAACCTTCCCAGATTCCCGAACTGTCCCAGCGGACATTCAGCGGATGACTGCCTTTGTTCCAGCCGTTGAAATTCCCGATGACGGACACGTAGCGGGCCGACGGTGCCCAAACGGCAAAATAGGTACCCACAACGCCGTTTACTTCCACGACGTGCGAACCCAGTTTCTCGTACAGACGCGTGTGCTTTCCGGCACGGAACAGGTAAATATCAAATTCGGTAAGCCGACTGTAAGGCCCCGATTCAGGCGAGGATGTCGATTGCGCCGGTGCCGGAGCAGCCAGCTCAGTTTCCGGTTTTGGGTCAGAATTTTGGGGACTGGTTTTAGTCGTACGTTTCGCCATAGGAAAGCTATTTCGTTTAGCCCGTGAAATATAGGCATTTTTTTACCGAAGAATCAACCTGATTCGAGCCGGTTTTACTCTTCAAAAACTTCGCGCAGATCAATCTGTAATTCCGGAAAAATGGCCGGCGAAATCATATCGCTTTCATCGTAAGGATGTTGGCTGATAAACTGCCCCTGTTCGTTCAGGGTATAAACCAATACATTGTTGTACTCCGGCAGAACCACCCAGTATTCACGAACACCAGCTTCTTCGTAGGCGCTGAATTTTTCCTTCATTTCTTTTTTGGTGTTGCCTTTCGACAATACCTCAATCACCAGATCGGGCGCCCCAACGCAACCGGCATCGTCCAGCTTCGATCTGTCGCAAATGATGCACAAATCCGGCTGAACGACCGTGACAATGGACTCATTCGTGATTTTATTCGTTCGCGGCAGCCGAACATCGAAAGGAGCAATAAAAACCTGACACGGTTTTCCTTTCAGGTAATTACCAAACGGCAAAAAGAATTTTCCCACCAACTGCTGATGCCGACGACTCGGTGCGGGTGACATTTTCCAGATATAGCCCCGAATCAACTCCAGCCGCTCCTGCATTCGCCAGCTCAGGTAATCGGCGTAGGTGTATTGCCGCGTTAAATCCAACTGATCCAGACTGGTTATTTCCATACCACGATGCGTTTACCACAAACTTACTCTTTTTTCGACTGCAACAAGCCTACCTGCAGCAGCGGAAGTTCCGAATCCCGCGTTGGATCGGCAATTCGTATTTTTTCAATTTCCCGAATCACGTCCATGATTCCTTTCAGCGGAATCTTGACCCAGGCGGGTCGGTAGCTGATTTCGTAACCGAGTTCGTAAACCGCCTTTTCGAGCAGGTAAACCAGCAACAGGAAATTTACTTCGCTGTTGTTCTTAAACAGCGGATGTGGGCTCCCGATGGTTTCCAGGTATGCGTCGAGATACGTATCCCGAATCAATTTGAACCAGCGTTCGGAAACGCGTTGCAGGTGATCGGGCTCGATACCCGCCGTTTCGGTACTGCCAAACAACTTGGCAGAAACCGCGTAGTGGTACGACCGAATCATCCCGGCGACATCTTTCAGGGGCGAGTGCTTGATCTTCCGTTCGGCAATACTGCTTTCCGGTTCGCCTTCGAAATCAATGATAATGAAGTCTTTACCGGTTACCAGCACTTGCCCCAGGTGATAATCCCCGTGAATCCGGATCCGGAGCGATTCGAGCGGGCGGTTTCTGAAATCATCAACAAACTCATCGATCATTTCCTTCGCTTCCATAAAGACCCACGCCAGACGCTGCGCCAGCGGATCGAGCTTCACGTAATTGTCGATCAGCAGGTTATACCGGCGTTCCAACAGATTTTCAAACCGCTGAATGATGAACTCCCGGTACTCGTCGCTGAACGGTTCGGGCGCAAAAGCCGCTTCGTCCGGGTCAGAATTGTACAGCGCCAGGTGCATCTGCCCCGTTCGCCTGCCCAGCAATTCCACGCGCTCGAATACTTCTTCTTTTACCGAAAACAGGCGGTTCGGAACCGCATACAGAAAATCGTTAAGGTCATCGCCCGTCTGGTTCCAGCTATCGTGGCGGTTTTCAACCATCCGCTGCATCATGCCCAGCGTTACATCCGCCCCCGTTTCCTGCTCCCAGACCACACTTCCCGCGTAGGCCGGAATATGGTCAAAATTACTTTTCTCCGTCAGAAAACTCACCAGTTCCACTTCCGGATTCGTTTCCTGAAACAGTTTGCGGTAAAGTTTCAGAAAGTATTTTTCGCCCTGCGACGAAATGCCAAAAACCAGCGCCGAATTGCTCGAATCGACCGGAAGCACGCGACTGCTCACCTCGGCGTCAATGTCGTCAGCCGCCAGCCCGCGTCCCCGGTGAAACCGGAGTTGTCCGCTTTGCTGCGTCAGCGTTTCCTGATGGACCAGATTAAAATAAAGCGCCCGCCGAAACCGCTCATCGTAAATGGCATCGACGATCCGGCCCGGTTTTTGGTCGAACAAAGCCGTCGTCAGAATCCCTTTGGGCGGAATTTCCGGCTGAGCCCTTTCCACAAAAGACAGCGGGAGCAGGTAACTTTCAGTTTCCCCATCAGCGTAACCCACTTCAACAATCACCAGAAAAGCCTGGTCGCTGGTTTCCGCGTCAGCCCGATACGGAATTTCGTGTGCAAACTGAACCCGAAAGTAAGCTTGCTGGCGGGCTTTTCCGGCAAACCAGCGGCAGGAATTCAGGTAGGGCGGCAAAACCGTCGTTTCCAGCAACCGGATGGCGTCGTGATCCTGCATCAGATTCGCCCAGGATTGCTGACTGGTCAGGTTGGAAGCAGTTGAATCGAACATGTAATCAAGTGAGTTACAGGCAAAACAATCCTACCCGTAAGTATACAAAGTGATTAGACAAATAAGCCAATTTCTAGAATTATAAATTGATGAATCGGGCGCGCGGCTAGATTCCCACCAGGTAATCCGTTAAGGTTTTCCACTGGATTTTCTGGTAAAAAAGCCAGCCCGTTCCCGCAATCATCGTGTTAATCGCCGACCGATCGCCCGCTTCCGGGCTCTGGTTGTTGGCCCGTTCGTTTTCGCCAAGCTGACAGCCAAAAACCGTCAGCCCAACCAGCGAGACCCGAAACGTACTGGTGGAATCATCAGTAAAAAAGTGTTCCGTCGGGCCGTTTTTTTCCCTCGGATCGGCGCTGGGCCGGGCGATAAATCCCGCTTTCCGATCTTCATCTTCCACCTGGATGACCTGAACCCAGTTCGCCGGTGCGGGGCCGGGCAGCTCTACGCGGATGAAATCGCCCACTTCCGGACGACCCGCCGGTTTGGGATTTCCGATTTGATCGTGCAGAACGAAATCAGCCGTTATCGCCGACAGATCCGACCAGCGGTTGACATCGAACACTTTTTCCCGGGCCTTTTGAAAGGCTTGCAGAGCCGTGGGCTCGTCCCGGTAGGAGTTCTGGCTGCAATAAGCTTTATCGATTGCCTCCTCCCCTTTCAACAGGTCTACGCCGTGTTGAACTGCATCAACAATACCCTTGATTCTCATACGGTTATGGAGAAATATAGTAAAAAGAGAAATAGTAAAAACCCATTCCAACGTTCAGGCTGGAATGGGTTTTATGACCTTGAAAATCGAAAACCGGTGTTAATTTTCGGAACCGGTATCGCCGAAGGTGCGGCCATTGCTGCGTTTCTTCTTCGTTGCTGCATCGGCTTTCGGCCTCATTTTGGTCGAAACCTTACCGTCCGAATTGCTTGGGGCTCGCCCTTCCCGGTCGGCTTGTTTGCTGGACCGACCGAATTTGTTGGACAACTGGTTACTATCCGGACGCGATCCGCTGACTTCCCGGCTTACCTTGGCCCGCGCGCGGCCCGATTCAACCTCCGGCTGCTGCATTTTACCATTTTTACTCATGGCCGGATTGGCGGCATTGCCTTCCGAGCTGGTCGACTGAGCCTGAGTTTGCAGTGTGGTAACCATCATTCCTACCCAAACCACTGCCATTAGCGTTACCTTTTTCATACTTCTTTCCGTTAGATTAAACTTGATCTCTGGTTGTTTTCATTTTCCTGGCAGGGTGTGATGAATACTGCCAGCTCACCACTTGCCGCCGAATCCGTTCCCCGGACCTGCCCGGCAGCTTCCCCTCCAATTAGTAAACCCTCAAACCGGGCAACAGGAATTTAAAATTTATCCATCGGACTCGATCCGGTTTTGCCGGTTGGTAATCGGGTGAATCTCAAGCAATTTATAAAATGCCGTAGGTCTGTTAACTAAATTAAAAACCGGGTAGCGGGCCGGTTAAACGAATTATCATTATTCGTATCATTAATGAAGTTATATATTGTTACTTTTAATTCTGCTAACTTTTACTGCCTAAAAATCAACACATTTATATTATTTTCTTTTCGTTTGGGCATCAAAATCGGCAGTTAATTTGTTGCGCCCAGCAAATCAAACCGTTAATAAACAGACGGAGTCAAGGTGCATTTTCATTTGGCTGCGCGCTTAATCAGTAATTAAAAAACGAATTGTGACTTCACGTGTATGAGCATATCCCGCCTTAAATCAAACCCGAATCAAAATCGGAATCCCCGGATTCTGGTTATCGAAGACAACCTTGACCACCAGTTAATCATAGAAAATGCGATTCAACAGAGTTTCGTCGGTGTTGAGGCCGTTCTGGTAGCCACCGAACCGGAAGCCATTGACTACCTCGACAATACGGCCCTGACCGGAAACCGCCTTCCTCAACTGATCTTGCTGGATTTGTACCTGCCCGACCGGGAAGATGGCTGGAATTGCCTGAATGGAATTAAGAGTAGAAGCCCGGAAATCGGGCAGATTCCGGTTATCGTTTTTAGCAATTCGGCATATTCTGAAGATATTACCGAATCGTATAACCTGGGCGTTGCCTCGTACGTGGTGAAACCCGCCGATTTTACAGAATGGGTCGAGTACTTCCAGACCTTAAAGGAATACTGGTGGGAAACCGTCAGTCTGCCAAGCCACAAGTCGATGTACTAGCCAACCGCCAAAATCAGGCCGCCAATGGCCTGTTTATCGCCGAGGCACTGGGAGCCGCAGCCATCGTCAGCCAGTAGCGAAATGTTTTTTCCAGTACCTGAATAAACCGGGTCAGGTCCGACGGGTGAACGATGACAGAGTTAGCGCCGGATGCGTAGCCCTCCTGGGAAAGATCCTGGCTCCCGGCCGAACTCAAAACCAGCGTGGGAATGAACCGGTAGTCGCGACTTTCTTTGATCGACTTCAGCGTCAGCATACTCCGGGTTTCGCTACCGTCGAGAATGATCATGGCAGGCAAATCAGAACCCACCGCAGCGGGCAGGGCATTTTGCAGCCGGGTGCCGGTCTCGAATAACTCAATCCACCACTGAGGCCATTTTTCATGGATCAACTGCCGAACCAGTCCCGCTTTCATTTCATCCGCCATCACGATCCAGACGTGCTTGTAAGGCTGTTTCCGGTTATGGGTAGCTGGTTCAACTGAATCCGGAACCGGCTGAATGGTCTCCGGCTGGTCGCTGGCGGAAGCGGCCTGAAAAGAAGCTGGACTTTTCAGCATGGCAATCGTGATCGGGTCGACCACTTCGTGCCAACGCCGACGGCTGACGGGCAATTTTATCTCCCCTTTCAAGGTAATTGACCCCGCCATTTTGTGGCCCGGCGGTGCCTGAAGATCCGTCACATAATGCGGATTAATCATGGCGGTTTTATGAATCCGAAAAAAACCGGGCAACCGCTTTTCAAAATAACCGAGAGATTTGGCTAACAGCAATTTACGTCCATCGCAATAGTGCAACCACGTGTAATTACTGAATCCTTTCAAATGTGTAATCAGTGCGGGATATTGAATGGCTTGCTGAATCATGCGCTTCTCTACAGTATTTACCTTATTGTTTAATAACTCTAAAGCAATCAAGAGCGCACTGGCTAGTGAGGCAACGGTCCGCTACACCTCAATCTTCAGCAGGTGCATCGGCAAAAGGTACGGATCCAGCTCGACATAATTCCACTGACCTTTCCAGGTATAGTATGCACCGGTCAGCAGATCAAACACCGTATACTCCTGATCGTCAGCGATTCCCAGTTGCCAGGTAGGCACCTGGATCATGGCAGCCCGGCGGTTGTACGCGTCGGTATTGATTACCATCAGCAGGCGGTTATTGCCGGTCACTTTCAGGTACCCCATCAGCGCGTCGTCGTCGATGCGGCAAAACGTCAGGTTATTGGTGGTTTGCAGGGCCGGGTTTTCCCGCCGAAGGCGGTTGACGAGTCCAATCAGGTACGTCAGCCGGTTGGTGCGGTTCCAGTCCCAATGCCGGATTTCGTATTTTTCCGAGTCGATGTATTCTTCCTTGCCCGGAAACGGCAGGTGTTCCATCAATTCAAACGACGGCCCGTAGATGCCGTAATTGGAGGATAACGTGGCCGCCAGCAAATACCGGATCAGGAACTGCGGTTCATGACCCGATTGCAGAATGTAGGGGTTGATGTCGTGCGTAGTCGGCCAGAAATTCGGGCGGTAGTAGCTCTTCATTTCGGTCTGCGTCAGCTCGGTCATATATTCCTCCAGTTCGCGTTTGTTGTTGCGCCAGGTGAAATAAGTATACGACTGGGCAAAACCGCGCTTCGCCAGTTGCTGCATCACCTTCGGTTTGGTGAACGCTTCGGCCAGGAAAATCAGATCAGGGTAGACTTTCTTCACCTCCGAAATCAGCCACTCCCAGAACTGGAACGGTTTGGTATGCGGATTATCGACCCGGATAATCCGAACGCCCCACGACGCCCAGGTCAGCATTGTTTCCTTCATTTCGATCCAGAGACTCTGCCAGTCGTCGGTTTCGAAATAAACCGGGTAAATATCCTGGTATTTCTTGGGCGGATTTTCGGCGTACTGAATGGTTCCGTCGGGCCGTTTTTTAAACCATTCCGGGTGATCCTTGGCCCAGGGATGATCGGGTGAAACCTGAATCGCCAGATCCATCGCCACTTCCATCCCGTGGTTTTTGGCAATGGCAATCAGGTGTTTGAAATCGTCGAGCGTGCCCAGCTCGGGGTGAATGGCGGTGTGGCCGCCGAGTTCCGAACCAATTCCGTAAGGAACGCCGGGTTCGCCGGGTTCCGACATCACATTATTGTTCTTTCCTTTCCGGAATGCCTGGCCAATGGGATGAATCGGCGGCAGATACAGCACGTCAAAGCCCATCGCTTCGATGCGCGGCAGCAGTTTTTCAACATCCCGGAACGTGCCGTGCCGGCCCGGTTCCTGCGAGGCCGAACGGGGAAACAGGCAGTACCAGGTGCTAAAACCGGCCTTCGGACGATCGACATCGATAATCAGTTCACGCCCGAAGCGGCTGGCATGCTGCCGTTCGGGGTAGCGGTTGAGCAAGTCCGTAAACTGCTCGCTTTGGGCCACCCGGATCGCTTCGTTATACTGAATCTCATTGTATTCTTCCGCTCCTTCCCTGAACAGACCAGCCACCCACTCCAGCGTTGGTTTGTCGTCACCTTCGGCTTTTTCGGCCATGCCGTCGGCAAAAACCGCCCCGGCTTTCAACTCACTCGTAATGCGCTGACCGGCCGCCACTTTCAGACTCACTTCGTGCTGCCACGACGCGATATGATCCACCCAGGCTTCAAACGTGTACGAATAAAGACCCGGTTTTTCGACCGAAAAAGCCGCGCCCCAGCGGTCGTTATTGATAAAAACCATCGGCACCTCCGTCCAGTCCGGATCGTCGGCGTGTTTAACCAACAGCCGTGCGGCCAGTTTGTCGTGACCATCCAGAAAAATATCGGCTTCAACGGGAATGGTGTCGCCCGGAACGGCTTTGATCGGAAACCGCCCGCCGTCGAGTTCGGGCGTCACCCGCTCGATTACGACGCGGGTCCGGCCATCCACCGGTAAATTGGCAAGTTTATAAGCCGCAGCGGCCGATTTGGAGGTTTTAGTGCGAGTGGCCATAGTCAATCTCGAAATTTCGTGTTTAACCAACCGATATGCTTTTGCATACCTTCAGAATGTCATCCATCATCTCGTTGTAACCGCCCTTCGAAACAGGCTTCGACTTCACTAAAGTACCCCCCTGTTCCAGACAGGCAACGGCCAGTTCCTCCCCCACGTAGGTCGAGTAAATGACAACATTGATCGGGGAAAACCGCTCATCTGACCGAATGGCAACCAGCGTTTCCAGACCGGTCATTTTGGGCATATTCTGATCCAGAATAATAATATCCGGCAGCAGTTCGGGCAGTGAAATTCCGTCGAGGTACTCAATCACCTCAACGCCGGTTGTCAGGCTGGGCAGCAGTTCGATATCGGTTCGGTCACCTAAAAAGTCGGCAAAAAAATCCCGGTCGTCGCCGTCGTCTTCCGCCAGAAGTATTTTCTTTTTAGTGTGGGTCAGAGTCATTTCAGGACGGATTATTTTGCCTCAAAGGTAAGCTAATAATGAATGAAGACCCTACTCCTTCCCGACTCTGTACCTTAATTCGGCCATTGTGCTTGTCGATAATCCGCTTGGTTACCGCCAGCCCAATGCCTGAGCCTTCGTAAATATCTTTGGTATTCAGGCGCTGAAACAGCGAGAAAATTTTGTCAGCATACAGTTCATCAAAACCAATTCCGTTATCGGAAACGGTAATCGTACAAAACAGATCGTCGGCCTGACCGTTGGGATGACCCATGGCCGTGCAGTTAATTTCGATCACCGGCGGTTGATCGGCCTTACTGAATTTAAGGGCATTGCTGATCAGATTCTGAAAAACCTGCCGGATCTGCCCCGGATTGATTTCAATTTTGGGAAGTTTACCGACCAGCACCTGCGCTTTCTTGTCCTGAATCCGTAATTCAAAATCTTTTAGAACTTCGCTGACGATTTCATTCAAATCGGTCAGAATGTAGGTATCCTGGGGCGACGCCAGCCGCGAATAACTCAGAATGTCGATAATCATCGACCGCATTCGGTTCGACGAGTCGATGATTTTTTCCAGGTATTTGACGCTGTCGGCTGGCAGCTCGGCCAGGTGCCGGTCTTTCAGGATTTCCGAAAACATCTGGATTTTCCGCAGCGGTTCCTGCAAATCGTGGGACGCCACCGACGCAAACTGCTGCAGATCGTGGTTGCTGATTTCGAGGGCAACATTCATTTCTTCCAGCCGCTGGTTGTTGGATTTCAGCAACTTCTGGGTTTCTTTCTGGCTGGTCAGATCGGTAATGATCAGGCTCATCGCAATACCGCCGTCCAGTTCCAGCGTCGTCGCCGAAAGCTGACAAGGCACAAGGCCCTGAGTACTCAGAATGGACGTTTCCACTTTCCCGTTTTCGGTCCAGCCCAGTTCAAACAAGCGTTCGTATTCTTCGCTGCATTCGGGAGGAATAAACGTGGTAAAAGAAACCGCGATGACTTTTGAAAGCGGCAATCCGACCATCAATGCAAACCGCGAGTTGCAGTACAGAATCAGCCCTTCCTCGTTCAGCGTCACCGCGCCCTCATTCATGGTTTCGATAAAAACCCGGTAGGTCTGATCGGCGGTTTTCAGGCTGTAGAGTTCGTGGCCGTCTTTTCCCTGCACCACCAGGGCATCGACCTGGCCCGTCCGGATCGCGTGTATGGTTTCGGTAGCCTCCTCCAACTGAAGGAGCAAGGCTTCATTTTCCCGAACCAGTTGCTCATACGTTTTGGCCGTATTCATTCACTTTTTGTGGAAATACCCAGGCCTTTGAGCACCTTTGCCGTGTCCGACATATCGCCGATCAGCCTGCGCTGGGGCATGGGAAACTTTTTAATCAATAAAGGCAACGCAATAATTTGTTCACTTTCGGCCAGGTCCTTTTGCTGATATACATCGATGATTTCCAGGGAATACCGCCCCGGAATATAGCTTTCACAAATGTGCTTCAGGTTGGCGATGGCGCGAATGGAATTAATCGAAGCTCCGGTTACGAACAAACGCAGTTCGTAGGTCTTTCCGTTATTGTCATCAGACTCTAAATCCGAAAGTTTTGCGGGCTCGATCATTCTGCTTTCTTTGCCGGACGAATATTTAATCCTACCAATACTTTTTCTTCATTCGACAAATCGCCGATTATTTTCCGGATCGGCTCCGGCACTTTTTTTACCAGCGTCGGAATGGCCAGAATCTGGTCACCCTCCGCCAGTTGGGGCTCCACCAGCAAGTCAATTACTTCAATGACGTATTTTCCCTTCAAATGTTCTTCGCAGTAGCGTTTCAAATTCGTCAGAGCCGTAACGGATTTAGCGGTTTTTCCGGCTACATAAAGCCTTAACTCCCATTTTTCCTCTTTTGTTTCCATTTAGGTGCAGTGGATTTATAGTTTACGGTATACGGTTTTCAGTATCCGTGCAAAAACGCGCGTCGGCCCGGCGAAAACCGAATACCGTAAACCGACGATTATTCGTCGTGGCGGTTTCGTGTCAATTGTTCCCGGTTTTTCTCCATCACCTCTTTGCGCAACTCCTCTTCCACGTAGGTTCTATTCAACTCGTCCTGCATCGACTCAAACTCTTCTTTCAGGCTGGCAATCTTCGACTCCAGCACGAAACGTTTTCGCTCAATTTCGCGGTCTTTCCGGTTAATGGCGTTCTGGTGTAGAACGACACCGGTCTGTTCCTGCAACTGCTGGGCTTCCCGCGCCGAACCCGTCAACACCCCTTCCGGACCCAGGTAAACATCCACCAGATTGAGTCCTTCGTCGGTAATGACAAATTCGCGAACCTGGTTCGAATGCTTCATCCCACGCGATTTCATGATATACAAGCCCCGGTTTCGCTCGCCGTTCGACTCGATTTCGCGCACCAGCACCCAGGCGTCCACCAGCGACGAAACACCTTCATCGGTTTGTTCATTAACTATGGTATTGAGCGAAAGCGCCGTAAACATCACCGTGATCTGTCGCGATTGCAGAAAATCAATCAGCCGGATCAGCATCGACTTCACTTCACTCATCGAACCCACCGTAATCAGGTTGGTGATCGGATCAAGCGCAACCACCTGAGGATCATACAGCTCAACGGCTTTGTGAATCGACAGCAGGTGCATTTCCAGCCCATTGAGCGACGGCCGGGAAGCCTGAAATTGCAGCAAACCGCTGTCGACGTGCTGCTGCAGGTCGATTCCGATCGAGCGCATATTCCGGATAATCTGCTGCGGTGATTCTTCGTAGGCAAAGTAGATCGCCCGCTTTTTCTGGTTGCAGGCTTCATGAACAAAGCTGGCCGCAATACTGGTTTTTCCCGTACCGGCGGTTCCGGAAACCAGAATGCTGCTCCCCCGGAAAAACCCTTTGCCTTCGAGCATTTTGTCCATCGACGGAATGCCCGATGAAACCCGATCTGAGGTAACATCGTGCTCCAGCGTCAGCGAGGTGATCGGCAACACGGAAATTCCGGCTTCATCGATCAGGAAGGGATATTCGTTGGTGCCGTGGACCGTTCCCCGGTATTTGACGATGCGCAGAAGCCGGGTCGAAATCTGGTTCGCAACGCGGTGATCGAGCAGAATCACGCAGTCGGAAATGTATTCTTCCAGACCGTTGCGGGTTAACGTGCCTTCGCCTTTTTCGCCGGTGATGATCGTCGTGACCTTTTTTCCTTTCAGCCACTCAAAAAGCCGTCGGAGTTCGGCCCGCAAAATGCCCTGATCAAGCAGGCCGGAAAACAGGTTTTCGATGGTGTCGAGCACCACCCGTTTCGCCCCAATGCTATCAATGGCATAGCCCAGCCGGATAAACAGGCCATCCAGATCGTATTCACCGGTTTCCTCGATTTCGCTCCGGTCGATCCGGACGTAATCCATTTTGAGTAATTTATCCCGCTGAAGCTGCTCCAGATCGTACCCCAGCGAAACCACATTCAACGCCAATTCTTCCGATTTTTCCTCGAAGGACATAAAAACCCCCGGTTCGCCGTAGAGCAAGGCACCGTGAACCACAAATTCGATGGAAAACAAGGTTTTACCGCAGCCTGTTCCTCCGCAAATCAGCGTTGGTCGGCCTTTGGGTATTCCGCCACCGGTTATTTCATCTAATCCAGCAATTCCGGTAGGTGATTTTGGTAAGGAACCGGTGGGTGAGTCAGAATTATTTGAGGATTTCAAGCTCATTTATCGTTGCAATTTTTCAAAAACGTTTTGTGCAAAACTATCTGCAATATGTCTGGTTTTTTGGGCAAATCAAATCCAGACGCTCTTAAAACCGCTGATTGAGCCGGTTCGATTTATTCAAAAATACAACCGGAGTTCTTCGCTCCGTGTTTAAACCTCTTCATCACCTAAAGAAAAAGGATAGAAGCAAATGCTCCTATCCTTTACGGCATTATTTCACCTAAGTATGCATTGATTGAATTTTGACCATTGACGATCGACGATTGACCATCGACGATCTCAGCGCTCTCATCAATGGTCAATCGTCAAAATTCCCCCTTCACAAATACCGTGACGAGGCCGGGTGGAAGGTTTCCCACGAATGCAGGTATTCCTGGGAGGCCGGAATCCGGGCCAGTTTTTTGCCTTTTAACAAGCCTTCCGTACAGATCCCATTACGGTTCCAGCGTGACCCGGTTTCCTGATCCCGGAACGTATCGGTGGAGTCCGCCGAAAACCGCAGCGTCTGCCCATTCACTTTCCGGTTCCAGACGTGAAACGTCGCGCTGTCGGAGGCCACCATGAGCAGCAGCGGAGTTCCCGCCAGACTGTCGTTGGTGACTTTTTGTTTCAATAGCTGGCTCCAGTCATAGGCCCGGGCGGTTTTGTTCTGCTCGACCCCCACCACCCACGATTTGGGTTTCCAGGTCAGGCTGTCGCGCCCCGTCAGTTTGCGTTTGGTTTTGCCTCTTTCGTAGGGCTCCATATTCGCGTATTGCTCTTTGAACGTGGAATCGGGCTGTAGAACCAGCGTTTCAGGATGCAGTTCGGTCCAGGCTTTCAGGGTCATTTGTTCCGCCTGAAAACCGGGCAGATACTGGCCCTTCAGCGGTCCGGCAATGGCTTCTCCGTTGACCTGTCGCCACCAGCTACCGGTGGTTTTGTCTTCAAACATGGCGTTGAAATGGTCCATGCCCACCAGCCTGAATTCTTCTTTTTTATCGCCCACCAGTGGCCGGAACACCCGCCCCGTTCGGCAAACCGTACAGTATGTAATCATCACATGCTCTCCGCCCACCGTGTCCCGAACCTGGTGGTGGTAGCCGATGAACTGAATCGGATAGGCCCGCGCCTGCCCGTTGACCACCACTCCCAACACCACTTTATTCAGCGGAATTTTGCTGTTTTGCACATCCAGCATTACGGTTTCTTTAGGCTGGTAAAACATCTTTTCGGCTAAATACTGGAAGTTGAACAGGTAGAAAACCGTCCCGTAAACCGCCACCAGTACCAGCATCAACGCCTTCCGCCAAACGCGTTTCGGTTCAGTCAGCAGCCTGAAAGCCGGATAAGCGATCAGTAGCCAGCCCATCACCCGGATAATCCAGATATTCTGGTGAATCCAGTACGCAAAGTCGATTGTCTCGGCTTCCTGGCTACCCGGCATCGGCATAATGAAGTAAACTTTCGCGATCTCGGTCGCCGTCAACAGCAAAATTCCGATTACAAAAAGGAGTGTATTTCTCATTGTTTTAACGGTTTTCGGGTTACGCATTCCCTGTTTGGTGTTCGTTGTTCCCTTTTCATTATTCGATATTCAGTGTTCGCTATTCGTTTCATTTTTAAATATCGATTATTGAGAGACGTATAGAATTCAGATTTTCCCTTTCTTCGGTCTGCCCCCAACCCCCTGAAGGGGGCTCTGGGACGCCGATTAAAGTCTCCTTCAGGGGGTTGGGGGCAAAGTGGAAAAGGAAAATTTAGACAATCCCTGAATAACGAATAACGAACAGGGAGTGTCGGCCAACCATAACTACTTCGGCATATAATGATCATCGGCGGTATAGCCATACTCAGCAATTTTCGTCGCCCGAAATTTGTACAGTTCCGGATTTTCAGGCGCCCAGGTCGCTAGGCCATCGACGTAGCGATTGAACATGCAGAAGGCGGCCGCGATTAAAACCGTATCGTGAATGTCCTTGTCCGTTGCGCCCTGCTGCCGGGCTTCGTGAACCTGCTCGGGAGTGACCTCTTTTCCGCCTTTTTGCACGCTACCGGCTATCGCCAGCAGGGCTTTGAGTTTGGGCGTAATAGCTGTTAATCCGTAATTCTCCTTGACGGCTTTGACAAACTCTCCGTTTTCGTCGCCCCAGTAATAGCTGGCCACGGCACCGTGGATGGTCTGACAAAAAAAGCAATCGTTTTCGGAGGAAACGAAGGTCGCAATCAGCTCGCGTTCGGCGCGGCTCAGGCCCTCGTCAGTTTGCAACAGGGCGTTGGCCAGCGCGTTGAGTGGCCGGGCGGTTTCGGGGCTAAACGCCATCGGTCCGCGAATACCGGGTAATCCTTCAGGTAATTGAATATGAGGCATATATGGTAAAAATAAATATCGTTAACTGATTGAAAGTGAACCATATGTCCCTGACCGCAGAGCGGTCAGGGAATACCACTAACCTATTATGAACTATATCTTTTGGCAGAGGGCTTGGGGCACAGGGCAAAAATCAACTATTTAACCTTTGTCCCATGCCCAACGCCCTCTGCTGGCAAACTTGGCATGACGTAGCCAATTGTTCCCATGCGCTCGCCCATTGCTTCGTAAGCGGTTGGATCGGTCGGGGTTAGCGTGGCTAATCCATCGACGTAGCGATTGAACAGGCAGAAGGTAGCGGCAATCAAAACCGTATCATGAATGTCGCGGTCGGTGGCACCGGTGGCACGGGCTGCCGACACGAGTTCGTCCGAAACCGTGCGGGCGTCTTCCTGAACGTGTTTGGCGATGGTCAGCAGGGTTTTCAGTTTGTCGGAAATCGGGGCTGATTGGTAATCCTCGATCACCTGATCGACCAATTCCTTATCCTGCCCAAACAGAAACCGGGCGGCAGCCGCGTGGCTTCCGGCGCAGAAATTGCAATCGTTCAACGACGACACGAACGTGGCAATCAGCTCGCGCTCGGCTTCGCTCAACGGTGAATCGTTGCGCAGCAGCGCCTGCGCCAGTGCGTAGAGGTGCTGACCGGTGTCGGGGCGGTACATGACCAGACTGCGAATACCAAAAATACTCTCGGGAACTTGTATGTGTACCATAATTTTTGACGCCCTGACAGCGCCGGGCCGTCGTACGGTCGAAGACCCTGTCAGCGGCTAAAACGGTTTCTTAATTAAAAAATATTAACTATTTCAAGCCGCTGACAGGGTCTTC
>NZ_WJXZ01000017.1 GCF_009668025.1 Larkinella terrae | reverse complement strand
CTGAAACGGAGATTCAATCATGAATAGCCGGGCGAAACTAAGTGCCGCCGTTCTGGGGCTGGTATGAATCGCCACGGATAATTTAGACACTTCCGAGCCGTTGATAATACTGGTTTTCATATTCTGTCGGTGACATCTGATCGCTAGAACCATGCCGACGTTTACTGTTATAAAACATTTCGATGTAATCAAAAATATCGCTGCGGGCTTCTTCCCGCGTTCCGTAGATCTTTTTCTTTATCCGTTCGCGTTTCAACAACTGGAAAAAGCTTTCTGCAACCGCATTATCATGGCAGTTACCGCGACGGCTCATGCTGCCCTCCAGGCCGTGTGATTTCAGGAACGACTGCCATTCATGGCTTGTGTACTGACTGCCCTGATCCGAATGAACCAGCACCTGTTTTTGGGGGTTACGCCGCCATACAGCCATCAGCAGTGCGTTCAGGACAATGTCTTTTGTCATCCGGGATTGCATGGACCAGCCGATAATTTTGCGTGAGAACAGATCAACAACCACGGCAAGATACAGCCAGCCTTCGTGGGTCCTGATGTAGGTTATGTCCGTTACCCAACGTTCATCCGGAGCATCCGGATTGAACTGTCGCTGAAGCCTGTTGGGCGACACGATACTGGCCTCGCCTTTACGAGCCCGCGGGCTCCGGTATCCGACCTGAGCCTTTATGCCGACACGTTTCATCAGTCGCCAGACTCTGTTCACTCCGCACTGTTGCCCGCTGTCCCGCAGATCCAGATGGATTTTGCGATAACCATAGACGCATCCCGATTCCAGCCAGAACTGTTTAATCTGTCCTGTCAGTCTCAGGTCTGCCTGATGGCGTTGTGAATGCGGCTGCTGAAGCCAGGCGTAAAAACCACTGGGATGAACATCCAGCACCCGACAGAGCAGGCGAACAGGCCAGCAACAGGTGTTGTCACGGATAAAGGCGTACCTCAGTCGGACAGCTTTGCGAAGTACGCCGCGGCTTTTTTTAATATGTCCCGTTCGTCGGTAACCCGCTTCAGCTCTTTCTGGAGACGGCGGATCTCGGCCTGAGCATCTGACTGTTCTTTATTAGCGGAAGAATCCGGACCGTACTTCTTTATCCAGGAGTAAAGGCTGTGTGTGGTGATATCGAGACGTGTTGCAACGCTGGCAACAGAATAACCGCGATCAACAACCTGTTTGACTGCTTCAATTTTAAACTCTTCGGGATAACGCTTACCGCTCATGGGCACCTCTCTTTAAGTCATCTTAAATGACTCTGAGGTGTCTGTTAAACCTGTGGCGATTCAGAAAATGTCAGATCTGAACCCATCAGCAGCA
>NZ_WJXZ01000016.1 GCF_009668025.1 Larkinella terrae | reverse complement strand
GGTCCGGCCGGGAACTCAAAGGAGACTGCCAGTGATAAACTGGAGGAAGGTGGGGATGACGTCAAGTCATCATGGCCCTTACGAGTAGGGCTACACACGTGCTACAATGGCGCATACAAAGAGAAGCGACCTCGCGAGAGCAAGCGGACCTCATAAAGTGCGTCGTAGTCCGGATTGGAGTCTGCAACTCGACTCCATGAAGTCGGAATCGCTAGTAATCGTGGATCAGAATGCCACGGTGAATACGTTCCCGGGCCTTGTACACACCGCCCGTCACACCATGGGAGTGGGTTGCAAAAGAAGTAGGTAGCTTAACCTTCGGGAGGGCGCTTACCACTTTGTGATTCATGACTGGGGTGAAGTCGTAACAAGGTAACCGTAGGGGAACCTGCGGTTGGATCACCTCCTTACCTTAAAGAACCTGCCTTTGTAGTGTCCACACAGATTGTCTGATGAAAAGTAAATAGCAAGGCGTCTTGCGATTGAGACTGTACGTCCCCTTCGTCTAGAGGCCCAGGACACCGCCCTTTCACGGCGGTAACAGGGGTTCGAATCCCCTAGGGGACGCCACTTGCTGGTTCGTGAGTGAAAGTCACCTGCCGTCATATCTCAAAACTGACTTGCGAGTCATGTTTGAGATATTTGCTCTTTAAAAATCTGGATCAAGCTGAAAATTGAAACGACACACAGCTCATGTGTGTTCGAGTCTCTCAAATTTTCGCAATCAGAAGTGAAACATCTTCGGGTTGTGAGGTTAAGCGACTAAGCGTACACGGTGGATGCCCTGGCAGTCAGAGGCGATGAAGGACGTGCTAATCTGCGAAAAGCGCCGGCGAGGTGATATGAACCTTTGACCCGGCGATGTCCGAATGGGGAAACCCAGTGCAATCCGTTGCACTATCGTTAACTGAATACATAGGTTAACGAGGCGAACCGGGGGAACTGAAACATCTAAGTACCCCGAGGAAAAGAAATCAACCGAGATTCCCCCAGTAGCGGCGAGCGAACGGGGAGCAGCCCGGAGTCTGAATCAGCTTGTGTGTTAGTGGAACGGTCTGGAAAGTCCGACGGTACAGGGTGATAGTCCCGTACACGAAAGCACACATGCTGTGAACTCGAAGAGTAGGGCGGGACACGTGGTATCCTGTCTGAATATGGGGGGACCATCCTCCAAGGCTAAATACTCCTGACTGACCGATAGTGAACCAGTACCGTGAGGGAAAGGCGAAAAGAACCCCGGCGAGGGGAGTGAAAAAGAACCTGAAACCGTGTACGTACAAGCAGTGGGAGCACCTTCGGGTGTGACTGCGTACCTTTTGTATAATGGGTCAGCGACTTATATTCTGTAGCAAGGTTAACCGTATAGGGGAGCCGAAGGGAAACCGAGTCTTAACTGGGCGTTAAGTTGCAGGGTATAGACCCGAAACCCGGTGATCTAGCCATGGGCAGGTTGAAGGTTGGGTAACACTAACTGGAGGACCGAACCGACTAATGTTGAAAAATTAGCGGATGACCTGTGGCTGGGGGTGAAAGGCCAATCAAACCGGGAGATAGCTGGTTCTCCCCGAAAGCTATTTAGGTAGCGCCTCGTGAATTCATCTTCGGGGGTAGAGCACTGTTTCGGCTAGGGGGCCATCCCGGCTTACCAACCCGATGCAAACTACGAATACCGAAGAATGTTATCACGGGAGACACACGGCGGGTGCTAACGTCCGTCGTGAAGAGGGAAACAACCCAGACCGCCAGCTAAGGTCCCAAAGTCATGGTTAAGTGGGAAACGATGTGGGAAGGCACAGACAGCCAGGATGTTGGCTTAGAAGCAGCCATCATTTAAAGAAAGCGTAATAGCTCACTGGTCGAGTCGGCCTGCGCGGAAGATGTAACGGGGCTAAACCATGCACCGAAGCTGCGGCAGCGACACTATGTGTTGTTGGGTAGGGGAGCGTTCTGTAAGCCGTTGAAGGTGTCCTGTGAGGGGTGCTGGAGGTATCAGAAGTGCGAATGCTGACATAAGTAACGATAAAGCGGGTGAAAAGCCCGCTCGCCGGAAGACCAAGGGTTCCTGTCCAACGTTAATCGGGGCAGGGTGAGTCGACCCCTAAGGCGAGGCCGAAAGGCGTAGTCGATGGGAAACAGGTTAATATTCCTGTACTTGGTGTTACTGCGAAGGGGGGACGGAGAAGGCTATGTCAGCCGGGCGACGGTTGTCCCGGTTTAAGCATGTAGGCGGAGGTTCCAGGTAAATCCGGTACCTTATTAACGCTGAGGTGTGATGACGAGGCACTACGGTGCTGAAGTGATAAATGCCCTGCTTCCAGGAAAAGCCTCTAAGCATCAGGTAACACGAAATC
>NZ_WJXZ01000015.1 GCF_009668025.1 Larkinella terrae | reverse complement strand
AAAGTTTTACGGTTTTCAGTTTTCGGTTTACGGTGGCGGCCGCGTTCGTTATTTGACATTTAATGAACGCGTCAGCTACCGTAAACCGAATACTGAAAACCGTATACTAATCACTTATGAGTAAAGAAATACTACCCGGGATTAAGCAGTTTGATTTGAGTGGGCGGGCGGCCATCATTACGGGCGGTTCCAAAGGGTTGGGGCTGGCTATGGCCGCCGGGCTGGCTTCGGCGGGTGCCAATGTGATGCTGGTGAACCGAAATGCGGAGGAAGGCGCGAAAGCCGCCGAAGAACTGAGCCGGGATTTTGGCGTCAAAGCGATCGCGTTCAGCGCCGATATTACCGATCAGTCGCAAACGGAAGCGATGGCAAAAGCCGCGTTCGACGCCTTCGGTCGGATCGATATTCTCATCAATAGCGCCGGAATCAACATTCGCGGACCCATTGACGAGGTGACGCTGGAAGATTTTAATAAAGTGATGAATGCGAATGTAACCGGCACCTGGCTGTGTTGCCGCGCCGTGACGCCGTTCATGAAACAGGCCGGAAGAGGCAGCATTATCAACCTGGCCAGCACACTCGGCCTGGTTGGGCTGGCTAATCGGACGCCCTACACCTCCAGCAAAGGTGCTGTGGTGCAGATGACGCGCGGCCTCGCGCTGGAACTGGCGCCGTTCAACATCAACGTCAATGCCATTTGTCCGGGGCCTTTCCTGACCGATATGAATGTGCCGATTGCCGACACCGAAGAAGGCAAGAAGTTCGTGGTGGGGGCAACGGCGCTGGGCCGCTGGGGTGAGCTGCGCGAAATCCAGGGAGCCGCAATTTTCCTGGCCAGCGATGCCGCAACCTACCTGGTTGGCTCCATGCTGACCGTCGACGGTGGCTGGACGGCGAGATGAAAACCGTAACCCCAAAAACTAAACCCAAAACCGGATAACTTTAATGGAGCAAGTAATTGGCAGGATGCAGAAGACACGGGTGCGTTATGGAATGCTGGCGCTCGTTTTCGTCAACGTGGTGATCAATTACCTTGATCGCACGAATCTGGCCGTGGCGGCTTCCAATCTGAGTAAAGACCTGGAGTTATCGTCGGTGAGTATGGGGTACATTTTTTCGGCTTTTGGCTGGAGCTATGCGGTTTTGCAGATTCCGGGCGGTCTGGTTGCCGATCGGTTTGCGCCCCGGATTTTATACGCTTTCTGCCTGATTACCTGGTCGTTCGTGACGCTGCTGCAGGGGTTTGCCAGCGGTTTTGCGAGCCTGTTTGGCCTGCGACTGGCCACGGGAGCTTTTGAAGCACCTTCGTACCCGATCAATAACCGCATCGTGACCAGCTGGTTTCCGGATAACGAGCGGGCGGCTGCCACTGCGATGTATGTGTCGGGCCAATTTATCGGTCTGGCGTTTCTGACCCCGATTCTGGTGACGGTGCAATATTACACCGGCTGGAAAGGGCTGTTTTTGGTGACCGGTTTGGTCGGCATTGTCTGGGGCATTGTCTGGTATCTTTCCTACCGTGATCCGCTGGATCATTCAGGCGTCAATCAGGCCGAACTCGATTACATCGAGGAGGGGGGCGGTTTGTTCCGGAGACAGAAAAAGGTGGGGACACAGGCCAGCGTCTGGACGTTAGCGAATCTTAAACTGGTTTTCAGCGGCCGGACGCTCTGGGGCGTTTATTTTGCGCAATTTGCGGTCAACGCCACACTCTGGTTTTTCCTGACCTGGTTTCCAACGTACCTCGTTAAATACCGCGGATTGGACTTTATCAAATCCGGTTATCTGGCTTCCATTCCGTTTCTGGCGGCCTGCGCCGGAGTGCTCCTGTCCGGTTTTGTGTCCGATAATTTAGTGAAAAAAGGCTGGTCGGTCAGCGCGGCCCGGAAAACGCCGATCATCATCGGGCTCATTTTATCCGTTGCGCTGATTGGAGCTAACTACACCAACGACACCGCTTTGGTCATTTTCTTCATGTCGTTCTCGTTTTTCGGAGCGGGCATGGCCCTGATTTCCTGGGTATTTGTATCCTTACTGGCTCCCAAACACCTCATCGGACTGACGGGCGGGGTTTTCAATTTTATGGGGAACCTGGCGTCGATCATTGTCCCGATCGTGATCGGCTATCTGGCCAAGGACGGCGACTTCAAACCGGCGCTGGTATTTGTCGGAACGCTGGGTTTTCTGGGTGCCTGTTCCTACACCTTTCTGGTCGGTAAAATTGAGCGGAGAGGATGAGATGACGATTGACCGCTGACCATTGACCGCCGTCCATCGACAATCGTCAATGGTCAGCGGTCAATCGTCAACGATCAATGCTCCATCGTCAACAATCCAAAACGTAACCAATAATGGACCAATTAAATAACTTTCCTGACCGCTACAAGGGCCAGGTTGCTATCATTACCGGTGGGGCAGATGGGCTGGGAAAAGCCATTGCCAGTCGGTTGGGAGCCGAGGGCGCATCGATTGCGCTGTTCGACCGGAATACGGTTTTGCTGGAAAAAACCGCTCAGGAACTGACGGCTCAAAACATTCCGGTTCGGACGTACACGATTGATATTTCGCAGGAAGACCAGGTCAAAACCGCGGTCGAGCAAACCATAGCGGATTTCGGGAAAATCGACGTGGTCGTTCATTCGGCGGGGGTTGTCGGCCCGACGAGTACGAACATCACCAGCTACGAAACCGCCGATTTCGAGAAAGTGCTCGCCATCAACCTGTTCGGGAGTTTCCTGATGACCAAGTATGTGGTTGCTCACATGGCCGAGCGGCAGTATGGCCGGATTCTGTTGATTGCATCCATTGCCGGAAAGGAAGGAAATCCGGGCATGGTGGGCTATTCGGTCAGCAAGGCGGGGGTGATCGGTCTGGTGAAAGCCATTGCCAAAGAATACGCCACCGCCGGAATTACCGTCAACGGGCTGGCTCCGGCGGTGATCCGGACCGCCATGAACGCCGATACAGCCCCCGAACAACTGGCCTATATGACCGCCAAAATCCCGATGGGGCGACTGGGTGAAACCAGCGAAGTGGCCGCGATGGCGAGCTTCATTGTGTCACCCGAAAACAGCTTCTCGACCGGTTTCATTTACGACATTTCGGGCGGCCGGGCAACGTACTGACGGGTTCATTTTAAATAATAAAAAACCACTTATTTGTTACCAATGTGCAACATACGGTTGCTTGTTGACGTATTAGTAGGTGTAGCCAAAGCAGCTTCAACAGTCTTCTGAATGGCAATTTGGGGATTTTGAAAGACTAAAAAACAACCCTTACTCTAAAACCGGACATTCGATGGCGTAACTGTACGTTACTTTTTAAATGTGTGACAGCGATAACCTGAATCACCCCCAGACCATGAAACGTACATCCGTCAACCTCCCGGCCAGCCAGCCGCAAGCCGCTTCCTATTCAGCGTTGCAGGTATTATTGTCACAGTCCGAAGACGAGTTCTACGGCAGTCTCCAGCGGATCTGTAACAACGTCCTGCAACTCGAAGACGTGGGCATTATCCAGCAGGAAAACAATAAATTCATGTACGCTTACCGGTTTGCGGAAGCCGAACTCAAGCGCGCTTATTTAGCCAACTCAGTTCGGGCCTGATCCTGAGAGCCTCCGGCAGCCTGGACGAATTCCTGACGAACCGGTATTTCGTCGGCGACGAGGATACCCGGCCGTTGCTGCTGACAAACCATAACTACAAAAGACGGTTTGTGGTTTCATAACCGACTTACTATCAGTATACTAACGATTTATCCGAAAGTTGACCGGCAGGTTATACTTACAGGCCACCGGTCGATTGGCTTGCTTCGCGGGGGTCCAGGTGGGCATACTTTCAATGAGCCGCAGGGCTTCGGCGTCCAGTTCCGGATCCAGACTTTTCGTCACCTGCGCATCCTCGATTTTACCCTGTTCGGTAACAATAAATGAAACGAATACCCGGCCTTCCCGACCTGCTTTTCGGGCGGTTTCGGGATACCGCAGGTTTTTACGCAGGTAGTCTCCCAACTGATTCATGCCGCCCGGAAACTGGGGCGGTATTTCAGTAACGGTAAACACCATCCGGTTGGCTTTGGAGGTCGAGTCGGGTTGCTGTTTTACCTGCGCCTGAACGGAAAACGAGCGGGTGACCATCAGCAGCACGAAAAGAAAGGCATAACGTTTCATGGATGTCTCAGCGTAAATCATGTATAAAACCGGGTTCATTGGTGAACTTAGTAATTTAGTTGAGAGCCAGTACCTTACTTTTAGGGAGTGGTCAATAAATTCGATGAACCGGTTCTTTTGGTGATGAATAAACTGGCGAACAAGCTGCGTGCCTTCAAAATGAGAAGAGGTTGCCTCAATTACTCCCCAATTCACTCAGATACCGGATCAAATCCCGTACGTCTTCCTCCGAATAGGTATCCATCAAACCCGTCGGCATGAGCGAACCGCTCTCGGTCTGGCTCGCCAGTTCTTTTTTGTCGATGACCCGGTTTTTTGTCAATCCGGTCGTTTTGATGTGAATGACGTCGGCAGTTTCAAACACCTTGATTCCCTGAATAATCTCGCCTTTTTTTGTTTCCACCTGCACCCGGTTGTACCCTTCCTTGATGTTCTGATTCGGCCAGAGAACCTCGGTGATGATTTCCCGCGATGACAATCCCCGGCCAATGGCCGACAGGTTCGGGCCAATCGTGCCACCATTTCCGTTCAGTGCGTGACAGGCCGAACAGCTGGGGTTTGTCTGATAAATCAACTCCCCGCGTTTGGCGTTGCCCTGCTCTTTGACGGCTTTGGCCAGTTTTTCGACGTAATCCGGGCTGTATTTTCGAGCGACAATCGTTCGCGCTTCGGCCAACTGATTTAGCCGGGCGACGAGTTCCGGCGCGTTGATTCCTTTCGCAGCCAGTGCCTCCAGCGCCAGCCGGGCCTGCGGTTTCGGGAGAGCGGTTTTGGCGAGCTTCGCCGTTAAGGCTTTGGTGCCGGAACGCTGATCGATCAGGGGCGCGATGGTTTCCTGCATGTCGTTTACCGAACCGCCCGGGCGCTGCATTTCCAGTACGGTTGCATTGGCCGCCAGCGCAACATCCAGTTCACTAATGCCCTTCAGCGACGCCAGCCGGATAACGCGGGGCGTTTCGGCAGAAACCGCCAGTTTTTGCAGCAACGGCAAAACCGTCCGGCCGTTCAGTTCGACTAACGCTTTCAAGCCCTCGGCCCGGACCCGCTGATCGATCTGGTTGTTCGTTGCGAGATGGTTGATGGTTGCCGCCACCGGTCTGATTTTCCAGGATCTCGCCAGATGAATCGCGGCCATGTTCACCTCGGCGGTTTTCGTGGGCGACAGGCTGTTTCTTAAATTCGCAGCCGCCACCGCAGTCACCGGTTTTACATCCAGCTTGCTCAGGTTTTCGAGCAAAGCTGCATCGGTTTGGGCCGATGGTTGGCGCAGGATAAACTCAATATCAGGAGCTTTGCCGGTTTTAGCCAGACTCAGCAGGAGACTCCGCCGAACCTCCGGCGATAGGTTTTCGGTCTGAATCAGCTTTCGATAGTGGTCGGGCGTATACCACGAAGGCGGCAACATACTGACAAGCCAGGCCAACTGAGCCGGTTTTTTGAACGCGAGTTTCCCGGTTTGCAAAGCGGGATCCCACCAATCCTGGAGCGCATAAGCGGTTTTTTCCAGCGCATACCGAAGAAATTTGTCCATCGGCTGATCCAGCACCTGCGTCGCCAGCGCCATCGCTTCGGGCTTGTGGACCGCACTGACCGCGACCAGGGCTTCCAGCCGCACCCTCGGATTGGCGTCACGAATCAAGGGTTCAAGGATTTCAAGCGGTTTGAGAAGCTGATCAGCCCACCTACCAGCCACGTGGGCGGCATACGCCCGCGCCCCCGGTTCTTTTCCGCTGGCCAGTTGCCGCAGGAGGGATTCGTGCACCACTTCGTGACTTTCGTACACGCCGAGCGCTTCCATCAACTGATGCTCGTAGTTCGGATCGTTGCGGTCCAGCTTCTCCACCCATTCCGTTAAAACCGGCCGAACGTCGTTCAGCGGTTTTTCAGCCAGCAACCGCTTGACCTGGTAGCGGACCCAATGTTCGTCGGATTTCAACTGATCCAGCAAAACCGCCACCGGCTGGTCGGCCAGCTTCGGGGGCTGAACGAGCGGGCGACCGGTGGCCGTAATCCGCCAGATTCGTCCGTGCATTTTGTCGCGGTCCGGGTGCCGCATGGAAGCCTGGTAGTGTCCGATAATGGGGTTGTACCAATCCAGCACGTAGAGCGCACCGTCGGGACCGACCTTGATGTCGATCGGGCGGAAACTCCGGCTGCTCGAACTCAGAATCGGCTCCAGCAAGCGGGCCGTGTAGCCCGACGAATCGGACGTGACCCGCATGCGCTCAATTTTGTTGTTGTAATACCCGGCGATAATGAAGTCGCCTTTCAGGTCATCGGGCAGGTGTTTGGTCCGGATAATTTCGATGATCGATCCTTTGATGACGAGCTTGCCAATCGGCGGCAACAGCGCCCGGTGGGCGGTTTTGACCAGACCGGGAACGGTGTAAAACAGTTCCGGATCGTTGGCTTTGTGAAACATTTCGCCCCACTCGCCGAAGTTCATACCCCAGGGATTGACGCTGGCCGTGGAACCGTCCAGAAAATTGTCGAGCTGACGACGCAGCGGACGGTATCGCCAGATGGCCGCCCGGTCGGCTTTTTCGATGCCCCAGGCAGTTTCGACCCGGCTGTAAATGCTGTGTCCCTGCGAAAAAAACAACTCACCGCCCGGGCTCCAGAGAAACGAATTGATCGTCTGGTGCGAATCGTGCGTGCCAAAACCGGACATCAGCACCTGCCGCGTGTCGGCTTTGCCGTCGCCGTCGGTATCTTTCAGAAACACCAGCTCGGTTTGTTCGCCCAGATATACCCCGCCGTGGCCGAGTTCAAAACCCAGGGGCATCATCAGGCCGTCGGCAAAAACATGCGAGGTATCGGCTTTGCCATCGTGGTTGCGATCTTCCAGAATGGTGAGTTTATCGAACGGTTTTTGACCCGGACCCAGTTGTGGATACGACGGAATGGTCAGGACCCAGAGCCGCCCTTTTTCGTCCCACCGCATGGCGCAGGGGTCGGCAATGCCGAGTTCTTCGGACGCAAACAATTCGATTTTGTACCCATCGGCCAACTGAAAGGATTTGAGTTCGGCGGCTACCGAGTTATCGGCTTCGGCCGGAGAAACCGACATCGGGTTGATGGTCTGAGCCAGAGAGTGGTATATCTGGCTGAAAATGAACGCGATCAGTAAAGGTATTTTGTTCGTAATGGCTTTTTGAATAAGTACCATTGGAAGGAGATTCAGGTTTTTAAGAAATGATGTTTGGGGCTTTTCTACCCCTAAATCCCCTAAAGGGGACTTTTCGATCCGGATTGATCGTGTCCAAGTCCCCTTTAGGGGATTTAGGGGTTTATCGCACCGGCAGCAGTTTTTTTTGTTCGTCTTCGATCCGTTGCTCGGCTTCCCGGATAAGCGGTTCAAAGGCTTTCATTTCTTCGGGAAAAATCCGGCGGCTTTTGTCTTTCCAGTCGTGGCTGAACGGCTGCGTCGTCCGGTCGCCGTTCAGAAATGCCCAGTTGCTCGGTCGCCAGTAGTTGAACCACAGCACATTTTTCGACAGAATTTCCTGACGAAGCGGGGCCAGATCCCCGGCAAAAGCACCGGGCAGCTTCAGTTCCTTCATGATCAATTCCGCCACCAACCGATGACCTTCGGGGTTCAAATGCAAACCGTCGGTGGTCAGTGAACCAAACAAAGCCGACGACCGGAGCGGATGGAATAGATCGACAAAACCGTAACCTTCTGATTCAGCCAGCTTCCTGATCGCGTCCGCATAAGCTTCGACGGGCGCGGTGGTCAGCCGATTGTTCGATTTTCCTTCCGGTGTCAGATACGACCGCTCGGGTTCAAACGGAATCGGCGAGAGCAGAACGATCCGCCGATTGGGCTTCCGAATGCTATCCAGCAGTTTTTTATAGGCCGAAATAAACCGGGGTAGTTCGTTGGTCCCCTGCAACGACTCCAGTTGCCCGAATTGCACAAAAACCACGTTGGCACCCAGGCTGTCCAGATTTTTACTCCAGCTGCCAAAACCGACATCCCGGAATTGCTCAAAAACCGTGTCGCCGTCCCAGCCCAGGTTCCAGAGATGGAGCCTGGTAGTCGGTTGGGCGGCCATGATCCGGGTTTCCAGAATGCCGTCTTTGCGCATCGCGGCAATGTTGGTACCGCCGGCAAAAACGATTACGTCGCCGGATTTGAACGTCGTTGAATGGTTGCTCTGGCGTTTGTCTTCCGGCAGTTTCAGTTCCTTATTCAGTTGCGATTCGGTCAAACCGGCCAGTTCTACTTTGGGATTGTGGACCAGCCTGTTGATTTTGTAGGTAACGGTTTGGGGTTCACCGCTGTGAATCTGAAGCGCGATGTAGCCCGACGCGTCTCCGTCGGGATCTTTTACGGCAACGGCCAGCTTGCCATTAATCGCCGTCCAGATCCGATTGCCCACGGCCAGAATTTCGTAGTGATTCCATTGCCCGCGCTGCACGGCTTTTTCGCCCCGATCCGACCAATCCAGTTTCTGGCGACCGTGTTCGTGGTACAAACGCCCCCAAACGTCTTTGCCCATGTCGGCCTGATAGCCCAGCGCCTGACCGGTTTCGTCGGCTTTTTGGGAGCGAAATTGAATCCCGGCATTGCGGTCGTCCGGTTCGAGTTTGACGTCGATACTGAGGTAAAAATCAGCTACTTTGACGGACGACCAGAGAAATCGGTTTTTTTCAACCGGCTGGGTCGCGCGGCCCACAATGGCCCCGTTTTTCACGGACCAGTATTTCATGTCCGTCGCCGACCAGCTCGCCAAATTCTTCCCGTTAAAGAAGGTCTTATCGGTTTGGGCTCGGGCGAAGGTGGCTGAGAAGGATATCCAGATAAGTACAGCCACGAAAATCCTTGGTACGATCATACGTTTGTCTCTTGAATGTGTAAGCGATTAATTTTTAGCCCCTTTAGGGGATAAATGTTTGTAGAAAATGCAAGTTTTTGAACGTTTTGGGCGTGCCGTAGGTACGCGACAGGAATTTAGGTTGTGTACCTACGGCACGTCTGAAAATCTCATTTGAACTTTTTGCTACAAACATTTTGTGCCGATGGCACTGAAACAGTTCCAATGATGCAAGTCATCATCAATACCCCGGATTCTGTTTCATGTCCGGGTTGATAATGATCTCGCCAATGGGAATCGGGTACAGTAAATCCCGGTCGGTGACGTTAAAAGCAGCGGCTGCGGGCGCACTACCCACGGGGTAATAGTATTTCTGCGGATTGGCTTTGATCCGGGCGCCATACTCACTCATCGTCTTGACGGCCAGGCCACTGCGCACCAGATCATGCCAGCGTTTGTTCTCGAAAGCCAGCTCGATCCGGCGTTCGCGCCAGATGGCCTCGCGCAGGGTAGTTTGGCTGGTGGCGGTGGTGTTGGGCAATCCCGCCCGCGTCCGGACCTGATTCAAAAAAACGCCCGCATCCGCCGAACGGCCCTGCTCGTTGGCCGCTTCCGCCAGCAGCAGCAACACTTCCGCATACCGATACACCGGCCAGTTGACTCCGGTTTCGCCGTAGCGGGCGTGCGGAAACTGGTATTTTTTGATGTAAGGCGTGTTTTTATACGTAACACCCACCAGCGGGGAGGTGCCGGAATAAAATCCGATGGACGCTTTATACCGCTTGTCTTTGAGCGTATCCTCGTAGGCCGCCAGCAAATCCGGGGTCGGCGTGTTGTAGCAGCCATCCGTGTTCGACGATGAGGGTTTGACGCCCGTAATAACGGACGGATCGGTCAAAACCGGCAAAAACCGGTATGGCAAATAATTGCTGACGGCCTGCGAAGTGCCTTCGGCGTACTGGACATCGAAAACCGTTTCGGCATTTCCCTTGTTTGTCGGTTTGAAAATGTCACCGTATTCCGCCAGCAGCATGTAGCCCTGCGTGGTTACCGATTTCAGGGCCGTTTCGGCTTCGGGCCAGCGTTTCAGGTTGATGTACACATCGCCCAGTAAGGTGTAAGCCGATCCTGAACTCGCCCGGCCGATGGTCTGTGTGGCGCGGTTGGGCAGTAATTTGGCGGCCTGTTCGGCGTCGGCGATAATTTGTTTGTAGACCTCGGCGACCTCGGTGCGCGACTTGAACGTGTCTTTGTACGAACTGGCGGGTTCCAGAAAAACCGGCACCCCGCCGAAATTTTTGACCAGATCGAAATAGGCAAAAGCACGTAAAAAATACGCCTGGCCTTTCAGATTATCCTTCACGGCCTGCGCAAAATCGATGTTGTCGATCGTGCTCAACACCTGATTGGCGCGCGAAATAATGAGGTAGTCGTTGGTCCACTTGCCGGCGGTATTGCGGTTATTGTTTTCGATGGTAAACGTCGACGGATCTTCTTCCGGTTTGGGACCGCGCTGGGCGATGTTGAACACAAAATGCGTGTTGTCGGAACGCATCTCGTTCAGCACCCAGTCCTGATTATAAAGCGGTTGCAGGGGCGCATAAATACCGCCGACGGCCTGTTCAAAATCCGCCTGCGACTGGTAAAAATTGGCGGGCGTCAGCACGGTTTCGGGAACTACATCCAGAAAATCCTTGCAGGCACCAACGGTTAACAGCAGGATTCCCGCGAGTATAAATCGAGTTTTCATGGTAGATCGAGTTTGATGGGTTAGAAACCGACGTTGACGCCAAAACTGACCGTTCGCGGTACGGGATACGAATTTTCGTCAATGCCCGGCGAACTGCCGCTGGCCGAATTCCGCGTATTGACCTCCGGATTCGGGCCGGGGTATTTGGTGATAATGAACGCATTCTGAACGCTGCCGTAGACCCGCAACCGCCGGATGGGGCCGCTCGCTTTCAGCGGAATGGCATACCCGATGGTGATGTTTTTGAACGATAGGTAACTTCCGTCTTTGATGTACCGCGTATGCCAGCGGTCGCGTTCGAGGTAGGTGGTTCCCTGTTGCGTGCTGCCGTATTTGCCCGCACCCGGATTTTCCGGCGATTTCCAGCGGTCTTTTACCTCCTGGAGGACATTGAAAACGCCATCCAGGTTGGTCGTCCAGTTTTCGTATTGCGTCAGAATCTGGTTGCCGTAGGTGCCGGTGAGGGTCAAAGAGCCGTCGAAATTACCGTAGGTAAACGTGTTGGTCATCCCGAAAATGAAGTCCGGCCAGGGGTTGCCAATGTCGGTGTAATCTTCCGGGAACGTAATTTTTCCGTCGCCGTTCAAGTCCCGGAACTTGATTGTTCCGACCTGTGAATCAGCGTATTTGGGTGAACTGTCGAAATCAGCTTTGTTGACATAAACGCCGTCCTGAACCGCGCCGTAGAACATGCCGACGGGGTGGCCGACCTGCGAGCGGTGGCTGTAAAAACCGTAGCTCAGGATGCCGTGGAAGAGGGCCGTGGTTTCTTTCGTCGTCAGGCTGACGGTTTTGTTGCGGTCGAACGAGATGTTGAAATTGGTGTTCCACGAAAACCGCCGGGTGTTGACGTTGTAGGTGTTGATTCCGATTTCGTGCCCCCAGAGTTTCAGTTCGCCGATGTTGGTCTGAATGTTACTGAAACCGGATGATTGGGGAACTGCAACGTTAAAAAGTAGATCACTGGATTTCGTCGAATAATAATTGTACGTGAGCTGGATGCGGTCGTTCAGAAAATAGATGTCGGCACCCAGGTTGAATTGCTTTTTGCGTTCCCAGCCTAAGTTGCTATCCCCCAGGTTGTTGGTGGCCCTGCCCTGAAACAGCGTGTTACCAAAGGCGTAGAAAACCGGGCTGACGGTGGAGCGAAAGGTGTAGTTTCCGATGTCAAAATTGCCGGTTGTGCCGTAGCTGGCGCGAATTTTCAGGAACGAAACCGGCTTGATTTTCCAGAAATCTTCCTTCGACACAATCCAGCCCACCGAAGCTGAAGGGAAGTTTCCCCAGCGATTGTCGGGACCAAACCGCGATGAGCCATCCCGGCGCACCGAGGCCGTGAAGAGGTATTTGCTTTTGTAATTGTAATTCAAGCGCGCGAGGTAGGAGAGGAGCGCCCATTCCTGCACGCCACTGGTAACGACCACCCGACCGGCCGCACTGACGGCCTGAATCTTGTCGTCGGCATAGTTGGTGGCGGTCACGAGTGTGCTTTCGCCCCGGTAGCGCTGCGCGGTGAAATCGACAAGCGCGTCGAGGCTGTGCCCGTTGAAATCGGTCTGGTATGTAAGCGAATTTTCGTTTATCCAGTTGTACGAGCGGGCGGTATTGTCTGACCCAAACGGAATCCGGGGCGGGGGCGTAAACATCACCCCAATCGTTGACGGGTTGAACTGGAACGTATTGGAGTTGCTCAACTGCACATTCACCGTCGTTTTGGCGGTCAGCCCTTTCATGATTTTGTATTCGACAAAGGCATTCGACAGCAGTTGCAGGTTTTTGCCCTCATACACCTTCTCTTTGGCCACCCGTAGCCAGTTCGGATTGCCGAACGTGGCCGGGTCCGAAGCCGTTAGCGTCAGGCTGCCATCGGGGTTGTACGGACTGGCGAGGGGCGTGGTGGCCAGGGCTGCCGAGACAATGTTTTCGGAACCATACGGGCCGCCGTCGGTCGCAAAGTTGGTGTTGGTTGCGTAGTTCGGTGCCACATTGAAACCAATTTTGACCTTGTCACTGGGTGTAAAAACCGAGTTGACGCGCAGCGAAAGCCGTTGATACCCCGTGCCGACAATAACGCCCTGCTGGCTGAAATAACCGCCGGTAACCGAGGTGGTAAAGTTTTTCATGCCCGCGTTGACGGTCAGGTTATAGCTCTGGATGGGGGCGGTTCGGGTAATGGCGTCGTACCAGTCCGTGCCTTTGCCGGCGTATTGGGAAGGATTTTGAAAAACCGCATTGACCGGACGACCATTCTGCTCGGCGATTTCTTTCTGGAATTGCGCGTATTCTTCCGCATTCATCATCGTCAGCCGGCGCGATTTCGGGATTTGTTCAAAACCGTAATACGCGTTGAAATCGATCATCGTTTTCCCGGCAACCGCGGTTTTGGTCTGGATCAGCACCACGCCGTTGGCGGCCCGCGAACCGTAGAGCGACGATGCGGCCGCGTCTTTCAGGATGGTAATACTCTCAATTTCAGCAGGATTGATGGTGTTGATATTGCCGGAAATCGGCATGCCGTCCACGACATACAGCGGGTCAGCTCCGGCGGTGATCGAAACCGCCCCCCGGATTTTGATGTTCATGCCCTCGCCGGGTCGTCCGGAGGTCTGGTCGATGCGAACCCCGCTCAGTTTTCCCTGCAGCAATTGGCCCACCTGCGCCACGGGAGCGTCTTTCAGCTGTTTGTCCGAAATTGTGGCAATGGCGCCGGTAATGTCTTCTTTCTGTTGCGTTCCGTAGCCCACCACCACCACTTCGGCCAGGGCTTTGGTGTCGGTTTTCAGTAAAATGTCAACGGTCGACTGGTTGCCGACGACAACTTCCTGAGGCAGATACCCCACGAATGAGAACACCAGCGTCGCATTTCCGTCGGGCACGGCGAGCGTATAGCGCCCTTCGGCGTTGGTGGTGGTGCCGCGTTGCGAACCTTTCATGACTACGCTCACGCCCGGCAGCGGTTCGTTTTTTTCGTCGGTTACTTTGCCCGAAATCGACAGATTGGCTTCGGGTTGAACCTGAATTGGTGTGATTTCCCGCATGAACTCACTGGTATTCAGGAATGAAGTCTTTTTTCGGTTTCGCTTGAGAACGATCTGCTCGTTGGTGGACTTGTATTCAATTTGCAGGGGCAACAGCAGCCGGTCGAGCACGGTCGAAAGGGGTTCGTTCAGTGCCGTGATGCTCACTTTTTCATCGACCGGGATCATATTCCGGCTGTAAGCAAACCGCACTTTGGCCCTGCTTTCGATTTCGGAAAGCGCTTTTTGTAACGGTATATTTTCAGCTTTCAGGCTAACATTTCGTTTGAGAAGATCCTGTGCGTCGGTTTCGCGGGCGTAGGCAACGGCCGTAATAAAACCGATCAGCAGGAGTTGGAGTACCGATAACCGCATAAGGACATAGGCTGTCTTGCTTTTTAGAAAAAAATGCATAGGTTTGGGTGGTTAAATTGAACAATAGAAGCCCGTCATCACCTTCCGAGTGATGGAAATTTGGAGAGCTTGTTCAGAATCAGGAGTGCCGCAATCACTCCTGATTTCCTTTAAAAGCGTAAAAAGAGCGTTGGCTTTTGTTTTGGCATAGAAGGGGGTTTAAAGGGTTAGGTAGTCGATTCTCTTCCGGTATTGTTTTACTCCGCAGGGGCGCAGCCTTCGCCGTCGATCACAATACTATCTCCGCGCATTTCGTAGGTTGCTTCCACCAACTGGGTTGTTATTTCCAGAATTTCGGCCAGCCGATTGTGGTCAAACGTCGCTTTCAGGCGGCAATTCGCCAGATTCGGATTGGCCAGTGTGATTTTGACGCCGTACTTCTTTTGTAACTGCATCGCAATATTCGATAGCTTTTCGTCTTCAAACGTGAGGGAAATGGGTTGCCAGGTGTCGACCCGCTCCGGAGAATTCGGGATTTCCGTGGACGTCAGCAGCCCCGAAGCCACTTCAAAAACCGCCTGCTGACGGGGCAATAACAGCACTGATTTCTCCTGCCCTTTGCCATCGGGTGCCGACACCGACACCTTGCCAGTTACAACCGAGACTTCATATCGTGACTGATCGGCGTTGGATTTGACGTTGAAACTTGTCCCCAGCACCTTCACCAGCAGCGAGTTACTTTTCACGAAAAAGGGCCGCGCGGGGTCTTTCGTCACTTCAAAAAAAGCTTCTCCTTCGATAGTGACTGTGCGCGATGTTTCGGAAAACGCATTGTCGGCATACCGAATCGCTGCGTTGGGGTTCAGCCAGACCTTGCTGCCATCCGGCAATTGATGACGGATGACCTGTTTCTGCGTATTGACAATGGATCGTGCCTGAGCCATCCGTTCCGGGGGTGACTGGGTGCTGTTGCGGTAGAAATAAAATCCTAAGCCGCTCACGATCAAAATGATGGCTGCGGCAGCAAAGCGCCAGAAGTCCGGCACGAACGAACGGACATTGCTGGCCAACTCCGGTTGCGGGTCGATCCCGGTTTTGAGGTTGACGATTTCCTGTACTTTTTTCAAATGGCGGGCCTGGTCGAATTCGCGGGCGTTGGAATCACCGGCGTTCAGGGCCGCGTACCATTGCTCCACCTGTTCAACTTCTTCCGCGTTGCAATTTCCGGCCAGGTATTTTTTCAGTAGGTCGGGCGAAATGGCATTTTTGCTCATAGGTTTGGTCGGTCGGCTTCCCATTTGGTGGCCGCTCTGAAGATAAGACGCACGAAAACGCGGCAACCCTGGTGGGATTTGAAGAAAGTTTATAACAAATACTATCTGAAAGCTTAGTATACTTGCAGTCAGCATGTTTTAAGAGTGGATGCACAACCCGTACCGCGATCGTGACGCCCAGGCATTGTGGCAATTGGTGAAGGAGGAGGCTGATGCAGCCGCCTTCGCGGAACTGCACGCCCGTTTTTCGGCGAAACTCTACGCCCTGGCGTTTCGCAAAACCGGTGACAGCGACGTGTCCGAAGATTTGGTGCAGGATTTATTTGTCACACTCTGGGTGCAGAAAGAAACGCTGACCATCGACAAAGCCATTCAGGTGTATTTGTTTTCGGCGCTCAAAAACCGCATCATTTCGCATTTCCGAAAACAACTTCTCCACAATTCGGTGTCGCTGGACGAGGTGTATCCGGAAGCACTGGTTACGCATTCCGCCAACGTGGTGCAGGATTGGATTCAACTCCGGGAAGTACAGGAGGTTTACCTGCGCGAATTGCAAGGTTTACCCGAAAAAAGCCGGGAGGTTTTTGAGCTGAGCCGCAGCGGGCTGACCAACCGGGAAATAGCCGAACAACTCGGTCTGGCCGAAAAAACCATCGAATTTCACATCAGCAAATGCCTGCGCGTTTTGCGGGTCAAGTTACTGTATATGGTCGGTCTCGTATCAGCCTTGTGGCTATTTCCCTGACCATTTTCAGCGGGAAAGTTGGTTCGTTTGCAGCGCCGGTTGTTCCGGTTTGGCGGGCGATTCTCCAGCGGTCTTCTCTGCCGTCGGTCGTTTCCGAAACCAGTTTGCGAGGGCCGAACCGGTGACATTCTGCAAAGGGCCGAAGATGGCCGACGCCAGCCCCAGCGTGGCAACCTTTCCCATTTTCAGCGCCAGGCCGGTGGCGACTCCGCCGTTTTGCATTCCGACTTCAAACGCAATCGTCCGTCGGTCGCGCTCCGGCAACCCGAAAAGCAGGGCCGTAAAGTAGCCGATGCTCAAACCGATGACATTGTGTAAAAGGCAGGTAATGATCAGCCAGCCACCGACTTGCAGTAAATTGTCGCGCCCGGAAGCCGTGATGATCACCGTGTTGATGACAATGCCGAGCATGGCGACAAACGAAAGACCGCTCTCGATCATCGGCCGGTCGATGGTTTTGGCCCTTCTGAAAAAAATGGCACTGACCATTGGCAGCAGGTAAAACCAGAACGACGAACTGAGCAGTTCCATCAGAAAACCGTACCCATCGGTTTTCGTCACCACCATCATGATCAGGTTGGTTACCAGAATGATACCGGCAAAGGCGATGAGCTGAACGGTTCGGGCGCGAGGGGTTTCGTTGCCAAAATAAAACAGGTTGAAAATAAAACCGGCCAGAATCGGGATGATGATCATGTTAGTGATGTCGATCATCATGTGCGCAATGTCGATTTCGACGTATTGCCCGCCCAGCCATTTCATCAGAAACGGGGTGACAAACGGCGACAGAATGGTGGAACAAGCCCCGATGGTGACGGCCAGCGCCAGATTTGCGCCCGACAGATACGACATCACGTTGGACGCCATCGCGCTGGAAACGCAGCCGATCAGAATAATACCCCCCGCAATTTCGGGCTCAAAATCAAACAGATGCGACAGCGAAAAACCGACCAGCGGCATCACCAGAAAATGGCAGCAAATTCCAATCAAAACCCCTTTCGGCATCCGGACTACTCCCTTAAAATCATCAAAACTCATGTGTGAACCCATGCCGAACATGGTGAGTTGCACGAATGGCACGATCAGTCGCTTCAGTTGAAAACCGCCGACGGTGAAGAAATAACTGGGGTAAAACATTGCCAGCGTAACGGCCGCCAGAATCCAGACGGTGTAGGAAAATCCCTTCAATTGGGCAAAACCCCGGAACGCCAGCGCGAGCAGGACCAGCGCCAGCATCAGCAGCGGGCCGGTTGCCGACACCTGGTCGGAGCTATACAGGACTGCCGAACTGCCGAAGGCCAGGCCGGACAAAATGAGCAGCACAAGGGAAAGACGACGCGGCATGATCGGTTTTTGATTTGTTTCTTAATAAGCTCAATACCAGGCCAGAATACTCATGAAAGTTACGGTGCGGTTTTCTGCGTCTGGTAGTTTCCGATGGCTTCCGAAACCGTCAGCGCCCGGTTATAAATCGAAAGCTGGCGAATCCGCCCGTTGATTGCCGCACCAAGACGAATTTGGGAAGCCCCGGCGGCTGACTTCAAATACGGATTAAACCGTCCCCAGCCGAAGGGGCGGGTGTCGCCACCGTCGTTCAGCTTGCCGTCGACCACGAAGGCAATGATGTGCGGACCGCCGTCGACGATGAGGCTGAGGTGGTGGTTCTGATTAGCTTTCAGCAAACCCTGATCGCAGGGCCAACTGGCCTGGGTTCGCCCGTCGTTCATCGAAAACTCAACGGTTTTGGCGTCGGTGGTTCGTAAAAACCAGCCTTTGCCGCTGGGGTCGCGGGCGTCGAGCAGGATCTGATTATCAGACAGATTTGTCAGGGTAAAATCAAGGTCGATCGTAAAACCGTTCGGAACATTCAGGCCCGGTTGTTCCAGTTTTCTGGTATCGCGTCTGTAAAATTCGGGCATAGCCGGAGCGGCCACGGTTTGCGGAAATTTCCCCGATTGGTACGACCAACTGGTCACCGGACCGGCCTGCGTTTTCTGCCGATTGTCGAACTGGTTCCACAAACCGCTCAGCAGGCTTTCGTTGATTTTGTGGACGCGGGCGATGTCTTTCTGCGTTTCCGTGATGTAATAGGCCCCTTTGTCTTCCACCAGATCGGGATAACTCATCCGAATCAGCGGATCTTCGTCGTACAGTAAAATTTCCGGCTGCGTCCATTTGATGATTTTTCCCTTGGGTGAATCGACCTCCAAACCGCCCGAAATCCAGGCGGGATTCCGGTCATCATACGCCATGTTGCGCCGGTTGGGATGTTCACGGATAAACCGCCCGCCGTGGTTGTGAAACCAGTACAGATACTTTCCATTCTCGCATTTCCAGACAAAATTAGCCGCTCGCGGGTGCTTCACCAACTGGCCGTTGCCGTACCGCAGGTATTGGGGCGGTTCCCAGGTATGCCCGGCGTCACGGCTGTACGAATAGGCCGGATGTCCGTCGATCGTGCGGTACACGCAGTAAAAAGAACCGTCGCTCAGAACTACGAAGTTTTGCTCCTCGGCAATCGGACCGCCGACGCCTGCGGGTGTCCGCAAGCCGATTTCGCCGTCGGGCAGGGTATTCCAGCGGGCTTGTGCCGGATCGGTTGCGGTTAATAAATCCGGACTCTGGAGCAAAGCGCCTTCGCTCGATGTGAAAAAACCGTCGCCAAAACCGCCCACTTTATGGATGGGAACATACGCGGATTCCTTGTATGTAAACGCCCGCCCGACATTCCAGAAATACTGAATTTTGCCCTGATACGGATTCTTCCTGTCGATTTCGAAATTTCGAACCGGGATCGGAATACGGTTGGCCGACCAGCTTTTGCCGTTGTCGTCGGAATACTTAAAGACAAAATACCCCTGACTATCCACCCGTTTGACCAGACCGTCTTTATACGGCGGATTGTCGCCTTTGACCGCCCGAATGTTGTCGGTGTTGTGGTTGTAGAAAACGAAAATCCGGCCCGAGGACGCTTTCAGGAGCACGGCATACGATGCTTCCGGCCCGTCGCCGGGCTCAATATCCCGTTTGTCAATCCAGGTTTTGCCCTGATCCAGACTCCGCTGGGAGATGATGTGCTGACCGGAAGCACCCTCGTGGCCGGTGCCGGTGGTCAGCACGCACAGCCACGCACCGTCGTTGGTTTTGACGATGTACGGCTGATCGCTGTAGGTTTCGTCCGGAATAATGGTACCGGTTTTCAGGTCACGAACGTCCTGCGCAGAGAGCGGGCGGTTCAGAGTGGCGCATAGAAGCAGCGAGAGAATCGTTGTTGTAAGGTTCGATGCCATACCGGTGGGGTGGTTTTTCACAAAAGCCGGTCGCGTTCGGTAACTACCGGTCGCGATCGGACAGTCATGAAGACCCGCTAAACCGGTGACCTATTTCAGCGGCAGGGGCGCATCCGCAAAGTGCTTATATTTCCCGAGCAACCGACCAATCAGGTAGGTAATCGGAATAATCACTTTCCTGACGAAGGGCGGAATCTCGACCATGTCATATTCGTGGGCATACCGGGTGAGCAGGTAGGCGGCATCGAACGCTTCGGGTTGCGCCTTTCCGGATTTATTTTGGGCCGCATAGATCGCCGACAGGTAATAAACAATGCTGTTGGCGGGTTGTATCCAGCCGGTGCAGATCAGGGCTTCCTCACCGGCATTCCAGAACCGGTGGGGAACTCCGCGTTTAAACAGGACGCTGCTCCCCGCGTAGGCGTATTTCGGCTCCTGCCCCAATACCTGATAAGCCAGCTTGCCGGATACCACCGTCAGCTCTTCATCCTGCCGGAAATGCGTGTGCATGGGAGGGCCGGATTGGGGAGTTACCAGGTTCTCAACCAGTACTTTATCGCCCTCGGGGCCGGTTTCAATACCGAGAAATGTGAGCTTTTCGCCCAGGCAATTCTGAATCGTGTGAGGATATACAATGTTCATTGTTTTGTTAAGTTTTCCCAAACTTAGTAACTTTAGGACATTGTCCAAATTCTATGGTAACCAAAGAGGAAAAAATCGTCGCTAAAGCGTTAGAAATGTTCAATGAACGGGGAATTGAGTACGTTGGACTGCGGGAACTGGCCGCCGTGCTCGGTATTCGGGTAGGCAACATCACCTATTATTTCCCGACTAAAGATGATCTGGTGAACCGCCTGGCCCAGGATCTGTCGAAGTTGAACGAACAAATCATCGTGGAGGAAACCGGAACCCTGTTTTCGTTTCTGGATCGGTTTCGGAAAATTTTTGCGCACCATGTTCAGTACCGCTGCCTGCTGCTTAGTTTCGTGCACCTGATGGAACAGAATAAAGTGCTGTCAGAAAACTACAAGGAAACCGAGAAAAAGCGGTTTTCCTCGATTGTAGCCAGCCTGTCAGCGCTGCAACAGGCGGACTACCTGAGCCCGCAGGCCGACATTACTTTTCTGGTATCGGTTTTTACCCTGACGGCCCGTTTCTGGATTTCCGAAGCCAGCCTGTCGTTTCGCCACCTAAGTCCGCCGGAGCAAATGGCTCATTACCTTACATTACTGGCGAAACTCGTCATACCGTATGCGACGGAAAAAGGACGAGCCGATGTACAACGGTTTTTGGCGGGTCTATAAGGGCCCCGGTTTGGTAGCCGAACGGGCTTCTTCCCGGAAAAACAGGTTAAAAAGTCCGGTTTTCGCCGGAGTGTTTGCATTTAACCGCTGTGCCGATAGTAAGAAGTTTCGCCGGGCTGCTTTTGCTTCCAGTTTCTAACCCCTGAATACTGCCCATGTGTAACCGGTTTTTCCTGCTTTCCTGCCTTTGGCTCCTTGCCACCGATGCGTTTTCCCAGACGATTTACGTGGCTCCTTCGGGAAACGATCAGAATCCCGGAACCCTCCAGAAACCGCTGGCAACGCTCACCGGCGCCCGCAACCGCGCCCGTCTGCTGCGACGGCAAAAACCGCCCATCAAACCCATCGAAGTTGTCGTTCGGAAAGGCGAGTACCTGCTGACGGAACCGCTGGTGTTGTCTGCCGAGGATTCCGGTTTGGAAACCGCTCCGCTCGTTTTCAGGGGCGAAGCGGGCAGCACTCCGGTTTTTTACGGCGGCATGCGCCTGAAAAAGTTTGAGAAAGTTTCGGATGAACTCTGGAAAACGGATGTTCCGGAAGTGCGCCGGTACGGCTGGCTGTTCGAGCAGTTGTACGTCAACGGGCAGCGGGCCACCCGCGCTCAGACGCCCAACAACGGTTTTTTTCAGCCGAAAGCCGTTTCCGAAACCATTCTGAACAAAGGAACCGGGCGATTATCCGATTTGGCCGCTCAGAAAGTTACCGTTCCGATCGAGAGTATGCCCTGGTTTTCAAAGCTTTCGGAAGCCGATCTGGCCAAAACGGTAGTGACATTTTACCACAACTGGGACAATACGCGCAAACCGGTTCTTTCGGTGAGCGAAGCCGACACGGCTATCTACATTACCGGCGAAGGCATGAAGCCGTGGAATAAAATTACCAGCCACTCGTTGTTCGTCATCGAAAACCTGCGGGCTGCACTGGACGCGCCCGGCGAGTGGTTTCTGGAGAAAACCGGTACGCTGTATTACCGCCCCCGGCCCGGCGAAACCATCGACAAAATCACGGGTTTTGCCCCGGTCAACGAGAAATTTGTCGTGATTAACGGCGATGAAAAAGCCGGTCGGCGCGCGTCGAACATCCGGTTTGAAAACCTCTCGTTTCAGATCGCCGGTTACCAGATGCCCGCTTTTGGCGTCGAGCCCGAGCAGGCGGCAGCGCGGGTGGAAGCGACGGTTCAACTGGATTTTGCCGACAAGATCAGCTTTATCAACTGCGAAGTGGCGCATACGGGCGGCAGCGGCATCTGGTTCCGGCGGGCTTGCGCCAACGGGCGCGTCGAGCGGTGTTACCTGCACGATCTGGGGGCGAGTGGCGTCAAAATTGGCGAAACCGTCATCCGGCCCGACTCCTCGGAGCTGACACACCACATTACCGTCGACAACAACATCATGCGATCGGGCGGTCACGTTTTTCCCTGCGCGGTGGCTTTGATTATTTTCAACGGACGGGATAACGTCCTGTCGCACAACGAAATCGCTGATTTTCGGTATTCCGGCGTGTCGGTGGGCTGGGTTTGGGGCTACGCCTTCAGTCCGTCGAAGCGAAACCGGGTCGAGTTCAACCACATTCACCATTTGGGCTGGGGCGTTCTGAGCGATATGGGCGGAGTCTATACGCTCGGCGTGTCGGAGGGAACGGTGGTATCGAACAACGTCATTCACCACATTTACGCCTTCGATTACGGCGGCTGGGGGCTGTATACCGACGAAGGTTCGACGGATATTGTGATGGAGAACAACCTCGTTTATGCTTGCAAAAGCTCCGGTTTTCACCAGCATTACGGCAAGGATAACCTCATTCGGAACAACATTTTTGCTGACAACATTAAGGCGCAGTTGCAGGCCACCCGCGTGGAACCGCACCGTTCGTTTCTGTTCACCAACAATATCATTTATTACAAAACCGGTACGCTCCTGAGCAGCAACTGGGCCAAATTTAACCTGCTCGCCGACCAGAATTGTTACTGGGATCCCCGCTCGAAAAATGAGCTGATGTTTGGTAAACAGACCGTGCAGGAATGGCAGCAGTCGGGCAAAGATCAGCATTCGATCATCGCCGATCCGGGATTTGTGAATCCGGAAGCCTTTGACTTTCGGCTTGCGAATACCGATGTGGTTCAAAAGATCGGTTTCAAACCGTTTGATTACAGCCAGGCCGGTGTTTACGGTACAATAGCCTGGAAAAACAAGGCCCGGCTTGATTCGGCAGTGGCGCAGGAATTTGACGAGATGGTCGCTCAGCACGAGAAAAAATAATCTACCTATTCGGACGATGGCTAATGCTTTGACCATACAGGAACAAATTGAAACGTATATTGCCAGTCAGCCTGAGCCCAAACGCAGCGATATGCAAGCGTTGCACCACCTCATTTTGCAACTCATGCCCGGCTGTCAAGTATGGTTTCTGGATGGTAAAAACGGTGAAAATAAAACGGTTTCCAATCCGAATATCGGCTACGGACTTTATACCATACGATATGCCGATGGAAAAACCAGGGAGTTTTATCAGATTGGTATGAGCGTGAACACCAGCGGAATTTCCGTCTATGTCCTTGGTATTGAAGATAAGACCTACCTGGCGAAGGCCTACGGAGAAAAGCTCGGCAAGGCGAGTATAAGCGGCTATTGCATTAAGTTCAAAAGCCTGAACGATATCAACATGGATGTACTTGAATCGGTAATCCGTTATGGAGTTGGGGTTACAAGTAAAAAATAAATTTTAAACGGAGACACAACCTGACTATGCGGTTTTTTATTTTCATACTTTTTTCAATTTCGTTAGCTACCTATTCCGTTCAGGCACAGACGGATACCTTGTCGGAAAACCGGGAATTTCTGGTTCGGGACGGCTTGCCCAATTTCTTTCAGAAGCTGCAGAAAGGCGGCCCGGTTTCGATTGCCTATTTTGGCGGCAGCATCACCGAAGCGGGCAACGGCTGGCGGGAACAGTCGCTGAAGTGGTTTCAGGAACAGTATCCAAAAGCCAGTCTGACGCACATCAACGCGGCCATCGGCGGAACCGGCTCGGATCTGGGCGTTTTCCGGCTGCAGCAACACGTGCTGGTTCACAAACCGGATTTGGTTTTCGTCGAATTTGCGGTCAACGACGGCAGCCAGCAACCGGCGAAAATTCACAAAGCAATAGAAGGAATTGTTCGGCAAATCTGGCGTCAAAACCGCAAAACCGATATTTGCTTCGTGTATACGCTGAACGCGTCGATGGCGCCGTCTTTGCTCGCACACCGAATGCCGAATTCGGTGCGGGCAATGGAAGAAATTGCCAATCACTACAAGATTCCTTCGGTGCATATGGGATTGGAAGTGATTCGGTTAGACCGGCAGGGAAAGCTGGTTTGGGGCGGTAAAAAAGAAGAGTTTCCGGATAAAGTGGTTTTTTCGCCCGACAAAACACACCCGTATTCCGACACCGGCCACCGTCTGTACACCGAAGCCCTCAGCCGGGCGATGCAGGAAATGAAGACCGTCGGCCGGCCGGGATCGCATGCGGTTCCGAAACCGTTCGTGTTCGACAACTGGGAGGATGCGCAGATGATTTCGGTGCAATCGCTCACCCGGCAAGGCGACTGGCAGGAGCTGACGCCAACTAATGACACGGTTGCCCGCCAGCTTCGAAACCGGTTTCCGTACCTGATCAAATCGAATCAGCCGGGCGCATCGATTCAATTCAAACTGAAGGGGACAATGGCGGGTTTATACGATGTCATTGGGCCCGGTTGCGGTCAGTATGCCGTCACGATCGACGGTACGCCGGGGGCTCTGTATCCCCGTTTCGACAGTTATGCCACCTATTACCGCTCGCACTATTTTTTTCTGCCGACGCTGGAAGCCGGAACGCACACCGTTACGCTGACGGTTTCGCCGGAGCCGCTAGACAAAGCCGCCATCCTGAAAAAACGGGATCAGACCATCACCGATCCGCGCCGGTATGCCGAAAATGCCGGTTATGCCAGCCAGTTACTGATCATCGGAAAGCTGGAAAAGTAACCGCCCGTTATCGAACAACCCCGGCGGGGTTGACTCTGGATAACCCCGGATGTAATCCGGGGAGCCCTAGCCAAACCGCTGTCGCACAACAACCCCAACGGGGTTGACTCTGGATAACCCCGGATGGAATCCGGGGTACCAAGCTAACCACTATCGCAGCAACCCCAACGGGGTTGACTCTGGATGACCCCGGATACAATCCGGGGTACCAGGATAATGCCTGCCTGCGGCAACCCCGGAGGGGTTGACTAACCATGCTCCTGTGACGTGGCTTCACTCTGGCTCCGGACTGTTCAAAGTCAACCCCTCCGGGGTTGTGATTGATATATGGGTTAGCTTGGTGCCCCGGATTGCATCCGGGGTTATCCACAGGCAACCCCGTTGGGGTTGCTGCGATAGTGGTTAGCTTGGTACCCCGGATTCCATCCGGGGTTATCCAGAGTCAACCCCGTTGGGGTTGTTGCCTTTTTGCATTAAAAGCAAACAGCTTTTTGCCCATCTGGCTATTTTTAACGATTTTCGTGTAGCAAAACTCACCGATTTTTCGACAGATTACCTTTTTTGCAGGAAGTAAATTCCAAATTTGTAGTATACCCTAACCAATCGCCATACACTAATTCATCAACAAAAAATGAGAAGAAGGGATTTTATCCAACTCTCCGGTTTGGGAATGAGTGCCCTGATGGGCAGCTCCATTCCCGTGCTGGGCAGTGCGGTTCCGTTGTCACAACTGCTAGAACCACGTGCCGATGCAGCCCTGAAAAAGAAGCTGGCCGACGTGGCCCTGAATGCGGCCAAAAGCAAAGGAGCGACGTATGCGGATGTGCGGATCGGGCGGTATTTGCAGCAATTCCTGTTCACGCGGGAAATGAAGGTGCAAAACATCACCAATGCGGAGTCGTACGGGGTGGGGATCCGGGTGATTGCCAACGGCACCTGGGGCTTTTCGGCCACCAGCGACGTCCGGCCCGAGGCCATTGCCAAATGTGCCGAAACCGCCGTGGCCATCGCCAAAGCCAATTCCAAACTTCAGAAAGAACCGGTCGACCTGGCTCCGCAGAAGGGCGTCGGCGAAGTAAGCTGGAAAACGCCTTTGAAGAAAAACGCTTTTGAGGTGCCGGTTCAGGAAAAAATCGATTTGCTGATGAAGGTCAACGGCGAAGCGATGAAAAACGGTGCCGGTTTTGTGACGTCTAACCTGTTCTTTATCAACGAACAAAAGTATTTTGCCTCGACGGACGGGTCGTATATCGATCAGGACATTCACCGCATCTGGCCGACGTTTACCGTAACGGCGGTGGACCGGCAGGCTGGAAAATTCAAAACCCGCGATGCGCTCAGTTCGCCCATGGGCATGGGGTACGAATACCTCGACGGCTCGGCATCCGACAAAATTGCCGGTCCGAACGGGCTGATCAGCTACCGCAATTCCTACGACATGGTGGAGGACGCGACCGCAGCGGCCCGGCAGGCCAAGGAAAAACTCGCGGCCAAACCGGTTCAGCCGGGGAAATACGACCTGGTGCTGGACCCCAATCACCTCGGCCTGACCATCCACGAATCAGTCGGCCACGCCACGGAACTCGACCGCGTGCTGGGCTACGAAGCCAATTACGCCGGAACGAGCTTCGCGACGCTCGACAAATGGAAATCGAAAAACTTTCAGTACGGCAGTAAACTGGTCAATATTGTGGCCGATAAAACCCAGCCGTACACCCTCGGAACCGTCGGCTACGACGACGAAGGTGTTCCCGGCAAAGAATGGGATTTGATCAAGGACGGTATTTTGGTGAATTACCAGGCCATTCGCGATCAGGTCAAAATTCTGGGCGGCACCGAATCGAATGGTTGCTGCTACGCCGACAACTGGGATTCGATCCAGTTTCAGCGAATGCCCAATGTGTCGCTAAAACCGTCGGCTGAAAAGCGCAGCGTTTCCGACATGATCAAGGGCGTTGATAAGGGCATTTACATTCTCGGGCGCGGTTCGTATTCCATTGATCAACAGCGGTATAACTTCCAGTTTGGCGGTCAGTTGTTCTACGAAATCAGGAACGGACAGATTGCCGGAATGCTCGACGATGTAGCCTACCAGTCGAACACACAGGAATTCTGGAACTCCTGCGCGCAGCTCTGCGACAAGGACGATTACCGGACATTCGGTTCGTTTTTTGACGGCAAGGGCCAGCCTTCGCAAGTGAGTGCCGTCTCGCACGGCTGCCCTTCTACCCGCTTCAACGGCGTCAATGTGATCAATACTGGGCGGAAGATTTGAGAATCAGTATTCGGTGTATTCAGTTTACGGTTTTCGGTGCGGTTCCCCGCCGGGACTGACGCGTGCTTAATGAAGTGCTACAGATGTGTAGAAATGTATGCGTCAGTCCCGGCGGGGAACCGCACCGAAAACCGTATACCGTAAACCTCCATAAACATGGCCATCCTAACGAAAGAAGAAGCGAAAAAGATAATTGATAAGGTTTTGGGGTATTCCAAGGCTGACGAAACCAGTGTGAGCTTGTCCGGAAACCGCACCGGTAACATCCGCTACGCCAGAAATACGGTTTCGACGAGTGGCGAGACCGATAACCTGGCGCTGGCCGTTACGGCGGTTTTTGGGAAAAAAGTCGGTTCGGCAACCATCAACGAATTTGACGACCAGTCGCTGGAAAAAACCGTCCGGCGGGCGGAGGAAATCGCGCAGCTGGCCCCCGAAAACCCGGAATATGTGCCGATGCTGGGGCCGCAGAAGTACATCGAAACCGCATCCTACGCCGAAAGTACGGCCAGGATCAATCCGGAGTTCCGGGCTCAGGCGGCTTTCGACAGCATTGAACCCTGTAACAAAAAGAAGTTGACCGCAGCCGGTTACCTGGAAGATACGACCGGTTTTTCAGCTATTGGCAACAGTAAGGGTTTGTTTGGTTACAACCCGTTTACGTCAGTTGCCTTTTCTGTGACAACCCGAACGGCCGACGGCACGGGATCGGGGTATGCTTCCCGCGATGTCAACGACGTGGCGAAATTAAGTACCAAAGAGGCCACTGAAGTAGCGATGGCCAAGGCACTGGCTTCCGTTAACGCCAAAGCCCTGGAACCGGGGAAGTACACGGTGATTCTGGAGCCGACGGCCGCTGGTGACCTCATTAACCTGATGATGGGCAGTCTGGATGCGCGGAACGCCGAAGAAGGCCGAAGTTTTCTGAGCCGGAAAGGCGGTGGGACGCGGCTGGGCGAGAAATTCTTCGACGAACGCATCACGATTTATTCCGATCCGGCCAATGTCGAAATTCCGGGTTCACCCTTTACCGGCGGTGGTGGCGGACGGTTTGGCGGGGGCGGAGTTGATGGCCGCCCGCAGGAAAAGACGCTGTGGGTCGAAAACGGCATCATCAAAAACATGAGTTATTCGCGGTATTGGGCGCAGAAAAACAACGTCAAGGCCGTGCCACCGTCCGGCGGCTTCATCATGCAGGGCGGCAATCAGTCGCTGCTTGATTTAATTAAAAGTACCCAAAAAGGGGTTTTGGTTACCCGGTTTTGGTACATCCGCGCCGTCGATCCGCAAACGCTGTTGTATACCGGTTTGACCCGCGACGGAACATTTCTGATCGAAAACGGACAGATCAAATACCCGATCAAGAACTTCCGGTTCAACGAAAGCCCGGTGATTATGCTCAACAACATTGAAGCCCTGGGAAAAGCTGTACGTTCAGCGGGGAACCTGATACCGCCGATGAAAATTCGCGATTTTACGTTCAGCTCGCTGTCGGATGCGGTGTAGTGCTTTTTCGCCCATTGGCAAAAACGGCAGGTGCGTGAAATAAACTCGTATTTTGCGCACCTACCCACTTTCATTCCCATGAACGGCCTGTTCCCGAATTATTTCCGAAGTATGGTTGGCCTGATCCTGCTGGCCGGTTTTTCAGCCTGGCGTCCACCGACTTCAACGACCTTTGCCACCGATTATCTCCGATTCAGTTTCGACCAGTCCGGTAATCTGTACAGCCTGATCGATAAAGCGACTTCCAGAGAGTATGTGCCCAGGGGCGAAACGGCGCCGTTGCTTTCGCTGATGCAGGATTCGGTCGTGATAAAACCGCTGGCGATGACGTATAATGCCGCCAAAAAGCGACTGATTCTGCAGTATCCCAACGGGTATTCGGCCACGATATTGGCCGAAAACAAAGGAAGTTACCTGCGTTTCGAACTGCTTTCGCTGACACCCCGCAACGATATAAAGCTGGTGGTCTGGGGGCCTTATCCGACTACAATTAGTCAGCAGATCGGCGAAACCGTTGGCGTGGTGCACGACGGAACGTTCGGGATCGGGATTCAGGCGCTGAACGTCAAAACACTGGGCGGTTATCCAACGTATGAGAATGACATCGACCCGGCTTACGACATTTTCCAGACCAATTCACTGGTGGATATTGCCAGCGATCAGAAAGTGCTTTACCGGGGGCAAACCGCAAAACCCACGTCGTCTGGCAGTGTTTTGCAAGCCTATTGCCGGAACCGGTTTACCGACCGGGTTATTGCCAACTGGGAACACAAAAACTATGTCGCCCCGGCTTTTAAAGACGGCGGTGTGATTGGTTCCAAAATCGCGTTGTGGGGTGCGCCTGAAGCGCAGCTTTTGCCGGTTATTGAGAAAATAGAGCTGGGTGAAGGGCTGCCGCACCCGATGCTCGACGGCGTGTGGGCCAAACGAAATCCACTGGCGACGGCGTCGTACCTCATCCTGAATTTTGGCGAAAACAACGTCGATGAAGTGATCAGCCTGACGAAAAAAGCCGGTCTGCAATACTTTTATCACGGTGGCCCGTTCGACACCTGGGGGCATTTTAAGCTGAACAGCAACGAGTTTCCGAACAACTGGGCCAGCCTGCGCGCATGTGTTGCGAAAGCCGAAGCCGCCGGGTTGAAGGTGGGTGTGCATACCTTGTCCAATTTTATTACGACCAATGATCCTTACGTAACGCCGGTTCCGGACCGGCGGCTGGCCAAAGTGGGTACAAGCGCGCTGACGGCTCCGGTCGACGAAAAGGCTACGCAGATCGTGATTCAGTCGCCCGAGTTTTTCAACCAAATGAAGAACAATACGCTCAAAGCCGTGGTGGTGGGCAGCGAGCTAATCCGATACCGGGCGGTATCGGCTACGGCTCCGTGGACGTTGCTGGATTGCGTGCGTGGCGCTTTCAAAACCACTCCGCAAAGCCATCCGTCGGGCGCGGAGATCGGTAAACTGATGGACCACGGCTACCAGGTTTTTCTGGCCGATTATCCGCTGCAGGAAGAAATGGCCGGTACACTGGCGAAACTCTACAACGAAACCGGGTTGCGCCAGATTTCGTTCGATGGGCTGGAGGGCACCTGGGCTACCGGCATGGGCCAGTACGGGATTCAGTTGTTTGTGAAAACCTGGTATGATCAGTTGAAACCGGGGTTGAAAGGCACCGTGATCACCGATGCCAGCACGCCGGGGCATTATTTCTGGCACTCGTTCACGCGCATGAACTGGGGCGAACCCTGGTATGCGGGCTTTCGGGAAAGCCAGACGCAGTACCGGCTGAAAAATCAGGATTATTTCCGGCGCAATCTCATGCCGGGCATGTTGGGCTGGTTTAGTATCAAGCCGGAAACCAGTCTCGAAGACCTGGAGTGGATGCTTGCCCGGGCCGCCGGTTTCGACGCCGGATTTGGACTGGCCACGTCGATCGATGATTTGCGCAAACACGGTTCCGGCGACGCGCTGTTAACGACCATCAATGTCTGGGAAACGGCCCGCCGGTCCGGTGTGTTTTCGGCGGAACAAAAACAGCAGTTGCGCGACATCAGCCGGGAATTTCATCTGGAAAGCGCGGGCGATGGCGTCTGGCGGTTAGCGCCGGTTCATCAGGCGTACCTGGTTCACGAACAGAAAGTCCGGCAACCCGGCGAACCGGTCGCTTCGACCTTCGCATTCACGAATCCGAATGCCGAACAACCGCTGCGGTTTACGCTGCAACTGCTGGCAGGCGAAAAAGGCATGAATTCCGTGCTGGAAAATCCGGTAATCGAAATCAATAACTACAGCCGGATCGAACTCCCGTTTTCACTGGACGAAAACCAGCTTGTGCAATGCGACGGAAAAACCGTAATGCTGCTGGATCGCCAGTGGCATCTGCTGAAAACCATTGATTTGCCCGCCGGTATTCCCAAACTGACCAACGGCTCCAACGTGATCCGGCTCGACGGTGTTTTTCGGGGATCGAAAACCGCAACGGCCAAAATGGAAATCCGCTCGATGGGTGAGCCGCTAGTGATCCGGAAAGGTGCCCGGTAAATGCTTCCCTGAAATAGCCAATATCCCGCAGAATGGGGGATCGTTTCGATGTAGGAATGTTGCATTTTAGCCGGAATCCAACTGGCTATTGACGATGCTCCGACGCCCGGAAGCCGGTTAGATTAAAGGAGGATTTACTATTATTTATTCCTTTTTTAAAATAAATTCATTCGATTGGGATTGAATTTCGTTTAAATTGAACTACCTAACTTTATCACAAACAGATTTTGAACCGTCGAGATTTTCTCCAGCTAACCGGATTGGGCACCGGTGCGCTCATGTTGCCCAACAGCCCGGTTTTTGGTCGCTCGGTTGCGCCGGAAGCCCTGCTGGAACCCGGTTTAGAAGTGGCCGTCAAAAAACGGCTGGCCGATGCCGCCCTGAATGCCGCTAAAGCCAAAGGAGCCAGTTACACCGATATTCGGATTGGCCGGTATCTGCGGCAATTTGTAACCACGCGCGAAGACAAAGTGCAAAACATTGTCAATACCGAGTCTTTCGGGGTCGGCGTGCGTGTGATTGTCGATGGCTGCTGGGGATTTGCGTCCGTGGTCGACGCCAAAAGCGAAGCCCAAACCGCTAAAGCCGCCGAAGAAGCCGTAGCGATTGCCAAAGCCAACGCCCGCTTGATCAAACAGCCGGTGCAGCTTGCCCCGCAAAAAGGGTTTGGCGAAGTAAGCTGGAAGGCGCCGATCAAAAAAAACGCCTTTGAAGTGCCCATCAAAGAGAAGGTCGATCTGTTGCTGACAGTTAACGACGCTGCTTTGAAAAACGGCGCTAATTACGTCAATTCGGTATTATTCATGGTCAACGAACAGAAGTACTTCGCTTCGTCGGACGGTTCGTACATTGATCAGGACATTCACCGCATGTGGCCGACGTTTCGGGTAACGGCCATCGACCCGAAAACCGGTAAGTTCGAGACACGGAGCGAGTTGAGCGCGCCGATGGGCATGGGTTACGACTATTTGCAGGCGAATCCGAGCGACAAAATAGCTGGTATTACAACCCGCTACAACAAAGGCTACGACATGCTGGAAGACGTGACGGCGGCTGCCAGACAGGCGAAGCAAAAGCTCACGGCGAAGTCGGTCGAAGCCGGAAAATATGACCTCGTTCTGGACCCATCGCACCTCTGGCTGACTATCCACGAATCGGTGGGTCACCCGCTGGAACTGGACCGCGTGCTGGGCTACGAAGCCAATTTTGCCGGAACATCCTTCGCGACGCTGGATAAATGGAAATCGAAAAACTTCAATTACGGCAGCAAGCAGGTTAATCTGTTTGCCGACAAAACGCAGGTGGGTTCACTGGGCGCCGTGGGTTGGGACGATGAGGGCGTGGCCTGCAAAAAGTGGGATCTGGTGAAAGAAGGGACGCTGGTGAACTATCAGGCCATCCGCGATCAGGTGCACATTCTCGGCGAAACTGAATCGCAAGGCTGCTGCTACGCCGACAGTTGGGGTTCGGTGCAGTTTCAGCGGATGGCGAACGTATCGCTGGCGGCTGGCAAAACGCCGTTGTCGGTGGAGCAGATGATCAAGGACGTCAAGAAGGGCATTTACATCATCGGCGATGGTTCGTTTTCGATTGATCAACAGCGGTATAACTTTCAGTTTGGCGGTCAGTTGTTCTACGAAATCAAGAACGGACAGATTGCCGGAATGCTGAAAGACGTGGCCTATCAGTCGAATACGCAGGAATTCTGGAACTCCTGCACGCAAATCTGCGACGAGCGGGATTACCGCCTGGGCGGTTCGTTTTTCGACGGCAAAGGCCAGCCCATGCAGGTGAGCGCCGTCTCACACGGCAGTTCGACCACCCGTTTCAACGGCGTCAATGTGATCAATACAGCACGAAAAATTTAGGTTACGGTTTACGGTTTTTGGTTTACAGTTTTCGGTAGCTGACGCACAATTCCAATGCGTTGGCCAAGAATGCATCAGCCACCGAAAACCGTAAACCAAAAACCGTAAACGACTCAAAAATATGGTTCTTCTAACCGAAGCGGAAGCTAAGGCGTTGCTTCAGAAGGTGTTAAGTTATTCAAAGGCGGACGAATGTGTGGTGAACCTGTCGGGCGGAGAACGGGGAAATATCCGCTACGCCCGGAACGAGGTTTCGACCAGTGGGTCCACCATCAACCAGAATTTGCAGGTTCTGTCGGCTTTTGGGAAAAAAGTGGGGGTAGCAGCCATCGACGAGTTTGACGATGCCTCGCTGGAAAAAGTGGTCCGGCGGGCCGAGGAACTGGCACAACTGGCGCCCGAAAATCCGGAGTATGTCGGGGTGCTCGGACCCCAGCAATACCTGAAATCGGCGGGGTATTTTGAATCGACGGCTAAAATTACGCCCGCAGCCCGGGCCGAAGCCGTTGCCAAAAGTCTGGCCGTGTCGGGAAATCAAAAGCTGGCTGCTGCTGGTTTTCTGGAAGATTACCGGGGCTATTCGGCCATGATGAACTCCAAAGGTTTGTTTGCGTATTACCCCAGCACGAACGTGAATTTTTCGCTGACGGTTCGCACCGACGACGGTACGGGTTCGGGATACGTGACGCGCGGGTACAGTGATTTTTCGAAACTCGATACTGTTTCTGCCACCAAAATTGCGGTGGAAAAATGCCTGGGTTCGGTGGGCGCGCGGGCGCTGGAACCGGGAAAATATACGGTGATTCTGGAACCGACGGCGGGCGTGGTGTTGCTCGAAAACATCTTTTTTGGCATGGATGCCCGCAGCGCCGACGAAGGCCGGTCGTTCCTGAGCAAACCGGGTGGTAAAACCAAACTGGGCGAAAAGATTGTGGATGAGCGGGTTACAATTTTCTCTGATCCGACCAATCCGGAATTGCCCGCGTCGCCCTGGGCGGGCGATGGGCAGCCTCAGGAAAAAATCAACTGGATCGAGAAAGGGGTTGTGAAAAACATGGCCTATTCGCGTTTCTGGGCGCAGAAGAAAGGGGTAAAACCGGTTCCGTTTCCGAGCAATGTGATTATGGCGGGGGGCACGGCGTCGCTCGATGACATGATCAAGAGCACCCAGCGCGGTATTCTGGTGACCAAACTCTGGTATATTCGCTCCGTTGATCCGCAAACGTTGCTGCTGACCGGTTTGACGCGAGACGGTACGTTTTACATCGAAAACGGCAAAATCAAACACCCGATCAAGAATTTCCGGTTCAACGAAAGTCCGGTCATTATGCTGAATAACCTCGAAGCCCTGGGCAAGCCGGAGCGGGTGGTCAGCACGGAATCGAATTCGAATTACCTGATTCCGCCGATGAAAATCCGGGAGTTTACATTTAGTAGCCTTTCGGACGCGGTATAGATACAAGTTGTTACACAGGGTCAATCAGAGATAATCGGGGTTTATCGGAGAACTCCTCTGATTGCCTCTGATAAGCTCTATGTAACAATTTTTATCTGAAGAATTTTGTTAATTCGTTAAAACCATGCGGCTATGAGCAGAACAGAAGTAATTATTCAGGAAATAAACACGCTAAATTCGGATGAATTAGAGGTCGTTTATCACGAACTTCTTAAACGACTGAACCGAATTGGCCGAATCAAAACGACCCTGACTAAATTCCGGGGAAAAGGCGAAAACGTATGGTCGCAGGATGCTCAGGAATATGTAAATAAATTACGGGACGATGATCGTTTCTAAAATTTTTATTGATACGGCCCCACTGATTTATCTACTACAAAATCATACTGAATTCTATCCAAAAGTGGCTGGATTTCTGTTTCAGGCCGTTGAAAACAACGTTGAGTTCGAAACCAGTGTGTTGACTGTCAGTGAATTTTGTGTAAAGCCCGAACAAACGGGACGATATGATTTGATTAAAGATTTCGATATTTTTTTAAAAGAGCTTGATTGCCGGGTAGTGGATGTAACCTTGGAAATCGCAAAAACCGCATCGAAACTCAGAGCCAAATACTTGTTTTTAAAAGCTGTCGATTCGTTACAGATTGCCACTGCAATTGAGAATCAATGTGACAGGTTTCTGACGAATGATAAAAAGCTTAAAGGCATACAGGAAATCGAAATAATTGTGATTGCTGAGCTTTAAACAGGTTCGCGATCAGGTAAATAGTACATTTCATCAACGCATTTTGAAACCGTTCTTTTTCACCCGCATCCAGTACACTTCCGGCGATTGGGATACGGACCAGCGAATGCCGTCGAATCTGCTGCATTCCCTGGTTGAGTATACCACCATTCCAGTCGATGAAAAAGAAAAAGTGGTTCAATTGGCTAGTAATGAGATTTTTAAAAGTCCGTTCTGCTACCTGAGCGGCCATAAGCTGGTGGAGTTTTCGACGCAGGAGCGGGATCACTTCAAACGCTACGTTCAGAATGGCGGATTTGTATTTGTCGACGACTGCAACCACGACATCGACGGGCTTTTCGCCAAGTCGTTTGAGCAGGAAATGGCCCGTACGTTTGGCCCGAAAGCCCTGCAGAAAATTTCGAATACCCACCCGATTTACAACTGCTTTTTTCATTTTGAGGAAGGTCCGCCCACGACAACGTTTGAACTGAACGGCTGGGGCGACGATCTCGTACACGATTACCTCAAAGCCGTCCTGATTAACGGACGTATTGGTGTGCTTTACAGCAACAAGGATTACGGTTGCGAGTGGGATTACGACTTCCGCAACAAACGATTTCTGGCCGAGGATAATACCAAATTTGGGGTGAATATTGTTACGTACGCATTAACCGCCTAAGCATTGGAAACAAAGGAACTGACGCATTATAAAACCATCGTAGCCAAACTTCCGCAGCTAAAGAAGGAAATTGGGAAAGTGATTGTCGGACAGCAGGAGGCCATTGATGAAATTCTGATTTCGCTGCTGACGGGCGGTCATTGCCTGCTGGAAGGCGTGCCGGGTTTGGCCAAGACGTTGATGGTGAAAACGATGGCGGAAGCGTTGGAGATGAATTTTAAACGGATTCAGTTTACGCCGGACCTCATGCCGGGCGATATTATCGGTACGGAAATTCTGGAAGAGGATCATAACACCGGTAAGAAATTCTTCAAATTCAATCGGGGGCCGATCTTCGCAAATGTGGTGTTGGCCGACGAAATTAACCGCACGCCCCCCAAAACGCAGGCGGCTTTGCTGGAAGCCATGCAGGAGTACAAGGTGACCTACGGCGGAACTGACTACGAGTTACCACGACCCTTTTTGATCATTGCGACCCAGAATCCGATTGAACAGGCCGGAACCTATCCGCTGCCGGAAGCTCAGTTAGACCGGTTTTTGCTCTACATCCGCCTGAGTTATCCGTCTGAGCAGGAGGAACTGAGCGTGTTGAAAAGCACGACCGGAACCAGTCGTCCGGAACTAAAAACCGTACTGAGCGATCAGGAAATTATTGAGTTGCAATACCTTACCCGGCAGGTTCACATCAGCGATGAATTGATCGGGTTTATCAACAAACTGGTTCGATCGACGCGCCCCGAAAGCAGTTCGTCGGCTTTTGTGAAGCAATGGTGCGACTGGGGGGCGGGACCGCGCGCGGGGCAGGCACTTGTGCTTTGCTCGAAGGCAAGGGCGGTTTTGAACGAGCGGTTTTCGGTGATTCCTGAAGATATTCAGACGCTAGCCTATCCCATCCTGCGCCACCGCATCGCCTTGAATTTCAGAGCCGAAGCGGAAAATGTCACGACGGATCAGGTGATAAAAGAGTTACTAAGTAAAGTTGTATCGCAGAGTTGAGCGGAGTCAATAGAGTTAAGCGAAGAAAAAACAAAACTCTGCTTAACTCCTTTTAACTCCGCTCAACTCTGCGAAATAGTCTTTTTAACTGATGCAACTAGCGACGGATCTCATCAAGCTCAACAACCTTCAACTTGCCGGAAAACTGGTGAGCGATGAGTTGTTGCTGGGGATTCACGCCAGCAAGCGATCGGGTTCGGGGACGGAGTTTGAGCAATACCGCCACTATGAACCCGGCGACGATCCCCGGCGCATCGACTGGAAGCTGTATGCCCGGACGGCCAAGCATTTGGTGCGGGAGTCGGCGACGGAAAGCAATCTGCAAATCCGGTTTTTGCTGGACTTATCCGGTTCCATGAATTACAGCGAGCAGGGTGTAAGTCGTCTCGAATATGCCAAAATACTGCTGGCTTCGCTGGCTTATTTAGGCTATCGGCAAAGTGATCAAATGAGTTTATACGCCTTGCAGTATGGTGAATTAATGCCGCTGGTGCCGGTCGGAAAACAGGCGTTTCAACGGATTTTATTTGCATTGCAAAATGCTGAAGCTGCCGGACAATGGGTGCCCAAACAGGCTCGTTTTCCGGAGTTTCAGCATAAACAAAAGGAACTGCTGGTAGTTGTTTCTGATCTCCTGCAAGTGGATAACGAATGGCTGCAACTGATTAAAACCGTTGCCAGCCCGCGCCGGGAGATTGTGATTTTTCAGATCCTGGGAGAGCAGGAAATGGATTTTAACCTGAGCGGTTTTTACCGGTTCAAAGATTTAGAAACCGGTAGAGAAATCGAAGTTCAGGCTGAAACCATTCAGCAAACTTTTCGGCAGGCAGTTTCGGGTTATTTCAAAGAATTGGAGGAAGAATTGCTGCTGCCACATGTTCATTTGATTCGTATAAAACTCAATGAACCTGTTGCCAGGGCATTGAAAGATTTTCTGACCAGAAGGAGAGTTTGATGGAGTTTTTACAACCGGTATTGCTGTGGGGGATCGGGGCCGTAAGTATTCCGATTGTCATTCATTTCTGGCACCAGAAAAAGGGCAGGACCCTGGCGTGGGCGGCTACCCGCTGGCTCCAGGAGAAGGACCAGCCACCGCAGCGAGGAGTAAAGCTTGAGGACCTCTTATTGCTGGTTATCAGATGCTTATTGCATGTTCTGCTGGCGGTTTTGTTAAGCCAGCCCGTCGTTAACTGGTTCGCGAAACCGTCGGTTGTGCCAAAAGTTCATCTGGTCCAGCCGGAAAAACGGGTGATTGATAATTTTCGATTTGAATTGGAAGAAGCGATCAAAAAAAGTGAGGCTATTTACTGGATTAATGCATCGACTGCGTTGGCGAAGACTCCGAATGAATTGCCTGAAGAGCAGGTTTTTAATTCGACACAACTGCAATCTTCAATTAATAAGTTAGCCGCAGATCGTTCGGAATTACAACTTTACTTAATGAATAATCAGCAACTGGCTGATCTGCCGTTTATTCGGATTCCGGCTTCGTATAAGCTTCACACTTTTATTGATTCTGTCAATAAACCAAAAAAGAATTACCTGAAGTTAACATCCGGCCAGAACGTATTTATTAATCCGACAAATCAACTCGTCAATCGTCCGGTTTTAGAACCTATCAATCAATTTCAAACAACTCCGGCGCATGTCGGGGCTATAACAGTTTTAGTTAATTACCAGAATAAAACGGAGGAGAAAACCGTGCTCGCGGCAATTCAGGCATTATCGGAAGTGTATTCACTCAACCTATCGGTCGATACGCAAACAAATTCAACTCGGAACTATGACTGGATTTTAACTGATCAGGAAGTGAATAAACCGCTCGCGACCACTCTGTATATTGTCTCGGGAAAACTGAAAATACCGACCACTTCCAACGTGATTTATACGGAAGAAAGACTGAGCCCGAAAACCGCCGAAATGGTCGGAAGCGGGCAATTGCCCGAATGGCTGGGTGCGATGCTCATCTGGCATTTTAAACTCAATCTGGAGGTACTGCCGCTCAGTCAGGATGAGTTAAAGGCTTTGTTTGTTACTGTGCCTCTATCAGATCGGAAACAGCCGGAAAGTTTTCGTACCTGGATGTTGCTGGCTTTCATTGGTTTAGTTGGCATGGAACGGTGGGTGGCTTTGACAAAGAACACATGAACGAACTGAAACGCACGCTGGCGGCCCTTGTTTACCAACTCATTGCCAATGCGTTGCTGAGGAGCTTTTTGCTGGGCATTGCAACCGGGTTTGGTGCTCGGATTGTCGGCTTTTCGCCGAGTATTGCGCTCGTTATGGGCGTTCTCGGCTTTGGTCTTGGGGCCTGGATTACTCAGCTTTTTCGGAGCAAAAAAACGCAGGCAATCGCCATTATTCACCAAACGATTGGCGATGCGGAATACAGTTTGCCTTTGCTGGATAAAGAAGAATTAAACGTTGCCGAACGGCTTCAACTGGAGCGGTTAAACGACCGAATCCAGACCATCCGAATGCCGGTTCGGCAGGTTTTTTCGGTTCTATTTTCCAAAACCGGTTTGTACGTTTTGCTGGTTTTTATTTCCGGGGCGATTTACTACGGTTATCCGGTTTTTAAATCGACTGATTCGGTTCAGAAACGCTTATCAGAATACATCCCTGCAAGTCAGAAAGAAAACCACCCGCTTATTCCTGCTTTCCAAACCGCTTTGGTGCAGATTCAGCCACCGGGTTATACCGGTTTGCCCGACAAAGAATCTTCCGATCTGAATATTACGGCCATCAGCGGGTCAAGGCTGACCTGGCAATTACGCTTCAGCAAGCACGAAAATGTATCGGTTCGATTGGTCAATAGCCGTAACGAAGAGCTGGTATTTAAAAGAACGGAAAGCCATTTTGAATACCGCGATCAATTGGTTAGTTCCGGGATTTATGCAATTAGGGCCTATTGGAATTCTTCGTCGAAAAAAGACTCTTTAATTTATCAATCTGATTATTTTCGACTGGAAGCTCAGCCCGATCTGGCGCCCCGGATTCAGCCGGATTCCAAAGAGTTATACCGGTTTTATTTCCTAAAAGATGACAAAAACCTTCGTATCTCGGCGCGTATTTCGGATGATTTTAAAGTCCGGCAATCGTTCATTGTAGCGACCCTGGCGCGCGGTTCCGGAGAAAATGTCAAGTTTCGGGAGGTGAAATTTCCGTTGCCGCAATCGAATTTTAAAGACGCTCATCTAACCAAAATGATTGATCTAAAAGCGCTCGATTTTGCACCGGGCGATGAATTATATTATTACTGGGCTGCAATCGATAATAAGGAACCGGAACCAAATTTCGCCAAGTCGGATACGTATTTTGTCGTATATAAAGATACGGCGAAAGTGGACGAAGCTGAGCTGGCAACGATGGCGGTTAATATCATGCCGGAGTATTTTCGGAGCCAGCGCCAGATTATTATCGATACGGAAAAGCTGATCACAAAACGAAAAAAACTGGCTGCCAGCGCGTTTAAAAGTGCGTCGAACGAAATCGGCTTTGATCAGAAAGCGTTGCGCTTGCGCTACGGGCAATACCTGGGCGAGGAGTTTGAAAATTCAATTGGCGGGCATGACCTAGTGGCCGAAGGAAATGTGCTGGAAGGATTTATTCACAAACACGACACGGACGAAGAGAAAAATGCGCCGAAACCTTTCGCTTTCAAAGCCATCGAAAAAGCTGAAAATGAGCAGAAAAAGGAACTTCCCGCGCCGGATGAGCATAGTCACGACCACGGCAAAAGCGAAACCGGGAGCGGGAAGGACGACCACGTAGCGGCTTTGCTGGAGCAATATATTCATTCGCACGACGATGGAGAAGCCAATACGTTTTATGAACAATCGACCCGAAGTTTATTGAAGATGGCGCTGGAGCAGATGTGGCAATCGGAACTGCACCTGCGTTTATACGAACCGGAAAAAGCACTGCCTTTTGAGAATAAAGCCTTGATTTACTTAAAAGCCGCCCAGCATAAAGCCCGGACTTTTGTGAAGAAAAGCGGATATGATCCCCCGCCGATTAAAGAGAAAGAAACCCGATTAACCGGCGAATTAAATAAAGTAAATACCCGCTATAACCAGGAGCGAATGTACAGCCCATTACAACTCGGGAGATTGGCAGGAGAGGTTTTAGGCTATCTGGACTTAAATGCATTGACTTCCAGGCAGCGATTAACAATACAACAATTGAGTTCGGCATTGACCAATCCTATCATTAACAGCAGTTTATCAAACTGGTCGGTTATTACGGTTTTGCAAAAAATGGGAGATGGAAAACCACTTTCCGGAAAAGAGAAAGCAGAACTGAAAACAAAATTATATTCCCTTGCCGGAGCTGCGTCCCGAAACGAAAAACGTTCTGGAATCGGAACGTATTCGAGCGAACGGAAACTCGAACAGTCGTTCTGGCGTCATTTAAAATGAAATTATTCGATCACTTATCCGTCACTTTTAATCCGTCTGATCCGGTTAACTGGGTCATTCTGGTGTTTTTGGTGACGATATTAGTTGTACAAATTAGACTGATTAGGAGAAACAAATCGCTTTCCGTTCAAAGAAAATGGATCAAGTTTGGTTTGAATGGATTCTTGTGGGTTTTGCTGGTTGGCTATTTTTTGCAGATCGAATGGGAGAAACCGGCGGATACCAAACCGATTTTTATGGCTGATGTGAATGTACCAACAGCCTATTTGAATCACCTGAAAGATAGTTTAAAAATCGCCGACGTCGTTCGGGATAATGCATTAAAAACCTCTTCGTTTCGTGCGCGTCTTTTTGACGGGACAATTGATTCAGTGAACTTAATTGGCACCGGTTTTTCGCCTGATGTATTGGGGCAACTGAGTCGCCAGACCGTTCAATGGATTCCGTATTATCCGCCCGATCAGGCGCAGGTAATCCGGTGGAAAGGAATGGTTCGGAAAGGCGAAATGCAGCGCGTTAGCGGTTCGATATATTCTTCTCAGAAACAGGTACTTAAGCTACGGTTTGGCAACCAGACGCTGGATAGTTTATCGTTGCGCGCCGGATTGAATGATTTCAGATTGGAGTTTCCCGCTTTTGCGTTGGGTCGCAGCGAAGTGGAACTGGTTTTGAACCAGAAACCGCTCGATACGCTTCGGTTTTTTGCCCGGAATCCGGAACCGGTTTCCTACCAGTTTATTCTGGACAGCCCGGATTTTGAAAGTAAAACGCTCGCCGACTGGCTGGGGAAGCGGGGGCATTCCGTTCAACTGATTTCCACCATTTCGAAAGACATTCGTAACCGCGTCAGTATCAACCGGGCGGCTAGTCCCAACGTTTTTATCACTGATCCGGCCAATGCCACGAATCCGGTGGTGAAGAAAGCCGCAGCCCAGGGCAAACCCGTCTTGTTTATCAATGTATCGGATGCGGAAGCGGATTGCCAAACCATCAATCAGGCCCTGGGTACGAACTGGAAATTGAAGAAAGTTTCGAACGAAGCTACGGTTTCGCTCCGGAACGGAATTCAGGCATTGCCGTATCAACTGACGGATGCGATCAATCAATTTGGGGTAAACGGTTATCCGGTTGCGATTCAGAAAACCGCTGCCCGAATCGGACTGAGCTTGCTAACCGAAACATTTCCGCTGAAATTAAGTGGCGACAGCCTGGCGTATGATCGGATCTGGACGTCGATTCTGGCGCAACTACAGCCTTCGTATCCGAATCAGATTCAACTGGAGGCACCGGTTTTTCAGGGAGTCCCGTTCGGAGTTCATTTCAATAATCTGACGACTAAACCGGCCAAGGTTCGCATCGGAAAAGATGCCGTTGCCTTAACGTATTCGCCGATTAACGGCTTGTCGGCGGAAACTTCGTATCGCTTCGCGCAGTCGGGCTGGCACCCTTTTCAGGACTCTCTGGCGGTTTATGTGGAAGAATCAAGCGAAAAACCGGTGTATGGCAATCGGCTGGTGAGCGACTATTTGCGAGCCCGTTCCGTCGAAAACAGCACACAAAAAACCGCTCTTCAGCGCCAATTTCCCGCTAAAATCCCAGATTGGATTTGGATACTGCTATTCATTGGCTCTTTCACCGCGCTTTGGATTGAACCTAAATTTAGGATTTGACCTGTCATAAAATTCCAGTAGCTTTGTGGCTGTTTCCAGTCTTAAATCTCACGTACAATGCCCTATCTATTTACCTCAGAGTCAGTCTCTGAAGGACATCCCGACAAAGTTGCGGATCAGATTTCCGATGCATTGATCGACCATTTTCTGGCTTACGACCCTTCCAGCAAGGTTGCCTGCGAGACGCTCGTTACAACTGGACAGGTAGTTTTGGCCGGGGAGGTAAAAACCACCACATACCTCGACGTTCAGAAAATTGCCCGGGAAGTGATCCGACGTATTGGATACACCAAGAGCGAATACATGTTTGAAGCCGACTCGTGCGGCATTTTGTCGGCCATCCACGACCAGTCTGCCGACATCAACCAGGGTGTTGAACGTGCCAATCCGGAAGATCAGGGCGCGGGTGACCAGGGTATGATGTTCGGGTATGCGACCAACGAAACGGACAATTACATGCCGCTGCCGCTTGATCTGGCCCACAAGATTCTGCAGGAAATGTCGTATATCCGGAACAACGATTCAAGCGTTCTGCCGTATCTCCGGCCGGATGCCAAATCGCAGGTGACGATTGAATACAGCGACGACCACAAGCCCATTCGGATTGATACGATCGTAGTTTCGACGCAGCACGACGATTTCGGCACCGATGCGGTGATGCTCGAGCGGATTCGCCAGGATGTAATCAACATTGTGATTCCGCGCGTGAAAGCCGCCCTGAAACCGGAATTACAGGAGCTGTTTACGGATGACATTACGTATTATATCAACCCCACGGGCAAATTTGTCATCGGCGGACCGCACGGTGATACGGGGCTGACGGGCCGAAAAATCATTGTCGATACCTACGGCGGAAAAGGAGCTCACGGTGGTGGCGCCTTCTCCGGCAAAGATCCTTCGAAAGTGGACCGTTCGGCGGCTTATGCTACGCGACACATTGCTAAAAACCTGGTGGCGGCTGGTCTTTGCGATCAGATTCTGGTTCAGGTTTCTTACGCCATTGGAGTGGCAAAACCGTGTGGATTGTACGTCAATACCTATAATTCCGCCAAAGTTGACCTGACCGACGGTGAAATTGCGACCAAAATCGAAGAGCTTTTTGATATGCGGCCGTATGCCATCGAACAACGTCTGAAACTGCGGAATCCGATTTATTCCGAAACCGCGGCTTACGGCCACATGGGTCGCCAGAACCAGGTCGTGAAGAAAGTATTCGGAGCAAATGGTAGCACGAAAGAGGTTGAAGTTGAACTGTTTACGTGGGAAAAACTCGACTACGTGGATAAAGTGAAAGAAGCGTTTAGTCTGTAAAATCACTGGGTACATACGAAAAAAGCCGCCCTTAAAAGGCGGCTTTTTTGTTGAAAAACGTAGCAACTAAAACTCGATGTCTTCATTAACCACATCGGCTTCAACTAAATCCTTGGATTCATTGATCTGCTGCGCAGAAATATTTCGGTGTTTATCTTTATGACGTTTCAACTTGTTTTTGAGCGTATCGATCACTACATCGGTTGATTCTTCGAACGTAGTGCCCTGCTGGCGGACAAAAATCGAGTCGCCCGGCAAAAACAGTTTAACTTCGACGATTTTCTGTTTGACTTTGCTGGTATCGCTTCCCTCTAACCTTAAATACACCTCACCGCTGATAATCTGGTTGTTGAAGGTGTCTAATTTGTCAAGCTTCTTCTGAATGAAGTCCAGCAACTTTTGGTCTGCCGTAAAATGGACGCAATGAATTTGAATTCTCATACGTGTCACATGGTTTTAAGTTAAACAAGGAACCCACGGACTACCTAAGTTTGGAAAACCAATTGACAGTGTCAATAGGCTGAAAGAAATGTCCAACTTAGGATATTGTCCCAATTTATACGAATGCTAGCTTACGACTCATAACCAACACTTATCGTACCAATCCCGAACGGGGTTGACGTAAAAATTCTTTTTATTGTCTAATTATTCGATTTGAAAATTCACCCAATCCGACCGTTTTGAAGGTGCTTTTGGGTTCATTTCTAGGAATTGACGACCTCCCCGCCGTTGACGTGCATGACCTGCCCCGTAATGTAGGAAGCATCTTCGGAAGCCAGAAAAACGTAGGCAGGGGCCACTTCCGCCGGTTGCCCAACGCGTTCGAGCGGGGTATCTTTTCCGAATTCCGCTACTTCCTTTTCCGTTTTTGTCGATACGATCAGGGGTGTCCAGATGGGGCCGGGCGCTACGGCGTTGACCCGAATGTTGCGTTCCACCAAATGTTGTGATAAGGAGCGCGTGAAGGCCGTAACAGCCCCTTTGGTGGAGGCATAATCGATCAGTGCTTTACTGCCGCGATACGAGACAACGGAAGTCGTATTGATGATGCAGTCGTAAGCTCCCATGTGGGCCAGCGCCTGCTTGGTCAGTCGGAAAATGGCGAGAATGTTCAGCTCGAAGGTTTCAATCAACTGCTGATCCGTGATATCGGTAAACTCCTGCTGTTCTACGTGGTTGGCGGCATTATTCACCAGGATATTAATGTGGTGATAAACGGAAACCACCTGGTCAACTGCCTGTCTGATAAATGCCGGATTGCGCAGGTCACCGGCAATGAGCAGACACCGACGCCCGGTGGCTTCGACCAGCGCTTTTGTCTTTTGCGCATCCTCCACTTCGCGGGGATGGTGGATGATGGCCAGGTCAGCACCTTCGTGGGCAAAATGGACGGCAACGGCCCGGCCAATACCGCTGTCACCACCCGTGATGAGGGCAATTTTATCCTGCAACTTGCCACTGCCGACGTATTCCTCCCGAATGTAAATCGGCTGCGGATGCATTTCATGCTCCAGTCCCGGTTGCTCATTCTGGTGCTGGGGCGGGGTTTCAAGTTCTAAATTCATGGCTGTAAGGAAATCGAATCAGGCGTTGACAATGGTGCCGCCGTTGGGGTGAATGGTTTGTCCGGTCACGTAACTGGAATCATTGGACGCCAGATAAACATAGGCCGGTGCCACTTCGCTGGGCTGTCCGGGACGTTTCATTGGCACATCCTGGCCAAATTGGGCCACTTCCTTTGCCGGAACCGAAGCCGGATTCAGGGGTGTCCAGATCGGGCCGGGGGCAACCCCGTTGACCCGGATTTTCTTCCCGGCCAGATTCGACGACAACGCCCGCGTAAAACTCATGATGGCACCTTTTGTCGAGGAATATTCCGGCAAGTCGGCCTTGCCCTGAAAAGCCGTGACGGAGGTCGTATTGATGATACTATCGCCCTCATGCAGGTGTTTGACGGCCGCCCGCGTTACCCGGAAAAAGGAGTAAATGTTGATTTCAAATGTATTGACCAGATCGTCATCGGTCATTTCCTCAAACTTCTTGTGGGTCAGTTGCAGGGCCGCGTTGTTCACCAGAATGTTCAGTTTGCCAAACCGCCGGACGGTATCTTCCACAATCTGTTCGCAATAAACCGGATTGCGTAAATCACCGGGCAAAAGCAGACATTGACGCCCTTCGGCCTTTACTAACTCGCTGGTTTTCTGCGCGTCGCCTTCTTCCCGCATTGTATAGGAAATCGCTACATCCGCACCTTCTCGGGCAAAATGAACGGCAACGGCCCGGCCAATGCCGCTATCTCCGCCCGTAATCAACGCCACTTTTCCCTTCAATTTGTCAGACCCCACATAGGTATACCGAATCACTTTCGGCTGCGGATCCAGTTCGCTTTCCAGACCCGGTTGCATGTCCTGATGCTGGGGCGGAATTTTCGTTTCCATACCGTTCTTTTTGTCGTTGAGTAAATCAGAAAGCTGATTAGATAAAAGAGGTTAGACAAGAGAATAAAGACCATCTAATTCGCAGAATCTAGCCTCTCACCTCTTTTATCACTTGTCTAGTTAATAAACCCGATCGTTTGTTGATTGATCGAATTCTATTATTTAACGGGCCAATAAAAAAGCCCGCTGTTTGCAAACAACGGGCTTTGGGTGTTAATAAAGTACTAGTTATCAGGCGGTTTTCTGAGGAATTTCAGCGGTTAGCGACTCCCAGATTTTTTCGTACACATCGACTGCCTTGAGCGGTTTTTGCCCCTGACCTTTCCGCGACGAAACAAAAACCGGGTGATAGGCAGTTGGCGTATTCACGCGGCCGTGCGAGCCTTTGATCAGCGTCGCATCAAGCGGAATGACGTTCATCAGGTAGCGGAAACCCAGTTTTTTCCGGATCAGTTTGTAACCGGCCTTCAGTTTGATCATCGGGTTGGCCGGATCCATGAACATCTCGACCGGATCGTACCCCGGTTTGCGGTGAATGTCGACCAGCCGGGCATAATCGGGAGCTTTGGCATCGTCGAGCCAGTAATAATACGTAAACCAGCTTTCGGCGTCGGCCACCACCACCAGGTCGCCCGAGCGTTCGTGGTCGATGTGGTATTTTTTCTTCCCGGCTTCGTCCAGAACCAGCTCAACGCCCGGCGTTTTTTCCAGAATCGAGCGCACCTGCGCGGCACAACCCGGGTCGTTGATGTAAACGTGGGCAACCTGATGATCGGCCACGGCAAAGGCCCGCGACGCACCCGCATCCAGCAATTCCAGCCCCTGTTCAACCCGCACGTTAATCAATCCGGCGTCGCGGAACAGGCGGTTTAAATGAATCGGTTTGCTGACATTCGTGATGCCGTATTCCGACAGCATGATAATCTCCGCATTTTGACGTTCGTAATGCTGAATCAAATCTTTGCAAACGTCGTCGATTTCGTGCAGTTCTTTTGAGATTTTACTAAAATCCGGGCCGAATTTTTGCAAACAGTAATCCAGGTGCGGCAGATAAATCAGCGTTAATGTCGGATTGTGCCAGCGGTCAACGAGCAGTGACGCATCGGCAATCCAGCGGGTCGATTTGATGTTGGCGTTGGGTCCCCAGAAACTAAACAGCGGAAATGTGCCCAGCGCTTCCTGGAGCCGGTCGCGGAGGTCGGAGGGATGGCTGTAGCAATCGGGCGCTTTCACGCCGTCGGCGTGGTATTGCGGACGGGGTGTTACCGAAAAGTCGGCGGAAGAATACATATTGTACCACCAGAACATTTTGGAAACCGTAAACGACGGATCGAGTAGCCGGGCGCGTTCCCAGATTTTCTCGCCACCGACCAGCTTGTTCGACTGTTTCCAGAATTTTACCTCACAGTCCGTGCGGTCATACCAGCCGTTCCCGACAATGCCGGTTTCGGTCGGCCATTTCCCGGTTACATACGTCGATTGAACCGCAGTCGTGACCGCGGGGAGCATCGGTTCGATGGAGGAAAGTTGTTTGTCAGACACCCACTGCTTCAGAAAGGGCGTATGCTCCCCAATCAGCGAAGATGATAAGCCCACAACGTCGATTACTACGGTTTTTTTCATAGCAAGGTATAATATCGAACACCGAATATCGAACGTGTGCGGAGCTATTTCAACATTCGTTATTCATTATTCGTTATTTCTATTTCTTAATCTCATTTACGACCCATTCCATTTCCCGTACAATCGAATCATTCAACCGTTGTTTGAGATCTTCGGGCAGCACTTCCCAGGTGTAAGTTTCGACTTCCATCTGGGTTGTAAATGGGGTTTGTTTCTGTAAACGAATCACTTCGACAATATCATCCTGGGTCGATTGCAGCAGGCCGTAATCGTCCACAAACAGCGGGACGTGGAAGTGCGACCGCCATTCGACGTGGTTTTTGTTGAAAGCCTGCAGGGCTTCTGGCAAATCCGGAAACCGGAGCAATTCGCCGTCTGAATTCCGGGCCACCACCTGATGCAGATAGGTCGGTTCGTTGAACTGCCGGAATTGATCCAAAACTGCTTCCCGGCTGTTTCGTTCCACCGGAAAAGTTGCTTTCAAGGCCGCACTGATCTGGATTTTACCCACTTTCAGGTCGTTGTCTTTCAGCTTTTTCAGCACTTCTTCCGGGCGTTCATACCCGACCGCAAAGTGGCAAACGTCGTAGCAAAGCTGGACGTGTTCGCGCAAAGCCGCTTCGCACTCGCCCGCCGACCAGCCGAATTCGTCGTTCAGCCGTTCAATGCCAATGGGTAGCAGATACAGGTTAAACCATTCGATGAATTCGTCAGCGGTTTCCAGCAATCCGTCGGGTTCGGGTTCGAGATCGAGGTGCAGGCTGATGCCATCCTGTTGCTTGATGCGTACCAGTTCTTCCACCACCGTCATCAAGCGCTGCGTCGTCACTTCAAAAACCCGGTCGCGCTCCCCCGGTTTTTCCCACTGAAACCAGTGCCGATAGGAGAGCGGAGAAGTCGAAATTCCGGCTTCAACGATGCCATTTGGCCCATTTTTGGGTAGCAGAAACGCCAGTTGGCGAAACAGCCGGATGGTGTAATCGACACGTTCGGGCGTTTGCCAGTCGGGCGTGTGAACCTGATCCTTCACGCGGGTGCGGTGAAAACCGCCGTACGGAAAACCGTTCATCGTGAAGATGTAGCAATCGTTTTCGGCCAGCCAGTTCTGAAACTCGGTCAGACGCTCCGGCTGGTTGATTTCCTGACTGGCGATGTTGGATAACCGCAGGCCGATTCCAAACGGCGCATCGGGCGAGAGCCGTTGCTTGATGGTCGGAATAGCCTGTTGCAAGGCAGCGAAATGCTCCGCCCAATGTTCACCGGCATGAATATTCGTGCAGTAACCGAGATGTCCCAGCGGGGTTTTCATGCAGGTTGTATTTCGTCTTCTTTTAAGATCCCAATGACTTCGCGAATCAGTTCCTGATCCATTTCGTGGACTTCCACGCCTTTACCAATCGCTTTGAGCAGCATGATGGTCAGTTGGCCGCCGAGGTGTTCGCGGAATTCATCCAGTCCTTTCAACACGCCGTCGCCGTCCAGCGCCGGATGGAAGAGAGGAAAGCCGAGCGTCCGTTCCAGGTTCAGAATGCGGTTGGCGTCGGTTTCGCTCAGCCAGCCCAGGCGCTGCGAATAAAGGCTATCAACCGCAATGCCGATGGCGACGGCCTCGCCGTGCCGAATCTCAAAATCAGTAAGTTGTTCGAGTTTATGAGCGCTCCAGTGTCCAAAATCCAGGGGCCGCGACGAGCCCATTTCGAAGGGATCTCCGCTGGCAATGTGGTCGAGGTGGAGTTCGGCACAGCGGTGAATCAACTGCTGCATCGTGTCCAGATCGCGGGCGGCCAGTTTTTCGGCTTGCGTTTCGAGCCACTCGAAGAACGGCTTGTCTTTTATCAAAGCTACTTTAATGGCTTCGGAAATGCCCGCTCGCCAGTCGCGGTCGTCGAGCGTTTTCAGAAAATCGGCATCGTTGAAAACTGCTATGGGTGGAGCAAAGGAACCGAGAAAGTTTTTCTTGCCCTTGTAATTAACGCCGTTTTTGACGCCAATCCCGGAATCGTTTTGCGACAGAACTGTCGTCGGAATCCGGATGTGCCGGATGCCCCGGTGCGAAATTGCGGCCACATAGCCCACAAGATCCAGCACCGAACCACCTCCGACGGCAATAATGTAGGAATGCCGGTCGATACCGTACCGATCAACGGCGTCGATGAGCTGATCCACGAGCGCCGGATCATTTTTTGACCCTTCGCCACCGGGAATAACGATCAGATCAGGAACCAGTTCGACAATTGAAACCCGGGAAAAATACGCTTTGATCTGATTCAGTAAGTCCGGATGACTGGCCGTAACCCCCTCATCCAGAACGAATAAAAGCTTTTTACGAAACCCTTCCGTATGCCGGTTTTTCAAAAACTCAAGTAAAGTCGGATTGGTACTTTCAAACAGACGATCAGAAAAAAATACGTCGTAGGTGAACGGAACGCTGAAGGATTGGTGAAGGGTATTCATTCCCGAAATAATGATTAAAATAGAATGCAAAGGTACTTAAAAAACAAAACTGACAGTTTGTCTTTTAAAACAACGTAATAGCCGGATGCGTTCGGCTAGGTGACGGCAAAAACTTTCGCCAGCAGTCGCGACAAAGGGAGCAGACAGGCCACCAGCATGGCCAGTGGAAATGAGGCAAATGCGGCTACCCAAGCCGCATTCATCACAATCAGGGACAATACGCCCGATTTGACGGCCATACCAATGTTGCGTCCCGACGGTTCGCGGATGGCCAGCCAGAGGGGTGGAAAAATAAAATAACCGAAGAGCAACAGGAACGGGATGGCGGTTCCGAGCTGACTTTGTTGTTGGGCAATTGCGCCGATGCAGCCGATGACCAGGCCATACAGCAAACCCGCAACCCGCAAAACCATCGGATTTCCGCCGTGTACTTCGCCCCGGCTGATCATGGTGATGGCGGCAATGTAAACGATCGGAATGACACCCAGCGAAGCCCAGAGCGTCAGTTGATCGGGTAATGCACTCATTCCCAACGCGAGGTTCAAACCCCGGCAAAGTCCCATATTCAAGGGGCCGAGGATGGCGTTGTGTTTGCCGAATTTATCATATACCAGCGACGCCACACTGATCGCGACGGCCAGCAAACCCGCCGTTGAATTGACCATAAAGGCCGCGCTGATACCGATGGCCAACAACAAACCGCCCAGCAAAGCCGCCTGCGTCAGACTAACCAGTCCGCTCGGAATGGGTCGTTCGGGCCGTTCGACGGCGTCGAGTTCCGCATCGAAAACATCATTGAACACCACGCCACCGCCATAGAGTCCGACCGTCGAGAGGCAGAGCCAGCCCACCGGCGCCGGGTCGGCATCAGGAATAACGTAGTACCCGGCAATCGCCATTCCCGCCATGACATCAGCAACGGCGGTGACGAGATTGGCAGGGCGGGTTAGGCGGAGGAGGGGAAGGAGCATTGAAATGAACAATGAACAATGAATAATGAACAATGATTAGAAGCGGAAGCCAATTCATTGTTCATTATTCATTATTCATTTATTTTATTATGGTTGATGATTTATCTACCCGGGGGGCCTGGCCACCGCGGAGGATGGAACTGCCGTTGTACCGCTGGCTTTGGTCGACGTCGACGGGTTGGTCGAAATCGGCGAGGCTGATCTGGCCGCTTTGCGCAAAAGCGGTGACGGCATTCTCAAAAGTTACCAGTCGGATGGTTTCGTCGGAGATACCGCTTTCTTTCATCAGGGCCGCGGTTTTGGGCAAGGCCAGCGGATCGCTGATGCCCCAATCGGCGGCCGAATTGATCATAATCCGCTCGGGGCCATACTGTTTCACCACTTCGACCATGCGCTCGTTCCCCATTTTCGTAAAGGGATAAATCGTGAAACCGGCCCAGAAACCCCGATCGAGGACTTCCTTGACGGTTTCTTCGTTATTGTGATCGACAATCACCAGTCCGGGGTCCAGGCCGTGCTCGAGCGCGATGTCCATGCTGCGGCTGGTGCCCTGTTTTTTGTCGCGGTGGGGCGTGTGAATCTGCACCGGCAAACCGGCTTCTTTGGCCAGATCCAGCTGCGCCCGGTAGTATTTTTCTTCGGCGGGAGTCTGATCGTCGAAACCAATTTCGCCGACGCCGACCACGCCTTCCTTGTAGATAAACAACGGCAGAATTTCCATCACCTGCTCGGCCAGCGCTTCGTTGTTGGCCTCCTTGGAGTTCAGGCCGATGGTGCAATAATGCCGGATGCCGAACTGGGAGGCCCGAAACCGCTCCCAGCCCACCAGGCTGGCAAAGTAATCGCGAAATGAATCGACGCCCGTGCGCGGCTGTCCGAGCCAGAAAGCCGGTTCGATCACGGCCACAATCCCGGCGTCGGCCATTGCCTGATAATCATCGGTGGTGCGGGATGTCATGTGAACGTGCATGTCAAAAAACTTCATCCCGCGTACTGTATCTAAAAAACTCATGGGTTTATCGGCTTTAAAAAGCAAAGGTAGTCGGGCTTCAACCGAGTTGCAACGTGCCCGTTGACTTTAGCCCGTGTTTTTCTTTAGGTAAGATTTTTCAAAGCGAATCATACTCAAAAAAGCGAAACAAGTCGATCGGTACCCCATTAGATTTTAATTAAAAACTGAATCCAAAACCGTTTGGTTAATCAAAAACGATGCATTTATCGTTATTTATTTAAAAAGTAAGCTAAGTAAAAAGTAATTCAACATCATGAAAACCGTATTTCAGATTCTGCTGTGGGCGAGCATTTGTGGAGGGATTGGAAGTGGAGTCAGTTCCTGCCGACCCGACCCGCTCAACGACCTGACGCCGGAAGACAGCCAGGTTTTTATTACCAATCACGACCGTTCGGTCAATTTTGCGAACTATAAAACGTACAGCCTGCCGGACTCGGTGGTGGAAATGGTGAATGACCGGCAAACCGTATCGATGTCGACCCTCGACCAGCGCGTGCTGGATAAACTGGCGCAAACGATGACCGGACTGGGCTACCAGCGCGTGAACCGGAATACCAATCCGGATTTGGGCCTCGCCGTTATGAAAATCAACAATAGCTACGTGGGCGTTACCTCAAATCCGTATTCCGCGTATTACCTGGATTATTGGGGCTACGGCGGTCTGGGCGGCTTCGGCGGTTATAGTCCGTATTATCCCAGCTATTATTCATTTTACGAGGTAAGTGACACCTACTGGTTGATCCAACTGATCGATCTGAAGAACCCCAACACCGCCGATCAGAAGCTGAACGTTGTGTGGCAAGCCCAGATTCGTGGCAACGGCATCTTCGACGAAACGTCCGTTGATTCCATTATTACCAAAGTGTTCGATCAGTCAACGTATTTAAAAGAGACAAAAGAGTAGAGACAGGAGATGTGAGACAAAAAAGTCTCTTGTCTCACATCTCGTATCTTTTTTCTAACGAGAACCATGAAAAAGAGAATCATATTTAGCTTGCTGGGGCTAATCTGGGCGCTGGGTGCGGTGGCTCAGTCGGATAAAGAGGAGCGGGAAATGAAAGAGCGCTCCCAAAACTTTAATAATTCACTTTACGAACGCTTCGTGTCGGGCCGGGCGACGGTTTTTTACGGCGTCGGTTTACCGATGGGTAGCCAGCAGAATTTCATCGACAAAACGGGAAACCGCAATTTTGGGCTGGCGGTGGAAGCCATGTTTCCGGGGCGGTTTTCGGTGGGTGCGCGGATTGGCCAGCAATACGTGAGTGAGCGGTTGCCGCGCCAGGTGTACACCTTCGACGATGGTTCGGAAATCTCGGCGGTCCAAACCCGATCACTGAACGTCGTGCCGTTGCTGGCCATTGGATCAGTTTATCTGAATAATATCCAGTCGGTTTTCAGGCCGTATCTGCAATTGGGAGCCGGTGGTGCTTACGTTGATTACGCCAAATATTACGGCACGCTGGTCGATCAGAAGACGGGTATTCGGGCGGTTTTGGCCCCGGCGGTCGGCGCTAAGTTTCAGTTTGGCAGGAACAGCAACCTCGGTGGTGAAGTCCAGGCGCAGTATCAGAACGTATTTTTTAAATATAACGAGCTGAAAAACAGCAGCAATCTGTTGTTCTCCGTCGGTTTGTCGTATCGATGGTTGTAACGTAGACGTATCCGCGGACTAAACGGAAGCGCCCGCTGGTCCGTGGATACGGAAAAGTTCTTCCAGTTCGGCCCGATTGCTGTCGGTTACGAACGGTTTGACGAGCGTCCACAACGCCGGGTGAATGGTGCGACCAGCCGCCCGGCGTTCCTGGGCGTAATCAATGGCGATTCGGGCCAGCTTTTCGTTGGTGCGTTCTTCAAAACCGGTAATCTCTTCCACTGGTTTGTCGGTAAAGAAAGCCTTCATGATCAGTTGATTCCAGGCTGGTTCGTCCAGTTGTTCCGCCGGATATGGATTGTGCAACATGATGGCTTCCTGCACCGGTCCCATGTTATTCCGCACGGCTTCGGTGGCCTGAAACCGCCAGTGTTCCGGGTAATCAAGGACGGGCAGGGCTGAATACAAAGCCGTCAGCTCATTCATTTCAGCCGCCCGAAACAGGTTTTCGATGGTGCTGGAATAAACCGCCGGATCATCCGAAGAAAGTTGCCGCAACCACCAGACGCGCGCCAGCCGGTCGAGCGACCAGCCATCGACCGTCAAACCGGGCCGTAGAGCCTGTATTTCCTGATTTTTTTCGGGCGAAACGATAATCGTCTGTTTGCCAACAAAGCGCGGGAGAGCCGTAAAAACGCGGTAAAAAACCGCCTGAGTCGGCGTGTTGCGATACGTGTCGGCCTGTTGCGTCAGGTAGGCAACGGCTTTTTCGGCCTCGGGTTGTTGCCGAATCAGATCGAGCAGGGTGGCGGAAAGGGCTGGAGCATTCATGGCGTAAAAGTAGTAAGCAGATCGGCGACTGCCAACTTACCCGGCCTTGGGATGCGCCTGATTGTACGCTTTCTTGAGTTTGTCGATGGTCGTGTGCGTATAAATTTGCGTAGCGGCCAGACTGCTGTGCCCCAGTAAATCCTTGATGGCGTTCAGATCGGCGCCCCGGTTGAGTAAATGCGTTGCGTAAGTATGGCGCAACACGTGCGGACTTTTCTTCTCAAGCGTCGTGACCAATCCCAGATACCGCTTCACAATTCGCTGAATCAGAACCGGATATGCCTTGACGCCCTGGTCGCTCAGAATCAGGTAAACCGGGTCGGCTTTGCCTTCAAATTCCGATTCTTTCGTTTGCTGGTATTGTTGAATAAGGGCAAACAGCGGGGGCGGAACCGGAATGATCCGGTGTTTGTTGCGTTTGCCCAAAACCGTGATGGTTTTTTCGTACAGATTCACGTCGGCCATTTTGAGCCCCACCAGTTCGGCCAGCCGGATGCCGGTGCCGTATAACAGTTCGAGCACCAGCTTGTCGCGCAATCCCTTGAAATCGTCCGGGAAATCGACATCGTCCAGCAGCGTTTCCATCGGCTTTTCCTCGACAAAAACCGGTATTTTTTTGCTGGTTTTCAACGCCGACACTTTCAGCATTGGGTCGGTTTCAATCACTTTCCGGCGGAGCATGAATCCGAAAAAACTACGGAGCGTCGCAATTTTCCGATTCACCGACGTCTTGTCCAAACCGCTTTCGACCAGGCTGACAATCCACGACCGAATCTGGTGGAAAGTTGCCGTCTCGGGTTTTTCCAGCTCGTACTGACTTTTGAGGTAATCCTGAAACTGGTCGATATCAATGCGATAGGCCGTGAGCGTATGGTGACTCAGGCGTTTCTCGTAGCGGATGTGTTCAAGAAAAAGCGAAACCATAGGGCGCGGAGACTGGAAATTCAGAACAAGATACCATAAAAAAAGCAGTAAGCGAATGCCTACTGCCAACCCATGCTGTTTCGGAAAACTGTCCTAAAGACTATGCTTCACTGTTGCTGCCGTACATTTTTTCACGGTAAACCGCTTTCAGAATTTCCTGACGACGTTTGATCGACGGTTTCTGGAAGGCAGTCCGGGAACGTAGGGCGCGCAATACGCCGGTTTTTTCAAATTTTTTCTTAAAGCGCTTGAGGGCTTTGTCAATTGACTCGTTTTCTTTGACGTTTATGATAAGCATATCCTGCAATTCGTTAATTTTCTGATACCAAACGGATTGCAAAGGTATGTTTCTGGAAGGAAAAAACCAATAGTTTTGTGCGAAATGATTGTTTGAATGGCCGGATGGTTGAATGGCTAAAAATGGTTAGATGGTTATGAGCCATTTTATCCCGTCAGCCATTGATATCATTTAACCATTTTTAGCCATTTAACCATTGAAAACCATCAGATTTGCATGAAGCAAGCCGTTATTGACCTCGGGACGAATACCTTTCATTTGATGATTACGAAGGCAGGTCAGACGCTTTTCCGGGAAAGCCGCCCGGCAAAAATTGGCAAATCCGGGATCAATCAGGGGTTTATTACCGACGAAGCCATTGAACGGGCGGTAGCGGTTTTGCGGTATTTCCGGACGGTGATCGATCAGCATCAAATCCCGGTCGATCAGGTGGTTGCGATCGGAACCAGTGCGATCCGAAACGCCGGAAATCAGGCGGAATTTATCGAACGGATTCGTCAGGAAACCGGTCTGATCATTCGCTCCATTTCGGGCGACGAAGAAGCCGGGTACATTTACGCCGGGGTGCGGGCCGCCGGAACCCTCGACGATCAGATGGCGCTGGTGGTCGACATCGGCGGGGGCAGTGTCGAGTTTATTCTGTGTACGCAGCAACGGATTTACTGGAAGCAAAGTTTTGAAATTGGCGGTCAGCGGTTGCTGGAGCGGTTTATGGAAACCGACCCGATCAGCCCGGCGGCCGTAAATCGGTTGAATCGGTTTTTTCAGGAACAGCTTTTGCCACTCACGAATGCGGTTCACCAATACGCGCCCGTCGTGCTTGTGGGCTCCTCAGGCTCATTTGATACGCTGGTCGATTTGCAGTTTATGCATGAAAAAGGTTATTTGCCGGACGCGGACCAGACGGCTTTCGAGCTGCCTCTGAGCGAATTTCAGCGTTTGTATAACCTGCTGCTGACCCGAAACCACGCGGAACGGATGCAGTTACCGGGCATGATCGAACTGCGAGTCGACATGATTGTAGTGGGCGTTTGCCTGATCGATTACGTGTTGCGGGCGTACGGGATTCGGCAGATTCGGGTGTCGACCTATTCGTTGAAAGAGGGCGTTTTGGCGAATTTATTGACGGCTAAAAACACCTCTTTTTGAGAGACAAACCGGGCGGTTTTTGTTTTCAAAATACGTACAATTTTTGTATTTTAGTAAGTTTACTTTTTACTACAATTCTTCAAATCACTAATGGCAGCAGACGAACGAGAACGATCGTATAATTGGGAAGATCCCATGCAGGGCGCACAGGCCGCCAAAACCATGTCTGGATTAGATTATCTACAAAGCATCCTGGACGGTATCAATCCGCTTCCACCCATCTGCCAGACATTGGATTTTGATCCAGTGGCAATGGAAGACGGAAAGGCGGTTTTTGCCGTTATACCTTCCGAATTTCATTACAATCCGATCGGCGTCGTGCACGGCGGTTTATTGAGCACCCTTTGCGACTCGGCAATGGGTTGCGCGATTCATACCAAACTGGCGGCTGGTGTGGGCTACACCACGCTTGAACTGAAAGTCAATCTGGTACGCCCGGTGACGGCCAAAACCGGCAAATTGATTTGCACCGGAACCGTCATCCATGTCGGCCGAAGCGTGGCAACCGCCGAAGCGCGTGTCGAAGACGCTCAGGGCAAACTCTACGCCCACGCTACCTCGACCTGCATGATTTTTCAATAAATTTTAAGGTGGTTTTGGAGGGTTAAATGGTTAAAAAATGGTTGAATGGCTGTCGGCATTTTAATCATCCTTCAACCATTCCAACCATTTAGCCATTTAAACCATCAAACCATTCAAAACCATTTAACCATTCAATTTATTTCCGATGAATGGTTGTGGCTGCGGCCTGGGCGGAAGCCAGGATCGTGATGTCGGCGATGGTGACGTGGGCCGGAGCAGAAACGGCGTAGGCTACAGCGTCGGCGATGTCGGTGGCAGTCAGGGGCTTGAAACCGGCGTAAACTTTGGCGGCACGCTCCTCGTCACCCTTGAAACGGACCAGCGAAAACTCGGTTTCGACCGCGCCGGGAGCCACATTGGTAATTTTGATGCCGTGCTGGGTTAAATCCAGTCGCATGCCTTCGCTCAGGGCTTCCACAGCGGCTTTCGATGCGCAATAAACCCCGCCGTTGGCATAGGTTTGCTTTCCGGCAATCGAACTGATATTGACGATGTGACCCCGGCCATTTTTGACCATTCCCGGTGAAACCGCGCGGGTAACATACAATAATCCCTTCACGTTGCCGTCGATCATCGCGTCCCAGTCGTCAATGTCGCCTTCCTGAATGGGCCCCATGCCGTGGGCGTTGCCGGCGTTGTTGACAAGCACGTCGATGGTTTGCCAGGCATCGGGTAGGGAAGCCAGGGCGGTTTCGACGGCAGCTCGGTCGCGAACGTCAAAATTAAGCGTATGGCATTCGACCGATTCACTGAGCGTCTGTTGCAATTCATCCAGCCGGTCCTGACGACGGCCACACAGAATGAGTCGGTAGTTGAGTTTGGCAAATGCGTTGGCAATCGCAAGACCGATGCCGGAAGTAGCGCCGGTGATCAGGGCAGTTTGGGCCATATTTGAATTTATTTTTTGAAATAAGCGGTTGAAACCAGAGTCAAAGATCAGGATAAATCAGAATAGAATCGGCTTCCGGGTGGTTTTAAAACGGCTGGTATGCCGATAATTTAACGATTCTTTTCTATCTTGGGATTTAACCTAACGTGATGAACCCCATTCTTTTCCTATTTCTGCTCCTTACTATTTTCTTCCTGCCTGCCGACCGACTGACGAAGAAAGCCCATAAAATTCACCAGCGGGTGCTGACGCTCGACACGCATGCCGACGCCCCGATCAACATGGTGAAGGACGGTTTTGACGTGGGCGTGCGGCACGACCGGGTGCGCGATAAGTCGCAGATTGACTTTCCCCGCATGAAAGAGGGTGGGATGGACGCCATGTTTTTTGCGGTCTACATGGCGCAGGGGCCCCGCACCCCGGAAGGCCACGCCGAGGCTAAAGCCAAAGCCCTCAAGATTTTTCAAAGCATCAGCGACGCGCTGAAAAAACACCCCGATCTGGCTGAACTGGCGACTACGCCCGCCGATGCCTACCGCATTAAAAAAGCCGGGAAACGGGCGGTTTTTATCGGAATGGAAAACGGGTATCCGGTTGGCGAAGATTTGTCGTTGCTGAAACAGTATTACGATCTGGGTTGTCGGTACATTACACTGTCGCACTTTGCCAACAACGCCATTTGCGATTCGGCCACCGACCCCGATGGCCCGACTCATAACGGCCTGAGCCCGTTTGGGCGGCAGGTTGTGCAGGAAATGAACCGGTTAGGCATTCTGATCGATGTTTCCCATGTTTCCGATAAATCGTTCTACGACGCGCTGGAATTGTCGAAAGCGCCCCTGATTGCGTCGCACTCCAACGCCCGCGCGCTCTGCAATTTCCCGCGAAACATGACCGACGAAATGATCAAAGCCATTGCGGCCAAAGGAGGTGTTGTGCAGGTCAATTTTGTAACCGATTACCTCAGAAAACCGTCAGACGAACACCGTCAGGCCCTGAATTCGATTCGGATGGCGGGCGTGGGTCGGGTGGTAACCCCGGAAATGCGGGCAAAGCTGGATGCGAAGGAAGATTCGATCCAGAAGCGGTATGCCTACGAGCGGGCGAGTGTTTCGGACATTGTGAAACACATCGATTACATTGTACGTCTGGCCGGCATCGATCACGTCGGGATTGGCAGTGATTTCGACGGCGGTGGGGGCGTCAACGGAATGGAAGATGTGAGCGAGATTGAAGCGTTGACCCTGGAACTGGTGCGGAAAGGCTATTCAGAACAGGACATCGCCAAAATCTGGGGCGGTAACTTGCTACGGGTATTGGGACAGGCCAAAGTGCCGCAGTAGCTACAGCCTGCCGACCGGTTTTTTAGGCGTGGGCGTGTTCGGGGTCTGCCAGATGGTTTTGCGTAAGCTGATAAAACCGCCCGTTGCATTTTCGTACAACTGCCCCGAGTCCACCGAAACCGCAGCCGTCAGCCAACTGCCGCCCAGCCAGGAAACCGGTAAACCAAGCTGGAGGATGGAGGAGAATTGGGTTGGCGAATTCGGTAAGGGGGTCTGGTATGTGCCCCGGTTGCGGCTGTAAGAGAACTTTCCGACCAGTTCAATTTTCTGAGCAATAGTGGCACTCAGGCCGACATGGCCAACCTGAACCCGGTTGTTATTGATGACGTAGCCAATGCGGTATTCCGGTTTGGCATCAGCCAGGCGGGTCATAAAAGGCGTCCCGATTACCTGATTGCGGTATACCCAGCCTTCCTGGTATTGTGAGTTGTTAAAGTAGTTATCGCCGGCAATGCCAAATGTTAGGCTTTTTTTGGAAGGCGGACCGCTTTGGTAAACGGTAGAAAGTATTTCCAGAACGAGTGTATTAAGGTGAAATGCCGATTTGGGCCGGGTTTTGGTTCGGAGCCGAATTCCGTACAAACCGTCGGGAAAATTTTGAAAAACAATACCGGTCAGATCCTCGAACGGATGTTGGTGGTACATCATCAGGTTGAACCCCCTGAACATCTGAAGCTCAGTGGCAAAGTCGTACTGGCCAACGTGATTGCCGTATAGATTGACATAATCATAGGCCGTAATGCGTGGATTGTTGATCCCATTGGTGCGAATGGCAAAAGCTACATTCGGAAAGTCACTCAGACGGCTGGGCAGTTGACCGTTTACGGCCAGGTAAGATGGTAAAAAGTCCGAGCGCCCACCCCATTGCGCATTTTTGAGCCCCCCACCGTAAAACCGCACCGGCCACGATGGTTTTCCAATCCGCAGCATAAATTGAAACTGATGCAGGTAAGAGCCCTGTACGAACGGGGTTTTCCCAAACCAGCCGTGCGAAAACATGCTGCTGATGGCCACCGTACCCCGGCGGCCCAGTGGCGCGAATCCCCGGGTACCGAGTTGAATTTTAGGCATTGGCAATGCATTTCCGGAATAGCTGTGCGAACCGGTCGAAAGGCTGGAATCGACAAGACCGATGGATTCCCTGCGCCGGCCGATTACCAGCTCGATTCGTCGATGAGTTAATTTAATATAGGCCTCCGGCAGCAGAAGCTGATTGGTTTTTCCGGCATTGCCAACACCTTCTGCTGCGTACGAAAGCGTCCATTCCCTGTGCGGGTGGGTAAACGAACGGACGGACGTGGTATCGGTCAGCAAATAATCCCCTTTTACACCCAGCCGCAGTGTGCCACCTGGTGCCGACAAAGGAATTATCCCGAATTGATTGGCTCTTAACCAGAAAGGAGTTCGCTCAGCGGTTGAGCCGAGTACGCCAACTTCGGCGTAGGCAGATGCCTGGTGAGGGTGTATAGATTGGGCTAAACTAAGGGATGAATACAAAAAATAGAAAATAGCGAGATAGTAGTTTTTCTTCATGCTAGAGAACAGAGCAAATAGGAACTATTTGTTTAATATCGGTTACAATAGCGAAATTAAATGATGATGACTTAATTTAAACAGATTTGAGCAAATAAAAAACCGGTCGTGATTCACGACCGGTTTCGACTGACTAGAATGGTAATTTACTTGTCAGGCTTTTTCGCAGAATTCTTCGAAAGCCATTTCCAGATGCTGCGCGATCATTTGCGCCGAGCGCCCTTCAATGTGGTGCCGTTCGATAAAGTGAACCAGTTCACCATCTTTGAAAATACCAATGGCCGGTGATGACGGCGGATAAGGCAGCAAATACTCACGCATCCGGGCCGTGGCTTCAAAATCGACACCGGCGAAAACCGTCACCAGTTTATCGGGCTTGATACCGCTCAGATTCAAGGCCGCTTTCACACCCGGACGGGCCGCGCCAGCCGCACATCCGCAAACCGAGTTGACAACCACCAGCATGGTGCCTTCGGCATTTTCCATGGCCTCATCGACCTTCTCGGCCGTGCTCAGGTCCTCGAAACCGGCGCTAACCAGGTCGTCCTTCATCGGAGCAACTAAATGTGGAGGATACATTGTATGTAGTTTAAAAGTTTGAGTTACTATTTATGATTGTAATGGTTAAAAATGGTTTTATGGTTAACTGGTTAAAAAGTGACTGGATCATTGGAATAACAGAAAGCCGTTTAACCATTTTTAGCCATCCATGAAACCATTTTAACCATTCAAGCCACCTAACCGTTCATTTTTACATAAAACCCAGTTCGAGCTTCGCTACTTCCGACATCATTTCGGTCGTGTAGGGCGGGTCGAAAGTCAACTCCACGCTCACGTCGTTAACGCCTTCAATCGCCCGTACTTTGGCTTCGATCTCGCCCGGAATGGTTCCTGCCGACGGGCAGGAGGGCGACGTCAAAGTCATCAGGATATAAACGTTATTGATCGGGAATATTTTTATTTCGTAGATCAGCCCCAATTCGTAGACATCAACCGGAATTTCCGGGTCATACACGCCTTTGAGAGCTTTGACTACTTCTTCTTTCAATTCTTCGTCATTCATAACTTTCTGCTTAAATCGCTGACTGTTCGGCGGGCCGGTTTGTATCACTGTGGGCTGCGGAAAACTGCTTCATCTGCTGAATCATCGACGCCAGCCCACCCGCGCGCCGTGAGGTTACTAAGTTACTCAATCCGATCCGATCAATAAAATACAGGTCGGCTTTGGCAATGTCTTCGGCTTTTTCGTTCGACAGAATCCGGATCAGTAAACTCACCAGCCCTTTACTGATCTGGGCCGTCGGCTCGCTATCGGCTTCAAATTGAACAGTATCGCCCTTCAGTTCGGAATGCAGCCACACTTTCGACTGACACCCGCGAATCAGGTTATTATCCGTCTGGAACTGCACGGGCATTGGCGGCAATTTCTTACCTAAATCAATGATATACTGCGTCTTATCGAGCTGATCGTCAAAGAGGTCAAATTCTTCGATAATTTCGTCTTGTTTCTCGTTGATTGTCATTGTATTCGACCAAGATCACTGGCAGAATGCCGGATTGCTACAACTGTAATTTTACTGTTTAAATAGATGTATAAAACTCGGTAGTTGCCAACTAAGATTTCACGGAAGAAACTGGTATTTTTTTCAGATACTATCCGGCCCATTTCAGGGAAGGTCGTCAACAATGTTAATTTCCTGTTTAGTTCATCTACCCATTGTTCAGCGTATCTTAAAGAAGAGCGGGACAAATAGTGTAAGGCGTCCCGAAAATCCTCCTTTGCTTCATTACGCCAAATTATTTCTGCTCCTGAATCCATTGGCGGGCTTCCCGGATGACGTCCTCATGTTTATAGCCTTTATTATCTTCTATTTCTTCCATTGCCTTTTCATATCGGTCCAGGATAATTAGCCTTTCTACGGCTTCATCCAATGATATTTTTGGTGGAAGATTTTGAAACGTTTCGATAATCGTTGCCGTAGTAAGCATAATCAGTAAACTTTAAGGTTACAACATCATCTTTTTAACCCGCAACAATCCCTGCACCAACCGATCAATCTCTTCTTTTGTGTTGTAAACCGCAAAGGAGGCCCGGGTGGTTCCCGTAATACCAAACCGGCTCATTAAAGGTTGGGCGCAATGGTGGCCCGTCCGGACGGCGATGCCCTGCTGGTCGAGAATGACGCCGGTATCCTGGTGGTGAATTCCGTCCATCACAAACGATACGACGCTGATTTTCTGCGCGCCCGTCCCGATGATCCGCAAACCGTCAATGCTTTCCAGCGCTTCGGTGGCGTATTCGAGCAAACCGTGCTCGTAAGCCGCAACATTCTTTTTGCCGAGCGTATCGATGTATTCCAGGGCCGTATAAACCGCAATGACGTCGGCAATATTGGGCGTACCGGCTTCGAATTTGTAGGGCAGATCGTTGTAGGTGGTTTTCTCGAAGGTAACTTCCTTTATCATTTCGCCACCCCCGCGCCAGGGTGGCATTGCATTCAGAATGTCCTTTTTGCCGTACAGAACACCCATGCCCGTTGGGCCGTAGAGTTTGTGGGCCGAAAAGACGTAGAAATCCGTGTCCAGCGCCTGAACGTCGATGTCGATGTGCGAACTGGCCTGGGCGCCGTCGATCAGCACTTTTGCACCAACAGCGTGCGCTTTTTCGATGATGGTTTTAACCGGGTTGATAATCCCCATCGCGTTCGAAACGTGCACCACCGAAACGAATTTGGTGCGCTCGGAAAGCATTTTTTCGTATTCTTCCAGAATCAGATCGCCGTTGTCGTCGATCGGAATGACTTTCAGCACGCAACCTTTCTCTTCGCACAACATCTGCCAGGGAACGATGTTGGAGTGGTGCTCCATCGTCGAAATGATGATTTCGTCGCCTTCCTGCAAAAACCGCCGTCCGTAAGTTTGAGCCACCAGGTTGATGCCGTCCGTGGTGCCATAGGTGAAAATGATTTCCTCGACGTGAGCGGCATTCAGAAACTGCTGAATCGCCCGGCGCGACGCTTCGAATGCTGAAGTTGCCTTTTCGGCCAGCGTGTGAATGCCCCGGTGAATGTTGGCGTTGTAACCTTCGTAATACCGGGCGAGGGCGTTGAGAACCGGGAGCGGTTTTTGCGTGGTGGCTGCGTTGTCAAAATAAACCAGTTGCCGACCATTCACCACCTGATCAAGAATGGGAAAATCCCGGCGAATGGCAGCTATATCAAGAATTTCGTGTGTCGCAGTTTGCATATGTGTAATGAACAATTAACAATGAATAATGAACAATAAATCATCAATCAACGTGCGTTAACCCTTCATTATTCATTGTAAATTATTCATTCGGGGCCGCCCGTGCGGTTCATTAAAACTACCGGGCGAGTTTGGCCTGAATCCTTCGCTCGATTTGCTCGCGGAGAGCGTCAATTTTGATTTTTTGGATCACATCCTCGGCAAAGGCGTACATCAGCAGCGACTGGGCTTCTTCTTTCGGAATACCGCGCGAACGGAGATAAAACAAGGCTTCCTCGTTCAGTTTGCCGGTGGTGGTGCCGTGCGAACATTTCACGTCGTCTGCAAAGATTTCCAGCTGCGGTTTGGTGTTCATCGTGGCGTCATTCGAAAGCACCACGTTTTTGCACGACTGGTAAGCGTTGGTTTTCTGGGCATCCTGGCGGACGAAGATCTTGCCGTTGAAAACGCCCGTTGAACGATCTTCCAGGATTCCTTTATAGAGTTCGTTGCTGTGCGAATTGGGTTTGCGGTGATCCACCAGCGTGTGATTATCGATGTGCTGGCGACCGTTTGGGAAATACAAACCGTACATGTGCGCTTCGCATTCCGAACCGTCGAGGGCGATGTTCAGGTTGTTGCGGATAAAACCGCCATCGAGCGTTACCGTCGCCGAGTAGAAGTGGCTGCGGTCTTTCTGATGAACCTGCGTCGTGCCGATGTGGTACGCCATGTCCGACTCGTTCTGGATTTTGTAATATTCCACCTGAGCGTCTTCGGCCACGACGATTTCCGTGACGACGTTGGTAAAGCTGGCCTGATCGCCCAGTGTCCGGAAGGACTCGGCAATTTTTATTTCCGCTTTTTCACCGACAATGAACAGGTTGCGGGGCTGTGAGGCCACGTTTAACTGCCGCGCATCGGAAATAAACCGCAAAATGGTCGGCGCTTCCACAGCCACATTCGCCGGCACATTGATCACCACGCCATCCTGGGCAAAAGCGGTATTCAGTGCCGTAAATGCATTGTCCTGGTAGTCAGCGTATTTGGCAAAGTATTGAGTCAGCAGATCCGGTGTGGTTTTGACGGCTTCGGCCAGCGTCGTAATGGTGAGCTGGCTGGCCGGACTCACAATTTTCGACAACTGCGGCTGGTACTGACCATTGACAAAATACAGAACGTTCCCTTCTAAACGTGAAGATTCCAGTTGGGCCAGATCGTCGACGGTTATATCGGAAGACGCATTGAATTCAAATACTTCCTTGATTAAACTATTGACATTGGTATATTTCCACTCTTCGTGCTTGACGGTTGGAAAACCCAGTCGATCGAACTGGTTGAGGGCTTCGCGCCGGATTTGGTGCAACGCCGACTTGCTGGCGCCGTTCATCCGCTCTTCCGAGGTCCGAAAATCCGCCAGTAGCTTGGATTTGAGATCGTTATTGGGCTGATTATTCATTCGTGAATGATGAGTTATGAATGAGGAATTATGAATTAAAAATTGTTAGCGTCAACCAATCAATTCACCGTTCATAACCCATCATTCATAATTATAAAATTTAAACCGTTTCCACTTCTGCTTTGATCCAGTCGTAGCCTTTTTCTTCCAGTTCGAAAGCCAGTTCTTTCGGACCAGATTTGACAATACGACCTTTATATAACACGTGCACATAGTCGGGCACAATGTAATCGAGCAGACGCTGGTAGTGCGTAACCACGATGGTAGACCGTTCCGGTGAACGCAACTGGTTAACACCTTCGGCCACAATCCGGAGCGCATCGATGTCCAGACCGGAGTCGGTTTCGTCCAGAATGGCCAGTTTCGGTTCGAGCATGGCCATCTGAAAAATTTCATTGCGTTTCTTTTCCCCGCCCGAAAACCCTTCATTCAGCGACCGGCTCAGCAACGACTGGTCGATGTTCACCAGCTTCATTTTCTCCTTCATCAGTTTCAGAAACTGAACGGCGTCCAGCGGTTCCAGCCCCCGGTATTTCCGAATCTCGTTCATGGCGGTTTTCAGAAAGTTGGTGGTACTGACGCCGGGAATCTCAACCGGGTACTGAAAAGCCAGGAAAATCCCTTCGGCCGCCCTTTCTTCCGGGGCCAGATCCAGCAGGTCTTTGCCTTCGAAAAGTACGCTGCCGTCGGTCACGTCGTAATCTTCGCGACCTGCCAACACCGATGCGAGCGTGCTTTTGCCGGAACCGTTAGGCCCCATAATCGCATGTACTTCACCGGCTTTGACTTCCAGGTTGATACCTTTCAATATTTCTTTACTGCCAATAGACGCTTGTAAATTGCTAATAGTTAGCATAACGGACGATTGATTACTACTTAATTAAACCGCAAAGGTAATGAGATGCAACGACAGCTACACGATCAGGTAACAATTTATACCCGTTAAAAGTTGACGCTCACGGCATTTCGTGAGCAGACCCTTTCCGACTTTTTTTTTCAGTACCCAAAACCTTACCTTGCAGGTAGAAGAAATGTCTCTTTTTGGTAATCGGTTCTATGCAAAGCAGCAATCATGAGGTACGTACACAGGAAATCAGGGTGACTTCGGAAGTCGGTTCGTTGAAGCGCCTGCTGATTCACAGCCCGGATCGGGGCCTGGGCAAAGTCGTCCCGTCCAAGGCGCAGGACTGGCTTTTTGAGGACATTGTTCATCTGGAAACGATGCGGAAAGATGAATATGACTACTTCGTAAAACTGCTGCTGTATTTTCTCGATCCGGATAAAATTCGCGGCAAACTGGCCGAGATCAATGCCGATCCGGAGCGCAATTTTTTCAAACCGGATCACCCGGCGTATTTCCATTCCAACGCCGTGATCGATATTCAGTATCTGCTGACCGAAATTCTGGAAGATGAAGTGATTCGGACCCGCCTGATTTCGGGCATTTGTGCCGTCGAACGCTGTAGTTTTCACATTCAGAGTCAGTTATATACTTACGATCCGGTCGAATTATCCAAAATTCTGATCTCCGGTTCATTGCCCGATCGCACAATGTTGTTTGCGCCGATGCCTAATTTTATTTTTACGCGTGACATTGGCATCGTTATTAATAACTGCATCCTGCTCAATAAACCGGCTAAACTGGCCCGAACCCGGGAAGCTTTTCTGGCGCAGTACATCTTTTTCTACCATCCTTTATTCAGTGGATACCGGGATAAAATCATCGAAATTCCCGACAACGAACACCATTTTTTGCTGCCCGACAACGAAGTGAGCAACGACTATTCGCGCTCGACGCTCGAAGGGGGAGACGTCATGATGGTGTCAAAAAACCACCTGTTAATTGGGTGCAGCGAACGAACCACGCCCTATGCCGCCCAGCAGGTGATCCGGTTGTTGTTCGACAGGAATGTGGTTGAAAAAGTGACCATTATAAAAATCCCCAAAAAGCGGGATTACATGCACATTGACACCATCTTCACGCAGGTAAAACGCAACGTGTGGGTATTGCTGGGGTCGCTCGGGCGGGTTGGGGATGATGCCAAAAAACGCGACCTGCTACATTTTCTGGCGCCGAAAGACGTTCCGGATCAACTTCGCATCATTCAGTTTTTGAAAGGCGCCGAACACAAACCCCTTGAGATTGAAAACCTGGAAGATCTGCTCACGTCCATCAGTCGCGACGATTTGGGTTGTGCGGAGCCGGTGAAATTTATCTATTCCGGCAACAACGAATTTCCGTTCGGTGCCCGCGAGCAATGGACGGATTCGTGTAATTTACTGGCGTTGAAAGACGGCGTGGTGATTGGTTACGACCGCAACGACAAAACCCTCGAAGCGTTTCGGCAGGCCGGATTTGAAACCGTTCGGGCCGCCGACCTGCTCGACCGGTTTGAGCGCGGGGAGGCCGACCCGGAAACGCTGGAAAATACGTTTATCATGCTGCCATCGGCAGAATTGTCGCGGGCGCGGGGCGGTTCTCATTGCATGAGCTTACCTTTGTTACGCGCCGAATTATAACCCTAACACCTATCCCTATGCAAGCCCAGGCCACCTCGAACCTACTCATGATCCGACCCGTACGGTTTGGCTTCAATGAACAAACCGCCGGAAGCAACTCGTTTCAGGACCGGAAAATGGCAACCCAAAACCGGGATGAAGTTCAGCAAAATGCCCTGCGTGAATTTGATGAAATGACGCATCAGTTGATTGCCGCCGGTGTCAATGTCATCATTTATGATGATTTGCCGGAATCCCACACGCCCGATTCTATTTTTCCCAACAACTGGGTATCCTTTCATTACAGCGGTACGGTTGTTGTATATCCGATGGAAGCGCCCAACCGGCGGCTCGAACGGCGGATGGATATCATCGATGACCTGAGCCGGAAGTTTGATGTGGCCCGGATTATCGATCTGACGCATTTTGAGCAGGAAGGCAAATACCTGGAAGGCACCGGCAGTTTAGTGTTTGATCGGATGAAGCGGGTTGCCTACGCCTGTTTGTCGCCCCGAACGGACGCGGTTGTGCTGGCCGAATTTGCAGAAAAAACCGGTTACAGTGTGGTAACCTTCTCCGCAGTGGATGCGGCAGGCATTCCGGTTTACCACACCAACGTGGTGATGTGCATTGGCGACGTTTTTGCTATAGTCTGTCTGGCGGCCATTGTCAACCCCGACGAAAGGCTGATGGTGCGGCAATCGCTGGTAAACAGTGGAAAGCACGTGATTGATATAACGATGGAGCAAATGGCCCATTTTGCCGGGAATATGTTGCTGGTGACGAGCCGGAAAGGCCAGAAGCTGCTGATCATGTCGACGCAGGCGTTTGATTCACTGACGGTTCGGCAGCGCGACGAGCTGGACGATTTCGCAACGCTGTTCCACTTCGATCTGGGAACGATTGAACGCAACGGGGGCGGTTCGGCGCGGTGCATGATGGCTGAAATTCATTTGCCAGCCAAATAGTTGGACCGGATTTGATGATCAACCGGCCAAACAGCTGAGGATTCCGTGCGAACGAATAGATTGTTGTATGTGGATAATTTCATGATAATGGGGGCATCTTCCGTTAAATTATTGTACTTGTCCGCAATAATATTGCATCTAAATACCGTTTAATAACTTAATTGTATCAACAACTATCGCGGGTTTTTGAATTCTGGTAAAACTATAGTCATTTGTGTTAACAATATGGTAACAAATCCTTCGAAAAATTCGAAATTCAGTTGTTTTGACAAACTAAGTTTAATTAAGTTCGTTATATTTACAAATCGGTAACATAAAAAGTGTGCTAAATTAAAAACCCTAGCAATCATGATCGCAGAGAAAAAGAGGATTTCTAAGTACAGCAATTGCCTGAATTTCACGGCAAATGCATTAGCGAGAGTAATGACTAACATTTCCGACGACGAATTTGGTCGTTTGGGCCTGACGGCTTCCCATGCTTTTGTGTTGAAAGAAGCCATCGAAAATCCGGGTATTCAACCGAAAGAATTGAGTGGCGAACTGCATTTAACGCCCTCGACCATTACCCGTTTGATCGAAAAACTCGAATTGAAAAAACTGGTTGAGCGGAAGATCGAAGGGAAACACACGCTGGTTTACGCCACGGAAAAAGGAATTGTTATGTTACCGGATATCAAAAAAGCGTGGGACAACCTGATGCGTCGCTATGCGGATATCCTGGGAGATGAAAGTTCCCGCAAAATGACCGATATGCTCTATGGGGCCGTTAAAGCCTTGGGGAAAGATTCATAAGCCCCGTTTAGTAAGATATAAGAATTAGCGCATTGATTGTGCAATCATGGATGCCTTTTGAAACCTGAAGCTGGATCGCTTTTTGAACAATTTCGATGCTTGAATTGTAGATTTGATTGGAATAAATGCCAAAGCTCCGGCTCGGCATAGTTCAGGTCTACAGTTCAATCATTGAAGTTATGAACACCAATCACGAAAGAGTTGCCTTAGTTACCGGAGCGAACCGGGGGCTCGGAAAAGAAATCTCGCTGGAATTGTGCAAAAAAGGCTATGCGGTTTTTATGGCCTCCCGCGACATCGAAAAGGGTCGTGCTGCCGTTCATGACCTATGTGGGCAAGGGCACGAAGCCATTTTTCTCCACATGGATGTTACCGACCCGGTCAGCATTAAAAATGCGACTGGTGCCTTTTCCCAAAAAGCCAGTCATTTGGATGTGCTCGTAAATAATGCGGCCATCCTGGAAGAAACCGACCGGCACGTGTCGATATGTAAACTCAACATCGAATCACTGGAACGGGCGCTCAAAACCAACCTGATTGGCCCCATCATGGTGATTCAGGATTTTCTCCCCTTTCTGGAAAAAAGCAAAACCGGCGGGCGCATTATCAACATGACGAGCGACCTGGGCTCGCTCACGCACATGCAGGATAGTTATCCGGCCTACAGTCTCTCAAAAACCGCCCTGCACGCCATGACCCGGCAATTTTCTTCGGCGGTGGCCGGTAAAAATATTGCCGTAAACTGCGTTAATCCGGGTTGGGTACAAACTGACATGGGAGGTTTCGGTGCCAATCGCTCGCTCGAGAAAGGCGCCGAAACGGCGGTTTGGCTGGCCACCGAAGCCGCCCAACGCGAAACCGGCAAGTTCTGGAAAGACAAGCGGGAAGTGCCGTGGTAAGCGGATTCTGCTATATTTGCACATTCCTGAACCTCAAAACCATTCCTATGATTTCCAGTAGAAAAGCCGGACTCTTTTTCGCGGTGCTGTTTCTTTGTGCCCAAAAAGGCTTCAGTTACGGGCCTAAAACCGGCGGAGCCGACTCCGTAAAAGTTACCGCTCCCGGCGCTACACCGAAGCAGATTTCCAGTCAGTTTAAATTTACCGAAGGCCCGGCGGTCAATAAGAAAGGGGACATCTATTTCACCGACCAGCCTAACGATAAAATCTGGAAATACGACACCGACGGCAATCTGAGCTTGTACATGGATAAAACCGGTCGCTCCAACGGACTTTACTTTGACCGGAAAGGCAACCTGATCTCCTGCGCCGACGAAAAAGACGAATTGTGGTCGATCAGTCCGAAGAAGAAGGTGACGGTTTTGATGACCGATTTCGAAGGCAAACGCTACAACGGCCCCAACGATTTGTGGATCGATTCGAAAGGCGGTATTTACTTCACCGATCCGTATTATCAGCGGGATTACTGGGAGCGGAAAAAACCGGATCTCGAAGGCCAGAAGGTATATTACCTGCCCAAAGGAAAAAAAGAAGCCGTGGTTGTCGATGGCGACCTGTTGCAGCCCAACGGCATTGTGGGTACGCCCGACGGTAAGTTTCTCTACGTCGCCGACATTCGGGCCAGCAAAACGTATAAATACCAGATCAACGACGATGGTTCGCTGACCAACCGCCAGCTTTTCGTTTCGCAGGGCTCGGATGGCATGACGCTGGATAATCAGGGCAATGTTTACCTGAGCGGTCGGGGCGTAACGGTTTATAGCCCGGCGGGCGAAAAACTCCAGGTGATTCCGGTTCCGTCGCGCTGGGTCGGTAACATTTGTTTTGGCGGGAAAAACCGTAATACACTTTTCATTACCGCCAGCGAGTCGGTTTATACCATTGAGATGCAGGTGAAAGGCGTGGAATAAAACCGGAATCTTACAAACAGAAAAACCGCTCCAGCGCTGGAGCGGTTTTTCTGTTTAAGGAAGTTCAGGCGTTACGCCAGCACCCGAATTCGAACGGGTTGGGCAACGATCTGCGAGCCGTCATCCAGCGTTACAAGAAACATAAACGCAATTTCCCGGAAGTTCGGCAAGGCCACCGGCGTAATGGCAACGGCTGGCCGCTTGGCGGCAAAATCCTTCAGTGTAGTCGTAAAATCGACCGTTGTACCACTTCCGGCAATCGGAGCCGCAATGTAGTTCGTCGAAACCGTGTTCAGCGTGGCAACGTTGATGCTGGTAGCACCGGCCGCAACCCGCGTGATCTCTTTGATGGTCCGGCCACTGGAAGCGGGGATCGAGATCGAGATTTTAATGTTACCACCAGCCGCCGTGGAGACTTCGTAGTAGGGGTCAAAACCGTACGTTGTGGCTCCGGTATAAGTAACCGGAACGGCGGGACGGTTGTCCCGAACCAGATCGCTGTAGACGCCGTCGTCTTTGCAGGACACACCAGCCAGCGCGAATACGGTGAGTAAAAGAAATTGAAACGCTATTTTTTTCATGAGTAAAGTTCGTTAACGAATGACCGATTAATCAACATCCCACCACACTTTCACGTTGGATTGCGGACCCGGGTTCGGGAAGTTCGGATTCCGCTCGATTTCCTGCGTGATGTAAGCTGCCCGTACCGGACGTGTTCCGTCGATACCCACGGCGTTCTGTGAAGCCGTCAGCTTGGGATAGCCAGTCCGACGCCAGTCGTTCCAGGATTCCAGGCCGTTGCCCGTCCAGGCAATCCACTTTTGCGTGATGATCTGCTCGAGTTTTTGCTCGTTCGTTCCCGTCAGCGTAGCAATATTCGGGTTTGCTGTCAGGTAAGCCGCGATTGCTGCATCCGTAATACCGGCCAGTTTCATCGAAGCCGTGATGCCTTCCGTATACAGCGCCTGCGGATCACCCGGCGTACCCAGAATCAGGGCTGATTCGGCCAGGATAAAAGCACGCTGGAAGTTGGTGATCAGCCGCACCGGGCCTTCGCCCTGCGCACCCGTCACGTAGGCATTGTAACGCGACCAGGTGGTGGTCGGTGTGGGCAGCGTACCGGCAAAACCGTTGTCAATCGAAACGTAATCGGTTGACGGTTTGGTGAAGAAAACCGGCAGCCGTGGATCGGTTTTGGTCGGATCCGCCGAATTCGGCCGGAGTACATTCAGAAAGCGCGTGCTCAGAATCAGCTCGTTGCTGAATGAGCCGAAAACCGCCAGGTTCCAGATGGCACTGGTACTACCCACGCTGCTTCCGAATTTAACGTTCAGATCCTGGGCGTTGCTGGTGATGTACAGATTTTTGGTCAGTACTTCCGTGATGATGGTTTTCGCCAGCGCCGGTTCTTTTTTGCTGATCGTGTTGGCCATTTTCAGCATCAGGGTGTAACCGGCCCGTTTCCAGTTGTCGATCGTTCCACCGTATACAATGTCGTCGGCGCCCGGTTTCGACGTACTGGTTGCTTCCAGATCGGCCAGACCTTCCCGAACCATATCAAACAGACTCTGGATGCCCGAAGCCTGATTGCCCTTGTAGATGTCCTCCTGCTTGTCCAGACGCGGTTGGATAAACGCTTCACCCTGCAAAGCCTGTGAATAGGGAATATCTCCCCAGATGTCCGTTGCCATGCTGAAGGTATACGCCTTCATGATTTTTGCAATCCCGGTATAGGCTTTTGAATTGGTTTTATCCGCAGCCTCGATCAGTTTCTGGTAACCGACCAGCGCACCGCCGTAAATGTCGAAACGCCATTGGTTTCCGAAATCCGCTCCGTTCGTGTTAAACCGGTCGTAGTTGGTTGGGCTACCACCCGCACCAGAAAGGTAATTCATCACCACCGATCCAAACCGGTTTAGCTCGCCGTTATTGGCAAACGCCGATCCGGCGAGTGCTGAAGGCAGCAAAACGGGTGGGGTTACTTCCGTCGGGTTGTTCGGCGTCACGTTGACGTCGAGGTACTTGCTACAGGCACCCATGGAAAGCAGAATGGGTACCAACAGAAATTTTTTATAGCTTGAAATCTTCATTTTCGAAAAAGTGATGAAGGTGATTAAAACGTAAGCCGCAGGTTAACACCGTAATTCCGCGTGTTGGGAATACCGTTCAAATCAAGTCCCTGGATGTTACCGGCACCCTGGGTGTTGGTTTCAGGATCACCCATGTAGTTGGGAGCATAGAACCACAGGTTACGACCGCTAACCCCGATGGAAACCGCACCGAAAGGCGTTTTGCCAATCACGCTGGCAGGCAAGCTGTAATTCAGGGCCAGTTCGCGCAGGCGGTAAACCGTTGCGTCGAAAACCGCAGCTTCGGAAGCCAGACCACCCAGGTTCGCCCAGTAGTTTTGGGCGCTCAACTGAATGTTGTTCGGATTATACGTTTTCGAACCGTCGGCGTTGGTTACTTCGATCACACCGGGCAGAATACGCGGCTGATCGCGGTCAATACCAGTCACAGCTAGGTGACCCTGGCCGCGCAAATCGACCGCACCGAACGAGTACAGTTGGCCGCCCTGACGGGTATCAAACAGAACCGACAGCGATAAACCTTTGTAGCTGAACGTGTTGGTCAAACCAGCCGTCCAGTTCGGGTTCGGGTTGGAAATTACCTGTCCGGCAATACCCGGTACGAACAAACCGGTATTCGGGTTGATCAGGTATTGTCCCTGCGGGCTGCGGGCGTTGGCCGTTCCGACAATGACACCGTACGGCTGACCCACTACGATCGACGGGTTGATTCCGATGAACGCGCCCCCCGTAATCGGCGACTGCGTTACGCCCGGAGCGATTTCTTCCACTTTGTTCCGAATCCGGGTGATGTTCAGCACCAGATCCCATTTGAAACCGTTTTGCAAACGAACCGGCGTCGTGTTCAGTACCAATTCAATTCCTTTGTTGCTCAGGGCACCTACGTTCGTCGTGCGGGTATCGTAACCGGTTGAGTTAGAAACCGAAACGTTGAAGATCTGGTTGGTACTGCGCGTGTCGAAGTAAGCCACATCAAGACTGGCCCGGTTGCGGAACAGACCCAAATTCAGGCCAAATTCGTACGAACGGACAAACTCGGGCGTCAGGTTGTTGTTGCCAATCCGGGTGCTGGGGCTAAAGCCCGGCAGGCTGGCACCACCCACCGAAATCGGGAATGTGATGCTGGCGGAATTGTTACCGTAGCTGGAAGCTACGAAAACCGAGTTCAGCAAATAGGGGTCCGCATCGCGGCCCACCCGGGCGACGCTGGCGCGTACTTTGGCATACGACAGCACGTTCGAATTGAGCTTGAAAGCGTCGGTCGGAACAAAACTGACGGAAGCGGCCGGGTAGAAGTATGTATTGTTGGACTTCGGCAGGGTCGATGACTGATCCACCCGTCCTGACAATTCCAGAAACAGGTAGTTCTGATAACCCAGTGACACCTGACCGTAGTAACCGACCAGACGGCGCATCGTGTTGTTCTCCTGGCTGGCCGTGAAAACCGAACCGTTGCTGACGTTGTAAAAGCCCGGAATGGTCAATTGCTGCGCCGACAGAGTGGTGTTCTGATCTCTCCGCTGGTTGATGTTATTGCCCAGCAACACGTTGGCATTCAGACCTTCCAGGAACAGGTTGTCCTTGTGGGCGTTGATCAGGAGGTCACCGTTCAACTCCGACCGCCAGAACATATCTTCGATAATCTGACCTGCCGGGCCGCGGGCCGACCCAATTGCGAAGCTCATTTTCCGACGGTCGGTGTACGTATCAGCCGTAACGCGGTACGAAACGGTCAGCCACTTCGTGAAGTCGTAACCCACCTGGAAGTTACCGAAAACCCGGTCAACCTGGCTTTTCATCGTCTCATTGTAGGCGCTCCACAACGGGTGGTTTTGGGTAGTCGAGTAGTAAATACTTTTTCCCTGCGCATCCTGATAAGGTGTTCCGTTCAGGTCGAAGCTCCGCGGAATCCGGGTGATCTGTCCGAAGGCACTACCCCCGTTACCAACCGGCGTTCCGTTCTGGGCGGTTTTTACGTAGGTAACCGTACTGCTCAGTTTCAGGCCGTTCTGCAGTTTGGTTTCACCACCGACCTGAATGTTCGTCCGGTCAAATTTAGAGTTCGGAACAATCCCTTTTTGCATGGTATTTCCAACGGCCAGGATGTAGTTGCGCCGTTCGTCGCCCGAAGCGATGTTGAAAGAGTTCTGCCAGACACTGCCTTGGTTGTAAAAATCCTTGACGTTGTTTGGATACGCCTGGTAAGGAACCGTGTTACCCTGCAGGGTCGTCACCTGGGTCAGGCTACCGCCGAATTTAGGACCCCAGGAGTTAGCGGATGTGTTGACGAAGTTATTTTGTGTACCTTGTCCGTAGTCGTTCTGCAACGGAGGCAATCCGTAAACGTTTTGTACATTAAAAGAAGAATTAAAGGTTACTTCGGTTTTCCCTTTCATATTACGCCCGGTTTTTGTCGTGATGACAATGGCTCCGGCGGATGCGCGGGAACCGTACAGAACCGAAGCGGCTGGTCCTTTCAGCACGTTGATGGACTCGATGCTTTCCGGGTTGATGTCGGCCAGCCGGTTGGATGCCTGCGCGCTGAAAAGCGAGTTGTCCGTCGACGGGTTCCGGTTAACGTCGTTGTTAAAAATAACGCCATCGACCACGATCAGCGGCTGGTTACTTCCGTTAAACGACGTAATCCCGCGGATGTTGATGTTGGTGGAAGCACCGGGCGCACCGCTGGAAGGCGTAATGTTTACCCCGGCGAGTTTGCCTTGCAGGGCGTTCAGGACGTTGGGTTCCGACCGTTGGGCCAGCACATCACCCCGGACATCCTGCGTTGAATACCCCAGCGAGCGACGGTCGCGTTCGATCCCCTGTGCCGTAACAACGACTTCAGACAGCTGGCTGGCGTCCGATTTCAATTGTACGTTAATCGTGGATTGATTTCCTACCTCAATCTCCTGGGTAGCGGTTCCGATGAAGCTAAAAACCAGGCGGGCGTTGGTCGGAACATTGGGCAGACTGTAATTTCCGTCTGAATCAGTGGTAGTACCGCGGCTGGTACCTTTGAGTTGAATGCTCACACCCGGGAGAGTGGAGCCGTCGTCGGATGAGGTGACTTTACCGGTCACCGTCCGATCCTGGGCTAATGCGGGCAGGGCAAAAAGCACGCACATCAGCCAGAATCCGGCTAAACGTTTTCTCATAGATAGGTTATGTTTGGATGAACGTAAAAAAAATGGATGCAAAACTACTTCTATATCCGCAATAAATAAACCAAAAAAATAGTTTGGCGACAATTTTTTTAAATGTACTTATAAAAATGTCTTATTAAGATTGGCAGATATATGATCAAGTTAATAATAAATAAAATAAAACCTTTGTCGTTGACGAAACAAAACCGCCCGATTGTCATTTCAGGGCGGTGCATCCCGGGCGAGATGAGTTTGGAAATAGGGGTAACTATTAGATTGTCTGATAATTAACTGCTTCCTGGGTTTTCATGGAGTGAACAACGCATCTGGCGATTGTTGTATTTTTCCATTTTACTCAAAATTTATCATACGCAATGCAAAACCCTTTTATTGGCATATTCTATTGCCATTTTTTGTTAAAATTTACCGTAATTAGAAAACAAAACAATCCGCTTGTCTCGCTGATGTGAATCATTTGTACTTACAAAATACGTTTAAAAATGAGTAATAAGACTGTTTACGCACTTTTTTGCACTCTTTTGCCTTTTGCTTTGCAGGCTCAGTCGCCCCTGAAAAGCCAGGTGAATAAAACCGCCGATGGCCTGGAAAAAAAGGTCATTGCTTGGCGTCGTGAGATTCACCAGAATCCGGAATTGGGCAACCGCGAATTTCAGACCTCCGCCAAAGTAGCCGCTCACCTGCATTCGTTGGGAATCGAAGTAAAAACCAATGTGGCCAAAACCGGCGTCGTCGGTATTTTGAAAGGCGGAAAACCGGGCCCCGTTGTTGCGCTACGGGCCGATATGGACGGTTTGCCGGTCACCGAACGGGGCGATCTGGCATTTAAATCGACCGTAACCACCGAGTTCAACGGTCAGAAAACCGGGGTGATGCACGCTTGCGGACATGATTCACACGTGGCCATCATGATGGGCGTGGCCGAGGTGTTGGCCAGTGTCAAAAACGACCTGAAAGGCACCGTTAAGTTTATTTTCCAGCCCGCCGAAGAAGGGCCACCGGCGGGTGAAGAAGGCGGAGCGCAGTTGATGGTGAAGGAAGGCGTACTGGAGAATCCGAAAGTCGACGCCATTTTTGGCCTGCATATCAATTCGCAAACCGAAGTGGGTACGATTAAATACCGGCCGGGCGCGACGATGGCGGCCGTTGATTTTTTCAGCGTTAAGGTGAAAGGAAAACAGACGCACGGGGCCGCTCCGTGGTCGGGCGTCGATCCGATCGTGACGAGCTCGCAGATTGTGATGGGGCTGCAAACGATCGTCAGCCGGAATCTGCCGATTACGGAATTCCCGGCGGTGGTGACGGTGGGCGCGGTGCACGGCGGAATCCGGCAGAACATCATTCCGGAAGAAGTCAACATGATCGGAACCATTCGTTCGTTTACGCCGGAAATGCAGAAAACCATTCATCGCCGGATCAACGAAGTGGCGACGAATATCTCCGAAAGTGCCGGAGCCAGGGCCGATGTGAAAATCGACGTGATGTATCCGGTGACGTACAACGATCCGGCGCTGACCGACCAGATGGTGCCGACGCTCGAAGCCGTGGCCGGAAAGGATCATGTGCAAATCCGCCCGCTCGACACCGGTGCCGAAGACTTTTCGTTCTTTCAGCAAAAAGTACCCGGTTTTTTCTTTTTCCTGGGCGGTATGCCGAAAGGCACCAAACTGGAAGATGCGGCCCCGCACCACACGCCGGACTTTCACATCGACGAAAGCGGTTTTGGCCTGGGTGTTAAAGCCCTTTGCCAGCTGACCGTTGATTATATGGAGCAGTGGAAAGGAACCGGAACGGCAAGTGTGAAGAAAAAATAATTTAACGTGAACTATGAGATTTGGTGATTGATTATGAGTCGATTAAGTGCCATAGGCACGACATGTTTGTAGAAAAGCCGTTACCAAATGCCTCCCGCGTGCCTTTAGGTACGCTACAGCCTAAACTGATTGCGTACCTAAAGGCACGCTTATTAGCTCAAATTGACATTCTTCTACAAACATTCAACCGCTACGCGGTCAAAAATCTCATAGTTGGCGATAAATTAACGAATAACGAAGTTGGGCTCGTAGCAATTTACTTGGAGAGATTTCGTTCCGCGGTTTCGATGCTTTTTTTGAAGATTCGAATTAATTCGTTGCATTCTACTAATGTGGGTAAATCTGCTGAGCCAAGCAGGTTTACTTTTTCAAGTATGCGTAAATTGATATGGGATTCCCGGAGTTCTTTGAGCGCACCTTTCATCTTGTGGATAAAATCTTTTTGGGATTCAGCGCTTTGAGCCTCACCATAATGAAGGGCAGGAGCTGTGCCAGATCGTAGCAGTTGACCACCAAGATGACTGGAAGCTTTCGTTGGTGGCAGTTCCTCAACAACCGCAATCAATTCTGCCGAAAAATTGATAAGTCGATCTTCCAGATCATACCTCCGCTCATTCATTCCTTCGTTATTAGTTATTCGTTATTCGATATTCAGTATTCGATATTTCCTAACTTAGACGTTGCCTATCCGCGCCAGTCACTTTTACATTCATCATTTTACATTGGATATTTTTCATTAGAAAGTCAATCGACTTCCTTGCTCATTGACCTCCAATTCTGCATCCTTCCCAACCGGCATGGCCAGATTTCGGGCGACATGGCCGACCGGGAAATCAAAGCAAACCGGGAAATTGTACCCGCCAAGATGCTCGGCAATGATCTCGTTGGCGGTTTTTCCGAAGGGCGCCGTTTCATTGATGCGCATGTCCGTGAACTGCCCGACCACCATCCCGGCCAGATTCGCGAGTCGACCGGAGCGTCGGAGCTGAATCATCATGCGATCCAGCGAAAAAAGCGTTTCGTCGATGTCTTCAATGAAGAAAAGCTTGCCGGTCAGGTCAATGTCCGAGGGTGTTCCTAGGGTGTGCAACAGCAGCGCCAGATTGCCGCCAACCAGTTGACCGGCCGCCGTTCCGGCCCGGTTGAGGGAATTGGCCGGGCTGGTGTAGGGAGCAATGGATTCCCCAAAAAGGCACTGGCGTAAGGTTTCGATGGAGTCGGCGACGCCTTCATTCCCGAATAAGCGGGGCATGATGGCATGTAGGCTCTGCACGCCCAACCGGTGCAAATGGCAGTGAATCACCGTGATGTCGCTAAAACCGATGATCCATTTCGGATTTTTCAGGAATCGGGTAAAGTCCAGTTGATCAAGAATCCGGTAGCTGCCGTAGCCCCCACGGGCGGAGAAAATGGCCCGAATGTCCGGATCGTCGAGCATCTGTTGCAGGTCGCGTCGGCGCAGGTCGTCGTCACCGGCAAATTGGAAATAGCTGCTCCGGAGCGATTCACCTTCAACGACGTCCAGTTGCCAGTCGTCGCGAAGAATCCGGAAAGCCGGTTCGAGAGAGTCATACTCCAGACGGCTGGCCATGGCCATAACGCCCACACGCTGACCGGGTTGTAAAAAAGGAGGCTGTGTCAAATTAATTTCTAATTTTCCGGAGCAGAATCCGCGCTGGCTTCAAATCGGTTTGAACAGGCGTTTTCATTCCCTTATAAGATGTAATTACAGCACGCATACAGAGAAGATAACCAGTTAGTTAAACCCCTGCCAGATATTTCTAATAAAAAATTAATTTCAGGTAACTCGTTGATATTGCAGAACTTAAACTTCAATTTTTGGCGTGATGGGAACTACCTACTTGAAGTGGCGGCAAAAATACTTATTATTGTTTACCGATATTCAAAAGAGTATCTTCCTACCATCTCGTACACAAAGATAAAATGCCGAATGTATTAATGAACCAACGGACTGGTAAAATCAGTATCGTTGTTCCGGCGCACAATGAAGAGGAGAACTTACCCGTTCTGGTAAGTCGATTGGAAAGTGTGTTAGCGCCGTATCGGGAGTTTGAAATCCTGATTATCGACGATGGCAGCACCGACGATACGCTCTATGTGTTGCAGCAACTGAGCAGCTTGTATGACTCCGTTCGCTACCTGTCCTTCTCCCGCAATTTTGGCCACCAGGCCGCTCTCCGGGCCGGTTTTGATCACGCAACCGGCAGTTGCGTCATCTGCCTCGATGCCGATTTACAACACCCCCCCGAACTGATTCCGACGATGATTGCGCAGTGGGAGGAAGGCTACGACGTGGTGTGTGCCATTAGGAAGGCCGATCCAACGCTACCCCTGATGAAACGAAAGACGTCGAGCTGGTTTTACCGGTTTATTCGGGCGGTTTCCGATGTCAATCTGGAGGAGGGCGCAGCCGATTTCCGCCTGCTCGACCGCAAGGTGGTCGACAGCCTGAAGCAATACAAGGAAACGGATCTGTTCCTGCGCGGTATGATCTCCTGGATGGGTTTCCGCCAAAGCCGGGTCGAGTACCAGCCCGCCCAGCGCTATGCCGGAAAAAGCAAGTATTCGTTCCGCAAGATGTTCAATCTGGCGACGATGGGGATCACGTCGTTTACCACAAAACCGCTCTATTTATCGGTGGTGCTGGGTTTCGGCATGTTTCTGTTTGCGTTACTGTTCGGCGCGGAAGTGCTCTACGAAAAATATTTCACGGCCAATACGGTTTCCGGCTGGACTTCCATTGTGCTGCTGATTGTGCTGATCGGCGGTATTCAGTTTATTATGATGGGAATCATCGGAATCTACCTCGGCAAAGCGTTCCAGGAAGTTAAACACCGACCTACATACCTCGTTCATGAATCGAATCTGGCGGAAAAAGTCGTCAGCGTTGAAACAGTGGCATGGAACCGGTAAACCGTCAGATTATGTTCACGGTCGATGTCGAGGAATTCGACACGGCGCTGGAGTATGGGCACGATTTGTCGCTCGATGAGCAGCTGGTGGTTTCGACCCGCGGACTCCGGTTGCTGACCGATCGGCTGGCAACTCTGAACGTTCGGGCTACGCTGTTTACGACCGCCAACTACGCCTTTCACGAAGCGGATCTGGTTCGGAAGCTGGCTAAAACGCATGAAATCGCGTCACATGGGTATTACCACACGACGTTCGAACCCGCCGATTTGTTGAAATCGCGCCGGACCCTGGAAGCCATTACGGGCCAGCAGGTAGTCGGTTTTCGCCGGGCGCGCATGGCCGCCGTCGACGAAACGGACCTGTTTCTGGCCGGATACCGCTACAATTCGTCGCTGCATCCCACCTTTCTGCCGGGGCGCTACAACCACCTTCGGGAACCGCGAAAACCGTTTCGGAGCGGGAATATTCTGCACATTCCGGCCTCGGTAACGCCCCGGTTGCGGTTGCCCCTGTTCTGGCTCAGCCTGAAAAACTTTCCGTTTGGTCTCTACAAAAGGCTGTGTATGAACACGCTGCGGACCGACGGTTTTCTGAATCTTTACGTGCATCCCTGGGAGTTTACGAATCTGTCGGACTACACCAAAATTCCGGCTTATGTCCGGCGGTATTCGCACGAGCGATTGCTCGACCGCGTTGAGGCCCTGTTGCGCTACCTGGCTCCGTACGGCGAATTCCAGACCATGCAGGAATTTTCGGAATCCAATCAATTCTCTTCACAACTATGAGTTTACGTTGGCTGACGTTGCCCCGGTTGCTGGCAGCGTTCATTATTATTCTGACCGGAGCGGCTTTTCAGAAGTACATGATGGGTAGCATCAATAATTACCTGATGTTTTCGAAACCCTTTCATAATCTGCTACTTGACAAGAGTATCTACGGTTTACACCCCGATTTATACGCCGATAATTACAAATACAGCCCGACGTTTGCCTGGCTGATGGGGCCGTTTTATTACATGCCCATCGGCCTCGGTGTGTTCTTCTGGAACCTGATCAATTCGGTCGTGCTGGCCGCCGGAATCTGGTATTTTCTGGAGGGTGAGGAAAATGCCGCCCGAAAACGCTGGATGGCGCTGCTGATCATTTTTCCGGAAGCGCTCGTTACGGCCCAGAACATGCAGAGTAACAACCTGATTATCGGGGCAATGTTGCTCGGCTTGTACCATCTGCGGAATGAGCGCGTCTGGCTGGCGGCTTTTTTCTTCGTTCTCTGCGGTTTTGTGAAATTTTACGGCATCACGGCAGCTCTGTTTTTCGTTTTCTACCCCAAAAAACCGCAGTTCCTGCTGGCCATGACTGTCTGGACGGTTTTGTTTGCGCTGGCTCCCGCAACGATCATTCCGTTGAGCAGTCTGGGGAGCGAATACGTGGAATGGTTTAAGGTGGTGATGGTCAGTACTTTGGGGCGACTGGTTTCGGTGATGGGAATTCTGGAAGTCTGGTTTGGGATGGCCAAAACCGATGCCAATCTGCGCATGGTGGAAGCCGTCGGAATTGTGCTTTTTCTCCTGCCTTTTCTCCGGGTCAACCTGTGGAAAGATCTGTTGTTCCAGCGCCGAATGATTGCTTACTTCCTGCTTTTTATCATTATTTTCAACAAAATGGCCGAATCGCCGACGTATGTGCTGGCCGTTACAGGCGTGGCAATCTGGTGGCTGACGCTCGAATCACCCACCCGGTTTGACTGGGCCTTGTTGTTAACCGTGATTATATTCACTTCACTGTCGCCAACGGATATCTTCCCCCGCTTTATTCGGGACGGTTTTTTTGTGCCCTACCGCATTAAAGCTGTTGGCTGTATGCTGGTTTGGGCCCGATTGCAATGGGAATTGTGGACGCAGGAAGCGCCGGATCAGATAAAAATGACGTCTTCCAGCACATCAGCGCCCATTTCGCGGTTGATGAGCTGAATCATTTTCTGTTTGGCAATTACGAGTTCGCTGCGGAGGGGAGCGGAGTTGATTTCGATGTGCAGCTTGCGGTCTTTGACGTAAAGCCGGTTGGTGCGCGACGCAATGGCTTTGCCCATCATTTTCTCCCAGAAAGCTTCGAGGTACGTTTCGTTAAACCGGGTCTGCAGTTGATACGACTTCAGCATTTGCCCGATGGCATCTTTCAGTGCAACCGTCCCGGCGCGTCGGGAAGCGTTGTCTTTGTCAAAGCGATAATATTGTGCCATACGAAACGGTGTCTTGCTACAAAGGTAACGATCGACCCGAAGGAATGGCAAAGCAACTGCGGAAAAATTTTAGCTACCAACAAGGCTGGATGGTTGGAATGGCTGGATGGTTGAAGAATGGCTTTAATGGTTAGAAAGGGTAGGGCGGTTTTCATGGTTGAATGGTTTTTAATGGCTAAAAAGGGTTAAACAGCTGGTAGAATTTTAACCATCCTTCAGCCATTTTTAACCATTAGAACCATTCAACCATGAAAACCATCCAACCATTTTTAGCCATTTTTTTCGGCTGTTATTGGTAAATCTTCCCTAATTTGGGCTTTATTTGTAGTGATTTACCTATAGTCCTTAACAGCTTTATGCAATCTTCTGACAAACCGTCGCAGACATCGCGTCGCAAATTTATGCAGGCCGGGGCACTGGCTGCTGGTAGCTTCTTTATCGTACCCCGTCACGTTTTGGGGAGAGGGTTCATTGCTCCGAGTGATAAACTGAACATTGCCGGCGTGGGTTTCGGCGGTAAAGGGTTTAGCGATACGAACAATTCGTACAACAACGGAGCCAATAACATTGTCGCACTTTGTGACGTAGACTGGGGGCTGCCGCGCGTGAAAGAGAATTTCACGAAGCACCCCAACGCCAAACGCTACAAGGATTTCCGCGAAATGCTGGAAAAAGAAGGCAAAACCATTGACGCCGTAACGGTTTCGACTGCCGACCACACCCACGCGGTGGTGGCAATGGCAGCCATGTCGCGGGGCAAACACGTTTACGTTCAAAAACCGCTGACGCACAACATCCACGAAGCGCGGATGCTGACCGAAGCCGCCCGTAAATACAAAGTGGTGACCCAAATGGGAAACCAGGGTTCGTCCAATCCGCAGCAGAAAACGATGGTGGAGTGGTTCGACAAGGGCCTGCTGGGAAAAGTAAGCACCATTCAGATCTGGACCAACCGTCCGGTATGGCCGCAAGGCATTCCAGTGCCGACTAATTTCTCCGAACCTTCTGCGGATCTAGATTGGGATCTGTGGCTCGGACCCGCTCAGAAAGTGGGCTACACCCCGGCTTATCACCCGTTCAAATGGCGCGGCTGGTGGAATTTTGGCGCTGGCGCCCTCGGTGATATCGGTTGCCACATCATGGACATTCCGTTCCGCGTTTTGGGACTGGGTTATCCGACCGAAGTAGAGTCCAGCATCAGCTCGGTGTTCCTGAAAGACTGGACGCCGGAATACAACCCCGAAGGTTGCCCGCCCGCGTCGCACGTGGAACTGAAATTCCCGGCATCGGCTAAAAATAAATCCGAAGTGAAACTGGTTTGGTCTGACGGAGGAATCCGTCCGTTCCGGCCGGATATGCTGCCTGCGGGTGAAGCCTACCCCGAAGGTGGCGAAAACGGTATGTTCATGATCGGAGATAAAGGTCTGATTGCCTGCGGAATGTACGGCGATGATCCGATTCTGTATACCAAAGATGGTCAGAAAATAGTCGCTCCGGCGAAACCAAAACCGGCCGACGGCAAACCCTGGCCGGAAAACGGTCACCAGATTTTGTGGACGGAAGCCTGTAAAGCCGGTTTCAACAGCAAGGAGCACAAAGCCTTGACATCTTCGTTCGATTTCGCTGGTCCGCTGACCGAGTCGGTTCTGATGGGTAACCTCGCCATTCGCAGCTACATGCTCCGGACGCCGAAAGCCGACGGAAAAGGCTTTACCTACCCCGGCCGTCAACGACTGATGTGGGATGGTAAGAACATGAAAATCACGAACTTCGACGATGCCAACCAGTTCGTCTCGCGTCAATACCGGGACGGCTGGAAACTTTCGATGTAATTCGAAACCGGATCAATGCCGGATATGTAATTGATTAGATTGGAGTTTATTGTTCATAGTAAAAACCGCAACTCAGCTTCTTTAATGAGCGAGTGGAAACTTAAACACTAAACTTTTTCAAACGAATAAAGCCTCCCGTTTTAAGGTCAGCAGACTGGTAAACGAGAGGCTTTTTGCTTTAAAACAATAACCATTCAATAAGCCGCAACGACTATTCAGCCGTCTGGAGGCCGTTTCGACCGAAAAAATTTGCAGCAACGGGCATCCTTCGCTATACTTGCGACTGAAATCAAGATTCCAGATCGATTCGAACACCTCCGAATCGTTGCAGCAGGTTGCTGTTGCGCTTGATTTATAAAGAAGAGGCAAGAGACCGGGCTCGGTGAACCTCTGGCAACCTGCCGTGTGGCAAGGTGCTACATCCCGCCTACGGTTTTGCTCCGGCAAACCGATAGGAGATATAAATCGAACACGCACATGACGAACATCCGATGCTGTATGCCCTCTGCGGGCAATTAATCTCACTCACTTCGAATATACCGACAAACCGGGAGAGGCTATCGGCTACGGGTTGACTGCTTGTTTTATCCAAAACAAGTCAATCACCTGCGAATTTACCCGCTTGAGCGGTCGGGCGTTGAGCCTGCCGTGTTGTTTAACCCTAATTCTATTTTTTTACCAATTCACAATCCACCACTAATTATGTCAGCACCATTGCATTTTGAAAGCCTGCAACTGCACGCAGGCCAGGAACCCGACCCCACCACCAATTCACGGGCTGTTCCCATTTATCAAACGACTTCGTACGTATTTGACAGTGCCGAACATGGGGCCAAACTCTTTGCTTTACAGCAATTTGGCAACATTTACACCCGCATCATGAACCCCACCACCGACGTGTTCGAGAAGCGCATTGCGGCTCTGGAAGGCGGGGTAGCGGCTTTGGCCGTTGCCTCCGGACAGGCGGCTCAATTCGTTGCCCTGAACAACATTCTGAATGTCGGTGACAACTTTATAACCTCTCCTTTCCTGTACGGCGGAACCTACAACCAGTTCAAGGTTTCGTTCAAGCGCCTGGGCATTGATGTTCGTTTTGCCGAAGGCGACAAGGTGGAAAGTTTCGAACGGCTGATCGACGACAATACAAAGGCCATTTTCCTCGAAACCATTGGTAACCCCAAATTCAACGTGCCTGATTTTGACGCATTTGCGGCTCTGGCGCAGAAATATGATCTGCCACTGATCGTCGACAACACCTTCGGTGCGGGCGGTTATCTGTTCCGGCCCATCGAACACGGCGCGGCTGTGGTCGTTGAATCGGCCACGAAATGGATCGGCGGACACGGTACGAGCATCGGGGGCGTCATTGTCGACAGTGGTAATTACAACTGGGGCAATGGGAAGTTTCCGCAGTTTGTCGAACCTGCCGAAGGTTATCACGGCCTGATTTTCAACGATGTATTCGGAATCGGCGGACCATTTGGCAACATTCAGTTCATCATCCGTGCCCGCGTGGAAGGCCTCCGTGACTGGGGTCCGGCGCTGAGTCCGTTCAACTCGTTTTTGTTTCTACAGGGCGTCGAAACGCTGTCGTTGCGCGTTGAACGGATCGTTCAGAATGCGCTCGCGGTTGCGCAATGGCTGGAGCAGCACGATCAGGTTGAGACCGTCTATTACCCGGGTCTGGAAAGCAGCCCGTATCACGAATTAGCCAAAAAATACCTCAAACGCGGTTTTGGTGGCGTCATGATGTTTAAGTTAAAAGCCGGTTCGGACGCTGCCGATAAATTTATCGACAGCCTGACGATGATCAGTCACCTGGCGAATGTGGGCGATTCGAAAACGCTGATCATTCACCCATCGGCCACGACTCATCAGCAATTGAGCGCCGAAGATCAGTTCAGTGCGGGTGTAGAACCGGGGCTGTTGCGGCTTTCGGTCGGTACCGAACACATCGACGACATCAAAGCCGATTTGGAGCAGGCATTTGCCGCCATTAGTGCTTAACATTTAGTATCCGGTTTTCGGTTTTCAGTATACGGCGGCTGGCGCATTATCTACGGGGCTAGCAATTGTATACAGAAAACTGAAAACCGAATACTGTAAACTGTACTTTTTTCGATTGGAAACCCGATTTTTTGATTACAAATACACATTTTCATTGGAGTGTGGCGCCGATTTACCAGGTTTCCGGCTGGCCTATACAACTCGCGGTGTCCTGAACGCCAATCGTTCAAATGTCGTCTGGGTCTGTCATGCCCTGACGGGCAGTGCCGACGCTGGCGACTGGTGGGACGGGATGATCGGGCCGGGTAAATTCTACGATCCGGCGCATCAGTTTATTATTTGCGTCAATGTATTGGGTTCCTGTTACGGCTCAACCGGGCCCTTATCGGTTAATCCCCAAACCGGCCACCCTTTCTACCACGATTTTCCGCTCGTTACCATCCACGACATTGTGAAGGCGCTGGATTTGCTGCGTCTGGAGTTGGGGATTGAAACGATTCAGACTTGCATCGGCGGTTCGCTGGGCGGTCAGCAGGCGTTGGAATGGGCCATTCAACAACCGGGCGTGATCCAAAACCTGATTCTGATTGCAACCAACGCCGTGATGTCGCCCTGGGGAATCGCTTTCAATGAGGCCCAGCGCATGGCGATTAAAGCCGATCCGACCTGGAGCGAAAGCCGGGAGGATGCCGGGCAAGCCGGTATGAAAGCCGCCCGGGCGGTGGCGATGTTGTCGTATCGCAATTATGATACCTACGGTTTTACGCAGGCGCTGGACAATAACGAGCAGATTGATCACTACAAGGCTTCCAGCTACCAGCAATACCAGGGCGAAAAACTGGCCAACCGTTTCAATGCCTACACGTACTGGATTTTGTCGAAAGTTATGGATTCCCACAACGTTGGCCGGAACCGGGGGAGTATCACTCTGGCGCTGGAACAGGTGGTTTCCAGAACGCTGTCTGTCGGCATTAAATCCGATATTCTTTTCCCGCCTGTCGAACAAAAGATTCTGGCCCGGCACATTCCGGATGCCCGTTACGAAGAAATTGATTCGCTTTATGGCCACGACGGTTTTTTGATCGAAACCAAACCGCTGACCCAAATTATTCGAAACTGGATGGATGAACGGAAAATCGCAATTAAAACAGCCGTAAAATAGTCTGAACGCAATTGAATCCCCGGATAAGTAAAAACCGTAGTTTCTTTCGCTTTTACGTGAAGAATGATCTGTTTGTGGGGATTGTAAACAACAAATCTTGTTATTTTATAAATAATTTACTTAAATCGCACCATTTATAAATTATTTTAAAATATCCTCCTTATATTTCACTGTTTTTCGTCTCATGGAGCCTTAATGGAATTTTGAAAGTATGGAGGCAAATTATACGGTATCTATTGTTGATAAGAAAAAAAGTCGATTAAAGCGCGGTATTTTGAAAGAAATGTACCGCCTGGGTGCCCGAACGCTGGCTCAACTTGCTAAAGCGTTACATGCCAGTGTGCCTTCAATCACAATGCTGATCGATGAATTAGCCACTGAACACTGGGTTCAGGAAATTGGTACGGGGGCGGCTCAATACGGCCGCAAACCGGCTTTATTTGGTCTTCGTCCTGGAAATCAGGTAATTATTGTGGTCGATATCAGTGTCCACGACATCAAACTCGTCATTTTCGATCTGACCAACCGGGTGCTCGACCGCCTGGATGTCAACCTGCGTTTAGAGGACTCCGTTGCTTTTCTGGAGGCTCTGAAAGGCCCACTGGAAGACATTGTGCAGCGTGTTCAGGAAAAGCAGTTGAAGGTGATCGGCGTGGGCTGTGCCTTGCCGGGCCTCGTCGATCCGCGCACCGGCATCAATTATACTTACAAGAATTTAAACCGCCCCGAAGAATCCTTACAGCAACTGCTGACGATGAGTTTCGACGCCCCGGTTTACCTTCTCAATGATACCAAAGCCACCATACTGGGCGAACATCGCTTTGGGCTGGCGAAAGGTAAAAACCACGTTCTGTCCATCAACATCGACTGGGGTGTGGGTCTGGGCGTGATCAACAACGGAGAGATTCTGCAGGGTCTGGCCGGTTTTGCCGGTGAGTTGGGCCACATTCAGCTACAGGCTGATGGCGAACTGTGTTCCTGCGGAAAAGTAGGTTGTCTGGACACGCTGACTTCGGCTTCGTCGCTGATTCGACGGGTCAAAGCCGGTTTGCGCGAAGGCCGGGTATCGAAGCTGGCCGAAGAAAACTTTGAAGATATCGACGTCGAACTTGTGATCGACAAAGCCAAAGCGGGCGACGAACTGGCCATCGACCTGCTGACCGAACTAGGCAATGAACTTGGTAAGGGCTTATCCATCGCTGTCCATTTATTCAATCCTGAACTCATCATCGTCAACGGCGTCGTGGCCAAAGCCGAACGACTGATCACGCGACCGATCGAACAGGCCATCGACAAATACTGTCTGGCCGATTTCCGGACAAAACTGGTCATAACAGTTTCGCGCTTAGGCGAAATGGCGAAACTCTGCGGTACGCAGGCTTACGTGGTTCAGTGCCTGCTGGATCACGAAGAAATTCCTTAACAAATCCGTTTATTGAATGAAAAACCTGATTTTACGAATCGTGCTTCTTTGTCTGACAATTCAGTTCGCCGAAGCACAAACCAATCGCTATGCCCTTATTCCACAACCTGTTCGACTGGATGAGCAGAAAGGAAGTTTTAAATTACCGGCCAATCTGGTCATCAGTATAGAAGCCAGCAATCCGGAGGTTCGGCGGGTGGCCGAAAAGCTGGCCGCCCAACTTACCAGATCGACCGGCCGGACACCCCAAATTAAAACCGGTAAAGGGGGCGCAATCGTCTTTACATCAGCGCAAAGCCCCAAATTGGGCAATGAAGGCTATTTTCTGAACGTAACGCCAAAACGCATCACGTTGACGGCGCAACAGCCGAACGGTTTTTTCTACGCAGTTCAGTCGCTGCTGCAACTCATGCCCGCTGAAGTGTTCGGGACGTCGGTGGCGCAGAACGTCGATTGGTCGGTGCCCTGTTGTTTGATTGAAGACCAGCCGCGCTACGGCTACCGGGGCGTTATGCTGGACGTGAGTCGTCATTTTTATCCCGTTCCGGCCGTTAAAAAGTTCATTGATCAGATTGCCCTGCACAAAATCAACACCTTTCACTGGCACCTGACCGACGACCAGGGCTGGCGGATCGAGATCAAAAAACACCCCAAACTGACCGAAATCGGGTCAACCCGGAAAGAGACCATGCTGGGTCAATACCGGAACAATAAGTATGACAAAACGCCGTACGGCGGTTTTTACACGCAGGACGAAATCCGGGATGTGATCAGGTACGCGCAGGAGCGGTTTATCACCATTGTCCCCGAAATCGAGATGCCGGGTCATGCGATGGCAATCCTTTCGGCCTATCCGCAACTGGGCAGCAGCGCAGACAAAATTGTGCCGGTGACGGGCAAATGGGGCGTCCACGAAGATGTTTTGTTTCCGCGCGAAGAAACCTTTCAGTTTTTGCAGGAAGTATTGACGGAAGTAATCGACTTATTTCCAGGTCAGTACATTCATATCGGCGGGGACGAATGTCCGAAAACGCAATGGATTGCCAGCCGGTTTTGCCAGGATCTGATCAAAAAGCTTGGTTTGAAAGACGAGCACGAATTGCAGAGCTATTTTATTGGCCGGATCGACAAGTTTGTCACCTCGAAAGGCCGCAAGATGATTGGCTGGGATGAAATTCTGGAGGGCGGTTTGTCGCCCAACGCAACCGTAATGAGCTGGCGGGGCGTCAACGGCGGGATTGCTGCCGCCCGGCAGAATCACGATGCGATCATGACGCCCACGACCTATTACTACCTGGACTATTACCAGGCCGATCCGAAAACCCAGTCGCAGCCGTTGTCGATTGGTGGGTTGTTGCCGTTGGAGAAAACCTATTCGTACGATCCGGCACCCGATAGTCTGACGGCGGAGCAGCAGAAACACATCATCGGCGTTCAGGCCAACCTCTGGACGGAATACGTCAAAACGCCGGAACATGTGGAATATATGCTATATCCCCGCGCCCTCGCGATGGCCGAAACCGGCTGGTCACCCAAAGACCGCAAGAACATCGACGATTTCAAACAGCGGCTGGAAGTGCACAAAAAGCGCCTGGATGTGCTGGGAATCAATTACTTCGGTGCACCTATCAATAACAATTTTATGTACTCGAAACCGGACGGTTCCCTCGGGAAGTTGTAGGTTTTTAGAGTCATGATTAACAAAGCCCGGATTGGTTGTCCGGGCTTTGTTTTGTAATCCGAATCAGATATTGACCAAGCCAATATTGAAAGCAAAGGTGGCTTGACAGGTAGATAATGCCGTTTTTTTGCTTACCAACAAAAAACGGTTCACATTCCAAAGCCTGAATCCCAATGAAAAAATACGCCCTGCTGGTCGGTCTGTACCTGCTTGTAAACTTCTGTGCGTTTGCCCAACCCGCCGAACGTCCCATCAAAATTGTCGTAGCCCCCGATCACACCGACTGGCAATATCGCCCTGGTGAACCGGTCAAATTCACCATTTCGGTATTACAATACGGCAATCCCATCAAAGGGGCCAAAATCAAGTATGAAATCGGGCCGGAAAAAATGGACCCGACCAAACAGGAAACCGTCACGCTCGCCAACGGCACGACCACCGTCGACGGCGGCACGATGAAAACACCCGGTTTTCTGCGTTGTGTTGCCACGGCTGAGATCAACGGCAAAACATATCGGAATCTGGCTACGGCCGGTTTTAATCCGCTGCAGGTGACGCCGACGGTCGATAATCCCGCTGATTTTCAGATGTTCTGGGACAGCGCCAAAGCCGAACTGAGCCGGGTTCCGCTCGATGCCCGCATGACGCTCATGCCCGAGCGTTGTACCGAAAACGTGAATGTGTACCACGTTAATATTCAGAATTATGCCAATTCCCGGCTGTATGGCATTCTCTGTATGCCGAAAAAAGAAGGGAAATACCCGGCCCTGCTGCGGGTTCCGGGTGCCGGAATTCGACCCTACGCCGGTAACCTGGCCGACGCTGAAAAGGGCATTATTACGCTGGAAATCGGGATTCACGGGATTCCGGTCAATATGGACCCGGCGGTTTATCTCAATCTGAGTGCCGGAGCATTGACCAGTTACTTCAACATAAACCTGGACGACCGCGACCGGTATTATTACAAACGGGTGTACCTGGGCTGCGTTCGGGCCAACGATTTTCTGGTGAGTTTGCCGCAGTATGATGGCAGCAACCTGGCCGTCACGGGCGGGAGCCAGGGGGGCGCGTTGGCTATCACGACGGCTGGACTGGATAAACGGGTCAAGTGGCTTGGCGCTTATTATCCGGCACTTTCCGACGTTACGGGCTATCTGAAAGGCCGGGCGGGTGGATGGCCGCATTTGTTTACCGGCAAGGCACTAGCTTTTAACAATACGCCCGCAAAGATCAAAACCGTATCGTATTATGATGTGGTCAATTTTGCCCGGCTGATTAAGGTGCCCGGCTATTATTCCTGGGGCTTCAACGACGAAACCTGCCCGCCAACGTCGATGTACGCGTCTTACAACGTCATTACGGCCCCGAAACAGCTGAAACTCTACGAGGATACCGGCCACTGGACCTATCCCGAACAAACCGAACTGATGACGAACTGGATTGTGCAACAATTAAAAGGGGCTAGCAAGTGACAAATTGATTTCGTTATTCGGTGTTCGATATTCATTATTCGTTATTTTGATTGCTCAATAGCGAATAATGAATATCGAACACCGAACAACGAAATTGTAAACCCATGTACCGAAAAACCGCCCTGCTTTTTATCCAATGCTGGTTTATTCCCACTGTGCTTTTTGCCCAAAACGGCATCCTGGTGTTTCAATCGGATTTTGGCGTGAAAGACGGGGCGGTTTCGGCCATGAAAGGCGTGGCGCTTGGTGTTTCGCCCCAACTCAAGCTCGTTGATCTGACCCACGAAATTCCGGCTTTCAACATTTGGGAAGCCTCCTACCGGCTGCTGCAAACGGCGCCGTATTACCCCAAAGGAACGGTTTTCGTGTCGGTTTGTGATCCGGGCGTCGGAACGGAGCGTAAATCGGTGGTTTTGCTGACCAGATCCGGGCATTATTTTGTAACCCCCGATAACGGAACGCTCACGCTCATTTCCGAAAAGCTGGGCATTCAGGAAGTACGGGAGATCGACGAAGCTATCAACCGCCGACGGAATTCAAATGAGTCATACACGTTTCACGGGCGCGACGTTTATGCCTATACGGGTGCGCGGCTGGCGGCCAAAGTGATTACCTACGCGCAGGTCGGGAAGAAGCTGCCGCCTGCCGTTGTGAAAATTCCTTACCAAAAACCGACGTTCGAGAAAGGCGTTCTGCGAGGCATGATTCCGGTTCTTGACGTGCAATACGGAAACATCTGGACGAACATTTCCAAAGAGTTCTTTGCCCAACTGGGAGTCAAAACCGGCGAGAGCGTCCAGGTGCGGTTTTATCGCAAAGACGAGAAAATGTTCGATGGGCGAATGGTGCTGGTAAACACCTTTGGCGAGTCGAAAGAAGGCGACAATGTGGCCTATTTTAACAGCCTGATGGATTTTTCGGTCGCGGTCAACATGGGGAATTTCTCCGAAAAGTACAAAGTCAATAGCGGCCCGGACTGGCGGGTTGAGGTTTCCCGGTAAGTTTCAAATCTATTTTTTCTCTCCAAATTGTTGTTCTGTTGTCTTCCTTTTCAGACTACTAACCTTCGGGCCAGTAAATAAGTATTTCCTCCGGAAACGCCTTCGGGCGTTAGTTTTGTCATTTTTAGTAACCGAAATTGTTAATACGGTTACATCATCAACCTTTCCTGTCTGGCCGCGAGTGTAAAGTTGGCCGGTGAAATCTGAAGGGCAAAATGACGAGAATAAACAGCTACTCGGTTCCCGGGCGTTTTTACTCATTGGATATTTTAAGGGGCGTGGCTGCCTTGTCTGTCGTATTATTTCATTGGCGGCATTGCTTTTATTTGTGTACATCCCATGCCGGTTTTACTGCAGAGAATCAGCCGTTTTATTCCGCTCTTTATTTCTTTTATGAACAGGGCCAGAAAGCAGTCGAATTGTTTTTTACTTTATCCGGTTTTATCTTTTTCTGGTTATATTCTGATAAAATAACAAACCGCTTAATTTCATTTACTAAATTTTCAATTTTACGATTATCCCGCTTATACCCCCTTCACTTTGTAACCCTAATCATTGTTGTTCTCCTGCAATCTGTTTATCAATCTATTTTTAATTGCCATTTTGTCTATGCCTTTAATGATCTGTATCATTTTGTTTTGCATTTATTTTTTGCCTCCAATTGGGGTTTTCAAAAAGGCTTCTCCTACAATGGGCCCATCTGGTCGGTTTCGATCGAAATCCTGCTGTACATTCTATTTTTCATCATTTGCTGGTTTCGGAAGGATTCACTGTTGATTTTGTTCCTGATTATTTTCGTCAGCTACGGCGTTTTTTATTACCATGCCCAGCAATTAGCGCAAGGTGTATTTTCTTTCTTTGTGGGCGGAGTTACGTACAAAATATTCTCAATGAAGTTTACGGAAATTATATCTGGCATAATTGGTAAATTTATTGTTATTGTGGCCGTTATTGCGTGGCTTATTACCCTGGTAGAAGTGCACTATTCCATTTTTGGAAAGCTATTTTCTGAATTATTGGTATCGTTGTCAATTAATCAGAAATATACTTTTTTATTTGACCGGCGTATCCCGCTTTTTATCGGCGGTTTGTTATTTCCGTTAACCATTTTGGCGCTGGTTATTCTGGAAGTTAAAAAAGGATCGCTGGGAAAACGGTTTGCTTTTATCGGCGACATAAGCTACTCATCTTATTTATTGCATTTCCCGCTTCAACTGACAATGGTTCTCCTGGCCAACCGATTCGGTTACACCTATGCGGTTTTCGAATCACCGGTTTTGCTTCTGCTTTTTTTCGCGGTGTTGATTACGCTGAGTTTCCTGTCGCACCGGTTTTTTGAAATGCCGGTTCAGGACAAGTTGAGAAAAATGTTCTTGAAAAAACGGCAAGTGGCTTAAAATCAACGCTGAATGAAACCGGTTTTGTATTTTTTTTCACGCATTCGAAATGGATGCAGGAACATTCTGTTACTTTTTGGTTATTAATACGACTAAATTTAAAACCCTTTCATCTCATCCCACTATGCGTTCGCGGGCTACTCGAGTTATTATTGGTTTGGTGATGGCCCTGGTGGCCTTGTTTACCTATTTTACGAACACCCAGGAAAATCCGGTAACGGGTGAAAAACAGCACATTAGCATGACCCCCGAGCAGGAAGTTCAACTCGGGCTGGAAAGTGCGCCCCAGATGGCCCAGGAATTTGGCGGGCTTTACCCGGACGAAAAAGTGCAGCAATCGGTGAAGCGCGTTGGCGAGAAAATTGTCAATTCGACCAGCGTCAAAACCAGCCCGTACAAATTCGATTTCCACGTTCTGGCCGACAATAAAACCGTCAATGCGTTTGCCGTGCCGGGCGGACAGGTTTTTATTACGGCGGCTTTACTCGACAAACTGAAGAGCGAAGATCAACTGGCGGGGGTTTTGGGCCACGAAATCACGCACGTAGTCGGGCGGCATTCGGCCGAGCAGATTGCCCAGCAGCAACTGACGCAGGGGCTGGCCGGGGCGGCCGCAGTTGCGACGGAAGATCCTAATTCGCCGGGCCGAAGTTCCGCTATTGCGGCTTATGTCGCCAACCTGATTGGCCTGAAATACGGTCGCGAGGACGAAATTGAATCCGACCAACTGGGGGTTCGCTGGATGATCGAAAGCGGTTACAAACCCGAAGCGATGATCGAAGTGATGGAAATCCTGAAAGCCGCCGGTGGCCCAAACCGCCCATCCGAATTCATGAGCAGCCACCCCGATCCCGATAACCGCATTGAGCGGATCAAAGAAGCAATTGCGAAGTATAAAAAATAGGTTTTTGAGAAGTTGTCTAAATTTTAAACTTTCCCTTGTCTCGCTTTGCCCCCAACCCCCTGAAGGGGGCTTTAATATATCCGTTTAAGCCCCCTTCAGGGGGTTGGGGGCAAAGCGAATAAAGAACATTGTAATTTTTAGACCATCTCAATGAACGTCAAATGCAAAAGTGCTGAATCGTGAAACACTTTTCTATTTAACATTCATCATTCTACATTTATCATTTTGTCTCACAGTTCTTTCCCACAATGCGGGCAATGGGGTTTGTGGACGGCTTTTTGGGAGCGAATGTGCTCGGCGAAACCGGAGGCTAAAATACCGGTCGGAAGGGCAAACAAACCGATTCCCATGACCGCCGTAACACCCGCCAGCATCTTGCCCATCGGCGTAATGGGGTGAATATCGCCGTAGCCGACCGTCGCCATTGCGTTGATTCCCCACCATAAGGTGGCCGGAATGCTTGAGAATTTATCGGGTTGCGTCGCGTGTTCGAGGTAATACATGACGCTCGAAATAATGACGAGCATGAACATCAGAAACGAAACACTCAGCACCAGTTCTTCCTTTTTGTCTTCCACAACGCTCTGAATGACCTGAAACGCCCGGGAGTAGCGCGTGATTCGGAACAGCCGGAAAATCCGGAAAATCCGCAGAATCCGAATCAGGGCCAGATCGGTGTGGAAAAGCGTGACGTAAAACGGCAGAATTGCCAAAAGATGGATGATGGCCGTGGTGGATAACATGTAGCGCAGCCGCCCGAAAACCGGGTGGCGGTATTTCTCATTTTCGACGCAGATCCAGACGCGGACGAAGTATTCGATCGTAAAAAAGATAACCGAGAATACTTCAAAATCCACAAAAAAACGATCGTAACGTTGCCGGAGCGAGGGCACGGTATTCAGGATAATCGCCAGCGCATTAAGCGTAATGACACTGATCAACACCAGGTTGAACACCAGACTTACCCCTCTTTTTTTGCCCGTTGTAGTTTCCAGAATCCGGTAAAGATTTCGGCGCAGCGAGTTGGCAGGATGGTGATCGACGCGAATGGGGGATTGCATAAGGTTAATGGGGAAAGGAATAAATCGAGTGATTCAGTTACACACTTACCGCTGAAAAAGTTTTTCACCGCCAATCCACGTTTGCGCGACCTGGACGTCGCGGAGCTGCGGAGCCGGAATCTTCATAATGTCCTGTTGCAGAACGACAAAGTCGGCCTGTTTGCCGGACTCGATGCTGCCGCGCAGGTGGTCTTCAAAATTGGCATATGCGGCCCAACTCGTCATGGCTTTCAGGGCGGAAGTCCGGTCCACGGCATTTTCCATCTGAAAACCGCCCGCAGGGTAGCCTTTCGCATCGACCCGGGCTACGGCAGCATGAAAACCGTATAGCGGGTTGGGCGATTCGACCGGGAAATCACTGCCGAAAGCAATTAACCCGTTCTGCTTCATCAAATCCTTAAACGCATACGCTCCCTTGACCCGGTTTTTTCCGAGACGGTCGCCAGCCCAATACATGTCGGAAGTAGCATGCGTGGGCTGTACCGACGGAATGACGGAATACCGGTTGAACTTCCAGACATCGTCCGGCGAAACCACCTGCGCGTGTTCGATCCGCCAGCGACGGGCGTTCGGCGCTTTCAGCAATTTGCCGTACAAATCCAGAATCAGGTGATTGGCCGAGTCGCCGATGCAGTGGGTATTGGCCTGAAATTTACTTTTTTCCAGCAAGGTCAGAACCCGTTCCAGTTCGTTGGGGCTGAGCAGTAGAAAACCGGTGGTCTCGGGGCGGTCGGCATACGGTTTTCGGAGACAGGCCCCGCGCGAACCGAGGGCTCCGTCGGCATACAGTTTGAATGCCCGAACCGTCAGCCGATCCGTCTGGAAAGGACCACGTTTGAGGTAATACTCCAGATTAGGTTCGCCGAGGCTAACCATCACATAGTCACGGATTTTTAGCTTGTTTTCTTTCTGGAGCTGTTCCACCAGTTCAATATCGTTCCGGTTCAGCCCGGCGTCCGAAACCGTTGTCAAACCCAGCGACAGGCACACCTGCTGAGCCGCCAGCAACATCCGCTCTTTATCCCTGGCATCGGGTTGCGGAATCACACGCCGAATCAGTCCCATTGCGTTATCGATCAGCACGCCCGTTGGCTCACCTTTGGCCGTCACCACCTCACCACCCGGTATTTTGGTCCCTTTGGAGATGCCCGCGAGTTTGATCGCTTTGGAATTGATCAGCAGGGCGTGGCCATCCACGCGGGTGATACAAACCGGGACGTTGGGAAATGCCGCATCCAGTTTTTCTTTGGTCGGAAACTGTTTGTCGGGCCAGTCGTTCTGGTCCCAGCCCCGGCCAATGACCCAGGGATTCGCCGGGTGTTTTTCGTAAAAAGTTTTCAGCCGCTGAACCACTTCGTCGAACGAACTGGCACCGACCAGATCGGCCTGATCCAGCACCTGACCCAGGCCCAGAAAATGGGCGTGCGGATCGTAAAAACCGGGGCAAACCGGCTGCCCTTGCAAATCGACGACGCTATCTGCCTGGTAATTCGCCAGAATGGTTTCCGAAGGGCCAACGGCGACAAATTTTCCGTCCTTGACCGCAAAAGCCTGCGCGTTGGTGAAAAGTGAGTCGGCGGTATAAATAACCGCATTATGAACGATTAAATCCGCGCTTTTTCTGGACGAACAGGCTGTTAAAATGGCAATGGACAGGCCAAAAATCAGGTAACGGTTTCGCATAGCGCATGGAAAGAAAGGTCGTTTTGGAACCATTCCAGTAAGAAGAAATCCTGCCAAATCTAATTTTGGAATAGATAGAATGACAGAATATAGTTTAATTTTGAAGGTCAATTACCTAAAAATAATACCAGAATGCGTTTCCTTCTCAACTTAACCTTTTTCCTTTCATTTATTTCCGCCTGGTCCCAGCCCGCACAATCGCCTTCTCTACGCACCCGACGTACTTCCGTGATCACTCAGCAGGGCGAAACGCTGAATTTGCAGGAAGCAATTTCGGCCGCTCTGGAAAAAAATTACCAGATTCGCATCTTCAAGGCGCAGGAACAGATTGCCCGGACGGACTTCCGAACCGCAAAGTATAGCTTTTTTCCGAATGCAACGGCTAACCTGACGAATAACAGCAACTTACAGAACTTACGGCAGACCTTTCTGGATGGATTGCGCCCTCCGCAAAACCTCTACGGATTGACCAACCGGAATACGCAGGTCGGGATCAATTTGAACTGGACGGTTTTTAACGGTTTTGGGAACTTCATTGCGTACGACCGGCTGGGCGAAGTGGTCAAGATTACGGAAGCCAATACCCGCGCCAATGTGGAATCGACGGTGGCCAGTGTCGCAACGGCTTATTACGATGTGATCCGGCAGTTGCAGCAACTGGTTTCGCTCCGGCAGGCGCTCGACATTTCCCGCGACCGGCTGGAACTGGCCCGCGCCAACTACGAAGTCGGGACCCGCTCGCGGGTCGATTACCTGAGTGCGCAGGTCGATTACAACGCCGATAGTTCGGCGCTGGTGGCGCAGCAGCAGAATGTGCGCAATTCCAAAGTGTTTTTGAATACGCTCATTGTTCGGGACCCGGCAACGGAGTTTGCCGTTCGGGATACGATCATCGTCCGGACGGATATTTCGCTCGATCAACTCCAGCAATCCCTGACCACGAATAACCCGTTGCTGATTGCTGCAGCCCTGAATCGCAGGGTTGCCAACCTGAACGTGAAGCTGGCGCAATCCCAGCGACTGCCGACGGTCAACCTGATTGGCGGTTACAACTTTCAGGCCATCAATAACCAGGGCGGTTTTGGGGTTGGAAGCGCCCGAAACGATGCGCTCATCTACGGTTTTCAGGCAAGCGTTCCCATTTTTACCGGTTTTAACCAGCGTCGGCTGATTTCAAATGCCCAAACAAACGCGCTGGTGACGGAATACCAGGAATCCGACCAGCGGTTGCAGTTGCAACAGGCGCTCGAACAAACGTATTCCCAATACCGTAACAGCCTGATTCTGGTGAATCTGGAGGTGGAAAGTTACAAAATCGCCAACCAGAACGTTGATATCGCCTTTGAGCGCTACCGGGTCGGCAACTCCACCGCCGTCGAATTCCGGGATGTCCAACGCAACGCCGTTGCGGCCGAAACCCGTCTGATCAACGCCGAATACAACACCAAAATCGCCGAAATCGAACTCCTCCGTCTCAGCAGCCAGATTCTGCAGCAAAACAAATAGAATTAAAAATTAACAATGAACAATTAAAAATAACCGGAAAGGACGGGTGGACGATAACAATCTATTCCTGACCGGGTTTTACCTTTTAATTGTTCATTGTTAATTTTTCATTGTTATGCCCTGGACGAAGAAGGATTATCCGGTGTCGCTGAAGAATTTCATGGCACCGGTGCGCAACAAGGCGATTGAAATTGCCAATGCGCTGCTGAAGGAAGGATGGGAGGAGGAGCGGGCGATTCCGATTGCCACCTCCAGAGCGGAAGAATGGGCGGCCAACCGGCATTTGAAAATCCGCAAAGAAAAAGCTCCGGAACGATCGAAAACGTCATAAATGGACAAAGAGGAGCCCATTGAGGCTTTTGACTGGCAACGCATGTTTTTGCACGACTTTCCGTTGAGCTACCTCGGTGAGGTAGCTTTGCGGACGGTTGTGATGTTTCTGATTCTGCTGATTGCCCTGAAAATATCGGGCAAGCGGGAGGTGAAGCAACTGTCGGTTTTTGAACTGGTCTTGGTCATCGGGCTGGGCTCTGCCGCCGGTGATCCCATGTTCTACCACGACGTACCGTTGCTGGCCGCTGCGGTGGTTTTTGTGGTAATGATGATCTGCTACAAATTCTTCACCCGACTGAGCGATAAAAACAAACCGGTCCGGGAGTTTCTGGAAGGAAAACCGGTTTACGTCATTGAAAACGGCTGCATCCTGGTTCAGAACTTCGACGACGAGGATTTGGGACTGGATGAATTGTTTGCCGAGCTCCGGCTGGCGGGTGTCGAACACCTCGGTCAGGTCCGAACGGCGATTCTGGAACACAACGGCGAAGTCAGTATTTTTCAATACAAAGCCGACGAAGTAAAACCCGGCTTGCCGATTCTGCCACATAAATTAGATAATGCCATTAACACCATCGACGAAGCCGGGCGGTATGCCTGCTGCCGGTGCGGGCAGGTGGTGAAATACGGGAAAGAGCCCATTGCCAGCTGTCATCGCTGCGAACACCAGCGCTGGGTGAAAGCGGAGGGTTGACGAAAATACCTGGCAGATTTTTGAAACCTGCCAGGTATGGACAACTTTAAAACCGTATTTTTAGCCTTTCCCGCGACAAATCATGGCTAAAAACAAAACTACCCAGACGGATGATAGCGTAACCGCTTTTTTAAATTCGGTTGCCGACGAAGCCAAACGGAACGACGCTTTCCGATTAGTCGAACTGATGCAGAGTCAAACTGGTTTTGAACCCCGGCTGTGGGGAGCCAGCATTGTCGGTTTTGGCAGTTATCACTACAGATACGACAGCGGACACGAAGGCGACGCGCCCCTGGTCGGTTTTTCGCCCCGGAAAGACGCCATTTCGTTGTACCTCGCCCTCAACGCCGAACAGCGCGACGAACTCCTGCCCAAATTCGGCAAACACAAAACCGGCAAGGGGTGTATCTACATCAAAAAGCTCGCCGATGTGAACACCGGTGTTTTCTACGAAATGATTGGCGCTTCCGTTGAGAACATGAAAAACCGGTATCCGGCATAAACCCGGTGTTATCTTCTCCTTCAAAAATTGCGCACATACTGATTTCCTTCGCGTATATTTCCGTTGAATCGTAATTGAAACCGAATAAAAATGGCTGAACGAATCATCGGAATCATGGGAGCCATGACCGAAGAGATTAGTGGTGTGATTAATCTGCTGTCGGAGCGGGAAGAAAGGACGGCGGGCATGCGGACCTATTATTCCGGAAAACTCAACGGAATTAAAACCGTGGTGGTTTTTTCGAGGTGGGGCAAGGTGGCAGCCGCTACCACGGTTTCGACCCTGATACTGGAGTTCAACATTACCGAATTGATTTTTACGGGCGTCGCGGGAGCTATTCACACTGATTTACGAATCGGTGATATTGTCATCGCAAAGCGGCTTGTTCAGCATGATATGGACGCCCGGCCCATCATGAATCAGTTTGAAATCCCGCTGCTGGGAAAAACGTTTTTTGAAAGCCAGGCGGAACCGCTAGCAATTGCTGCGAAGGCCGTGGCGGAGTTACTGGAAAACCGTCACCTTTACGCTGTCATCGATCAAAAAGATTTAGAAAAGTTTGGCATCAAAAATCCAAAACTGTTCGTCGGTGATGTGGCCAGCGGGGATAAATTCTTCGCAACCAGTCCCGATAAGCGTGACTTACTGGCCAAATTGCCCACGATCGTCTGTGTTGAGATGGAAGGCGCAGCGGTGGCCCAGGTCTGCTACGAATACGGTATTCCGCTGACGGTTATCCGGACAATTTCCGATGTCGCCGATGAGCAATCACCCATCGAGTTTGTGTCGTTTATCCACGAAATAGCCAGTAACTATTCGGTTGAAATCATCAAAAATATCTACAGCCAATACGAATTGTAACTGCCTCTGCATTAGTTTTCTACCTTGTCCTTCAAGAACCGCAGGAGCAACTTTTCAATCGGATCCAAACCGTATTTTGACGTTTGCCGGAACTGGTTTTTGCGTTTCAGATAAGGAGTTAAATCCTGGCATTCGTACGCTTCCAGAATTTGCGGATGGACGTAGTATTTGCGGCTGACGGTACGGGTATTGCCCAGCCGGTGCGCCACCTGTTCCAGCACGGTATTGATGTTCTTCTTCGCTTCCTGATCCGTCGAGCAGGGCTCCAGTTCGGCCAGCAACCGCAGGGCATTGACGGTTCCGGCCCAGGTTCGGAGGTCTTTGGCCGAAAAGTCTTCACCGGTGCATTCCCGCAGGTATTCATTTACCATCCCGGAGTCGATGCTGCGGTGGTCGCCGGTTTCGTCGTAATACTGAAACAACTCTTTTCCCGGAATGTCCCGACAGGCTTTGACCAGCCGCGCCAGCCGCCGGTCCTGCACCTTGATGTCGTGGTAAATACCCTTTTTGCCTTTGAATCGAAACTGGATCCCGGAGGCTCCGACGTTCACGTGTTTGTCTTTGAGGGTGGTCAAACCGTAATGACCGTACTCTTTTTCGTACGACGCATTCCCAATCCGAATCAAGGTTTGCTCCATGACACTGAGCGCGATGGCAATCACTTTTTCCTTGGTCAGCTCCCGGTTTTTCAAGTCCTTTTCGATGCGGGCGCGGAGTTCGGGCAGCTGTTCGCCGAAGGCAATCATCCGGAAAAACTTGGTTTCGCTGCGAATCGCGTTCCAGTTGGCGTGGTACCGGTATTGCTTCCGGCCTTTCGTGTCGATGCCGGTAGCCTGGAGGTGGCCGTTGGGTTTGGCGCAAATCCAGACGTGTTCCCAGGCGGGTGGCAAGGCCATTTTTCGAATCCGCGCGAGCGTTTCCTCGTCGTCAATTTGGTGGCCCTGGGTGTCTTTATACGTAAAATGGTCGCCCGTGCGGTGGCGCGAAAAACCGGGTGTTGTGTCATTAACGTAAACTAACTTGACTGCTCGGGCCGCTTTGGCAGGATCATGGATAAGTTCTGCGAGATTCATTGGATACGGTTAAAATCTCAGCATAAACTCGCAGTTGAAGCAAATGGTTAATCTGACTCGATGAATAGTTTGATAAAGGATATATGAACAAAGGCGAATTGATCGTTTATCGGACACACAATATCCGCATCCGATGAAAAAGCTCTTCTATTCCATCTGTATTCTCGTATTTGTATCGACCCATCTTCAGGCTCAGGTGCAGCTTGGCGTACGGACGGGCGTTCACTGGTCGACGTTCCGAAACCGGTCGGCTGGAGCAGACCATTCATTCATACCCGGCTTTTCTGTCGCATTTCCAATTCAGATTCCCGTTAGAAATCGGTGGAGTCTGCGGGTCGAACCGTCGATCATCCAGAAAGGTTGGCGATCGAAAGTGGATTATACACTTCCTTTGGGACAACCTGCCGGAACCGGTGATCTGGTGATGCGGTATGAAGAAGCCGAAGTGCCGGTGTTACTATCGTACCGGATAAAAAAGGCCAATCGATTGGCATATTACGGATTGGCTGGGCCTGGCTTTGCGTATGCGCTCGGCGGACGATTCAAAATTTCTGATAAAAACACACTGATTTCGAGTGATAAACTGGCGTTTGAAGACCGGATTCAACTCGGAATCTGGGCAGGAGGGGGAATGGAGATTCCGCTTGGCAACTTGACGACTTTTCTGGATGCCAGGTATCAATTCGGACGGTATCCGCCGACGTTACGATCGGCTGATGCAACGGAGATTATCCACGGTTTCACAGTGTCGATTGGCTGCTGGCTGCCAAGATGGTAATTAGGGTTTACGGGTTTATATTGTACCTTATCTTGCAAGCAAAAGGCGAAAATCGCTGGACATCTAGTTAGGTAAATTGCATATAAAGGACTGATTTTTCGTTTATTGTCCAAACAATATCCACATCCGATGAAAAAGCTTTTCTATTTTATCTGTATTCTCGTATTCATTTCAACCCATCTTCACGCTCAGATGCAGCTTGGCGTACGGGCGGGCGTTCACTGGGCGACGTTCCGAACCCACAATCCGAATCTTGGCTGGTCGTTTGGCTCGGGTTATGTCATTGCTTTGCCAATACAAATCCCGTTGAAAAACCGCTGGAGCATTCGGCTCGAGCCTTCGGTTATCCAAAAAGGTTGGCGAACCAAAGTAACGTATACATTAGGACCAACATTACCTGAAAAAATCGCCATAACAAAAATGCAATATGAAGTGGCCGAACTTCCATTATTGCTTGTGTATCGACAAAAGATAACGAATCGAATTGCCTGTTACAGTCAGGCGGGCCCTAGCATAGGATATATAACGGGAGGAAGGTATAAAATTTCAAATGATGGTTCCGAGATTTTTAATCAGAAAATAGTTTTCAGCCGCCGGATCGAAACCGGTATTTGGGGCGGGGGAGGAATGGAGGTTTTAGTGGGTCAGCTAACCACTTTTCTGGATGTTCGCTATCAATACGGATTCGGCAAATACCCCACTGCTGGCCTATCCGGTGTAGACGGTACACACGGTTTTACGGTTTCGGTCGGCTGCTGGCTGCCGACCAAAAAATAAGTCTGACCGGATTGCCAGTCAGACTTATCGACTTCTATGACACAAAGTTACTACCTGATTTTCTCAATTTCCCGAAGGTGCCGGTTGCGCATGGCACTAAGTGATTCGGGAATGGGGGGGCGGTTTTCTACGGGCTCGCGCAGGAAAACCAACTGAATATTACGCAGCGATGCAGTTTCCTTGAAATTATCGATGGTGTTCATCACATCACTGTCGATGTACGACGAATTGGTGCAGTCAATTTCGACCACCGCGTTGTTCGGAATCCCGGTCAGCAATTTCACCATACTGGCCTTGCTCAAGAACGATACGTAATCGCCCATGCTGATCCGGATTCGCTCGTTTCCACCTTCCTGAAACGTCTGGATCCGGTGCGCATTCCGGTAATTTTCGCGCAGAATAAAGAACAGGGCCACCAGCATTCCGACGGCAATACCGGTTAGCAAATCCGTCAGTAGAATGGCGGCAACCGTAGCGACGAACGGAATAAATTTGGCGATTCCTTCGTTGAGTAACTGCTTGAAAATGCCCACGCGGGAGAGTTTATACCCCGTAATGAGCAGGATCGATGCCAGGGCCGCCCAGGGAATCCGGTTCAAAACCGTCGGCAGCGCAATGGCCGAAACCAGCAACAGCGTTCCGTGAATGAGCGCGGCCCGTTTGGTCCGGGCGCCCGCATTGATGCTCACCGAACTCCGGACAATGACGGACGTCAGCGGAATCCCACCGATCATACCGCTGACAATATTGCCGATTCCCTGCGCCTTCAGCTCGGTATTGGCGGGCGTTTTGCGTTTCAGCGGGTCCAACTGGTCGCTTGCTTCGATGGCCAGCAGGGCCTCGAGGCTGGCGACGAGCGCAATGGAAAGGGCCGAAATATACACTTGGGGGTTGGTCCACTGGCTGAAATCCGGCAGCGTGAACAGACCGAAAAAACCGCTCAGGCTATCGGCCACCGGTAATTGAACCAGGTGGTTACCTTTCAAAACCAACTGCGGAGCGATGACCCGCACCAGCTCGTTGATCGAAATGCCCAGCACGACGACCACCAGAGCCGCCGGAATATTTTGCAGCCACTTGATTCGCTTGAATGCCGGACGTTCCCACAGCAGCAGAATGCCCAGCGATACGGCCGCAATCAGGATCGCAACACCGTTGAGCTGTCCGATGGCGAGTTGAAACTGACTGACGATGTTGAACCCTTCGGGCTGAAACAGCGATATTTCCTCCGCCGAATCGGCGTCGTAACCCACCAGGTGCGGTATTTGCTTGATAATCAGGATTAAACCGATCCCGGCCAACATGCCTTTGATGACAGAAGACGGAAAAAAGTTACTGATGATCCCGGCCCGCAGGTAACCCAGACCAATCTGGATCAAACCGGCCATGCTGGTGGCCAATAAGAAGGCCGGAAAAGAGCCCAGCGATTCGATGGCCGCCAGTGCGACCACAATCAGACCCGCTTCGGGGCCGGAAATACTGAGTGCCGACCGGCTGAACAAGCCCACAACGAGCCCACCGACCAATCCGGCGATGATGCCCGAAAACAGCGGGGCACCCGACGCCAGCGCAATGCCCAGGCACAGGGGAACGGCCACCAGAAAGGAGACAGTACCTCCTCTGATATCGCCTTCCAGGGTGCTGGAATCACGTTTTTGGTAACTTTTTTGGGTTGTTTTTATCGGATTCATTTGCATGTTCTATTCAATAGGTTGGTATGGAAAAAACCGGCAGGCTGCCAGATTGGGGTAGAAAAACCGGAAAGGCTGCGCTAACCGGTTTAATCATTACTGCGTAACCTATACTAAATGTTCGTTAATTGGTTTTGGCGGAAATCGCAACAGCCTCTGTTGCGGTCTGTTGGCGACTGGTTAACGCGCGGTTTTCGTTCTGAATCGCTTTGATTTCGAGTAACTGACGTTCGAGCTGACTTTTAACGGCGCGCAACGAATCAGCTTCCGAAACCTTGGCTTCGTATTGAGTACGGAATACTTCTTTATCGGTTTTGTGCTGGCGATAATCGATGTAGAAATTCAGCGCGATAGCGACAAAAATCAATCCCCAGATCGTTCCCCAGTTCACGAAGTCGCTCGACCGTTTTCTGAAATTGGAGTTGGTAGCCATAGCATTGATTCGGTTAAATTGTAACTACACAAAGTTACCGATAGAATACAATGCTCTAATTAAGAGGTAATTAGAAGTAGATGAGAGCGCGGTTATAAAATGATTAGAAACCGATTAGAGCGTTTTGGGAAATTTCAATAAAAAATTGGTTCCTTCGTTGATCCGCGAAAAAACGTTGATTTGCCCCCGGTGTAACTGGATAATTCGGTAGGTAAGCGGCAGGCCGATGCCGTAGCCGTGGATTCGTTTGGCGTTTTCGGCCCTGAAAAACGGCTCGTAAATATGCCGGATGTCTGCTTCAGCAATTCCGATGCCGTTGTCCTTGAATTGAATCGTAACCCATTGGTCGTCAGCACCAAGAATAACTTCAACCTGATTGTCGGGGGAGAACTTGCAGCCGTTTTCCATCAGGTTCAAAAAAGCCGAAATCAACAGGGAAATGCTGCCCTGAACCGTGAGCGACGACTGCATGGCTTCCGTTTCGTTGTCGAACGAAAAGATGACGTGGTAATCCGGTCGGCGGGTCGTCAGCATTTTGGTTGCCTGATAAATGGCATCGTCCAGCGACACTTCGTTGAACTTCATCGTTGCATCGTCGAGGCTGACCTGCGCCAGTTCGAGCAGGTTGTTAGTCAGCATATTAAGCCGTTTGATGACGTCCTGAACGGCTTTCCACTTGGCTTCGTGCTCTTCCACCGTCCGCTGTTTGATCAGCGTGACCTCGATCTGTCCGGTAATGATGGTGAGGGGCGTGCGCAGCTCGTGCGACGCATTCGCCACAAAATTACGCTGCACTTCAAACGCTTCCTGAACCCGGTCGAGCATCGAATTGAACGTGTGTGCCAGTTGGGAAATTTCATCGTTGTTTTCGCTCACGTCTACCCGCTGGTTCAGATTGGAAACCTTGATCTGATCGACCTGGTGGATTACTTTGGAAATCGGGCGCAGAAACCGTCCGGCAAATACCCAGCCCGACCAACCAACCAATGTCAGACTGAACGCCAGCCCAAAGCCCAGAATGGTTCGCAGGTGCGCCATTTCGGTCAAACCGTATTCGTCATAAGCCGATGAAATGATCACATATTCCTGGTTCTGATGGGTGTACGTCAGTCCGGCAATTTCCCGGTTATTGCGACGCAGATACACCTGTTTCCGCTCCCGAACCCGCGCCAGCAGATCATTGTGCGGCCCCAGGTCGCCGGTGGTATCCGCGCTGGCGTAGATGACTTTGTTTTGCTGGTTGTAGACGATGATGTGCTCTTCCGGCAGGGAAGTAAGGTTTTTCCGCTCGATCAGCTGAAGAAGTTTGGGATTGATTTCGTCTTCTTCAATGAGTAGCAAAGCCGTAGTTTTGGCTTTATCTCCCAGCCGCGTATAGAAATGTTTCTGGCGGAAATACTCCGAAATAAAATAAATAACCAGCGAAAAAACGACCAGGTTCGCGGCCACAATAGCGAGAAATGTAACGGAAATTCGGGCGCGTATTTTCATTCGTTAATCTTCGGATTCTTGCATGATATATCCAATACCGCTGATCGTATGAATCAGTTTAGGCGAGAAATCCTTATCGATTTTTTTTCGCAGATAATTGACGTACACATCGACGACATTTGTGCCGGTGTCGAAATTGACATCCCACACTTTCTCGGTAATTTCATTCCGGGAAAGGGCTTTGTTCTGGTTCTTCATGAAGAATTCCAACAGGGCCAGTTCGCGGGCCGTCAGAACGATTTTCTGATTGCCCCGCTTCACGGTTTTGCTCTCCTGATTCAATTCCAGATCGGCAATTTTCAGAATAACAGAATCCGCCGGCGACGAAATCCGGCGCCGGTTCAGCGCACGCAACCGGGCAATTAACTCCCTGAATTCAAAGGGTTTAATTAGGTAGTCGTCCGCTCCGGCATCAAAACCGCTCAGCTTACTTTCGGTGCTTCCCAGGGCCGTCAACATCAGGATGGACACATCTTCGTAGCGGTTTCGGATGATTTTACACAACTCAAAACCGTTGATGACCGGAAGATTTACATCCAGAATAATCGTATCGTAGACATTGTTTGCCAGCTTCAACTGCGCCTGCAACGCATCGTTGGCGATGTCGGCGCTGAACCCATAATCTTCCAATCCATTCTGAATGAATGCGGCTACTTCCTGTTCATCCTCTACTATTAAAATCTGCATAAATTATCAACAGTTCTTTTATAAATTCCGCAATAACTCCACCATTGCCCGGTATAACTTCGGTGCGGTTTCCGGCCCGGTGGAGTTGACTTCGCCGTAAGGACGATCCTTCGAATTGTAATTATACGGAGCTTCGGCATCCCATTCACTTTTCGGAATAATGTACCCCAGTTCGTCGTTTGCCAGCCCAATCACAAACTTGTATTTTCCCGGCATCAGACTCCGGAGCGGTGGCGTTTCCAGCGGTTTCATCCGGAAATCGGCCCCGACCGGGTTTTCCACTCCGCCGTTTACAATTTCGGGATAAATTTCGCCCGGTACACACAGGAACGACGCTTCGCCTAAGCGGAAAGCCGCAATTTCGCTCCGGAAGTTCCCCCAACTGCTGTAACCGGCATCCAACACGCCCAAACCAACTGCCAGTTGAAACAATTTATTCGAGAGCGGAATCTCAACGTTTTGGGCTTTCAGCCGGATATCCGCCGGTCGAGCCGTGGTCGTATCTTTTTGTAACGATTTGTAAATCAGCATTGCGAGTGCCTTTCCCTGCGCGTCGGCTTTTTCAAAAGTCGGCTCTTTATACCGCTCGCCCGTCAGTGGGTCCTGTACCGTCACTTTCGGCGAGGTCGTCATCAATCCACCCACGCAACCCGAGGCATATACCACCGTACCGCCCAATCCTTTCTGAACCACCGAATCGCCTTTCAGAATGCCTTTTTCCAGATAATCCCGCACGTAATGCGGAAAATCGGAGGTCAGCAGCAGGTTCTTGCTCCAGAGCGTTTCGGGGTGATTTCCCCACACCACCAACGTGCCTAAAGTGCTGTCTTTCACCGCATCCAGCGCCTGCATGATGTACAGGCCCGAATCGGTTACGAGCGGTTTTCGGGTGTCCATCAGCAGGGAATCCGCCCCGGTCAGATCCTGCGCAAACCGCAGCCGGGCTGGGCGCAGGTTTTTTGCCGCTGCCAAAACCGCCCGCGTAATCTGTTGTTCAACAAAGCGTTCATAGGATTTGTTAACCCCACTTTTCAGCGGATGGCCACCCCACATGCCCAGAAAATCGGGAGCCTCGTGCGTGTGCGTGCTGCAAACCATCGTGTACGTAATACCCGCACTGGCGGGCAGGCTCTTCCGGACATTGATGACATTTTTATTCGGAAAACCGATCAGGTCAACGGCCACAATGGCCAGCCGGGTTTGGCCGTCGTCGACCACCACGGCGCGCGCCCACAAATCGTCGTGAACGCCATTGGCCGCGCGTTTCTGGCTGAATCCGGCCATCCAATAGGCATCAAATTCGCCGTTGTTATTGCCATCGGTGTACGAATCACCGTCGCCCGGTTTATAAGTTGCGTCCTGGTTTTGATCCGTCCAGCGGTCGGGGAGATGAGGAGTAATTTTCAGGGCCGCAAACCCGACTTGGAGTGGTTTTGGCTGGTTAGGCGCTGAAATGTGGAGGTTGATCGAATAACCGGGGTGCCGGTCGCGGCTGTTGTAATAACCGTAGCCTGCGCCGAGGATCAGCACGGCGCCGACGAAAAGTAGCAGTCCAATGAAAAATTTACGCACGGGAAACGAGTTCAGGAGGTTAAAAAGAGGCAATCCCCAAATTAACTGACAAAACCGTTTAATTGCGAATGATCAAATCAATCTTCCTGACGATTCTCTTTGAAGGAAATCAAGAAAAGGGCATTTGGGAGCGAGGTAGTTTTTAAATTTTTACCGCTGACAGCGGTCGTAGACCCTGGCAGCGGCCTTTTTAAATTTACGCCAGGTTAAACCCGTAACTAGCCAGATACCGCTGCATGGAAGTCGTGAAAACCGTCAGTGCATTACCTGCCAAATCCTGATTTTCAAAGGCTCCGTAAAGCGTATCAAACGTCAGATTTGCCGCTTTTTTGTAAAACGCGGCAAATTCTTCCCGGGTCAACAGAATCTGGTTGGGATAACTGAACATCACCGCGAGGTGCCGTTTGCTGCGGGAAAGCAACAGTGTATCCCCGCAAAGCAGTGTCCCCCGATCCGCTGGAGACGGAATGTGCAGAACGCAACTGCCCGGAAAATGGCCTCCGGTATGAATCATGCGAATACCGTCCCAAAACGACAGGCTGTCACCACTCCACAACTGAAGCGATTCGCTGGGGTACATGATCCAGGGCTGGTCGTTCTCGTGGATGTAAACCGGGCAATCGAACAGCGACGCCCACACGTTCATCGTGCTGTAATAATGTGGGTGCGAAAAAGCGATGGCCTGAAGCCCGCCCTTCGAGCGGATAAATTCGACGGTTTCAGGGTCGGGTAGCGGAATGCAATCCCAAAGAATGTTACCTCCGGGCGACTGGACCAGCAACGCCCGGTTGGCGATGGCAAAATCCGGCTGCATTTTCAGACTGTGAATCCGGTCGGTCAGCGGACTGATTTTTACGTTGAAAGACCGCTCCAAAGCGGGCAGCGTAGTCCAGTTTTGCCCGTTTTCGTGGATGTACTGGCGGTCGTCGTTGCAGATTGTGCAGAGTTCCGGCACCGGCAGATGGAGTGGATACTGGGTTCCGCAGGTGGTGCAAATCTGGGGTTCATTCATACTTAGGTTCATGGGATGTGTTGTTTACTGTTTCAGAATTTGGGGCCGGATCCAGATCGGTTTTTTTAGACTGGGCGGGGCGTATTTGGGTAAATTAACCAATAAGACGCTGAATAGGATGACGAACAGGCCGATTACCTGCAAACCGGTAATGCTTTCGTTCGCAAAACCAACGCCCAGCAGTACCGCGATCACCGGGTTGACGTAGGAGTGAATACTCACCTGCGTCGCGGGCCTGACCTGCAACAGCCAGATGTACGCACTGAACGCGCCGATCGAGCCGAAAACAATCAGGTAGGTGATGGCGAGCCACGACTGCAAAGGTACACTGCTCAGCGTAAACGAATCAAATTCCCGGTGAATAAGTCCGGCGGGGAGGAAGGCAAAACCGGCAATGATCATTTGCCAGGCCGTATTGACGCGCGCCGGAGCCTGACTGGCGTGTTTTTTAGCATATAGACTTCCTGCCGACCAGGCGATGGGGCTGATCATCAACAGCAGCAAACCTCTGAGCACGGACCCGTCCAGACGGCCGGAAAATGAGTGGAGAAGCGATTCCCCGAAGAGCAGCAGAATACCGGCGAAACCGATGAGGAGTCCGTAAACCGTCGTTTTTGTTTTCAGATTGGTTCGCCAGTTTGCTTTGTCCAGAATGATAAACCAGATGGGGTTGGCCGAAACCAGAATGGCCACCAGCGCGCTGGGTAACGTTATTTCCACCCAAATCACGATTCCGGTGGCGACAAACAGCATCAGCAATCCGCTGATGGCCGCCGAAATCAGTTCCTTTTTTATCCGCACCCGATCTCCTTTCAGCCCGCACCAGGCCAGCAGCAGAAAACCGGCGCTTAGGTACCGGACGGCGCCCATCAGCATGGGTGGAAAACCTTTTACGGCGATTCCGATGAAGAAATAAGTGGAACCCCAGACAATGAATACGATTGCGAAGGCGGTGATTACCAGTCCGATCGATGCTTTTTTTTGCGCGGTAACATCCATGATTTCGTGTTGTTTTAAACCGAAAAATTAGCTACTGATTTCTGTCAAAAGTATCGGCTTTCTGGACTATGTTTGTAGTCCAGAAAATACAAACCGGATAGTCCAGCATGGCTTTTGTTGAAAAACTTCTGCGCGTCGATAAAACGCTCTCCGTTGCGGTTTACCTGCAGATTGCCAACGGCATCATCGCTTACATCCGGCAGGGAACGTTAAAACCGGGTGCGGGGTTGCCCGCCAGCCGGGTGCTGGCCAGGGCCCTGCAGGTTCACCGCCAGACGGTGGTGGCGGCTTACGACGAATTATACGCCCAAAGCTGGATCGAAGTGGTTCCGCGCAAAGGCATTTTTGTGGCTAAAAACCTGCCGGACGTTTTGCCCCGGCCGATTCGGGAAGTGGTTCAAACCCATCGGCTACCGGCGGAGACGGGCTTTGCGGTTTCCGAAAAAGAAGGCGTTTTCCGCCCGTTTATAAAAGGTGTCGAGGGAAATCTGGTGATTAACGACGGTTTCCCGGACACCCGGATTGCGCCGATCGAGCTGCTGGTTCGGGAATACCGGCGGTTTGGCAGTTACCGGTTTACGCACAAATACCTGACCTACGGACCTGAACAGGGCTCGGAAAATCTGCGAACCGAACTGGCCCGTTTTCTGTCGGAAACGCGGGGATTACAGGTTGGAGCCAGCGATATCCTGATCACGAAAGGCGTTCAGATGGCGCTTTATCTCTGCGCTCAGGTTTTGCTGTCGAAAAAAGATAACGTGATCGTGGGCGAGCCGGGATATCTCGGAGCCAGTGAAGTTTTTGCCCAAACCGGTGCCAATCTGGAAACCGTTCCGGTCGATGCGCACGGAATAGATTTGGATGCCGTTGAAGCAATTTGCCGGAAAAAGAAAGTCCGGCTCGTGTACGTGATTCCGCACCACCACACGCCAACGACCGTGACGCTCAGTTCCGAACGGCGCATGCGGCTGCTGGAGCTGGCGATGAAATACCGGTTTGCGATTATTGAAGACGATTACGATTTTGATTTTCACTACACCAGCAGCCCGATTCTGCCGCTGGCCAGTGCCGATTATTACGGCAATGTGATCTACGTCGGTTCGTTCTGCAAAACCATCGCGCCGGGCATCCGCATCGGGTTTATGGTGGCGCCCCGGAACCTGCTCGTACAGGCCACCCGGCTCCGCAAACTCATTGATCGTCAGGGCGAACAGCTGCTGGAAGAAGCGATCGCGAATCTGCTGAAAAACGGTGATATTGGCCGCCATCTGAAAAAAGCGAATAAGCTGTACCACGAACGCCGGGACATTCTTTGCCGCTTGCTGAAGGAACACCTGGGTGATCACCTGTCGTTCGAAATTCCGGACGGCGGTTTTGCCGTCTGGACCACGTACCGAAACGGGTTGAAACCCGCCGAAGTGGCGGAGCGGGCGTCGGTTCTGGGCCTGACCGTCAGCGATGGCAGCACCTATTTCCATGATAAAACCGTTCCGCACCATTCCGTTCGGCTGGGATTCGCTTCCCTGAATGCGTCTGAACTGGAAGAAGCGGTCGGAATTTTGAAAAAAGCGATCCAGAAACTCTTATAACCTGTGCCGGTAGTAGAAAAGGGTACGGTTTTCCCTTTAGTTATACCGGAAAGCGGTGGTATTTTAGCCGATTAAGTCAGTATTTACGTCAAAATAAAAATGCATGAGAAAGATGAAGGCAACAGCCTCGCTTGGATACCTTTTACTCCTCTTACTTTTCCTGCCCGACAGATGGGCCTTTGCCCAGCAAACCACTCAGCCGGTTGCAGATTCTCCAAATGCCCCTTTTACGCTGAAAAACGGTGACCGGGTGGTTTTTCTGGGTAATTCCCTGTTTGAAAATGACTACCAATATGGCTACCTGGAGCTGGCGCTAACCACACGTTTTCCCGACCGCGATGTCACGTTCCGAAACCTGGGCTGGGCGGGCGACAATGTGTACGGCGTAGCCCGCAGCACGATTACGAATCCGCCGACCGGCTACCAACTGCTGATGGAGCACCTCACCAAAACTCAGCCGACGGTGGTTTTTCTGGCCTTCGGCGGCATTGAAGCGCAGGACGGCGAAGCAGGTCTGCCGGTTTTCCGGGAAGGGTTGCTGAAACTTCTCGACAAGATCGATCAGTTGGGTGCCAGAGCGATTCTGTTGTCACCGATTCCCGTTTTATCCAGCGATACCATTGCCCATAAAGCGCAGAATAACGCCTTGTTGGAAGTCTATTCGTCGGCCATTGCGAAGATCGCTTCGGAACGCGGCAAGCGGTTTATCGACATTTATAAACCCGTTCAGGAGCTGAGCAAAACCGTCGCCCTCACCGAAAACGGCATTCACCTGAACGAAAACGGTTATTATTACCTGGCTACTCTGCTGGAAAAAAGTTTGGGACTGGCGCCCCGGGCGGAGACGGTTTCGGTCAACGTTTCCAAAACCGGTGCCGAGGCTGCGACCCCCGCCAAAATGGTGAATGCTGGGAAGGACGCGGCAACGCTGATCTTTACCATGGACGAAAAATACCTGCCGCTTCCGCAGCCAGCGGGGCTGGCCGAAAAAACAACGAATGCCCGTGTCCTGAAAGTAACCGGTTTGAAAAAAGGATTTTACAAGTTAACGACTGAAAATCAGGAAGTCGTCACCGCTTCGGCGAAGGATTGGGAAAACGGCGTTCTCATTCAGCAGGGACCATCGTTTAATCAGGTCAACGAAATCCGGCATATGATTTTGAAGAAGAACGACCTGTTTTTCTTCCAGTATCGCCCGCCTAACACGACCTATATTCTCGGGTTTCGCGCCTACGAACAGGGCCGTCACGTGAAAGGGCTGGAGGAGCAAAGCTTCATCATTAAATGGCTGGAAAGCCAGGTTGCCCTCAACCGCGCGCCCCGATCAAGTGTGTATCAACTGACTTTATTGAAGTGAAAAGAATGAAAAATAGCCCTTCCCTGACCCTATTACGCAGAATCCTGATTCTTCCGGCCATTCTGCTGATGACTTCCTCCGTCACGCAGGATGACAAAAAAGACGTGCCGAATCCGGATGTAAAACGTGAGCTGGAGTCGTTTAAAATTGCCGACGGTTTTGAAGTATCGCTGTTTGCTTCCGAACCGCTGGTTGCCAAACCCATTCAAATGAACTGGGACGCCGACGGCCGGTTGTGGGTGGTCAGCAGTACGGCCTACCCGCACCTGAAAACCGGTGAAGAAGGCAACGACAAGGTTTTTGTGCTGGAAGATACCGACGGCGACGGCAAAGCCGACAAATCGACCATTTTTGCCGAAGGACTGATCACCCCGACCGGAATTCTGCCGGGCGACGGTGGCGTTTACGTGGCCAATTCGACGGAAATTCTCCATTTGATGGATACCGACGGCGACGGCAAAGCTGATAAAAGACGCCGGATTTTGAACGGTTTTGGCACGGCCGACGTGCACCACCTCATTCACACGTTTCGCTGGGGACCGGAAGGCAAGCTGTATTTCAACCAGTCGATTTACACCTATAGCCACGTTGAAACACCTGGAGGTATCAAGCGGCTGGAAGGGGGTGGTGTCTGGCAATTGAATCCCAAAAACCTCGACCTGGACATCTACGCCCGGGGATTGATCAATCCGTGGGGGCTGCAGTTCGACCGCTGGGGGCAGTCGTTTCTAACCGACGGCGCCGGTGGCGAAGGCATCAACTACGCCTTTCCGGGCGCGACGTTTGTGACCGCGCCGGGTGCCGCCCGAATTCTGCGGGGATTGAATCCGGGACAACCCAAGCACAGCGGTCTGGACGTGGTATCGGGCCGTCACCTGCCGGAATCCTGGCTGGGGAGCGTGATTACCAACGATTTCCGGGCCAACCGAATCAACCGGTTTAAGCTGGAAGAACAGGGCAGCGGGTATGCCTCCAAGCAGGTCGAAGATTTGCTGTGGACCGATCACGTCGCCTTTCGTCCAGTCGATATTAATGTGGGGCCGGATGGCGCCATTTACGTGGCTGACTGGTACAACCCGATCATTCAGCACGGAGAGGTGGATTTTCATGATCCGCGTCGGGACAAAGAACACGGCCGCATCTGGCGGATTGTGGCTAAAAACCGCCCGCTGGTGAAGAAACCGTCCTTGAGCAAAGCGAGCGTCAGCGAATTGCTGGAAACACTGAAGTTGCCGGAAGACTGGACGCGGGCTCAGGCCAAACAGGTATTGAAGGAACGCGGAGCTGCCGAAGTGATTCCGGCCATCCAGAAATGGGTGCAGGGATTGGATAAACAGGATGCCAATTACGAGCACAACCTACTGGAAGCCCTCTGGACTTACCAGACGCTTGAAGTTGTAAACGAACCATTGCTGGTAAGTTTGTTGAATGCCCAGAGTCATAACGCGCGGGCTGCGGCCTTGCGGGCGCTTGAATTCTGGCATACAAAAATCGCCAATGTACCGGCTCTGCTGACCAAAGCCGTGTCCGACAAACATCCACAGGTGCGGCTGGAAGCGGTTATTGCATTGCGGAAAATACCGAGCGCCGAAGCGGCCCGAACGGCATTGGCGGTTTTGGATAATCCGATGGATGAGTTTCTGGATTACGCGCTGTGGCAAACCGTCCGCGAACTGGAGCCGCAATGGCTGGCCAAACTGAAAACGGAGCCCGGTTTTCTGGGAAATGCGAAGAAAACCGCCTTCGCTTTGAAGTCGGTGAGCAACCCGGCTGCGGCTGCGCAACTGACGCAACTGTACCAAAAGGATCAGGTCCCCGAAGAGTATCAAAAGGATGCGCTAAGTTCGATTGGCAAGTTTGGAAGTGCAGTGGATATGGATTTGCTGTTTGACAAAGCCGTGCAGGGGAACACGGGTCAGAGCAAAGCGGTGGCGGCCCAACTGGCTACGCTGGCCGAAGCGGCTGGTCGGGGCGTGAAACCGTCCCAAAATCTGAACCGGATTACCGGTTTTATTACTAACGATGACGACGCCATTGCGACCACTGCGATTCGGTTAATTGGCTTATGGAAACTGGCCGATCAGACGGGAACGCTGGTTAATTTGGCCCAGAAAGGAGAAACCGCTACGAAAAAAGCCGCCCTGAACGCGCTGGCATCCCTGAATACGGAGCAGTCCCGGAAGGCGTTGGTGGACATGACCGGTGCGAAAAATCCGCCGGAAATCCGGCTGGCCGCAACCGCCCAACTGGTGGCGGTCAATGCTGCCGAAGCGGCCCGGATTGCGGGAGATCTGCTGCGGAGCCTGCCGGCACAAACCGATGTTTCGGAACTGTTTCAGGCATTTATCATGAGTCGGGCGAGTGTTCAGGCACTGGCTGATGAGCTGGTCGCGCGGAAAATACCCGAAAACCGGGCCAAAGAAGGACGGCAGATTATGCAACGCCGGGTGCCTTACAACCGGCGGGGTGAAGATAGCGTTAAGTCGCTGAACCAGGCGCTGGAAGCGTCGGGTGGAACGCTACCCGCCGAAAAAATGCCCCAGGAACTGAACGCGCAGGCCATCAGCAGTCTGGCCAAAACCGTTGCCGAAACCGCCGATCCGGTGAAAGGCGAACTCGTTTTCCGGAAAACCGCCCTGACCTGCCAGACCTGCCACGCGATTGGCGGAGCGGGCGGACGCATCGGCCCGGATTTGAGCAGCCTTGGTACCAGCTCACCGGTGGAAACCATCATCAAGTCGATTTTGTATCCCAACGAATCCATCAAGGAAGGCTATGAATTGCAGCGGATTGCGAAAAAAGACGGTAGCGAAATGATGGGTTACATTGTCAGCAACGGAACGTCCGACATTGTGGTGCGCGATGTGAGCGGGCAGGAAGTTTCGGTTCCGAAAAGCCAGATCAACGTCATGGAGAAAGTGCCCGGTTCGCTGATGCCCGCGGGATTAACGGCCAGTCTGGATAAGAATGAGTTTGTTAACCTGATCGGTTTTCTGTCCAAAATGGGCGAATCCGGTAAATTCCGGGTGCCGACCGCCCGGTTGGTGCGTCGCTGGAGTACGGTTTCGGCGACGAAAGAAGCCGCCAAAAAGGTGCTGACCGATGGCCCCGGTTTTATCGTGAAAGACAATGCAAAAGTGTTCTGGCAACCGGCATACAGCAAAGTTTCCGGCGAACTGCCGCTGGACGAGCTGCCGGTCGTGGAAGCCAGCGCGGCTAAACGCTACAGCTTCGTGCGGTTTGACATTGAGGTCGTTAGCCGGGGAAATGTGAGCCTGGCCCTGAATTCAACGGCGGGAACCAGCGCCTGGATTGGTCAAAAACCGGTCAAGCTGACCGACCGTGGCCTGGTCGCGGAACTTTCGCAGGGCGTTCATACCATTACGCTGGCCATCGACCGGAACGTTCAGAAAGACGGCCCGCTGACTATTCAGTTGCTGGACGCCGAAAATGCACCGGCCCAAACCCGGTTGGTAATGGGTAAATAACCCTGACAGCGGTTGATTTCAAACCCCAATTCTAACCGCTGACAGGGTCTTCGACCGCTGTCAGGGTTAGAGTTTCCCCGCAATGGCCATGACCAGGTTGGCGGAATTGCGGGCGGCAATTTTGAAAAACGTCAGCATGTCCTGCCGGGCGTTGGAATTGGCTTTGTCGCTCAAACTGCGGATAACCAGACAGGGAATCTGCTGTTGGTAGCACACCTGCGCGACGGCAGCTCCTTCCATTTCGGTGGCATCAGCGTTGAAGTCCGACCGCAAACTGGCCACTTTTTCCTCGGAAGAAACAAACACATCCCCCGTCACAACCGTGCCAACGATGATCGAAGGCGGCCGCGAAGTCGAGGGAATGCTTTCGAACGGGACGGTTTTGGCCGCTTCCCGGGCGGTTTGCATCATCACCGAATCGGCGGGGAAATACGTCGGATTCATTTCTTTCGTGATGGCGTTGCGGGTCTGATTGGTTTTCTGTTGCTGAAACGTAATGGAATGGTAATCGTGGTGGGCGGTTTGTCGGGCAATGACGATGTCGCCGGGCTGCAGGTCGGGATTGGTGCCACCCGCGATTCCCGTAAAAAGCACCCGTTGTGGTTTAAAATAAGCCAGCACAAACGCCGTGGTCATGGCCGCGTTGACTTTGCCAATTCCGGTTTCGGCCACCACCACTTTCCGCCCGTTGATGCGTCCGGTCATGAAATGAATGCCGTTCAGCGTTCGGCTTTTGGGGTTTTTCAACGATTTTTGCACGAGCTTCACTTCTTCGTCGAACGCACCGAGCAGGGCGGTAATTGGCCGGGTTTTATAGACCTGGGCATAGGTTGAAGCCGTGCTGACGGCGAGGCAGATGACGAACAGGCTGGTTCGTAAAAACCGGTTCGGACGGATGTATTTGGAGAATTTAGGGTGCATCTTTCACTGGGTTAAACAACTAAAATACGATGGAAAAACGGATCATTTTTATTTCCCTGACGCTTTTCATGATGATTTTGAACAACGTTTACGCACAATCCGGCCAGAATACAATTGAAAAACAGAAATTTCATCTTGGCAAAGCCGGAGAAGACGGTGCGGGGTATGCGCAAGCCGTCAAAGTTGGCAAAACGATTTACATCTCCGGAACGGTCGGCGTGGGCGATGCGGCTACGGCCCTGACGAATGTGTACAACGGACTACAGAAAACGCTGGCTTTTTACGGAGCCACTTTTCAGAATGTGGTCAAAGAAAACTTGTACACGACCAACATCGAGGAAATGAAAAAGCATAACGACATTCGGAAAAAGTATTACAACAACGATTTTCCGGCGGCCACCTGGGTTCAGATTCAGCGGCTTTACATGGAAACGGCCCTGGTCGAAGTGGAGCTAGTAGCCGTACTGCCCTGAAAATCAGTGTCCGGAGAAGAGCGACAGGATGCAGAACAGATCGACGATGAGCAAACCGACCGGGACTTCGTTGGATTTGCCCAGCGATAGTTTTACGATTGTCCAGGTCAGAAAACCCCAGGTCAGCCCCTGCGTGATCGAGTAACTGAACGGAATCAACACCATCGACAGGTAGGCCGGTAAGGCGTCGTCCAGTTGGTTCCAGTTGATTTTTGTGATCGGCTTCATCATAAACGCCCCAACCAGCACCAGCGCCGGAGCGGTGGCAATGCCCGGAATGACCGACAACAGGGGCGAGAGAAACAGAAACGGCAGAAAGAGAAAACCGGCTACGATGGCCGTTAGCCCCGTTCGGCCACCCTGGGCAATGCCCACCGCCGATTCGATGTAGGCGGTGCCGGGGCTGGTTCCCAGCAATCCGGCCAGCGTGGTGGCCACGGCGTCGGTCAGCAGCGAGCGGTTCATGTTGCGCGGATTTCCGTCTTCATCGTACAAATCGGCGGCTTCGGCAACTCCTACGAAGGTGGACAGGCTATTAAATAAATCCGTAAAAACGAAGGCAAAAATAACCGGCCAGAGCGTCCATTGCAGCGAATTGACCAGATCGAGTTTCCCGATCAGACTGAAATCCGGAGCCGCAAAAATGCCACGGTAGTTGACGAGGGTCTTGGTTCCGAAATTCACCGCCGAGGCATCTCCCCACCACCGACCAACGGGCACGGCGGCCAGGGTTGTCAGCACGATCCCGATGATGATGGCGCCCGGAACCTGGCGGATCATCAGAACGCTGGTGAGCAGTAAGCCGAAAATAAACGTCAGGACGATGGGATCTTTCAGGCTGGCGATGCTGACCAGCGTGGCCGGATTAGCCACGATGAACTGGGCGTTTTCAAAACCGATGAGCGTGATAAAGAGGCCGATACCCGCCGAAACCGAATACCGCAACGTCTTCGGGATGAGTTTGACAATGGCGGAGCGAACGTTGAACACCGACAGGATCATGAACAGCACCCCCGCCCAGAAAACCGCCCCCAGCGCCACTTCGGGCCGGACGCCCATAACTTTGACGGCGGTAAACGTAAAGAACGCGTTGATGCCCATGCCGGGCGCAACCACCATCGGATTGCGGGCGTACAGACCCATCATCAGGCTACAGGCAAAAGACAGCAAAACCGTGGCCGTCAGAACTCCGCTGAACGGCAATCCGGCCTGACTCAGAATGGCCGGATTGACGACGATGATATACATCGTTGCCAGAAAAGTGGAAACACCCGCCAGAATTTCGGTGCGGATCGAGGAAGTGGCAGGGCCGGTTTGCATGCGGGGCGGTTGGATGGATCGAAAGTCCGAAAATACGGATTAGAAACGCCAATACAACTTTTACAGGGCTAATCGAAACCTATTTTACCCAAAAAAAGCCCCCGGTTCGGAGCAAAATGCCAAACCGGGGGACTCGAACCAATTTAACCAAATTATTATCTTGAGGGGTGAGAGGGTAGGCGGTTGACCATTGACGATCGACCATTGACCATAGATAAAAGAGGTGAGACAAGAGAAATAAGACGTCCTTTGTTCTTCATTACCTGTTTTGAAACCATAGCCAATCGTCCATGGTCAATCGTCCATGGTCAATCGCTCAATACAACTCCGCGGCCAGCCAATGCTGGTCGTTCCGGATCGGGCTGCCACCCGGTTGCTGCGCGCTGGCCCATTGCCGTAGCGCCTGTTCCAAAACCGCATTCAGACTTTCCCGGGTTTTGGCTTGTTTAAGGTTAAGCCGTTTTTTGAGAAGTACCTCTTTGTAAATGAGCTGGTTATCGTCGTTATAGAAGAGAGCAACGCTTTTTTGTTTCGGTTGCGATTCAACAACCCAGAAGCCCTCGCGGGGCGAGTTGGTCAGGCGGTTTTGCCGTCCCTGCCCAAAAGAGGTTACTGTTACCGACAGAAATAAAATGACGGCCAGTAAGGCCAGACGGAAGTGGGTGTACTTGTTCATGATGTTGTCGCCGGAGCGATTTGTTCGTAGTTGTTGTTTTAGTCGTAGTCGACGGTTCAAAAGTAAACAGCGGAAAAACGGGCTGCTGGCCTTTTCGTCTAATGGGAAGGTTGGCGGTTGATACAGCAACCGAACGGCGACGAATGTGAAAATGGCAGTAAACCAGGTCGTTTAGCGACGAAGAGCCGCCGTTCGTCTACAATTCGCCCGAATCATAGCGGTTTCGGAGTCGTTTGTCTATATTCGATCAGTAATCCGGCCTTCGTATGCAACTGTCTGACAGTAACTTCATCTTTTCCAATCAGCCACGGTACCGGCTGGCCCGTCACGGACTTTTCTGGGGCGTGGTCTGGCTGTATTTTACGGTTCTGTACGGGGTCTTTCCGATCCTGGATTTTCTGTACCGGGGCTACGGCGAAACGATGGCGCTCCTGATGGGTTTGCTGACCTCGGGAGTCAGCTCGATCATTTTCATGCCCGCCCACATGGTGCTGGCTTACGGAATTATTTACGTTCTGTTCCCGCGTTATCTGGACAATGGACCGTACTGGAAGATGGTCGCCGGGGTGATCCTGTTATCGTTCCTGAGCGCCTGTACCTCCGCCGTTCTTTCAAATTGGGTCGTCACACCGATTCATTCCTGGATGGGCACCTCGCGGGTGCGCGGAGGAGGACTCAACTATTTATTAATGGCCGGGCTACGGGGCGGAATCACGGTGGCCGGTTTTGTGGCTGCCATCAAACTGGTTAAAATCTGGTACTTGAAAGAAAAGGCGTTCCGGCAGATTGAGAAGGAAAAATTTCAGGCCGAATTGCAGTTGCTTAAGTCGCAGATTCACCCGCACTTTCTGTTTAATACGCTTAATAATCTGTATGCGTTGACATTACGGAAATCGGAGCAGTCCCCGGCGGTGGTGCTGAAACTGTCGCAATTGCTTAGTTACATGCTGTACGACTGCAACGCGTCGGACGTGTTGCTGGAGAAAGAGATTTCGTTTATGAAAAATTACATCGGGCTGGAACAACTGCGGTACGGTTCCCGGCTGGATGTGTCGCTGAATTTTCAGGGAGATTTGCAGGGCAAACAAATCGCGCCTTTGTTACTGATTCCGTTTCTGGAAAACGCCTTTAAGCACGGAACCAGTGAGCAACTGGAGCAGGCCTGGATTTTTATGGATCTGGCGGTTGACGATAACGTGCTGACCTTTAAATTGGTAAATAGTCGCGATTCCGATACTTTTGCTCCAACGGACATCGGGGCAACCTCCGTTGGGGCGACCTCCGTCGGGGGCATTGGTTTGCAGAACGTTCGGAAACGGCTGGAGCTGTTGTATCCGGGAAAATACGAACTGACGATTCAGCCGGAGGAAGAGACTTTTCTGATTGATCTGACCTTGCATTTGCCGAAGGAACCAGCAGTTTTGAAATCGAATACGCTGCCGGTGGCGGAAATACCGGTTTAGTTTTAGAACAACAACAAATACACACCCCACTATGAATTTACGTTGTCTCCTGATCGATGACGAGCCACACGCTGTGGAAATTATTGAGTCGTACATAGAAATGGTCGATGGACTCGAGATTGTCGGCAAATGCCACAATGCCGTTCAGGCGTTCAGTTTGCTGCAATCCATGCCGGTCGATCTGCTGTTTCTGGACATTAAAATGCCCAAACTCACCGGTACTGATTTCCTGCGGAGTTTGCGGAATCCTCCCAAAGTGATTTTTACGACAGCCTACCGTGAATACGCCCTCGACGGTTTTGATCTGGACGTGGTCGATTACCTGCTGAAACCCATTCCGTTCGAGCGGTTTTTGCGGGCGGTTTCCAAAGTCATGCACCTAGAACCGCAGGCGGTTTCGCTCCAACTGACTGAGCCGGATCAATCGCCGGTCGAAAAAGAACTGGTGTCGCCGGAGCGCGGTTCGTTTCTGTATTTCCGCGCCGACCGGAAGATGGTGAAAGTCTACACGAAAGACATTCTATACGTCGAAAGCCTGAAAGATTACATCAAGATCATCACGACGACCGCCAAACCGCTGGTGGTAAAACAGGCCATCAGCTCGGTCGAATCCATGTTACCAAACCGGGATTTCCTGCGGATTCACCGGTCGTACATCGTTGCCATCGACAAGATTTCTGCCTGGTCGCCCAGCCACATCGAAATCGCCGGTCAGGAACTCCCGATCGGCCGACTGCATCAGAAGGAGGTCGGAAGAGCGTTGAAAATGGAGGTATAAGCGGGCGGTTTTATCAGAAATTCATCCCCTTTTGCGAACGTTCCGAGCGAACCTTATTCAAGATAGAGGTGGCCTATTGATTCTTTTTTGTCGGGAAAACCCGTATTTTGCAATATAATGATACGATATGGAGACGCTGGAGAAGAAAAATGTGGCTGGACAATCCCACAAACAGCCGGGTGTCAAATCGATGGGGAAAACGTCTAAACAGAAAGTGCTACTGGAATCGCTGGTTTATGAGGTTTTGGACGGGAGACCCTTATATTACAGAGGGTATGAAGCGGTTTTGGCGGGGAAAAAAACACCGGAAGAAATTATGGGTTCAAGCTCGTTACAGTGGGTTCTTGTGTCGTATTTCATGCGAATAATGTTTCGCTCGCTGAATGAAAAAAAATACTGGTTTGCCTCTAACGAAGCAGGTGTTCACATTGATCATCGGAATAACCTTTCGCACGATGTCGCGATTTACGAAAAGAGCATCTTGACCCCGGATAAAATCAATGTTCATTATGTGGACGTACCGGCTAAAGTTGTGATTGAAATTGACGTCAAAGCGGATATTTCTAAAATTGAAGACTTCAATTATGTCAATAAAAAGACCCGGAAACTGCTCGATTTTGGCACCAGCAAAGTGATTTGGGTTTTTACCGACACCCAGCAAATTATGATTGCCGAGCAGTCCGCCGACGCCTGGCTTACGATGGACTGGAACCGGGAGCTGGAACTTCTGGATGGCCAATCTTTCAATATTGGTCGCTATCTGGCAGAAGAAGGAATCAAGGTTGGAGACTGATTATAAGCACATTAGCAGAAATTGGTAGCTTTTCTAATGTGCTTATAATCAATCGGTACTGCTAGTTCTTCAAATACCTCTCCAGATAATCCGTGTATTGCTGGTACAGCAGCAACGAACTGGTGCCGCTGTAGGCGACGCCGTGGGCACCCGGCGGATAGATGCGCAGGTCGGCGTCTTTACCAGCATCTTCCAGGGCGTTCATCAACTGCATCGTGTTGCGGACGTGCACGTTTTCATCCATCGTCGAATGAGCGATGAACATCTTGCCTTTCAGGTTTTTGGCGTTCGGCGAAACCGCGCTTTTCTGGTAAAGCGCTTCATTCTCAGGTAATAAACCCATGTAACGCTCGGTATAAATGCTGTCGTACAGCCGCCAGTCGGTGACGGGCGCGCCCACAATCGAGACTTTGAAAATACCGGGATGCGCCAGCATGGTGTAGCTGCTCATGTAACCGCCGTAACTGTGGCCCCGAATGGCAATGCGGCCCGCGTCGATCCACGGCAGGGTCGCCAGGTGTTTGGCGGTTTCCACAAAATCCAGGCTTTCGAACTGCCCCAATTTTTCGTAGACGACTTTTTCAAACCGGTAGCCGTAGCCGCCACTGCCCCGGTTATTGACGCTCACAATCACATAGCCCTGCTGCGCCAGATATTGATGCCAGCCCGTCGTACTGAATTCATTATAAACCGATTGCGCACCCGGACCGCCGTAAATATCGAGGACGGCCGGGTATTTTTTAGTTGGATCGAAATTGAGCGGTTTAATAATGGAAATGTCGATTTTCTGCCCGTCGGAAGTTGTAAAACCGGACAGTTCCTTCGGCACATATGCGTAACTGCTCAGAAATTGTGAAACCGCTGCATTGCTTTCCAGCGTCTTGATTTTTGCCCCTTTCGTGTCGCGCAGTTCAACCTGCAAAGGCGTCGTTACGTTCGAAAACCGGTCGATGTAATACTGACTCCCCGGCGAAAAATCGATCTTGTGCCGCCCTGGTGCCTGAGTCAGTTTCTGTTTATTTTTTCCGTCAAAATCAACGACATACAACTGCCGGTCCGTCGGCGACTGCTCCGTCGAAGTGTAGTAAATTTTCCTGCTTTTGGCGTCGACGTTGTGGACAAAAACCACTTCCCAATTGCCTTTCGTGACCTGATTCAGCAGTTTGCCGCTATAATCGTAGCGGTAAATATGCGCCCAGCCGTCGCGCTCCGAAACCCAGAAAAACTCCTGCGAATTGGCCGGGAAATAAAAGTAGTGCATGATTCCGGCGAAAAAATCAAAAACGTCGACCCAGGCTTTCGACTTTTCTTCCATAATTTGTTTCGCGTCACCCGTTCGGGCGTTGGCCAGAAACAGCTTCAAATCGTTCTGCTTGCGGTTCAGGTGCACCAGCGCCAGTTGTCCTTCCTGCGAGGTCCAGTAAATACGCGGAATGTACCCATCGGCCAGATCGACTTTCATCCATTGCTGTTGGCGGTTGCCAATTTCAATGACACCAATCCGCGCTGTCGGGTTTTTATCGCCCACACGCGGGTACGGCAGTTTGGTGAAGTTTTCGTCAAAACCCTTGTAATCCGTCATGGCGTAAATCGGAACCTGACGCTCGTCGATTTGCCAGTACGCAATGAATTTGCTGTCGGGCGACCATTCCCAGGCCTGTGCCAGCCCAAACTCTTCTTCATACGCCCAGCCAAACCGCCCGTTGTAGAGCGACGGAGCCGCGTCGTTGGTTAGCTGGGTTTCTTTTTGGCTGGCAAAATCAAAAATGAACAGATTTCCATCCCGCTCGTACCCAATTCTGGAACCGTCGGGCGACAATTCGGCGGTTTGAGCGTCCTTGGCCACCAGTTTCAAACTCTTGTCCGCAACGGCGTACATGTAAAAATCCGACAACCCCGACCGACGCCAGACGGGCCGGAAATTGGACTGGAACAAAATGTATTTCGAGTCTTTCGACCATTGAAAGGATTCGTAGGCAAAGGTCTGACCAGTTCCGGGAAATTTCAGTTGACTGCCGTCGAAAACGACTTCCTCGCGCTGGTCTTTCGGCGAAAACGACCGAATACTGTTGTTCGCTCCGATATACGAAAACCGGTTTCCGCCGTCAATCCAGTTGACGCTCGAAGGTCCTTGAGAGCCAGCGAGTTGTCCGGTTGCTGCAATGGCTTGTTGTAGATTCTGAAACCGCTGTTTTTGCTGGGAAAAAGCGGGAATGCTCAGGACAACGACTAAGCCGTAAAGGAACGTTTTTCGGAACATAAAAACCGGTGTTTGTTGATGCAACGTCAAATTTAATGAAAAAATAGATTGCATAGATTGTCAATAGTTGAGTAGTTTAGTAGGATAAAATGCTCTTACCACGAATGGACAGAAACGATTCGATTGAGCTTGAATGATGTGCCTGCAGACTACTGATGACAAAACCTTGTGGCAGGCTTTTAAGCGGGGCGACGAAACCGCTTTCGCGCTGCTCTACGAGCGGTATGTCCGGGTGCTTTTCAGTTACGGCAAAAAAATAACCGATGATGAACAGGCCGTTGAAGACGCGGTTCAGGACCTGTTCGTTGACTTGTGGCAAAGTCGCAGCCGCCTGAGCGACGTCGATTCGGCCCGGTTTTATTTGTTTCGGTCATTGCGTCGGAAGATCCACAAGTCCATTCGCCCGGATCAGTTGCTGTCCGAACGTTGGGAAACTACCGATGAGCTGCTGTTGCCGGTCAGTCATGCCGCCGAAACGGAAGTGATCAATGCGGAATTGTTGCAAATCCAAACCGCTGATTTACAGGCGAAACTGAAATCGCTTCCGCTGCGGCAATACGAAGTGCTGATGCTTTACTATTACCAGGATTTCACCTACTCCCAGATTGCCACGATTCTGGGAGTCAATGAACAATCGGTCCGTAACCTGCTGCAACGGGCGCTTCACAAACTCCGAAAAGTTGCTTTTTTGCTAACCTTCCTCGCCTTTTTTTTATTTTTTTTCGCCTGAGGTGAGTTAAACGCCCGCTTCGTCGTCTCTTTCCTGATAAAGGGATAATCTAATTCTTTACTCAAAAAACCGCATAATGGATTCCGCCAATTCCGATCTGGAGGCTTTTTTGAAAGACGAAACCTTTCGGCAATGGGTGTTTGAGCCAACGCGCGAAACCGACACCTTTTGGCAGCGGTTTCTGGATCAGCATCCGGAGAAGCGGACCGTCGTTGAAAAAGCCCGGGCGGTTTTGCTGACGATGGACCTGGAAGTGGTCGAAAATCACCCGGATGAGCAGCAGGTGGGGCGGATGTTTGCCAACATTCAGGACCGTATTGAATCGGCACCAAATCCCCGGTTTCAACTGGGCTGGCGGTGGCTGGCGGCTGCGTCGGTGGTGCTTTGCTTGGGACTCTGGCTGTATTTGGAAAACCGCCCGGCGACGCAATACGAGCAATTGATCGATCAGGCGTCGGTGGCACTGCTCGAAAAAGTGAATACTTCCCAAACGCCCATGACGGTTTCGCTGCCCGATGGAAGTACGGTTTTGCTGCAACCCAACAGCCGGATCGGTTACGCCCGGGACTTCGATCGGCAGGCTAAGCGGGAGGTGTATCTGTCGGGCGATGCGTTTTTTCGGGTGATCAAAAATCCCGGTAAACCCTTTTTTGTCTATGCCGACGAATTGGTTACAAAAGTGCTGGGCACCAGTTTCTGGGTGAAAGCCGCCGAAGTCGGGAAGCAGGTGGTGGTGCAGGTAAAAACCGGGAAAGTCTCGGTGTTTGCCCGAACCGACAGCCGCGCCAACGAAATGCAGGCCAACCGCGAACTGGAAGGCGTGGTGCTGACGCCGAATCAGCAAATTCTGTTTTCCCGCGATGACGTTCGGATGAAAAAAACGCTGGTTGCCGAGCCCTTACCCGTTCAGACTCAAAACTTTGAGTTCAAGGACGAACCGGTTTCCAAAATCTTCGCAACGCTGGAACAGGCTTACGGTGTCGATATTGTATACGATGAGGACCTGCTTGGTCACTGTTTGTTAACGGCATACTTAACCGACGAACCGCTTTTCGAAAAATTGAAGCTGCTCTGCAAAGGAATCGAAGGCCGGTACGAAGTGGTTGATGCCCAGATTGTTATTTCCGCCAAAGGGTGTCAGTAGCTGCGTGATATGGACAAGTTAACTGGCAATCGTAGAAAAAATGTATATAAAATCTACCGGTTTTATAAAGTAAAAAGCCTCTGAACGGGCATTGCATGGTATATTTGCCCGATCAAAGCAGTAGAGAATAGCATGACATTATCAATAACCCAACCAAGTGACTAAATGAAAATAAATCTCCCTACCTTAATTTGCTGGCGAAAGGCCCTGAAAATGAGTTGCCTGCAACTGTTTCTATCGAGTCTGTTAACCAGCATTGCCCTGGCTACCGGTATCCGGGCGCAGGCCATTTTAGATGCCAGAGTGACGATTCAGGTGCAAAGCCAGGATGTAAAAACCGTGCTGGCGCTCATCGAAGACCAGGCCAAGGTCCGGTTTCTCTACAGCACCAGCCTGATTCAGGCCGAACGGAAAGTTTCGCTCCATGTTCAGCGCGAAAAACTCGGAACCGTGCTGGAAGAAATGCTGAAACCGCTGAATCTCGGCTACGAAGTGTCGGGCAAACAGATCATTCTGAACCGCTTACCGGCGGCTCCGGCTTCAAAACCGTCTTTTTCCGAATCCTCGGCACTGGTTCAACCCGCTGAGGAAACGATTACCGGGACGATTGCCGACGAAAAAGGGGAGGGCCTGCCGGGCGTTTCCATAATTGTGAAAGGCACTCAGCGCGGCACCACTACCGACGGCAACGGCCAGTTTCGGATTCAGGTTCCCGACAAATCCGCCGTGCTGGTGTTCAGCTATGTCGGTTATCTGACACAGGAAATTCCGGTCGGCACCAAGACCGTCCTGAACGTCACGTTGGTGACGGATGAAAAAACGCTGAGTGAAATCGTCGTGGTGGGCTACGGAACCCAGAAAAAACGGGATTTAACGGGCGCCATTTCGTCGATTTCCAGCAAAGACATCGCTGAAACGCCATCGTCCAATTTTCTCGCCAATGCCCAGGGTCGGCTGGCGGGCGTCGATATTGTTCGGGCCAATGGCGCTCCGGGTTCCAACCCCACGATTCGGATTCGGGGAAACCGGTCGATCAACGCCAGCAATAATCCGCTGTACGTCATCGATGGCATTCCGACTGACGTGAATATCAACGACTTCAACCCCAACGATATCGAGTCGATGGAGGTGCTGAAAGATGCCAGCGCTGTCGCCATTTACGGATCGCGGGGCGCCAACGGCGTGATTCTGATTACGACCAAACGCGGCAAGGAAGGGAAAACCGTGTTGAGTTACGATGGCTATTATGGGGTCAAAAAAGCCAAAAAAGACCTCAATCTGATGAACGGCGAGGAGTTTGTCCGATACGCACGCATTTCGCGCGGACTCGCTCCCGACAACGCCAGTCAGGATGCTTCGCTGCTCAGCAGCGTGGAAATCGACAACCTGGCAAAAGGGCTATCGACCAATTGGCTCGACCTGATTCTGCGCGACGGCGTTCAGCAAAGTCACCAGTTGTCGGCCAGTGGCGGTGCCAAAAATACGACCTATTACCTTTCCGGCTCGTTTTTCGATGAGAAGGGCGTCATGCAGAAAAGCGATTACCGGCGCTATTCGTTTCGGGCCAATATCGACACCAAACTGACCGAGCGAATCCGACTCGGGGTGAGCGCCACGGTTTCGACCGATTTGCAGAACCTAATGGCCAACGCGCCGTATACCAACGCTCTGACGTTTTCGCCCCTCGTGGCCCCGTACGACGCCAATGGCGGTTTTCTGGCGTATCCGAACCCGCGCGAGGGCAACATTACCAGCCCGTTGCTGGAATACCAGCCGAATCAGTTCGTGGACGAACGGAAGAAATACCGGATTTTTGCCACGATTTTCGGCGAATATACCCTAGCCGAAGGACTGACGTACCGCCTGAACTACGGTCCGGATTTCAGCACGTATCGCCGGGGAAATTACAACGGCACGCTGGCCGGAAGCGCCAGCACGGCGACCGTCGAAAATCAGCAGAATTTTGCATACACGCTTGAGAATCTGCTGAGTTACAACAAGAAATTCGGGGTGCATTCGCTCAATGTGGTCGGGCTGTTCAGCACGCAGAAAAACCGCTTTGAATCGTCGAGCGCGAGCGGGCGGGATATTCCGATCGAAACCTCTTCGTTCTATGATCTGGGAAGCGCCACGACCGTTACCGGCATTACCAGCTCGCTGACGCAGTGGGGGTTACTGTCGTACATGGGCCGGATCAACTACGGTTTTAAAGACCGGTATCTGCTCACGCTGACCGGCCGCGCCGATGGCTCCTCGCGTTTGTCGAAAGGCAATAAATGGGCGTTTTTTCCATCGATTTCCGCGGGCTGGGTGATTTCGGACGAGGCTTTTTTGTCGGGCAACAAAACGCTCTCTTTCCTGAAACTGCGGGCGGGTTATGGCGAAGTCGGCAACACGTCAATTGCGCCATACCAGACGCTGGGCGGGCTGGGTCGTTCGATCTATGCCTTTGGCAATGACCCCGGTTATGGTTACGGCTTGAGCATCATTCCGAATCCCGATCTGAAGTGGGAAATCTCCAAAACGTTGAACGTTGGGTTTGATTTTGGTTTCCTGAGCGACCGAATCACCGGTTCCATCGAGCGCTACGACACCAAAACCAGCGATTTGCTGTTGAGCCGACTTATACCGATTTCGTCGGGATACGCATCGGTTTTGCAAAACATCGGAGCCACCCGCAACCGGGGCTGGGAGCTGACGCTGAACGGTACGGTTGTGAACACCAGTTCTGGTTTTAAATGGGACGCCGGACTGAATCTGTTTTCCAACAAGGAGGAAATCGTTGACCTGTTTAACGGAAAGGATGACGTTGGCAATCAGTGGTTTATTGGGCAGCCGATCTCGGTTTTTTATAATTTCAAGCAACTCGGCATCTGGCAAACCAATGAAGCGGCTCAGGCGGAATCCCAGGCGAAACAACGGCCTGGTGACATCAAAATTGCCGACGTTAATGGCCGGGACGCCACCGGGAATTTGACCAACAAACCCGACGGCGTCATCAATTCCGACGACCGGACGGTGTTGGGCTCCACCGTTCCAAAATGGAGTGGCGGTTTGACCAACCGGTTCAGTTTCAAGGGCATCGACTTTTCGTTTTTGGTGTATGCACGACAGGGGCAAATGCTCCGGAGTGATTTTCACAATTTAGGCGGCAACCAGTGGCAGGGTCGGTTCAACAGCCTGAATTTTGATTACTGGACGCCCACAAATCCTTCGAATTCCATTCCACTGCCGTACGCGGCTTCGGCACCCTTGTACGCTGACGCGGTGCGGTTTTACGACGGGTCGTTTGTCAAAATCCGGAACATCACGTTGGGCTATTCGCTCCCGAAAAGCCTGCTGACCAAGGCGCACATTTCGAGCCTGCGTATCTACGGAACTGCCGACAACGCCTTCATTTTCTCGCCCTACAAACTGGTCGATCCTGAAACCTCGACCGGCATTGTGGGCGGAGCAACTCCGATGACATCGGCCACCTACGTGTTTGGTCTTAACCTGAAATTTTAAGCCGAGCTGCAAACCATGAAAAAATTCAACATTCTAGTTAGTTTACTGATTCTGTTTACGGGTTTTTCCGGTTGCCAGAACATCCTGGAAGAAACACCTGTGGGTCTGGCCACCGCCGACAGTTATTACTCGACGCCAAAAGGGCTGGAAGATGGCCTGAAGGCGGTTTATACGTCCCTGCGCCGGTTTTACGGCCGGGAAGAAGCCTTTTTCCTGACGGTTCCCGGAACGGATGATTTCACCAACGGTTTTGGTGGGGTGACCAATTACCCCGATATCAATAATTATTCGGCTAACTTTCTAGGTTCCAATGCGTTTGTGACGGTGATCTGGGATAATTTCTACGTGGGCATTAACCAGGCCAATGCCGTGATCAACCGGGCACCGGGTGTGGCCGGACTGACCGACGCAAACCGAAACCGGATTGTGGCCGAAGCCCGTTTTCTGCGGGCCCTGTACTATTTTCACCTGGTTCAGCAGTTTGGCGACGTGCATTTTTCGCTGGAAGAAACCATCGGTGTGGTCACCACGGCCAACAGAACGCCCGTTGCAACGATTTACGAAAAAGGCATTGTTCCCGATCTGCAATACGCGATTGCGCAGCTTCCGGCCAAAGCGACAGCCTACGGACGGATCACGAAACCGGCTGCGGAAGCGCTGCTGGCGCGGGTGCAACTCACATTAGGCAACTGGGCCGAAGCCGAACGGTTGGCTAATCTGGTGACGAAAAGCTATGATTTCCAGCTGGTTAAGCCGTATGCCAATCTCTGGGATATCAACAATGAATTGAATTCCGAAGTCGTCTGGTCGGTGCAGTACACCGCCGATCCGCTGACCAACGGCGAGGGCAATCAAAGTCACCTGTTCTTTGTTTTCGACTACACCCAGAACCCGACCATCATCCGGGATTTGCCCAACGGGCGGGCCTATCAGCGGTTTATGCCGACGAATTACCTCATCAAACTGTTTGATCCGACCAAAGACAGCCGCTGGGACGGGTCGTTTAAAACCGTCTGGTTTGCCAATAACAAGGGGACGATCAACGGAAAAACCGTCATGCCGGGCGATACGGCCATCAAAATTGTTCCCTACTCCGTGCCCGACGCGGTTCAGAATCAGGCCCCGTACTGGTACATCGATTTCAAGGATACCTGGGTGGGTGCCTCGACCATTACGAACAACGAAATCGGCGGGGGGCAGCGTCGGCGGTTTCCGGTGCTTAAAAAATACATCGATCCGCTGCGGACGAGCGTGAATGCCACCGATGGTCGCCGGGATTTTATCGTGGTCCGGCTGGCCGAGATGTACCTGATTGCGGGCGAAGCGGCCTGGCGTCAGAACAAAACCGCCGAAGCTGCGGCTTATTTCAACGTGGTGCGAACCCGGGCGGCTGTGACTGGAAAAGAAAAGGACATGCAGGTGACGGCCAATGACATCAACCTCGATTTTATTCTGGACGAACGAGCCCGTGAACTGGCGGGCGAAATGCACCGCTGGTATGACCTGAAACGCACCGGGCAGTTACTGGCGCGGGTCAAAAAATATAACCTGGATGCGGCCCCCAACATCAAGGAAACGCATCTGGTGCGGCCGATCCCCCAAACCCAGATCGACCGGGTGACCAATCCGGGCGAGTTCACCCAGAATCCGGGGTATTGAAGTGATTGAATATGTTTTGGCATCAACAGCCCCCGGTTTTAACCGGGGGTTCTGAAAATTGAACACCAATAAATGAAACCGTTTCAACGGTTTCACGGGGTGATTGTTTGGCGCTTCGTGCCCCACGGTTAAAACCATACGCTATTAAATATGTGGGTAATTATTTGGTGTGTATAACTCTGATAGTGAATGAAATGGATTTTGTTTTGTTCAATGGCGGTCGGTTTGGTGGGGATGCTGGCATGGGCCCAGCCCGAACAAAAACCGCCCCGGCATCCGAACGTGCTTTTTATTTGCATCGATGACCTGCGTCCCGATCTGAATTGTTACGGGAATCCGGTGATTCATTCACCCAACATTGACCGGCTGGCGAAGCAATCGGTGCTGTTTATGCGTCAGTACGTGACGCAGCCGACCTGCGGGGCGTCACGGTATAGCCTGCTGACCGGTCGGCTGCCGCGTAATCCGGTGGATGTTACGAACGAAGCGCTCGAAAAGCAGGTGGCCGGAAAACCGCGAACCGAGGTGCCGGAAACTTTCATCGATAACCTGCGCCGGAATGGCTATTACACCGTGGGCATGGGCAAAATCAGTCATTCGCCCGATGGTTACGTGTATGGCTACAACGACCCGAAAAGCGACAAGCTGGAACTGCCGCACAGTTGGGATGAAGTGCTGTTCGATCCGGGGAAATGGGTGACAGGCTGGAACGCTTTTTTCGGGTACGCCGATGGCTCCAACCGGCAGGGAAAGAAGTCGAAAGTAAAACCGTATGAGGAGGCCGAGGTAGGCGATGACGGGTATCCGGATGGGTTGACGGCCAATCTGGCGGTGGGGAAATTGAAGGAGTTGGCGACGAAAAACCAGCCGTTTTTTCTGGGCGTCGGTTTTTTTAAACCGCACCTTCCCTTCACGGCACCCAAAAAATACTGGGATCTGTACGACGAAGCGAAGATTCCACTGACGCCGTCCCCGACGATTCCCGAACACGTCAACCCGGCGAGTTTGCACGAGAGTTCCGAGTTTAACCAGTACGCGCTGGGCGACGAACAGGCGTCACTGGAAAAACCGGTTTCGGATGCCTACGCCCGGAAACTGCGCCATGCCTATTACGCGGGCGTGAGTTACACCGACGCGCAGGTGGGCAAAGTGCTGGATGCGCTGAAGCAATTGGGACTGGATCAGAACACGATTGTGGTGCTGTGGAGCGATCACGGCTGGCACCTGGGCGATTACCGCGTCTGGGGCAAACACACCATTTTTGATCAGTCGGTCCGCAGTGTGCTGATTGTCAAGACACCCGAACAGAAAACCGGGTTGGTTCGCAACGAGATTATCAGCTCCATTGACATTTACCCGACGCTGATGGAACTCTGTGGCGTCCAATCACCGGCTCCGACCGACGGCAAAAGTTTCGGCCCTCTCCTGAAAAAAGGAAAACCGGCATACTGGAACAACGTGGCCTATAGCTATTTCAAACAGGGCATCACGGTTCGGACCGATCAATACCGCTACACCCGGTATTTCCGGGCGCAGCAACCGACCGTGGAACTCTACGATCACCAAACCGACCCGCATGAAAACCGCAACGTCGCCGAGGCCCATCCGGAGGTTGTCAGGCAACTCGAACCGGTTTGGGCGAAAGGCAATACGGGCGTGTTTAACAAATCAGAAAAATAGGTTAAGGTTGAAGAGGGTGTCTAAATTTTAGAATTTCCCCTCTTTCGCGTTGCCCCCAACCCCCTAAAAGGGGCTCTCAAATCCGGATATTTAAGCCCCCTTTAGGGGGTTGGGGGCAATTTCCGGGTAGGGCGATTTTATTTTAGGCAACCTTAAACCATCACTTCAAAACCGATTAACTCCTTATGATACTCAAACTCTTAACGGCCTTTCTGGTCTTATCGCTCTTTGTTTCTCCGGCGCTGCAACTCCCGGCCAAAAAACCGAACATCATCGTGATTCTGGCCGATGATATGGGATATTCTGACATTGGCAGCTTTGGCTCGGAAATTAAAACGCCCCATTTGGATGAGATGGCGAAAAATGGGCTGCGGATGGCGCAGTTTTACAACGCGTCGCGATGTTGCCCCACGCGGGCGTCGTTGCTGACCGGTTTGTTTCAGCACCAGGCCGGGGTGGGCGACATGGTGAACTGCCGGAAACAACCGGCTTATCAGGGGTATCTGAACCAGAACTGCGTCACCATTGCGGAAGCGCTGAAACAAAGCGGTTATAAAACTTACATGGCGGGCAAATGGCACGTCGGAACCAAACCGGAATACTGGCCCATTAAGCGCGGTTTCGACCGGTATTTTGGCCTGATCGACGGAGCCAGCAGTTATTTCGGCAACGAACCCTACCGCCCGAATCAGAAGCTCACCATTGCGCTGGATGATCAGGAATACAAGCCGGAAAAGGGGTATTATATGACCAACGCCTTTGCCGATCATGCCGTGGAGTTCGTCGAGCAGCATCCCAAAGACCAGCCTTTTTTTCTGTACGTGGCTTTTACGTCGCCCCACTGGCCGTTGCACGCCCTGCCGGAAGACATTGCCAAATACCGGGGAACTTACGCCAAAGGCTGGGACAAACTCCGCGAAGAGCGGTACCGCCGGATGCAGGAATCGGGCATCCTGACGAAAAACACGAAGCTTTCTCCCCGCGACCCAAAGATTCCGTCCTGGGAAACGCTGAGTGCGGAAGAAAAAAAGAGCTGGGAAGATAACATGGCGGTTTATGCGGCCATGATCGATCGGATGGACCAGAATATTGGCCGCATCCAGCAGAAACTAAAGGAAACCGGGCAGGATCATAATACGGTGATTCTGTTTTTGTCGGACAACGGGGCCAGCCACGAAGATATCAAACCCACTAATTTTTTGCCGGCTATTTACGAAAGCAGTAAAAAACCGTCCAGCGATCCCTCGTCGTTTACCGCCTACGGAATGCGCGGTGCCAACCTGAGCAACACCCCTTTTCGGCAGTACAAACATTGGGAATACGAGGGCGGAACGGCCACGCCTTTCATTGCTTTCGGTCCTTCGATCGTAAAACCGGGTCGAATTGACCAACGGCCGGGCCACATCATCGACATCATGGCCACCTGCCTCGATCTGGCGGGCGGCACGTACCCCAAAACCTACAAAGGCAACGCTGTTACCCCTACGGAAGGTGTCAGTCTGGTGCCGTTGTTTCGCGGAACTACCTGGAAGGGACACGATGCGCTCTTTTTTGAGCACGAAGGACACCGCGCCGTTCGGCAGGGCGACTGGAAACTTGTTTCGGAATTCCCGGAAAACCGCTGGGAACTTTACAATCTGAAAACCGACCGCAGCGAATTGCAGGATGTAAGCGCCAAAGAACCGGAACGCGTCAAACAACTGGCGGCTCTGTACGATGCCTGGGCGCAACGTGCGGGTGTCATTCCGTTTGCGGAATTGGGCAAATCCAAAGGTGAGTAAAACCGATTAACGATCAAAGAACCGGGTGTTTTTTGTGGAAAACCGTCGCATCCTGATACGCCTTGGCAACCGCCAGCAACCGGCCTTCGTCGAATAATTGACCCATAAACGTGATGCTCGTGGGCAATCCTTTGGAGGTAAAACCGTTTGGCAATGCCACGCAGGGATGGCCGGTCAGGTTAGTCAGCGCTAGATTGGAATTGCCGAAGGTGGGCGTGATGTAAACGTCGAAACCCTTCATGGTTCGCGCCATTTCGTTGATGAGTTTGGTGCGAACGCGGTTGGCCTGAATGTATTCGACCGCCGGAATAAACCGGGCCGAGCGGAACGAGTTCGGCCAGGCACCACGCACCTGCCGCACGAGTTGATCGTCCTTGCCCGAACGCGTCAGTTCGTCGAACGCTGCGGCCGCTTCGGCGCTCAGAATCATGTTCATCCGACCGACCGGAATGTTTGGCAATTCGAACGGGATGAGTTCGGCGCCGAGCTTTCGAAGCGTTTCCAGTGTTGCGTCGTCACTGGCCTTCGTGGGATGGTCTTCGTCAAAGGCTTTTTTTAAATAACCGATCTTTACGCCTTTCAGGGAAGCGAGTGGCGCATACCGAAACGGAGCCGCAAAAACCGTCGGATCAAGCCCATCAGGGCCGTAGATCGCATTGAAAACCAGCGCGCAATCTTCGACTGACCGGCACATGGGGCCAATTTTATCCATGGACCAGCTCAAGGCCATCGCGCCGTAGCGGCTGACACGTCCGTAGGTAGGGCGCAGGCCGGTGATGCCGTTGACGGTTGAGGGCGAGACAATGGAACCGAGCGTTTCGGTGCCAATCGCAAACGGCAGCAATCCCGCCGAAACACTCGAACCCGAGCCCGCCGACGAGCCACTGGAACCGGTCGTAGGGTCCCACGGATTCCGGGTTTTTCCGCCAAACCAGACGTCGCCCATCGCCAGTTCGCCCATTGTCAGTTTGGCGCACAAAACCGCTCCGGCTTTTTCCAGTCGCTGAATGATCGTCGCGTCGTAATCCAGGGTCTGGTTCTGATAAGGCACGGACCCCCAAGTTGTTTTATAGCCTTTTTTAGCGAATAAATCTTTGGCGCCGTATGGGATGCCGTGCAGCGGTCCCCGGTATTTTCCCGCTTTGATTTCGGCATCGGCCCGGCGGGCCTGTTGCAGGGCGGTTTCTTCGGTAAACGTGATGACGCAGAACAGCTTGTCGTTGTGGGTCTTAAGCCGGTTGAGGAAAAATCTGGTCACTTCTTCAGACGTGATCTGGCGGGTGCGGAGGAGTTCGCCCAGTTGCGCAACGGAATAATAAGCCAGCTCGTCCCGATTAGCAGGAAGGGCGGTTTTTCCAATCGGGCTGGCTTTGAACGAAGCCGCGCCCTGAGGCATCTTAAAACCGGTGGGTAACGGATTGAAATACAGGGCCGGAGCGATGTCGTTGGTCAGTTCAATTTTTCGGATGGCGTCGTAGTTACTGCGGTAATTGTTCAGGTTCCCCAGCATGGAGTCTCGTTCGGAAGGGGTAAAAGTCAGCCCAAAAACTTTGGAAGCCGCATCGACGATTTCGGACGTCAGCGGTTTGGCCGGTTCGTCGTCGGCCACGAAAGCACCGGCCAGAAAACTAAGTCCACAGGCGGCAACGAATAGAAGTTTTTTCATAGTCCGTACCCACGGACCGGGGCTCGCAGCCTTTCGTCCGTGATTTTGAGTGTAATCTTTTAAAGCAAATTACACAATAGCTTCAAAGAAATACGGACTTTCGTCTGTAGGTACGTAAAAAAGGCGGATTATTCTTCTGCCCGGCTGAAGATTTCATGAAGCCGGACAACCTGGGGAATCAGCAACTGGGTTTCGTTATTATAAATCACGTAATCTGCCATTTCGATGCGTTCCTCGTCGCTGATCTGCCGACTGATGATGTTCTTGATTTCTTTTTCCGACCGGTGCGGATCGCGTTTGTGAATACGGTGAATACGCAGCTCCAGGGGCGACTGAACGACGATCAGCTTATCGAGATTATTGCCGTCCTGACCGGCCGCCCGCAGCAAAGCCGCTTCCTTGATGACGTACGGTTTTTCCGAAAAACCGCTCGCCCAAAGGGCGGTGTCGGCATACACGCGCGGGTGAATCAACGCGTTGAGCTGCTGCAGTAAATCGGGTTTCCCGAATACCTGCGCGGCCACCCAGCTTCGGTCGTAATAGCCGGTCGGACCGTACGCTTCGGGACCCAGCAACCGGGTCACATCCGCTTTCAGAATAGCGTCGTGATCGACCAGCCATTTTGCCCGTTCGTCGGCGTAATAAACGGGAATTCCAAAGGCTTCAAAAATGCGACACACGGTGGTTTTTCCGGAACCAATTCCGCCGGTGACACCAATTAACAGGGGCCTTTTCGAAGGTAGGCTCATTTTTTACGGGAAGATTTGCCTTTGACAGATTTTTTGGGTTTGGCCGCTTTCGTCGTTTTAACCGGTTTTTCAGGTTGGGGCGCGGGAGGAAGTGGAAGCGGCTGGAGTAATTCAGCGACTTCAAAACTAACCGCTACCTGATCGGCGCTGGCCCGAATGAGCGGATGGCGGGGAATAGGCAGCCGCAGTTCTTCGTCGTAACTAAGGGCCAGCCGTCGGGCCGGAATCTTCACTTTGATGGTGTCGGGCATGGCGCGCAACAAACGGGCCGGGCCCTCAAACCGGATACTTCGGGGTGATACGTTGATGAAGCTCGACACCACCATGCGGTCCGCCAAGTCGATGCCCGCACTATCGATAACGATGGGCGCTTCCTGAACGGCCAGTCGGTCGAAATTCAGCGCCAGCGTGTCACCGGCAATAAAGTTAACCCGCACATCCTTTGCGTGATCGGTTAGGGCTGCCGCCAGGGAAGTCGTATTGATAAACCTGGTTTCCAGCGGATGCGGAACCGGGTAGCGGATGGGCTGCGACCGAAACGGCAACCACGACTTCCGAAAGAGCTTCCAGCCGTTACCGGTTATGCTGACGGTAATGGTTTTGGGTAAAGGGCTCGTCGGAACGTACAATTTCTGGTTGTAAACAAACTCGATCGGATACTGTACACTAACCGTATAATTGTTTTTGTTGAGGGCATTCAACAGCCAGATAACCGCAGCCGCCACCAGACACAAAACCAGTGTCGGCAGTTGAACAGGACGTGATTGGGTGGTGGTCAGAGGCACAAGTGAAGAAATAAATGATGGATCATGGATGATGAACGATGAATGATTTTCGCCGATAAACATTCATCGTTCATCATCCATAATCCATCATTAAATTTAATTACGCGGGTTGTTTAGCTGTAGCTTCGCGGGAAATGGCGGTTTTTTCAAACGTCAGTTTCAGCCCTTTGTCAACTTCCAGCGTGATGGTGGTGCCTTCAACGGAGTAGACTTTGCCGTGCAATCCGCCAATGGTAACCACGCCGTCGCCCTTTTTGAGGTTTTCGATGAAGTTTTTCTGATCCTTCTGCTTCTTCTGTTGCGGCCGAATCATGAAAAAGTAGAACACAACAAAAATGCCGACCCACAGCACGATGTTCCAAACCATGGAATTGGACGAACCGCCCGGCAACTGCAGTAAAATTGACTGAAAATTCATCTTGAAAAGGGGAAGTTTAAAATGGACGATTTGCTATTTTTTGCGCGTTTATTTAGCACTGCTGACCGAGCTTGAATCCGGACGCGGGTTGACCATGACCCGAAAAGCGAGTTCGGTGTAGGCCGGATCGGTATTGGCGTAAACCGTTACGGTTTTGTTCTGAACGCCCCGTTTTCCCTGGCTGTTGAACAGCACTTTGATGGACGATTCCTGGCCGGGTTCAATCGGGGTTTTGGGCCATTCGGGGGTCGTACATCCGCAGGAAGCCTGAATGTTGTTGATAATCAGCGGAAATTCCCCTTCGTTTTTAAATTTGAACTGGCGCGCAATGGTATCTCCTTCGGTAAGATCGCCAAAGTCGTAGACGCCTTTATCGGCAAAAACAATCTTGGGCATTTTTCCCGACAGTTCTTTCTTCGAGTCTTTCTGGCTCTGATTGCAGGCCACCGCACCAGCCAGGAGCAGCAGACCAAGAATAACGTTTTTCATCACGTGGTTTAACAGAATAATGGTCAGAAAACCGTTCATTTTCTGACCATTGTATATGAAATTTAGGAGCCCTGCTGCTTGATTTGAGCCATCAGACGGTCAACGTCTTCCAGCAGTTTTTCGGCTTTCTCGCGGGCATCGTTCACCACCCGCTGTCCTTCGGTTTTAGCCACACTCGCGGGCAACTGATCGGTTCTTAAAACATTATCCAGCAGGTAGCGGAGTTGTTCACGGTATTTCGACAACCGGTAGGTCAAACGGTCGCGGGTAACGGCCCCTTTATCGGGCGCATACAGTAAACCCAAAGCGGCTCCGGTTACACAACCCGTAATGAAAGCAGTCAGTATTTGGCTTGTTCTGTTCATAATCGTACTTGGTTGTCCGTTGTTTATCCTAGTTACGCATAAACAACCGGAAAGACTAAACTTTATTTATTATCCAGCAAGCCCCGGCCGCTTTTGCGAAGCTGGCCCGAGGTTTTCAATTTTTCCGACAAACTGTCCAGAATGCCGTTGACAAATTTGCCACTTTTTGGCGTACTGTACACTTTCGCCAGTTCGATATATTCGTTAATGGTTACTTTAACCGGAATGTTTGGGAAATTCAGTAACTCGGCCAGGGCCAGTTTCAGAATGACTTTATCCAGTTGCGCCACCCGCTCCACGTCCCAGTTGGTCAGTTGATCGGCCAGCAGACTTTCGTATTCGTCATCTTTTTCAATGGCTTTTTTATACAGCGTTTCCAGAAAAAACCGGTCTTCTTCCCAATCTTCGGTCAATGCCAGCAGTTTCAGCCCGTCCGCCGTCTGGACGGATTTCAGCGTTTTAATGGCCATGCTCCGCACAATTTCGCCGTTTTCGGACCAGCTCAGGTCTGCTTCCTCAAAATAACTTTTGGCGGGTTCCTGTTTCAGCAACACACTGCGCAGCACGTGCTGCACCAATTGCTGGTCTTCGTCGGCGGTGTGCTGGGCGGTTTCACAGTACGCGCGGTACGTATCGTCTTCTTTCAGGATGTCGTTGTAAATGGTCCGCACCATCTGAAAATCTTCACCCCACTCGATTTTCCGCCGGATCTGTTCGACTTCCAGCGGTTTGTGTTCGCGCAAAGCTCTGATAATCCGGTTACTGTCCAGTCCCGACTCTTTGGCAATCGGACGGGCGTCAACGTCTTCGTATTGGCGCTCACGGTCGATCTGGGCAACGTGCGCCAGTTCGAGGAGCAACGTCAGCAGCCGGATGTAGGAATTATCCAGCGTCCGAACATCGTCGATCAAGGCCTGCAAAACCCGCTGGCGTTCTTTGCCAAGGCTGTTCCGGTAATCGACCAGCGCCTGGTTGGCAGCAATCAGCACTTTACGCGGAACGTCCTCTTCTTCCGACGGTTTGCCTGCTTTCAATCCTTCTTCAAACAAAACCGTTGCCAGTCGGCGGTAGCCTTCCAACTGCTGAAGGTTCTGTTCCTCCATTGAATTGAGGTCACGCTGAAAAGTTTCGGTAATGGTATCGACAGCTAACTGCCGATTTGATAATTCGGATTGACGCAGGGCGTAAAAGGCCTGCATCACTTTAATCCGCAATAAACGTCTGTTTAGCATTCTGGTCCGGCAAGAAACAAAGAACTCGGTTCGATATTTCGAAGATTGGTAATTGGGTACAAAAGTACGGAAAATGTCTGAAACTGTCTTGAACTCGGATTGCACAGATTAAAAGATTAAGAGTCTTGTACGCGGATTAAAGGATTAACTAAGATTATCTTTGTGTCTTTTTGTCCGGAGGCTATCCCTTTAATCCTATTAATCTGTTTAATCTGTGCAATCCTGGTCAATCCTTTAATCTGCGGAATCCGAGTTCAGGACAACAAACTATTCCGCTCCGTTTTCTGTTACCGACCCAGAAACCCTATATGTTTCATTGAAAGCCGTCCCCTGATTTGTGAAAGCACTTTCCCACCTCAACAAATACTTACTGAAATACAAATGGTACCTGATCTGGGGAACCGCTTTTACCGTTATTTCCAACCTGTTCGGGATTATTCCGGCCCAATTGGTGCGGTATTCGCTCGATCTGGTGAAGGAAACCCTCGACATTTATTTTCTCTACAACGGCAGCCGACTCCAAAGTAACTTATACGATGTCTTTGCCTTCAGTATTCTGTTTTACGGTCTGCTGATTCTGGCGATGGCCCTGCTGAAAGGCTTCTTTCTTTTTCTGGTCCGGCAAACGCTGATTGTAATGTCGCGGCACATCGAATACGACCTGAAAAACGAAATTTACGTTCACTACCAGACGCTCCCGCTGAGTTTTTTCCGCCAGCACAACACCGGTGACCTGATGGCCCGGATTTCGGAGGACGTCAGCAAAGTGCGGATGTACATCGGTCCGTCGATCATGTACGGTTTGAACCTCATTACGCTCTTTGTGCTGGTAATCAGCTACATGGTTTCGATCAACGTCCGGCTGAGCCTATACGTTCTCCTGCCTTTACCAGTGCTTTCGGTCGCGATTTACGTGGTCAACACCATTATTATTAAACGTTCAGAAGAAATTCAACGGAGTCTTTCGCGGCTATCTACCTTTGTTCAGGAAGCATTTTCGGGGATTCGGGTACTGAAAGCCTTTGTGCGCGAAGACAATTCGGCGGCCAATTTTACGGCTGAAAGCGATACGTACAAGCAAAAATCACTGCAACTGACGCGCGTCGATTCGCTGTTTTTTCCGCTGATTATGTTACTGGTCGGTTTTAGTAACGTACTTGTTGTTTACGTTGGCGGGCAGGAAATTTTGACCGGGCGGCTGACGCCGGGGAACATCATGGAATTTATTTTGTACGTCAATATGCTGACGTGGCCGGTGATGGCCCTCGGCTGGACGACCAGCCAAACCCAGCGGGCTGCGGCTTCCCAACAGCGGATTAACGAGTTTCTGGCCGTCAAAACCGATCTTGTTTCGGAAAAATCGCTGGAACGCGAGGTTGTTGGTGAAGTTGAATTCCGGAATGTCCGGTTTGTGTACCCGGATTCGGGCATTGTCGCCATCAAGAACTTTAATCTGAACGTCAAAGCCGGTGAAACCGTGGCCATTCTGGGCACAACGGGCTCGGGAAAAAGTACGCTGGCGAACCTGCTCACGCGCATGTACGACCCAACCGAAGGTCAGATTCTGATCGATGGCATTCCGCTGAAGGATTACAGCCTAATGAGCATTCGCCGGCAAATGGGGTACGTGCCGCAGGAAGTGTTTCTGTTTTCCGAAACGATCAGTAACAACGTCAAATTCGGGATGCCGGATATGCCGCAGGAAAAGGCGGAACAGGCCATTAAAGACGCTGATTTATACCAGAATATCATTGAATTTCCGGAGAAGTTCGAGACCCGGATCGGGGAGCGGGGCGTTACCTTATCGGGTGGTCAGAAGCAGCGGCTTTCCATTGCCCGCGCCATTGCCCGCGATCCCAAAATCCTGATTCTGGACGATTGCCTGTCGGCGGTCGATACCAACACGGAAAACATCATTCTGAATAACCTCCACCGGATTATGGAAAACCGCACCTCCGTGGTGATTTCCCATCGGGTTTCGTCGGCCAAGCTGGCCGACCAGATCATCGTTCTCGACGAGGGCGAGGTGGTTGAACACGGCTCGCACGAGGAACTGCTGGCGGCCAACGGCGTCTACCGCGAACTCTATGAGAAACAGTTGCAAACCGAGGAAGCGTGAGATTTTATGTTAATTTAGAGTGTTATATGTTAGGTGAAAACCAAGCAAAAGTCATGACACAGACCGAGTTTATTAAGACGTTTGAGACGTTTTCGGCGAAAGATCGACGCGAAATAGCCAGAAAATTGCAAGTCCGGCTACTTGATGACCTCTTCGAAGAGCTTGATGCTGAAATGCCTGATGTTGAGATCTCAACGGAAGAAATTCAAGCGGAAATTAATGCTTATCGGAGTGAAAAAAAACAAAAGGCTCAAAGTCATTCTTGACGCAAACTGGTATATTTCAGCCTGTATTAGCCGAAAGTCGCGCAGAACGGTTTACTATCAAATCTTGAAAAATACTGACTTACAGCTATTTTATTCGCAGGAACTGGTAGCCGAATTTGATGATGTAATAAACCGACCCAAATTCGCTAAAATTGTTACTGCCAAACAGGTAAGTCGGTTTAAAAGCATTATTCTGAAATTTTTAAATAGAACAACTTTAGGCACTTTACCTGATTTAGTTCGAGACAAGAACGACAATTATCTGCTCGGAATTTGCGCAGGTTGCCAGGCGGATTTTCTAATTACAGGTGACAATGATTTATTAGTTTTAGAGGAATATCAAAAAACTAAAATCCTGTCGATGGGCCAATTCCTTCTACTGCTTTCCACTATAAAATCGTAACTGCAAAGTGGTCAGGGTTCTGCATTGAGCATATACCGAAGTTCATAAAAATCAGCTACCCTCTCCGGTGATTCATACGCGACGGCAGCCGCGTATTCTTCCGTTACGTCAAAACTACTGATGATCCAGCGATCTGAACTTCCAATCTGTTGATTATCAACAGTGTGAGTGCCTTCCTGCGACGGAATCTGTTTAAAGTGCTCGTCGATGCCCCGACCGGTTGCTTTCACAAGGGCTTCTTTCCGGGTCCAAAGCTGGTAAAACCGGGCGCGTGGATCGGGGCTTTGTTCGATGAAAACCCGTTCCTGCGGGGTAAAACTTTCGGAGAGAATGTCCCGAAACTGAAAATCACGGTCTATTTTCTCAATATCGATGCCAACGGCGGTTTTGCTCAGGGCGATCAGCGCCCAGCCGCCGGAATGCGACACGTTATAGTGCCAGTCGCTTCCCAGAACCGACGGTTTTTTGTGAACACTTTGGACAAACCGAATGTCGGCCGGTTTTCGACCGGTGTAGTTACCCAAAAGAATGCGCAGCAATCCCCGCGTGATAATAAACCGGTGCCGGTCTTTTTCGTGGAAATACCGCTGAGCGCGGATTTGCTCGTCGGGCATCAATAACGCAGATAAAGGGTTGATAAAACCAGAAAACCGGATCAGCTCGATTCGAAAAATGGCCAGATCGGAAACCGGTAACGACTCCGGCACGTCAGACCATTTTACTGCCGGAAGGGTATTGTAAACGAGGAAAGCTGAGCCCATACGGCCAAAGATAACAGTCCGGTTTGGATGGCTTAACTATTGTCCAGCGCATTTTGCAAAACGCGGGCAAATCCTTCGTTAAATGGCGGATAGAGCATCATCTTGTGATCTCCCTGTACGTCATGCACCCGAACGCCCTTCATCGCGAAGCGGCTCCAGCCCAGAAATTTAAAATCGTCGATGTAGTAAGGCCGTTCCATCGCCCGGAAGAGATGGATAACGCCGTCGTACGGTTCCATAACGTATTTTTGAAAGACCTCCTCATTCTTATCGATAATCGCCATCATGGCGTCCGAAATTCCTTCCGGTTTGGGTCGTTTCGCCAATCCCAGCGCGACGAACAGGCTGGTTAACTGACGTTTTACGTAGCCTTTCTGGTAGTTCAGGGTAGCTCCCGGTTTTTGGAAAAGTGATTTGGTAAACCAGACCAGCTTGGGGCCCTGCCGAAGAATTTTCTTCCCGAATTTGTAGAAATTCGATTTTTCCGCCATTACCTGGTGCGCGGAGTATTCGTCGGCATTGGTATCGAAAACGCCCACCAATTTTACTTCTTTTCCCATTACCTGGAGCTGCCGGGCCATTTCAACGGCGATGTAACCACCGGATGAATAACCGGCAATGGCGTAAGGACCAGCCGGATTTTGTTCCAGAATCTCACTGATATAGAAAGCCGCGGTATCTTCCAGCGTTTCCATCGGTTGCGCATTCCCGTCGACTCCCAGAGCCTGAAGTCCGTAAATGGGCTGCTCTTCATCCATATGAACGACCAGATTTTTGAAATAAAGCAGGTTCAGATCATAACCGTGGATGACGTAAAGCGGCATTTTATTACCGGTTGGCTTAATCGGTATCAAGGATTTCCAGATCGTTGCTTTTCGTGATTTCTGCAGCAAAACCGCCAGTTTCTGAATGGTCGGGTATTCAAACAGGGTGGCCAGGGGCAGACGCTTACCGGTTTCTTTTTCGAGCTGCGTCATGACCTGAATGGCAATCAGCGAATGGCCGCCCAGCGCAAAAAAATCGTCGGTGACGCTGATGTTTTCAATGCCCAGCAGGCTTTGCCAAATGTTCAGAATCAGCTCTTCTTCAGCGGATAACGATTCCGGTTTTTCCGGTTTCTGGCTGGTTGTAATCAGTGACTTGGGTAAGGCTTTTCGGTCAATTTTTCCGTTTGGGGTGAGGGGGAGGGCCGGTAAAATGACAAACTCCGCAGGTACCATATACTGCGGTAAGGCCACCGTCAGGGATTTTTTCCATTGCTGAATCTGCTCGGCGGTAACCGTCGGCGCGGGCGTATAGGCGTGGCTGGCAAATGCCTCAATAACCAGGTCGTCGAGTCGAATCTGGTCCGGTTTTTCAGGAATGGCGTTTTTGATCGAATTGGGAATGAAAACAACCTCAAACGTTCCGGAGGATCCGTTATTCGTCCAGCGGACGTGCGGTTGAAAACCCAATCTGGGGGCTAATTCAAAAAAAAGCTCAGGGTCCGCCCCGAACGGAGCTGCATCAATTTTCGGTTTTAGCTCTTTTAGTGGGGTAAGCGGTGCTGAATTGGTCAGGGACGCCAGAAAAGCATAATCCCTGGCGATGCGATTATTGAAGATCTGACTCAACTGAACGACTTTATGCGGATTGGTCAGCAAATCTTTTTCCAACTGTTCCGCCGTATAATTCGCCGTCCACTGAATCTTTTTAGTGGCAGCAACCTGTTGGGGAGGGGTGCCGACGTACAGCCAGACATCGTAGTGATACTTCGTGGCTTCGTTCAGGTAACTACCCCGCCGGAGTTGAATGTCGACCGCAGAAATACCGGGAATAACCGAGGGGAGCAGGTAGAAAAAAGCCGGATCGGCCGTAAAATTATCTTCCAGTTTCACCCGGCGATCCACGATTTCCGAGAATTGAGCGACGGTCGTTTCGTGCGTAGAGCGCAGAAAATGGTCGTACGCGTGGTGCATTCGCAGGGTTTCCTTGCCGTGGACATCACCAATAAAAATGCAACCGCCGGACTGTACGGCATTCGCGGCCTCCCGGAGCACGTTGATCAGGTAATTAGTGTCCGGTAAATATTGAGTAACGCTGTGGATTAAAACCAGATCGAGCGACGACGCTTCAACCATCGAAAAATCGTCGGCCAGGGCATTTCTGACCGAAACGTGTTGCCATTTTTCCGGATGAAGAGCCAGCTTCTGTTTTAATTTATTCAGGGCGGTTTCGGCGTAATCTGTTGCGATATAGGATTGCGTATCAGGGGCAATTCTGAAAACCAGTTGACCCGCTCCGCAGCCAATTTCCAGTACACGCTGCGGTTTCAGCTCCTTAATCCGCTGAATGGATTGCTGCAGCCACTCGGCAACTTCCGGTCGGATATTTTTGCGGGAACTGATCAATTCAACGATGGCGACGTCGAGATTTTGCTCCGAGAGATGGATATCGCTTTCATAATGAACGCCCTGATCGTAAATGACCTTCCATTTTTCCTTCCAGTCGGGGCCCCGGCTCCGGATTTTTTCCTGCTCCGGAACCACGTAAGCGACCAGACGCTGGTCACCGGGGCGGTCTTCGCGGGCAACCACAACGGCTTCCCGAACATTGTTGAGTTGGGTAAGTGCGTGTTCGATTTCGCCCAGTTCGATACGGTGGCCCCTTATTTTCACCTGCTGGTCGATGCGCCCCAGGCAAACGATTTCGCCATTGGGAGTAAACAGACCAAGATCACCCGTCCGGTATAAAACCGCTTCCGGATCGGTATCAAAGGGGCTTTTAATGAATTTTTCTTTGGTTAGTTCGGGGCGGTTCAGGTAACCGAGCGCCACGCCATCGCCACCGATGTAAATTTCGCCCGGAAGGCCCGCCGGTAGCAGATTCCGTTTTTCATCCAGAATATAGACCACCGTATTGGCAATCGGTCGCCCGATAGATATCTGCTCATCGGTTTCGTTGCGGATTTTTTTCAGCGTCGACCAGATGGTGGTTTCGGTTGGCCCGTACATATTCCACAGTTCGTTTCCGGCTGCGGTCAATTGGTCCGCCAGATCTTTTGGCAGCGCTTCACCACCGCAGAGGATTTTCAACGGTGGCACATCGTTCCAGCCCACCGACAGCATCATGCGCCAGGTCGAGGGCGTGGCCTGCATGATCGTAATCCGTTCCGAGCGGATGAGGTCCAGCAAAACCCGGCCGTCTTTGCTCGAATCGGCATCCGTCAGAACCAGTTCGGCCCCGCTGATCAGGGGCAGATACAATTCCAGGCCCGAGATATCGAACGAAATCGTCGTTACACCCAGCAATTTGTCACCGCTTTGGATTCCGGGGGCGGTTTGCATGCTGAGCAGAAAATTGACCAGATTGCGGTGGGTAATCTGGACACCCTTGGGCTTGCCGGTCGAACCGGAGGTATATAAAATGTAAACCAGATCGGTTGCCAAAACCGTCACCTCCGGCTCCGCCGTCGAAAGCGTGACCGATTTGGCCAGCGCCTGTTCAATGGAAAGTTCGGTGGCTGTGGTGGAAAACCGGCCTCGGTATTTGCTGGAAACGATGAGCATTTTGGCCGCCGAATCCTCCAGCATAAAAGCGACCCGCTCGGCCGGATAATCCGGGTCGGTCGGAACATAAACCGCCCCCGCTTTCATAACCGCCAGCAAAGTTATAAGCATTTCCGGCGACCGGTCGACGGCAACACCGATGATATCGCCAACCCGAATGCCCTGCCCGATGAGGTAATGCGCCAGGCGGTTTACGGCGGCATTCAAAGCCTGGTACGTTAGCATTTGGTGACCAAACGTCAGGGCGGTTTTGCTGGCAAACTGAGCAGCGGCCCCAGCAATCAGTTGATGAAGGGGCGTGTTGCGCGGGTAGTCGACCTGAGTAGCATTCCAATGACTGAGTTGTTCGAGTAAACGGGAAGGATTTGAAAACCGGATAGCATCCAGCTGAATCTGAGGATCGGCCACCACGGCCCGGATCAACGACTCCAATTCAGCCATCATCCGGTCGATCGTGTCGGCTCTGAACAACTGCGTGTTGTACGACCATTCCAGCGTCAGAATTTTGTTGGAGTCGCTGACATTCAGAAAAATCTCAAAGCTTTCAAACGCCCGTGGGTTATTAAACAACTGATACGTAAGATCATGAAAATGCACACCTTCCGTCATTCCCATGTCGATGTTGAACACCACCGGTACAATCGGAATCCTGGACGAATCGCGGGGGATTTTCAGCTTTTTCAACAAGCTGCCGAACGTCAGTTGTTGATGATCAAACGCATCCAGAACGGCTTTTCGGCGCTGTTTTAAGAATTCCAGAAACTGCAGTTCGCCTTTGGGAGCACTTCGCAGCGGCAGCAGGTTGACGCAATGACCCATCAACCGGTTATAATCCAGGAGCGTTTGCCCGGCTGCGGGCAGTCCCAGTGCAATGTCTTCCTGTCCGGTAATTCGGCTCAGGAAAACCTCAAACGTGGCCATCAAAGTGGTTACAAAACTACAACCTGCCTGTAATCCCAGCTTTTTCAGGTCCGCCACGAGGTTGGGATCGAGGGTATAATCCTGCCGATTGCTTTTGAACGAGCGTGTAACGGGCCGGGGAAAATCCGTCGGTAAATTCAATACCGGAACACTCTCTCTATATTGATCGATCCAGAAATTCTCAATCTGACGGTATTCTGGGCTTTTAGCGAACGCAAACTGCTCATGAGCGTACTGGCTGAACGCCGGTGATTGGGGAAGCTCAGGCTGGCTGTTCAGTACGTAGGCGGAATAGATTTTACCTAAATCCTGTAGCATGGTACCGGTTGACCAGCCGTCGCAGATAATGTGGTGAGCCGTTAAAACGAAGTGGTGTTCATTGTCTGCTAATTTGATCAGGCTAGCCCTCAGAAGCGGGCCGCGCAGCAGATCGAACGAATAGAAAACTTCCTGTTTCAGGTAATGGCCAATCCACTGCTCCCGCGCTGAAGCCGGTTTTGCCGAAAGATCTTCGTAGAAAAGATCAATCGGAAAATCCCGGAAAACCAGAATCTGGCGCCCGTCGGCACTGAATACCAGCCGCAGCGCTTCGTGTCGCCGGATTAATGTCCGCAAGGCTTCCTCCAACGCATTTCGGTCGAGACGACCCTGAAACCGCAGCGAGCTCGATTCGTTGTAGGCCCGATTTGCATCGTCACCACCGAGCAGACAGGCCGACCAGATTTCCACCTGTGGTTCGGTGGCAGGAGCCAGGCGAATGAGCTCCGGCCCCGCAAATGGATCAAAATCAACGGGAACGAGGTGTGGAGAAACAGCGTGATCAACCATGCAAAATCATTTTAACTCAACGCTCATGTATTTACCTGGTTGGTCAGGATTTTCGATAAACCAGCCGGGATTGCCATTCCGATCTCTTCCTAATTTTGCACCCGGAACCGGAGAAATATCAGACGCAAAGTAAGCGGGAATATCCTCGCTGGCTTCAATTGTTGACGATTTTTTTACGAAAAAACCGGCTTCAGTCAATTCGTTGACGCTTTCGAGGCAAGCAACGATAATCTGATCGATTTCTTTATCAGAATGTGCCGCGGTTATGAAACACGGAAAACCGTCCCAGATATGAATGCCTTTTTCGCGCATCAGCGTAAAGAGCAGCTCACTGTACGGGATTTCCTCGTTGAATTTCAGCTTCCAGAGTGAGCCAAATTGCGCCACGAAAAAAGGCAGTTGCTGCCGCCGGAATTCGGCATTCAGCGTTTCGGCAATCCGCACGGCTTTGCGGGTCAGCCCTTTTTGCAACTCCGGCCCCAATTCTTTCATGCGATTGAGCGACGCTTTGGCGGCCGCCAGCGCCAGCGGGTGCCGGACGAACGTCCCTGCAAAATAGGTAACACCAATTTCCGGGAACGACGCGTCGCCGTACTGCCAGAAACCGCCGTCAAGCGCGTCCATAAACTCTTTTTTTCCGGCAATCACCCCGATGGGCAGTCCACCGCCCACCACTTTTCCGTAGGAAGCCAGGTCGGCTTTGATGCCAAACAGAGCCTGCGCACCACCCGGATGCATCCGAAAACCGCTGATCACTTCGTCAAAAATCAGCGCCGTTCCCGACGCAGCCGTGATGGCTCGCACTTCTTTTAGAAACGCAACCGGCTGAAATTCAGGCCGACGGCTTTGCACCGGCTCGACCAGCACGGCCGCCAGTTCGTGCGCGCGTTCCCGAATGATTTGCAGGGATTCCTCCGTGCCGTAATCCAGAATCAGCATGTTCTGTACCGCTTCCGGCATGATTCCCGAAGCCGCCGGAAACGACTTCAGTTTTCGCGTTCCGCGCACGATCACTTCGTCCACAATGCCGTGGTAGGAACCCGTAAAGGCCACGATCAGTGAGCGGCCCGTTACCGTTCGGGCAATGCGCATCGTTCCCAAAACCGCTTCGGAACCGGTGCTGCACAGGGCGGACCGATCCATACCCGTAAACTCACAGATCAGATCGCAGACCTCACCGGCCAGTTCGTGTTGCGGGCCGATTTCGAAGCCGAGTTCAATCTGTTCGTGGAGCGTTTCTTTGATTGCATTGGGTTGATAACCAAAGAGATTGGAACCAAAACCGTTCAGCGCATCGATGTATTCGTTGCCGTCGATGTCCCATAACCGACTGCCTTTCGACTTGTTGACCACCAGCGGATAAACGATTTCTTTGGTCAGTGGCTTAAATCCCGAAACCACCCGAGGGTCAGCCATGGCGGCCCGGTGTTTCTGCGAATAGGCCTTGCTGCCACCGGTTTTCAGGTTGTAACGCGCCGTCAAATCCTGTAAAAACCGCTGTTGGCGCGGAGTCAGTTCGGTCACCTGACGGTCGATGCGGGCCGTCGCACCGAACGGTTTTTTGATCTCGATCGCTTCTTCGGGCGTGAGGTCGGCCAGTTTGGGGGGAGTATGTTTTCCGTTGGAAGAAACCTGAACCGGGGGCGCGGGCGGGAGCGTCTGCAGGGGCGAATGGTTTCCACCTTCAAGCAACGCAACCTGTTTCGCCAGGATTTGTAACTGCTGGGCAATCAGACCAATGGCCGAATCGTTTCCGGCCGAAACCGCAGAAGGTCCGTTCGGAGTAGGCGTGTTCGGAAGAGAATGAACGGACGGTGTCGATGCGGGCGTTGCTGTAACCGGCGCTGGCTGGTACGCGCTGGCGGGCAATTGCTGATCCAGATACGTCGCCAACTGGTCGAGCGTCGTAAATTCATCGTTCAGTTGCCGGAACGTGATGGGCAGCCCGAATTCTTTTTTTAGGATGATCGCAACCTGCGTCAGCAGGAGGGAATCGAGGCCCATTTCCAGAAAACTCCGGTCAATTGCTGCGCCCTCCATTTCGATTCCGGACGCTTCTTCCAGCAGTTCTTTTACCTTTTCAACCAAAATTGTCTTTCTCATTCCAGAATTTTGTACGGGGGGAACTGATAAATCGGTGACGGATTCCGTCGGATTCGGACTTGGTAAAGTTGCCGTTGCCGGTTTGGGCGGATCAAGCCAGCAGCGTTTTCGGTCGAAAGCGTAGGTCGGCAAACTCAGTCTGACCCGGTTTTGCCGGGCATAAAAGGCGTTCCAGTCCGGTTGTAAACCGCTGATCCAGAGTTGCCCCAATGAATGAAGGATGGCTTGGACTTCGGTTTCTACCCCTTTGCTGTTTCCCAGACTTGCCACTACCGGATGTTTGCCGACCACCGGATGTTGCCGCGCCAGCGTTGAGGTAACATTGCCCGGTCCTACTTCCAGACAAAGCGGATTGTCCAGTTCCGAAACCACCTGCATGGCATCGGCGAAGCGGACAGTTTGCCTCAAATGATTGGCCCAATAGGTCGGATCGGTGCCCTGGGCATCGGTTAACCAGGTGCCGCTCACGGTCGAAATGATCGGTTTTCGGGGGCGATTGTGCGGAACCGAAGCCACCACTTCCCGGAACGTCTCGACGATCGGGTCCATCATGGCGGAGTGAAACGCGTGACTCGTCAACAGCAGCCGGTTTGGGATTTCTTTCTGGTTCAACAGCTCTGAAAAGCTGGCGATTGCCGTTGGCGGACCCGCTACGACGCAAAGCTTCGGGCTATTGATGGCGGCAATGGATAGCGTTTCCGGTAAGATTTTCTGCAATGTTTCGGCTTCGAGTCGGACGGAAAGCATGTCGCCGGTTGGCAATTCGCTCACGAGCTGTCCGCGAATGGCGATGAGTTTCAGGGCGTCGGCCAGCGAAAAAATACCGGCCAAGTGAGCACCCACAAATTCGCCGATGCTGTGGCCACAGAAAATCCCGGGTTCAATTCCCCAACTTATCCACAATTGAGCGAGTGCGTATTCGGTAACAAAAAGCGCAGGCTGGGTAAAGCGGGTGTTTCGTAACTGCTCATCGGCTTCGGAATCAGTAGTTTGGGCGTAAATAATGTCGCGAATGTCGATGGGCAGGTATGGTTCCAGCAGATTTGCGCAGGCATCGACGGCTTGCCGAAATACGGCTTCGGTTTCGTACAACTGACGACCCATGTTGAGGTACTGCGCGCCCTGCCCCGGAAATAGGAAAACTACTTCCCCCGGTTTTTCCGTCACGGTTTTTTGCTGCGACGAATCCGGGTCGGTCAACAACCGGTTTTCGGCAATGGCAGTGTCTTTCGGCAAAACCAGAAACCGCCGGTGGTTGAAATCGGGGCGGGTCGTTTGCAGGGTAAAAGCCAGATCGACCAGCTGGGTATCGCGGTTTTTCTTAAGGTAATTAGCTAGCCGAAACGCGTAGGCTTCGCGACTCGCTGCGGTTTTTGCCGACCAGGTTAGTAATTGAAAATCACGGCCCGGTGACGATGTAGGTGATTCATAATCAGATTCTTCCAGTACAACGTGCACATTGGTGCCACCGACGCCAAACGAACTGACGCCCGCCCGACGCGGTTGATCAGACTTCCATTCGGTAAGTGCCGTGTTGACGTAAAACGGGCTCGTGGCAAAATCAATGTGCGGATTCGGCTTCGAAAAACCGAGGGATGGCGGGATCAGGCGATGATGGAGCGCAAGGGCGGTTTTGATAAAACCGGCTACTCCGGCGGCCGCCGTCAAGTGCCCCATGTTGCTTTTGATAGATCCAATGGCGCAGTACTGGTGAGGAACCGACGGCCCGAATGCCATTTTAAGGCCCTCAATTTCAATCGGATCACCAAGTGGCGTAGCGGTTCCGTGGGCTTCGACGTACTGAATCGTTGCCGGATCGATGCGGGCATCGGCAATGGCCGCAGCAATGGCACCGGCCTGTCCTTCGGTATTGGGGGCGGTAAAACTTCCCTTTCCGGCCCCGTCGTTGTTGACGCCCACCCCTTTGATAACGGCGTAAATCATATCGCCATCCTGCCGGGCAGCTTCCAGATTTTTGAGGAGAACAACGCCCGCGCCATCGCTGAAAACCGTGCCACTCGCGTCGGCATCGAACGACCGGCAGTGGCCGTCCCTACTCAGCATCGTCCCCTCTTCGTATAAATGACCGCTGTTGATCGGGGCGGTAATACTGGAACCTCCGGCCAGCGCCAGTTCGCATTGACCGTTTCGGATGCTTTCCACAGCCAGCGTAATGGCCAACAGAGAGGTGGAACAGGCCGAATACACACTGACGGCGGGCCCTTTCAGATTGAGCTGGTAGGCCGTTCGGGAAGCGATGTAATCCTTTTCATTGACCGTCATGGCCTGAAAACCACCAATTTGGCTCATCACCTGCTGGTTGCCGTGCACATTGTTCAGGTAATAGGTATTGTTGCCGCAACCGGCAAAAACGCCAATTGAATCCGCAAACGTGGGGAGGAGATAGCCGGTTTGTTCGAGAACTTCCCAGGCAATTTCCAGGAAAATGCGCTGCTGCGGGTCCATCACTTCGGCCAGTCGGGGGCTCAATCCAAAAAAAGCAGCATCAAATTGATCGGCATCCGAGAGGACTCCCCGGGCTTTGACGTAGTTGGGGGCGTTTTTGATGGCGTCCGGAATGGAGGCATCCAACTCGGCTTCGGTGAAAAACCGGGTGGTTTCTCTGCCTTGTTTCAGCAGTTCCCAAAGTTCCGGAATGGTATTGGCTCCCGGAAAACGGCCCGCCATGCCAATTACGGCAACATCTTCGGAATGCTGTCTGGTAACAACCCTTGAATTTATCGTTTTAGGCCCATTCGATAGCCCGTCATCGATAAAAAGGCTAAAAGTCTTTACCGTTGGGTGTTGGTAAATTTTGGTAACCGATATATCACGCTGGAATTGCTGTTTTAGAAGGCTAATGCATTTAATACTCAGGATCGAAGTTCCCCCCAGCTCAAAGAAATTGTCTTCCAGTCCTACTTTATCCAACTGAAGAAGTGAGGCCCAAAGCAAGGCAATTTTCTTTTCAGTTGGCGTAATGGGTGCGATATATAAATCGTTTAATTCGGAGCGTTTTGTCTCAGGTTTTGGTAATAATTTCCGATCAACTTTGCCATTGGCTGAAAGCGGTATCGTGTCGATTTTTACCAATAAAGATGGGATCATAAAGTCCGGTAGGCGGTTTTTTAAAAAGGCAAAAACCGCATTTTTATCGAGCGTATCATCGTCGCTAAGGTAATAAACAACCAACCTTTTTTCGGAGAAACTGCCTTCAACAGCGTGCGCGACACACTGAATAATTCCGGGGTATTGAATCAATGCATTTTCAATTTCACCGAGTTCGATTCGAAATCCCTGAATTTTAACCTGTTCGTCAATTCGGCCCAGGTATTCGATATTTCCATCCGGATGCCAGCGTCCTAAATCTCCCGATTTGTACATCCGCGCACCGGGTTCATTGGCGAACGGGTCCGCCAGAAACTTCTGGTTGGTCAACGGTTCATTGTTCAGATAACCGCGGGCCACCTGCACACCGCCGATGTAAATTTCACCTTCCGAACCAACCGGAACGGGTTGAAGCGATTCGTTCAGCAAATAAATGGACACGTTCGGCATCGGCTTGCCGATCAGCAGCCCATTCTGAAAAACCGGAACCGGGTCCTGCACATGAAACCGGTACGAAATACAGCCCACTGTGGCTTCCGTTGGGCCATATTCGTTGATGATTTCGGCGTCGACGCGGTGATCGATCAGGAACTGGAAATGGCGCTGGTGTAAGGCTTCACCGCCAACCACGTAGGTTCTGGTGCTCCATTTGGCCTGATCGTTTATTGAACTTTCCAGCAAAAGAAACTGGGCCGGTGTTAATTTCAGGAAATCAAACGGAGCCTGCTGAATGAATAAACTGTCATTGAAAACGTCCAGTGGTGCCGCCGGACTGATGACGATGGTTTTCCCCGTTAACAAAGGGACGAACAGCGCCGTTAGTGAAGCGTCGAACGTCAGCGGAAGGTGAAAATAACTGCCGGAATGTTGGCTATTCGTGGCCGAATAATGCTGAATACTGCTTTGAATGTAATTGGATAAAGACCGATGCTCGATCAAAACCCCCTTGGGTTTACCGGTCGAACCCGATGTATAAATGACGTAGGCTAAATCCGAGGGCGATACTAGAACCGGGGTGGTATTACCAGAATTTATATAACAAGTATCGTTCGAATAATCAATTTCCTGAAGCTCCGTAGTGGAGTTACTCAATAGCGAATTGGCTAATTTTGAACGGGTTTTCCGGCTACATAAAATCAGTGGCATTGCCGTATCGGTGACGATATAATTAAGTCGTTCGGCGGGATAATTAGGATCAATTGGAACGAACGCACAGCCCGCTTTTAAAACAGCCAGAACCGCCATAACCATCTCAACGGAACGGTCCAGGCAAACACCGATGAATTGTTCTTTTTCTACGCCTTTTATCAGAAGAAACTGGGCTAATTGGGAAGATCGGCGATTTAATTCGGCAAACGAAACCGCCTGGGTAGCGTCCAGAACCGCAATGGCTTCCGGTGTTTTTGTAGCCTGTTGCGCAACCAACTGATGAAGTAACAAAGCCGCGTTTTTTTCCTGAAGAGCTTCGAAATCATCCGTTGAGTGCATTATTTTATTGTTTAGCGAGAAAACAATAAAATGTACAAATTCTATACCAACGTTCGAGAAAGTACGTTCGATTAAAACCGGAATAGGCTACCGAACCGTGTAATTTTCCAATGATTCCAGGAATTGGGGATCGATTTTGGCTCCGATACCCGGATTGTCCGATAACTCAACGACGTACCCTTCATAAACCGCACCGCCAGCCACCGGATCTTCGGCGTGTTCGAAAGGTGCATCCAGGTCAAAAAACGTAACATTCCGGCGGGAAGAAGCAAAATGGGCCTTGGCTGTGATTGCCAGCCGGGATTCGGACATGCAGCCGATCATACACGGAATACCGGCGGCTTCGGCAAGGGCATTGATTTTCTGGGCGTTGAAAATTCCTCCGCTTTTCGACAGTTTGATGTTGAAATAATCGACGGCATCCTCCTGGATCAGACGCAGCGCATCGCGGTGGTTAAAAAGCGATTCGTCGGCCATGATGGGCACGGAAGTGTTCCGGCGTAGCCGCTTCAGATCGGCGATGTTCCAGGCCTTGACCGGTTGCTCGCAGTACTCAATATTCCAGTTCTGAATGGTTGTCAGCACATTCAACGCCGTCACGTAATCCCAGCCCTGATTGGCGTCCGTCCGGATCGGAATCCCGTCGCCGACGGTTTCCCGAATCACTTCCACGCGCCGGATGTCGTCGCGCTGGTTGGTGCCGAGCTTGACTTTGATGGCCACGCCACCTTTTTCCTTAATTCGAACCGCATCGTCGGCCATGCGCTCCGGCGAATTGAGGTAAATCGTTTCGTCGGTTACCAGCGTCCGTTTGGAACCGCCCAGAAAAGCGTAGAGCGGCATTCCGGCGGCCTGGGCCGCCAGGTCGTACAGCGCCATGTCGAAGGCGCTTTTAGTGGTCGGATTATTCGGAAGGTAAGCGTCCAGCCGGTTCAGATTTCCTTCAATATCCAGCGCATTCTGGCCGATCAGCAGTTTGGCAAAATCCCGCGCAGCGGCATACCCGGTTTCCTGAGTTTCGCCCACAATCATCCAGAACGGCGACCCTTCGCCCCAGCCGATCAAGCCGTCGGCGTGAATCCGGACCAGCAGATTTCGCGCACTTTCAATGGTTCCCAGCGATATGGAAATCGGCGCCTTGAGCGGGATATTGAACTTGAAAACGTCGATGTGGCTGATTTTCATCCTTCGTGGGTACGTTAGTTCGGAAACTGGGATTTGTCCAGACCCGGAATGATCCGCAGGGCATTTTTGTAATACACTTTTTTCAGCACCTCATCCGGTAACGCCATGCCGTACATCCGCCAGAACGCGTGGTATTTTTTGTGGTACGGAAAATATTCGTCATCGGTTTCCAGCACGCGGAAATAGGTCGCGTATTCCGACGGAACCCAACTGTCTTTGCCGAACAAAATCCGGTCCTGGTATTTTTCAAAGAACTTGCGGGAGGCCCGGGGTTGTCGGCCAAGTTCGGCGATCACCGCCCCGATTTCGACGAGCATGTTCGGGAATACCTTCATCAGGCTGTCCAGTTTGACCAGATCGTTCGGATACCAGCCCATGTGGGCGTTGATGAAGGTGGTTTTCGGGTGTTTCCGGAACACGTTGTGCTGTTCGGCGATGAGTTGCTGCCAGGGTACCGGATTGTCGGCCGAGCGTTTCCGGCCCGGATTCAGCTTCAATTCGAGCCAGCGTTCGTTGAACCGGTCCATCGGGTCCCAGAACGGTTTGGGATCGGCGGTGTGAATCAAAACCGGTACACCTAACTGACCGCATTTGGCCCAGATCGGATCCAGGCGCGGATCGTCTACCTGAACCCGTTTGCCAGCAACGTCTTTGACGTTGAAACCCAGATTTTTGTAGATTTTCAGCCCTTTCGCTCCTTTTTTGACGTCGTCTTCCAACTGCTTGACGGCTTTCTCCGTCCAGCCCGGTTCGCCCACGTTGACAAAGTTGATGTTGGTAAAAACCGCCAGCCGTTTCGGGTAGCTTTTCTGCACATTCGCCAGGGCATTCTCCAGAAACGTGGTACTTTCGGCCGTGTTCGACGTAAAACCGCGCCCGCTCAGGTTGACCATGATACCCATATTCAGGCTATCCATCTGAGTGACCAGCTTCCGCAAATCGGCCCGGTCCATCTCATACTGGTGGTTGTGAACGTCGATAAAAGGGTATTTGGCCCGAGTCAGTTTATGTTCCGGCGTCTTGAGCGTCGAAACCGGTTCGTACTCCTCAAAATCGATCGGCCCGTTGGGCGTCGAAACTTTGGGTTGCGCGTAAGCCGTGACGAGCAGAAGCGACAGCGCTGAAAGAGCGGAGAAAAAGCGCAGAGATAGCGTCATATTTTATCAGGTAAAGCAGTGGAATAGAACAGGTTGTCAACAGACTCAGGCATAAATCAACGCAACGCAAAAAGCCGCAATGCCTTCTTTACGGCCTACGAAGCCCAGGTGTTCGGAGGTTGTGGCTTTAATCGAAATATCGTCTTCCGGGATTTGCATGACCCCCGACAGACAGGTTTTCATCGCCGGAATATGCGGATTCAGTTTCGGTTCCTGCAACACAACGGTTACGTCGACATTCGAAACTTCATAGCCTTTTTCTCGAATCATTTTCAGCACTTCGGCCAGCAATAACTTGCTGTCGACGCCTTTCCAGCGCGGATCCTTGTCCGAAAAATGATAGCCGATGTTCCGCAGATTGGCCGCGCCCAGCAAGGCGTCACAGATCACGTGGCAAACTACATCGGCGTCGGAATGGCCCAGCGCGCCGTGCGTGTGCGGAATCAGAATACCGCCCAGCCAGAACGCCCGACCTTCGGTCAATTGATGAACATCGTACCCTTGTCCGACGCGGATTTTCATATTATTTCAATTTACAGAGTCCAGCTTATGCGGCTTGACCTACGCGGTCCGACCTATGCGGCTCGATAAAACAAGGTGGAGCGGTTTTCTTTCCGGAGTAACTGGCTGGCCGTCCGCTGAATATCATCCGGCGTAATGGCCTGAATCCGTTCCGTTTCCTGATTGACCCAATCGGCATTACCGGCATTGGCTGCGTACGCCAGGTTCATGGCGCGGTTGAGTAATTCCACTTCCGAAAAGACCAGCGACGCTTCCGCCTGATTCTTCACCTTCGCCAGTTCGTCTTCCGACATGGTCTGACTAATGACCTCATTCAGAACCGACTCGATTGCCGCATCCGCTTCTTCCAGCGAAACACCCTGGTTCAGCGAACCGCTGATGACGAGTAAACCGGGGTCGAGCGAACCGCTGGTGTGGGCCGAAATACCGGTAAACAAAGCCTGTTCTTTCAGCAATTTCTGGTATAAACGCGACGATTTTCCCCGGCCTAACACGTCGCTCAGCAAATCGGCGCTGAAATAACCCTCGGAAAAACGACCCGGCATGTGGTACACTTTATAAAGCGCATTGAGGGGCACTTCGGCCGTCGTTTCCAGAAACCGGGCTTCGGTTTGTACGGGTTCCTGCGGCAGATTGCGAACGGGTACTTTCCCCGCCGGAATCGGCTCAAACCACTTCTTACACAGCTGCTTGACCTGTTCGACGGTAACGTTTCCGCCCACCACCAGATTGGCATTGTTGGGAAGATAATGCGTATAAAAGAAGTGTTTAACGTCGTCGAGCGTGGCGTTTTCGATGTGGCTGATGTCCTTGCCAATCGTGGCCCACTGATACGGATGCACCTTGTACGCCAGCGGACGCAGTTTCAGCCAGACATCCCCGTAGGGCTGGTTGAGGTACCGCTGCTTGAATTCTTCGATCACCACTTTTTGCTGCACGTCCAGAACCGTCGGGTCGAACGAGAGACCCAGCATGCGGTCGGATTCGAGCCAGAAGGCGGTTTCCAGGTTGGCCGAGGGGAGCGTGATGTAGTAATTCGTGATGTCGGGCGAGGTGAAGGCGTTGTTTTCGCCCCCGACTTTTTGCAAGGGTTCGTCGTAAACCGGCACGTTGCGGGAGCCGCCAAACATCAGGTGTTCGAACAAGTGGGCGAAACCGGTTTTCTCCGCGTCCTCATCCCGCGACCCGACATTGTACAAAATATTAACCGTAGCCATCGGGCTCGTTGGATCTTCATGAACGTAGACCTGCAAGCCGTTATCTAACACAAAATGCTCGAATCGAATCATGGCAAACTTTTTCGGTGGGGGTGTCGTTAGGCGTTTTGAGAACAAGCAAAAGTAAGAGTCAAATCGGATTCTTCAAAAAAGAACATTCCCGTAACTTGCCAACACGCCATCTCATGAAAAAATTCTGCTTCCTCATTTTCTTATTTGCGCCGTTTTTGGCTGTCGGTCAGTTGCTTGACGACGCCGGAGTACAGCAGCTTCTTTTAAAGGCTTCGGATAAAATTTATAATTACGAATTTGACGAAGCCGACGAATACATCCGGCAGGTGAAAGCCAGATATCCGCAGCATCCGGTGGTTCCGCTGCTGAAAGCCGTTGAAATGTACTGGCAATATTTGCCCATCAAAGACAACAAATCGGCAACGGCGCAGTACACGAACTACCTCAATCAGAGCGTTGCGCTGGCGAAAAAGATGCTGGACCGGAATGAAGATGACCCGGAAGGTGCCTTTTTTTCGCTCGCTTCCCACGGCTATCTGGCCATGAAATACCACTACGACAACGAGATGATGAAAGCCGTTGGAGAAGCTCAGAAAGCTTATAGTTATCTGAAAAAGGGTTTTAAACTAATGGAGAAAAACCCGGAATTCTATTTTTCAACCGGCCTTTACAACTACTACATCGAGCGGTATCCGATGGATCATCCGGTCTCAAAACCACTGCTGCTTTTCTTTCAAAGTGGCGATATGAATCTGGGTATCAAGCAACTGGAAACCGCTATTCGCCGGGGCGTTTTTACCCGGACTGAAACCGCGCTTTATCTCGGTCAGATTTACATGCAGCACGAAAGTCAACCCGCCCGGGCGGCTGCCTGCCTGAAACCGCTGGCGGATAAATACCCACAGAACCCCATTTTTACGTTGCGGAGTGCCGAAGCACTGGTGCAATCGGGTCGGTATCGCGAGGCCCAGCCGTATCTGGAGCGACTGCGGACGCTCCCGCAGAAATTTCTGGCTATGCCGATCAAGGTTTTGGATGGAATAATCGAGGAAAAACTGAACGGCAATGCTAAATTGGCGGCTGAAAATTACCAGGCTGCGCTCAAACTGCCCGTCGATGAGGTGTTTACAAAAGAGTTTGCGGCCCACGCTTACAGCGGTTTGGCGCGAATTGCGGCCCAGACCGGCGACCGAAACCGGGCAAAGTCGATGTATAAAAAGGTCCTGAGCCTGGCCGAATACAAGTCTTCTATTCAGGAAGCGAAGAATTATCTGAAAACGTAAGCACACGTCAGACCGAATGAAACGCCGGGCATTTCTGAGAACGTCAGTAGCCGCAGGGCTTTGGCCGGTTTTGTCCCAAAAACCGGTTATCCATACCGTAACGGGTCCTGTTCGGGCGTCGGAGTTGGGTCTGACGCTGATTCACGAACACATTCTGGTCGATTTTATCGGGGCCGACAAAATCAGTCCGGAGCGTTGGAAACGCCCGGACGTAGTGGCCCGCATGCTGCCTTATCTGCAAACGCTGCACCAACTGGGCGTTCGAACGCTGATCGATTGCACACCCGCTTACTTGGGCCGCGATCCGTTGTTACTGAAAGAGTTATCAGAAAAATCCGGTGTCCGGATTCTGACCAATACCGGTTATTACGGGGCGTCGAACGACAAATTCCTGCCTACCCACGCACTGACTGAAACCGCCGACCAGCTCGCCGACCGCTGGGTGGCTGAATTTGAAAACGGAATCGAAGGAACCGGCATCCGACCGGCTTTCCTGAAAATTGGCGTGAATCCCGGCCCGTTGTCCGAACTACACCGCAAACTGATTATAGCAGCTGCCCGGACGCACAAGCGCACCGGTTTGACCATTTGCTCACATACCGGGCCGTACGTTCCGGCGTTCGAGCAGATTGACGTTTTGAAATCGGAAGGCGTCGATCCGTCGGCGTTTGTGTGGGTACACGCCCAGGGCAACAACATGATACATTACGCCCGCGCCGTCCGCGACGGAGCCTGGGTTAGCCTGGACGGTCTGGATGCTACGAATGTAAATCAGTACGTCGAGAACTTGCTGCTGATGAAAGAAAACCGGTTTTTGCATCGGACCCTGCTTTCGCACGACGCGGGCTGGTATGATCCGGCGCAATCCAACGGCGGTTCCATTGGCCGGGATTACACGGTTTTGTTTAGAAAACTGATGCCCGAACTCAACCGGAAAGGATTCACCAAAAAAGACTGGAAGCAGATTCTGGTTGAAAATCCAAAGGAAGCGTTTTCCTTACGTACCCACGGACTTTAGGCCGTGTGATTCTTCAATTATTCTCAATTATAGTCAAATAATAGGCTCTCCCAAAACCGTGGTCTGTGTCTTCACCTTTACACACATCTTTTAAGTGGAATATCCAGTCGCGTAGCGACTCAATGTTTGTAGCATAGTTCCTAGGCACATTTCTTTGGTCGCGTAGCGATCTGACAAAACGTGCGTCGTTCGATCGCTACGCGACCAAAGGCAGTGAAACGGGTTTTATTTTCTATAAACATTTGGTCACTATGCGACCAGAAAAGATGTGTGTATTCTTTAGGTGAAGACACAGACCACGGAATAGGATCTCACGGCCTAAACGGGGCCGCCTGGCGGTCCGTGGGTACGTTAATAATCAACGTCAAGCCCCAGCGTTCGTTTTAATTCAAGTAGTGCCGGATTTTTTTCGGCCAGGTAATTGAATTTGTCCTGAGGAGTGTAAATCATTTTCCGGATTTCCTGCATCTCTATTTTCTCAACCAATTGAATCTGGCTGTTTTGCAGCTCGCGCCGGAGATAGGTAAGCAAATCCTGCCGCAGATCGGTCAGCAGATCGACCTGCAGGGAATTGTCGAGGGCAATGTGGATGGTGGTTTCCTCCAGCCGGATGTCGCGGTTGAGAATCACCTGTTCGGTTTGCGAACCGCCCTGCTGATCGCGCAGACGGGCGAAGGTTTGCCAGGCGGCCTTCAGTTGCTCAAAAATGAACGGTCTGTCTACTTTGGGCGACTCGGGAGCCTGCACCAACACGGTTTCGGCCACCTCGGCAATCACCGGAACCGGTCGTTCGACGCTCACCAGATTGGCCGTTGTGCGGAGTTTACTGCTGACCGGTTTGGGAATTTCAACAACGGCAGGGCCGCGTTCCGGCAGCGGTTTTACAGTGCCGTTTCCATTCCCATTCGGTCGCGGATGATAGCCATTCGTAGGTTCGCTCGTGTGCGACGGAATCGCTGCGAGCTCCTGAATTACGGCTGGTGAGCTAGGCTCGGCTGAGCTGTCCTTTTTTTTTTCAGCCCGGTCGGTTTCGTGCGGTATTTTGTGACCAGAATCGCCGGGCGAAACGGTTACGATGGAAAGATCGAGTACGTTCGGCAGGTTCGCCAGTTTCATTAAACCGACCTCCACGTGCAAACGCTGGTTTTTAGCCGCTTTGTAATTCAGGTCGCACTGCGCACCGACACTCAGGGCCGATAGCAGAAAGCTCAAAGGCGCTTCGGCGGCCTGTTGCAGATACTTTTGCTGAATGCTTTCGGTGACCTGCAACAACTGAATGGTAGCTGCGTCCTTGCAAACCAGCAGATTCCGGAAATGCTCGCTGAGCCCCACGATAAACTGGTGTCCATCAAAGCCTTTACGCAGAATCTCGTCGAACAGCAACAGGCTTTTCGGCAGGTTGGCCGCCAGCAGCAGATCCGTTAAGCGGAAATAATAATCGTAGTCGAGAATGTGGAGATTCTCCAGCACTTCCTTGTAGCGCAGCACCCGGTCTTCCGAAAACGTAATGTTCAGGTCGAACATCGAGAGGGCATCGCGCAAACCGCCATCGGCTTTCTGGGCAATCAGTTCGAGGGCTTCGTATTCGGTTTCGTACCCTTCTTTTCGGGCAATGCTGGCCAGATGTTCGCTGATGTCGCGCGGCTGAATCCGGTTGAAATCGAACAACTGGCAACGCGACAGGATCGTCGGCAGAATTTTGTGTTTTTCCGTGGTCGCCAGAATAAAAATGGCGTAGGAGGGCGGTTCTTCCAGCGTTTTCAGGAAAGCGTTGAATGCCGCCTGCGACAGCATGTGAACCTCGTCAATGATGTAAATCTTGTACTTACCCGACTGGGGCGGATAGCGCACCTGATCGATCAGATTCCGGATGTCTTCGACCGAGTTGTTGGAAGCGGCATCTAACTCATGGATATTGAACGACGCATTCTGGTTAAAGCTGACGCACGATTCGCAGTGATCACAGGGTTCGACGGCATCGCTTTTACCGAGGTTCTGGCAGTTGATGGTTTTCGCCAGAATCCGGGCACAGGTGGTTTTACCAACCCCCCGCGGCCCGCAAAACAGAAATGCCTGGGCCAGGTGATTGGTGAGAATCGCGTTCTTGAGAGTAGTCGTAATATGCGCCTGCCCGACGACGGTATCGAAGGTAGCCGGACGGTATTTCCGGGCCGAGACAACGAAGTTATCCATGTCCGCAAGTTAGCCAAAAAAAACGGTCCGGCGTAGTGGTTGGAGCTTCGTAACTCAAATTTACTTTCCGCCCAGCCGGTTTCCTCCCGGGCGGTTTTGCACCGCTTTTCCGAAGCAAAGCAGTGATAATGAAAGTGTATAGTGGTAAAAATCAATGGGATGAATGGGGATGTTTTGCTGCCAGCCCGCGCGGGTGGCCAACGCGATAATCATGACGGCCAGGACGATCCACGACGCGCGCGGGTCCCGGCGAACAACTCCCCGAAAAGCGATCAGCAGGACGATCACCATGCCCAGCGACGGCACGACCGGCTGGAAGGTTCCCACGGCGGGAATCAGGAAAAGAAGGAGAAATAAAAGAATACCGAATGAAACCGTGAGGATAAAACCGGTCTTCGAAATGGTCTGCTTCTGAATCAGTCCCCACACCCCGACAATCACGCTCACGACTCCCAGACTGGCCGCCAGGGTTTCCATCGATTCATGCAACGGAATGATCCCGTGAAAGCCCGCAAACCGTAGAATTCCAACCAGCGCCGTCATTGAAATTGTAATCAGAAAGATTCCCCACAACACCCGATTATACCAGCTCATTTCCTGGAAAAACCGCCAGAAAACCCAGACACTCGTGAAGCACAGCACGGCGTCGGACACCATATTTGAAAGGTTCATGCTGGAAATAACAATTTTTCGGGGAAAAAGACAAAAAGGAGTGAAGAGTGAAGAGTGAAGTGTGAGGAGTTGAAACGCGTGAGCCAACTCATAACTCATAACTCTTCACTCTTCACTTTTTTCTTTAGCCATTTCCATCTACTTTTGCGCCGGTTCAAAGGCTTATACCTTCACACGCATAGCACAGCTTTTCATTCATCATGAGCGTATTAGTTAACAAGAATTCCAAAGTAATCGTACAGGGCTTTACAGGCTCAGAAGGTTCATTTCATGCGCAGCAGATGATCGAGTATGGTACCAACCTCGTTGGCGGAGTAACGCCGGGCAAGGGCGGACAAACCCATCTCGACCGCCCTGTTTTCAATACCGTGAAGGAGGCTGTTGAAAAGGGCGGGGCTGATGTCTCGATTATCTTTGTACCACCGGCTTTTGCCGCTGATGCCATCATGGAAGCCGCCGACGCCGGGATCAAGGTAATTATCTGCATCACGGAAGGCATTCCGACGAAAGATATGATGGTTGCGAAAGAATACCTGAACGGAAAGGACGTACGGCTGATCGGACCCAACTGCCCCGGTGTGATGACCGCCGACGAATGTAAAGTCGGCATTATGCCCGGTTTTATTTTCAAGAAAGGCACCATCGGGATTGTTTCCAAATCCGGAACGCTGACTTACGAAGCCGTTGACCAGCTTTCAAAAGTAGGACTTGGCCAGACCACGGCCATCGGTATTGGCGGGGATCCGATCATCGGCACAACGACCAAGGAAGCCGTAGAATTACTGATGAATGATCCCGAAACCGAAGGTATCGTCATGATTGGCGAAATTGGCGGTGGGATGGAAGCCGAAGCCGCCCGCTGGATCAAAGCCGACGGCAATAAAAAACCGGTTGTGGGATTCATCGCCGGTCAAACCGCCCCCAAAGGTCGCCGGATGGGACATGCCGGAGCCATCATTGGTGGCGCGGACGATACCGCAGCCGCCAAAATGCGCATCATGGCCGAATGCGGCATTCACGTCGTCGAATCACCCGCTCTCATTGGTGAAACGATGTTGAAAGCGCTGGGGAAAAACTAAATAGAATGATGAATTATGAATGATGGACGATGAATTAGTTGCGGTACACAATTCATTCATCGTTCATCGTTCATAATCCATAATTCCATGTTTGTGCGTGTTGGTTTGATAATGTCCGCGCTGTTGCTGTGGGCGGTCGGGAGTTTTGCGCAGGGAGTTGGGCCGAATCAGCAGTTTTTTCCCGTCCACGACTTCCGCAACGATTGGCTGGTTTACGACCAGGCCTACAAATCCTACGTGCCTTTTATCGACGAGCAGCACGAACTCGTTCCCTCCGTTAGTTTTTTCCTGGATATTGAAAGCAACCGCCGGTATTCGCTCCTGGTTTCAACCCGGCAGGACGGTTTTCTCTTTATCGATGCCGCCCTCAAACGCAAACTTATTGCGAATGAATGGCTGGTCCTGAATCTGGACAGTTTATACCGCGTCTACCGCAAGCCCGAGCTATTCCTGACGCTGCACGGGAGCCCCGGCGTGGAGGATAAAATGGTGTTTATCGGCCACCGGAAATCAACGACCCAGAAGAACGTGATTGTTGCCGATACACGTCTGAGCATTCTGCCGCGCCGATTGTCGGTGTACGCGAATTTTTTCACGCTCTGTCTGCTGTTTATCGTTGCCATCAACGCCTATTTATTTAACTTTCACCACCGCGCTTTTCTCCGGTTTTTCAATCTGGCCGACTTGCTGTCGGTAACGGTCCGCGATGAATTGTTTCTGGTAAACCGCCCCCTGAGCCGAACGAATCTGCTTTTTTTAATGAATCAGAGTTTCATAACGGCCTATTTATATCTGATCATTCAAAGTAAAAACATCGATCTTTTTTTGTCGAGGGCCTTATTGTTGAGAGGGCAGGGGCTGCTGGACCTGACCCTAACGTTCTTCGAACTGAGCTTTCTGGCCTTTTTTCTACTGTTGGCAAAATATCTTTTTATCGTGACCATTGGTGGTCTGTACCGGCTGGAAGAGGTTGTCAATTTGCACTTCTTCAAGGCAATGCAATCGTCGCTGGTCTTTTTTACCGCCGGAGCGATCTGCGTTGCCACCATTGCGGCCAACACGCCAACGACCACTACCTGGCCCAGCATGTGGCTGATTGTTCCCTTTGTGGGCTTCTACGTTATCCGGCTGGCGCTGCTATATGTTGTCATTGCAAACAAAGCCATTGTCAAAAATCTCTATTTATTTTCGTACCTTTGCATCGTTGAATTGATCCCGCTAACCATTGGGGTACGATTCGCACTGTAACCATTAGGCAAGCTCTAAACACAAAACGCGAGGTATTCGATGAGTGAGATTTCTGCTAAGTACGACCAGGAACGACTGACCAAAGTGGGCAGCATCTTAGTTACTCAAGCCCGACCTGCCGACAATAATTCACCCTATTTTCAGATTGCCAGTAAATACAATCTGCAGATCGATTTCCGACCATTCATTCAGATTCAGGGCGTTTCCTACAAGGACTTTCGGAAGCAGAAAATAAACATTTTAGATCATACGGCAATTATTTTTACCAGCCGTAATGCCGTCGATCACTTCTTTCGGATTTGCCAGGAAGCCAAGATGGAAATGCCGGCCGATATGAAGTATTTCTGCGTGACGGAGCAAACCGCCAATTACCTGCAGAAGTACATCGTCATTCGGAAACGGAAAATCTTCACCGGTAACAAAACCGCTGCCGATCTCTTCGACCTGATTCGCAAACACAAAAGTGAGAAATTCCTGTTTCCCTGCTCCAACATCCGGGGAAACGACATTCCGGACTTTATGGATACCAGCGGTTTGCACCTGTCCGAAGCCGTAATGTACGAAACCGTTCCGTCGAATTTGTCGGATCTGGACGTTCAGTCGTTTGATATCATCGCCTTTTTCAGCCCGTCGGGGGTGAATTCCCTGCTGCACAATTTCCCGGAATTTACGCAGAACGGAATCCGGATGGCAGCTTTTGGCCCCACCACGGCGCGGGCGGTTACGGAAGCCGGATTGCTACTTGACATTGAAGCTCCGTTGCCCAACGCACCGTCGATGGCCGGTGCGCTGGAAATCTATATAAAAAAGGCAAATAGCTGATCTTTTTTGCCGACCGATTGCGCTGCCTGAATGGCTTGAGACCGTGATTTTACAGGAAACCGGTCGATCATTCAGGCAGCGCAATCGTAGTTTAAAACAGACTCTTTTTTTATACCAATATTTTTGGAAAATCTCCGTTTAATAGGTAACATGCTGCCCGGGCAGGTTTGCCCCCAAACAAATACCCGGGCAGGCGGTTTGAAATCTGGTTGGTGATTGCTCTTTCAGTATTAGTATATGAATCATAAGTTCTACGCTGTCCTGCTGGTATTTGCCTGTATGCTAACGACTTCGGGCGTTTGGGCTCAGGATCAGGATCCGCAATTCAGTCTGTACATGTTTAATCCGGTTTATTACAACCCGGCCGCCGTCGGTTCGGAAGGAGTAACCCGGTTTCAGTTGGTTCACCGGACACAATACCTTGGCTATCAGGGCACTTTTGATGAAGGAGGAGCGCCCAGTACGCAATTGTTTTCGTTCAACATGCCGTTGAGCAAAATCCGGGGCGGAGTTGGTTTGTACGCAGCCAACGAAACATTTGGACCGCAGGGATTTCAGAAAATTCAGGCCGCCTACGCCTTCCGGTTGCCGATAAAAAAAGGGACGCTTTCGTTGGGTGTAGAAGGCGGGTTACATAATCGATCGGTTAATTACGACCGGTTTCGTCCCAATGATCCGGGCGATCCGCTGATTCAAAACGGGCGTGTCAACCAGACGCAGCCGGATTTCGGGGCTGGTGTATACTATAATACCGATGTTTATTACATTGGCGCCAGCATGAAACACCTGACGCAACCTGATTTTAAATTGGGAAACGACACGGGTTTGAATCCTCTTTATCGTACGGCTTATCTGACGGCCGGTTATCGGTATGCGTGGAATGAACTGATCGATTTTATGCCTTCGGCTATTTATAAATTCAATACCAATGCCACGTATTCGTCGGTTGAAGTGAGTGTGCTGGCGATGTATGACAAGCGGTATTGGGCCGGAATCGGTTATCGGCAGGGCGACGCCTTTACCGCAACGGCGGGTATCAGTTTACTGCGGAATAATGCGTTAAGGTTTGGTTATGCCTTTGATTTTGTAGTCAGTAACCGCGACGCAAAAAGCCCGACTTCGCACGAAATTTTACTTTCCTATTCCCTCCCTGAACTTCGGTCAGGCACAAAACCAATCATCAGAACTCCCCGATTCCGCTATTGAAAGAACTACTACGTAAACTGACGTTGCTTCACCAACTGCTTGCCATTCCTAATATTGGCGTAATTATTGTTAGGCTGTTTAAAGTCAAAGTAATAATTTTGAGAAAATTAGTAGGCTAAGTGATAGAACTGTTCGCATGTTAGTTTGTACTTTTTTTGAATAATAGATGCATTTAATCATTTCAAATGTACGTATACAATAAAATGCTTTATTTTCGTTCTAAGACTGGTTTGCACGCGAAACAGATTTTAACGTACCCTACAACTATGAGTAACAAGTGGTTTACCGGCAACGCAGCCCGAGGGGTGATGGTGGTGGCAACGATTCTGCTGATGCAGGGTTGCGGGTTTATCAAATCAAAATTTGGTGGTGGAAAAGGCAAAGGCCAGGATGTCGGCGTGGTCAATGGCGAAATCACTGCCAATGGCCGGAAAGGCTGGAAACAGACCACACCGTACGGTATGGTGCTGGTTCCGTCGGGCTCTTTCATGATGGGTCAGGCCGATGAAGATCTGGCAGCAACTCAGGCGAATATGAACCGCCGGGTAACCATCAGCTCATTCTACATGGATGACACCGAAATCACCAACCACGAATACCGGCAGTTCGTCAACGCTCTGCTGACCGACTCGGTTTCGGTGCTGGGTGAAGAAGAAATCATGACCAAGTTCTACCCGGATACAACCGTTTGGAAAAACGATTTCACGTACCATAACGGTGATCCGATGCTGGAATATTACTTCTCGCACCCGGCATTCGACACGTACCCGGTCGTGGGAGTAAGCTGGCAGGCTGCACAGTATTTCTGCACCTGGCGGACGAATCTCTACAACGATTACCGCACGAAAGAAGGCCAGTTTGTTTCACCCCGGTATCGCCTTCCCTCCGAAGCGGAATGGGAATGGGCCGCTCGCGGTGGACGTAACTCCGCCAAGTATCCCTGGGGTGGGCCTTATGTCGCCAACGGAAAAGGCTGCTACCTGGCTAACTTCAAACCGCAGCGTGGTAACTTCGATGCCGACGGTTATCCGTACACGGCTCCGGCCAACGCCTACAATCCGAATGACTATGGCCTGTATAACATGGCCGGTAACGTCGCGGAATGGACCCGCGATGCCTACGCTGAAAATGCGTCAGCTATCGTATGGGATATGAACCCCGACAACCAGAATGCCGATGAGCCCCGGAAGGTGGTGCGCGGTGGTTCCTGGAAAGACATCTCCTATTACCTGGAAACGGGAACGCGGTATTACGAATACGAAAACAACAAACGCTCGTATATCGGCTTCCGGTGTGTCATGGATAACCTGCAGGGACGGACTGCGTCGAAAGGTGCTCGCGCCCGTCGTTAATCCCTTCTGTTGTTAACCAATTATTTATAACTCTTCCTTAAACAAAGTACAAGGCTTATTTTCTCTAACATCATGGCTAAAAGTAACGGCTCAAGTGTTTTTTTTGACAAGGTTCTTCCAACAATATATAGCGCTGGAGCGGCCGTCGTCGTTCTCGGGGCTTTAGGTAAAATTCAGCATTACGATTGGGGTGGCCCGATGCTCACCATTGGTCTGTCGGTAGAAGCCGCCATTTTTGCCCTCTTCGCGTTACAAACGTTTTTTCAACCGAGCCAGACTGAACCAGACTGGACGCGGGTTTATCCGGAATTGGCGGATGATTACAAGGGTGAATTGCCAAAGCGCGGCCCGGTTTTGCAAAGCAACGGTCTGACGGCCAACATGGACAAAATGCTGGCTGATGCGAAGGTTTCTCCGGAGATTTTTGAAAAATTGGGTACTGGTTTACGCAGTTTCACGGATACCGTTGGCAAGATGCGCGATGTTTCGGATGCAACGATTGCCACGAACGAGTATACGCAGAATGTACGGCAGGCTGCTGGTTCGATCAATGAAATGAACAAATCGTACGGTGTGGCCGTAACGTCGATGAACGCGATGGCTGACGCTACGCAGGATGCCAAAGAATACCGTATGCAGTTCCAGAAGATTACCCAGAGCATGGGAGCGTTGAACGCGGTGTATGAACTGGAATTACAGGATACCAACAAGCACCTGAAGGCGATGAATGCTTTCTATGGCAACCTGACGAGTGCGATGGAAAACATGTCGGAAGCCAGCCGCGATACGCAGCAGTTCAAGAGCGAACTGTCGAAATTGACCAACAACCTGTCGTCGTTGAACAACGTTTACGGCAGCATGTTGACGGCAATGCGTGGAAATGGCGCTAAATAACTCCCAACTTTACTAATAGCTACACTACCATACACTAATGGCAGGAGGAAAAGAAACACCCCGGCAGAAGATGATCGGGATGATGTATCTGGTATTGACCGCTATGCTGGCTTTACAGGTCAGCTCGGCGTTACTGGAAAAGTTTATTCTATTGAATAATAGTCTTGAAGCATCTACGGGTTCAGCCGACCGAATCAACCAGGCTACCCTTGGTAATATTAAATCCACGGTTGAAAAGTCAGGTAACCGGGCGGCCGATTTAGCCGTAGTAAAACAGGCTCAGGAAGTGCGGGAGCTTACATCCGGAATTGTTTCCGAGTTGGATGCCCTGAAAGATCAGATCGTTACCGAAGCAGGTGGTGGCCGTGATGAGCAGGGAAATATCAAGACCCCGAATGAGGAAACCAAAGTGGGAGCTATCATGGTGGGAAATAACAAAAACGGGAAAGCCTATGCCTTGCAGACGAAGCTGAACCAGTATGTTCAACAGCTTCAGAAGTATAACCCGGGTGCGAAGTTTACTCCGCTGGCTGTTGATGCGAAAGATGATCCGATCGCCAGTCGTTCAAAAGAACAGAAGAATAAGGATTTTGCCGAACTGAACTTTGAGCAGACTCCGGTTCCGGCGGCTTTGGCCGTGTTGAGCCAGCGTCAGTCGGACATTCGGCGGATGGAAGGTGAAGTACTGGATTATTTGGCCAGCAAAGTAGGTGCCCAGGACATCAAATTTGACAAAATTCTGGCAATGGTCAGCATGGAGTCGAAAGTGGTTGTAGCTGGTACCAAGTTCAAAGGTGAAATGTTCCTGGCGGCTTCGTCGAGTGGCGTCACGCCCCGGATGAGCCTGAACGGCGGTGCCGTGCGGGTCGATGGTGGAGTCGGTAAAATCGAATTCACGGCACAGGGTGGCACGTATGACAAAAACGGTTTGGCGAGACGGGCACTGGTGGGATCCATCAGTTACCAAGCTCCGGACGGTATGAAAACCGTTAATTTCAACCAGGAGTATTTTGTAGCAAAACCGTCTTACGAAATTGAAACGGCCTCAATGCCGCCTTTGTACCTCGGTTGTGCGAATAAACTGAGCATTCAGAGCCCGCAGTTGGGCGCTCTGTGGAATCCGACCTTTACGGCAAACGGCGCGGTAGTTCTGACCAGCGGAGAGCGGGGGAAAATTACGGTTATTCCCAACTCTGCCCAGGTTAGTTTGAACGTAAACAACGGCGGTAGCTTGCTGGGAACGAATCAGTTTAAGGTAAACCGGGTTCCGCGTCCTACCCTGCGACTGCTGGTGGGCGGTGCTGAATACGACGACCGCCGGGGGGTGTCGATATCCAGTGCGCGCACGATCCAGGTTCAGGCTATTCCGGACGAAAGCTTTAAAAACTTTATGCCGGACGATGCCAAATTCCGGGTAACGGGTATCCAAGTATCACTGGCTCAGGGTAGCCGCCGGGTCGCCGGACCCATTTCCTTAGGACCGGGTGGTGGTAGTGTTGGTAACCTGGCGTCAGAAGCTCAGCCGGGCATGCGTTATGTGGTTGAAGTAGAGGGTGTACAGCGTCAGAATTTCCGTGGTGAAATCAGTGATGTGCCTGTCATTCAAAAATATTTCCCAGTTAACCTGAACTAGCCGTACGAGAACTGATCCTCAATTCGTTATTGTGAAAAATAAAAGCAAAAAGCACAAGGTCATGAAACAGGCGGGAAGCGTAGCAGTAGCTGCTGTATTGGCAGTAATGGCAGGTGGGGTGGCACAGGCGCAGGAAAGGGACAATACGAAGACCAATCCCTTATCCGTTCGGGAAATCAACGAAAACGACATCATGATGAAGAAAACATTATGGCGTCGGGTTGATCTGAACGAGAAACAGAATCAGGCGATGTTTTCGAAAAACAATCAGATCACTAAATATTTGATTGATGCGGTGAAAGCGGGTGTCCTGGTTGCCTATCCCAACGATTCGGTAAATACACCCATGGAAATAGGGAAATTCGCCGAAAAGCTGGCCGTGCCTGAACAAACTACCACCTTAACCGCCGAGGAAAAAGCCGCCGGTTTTGGTAATGAAAATAAAGTAGACGACAGTTGGGGCGATACGAAAGATAAGAAGGCGGCAGCCAAGAAACCGGCTGATGATGGCTGGGGAACGCCGGCTCCCAAAGCTGCCAAACCGGTAGACGACGGCTGGGGAACGCCCGCTCCCAAGAAAAAAACAACGGCTAAAAACACCAAAGGCAAGAAAGGGGCAAAACCGGCTCCGGTTGTTCCGGAAGTGCCTAAAGTGGATTCTTCCGCGATGGCAAAAGCTGCCAATCCTTTTACGGGTGTTGAGCGTTTGAACGATGAATACAGTGTTCTGGACATCAAGGAAGACTGGGTGTTTGACCGGAAGCGTTCCCGTTTGTATTACGATATTCAGACGATTGGAATCGTAATTCCGGCGGATAAAAACCCCTCGGGTCTGGAGCAACCAGTCGCGTATTTTAAATACAAGGACCTGGATAAATTATTCCGCAGCGATCCGAAGAAATTCATCTGGTATAACTCACAGAACCAGGCCCAGCACAAAAATCTGGCCGATGCCTTCGATCTGCGGTTATTCTACGGTCGTATCTACAAAGTATCCAATCCAAAAGATCGTGATCTGATCGGTCAGTATGGCAGCGAACGGGAAGGATTGTTGAAGTCGTACCAACTCGAACAGCAATTGATGGAGCAGGAGCACGGTTTGTGGGAATACTAAGCCGAAAGTGCATCAACAAAAAAGGGGAAGCGAAGCTTCCCCTTTTTTGTTAGCTAAAGGCCAAATGCACCTCTTTATTCTTTTGTCTTTGCTCTCTTGTCTTCTTTTACTGCTGACTAATGGTTTCGAAATACTGCTTGATTTTCTGGGCTTTATCGGCTCCAACCACCGTTACGACATCTTCGATGGGTGCTTCCCGAATTTTTTTGACACCTTTAAAGTACTTCAACAACTTCGCAGCGGTTTTTTTGCCGATGCCTTCGATGTTTTCCAGTTCACTAATGAGGCTGTTTCGGCTGCGTTTGTCGCGGTGGTAGGTAATGGCAAACCGATGCGCTTCGTCGCGAATCCGCTGGATCAGTTTCAGCGATTCCGACTTTTTATCGATGTACAAGGGCAGGCTATCTTCCGGGAAATAAATCTCTTCAAGCCGTTTGGCAATCCCGATGATCGGCACCTGACCGTATAGATTCAGTTCTTTCAGCGCTTCACAGGCCGCGCTTAACTGGCCCTTACCACCATCGATGACGATCAGATCCGGCAAACCGGTTTGTTCGTCCAGAACGCGGATGTACCGTCGGCTGACGACTTCATGCATCGAGGCAAAGTCGTTGGGGCCGACGACGGTTTTGATGGAAAAATGGCGGTAATTTTTGGGCGACGGTTTTCCGTCGATAAAACAAACCATTGCCGAAACCGGGTTGGTCCCCTGAATGTTGGAGTTATCGAAACATTCGATTCGGTTGGGGAGCGTTTTCAGTTGCAGATCCTGCTTGAGCCGAATCAAAACCCGGTCTTTTTTGCTGGCATTGCCGGTTGCTTCGGCGGCCGCCCGTTCAGCCCGTTCGCGCCGAAAATACAACACATTCTTCAACGACATATCGAGCAGCTTTTTCTTGTCGCCAATCTGCGGAACTGTGATTTCAGCTTTCAGGTCGGCATCCAGAGCAACATTGGTAATGATCTCCCGGGCTTCGCTGCCGTATTGCGACCGGAATTCAACAATCAGCATCGTCAGAATGTCGATGTCAGACTCGTCCAGTTTCTTTTTGACTTCAACGGTATTCGTCTGCGTGATGGTACCGTTGACTACTTTCATAAAGTTAATGTAAGCCGCCGACTCATCCGATGCAATTGTAAACACGTCGGCGTCCGAGATTTTGGGATTGACGACCGTCGATTTGCTTTGGAAATTCTGCAGCACATTCAGCTTCTCCTTGAATTGCTGGGCTTGCTCAAACGCCAGTTGGCTGGCCGATTCGAGCATGCGTTCCTTGAAATAATTCTGGGCGGGCGAAACATTTCCTTTCAGGATGTAATGCACCTGATCAACGTCTTTCATGTAATCGGCTTCGTCGACCAGCCCTTCACATGGGCCCTTGCAGTTGCCGATGTGGTATTCCAGACAGACCTTGAACTTTTTGGCTTCAATGTTTTCCGGCGACAGATTAAGGTTACACGTCCGCATGGTAAACAACTGGCTGAACATCTCCAGCAGCGTATACATGGGCCTCAATTGGGCGTAAGGACCATAGAACGTGCCCATCTTGCGATCAATGCGCCGGGTTGTCAGAATGCGCGGGAAATGCTCGTTGGTAACGCAAATGAACGGATACGTTTTGTCATCGCGCAGCAGGATATTGTAGCGGGGCTGAAACCGCTTAATCAACTGGTTTTCCAGCAAAAGCGCATCGAATTCCGTGTGAACGATGGTAAACTCGATCTTCCGAATCTGGCTCACCAGACGTTGGGTTTTGCGGTCGTGCTGGTTGGATTTGACGAAATAACTACTGACCCGGTTTTTCAGATCTTTGGCTTTTCCCACATAAATCACCTCGCCCGACGAATCAAAATACCGGTAAACACCCGGTTCGTGCGGAACCTTCGCTAATTCACTCTTATAATCAAATTCAGCCATTTTTTTGGATGGGAACGCGGCCGGGTCGCCGGGCGATGTAACGGATGTAACGGATTTGCACGGAAAGAATCAGTTTTAATCAGTTCAATCTGTGTTCCTACTTAACAAACGAAGGAGATTAAAAGTTGTGTGACTGACGGCTTCGGAAGCGTTGGCCAGGGCTTCGTCGAGCGATTGGGGATGCGTCAAGACCGAGAATGCGGCCGTTAAGCCCAGAGCCCTGATATCCTGCGGGTTAGCGTCCAGCGTTCCGCAAAGCGCAACCACCGGAATGCCCGATTTTTTTGCTTCTAGCGCAATACCGTTGATCAGTTTGCCCTGCAACGTCTGGTTGTCAATTTTCCCTTCGCCGGTCAGCACCAGATCCGCATCGCGCAGGTGATCAACAAAATGGGTTTGCTCCATCACCACTTTTACCCCTTCTTTCAGGGTCGCATTCAGGAAGAACAGGGCACCCGCTCCCAAACCGCCAGCGGCACCGGCTCCCGGTACTTCGGCCAGATCGACGCCAAATTGTTCGTGAATTAAACCGGCCAGACGCCGTAATCCCTGATCCAACGTTTCGATATCGTCCGGAGAAGCACCTTTCTGGGGCCCGTAAATAAAAGCCGCACCATTGGGTCCAAACAACGGATTGGTAACATCACAGGCAACGTCAATGGTTAGCCGCAGAGGAGAAGCAGGCGGGATAATCCGGCTAATGAGGGATAAATTGCCACCGTTTGCGTGAACCGGTTCTCCCTTTTCGTTCAGAAATTGCCACCCTAACGCGGCTGCCATACCGATTCCGGCATCGTTGGTCGCACTGCCGCCAATGCCGAGAACCATGTGAGTTACCCCCCGCTGCACCGCATCCAGAATGAGCTGACCGGTTCCGAACGTGCTCGCTTTTAATGGGTTGTATTCACTGCGCTGCAATAACCGCAATCCCGAAGCCTGGGACATTTCAATGAAAGCGGTTTGGTGACCGGACGAAATACCGTACGAAGCCTGAACGGGTCGTTCGAGCGGGTCAAGAACCGGGATCGTCAACCACTCTCCACCGGTAGCCAGCGTCAGTACTTCCGCTGTTCCTTCTCCGCCATCTGCCATCGGCAAGGCCACAATGTCGGCGTCGGAATGCGCCAGCCGGATGCCCTGCGTCATCGAGTCGCAAACCTGACGGGCTGTCAGGGAACCTTTGAATTTATCAGGAGCCAGCAGGATTTTCATGAAATAGAGGATAGAGTGGAGAAGTGAGACAAGAGACCTGGCATACGGTAAATGAAATAGTAGATAATTCGTCTCACTTCTCTTGTCTAAAACCTAACGTCTCATCCATCAATTCAAAATTTCTTCTTCGTCCGATTCGACCACCTTCGGTGGGATGTAACGCTGACTGGAATCGATCGCGTAACCGCCACAATCCAGGGAGAGGTTAAAACCGTCGGGTTTTCGGAAGGGCACTTTCGGGTGGGAGCGTCGCAGCGTCGGATCAGCGTAGACCTTCTGCATGTACATGCCCCAGGCCGGCATGGCCACCCGAGCGCCCTGCCCCAACGCCATATCGCGAAAGTGAATGCTGCGGTCGTCGCCACCAACCCAGAGTCCCGACACCAGATTTTGGGTCATGCCCATGAACCAGCCGTCGGAATAGCTGGAGGTTGTACCGGTTTTGGCCGCAATTTCGTTGCCGCCTTCCAGCAGTTTATACTGGGTGCGCAGCCGCTGTGACGTACCGTCGGGATCTTCCACCGCGCCCCGCATCAGGTACAGCATTTGATAAGCGGTGTTGGCGTTGATCACCAGCTTATTTTCGGCGAAGAAACTGGTCAATGGATTCCCATTTTTATCCTCAATCCGCAAAACCGTCAGCGGTTTAACCCGGTAACCGGCATTGGCAAACGTGCAGTAAGCCGCCACCATTTCGTAAACCGAGACGTCGCTGGTTCCCAGGCACAATGTCGGGTTTGCCGTCAGGTCGCTTTCAATACCCAATTTGTGCGCGTATTCAACGACTGAAGCCGATTTTGCCTGCTTGATCAGATGGGCGCTGACCGAATTGATCGAACGACCCAGCGCCTGACGCAAAGACAATTGCTGGTAACTGTATTTGCCATTTGAGTTTTTGGGTACCCAGGCTCGGGGACCATTGTTGTCCTCATAGGGTTCAAACCGCACGGGTTGGTCGGTAATCCGGTCGCAGGGCGTCAGGAAGTTCTTGTCGATCGCGGCCAGATACAAAAACGGCTTGAACGTTGAACCCGGCTGGCGTTTGCCCTGTTTGACGTGGTCGAATTTGAGGTATTTGAAGTTAATACCACCGACCCAGGCCTTCACGTGACCGTTTCGCGGGTCCATCGACATGAAACCGACATTCAGAAACCGCTTGTAATATTTGATCGAATCGAGCGGGCTCATAACGGTATCCTTCTCGTTTCGCCGACCGCCGTAAACGAATACTTTCATTTTCACCGGTTTGCGCATTTCGGCCCAGATCGCTTTTTCATCGTCACCATACTCCTTTTTCAAAGAGATGTAACGAGGGGTGCGTTTGGCGGCTGTTTCAATGTAACCAGGGAATTCGCGCCATTTACCAGCTTTGTCTTTGTAAGTCCAGGGGTTCCGACCGCGCCAGTGCTCGTAGAATTTTCGCTGCTGCTCGCGCATGTGTTCGTAGACGGCTTCTTCGGCGAATTTCTGGAGTCGGGAATCGATGGTCGTGTAAATCTTCAAACCACTGGTTTCCAGGTCTAATTCGTCATCCGGATGGGCATCGTTGTATTCGTCGATCCATTTTTGAATATCGCCCTTGATCACCGAACGGAAGTAGGCGGCTCGGCCCGTGTTCTGGTTTTCGATGTTGAAATCCAGCTTGATTGGTTTCTGTTTGTAAAGCGCAAACTGGTCGTCGGTCAGAAAACCGTATTTCCGCATCTGGAATAAAACGACATTCCGGCGCAACAACGAACGCTCTTCGTACAGACGCGGATTAAACCGTGACGGGTTCTGGAGCATGCCCACCAGCATGGCGGCTTCTTCGATGCTCAGTTGCCAGGGCTCTTTATTAAAGTAGGTTTTGGCGGCCGTTTTGATGCCAAAGGTGTTGTTCCCGAACGAAACCGTGTTCAGGTACATCATCATGATTTCCTGTTTCGTATAATTCCGCTCGAGTCGTACGGCCAGAATCCACTCCTTGGTTTTATCGATGATCACGCGCACGTACGGAATGCTGCCCAGAACGCCCCGAAATTTTTCGGTTCGGGTTTCAAACAGGTTTTTGGCCACCTGCTGCGTCAGCGTGCTACCCCCGCCCGAACTGCTGCTGCCGGTCAGCACCCCGTTGATGGCCCGGAAAATACTGCGGGCGTCGATTCCGGAATGTTTCGCAAACCGGGCATCTTCGGTCGCCATGAGGGCGGAAATGACATTCGGAGAAACCTGGGAAATTTCGATCGGCGTCCGGTTTTCGACGTAATATTTACTGAGCAGAACGCCGTCTTCCGTGTAAATTTCGGACGCCAGATTGCTCTGCGGGTTTTCGAGGGCTTTCAGGCTGGGCATTCCGCCGAACAGCCACAGGAAATTGTAACTTACTGAAACGATATACAGAACCAGCAGGAGAATACCGGCCAGGGTCAGCTTCCAGAGTCTTGCAATCAGGCGTCGATACAAACCCGGTTGTAACTCAAACATAGGGGAATCAGGGATTAAACTTGAAATGATAAAACGCTTGCGCTTTTGTCAAATGTACACATTTTAACCAAAAACGCTACTTCCGTTTGGCCGTTGGCTGTTCGGCGGCTACCTGCATTTCCCGAACTTTCGGAAGTAAAGAACTGGTCGGATAATCGCGGATGAATTCGGTAAGTGCCTGGCGGTACGGCTCAACGCCCCGGACTTTGCCGATCAGGATCACCCGTAAAACCGCCATTTTATCTTCGATCAAACTGCCCGTCAGGGTGCTCATGGCGGTTTCGGCCCGGCTGAGCGCTTCACTCAGGTTGTTGGCTTTGTATAAATCGTAGATTTCGGTGTAAACCCGCTGCGCTTCGGTTTCGCCCGTTGCCGTATGCGTACCGCTGGTCCCGGTTTTGCCAACCTGACGGGCATACGAGGAGGTAGGGAATTCCGCCAGGAGTTTTTCTTTCCAGTTCGAGGGACGGTTCAACTGATCGTTCGAAACCATCAGCAAATAATAAACTTCCGGTTTTACACCCGTATTCGGATAGCGCGTCAGCAGGGTTTCAAAGGTCGGAATGGCTTTGTCCGGCTGATTGAACTGAAATTTGTACAACTTCCCCAACCGATAATAAGCGTCTTCCAGTTTCTGATTGGATTGTTTCAGCGCTTCCGGCGTAAACGGAATAGTCGCATACAAGGCGTCTTTTTGGGATTTCCGTTCCGAAGCTGATAACTCAGCCGACGCGGTACCCAGCGCTCCGGTGGCATTCAGGGCCGTATTGGTCTGAGCGGGTGAATCGGCACTGGCGAGCTGCGCCGACGACTCTTTCTGGCTCCGGCGCCAGTTGTCTTCCAACTGGCGCGTGCCCCATTTCTGCATAAACTCCGTTTTTCCCTGCGTAATCAGGATCGGATTGTAGAGCAGCCACCGCTGATCGGCCGGAATATCCGAGGAAGTGGCGGGGCGGTTTGCTGCCTGAGCCGCAATTTCCTGGGCTTTCGCCAGCAAAGCCTGCTGTTGCTTCTGCTTGCGGTCGATGGCTTCTTCCAGGTGCCGGTCGAGCGCGGCCGGATTCATCTGCGCCAGTTTCTGCAAACTATCTTCGGTCTGAATAATTTGCTGCTGCTGCACAAATTCATCCAGAAAAACTTTCCGATCAGCCAGTGCCTTGTAATCGGCCGATTGCTGTGGTAATAAGGCCAGGGCGCTGTCGTAATAGGCTTTGGCGGTCGGGAAATCCTGCAATTTTTCGAAATACAGTTTCCCCATTTCCTGGTACGTATACGGAATCTGGATCGTGTTGGTTGTCGTTTCCTTAATGGATTTTTTCCAGTATTCGATCGCTTTCGGGTAGCGTTCGTTTCGGGCTTCCAGCAGCCCCATCGTATAATAAATCTTGTCTTTCAGGTCGGTATTTTTCCGGTCGTTCAGCATGCGGCTAAACCGCTCGTTGCTGGTGCGACCGCCCTGAATCGAATAAATGGTGGCATAAAACGATTGCTCATACGTCGGGCGGTTTTTTAACACCTGGCGGTAATGCGCAATGGCCTGATCCGATTTCCCAATCAGGTCATATAGCTGACCGGCAATCAGGTGCAAACGGGCTTTGGTGACGCCTTTTTTCAGAAACGGAAACGTCGCATCCAGCAAAGCCGCCGAAACCGCGTATTCCATCTTTTTCTGGTGCAGATACGCTTTGGTTAAATAATAATCCCGGGTGTTGGCGTTGTTCAGCGGCTGGGCGCGGAGGTATTCGGCCACGTTCAACCCGTTCGTATAATCACCGGTTTCGATATACGTCCGCATGAGGCCAATCAGGGCTTCGTGCTTTTCATCTTCCCCTTCGCCCTTCGTGTTGACGTACTTGAACACTTCCATCGCGTTGGCGTAATCCTGCCGGTACATCCGGGCAGTTCCCAGCAAAATGTAGCTGTTATCCAGCCATTTGCTGTTCTGATGGCGTTCGGCCACCAGCGAAGCTTTCTTGATGGCGTCGTCCAGTTGCGCCCGCACGGGTTCCAGCTTGGTCGAATCGAGCGGCAACAGAATCGGCAGCGGCTGATTGTAGTTTTCCTGGTAGGTTCTCTGCTTGTAACGCTCCACTTCCCGAATCCGGTCGCGGGCAATCAGGTAGGCATTGTAACGGGCATTCAGATTGTGATAGGCAACCGGCAATTTTTTCTGGCTGTATTGCGAACAACCACTGAACCAGACCGTTATAATTGCCCACAGGACGTAGGGCCGGAACCGGTCAGTTACCGAACTGCCACTAAAATATCGGTTGAAAAACCCGCCTTGCATGGAAAATAGTAAGATACTTGGTAACCGGCGGAAGGCTTTCTACCTTCGCACAACCAACACTGTAGTAACGTCGCCGGCACAAAAACCGTATCGAAAAGTGTGCCATGCCGACAAAAATACGAAAAACCTGACACCAAATCCGAAGATTTGACCCATGGAACCCGATAAATCCAAATCCGATGAACCGGAAAAACCGCTCGAAAAGGTGACCCGCCGGACCAGTTCGTTCGTTCAGTATTCCGCCATCGGTTTTCAAATGCTGGCCACCATCGGGCTGGGCGTTTGGGGCGGCATCAAGCTCGACGAGTGGCAGGGCAACCACAAACCGATCTGGACGCTGGTGTTGTCGTTATTGGCGATCGGTTCTTCGCTGTACCTATTTATCCGCAGTTTACCCAAACAACCCTGACATGCTCCCCAGTATTGGGTTCACCGCCCTCTTGGCAATTGTATTTTTTGTAGCCGAACAGTATGGCGCCACCAGTTGGTTACATCCGTACTGGAAGTTTATGCTGATTTTCTTCCTGAGCGTTTCGTTCCTGATTCACCGGTTAATGGACGTTGGTTTTCAGAATAATCGCGAAAAATTTGTGCCTTTTTACATGGCTACGCTCGTGGCCCGGCTTATCCTGTGTCTCCTCTTTGTCGGCTTCTTTCTCGGACGGGGCGTCAGTGGTGTCAAACTGTTTATTCTGAACTTTCTTGCACTATATATATTTTATACAGCCTTTGAAATCTACATTTTGAGTCGTAACTTGCGACGCGGTTTGTGATACATACCATTTACTTCATATGTTTCGTCTCCTGATTCGTAAAGCTTTTTTAAGTATCGTATTGTCTCTGAGCACGTTGGTTGCGGTGAACGCTCAACATGAAGATCATCATGACCACGAGGCAGCGGAAGGAAAGAAAAAATTCAATGTGGGCGACATGATCATGCACCACATTAAAGACGACCACGGCTGGGAATTTGCTCACGGTCTGACGCTGCCTTTGCCCGTTATTCTGTATACCGAAGGGCGCGGTCTGGATGTGTTTTCGTCCTCGCATTTTGCCCACGAAGCCACCTACGAAGGCTACGTAAAAGAACACAATAAAATTTACCGCGCCGGTGCCGATGGCAAACCCGACAAGTCGATTAAAGTGCTTGATTTCTCCATTACGAAAAACGTCGCTTCGTTATTGTTGAGTGCGGTTTTGCTGATCGTTGTATTTTTCTCCGTTCAGAAAGGCTACGAAAAAAACCGGGGCAAAGCGCCCAAAGGCCTGCAATCGTTCCTGGAACCGGTTATTCTGTTCGTTCGCGACGAAATTGCCAAGCCGAACATTGGTCCCAAATACGGAAAGTATCTGCCGTTCCTGCTGACGCTGTTTTTCTTCATTCTGTTCAATAACCTGCTGGGACTGGTACCGGGCGGTGCCAACCTGACCGGGAACATTGCCATCACGATGACGCTGGCCGTCATTACTTTTTTGATTGTCAACCTGAGCGGAAACAAACATTACTGGGCTCACCTTTTCAAACCGACCGGCGTTCCGGTGGCGCTGCTGCCGATCATGATTCCGGTCGAAATCGTAGGTGTTTTCATGAAGCCCTTCTCGCTGATGGTGCGGTTATTTGCCAACATCACGGCGGGTCACATCATTATCCTGAGCTTGTTAGGACTGATTTTTATTGCCAACGATCTGGGCGGTACCGGGATGGGCTGGGGCGTTAGCCCGCTGATCGTGGCGTTCTCGCTGTTCATGAACCTGATCGAGTTGCTGGTTGCGTTCCTGCAAGCATTCATTTTTACCCTGCTCGCGTCGATGTACATCGGTAGTGCGATCGAAGACCACCACGAAGCCGATCACGGAATTGGCTACGAAGGTCACGAAGCGCATTGAGTAGGTGTTGGCCGTTAATTCAAGTTTAGTTTTTGTTTAACCATAAATTGTTTCTCGAGCATGTTTGCAATGTTGCTCTCTATTCTTTTGGAAGCTACAGGTAGCTTCGCAGTAATGGGTGCCGCCATTGGCGCAGGTCTGGCCGCTATCGGTGCTGGTCTGGGTATTGGTCGTATTGGTGGTTCGGCGATGGAAGGTATCGCCCGCCAACCGGAAGCTGCTGGTCGGATTCAGACTGCGATGTTGATCATCGCGGCTTTGATCGAGGCCGTGGCTCTGTTCGCAGCCGTTATCTGTCTGCTGATTTCCCTGGGCTAACCAGCAATCCGCACAGGAGCCGCCAATTGCATTAGGCGTTGGCATACCGCTCCGCAAAACTGGAAAAAGCCCGTCGATCTGGATTAGCCAGCCGACGGGCTGCTTTCAACTAACTTCGAATTATCCTATTCATATATCCAAATTTCGTTAGACAATGGATCTGCTGATTCCTGACATTGGGTTGTTATTCTGGATGGTGCTCGTTTTCGGGCTGCTGTATTTCATCCTGTCAAAATTTGCCTGGAAACCGATTACGGAAAGTCTGAAAGAGCGGGAAGACGATATCCAGAAAGCCCTGGATATGGCCGAAAAAACCCGGATCGAAATGGCCAAGCTGCAATCGGACAACCAGAAACTGCTGGCCGAAGCCCGTGCCGAACGCGACGCCATTTTGCGGGGCGCCAAAGAAACCGCCGACCGCGTTATTGCCGAAGCCCGCGATAAAGCGACCGAAGAAGGCAACCGCATTATTGTGAAAGCCCGCGAAGAGTTGCAGACCGAGCGTCAGGCAATGGTGGCCGAAGTAAAACGCGAAGTGATCGAATTGTCGCTCGACATTGCCGAAAAGGTACTGAAAAGAGAGCTGAGCGATAAGAAATCGCAGGAAGAGTTGGTTAAAGGTCTGGTAGCAGAAGCACGATTAAATTAAGCTAAGAGTTATGACGGGGCCGCCCGTGCGGTTAAGAGTTATGAGTTGGCTGACGTATGCCACTCTTAACCTGCATTGGTTTGTCTTAACTCTTAATTCTTACCTATTAAGATGGCAGAATCTACAGTTGCATTCCGATACGCAAAATCCTTGATCGACCTGGCGAAGGAAAAAGACAAGGTCGAAGAGGTATACAAAGACATGATGTTTTTCAGGGATGTGGTTCGCAAAAACCGTGACCTGATGCTGGCCCTGAAAAGCCCGATTCTGCGGCATGAAAAGAAACTGAACGTGTTGCGGGCGGTTTTTGAAAACCGCGTTGATCCGTTGTCGTTCTCCATCTTCAATATCATTTCGAAGAAAAACCGGGAAGGTATCATGGACAGCGTGGCCAACGAATACGTTCGGCAGTACAATGACCTGAAAGGCATCCAGAAAGTACAGGTTGTGACGACGCAGCCGCTGACGGAAGAGCTTCGGAAGCAATTTACCCGTGTGGTGGCCGACTCGACAGGCAAGCAGATCGAACTGGAAGAAATCATTGACCCGAAACTGATCGGCGGTTACATCCTTCGCATTGGCGACCGTCAGGTTGATGCTTCCATCCGGAACAAACTCGCCGAACTGCGGTTGAGCTTCCTGAATTGAGTTTTATAAGACAAGAGAAGTTAGACAAGAGACAAAAGACTTCTGTTTGAAAACGGGTCTATCGTCTTTCTTCTAACCAAAAAACCGGACATCTGGGCTATAGCTCAGATGTCCGGTTTTTTTGGTATTATGCGGTACTAAATAACTGGCTCGATGGATTTATTGTCACTGGCCCGTACGATCGACATTGTCCGTGTTGTAACGGATTTGGGGTACGAACTGCACGAAAACCGCAAGATCATCTGTCCGTTCCACGCCGAGAAAACGCCCTCGCTCGTCATTTATCCGCAGAACAATACCTACCACTGCTTCGGATGTGGCAAACACGGCGATGTTATCAGCTTCTACGCGGGCGTTGCCGGGCTGGACTATACGCCCGCCATGCACGAACTGGCTTTTAATTATTTGCCCGAATACCAGCCGGATTTGTACAAGCGCGGGCAACTAAAAAAAATACAGTCGGCGGTTTTGGCCAAACCGGAGAAAATGGCGTTGCCTTCAGATACCAGCGCGTATGTTTACAAACCGTTGTACAGCGATATTTACGAGGAATTTCAGCGGATTTGTGAAGCGCAACCCGCCAGCGAGGTCAAAACGGAAGCCTGGGAATATCTCTTGACGCGTGGATTTACCGAAACGACCTTACGAAAATTTCGCATTTTTACGGTGAACGACTATTCGGACGCCCAGTCGCAATTACGGCGAAAATACAATTTGCTGGATTTGCAGGAATGCGGTTTGTTCAACGAAAAAGGAAACTTGATTTTCTACCGCCATCCGATCATCATTCCATATTACCGGAAAGGCCGCGTCGTTTTTTTGCAGGGGCGCGTGATCCGAAATGCGTCCGAAACCGTATCGCGGTATCAGTTTCTGAGTGGCGTACCCGTGGAGTTATTCAACGCCGATGTGATGGATCTTATCAAAACCGGTCAGACGCTTTATCTGACCGAAGGCGCTTTTGATTGCATGACGCTGATGCAGGAAGGCATGCCCGCCGTGAGTCTGGGCAGCGCAACGATGTTCAAACGGGAGTGGATGAAACAGTTTCGGCGGTTTGAAATCTGCTTTTACTTCGATAACGATGCCGCCGGACAAAAAGCCGCCCGCGAATACGGCGACCTGTTCAGCCAATACCGCATTTCGACCCGTACAAAAACCGTCAAGGAAGGCTATAAAGACGTGAATGATTACTTTTCGAAACGGGAATAAGGGATCGCAGAGTACTTATTTATTATTTATCTCAGTAAAGATTTCAATTATTTCGTCTCGGTATGGATGATTTTCCTGAAAGATGACGGAAGCGTACTGCCTTTTCTCCTGGCGGTTAAAGTCTATTTTAACAAACCCTTTACTATTTTGCCGAAACCACTTCGTAAACAGATATTCCCGAAGTATTTCCTGGTTATTTTCCAGGCTACAAATATAAATGACGATCAGATTGGGCTTGTCGAAAAATGCCGCATTGAACATTTCGACAATAGTCGCCATAATTCTACTGTCTCTTTTGCGACCGACTTTCTGGCCAATCGGGACAATAGAAAATTCGGCTACATCATCTGAGAATGATGCTGCGTCGAAATAGCCGTCCCGAAATTTAAGCTGTAAGTAGTAATTGATACCCTCGTCCGTCGTAAAATAGAAACCGTCTTCAGCTTCTCTTAGCGGATAAGGTTGAGGGTTTGAAGAATTTGCCCCCGACGGGCTTCTTGGATTCGTCTCCACTTTCGAGATAAGCCTTTAACTTTTTCTTGTCCTCGGCCATCTTATCAAAGAGGTCTTTGGCGCTTTTTGTAATAGTTGCCATCTCAGTCAGAATAAAATTTGAATTAGAATCGATTATGAACAGGTCCCAGATTTCCGGCTTTTACTTACCATTCATAAAATTAGATGACCGGCAACTTGCCGGCCAATAAAATCGAAACGTAAACCAACGCTATTAAGTTTAAAGAAAGGAAAATAGCCAAGCCTACTGAACCTCCTTCACAAATTTGAAATGCGACGGGCGGAACGTCAGTTGCTGGTAAAACCGGTGCGTATGCGTCCGTTTCTGATTCGCCGTTACTTCCAGATTCACAAAACCGTGTTCGGAAGCCAATTGCTCGAGAGCTGCCACGAGCTGCCGACCGATCTGCTGGTTGCGGTATTCCGGCATAACGTACAACTCCTGAATTTCACCCACTTTGCCGGTATGATGGAGCAGGTACTGAACGTGACAGCTGATGAAACCCACCACTTCATTGTCCACCTCGGCCACCAGGTAGTGCACCCGCCGATCGGTGAGGTTTCGCTGGAAAATCGCCCGGAAGGCCGACGCATTGAGATCAGCTTCTTCCAGTTCGCAAATAAAACGATAAAGCCTTCCAACATCCTGATAATCAGCCGGACGAATACGAGTAACGAGGTTCATGATTACAGAAAGATTTATTCGGTTTTCGGGAAGTGAAAAAGATGTGGTTAAATTTCGGGAAATTCTGACGAATCCTAAGCCAAATTATGAAAAAAATGAGTTTTTGGGTGATTTTACCCTTTCTGGCGGGTGCGCTGGCCTGCCAATCGACCTCATCTACTGACGATAAAACTTCCCAAACCGACACAACCCAAATGAATCCATTTGCCGCCGACGCAGCTTTTCTTCAAAAATACCACACCGATTTAGTAACATTACAGGACGGCAAAGCGCAGGTTTTGATCTGTCCCGCGTATCAGGGCCGCATTATGACCAGCACGGCCGATGGCCAGACGAGCTACGGCTGGATCAACCGTGGACTGATTGAATCCGGCAAATTAGGCCCGCACATGAACGCGTTTGGCGGGGAAGACCGCTTCTGGCTCGGCCCCGAGGGTGGTCAGTTTGCCATTTATTTCAAACCGGGCGCTGCCTTCAACGGCGATAACTGGCAAACGCCTGCGCCTATCGACTCGGAACCGTTCGCCCTGGCGTCGAAAGATAACCGCTCGGCGCGGTTCACGAAAGACTTTGAACTGGTGAATTACTCCGGAACGAAGTTTAACGTGGGTGTTGAACGGGAAATCCATCTGTTGAGTTCGAAACAGGTCCGCGAGGTGCTGGGAGCAACGGGCGAATCGTTAAGTAACGCCCTGAAAGTAATCGGTGTGGAATCGGTCAATACACTGATTAACAAAGGAAAAGATCCCTGGACGAAGGAAAAAGGCCTGCTGTCGATCTGGATTCTGGGCATGTACAACGCGTCGCCGGAAGCCACCATTGTGGTGCCGTTTCAGCCCGGAAAAGGTCAAGCCATCAACGACAGCTATTTTGGGAAAGTACCGGCGTCGCGGCTGGTGCAGAAAGACAGTGTGGCTTTTTTCAAAGCGGATGCCAACGAACGTGGCAAAATTGGTGTGCCGCCCGCCCGCGCTAAAAACTGGCTCGGCAGCTACGATCCCGGTTCGCAAACACTCACGCTGGTGACGTTTACGTTCGATCCGAAAAACCGGGAGTACGTCAATTCGGCCTGGGAAATCCAGCAGGAACCGTATGCGGGCGACGTGGCCAACTCGTACAACGACGGGCCGATGAAACCGGGTCAGCCGCAAATGGGGCGGTTTTATGAACTGGAAAGTTCTTCACCCGCAGCTGCCTTGCAACCCCGTGGTCGGCTGGTGCACACGCATACAACCCTGCACATTCAGGGCGATGAAACGCACCTGGACGCCATTGCCCGCCAGAAACTGGGCGTTTCGCTGGAGGAAATTGTGAATGCCTTCTAGGCTTCCCACTCCAGAAAAGCGGTTGCATAGGGCGTTAATTCGACCCGAAGATTTTCATTGTCAATCGGCACCCGATTCTGCACGATTTCGTCCCAGAAGGAAGCGGGAGCCGCATTGGCTTTGGGAATTGAGGTTTCGTCCAGCACCCACTGATCAGCTGGCTGGTGAATCGGTACGGAAACCGCCTGAAATTCGTTGGTCTGGTTGGCAAGAATCAGCACCTTACTCTGGTCATTTTGCAGCAACAACGCTTCCACTTTCAACGGCTGGCTGCTGGCGGTTGGAATGACGTGACCGTGCCGAAAACCGTTCAGAATCTGAAATACCCAATAGAGGGGGAAAACCGTACCGGGTTCCGCAACGAACTGGTTGGGATAAGCCGACGGTTTTTCGCCCTGCACAAGGCCCTGTTCACCAGCGGTTTCATAATACGTCAGCGAATGAGCTCTGGCCTGGATCAGGTTTTTCAGGCTGGCGACCGTCCAGGCGGCTCCCATCAGCGACATTTGCCGTGGATCGACGGAGAAAGGCATCTGAACCGTGGCCGGTTTGGGATCGTTACCTTTCGCATCGGGATTGAAACGCGGGCGTAGCGTAACGGGTGAGAGGTGAACCTTCGGCGTCCAATGGCGGGCGTCCCGAACCGTGTCGGCCTGGGCCGCCGTATTCTCCATCAACGTCAGGTGATCAATGGCGTGGGCCTGTGGGCTGATGGCATAACTGATGAAATCGACGGTTTGGAGCGGAGGGGTTTGCCGGTTTACGGCCACGAAAAAGGCGTTGGTTCCGACGCCCACCAGCGCATCCGGAAACGCCTGACGAAGTGGCGACACCACCTGCTCGACGAGGGTCGGCGGAGTCGATTTGGCGAAATTACTGAGAATCGTAACGGAGTAAACCAGCGACGGCTCGACCGGTTCTTTCAGAAACCGGTAGAGTTCGTAATTCGCCAGTTGGTTGAACAGCAGCACTAGTTCCAACTTTACACCCAGCAAAACCGCATCATCAACAGCTTTGTGAACGGTTTCGGCCCAATCCGGTTGCTGGAAATCAACCTCGACGCGGAGGTGGTGAAAACCGGCCTCTTTAAGCAAACCAACCACCGAATCGGTCAGGACTTCCGCATTGCTCCCCAGGCCGATGGCGGGTAATGGCAGGGTTGACGATCCAAACGAAACGAGCGTTTCGTCCGGTTTGGTGTGGAAATCCAGCGGATTGGAAACCGGGCCGATCAGTCGCAGTTCGACCGATTGTTCAATTTTGTCACCGGTTTTTAACGTCACCGGAAACGGTTTTGCCAACGGCGTGCAATACGTTTTATACGAAGCATCCGTCCAGTTGCGCTGGTCTTCACTTTCAAACACATCGCCTACGAACCACAAAACCGCAGCGCCCTCTTTTGAAATGGGCCACTGCATTTCCCGAATGTTCAGAAAAGGCTGGTGCGGGCTGATGGCCGTTGGAAAGGCAGCGACCGACTGGCTGCCGTCGGGGTGGGTGAGGGTGCAGGCCTGGCCGGCGCATTCCGGAATCGGGTGCAGAATGCAAAAACCGGCCCGGTTTCGCTGAAAGTCGGCCAGTGCTTCGCCGTTGATGTTAAACTGAATCGTCCCGTCCGAATCGCCGGTGATTTCGCAGCGCCAGCGCAGGTGGATCGTTGCGTTCCGGCACACGCACTGGTAGCGAATGTGGAACGAATCGTCGCGTTGCTCCACGGTTTCATCCTCGATTTCGCAGGTGGCTGTGGCCCAGTTATGATCGCGAACGGCGTGGTAAATCATGCGCAGTACTTCGTGGTCGCCGAGCCGGATATACCGGAGAAAACCGCGTTCATACAGCATCGTCAGCGGACCGGCGCGGAGAATTCGGGGTTCCGCCAGCGGCTCCTGTTGGCCATAGCGAATCAGAGAAGGTGTGTACATCGGTTTAGAAAGGCTGCAACTGATCCGATTCGAAAATATGCGTTCCCGCCAATCCCCGCTGGGCTTTCTGGAGCATGGCGTTGGCCACACTTGTGCCCTGAACGCCCTTGTATCGGGCCGGAATCAAGGGGTTGAACAGCTTCATCAGTCCTTCGCCGATGCGTTCGCCCAGCCGGTATTCTTTGCGTTCGCCGAGCAGGAGCGAAGGCCGGAAGATCAGGAGGGCCGGATAGTTTAAAGCCGTCAGATCGCGCTCCAGTTCACCCTTGACGCGGTTGTAGAAAAACGAAGAGCTGGGATTGGCGCCCATCGATGAAACCAATAAAAATTGCTTCGCCCGGTTGACCAAAGCCCGTTTTGCAACGTCTAAGGGATATTGATAGTCCACTTTCTGGAAAGCCTCTTTCGAACCGGCTTTTTTCATGGTTGTGCCGAGGCAGCAGAAAACATCGTCGGCCTGCACCAGCAAACCGTTGGGATGATCGAAGTCGTATTGAATTTCCTGTAAATGAGGGTGTTGCCAACCCAGCGAATGACGAACCAGGACTTTCACTTTTTCGTAAGCCGGCGAATCAACAAGGCGATGCGTCAGCAGGTTACCGATTAGTCCGGTTGCTCCAACGACGAGTGCAGTTTTGCGGGTCGGGTTTATCATTTTTTGGGGTACTAGCCATACAGATTGCTAATTTATAGGCGAGTATTTGTTTTTTTACCATATTATTTTGAAAAACTACTAAATGAATCTACTACTTGTTTCGTTTCGGCGTTTGGGCGGAATGGTCGTCGTACCGGTTTTACTGGCGCTCGGTTTTGTCGCCGACGATTTTCCGACCCGGTTATTTGATCGGTTCCGGGCGTATCATACTGCCTATCCGAAAGAAAAAGTATACGTTCAGACCGACAAACCGTATTATACCGTTGGCGAAACGGTCTGGATGAAAGGCTATCTGTTCGATGGTCCCGAACATCTGGCCGATTCGATCAGCAAGGTGCTGTACGTTGATTTGCTGCAACTCGAAAGCCGGAAAGTCGTGGTTCATCGCATCCTGCGAGCGGAAAACGGTTACGCCGTCGGCGATATTGCCCTGGGCGATTCGCTGGCCGCTGGCGGGTACGTCCTGCGGGCGTATACGGGCTGGATGCGTAATTTTGCGGAAGATTATTTCTTCACCAAACCGCTCACGATTTTGCACACGGATTCGGAACCGGCGCAACTGGGCAATGACAAACCGCTGACGGCTCGGCCGGATGTCCAGTTTTTTCCGGAAGGGGGCCAACTGGTGAACGGCATGGAAGGGCGGATAGCGTTCAAAACCGTGAGCCCGGCGGGAAAGGGGCTGACAGCCTCCGGTTTTGTCCTGAGTTCGGCGGGAGACACGGTTACCGGTTTTTCGACCAAACACCTGGGCATGGGTTATTTTTCCATGACGCCGGAAACGGGGCAGCACTACACGGCTTTTGTGAAACTGGACGACGGCAGCACGCACAAGTTTCCGATTCCGGACGCCCGGCCGGAAGGCTACGTGTTGCTGGTCGACAACATTACCAACCGGGATAATGTGCGGGTGTATATTCGGAATAATAAACCCTCCAGCACGCAGGGGCGGTTTACGGTAATTGCGCAGTCGCGCGGAGTAAGCATTCAGATTGCGCAGGGCGATGTGAGCAAAAAATCGGTTGTTCTTCAGATTCCCCGGCAGTTGTTTCCGGAAGGTATCGCGCAGATTACGCTGTTCGACGAAACCAACCAGCCGGTGGGCGAGCGACTGGTTTTTTCCGAACGAAATAACCGCCTGACCGTTCATCTGAAACCGTCGAAAGCGGTCTTTAGTCCGCGCGAAAAAATTCAACTGGACATTACCGTATCGGATGCGTCGGGAAAACCGGTTCGGACCAATCTTTCGCTGGCGGCAACCGACGCTCACCAGGTGCTGGAAAAAGAACCATACGCGGCCAGTCTGGCGTCTTACCTGCTGCTGAGTTCGGATCTCAAAGGGGTTATCGAGCAACCCGGTTATTATTTCGATCCGGCGAACAACGAGCGGCTTTCCGACCTGGATGTACTGATGATGACGCAGGGCTGGCGCCGGTTTGTCTGGAAAGATGTGTTGCAGGATACGTATCCGGCACCGAAACACCTGGTTGAACAGGGGTTGGTTTTGGCAGGGAAAGTCGTGCGGCCCAACCAGAAAGCCCCTGGTACGGTGGCACTGACGTTTATGCTAATGCGCCGGGACAGCACGCAGAACATACTGTCGGGCGAATCGGACGAAAACGGGCAGTTCAGCGTCAACGGTCTGGATTACAGCGATTCAACCCGGGTGATGATTCAGGCGGTGATGGGCAAGAACAACCGAAATCTGGAAATTTCACTTGAAAATCTCGCCAGTCCGACGGTTACCTGGACACAAATACCGTATAAGCCGATTGTTTTTCAGCGCGATGAATTGGCTGATTACCTGAAACGGGCGAAGGAATACCTGGATATCGAACGCCAGATCCGGCGGAACCGGGAGATAATGCTGAAGGAAGTGACGATTCGTAAAAAAAAGGAAGCGCCGACGGATTCCCGGAAAATTTACGGCCAGGCCAGCAATACCCTGAAAGTGGATCAGACCATGACGGGCGGTGCTCAATCGGTGCTGCAGATGCTGCAGGGCCGGATTGCGGGTGTCAATATATCGGGAAGTCCCATGAATCCGACCGTCCAGATTCGCGGTTCGGCCAATTTTGCGGGCGTCGTTGAACCGCTGTTCACGATCGATGGTGTACCGGTTTCCAAAGACGCGGTACTTACTCTTTCGGTGTATGATGTGGACTACATCGATGTTTTAAAAGGTGCTGCGGCCACTATTTTTGGAAGTCGGGCGAGCGGTGGTGTTATTGCCGTGTATACGAAACGCGGATCGCCGGATTACGATTACAGCAAAGACAAGTCCCCTGGCACGTTGGTAGCGACCTTGCCCGGTTTTCGGACTGTCCGCGAGTTTTATGCCCCCCGGTACGACGAGCCCAAACCGGAGCACGTCCGCCCGGATTACCGCCCGACGCTGCACTGGGCCCCGATGATTCAAACCGATGCCGACGGCAAGGCACAGGTCACGTTCTTTGCGAGCGACGCCCGCACCACGATTCACGTCCTTGCCGAGGGCGCAACGACCAATGGCCTGCCGGGTGTGGGGAAGGCGGTTTTGGAAGTGAAATAAAGTTGGCGGTTTTTATGAGTGAAATAGAATAATAAATATGCCGTCTTTCAGTTAGGATTTGCGCCGTTTACCGGCATTATTTTTGAGATACAAATGGAACGAATCAGATTATAAAATTAATCTTTATTTTCCTTGGTATTTAACGAAATGGCTCTATTTTTAAGCTATCTATTTGAATACTGGGAAATATTATCAGGCATTGAGATGTGGTTATCTTATATGTATTCTGATTCAAGCTCATTAAACGATTGAATGTGTACAATCAAATATTGAATAGGCTAATTTTCGCAATGATCATTTGTGGATTGAAATTTCGGGTATTATTTTTGTCTTATAATTACGATTGAATGACGGGCTTACTGTTTTATAAAGTCTTTTATTTCTCTTTGGTACTTGGAGTATATTTTTTCTTTAGACCAGCCTAATTTAACCCTCTGTCGAAAACAATGAAGACCATCGAAATACGGACACTACTGCGCGTCCTGCATTACAAAGGTTAAAAACAAGGTATAGCCTTGCCAAAAGAGCCAACTAATTACTGGCAATCGGTTTACGTATAGACGTTATGGAAATCATAGTTTTGGGGAAATTTATTCAGGAAAACCAAACTGAAGAAGTCCGAAAACTAACGCAATACCTGCTGATAGATTTGATTTTTTATATTATTTATTATTTTAGTGCTAAAAAATCAAACTAAATCGACAGATTTACCATACGCATAGCGTACAGATCGATGGCGGATAGATAGCCAGGATTGTGCGAAACCTTCCGAGCGGTGGATGTCTGGTTGATAAAGTAGTTTATTAAAAACTTCCCGGACATTGTAGTTTATGACGCCGATATACAATCAACAGGCGACTTAATCTCAAGCCAAACTTATTCCCGGAAAGACTTGGGAAGAGGCCAATTTAAATCTGACTTTCTACTTCATTTACATCATAATTTATGGCTTTGTATATTATACTATACGATGTCACGATCAAAGACGTTGCATTAACCACAAATCCAAACGGATGGATTCATTATTTTGAATCCTATGAGGAAGCACTCAAGTTTGCCGTGGAAAACAAACTCAGGGATTATAACATATTTAAAAAGGAAGAACCCAAAAATCCGAAGAAGGAATAAGTGCAGGTATTTCGGAATGATTCTAATTAAAGTTAAATTGCGTTATTAATATTGAAAATGCACATCAAAACCGGATAACCGGTTTTGATGTGCACTGCTTTACAGACCCGTTCATTTTTCTACACCAGCTTATTATAATAACTACCTCGAAAAGCAGGTTATTGGATTTTCATTGGTCTTTACTGACCAATGGAGTTCACATTTCTGTATTTTGAAACGTACCGGCTTCATCAACGTGCGTACCATTTTATAAATTTAATTTGGTAAAATGGTTCTTTTCATTTTATCTAGAGTATAATTTTTCAGTGATTCACTATATTTGGAGGTCCATTTATACTGGTCGATTAGTATTTTATGGTGATATTTCTTCCTTTCCCTACCCCTTAGTTACATTAATATTTTTATAGTATGTACATCATTATTAAAAACCCTTCTACCGATAGTCCCGAGATTGTGCGAGATGTGTCCGGTTTGCTCCACTGGTTTGAAACCGAAGAAAAGGCAGATCAGTATGCGCAGGAACATCATTTGGAAGCCTACGAAATTTTCAAACTGAGTGAAGACTGAGAAGTCAGGCAACTTGGAAAGCTGCCTGACAACTTGCCGTTTTCAGATTGCTACCCTGCATTTTTATCCCCTTTACACATCGCGACAAGCGTCCACCAGAATATCCGAGCGTCGAGGAGAAACGATCTCTTTTTGATATAGAAGAGGTCATAACGCAAACGGTGCTGCATTTTTAAACAACTGTCGGTCAGTCCCCGCGCACCGCGAGCCTGCGCAAGCCCCGTAATTCCCGGAACAATCGAATACCGTTTGTGGTAGTCGGGCAACAGAAGCCAATAGTCAGAGTCGTGCATGATGGCGTGTGGCCGGGGTCCAACAATGCTCATTTCGCCCCGGAGAACGTTGAAAAACTGCGGCAGTTCATCAAAATTTCGCTTCCTCATCCATTTGCCGACGGGCGTTATGCGGGGGTCATTCGGAACCGCCTGCTGGAATTCGTTCGAATCGCTGTCAACCATTGTCCGTAACTTGAAACAAAGGAACGGGCGGTTTTTATGTCCGGTCCGCACCTGCGTGTAAAACATCGGTCCGGGCGAAGATAATTTTATCAGCAAGCCAAAGAGTGGGAGCAACCAGCTAAGAAACAGTATAATAACCAGGCTGGCAACAATCAAATCAAAAACTCTCTTACCAACGGTGTTGGCGGTTTGAACGGGAACATATTCTTCCTGGTATAGTTCGCCGATTTCGCTATCGTGATAGGTCAGCATGGTGGACAAATGGTTGATTCGGAATGATAGAATGGCTTTTGGAATATTCACGGATTGCTTTATACCGTGGTGATGGCTGATGAGTACTGTTTTTCCATCCAACAATAGATTGACAATAGGGTAAAGAGCTGCTTTTCACGGCTGTAGCCACCCTGCTGGTGATACGCGAAAAGCTGATCAACGGCCTTGGTGTTGATGACCTGGCTGAAGGCGGTTTGGGGTTTTACCAGCAATTCGCGAAATGTACTTCCGGATGCGCCTTTGAGCCATTTCTGGGTAGGTGATTCAAAGCCGTTTTTCCGGCGATTGATGATCGTGTCTTTTAAAATCGAGTGGGCAAATGCTTTATGGATGATCTTGGTGCGTCCCAGGCTCAGTTTGTATTCGCGGGGAAGGAGGCTCAGAAAATCGACCAGATCGTTGTCCAGAAACGGAACCCGGGCTTCCAGGCCAAAATTCATGGAAAGCTTGTCGGTATAGTTGAGCAGGTCGTCGGACAGATTCATGATCAGGTCGTTTTGCATCATGGCTTCCACCGGCACATTCGTACTGCCCTGCATCAGATCGTACGAATACCGGATGTAGTCCTGCGACCGGGATTTGGTGATGCCCGTCAGCCGCTCGATTTCCTCGTTGGTGAAAACGGCGTAGGATTCGTCGAACCGTTTAACGATGTCGGGCTCGCGCCAGGCCATCAGCGCCCGGCGGGTTTCTTCCCGTTTTGTCAGCGCGGGTACCTTCGACAGCCATTTCGACAACAGGTTGGGCAGGGGTAATTTCTCGTAAAGCAGCTCGTTCTGGTAGCGGAAATAACCGCCCAGCGGTTCGTCGGCCCCCTGGCCCGTCAGCACCACTTTGACATGGCGGGAGGCCATCCCGCACAGGCGGAACATCGGGAGGATGGACGTCGTAGCAGAAGGTTCTTCAATAATACCGACCGTGCGCGATACATTCCGCTGAAAATCATCTTCGGACAAAAGGGTCGTAAAATGCTCGATGTTGAGTTGCCGGGCCGTATACTGCGACTGCTCAATCTCGTTTTGCGGGGTTTTTCCCGGGTAACCGACCGTGAATGCCTTCAGTTTTCGGGGATAATGTTTAGCCGCAAAATGGGCGACAATCGCCGAATCAATTCCGCCACTCAGCAAAACCCCAACTTCTACATCCGACATCAACTGGTTTTTTATCGCATTTTCCACCAATCGGCCGTATTCCTCAACGGCTTCTTCAAACGAAATCGACAAGGCGGGCCGGGGTTTTCGTTGATTGAAAGGCGAAACCGTGAAGGTGCTTTTGCGAATATCGAACTCGGCAATATGACCCGGCCGCAACTTATTGATTTCATTGTATAAGGTGTCGGGCGAAGGATTGTAGCGCAACCGCAGCAAAACCGCCAGCGCTTCCCGATTCAGTGAAAGCGACACCGAGTCGGCAATGGGCCGAATTTCGGAGGAAAAAATAAGCTGACGACCCCGTTGGTGATAATACAGCGGTTTTACGCCAAACCGGTCGCGGACGAGCCAGATTTTGCCTTCGTAAACATCCAGAAAAGCAATGCTAAAAATGCCGTTAAACGCTTTGACGCCCTCCATGCCAAACCGGATCAGGTAATACAAAACCGTCTCCGTGTCCGAATGTCCCCGAAACTCGACATCGGTTAATTCCTGCCTGAGCGCCTGATGATTGTAGATTTCGCCATTAAACAATAGATGATACCGACCACAGGACGAGCGCATCGGCTGCGCGCCCGCCGGACTCAAATCAACGATAGACAACCGCCGATGGCCTAAGTAAACCGGATTGTTGTGAACCAGCAGTTCTTCCAATCCATACCCATCCGGCCCGCGATGGCTAATCATGTCAAGCTGTTTTTCAGTGATGAAGATGTTGACACCCCCCAGAATACCGCACATAATTCTTACATTTTTGAGACTGCCTTGCCGGCCCTCGAGGGCGGAGAAAACAGTTTGAGTACAGAGACTAGCATAGATTGACGCTGATTGAAAGCCAACACGTTATGGTAAAGAGTCAGTAGTTTTTTACGTTCGTAGGTCCACGAAAGCTGATTGACAACCTGGTGGTAGCCATATTCGCCCATCTGAACCCGCAGGGGTTTGCTGTTGATCAATTCCAGGATTTTCTGCGCGAAATCATCCGGTTTTGTGTGATCGGCATACAGCGAAGCGTCCTGAGCCGAGAAGCGCCCTTCCTTTAAGTCGAATTGTACGATCGGTTTTTTGAGGGCCATGTATTCCATGATCTTGTTCATCGTGGATATGTCATTCATCTCGGTCGGCCGGTCGGGATTGACGCAGACGTCGGCGGTATTCAGGATATCCAGCATCTGATCGTCGGGCAGTCGGCCGTAGAAAGTCACGTAGTTCTGCAAATTCATCTGAACCGACAGCGCCTTCATGGCTTCCAGGCTGGTACCTGCGCCGATGATCGCGAATTGAACATCCTGCCGGACGGCGGTAATCTGTTTGGCGGCATCCAGCAGCAAATCGATCCCTTCCTGTTCTCCGATCGTTCCCAGATAGCCGACGAGATAAGCCCGGCCTTTTTTGTGAACCTTGTTGGCGGGCCGGATTTTCATTCGGTCGAGGTTGGGACCGCTCCGGACGACGGCCACTTTTTCCGGGCGCATGCCGCCCCGTTTGAGGGCAATTTCCCGGTAGGACTGGTTGGTGGCTATGCTGTAATCGGCGACGCTGAACGTGGCCCGTTCGAGCCAGACCATCAGGTGGTAGAAAAAACCTTTGCGGCCGAATTTGGCAATAAACAGCTCCGGATTGGCGTCGTGGTGATCGAAAACGTATTTGACCCCGAACAATTTGAACGGCAGCGCAACGATAAAAATCAGATCCGGCGGGTTGCAGCCGTGAATGACTTGGAACGGTTTTCGGAAATAGATCCGCAGGCTCAGGTAAAACCACCAGAACAATGCCGATCCGTATTCGAAGAGATAGCCCAGCGCGCCGTCGCCTTCCGTGGCCAGCGAATGCCGGTAAATTTCAATTCCTTCCAGGCATTCGTAGCGTTTGGTGTAGCCCTTCATGGTCGGGCAAATGATGCTCACCTCCGCGCCACTCTGCCGCAAGGCCGTGGCTTCCTGCCAAACCCGGCTGTCGAACGGAACGGCGAGGTTTTCAACGATCATCAAAATGTGTTTGCCGACGAAATTTGGTGACTTCGTTTTCATGCGAACGGTTCGTTAGCTGTAGGACAGCACCGGCGCCCGGGACGCTTCCGCGCCTGACGACCAGTTGATTCCGAAATACTGATTGCTGGAATGATTGTCGAAAGGCAGGTTGACCAGGTCGATGACGGTTTTGCCATACGCACTACTCATAAGCGTCGTAAACTCATTTTCCTTAGTACAGATGACCAGCACATCGCTCCAGTCGAGCAATTCGCGCCCTTCCTCGGCCATGCACTGGGCCAGGTGCGGAATCCGCTGGTCGATAAACTCCTTGTTGGCGCCGGTTAATTTGGAAATCTGAATATTCCGGTCGTAGACTTTTACCGCAAATCCGCGGCCCATCAGCGACTCCACCAGCTCGACCGCCGGGCTGTTGCGGAGATCGTCCGTACCGGCTTTAAAACCGATGCCCAGAAAACCGATCTTGCGGTGGCTGTATTTCATCAGCAGGGCAATGGCCCGTTGTTTCTGGATTTCGTTAGTCTGGTTGATGCTGTTGATCAGCGGCACCTGCAGGTACAGGTCGTGCGCGAGCATCTGAAGCCCCTTCAGGTCTTTGGGTAAACACGAACCGCCGTAGGCAAAACCCGGTTTCAGGTAATAATCCGAAATGTTCAGCTGCGTATCCTGGCAGAGAATATTCATAACCTGATGCGAATCAATGCTCAGCGACGAGCAAATATTGCCCACTTCGTTGGCGAACGAGATTTTCATGGCGTGAAACGTGTTGTTCACGAACTTCATGATCTCCGCCGTTTTGGTGGATGTCACCACGATCTGGCCCGGTAATTCTTCGTAAATGCTTCGGAGAATGGCTTCGGCTTTTTCCGACTCGGTGCCGATGATAGTCAATGGCGGATTGTAGTAGTCGTGGACGGCGGTACCTTCCCGCAGAAATTCGGGATTACTGACCACGGCAAAATCGACGTTCCGGACTTTACCGGTTTTAGACTCAATGCGGGCGGCAATCTGTTCGCAGGTGCCCGGCATCACCGTCGAACGGATGGCCAGTACGTGGAACGAATCTTTTTCCTGCAGCACATTGCCGATCCGGTCGGCCAGGCTGAAAAGGTAGCTTAGGTTCAGGTGACCTTTTTCGGTCGACGGCGTTCCGACGGCAATGATGGACAGATCGGTTTCCATCACGGCCATGTAATAACTCGAACTCGCCCGAATGCGTCCCTGCTCAAATTGTTCGGCAATAATGGTGTCAATGTCTTTTTCGACGATGGTCGCCCGGCCGCTGTTAATCTGATTGACCTTGGTCGTATTGATGTCTACACCCACTACCGTGTGCCCATTTTTCGCCAGACAGCCCAAACTGACGCAGCCCACATACCCCAAGCCGAAAATGCTGATATTCATAGTATTGGTAGATTTAAGATTGAATACATAGTTGATGATGCAGGTTAATGGCGGTTTTTCCCGCCAGCGTTAAGCGACCACTAATCGTCGTCGTGGGCTCTTTGTGATAAAACCGGCTGGAATACCAGCCGAGCTTGACCGGCTCTGTTTGCCCGCGCACCTCGCTGACCTGCAGGGCCGGATCGATCGTGAGCAAAACCGAGCGCTTGAGGGCAGGGTGGGTGAGGTGGAACTGGTTTAAACTCACTTTGACAATCTGAATCGCGGGCGACAGATGGAACAGCACTTCGACCAGGCGGTTTTTTCGCTGCCGGTTAGTGAGTTGGTCGGTGATGATGATCTGTTCCTGTTTTTTCAGAAACCGGATGCCTCTTTCGTGTTCGCACCCCAGCCGCTCGTAGCCGGTATGGGTGGCGACAACTTCATCGACATCCTGCGTGTTCTGAGCTTTTTTGACAACCGTCTGGTAATGTTCCAGCCAGAGCAGATCCCCGGCCTGAAACGCCTGATTCTGGCCGTCGATGCAGACGGTATTGTGCGCCCGCGTGCTGACAAAATACCGACGCCAGGCTGAATCGGTGTGGTAGGTATATGTTCCTGAATCGACAAAGAAAGGATGTCCGTCGAGGTGCATGATGAACGATAGCGCGTCGGCGTGACCGTGTGCCGCAATGGACAAATAGCCCAGGGGAGCAGCGTCGAAATGCAGGTAAATCTCGTTGCCGGACGATTCTTTTTTACGCAGGATAAAGTGGCCCTCTTTCGCAAAAAAACGACTTTCCAGATTCACCCGGATCGGGCGGATGGCATCGAATCGTTGTCGGCCTTCGGCGCCGAAAAAAATCTGATTCTTCAAATCATACCCCTGCGAATGCTGCTTGTAAAGCGGCACTTCGAACAGAACGGCCGCCGAGGTGAGCAGCGAGCGGAAATTGTTGAACGGTTTTCGATCTTCCAGAAACAGCACCCGGCCGTTATCGTCATCACCATACTGCGGGATATTTCCGTTCTGGTCCAGCAGATGAGCGATGTACGAGAAAATACTCTGCAACTGGCGGCTGAAAGCGGCCGAAAATGGCTGCTCCGTTTTCAGGGCGGTCACGTAGGCAATCAGGAAAAAATCCGTCACAAACTGAATGTATTCAGATGACTCTTCCCGGTTGACTCCCAGGGCGCTATGTTGCTGCTGAATTTCACATTCGAGTCCGGCTCTGGCGTATTGGTTCCAGCCGGCCGATTCCGGAAATTTCCAGAACGAACTGGCCACGAAAAGCCCCGCATACTCGGCAATCAGGTGATTGTTTGCCGAAGAGTGATACGACGGGTTCGCGTGGCTATAGACGCAATGCTGGTAAACAGTTGGTAACCAGGTCGAAAAGACGAACTGGCGGAAGGCGGAATCGGTTTCGGCCAGCGCCGACGCATCCAGAATGTTCCAGCAGACAAACCAGTTGAGCAACCGAATGTTGACTTCAATATTGCTGTACCAGTTGACACCCTGCAGGTACGGATTTTCAGTTACCCACGACTGAACAATCGCGACAAACCGGTGGAGGTAATCGGGGTTCCGGGTAGCGCGGTACTGCAGGGCCAGCGTGGGCAAAAAAAGCAGGCGGTTTACTTCCCAGACGTATTTGGCGCTGCCAAACTCGCCCGTCCGGATGTCGATGGTTTTGGAGTACGTCAACGGAAACCGCTTCCGGCTTTCCAGATCGAGGTGCCAGTCGATGGGCTGACTGAAGTCGAGCCGGTGTTCAAAAATGTTCTGAATCATACACCAGTTCGGTACGCTGACCGATGCGACCGGAAAAAGGGCTTTCGGTAACGACGCGACACTGGCGGAGGTTTGCCAGCCGGTGCGCTGCTTATCGACCTGTTTCTGCGCATACTGTTGCACCCGAAACAGAACCTCCGGCACCGACATTGTCCGCATTCGGTAATAGAACCAGCTGTAGTGATTATCGATTTTCATAGCGTAGTACTTCACTCCCAATCAAAGCCGGGCCGTTCCAGACGTTCGGTCTGTTTGCTTTTTCGTTGATTACTTAGTTTGTTTTTTGGGCTCCAGAGCCGCTACGGTACGAACCGGGCTTGAGAAGGATTTCCGCAGGCCGACGTATACCCCCGTTGAGTTGGTGAACAGATGCCCCCGGTCAAGAGCCAGCGAGGTGTTCAGGCTCATCGGTCCGATCCCCGGCAGTTTGATCGGGGCCGACACATTCAGGAGGGCCGATAATTGGGTGGTATGATCCGGGAAAGGCGCGTCGTACGTTCCGAAGTTGTCGCTGTACGATACCTTCGTCGTCCACTGCACGTTGGCCAACCGACCCGAAATACCGACGTGCAGCATTGAAACCCGGTTGTTGGCAATGGCGCCGGTTGGCAAACCGGGCCGGACTTCGGTGCCGGGCGTCAGGAAGGGCGTTCCAATGGCGCGGTTTTTATAGATCCAGCCATCGACGTACTGGGAGTTATTGAAATAATTATCCTTTCCGAGTAAACCGGGCACGACGCCCACCACCGCCCCGCCCTGGCTTTTGGTGTACAGGTACTCGACCAGAAATTCCCGAATCGAAAACGTATTCGTCGTCACGCGGTTATTCTGCAAACGAACCCCGTTCAATCCGTCGCGGATGTTGGTCATCCGGAACAGCGAGCCATCGTCGTACAGATTCTGGCGGTATCCGTACAGGTTGAAATCACCCAGATCGATGGTCATTCCCATGTCAATCGAGCCCAGGTGGTTCCCAATCCGGTTGTTTTCGAAACCCGAGAGCGTTGTGTCTTTTTTATTGGGATGCCGGTAACCGGTTACCATAAAGAGGTAACTCTGCCAGCTTTGCGGCAAAACGCCGTTTTTCGTCAAACCATTGTCAACATTGTTGGCAACTCCGCCCCATTGAACCTGGTGGTTAAAACCGCCGTAGAGCTTCACTTTCCAGGACGGTTTGCCGAGCCGAACGTACAGAACCTTCTGATGGAGATAGGAATGGGTGATTTTTTTATCGCTGTTTTCAAACCAGCCGTGGTTGTAAAAGCTCCGGAACGAAATCATGTTTTTAAGAAAACCGAGGGAGACGTAGCCCGGCGTACCGATCTGAACGGTCGGCAGCGGCAGCGCATTTCCCGACCAGCTGTAGGCCCCCGAAGTCAGGTTGGAATCAACCAGGCCGACCAACCCGCGTCGGCGTCCCGCGTATAATTCGATAAAGCTGAAGCGGCCTTTTACGTACGCTTCGGGAAGCAGAAACTGGCTGGTTTTGCCGTTGTTTTCGACCACATCCAGGCCATAGCCCCAGTCAAAAAGTTTCGATCGGGTACGGCCATCTTTGAAAACCGGGCGGGCGTAGTCGGCGGAAATTCCCAGCCGTATCGTACCCATTGGATTCACGTTCGGGACTATGCCATTCTGGTTGGCCCGGAGCCAGAAAGGCGTCTGTTTGCTATCGCTTACCAGGGCACCAAGCTCCGCATAATAGGTGAGTGGTTTACCAACAGTACTGGCGTTTCGTTGAGAAAAACCCGGAGTTATCAGACAAATAAGACATACTGATAGCAATGTAAAGTTTAACTTCATATCGCTTTAATTTACAATGTGTGAATGGTAAGACAGAGGATTAATAAAAGGAATTAAAAACGCTCAAGTCAAAATTACGGTGGTGTATTTGGTTATGCGTAAACAAATATTATACCATACTATGGAACTGTAATTTTTATTGATAAATATTTATTCATAGCTGAAATTGTATTTTTTATTTAAAATAATTAGAATTTTATCACCTGTCTACTTCGTTTTTTTATATAAAATAACTCACGCTTAATTAATGTGATGACTTATTTCGCTTGTAACGATTGCCGCCCCTTTTTTGTAAAGGTGCCCGCCATCAACGTAGAGGTGATCAGAAATAGAGAGGTTTGATAAGTCCAGAAAAGAATTTCTATAGCGGTTTTTCATTCGGGTACTAATCGAATGAATCTGACTGTTTTTTTCGGGTGAGAGCACATCACGTTTCCAGGGACTATGGACCAGCAATAGCCTGATCTGCCGTTTTTTACAAAAGCTGGCAATGGAGTCTATACCGGTCTGGAAAGCCAGGTAACCGGTTGTGTCCCGATATGTTAGTGGTTGAATACCAGGTGAATACTGGAAATTATTTGAATTCAGCAGAATACTGCCGTGGGAGTCGAAACGGAGGGATTGGTAGACATTATCGCGTTTTGCAAAATTCGACCGCATGGCCCAGTCGGACATGAAATCCCGGATGTTGAAATGCGCCATAAAACTCTCGATCCGGGTTAGCAATGAGTTGTTGAACAAATAATTATAGATCGTACTGTATTTTATCTCTTTGTCGTCGCGCCCAAAGTCGGCATTATTGAAGGTTACAATTAAATAACTTGGTGAAATTTTATCTTCCATGCTTTTCAAAAACTGAAATGCCTGATACGGTTTCAACCCCCAGGAAGATAAATTGTAAGTTGACAGGCGGTTTTTTTGACTTAATAATTCTGCATCTACATTGTTCAGTGAAATAGAAGAACCCAGTATAATGCAATTTGTATTTTTTAATTCAGCATTGGATTTAAGATGATCCAGTTTTGAATTAAAACAGACCGAATTCGAGATGAAATTAGTTGGTATTTCACTGAAGTCAGGGACCTTGGTGCCGGTTTCTCTGATGTAGCCACCGTATACTAAAAAAACGGTAATTATCAGACAGATTGCGCCATGGAAAACGAGCTTGCCAATAAATCGTTTCATCGTTTGTTAGAATTGAAAATAGATAAACTGATTGCCGGTTCCGAACCTTCCCAGAAAAATTACCGCCAAAATGAGGGCGTAGTACAGGCCGTACCGAAGCGGTTTGCGAAGTCCGTTCAGGGCCGGTAGATAGTCGCGCTGGCTGAGCCAATATTCACCCGCCAGAAACAGGGCCGTAACCAGCATGATCTTTTTGGAAAGGAGCGGGTTGTGCCAGTCGAAATGGGGGGAAACCATGTTGGCAAACACTTGAAAAGCCATGCTGAGATCCGTTGAGCGGAAAAAGATAAAAGCCAGGCTGATCACGATCGTGGTGCCTAAAAATGGGATGAACCCTTTGTTTTGGCGGAGATTGAGGAGGTCTTCCAGAATCTGGAAACAACCGTGAATGGCTCCCCAGATCACGTATGTCCAGTTGGCACCATGCCACAAACCGGAGGTCAGGAAGACAATCATCACGTTCCGGTACCGGTGTTTTTTATTACCGCCCAGCGAGAAGTAGAGATAATCCCGGAACCAGGTGGAAAGGGAAAGGTGCCAGCGTCGCCAGTACTCGGTGACGGAATGCGAGAAGAGGGGAAAATTGAAATTTTTCATCAATTCAATTCCCATTACCCGGGACGCGCCCAACGCAATATCGGAGTAGCCCGAAAAATCACAATAGATCTGAATCGGGAAAAGCGCAACCGCCACCAGCGAATTAATTTCCAGTCCGGCTCCGGTGTGAATGCCCGCGTAGTACGAATCGACGTAAGCCGCCAGGTTGTCGGCAATCACAATTTTTTTGAAAAAACCGTACGCCATCAATTTTAGCCCGTCGACAACCCGCTGGTAATCAAATTCATGCTTAGTCTTAAATTGATGAATCACGTTCTGCGGACGCTCGATGGGGCCGGCCACCAGTTGCGGATAATACAGAACATAGAGGGCGTAATACCCTAAATGCCGCTCGGCGGGGTAGTTGCCACGGTAAACTTCGATGGTGTAACTCATGGCCTGGAAGGTGTGAAACGACAGGCCAATCGGTAAAATGAGATTCCAGTAAGACAGTTGACTCGCGCCCGTAAGCCCCAGTACGGCATTGATGTCGCCAATAAAAAAATTGTAATATTTAAAGACCGCCAAGACGCCCACGTTGGCCACAATGCTGACGGCCAGCAGTTGCTTCCGGCGTTTTCCGACACTTTGTTCGATCAGAATACCGGCGAAATAATCGATCAGAATGGTAAAAAGCAGGATCAGGATGTAGACCGGAATAAAAGCCATGTAGAAGTAGCAACTGGCCACCAGCAACAATACCCAGCGAAACCGCTGCGGCAACGCAAAATAGAGCGTTGTTACGACGGGGAAAAAGATCAGAAATTGAATCGAATTGAACAGCATAGCGTATTGTTGATGAAGTCGATGTTATCCACTGATCGGCTGTGAGTTTAAAGTTGGTTGCGGAGTAGTGGCGGTATCCGGTTTCAGATTGGCACCGTACTGTTTCCGGAATTTCAGGATGCGTTTTTCAATACCGTAATAGCTTATCAGGCTCAGTGTCAGGCCGGAAGGAATAGCGATCATCAGGTATTGAAACGTAATCTGTTCGGAACCGGTAATGTAGCGCGCAATGCTGATACCGATCCAGTGAAATAAATAAATCGAATAACTCAACTGGGCGACGGTCAGCAACCAGGGCGTGCTGCTCAACTGCCGGAGTCGGTCCAGGTGCGGATTGTAGAGCAGAACCGGGATTAGAATGGAAAAACCAATTCCCTGGAACGAATACCGGAACGTTTCCCGAAAAGCCTGGTCGCGATACACTAAACTGATGATCATGAGCGCAATAGCAATCGTGATGCTCACCGGATGATTCACCTTCCGGATGAACGTAGAGGCTGCCGGTCCGTGGACCAGCAGCCCAACCAGGCAGCCATACATGATGGCATCGGCCCGGGTTTCCGTGAGGTGATAAATGGTGTAGATAGTGAGTTCGGTAGGACCGTAGGTCATCATCAGGTACAGACGCCAGGCCAGTATTCCGACGATTCCCCCGGTCAGGACAATGAGAAAAAGGGTACGAAACCGGAAAAGCAACACAAACAAAAGCGGGAAAACAATGTAAAAATGCTCTTCAATTGCCAGCGACCACTGGATATCGAGCAGGAGCGTACAGTCCAGATTCTGGATGGGCCGCATGTAAATCATGAAATAATTGCGGTAATAGAACAAACTCGACAGGATTTCCTGCGGGTGAATGGTGCAGCCAATGGCCCAGATGAAGACCACCGACACCAGGAGCATGAACAGAAGCGCCGGATAAAGCCGCAAAAACCGCCGGATGTAAAAGTTTTTCAGGTTGATGGTACCCGTTCGGTTATGTTCGGCAATCAAAAGCCGGGTAATCAAAAAACCGCTGATGAAAAAGAAGGAATTAAGCCCAACCCCGCCCGGAATGATGTGGCCCAGGCCAAAATGGCTTGCCACCACCATCAGGAGCGCAACCGTCCGGACTCCATCCAACGGAAGCAGGTAAGAAGATGCGGTTTTGCTTAGGTTGTTTGAAGTCGACATGTCAATTTAGAATAGATTCGTAAATGCGAAGTAGCTGAGGAAGAACGGTTTCGGGCCGGTAGCTTCGGCAAATGCGACCGGATTCGCGCCCCATTCGTTCCAGGAGCGCGGGTTCGTTCAGAAATTTTTTGAGGTAATGAAACAGGGCGGCTTTGTCGCCCGGTTGAACCAGAAAACCGTTTTCGCCTTCCCGAACCACTTCGGCCGTGCCGCCAACCGGAGTCGATAAAATCGGAAGGCCGTAACTCATGGCTTCCAGAATGGCAAATGGCACGCCTTCGCTGTAGGAGGGAAGGACAAAAAGGTGACAATCCGTGAGTAATCGCGCTTTATGCTGACCGACCACCCAGCCTTCGAAAGCCACGATTTGCTCCAGCTGATGCTCCCGTATGTAGTTTTCCAATTGCTCGGTTTCGCCGTTGCCACCGATAATCAGCTGAAGTTGCCCCTGAAAGAGGGAACGGTTTTGGGAAATCACGTCCAGCAGATCAAAAACCCCTTTCCGGGGGCCGATGGCGCCCAGAAAAAGGACCTTCAGGACTTCACCCGGTTTTTTCTGCCAGACTTTCTTCGGAACATGCCGGTGATCGACGATATTATACAGGATTTCAACGCGTTTTGCGTGAAAATTCTGCTTGAAAAACCGTTCCCAGGACTTCGACAGACACAGAACGACATCCACATTCTCTACCATAAACCGGATCAGTTTCCGGCGAACCGGGTTGCTTTCCTGGTAAAAAGTAGCAAACTCCGAACCGTTCATGTGGTAAATTACCTTCTGACCAAACAGGTATTTGCTGGTGAGAAACAGCACCAGTTTCCGGTAAAAACTACCGTAGGAAGAGCCGTGAATATGGACAATCCGGATTTTGGAGTCTTTGCTCAGCTTGCCGACAAACTCGGAATATTGCCGCAGAAAATACAGAATCAGGGCGGTTTTGCTGCGCACTAGCTTGTGGGTTGTGACAAACTTGAATGCCTCAAAATACTGCGAATAGATATGGATCAGGTAGCCAATTCCGCCCTGGTAATTCTGGTGCTGCGGCCCAACGACCAGCACCCGTTCGGCGATCGACCGCGGAATTAAATAGGTTTTCACGCTCATCACTGTATCAGTTAATTTCATAAGCAGTCAAATATTCGTGGGCCGTTCGCCGGACGTCGAAACGTTCCCGAACCCGGCTCCTGGCGTTGGTAATTTTTTCCTGGAAAGCGCTTGTCGCGTAATTTTCGATGATTTCCCGAATCCGTTTCGCGCAATCACTCACATCGCCGACCGAAAAAACGGAGCCGAATTCATCCCGATTGGTTAATTCCAGCGGCCCCTCGATGTCCGAAACCAGCACCGGAACGCCAGCCGCCATAGCTTCGGCGACGGTTAATCCAAAACCCTCGAAGAACGAAGGTTGCACCAGCAGGTGATATTCGCGCAGGTGTTCGTGGACGTAGGAACGGTCGCGCGGACCCAGAAACGCAACGTGCTTTTCCAGTTTCAAGTCGGCTACCAAACCGGTGAGTTCGGCGAGCGACTGACCAGTGCCGATCAAATCAACCTGAATGTTCGGCGCTTCCGGCGAATGAATCAACTGGCTAACGGCCTGTAAGAGAACATGCTGGCCTTTTTTCTCGTGGATCAATCGGCTGATCTGAACGACGCGGAACGGGATTGTTGGATCATTACCCTCTTTGGAACGGATCGAGCGGACGGGTATTCCGTTGTAAACCAGGGCCGAATCCAGCCCCGTTCGTTGTTTGATATCCTGCTGAACGCTTCGTGAAATGGCAAAAAGCTTGGAAAAACCGCCAAAATTGGCCGTCGGCACGCGGGTATCGTGCACGGTCAGGTAATTATTGGGCAAACGGAAAAGCAGACGCCCCAGCAATTCGTTGTGGCAATGAATACAGGACGGTTTTAGTCGCCGAATAACGTAATTCAGCTTGAGCAGGTAATAAGGATTGCGGCTACCAGCCGGACGACCAATTCGGATCAGGTGAACCCGGGAGTCGATTTTTTCGACTAACGATATATTATATACGTCATTCAAAATGATCAGGTAAATCTCCGCATGCTGACATTGTTCGTTGACAATATCAACCAGCATGGTTTCGGTGCCGCCAAATTCCAGACTAAAGTTGAGGTGTACGATTTTCACGGTTGCTATCTTTTTAAAGACGATCGGGTCAAAAATCTTCGGTCGTTATACGGTATTCACGATGTATTCCTGCGTCGCGTTATCGTTCGGAATAATCCGTCCCGGATTGCCCATAACAATGCAGTTGCTGGGAACGTCAAAATTCACGTAGGCGTTGGGGGCAATCAGGACGTTGCTGCCGATGGTGACTCCTCCAACAATGACGGCGCCCGCGCCAACCCAGACTTTATCGCCCAGTGTGGGGTAGCCCTTTAATTTACCCCGATTCGTTTGCCCAATCGTTACATTGTGCGACACATAGCAGTTATCCCCAATTTTTGATTTGCTGTTAATCACAATGCAACCGAAATGGCTGATTTGAAATCCTCGCCCGATGGTGGTTTCACGCGGAATCTGAAAACCGTATTTGTAGGTGTAGCGGTAATAAAACAAACGATAAATAAAACCCGGTATCGTGAATTTGCTGTAAATGGCCACCTTCCGTAAAAAGTAAGTATACCGAAAACCGGGTATCCGCAGACACCGAATAAATGACATCAGATCCGTATTGCCAGCGTAGCGATATAAATCGCTTTTAATTAAGTAATCCATGACATTCTATAAATTGAGAGCCATTTCAAAAAGCCGGAATCAGGCCATTGAAAGCTTTTCTTTCATGAGATGCTTAAAGAGATAATACTGAATTCGCAAGTGGTTTTGGGCAAAGGGGGTAGCACCGTAATGCTGCAAAACCCGGCGAATATCGTGCAGGAACTTACGACCTCCGGTGCTGGTTTTTGTTGCTCCCCAACGGCGGCAACCCGCAATGGATTCCTGGTTAAGTGTATAAATAGGGCCATGCTCCAAAAGACGCAACCATAAATCCAGATCCATGCAGTAATGAATCGTTTCATTAACGAACCCAACCCGACGTATTAACCGGGTCGGATAAAAAGAACCCGGCTGAATAACGTTGTAATTTTTATTGAGTAAGTGTTGTCTGTTCGGAATATTTACGCGGAAAAGGTCGATTTTTTCGCCTTGCTCATTAATAAAATCGAGGACGTTACTGTAGTAAATCGAGCCGTCCTGATGCTGGTTATACAACTCAACAATGCGGGAAATGCAACCCGGATAAAGCACATCATCCGAATTTATCCACCCAACCAGATCGCCGGAAGCGAGCCGGAAACCTTTGTTGATAGCGTCCGATTGGCCGCGATCTTTTTCGCAGATTACCCGATTGATCCGATTCTGGTATATACGAATTACCTCAGCGGTTTGATCCGTAGAACCGCCATCCACAACAATGTATTCGATGTTGGGATATGTCTGATTTAATACCGAACATATCGTAGCTTCGATAAACTGCCCCTGGTTATAAGATGGCGTAACGATGGTGACTTTTGGAAGTAAAGGTGTTCCCATAATATCTGAACTAAAACCCAGTCATTGCAAATTGGAATTACTCAAAGCGAGCTGATTTTCATACGTGTGATTCTCCAGAACCGCAATAGCCAGAAAAAACATGGCGACAACGTAATACCAATGCGAAAACATTTCCGTGTTGGTAAACGAAAGTAAAAACTGCTGGGCGATGAATAAAAACCCGACGAGTGCAAGCGGAAAAAGTCGGCTTTTAAAAAGATAATGGCCAATTCTCCAGAAAGCAAGTGCGTAAAATATCGTACCTAAAATCCCGTGCCTGAGTAATAAAAGTGGCCAGAGATTATCGCCGGTGTCGATCTGCGTTATTTCATCCCATTCATTTTTCAGACCAACCGTAAAATTGAGTTTTTTGGCCTGTGGCGCATCTTCGGTGAGTAAACCTAATCCAAAAAGCCAGCTTTCGGGGGTTCGTACGACATACTCAAAACGTTCGTAAAACAAGGCAATCCGGTAAGCAAATGTGTTTTGTTCCGTTTGTAATTTATCAATTGTCGAAGCCTTCTGAACTTCTTTAAAATCATCTATTGCGCTGGCCATCCGCTCTCCAACCATTGTATTGGAAGCAACGATAATTCCAATAATAAATACCCCGGCTAAGTAGCCAAGGTCTTTCAGTTGAATTTTTCCGAGCAGAATAAAACCGTAAAGAATAACAATTCCGTTGACCAGCATCAAAGAGCGGTGCATGGGGGCAAGAACGGTAAGGGCAATTAAAGAAAGGATCGCAAACTTGTAGGCTAACGTGTCGTAATTCTGAATAAAAATGAAATAAAAAAGAGCAATATTCAATAAGATTGGTGTATTGTAATACCGGACGTACTGATCACCATTCAAGGTAGAAGTGAAGTTTTCCCCTCCTGTTAACCCAATGGTCAGAAAAGATTGGTTTAGCGGTATTTGAATCAAGTAGACGATACATTGCAAAAGCGTGATGATCATCAACGTTTTAAATACCTGACGAAGCGCACTGGCAGGAGCAAACAGGAAAATGAAAAATGAGAAAACAAATAAATAGTTTCTGGCAGAACGGATGATAATGCTGAGGCTATAGTCAAGAACGATGTAACTGTAAAGAGCTTCGGCAAGAAGGAAAAATAAGAAAGTTAATACTGGCCTGTAAATATTTACTTCTTTTGAATACTCGACAATGGTGGTAAAATAACACAGAGAAAGAACGATTACATATAAAAGTGCAAAATCGGATAATTTTATTGCTCCTGGTAAACCAATCAATAAAATGCTGGAAGGTACTATTTGAAAACCGCTGCTGACAAAAAATAGAAATATCATCAGGGAGAAGTAGTACCTTCCCCTGAGATATAAGAAAATGCCAATAATCAATAGTATAAGAGCAATCATAACGTTGAGTAAACAAATGTTAATTCGCCACTTGTCGAATATAGCGTGCCGGATTACCGGCCCAGATTTGGTCAGCCGGTATCGATTTGGTAACGACAGAGGATGTTCCGATAATGGAACGGGATCCAATCGTTACACCCTTTAATAGCGTTGAATTACCGCCAACAAAGACATCATTCTCAATTCGGATGGGCGACTGTCCTGCTCCATCAAGCTGGGTTCTTCTCAGCTTATAATCAAGGGGGTGAAAATCCGTATCCCATACGTTGGAATTCACACCGAGAATGCAATAACTGCCAATACTAATCTCTTTCGAACAATAAATCGAAACGCCCGAAAATCCGGAAAAATCCCCGATAGTAAGCGTTGCATTTTTGCCGACAAAAATGGATGTATATTTACAAATACCGGCGAAATTTGAACGTGTACTGGACCGAAAAATGACATTATTTCCGATCGTAACCTGGGCGGTTTTATCCACTCTGAAAATTATTTTTCCATAGATTGAGACGTTGCTACCGATGTTTACATTAGGATACCGAAACTTAACCCAGGAACACAAAAAACGGCTGTACCACTGAACAAACTGTTTAGTGTAAGCGGTTTTGAGTGTCCTGAGTCTTTCCATCATCTTAATTAATTAAACAGTTACGGGGGTATTATCTTTAATCGGAAACGGCCTGTATTTTACAATTCGAGCTGGTGTTCCGATGGCAACTGCGTAAGCAGGAATATTTTTCGTGACGACTGATCCTGCGCCAATAACGGCTCCTTTTCCAATGGAGACACCGGGCATAATAACGGCATGGCTGCCAATCCAAACGTCGTCCTGAATAAAAATTTTATCGCCAAGGGGAGTCGAAAAACGCATACTAGCGGCCGTATAATCATGGGTTAACGAAGTGATAGCAACGTGTGAGGCAATCATAACGCGATCGCCAATACTAACGCCGTTGTGGCCCCATATGTGGACAAATGAATTAACGCCACAATAGCTGCCAATTTCTACTGCATCGGCTCCCAAAATAGTTACGTATTTATCAATGCTGGTCGCCCAGCCACATTTTTTCAAGTAAGCCTTATATAAAATTCCTCTTAACATCGTTTTGCTGATTGGATGAAACGAGTCAAATATTGCATTAGTGATGCCTATTCCATTCGCCAGATTTCTTATCATTCCCATCGCTTAAATCAGTTAAGTCGTCGATAGACATTCATTAATTGGGGTGCGTAAGCATAACCGACCGTGCTGTAAAAACCGACAATTATCAGAATACCGGACAGAATACGCAGGGCAGGTATATTGATAAAAGATTGGCTCATCAATGCAAATAAACAGCCCAGAACGAAAAGAAGTAAAAACGTTCCGACTTCTTTCCAGTTAATCTGAACGCTGTTCAGGTATTTTATTTGCAGGAATATACTTAAACACAAGGATGAAAGAATGGCTAGTGAATTTCCCAGGATCGCGCTGAATATTCCCATCTTCTGATAACAGATCAGTATGGTAACACAATTAACCAGGACGTTAATACCCTGTAACCAGAGCGTTTTGTCGGCGTGTTGTTTACTCATTAAATAATAGTAAACCGGTATGGCAACAGAACCGATTAAATACGTAACCGATATCCAGAGCGTTGCCGTAATGACAACCGGATTTGTCGATCCGATCCAGATTGCCAGTGTATCTTTCAACAAAAAGACGAATAATGTTATGATTGGGGCCAGACAGGCAGCAATTAAAATCTGAAAATTAATAATGAGTTTTGAAAGCTTGAATATATTGTTTTCTGCCGCAATTTTAGGGTAAAGTGGGTAGGTTGCTTTGGTGATTAAGCTCCAGAATTGAGTTCGTATTTTATACGCGATCTCCAGATAACCAACTTCGGCTACGCCAATCATTCGGGAAACCATAATTTTAGTTAATGGCTCAAATAGTAAGCTAATCAAGCTGGATGAGTAAATTTTACTCGTGTGAGAAAGTTGCTTAAACATCACTCTGCGGAAATTCTTCCGAACACCTTCGAATGCGATTGCACCCCAATTTTTGAACATGGATATCGTAATAAAGAGAAACCAGATAAACGTGGCCCCTAGTGTTACAATTCCAATTCCTGTTAAACCAAAACCGAAAATAATTGCGAGAATACTACCTCCCCAATATAGAAAGCTATAAACGCCCTGGAAGAAATTAGTTAAGTAGATGTATTGTTGAGAATCAAGAACCGCTACAAATAACTGGCCAACTAATATGAAAATGTTAGAAATAATAACGCATATATATAAGATATTTACTTTTTCAAAAAGTACATTAGAAAATCCCATCCCGTTTTTTAATATCAACGGTTCACATGCTATTGCTAGCAGGCTCAGGGGAAGAATCAGTCCCATTATCATCGTAAAAGACACAATAATGTCGTAGCCTGATTCTTTCGATTTTCCCTGCTCCGAAAGGAATTTAATCAGGGTTGCGTTCAGCCCAAGGTTGGCAAACGTATTTAGGTTTCCAATCAAGGTAATCATTGAAAACGCCCCAAAAACTTCGATACCCAGTTTGTTAATAAAAACCGGTATACTTACAAACGTCAGTAACGATGTAAATACAAACTGTAAAATACCACTAAATGAATTTTTATAAAAAGAACTCATTTTTGATTCCAGTTACCGGTTTGATTCAATATTCTGGATTTACTGATCTATTTTCTATTTCGATGAACCAGGGCTCTGGAATTGGATATACTACTGATGTGCTCAATTGATTCGATAATTTCACTGCGATCGTCGGACCCTAGTGCGATTACTTTATAAGCATCATCTTCATTCAGGATAAATGCGTTCTGATATCCTTTCTGAAGCAGAATGCATAACAGATTAAGCGCTTTATTCTCCGAAGTAAAATTTCCTGCAACGGCCAGATAAGCTAATTCTTTATATTTTTTAGCTGGTAATTCATCCGGCTGATTTACCGGAGTGGCATTAGCAATCGGTTGTGGTGGTGCCGGTTTTTTAGAATCTGTTGTGGTTTTATCTACCAATACATGTTCGATATCGACCAGGGATGTAACGGTGGACTTCACTGTATTTTCCGTAAAGCTGGTACTTTTGGTGATGATATCAAGGTCTTGCAGAACAGGTTCTTTCTTCTCTTTCTTTTTAGGGATAGCTGGTTTATTTTTAAATACTTTTTTCAGAAATCCGGAAACTATCTGACCATTTTTATGTGAATCTAAATGGTTATTGTCATCCGATTCGCTGGTGTAGTAGTTGCCGTAGTTATAATTGTAGTAATATGCCTGATCGTCGTCAGTAATAGCATTGATAATCAGATACATCTTGTTGAAACGGTTCTCAGTGTATAGATTTTCTACCACCTTGAAATTGCTTTTTGGCGTAAAGTTATGTCGTACAATAAAAAGGGTAATATCGGCAAATGGCGCAATTAGTTGTGCGTCTGTTACCAGCGTGCAGGGGGGGGAATCGACAAGAATATAATTAAAACGTTTTCTTAATTCCTGAAACAATTGCGCTAACCGTGGACTGCTTAAAATTTCCGCCGGGTTGGGCGGTATTGACCCGCAGGGTAACAGGAAATAATTATTGTAGCCATCAATCGGATGCAGAATGTCATTTATTTCGGCTTCGTTAATGAGGTAATGACTCAATCCCCGTTTCGAATGCTTATTCAATACTTTTTCCAGCTTGGGCTTCCGCATATCAAACTCCAGAATGACAGTTGGGTGCCCGATCAATGAAAGGCTGGCGCCTAGATTAAGCGATAAATAAGATTTTCCTTCCCCGCTGATGCTGGAGGTAAAAAGGATTACCTGGCTGGCGCTGGACTTTGTTCTTAAAAACTGAATATTGGTTCGGAGCGTACGGATTTGTTCACCGATGGTAGAGCGGTTTTGGGAATTAATTATCAAGCCGTCTGTTTCCATACTCTCAACAACTTCTCCAATAATGGGAATATTTGTGAGTGATTCGACGTCCAGACGACGAACGATCCGATTGTTCCGGCTATCGCGAATGGCCAAAAGCGCAACAGGCAAGCAAAGACCAATCAGACCGAACAGAATAAAGATGTTTCGCATCACCGGTTTGATGGGTTCCGAACTTCCCAGAGCCATGTCAATCGTGCGGCTATCTGAAATCGCGGCTGCGTACGAAAGCGCGGTTTCTTCGCGCTTTTTGAGAAGATACGTGTACAACTCGTTTTTAATGGCCTGCTGCCGGGTAATGTTCAGCAGGGCGCGCTCTTTGTGAGGAATGCTACGTACCAGTTTTTCGAGATCGGCATTCGTTTTATGCAGCAACCGCCGATTGGTTGTCAACATGGTTTTGGTGGTGTGGATATTGTCGCTGATATTGTTTTTGGTAATTGCAATTTGATTTTGCAGTGTTTTGGCCAGGGGGTTAGCCGGGCCAACGGTCTGCGACAACTGATCTTTTTCGGACTCAAGTGTGCCGAGTTTATGAATCAGGCCGGTCAAAACCGGGTCGTTTAAGCCAATGATAATCGGAATTTCACCGCGGTTGGACGAAGCATTGTGCACATATTTTTCAAGGCCTTCCAGTGAGGCAATCTGAAGGTTTACCTCACTCAACAACGCGTCATTCTCTTTTACTTTTTCCAGAAAGAACGATCCCTGGCTGCTTAGATCGGTAATACCCTCGTCTGATTTGTATTTTTCAACGTCTTTTTCAACGACGGCAATTTCTTTCGAGATAAGTTTTAAGCGGTTTTCAACAAAGTCGAGTGTATTGGATGCGGCTTTGTTTTTATCGATAATGGCAGATTGATTATACTCCTTAACAAGTTGATTTAGAATGACTTCTCCTTTGGTAACGACGCCATCTTCAATGGCTAGCGTTAATACGGTCGACGCTTTGGTTGTTGGTTCAACAATCAGCTTTTTCTGGTAATCTTTAACCGTTTTTATACGGGGAGAAAATTTAAAAATTAGGGGATCAATGGACGAATTAAGGGAGCGGTTGGCGATCACTCTTAGCTGCCCAAATTCGGTATTGATGTCTTTCCCGATCGGGTATTGCTCGCCATCGATCAGAATGGACTGGTTGTCGATAAACTTGATTTTTATTTTTTCCTTGTACAGCGATGCCAGCGGTTTTCGGGCAATGATCTTTACCGGAATCTTGCCGTAGATTTCCCGATCGCCCCAAATAGTTGACTTATAGTATCTTACATCCAACCCGAGCTGACCGACCACCCGGTTCATGAGTGTAAACGACTTCAGAATTTCGATTTCATTCTCGACTACCTTTTTGGGAGTAAAGATTTCCAACTCCTTCAAAATGCTTTGCTCCGAAATCCCTTTCTTCTCGTCCTTAATCAACAACCGTGCTTCTACGAGGTAAACAGGAGACTGAAAAGAATAATAGAAATAAGCCGAAATCATGGCTATTGAAAGGGAAACTACAAACCAGACCCATGCTTTTGCATAGTACATCATCGTCGCGTGGATGTCCAGTTTCTTTATCTGAATGGATTGTGAAGGTATGGTATTCATAGTCCAGTTTGTCTGTAAAACCTTGGTAATCGGTGTATAAAATAAGAGCCAATTAAAGCTGAATGATTTTAAAAAAACAGATTATGCCCTATTAAACTGTTGCTTAATGACTTGAATTGATCTGATAAGATTTGTGAATTTCAGCTGTTAAATACCGTATAATCACATTTTTAAAATCGTTGTGATTGGTTGCTTAATATTCTGAAACGGTAACATGTGTTGATTAAGCAAATTTGGTGCTAACAAGGGCAAATTTTTCCCTTTTAAATTAAATTGTTTTAAAATTGAAATATTTTAGATAGTTCTGAAAAATTGTAATATAGTAATAGGTAGTTATCTAATTTTTGTGCTGGATACGTAATTTTTCTTAGATAGAATACTTTAAATTTTGCATTTTAGGCTATTTATTTTAAATAAAGCAAATTGAGTCTGTGAATTCTGAAATTGTTTAAAACTAATATCTGATAATTTGGGTGCTATTCTGCATATTGGTAAAGTACAAAAATATTATCCTGGCCTCTTTTCGGTTTGGCATAAGCTGAGGGCTAAAAATCAGGATCAATCCGAATGGCATTGCGGCTGAAGGAATAAAGGTAATTGTCATACGGTGGTCATAGTAAATTGTATTTTTAATAGCAGAATATAGCTTGACTATTCTCTGTTCATAAGCTGAGTAAATGCTATTTAGTTAATTATACTTTTGTAAAGAATTTTGATTTTCTGCGAATTGTAAACAATTGCCACCTTCACTCAAGAGGAAAGGGCCGGTTTGGCGACCGCTTAGCGATGGAAACTCAGGTACTGACGAGCCACTAGATCTTGGTATAATTTTGTATTTTGCCCACCAAACCCTTAAGCCTTACCGAACCCCATGAAAAAAAGTGTTTTGTCGGTCCTGTTGATGGCGGGCAGTTGCCTGGCAATGGCGCAAACGCCGTACCCATCCATCGGTTTTATTGAACGACTGGACCCGAAACTGGACGCACTGCTGTCCAAAGACGCCAAACTGGAAGTGCTCGCATCCGGTTTCGACTGGTCCGAAGGGCCGGTTTGGGTAAAAGGTTCGGGCAACACCGGCAGTTATCTGTTGTTTTCGGATGTTCCCCAGAATACGGTTTTCAAGTGGACGGAAAAGGAGGGAAGCAAGGTATTCATGAAACCGTCAGGCTACACGGGCGTCGCCGATTACGGGGGTGAGCCGGGGAGCAATGGCCTGGCATTGGACGCCAAAGGGCGGTTGATTTCGGCGGAACACGGCGACCGGCGGATTTCGGCGCTGGTGCTGAACGGGGTTTCGGGGGGCAAGAAAACCCTGGCCGATAACTATGGCGGTAAACGTTTCAATAGTCCCAATGACGTGGCTCCGCATTCCAGCGGCAGCGTTTATTTCACCGATCCGCCGTACGGATTGCCGGGCCGGGAAAAAGATACCAAGACCCGCGAGCTCGACATCCACGGCGTTTATCGGGTAGCGCCCGACGGCAAAGTGACGCTGATTATCAGCGACCTGACCCGACCCAACGGCATTGCGTTTTCGCCCGACGAAAAAACACTTTATATCGCTCAGTCTGATCCGGAAAAACCGTACGTCATGGCGTATCCCGTGCAGGCCGACGGAACGGTGGGCAAAGGCCGGATTTTTTACGACGCCACCGAGGGCGTGAAACAAAACTGGCCGGGCCTGCCCGATGGCTTGAAAGTCGATAAAAACGGAACGGTCTGGACGAGCGGACCGGGCGGTATTCTGGTCATTGCGCCCGACCGGGCCGATGGGCCGGGCAAGTTACTGGGGCGTCTCCGTACCGGGGTAGCGACCGCCAACTGCGCGTTCGGCGACGACGGTTCGACGCTCTACATCACGGCCGATATGTACCTGATCCGGGTGAAAACGCTAACCAAAGGGCTTTAACTTCAGTGCATAATTCTTCATTCAGATTTCATAACTCCTAATTCTTATCTCGTTATATTTGTAATTAAGTTGTAAGAAATGTGTAGCGGGGATTTCCGGGTTATGTTTTTATGATTGAGAACAGAAAATACATTGTCATCGGCGTTTTCTGTCTGGTTGGACTGGTCTATCTGGCGCGGTTGTTTTACCTGCAAATCCTGGATGACAGTTATTCCCTGGAATCGTCGAGTAACTCCATTAAAAGAGTCATTGAAATTCCCTATCGCGGTCAGATTTATGACCGGAATGGGAAATTTATTGTCTATAATACACCGGTTTACGATCTGTACGTAACGCCTAAAAAGGTTCAGATTCCGGACACGGCGGCTTTTTGCCGGTTGATGGAACTGGAGCGTTCGGAGTTCGACAGCATCATGAACAATGCGAAGTCGTATTCCTACGTAAAACCGTCGTTATTTCTGCGGCAATTGTCCAAAGAGGATTTTGCCCGGATTCAGGATGCGTTGGTCGATTATCGCGGATTCGAGCACGTGACGAGTTCGATGCGAACCTATCCGGCCCATACCCTGGCAAATGCGCTTGGCTACGTCAGTGAAATCAGCAAGAAGCAGCTGGACGAACAGGAAACGCCCTACTACCGGCAGGGAGATTACATTGGCCGGAGCGGTTTGGAGCAGCAGTATGAAGCGGTGTTGCGCGGTCAACGGGGCGTTAAATTCGTGATGCAGAACGTGCATCAGGTTGTCAAGGGCTCCTGGAAAAATGGCGCTTTTGATTCGCTGGCGGTGGCGGGCAAAAACCTCTATACCGGTATTGACGTTGAAATTCAGCAATATGCCGATACGTTGATGCAGAATAAAGTCGGCAGCGTGGTGGCCATTGAGCCTTCGACGGGCCAGATTCTGGCGATGGTTTCGGCCCCGACCTACGATCCGAATGCGTTATCGAGCCGGTTTTTCTCCAAAAGCTACTCGAAACTGGCCAAAAATCCCTATAAACCGCTGATCAATCGCCCGGTGATGGCGAGTTACCGACCTGGTTCGACCTTCAAACTGATTCAGGCGATGGTGGCCCTGCAGGATGGCGCGGTCGCACCCAGTTCGATTTTCAGCCACGCGGGTTCGCCGATGAAGTGCCACTGCAACCGTTCGGGTCGCTTAAACCTGGCGGGAGCGGTTCAGTATTCCTGCAATCCGTATTTCTACCACGTTTTCCGGCGGTTGCTCTATAACAACAACGAGCGGAATACCTTTAAGGCGTCGGCGATGGGGTTGCACCATTGGCACGACATGGTGTCGAAATTCGGAATTGGCCAGAAACTGGGCGTCGATTTGCCGGGTGAGTTGAAGGGTAGTTTGCCGGATGCGGACTATTACAATCGCATGTACGGCGAAAACCACTGGAAATTTTCGACGGTTTATTCGCTCAGCATTGGCGAAGGTGAATTGCTGATCAATCCCCTGAAAATGGCGAATGTGGCCGCCATCGTTGCCAACCGAGGCTGGTTTTATACCCCGCACCTGGTGAGCGGTATTGGCAAACCGGGCGAAGGAATCGATCCCAAATACCTGGAAAAACACGATGTCGGCATCGATCCGCATCACTTTGAAGTACTCGCCGAGGGCATGCAGGGCGCCGTTGAGCACGGTACAACCACAATGGCCGCCAACATTCCGGGGATTACGATCTGCGGAAAAACCGGTACGTCGCAAAACAAAAAAGGAAAAGACCATTCGATCTTCGTCGCTTTTGCTCCGCGCGAAAACCCAAAAATTGCCATTGCGGTTTTTGTCGAAAACGCGGGCTGGGGCGGTATTGCTGCCGCTTCCGTGGCCTCACTGGTGATCGAAAAATACATTAAAAGGCGGGTCGACAACCATGCGCTCGACAAGAAAGTGAAAGAGTCCAATTACCTGCCCGCCGTTACCTTACCCAAGAAACCCGCTCCTAAAAAGTATGAAATGCCGAAGGATAGTGCGGCAAAACCGCTGATCGTCAAAACGATACCACAGCTGCCAACGCCTGTCCCGGTGGAAACAAAATCGCTGGCATCGCGCCCCGCAACCACCAACGGAAATTAATTCATCGTTCAATATTCATAATTTCTTATTCCATTGGTTTCCCGAGAACCGCAGATTACGCAAAACATTGATTGGGTAACACTCATGCTGTACATCGCCTGTGTGCTGATGGGCTGGCTGAATGTATACGCAGCGGTGTATAGTCCTGAAAGCCAAACGAATCTATTCGATATGTCGACCAACGCTGGTAAACAGTTAATGTGGATCGGCACCACGGTTTTGCTTATTATTGCCATTCTGGTGATCAATTACCGGTTTTGGGACACCTTCGCTTTTGTCATTTATGGGGCCACGATTCTGGCTTTATTGCTGGTATTGGTGGCGGGGTCGAACATCAACGGTTCGCGGTCCTGGTTTAAAATTGGCGCTTTTTCCATTCAGCCCGCCGAGTTTGCCAAGCTGGCGACCGCCCTGGCGCTGGCCCGTTACATCGATTATCCGAACGTCAACCTGACCAAACTGAAAGACCAGCTCTGGTGTGCCGGAATCATTGCACTACCGGCCGTACTCATCATCGCGTCGAACGAAACCGGTTCGATGCTGGTTTTCGCGTCCTTTATTATTATGCTGTATCGCGAAGGCTTGCCGGGCGTTTATCCCCTGATTGCCATCGTGATCGTTACGCTGTTTATCCTGACGCTGATTGTGCCCAAGCTCTTTCTTTTTGCAGGAATTGTCGCATTGGGATTGCTCGTTTTTTTCCTGACTCCGCGCTACCAGCGTTCGTTTCAGAACGTAATGGTAATTGGTATTACGGCGGTTTCGATGATTGCCATTGTGGCAGGTGTCGATTTTTTCGTGAACAGCGTTCTCCAGAAACACCAGCAAAACCGCATCAAAGTCCTGATCAATCCGGCCGCCGATCCGCTGGGCGCGGGCTGGAACGTGACGCAGGCCAAAATTGCCATTGGCTCCGGACGGTTGCAGGGCAAGGGTTTTCTGGAAGGGACGCAGACCAAACTCGATTTCGTGCCCGAGCAAAGCACCGACTTTATTTTCTGTACAATCGGCGAGGAGCACGGTTTTATCGGAAGCCTGATCGTGGTGAGTCTGTTCGTTGTCCTATTGTGCCGTATTGTGCTGCTGGCCGAAAAACAGCGAACGCGGTTTGCCCGGGTCTATGGGTATTCAGTGGCCGGAATCATCTTTTTTCACCTCATGATCAACGTCGGCATGACCATCGGTTTAATGCCCGTGATCGGAATTCCGTTGCCGTTTTTCAGTTACGGCGGTTCGTCGCTGTGGTCGTTTTCCATTTTGCTTTTCATTTTTTTAAAACTGGATTCCCGCCGGGTAGGAATGTTTACCCGGTAGTCCTTTTTTCGGGTTTGAACGAATATGACGCATTTTTAACGCATGAGCAAACATTCAAATCTGGATAAACTGACCGCAGCCGGTTTGCTGGTGGCCGTCGGGATTGTCTTTGGCGACATCGGAACTTCGCCCTTGTACACCTACCGCGCTATTATTGAAGATCGGGTCATCACCGAGGACCTGGCGCTGGGCGGGGCTTCGGCCATTTTCTGGACGCTGACGTTCCAGACCACGCTCAAATACGTACTGATTACGCTACGGGCCGATAACAATGGGGAGGGCGGCATTTTTTCACTCTACACCCTGATTCGCAGGTATGCCAAATGGCTGTTGTTTCCGGCCATTGCTGGCGGTAGTTTCCTGATCGCCGACAGCGTCATTACCCCACCCATTTCCGTTTCGTCAGCCATCGAGGGCCTGCTGCCGTTGTACCCCAAGCTCCCCGTCGTACCAATTGTCCTGGCCATATTGCTTGTGCTGTTTGTGGCTCAGCAGGCGGGTACGAAAGTCCTGGGTGTAGCTTTTGGCCCGGTCATGATGGTTTGGTTCACCATGATTGGCGTGTTGGGCTTTGCCCAGATTATCCAGAACCCCGCTGTTTTTCGGGCCCTGAATCCTTATTATGCGTATGAAATGATTGCCCGGACTCCAGAAGGTTTCTGGCTGCTGGGGGGCGTTTTCCTTTGCTCGACCGGAGCCGAAGCGCTTTATTCTGATATGGGACACGTTGGTCGGAAAAACGTCCAGGTTTCCTGGATTCTGGTCAAAATCTGCCTGATGCTTTGCTATCTGGGGCAGGCTGCGTGGTTGCTGGGTCATGAAGGAGCGCCGTTGGGAAACCGGAGCCCGTTTTTTGGGCTGGTGCCGGACTGGTTTTTGCTGCCGAGCATCGGAATTGCCACGCTGGCAACGATCATCGCCAGTCAGGCACTGATCAGCGGGACGTTTACGCTGGTGTCGGAAGCTTTTCGGTTAACGTTGCTGCCCAAACTGCGGATCGTTTTCCCTTCGGACATTCGTGGGCAGGTATACATTCCGGCCCTGAACTGGATGCTGATGGTCAGCTGTTTTGCGGTGGTTTTGTATTTTAAGGAATCGAAAAACATGGAAGCTGCTTTCGGGCTGTCGGTCAATCTGACCATGCTGATGACGACCTTACTGCTCGGAATGTACCTGTATGTGCGTCACGTCAACCTGTTCATTGTTGGCGTGTTGCTAACCATTTACCTGGCGATCGAAGGCGGTTTTCTAGCGGCCAATCTCCGCAAATTCTCACACGGCGGCTGGGTGTCACTGCTGCTGGGCTCCGTGATCGTCGGCATTATGCTGATCTGGTATTACGGCAGCCGAATCAAACGGCGGCTCACGAGCTACGTGAGTCTGCGCGACCACCTGCCGATTCTGAAGCAGCTGAGTAACGACGAAAGTGTTCCCAAATATGCCACCAACCTGGTTTATCTGACGTCCTCCGCCAACCCGCAACTGGTCGAAGAACACATCATCGATTCCATTCTGGAAGGGCAGCCCAAACGCGCCGAGGTTTTCTGGCTCATCCACGTTGAACTGGTCGACGATCCCTATACGGTTGAATACGTCGTGGACATTCTGGAACCGGAAGACGTCGTGCGGATCACCTTCCGGCTGGGCTTCCGCGTACAGCCGCGAATTAGTCTGCTGTTTCGGAAGGTAGTTGAAGAACTGGTTCGTAATCAGGAAGTTCAGCTAAATCCGAAATACCGCCCGCTGGACACGCATCCGAACTTCATTGGCGACTTCCGGTTTATTATCGTCAACCGGTTTTTGTCTTACGAAAATGAACTGAGTCTTATTGATAAGCTAATCATGAACGGATATTTCGGCCTGAAACGCCTTAGTCTGGCCGACGAAAGGGCCTACGGGATTGATACGCAAAACGTTACAACGGAGCAGGTTCCACTGATCGTGCGCCGGGCCGAAATGGTACGGCTTCGGCGGGTACACCCAAAGGGCAACCACCGAAACCATCCTACTGAATAAAGCTTAAACGACCTTGACCGCAATCCGGTGGCAGGCGTTGTTGCAGTAACCTTCCGGATTCCATTGGGGCATCACCATCGGTTGGGAAACACCGGCATCGTCGACGGCCCGCGCCCAGATTTCGTAATACCCTTTTTGGGGAAGCTTCAGATCAGCTGACCACTGTTGCCAGGCCAGGCGGTTTTTCGGATTTTGTACTTTGCAGGTCTGCCAGGTGCTGCCGAAATCATACGAAACCTGGACGGTTTTTACTGTCCGATCGCCCGCCCAGGCATGTCCCCGCAGCGCGATAGTCTGGCCCAAATCGACCGTTGCACCGGTTTTTGGAAATGTGATGAGCGATTTCACTGGCATGGATTCAATGATCTTGAACTGATCTTCCGGCGGATCGACCCCCGGCTGAACGGGATTGATTGGTACTTTATAACTTTTTCCGGTCATTTTTGCGCCGTCGTGGACCTTGTTGCGCACCGAAATGGTATGCAGCCACTTGCCCGAAACCGACGCGGGCCAGCCACCCACCACCAGCCGCAACGGGTGCCCGTGCGTGAGGGGAATATCCTTGCCGTTCATGGCCCAGGCCACCAGCGTTTCGTCTTCCAGTGCTTTTTTGATGGGAACGCCCCGCGAAATAACCGGTTTGGTCGGGTCCTGGCTGACGTGCAGATCTTTGCCTAAATACCCGATGTAAACCGCATCGTTTTTTAGGCCGACATCGGCCAGAATATCTTTCAGCCGCACGCCCGTCCATTCGGCGCAGCTTACCGCTCCGTCAGTCCATTGATTGCCAGCGGTTTGGGGCGTATAGCCCGCCCGGCCGTTTCCGGCACATTCGAGTACCAACTGATACGTATAGGTCTTGAAACGCTTCTTTAAATCGCTGAGTGTATAGGTTTTGGGCGCTTTCACCGATTCACCGTTGATCGTGAGTTCCCACTTGGCAAGGTCGATGCTGTCGGGAATCAGACCGTTGTTGCGAATGAACATTTTATCAGCGGGTGTAACTGCATCGTCGAGCAGGGAAGCCGGTGCTTCGACGTTCCAGGGTTTGTCATTCAGCACAACCATGTCTTTGTGCTTGATTACCATGGGATTGGGTTCCGCAAAAACCAGCGGAATATAGCCGGTCGGCATCCGGTCAGCAAAAGCAATTCGGGTTCCTACCAGCCCGGCCATCGTGGTCAGCACTCCTTTTTTGAGAAAACCCCGACGATCGAAAAGTGAAGAATGGTCCATTGAAGTTGGGTTTAAGATTCCAAAAGTAACAAAAAAAGACCCGCCAAAGGTTACATCCCGGCAGGTCTATGAAATTTGTATGGTGAACCGGTGCCTGTTAAACGACGGCTTCGCGGTGAATGATCGCTTCCCGATCCGGGCCGGTTGAGATAAAGCTGATGGGCAAACCCAACTCAGCTTCCAGGAAGTCGATGTAAGCCGTCAGCTCGGCCGGAACTTCTTCGTACGTGTGGAAATCCGTCAGGGCGGTTTTCCAGCCTTTGAATTCTTTGTAAACCGGTTTTACCGCCGTATCGCAGAGGTCGTAGGGGAGTTGCTCCGAAACCGTACCGTCCGGCAATTCGTAATGCGTGCAGACGTTGATCGTATCGAAAATATTCAACACATCGACTTTCATCATGATCAGTTGCGTCACGCCGTTGATCATGATGGTGTATTTCAATGCGGGCAGATCGAGCCAGCCACACCGGCGCGGACGACCCGTAGTAGCGCCAAACTCACGTCCTTCGGCGCGCATCCGCTCACCGGTTTCGTCCGATAGTTCGGTTGGGAAGGGACCGCTGCCGACGCGCGTGCAGTAGGCCTTGAAAATGCCGAACACCTCACCAATTTGCCGGGGCGCAATCCCCAGACCGGTGCAGGCGCCCGCCGTCATCGTGTTCGAACTGGTAACGAAAGGATACGAACCAAAATCAATATCAAGCAGTGAACCCTGTGCACCTTCCGCCAGAATTTTGTGACCGGCACTCAGGTCGCGGTTTACTTCGTATTCGCTTTCGACGAGCTGGAATTGCTTCATGAACTCCACGGCTTCGAAAAATTCCACCTCAGCCTGTGGCAAAATCGACTGATAATCAAATTGATGGTGGTCCAGCGTGATCTTGTGCAGATCGACCAGGCGGTTGTATTTAGCGCGGAAGTTCGCCGAAAGCACATCGCCGACGCGCAGACCCTGCCGGGCTACTTTGTCCTGATAAGTCGGGCCGATTCCGCGTAAGGTCGAACCAATTTTTGATTCGCCTTTGGCTTGCTCATAAGCCGCATCCAGCAGCCGGTGAGTCGGCAGAATGATCGACGCTTTTTTGGAGATAAACAGGTTTTTGGTCAGATCGAGGTTGTATTTGGCCAAACCGTCGATTTCTTTCCGGAACACGATCGGGTCGAGGACGACGCCGTTTCCGATAATATTTTTAATGTCAGCCCGGAAGATTCCGGACGGAATCTGGTGTAAAACGTGCTTGAAACCGTCAAATTCCAGTGTATGTCCGGCATTCGGTCCTCCCTGAAACCGGGCAACCACTTCGTACTGCGGGGCCAGTACATCCACAATTTTCCCCTTACCTTCGTCGCCCCATTGCAGGCCGAGTAATACATCTACCATAAAAAAAAATTAAAAAATGACTGCGTTCATCGGGTTGATTTTTAGTCGTTAAAGCGAAGTGTTAGGGCAGTTGATGCCATTTATTAATTCGATAAAGTGCCAAGCCCCAAAATAGAAATGGGTTACACAACTTTTTTAGCTTTCGCCATTCGAACAATGTGCTCCAATTCCATGAAGTGATTCAGCTCCTCCTTGTCCTCTTCTGTAGCGAATCCAGCTTTTTCCTTGGAGAGTAAATCATAAAATCGACTACGCATTTCATCTGACGCTTTGAAAGCCATGGTTTGGTCCGATGACACCGAGGCAGAGATCAGGTCCGCAAACGCTTTGTAGGCATTCATTTTTTCGTTCACATTACGAAACCAGCGGCTGTCCGCCGTGCTCCTGCAAATCTTTTTCTTCCTCGCTTTTCAGGCGGTTTTCGCACGGATCACGCTGACAGCTTCCGTAGAAAATCAGCGAATGGTGCATGACGTTGAACTTCAGCATATCGCCCACCAGCGATTGAATGTTCTGGACCCGGGGGTCGCAGAACTCCATCACATGGTGGCAATCCGTGCAGATAATGTGGTCGTGCTGTTTGTAGCCGTACGATTTTTCGTACTGCGCCAAGTTCTTCCCGAACTGGTGTTTGGTCACCAGATCGCAATCCACGAGCACGTCGAGCGTGTTGTAAACCGTCGCCCGACTCACCTGATACTTTTTATTTTTCATCGAAATGTAGAGTTCGTCTACATCAAAATGATCTTCGCGGTTGTAAATTTCTTCCAGAATGGCAAAGCGTTCCGGCGTCTTCCGAAGCGCTTTACTTTCCAGATAGGCCGTAAAAATTTTCTTTGCGGCATCAAGGTTGGCTTGTTTCGCTAGTGGCATAACTTCACGATGATGGGTTCAAGGCCTGGGGCAGCGGGGATTGAAATGATAAATGAAAGGACATTCCGGTACCCAGTTCACTGCGTGTAAACCCTAAACTTGCTAGTTGAAAACAAAATTAATCAAATCGGGCTACTTTCACGACTCCATCCACTTTTTCGAGTTTTTTCATTAATTCCTCGAGGTGTCGCGTGTTGTGAACGTATAACTTCAGGGTACCTTCAAAAATTCCGTCTTTCGAATCGATTGTAATCGAGCGGATGTTGATGTGCAGTTCGTTGCTGATGATCTTGGTTACATCGTTGACCAGCCCGACGCGGTCGGTACCCGTGATCCGTAAACCGGCCAGAAAAGCCAGATCGCGCTGCGAGGTCCACTTGGCTTTGATGATCCGGTTGCCGTGGTTCGACATCAGCTCGACGGCGTTGGGGCAGGTCGTCCGGTGAATTTTGATTCCCTCGTTCACCGTCACAAACCCGAAAACGTCGTCGCCCGAAATCGGATTGCAACACTTCGCCAGCGTGTAATCGATCCGGTCCATGTCTTCCCCGATGAGCAGCATGTCGGCATCGGCGCGTTCGCCGTGGAGCTTTTTCAGTTCTTTTTCAAACTGTTTGCCGTCCTGCAGCGTGTCGGTATTGAGCTTGTTCTGGCGGTTTTCTTTCGATTCCTTATCCGACTTGAACTTCTTAAGTTCCTGAACATCAATGTGACCCTTGCCAACCCGGTAGAAGAAATCATTGGAAGTCTTGGAGCCGAAATAAGCCCGGAGCTGATTCAGGATTTCGTTCGTCAGCTCCAGCCGCAGCGTTTTCAGTTTCCGGGCAACCATCTCGCGCCCGTCCGAAATGTGCTGTTTATTTTCCTCCTTGATGAGGTCCTTGATTTTGGTTTTGGCTTTCGACGTCACCACAAACCGCAGCCAGTCCTCATTCGGTTTTTGCTTGTTGGAGGTAATAATTTCCACCTGATCGCCATTGTTCAGCACGTGACTGAGCGGCACGAGCGTCGTATTGACCTTGGCCGCCATACAGCGCGCGCCGATCTGGGTGTGAATGTCGAAGGCAAAGTCCAAAGCCGTAGCTCCACGCTGAAGTACCTTCAAATCGCCTTTGGGCGTAAAAACGAATACTTCTTCACTGTAGAGATTGCTACGGAAGTCGTCCAGAAATTCAATGGCACCGGTTTTTTCGTTGTTGGACGATTCGAGCATTTCGCGGACCTGACTGATCCAGGACTCGATGCCGCGCCCGGTCTGGGTGTCGTTGCCTTTGTATTTCCAGTGAGCTGCGTACCCTTTTTCGGCAATTTCATTCATCCGGGCCGTCCGGATCTGGACTTCCACCCACTGTCCGGCTTTGCTCATCACCGTCGTGTGCAGCGATTCGTAACCGTTGGCGCGGGGCGTACTGATCCAGTCTTTCAACCGGTCGGGGTTCGGTTTGTAATGATCGGTCACCACCGAATACGCCTGCCAGCATCCGGCTTTTTCACTCTCGGGCGGCACGTTCAGGATGATTCGGATGGCGAACAGATCGAAGATTTCCTCGAACGGTTTTTTCTGTTTACTCAGTTTATTATAAATGGAGTAAATGGACTTCGGTCGTCCTTTTACCACAAAATCAAAACCCATTTCCTTTAAATCTTCCTCGATGGGTTCGATAAACCGGGCAATGAAGCGATCGCGGGAGGTTTTGGTTTCCCGCAGTTTCCGGGCGATATCTTTATACGCTTCCGGTTCGGCATACTTCAGATACAAATCCTCCAGTTCCGATTTAATGGCGTTCAGGCCCAGACGGTGGGCCAGCGGAGCGTAGATATAAATCGTTTCGGAAGCAATCTTGAGCTGTTTGTCGCGGGGCATCGAGTCGAGCGTCCGCATGTTGTGCAGCCGGTCGGCCAGTTTGATCAGAATAACCCGCACATCGTCCGACAGGGTCAGCAGCATTTTGCGGAAATTCTCGGCCTGCTGCGATGTGCCGTATTCAAATTTGCCCGAAATCTTGGTCAGTCCGTCGATGATCCGCGCTACTTTCGGTCCAAAAAGCCGATCGATATCGGCAATGGTCATGTCGGTATCTTCAACCACGTCGTGCAGCAACGCGGCCACAATCGACGTCGTTCCCAATCCGATTTCTTCAACGGCAATCTGTGCAACGGCCAGCGGGTGATAAATATACGGTTCGCCTGACCGCCTGCGCATGCTCTGGTGGGCCTCCAGCGAAGTATTGAACGCCTTTTTGATCAATTTGGCGTCATTATCCTTCAGCATCGGTTTGGCCTCCCGCAACAACCGGCGGTAGCACTTCAAAATTTCTTTCCGTTCCTGGTCGAGGTCAATGACCGGTTCCGCGGTTACGCTCATAAGGGTGTGTCCTTCTTCTTTCGTTATACTCTGCATCGCTTTCAGGTACAGGATACACAATAATATTAAAAAACTGGCTCAGCAAATCAAAGGAATAGTTAGAAAAAATAATCCTCGTTAAGGAAGTGGTTGTTCAATACAGAAATCATTTGTACTTTTGCAGGCCAAAAAATAGTTTCGGGACGGGACGTTAAGAGGTTTGGGGTTTGAATCCCTACGAGTTTACACTCCCTGACACCATAACGACAGCGTTCTCAAACTAATTTTATTCGCGGGCGTGGCGAAATTGGTAGACGTGCCAGACTTAGGATCTGGTGCCGCAAGGCATGGGGGTTCGAGTCCCTCCGCCCGTACCAGTTTTAATTGTGAATGAGTGAATTAGCGATTGAGCGAATAGATTTTACTTCTATGAACGCTTCCGTTAATTCACTCATTCTTTCATTCACTCAATCACTCAATATTTTCCTGTGGAAATTGCATTAGAGAAATCGACGGAAACCAATGCTTCGCTGAGAATCAAGCTGTCGAAAAGTGACTATCAGCCGGAAGTAGATAAGAAATTGAAAGATTACGGTCGTCGGGCCAGCATTAAAGGCTTTCGTCCGGGCAAAGTACCGTCTTCGTTGATTCAGAAAATGTACGGCAAAAGTGTGCTGGTGGAAGAAATCAACGAGTTGCTGAAAAATACCGTCAATAATTACATCCGCGATAACAAACTTCAGGTAGTTGGCGATCCGCTGCCGGACCGCGAACAAGCCGATGCCATCGATTGGGATAGCCAGAACGAATTTGAATTCAACTACAACCTGGGCCTGGCTTCGGATTTCGAAGTGGATTTCGATGCCATTCCGGCCGTTTCGGCGTATGAGATTGAAGCTGGTGAAACCGAACTGAACTCGACCATCGACGAACTGAAAACCCGGTTTAGCGGTCAGACCAACGTGGACGAGTCGGCAGAAGGCGACATGATTTACGGCGAGCTGAAACAACCGGCGAAGGAAGAAGGGGGCGAACCGTTTTCAACAAAAACCGCCTTCCCGACCAAGCAGATTGCGGCCGAAGAACTGCCGAAATTTGTGGGTCTGAAAAAAGGAGATACCGTCACTTTCGATATTGAGCAAACATTCCCAGACGAAAAATCACGCGGTCTGGCAACGGGTTTGAAAAAGGAAGAAGCTGCCGAATTGGCCGGTGAATTTACGTTTACCGTCGATGATATTACCCGCCCGCAACAGGCCGAAATCGGTCAGGAGTTTTTTGATAAAGTACTGGGCCCCAATGTGGTTGACAACGAAGAGCAGTTTCGCGAAAAAGTGCTGGAAGTAATCAAAGGCAACTACGCTCGGGAATCCGATACGCTGCAACGGCTCGATATCGAACAGGCGTTGCTGGACAACATTTCGATTTCATTGCCGGACGACTTCCTGAAGCAGTGGCTGCTGGCCACCAACGAAGGCAAAGTGTCGGAGCAGGAAGTGGAGGAGCAATACGATGCGTTCGCCCGGTCGGTAAAACTGCAGTTGATCAAAAATAAAATTGCCAGCGAAAACGAAATCAACGTCGCCTACGAGGATGTGTTGAACGCAACGCGGGGTATGGTGCGGGAGCAGTTCGGTTTTTACGGTGACGACGAGCAGATGAGCCAGACCATCGACAAAATTGCCCAGCAATACCTGATGGACGATAAAGGCGAGAATTACATGAAAATGTACAACCGCATGTCCGACGATAAAGTGATCGACGTCATCAAGAGCAAGCTGACCCTGACACCCCGGACGGTAACCGTCGACGAGTTTAAAGAGTTGGTCACTGCCCGGCAGCCGGTATAACCCTGTCAGCGGTCGGAGACCCTGACAGCGGTTTAATAAATTATAATAGATTTCGGGTTTTAATTGCCACCGCCGTCAGGGTCTGAAGACCGCTGACGGGGTGATGATTAAAACCCGATTCGGTTTCGGGTGGTGGGCGGAACGAAATGGCGGGCGACTTCAACCAGCGCCAGGTCTTCGGCTTTCCGTTTCCAGTAGGCAACTTCCATCCGGAGTTTTTCGATTTCGAGGTCCTTCCGTTCCTGCTCGGATTTCAGCGTTTCCACCTGATGCACCACTTCGGCCGGATACAATTCCGGTTGCGGAGGCAGGTCGCCCGAAAGCAGCTGGGGCGCGGTGGTGCCGAGCGCCGTCGCAATTTGCTGCAAACGGGAGATCGTTAAATCAGTTTTTCCCCGCTCGATATCACCGTAAGCGGTGGTAGAAAGGCCCAGCATATCGGCCATATTTTCCTGCGAATACCCTTTCTGCTGGCGCAACAAACGGATTTGGGAACTAATAGTCATACGATCTCAAGAAATTCTGACAATATAATAAGTCAAACCGACTATCAAAACCGGGTTTGATTGCTCATTTTTGTACCGTAACAACGGCGAAGGGGAAGTTGGTTTCAAACGGTTGCCGGTCTTCCGAACTCCTCCGTCCGTAAAAAAAGGCCGCTGCCCGCAACCGGGAACCGGAGAGTAGGTTAAGTTTGTATTTTCGTTGCGCTAAACAGAAAGAATAACCAGTATGAATCAAGGAAATGAATTCCGCAAATTTGCCGTTCACCACATGGGGCTGAACGGTCTGACGGTCGATGGGTATATGAACCACACGGTCGAAAACATGACCCGCTCCGTGATTGAAGAACGTCCGATGAACTTCCGGGAAGTCGACGTATTCTCCCGCCTGATGGCCGATCGGATCATTTTTATGGGCATGGGCGTCGATGACAACATTGCGAATATTATTGTGGCCCAGTTGCTGTTCCTGGAATCGGCCGATCCGAAGAAAGACATCCTGATGTACATCAACAGCCCGGGCGGTTCGGTGTATGCCGGTTTGGGAATTTACGATACGATGCAGTATGTCCGGCCCGATGTAGCGACGGTTTGTACGAGCCTGGCTGCTTCGATGGGGGCGGTTTTATTGTGTGGTGGAGCTGCGGGCAAACGCTCGGCCTTACCCCACGCCCGCGTGATGATTCACCAGCCATCGGGGGGAGCGCAGGGGCAGTCGGTCGATATCGAAATCACCGCCCGCGAAATCGTCAAACTGCGGGATGAGCTGTACGAAATCATCGCCAGCCATTCCGGAAAAACGAAAGAGCAAATCGAGAAGGATTCCGACCGTGACAAGTGGTTCCGGGCCGAAGAAGCCCGCGACTACGGACTTATCGACGAAGTATTGCGCCGGGAGAAATAAGAAACCTCTTATTGATCCGATCAGACGGGAACTGTCCAGGACGGTTCCCGTTTTTTTGTAATCGGAAAGTTTCTATTTTTAAGCGGGCTTAATTAAGAAGACCATTGACGATAGACCATTGACCATTGACAAATTTGCTCTCAATCAACGTTGGTCAATCGTCGATGGTCAATGGACTATCGTCACCGTAAAACCCTTCCTCACATGAAGAAAAAAGTACTCATCGGCATCGCTGTTATCTTCATTGGTATTCAGTTCATTCGCCCCACCAGAAATGAGGGCAGCGCCGAGTCGCCCCAGGATATTACCCACGCCGTTCAGGTGCCGGAACCGGTCATGAAAACCCTGAAGGTGGCCTGCTACGACTGCCACTCCAATCATACCAACTATCCGTGGTATGCCAACATCAGCCCGGTGAGTTTGTGGCTGGGCAACCACGTCGACGAAGGAAAATCCGAGCTTAACTTTTCTGATTTTGCGCAATACGAAAAAAAACGGATGGATCATAAGCTGGAAGAAATCGGGGAGGAGGTGGAAGAAGGACACATGCCGCTGCCAGCCTACACGCTGATTCACCACGACGCCAAACTGGATGAACCGCAGAAACAGCTCATCGTCGAGTGGGCCAAAACCGAACGGGCGCGGTTGGGTTACGTACCCGAAAAATAAAAAGTTGGTGATCTGACGAGCAAATAATTACCGGTTAGTTTGCTCTTTTTGAAGGATATTATCCAAGTAATGTGAATTAGTAAGGTTCAAAATGATCAGATTACTTTAAGCCGCATTCAAAACACGAAAACACACAACCAAAATTTCTAGTATATTTGTTCAGGTTCGCCCCTATCCCTCTGGTCGGTCTTTCTATTTTACCAGTTTAATCGGAAACCGGCTGCTGAAATCCAACGTTAAAGCGAGAAGCTACCTATTAGTTAAGATACATTTTTATGCCACAAGTGAGCTGTTCGTTCTGCGGACGACGGAAAAACGAGGTGACACTCCTGTTATCGGGCATCGATGCCCACATTTGTAATTTTTGCATTGAGCAAGGGCATCAGGTGGTACTGGAAGAGACCAAGCCCAAACGGTCGAACCCCGAAGACCGCCCTACCTTCAACCTCATCAAACCGATGGAGATGAAGAGCTACCTTGATCAGTACATTATCGGACAGGATGAAGCGAAAAAAGTGATGACCGTGGCCGTTTATAATCACTATAAACGATTGATGCAGCCGCCTTCCGACGACGAAATCCAGATTGAGAAATCCAATATTGTCATGGTGGGCGACACGGGAACCGGTAAAACTTACCTGGCCCGGAGTATCGCGAAAATTCTGCAGGTACCCTTTTGCATTGCCGACGCTACGGTTATTACCGAAGCCGGTTACGTGGGCGAAGATGTGGAAACCATCCTGACCCGATTGCTGCAAGCCGCCGACTACAACGTCGAAAACGCCGAACGCGGTATTGTTTACATCGACGAGATCGACAAGATTGCCCGGAAATCCGACAATCCGTCCATCACGCGGGATGTCAGTGGCGAGGGCGTTCAGCAGGCCATGCTGAAACTGCTCGAAGGCTCTATCGTAAACGTTCCACCGCAGGGCGGCCGCAAACACCCCGACCAGCGAATGATTGCGCTCAATACCGAAAACATCCTGTTTATTTGCGGAGGAGCGTTTGATGGCATCGACCGGCACATCGGGAAGCGCGTTAATGCCCGGCCCATCGGTTTTTCGGGCGACCGGCGGCTCAACGATTCCCTGGAGCGGGCAAACCTGATGCGCCATGTTTCGGCGCAAGATTTGAAATCATTCGGTTTGATTCCCGAACTGATTGGCCGACTACCGGTTTTGACGTATCTCGAACCCCTCAGCTCCGAAGCGCTGCGCCGGATTCTGACGGAGCCGAAAAACGCCATCACGAAGCAGTACGCCAAGCTGTTCCAGATGGAAGATATCAAGTTGTACTGGGATGACCTGGCCCTCGATTACGTAGTCGATCAGGCGATGGTCTACAACCTGGGCGCCCGTGGCCTGCGTTCGATCTGCGAATCGATCATTACGGACGCCATGTACGAACTCCCTTCGACGAAAGAAGTAAAAGAATTGACGATCACGGTCGACTACGCCCGGGAGAAATTCGGCAAGTCGTCGCTGCACATATTGCGGACGGCAGCCTGAGCTGACTGCAGTCTGATCTGACGGAATTGACCCCTTTGACGTATAGGGTGGGGTCGGTTCCGTCAGTTTTTTTTGAGAAACAGAACAAATACGGTTTTGGAAAGTTTTGGATACGAAGCAACCTTCATGCTTCATTAAAACCTCAAATAATCCGTATGAAAACATCTTCCCGAAACGTACTGTATGCGTTGATCGCCACGGTTCTCTTCAGTGCCTGTAGCCGCCCTTATGCTACCTATCAGAAAATGCCCGTCGAGCATTTTGCCAGCCAGAAGCCCAAAACCGCCCCGGTTTTGACCACTGAAACGGCGCTCCCGGAAACGGCGCAAACGGTAGCCGTTACTCCTTCCGAATCCCAGCCGGTTGCTGCTCTTTCACCTGCCAGTGAACTGAATCAGGTACAGAAAGCCGTCGACCAGGTAGTTGCCAGCAGCGAGAACAAAGTAGTGAACAACAAGCTGCAAAAACGGATGGCCCGCATTCAATCGATGCTGGGATCACAATCCAGCCAGTCTACGGAGAAAGTGGCTGCCGCCAAAAAGCCAAATCTGGTGGAGAAGCTGATGTTGAAAAACGTCGATAAAAAAATCAAACGGGCTCTGGCACCGAACCATCCCAACGCCCCCAAAGCCGTTAACATCCTTGTAACGATCGGAGCCATCGTTGCGCTGCTCGGCTTGATTTTGTGGCTGGCGACAACGTCTACCGGTATCGGGATAACGTTGCTGATCGCCGGGGTTATCCTGCTCCTGGTCGGCTTGATTGTCTGACGGGCTATTCGATAACGGGCCCGATTTTTCAGATCGGGCCTTTTTGCTTCCAGTGGCGTATAATGACTCTTTTTAGGTGCGCTAAATAAAAAAAGCCTATTGTCTATCGACTTTTTTGCAAAAAAAGAGGTCAAGTTTTGCAGGGATGATAATCATTATGCTTTTTTGCTCCGAATACACATTTTTAATCAAATCTCCTTTTCAAATTTCATGAGAACACTTTCCAAACTGGCAGTGTATTCACTGCTGACTTCAGCTTTACTTAGTGCTTGTAGCCGTCCGTATGCCACCTACCAGAAAATGCCGGTCGAACGTTTTGGCAGCCGTCAGGAAGTTCCGGCGGTTCAGGCCCAACCGACTGCCTCAGACGAAGTGGCGGTTGTATCGGTAGAAGCTCCGGCAGTTTCATCCACCGAGCAGGCAACTCCCATGACTACAGCTGCAGCCCTGAAAAATGTTGAACAGAAATTACAGGAAGCAGTGGCTCGCAATGATAACAAGGTCGCCGGAAGCAAAAAGATCGAAAAGCGGATGGCCCGCGTACAGGCTTTATTGGCCGAAGCCAGCGCCAAAGCCGCTACGACCACCACAACCGATAAAACAACATCAGCATTGACCACAACGCACAAAATGAGCCTGGCGGAGCGGATGATGATGAAGAAAATCGACAAGAAAATCAAAAACTCGCTGGCACCGGATGACGCCAAGGCCATGAGCCGGACGCTGCGCGCCGGGATCATCGTCGGTGTGGTCGGTTTGCTTTTCGCCGTACTGTTCGGTGGCGTATTGGGGCTGCTCGGCGTATTGATGCTGATTGCGGGTCTGGTCCTAATCCTGGTCGATGTGCTCGCTTAACACATTTTAAAAGATTCCCGAAGCCAATTCATTGGTTTGGGTATTGAATAGCTTGGCGTAGTTACCGCTTTCGGGTTGGTAGCTACGCCAAACTGTTTTCGGACTTTCTGGTTACTTAAGAACACCTTCAAACAGCTAACTGATGAGCAATAAACCAGCCATTGTATTGATACACGGACACGGCGTCGATGCCTCCATTTGGGATGCGGTTTACGAGGGTCTGGCTTCGGACCATAGCGTGGTGAAACCCGACCTGTCGGCCCAAACCAGCCACGAAACCATGGAAGCGTACGCCGAGGATCTGTACAGTCTGCTACAAGCTGCTCAGATTCAGTCCTGTGTGCTGATTGGCCATTCGATGGGAGGATACATTGCGTTGGCCCTTGCCGACCAGCATCCCAAACTCGTGAGCGGTTTGGTGTTGCTCAACTCCACGGCTTTTGCAGACGATGAGGCCAAAAAACAGTCGCGGCAAAAAGCGGTCGAGTCCCTGCAGGAGCAGGGTTCCGGGCCGTTTATTGAACAAACCGTACCGAAAATGTTTGGTGAAGATTTTCATCAAAACCATCCCGCAGAAGTAGCGCAGTATGTCGACCGGTTTTCAAACCTGCCCGCCAACGCGCTGAGCGCCGGGATGAAAGCGATGGCTTCACGTCCGGATCGCGTTCAGGTTCTGAAGAATGCTTCTTTTCCGGTTCTGATTATCGCGGGAAAACAGGATCAGCTGGTGCCATATGCCAAAAGTCAGGAACTGATTGCCGCCGTTCCCAACGCTCAAACTGTCGTGCTTGAAAAATCGGGCCATCTGGGTGTGATCGAACAGCCGGACGACGTACGGAAAGCGGTTCAGAATTTCATCTCGAAGCTGTAAAACCGCTGACCGCTTAGTAAATCGTTTCGCCGGTTTTGGGTAATCCGGTTGGATTCCCGGCAACGGACAACCAACTGGCCGTCCGACTTTGAACTTCTACCGTTTTTCCATTGTATAAAAAGCAGGAAGTAAGCCTGCTTTTTACATTTTTAGCAAAGATTTACCACCAGATTGCGTAAAATTGCAGGCCAATAGCCATTCATCTGAAATTCATTAATTCGTTTAATCCCGGTTCAAAATGCTTTTCAACGTCTACCCGCTCTACGACATCGAACCCGTTCGGGCGCAGGGCAGCTACTTATGGGACACCAAGGGTGACCGTTATCTTGATTTGTACGGTGGTCACGCCGTTATTTCGGTTGGTCACACACATCCCAGGTATGTCAGGGCATTGACGGAGCAGTTGAATCGGATATCGTTTTATTCTAATTCCGTACGGATTCGGCAGCAGGAAGAATTGTCGGAAAAACTGGGCGCAATGTCGGGTTATCCGGACTATGCCCTGTTTTTGTGCAATTCCGGCGCCGAAGCCAACGAGAACGCCCTGAAACTGGCTTCGTTTCATACGGGCCGTAAAAAAGTCATTGCGTTTAAAAAGTCGTTTCACGGTCGCACGGCGGGCGCTGTAGCCGCAACGGACAATCCTGCGATTGTCGCTCCGATCAATGCGAATGATCATGTTACTTTTCTGCCTTTCAACGACATAGCCGCAGCTCAGGCTGCGATTACGGACGAAATCTGCGCCGTGATCATCGAAGGTATTCAGGGCGTGGGCGGTATTCAGGTCGCTACCAATGAGTTTTTGCAGGCCCTGCGTCAGAAATGCGACGAGACCGGTGCGATTTTGATTCTCGACGGTGTTCAGTGCGGCTACGGTCGTTCGGGCAAATTCTTTTCGCACCAGTTCAGCGGCATCACGCCCGATCTGATTACGATGGCGAAAGGCATGGGCAACGGTTTTCCGATCGGTGGGGTGCTGATTTCACCCAAATTCAAGGCGACCTACGGTTTGCTCGGCACGACGTTCGGCGGCAATCACCTGGCCTGTACGGCGGGTATTGCGGTTCTGGACATTATGCAGGAGGAAAACCTGATCGAAAATGCGGCTGAAATCGGCGATTACATCATGGACGGCGTTCGCCAGATCGGCGGTTACAAAGACCTGCGGGGCCGGGGTCTGATGATCGGAATTGAGTACGATTTTCCGGTCGAAACCCTGCGCAATACCCTGCTGTTTGAGCATCATATCTTCACGGGCGTGGCGGGGAAAAATACCATTCGGTTGCTGCCCTCACTGGCGCTGGGTCGTGCCGAAGTAGATGTATTTCTGGAGGCTCTGAGCAAAGAAGTGCGCGTAGTTTCTTAACCGCTTTAACCCGACTTTGCTACCCGAAATGACCAATTTTTTAGCGTACGACGACGTAACTGATTTGAATGCCCTCATTCAGGAGGGATTAAATGCCAAACAGAATCCATTTGCCGATCAGTCGCTGGGCCATAACAAAACCATTGGCCTGATTTTCTTCAATTCCAGTTTGCGCACCCGAATGAGCACCCAGAAAGCCGCTCAGAACCTCGGGATGAACGTCATCATGATGAACGTTGGGCAGGATAGCTGGGGGCTGGAGATGGAAGAAGGCACGGTGATGAACGGCGACAAGGCCGAGCACGTCAAGGAAGCGGCCGCCGTGGTCGGAAAATACTGTGATATTGTGGCGGTTCGGGCGTTTGCCGGTTTGCAGGATCGCGAACAGGATTACCGGGAAGTGGTTTTGAATCAGTTCAAAAAGTACGCCGGTGTGCCTATCGTCAACCTGGAATCCGCTACGCGGCATCCGCTGCAATCGCTGGCCGACTGCATCACCATCGAAGAATTCAAGGTCCGGAAACGTCCGAAAATCGTGCTGACCTGGCTGCCACATTTCAAACCGCTGCCGCAGGCCGTTGCCAACTCCTTCAGCGAGTGGATGAATCACCTGGATGCGGAATTTGTAATTGCCAACCCGGAAGGTTACGACCTGGCCCCGGAATTTGTCGGCAGCGCCCGCGTGACGCACAACCAGGACGAAGCGTTTGAAGGCGCCGATTTTATTTACGGTAAAAACTGGTCGTCCTACGAACAATACGGTCAGGTGCTGACCCAGGACCCATCGTGGATGGTGACGATGGATAAAATGCGCCTGACCGACAACGGAAAATTTATGCACTGCCTGCCGGTTCGGCGGAATATGAAAGTGACCGATGAGGTGCTGGACAGCCCGCAGTCGATCGTGATCGAACAGGCGGCCAACCGCGAGTGGTCGGCGCAGGCGGTTTTGAAAGGAGTTTTGCAAGGTTTATGAACAGTCTGATTATCATTAAAATAGGCGGCAACGTCATCGACAATCCCGACGCACTGAAGCAATTTCTGGCTTCCTTTCGCGGGATTGTCGGTCATAAAATTCTCATCCACGGGGGCGGTAAAATTGCCACGCAGGTAGCCGAAAAGTTAGGTATTCAAACCACGATGGTCGAAGGCCGCCGGATCACGGATCAGCCCATGCTCGACGTAGTTACGATGGTGTATGGCGGTTTGGTCAACAAGCAGATTGTGGCTCAATTACAGGCCATTGGCGTCGATGCCATCGGTTTGACGGGCGCAGACGCCAACACCGTTCTGTCGAAAAGGCGAGCCGTTGGCACGATCGACTACGGTTTTGTGGGCGATATCGAAGAAGTCAATTCGGGTCAGATCCAGTATTTTATTCGCCAGAATCTGGTACCGGTTTTTGCACCCCTGACCTACGATCGCACGGGGAGTTTGCTGAATACCAACGCCGATACGATGGCGTCGGCCATTGCGGTCGATACGGCGGTTCGCAACGAGGTGACACTGGTGTACTGCTTTGAGAAGAAAGGGGTGCTGTCGGATCCGGAAAATGACGATAGCGTCATTGCGGAACTCACGCCCAAAAGCTACGCCGATTACAAAAACCGGGGCATCATCAACAAGGGCATGATTCCCAAGCTCGACAACGCGTTCAATGCACTCGAAAAAGGCGTTAAAAAAGTGATCATCTGCCACGCCAATCAGGTGGCCGAAGCGGTGAGCACGAGCGGAGTCGGAACGGTGCTGAGCCTGGGTGTTCAGGAATGAACCACCCGGCGGATGCCGACGTAACGCTGTTGGTAGTAGCTGGCGTGCAGCCAGTCGTAGCGAACCCCGCCGTTCCAGGCCGAATGAATGAACTTGATGCGGTCGCCCACAATTTCGACAATCATGCCGACGTGGCCGATGCTGCTGCTGCGTGAACTATGACCCTTGAAGAAAATCAGGTCGCCGGGTTTAGCTACTTCCTGCTCAATTTCAACCCCCACATTGCTCTGGGCCGCACTCGAATGGGGCAACGTAATTCCGAATTTACTGAAGCAAAACCGGGTAAAACCGGAGCAATCGAAGCCACGGGGTGAAGAGCCGCCGGAGCGATACCGCGAAGAAAGGTATTTTTTAGCGTAGCCAAGAATGTCGTTGACCAACGGAATCCGATCGTAGAAAGCGGTTTCGTTGTGGGTCGTATCGGCCACGGCTGGACGTTTAACCAAGTGGTTTTTAACGATTCTTTTAAAAGGGCGGTGGGCTTGAGCAATGCCAAACGAGACAACGCAGAGCGCCGTCAGGAGCACTTTTCTAATCATAAATTAGTAGGTCAAGTCAAGTTTCGATTTCTAAAAATAGAACCGTTTACTAAAAAATCCAAACAATTTACCGCTTTTGGTATAGTGGTAACAAATAAAAAATGGAAGACTTTTTAGATTGTTCGGATATAAGTGAAGCCGTAATTTATTGAACGTTAGCAAGTTTCGGGACTCGTTAGCTTCTGAAGGCGAAAGAAAAGCTTTATCCGTACTTGTAACCGCTTGATCAATTTAGTTTGACTGTAATTCGAGGAGAATAATCTGCGTCCACTGGTTTTTGCCAGTATTGTCGTCGCTCATCACGACCAGGATTTTTTTGCCGTCGAGGTCTTCTGCCCAGGTCATGGCTTCGACGTTGTCAGGCTGAAAACTGTTGCGGTTGTTAAAATTGAAAGCCGGTTTTTCTTTCTGCTTGACCAGTCGTTTGTTGGTTTCGTCGATCTGGGCTTCGTACAGTTTTGCCGTGACGGTTTTGGTGGCATTCTCGTAGCAGCGTTCCAGAACCAGTAACCGGGTTTCATCGCCGGGAATGGCAATGATTTCTGAAATACCGCCGAGCGCTTCACTCGGGCAAACCTTCCGGTCGATCTCGTAGCTAAACTCCGAGTCGAAAACCACCGAACCGTTGGTTTTTTTGTAGCGGTAGAAATGAATCAGGGAATTATCAACGCGGGCTTCTTCGGTTGATCCGGCTTCGGGAGCGACCCACAGGTAATTGGTCGTTAAAGCCAGAGCCTCAACGCCTTTGTTTTTCTTGACCGGCAGGGAATGGGGCAGCGGAAGTCGCTCAAACGACTCGCCGGTTTGTGGCATGGCGTGTTTCCGATAACCAACAAACGATTCGTTGTTGTTTTCAACGGCAAAAAAGTAAGTGTCCGATGCGGCATCGTAGCGAACCGCTTCGAGGTCGAGACCGGTCTGGAAACTGGAATCCGGCTGGCACGCCCAATCCATCAGTTGATGGATGTTTCGAAACAGGAAATACTGACCGCGATCGCCCGCCAGCTGCCATTCCTGGCGCTGCGGAATATATTCCAGACCGGAAATATTGTGAATGTTGCGGCTGCGGGGAAGCGTCAGGTAATCTTTAAAAGCGAAGGCGACGGTTTGACTTTGGACGGAGCAGAAAAAGAAAAAGCAAAAAAGAATACTCAGCAGGTACTTCATGAATGAACTGATGTTACGGCGGTTGCGAAGAAGGTAAATAAAAAGTCGTTTTTGACCATCGTTTTTCTGTTTCAAGTTACAACTCTTTGGTCTAAAAAGTAGAAATTACTCAATAACGCCTGTTATGAGCTTGCTGAAATGGAGAGAGGAAATCCCGAACTCCCATGATTATGGGATGTTCCGGCATTGAATCGTTGGTTACTTTGCATCCAAATCCTGATACTGCCAATTGCCATGTCGATTCGCGTCCTGATTTACGAAGACAATGTTACGTTACGGGAAGCTCTCTCATTTCTGATCGAAGCTACCCCCAGTTTTGTGTTGGCCGGGGCTTTCGGTGATACGATGCTGGTGGAAAAGCAGGTCGGGGAACTGACACCCGATGTGGTTCTGATGGACATTGAGATGCCGGGTCAGGATGGTATTCAGGCCGTCTTGAAAATTCGTAGGCAGTTCGCGCCGGTGGATGTATTGATGCTCACGGTTTTTGATGATGACGAGCGCGTCTTTCAGGCTTTAAGCGCCGGAGCTACGGGGTATTTGCTCAAGAAAACCGCCCCCGCCCGAATTATGGAAGCCATCAGCGAGGTATACAACGGCGGAGCTCCCATGTCGCCCGCTATCGCCCGAAGAGTATTGCTATCCCTCCGCCAGCCTGCGATTTCCGAAGAAATGGCCCAACTCACCAATCGGGAAACGGAGGTTCTTTCGCTGCTGGCGGGTGGACTGAGTTACAAGCTGGTAGCGGTTGAAGCCGGAATCAGCATTGAAACGGTCCGAACGCACGTGAAGCGGATTTACGAGAAATTACATGTTCACTCCGTCACGGAGGCCATCGCCCGCTACCGGCGCTGAAATTTCGTCCGTAAAAACCTGGCATCGAACGGTTACGGTAGTTCCCCGGCCTGGTTGCGATTGAACACTAATCTGGCCACCCAGTCGCGAAATACGTTGTTGCATGTTGGTCAGACCGTTGCCGGAGCGCCGGAGAAGCGGATCAAAGCCGATTCCATCATCCCGAATAACCAGCCAAAGATCTTCACCCACTATTTGCAGGCTGATCGATACATGACGGGCCTGCGCGTGCCGGATGATGTTGTGCAGAATCTCCTTGTAGGCAAGCAGAAAATCGCGCCGGTGCCGGGTCGGCAGTAAATTGATCGGTAAGTTCTTCTGAAATGACAGCTTCACGTCAACCGGAGTGTATTCAAACATATTGTAGGCGGTTTCTTTCAGGCGCAGATTCAGATGCTCTGTCGAATCCTGCGCCGAATTCAGACTCCAGATGATCTCACGCATGGCCGACATGACGTTCTGAGCGGTTTCGCCAATAGTATTCAGAGCCGTTCGAACCTTATCAGGCTGATCGTCGATTTGCCGGGCGGCTACGCTACTGAGAATGCTGATACCGCTCAGGTCGGAGCCGATTTCGTCGTGCAGGTCGCGGGCAATGTCGTCGCGGATGTGCTGGAGCTGGCGTTGCCTGCGCTCGTTTTCCTGAAGTTGTTCAATTAACTGTTCCTGAAATTGAATTTTATCCCGCTCGGTTTTCCGGTTCAGCAGCGAAATCCCAATCGTAATGCAGATTGTTTCGAGAACCACACCGGTCTGCATCGGGATCATGGGAAAGGTAAACGGCGCATTGGGTTGGCGACTGGCCCAGCCAAATTGGAACATCACCAACCCAAGCAGAGCGCCCGATACGTAAAACAGCGTGCCGGTGATAAAATAAGACACAACCTGCTTCCGCAACCGGAGAATGCGGGGAACGGTTGCCAATGCACAAAAACACACCACATACCGACTCGCCGTGTAGAACGTCTGCTGAAGCGGGCTCGCTGTGTTACCGGTTAGAAAACTGATCGCATCGGTTGCAATCAGGACCAGAGCCAGCGTAGCAATCAGGTTGATCAGCCAAACGCTAACCCGATCGTTCGTCTTCAGATCCATCAACACAATGGCAAACCGCCCGTAGATGATGAATGAAATACACTGGACAACGCTTTCGATCAGCAGCGCCCGGTTGGTCTGCTCCGGCGGAGCATTCGTGTCCAGATAATAATGGCACAGATCATTCAACTGGAAGTAGGCCAGCAGATTGATAATGTAAATGCTGTACCATACATAAAGCGGTTTGCGGTGCCAAACGTACGAAATCAGGATGTACAGCAGCATCATGCAAAGCATACCATCCAGAAAAACGCGCAGGCTTGGGTAGTCGGTCGGCCAATTCATGGGGAAGGGGCTGATGGAAGAACAAGCTACACAAAATTGAGTCCTGAATGTATACCATTTGTTAAAATGCGTAATTCTACGTAGTCAGAATGGGGTTGTTCGGTACCATCATCATGGGATTGATAGGCGCGTCGGCCGCCACTACTTTTGAGGTAGTTCAAACAAACGACCGCTTTTCGGCTATATACACCATGAAACCTTTTCTGCTCTTTGCGCTTGTCGTCGTAGTCATTTCTACCCTGTTTCAGTGTAAAAAAACGTCCGACCCGGTTACGCCCGGCGGTTCGACCAATCCCGGCAGCAATACCGCTGTTTCAGGAACCACTACCGCCCCGTCTGTCACTACCGCAACATCCCCGACCGTATCCGGAGTTGCGGCCACTTCTGCCACCGTATCGGCGGTAATCGACGGGAACGGGGGCGCAGCCATCAGCCAGCATGGTTTTGTCTACAGCAAAACCAGCCAGACGCCCACCACCGCTGACAGCAAAACCGAGCTGGGAAGTGCTGCCGGGCCTTTTCCGCAAACGATTACCGGTAAACTGACCGGTCTGGAAGCCAACACAACGTACTACGTCAGGGCTTATGCGACCAACGACAAAGGAACCGGTTATGGCGCGGTGGCGCAGGTAAAAACCGGTACCGCAGCAGCAACCACCGGAGAATTGAGTGGAACGTGGGTCGAACGGGCCAAATTTCCCGCTGATCCACGCAATGATTTCTGGTTGGTAGCCGTGAACGATAAAGTTTATCTGTTAGGGGGGTACAGTGCTAAACAAAGGTTTTACGACGCCTGGGAATACGACCCGGCGGGCAATCGCTGGACCGAAAAAGCCAAAACCGCTTTTACGCAATCAGCTATTTTCTTTCCGCCCATTCGGCCGCTGGTTGCCAACGGAAAGATCTTTTTCCCGGCGGGGGTTGGTCCGACGCCAAATGATGTAAAAGCCAACGTCCATGAGTTTGACCCCGTAGCGAACAAATGGTCGGTAAAAGGAGCTTTACCTACCGGTTTTGACCCCGGCGGTACGGCGGCTTTCGTGATTGGCGACAAAGCCTATTTTGCCGGACACAGCAGTTCGACCGGTTTTGTAAAGAAAGTGTGGGAATACACGATTTCATCCGACAAATGGACCCAGAAAGGCGATTTTTCCGGCCCCTTATCAGGCGGGGCTATCGGTGCCAGTGTAAACGGTAAAGGATTGGTCATTGGGGCTTCGGAGTCGGGGCAACCGGTTTCTACGCTGTCGTATGACCCCGCGACGGACAAATGGACGTCAGTGTCCACCCGGGATTATCTCAGCGCGGGCAGCAGTTCGAAATCCCTCGGATTTAGCAGTGATAAAATCGTGGAATACAATACCTGGACGGGCCAGAAATACCGGGACGGTATTATGCCGATCGTGTTGACGCTGGACCCGCTCAAGGTGACGCCCCAACTGACCAATCTGTTGCCGTATCCCAAAGCCTGTGACGCCTATCCCGAAAGCGGTTTGAACATGGTCCACGTCGGGGATCGGATTTTCGCGGTGATTAGCAACACCAAAGAGGCTGCCAAACTGACGGCCTGCGACAAAGAGGAAATGGGTAAACTCTACGAGTTTGTGAAGAAGTAAGCGGCTAATTCTAACTATTCAACCTAACTGATTTCCAATGAGAACGCGTCTTGTTTCGCTTGTGATTTTCACAAGCCTGGCGATAGCCATGCTTCATTGCAAAAAATCGGAACCCGATCCGGTTACACCCGGCGGCACAACCCCGCCGGGCAGCAGCACCTCGGTGACGGGCGGGGCCACCATTCCGGTTGTCAAAACCAACCCGGCCATCACCGGCATTGCCAGCACCTCGGCGCAGGTGACGGCCGTTCTGGAAAGTAACGGCGGGGAAGCCATCACGCAGCACGGCTATACGTATGCCGAAACCGGAAAGACGGATTCCAAACAGGTGAGCCTGGGGGCTACGAGCGGCCCGTTTCCGCTGACGGTTACCGCCAAACTGACCAATCTGCTGCCCAATACGGCGTATACGGTTTACTTTTTTGCGGTCAATAAAGTCGGGCAGATCAGTATGAAAGTGGACTTCAAAACCGAAGCCTCCACCTCAACGACGGTGTCCACGGGCACGGTGATAAGCAAGGCTAGTTTTCCGGGGCAAAGCCGGAGAATGTCGCGCGTGTTTACGCTCAACGGGAAGCTGTATGTGCTGGGAGGAACGGATGAAACCAAATCGCCTAAGGTTGAACTCAATGATTTGTGGGAATATGATCCGACGCAGGATAAATGGAGTCAAAAGGCGGCTTTGCCGGTGACGAACGGTTTTCAGGTGGATTACACACTACCCATATTTTCCATTGGAGGGAAAGCGTATACGATGATCACGCTTCTGGCGGGAGCTAAAATCACGACGTCCACGATGTATGTCTACGACCCCGCAGCGGACAAATGGACACCAAAAGGTCAGGTTCCCTTCATCGGCAACTACCGGGCTGCGATGGTGTTGAATGGTAAAGGGTATGTCGTTGGCGGTGGATACAGCATAACCGGGTCTAACACGTCAACGTTCCTAGAACTCAGTAAAGCGGTTTGGGAATATGAACCAACCTCCGACAAGTGGACTAAAAAGAAGGATTTTCCCGGAGAAGCCCGCTACAGGGCGTTTGGTACGGCGTATAATGGCAAAGGGTATCTGATGGGGGGGAATGCCGACAATCGTGGTAACTTATCCGATTTGTGGGAATACGATGCGGCTGCCGATGCCTGGACGCAGAAAGCCTCTGCACCTTCGGAAATACAAGGTGGCAGCTATAGCGGCCAATCCTATCTGGTGAATGGACAACTGACTTTTGTAAACTTGGGATGGAATTACTTCACCTACAATTTTGCTACGCAAGCGTGGACGACGGCTCTAGCTCCTGCTGAGGTTTACCGAGCGCCAGCCACTGGTAAAGGATGCACTCTAAGTGTATTCAATATGGAATCCATTGGTAATACCACTTATATATTTCATGAATACCGGAATACTTCGGGGACTCCCTGCACCAACCTGATGGGCCAATTCTGGCAATATACTCCTTAAACGATACACATGATGAAAAACAGTTTAAATCAATTTCGGCCGGGGTTTCTGGTCATGCTGGGTGTTTTCGCGCTGGCAGGCGGTTGCAAAAAAGACAATGAACCCACCAGCGGTCTTTCGGCCAAAATTCAAACGATCGTTCCGCAGGCCACGCTGGACGACCTAAAAGCCAAAGGGATTAGAATTAACGAAGGGTCGGCGCCACCCAATATCGAAGGCATCTTTGTGGTCAATCCGATGCGCTTGTTAAGCCCCTATAATTCAGACGATACCTATTCAAAAGGACGGGTCATTGATGATCAGACCTATAAATTCTACGAGCAGTCGGGCAGCACGATAAAGATGGAGTTTAAAGAAGGGACTACGAAAAGGCCGGTATCTACGGGCGAATTGTCGGGGAGTGGCAACAAGTTCACCCTGTTTATTAATACCAACCAAACGCTGATGCCGGAGAATATTGACTACAGTACACTGCGGGTTATTTCGGGGGAAATCGGTACGGGAGGCATCATCAATTTCCAGACGGCCACAACGCTCACCAAAAAGAACGGTGATTCGAAAAATCTGATTTTAATTCCGATCAATCAAGCCCGGGTCTGGGAAGACGGCGATCAGTTGGCGAAAAAAGTCAGTACGTATTAATTTTTATCTACACGGTTTTATATGAACACCATGAAATACCATACCAATTTCATCCTGCTTTTTTTGATAGGGATTTTGTTTAGTTCCTGTAGCCGAACTCAGTTGTTGGTATCGACTTTTGAAAATGATATAACCGGGATACAACCTAATACAGAATTACCCGGCGACCCGGTCGGTGATGTAATTCGATACGATAACGTTATTGCTCCCCGGATACGGGTTCAAAATTCGACTATTTCCGGTGAAAAGGCCCTGCATTTTACACAAGTACCCCTTATACCTTATCCCCCCGAGACCAGAGTGTGGCTCAATTTTCGGGGAGCAAGTACCAGTTCCGACAAAAAACTTAGATTTTCCTGGACAGCTCAACATCAGAATGCTGTCGATCCAGACGAGTATGTACTTATTGAACTTTCCGACGGAGCAGCAAAAACAATAGCCAGATTCTATTTTTACGCCGACGGCACAATAAAACGAGTAGAAGATATTGATTCCGATCGGAAAAGGGACTTAGGAAAGGTTGATCCTACCCTGAGGCATGTCGTTTTTGTCGAAGTGGATGTACGGGCCAAAACGTATAAACTGGATGTCATCACGGCAGCAACCAATAGCAACATCAGCCGGGATGCTCTGCCATTTAATTACAGTGATTTTACTGTAAATTCCACCAATCCCATCAATCCTACCCTTTCTTTCCGTCTGGATAATGGCGGAAACGACCGACGGAAGTACATCATTGAAGGCGTAGAAATCTCGCAGGAAAATTAATGGTTGTCGTTCAAGCGCATCGAAACCGTTCGGTGCGCTTTCCTTTATCCACCGGTTTTGGCTTCATTTTCCAATCGCTGATACACGGTTTCAAAATCGTCGCCTTTCTGAACCGCTTCCACCAGCTTCACCAACCCCTGCCGCCCGACCAGCGTCAGCCAGCGCGAAACCTCCCGACCGGCAGTCATGTAAGCCAGCATGACGCGGTTTTCGTCGCCCGAGAAAAAATCAGGCATGGATTTCAGCTCGTCCAGTTTCAGCACGATCTGCTGGCCGTGCGATTGTTCCAGCCAGTGATCGTGAAATTCGTCGTAGCGTCCCAGGCTATCGGTGGCCGACGTAAACCGCTGGTCGATCATCAGCGCCAATCCTTCGTTAAACCACTGTGGAATCTGTCGCTGGGTTTTTAACCAGCCCAGGCGGGTAAACAATTCGTCGTGGCACAACTCGTGCGCCAGCACGTCGGGATTTCGGCCGTACGGATTGATAATCACCCAGGAATCACCCCAGGGAGTGCCCAGGCTGCATCCGGCGCCTTCACCGTCCTCGCAGTAATGTTCGTATTGTTCCGGCGTCTGGCAAAAAATAACCGTCGCCCGGCTTTTTGGCGAACTCTGCCACAGGGTGGCAAGCCGTTCCCGGGCCTGATTGATTTCAAAAACCAGGTAAACGCGCTGGTGCGCCGGGGTCGTTTCGGCTACCCAGATCGATCCGGCAATTTGTTGAAAATCAGAGCTGTATTTGAGTAGTTGACAGTGAACAATCTGCGGAAATGCGGCAAAGTAAGCCAGCGGCAAAATCAGCAGAAAGACCAGAAAACGGACTAACCAACGCATTGAAATTGGGTTTACGGTCTTCGGTTTACGGTTTTCCGCTTAAGCCGGGGGCGGTTTTCGCCCGTACTGTCGCCTTCAATGAATAAAGCGTAAGCGACCGTCAACCGATGACCGTCAACGGAAAACCGTAATCCGAACGCCACAAAATTGTTAAGCAACCGGCGCATTCGCAATAATCTGTTCGGCTACTTTCCGGCCGGTTTGCATGGCGGCATTGAGAGATGGATAAGCCGTCTGGTCACCACATCGATAAAGATTCTCGGCGCGTTTCAGCGGGGCGTGGGGCGTTCCCGGATAATAAGTCGGCAGCGCTTCGGGAATGTGATAGGTTTTCAGCCAGCGCCACTGCTCAACCTCAGCTCCGAACCAGACCGTCAATTCTTTCCGAATCCGTTCGGCCAGCGCTTTTTCGTTGACAATCTCGAGTCCCTGCGTACTGACCGAAATGAGCGACTGACCGTTGGGCGCGTAAGAGGGAGCTACCTCGCTCATGATCGCAACATTATGAACGGCCGATTGCCGGTTGGCATTCAGCAGCAGCAGTTTTTCGGAGCGGTTTTGATTCAGTTTGGGCGATTGGCTGGCGGTAAAATACGTATTGGTGGTTGAGTTGAATAACCGCTTCGGCGTTTCGATCCCCAACAGCCGATCAGCGGCAGCGGCATCAACGGCCAGCACAATGTGATCGGCAGAAATGGTTTCACCGGTTTTGAGATTAAGCGTTGAACCCTGGATGGTTTCCACCGGCGAATTCAGGCGGATTTGGGTCGGCGCGAGTTGTCCGGCCAGCTGTTGAGGTATAGCTTCCATGCCAGCCGCCGGAACCGCAGCATTACCGGCGTAGAAATTCCGGAAACAGAACTGGAAAAAGTTGCTCGAGGTAGCCAGCGCATCTTCCAGAAAAATACCGCCAAAAAAGGGTCGGAAAAACCGGTTGATGATTTGCTCCGAAAACCCAAAGGCTTCGAGAAACGTTTCTGTATCAGTTGCTTCCTGATTAAAAAAGTCGTCGGTTTGCAAACCGGAAACCAGTCGTATCAATTCGATGATCCGCAGTTTATCACTGAATGTTCCCGCATCGGACGCCAGCGTCTGGAACAAACCCGCGGGTTCGCGCAACGGATTGATGAACGGAATCCATTGGCTGGACTGGTGAATCAGGGCACCGGGGCGGAATGGCTGCAGGTTCAGGGCGTCATAATTCAGCAAACGACGAGCTTCGGGATAGGCGGTCAGCAGGATTTGAAAACCCCGGTCGAGTCGAAAACCGTCGACAAGGTCGGTACGGATGCGCCCGCCGACCCCATCGGAAGCTTCCAGAAGGGTGGCTTCAATCCCGGCTTGACGAAGGTAAACGGCGCAGGTCAGGCCGGCCATGCCTGCACCCACAATGACAACGGATGGTTTGGACTGCATCGGAATCTGGGTTCTAATTTTTACAAAAATACAGGTTACCGGATAGGATGATTACTTTTGCGCTTTTAGTTTGTATGCTATGCATTTACTCGTTCTGGACAACATCGATTCGTTCACTTACATGCTCGTCGACTACCTGAAGCAGGCCGGCGCCACGTGTCGGGTGGTACGGAATACGGTTTCGATGGACGAAATTACGGCAGAGTCGTACGACGGCATCGTTCTGTCGCCCGGTCCGGGAACACCCCGACAGGCCGGTTGTCTGTTAAAGGTGATTGATCGGTACCATCAGCAACTGCCGATCCTGGGTGTTTGTTTGGGGCATCAGGCGTTGGGTGAATACTTCGGCGCTCGCCTGATCAATGCGGTCAAACCGATGCACGGCAAACTTTCGGTGATTAGGAAAACCGCCGACAGTGCTTTATTTAGAAACCTTCCAGACGAATTTTCCGTTACACGGTATCATTCGTTGGTGTTGGTCGACCTGCCCGCTGACCTAACTGCTCTGGCGGCTACGGCCGAGGGTGAAAATATGGTCTTTCGGCACCGCCAGTGGCCACTTTGGGGCATTCAGTTTCATCCCGAAGCGGCATTGACCCAATACGGATTAGAAATATTGAGAAATTGGATTACCTTTGTGAAATCTACTAAATAGTGTCCATTTCGTTGTACTTTTCTAATTTTTTTACGACAAAACTAAGACCGCTATGAACTATCGTGTTCGGAAAGAAGGGAACTTCCGCTACATTGATGAAGGACAAGGCGAAGTGCTGCTTTTACTTCATGGATTATTCGGCGCTTTGAGCAACTGGGATGGGGTGATCAACACCTTTGGCGATAAGTACCGGGTCGTCATTCCGGTAATGCCCATTTATGAAATGCCGATCAGGGAAGCCGGATTGGAAGGATTAGTTAAATTTATTGAAGATTTTTTAGCCTTTAAAAACCTGGACAACCTGACGCTGCTGGGCAACTCGCTGGGCGGTCACGTGGGGCTCCTCTATACGCTGAAACATCCCGATATGGTGAAGCGACTGGTGCTGACGGGCAGCTCCGGTTTGTTTGAAAACTCGATGGGCGGTTCATACCCGAAACGCGGTAGCTACGATTACATTGCCGAGCGGGTTGCTTACACTTTCTACGATCCGAAAGTGGCGACGAAAGAGCTCATCGACGAGGTTTTCGACATCACGAACAGCATTCCGAAATGCCTGCGGATTGTCGCCATCGCCAAATCCGCCCAGCGGAACAATGTGGCCAAGGAAATTCAGAACATTACCATCCCGACTTTACTGATCTGGGGTCTCAACGATACGATCACCCCGCCGGAAGTCGCCCATGAATTCAATCGCCTGATCCCAAATTCAGAATTGCATTTTATTGATAAATGTTGTCATGCTCCAATGATGGAACACCCGGATCGATTCAACGCGCTGTTGACCGAGTGGCTGGAGAAACAACCCTTAACGGCCATCAGCAGACAGAGCAACCTGAGCATTGCCTGAAGCGATTAAGAAATTTCCGAAAAGATTTTGAAACTCTAACGGAAATTTCTTAGTTTTCAGCTATACTGTTCTACCCAACCAAGGCTGTACTTCCGCTGATGTGATTGGACAAAAACAGCAAACTGATTGTAAACAACCGACACTCATGCTGGCCGCCGAACTAATAGACCCGATGATACCGGCCCTGAAGCCGACGGATACCGTTGGGCAGGCCCTCGACTGGATGCAGGAACACCGCGTTGGGCAATTGGCGATCGTCGATCAGGGACAGTACAAAGGGCTGGTCAATGAAGATTTGCTGATGGATGTTCCCGACGACACGCACCAGTTGAGTGAAGTCATGCGGCTCTTCGAACACCTGTCGGTTCACGAATCCCAACATCTCTACGAACTTTTGAGCCTGATTACCGAACACCGGCTTCAGGTAATTGCGGTGGTGAATGAGGAGCAGGAGTTTATCGGGACGGTTTCGGCCACCGAACTGCTCAAACAATTTGCGCAATTACTGGGTGTTCAGGAGGCCGGTGCGATTCTGATTCTTTCCATCAACGAACGGGATTACTCGATGGCCGAAATCAGCCGCCTGGTTGAGTCAAATAACGTTCGGATCATCAGCAGTTACTTCGCCGGAGCCGCTTACGGCATGCCCGATAAATCGCGTTTGACGCTCAAACTCAACCGCAAGGAAATCACCTCGGTGGTGGCCACGCTCGAGCGCTTTGGTTACACCATCGAAGCGGCTTTTGCCAATACGCCCATTGAAACCATTGATCAGGGGCGACTCGATATGCTGCTCCGGTACCTGGATTCTTGATTCAGGAGGCAATCCGTCGGCCGTTCATAGCAGAATGTTGGACTTTTCTTTCATCTTTGCAATTCTGATTGACGAACCGACTGACGATTTTTATGAAGATTGCTATTCACGGACGCAATTTTGTTGATCTGGCGACCCCATTCATTCAATCGATGTTCGATGAATTGGCCCGGCGGCAAATCGAGGTGCAACTATCTGAAGTCTACCGTTCGTTTCTGGATTCTGCCGGTATTTCTCACCACGCTACCTCGACGTATACGTCGTACCTTGATATTTTTGACGCCAACTTCGCGTTCAGTATTGGGGGCGACGGAACCCTGCTCGAAGTATTGACCCACGCTGGCCCCCGCGGTATTCCCATCGTCGGAATTAACATCGGTCGGCTGGGCTTTTTGACGACCATTTCGCCCGAAAATCCGGAATCGTTGCCCAGGCTGCTCCAGGCGCTAACAGTCGGCGATTTTCGACTGGATGAACGGACGCTGGTCAATCTCCAATCCGACGAAGACCTGTTCGACGGCGTGCCGTTTGGTTTGAACGACGTAACGATCACCAAAACCGAAACGTCGTCGATGATCACCGTGCATACCTACCTCAATGGCGAATTCCTGAATTCTTACTGGGCCGATGGCTTGATTATTTCAACCGCCACCGGATCAACCGGTTATTCACTGAGTTGCGGAGGGCCGTTGCTGTTGCCGCACGACCGTAATTTCATCGTTACGCCGATCAGCCCGCATAACCTGAACGTCCGGCCGATGGTAGTTCCGGATTCGGCGCAGTTGTCGTTTGAAGTGGAAAGCCGCAGTAACACGTTTCTGGTGTCGGTCGACTCCCGGTTTCGCACCGTCAATATTGGCACCCGGCTGAGCGTCCGAAGGGAAAATTTTGTCGCCAAACTGGTTAAAATGAGCGATGACAGCTTCCTGAATACGCTGCGAAACAAGCTTAGCTGGGGTTGGGATATCCGGAATTAGGAGTCCATTTGGGCACGTCGAAAGTTGTAATCAGCCCGTCAGAAGCGGATTATATTGCAGAATACGCAACAGTTTTATCGAATAGGCCAATAAAATGCCAAATATGGGCGTTTCAGAGGAGGAGATTGATAATACCTTTCAATTCCCAGGTCGTTGAATCAGAGGCTCCGGACTTCCGGCGCGGTAGTAAGCAAAGAAACATGAAGAATAACCTACTGATTACCACTGTGATTGCAGCCGCTTCCCTGGCGCTGCAACCGATTGATGGACAGGCACAGAACCGAAGGAACCCCTTCGTACCCTACTCGGAAGTGGGGCTGGGATTGGGAACTTCCAGTTATTATGGTGAGATCGCCGGTTATCGAAAACCCATTAAGTCAACTTTTTTAATGATGCGCTGGAGCGCGGCTGCCATGTATACCCGGCATTTTACGCCCCGGCTGGCCGCCCGTGCTTCATTTACCTGGGCACGGATTGCGGGCGACGATTATAAATACAACCGCAATGATCTCAATTCGGGCATTGTTCAGTATGCCCGAAACCTGCACTTTCGCAATGACCTGAAAGAATTCGCCCTGTCCGGGATTTATCAGTTTGTTCCGGATGGCCGGAATCCGAATTACCGCGCTAAACTGACGCCGTATGTCTTTATCGGGATTGCCGCCGTGGCCCACAGCCCGGAAGCCCGGACGCCGGTGGGCTTCGGAACCACGCCCGACGATACGGAACAACGCTGGGTGAAACTTCAGCCGCTGGGAACCGAAGGGCAGGGCCAGAACGGTGTAAAACCGTATTCCCTGATGACACTGGCTATTCCGTTTGGGTTTGGCGTTCGCTATCGACTCAATGACCGGTTTGGTTTGGCGGGCGAAATTGGCTACCGGTATACAAATACCGACTACCTGGACGACGTAGGTGGGCCGTATCCTGATCCAACTATTCTGAAAGATGATCTGGCGCGGGCGATGTCCGACCGGCGCCTGGAACCCATTGCCGCCCGGAAAGGAGGGGATCGGGTAGCCGAATTGCAAAAATACCTCAACACGAACGATCCTCTTCAGGTGCTTGTCACAGACCAGAACTACACCGCGCGGGGAGCCAACGGCGTGTTCAATGACGGCTACATGACCATTAATTTTCAGGTACATTACGTTCTGACGCCACGAATTAAATGCCCACCAATTCGATAAATTGCTCAGTGTCAGCTTATCCGTATTCGTATCTTTTGCCGAACACTAAATCGATTCGTCGTTTTTTAACGGGCTGCTGGCTGCTGACGGCTTTGGTTTCTCTGATCAGTTCAGGGGCTCAGGCGCAGTCGACCTGGGAAGTCGGTGGCGGTTTGGGGGGCATGATCTACAAAGGCGATCTGGCCCCCAGCCTCATCCCCGCGAATATACGGCCCGCCGGTAATTTACTGGTTCGCTACAACGTCAGTCAGCCGTTTACGGTACGGATCAATGCCGGTTTTGGTCAGATTACCGGCAAGGACAGCCGGTTCAACGACCCGTTTCAGCAGGCCCGCGATCTGGCGTTCAAGACCAACATCCGGGAGCTTAATGCATTGATGGAGTATAACTTTCTGAATTATTCCAGCCTGCGCAAAGTGAAGAACTGGACGCCCTACGTGTTTGGCGGACTGGGTTTATTTACGTTTAAGACCAATCCCCGGAATCCGGGCTACCAACGGAAATCGCTGTTCAATTTTCCGCTCGGCGTCGGGATCAAATACGAATTTAAACGGCCGTGGAGTTTGGGCGTGGAATACGGAACGCGGTTTTCGAGCAGCGACTACCTGGATAATTTCGGTCCGAACACCTTCGGCGGAACCAACAAACTGCAAAACGGGAACCCCGATTCCAGAGATACGTACACGTACATCGGCGTCATGCTGACTTACCGGTTCTACCGGATTGTGTGCCCTGAGTAACCACTTTTCGGGACTTTTGCTTATTTTCGTCCGTTCTCAGGATTGAATACAACACGTCAACGTGAAATCAGGATTTTGGAAAGTTATGCGGTGGATTGGCATCCTAAGTGCTTTATGGATTGCATTGTCTAATTCGGCTTCATCGCAAACCGCCATCTGGACCGGATCAGGAATTCCCCGCATTGATTCGATGTGTCAGCAGTTCCAGCAACTTTACACCCAGATTCGGGAAGAAAGTATCCTGCCCGATTCGGCCCGGAAGCAGTTCAGCAACATTATGTTTGGGCTGCGGGGCAAATTCAGTACCGTCGAACCATTCCGGCTCGATAGCGTCCGTCGGGACAGTCTGCTGCGCACGGCTTATTTTTCGTTTCCACTCCGGAACTACACCCCCGACGCCATCGGCGGCTCCCACGGCGAAGGCTACCGCGCCAAGGGGTTTGATTTATTCGACTACAACGTTCGGGGCAGTCACCCCGCCCAGGATATTTTTATCACCGACCGGAACCAGGATTGCATCGACGACAACACCGACCGTCCCGCCGATGTGCTGTCGATGACCAGCGGTATTGTGCTGGCCATTGAAACCGCCTGGACGCCGGGGCAGGAATACCGGGGCGGTAACTGGATTTGGGTCTACGATCCCATTCTCGACGGATTGTGGTATTACGCCCACAACAACGCCATTTTGGTTCGTCCGGGCGACTGGGTGCAGTCCGGCCAGAAGATCAGCGAAGTAGGACGAACCGGTTTTAACGCCTATCCCGCCCGTTCACCAACGCATTTGCACATCATGTACCTGCAATTACAACCGGACGGACTGCCGCTGCCCCAGAATCCCTACGAGTGGCTCCTGACCGCCCGAAACTTGAACTAGAGTAATGAGGGATTAATTATGAGTTATGAATGATGGACGATGTATGGGCTAACGCAGTAATTCATCATCCATCATTCATATTTCATCATCCCCACCGGTTCTTACCGTTCAATAATACATCGCTTCTCTCCCCGTTTTCATCGGCTGTAAGGTGTAATTGGTCCGGCCGGAAAGCCGGGATCCGTTGTTGCGCAGTGCTGTGGTTAATTTTGAATCAATAATCACAAACAACAACATACTTACTCCAATGAAAAAGTTAGTTTTAGCCCTCGTGACAGTTCTCGCCGTTGTCAGCTGTAAAGACAACAACGAAGTGAAGCCCGAAGAACTAGGTAATTATTTGATCTACACTAGTTTAACGGCGTCAAAGTTTGATAAGATTGAGGTGAAGTTAGACGGTAAAACCGTCGGATTGCTGGCAAAACCGTTCGTACCTTCAACGATAATCAGTGTTCCGCCCTGTGGTTCGGAAACCGAAGGAATCGTTCTCAATATCAGTCGGCCCATTGGAAGTTATTCGCTCGATGCGGTTGCAACACTGAACGGAAAGCAGGTCACCAAATGGTCCAGTTCGCTCCGGTTTGAAACGGGGAGCTGCAAAAGAACCCGGTTGACATCCGATCTGTAAGCAGAATCACATTGGCGTATTCACACATCATGATCCTCAAAAAGCCGTACCTCACCGTACGGCTTTTTTTTGCCCGTATGAAAAGATAGGAACTGACGGGGATATTAGATCGTCCGAAAAGCCCTTTTCGTCGGGTCCGATTCGTGGCCGTTGTGATACCGCGCCATCCTTCGTACATTGACTGTCATCATTTTTACACCGTAATGGTTAGCCAATTCTTCCCGTCGCGAAACTACTGCCTGACCCGGGTCCTGCTCGGACTGGTCAGTTGCTGCTGGGCAATTGCGGGCCTGGCGCAGCAATTTTCCGACCGGACTTATGGCGTCTACGACGGCTTATCCTACGTCTACGTTTCGGGTTTGTATCAGGATCGAGTCGGCCGAATCTGGATCGGGACGTATTTTGGACTAAATTATTTCAACGGTGTTGCGCCGATTATCAACCAGCGACAACTACCGGCATTGCCGGACGGGGGCGATAACCTGGCCGATTCGCCCGACGGAACGGTTTGGGCCTGCGCGGGCCATCGGTTATTCCGGATGAATAACATCACCGCTACAGGCCTGACTATTAAAGAGTTTGCAGTTGAATACGGACGCCGGGAACCGCAACAACAGGTGGTTTTTATGACCGCCGACCACGAAAACAACCTTTGGTTCGCGGCCCGGGCCGAAGACGAAACCGTAGGCCAACGGCTTTACTGCTGGAAGAAAGACCGAATGCAGGATGTAACCCGGCGGTTTTTCACCAATCCGGAACAGCGGTTCCGTGGCATCCTGACCGACTGGCCGAATCGCCGGATTTTGCTGCTGACCGCCGAAGGTCGGTTGTGGGAGCTGAAGAATCAAAAGCTCACCTTATTGACGGACAAACTCCCGCTGAATCAACTGCTGAAGGATCCGGCGGGGCATTTTTACGCCCGGGCAGGCTCAGCGGTATATCGGATTGAAGGACAAACCGTTAGCAAGTTCTACGATGTGCCGGTACCGTCGTCGCAGCTGACGATTTGCGCCATGGGCTTGAACGGCGAACTGGCTTTTCAGAAAACCGGTGCCGACCTGGACATTTGCTGGTACGATGGAAAAACCGTAACCAATTCAAACATCAGTACCTCGCCGGTAAACCGCCTGTTGTTCGACCGGCGCGGTGACCTCTGGGTTGGGACCTCCCACCACGGCCTGGTGAATATCAAAATGAGCGGCTGGCAGTATTTCAATCAATCGGAAGGCTGGCTCGAGGAAACCAACAGCGTTGTGGAAGATCGGAAGGGCGTCATCTGGTTTGGTTCGTGGGGAAAAGGACTCAGTCGCCTGACCAAAAAAGGGATTGTTCCCGATCTGAACTACCGGAAGGCCATGCCCGCCGTTCATTTTCAGCCCTCGAGCCGGATAGATGCCAACGGGAACCTGATTCTGTTTGCCGAACCGCAGAAAGGGATTTACCGGTACGACGGAACTACTTTTCAGCGTTTTCCCGGCTCCGATACGATCACGCTGGCGCTGGGATTTTACGACGATGTTCGACGAAACCGCTACCTCTTCGTGTCGACCCGGCATTTATTCATTTACAACCGTCGGACGATGGCGCTGCAGGAGGTGGTGCCGATTCCGCCTGATCAGTACGAGTCCATCGAAACCGATAAATTCGGACGATTCTGGATTTGCGGGTTAACAAAGTCGCTGCTGTGGAATGGTTCGGGCCGTTCGTTTCGCCAACTGACCAAAGCCAATAAAGGTTTACCGACCGCCACGATCGCCGAAATCCGGCGGGATAAACGCGGAAATCTGTGGCTGACGACTGGTGAAGGGCTCTGGTTTTACGACTACAGGAAATACCGGCACATTGCCCCCGGTTTTATCCAGCGAACCATCACCTACGCCCGCCCGCTGGGGCGTTACCTGCTGGTCGGTACGCTGGAAGGACTGTTTGTGTTCGATATGGAACGGTTTTACGAAACCGGTGAAGAATGGGTAGCTTATTTTGATCAGGAAAATGGTTTTCGGGGAAGTCAGTGCATTTTCAACGGTATCCTGCTCGACTCGCGCAACCGCTTGTGGGTGGCTACCCGCGACCGCATGATGATGATTTCGGAAAAACGGCTTTTTCAGTTGTTAAAACCGGTTCCGGCCCGAATTCAGGCGTTTCGGGACATGCGCTCCGGCCGGGTCGTGACGCCTTCCAACGATGAACTCTGGTTCAAATCCAGCGAAAATGACCTGGAAGTGCGGTTGCAGGAAAACGGCGTTCGCAACTTGCTGACCAATACGACTTATCAATACCGGCTGGAACGTCTTGACGGGAACCCAACAATGCCCGAGTGGTCGAAACCGATCCGGGAAAATTCGATTATTTTGCAAAACCTGAGCGACGGTACCTACCGCCTGACGGTTCAGGTGTTGCGGGCGGAAGGACTCTGGAACACCCAGCCCGTTGTGCAGGAATTTCGGATTGCTCCGCCCTGGTACGCAACCTGGTGGTTCCGGACGCTGGGCATCATCCTGATGGTGGGTGGGCTGTTTTACGGGCGGCTGCGGCAGGTGCGGTTGTTGGCGCAACGCCGGTTGAAACGGCTTCAGCTTCAGCGCCGGATGGCCCAACTGGAGATTGAAGCCGTCAAACGGGAGAAGCAGGAGGCCGAAATCCGGCGCGAACTGGCCGAAGCCAGCCGAAAACGGGCGTTGCTGGAGGTCAAAGCCATCACCAATCAGATCGATCCGCACTTTGTTGCCAACTTCCTGACGGCCATTCAGTCAATCACCTACGAAGCTGATCCGGATCGGGTGGTGAGTTATCTGGCTAAATTTGGTTCGATTTTTCGCAATCAGCTTATGACCCGCAGCCGGGTTTTCTGGTCGTTGCGTGAAGAACTGGCCTTTGTTCAGAATTACCTGGACCTGGAACGCCTGCGGTTTGGCGACCGGATTACGTTTACGATCACCGTGGAAGAAAACATTCCGATGGACACCAGCCTGCCGAAGATGATCATTCAGGGTTACGTTTCCAATTCGATCAAGCACGGTTTGGAGAATAAACCGGATGGCGGTTTTGTGAATGTATCTGTCTGTGAATCAGCCGGAAGTCTGGTCGTTAAAGTGGAAGATAATGGCGTTGGCCTGGAAAAAGCCAAACTCTACCGACGCCGGAGTACGGGGCGCGGGCTGAACATCATTCAGGCGGTTTTTGACCAGCTTAACCAATACAACGATCTGAAAAGCTCGCAGCACGTAACCGATCTGACCGATCCGGAAATCGGGGTGACGGGCGTGCGACTGGTGGCCATTTTGCCGCTGCACCCGGTTTTACCGCCGGAAGAGAACACGGTCGATTCCGAATAACGGTATGCTGATTTTTCGACAACATTCCATTTCCATGAACCCATTAATTGTACGGTCTGTCATTATTGACGATGAACTTCCGGTTCGTCGAACGCTCCGGAACATGCTTTCCTCGGTCGCCGAAGTAAGCGTGGTGGGCGAAGCCGGTAACGTTACGGAGGGCCTTGATCTGATTGAGGAGCAAAAACCGGATCTGATTTTTCTGGATATAAAAATGCCGATCCGCAGCGGTTTTGAACTGCTGGACGAACTCACGAAGCAGCAGCGTTTCTACGGCGTCATTTTCGTCTCCGGTTATCCCGACGACGCCCTGACGGCGGTCCAGAAGGCGGCCCCGCATCTGCATTCCGATTTCGTGGTCAAACCCATCGATCCGCTCTTGCTGAAGGATAAATTCCGGCTGTTTTACAACAAATGGAAAGCGGACAAAGAACATGAGCTGGAGCTAACGGCGCAGTTGGAAAAGGCGTTCAGTCACAATCCGGAGCTGGGTGTTCCGTCGGGTCCCCGGTTTTTGACGTTTCAGAATTCAGTGGCGCTGCACCGCATCGAGGTGGCCGATATCATGTACTGCGAGTCGGCCAACAAGCAGATCAATGTTTATTGCTCCAGGCAGGAACACCTGAACGTGCCGAATCTGACGCTGGATACGCTCGAAAAACTGCTGCCGCCGGATCATTTCATTCGCATCGGCAAAAGCCACATCCTGAACCGGGAAGCCATCAGCTACCTCGAAAAAGGCGCCCGCCCCAAATGCCGCCTGGTGCTCGGAAACCGCGTCCGCGAACTCCTCATTTACGCCAGTAATGTCTGGAAAGTGGAGGAAAGTTATTCATGATTGACCATTGACGATTGTCTATCGTTTTTACTTTTGACAATAGACCATTGACGATGGACAAAGACGATGGTCGATGGTCAGTCGTCAATGGTCATTTCCCCCTTCACTGTCCCAAAAACATCTTGCTGGTAACCTCCTGATCGATCGTGATATAACCGGGGTAATCGACTTTTTTGTTGCCTAAAGCCAGGGTCGGTTTGATTTTGATCGTCAGCCTCGACGACTTGGAGTTGTTGGAACCGCTCATGTTCCGAACCAGATCCGTGAACGCATCCCGCGTTTTATCGTCGGTCATCAGCTTGTAGGCATTGGCATTCAGCTTAACCGGAACGCGTGAGGCACCGCCCGGTGCCACTTCGATGCGCTGGTTCACGAAACCGTTGAATAGCTCCTGTTCGGCCAGTAAAATCTTATATTCCAACTGGTCGATGGCGGCCGTTTTGTTAGTGGGGTTCGTGATGTCGATGTTGAGCCGGGCGCTGATGGGAATGCTTTTCGTCATGAACCCCGTCGCGAGTTGCGGGTACTTCATGGGGTTCAGATCTTCCAGATTTTTCAGTTTCCGGACATCGATACCGGACAGGTAAACGCTGTCGGCCGACGTGATGTGAAATTTGCAATCGCCGAGGGCCTTTGCCTGCGAAATCTGTCGGTTGACGCTGCATTGGGTGAAGATCAGTGCGAGAGCGGAAATAGCTAGGAAAAACAATAATTTTCTCATGGAATTGGTATTCTTTAAAGATGTTGACTTTAGATAGACGAAAACCGGGTTGGTTTAGTTTAGAAATCGTTTAGTCCGGAAAAAACGAAGATTTAATTCCCCGGTTTTGTCAGACTCCAGACCTTACCGGCATGTACAGGAAGATCCTCTTGATTCTACTAACAAAAAGAGTATGAGTGGGTTATGAATAAGTGAATGGGTTGACTAATTCAAGCACCGTTCCCGGGCTCTGAATGTGCGTAAAAATGCAGATTACCGGCCATTTTCGCTGCTTTTAGTAGCCACAAAATTTTGCTGTCCATTGTTTTGTAGGTATATTTATACGTGAAGCAGAATGGGGTTAGGAAATGACCCGAAAATTTTGTATTTTTACTATCCGTAAACGCCTATTTAACCGCATTTCTTATAACAATTCCGTAAATCGGGATTATACTGATTGCATTCTATGACAAACGAATTGATTGAAGCCGACATCGCACCAGAAGAACGATCGAAAGGTAATTACGATGCAGACAATATCCAGGTACTGGAAGGTCTTGAAGCCGTCCGCAAAAGACCGGCCATGTACATCGGAGATGTTGGTATCAAGGGATTGCACCACCTGATTTGGGAAGTCGTTGACAACTCAATTGACGAAGCGTTGGCCGGTTACTGTGATACGATTCAGGTAATAATAAATGAAGATAATTCCATAACGGTTAAGGATAATGGCCGGGGCATTCCGACCGGGATGCACGCAAAATTAGGGAAGTCGGCCCTCGAAGTGGTCATGACCGTGCTGCACGCCGGTGGTAAATTTGACAAGGATACCTACAAAGTATCCGGCGGTTTGCACGGTGTGGGGGTTTCCTGCGTGAATGCACTCTCGACCACCCTGCACGTTGAAGTACATCGCGAAGGCAAAGTATTCGAACAGGAATACCACATTGGTGCGCCTGTGTACCCCGTTCGCGAAATCGGAACCGCTGAAGATACCGGAACGACGATCCGCTTCAAGCCCGATGAATCCATTTTTACCGAAACCGTATACAAATACGATACCGTAGCCGGTCGTTTACGCGAACTGGCCTTCCTGAACAAGGGAATTCGCATTACCCTGACGGATCTCCGTGACCTGAATGAGCAGGGCGAACCGCTGAAAACCGAATTTTATTCGGAAGGCGGCTTGACCGAGTTCGTCAAATACGTCGACGAAAACCGCCCTTCGCTCGAAGGAATGGATCCCATCTACATGGAGCGGGAAACCGGTTCGACGCCGGTTCAGGTGGCGATGGTGTATAACCTCGAAGCAGGAGAGAATATTTCATCGTACGTCAACAACATCAATACCATCGAAGGCGGAACGCACGTTCAGGGTTTCCGGACGGCACTGACCCGGATTCTGAAAGCGTACGCTGAACGCAATGCGCATCTGCTGGGTAAAAATTCCGGTAAGGTCGCGTTCGACGGCAGTGACTTCCGTAAGGGGCTTACCGCCGTTATTTCGGTGAAAGTGGCTGAACCTCAGTTTGAAGGCCAAACCAAGACGAAACTGGGAAACAGCGACGTGGTGGGAGCGGTAAGTTCGACGGTGGCCGAAATGCTCGAAATGTGGCTGGAAGAACACCCGAAAGAAGCCGCGTCGATTGTACGGAAAGTGTTGATTTCGGCTCAGGCCCGGATTGCCGCCGATCTGGCCTACAAACGCATCATGACCGACCGTAAGGACTTCATGAGCGGCATGGGATTGCCGGGTAAACTGGCTGACTGTTCGGATACGAACCCGGAAAACTGCGAAATCTACCTGGTCGAGGGTGACTCGGCGGGCGGTTCGGCCAAACAGGGCCGGAATCGGGCTTTCCAGGCCATTCTGCCGCTGCGGGGTAAAATCCTGAACGTGGAGAAAGCGCTGGAGCACAAGATTTATGAAAACGAAGAAATCAAGAATATCATCACCGCCCTCGGGATTCGCTACGAACGCGTGAACGGGGAAACCGTGATGAACCTGGAAAAACTGCGCTACCACCGCGTCATCATCATGACTGATGCCGACGTCGACGGCAGCCACATCCGGACGCTGATTCTGACCCTGTTTTTCCGCCACATGCGGTCGCTGATCGAGAACGGTTTTCTGTACATCGCCCAGCCGCCGTTCTACCTCGTGAAGAAGGGAAAAGAAGAACGGTATTGCTGGACGGAACAGCAGCGCGAAGCCGCTGTCCGTGAACTGGCCGGATCGGGTCGGGAGGAAAACGTGAACGTACAACGCTACAAAGGTCTGGGTGAAATGAACCCCGAACAGTTGTGGAGTACGACGATGGACCCCACCAAACGGAGCCTGAAACGGGTCACGATTGAGTCGGCCGCCGAATCGGACCACGTCTTTTCGACCCTCATGGGCGATGAAGTGGCTCCCCGTCGAGAGTTCATCGAACGAAACGCCAAGTACGCAAAAGTTGACGTATAAGAAAAAGCGGGCTGTTCGCCCGCTTTTTTTTTAGCGGGTTTTTGTATATACTACTAATCTGGTACAAAATCTGATTGTATAAACCGGTAGATGGGGCCGATAACTAAAAATCCCGTACGAAGTTATTACTTAGTGCGTTACTTATTAACAAGTAGTCCACCCTAACTATGAACGGCAAAAATTCTTCACAAAATGATAACATTGACCGAAAGAGTTCTTTCGGAAATATTTTCTCGTTTTTCTCGGGTCGAAAAGTAACTTTACCGTCGGAATCGGAAGACGGTAAGGCCATGAAAATTAACGAAAAACTGGCGAACGTAATCGACCAGAGTAATTACATCAGCCGTGACCTGAGCTGGCTGAAATTCAATGCGCGGGTATTGGATCAGGCCCGTAATCCCGAGCGTCATCTCCTCGATCGACTCAAGTTTCTGGCCATTACAGCTTCGAACCTCGACGAGTTTTTCACCATTCGAATCGGCAGCTTATACAATTACCTTGACTACGGCAAGGAGCGTGTCGACTATTCCGGCTTGCGGGAGATCCCGTTCCGGAAAGCCCTGATGACGGCGGCCCAGCAGTTTAGCAAAGATCAGCTGGCGGTTTTTGGTGAGCTGAAAAATTCCTTCAAGGACATTGATTTTCGCTTTATCGGACTTGAAGATCTGAACGAAGAGGAGCGGGCGAAGGCGGTGGACTATTTCGACCGGACCATCTACCCGATGCTGACGCCGATGGTATACGATTATACGCACACTTTTCCGATACTGTTGGCGAAAGTTCTGATTTTCAGCGTTGTTACTCAAGATCCCAATCGTCCGGTCAAAGCCGGTGATGATGATGAAAATCAACGCCTGTCGTTTGTTCAGATTCCGGCCAACCTTCCGCGCTTCATGCCGTTTGAGCGGCACGACGAGACCTGTTTTCTGCCGATTGAGGAAATCATCCGCCAGGAAATCAAGAAGTTATACCGGAATGTGGAAATCGACTCGGTCAATCTGATGCGGATTACGCGAAACGGTGATTTTACGCTGGAAGAAAGCGACGATATCGAAACCGACTTCATCGACGAAATCAAGCAGAAAATCAAAAACCGCCGGTTGGGCCGGGTCGTTCGGGTCGAAATCGAGCCGAATGCGTCGGACTGGATGATCAATCTGCTCAAAAAGCGGTGGGAAATCGACGAATTCAATTTTTTCGAGAACGGCGAGCTGATTGATTACACGAGCCTCTGGCAAGTTATCAGACACCCGGAGTTCCACGACGAGCTGCCCGCACCTCCCGCGCCGGTTCCGGCCCTGGGTATGCGCCGGGAGAAAAATACGGATATTTTCGAGTTGATGAAGGAGCGCGATATTCTGCTGCACCATCCTTACAACAACTTTGAGCCGGTCATTTCATTATTGGAGCAAGCCGCCGAAGATCCGAATGTCCTGGCTATCAAGTTGACAATCTATCGATTAGCCAAACGCTCGCGGGTAACCGAAGCTTTGCTGAAAGCCGCCGAAAACGGGAAACACGTTTCGGTTTTATTTGAAGTAAAGGCCCGGTTTGATGAAGAAAATAACATCCGTGAGGCTCAGCGATTGCAGAAAGCAGGCTGTTTCGTGATTTACGGAATCAGTAGTTATAAGACGCATACAAAGCTATTGCTGATCGTTCGCAATGAAGGTCAGCGGGTGGTTCGTTACGCGCATTTATCGAGTGGAAACTATAACGAAGAAACGTCGAAACTGTATACCGACATTGGCCTGCTGACAACCGATGAGGTCTATACACACGATATTTCGGAGTTCTTCAACGTTATTACCGGACATTCACTGCCCAACGATTACCAGTATTTGATTACGGCTCCGCGCGATATGCGGAAGCAACTCGTCAAGCTGATCCGGGCCGAGTCTGAAAATGCAAAACAGGGTTTGTCGAGCGGTATTTGCATCAAAATCAACTCGCTGGAAGATCAGGAAGTGATCGACGAGCTTTACAAGGCCTCGCAGGCGGGGGTGCCCATCCGGCTGATCGTGCGCGGTATCTGCTGCCTGCGCCCACACCGGCAGGGATTGAGCGAAAACATTACCGTGCGCTCGATTGTCGGTGATTTTCTGGAACATACCCGCTTATTTTATTTCCACAACAACGACGATCCGAAGATTTACGGAGGTAGCGCCGACGTGATGGTTCGCAGTTTCGACCGACGCATTGAGTCCTTATTCCTGCTGGTCGACAAACGGGTAAAACAACAGGCCATTCACTTGCTGGACTACAACCTGCGCGATAACGTTAACGCTTACGAACTTCACGAAGACGGTGAATACGTAAAATGCTGCGTCGAAGACGAGCTCGAACAGCCGTTCAATATTCAGAAAAAATTCTTCGAGGTTACGCAAAAAGAAGTCATGCAGGCCAAGTTATTCGTCAACGAAAAACCGCTCGAACCGGAACCGCCGGTGGAGCAGCCGGAAGCTGCCGAAGAGGTGCATGAGTAACAGTTTTGAGTTTAGAGATTGTCCAAAATAGTAGATCATGTTTTCTATGTTGCCCCCAACCCCCTAAAGGGGGCTTTAATCGGTGTGCTAAAGCCCCCTTTAGGGGGTTGGGGGCAACACGAAAGGTGGGAAATTATAAAGTTTAGACAGTCATTTATAGTTGGCTGACGCCTTCTGATCTTGCGTCAACCAGCTATAAACCTTAAACTTTAAACTATTTTTACTTACAAAACTCCGGTGAGGCAATTTCGAAAGCCAGGCGGTTATTGTCGGGCACAAAATGCGGTTGATTCAGCGGCCAGGTTGTCCCGCCATCGGTACTGACCCGAATATCATACGGTTTTTTTATCTGTAATTTATACGACATCGAACGGGTATTTTTTCGATCCAGCGTTACCAGATCCCGCCAGTCGCGTTGCCCTTCAGGGCTATACTGTAACCGGATTTTAGACGGTAACAGCGATTCGTTGAGCTTGGTAGGAGGTGGACAAGCGAATTCAAAACTTACCGTTATGGCCGGTGGAATCGGTAATTTTTGCAAATCAAGGGTCTCCGGAGTTTGATTACAGGTTGCCAAGGGAACGGTTTCAACCAGCGGCTGGCCCGGGTCGCCGGTGCTGTAGGCATCGTTGTAATTGTAAACCCGAAGCTGCACTTTCCGATTCTGCCGCAAATGGGTCAAGGTGATGCGGTCGCCGTTGTTTAAAAAAGCATAAAAAGAACTCAGTTCCTGCTTTGTATCCGCATCCACAACTTTGCATAAATACCGGATATCGACCTGATTCAGCTTGCTGCTGACTGTAAAAACCGGTCCTTCTTCACAAACCGCCTGCGTCCAGCCCGCCACCCATAGTTCAGGGTGGGAGAGTGTCGTTTTACACTCCAGTTGCCCGGTTGATCCGTTTCGGGATACGAGACCCGGTTTTTCCTGCTGCCAACGCTTCGTAACCCGATTATAGCGGTAAAACGGAATCGCATCACCCGCCTGAATAGCTCGCCCCAGCGCCGGATTTAGCAAGGCCGGATTCAGCGTCATCACGCACGAGACCGGTTTGGAAATCTGCTGAGCCATTCTGAATTGATCGTCATATAACTCCAGCGAGAAAGCGCCCGCAATCTGGCTGAGTTGCTGCGAGCCCAGATTGGTTCCGTCTGATCCCGTCACCGGCGACAGAATCGAACCCGTAGGAAGGTAGTCGGCGGCATTGTTTCCCCGGTTTTCGATGTGTACCAAAGCCGCCGTGAATGGTCCGGCCAATACCGTCCCACCCGCATTCTTCAACTCAGAGCCCGGAGCGATGATCGCCGTCACGTTGTCCTTTTTCTGGTTGATTGCTGGGGTCGTGGCAGTAATTCCGGCAGATGGGTTAACGCCGGTTAGCTGCGTTGCCGATAAGTGGAAGGGCGGATCAGTCAGCTTAATCCAGGCAGGTGATAAAGTGTGGCGACCCGTATCAGCTAATTCAACGGGTTGAATAATGTCCAGATAATCAGTAGCTTGTGCGACTACCAGAAATTTGAGCGGATCGGTGTGCGAATAATCGGATTCGGGAGAAGCCGCCAGAATCAGCACACCATCTTCATTCACTTTAAAATTATCCGTGTTAAGAGTCGTAACGATCTTGTCGGCGTCGGCCCCCGCAATGGTCAAATCGACGGTTTTTGGAATGGCTCCTTTTAAACTCCGGAATCGCATTTCGACAATTCCATTCTCAATCGGATCTTTAAAACCAATCACCACATTTTCCAGGGGATTCTGGCAGGATTGGGTGAGCAAAAGGAAAATCGTTACGAGGAAAGACGTTACAATGATTTTCATATTTGTCTATTAAATAGTATATTATTAATACTTAATAGATTGAATATCAATCTTAATAAAGTAACCGATTCGGAAGATCTTTGTCTATTAATTATTTCAGAAAAGTGAATTTTAACAACTGGATTTAAATAGCACTGGTCGCGTATATAAAAATTGGAAACGAAAGCAATAGGCAATAAAAAACCACAGCGTTTGCATTAGACACCTCTCATTCCTTCTTATCTTCACACGTTTTTTGTAAAATACCGTACACTTACACTAATCAACTTACTGAATGAGCCGTTTTACCGGACTGATCGGCATCGCACTGATATTGGGCATCGCTTATGCCATGTCAAACAACCGCAAAGCAATCAATTACCGAACCGTTGGAGTGGGGCTGTTGCTCCAGTTCGGACTGGCGGTTTTCATCCTGAAAACGGACATTGGGCAAACGATTTTCCAGACGTTGGGCCAGTTCGTTGACCGACTGCTCCAGAAATCCGTTCGCGGAGCGGAATTCGTTTTTTCTCCTCTTGTCAATCGGGAACTGCTCAGTAAAGCATTTGGCCCCGAAAACGGCTTTATTTTCTTCTTTCAGGTTATTCCGACCATCATTTTCGTAGCGGTTCTGGTCAATATTTTCTACCACCTCGGCATCATGCAGCGGGTGGTAGCGGTTCTGGCGCGGGTCATGAAATGGCTGATGGGCGTGAGCGGTGCGGAAGCTCTATCGAACGTATCAAGCACATTTGTCGGACAGGTCGAAGCCCAGATTATGATCAAGCCGTACCTGAAAACCATGACGAAATCGGAGCTGCTGGCGTCCATGACCGGAAGTTTTGCCTGTATTGCGGGCGGGGTTCTGGCGGTTTACATTTCGCTGGGCGTTCCGGCACCTTACCTGCTGGCGGCTAGCCTGATGGCGGCACCGGGGGCGCTGGTCATCAGCAAAATTGTTTTTCCCGAAACCGAAGTTTCGGAAACCGAAGGAACTGTAAAACTGGAAATCAAGAAAACCCACGCCAATCTGCTCGATGCGATTGCCTCCGGTGCAAGCGAAGGCCTGAAAGTAGGTTTCAATGTCATCGCCATGCTGATCGGTTTTATCGCCCTGATGGCGCTGATCGACAGCATTCTGTTCCGGATTGGCTACTACATTTTCGGCTTTTCGAACCTGAGTCTCAATTATTTACTCGGCAACATCTTTTCCATTTTTGCCTGGGCAATGGGCGTTCCTTCGCAGGACGTTCAGGCCGCCGGTTCATTGATGGGGACTAAAATGGTGGTGAATGAGTTCGTGGCCTACCTCGATCTGGTCAAAATAAAAAACACCCTCGATCCTAAAACCATTGCGATCACGAGTTTTGCGCTCTGCGGTTTTGCCAATTTCTCGTCTATTGCTATTCAGGTCGGCGGGATTGGCGAACTGGCTCCCTCGCGCCGGAGCGATCTGGCTAAACTGGGTTTCAAAGCGTTGATTTGCGGAACCCTGGCGTCGTATATGTCAGCTACGTTAGCGGGGCTGCTGCTCTAAAATAAAAACCGGTGAGGAACGCGGAATTGTCTAAAATTCTATAATTTCAGCAAGATAATATTGTCTGATTCGGTTCCGGTTTGCTTTCCGGGCTATTCCTAAAACCTGCTTAATGATTGCTACGAAACTGATTCCGCGGACCGCTTCGGCTCAGGAACAACCGCTGTTGGTAAAAACGCTGCTGGCTCAATCGCTTAAGTATGAGCCACATCGGGAGATTTTATACCGCGATCTGTTCCGCATGAATTACGTAACGTTCAACCAGCGGGTTCGGCAGCTGGCCAATTTGCTGCTGGCGGAGGGCGTTAAACCGGGCGACACGGTAGCGGTTTTTGACTGGGATAGCCACCGGTATCTGGAATGTTTTTTCGCCATTCCGTGCATGGGCGCCATTCTGCACACCATCAACGTGCGGCTGTCTCCGGCGCAGATTCTGTATTGCATGAACCACGCGGAAGACAAAGTGGTCATTATTCACGAGGATTTTCTGCCGTTGCTGGAAGCGGTCAAAAGCCAGTTGACGACCGTCGAGAAGATTATTCTGGTTAGCGATAAAGTCTATCAAAATCAGGAAGTTAACGTGCCAGACGGTTTTGTTGGTGAATACGAAAGTTTGCTGAAAACCGCTTCGGATCAATACAATTTTCCGGATTTTGATGAAAACACCTGGGCGACCACATTCTATACGACCGGCACCACGGGCAACCCAAAAGGCGTGTATTTTTCGCACCGGCAGTTGTTCATGCACACGATGGGCCTGGTGACGTATATCAGTGGTTACGAGGCCGTTCCGTTTCATCCCACCAACGATGTCTACATGCCGATTACGCCCCTGTTTCACGTCCACGCCTGGGGCTTTCCGCTCCTGGCAACAATGCTTTCGGCCAAACAGGTCTACCCGGGGCGCTACGAGCCCGATTTGATATTGAAATTATTAACGGAAGAAAAAGTAACGCTTTCGCATTGTGTGCCGACCATTCTGACGATGGTCATCAACTGTCCTGGGGCAAAACAGGCGGATTTGAGCCCCTGGAAAGTAATCATTGGCGGCTCGGCGCTCACGAAAGGGCTGGCCAAAGCGGCCCTGGAACTGGGCATTCAGGTGTATGCGGGCTACGGTTTGTCCGAAACTGCTCCTGTGCTTTCCCTGACTTATCTGAGTGATAACGAACGGGATTTGTCGATCGATGAGCAGGTTGAGTTTCGCACGCGGGCCGGGCGGATTGCGCCTTTTGTGGATCTTCAGTTGCAGGACGACGACGGTCAGCCGGTTCCGCACGACGGCCATTCGCTGGGCGAGTTAACGGTTCGCGGTTCCTGGATGACGCAGGGTTACTATAAGGAACCGGAGCGAAGTGAAGAACTCTGGCGAAACGGCTGGATGCACACGGGCGACGTAGCCGCCATCACGCCCGACAATTGGATCATCATCGCCGACCGCACCAAGGACGTCATCAAATCCGGGGGCGAGTGGGTTTCGTCGCTGGCCATTGAAAACTGGCTGTCGCAGGTCGAAGGAATTGCGGAGTCGGCGGTGGTGGGTTTTCCGGATGAGAAATGGGGAGAACGGCCGCACGCGCTGGTGGTGCTGAAACCGGATTATGCCGGGAAAGTAACCGCCGAAACCATCAAAACCGCTTTGCAGGTTCACGTGACAACCGGCGAAATCAATAAATGGTACGTACCGGATCGGATTGTTATTGTGACGGAAATCCCCAAAACCAGCGTCGGGAAGCTTGATAAAAAGAAGATTCGTTCCGAAATGAAATCGTTGATTTTATCCTGAATTTTCAGGATAAAATCAACGTAAAAAACAATTTAATCAGACGTTTTTTTAAGGTTAAATTTCTCATAACCGACCGGTTTATTTCTTCTAAAAACCGCATCTTTTCAATTCAAAGATTCTCAGGCTGGCTGATACTGCAGAACAACAATTCCGCAGCTAAAAGGCGAAGCTTTGACCAGTTTCAGATTGAGTTTCTGATCCACTTCTTTAAAAATCGGCATACCGGAACCAATTGCCGTTGGATTTATAAACAGGTGATAGTCGTCGATTAATCCGTGTTTGATCAGGTCGGAAACAAACCGGCCGCCCCCGTAGGCAATCAGGTCCTGGCCCGGCTGGTTTTTCAGCTTGGTCACTTCTTCCACCAGATCGCCGGTTGCCAGCGTTACGTTTTCCCATTGACTGGTTTCCAGTGTTTTCGAAAAAACAACTTTGGGCGTTTCGTTCATTTTCGTCGCACCAGGTTCGGCCGTTTCGGGATTGGAGGCCCGTTCGGCCCAGGCCGGAATAAAGCCTTCCGCCAGCACGCGGCCCAGCAAAATGCAGTCTACCGGTTCTGTCAGCGCTTTTACGTAGTTCATTAGCTCCTCATCCCAGTTCCACACCAGCCAGTCCATTTCGCCGTTGGGCCCGCAGATAAAGCTGTCGAGCGATAATTGTGTTTGCAGTTTTAGCTTTCTCATGGTTTCTGTTTTTATATACTCACGGACTAAACGGGGTTGCCCGCCGGTCCGTGGTACAATGCAAAAGTACGGGTGGAAAATGGATTGGAAGGGGGGTGAAAACGACAATTTTCGGGGGAAATCCGACACGGTTTTTTGCCGGGAAATTTCAGGAATTTGGGCGCTCGTTCGCCGTCGACTCCGCCATTTTGAGAAGCTCATTGACCGATCGCCAGTTGCGCGTAGTAGCGGTTACCTTAAGCTTGTTTTCAAAAAAAGTATTGCTCAGTTTCGTGTTTCCATAACCGCCGGGGCAATACACATAAACGTCTTTTCCGACGATACTAAACCGGTCGGAACCGAACGTTACGTCTTTTATTTTCTCGCGGTTTGATTCGCTGGGAATATCCGCTAAAAAAGTCACGTGAAGTTTGTCAATTTCAATGTCTTTTTCTGTTAAAAACGGATTGTTTTGCGCCACATTCCTTAGTTCGGCCAGCGACCGGATGAGCACCGGCACCTGAAAACCGTAGGTATCAGCGATTTTTTTTTCAATCTGCCGGATTTGCTCCTCCGGGCTGCTCACTTCCTGATTGAACACGACGTTTCCGCTCTGAATGTACGTCCTGACCTGCGTGCAGTTCAATTCTTCAAACAGACTTTTTAAGTCAGTCATTGTTATTTTTTTATGACCACTTACATTAATGCCGCGCAGGATCGCCAAGTACGTTTTCATGGGTTTTTGGATGATTACCAGTTCAAATGATCGGCTAAGATCAGCACTTTTTCTGACTTTGGTCCCGACAGTCCGCGAACTCTTTTGCCTGATCGGTGTTTATTTTTAAACGGCTGGTATTAAATGCGTTACTAAGTCGAAAGGCTGATAATCGGTAAAACCGGTTTCGGAAGTTGCGGGTGTGACCCACGGTTGCCGCGATGGATTCGACATGACTTAAATTGTAATGATCGGAGAAAAAGCAGTAACAATTTGCAATAATTGGCCTTTTTTAGAAGTAATAGTTGCATATTTCCGATATAAGTGTTTAAATTGATACTGTATTTCTGACAATTAGAAATGAGTAAACGGCGAAAAAGCTTCTTACTGCACCGGTTATTCTGTTGGTTAATGGCGCTGCACATCATCAACATCAGTGTTGATGTGCCCGAACATTATTCCCACCGATTGGCTCATGGTGCCCAAAAAGAAGATTTGTCCGTCAATCGAATCGAAAGCATCGGAGAACTGGTTCTGGAAAACTGGCTGGGCATCATTGACGCCGTTCCGGAACAGGACGATGCCAAAGAAGAATCCGACGTCGCCAACATCGAGCATGACTACTTCTTTGCGCCACTTTTTGCATTTGAACTGAAACCGGTCGTCTGGCATCTCACTTCCCGACCTGTTCGACTTCTGTTCATCCGCGTGTTTTCCCACGTTCAGGAGATCACTTCCCCGCCACCTCAGCACTGATTTCAGGCCGTGTTGACGGCCATTCGTGCATTAGCGTACCACAAAATCCAGGTTACTTCCGATTGACAGGCAGGACGGGCATCCCTCGTGGATGAACTACGTCGTGGCTGATCGTTACGCCTAACTTGAAAAATATACCTATTATGAAAGCATACATTCTTGTGAGCTCGCTGCTGGTCAGTGCTTTACTGAGCGGCTGTGGCAACCAGACGGAAGAAAAAGCCGAGGTCGAAAAACCGGCTTTGCCCATATTTGAAATTACCCGGCAATCCACGACCCTGCAGCGGGAGTATGCCGGCAACGTTGAAGCCGTTCGGAACGTTGAGGTTCGCGCCCGGGTCAGCGGTTTTCTGGATAAAATCCTGGTGGACGAAGGTCGGCAGGTGAAAAAAGGCCAATTGCTGTTTCAGATCAATCAGGCGGAATATCAGGCGGAACTGGCCAAGGCCCGCGCCAATCTGAAAAGCGCCACGGCTGAAGCCAAAACCGCCGAAGTCGAGCTGAGCCGGGTTCGGTTGCTGGTCGATAAAAAGGTCATTTCAGCTTCCGAACTCGAACTCTCGAAATCCAAACTGGATGCGGCTAAAGCGGCCATTGAAGAAGCCCAGTCGGCCCAGGACAATGCATCGCTGCGATTGGCGCACGCCAGCATCCGGGCACCGTTCGATGGCGTGATCAATCGGATTCCGTTCAAAATGGGCAGTCTGATCGAAGAGGGTGCCCTGCTGACCACGGTTTCGGACATTCAGGAAGTCTACGCGTACTTCCACGTTTCGGAAAAAGAATACCTGGAATACATCAAAAAAGGCAAAAACAGTCGGAATGGGCAGGAAGTCACCTTGTTGCTGGCCGACGATTCGCCGTATAAACAGCCGGGAAAAATCGAAACGATGGAAAGTGTGTTCGACGACGGTTCCGGCACGATTGCGTTCCGCGCCCGGTTTCCGAACCCCGACAAGGTGCTTAAACACGGCGCGACGGGCAAAATCCGGCTGAAAAACGAAGTCGATAACGCGGTTTTGGTGCCGCAAAAGGCGGTTTTTGAAATTCAGGATAAGAACTACGTCTATGTGGTCGATGCGTCCAACAAAGTGAAAATGCGGAGCTTCGTACCCCAAAGCCGCGTGGCCCAGTTCTACCTCGTGAAGTCCGGCCTGGAACCGGGCGAGAAAGTGGTTTACGAAGGCATTCAGAACATCCGCGACGGCATGCAAATTGTCCCGCAGGCGCTGTCTGCCGAAAGCCTGCTCACCTTGAACCCCGCTAAATCCGAAACGCAGGTGGTTGCCAATTAACCGGCTGAGCTTTCCGATTGCTACATCCATCTCTACACGTTAAAGCAGCCTTGTGTCGCAACTGCGGTCACAGGGCGGCCGTATTGTAGATTTCACTATCGCTTTATCATGTTTAACACCTTCATAAAAAGGCCTTTACTCTCCGCCGTGATCTCGGTTTTGATTACGCTGCTGGGCGTATTGTCGCTGATGAATTTACCCGTTACCCAATTCCCGGACATTGTGCCGCCCTCGGTGGTCGTAACCGCAAATTATACCGGTGCCAATGCCGAAGTGAGTACCAAAGCCGTTGCCATGCCGCTGGAGCGGGCGATCAACGGTGTACCGAACATGACGTATATGACCGCCATTTCGGGAAATGATGGCTCAACCCTGATCCAGGTTTTCTTCAAGGTCGGGACCGATCCGGACCTGGCTGCGGTCAACGTCCAAAACCGGGTGACGACCGTTCTGGATGAACTTCCGGAAGAGGTCATTAAAGCTGGGGTTACGACCGAAAAAGAGGTGAACAGTATGTTGCTGTACCTCAACCTGATTAGCAGTGACTCTACTGCGGACGAAAAATTTATTTACAACTTCGCCGATATCAACATCTTAGCCGAGCTCAAGCGCATCGACGGGGTCGGGTTCGTCGATATTCTGGGTGCGCGGGAATACTCGATGCGGGTTTGGCTCAAACCGGATCGCATGACGGCGTACGAGGTATCGGCCGATGATGTCGTGGCCGCTATTCGCGAACAGAACGTGGAAGCCGCACCGGGAAAAGCCGGCGAAAGTGCCGACCGCGACGCGCAGGTTTTGCAGTACGTTTTGCGCTACACGGGAAAATTTATCGAACCGACGCAATACGAAAATATCGTGATCCGAACCGAGGACGACGGTTCGATTTTGCGGTTGAAAGACGTGGCCGAAGTGGAATTCGGCTCGCTGGATTACGGAATTCTGTCCAAGAACGACGGGCGGCCCTCGGCGGCCATTATGCTCAAACAGCGGCCCGGTTCCAACGCGCAGGAAGTGATTAAGAACGTGAAAAACCGCCTAGCAGAGTTGAAGGAAACGACGTTTCCGCCGGGCATGACCTATAATTTTGCCTACGACGTTTCGCGCTTTCTCGACGCGTCCATCCACGAAGTGGTCCGCACGCTGTTCGAAGCCTTCATTCTGGTGTTCATCGTTGTCTTTCTGTTTCTGCAGGATTGGCGCTCAACACTGATCTGCGCGCTGGCGGTTCCGGTGGCGCTGGTAGGGACGTTTGCGTTTATGGACGTGATCGGTTTTTCGGTTAACCTCCTCACCCTCTTTGCGTTGGTGCTGGCTATCGGGATTGTGGTCGATAATGCGATCGTGGTCGTGGAGGCCGTTCACGCCAAAATGACTGAAGACCACCTGACTCCGCGTGCGGCCACGTTTGCGGCCATGAAGGAAATCAGCGGAGCTATTGTCGCCATTACGCTGGTGATGTCGGCGGTTTTTATTCCGGTCGCTTTTCTGTCGGGACCGGTAGGGATTTTTTACCGGCAATTCTCGCTGACGCTGGCCATTTCGATTGTGATTTCCGGGATCAATGCCGTGACGCTGACCCCGGCTTTGTGCGCCTTGTTACTGCGACCGGTCCACGGCGAACAGAAAGGATTATTGGGGCGGTTTTTTGCCGGATTCAACCGTGGATATGAGTCGCTGGCCGGAAAATACCGGCGCGGTTTGCGTCCGTTTGTCACGCGGGGCGTGGTGACCTGGGGCGTTCTGCTGCTGTTTATTGCGGCCACCTGGGGCATCAATACGATTCTTCCCGCCGGTTTTATTCCTACGGAAGATCAGGGCATGATTTACGTGAACGTGACGACGCCCGTTGGGGCCACCGTCGAGCGGACGGAAGAAGTGATGGATCAGGTTCAGCAGGCGGCTTCCAAACTGGAATCGGTCGAAAACGTTTCCACGCTGGCGGGGCTGAGTCTGATGACCGACGGCGCGGGGGCGTCTTACGGCATGGGCATGATCAACCTCAAAAGCTGGGACGAACGGAAAGAGTCGGTTGACGACGTGATTGCGATTCTGGCCGAAAAAACCAAAACCATCAATGACGCCAGCATCCAGTTTTTCTCTCCGCCCACCGTACCCGGTTTTGGGAATTCGAGCGGTTTTGAAATCCGGCTTCAGGATCGGACCCGGAGCGATAACCTGCAAAAAACGAAACAGGTAACCGATCAGTTTATCGCGGAGCTGGAAAAACGCCCGGAAATCAGCCGGGTTTTCACCAGTTTCGACCCCAGTTTTCCGCAATATGTGCTGCACGTCGATCAGGATAAAGCCGCTCAGAAAGGCGTTTCCATCGACAATGCCATGAGCACGCTTCAGACGCTGATGGGCAGTTTTTACGCGTCTAATTTCATCCGGTTCAATCAGATGTACAAGGTGATGGTGCAGGCCGCGCCCAAATACCGCGCCAAACCGGAGGACGTGCTGAACATGCGGGTGAAAAACAAACAGGGTGAGATGGTGCCGTATTCCAATTTTATTACGATGGAACGCGTCTACGGGCCGGAGCAACTGACCCGCTACAACATGTTTACCTCGGCCATGATCAACGGCGAATCGGCGCCCGGTTACAGCAGTGGAGACGCCATCAAGGCCATTCAGGAAGTGGCGAAGGAAAAACTGCCGCGCGGTTTTACCTTCGACTGGTCGGGCATGACGCGCGAGGAAGTGCTGTCGGGCGATCAGGCGATCTGGATTTTTGTCATCTGTCTGGTGTTCGTGTACCTCCTGCTGGTGGCGCAGTACGAAAGCCTGTTTTTGCCGCTGGCGGTTTTGCTGTCGCTGCCTGCTGGCGTTTTTGGTTCGTTCCTGTGTTTGCAACTGGCCGGTTTGCAAAACAACATTTACGCACAGGTTTCGCTGGTCATGCTGATCGGTTTGCTGGGTAAAAACGCGATCCTGATCGTGGAGTTCGCCCACCAGAAGCAGCAGGAGGGCCTGTCGATTCTGAAGGCTGCGATGGAAGGCGCGCTGTCGCGTTTGCGTCCGATTCTGATGACTTCCTTTGCGTTCATTGCCGGACTGGTGCCGCTCTGTATTGCTTCGGGCGCGGGTGCGCTCGGCAACCGCTCCATCGGTACGGCGGCTGCGGGCGGGATGCTCATCGGTACGGTTTTCGGCCTTTTCCTCATCCCCGGACTGTACGTGGCTTTTGCCAAACTCGCCAAACTACTCCAGTCAAAACCGCCCCATGACGACGACGCTGATCGGGTTCCGGTATTCACTCAACCTCACGAAAATGGCACGACCGTTCATTCATAAATTTAGTATTCAACGACTTATCTTTTTTCTTGCCCCGGTTTTAGTACTGAACAGTTGCCGGGTGGCCGAACCGCTGCGATTACCCAACGCGAGACCATTGCCGACTTCTTTTTCCGGAAATACGGATTCGACAACCATCGGCAGTCTGGACTGGAAAGCGTTCTTTTCGGATGCAGATCTGGAAAGCCTGATCGATACGGCGCTGGCCCGGAATCCGGATTTGCAGATGGCAAGCCAGCGCATTGAAATGGCCCGGGCCAATTTTGAATATACCCGGGGTGCGTTGGTTCCGTCCGTCAATGCCGTTGCGGCCGTTGGGGTCGACCGGTTTGGGCAATATACGCTGAATGGTGTTGGAAATTTCGATACCAATCTGTCGCCCAATATCAAAGGAGATAAGCGGATTCCCACCGTAACGCCCGATTACTTTCTGGGTTTTCGGAGCAATTGGGAGATCGACCTGTGGGGCAAACTGCGAAACCGCAAACGGGCCGCTTACGTCCGGTTCCTGGCGACGGAGAAAGGGCGGCATCTGATCACCACTTCATTGATTGCTGAAGTGGCCCGGTTGTATTACAGTCTTTTGGCACTGGACAGCGAGCTGGAAATTATCCGCGAAAATGAAGCTTTGCAAAGACGGGCTTCCGAATTGGTGGTGGTGCAGAAAGCCGCCGGTCGGGTTACCGAGCTGGCCGTTCAGCAATTCAACGCCCAATTGCTCAACACCCGAAGCCTTGAAGCGCAGGTGCAGCAGCAGATTGTGGAGGCTGAAAACCAGTTGAATCAGTTGCTGGGGCGGTTTCCCCAGCGAATTCCGCGTAGCAAAACCATCAGCAATCAGGAGCTTCCGGCCCGGGTTTCGGCAGGCATTCCGAGCCAGATGCTGCGTCGCCGACCGGATATTCAACAGGCCGAGCTCGCGATGGAGGCCGCAAACATCGATGTGGAGGTGGCCCGCGCCGAATTTCTGCCCTCGGTGAATCTGACGCCGTATGTGGGCCTGAATGCGTTCCGGGCGTCGGTTTTGCTGGACCCCGCTTCGCTGGCCTTCGGACTGGTGGGCGGACTGGCGGCTCCGGTTTTCAATCGGCGTTATCTGAAATCGAATTATGCGTTGACGGTCGCGCAGAGTCGGGAAGCTTTTTATGGCTACCAGAAAACCGTATTGACCGGTTTCAGCGAAGTGATGACCAGTCTGCGGGGCATCGAGAACTTCCGGAAAGTCGCCGATTTGCAGGATCAGGAAGTGAAGGTTCTGGGTCAGGCAGCGACGATTTCCGACGAATTATTTGCCACTGGTTATGCTTCGTATCTGGAAGTGATCACGGCGCAGCGGAGTGTGCTGGCGGCCGAACTGTCGTTGATCAACACGAAACGAGCGCAGTTTTTATCCGTCATTGATTTGTATCGGGCGCTGGGTGGGGGTTGGGAGTGATTTCCAGCTATAGCACAGAGTTTATCAGGGGGAATCAGCGTTTATCGGGGAGTCATTGATTACCTTTGATTTTCCGCATGGGCGGCCCCGCCTGATAAACCCTGTGTAACTTGATCCGCATCGGCCTGCTTTCCGACACCCACGGTTTTTTAGACCCGCAAATCTTTACTCACTTCGCCCAATGTGACGAAATCTGGCACGCGGGCGACGTGGGTTCCGTTAAAATCATCGATGATTTAAAGGCTTTTAAACCGTTTCGGGGCGTTTTCGGAAATATCGACGACAAGGCCGTGGCTTATGAATGCCCCGAAAACCAGCGGTTTGAGTTGGAAGGGTTATCCGTCTGGATGACCCATATTGGCGGCACTCCGCCCCGGTATAATCCTATTGTCCGGCCTGATTTGCTGATGAATCCGCCGGATGTGTTCGTCTGCGGGCATTCGCATATTTTGAAGGTTGTTCGCGATCCGAAAATCAATAACCTGCTGTTTATCAATCCCGGAGCAGCCGGCAAGCACGGTTTTCATTCGGTGCGGACCTGTCTTCGTTTTGGGCTTGATGCGGGCCGGATCACGAACATGGAAGTGATAGAATTGGGGACGCGGTAAAAAAGTTGCCAAAAAAAGATACTATATTGGCAGCTGTTTTACCTGAATTGGCGGTCATTGATGAAAATTGCAGTTTGGCATAACCTGCGGAGTGGGGGAGGAAGTCGGGCTTTACACCAGCACATTAAAGGACTGGCACAGCGCGGGCACACGATTGAAGTCTGGACGTCGTCGGAAGCCGACAGTCAGTTTTTGGATGTGGATCAGTACGTGACCAAGACGCACGTCCTGCCCTTGTCGATGGATATCCGCATTCGTGATCAATACCGGGATAAACTGTGGGCCATGAAATTTGAGCCGGAAACCCGCATTCGGCGGATGCTCGATTTTTGCAGCCGGTGCGCCGATGAAATCAACGCGGGCGGTTTTGACGTCCTCTTCGCCAATGCCTGCATTACCTTTTCAATGCCCTATATCGGCCGGTTTATCAACATTCCCAAGGCATTGTACCTGGGCGAACCTAACCGGTTTTTGTTTGAATCGTCACCATCGCTCATTTGGGAAGGGCTGCCAGCCGCCAACGGCAATTGGACGAAGTCCGATTACCGGGAGAAATATTGGGATGATATTTTTAAAATCCGTCAGGCGCGGGTGCGGGTGCGGGAAGAAATTTATAACTACCGCAGCTACGATAAGGTCCTGGTCAACTCGTATTTTAGTAATGAAAACCTGCTGCGGGCCTACGGCGGAGCGGGTGAAGTCTGTTACCTGGGCATTGACTCCAGCCTGTTTCCCTTCCAAAATTTACCCCGTGAACCGTTTGTGATGGGCCTGGGCGCTTTTTTTCAGCACAAACGCCCGGACCTGGCGATCGAGTCGCTGGCACTGATTCCCGAAAAGACGCGCCCTAAACTGGTTTGGGTAGGCGACATGGGTGATACGGTTTACGTCAATCAATTGCGGGACTTAAGTCAGAAGCGAAATGTACAGTTTGAACCCCGCGAAAAAATTCCTCATGAAGAGCTGATTCAGTTGCTCAATACGGCTTCGTGTTTGCTTTATACCTCCACGCTCGAACCCTTCGGGCTGGCTCCGCTGGAGGCCAATGCCTGCGGTTTGCCGGTAGTTGCCGTAGCCGAAGGCGGGGTTCGGGAGACCATTATCGATAATTACAACGGCTTGTTAGTCAATCGGAAAGCGTCGGAAATGGCCCACGCTGTTGAGCGGGTTTTGACCGACAGCGGGGAGTTTGAGCGCCTTTCGCGCAACGCCCGGCGGTTGGTTCAGGAGCAATGGACGTTCGAACGGGCCATCGACCGCATCGAAGATGCGCTGATCAATACGATCGGGAAGGAACGGGGCGTGGTGGTGAAGTAAGGGTCAAACTAGATTTTTTTCAACAGAATTTAGGGTTGTTTACTTCTTTGCAATAGGCGAAGAAGTGTCAGCTATTACTTTTGCTTTTCTTTTAGATACGCTCACCTTCTGTTGAATTTTAGCCTTTCTTTCCTCTTTGTTCTTCTTGATCAAAGCCCGAAACTCAACTAATTCATCTTCTGTCCAGGGCTTGGATTCAATTACGAAATCTATGCTTTTAGGTTCTCTGATTAATCCCATGATTTCATTTTTTAAAATAACGTGTAACCAGTACCGAAGCGGCTTGTGTTTCAATGTACATTCTTTGACCGCGAAATAAGGTTGCTCCAAGCATTTTTTGATAATGCTCGATCAGAACGGATTTAGAGTCAAATGCAACATATCCGTCGTAACTTTTCTCAAAAGCTAGTTTGCAGGCATAGGCTACAAGATTTCCGGGTACGCCAACATACACTTTTGTTTTCCCCTGATTAAATTTTGCGCTTTCAAGTAAATGCATAAAAATGTGATCACCTTTATCTTCGAGACTCAGTAGACCTTGAATGATCATTCTATTGCCTGCCGTCGTCAGCTTATAAACCTCTCTGGAAGGGTCTTTCAATTCCTGTTTCCAGTTAAACCCCCAATCTTTCTTTTTGATTTGTTTTTCGTTCAAAATCGTCAATCGGGTAATTTCCGTATCGAATACTTCCCCACTGACGGCGTTTTCAATGGAGTTTGTTAATTTATCAATCTCAATATCAAAAGCGGTGGACAGGTAATCAGGCATACTTAAAGATACAAAAAAGCCCGGTTTTTGACAAACCGGGCTACTTCTATAGCCGAAGAATTGCCTTTTCTCACATCGGAATCTGCTCAAAAACCACTGCCGGTTTTTCCGAATCCTTGAATGCCTTCCGTGGGCGAATATTCAGCGTCTGAAACAACTGGCGATCCTGATCTTCTTCGGGATTGGGCGTCGTCAGCAGCTTGTCACCGGCAAAAATGGAGTTGGCACCGGCCAGGAAACACAGCGCCTGTTCTTCAACGCTCATCCGCACGCGGCCGGCCGATAACCGTACCATCGCTTTCGGCATGATGATCCGTGCCGTGGCAATCATCCGCACCATTTCCCAAACCGACACCCGGGGCTGGTCTTCCAGGGGCGTTCCTTCCACGGGAACCAGGGCGTTAACGGGTACGGATTCCGGATGTTCGGGTAAATTCGCCAATGTCAGCAGCATACCGATGCGGTCCTGATGGCTTTCACCCATGCCGATGATTCCGCCCGAGCAAACCGAAATACCGGCCTGCCGGACGTGGCCGAGCGTATCCAGCCGGTCGTCGTACGTGCGGGTCGAAATGATATCGCCGTAGTATTCTTCGCTGGTGTCGAGGTTGTGGTTATAAGCGTATAAACCGGCATTTTTCAGCTTTTCGGCCTGGCTTTCGGTCAGCATCCCGAGCGTGCAGCACACTTCCATGCCCATCCGGTTGACACCCTGAACCATTTCCAGCACTTTGTCGAAATCCCGGTTATCACGCACTTCCCGCCAGGCAGCGCCCATGCAAAACCGCGTACTGCCCGATTCTTTCGCCCGGTGAGCGGCCGTCAGCACTTCGTCGACTTCCATCAGCTTGTGAACCTTCACGTTCGTATGATACCGGGCCGCCTGCGGGCAATACGCACAGTCTTCGGGGCAACCACCGGTTTTTACCGACAATAACGTACAAACCTGTACTTCCTGCGGATCGTGATGCTGGCGGTGAACGGTAGCGGCACGGTAAATCAGATCGAGAACGGGGGAGTTATAAATATCGGCGATTTCCTCGCGCGACCAGTTAGTGCGAACTTCAGTCATATCGATTGATTGCGTAAGTCATAGTAAGTAAATTCAAATATAGGTGGTGAAGGGGTTTAGCGCAAACGAAAACCGCATTCAATCGGCCAAATGACGCTGGTTTATGACCATAAAAGCCGGAAAAATCGGATTAACCGACCTTTTTTTATTCGCTGGAAAACGCTCATCACTTGGACCGGACCGCGAACGAAGGCGTCGTTGCCCGATCCAGCGATTTTATACGCGAATACGTCTTCCTGACCAATGCGATCAACAAAACGACTTCCACAATCTGAACCAGATAATCGGTAGTACTGGCGGCCGTTGAGAAGACGGTTTTCCAGTCATCGTAATTCAGCATGCCGACATAGATTACCCAGATAATCGGTTGGAGAATCAGCAAAACATTGAGCAGAATGAGCTGAAAACCAAACGACCGATCCTCCAGTTTCAAGAGTTCAAAGGGCACAATCACCAGATAAATATACAGGTAAAAACCGGGTGCGCTGGGTTGAACGAGCATGAAAACGCCGAACGTCAGAATGAAAAGCGACGGAAAAAGCGTTTGATAGCCCAGGTGTTTATACCGAACGGCCACCCAGGAAGCGACTCCCATCGTAATGAACAGACTGATGGTGTTCAGGCGGGTCAGACTAATCTGGTTGTATAATCCGCTGAAAATCGGGCGGGTAACACTGACGATATTGGGGGTCATGTGGTAGCCGGAATGTTGCAGCGGCATCAGAAATGCATCGCCCATCATCAGGTACAGAATGACGATGGACGGAATGCCGACGAGCGCCAGCCCGAGGACGTATTTGAATTTATTATCGACCAGAAAAAACAACGGGATCAGCAGCACGATCACCATACTTTTGATGACAATCATCGACAGGCCCCAGATGACGCCGATCCAGAGACTGCTTTGTTTGCGGCTGGCATACGCGAGCGTAATCAGGCCGACGCCCCAGAACCAGATGTCTTCTTCGCTCTCCAGAACGATGGCGACGAACGAAACCGGCAGCAGGAAATACAAAACCGCCATCAGCAGAGCATCCGGCCGGGTTGAGCGGTAATAGCGCCAGGTGGCCCAGACGATGGCCAGCTCGACGATCGCCATGAATGGAATCAGAACTTTGGCGTTATTCCACAAATACAGCGGCAAACTGATCAGGTAGCCAAACAGCGGGGCGTGGTACGACAGAAAGTCCCGGTAGACCATTTTGCCCTGAAAAGCCGAATACGCTTTTTTGTAGAAAAACTCGGTATCGTTGCGGGGCCCAAAATTCAGAATCAGGTAAACAATGACGAAAGGAACAACCCGCAGAAGGATAAAACTGCCCCAGAGCGTTAAGGCGGGTCGTTGGTTAAGCTGGTGCCGAAAAGGGGCAGGAAACCGGATTAACAGCCAGCTTGCCAGTGCAAGCAATATCGATACGGCCACTTTGACGATCGAAACCGTATCCTGAAGAAAATTCATGCAAACAATGGTGTTTATATTTTGGGGTAAAGTTCGTTAATGACACCGTAGCTGCCAAATAAAAAAAATGATAGGATTCAAACTGGAGAAAGTGTTGGGTAAATGGGCAGATTTGGCGAACTTTGTACCGGAACTACGATCCTGACTCGTGAACACCGCCAGACCGACTTTGCCGCTGATGCTCAGAAGATAACGTCAGCGTCCTGCCCGATACCGGTTTTTTGGCGAAGTTTTGTTCACTAATCTACTGATTACCAGCTGGTCCCTTCCGGTGAAACGTGGCATTTGTTAGTTGGCCAGTAGTGGCCCGGGTTTTCGCTATAACCTTTTTTTGCGATTCAATTGTTAAAGTAAAGATGCAACGTCAGGCGTTTCGGTGGGCTGGCGAAGATCATGCAGTCGTTTTTTTGTTTTAAAAATACAATTTTTCAAAGTGCCAAAACCTATCCGTATGTTTTATCTTGCTCGGTTGACGAATAACAATAGGGGATACAAAGAGCCATCCGGCCCGAATTATAAGTCTGAAAATGCTACTTCCAGCCGGACGGCTTTTGAAGCGACTTACGGTTTTGGGTTTGAAGAGTGGTTCCGTAACGAACGGCATTCGTACGAGGGATATCAATACGCCTACATCGAAGGACTGACGCCGGGCCTGAACCCGGAAATTCCCATTTTGCTGTACACCCTGCGGTTTGCCGAAAACGGAAAAGGCGGGGCGAAAAAGCTGGTGGTCGGCGTTTTGAAAGAATGGCAGCCCATTTCCCAGTGGGATGGCGAATTGCCCGCTGAGGTGATCAACGAGTGGTATGAGCAGATGAAAACGGAGCTGGGTAATCTGCTGGAGGTGGTAGCGCCCGAAAAACGATCGGCGGCCTTAAAACAGTTGCAGGCCCACAGCCAGTATCCCGAAAAACCAAAACCGCTGTTCAATGTGCGGTTTAAACTGGACCAGCTCGATTACCGGGTTGCCAAGCAGATCGACGCAACGCCGTTTGGAAAAAACAACTCGTTCGCCTTCGAACTGAAATCGGTGGACGGCTACGACGCGGCTACCCAAAAAACGTTAACCAGTCTGGGACTGGAATAAGTTACCGGCATTCCGTTTTCAGCAGTTTGTATTCAAAACCGCTATCCGGCTGTTTAAGCACCCAACGGCCCTCTTTTTCAACACGTTCGCCTTCGCGCCAGGTGATGGCGTCACCGGCCAGCAGAAAGTTGATTTCGTGGTTTTGCGTTTCGCCTTCGCCCAATCGCAGCCAGTCGGCCCGGATTTGATTGTTCGCTAAAGTTCCCTCGATCCGGCCCCTCGCCTGGTCCTTTTCGTATGGCAAAGTAGCCAGTTCGCCGGTAACGGTCGCTCCCTTGATGACGAGCCGGAGCGTTGTGGTGTCGCGACCCACCACCTGCCGAAAGCAGACCGTATCCGCAGCGATTGCCGTCGAATCCGACGGTTTTTCCGCTGTTTCCGAACGTCGGGAGTTGTTACCGCAACCGTTCAGAATCAAAATCAGGATGCCCGAAATCAGAAAATAGCGCATTGGCCTTTGTTTAACGGATGAAAACTAATAACCAGGTTGAAGCAGTTTAAGTTATCAATTAACTACAAGTTAACGTTATAGGTGTTTTTGTTCTCGCACATCACAAATGTGCTGTGTGTGCTTCCGATACTTGTTACTGAGCCAAGTTTATTGAACACAAAGTCCTGGTAGTGTTTCATGTCTTTCGCATACACTTTCAGGAGAAAATCGAAATCCCCGGAAATATTGTAGCATTCAACGACTTCGTCCAGCCGGAGAATGTCGGTTACAAAGTCGTGACCAATGCTTTTATCGTGCTGCTTGAGCTTGATGTTACAAAAAACAATCAATCCGTAACTAAGCTTCTCCGCGTCGATCAGGGCAATGTATTTTTTAATGTAACCGCCCGATTCCAGCCTTTTCACCCGTTCAAAAACCGGTGTGTGCGACAGGTTTACCCGATCCGCTAACTCTTTAATGGTCACATTCGAATTTTCTCCCAGCAATTTGAGCAACTGCAAGTCGATCTGATCCAGTTTTTCCACAGAAATAATTTCTTTTTATATAAAAAATGTGTGTATCTGAAAGAGAAATAATCGTGTAATGGCATAAATATAGATTTTTATACCAAATTATTTTATTGATAAAGATAATAAATCTAAGTATTTAGCTTTGCAGAGGATTTTAGTTTCACTCGAGATTCAATTGCTACGAACTGTCCCATGCTTAATTATCTGGAAGCGATGCAACCGTAAATCCTGCTACAATCCGGGAGAATTGCCATAGGCAGGTAAGTAAGCTCCGCGCTTTCGAATTTCATCAAAACTTGATTTTTCTTCATTTTCGACCTTTTTCAAGGCCGGGTGGGAGTGTCATGTGCGGTGGTTTTCGCTGCGTGCGGATGTAGAAAGTTCAGCAAAAAATTCTGTACCATTATTAACCAACACCAGCATGCTCGCACACAACCTCGGCTATCCGCGAATCGGCAGCCACCGCGAACTCAAAAAGGCCAATGAACAGTATTGGGCCGGAAAAATTACCCACGCTCAGTTGCGCGAAGCCGGTCAGCGCATCCGTCATGACAACTGGCTGACCCAGCAACGGGCCGGAATGGCTCTCATTCCGTGTAACGATTTCTCGTTTTACGATCAGACGCTGGATTGGTCGCTGACGGTCGACGCCATTCCGGAGCGGTTTCGGCCCCTCGCCGAAAAACCGGCTGCGAATGAACTCGATTTGTATTTTGCAATGGCGCGTGGCTTCCAGAAAGACGGCCTGGACCTGATTGCGATGGAAATGACCAAGTGGTTCGACACCAATTACCATTACATCGTTCCGGAATTCACTAAAAGTCAGACGTTTTCGCTGCGCTCCGAAAAAGTTTTCACGGAGTTTGACGAAGCCAAAACCGTATTGGGTGCTGTTCCGAAACCGGTGTTACCGGGACCAGTGACGTATCTGTTGCTGGGAAAAGAGAAGGAAAGCGGTTTTCACCGACTGGACTTGCTCGACCGCTTGTTACCGGTTTATGGACAGATTCTGAGTCGCTTAGAGGAACAGGGCGCCGAATGGATTCAGTTTGACGAACCCTGTCTGGTACTGGATTCGGATGAGCAGCAACGAACCGCCTACGCAACGGCTTACCGGTTTTTGCGCGACCGGTTTCCAAAGCTGAAATTTCTGCTGACTGCCTACTTCGAATGTTTCGGCGAAAACCTCACGCTGGCGACCCAATTGCCAGTCGACGCACTGCACCTCGATCTGGTGCGCTGCCCGAGTCAACTGGATGACATTCTGAAAACCGCCTTTGTCGAAAGCAAAATCGCTCTCTCGCTCGGCCTGGTGGATGGCCGGAACATCTGGATCAACAACCTGAATCAGTCGCTGGAACTGATTCAGAAGGCCACCGACGCGCTGGGCCGCGACCGCGTGCTAATTGCGCCTTCGTGCTCCCTGCTGCACACGCCCGTTGATCTGGATTCAGAAACGGAAACCAGCGGTTTAACGCCCGAAATCAAACAATGGCTCGCTTTTGCCAAACAGAAACTGGCCGAAGTTGTCAAACTGGCGACGATCAGTGCGCAGCCCGACAGCGAACCGGCAAAGGTCTGGCTGGCCGAAAACGAAGCGGTTTTGACCGCCCGCCGACAATCGACGCTGATCAACCGGCCGGACGTTCAGGCCCGCGTTAATCGGTTGACGGACAGGGATACACACCGGCAGGCGGCTTTTGAAAACCGCCAAGCGCTTCAACACGAACGGTTGCAGTTGCCGCTTTTCCCGACGACGACGATTGGCTCATTTCCGCAAACAGAGGAAGTCCGAATGAATCGGGCGAAGTTTAAAAAAGGCGAAAAATCGCTGGAGCAATACGAAGATTTTATTCGGGTTGAAACCGAGAAAGCCATTCGCTGGCAGGAGGAAATTGGGTTGGATGTCTTGGTGCACGGCGAGTTTGAGCGCAACGACATGGTCGAATATTTCGGCGAATTGCTCGACGGTTTTGCGTTTAGCCAGAACGGCTGGGTGCAGAGCTATGGTTCGCGCTGCGTCAAACCACCCATCATTTACGGCGATGTACACCGCCCCACAGCCATGACAGTGCGCTGGACCGAATACGCACAGGCGCTGACGAAAAAACCGGTAAAAGGCATGCTGACCGGCCCGGTGACGATTCTGCAATGGTCGTTTGTGCGGGATGATCAGCCGCGCCGGGATACCTGTATGCAGATCGCATTTGCCATTCGCGATGAGGTGGTCGATCTGGAACGGGCTGGAATTCAAGTGATTCAGATTGATGAACCCGCCATTCGGGAAGGCTTGCCACTGCGCCGTGAAAACTGGGAAACTTACTTAGATTGGGCGGTCAGGGCATTTCGGGTCTCGGCTTCGGGCGTGCGTAACGAAACCCAGATTCACACCCACATGTGCTATTCGGAATTTAACGACATCATTCAGCAAATTGCCGACATGGACGCCGACGTGATCACAATCGAGACCTCGCGTTCGCAGATGGAATTGCTGGACGCGTTTGTTCAATTCAATTATCCGAACGAAATTGGTCCCGGCGTTTACGACATTCACAGCCCACGCGTACCAACGAAAGCGGAGATTGTTGCGTTGTTGAACAAAGCGGCCAATGTGCTGCCGGTTCGGAATCTCTGGGTTAATCCCGACTGCGGTTTGAAAACCCGTCGCTGGCCCGAAACCGAACAGGCGCTCAAAAACATGGTGCAAGCCGCGCAAACCGCTCGGAATCTGGTGGTTGAGAAAGCGTAAAAGGGAATGAAAAATAATGCATGGAAACAAAAGCACATAAGCACGAAATCGTCGGTTGCCCGCGTTGCGGAGCGGTTTTCGAATGCAAGGTGGGAAGCATCAATCTCTGTCAGTGCGTGGCGGTTCAACTGACCGATGCACAGCGGGAGTATGTTCGCGGACTTTTTTCCAATTGCTTGTGTGCCAATTGTTTGCAGGAAGTCCGGACAGAATATCAACAAAAAGTAAAATAAACTGATAAGTTGTTTTGCGGAGTTAAGCGAAGTTAAAATGAGTTTAGCAGAGTTTTTCTCTGCGTATCTCTTTTGACTCCGCTTAACTCCGAGAAATAATTCTTAGAGATTGTCAAAAAATAGTAAATCATGTTTTCTATGTTGCCCCCAACCCCCTAAAGGGGGCTTTAATCGGTGTGCTAAAGCCCCCTTTAGGGGGTTGGGGGCAACGCGAAAGAAGGGAAATTATAAAGTTTAGACAGGCACTTAATAACTTCTAATTTATTTTCCCGAAACCGCAACCTCTTTCTCCCTTTCGTTCCAGTTTTTCACGACAGATCGACGGAAGAAGTAGTTTCCTGAAGGAAAGGGTTTGCAATCGGATGCTCCCGAAAATACAAAAAAGAGCACCCGGCCATTCCAAAAAATGGAACGACCGGGTGGATTTATAGAGAACCTCATGACGCGAACCGGTAACATCAGCGGTTCCCCTGGCGCTTCGTTATCATAGGTAGGTCGAGTCAAAGGCTTCTGTGACAGATATACGAACCACGTTGCCAAATGGTTGCGTCGGTGCGAAAAAAAGATTTTTGGAATGCCGGATTGAAAAATTTCCTTTCACCTGTTGGCCAATAATTACCCTTTTTCAAGGCAAAAACCGCTTTTCTAACCCGTCTTCCAGTTCTGCAAAAACCGCACGGTGAACCGCAGGCCGTTGTTGAACAGAAACTGATCGATCACCTGATTCAGAAAAGCGGCATCGACGGTGCCGTCGTCTTTGTAGCGGAGCGCTTTCTGGTCGGTGTTAAAGGGCAGAAATTTATCCGCCTGGGGCAGGTACTTCAGCAACTGACCCTGGAGTTTGTTAAGATCGATCACATTGTCAAACCCGTTGATGGGATTGATCAGCCCATCGAAGTCCGAGCCGATGCAGAGGTGATCCCAGGGCGACGTATTTTCGATCCAGTTCAGACCGGCGTAACCAACGCGGGCGGCATGAACCAGATGCAGGCACAGCAGCATGATATGGCGCTCCTGTTTCGATGGCGCAATGCCGCCAAAAAGTGACTCGGTTGCGCCCGGCAGTTTTCCATCCCGGAACATCTTTTCCCATTCCGGACGGGCAATGTATTCCTCTTCAAAAAACGGATCGCGGTTACTGTCAATTGCCAGATTCGATGCGCCCAGAATCCGCTGGTCGAGGCTAATGCCGATTAAGCCCTTTGACAACATGATCTCGACAATTTCTTCGTCGAACAGATTAATTGTCCAGGGATTACCAAACAGACCCTTGTTGATGATGTCGTTGGTCCGGCCGATCCGCCGGTTTTCGGGCGCAACTTTACTAATCGGTACGCCATTTTCGGTGTCGGGCGTCGACCGGAACCGCTTATTCTGGAGATAATCGTCGAGCGTATAAAACGTAAAACCGGTATGAGAAGTCATGATCGGTAACTGCTCCACGGCGGGGTTGGTGATCGCGAGCTGTTCCCGAAACCGGTAATAATGCAATCGGGTGTAAACGCTCATGTGCTTTACGTCGATCAGGATTGGCTTCGTTTCGTGCGTCAATGCCTGTCTGATGACCTTCTTGCCCAACTCCGTTAATCCCAGGCCGGTTTTGGGCATAAAGTCTTCACTGGAAAAAGCCAATTGGGAGGTCTTATTCAATCCCTGCGCAAAACCGCCCAAAGTCTGCTCCGGAATGTGGCTCAGGTGACACAGATTGATGCTGATAAAATCGACATCTGCCCGATCCTGCAATTCTTTCAGTTTTAACTCGGGAAACCGGGAGGGCGTTTTCTGGTGAATCGCGACGTCCGACAGGTTGTGGCCGCCTTCGATGGAAAACGAAAAATACCGCTTATCGCCCAGCGTCAGCTTGTCGGTAATCTGTTGTTCGGTCAGACCTGCCCAACTACTGCGGTTCAGGTATTCGATGGTAAAGGGCGGTTTGCTTAGTTCCGCAGCGGTTTTCAGGTGAAAATCGATCTGCTTGTTAAACTCGGCGTAATAGGTCGTCAGCCCGTTTTTGGTCCGGTCAAAAACGTCTTTGTCGAGCGGTAAAACTCCGGAAAGATCCGCGCCGAAAACGTGCAGAACCCGGTTGGCAAACGCGTGTTCGACGCTCAGCAGCGCAATCACCCCGAGCCGGAGCGAGCTTTCGGAAACCTGCTTCGGTGACGCCTGGCTGTCGAAGGGGCCGCCAAAAATATCGTTCAGGAACTGCGCAAGCCCGGTTGTCCGGACATTTTCGTTCAGCGCGAATTTTTTACCCGCCTGGTTGACCGTGATCAGGTGTTTGAACAACAGGTGAAAATGAAAATCGAATAGCTTTTCCATGGCAGACTTAGCGGGCTGAGTTTTCAACGATTGAATTGACGACCTGGAACCGTTTTAAGGCGGTCTCCGCGCCCGTCGGCTCTACCGACTCAAACCGGCTGGGCTGGTTGGCAAACAGGCTGTTTTCCAGTTGCTTTCCAAAAGGCGACAGGGTGTCGCCAGTCGCCGACAGTGACTCCTGACCACCCCGCTTGGTGCCGAACAGCCAGCCGTGGAACTTATTCCAGTAGGTTTTTGCCAGCTCGCCGTAGCCCTGAAGCGTGGCGAAAAAAGCGCTTTCGTTCCAGCCATTGTAAGCATCTACCAGATTTTTCGCCGGTTCCGGGGGCGTTTTGAGGAGCTTCTCCACATCCAGCATGCCATGACCGAATCCTTTGCGGGGCAGGTCGTTTTCCCGCCGGGCCGATTTCCCGAGCGCAACCCGAAAGGCTTCCACGCGTTTCCAGCCACTGTATTCGGGTTTACTGAGCACGTCCTGGTACGTGGCCAGCCAGCAGGCTGCGGCCGCGGCAATGTGCGGAGTGGCGTAACTCGTGCCGTTGCCATACGCAAAATCTTCTTTCTGATCGGCGGTCCAGATCGGCACATAAACTGCTTCCCCCGGCGCCGTAATGTCCACCGCCGAACCCCGGCTCGATCCCGACCATTCCCGATCCAGCGGATTGGAAGCCGCTACGGCAATGGTGCCGGGATAAACCGCCGGTGCCACCACCGCCTGCACTTCATTGCCTGCGGCACAACACCAGATAATGCCCTTTTCGTACGCCTTTTTCGCCATTTTGGCCGTGGCAATAGTAGGCGGCAGGCCCATGCTCATCGTGATGATGTCGAATCCCTGGGAAATGGCCATGTCCAGCGCACTCGCCAGCTGCTGCTGCCGGTTGATAATCACCACGGTTTCGGCAATCCGGTAGGGGATGAGCTTGAATTGATAATCCGCCAGTAAACCACAGTTCCCTTCGTGGGGAATGAGCGTGTTTCGGTTTCCAATCAACAAACTGCCGGTTCGGGTGCCGTGGCCCGGTTGTTTACCCAGACCGATGGTGCGCGGGTCGGCGGCAACAGTCGGATCGTCGGTATCCAGAAAATTGAAATCGTGGTCCAGGTCAAAACCGCCTTTCACTTTCGAGTGATCCGTAAAACCGGTATCGAACTGCACAATCTGAATGCCGCACTCGGAAGGCGTTTTCACCAGCCTGATTTTATCGAAATTCGTAGCCGCCCAGTTCCACTTGCGGTACGTCAGTTCGGGCATTCCCTTGTAATATTTGCTTTCGGCGTAGTCGTTAATAAAATCGTCTTCGTTCCATTTTCCCGTCCCATCGTCGAACAGAAAACCGGATTCGGTGCCAGCCCCTTTGGCCGGTTGCTGGACCACAAAACCGGTGTCGGCATTCAACAAAATCGGCGTATCGGCTTCGGCGTTGATGATACCAGGGATTTTCAGCAGGTTCTGCGCTTCGGCGTTCAGGTCGCCACCAAACGGAAATTGCAGCGTAAACAGCTCAATTTCACCTTCTACTGCCGAACCGGGCATGGTTAACGAGAGGGTTACGTTGGGGCCGTAAACCGCTTTCAGGACGGTTTCGATCTGGTTGATCGTGGCGGTTTTGTTGTGGGCCGTAATCAGAAACTGAGCCTGCCCGGTCGGTGAGGTAGAAAAAGCAGTATCCATAGCTAATTCGTTGGAGGAAGAAGGAATGAGTTTCGGAGCCGCAAGCGGTTTAGCCGGGGATGATACCGAAAGTGGCCCGGCCGGAACGGGTTGATTCAGTTGCTGAGCCACCACCCGGGTTTTTCGCAGCAAGGTTTCCCGGATTTTTCCCATATCGGGCGGTAGCGTGCTTTCCTGAATGGCCTGAATGATTTTGCTGATTTTAATGCCCTCGTTTCCAAACCAGTCGATTTCGTCGTCGGGCGTATCCGGCGTGGCAACGGTTCCTTTTTTCGTCAGGATGCGGTTTTGCTCGTCGACCCGGGGCAGGCCCGAATGGTGCAACGCGATGATTTCGCAGGTTCCCAGCCCGACAACCATCGACCCGGAAGAACCCGGTAGCGTGTCCGATTCGTAGATCAGCCGGGTGTCGGTTTCGGAGAAAAAAGCCGTGTCTTTCAGGACAACTTTTTTAGGTAAACCGTTGGGGTGCTGGATGATGACGCAGGATTCGCCCTTGATAATTTTTCCCTGATTTCCGTCCAGATTAACCGGCGAAAAACCGGAGAGCGGTTCGCCGGACGTGCCGAACGGTTCAAGCGCGATTAATGTAAAGTCAAGGCCGGAATTCAGAATGTCCGCGTTGTATTCAAGGGTGGAGGTGAGGAAAAATTTGCTGGCATTGAGTTTAAAACAACTCGCTTTTTTCGGTATCTGGTTGATATCCAACTCAAATTCAAATTGCGCCAGCATGTTGGCGGCATCCTGTGGGCTCTCAATGACGTGGTGATTGGTGATGATGATATCGTCCGAAACCAGAAAACCGGTGCCGATCGGCTGCCCGTTTTTCAACAAGCGGCAAACCGCCCGGGCAATGTCCGAAAGCCGGTCCAGCACATTTTTATCCTGAAAATTGGCAATGCCGTTGATGCGTTCCACCGCAGCCAGGGTCGAAACGCCCTCGCGCCGGAGCCGCAACTGCACCCGGTTCAGATCGTCTTCCAGGCTGACGAGCGGGAGTTCACCGTCCCGAAACTTCTCCAGTTTTTTTTCACCTTCTTTAAACAGCGGCTCCCGATAGCCAAACCGGTCGGCAACCTGCTGCACCACTCTCCAGCGCGGTATCATATCTCAGTAAAGGTTTAGGTACATCCGGCAATCGACCAACCGTTGCGCGCAACCGGTTGATTTTGAAAGATATATTGCTGACAGCGGATCGTATCTACACTATTTACTGAACGGTAAATGGCGGTTGGAAATAGCGGTTTTTGCCTTTAACGCAGTACCAATGAAGCCCTGACGAATGATTAGAGCTTCATCGATACTACTTGCGAATCGAATCAGGGCAACTGGTACGCTACGACGTAATCGCCCAGCTTGGTTCCGAGTTTGGCGTGACCTCCGGCGGCAATGACGACGTATTGTTTGCCGTTGAGTTGATACGTCATTGGTGTGGCCTGCCCGCCAGCCGGGAGCGGAACCTCCCATTGCAGACTGCCGTCGCTGGTTTTGAAGGCCCGGAAATGACCGTCCAGCGAGGCTGCGACAAAGACCAGACCGCCCGCCGTAGCAATGGCCCCGCCGAAGTTGATGGAGCCCCACTGCCGGGATTCGGGGTATTTTCGGGGATCGTACATGAAGCCCAGCGGCACTTCCCATTCCAGCGAGCCTTTTTTCAGGTTGATGGCGGCTAGGGTTCCCCAGGGCGGGGCGGTTTGCATCGACAGGCCCTGTTCGTCTCTTGCGAACAGATAGCTGCGTTTCACCACATAGGGCGTTCCCGATTGCATCCCGGTTTCGGCCCGCATCAAAGCTTGGTCGTTCTTGACCGATTCGCTTAGTTTAGCACGCGGAATCAGCGTAATGGCAGCCGCCAGCCGGTTGACGTTAGTGATCAGCAAACCGGATTCGGGATCGTAACACATGCCGCTCCAGTTGATTCCGCCAACGTTGCCGGGCGCAATGAGCGAGCCTTGCAGCGAGGGTGGCGTAAAAGGCCCTTCGTAGTATAACGAAGAAATGCGTTGCTGCGCCTGCACTTTGGCTTCCGGCGTCGGGCCCCAGGCTTCCGGTTTTTGCAAACCCAGTAGTGGGAGGGTCGCCGGAAAAGGCTGGGTCGGATGCGCTTCTTCGCCCGGAATTTTAGAGGCCGGTACGGGGCGTTCCTGAACCGGCAGCAGGGGAGCACCGGTTTCGCGGTGGAGAATGAACACATGCCCCATCTTGGTGCCCACGGCAACGGCCGGAACGATTTTTCCGTTTTGAGTGAACGAAAACAGCAGAGGCTGCGCGGCATTGTCGTAATCCCAGATGTCGTGATGAACCGTCTGAAAACTCCAGACTACTTTCCCGGTGGAGGCCCGAATGGCGACGATGGAGCTGGCGTTGGCATTTTTTCCCAGCCGTTCGCCCCCGTAATAATCGGGGCTGGGCGAGGTGGTGGGAATGAACACCAGATCGCGCCCGGCATCCGCCGAAATGACCGACCAGGCATTGGCCGCACCGGTTTGCGTGGCGCTGGCTCCTTTCCAGGTTTCGAAACCGGCGTCGGTTTGGGTACGCGGGATCGGGTCCCAACTCCAGCGCAGTTTTCCGGTCAGGGCGTCGAAAGCCCGAACCACGCCCCGCTCGTAGTTAAACCGCTGGTTGTCACCCATGGAAGAACCGACTACGATGGTGTTACCGATGACGGCGGGGGGCGAAGTAACGCTAATGTTACCGACGCCCTGCCGCAAATCGACGGTGCCGTCGTTCCCGAAAGTTTTAATCGGCTGACCGGTTTTGGCATCCAGCGCAATCAGCCGACCGTCGAGCGTGGGAATCAGAATTCGTTTGGGCGCATTGGCCGCGGTATTGTCGCCCACGGCAGGCCAGATTGAAACACCCCGCGACGTGACCTCGGAGAAGTCCTGCCGAAAATAAACCTCGGGATCGTACGACCATTTTTTCGTGCCGGTGGCTGCATCGACGGCAAACACCCGCGACGAGGGCGTGCTGAAAAACAAGGTTCCGTCCACCATCAGGGGCGTGGCTTCAAAGGCGGCTTTTTCGTCGGCGTTGGAGCCTTTGTACTGCTCCAGTTCGCCCGTTCGGAACGTCCAGGCGACGGTCAACTGCTTGACATTGCTGGCATTGATTTGTTTTAGGGGCGAAAACCGCATGCCGCCCGGATCGTTGCCGTAAGCGGGCCATTCGACAGAGCCGCCGGTTTGACCGATGGCGTAAATCGTTGAAAAAAAGACTAAAAGGACGGTGCTAAAAAAAGATTTTTTCATGGGAGTGATGACGGGTCTTATTTTAATCCGAATAGCAATCGGGTAAGCTTAAAGGGCCGAATGAGAAACCAGTAAATAACCGCGCATGTAATCAGGGCCGAGAAACTGATGACCAGAAAACCGCTATAAATCCCAGATTGGCTATATTCCAATACATAAAAGCCAATGGCGACGATGACAGTCTGGTGCAAAATATAAAAAGGATAGACTGCTTCGGTCAGATAGGGGAGAATGGGGCGGTTTTTGTTCAGGTACCGAAAACCGTATGCCACCGACATCAGGACCGAAAACCAGATCAGGCAGTCGGAATTGATGCCGGAGAAAAATGCCCACAACGCACTGTATTCCAGCTCGGGATGGCGGTTGACGTAGGCCGTTCGGGCGTAAAAATAGATGGTACAGGCCAGGGTGCTGAACAAAAAAATCCGACGTTGACTGCTCAGAATTCCGGCAAATTGCGGGCGACTCACCAGCACGTATCCGAACCAGAACAGCAGCAGGTTTTTGACAAAATAAGCCCAGTCGTTGATTAACGCGTGGGTTTCGTGCGGGAAAAAAGGTTTGAGGACCAATTGGCTGATCAACAGGATGATCACGAATCCCAAAGCGCCACCCGGTTTTTCAACCAGTCGTTCAATCCGATCCATAAATCGCTCTCCGGGCGCGGATTTCAGAAACCGGAAAAACGGAATACTGAGCAGCGAATACAGGAAAAGATAGGCCACAAACCAGAGGTGGTGCCAGCTAAAGGCTCCGCCTTTTCCGCCGTCTTGGTACGGTTGAAACTCAAAAACGTGGGGGTAAAAATCCGCAAAACTGCCCGAAAATCGGCCCCGGAAAAGCCATTCGAAATAGATCTGGGGCGGTACGATGACGAACATCCCGAAGACGAGCGGAATGAAAAGTCGCTGAAAACGCTCTCCGGCGTAGCTGGCGTACGGGCGTTTCCGGAGGGCGAAGTAGGTTCCGGCCCCGGAAATAAAGAACAGCAGCGGCATTCGCCAGCGGTGCAGCCACATCATTACGTCTTCAAAAACCGGGCTGGTTTCCCGGCTCTGGATGTGCCAGCCCCAACTCACGTAAATCATGCCGGTATGGTAAAAAAGCAGGATCAAAATGGCGAAAATCCGCAGCCAGTCGAGGTCGTAGCGCCGGGCAGTTGTGAGCAGAGGAGTTGTGGCATAGGGCAGCGGGCGCGGGGTTGCGGACTGCGAGTCAGGAATTGGACTGAAAGCTTGCATCGGTTTTACCGGTTGGTTTCGATGCCCAAACTTCGCGGCATTTCGGCCCAAAACCGCCATTTTCCGATAATCAAGAACTTCACGCCGACCGGGATGAAGTCGCCGTAGCCCGAAATTGAGCCGGGGTCTGGTTCGTCAGTCGCTTAAAAGCCGTGTGAAAAGCGGAAGTGGAATTGTAGCCGACGCGCTCCGCAATCTCGTCGATTTTTAAGTTGAACGTAGCGGGGTCCTGCAGGAGTTGCTGCGCTTCGCGGATGCGGTAGGTGGCCAGCAAATCAAAAAAGCTCTGTTCCAGCCGGTCGTTCAGCAATTGCGAAAGATGGTGCGGAGTGGTTTTGAGTCGTTGCGCCAGTTTGGGCAGCGACAGATCGCTTTCGAGGTACGGTTTTTCATCTTCCATCAGCCGCGTCAATTTTTGCAGAACGGCCTCTTCCACTTCTTCCGACAGCGACGATTTTTCGTATTTTTTGCGGGGAGAAGGCAGATCGGTTTCGGGCTCCGGAGCAGGTTCTTCCGCGAAAAAATCTGACCCCCGCATGACCAGAAAACTCATGGTGTAAATGATCAGCGTGATGTAACAGGCCAGAATGTAATCACCTAAATCTTCGTAAAATTGCGTTTTAACGGCCGAGCCAAAAATCGGGAACGCCAGATTCAACAGCACCAGATTCCGAACCTGCCGCAGGCCCGGTTTGGCATTTCCCCAGAACGACGAGTTCTGTTGCCGGAAAGCTTTCCGAACCGCAATAAAAGCTAAAACCGCATAAATCAGGCAGCTCAACATCGTCAGTTCACTGACAATGCCGCGCAGGCCGGTAAAATCCTCTTCGATGTAATTTACTTTCGGAACATAACTCAGTTCGGGGTGATAGGCGCTGATGTAGGAGTTGTATTTGAACTCGGCCGACTGGTATATCCAGGTAAACGAGTTAATCAGCCAGATCAGGGCGGGAACCAGGTGCCATCGCCAGTGGGCGGGGAGCCGTTTGTGCAATCGGGCAAAAACGAAGAAATAGAAAACCGGTCCCAGCGTAAAGTTGATCGGTTCCGAAAAATCGACCAGCCACAGCACCTGAAACATGTAATTCGTGTAGCAGAGAAAAATTTCGGCGATGATGGCCGAAAGTCCCAGCATAAACCAGCCGATGCACCGGTTTGTCAGGTTTCGCGCTCGCGATCCGGTCAGGAAGAAAATACCCAGAAACAGTCCCTGGGCAACTCCCAGCAAAATGATCAGGGCAAATAAATCGAGGTGAACCGGCAGTGTCTTCATGAAATGCTAAGATACAAAAAGACCCGTCAGGTTTTGAAAACAAAGTACCTGTCAGGTTTCCAAAACCTGACAGGTATCGTTCCGTTTTACGTTATTTTACATCCAGTCCAAACGGCAAGCGGGCCTGCGTTCCCTCCATGTTTTTCAGCATTTTGAGGTATTTGACGTACGGCGCCAGCTCGCCCAGTTTGGCCTGCATTTGCTCGTCTTCGTCACCGGTAAATGATTTGATCAGCTCTTCGACGGCGTTTTTCTTTTCGGGCGTGTAGCGAATCCGGTAATCACCTTCTTTCAGTTTGGCGGCTTTGGCGGCCAGTTCAACGGCTTTGTCCAAACCGCCCAGCTCATCGACCAGGCCGTTGGCTTTTGCCTGCACGCCCGACCACACGCGGCCCGACGCCAGCGCTTTCAGGCTGTCAATTGGCAATTTGCGACCCTGAGCGGCTTTGCTCGTGAAGATTTCATACCCCCGGTTGACGCTTTGTTGCAGCACATTCTTTTCAAAATCCGTCATTTCGCGGGTGAACGACGGGAAGTCGGAGTGCGTATTGGTGACCACGCGGTCGTACGTAATGCCTAATTTATCCTTGAAGAACCCCTGGGTGTTGAACAGCATACCGAAAATACCGATCGAGCCCGTAATGGTGTTGGGTTCGGCCACGATCTGGCGGGCGCCCATTGCCAGGTAATAACCGCCCGAAGCGGCATAATCGGACATCGACGCAACGACCGGTTTTACCTTGTTGGCCAGCACCACTTCGCGCCACATGACGTCCGACGCCAGGGCGCTGCCGCCCGGGGAGTTAACCCGGATCACGATGGCCTTCACTTTGTCGTCCAGCCGGGCTTTCCGGATTTGCTCGGCCACGCGGTCGGAAGCGATGTTGTCGTCGTCTTTTCCGGAAACAATTTCGCCATCGGTAACAATGACGGCGATGCGGTTTTTGATATTGCCTTCCTCGACGTATTTCTTGGCGTTTTCGTATTTACCGAGCGAGATAAAGTCGATTTTTTTCTTCTCATCGGTTTTCAGCGATTTCCGGATGTCGGCTTCCACTTCGTCATAATACGCCACTTTGGTAACGAGTTTGGCCCGTAGCGCATCACCGGCCGTCTGGATCGACAGGTCGTCGGCCAGTTTTTTCAGTTCCGGCACCTGCAAGCCGCGGCTTTGGGCCACGTTGACCAGAAAATGGTTGTTCAGGGAATTCAGGAACGAAGTGGTTTGCGTTTTGTTGGCTTCGCTCATATCCTCCCGAATGAACGGTTCAACGGCGCTTTTGAACTCACCGACCCGGAAAATTACCGGCTTGATACCCAGTTTGTCGAAGGTACCTTTGAAAAACGTGTATTCGGCATCCAGCCCGTTCCACTCCAGCGCTCCGGCGGGGTTGAGGTAGATATTATCGGCTACGGACGCGATGTAGTAGCCTTTTTCGGTCATCACTTCGCCATAAGCGACCACAAATTTCTTCGATTTTTTGAAGTCGATCAGGGCGTTCCGTATTTCTTCGAGCGATGCCCAGCCGGTTTGCGGGTATTCCGTCTGCACGTAAACACCTTTGATGTTCGGGTCCAGTTTGGCGTTGGCCAGGGCCGCTTTCAGGTCGATCAGGCCAATGACGTCACCCGACGAATTGATGGGGCCAAAACCGGCGAACGGGTTGTCGACGCCAATTTCCCGGATGGGACTGTTCAGGTTGAGCTTCAGTACTGAATTTTCCTTCACGGCCACCTCGTCGCCCGATGCCGCCGAAAAAGCCGACCCGATTGCCAGCAAAAGCATGAAGGCAACAACGGTAAAAATGAATAAACCGATGATGGTTGCAAAAACGTATTTAAAAAACTGACGCATGTTTGGGATTGACGAATAACGGGTTAATATGTGAGTTAGTTAGACGGGAGACAAGAGATTATAGAAAAAAGACTACCGAGTTTTCTAACCTCTTTTGCCGCATCTCATTCGTTTACCTATGAAGTTAATTGTTTTAACAACAATATAACTAACAAAAATAAAAAGGAGACGGCTCCCCATCTCCTTAATTTATGTTGAATGTGATTATTTGCGGGAAGAAAGGAAAGAGGGGCGGAAGGGAGGAAAATGCCTGCTCCCGTTTCCTCTTCCGGCCGGTTTTATTTTGCCTGATTCCGGATCAGGAGCCAGTAGTCTTCAATGGACCGGCGAATGACTTCGTGGGCTTCGTCCTTCCCGTAAACATTGACAATCTCGCAGGTCATGGGTTCGCCGGGTAAGTTTTTGTACGTCAGGAAGTAGTGCTTCAAACGCTGCACCACGCTGTCGGGCAGTTGGTGCATGTCCTCGTAGCCCATATACATGCCATCGCCTTTCAAAACCGCAATGATTTTATCGTCCGCTTCACCTTTGTCGAGCAACCGAAAACCGCCGATGGGAATGGCTTGCAGAATAATGTTTCCGTGCGTAATGGCGTGCTCGCTCAATACGCAGATATCGATTGGGTCACCGTCGCCTTTTTCGATTTCGCGCCCCGACTTTTCGCGCGCCAGTGAAGCCACTTGCTCGTCGCAGTACGTCATCGGAATAAAACCGTAGAGTGCCGGTACAATGTTGGAATATTTCTGCGGCCGGTCGATTTTCAGGTAGCCGGTTTCTTTGTCCACTTCATACTTCACCGTATCGGTCGGTACGATTTCGATGAAAGCTGTCACTTGTTTGGGCGCGTTCTCGCCAATGGGAATCCCGTGCCAGGGATGTGCTTTAAACTGATTGTTCATACTTTTTTAAAAATGAAGATCTTAATTATGGTTGGTTGTGATTTTTAATGGTTGGATGGTTAAAAATGGTTGGATGGTTAAAATGGTTGAGAATGGTTAAAAATGGTTGGATGGTTAGTTTTTTAGGTGGTCGCGGGTGTATTTGATTTGCTGGTTGATCAGTTTTTAACCATTCTCAACCATTAAATCCGGCTTTTTCAGCAATGAGATAATCACCGGTTTTGCTGGTTGATTGCCGGACAAGCATCTCTCCCAAAAAACCGGCCAAAAATAACTGAACACCCAGAATAATGGCGACTAAGGCCAGAAAAAATAGGGGATTATCAGTCACATTCCGGTATTTCAGGTGTTTCGCAATGTTGTATATTTTTTCCCCGATGAGGTAGATCGTGATCACCGTTCCGATAAAAAACGAAAGCGTTCCGAAACTTCCGAACAAGTGCATCGGGCGCCGACTGAATTTATGGACGAAGGCAATGACGAGCAAATCCAGAAAACCGTTGATAAACCGGTTCAGGCCGAATTTGGTCGTGCCGTATTTGCGGGCCTGGTGCTGTACTACTTTCTCGCCAATTTTATGAAAACCGTTCCATTTGGCCACGATCGGCAGGTTGCGGTGCATTTCGCCGTAGAGATTCATGGACTTGACAACCTGTCGGCGGTACGCTTTGATGCCGGAATTGAAATCGTGCAGATAAACGCCCGAAACCCAGCGCGATACGGCGTTGAAAAATTTGGTCGGAATGGTTTTGGTCAGTGGATCATAACGTTTCTGTTTCCAGCCCGAAACCAGGTCAAAACCGTCGACGGTGATCATGCGGTACAATTCCGGAATTTCGTCCGGACTGTCCTGTAAATCAGCGTCTAAGGTGATAACTACATTTCCGTTGGCGGCCTGGAAACCGGTTTGTAAAGCGGCCGTTTTGCCGTAATTCCGCGTAAACCGGATGCCCCGCACATTCGGATTTCGTTCCGAAAGCTGACTGATCGCTTCCCAGGACCGGTCGGTGCTGCCGTCATCGACAAACAGTATTTCGTACGAAAACCGGTGTTCCGTCATCACCCGCACAATCCAGTCGTGCAGTTCGGGTAACGATTCATCTTCGTTGTACAGGGGGATGACGACGGAAATTTGAAGTTTATCGCTCATACATTGCGGTCTAAACACGGCTGAATTAAAATCCGGGCGGTTTTCTCTCAATCACCCCTTGCGGCCGGTGTTCAGGAATAATTCGTCAAAGGTCGTAAGGATTTTAGAAAATCAGATAAAAAGGTTGCAATAACTCACGGAATGCTGCAGAATACGTTTTTCCATCCGGTTCAAAAATGATTAATTCGTCGGTTGTGGGAGTTGCCAAACCGTCAAAAGTGAAAGCGGTCACCGTTCGAAAAACCGGTTTTCGGCTATTGTGCCGGAGATTCAGTTGCCGGAAAGGCCGTAAACCGGTTTTGGCCGCAATTGATGTCAGTCGCTCCATTTCGAACGGCGGTAACAAAACCCAGAATTGGCCTTCCGGTTTGAGCAGACTCGCAACACGCGCGATCAATTCTTCAAACGGCAATTCGTCGTTGTGAAGCGCCCGGTTCACCGCCGAGTCGGGCGAGCGCAGGTGGTTGGAGTAAAAAGGCGGATTGGAAAGAATGCGGTCGTACGGTTCGGCCAGAAACGGTTGAATCCGGGAGTGAATGACCCGCACTTGTTCCGCAAACGGACTGGCTTGCACATTCTCAGTCGCCTGCTGAAAAGCCGCATCGTCTACTTCCACGGCGTCGATTTGGGCGGTCGGGTTGCGTTGGGCGGCCATGAGGGCCAGCAAACCGGTACCAGTGCCGATGTCGAGCAGGCGGCCACCCACACCGGTATCGGCGTACGCGCCCAACACGCACGAGTCGGTGCAGACCTTCATGGCCGTTCGATCCTGCTGAATAATGAATTGCTTGAAGCGAAACACAACGAGTTAAAAGTGAAGCGTTAAAAGTGCAGCGTGCCAGGGTTTACGTCCATTCATTGGGTCGCAAAATAGGGTGAGGGCCGCAGGATAAACAGTTTTGTCATTTGGGGAGTTTGAATGGGAAACTGTTTTTCCACCAAACTCAACGACAATGTTCAGTCCACAAAAATCGCTCGGTGTTCTGATTTTTTCACAAAAATATTTCTTCATTCTTGCTGTTTTATCCGTTTTTCTGACTGGCTGTGAACAGATTGCCGATTTAAAGCCTAAAAAATCGAAGTCTGAGTCGGATTCGGTTTCCACTTCTCCCCCCACTTCTTCTACTCCTACCTCTTCTACTCCTGTTTCTTCTACCCCTGTTTCTTCTACCCCCACTTCAAAACCGAATGCCCGAATTGCTTGCGTGGGTACCAGCATCACCCTGGGCGAGGAATTGCCACCGGAAAAAAATTACACCAAGCAGCTTCAGGACTTACTCGGCGGTGCAGATACCGTGCGAAATTTCGGCGTGAGCGGGGCTACGATCCTTAAAAAAGGCCTGTTGCCCTATTGGACTGAGAGCGCCTATAAAAACGCGCTCCAATTGAATCCGAGAATTGTCGTCATTGAGTTGGGGACGAACGACTCCAAAAGTGTGAACTGGAAATACAAATCGGAATTTAAATCGAATTACGTAGAATTCGTCCGTTCCTTCCAGGCCTTGCCTTCCAAACCCATTGTTTACATCTGCAAACCAACACCGGCCTTCAAAGCCGCATACGAGATTAATCCGGACATTATCAAGAACGAAATCAATCCCCTCATCGACGAAGTGGCCCGGGAAACCAATGTGCAGGTGATCGATTTATATACCCCTTTGGTGTCGAGCGATGCGTTATTCCGGGATGGTATTCACCCCAACGCGGAAGGGGCAAAGATGATCGCCGAGATAGTCAGAAAGGCAATCCGGCCGAATTAAGCTGAACGTACCGTTAGGTGATCCTTACTTCCGGCCAAAGTCGGCCGGATTTTCACCCCAGTGTTCGGTCTCCCATTTCAGGATTTTGTTTAGGAAGTTGTTGGTTTTCAGCCAGTTTTCGGCCCGGTCGATGAGCTCGAACAGGTGGGCGTTGCGGGCGGTTTCTTCCAGTTTGGTATTGGCTTTCTTTTTCAGGACCCAGCTAATGGCGGTTCGCGAATCGGAGTAGATGGGCAGGTTACTATCGCGCTGTTTCAGCCACGCCAGCGCGTGCACGATGGCCAGAAATTCACCGATATTGTTCGTGCCGTCGGGATGCGGCCCCTGATGGAAAAGCAGCTGTTTCGTTGTGGCATGCACGCCCTGGTATTCCATGTCGCCCGTTGCCGTGTTCCAGGCGGCATCCACGGCGATGCTGTCGGCAATGGGTTTACCGACAAACAGTTTTTGCCCCTTGCCATCGGTTGCCGTACCTTTGCCCTGCAGGTGAATATGCGGTTTTTCGCCCAGGGCTTTGTCGGCTACCGCACGGCTTTCAAACGATTTGTAAAGCGCACCCGGAAAGTTCTGAATCTGCTCCTGACAAGCTTCCCAGGTATCGTATACGCCTTTTTGCCGCCCTTTCCAGACGACGTAATATTTGGGCGATTTCGCCATTGTTAGTCGGTTCAATGAAACGCCAAAGATACGAATTGGCAGGAAGGTGCGCCAGCGGCTTATACCGGAAGTGATGGCTGAAACCGGTTTTCCTGTTTACTTTTCCGGTAAAGAAACTCACTGGTTGCAGAACCATTGGGTAAAAAAAACAAAAAAAAATAACCGTATGACGCAACTAAAACTTGATGTCATTCGTAAGTAACTCAATTTTGTATGCTTTTCACTCTTTTTAAACTTTAACTACCCACATCAGCTGTAACTATAAATGACGGTACTTATTTACGCACTAATTGCTTTAGTAGGTTTATATATTTTCTTTCTGCTTGGGATTCTACTAAAAACGCAGAAGAAATGTGAATGCATGCATTGCCGGACGTCGATGCACCTGGAACGAACGACCCGTCCTTTGTATGTCCGACGGCTTTACGACTATCTTCCCCTGAAATATTTTCATTGCCGACGTTGCCACCGCACATTTTACCTGCATAAAGACACGCCCGATTCGGAACCGGAGAGCATGAAAGATTCCACTCCGAAACCCAAGGCTTCGTATACCTGATAAGATGCAAGGTAACTGACGCCCGCGATGCGCAGGCGTCAGAAGACAGGAAAATGGAACGCTGAAATCAAAGAATCGGATTTTCCTTCATCTGAACGCGGATCAGGCGCAATTTCCGATTCAGATCCCGCAGTTCCGTCTGGTATTTGTGATACGTTGCAGGATCGTTGTTTTTGAGGGTGTCGTTGCTGCTGTAAAGTAAAACAGCATTCCGGCGGGCGCTAAGCCGCTGGTAAAGTTCGCTTGTAAGGTTCATCGGTTTGTTGTTTGGTCAGGAATAGTAAGAAAGGATCTGCCGCGCATCCTTCTCACTAACTAGAACGTTCGTTAGGTGGCAACATACTTACCGTTTATCAATCAATAATCACGTTTATCATATACTACGAATCAAATTGGGGGATGTACTACCCGGATAAGTAAGTTTTAGCCCCAGAAAACAAAAAACCGCCCGCAATGCGGACGGTTTTGTAAACTTATTTTTTTTGACTTTCCGGCCTATAACCGTTCTATTTTTGCACCAATGGCGTTCAGACGATCGTCGATGTTTTGATAACCCCGGTCGATCTGCTCGATGTTGTCGATAATGCTGTCGCCTTTGGCCGAGAGCGCGGCAATCAGCAACGCTACACCCGCGCGTATATCGGGAGACGTCATGCGAATTCCTTTCAGTTGCTGCTGGCGATTGAGGCCAATGACCGTGGCCCGGTGCGGATCGCACAGAATCATCTGTGCGCCCATTTCAATCAGTTTATCGACGAAAAATAACCGGCTTTCGAACATTTTCTGGTGAACGAGCAACGTGCCCTGCGCCTGAATCGCCGTCACGAGAACGATGCTGAGCAAATCCGGCGTAAAACCGGGCCAGGGGGCATCAGAAACGGTCATCATGCCGCCATCCAGAAAACTCTCAATCTGGTAATGTTCCTGGGCCGGAACAAAAATATCGTCTCCGCGAAATTCCATTTTAATCCCCAGTCGTTTGAAAACATCGGGAATGATGCCCAACTGCGGAATCTGGCAGTTTTTAATGGTTATTTCCGACTGCGTCATGGCGGCCAGACCAATGAACGACCCAATTTCGATCATGTCGGGTAGCATCGTGTGATCGGTTCCGCCCAGCTTTTCAACACCTTCGATGGTGAGCAGATTGGAGGAAATACCGCTGATGTTGGCGCCCATGCGGTTGAGCATCGAGCAGAGTTGCTGCAGATACGGTTCGCAGGCCGCATTGTAGATCGTCGTTTTTCCTTCGGCCAGAACTGCAGCCATCACCACGTTGGCGGTTCCGGTAACCGACGCTTCATCTAGGAGCATGTAAGTGCCTTTCAGGTGACTGGCATCGACGTTGAACATCCCGCTTTCTTCGGAGTCGTAGTTAAACTTTGCTCCGAGCTTTTCAAATCCCAGAAAGTGCGTATCTAGCCGACGGCGGCCAATTTTGTCGCCCCCCGGCCGCGGAATCCGGCCGGTTTTGAAGCGCCCCAGCATGGGTCCCAGCAGCATCACCGAGCCACGCAGAGCCGCTGCTTTTTCACGGTATTCGGCGGTATCCAGTACGGCAATATCGACCTGATCGGCCTGAAAACGGTAGGAAGATGCGGATAGTTTTTCAACTTTGACGCCCAGATCACCCAGCAATTCAATGAGTTTGTTGACGTCGCGGATGTTGGGAATATTATGAATCGTAACCGGCTGATCGGTCAGCAAAACCGCACAGAGAATCTGGAGTGCCTCATTTTTAGCCCCCTGCGGATTGATTTCACCTTTTAAATGTTGATCACCGGCAATTCGGAAAGATGCCATAAATGGAAGGATGAATGATGAATTATAAATGATGAATTATGAAAGAGCAGCCCACGCAATTGACTGATGCGAAGCTCATCATTCATAACTCATAATTCATAATCCGCAATATTGTTTAACGTCTTTTGCGATTGTTGGAATTGTTGTTTCCCCGGAAACGGTCGTTGCGGTGGCTGTTATCGCGGTTGTCGCGGCCTCCGGAATTGTTGTCGCGGTTACCGCGCGGTCCCTGATTCTGATAGAAATTATTGTTCTGGCGATTGCCCGACGTTTCGTTCCGGTTGTAGGGTTGGGAAGAGCCCTCGTTGCGCCCGTGCGAAGAACCTTCGTTGCGGCCATACGATGGACCGCCGGGATTGCGCCGGGGTGGCTGATCGCCCGTCCGTTCGCGCGGGGTAGCGTCGACAAAACCGTTCGTCCGGATCGATACGATGTCGGCGTGGAGTTTCCCGTTGGCCATCTCGTCGAGGTTGGTCAGAATCGTGTCGTCTTCAACGGCCTCCTTGTTCCAGGTCGAATAGAATGTCTTCATCAACCGGGCCATATACGACACGAAGGCCAGCCGCTCTTCGGTGTCTTCCAGCGAAATTGCTTTGGCAATCAGCAGGTTAATGTTCTGGCCGTAGTGTTTGTAGCGCAAACCGTGGGTGTTATACGGAACGGGTTGCGGTTTTTTGCCCAGTACATCGGCGGTCGGGGGCGGATAGGGGCTGTCTACATCCAGCCTGAAGTTCGACATGATGTAGAGGTCGTCCCAGAGTTTGTTGTAATAATCCTGATTATCCCGCATGTTGGGATGGATTTGCCGCATCAGTTCTACCAGGATATGCGCGTAGCGGGTGCGCTTTTCGCGGTCTTCAATAGTCTGTAGATGTTCGACTAATTTTTGGATGTTGCTGCCGTACTCTTTCAATCGATCGGGGCGTCTATAATGTGTTCAGACAAAAGTAAGAAAAAAAGTATTGAACTATCATTAATCCTTCGCGGATCGAGTTGCCGGAACAACCGGCCGAAAGTTGCTGTTGGAAAAGGATGAAGCAGTGGTATTTTGTTTATAAACCGGAACTGAGTGATACCCTGAGGCTGAGCATTCCGATTGTGATTGCGCAGTTGGGAGTGGTGTTGATGGGGGTTACCGACAATTTATTCGTGGGGCGGCTACTCGGAGCGGTTCCGCTGGCGGGGGCCGGTTTGTCGGTATCGCTGTCTTTTCTGGTGTCGAGCATTGGCGTGGGCGGTTTGGCCGTGGGGGCCGCGCTGATTTCCCAGGCCAAAGGCCGGGGCGATGCGGCCGAAATCAACCGGTTATTCCGGGCGGGTTTGTGGGTTGCGCTGCTGTTTGGATTGGTATTGGGGCTGATCGGAGCCGTCGGCGCCTATTTCTACGGCCTCTTTGGTCAGACGCCCGAGGTAACAACCATTGGCCGGAATTTCACGTTGATTCTCAGTTTGTCGAACCTCCCGTTGTTTCTTTTTATTGCAGCCCGGCAGTTGTGCGACGGCCTGGCGTACCCGCGCGTGGCCATGTCCATTACCCTGTCGGCCCTGGTTCTGAATGCGGTTTTCAACTATGTGCTCATCACCGGTTTTGGGCCGTTTCCGGCGCTTGGCGTATACGGATCGGCAGTGGCCACGCTGCTGTCGCGGATTTTCATGGCCGTTACCGTCATCATTTATATTCGGAAAGCCGGGACTTTTCAACCGTATTTTCAATCGTCATTTCGCTCTCTGGAAGTTGGTCAGTACGTCCGAAAGATTTTGCAACTGGGTTTGCCGGGCGGTTTAACGTTTTTCTTCGAAGTCGCCACGTTTTCGCTGGCGGCCATGATGGCGGGCTGGCTGGGCGCGGATCAACTGGCGGCTCACCAGATTGCCATCAACATGGCTTCGACGACTTACATGATGGCGACCGGTATTTCGGCCGCTGGTGCCATTCGGGTAGGCAATGCGCTCGGCCGTCGGAACCAGACGGCGGTGCGCCGGGCCGGAACGGCCGCTTTGATTCTGGTAACCGGCTTCATGAGCGTATGCGCCATTGTTTTTCTGACGGCCAACAACTGGCTGGTGGAGTTGTACATTCGCGATAATCCGGCGGTTTCGGCACTGGCGGCTTCGCTGGTCATCATGGCGGGCGTTTTTCAGCTATCCGACGGCGTGCAGGTCGTGGGCGTTGGGGTATTACGCGGACTGTCCGACGTCAACGTACCCAGCATTATTACCTTATTTGCCTATTGGATTGTCGGTTTGCCAATGAGTTATATTTTCGGGTTCTGGCTGCATTTCGACGTGGACGGCATCTGGCTGGGCTTACTGGCGGGCCTGACTATGGCCGCCATCTTACTGCCCATGCGGTTTTTCCGGCTGGTGCGCAAGATCAGCCCGATTGGCACCGAAGAACGAATTTACACCCATTAATAAGCAGAAATGAAACCATTGCTATCGGCTTCGGTTCCACCCAGAGAGCGGTTTTTGAATGCACTGGTGTTAATATTGATTATCAGTCAGTTGGTATTGATAATCGGATATTACGCGCAATTGCCCGAAGCAATTCCGGTTCATTTCGGCCTGGAAGGAAAACCGGACCGCTGGGGTGAGCGCCTGCAATTGTTTATTGTGCCGGGCCTGGCGACGTTTATTTTTCTCTTATTCTGGAGTTTCCGCTCCATTCCGGCCGAATTTTACAACCTGCCCTTTCCCTCAACGCCCGAAAATCTAAGCCGTCACTTACAGAATTCGCACGAAATGCTGGCGATGTTGTCGCTGGCGACGATGCTTTTTATGACCCTGACCCTTTGGAACTGGCTGGAAATCGCTTCAACGACCCATCCGATTATCAACGGCAAGACTCCCATCGCCCTTTTTGTGCTGGCGCTGATCGGCATTACGATTTTCTATGTCCGAAAGGCATACCGTCTGAAGTGACGGTTTTCGGCTACGTCGCATCTTTCGTACTCCGGATCAGGCTGATGCCGGAAAAGAAGAAAATACCGCCCATGATGAGATAGATCCAGGATGCCCGGGCGACACCACCGCTGGTGAGATCCATTCCGCCGTAAATCAACCCCACCAAGCCGACTAATGTCAATAGGATACCGAAAATGCTTTTGACGCTCATAATTTGTTGAAGTAATTGGTTTGTAGGCTATAAACTGTTTTGGGGGCAAAATGTCTGTGGGGAACGCAGGATCTTTTTTCGGGACAGTAGAACTGCGCTCCGCCTTTTGTTTTTTTTCGGTAAATTCGTACCTAATTTCGCCGGTTCCCAGACTGGATAAACCCTTTATGTTTAAAATTCCTGCCCCCACGTTTTCACCGCTCGTGCAGTCGTTCGATGGTGAAATCTACTTTGATAATTCTCCCGAACACGAAGCCATGCGGCTTCTTTACGCCACGGATGCCTCGGTTTACCAGGAAAAACCGCTGGCCGTTGCCATTCCGAAAACCGTTGAAGACATCAAACGCCTGGTGCGGTTTGCCCGCCAGCACCACACTTCTTTGATTCCCCGGGCCGCCGGAACTTCGCTGGCCGGGCAGGTGGTCGGCGGGGGCATCGTCACCGACTGTTCCCGGTATTTTACGAATGTGCTGGAAATCAATCAACAGGAACGTTGGGTGCGGGTTCAGCCGGGCGTCATTCGCGACGATCTGAATGCCGCACTGAAACCGCACGGGCTGATGTTCGGGCCGGAAACCTCGACGGCTAGTCGGGCGATGGTCGGCGGGATGATCGGGAACAATTCCTGCGGGTTGCACTCGATTGTCTGGGGCAGCACGCGTCACCATTTGCTGGAGGCAAAGGCGATTCTGAGCGACGGTGCCGAAGTGACGTTCAAAAGTTTGAGTTTCGACGAATTTGACCGGAAATGCCGGGGCGAAAATGTGGTGAGTCCGCTCGAGCAGCGCTTGTACCAGCAGATTCGGGAAACGTTAAGTACCCCGACCAACCAGCAACAGATTCGCGACGGTTTTCCCAAACCGACTATCACCCGCCGGAACACCGGTTATGCGCTGGATGCGCTGCTGCCGTTTTTCGAACAGAGCGCCGACCAGCGGTTTAACTTCTGTCAACTTATTGCCGGTTCGGAAGGTACGCTCTGTTTTATTACCGAAGCGAAACTGAACCTGCTGCCGTTGCCGCCGAAAAAAAGCGCGCTGGTCTGCGCCCATTTCATCACCATCCGTCAGTCGCTGGAAGCCAATCTGGTTGCGCTTGACCATGCCTGTTCGGCGTCCGAACTGGTCGATGATTATATTCTGCAATTAACGAAAGGCAATATTGAGCAGGCCAAAAACCGTGATTTCGTCGAGGGCGATCCCAAGGCGGTTTTGATGGTGGAGTTTTTCGACGACACGGTTGAAGCCGTTACGCAGAAAGCCAACCGACTCATTGCGGCTTTACAGCAGCAGGAATTGGGCTATGCCTACCCGGTTTTGTACGGCGAAGAAGCCGTGAAAGCCTGGAATCTGCGGAAGGCCGGACTGAGCATCATGTACAACATTCCGGGCGACGACAAACCGGCCAACCTTATTGAGGACTGCGCCATCGACGTCCGCGACCTGCCCGATTACATCGACGAGCTGGATCAGATGGCGGCCGAAAAACACGGCCTGGCGCTCGAATATTCGGCCCACGCCGGGGCGGGCGAGCTGCATGTATTGCCCTTAATCAACCTCAAATCGAACGAGGGGCGACTGAAATTCCGGGCGCTGCTGGCCGATACGGCCGCTCTGGTGAAAAAATACGGCGGCTCGCTGTCGGGCGAACACGGCGACGGACGTTTGCGGGGCGAATTCATTCCGTTTATGATTGGCGATGCGAATTTTCAGCTGGTGCAGGAGGTCAAACAGACCTGGGACCCGCAGCGCATTTTCAACCCCGGCAAGATTGTCGATACGCCCCCGATGAACGAATTTTTGCGGTATGAAGCGGATCAGAAACCCGTTCAGATCGACACCATTTTCGATTTCTCGGCGGAAGACGGTATCTTGAATCTGGCAGAAAAATGCAGTGGATCAGGTGATTGCCGGAAAACCGCTGTCACCGGCGGAACGATGTGCCCGAGCTATATGGCTACGCGCCGGGAACGCGACACCACGCGGGCGCGGGCCAATATTCTCCGCCAGTTTTTAACGCATTCCGAAAAACCGAACCAGTTCGATCACGATGAAATCAAGGAAGTGATGGACCTGTGTCTGTCGTGCAAAGGCTGCAAGTCCGAATGCCCGTCGAGCGTCGACATCAGCCGGATGAAGGCAGAGTTTTTGCAGCATTATTACGACGCCAACGGCGTTCCCCTGCGTTCCCGGCTGGTCGGGAATTTTACCAAACTGATGTCGCTGGCGAGTCTGGCTCCCTGGGCCTACAACGCCATTTACGACACCCCGGCCCTCCGCCGGATCGCGAACCGGCTGGCCGGTTTTCACCCGGACCGCACCATGCCGGAACTGGCGGGAACGACCTTGCGGCAGTGGGGGAAAGGGAAGCGGGTAAAGGGCGTGGGGCATGGGGCAATGGGCACTGAAGAACCTTCTGCCCCAAATCCTCTGCCCCATGCCACGAAAGTCTACCTCTTTTGTGATGAGTTTACGAATTACAACGACGTTGAAGTTGGGATAAAAACCGTTCAACTGCTGGAGCGGCTGGGCTATGAGGTGATCATTCCCGACCATCTGGAGAGCGGGCGGACGTATCTGTCGAAAGGGCTGGTGCGGGATGCGCAAAAGATTGCGATTGAGAACGTAAACCGGCTCAAAGACCTGATTACCGCCGAAACCCCACTGATCGGGATTGAACCGTCGGCCATTCTAGGATTCCGGGACGAATACGTGGATCTGGTGCCGCAATCGCTCAAGGCGTCGGCCCAGCATCTGGCCAAACATGCGCTGCTGGTTGATGAATTTATTGCGCAGGAAATCGACCGGGGACACATTTCAAAAACCGCCTTTACGACCGAAAAACGACTGATCAAGCTGCACGGACATTGTCACCAGAAAGCCATCGCTTCGCTGGTACCGACCAAAAAAATGCTTTCACTACCCGAAAATTACGAAGTACAGTTGATTCCGTCGGGCTGCTGCGGCATGGCCGGGTCGTTCGGGTACGAAAAAGAGCATTACGAATTGTCGATGCAGGTGGGCGAACTGGTGCTGTTTCCGACGGTTCGGCAGCAGCCCGCCGAGGTGCTGATTGCCGCCCCCGGAACGAGTTGCCGCCATCAGATCAAAGACGGAACCGGCCGCGTGGCCCAACATCCGGCCGTAATTCTGTACGACGCCCTCGTTTAAAAACCGGTTAAACCGTGAACGTTACTCGACGCAGTTAAACTGAAAGGTTTGTTGGTAATACCGGTTGGGAGAATCCGTAGGAATGGTAATCGTTGTCTGCTGGCTGGAACGGATCGGGTTGTAATTGCCATCAAAATCGGTCGTGAACTGGCTGTATTCGCGCAGGGACCGGTTTCCGCCTGTATTCATGATCTCGTGTGTAACGGATTGACAGTCAAATCGCTGTAAGTAGCGGGCAATTTCGACTTCGTTCGGGTTCGTCAGCGCCAGTAACGCAAACACAATGGTTTGTCCGGAATCATAATAAGGCGAATGATTTTGGGCACTGAGGTCAAAATCAAATTCTTCTTCTGTTCGCGAACCATCTTTGTACGCATTTTGAACGGTCTGGATAACCAGATCTTCCGTCTTACCGGCAATTTCCTGGTAGGAAAACTGAAATGTCCGGCTGATGATGGATGAATTGGCGGGCAAGAGTATTCTCGTTTCGACCAGACCGGTTAAGCGGGTAGTGCGATCAGGAGATTCATAATTAAGTGAAAACACCGTTTGCTCTTTGTTGTTAACCAATAGGGAAGCTTTTTCAATTCGCTCAAACTGGTCATAGTCAAAATTGAGAACGGTCGAATGGTCTGCCGTGTACGCATAAGCAACTTTTCCGCCCACGTACTTAAACTTGAACGAGAGAGCGCGGTCCGGATTCTGGTCGGTGTAAGACGCTAATCTGCCGGTTTCGTAGCCAAATGTTTGTCGGTTAATTTCCTGTTGATTCGTATCATGCTGCTCATACCGAACGATTTCAGTGACCATACAAACCTGATCAGAGGGTGTAGGGTCATTGAGTGTACAAGCGACCAGCAGTAGGGGCATCCATCCGAAGCCAAACCAATTTTTCATAGTAACGATGCCCAGAGTATCAACTGAATCGCCAAAATACGAACTATTTGCCAAAATGTAGTAGCTTCGACAGGCAGGATACCAAACAAGATTATGACCCTGACTCAGCAAAGGCACCAACTCATTGAAAAATTACGAACTATTGATCAACCCGAAGCGACCCGAAAGTTTTTTGGATTGCTCAAGGAATTGATCGAAATGGTAAATCTGCCAAATGGCGATGCCCGGCTGGCATTTGTCGTTGATCGGGATCGGAAAGGGATCTCGGCAAATATCAATTTTTTTCTGGCTTTGCGATTGTTTAAGCCCCGCCAGGGCGAGGTCGAATTCTGGCTGACGGTGAAGAAAGGTTGCCGGGAGCGGATCGAAGCGATTGCGACGATCGATGTAGTGCCGTTGTCTGAGAAATCGGATTATGTTTCCATCGTGATCGGGCAATCGTCGGATTACCTGCTGAACCATCCCGTGGTTCGAAGCTGCTGGGAAGATTGCCTGATGGAATTGCTGGTAACGACCAAACGGGGGCCGCATACCGCCAGTCACAATCCGTACGTCTACCAGACGGCCGACGATGAGGCCATTCGCGGGGAAATTCTGACGTCCATTTTTCGATCGGATGCGCCCGCCGACGAACAAAACCGGGTGGAAGAAGAACCGGAAGAATACGAAAAAACCGCTCCGCTCCGGCCCTCAATTCCGCAGAACTTTATCCTGTACGGCCCGCCCGGTACCGGTAAATCGTTCGAAGCGAAGCAGTTGAGCCAGTCTTTTGACAGCGAATGGGTCACGTTTCATCCGTCGTTTGGCTACGAAGAGTTCATCGAAGGCATTCGGCCCGAAACCCGTGGCACCCAGATTAGCTATAAAGTAGCCAAAGGTATTTTTTACAAAGCCTGCCTGTCGGCGCTCCAGAAAGCCGGGTACGCGACGCTGGCCGATTGCCTGAATGATGTGCCCGAAAACCGCAGGATCAAATTTGCCCGGGCCGATGCTCAGTTGCTGATCATCGACGAAATCAACCGCGCCAATATTTCCAAGGTGTTTGGCGAGCTGATCACCCTAATCGAGCCCGACAAACGGTTGGGTGCAGCCAATGAATTGTGGCTGACGTTGCCCTATTCACAGGAGCGGTTTGGCGTTCCGGCGAACCTCTTTATTGTGGCTACGATGAATACCGCCGACCGGTCTATTGCCCTGCTGGACATTGCGTTACGTCGCCGGTTTCATTTCCGGGAAGTAGTACCCGAACCCGGTTTGCTCACGTCGGTCAACGGGGTTGATCTGGGGGAACTGATGCGCGTTTTGAACGAGCGAATCGAATACCTTTACGACCGCGATCACCTGATTGGTCATGCCTACCTCATGAACATTCCGTCGCACGAGGAACTTTGCGATGCGTTCTGTGACCGGATTATTCCGCTGCTGCAGGAATATTTTTACAACGACTGGCGTAAAATCCAGTTTGTGCTGGGCGACAATCCGGCCTGGGGAAAAGCGCCGGACCAGAAACTCATCCGGGTAAAAAAACAATACCGACCGGCTTTAACCAAAGAATTATTTGGCGAGGAACCGGATGATCTGACGGAGGTAGTGACGTACGAAATCAACCCCGATTTACTCCGGCGAAACTACGATCAGGTGCCGAAAGAAGCATTTATCGCTATTTATCAAAAATAATTGCGTACTCGCGGACGAAAAGCTAGGTTTTTGTGTTACCCTTTTCTGTTCACCACAAAAAGCGCGGATTCTCTGTCCGTATGTACGTCGAAAATTATGAAAGCTCTCGTCCTGACTGAGTACAAACATTTTGAATTACAAGACCTTCCGCGCCCCCAACCCGGCCCGACCGATGTGCTGGTGAAAGTGCAGGCCGTTGGGATCTGTGGTAGCGACGTCCACGGAATGGACGGCAGCAGCGGCCGCCGGATTCCGCCCATTGTGATGGGCCACGAAGCCTCGGGTATCATCGTCGAAACCGGAGACAGTGTCAAAAAATGGCAGGTCGGCGACCGGGTTACGTTTGATTCAACTGTTTATCCCTTAGACGATTGGTACAGCCGTCGGGGGCAGTATAACCTCAGCGACGGCCGTGAAGTGCTGGGCGTTTCTACCCCGGATTTCCGTCGGCAGGGCGCTTTCGCCGAATTCATCGTCGTGCCGCAACACATTCTGTATCAGATCCCCGACAACGTCAGTTACACCCAGGCGGCTCTCGTCGAACCGGTGGCGGTAGCCCTCCACGCCGTGAGTCTGACGCCCATTCAGGTGAACGATTCGGCGGTGGTTGTTGGCGCGGGCATGATCGGTTTGTTCATTATCCAGGCGTTGAAACTGGCCGGTTGCGGTTCGATCATCGCCGTCGATCTGGACGACGACCGTCTGGACCTGGCGCTCAAGCTGGGCGCGACCGTTGCGATCAATGCTGGCCGTCAGGATGTTACCGCAGAAGTTCAGGCGCTGACCAACGGACGCGGGGCTGATGTTTCGTTTGAAGTGGTCGGGATTGCTCCCTCCGTCAAAACCGCCATCGACTGTGTTCGGAAAGGAGCGACTGTTACGCTGGTCGGAAATCTGTCTAAATCGGTTGATGTGTCGTTGCAGGCCATTGTGACCCGCCAGTTGCGTTTGCAGGGTTCCTGCGCGATCAATGGTGAATACGAAGCCGCTCTGGCCCTAATTTCTTCCGGAAAAATCAACGTCGAAGCGATTTTAAGTGCGGAAGTTCCGCTGGATAAAGGCGCAAGCTGGTTTCAGCGGCTGTACGAAAAAGAAAAGGGACTTTTGAAGGTGGTCCTAAAGCCCTAATAAACTTCGTTATTTAATTCATACTGAGCCAAATAGCGAATATTGAATAGCGAATTACGAAGTGGCTGCGCCGTACGCCGTCACGGTGCAGCCACGTAAGAAATCGAGAACGCCGAGTGTTCTCCGGACCAGAAATCGAGTACCAGACTCGTATCCGTGAGTGACAGGATGTGGAGTTCGGAAACGGCGACGCAACTCACATTGGCGCAGGGGCCATCCGTACCGGTCCTGACCACTTTTAAAATTTTTTTCTGCCGCTCTACTTGAACGGGAGAGCAGCAGGTCATGGACCGGTTTTCGTATTTAACCGATCCATCGGCCATAAATTCAGTAATGTCCTGCGGTTTCAGTTCCCGCCAGTCTTTCCCATCTTTACCTATTTCCACGGATTTCCAGCGTTTATAGAGTTTATCAGACGGCGAAACGTAGTTTCTCGAGGGATCACAGGCGCTCAAAAGCACCAGAATCAGCACGAAAGAAAGGAGGGATCTCATGAGTTTTCCGGATTTATGTAAGTAGAGTCATTCTGCCGGTAAACCGTTGGAGTAGGCATCAGAATTTTACGGGTTTTAGGTTGAAGACGTTCGCCCGGAGCGGTTTTCAAATGACCGGTTTTATCTTTTGCCGTTAACTAAATAGTTACAACTGGAAACCCCGGCAAATACTACCTTACCTGCTCAAAGTCAGACCCTATTCCTCCAAAACCAACAGTCCCAGTCCGATGCGTTTCGACACTCTTCCCCAAATCGAAGCCCGCTTTCGCCAGGAAGCCACGCCTTTTCTGACACCCTTTTCGATGCCGGTGCCTAATGAAAGCCTGACCCTGCGCGGCCAGGTGTTTAAGCCTCGCCAAACCAATTATTTTCACGCGGTCGAGCACCCCAAGCAACGCATTGTGCTGCATTTTACGGCTGGAAATCTGCGGTCCGATATGCAAAGCCTTACCCAGCAGGACCGCCATGTGTCGGTCGCTTTTGTGGTAGCACGGGATGGGACGATTTATCAGCTTTTTCCCTCGAAATTCTGGTCGGGACATCTGGGCGAAGGGGTCGGTAACAAAAAAGGGACCGGAAATCCGCAGGACAAAGCCACGATCGGCATCGAAATTTCCAACTACGGTTTTTTAGTCCCCCGCGACGGCAACCTGGAAACCATCTATTCCCGGTCGAAAGATCCCAGTACCGGGAAAATCGGCGCGATCGATGCGTACTGCCCGCTGACAAACACGGCCGCTTATCAGAAAGTCAACGTCCCGTTCCGGGAGCAGTCGTTTTATGCCACCTTCACGCCGGAGCAATACGATAGCACAATTATTCTGTTGCGGTTTTTGACGGCTAAATACGCAATTCCCCGCCAGTTTTTGCCCGAAAACAAGCGGTTTCTGACGACGGAAGATGTCCTGAATTTCAAGGGAATTGTTTCCCACATCAATTACCGGTCGAGCGGAAAATGGGATATTGGTCCGGCTTTTCAGTGGGAAACCGTCATTGCGGGTGTTCAGGCGGCTCAATATGTGAGTACGACCCAACAGCAGCGGAGTTTGCTGGCCGATCCCGACGAGCTGACTTCGGAAGAAGCTGTTGACGCGCTTTTCCCGCAAACCCGCGATCTGATTCCGGATGAAGCAGAAACTACCGATAACGAAGGCTACAATCCGGCGGATTTTGACGCGAAACCCGTAGCCGATCAACCCACGGAAACTGCTTGGAATGTGTTTGCGCTACTGGTCGGGATCAATAATTACGATCGAATCAGAAAGCTGGGCGGCTGTTTACATGATGTCGGCGAGGTGGAAAAATACCTGACCCGGCGTACGGCTTTCGACTTTGAGCTGGACGGAGAATCCACCGGGAAAATAAAGAAACTGCTCGACAGCGATGCGACCCGGGCGGGCGTTGCCGCCGGTTTTCGGGAGCATTTGGGGCGGGCTAAAAAAGGCGATACCGTTTTGTTTTATTACTCGGGTCATGGAACGCAGGAAGAAGCCGATGCGATCTGGGATGAAACCGACGGTCGGCTGGAATGTCTGGTCTGTTACGATGGGGGAGCTGAAAATGCTGCCGATTTTCTGTTGACGGACAAAGAGTTACGGTTTTTGATTCACGAGCTTTATCAAAAAACCGGTGCGCACATCGTTACAATTTTTGACTGCTGCAACTCCGGCGATAATACCCGAAATGCCGCGTTGGTCGGTGCCGCCTACCAGGATCAACCGGTGAAAATCCGGCGCGCGACCGACACCGGCGCTTTTCCGGCCCGCACCTGGGAGGAATTTCTGTTTAGTGACAAGATTTTGAAAGCGGATATCGCCGGTCAAAAACCGCACGAGTTTCTGGCGGAAGGGACGCATGTGCAAATGGCGGCCTGCGAGTCGGACCAGACCGCCGTTGAGATCGCCGGGGAAGGAATTTTTACCAAAACGCTTCTCAAAACGCTCACCGATTCGGGCGGGAATATTTCGTACAACACGCTGCGGGGGCGAATCCGGCAATACATGCGGGTGGGATATGAACAGACGCCCCGAATCTACGCGCCAGTGGACCCGGAAAAAGTACTGAACAACGGTTTTCTGAATCAACTCATTGATCCGCAGCAACTTATCTGCGAAGCGGTTTTCAACGCTAAAACCGGCTGGCAACTGAACATGGGCGCTATTCACGGGATCAATGAAAAAACCGCTATTCTCCTCCTTGATCCCGGCGATGCGACGAAGATGATTCCGGTAACGGTTAAAAAGAATGGCGTCTTTGTGGATTATACGGTTCTGGCGGGTACGTCGGCGCTCAGTCACGCGACGATTTACAAGGCCGTGGTTTCGGGTTTGATGATTCAGGAACTGAAAGTTGAACTTCAGAATCACGACGGGAATCCCAAAGAGGTTGGGGAGTTTGTAGCTGCGCTGGAGGACCAGGCCAGTGGTAGTTTTGCGTTTGGTGGGGAGAAAAGCACCCCAGCGGAAACGAAGCAGGACAACGGCAAGGTTCAACCGGCGGATTACACGCTTCACGTCCGCGCCGGGGAGGTCTATCTGACGTTTCCCGATGATCCGTATCGCCCGCTGGTTCGGCCCATTCCGTTTGTAACCTCCGACAACAACCGCGCGGTATTGGCGATGCTGCAGCACGTGTCGCGCTGGCATTTTATCAAAACCCTCCAGAATCCGATCATTCCCGACGGTTTTCCGGAGCAGGCGCTTGCCATAAAAGTGAAGCGCCTTCTGGCCGATGGCACCACGCAGAAAATAACGACCTCGGATTCGGTCGCCAAGCTGGAATACGAACAGGTCGACGAGGTCTGGAAAGGCACCATCCAGATTGAAATTACGAACACGACGGCGCAGGATCTGTACGTCTGTGCGGCTTATTTGAGCAAGGAATTTCAGTGTTACCTCAAATTTATCCCGCAACGGGTTAAGTTGCTGGAAGCAGGCCAATCGATCTTCCTGGGGCTCAATGGCAAAGACCGGATCAACATGAATCTGGGCAAAGTGGAGCAGGAATACAACTGGCCGGAAACGCACGAGGCTTTAAAATTCATCATCAGCACGACCGAATTCGACGCCGAAGCCCTGACGCTGGAAGAGTTACCGCCCCCGCTGACGACTGACGAGATTGGAAAAAGTCTGGAACCCGAGCGGGCCCGGGGATTAGACACCGATGAAGAGCCCGTGGAGTTTTCCGGCTGGATTACGCAAACCCTGCATCTGGTTTTCAAAAACCCGGTTTATAACCAGATTCCGGCCCGTACGCTGAAAGCCCTGCTCGAATGGGACGAAACGGCTTATTTTGCGGCCGGACTTTATTGCGATGTCAAACTGGATCCGTTTGGACAGCCAACGGTTTGGGAACTCAAGGAGGGCATCAACAAAGGGTTGAAGGTGCCGGAAGAGGAAAGAAACCTGATTAGCGACGCGAAACTGTTTCTGGGTAACACGATTGAAACCGCGCAGCGACGCAAACGCTACCGAAATCTGAAGAAAGATCCCAATCGGCTGCGGATCGTGGCCGAAGGTGACTCCTGGTTTCAGTACCCGATTCTGGTGGAAGATACGCTCGATCACCTGTACAAACTGTACGCCATCCGGAGTTTTGCCGAAGCTGGCGATACGCTCGAAAACTACATGAAAAAGCGGGAATATCTGGACGCTATTGAAGAAGAAGGCGCGAAGTTTTTCCTGATCAGCGGGGGCGGAAACGACATTCTGGGCGAGCAGTTTGAAGGCTTTCTGCGGGATGAACCGGATGCGGGCGACACCACGCCTAGGCGGTATTTCAAACCTAATTTTGCGGCAAAATTAACGCATCTGGAAGCGTTTTATCAGGATATGTTCAGCGAATTGCTGGAACGCTACCCGGATCTGCACATTCTGGTCCACAGCTACGATTACCCCATTCCGCTGGACACCGACGATCCGGCCAACCAGAAAAAGTCGAGCTGGCTGGGCCAGTACCTGATTAAAAAAGGCGTTACGCCCCAGGATGAGCGGGAAAAATGCATTCACTTTATCATGGACGAATTCAACACCCGGCTTAAAAAACTGGTGGAAGGATTTGGAGAGCGGGTATCCTACATTGATGCCCGAAATTTGGTAAACCGCACGAGCTGGTTTGACGAAATCCACCCCACCAACGACGGTTTTCAACTGGTTGCCGACAAATTTATCGCCAGAATTGAGCAGATTCGGGGAGCAACAACGTAGTGGAAGTGATTCCCGGAAGTAGCCAATTGGCGCGATAGAAAACGAGTAAGGCCGGTCCTACAACCGGCCTTACTCGTTAGAAAGAAAAATACAAAAACCGCTTTTTATTCCATTAAAACAGAGAACCCAGCACCTTCAGACTGAGTGGATTGACAAAATAATTGACGTGATCACAGGCGACGGTGAAAGTAACCGGCGGTTTTGACCAGCTTTCGGAACCGGGAATCGACAGGATACTTTTCGTGCCGACGGCAATGTCGTTCGACGCCCGGAAGACGAATTGATCCAGCAGATCGTATTTGGCGGCCCGGCCCAGCCGTTGAAACATTTTTTTGATTAATGACATTTCCTGGCTCAGATCCAGCTCAATCTGGCGGATGTCACCGGCGATGATGTAATACGGAATCCGGGGGTCGGTCTGGTCGTTGAGCTCCCCGTAAATGCCGGTAACCATGTCCATTTGTTTGAACGACACGGAGACCTCGCTGCCCAGTTTTCCGAGGAGATTGATGCCGAAAAGCCACGGTTTCAGGATCGAAGCTCCGTTTACCGCGAAGGTTAACAGGACTTCAAAGGCATCGCGCACGTCGGCCAGCGGAGTGCCTTCGTTGGGCGTACCACAGAGGATTACGCGGTCGACGACCTCATCACCCCGCAGTTTTTCGATAAACCAGCGCGTCACCAGGCCGCCCATCGAGTGGGCAATAATCGTCACCTGCTTGCCGTCCTGCGCCTTGATCCCGACTTCGGCCAGCCGCTCTTTGAGTTTCTGGGCGTTGTCCTGAATCCGCGTGCTGAGGTTTTCATAATCAAACGTGAGAATGGCATCGATCTTTTTTTCAATCGGCTGACCGTCGGCCGTCAGCGCCAGTCGGGCGGATTTGGTCATGTCGAGCGTGTCGCCAATAATACCGTGGGTGAAGAGCAGAATGTTTTTGACGTTCTCCTGCTGGAGCGTATGGCGGATCATTTCCGGGTCGGTTTCGTACTGAACTTCCAACGTGTCGGAAAGCGTTGCCAGGGCCAGCCGCGGGTGGTTGTAACCAAAACCGACTTTGCTCAGAACTACCTTGTAAAAAAAGAGCTTGATCGAGCCGCCCAGACTGCGCTGCGAAGACGATTCGTCCGGCAGCGTGTGAACGGCGACGGTTTGGTCACCAATCTGATCTCCGGCCGAAAAGTAAAGTCCGGTGGATGGGTCGTAGGCCAGCACCACAAAACTGTCGCCCACGCTTGCTTTAAACTCAATCAGCAGTGGCTGTTCCGGCGAAACGGCGTTTCTGTCCGAATAATCGTAGAGTTCAAGGGTGTTCAGCGACGCGCTGTCGCCCCGGGTCTGGAGCCAGTTGAACGGTTGCAGTGCCGCATTTCCCATCACCAGATCGGGCGGAACAACCTCGCCAATCGACCGTTTGATCTCGCCGGGGCTGCTCCAGGCGAAACTGGTCTGAAACGATGCGGGGGTCTGAATCCGTAAAAAAGTAGAATCCCAAAAACCACCGGCGGGGATCAAAACTCCTTTGGCCGGGTAATTGATTTGCAGGGAAACCGTCGTCGTAATCCAGTTCTGAATACCATCATCGACTTCGTCATCCATGCCATCATCGGGGCTTCGCTCAAGTTCTCCACGCGTTTCCGTTCGTTTTTTAGCCAGATCCAGCCCTTTCTGGTTGTACTTATTCAGAATACCGGTTTCCAGTTCCTGGGTCGAAACGATCACTTTGACATGTTCCAGAATCTCGCTGTAACCCAAATCCCGGTACGTTTTATCCACTTTGAGCCGCAGGATGTCGCTGGCGCTGATCAGGCCCGTGGATGTGTTCCTGACGTTAAACGTCACGGTGGTTTCCGAATTTGGGGCCAGCGAAAAGGCATTCAAACTCCGGTTGCTGATCGAGTAATCGAAACCGAGGTAAAAAGGCTGGAACCAAAGCGCCCGATTACTCCGGTTTTCAATCTGAATCTGCAGGGCCGGGGACTCATCGCCGAAATAAAACAGCGGAACCGGCTGGGTCAAATCCGCGACTTCCCGGAATGTATCGGGTTTGTAATCAGGATCGGGTGGGCTGACGGCCACCGTAACGCTGAGTTGAAAATCGCTGTCGGTCAGGGTAGAGGTCGGATTCTGGAGGTTCAGAAGCTGCGTCCACGTACTGAAATACTGCAACTCTTCGAGAAAAAGAACCGCATCATCGTCCGTTTGAATGGCTCGTTCCTTGAACAAGGGTGTGGTGTCGGCTAACCCCGTCACGTATACCAAACTGCCCTCGGCACGAATCCGGAAACGGGTCTGGTCGTCGATACCGTCGGTTAACTTCAACGAAAAACCGGTTTGACTGGCTGCTTTCAGGAACGCCCTGACTGGTGCCGGAACGGTTGGATCGATGCCGAAGGAGATGAGTTGTTTCGGCACCCAGGTGGCCTGATACTGCTTAAGCTGATCCAAACCCGGTCCGGCCAAAACCGTTGATTCTTCCGGGAAAACCTCGCCAATCCGGGTGGAAACGCCATTTTCCAGCATCACCACGTCGCCCGACCGCGCGCCCAGCACCGCCCCGGCGTCGATGCACCAGCCGCGCTGACCGGTAAAAGCGACCCAGTTGGTCGGCTTTGTAGTTGAGGTTTCGCTTTGCAAAAACCGGTTTCGGGCCGCATCGGAAGGTAATGACTCTATATTGAGCAGCGGATTCTGATCGGTGACGTAGCTTTTGAGTTGTAATTCCGTCCGCCGGATGAGTTCGGCGTAACTGATCAGGCCTTTGCTTTCCTGCAAGGCTTTGAGCAGCGAATAGGTAAATAAACCCCGGGCCTGGCCGTTGAGCACATTCTCTTTCGCCGTCTGATTATCGCGGGCCGCAGCCAGGTGAATATGCGGGGCGGTTTGCACGGTGATCAGCTCTTTTCCCGATTCGCTGGAGGTAACATAGCCGCGTTGCCCGTTCACTTCTTCCGAAAAACCGTAATAATCCTCGGCCGTCAGCGTCCCCGGAAAGGGGTCGAGGGAGCGTTCCCGCAGTTCCTCCGTCCGGTTTTCGGTCGCGTTCCGGGTGACGGTTCCTGAGTGACAACTGTCGGTGATGACCACAATACGAAGCGCGGTTTTCTGCCGGGCTACGGAATATTTCCAGATCAAATACGCCAGTTCCTTGTCCATTAAATCCCGGCCGCCCGGATTCCGGCTGTCCCAGCAAACCAGCGACTGGTGAAACCGGTTCGTCGGGCTGTAAAAACCGGCCGGAGCAGTGGCAAAGGAACCGTGCCCGAAAAAGTAAAACAGGCAAATGTCGGTTCCGCTGGCCTGATCGAAATGGGCAAAGCCGTCGATGACCTCCGCGCGGGTGGCCTGCTCGTTGACCAGTTTCCGGATGCGCAGCTTGTTGGCGTCGGGCTGAAACCACCGCAGAAATGTTTCAACGGCGGCCAGATCATTCAAACAGCCTTTCAGCGGTTTTTTCGCATAGTCATTAATACCCACCAGCAAGGCATAAATTGTTGATTCCATAAGAAAACTTACGGGTTAAAAAGAGGTTTAGGGGCTTATAAACGCTTATTCCAGCTCGGCGGGGTCGAAAGGCTGGATGCGGAACTTCTCTTTGGCCAGCTCGTCGGCATCGCTCCGGTTGCTGAGTTGCGGGCGGCCAAACAGCGGATGACGAAAACCGGCCACCCGGTATAAAGGCGTAATGCCGCTCGACGCAATGGCTTTGAAATGGCTGCCTTTTTCGTTGGCCACCGTCAGTCCCAGCGATGCATCCGTCAGTTTCAGTTGCGGAGTGCCGACGTTGGCGCTGGCTTTTAAATCGATCTTACTGTTGCTGCTGAACGAAATAATAATGGTGGCGGTGGTCGCCTGCACCAGTTGCGTAACGATCGCCCACTCTTTGACCCACTGCCCCGCCTTCACCCGCTTGATGACTTCCCGCTCGATGGCGCCCATGTTGGTAATCTGGATCGTCTTCGTTTTGTCGGCCTGAAAAACGATTGATTTTTCACTGGCGAAATCGATGCTGAAACCGGCGTCGGCGTCTGACAAAACACTGCCGGCCAGGGGCGCCTGCCCGGCCAGTTTAACACCGATCTGCACCGATCCGGTGGAAGAATAATCCAGCGTTCCTTCCGAAAGATCATCCATTACCTCCATCGGAATGCCTTCTTTTTCCAGGCTGCTCTGAATGGTAAAAACGCCTTTTTCAAGCGTAACTATCGCGCCGATAAACAGCGGGCGGTTGGGCTCCCAGGTGGCCCGGTAGCCGGTTTTGGAAGCCATGTGTTCCAGATAAAACTGATGAATGTTAGCCATGGACGTAGGAATGGATTTAGAAATAAACGGGAGAGGGCTTTATTGTAGAATGGTGATAAAGGACCAAGGCCCCGATCAGAAAAAACGGATACGAAATAAATGCCAAATACCGGAAGCTATCTTACAATTTAAATAGCAGCGAGGGAATCTAATTTTAGTGAACGGTCGATAATGGCCGGATACGGTTTACCTGGCGGGTTTGTACTTCAGAAATCCATTACTGACGGGGCTGTTGTTTCCTAATATCGTTTCGATAATCAGTTCGTTGGTGGTCAACGACACAATGTTCAGCGCCGATGGTGATGCGCAGTCGACGTATTCGCAACCGGGACCGGAATAGAGGCCCGTTACTTTCAGCACATTCGACTGACGCTCAACCTTGACCGCAGCACAACAGGGCGGATTCGGTTTTTCGTACCGTATGCTGCCGTCGGTACGGAACTCGATGAAAGCATCATACGTCACGGTTTTCCAGGAACCGGTATTGCTTTTATATTCGATCAGCTTCCAGTTCTGGTACAACGGATCGGCAGGCGATGTATCCCGATCTGATTTTTTGCAGCCACCGGCCAGCGTCAAAAGTAGCACGAAGAGAACCAGTTGTTTCATGACTTTCCTACATTTGTAGACTAAGAGCCGTTTTGCGGGGAAATCGTTGGAGTAACTTGAACTTATACTGATTTATCGGCCTACTAGTTTGCTCCTTTTATTGGCATTCGCATGACGAATGAAAGGCTTTAATTTAAAAAAAAACATGTCCAAAACCCTCAACATCGCTTTGATCGGACCCGGTAAAGTGGCTCATAACCACGCCCGATCGGTCCTGGAAACTCCGAATACCAAACTCGTTGCCATTTACGGACGGAATCATACCAAAGCCGACGAATTTGCCGATCAATACGGCATCGCAGCCTATTCCGATATTTACGACATGGTCGACCGCGAGAATGTGGACATCTGCATCGTCTGCACCCCGCACCCGGCCCACCGCGTGGTAACCGTGGCGGCTTTTGAAGCCGGAGCCAATGTGCTGGTCGAAAAACCGCTCGCGTCGTCGCTCGAAGACTGCGACGCCATGATCGAAGCCGCCCGGAAAGCCAATCGCCAGCTCGCGGTTGTCAGTCAGCGCCGGTTTTACGAACCCTGCATGCGGATTCGGCAGGCCATCGACGACGGCAAAATTGGAAAACCGGTCCTCGGTATGGCGCAATTGTTCGGCTGGCGCAGTGAAGAATACTACCGCAGCGACCCCTGGCGCGGTTCGTGGGAACACGAAGGTGGGGGCGTGCTGGTCAATCAGGCCCCGCACCAGCTGGATTTGCTGCTGTGGTACATGGGCGAAATGGAGGAAGTTTACGGCGTTTGGGCTAACCTGAATCACCCGAATATTGAGGTCGATGACACGGCCGTGGCGATTGTTAAGTTTAAAAACGGCGGAATTGGTAACGTCATCGTCAGCAACTCGCAAAAACCGGGGCTGTATGGGCGCGTTCATATCCACGGCCAGAATGGTGCTTCGGTTGGGGTACAGACCGACGGCGGTTCGATGTTCATCGCGGGCATGACGTCCATTCAGGATGCGCCCTACAACGACATCTGGTCGGTGCCGGAGGAGGCCGATATGCAACCCGTCTGGAAGGCCGGAGACGATGCGGTTTTCAACAGTGTCGACTCGTCCAGCCACTATTTCTCGCGGCAACTGGCGGATTTCTGTCAGGCCATTAACGAGGGCCGAAAACCGCTCGTGACGGGCGAAGAAGGCCGGAAAGTAGTCGCCCTGTTTGAAGCCATTTACGAGTCGACGCGTACCAATCAGCCCGTTCGATTGAGTTCTTAGCCGCTTTTCAACAAAATCCGGTGTGTATACGTTTTGGGAATAACTCATCGGATTATGAAGAAACTTGCACACTTTTTTTGCCTTTTTGGCGTCTTTATCCTGGCGGATGGTTGCCGGAAAACACCTGCGACGAGCAGTCAGCCAACGGATGCGGGTGAGATTACCACAAACGATTTTGGCAGCAAACGGCGGCAGGGCATCGACTTCACGGCACAGGGCGGCACGCCAACCTGGACGCTGGATGTCGATTTTACGAAAGCCATTCGGTTTCAAACCCAGAACGGCCCGGTTCTTCTGGCCGCCGTTCCCAAATCGCAGCGCGACCCGCGCAGCAACGGCATTCTGATCGACGCAGAACTGATGGCCGAGCAAACCGGGTCGGGAAAGCGAACGGTGAGTCGGGCCGTAGTGGCCAACCGGCGGCTGAAAATCATCATCAGCCCCGTCGTTTGCCGGGATACCAAAACCGGTCAGTCGTTTGCTTACGGCGTTACGGTTGAAACCAACGGCCAGCGGTACAGCGGCTGCGGAACCTTCCTCAACGGCGTCTCCCGGCTGAACAGCCAGTGGGTTTTGGAAACGTATCGTGGGCAGCGTTTGCACGCCGAGCAGTTTGTGAACCGCCAGATGCCGACATTGGCTATCAACCTGAAAGAGAAGAAAGTACAGGGTTTTACCGGGTGCAATTCCCTGCAGGGGCAGGTACAGGCCGACGGCGACAACGTCCGGTTCGAGACCATTTCGACCACCCGCCGGGCGTGCCCGTACAACTTTGAAAGCGGTTTTTTGTCCACCCTGCAAAGTGTTACCCTTTATCGAATCAGTAACAACCGCCTGACGCTGCTAGCCGATGGCAAATACGTGATGACGTTTCGGAAAACGGCTTCTCAATGACCTTCACCCTCACTGAGTACGGCCTCATCCGGCGGAGTCGTGATTTTCCCGATGCGGTCAATTCGCTGACGGAATTACACCTGCCGGATGCGGTTTTTGATGCGCTCCGCAACTTCGTAACCGAAAGCGAAGCCGATACCTTGATGACTTTTTTTCTGCAGAAAGGCCGCGAATGCATCCGGGTGAAGAATTACGTCGGGCTGCTCGAGACCCGCGATGGCACCCAACTGGAGATTTTACCCAAAGCCGTCGATGTCGAAAACGCCCGGAAAACGCTGCTTCGGATGCTGCGGTATTTGCGCAGCGGCCCCTTCCAATCGGTTGGGTCGGTGCACCTGGGAGCCGCTAAACTACCGGTTTGGGAAGTATTCATTTCAGCGTTTCTGGCGGAGGTTATGCCCCTGATTACCCGGGGGTTACAAAAATCGTACGTGCCGAAAACCAATACGCAGCGGTTTATGAAAGGGAAACTGGAAGTCGCCACGCAGGTTCGCCAAAACCCGCTCCACGCCGAGCGACTTGTCACCACGTTCGATGAGCAAACCACCAATTTACCGCCCAACCGTTTACTGAAATCTGCCCTGGAATTTGTGCAGTCCCGCGCCCGGACGGTTCCCAATCAGACCCGCATCCGGCAATTGCTGTTTGCGATGGAAGACATTCCTGCTTCCGACCGGGTTGCAGACGACCTGCGGGCGGTGGCAACACAAAACCGGCTTTTTGCTCCCTATCAACCGGCTTTGCGCTGGGCCGAAGCCCTGCTGAACGGCCGGGCATTTGGGTTGACGCCCGGGCGATACCTGAACCTGGCGTTGCTGTTTCCGATGGAACGGATTTTTGAAGATTACGTCGCGGCCGGTTTTCAACGCTACGTTTCCGGGGGCGAAGTTGTTCTTCAGGAATCGTCGCAGCACCTGATCGACAACCACAGCGGTTCGCGAAAATTCCGGTTGCGGCCGGACATTATTCTGCGAAAAAACGGCGTGATCACGGTACTGGATACAAAATGGAAACGCATCGATGCGTCCAACGCGGCCGGAAATTACGGAATCGACCAGGGCGATCTGTACCAGTTGTATGCCTACGGCAAAAAGTACAGCGCCACCGAACTCATCCTGATTTATCCGATTACCGAGCAGTTTCAAAAACCGCTCGACCTCTTCGGTTACGACGAAACCATGCACCTCCGCGTCGTGCCCTTCGATGTCACGTTGCCTCTGGAAGAAGCGGTTTTGGGGGTAATGAACAATGAACAATGAAAAATGAATAGGGCTAACGGAAGGATATGCTGGTGGCCGGTCAGCTTCATTATTCATTGTTCATTATTCATTAATTGCTATCTTACGCCCTCCTAAACAATCCCAATCCTCTTAAATGCCACTTCTACTCACCTTTCTGGGCATTCTGGCCCTGGTATTTCTGATCGCATTTGTCAAGATCGACACGTTCATTTCCTTTGTGCTGGTTGCGCTTGGTATCGGGCTGGCATCGGGAATGGATGTGGTAGCGGTCGGCAAATCCATTCAAACCGGTATCGGCGGCACGCTGGGCGAGCTGGTTCTGATTGTCGGTTTTGGGGCCATGCTGGGCCGACTCGTGGCCGAAAGTGGGGCGGCCATGCGGATTACGAACGTCCTGATCAAGCTTTTTGGCATCAAAAACCTCCGCTGGGGGCTGGCGCTGGCCGGTTTTATTATCGGTATTCCGCTGTTTTACAACGCCGGTTTTATCATCGTTTTTCCGCTGATCGTCACCATTACAGCTTCCTCGGGTTTGCCCATGATGACGGTGGCGGTTCCGATGCTGGCGGCTTTGTCGGTGGCCCACGGCTATTTGCCACCGCACCCGTCGCCCGCAGCCATTGCCGGGCAACTGGGCGCCAACATCGGCCGGACGCTGATGTACGGCATCATCGTTGCCATTCCGGCCATCATCATCGCGGGACCCATTTTCGGGAAAACCTTGTCGAAATACAAACCGCAGATCGACCGGGACCTGTTCAAAGTCAAAGTGATTCCGGAAAATGAACTGCCGGGTGCGGGAATCAGCTTCTTTGTTGCCCTTCTACCGGTTTTGTTACTAACCCTGACTGGGCCGCTGAAGTCGGTTTTGACGCCGGGATCGTTTGCGCATCAGATCGTTACCTTGCTGGCGGAACCGTATATTGGCATGTTGCTGTCGGTGCTGGTGGCGGTTTATACTCTGGGTATTCAGCGCGGTCAATCGACGAAAGTTGTCATGAAAGACCTCGAAGAGGCCATTAAAGCCGCGTCGCCGGTGTTGCTGGTCATTGCCGGGGCCGGGGCTTTGAAGCAGATTTTTATCGATAGCGGAACGAGCAAATACATCGGTTTTTTGCTACAGGGCGTCGAAATTTCGCCCTTGCTGCTGGGCTGGGGCATAGCGGCCGTTATCCGGGTTTGCGTGGGTTCGGCCACGGTGGCCGGTTTAACAACCGTCGGAATCATTCTGCCACTGCTTGAAAATCAGACCAATGTGAAACCTGAATTGATGGTTCTGGCCATTGGCTCCGGCAGCCTGATGATGTCGCACCTGAACGACGGCGGTTTCTGGTTATTCAAGGAATATTTTAATTTAAGCATCAAAGAAACCCTCCAAACCTGGACGGTGATGGAAACAATTGTGTCTATTGTCGGGTTGGCTGGCGTTTTAGCCTTAAATTTGGTGGTTTAATTAAGGTTTACGGTTTTTGGTTTACAGTATTCGGTGCGGTTCCCCGCCGGGACTGAAAACCGAAAACCGAATATCGAAAACCAACGCACTGATATGGAATACATGGCTCATCATTACCTGAACACCGGGTTTGAACCGGACAAAAATTTAAAATTCGATTTGGAACCTGAGTCTGACCTTACTTCTGAAACTGCGCCTATGACGCCTGACGAAAAATTTGCCCAACTGGGCCTGACCCTGCCGCCCGCGCCGAAGCCGATGGGCGTTTACAAACCGTGTCTGATCGTTGACAAATTCGTTTACGTTTCCGGCCACGGACCGGTGAAGAACGACGGGAGCCGCATCATTGGCCGGATCGGTGCCGACATGAATATCGACGAGGGCAAACTGGCCGCCCAACAGGTCGGTTTGACGATTCTGGCGACCCTGAAAGCAAAATTCGGCACGCTGAACAAAATCAAGCGCGTCATCAAAACGCTGGGCATGGTGAATGCAACGGCCGATTTTGAGCGCCACCCGTTCGTGATCAATGGCTGTAGTGAACTGTTCGTTTCGATTTGGGGCGAAGACAACGGCGTGGGCGTTCGCTCGGCCGTGGGCATGGGCACACTGCCGGAAAATATCCCGGTCGAAATTGAAGTCATGTTTGAACTGGCCGACTAAAAAACCGCATCGACGGCCCGAACTTTCAGGATTATTCTTCGTCACCTAAAAAGCCGCTTCATGGGCGGCTTTTTCCGTTTCAGGGAATCCCTCATTTTCAGAAGGTAAATCCGGGTTCAATTTTGGCAGTGTAAACAACACACTGCCAATGAACAAGTTATTTGCCTTTATCCTGAGCCTGACGCTCGTCGTATTTGCCATTTCCTGTAAACACGATACGGACCTCCTGACCCCCGAAGAATCGGGCGGTTCCCGGGTCGATCCGCCAACCACACCCCAGCCCGAAGGAGCCATTACGCCAGTGGGAACGCCCGATGGCGAAGTCCTCACGGCAATGATCGGTCCGGCGGGTGGCACCATCGAATCCAAAGATCGGCGCGTTCGGGTTGTCATTCCTGCCGGAGCCCTCGCCAGTTCGCAGTCCATTTCGGTACAGCCGATTACGAACAACTGCCCGTCGGGCGCAGGGCAGGCGTTTCGGCTGATACCCCACGGCATTACGTTTGCCAAACCCGCATCCATTACGTTTCAGTACGATGAATCGGACGTGCTGGGGAGTGCTCCGGAAGCGCTCCGGATTGCTTATCAGACCGACAAGGGTAGCTGGAAATCACCGGCCCGGCGCTCGCTCGATACGGCGGCCCGAACGCTGTCGGTGGAAACAACGCATTTTAGTGACTGGACCTTTTTCAAGAATATTGAGCTGGATCCGGGTTTGGGTGTCGTCAATCCCGGCGGTTCGATCAACCTGAAAGTTCGGCAACACATTGCTGACCCGGGAGCGGTGATGGAAGATTTGTTTGTTCCGCTTCCCTCGGTGATCAGTGAGAAGTACATCAAACAATGGACGGTGTCCGGCCCGGGGGCACTGGCACACAACCAAGCGACCGCAACGTACTACGCTCCTGAGCATATTCCGGCTAAAAATCCGGTTGCCATTACGGTTTCCCTCAATCAATCGGTCACCATTGACGGCCAGGTTTTTAAAGATATTCGGTTGGTATCCAATATTATGGTGGCGCCGGAAGGCATTTCGGTGCAAATTGACGGCGCAGAATGGAAAACATATACGGGCGGCATCAATGTTCGCGCGCAATCAACTATTCTGCTCGGTCGTAACGGCTCGGAACTGTGTGAGTTGGCTTTTCCCGGCACCAAAACCGGTATATTTCGCTGGACGATGGGAGCTGATGTAGTTTTCAATCTCAATATGGGAACGATTATTTACCAGCACATCTACGAGAAGAACAAAAAACCGATTCTCAGTGACGGTAATCTGCGGGTGATTGACATCAGTGAGGAATGGGTTTGGGGGACGTTTACCGTGTTACCGGCCGGTTGGATTATGCCGAAAGCCACGCGGGAGCCAACCGGAACGGCGAATATTAATGGGATTTTCCGATTACGACGCACGCCCTAAGTCGCATACCGATAGCCGGAATTTGCCGCAATTGCCGTAAATTCCGGCTATGAGCCAATCAACAGAACATTCATTCCAGGCCCGGGCCGAAGCGTTCCGGGCTTTGCATCAACAACCCGGTCTGTTTGTCATTCCGAATCCCTGGGACGCGGGGTCGGCGCGGGTTTTAGCCAGTTTTGGGTTTAAGGCGCTTGCGACCACCAGCGCGGGGCTGGCGTATTTGCTCGGAAAACCGGACGGACATGGCTCGGTTACCCGCGCCGAAACCCTGCAAAACGCGCAAAGCATCGTGGCCGCTACGCATTTGCCGATTGCCGCCGATCTGGAAAACGGCTACGGCGATGATCCGGAAACCTGCGCCGAAACGATTCGGCTGGCCGCCCAAACCGGTCTTTCGGGAGGCTCCATCGAAGACGCAACCGGAAAACCGCACGATCCGATTTATCCTTTTGACCTCGCCGTTGAACGCGTAAAAGCCGCCGTGGCCGCTGCCCGGAGTTTACCTCAACCGTTTACGATCACGGCGCGGGCCGAAAATCTGCTGTATGGCCGACCAGATCTGAACGACACCCTCCGGCGGCTGGAAGCTTATGCCGATGCGGGTGCCGACGTGCTGTTCGCGCCCGGACTGAAAAACCGGGAAGAAATCGAAGCGGTGGTGAAAACCGTATCGCCCCGGCCCGTGAATGTGCTGATGGGACTGGCCGGTGGCAGTTTTTCGCTGGAAGAGCTGGCCGAAATGGGAGTGAAGCGGGTGAGCGTGGGTTCTTCGCTGGCGCGGGCTGCTTACGGAGCACTTTTTCGGGCGGCTGAGGAAATTTCTCAGAAAGGCACTTTTTCCTACGTCAATGAAGCAAAACCGTATGCCGATCTGAATAAATTGTTTGCTGGGTTAATTCAATGAATTTACGGTCTTATACTGCCCCGATGGGAATATACTGAGCCAGTTAATAACGTTTAAAGATTTCCTTTTTTGCGGAAAATAAATTATTACCGAATACGATTTATAGATTTTTAAATCCTTTTAATGCAAATAATCAGACCTCGACTGGTCTGATTATTTGCATCTATATATTTTAGTTTAATACAAAACTTAAGCGATTTGTTGCGCTTTTGCTTTCGGATCTGCACCGTATTCGTTCATGCCGTGAACACCTTCCGTACAGGCCAGAATCAGGTTGTAAATGGGGATCAACGCGTACCAGCCACTTTTGCCCACGTCGTGCATCCGGCGGATCGCAACGGCAATGGATGGAACCAGAATCGCCAGATTGAACAGCATCACGATCCAGCCAATCAGCGCTACGTTGTCGAATAACAGTACATTCGTAAAGTTTAAAGCCTGAGAAACCAAGACATTAACCAGGACAAAATACCAGTATTCACTGCGACGGGAACGTCCGTTAAAATCGCTAAATTTTTTCAGTACAGAAACGTAATTGTCGACAATTGAAAAACCGGTAGTGGATGGAATGGAAGTGTTCATTGTTTTTGTGTTTAGTAGTGGTTTATAGCCCTTGTGGCCGTTTATTGATTCAAAAGTATAGCGTTCCGAAAAGGTCTGCAATCGCGGAACAATAACTGGTAGAAAAAAGCTGGTAACTGGTGGCGAGGTGGCCGTAAGTCGTTTTTATTCTTTCGTTCGAACTGAAACGATCCGCAATAAACAGTAGCTTTACAACGACAAAAATTGAGCACGAACCTTCTGACGAAACCGCCCTTTAACTGATGAAATTCAGCGTCGCCCTTCTGTTGATCACCACCCTTGTTACTGTAAGCAGTTGCGAAACCAAAAAACCGCTGCCGCTGGTTGGAACCTGGGAGCTTGTTTCGGCTACGGCCACCGAAAAGGACAGCACGTATTCGACGTTTGATCCGAATCGGAAAATGATCAAGATTATCAACGCGACCCATTTCGCTTTCCTGAACCACGCGATCCAGACGGGAACAGATTCATCCGCGGCTGCATTTTCAGCGGGCGGTGGTTCGTACACGCTGGCCGACAGCACGTATACGGAGAATCTGGAGTACTTTGTCGACAAGCAGTGGGAGAATCACAAATTTCAGTTTGCGGTGACAATCAGCAACGATACGCTGACGCAAACCGGCGTCGAAAAGCTGGAAAAGCTGGGAATTGACCGGATTATTGTCGAAAAATATGTGCGGGCGAAAAACTGAAAAACCGCTTTTGCTGCGTTTTCAATGTGATTGAGCGTTGCGGAGTGGGACCGGTTTCAAGGTTTGTTCCGCGATTCAGTTAGAAATAAACTTTTTGACGGTTATATTGAACCGTCAATCATACGTTTTTTCATGAACGAGTATCAGGTTCAAAATATTCAGTTGGTCGATTCTCCGGCCCTTTTGATCTACCCCGACCGCATTGTCCACAACATCCGAACCATGCTCGACATGGTGGATGGCGACGCCGAAAAACTGGTTCCGCACGTCAAAACACACAAAATGGCGGAAGTGGCGCGAATGCAGGTCGAAGCGGGCATTACCAAATTCAAATGCGCCACGATTGCCGAAGCCGAGATGCTGGCCGATACCGGAGCGCGTCACGTCCTGATAAGCTACCAGCTGACGGGGCCGAAACTCCACCGGTTTTGCGAACTGGTGCAGGCTTACAACTGGGTCGAATGGGCGTCGCTGGTGGATAACCTGGTGTCGGCGGAAGAACTGGCGCGGGAATTTGCCAAAACCACCCATAAACCGATCGTTTACATCGACATCAACCTCGGCATGAACCGCACGGGCCACGTAGTCGATGACGAACTGGAGCAGTTATACCGCACTCTGAAAGCCGACCCTCGGTTTGACCTTCGCGGCTTTCACGCTTACGATGGCCATATTCGCGATCAGGATGTGGCCGAACGTCAGCTCAAAGCCGATGCGGCCGTAAAACCGCTGGAGGAACTGGCCGAAAAACTGGAGCAGGAAGGCGAACCGCGCCCGCTGATCATTGTGGGCGGAACGCCGACGTTTTCCAACCATGCCCACCGCCCGAACGTCTGGTGCAGCCCCGGAACCTGCCTGTTGTGGGATTGGGGATACGACGACTTGTTGCCCGAGCAAACGTTTGAATGGGCCGCCCTGCTGCTAACCCGCGTGGTATCGAAACCGGCGCCGGGCATTGTGACCACCGATCTGGGCCACAAAGCCGTGGCCGCCGAAAATCCGCTGGCGAAACGGGTTAAATTCCTGAATCTGACGGATTATGAACTGACCGGACAAAGCGAAGAACACCTGGTTTTGCAGGTCAAAAATTGGGACGACATCCAGATCGGCGACGTTCTGTACGGCGTTCCGTATCACATTTGCCCAACCGTGGCGCTGCACGAGGAAGCGCAGGTGATTCTCGGTGGGGAAGCTACCGGCCGCTGGGCCATCGACGCCCGCAAGCGCCGGATAACGTATTGAGTGACTAACCAAACCAAAACCCCTATTCTGAATTAATTGATTATGAGAACGTTTCCCATTCTCCTGCTCACGTTTATGTGGCTGGCCCTGACCCCATCGAAACCGACACGCGTGGTTTTTTTTGGTGATTCCATTACCCAGGCCGGAGTTAGTCCGGGCGGTTACATTACCCGAATCGGCGATATGCTGAAGAAACAGAATCTGGCGAATGAATATGAACTGATTGGCGCGGGCATCGGCGGTAACAAAATTTATGATCTGTTTCTGCGGATGGACGACGACGTGCTGGCCAAGCAGCCAACCATTACCTTTGTATACGTGGGCGTGAACGACGTTTGGCACAAGCGGACGTACGGCACCGGCACCGACCCGGATAAATTTGTGAAGTTTTACGATGCCGTGATCAAAAAACTTCAGAATGCCGGGAGCAAGGTGATTTTGTGTACGCCGGCCGTGATTGGTGAAAAAACCGATTATTCCAACGATCAGGACGGCGACCTGCAGCAGTATTCCAAGCTGATTCGCGATCTGGCGGCCAAACACCAGTTGCCGCTCTGCGATTTGCGGAAAGCTTTTCTTGATTATAACCTGAAAAATAACCCCAACAACGCCGAAAAAGGCATTTTAACGACCGACCGCGTTCACCTGAACGATACCGGAAATCAGCTGGTGGCCGACGAAATGTACAAATTGATGGTGGCTGCGAAATAATAATGCTCAGTAAAAACGTAAAATATGTTCTCTTCGGACTCGTCGCGTTGCTGGTCGGGTACATGATTTACGATGCGGTTTCTGAACCCGGCATCAAGGACCTGAAGGGAACGTATAAAGAAGTGGCGATGTACCGGAATGAGAACAATACCGGCCCGATTGTGCGGATTTACGCCGTGACGGTGACCGATACACTCTGGGACGAAATGGAGAAATACGGCGATTACATGCTCTATACCAAGTACGGAACCACCAGAGTGTATTTCTTCCCGGAAGGCCAGCCCGCGCCGACGCAGGTTTTTCCAAAACGCCCGAATTTTGATCAGAAATACGAAAAAACCTGTCTGGCAATGTATGAGAAAGACGCCATGAGTCAGGTGACTTTTCAGCGAAAACCGTTTGCTCAGCCCACGGCGGCCGAAAGGCAGGAATTGATCGTCGGCGCGAAATAATACAGGGGCGCTACGATCCGGAGGGTAACAAATGACCCGGTTGACCGACAAACGTTGATCAACCGGGTTTGTTTTTTAGAACGGTGTGGATACAGTTTCAATTTTTTTGAGAGTATAGAAGTTAGACGTGAGACAAGAGACTTAAAAAATCGGCGTTGCATTTAGTCTCTATTCTCTTGTCTCACCTCTCATGTCTATTTCTACACTTCAAACGGAAGTTCGTATTCTTTAATGACCGGTTTTGAGGAGCGCGTTTTTACCTCCACTTTGGCTTTTAGCGGAAAACCGAGCACCAGCGAGTTTTTGATGTATTGATCTTCGTAATGCATCCAGGAATAATCTTTCAGCAAATATTCGCTAACGCCCGCTTTGTGAGCCTGATACGCCAGACGTTCCACAAATAGAGGTTCGTAATTGATGATGTGGCCCATGTACATGACCTGAATGCCCGGGCGTGATTCATTGCCGAGTTCGGTGCAGCCGAGGACGGCGATTTTCAGGGACGAACCGTCTTCCAGGTCTTTTACGGCCCATTCGTCGATTATGGTTTTTACATTAGCCATTGTTGCGTTGGTTTTGCATGGAATCAGTACGCAAATGTAGCCGCCCGCGCGGGCGGCTACCACCCGGATTTGACAACTGGCGGCTTTTGGTGAATAACTGGCGGAAACGGGAAAAAGTCGGTTCAGGCCGGTAAAACCACCTGCAAATGCCCCGGCCAGATTTCGGCTGTCAGCTCCCGTATTTTTCCCCGGTATTCGCCGTCAATTTGGAAATACGCCCGCCGTTTGGTGACGATATGGACCGAGGAGGCCGAAAAGATTTCGATGTGTTTCGGATCGAACGGACGGAAGTGAATAAACATCCGTAAGATGGCAACCAGCGAAAGTTTACGAATGACGACTACCTCAAATTTGCCATCGGCAACGTCGCCGTCGGGATTGATTATGGCGCCGGTTCCGTACATGCGGGCGTTCGCCAGCACGACCATGAAAGCGGTTCGCTGGACGACGCTATCGCCGGTGTTGATCTGTAGTTTCAGAAGCCGTCTCCGCATCAGTACCCGCAGCACACCACGCGCGTAGCCGAGCTTACCGCGCATTTTTCCTTCGTCGAAGTATTTCACCAGTTGGGCGTTCATGCCGATGTCGCTCAGGTGGAGGCAATGTTCGGTGCCGTTGATGCAAATCAGGTCGATTGGTTTTTCGACGCCGTTGATCAGTACCTCCAGACTACCTTCCAGCGTGGGCGGTATGTCCAGTTCGCGCGCCATGCCGTTGGCCGAACCGGCCGGGATGATGCCGAGCGGTATCTTGGCGTTCAGGGCGTGTTCGGCCACGAATTTAATGGTGCCATCGCCACCCACGGCCACCAGGCGGTCGGGTTGGTAGGTTTCAATGCGTTTGGGAAGTTCAATGTCATCGTTTTTGCCATCCAGCAGGAACAGATCGGCGGAATGAGGCTGTTGTTCAAAGAATGTGCGAATTTCCGTTTCCCAGGCAGACTTATCCTGTCCGCCGGAAATCGGGTTGATGGCGAACAAAAATTTTAACTTTTTGACTTCCGGCATGTTTGTGGTTTAGTTCGATTACCTGAAATTTATTGTTTTCAACACTTCGCTATTCAATATTCGGCGTTCAGTATTCGATATTGAAAGACGGGTTACTTAAAGTTAAATATCGAATATTGAACACCGAATAGCGAATAATGAATGAAATGATTGACTGGTTATTTCCAATAAACAAAGAATGAAGGCAAGTGGCGGAATAAAACATGAAATCTTACGTTGGCTGCGGATTAGCGACGAGCCCACCGTGAAAGTTTACCGGGGTTATGTCCATGAGCAGAAGGTGGTTGTCTTTGGCCACGTGCTGCGCCGGAGCCCGATGCCCCGCCAGAAATACCGCCAGAATTTCTGGGTCAATTCGCTGTCGCTGTTGCGGCTTTTTATGATGCGCCCGGTTTCGGGCGCTACGGTGAAAGTAAACGGAATTCAGAAAGATGTGCGGTTTACGACCGAAAAAGACGGTTTTTTTCGGCTGGAGTGGACGTCCGATGAGCCGGTCGCGCCCGGCTGGCATCCCGTAAAAGTGGATTTAATTACGGAAAACCTGGGTCCGGAAAAACCGGTGGCAACGGGCGAGGGCGAAGTATATTGCTCGTATTCAACGCAATACGGTTTTGTGTCCGACATCGACGATACTTTTCTGATTTCACACTCGGCCAACCTGCGCAAACGAATTCACGTGATGCTGACCGAAAACGCCCACAGCCGCGACCCGTTTGATGATGTCGTCAAGCATTATCAACTGCTGGCGCGCGCCGGAACCGACGCCAGCGCCCCGAATCCGTTTTTTTACGTTTCGAGCAGCGAGTGGAATCTGTACGACTACATTCTGACGTTTTGCGAAAAGAATGACATGCCCGACGGCATCTATCTGCTGAGCCAGATCAAGCGGTTTCGCGAGGTCTGGAAAACCGGTCAGAACAAACATGTCACCAAATTTGCGCGGATTGTCCGGGTGCTGGAAGCCTTTCCCGAGATGAAATTCGTGTTGCTGGGCGATGACACGCAGGAAGATCCCAACATTTATACCTCCCTGGTCCAGCATTTTCCGAATCAGATCTGTTGTGTTTACCTCCGCCGGGTTCACAAAGAAAATGAAGCGCGTACGCAGGGCTTTGTCGATCAGATTGTTGCTGGTGGCGTTCCCTGCTGTTATTTCAAAGACAGCGCCGAAGCCATTCGGCATTCGGCCCGAATTGGATTAGTGGAGAAATCGGAGGTGAAAGAAGAGTGAAAAGCTATCAAAAAACCGCCTTCATTATAATTCGCTTAAACGGATAAAAGACCGGCGATTTTGAAAACTGTTTTTGTAAGCGGTTTTTAAAATCGGTGATAAACCGGTGCCGGTTCTCGTCGTTTAATTTTTCGGTATACGGGATTAAAGTCGTTCCGGATGCCCAATCATAAAGTGCACTTGAATCCGACACAACCAGCGGATAAATCTTCTCGAAAACCGTAATTTCATTTCCGCCGTTCTCAAATAACAATTGCGCGTATTGCTCAATTTCTAAAACCGGCGGTGTTCGCTGCCAGCCCTGTAATTCGGTTTTAAAAGGTTCTTCATCGGCCAGCTCATTCAGCATTTTATTCAGGGCGTTGTGATGTTGCGCCGGAAGCTGAATGGCTAACTGCCCGTTCGGTTTGAGAAGGGAAATGATTTTGGGCAACAGCGCTTCATGATCATCGACCCACTGAATGGCGGCATTGGAAAAGACCAAATCCCATTTCTGCTCCACATTACGGACCTGATTTTCAATGGATTTCTGCTCAAACTGCACCTGGCTGCTGGCAAATGGCGCTGAATCGTTCAGCATTTCCTGCGATGAATCGATGCCCAGCACCCTGGAATGGGGGAGGGCGTCGGCAAGTTTGCGGGTCAGTTCACCGGTTCCGCAGCCCAGGTCAATGATGTCCATATTTTCGCGGATTTCGATCAAGGCCAATACGTCGTAAAAAGGAGCAAACCGCTCGGACTTGAACTTATTGTAAGTGTCTGGATTCCAGGCCATGCGTTTTAGTTGATTCAGTCATTCAACTGGAAGGCTAGTGCCGGTAAGGACAATTCCAGCGCCCTCACCGGCATTATTTTAGCGGTTACGCCAGTGCTTTCCGGGCTTCGCGGTCGGGGTCGTTGACCAGCATCGAACTGTCGTCCAGCACCATCGTTTCGCCATTTTCAATGGAATACGGTTTCCAGGTAGGTAAACCGCCCCCGTTTGGATTACCGGTTTTGACAAAATTGATAAAGGATTTCGCCATTTTTTCCGATAAGGCCCGGGGACGCTTGCCACCGCCCGTGTGGGTCAGCATCAGATCGGTATTGTAAAACCAGAAGCAGATATCGTCGCAGTGGAACGCCCGCATTCGGCCGTCGAACAGCGGGGGTTGCCAGCCAAACCAGGCCACGTAAACGGGCGCTTTTTGTTGCGAAGCCTTCGCATTGGCGGCCGCAATGGCATTTTTCCGGTTGGAAACGGCTAACGCCCAGATTTCAATCGGCCGAGCCTTCGGAAAATTTTTGGCGTAGGCGTCGATGATCTCGCCGGATTTATCGCCAAATCGAGGTTTGACTTTTTCTTTTACCTCATCCAGCGAAACTTTTTCCAGGGCCGAATCCACCCGGCTGGGATTTTGCTCATGGAAAGTCGAGCAGATGAGCAGGGGAATATCGGCTGAGAAATGATTGGGATCGCTGAAAAACGCACCGCCGTTCAGGGAAGCGCCATCGGCCACCGGAGAATAGCCTCCGCGCTGGAGGTTGAGCCGTTTGGCTTCGTCGGCCATTTTTTCCACGGCCGAATTGGCAATATCAATGTATTGTCGCCAGGGAATTTGCTGGAGTTTGTCGATTTCACCCGGTTTTAAACCGGCCACTTCCATAACTTTCAGACCCAGTTTTTCGGCGTATTCCTTATTTACCCCAGTCAGCGAACTGCCGCTCAGAGCAACGGCTTTGTGGAACAACCCTTTCGCCGACGGCATATTCATCAGGGTGGTAACTTTGGCTCCGCCCCCCGACTGACCGATAATCGTCACGTTGTTCGGGTCCCCACCGAAATTGGCGATATTATTTTTGACCCATTCGAGGGCCGCCACCAGATCCAGATTTCCGACATTTCCGGAAGCCGGATGACCCCCGGCGGCTTTCAGGTGCGTGTAGCCCAGCGCTCCCAGCCGGTGGTTGGGTGAACAGAAAACCACATTGCCAAACCGGGCCAGGTTTTCGCCCTGGTACCCATCCTGTTCAACGGCATTTCCGTTCACAAAACCGCCCCCGTGCAACCAGACAACAACCGGGCGTTTTTGCGAGTCAAGCGCTGGCGTCCAGACATTTAGTTTCAGGCAGTCTTCCGATACATCGTCGTAATTCCAGTGGTCGACAAAAGAAGAATAGGGGTTGGCGTACCGTTTTTCCATGATCTGGGGCGCCGAATTCCCCCACCACAGCGCGGGCCGGATGTCGGTCCAGGCGGCCGGTTTTTGCGGAGGCATAAACCGGTTTTTCCCCGACGTATCAGCCCCATATGGTACGCCTAAAAAATGATGAATGCCCCGAAGAACAAATCCCCGTATTTTTCCATATTCGGTGTTGGCAATGGCAATGTTGTCGCCCACAAACAGAACCTGCTCATCGCCAGCCGGTTTCAACGCTTTGGGTGGCTGCACTCCGGCCGTGGACTCATGAGCCAGACTCACACCGGCCATGCTTATACCCAGAGATTGTAAAAAATTACGTCTTGAAGGCTTCATCGTCGAACGTAGGTTAATGGTTGAAGTAAGGACTTAGGAACGAGCAAGCAGCCTGTTACTGGCTGCATTTGCCGGAGGTGCACAATGAATGCAACAATTTATTAAAAAAGTCCTTACCAAAGACCGGCAATCCAACTAAATGCGCCAGCGGTCTCAGAAACCGTTACTCGGGCAGATTGTACGCTTTCCGAACCTCTTCGTAGTTGGTGTAATCGATGGCGGCTTTCCGGCCATTGCTCTGTTTATCAGCGGTTATAACTACCACGCGAATGGCTTCAAAATATTCGCTACCGCTTTGAAAATCAGATGTTCTGCGAAGAAATACAGCGGCCAGCGTCTGCCCGTTTCCGGGAAAAACAAAATGAGAATACGTATTGCCTTTGAGGGTTTCGCCCGGGATCGAAAACCAGTAGGAATCTTCCAGGTTGTTTGGTCGTGGCACCGATTGTTTGACGTAAACATAGAACATGCTTTTGTCGACAACATCCCGATTGATGGCTTGCGGCAATGCCAGCAGTAAATCGTTCGAGCCGTCGTGACTGCGCGCGGAATAATTGATTTGCTGGACATTGGAACTGCCGTCGGCCCCTTTGGCACCGGTTGCGCCCGTATCGCCTTTGGGACCCTGCGCGCCCTGTACGCCCTGCGGCCCCTGGGGTCCTTCCGGTCCTTCGAGTCCCTGACACGCGCTAATCGCAATACAACCCATCATCAGCAACTTCGTCATTACGCGGAAATACGTTTTCATATCAAAATCAGATTATTTGTTTACGTGTTAAAGTTCGAAATTTACGGAGAAATCCGGCCCTCTTTTTCTACCTGTCCCGGTTTACCAGATATTCAATCACCAGCGCCAGCGAATGGGCTTCGCAGGTCCAGTCCATTCGAACCAGGCGGGATTGCGCCATGCGGTTGAGTAGCGGATTTTGGGAAGCCGTCAGCATCCCGGCAATGAAAAAGGAATAGTCCCGAATTTCGTTTTCGGGAATGCGCTCCGCATCGATCCGGGGCGGTTTTGCGCCCAGTTGCAGCAGGGAAGTGGAAACAATCAATTGATCCATTACCGGCAAACCGCTTTCGAGCAACTGAAAACCGTCGCGAATCAACTGCGCCCGAATGGGTTCCAGCGCGTCCGGGCGGAAAGCCGCCAGCAAACCGGCAATGTGATACAGAATCAGGGCGGCTCGTGGATAAGAATGCGAACAGCGAAACGGTTCGCGGAGGTACTGACCGGTTTCTACCACCGACCGAATGAAAACCAGGCTATCGAAATCGTGTTCGTTCAACGGCAAGTCATAGTGAAAAATGCAGTAGAGCAGATTACACAGAACGCTGGCGTCGAACTCGACGGGCATATTCTTGCCAAACCAGGTCGAATACGCTTTCAGATTGACGTATTCGGGATAGGAGTCTTCCACCTGCCGGGTCGCCAGATTGGCGTGTTGCGTCAGCTTGTGTTTGAGCCAGAGCAAATCCGCGCGCGATGGCTGACTGGTCAGGTAAATCATCGCCGTATCATCGGCATCGTCGGGGAGCCGGAAATGCTCGATGCGGTGCAAAAACCGCCCGTTCGGAAAATGCCCTGATGGGCGGCCCCGTTTCGGCGTTTTGTAAAAATTATAGGTCTTCAGTCCGTCTTTGTTCTGAAAATCAGGGTAATGCTGAACGGCTTTTTGACTGATCTCGTCAACTTTTGTCTGCAAATCCGGCAGGAGTTTCGGTCGGATTTGTTGCAGGGTAAAAACCGTAATGGCCGTAAAAAAGACGTTGGTATCCGGGCGATGGTAGCCCAGCAGAAGCGGATTACTCCGGTAGGATGGCATCAAACCGGCCGGGAAGCAGGGGGTATTTTCCGACTGAAGGATCGAAATTCGGTGGAGTAACTCTTCTATAAATGCGGTTTTGTCGGGCATACTTCCCCAAAATACGGCATCTTCAATCAATTTTACCAGCCAGCGACCCGGTTCTGCTCATAATTCAGAACCGCAAACTCTTAATGCCTTTTATCCTTTCATCCGGTAACTTCTTGCAACCACCCGGCCTTCTGCGTAGTTTCGCCAATACGATAGCCTAGCAAAATCATGACACCGGTTCGGAAAAATAGCATATTACGCCGGGTGAAAGACATCACCCTCAGCACTACCCTGGGTCTCGCGCTGCTCAACGGCACGGTGATCCTGCAAAGTTGCGGCAACTCGAATGACTCGGAATACGAACAGACCGATGAGGAAAAACCGGCATTCGGAAAAGGTGTTCGGACCTACATCACCGAAACCAGTCCGGGGAATTTCAAGATTACGGACGAAACGGAAGTGGACCCCAAACTGGCCGGAGCCATTGTCAACTACGCCGATGGTCACCGCGACACGCTGAGCGTGGAAGCCGCCCGCCGGTTGGTGCAGGCCGACTCGTCGACGCGCCACTATTTCCATAATCCGGCGGCTTATCACCACCACAGCGGTTTATCGAATGTGCTCTTGTGGGGAAGTCTGGGGTACATGCTGGGCCGGTCGACCACCCCGCGTTACGCCAACGAGCAGCAATACAGCTCGGGCGTTTACAACAATCCGCAGACCTACGAACGGTCGAACCGAATCGGGAGCAGCATCAGTAATTCGAGGATCAGCCGCCCTTCCGGTGGCCGCAGCGGTTTTTTCGGCGGTGGCCGTTCGCGGGGGTTTTCGTCTTAAGAGAAGAAAGACGATAGACAAGAGAATAAAGAAAAGACCGAACATGCAACGAACCAGTCTTTACTCTCTTGTCTCACCTCTTTTCTCTTTTCCCTTTTCCCAACCAACCTGAACTATATGAAACAAACGTTTATCTACAGCGCGCTGCTGGCAACGGTGCTTTTGCTGAATGCCTGCCAGACCAAACAACAAGCGTCGGAAGCGACTTCTCCGGCCGACAGTGCTCAAATTGTGACCAATCCGCCTGAGGCAAATTCGGAAGTTGTGGTGAGCGACTGGCTGGAAAAACTGGTAGGACCGGACGACGGTTTGTTCCGGGGCGTCAGCACGGGCGATGCGGTTTCGGTGGTCAAGGAGAAAGAGTCTGCCGAACCTTTTGAAGAAGATGCCGCCCACGTTGGATATACCATCGACTATCCGAATCTGGAATCGACTGATATCCAATATTTTCTGGATAAAAATAAGAAGGTTTCGGGCATTCAGGTGGATATTTATTTGAATAACCGGCAATCGGTCGATACGCACCTGAAGGAACTGACGGCGTATTTTACCCGCAAATATGGCAATCCGGTTCAGCAAACGTGGAAGGCATCCGGCAACAACCGGATTACGCTGAAGGATGTATCGAAAGGCAAAGATTTTGGCCTGAAGCTGGTGCTAGGCGGTAATTCGAATGTCTAGAAAATGAATGATGAATTATAAATGATGAATGATAAATGTAAAAGTGGTAGCCAGTTCCGCACCTTTACATTCATCATTCATCATTTATAATTCATCATTAAATTTTATACATCCAGCCAAACGTGTCCTCAACCCGTCCGGTTCTGACGTCCGTGAGGTAGTTGAAGATGCGGTTTGCGAGTGAATCTTCTTTCGGTATATCGCTCAGCATGTAATCTTTTCCTTCAAATCCGATCAGCGAGTAGGGCGAAACCACCACGGCGGTTCCCGCACCGAAGGCTTCCGTCAGGTTGCCGCTTTCAATGCCGTCGATCACTTCCTGAATCGAGACTTTCCGCTCTTCCACTGCGATTCCCCAGCTTTTAACCGCCTGAATGATGCTGTCGCGGGTAACGCCTTTCAGAATCGAATCCGAGGTAGCCGGAGTAACCAGCTTGCCGTCGATCACGAACATAATGTTCATGGTGCCGGATTCTTCAATGTATTTGTGTTCAACGCCATCGGTCCACATAATTTGGTCGTAACCAGCCTTTTGTGCCAGCATCGTCGGATACATCGAACCCGCATAATTGCCCGCGCATTTGGCGTAACCCACTCCGCCCGGGGCCGAACGGATGTAGTCGGTTTCTACTTTCAGCTTCGGCGGTTTGGTGTAATAAGCCCCCACCGGACAGGTGAAAATGCAAAACCGGTAGGTTTTTGACGGCGCAACACCCAGAAATACGTCGGTCGCAAACATATACGGCCGGATATACAGCGAGCTGTCGGGCGTGTTCGGCACCCAATCGGCATCAACCCGAAGCAACGCTTCCAGGCCACCCATGAAAACCTCTTCCGGAATCGTCGCCATGCACATGCGCTCGGCCGATACGTTCATCCGTTTCCAGTTTTCCAGCGGGCGGAACATCAGCACTTCACCGGCTTCGTTTTTATAGGCTTTCATCCCTTCGAAAATCGACTGCCCGTAGTGCAGCGACGACAGCGCCGGGCTGAGGGTAAAGTTGTCGAATGGAACCACTTGCAGGTTTTGCCATTGGCCGTCGACAAAGTCAGCCACAAACATGTGGTCGGAAAAATGCTTGCCAAACGGCAGGTTGTTGAAGTCGACCTCCTCGATGCGGGAGCGTTCTGCTTTCCTTAGCGCGATGTTTACTAATTCGGTAGTCATAATGGTCGGTAGCAAATCTGACCAACTAAAAAAGTCGTCAGCGGGTTGATAGTCAGCAAATGTATAGAAAACTTCAGGAAGTGTCCAGTAAAAAATAGTTGTTATGCTAATTATTTTTTTTACGGTTACCAGTTCGTTAATAAGCCGTGAAAAACGGTTACAAAATTACACCCGTGGTTTCCAGGCGACCTCCTCCGCGCCGAGTTCCTGCGTCATTTTCCGACTTAGCATAAACAGGTAATCCGAAAGCCGGTTGAGGTATTGCATCACCAGCGGATCGACCGGTTCTTCCTCATTCAGCGCAATCACCAGCCGCTCGGCGCGTCGGCAAACGGTGCGGGCCAGGTGACAAAAGGAAACAGACTGATGACCACCCGGCAACACAAACGCCCGGAGTTCAGGTAGTTCCGTATCCATTTCGTCCATGTCTTTTTCCAAAACCGTAATGTCCGAATCCAGAATGGCCGGCAGCGGTTTTTTGACAGTCTTTTCCGGATCGGTCGCCAGTTCGGCGCCGACCGTAAACAGGCGATCCTGAATTTCCTTCAGCCGTTCCCGGCGGTTTTCATTGACCGGCTGATCCCGCACCAGCCCGATATAGGAATTCAACTCGTCAACGGTTCCGTAGGCATCGATCCGGTGGTGCGCTTTGCTGACCCGACGGCCGCCAATCAGCGAAGTTTGGCCTTTATCGCCGGTTTTGGTGTAGATTTTCATGGGATAATAAATGGCTGTTTTGCAAAGATCAACAAAGCAAATCAGAGTTTGTAGCAGAATACTTTAAAGCTTGGGTTGGGAACACAGCTTGTCAGCCCGTACCTTTGCGCCCCAAAGCCTGTTGTCGGGCGAATCGATCAATTCATGAAAGTTAGCACGTTTGCCATTCGTTTGTGGCGGCTGGTCTCGCTGGCCGGTTTTGCCACGATGCTTATTTATACCTACGTTTCGCTGGAAACCAATGTGGCTGTGGGATTTACCCCCGATAGTCGTCCGGATGTTTTTATGAGTCGCGACTATTTATTTTATAGCTGTGTCGCCATTTTTCTGATTAATAATACGCTCATCAATACCCTGACAAAACTATTTCCGAAAGTAGACGGCACCAAGTTGCCCATTCCGAACCAACAGCTCTGGATCGAAAACCGCGACCAACTGAACGAGATTTTTCGCAACTGGTTTTACTGTTTAATGGCCGCCGTCAAAACCATCATGGCGCTTTCGCTGTACGTTCTCGGGAGATTAAACAGCCAGTTGGGCTCAACCAACCTGAGCGGACACCAGTGGCTGCTGCCGGTTTGTACGGCCATCATCGCCATCGTGATCGTTTCGTTGCCGATTCGTCTGGCCCTGAAACCCGCTGCTGAAGAGTGACGATGGAAGAATTGCAACTTGATGATTTTCAGTACGATCTGCCGGATGAGCGGATTGCCCGGTTTCCCTTGCCGCAGCGCGACCAGTCCAGATTGCTGGAATACCGTCAGGGAAAAATCGAACACCACGTTTTCCGGGAGTTGCCTGATCGCTTGCCCGAAAACAGCCTGCTCGTATTCAATAATACCAAAGTGATTCCGGCGCGTTTGCACTTTCAGCGGCAAACCGGCGCAACTATCGAGTTATTTCTGCTCAATCCGGTTCCGGCTGATCGGCTGGTTTCGGAAGCGATGCAGGATAAAAATCAGAGTATCTGGCAGTGCATGATCGGCAACCGGAAACGCTGGAAACCGGGCGAAGTACTGGAGCAGGAAATTCGGATTCATGACCATACGGTTTTAATTAAAGCCCATTGGCACGACGCCGGGCAGTCGAAGGTCCGGTTTGAATGGATGCAGGACGACGAAACGCCGGGCGAGGAAAGCTTTGCGGCTATTCTGCACGAAGCTGGGAAGATTCCGCTGCCGCCGTACCTGAATCGCGACGTAACCGAAGCCGACAGAGAAACTTACCAAACCGTCTATTCCCGAATCGAAGGAGCGGTGGCGGCTCCGACGGCCGGTTTGCATTTTACGCCGGAAGTTCTTGCGCAACTGGCCCGGAAAGGAATCCAGACCGAATACCTGACTTTGCACGTTGGTGCCGGAACGTTTCAGCCGATCAAAACGTCGAACGTCCGGCTGCACGCGATGCATTCCGAGCAGGTGGTTTATTCCCGGCAAAATCTGCAGAATCTATTGATGCACACCGGGCCGGTCATTGCGGTCGGCACCACTTCGATGCGTTCGCTGGAAAGTCTGTACTGGTTTGGCGTTCGGCTGTTGAAACAGGAACCGGAGCCGTTTCATCTGGATCAGAAGTACGCGTATTCCGTCAGCGAAAACGATCTGCCGGAAAAACCGGAAGCGGTGCGGGCGGTTCTGAATTACCTCGAAAAAACCGGTCAGGATCAGGTCATTGGCCATACCGGCATTTATTGCATGCCCGGTTATCGCTTTCGAATCACAAACGGGCTGGTGACTAATTTCCACCAACCCGGTTCTACGCTGATTCTGCTGGTAGCGGCTTTCGTCGGCGAAAACTGGCGGAATATTTACCGGGAAGCGCTGGAAAACGACTACCGGTTTTTAAGTTACGGCGACTCCTCGCTGCTTTTACCCTGAAAGTGTATCTTTGCCCCCGAATTCATTGCCATTGAATGATAAGCGAGGAATCCTGCACTTCGGTGGTCGATTCACTCAATCACTCAATCGCTCAATCTCAATTGCTAAATGATTGATTTTCTTGAAGAACTCCGCTGGCGGGGCATGTTGCAGGATGTGATGCCCGGTACCGATGAACAACTTCGCAAAGAGTCGACTGCCGGTTACATCGGTTTTGACCCAACGGCTGCGTCGCTGCACATCGGCAATCTGGCTACGATTATGTTGCTAGTTCATTTTCAGCGGGCGGGACACAAACCGTTTGCGCTGGTAGGCGGGGCAACCGGCATGATTGGCGATCCGTCGGGCCGGTCGACCGAGCGTGATTTTCTCTCCGAAGCAACCCTGCGCCACAACCAGGAAGGCATTCGGATGCAATTAGCCCGGTTTCTGGTGTTCGATGACAGCGCCAATTCGGCCGAAATGGTCAATAATTACGACTGGTTTAAGGGAATTTCCTTTCTCGACTTTCTGCGCGAAGCCGGTACGCATTTGACCGTTAATTATATGGTTGCCAAAGATTCGGTTAAAAAGCGTCTGGAAACCGGTCTTTCGTTTACCGAATTCTCATACCAGTTACTTCAGGGGTACGATTTTTACTGGCTATATAAGAATAAAAATGTCCGGCTTCAGATGGGCGGTTCCGATCAGTGGGGGAACATCACCACGGGCACCGAGCTGATCCGGCGGAAGGAAGGCCGTGAGGAATACCACGCCTTTGCCTTAACGACTCCCTTGATCACCAAGGCAGACGGTACAAAATTTGGGAAGTCGGCTAGCGGTAATGTCTGGCTCGATCCCACGATGACGTCGCCTTACCAGTTTTACCAGTTTTGGCTGCACGCTACCGACTCAGATTGTCCACGGCTGATTCGCGTGTTCACCTTGTTGTCCCGAGAAGAAATCGAAGAACTGGAGCGTCAGCATAACGAAGCTCCGCATCTGCGGATTTTACAGAAAGCGATTGCGAAAGATGTTACCATTCGAGTCCATTCCCAAACCGGCTATGAACTGGCGGTAAAAGCGTCGGAAGTGCTCTTCGGCAAAGCGACAATCGAAACGCTGCGGACCCTTCAGGCCGATGAGTTCGATGTAATCTTTGAGGGAGTACCCCAAACGCAGATTACCAGCGCTGATCTGGAAGCGAGCAAGGACATCATCGATCTGTTGGCCGTGGCCACCAAAGGCGCAATCTACGCGTCGAAAGGGGAAGCCCGCCGGGCGATTGCGCAGAATGCGGTTAGCATCAACAAACAAAAAATTAATGACACCACAAGCCTGTCGGATCAGGAATGGCTGCAGAGCCGGTATTTGATTGTTTCCAAAGGGAAAAGCAACCATTTGATTAAGCTGGTGTAAATATTTTTAATTTTTTTAAACAGGTAACTTCTTGAAAACGAATTGAGTACTTCAACGCTAAAAGTAGTTACCTGTTTATTTCAAAAAATACACTTGACAAAGGGAAAAATATTTCGGTACTTTGCAGTCCCAAATCGGGGATGCGAACAGTAAGAGGTTTAAATAAATCACTGATAACCAGTGATTTATAGAGTTAAAAAGGAAAAAGAGTTTAAAAATATTTTTCCGAATTAATTTTGAAAAACCCAATTTAGTTTCTACCTTTGCAGTCCCAAATCGGGGAAAGAGTTGGAGTGAAGAAAATAGCGTACCGGTTGACAGGCTTTCGGGCAGCTCAATCACGATTTTCCAAACGAGGAAAATATGTTCTTTGACGTAGTGGACAGAAGTACCAAACAATGACAATCGACGACGTAACAGTGAAATGTTAGTACGTTATTTACAATGGAGAGTTTGATCCTGGCTCAGGATGAACGCTAGCGGCAGGCCTAATACATGCAAGTCGAACGGATTCCTTCGGGGATTAGTGGCGTACGGGTGCGTAACGCGTAAACAATCTACCTC